>CAWJVE010000001.1:0-74976 GCA_963846255.1 uncultured Solirubrobacteraceae bacterium
CGTGGTCGGCAACGCCGACCTCAACGCGGAAGTCGCCTCGGCGAGGACCGGCAGGCTCCAGGCCGAAGAAACCGCCCGCGCGATCATCGCCGGCCATGCCTCGGCCTACTTCTACGACGCGCCCGAACAGAACATCGAGACGCCGCTCGACAACAGCTCGACTCCCGCCTTCGGTTCCGGGACGCTCGGCTACTCATCGGTCGTGAACGCCCAACTCCAGGACTTCGTCGGCGCCAGCGGGTTCCTGCTGGTCCACGTCGACGCGGCGGCTCGCAACGCGCAGAACGTCGCACCCGTGGAAGCACGGCTGATCCCGAACGTCGGGGAAATCGCGCTCGAAGCCCAGGCGGGGACGCTCCTTCACCGCAGCCAGGTGGCGAACTTCGCCGGTCTCGTCAGGCGGCCGCGTGCGGGAGGGCGCTCCCAGCAGGACCTCAACCAGAACGAATCGGTGCTCTACATCCCGATTCCCGAGAACTGCGTGGGCAGCATCTGTGCGCACCGGATCCTGCCCGAATACTCGTTCACCTCCTCGAAGCCCAAGATCGGGAACTTCGTCGAGCCCAACACCGCCTCCCCGGAAGCCAACGCCGTGCTCCTCGGTGGGCCCAAAGAAGAACCGATACCCTGACGCGGAATCCGGTCTGTTCTGCGCCTTCAACGCCGGGACGACACAAGTCACGATCAGCTCCGGGGGGCTCAGCTTCACGCTGCCGGTGACCGTTCAGGCTGGAAGCGTCAGGCGGCCATGCGGAACCGTTCCGTCCGGAGGCTCGGCGGTTTCCACGCCCGTCCCGGTCCCCGTCAGCCCGAACCCGGCACCGCGCCCCGACCACAGCGCCCCCGCCGACCACGGCGCCGCCGCCGGTCCCGCCGCCGCCGGCGGTCACCGTTCCGCCGACGGCCCACACCTCGCCACCGGCCCTCACCCCGTTCGAGGCCCCGGCCCTGGCGGTGGCGCCGTTGTTGCCGTTCGTTCCCCCGCCCGTGCCGACCCCCGCTCGGCCGAGCCCGCCGAGCGGCACCTCGGCGGTGACCTCCCCGGTCGAGGTCGCCCAGGAAGAAGAGGAGAGCGAGGAGGCGCCGGAGTCGGTTTCCAACCAGGCCGTCGCCTACCGCTCCGCCGAACACGAAGGCCCGCCTTACTACCTCCTCGGGGTGATCGTGCTGGCCGCCTTCGCGGGCGCTTCGATGCGCCGCCGCCCCCGCCGCGATCCCGACCGGGTGCGCGTGGCCACCGTGACCACGAACGCGCGCGAGGCCCAACGGCGCTGGGGAGACGGGCGCCGCTAGGTCCCGCCGACGCTCTTCACATTCTCGCAACAGGACGACGATGCCGGTCGTGCAGAGTTGGTGCAGGCCGCGGCTCGGGCCGGCGCGTCGAGGACGCGACACGGAGGCGACCCATGAACCCGAAAATCGGAGGCACATGATCCCGTTCGGCACGCGCTCGCTGCACGCTCGCATCGCCCGCATCTGCGTATTCGCCGTCCTGCTGCTGATGGCGCTGTCCGGCAACGCCTCGGCGGCGGAAGTGAACGGGTACGGGGAACTGACGCGCTTCGGCTCTCCCAGCGGCGGGCGTGAAAAGGAAGCGGGAGCCAACCAGCTCAGCGAAGCGCGAACGTTGTCGATCGGCGTGGACCCGGCTGAAGAAAACAGCGTGTTCGTGCTCGAAGAACGTAAAGAACCGGAACTCAAGGAAGAAAGCACGGAGAGCGTTCGCTTCTTTCGCCTGAAGAAGTTCACGGCCTCTACTTCGAAAGGCAAGACGACGTACTCCGAAGTCGCCTCGCGCGAGTTCGAAGCGACCTCGCCGCACCTCACGTCAACGGCGCTGGAGTTCGAAGAACCGGCCGTGAACGGCCTGGCCGTCGATGTCAAGTCAGGAAAGCTGTTCCTGCTGACTGCGGACCTGCGCTCGGAATCCGACGCGATCGACAAGACCCAGGGCGAAGGAGCAAACGAAGCGGTGACCGCCGCCTCGACGCTGTATGCGTTCAAGACGGCGGAACTCGCGCCGGCCGGAGAAACCCATCTGGAACCGCAGTCCGAGACTCACGGCGGGGCCCTGCTGGAGCCGCAGGGGATCACCGTGGACCCAGCGACCGAAGAAGTCATCGTGCTTGCGCACATCGACGAAGCCGGGAACGTCAACGATTCGATCAAGGCTGCCGGCGACCACTTCGTCCTGGAGCGCATCAAGCCGGGCGCCGGCCCCACCTCCACGTACGTTGACAAGACCAACAAGTTCAAAGAAAGCCTCAGTGGCCTGGTCCTGAGCCCCACCTCTCCGATCGTGGTCGAGGGGAGCAAAGAAGGCGAAGAGCACGTGATGGTCGACTGGGACTTCGGCCTGACCGAAGTGCCGTACCCGTGCACGAAAGAAAACTCGGGAACCAAGGTCTGTGAAGAACATGGCTTCGGCTCTACGCCCCCCACCATCCTCGGCCTCTCGCAGCCGTTCCCCGGCGGCGGGCCGTCCGGCGAAAACGAGCAGGAAGGCCTGCTGGCCGGGGCCCAGCGGCCGATCGAACTCGAATACACCGAAGCGCACTACCCCCTTGGTGGAAGGCTGTCCGTGTCCCCCGAAGGGACGGTGTTCGGACCCACCGATGTGAAGGACGAATCACTCGGAAGCGGCTTGGAAGCCCGGGAAGGCGTGGTCGCATTGACGGGGCTCACGGGCGAATTGGTCGGCTGGACCGGAGGAGCCATCTCGGGGGGGCACACGGCCAATCAAAACGCGTGCGTCGTGGAACCCCTCTCACGAGGTTTGCACGAGCAGATTGCGGCGGGATCGGGCGGAGACGTGTTCGTGCTCGCTCCGCAGTTCCTGCGTGAACAGGAAGAAGAACGAGAAATCGAAGAAGAAGAAATCGAAAACCCGCCCGGATCGGAAGAATTCGAAGTCGAACTCAGGGAAGTGATCACCTTCGAACCGCTGAAAGAACGCACAAAAAACGTGCCCGCGATCATCGAGTTCGGTCCCGGCGGTACCGGCTGCGAGGAAGCCGGCGCAGAAGGCGTCGAAGATGAAGTCAACGGCGTCACGAAACGCGAAGAAGCCCCGCCGGGCACCGAAATCACGTTCACTTCGACGCTCAAGCAGGCGGACGCGACGAAGGTGGAATGGACCTTCGAAGTCGAAGGGAAACCCGAAACCAAGAAAACCGTCGTGAAGTCGGCAGCAGAACTGCGCGTGAAGGGGAATCCCGTCGCCTCAGGCACCCCAGCGTCACGGAGGCGCTCACGGCGCTTGGCAAATACACCGTCCACGAGAAGATCTACAGCGACGCGCTCGCGAACTCGTCCCAGACAGAGTTCTCGGGAGGCCACCTGGTGAGCCCGTCGTTCACACTGACGCTGGGGCACAAGCTCGAAATCACCCCCGGCAAGCCCGTCGGGAACTTCACCGTCACGCCGAGCGAAGCCGAAGCCGGCGAAGCCGTGACCCTGTAAGCAAAAGTAACCGACCCCAACGGATCCGAAGGGCAACCGCTGCAATACACGTGGAACTTCGGCGACGGGACAAACGAGCGGCCCGTCGACGTCCCCAAAAACCTCGCACACGTTCAGCGAAGCCAAAAGCTACACGGTCAAACTGACCGTCGAAGACAAACTGAAAAAGTCCGAAGTCTTCACCAAAACCGTGACCGTGAAGGCGGCGAAGGGAAAGTCGTCGAACCGGCCACCACCGCGCGCCGGCCACAGAAGAAACGCCCGCGGGCGTGGGCGGCTCCTCCGGAGGCGAAAGCGGCGGCGGCACCGGCGTCACCGGGAGCACGGGGACGACCGGAACCCGGGGGTGCTGTCCTACTCTGCCAGCTACAGCGCCTCGTCGACCGTCAGCAAGTCAGGCTCCGTGACGGTCACGGTCAACTGCTCCGGTCAGAGCAGCTGCGACGGGACGATCACGCTCAAGACCCTCAAGGCGTACGCGACCAAGAAGGGCAAGCCGAAGGCGATCGTCACACTCGGCAGTGCCGGCTTCAAGGTCGCCGGCGGCGCCAAGGGAGTCGTGACGATCCATCTCTCGTCGGAGGCGAGAGCGCTCTTGGCGAAATACCACACGCTGGGCACGCGAGCTGTGGTCGCAGCCACGGACTCCGCGGGTCACAGCCACCCCACGAGCGCCGCCGTGACGCTCAAGCTGCCCAAGTCGAAGCACTAGCCCGACGGCCCCCAAAGTTGTTGCAGAGATGTTGACGGTATGTAACGGCGATGTAAGCGCCGCGTACTCCGAATCATAACTTTTGCGGACTTCGGGTCTGGGAGTCTTGCGATTGGGGGGCAAGTTGTTTCCCCGGCAGAGGGAGGGGCGGAGCTCCTCCAAGTAAGTAACCGGAACAAGTAAGCAACGGAACCTGCTACCAGGAGGTAGTCACCCAATGAAATCCCTGTCTGCTCGCGGGGTCATTCCTGCGTGCGCGGTCGCTCGGAGCACTCGCTGCCGCGGCCGTCATCCCGAGTGTCGCGAGCGCAGCCGAACAGTGCTCGGGCGCCAACGATCCGCGGGAAAGGCTCTTCCGCGCAGAAGCTGATCCAGCACAAAATCTGGAACAAACAGTTCAACACGTCCGCCAACCCGCTCGCGTGCGCGGGACGCAGGGCAACCACGCGACGCCGGCGGTCACGTACGAATCGACCGGCAGTGGCGAAGGCCTCGAATCGTGGGGCATCGAAAAAACAGTGCGCGCAAGAACTGTGGTTTGGCCCCGGCAACGCATTCATCGGCACCGAGATCGCGCCGAACGCCAACCAGGAGGAAGAAATCCTCAGCCACACCGCGAACGCGGGACCAAGGTCCTGACGATCCCGGTCGCTCAGATGGCGATCGCGGTCATCATGCACATGCCGAAAGGCTGCAGCGTGACCGGCGGGCCGCTACCACGGCCGGCACGATCGCGCTGAAGGCGAAGACCGTCGAGCAGATCTTCGAAGGCAAGACCACCGTGTGGAAGAAGATCCTCAACAAAGCCAAGTTCGTCGGCAAGTGACCACTGGCAGCGGCAAGGAAGAAAAGAAGAAAGAGAAGGAAGAAGTAAAGGCGTGCGATAACGCCCCGATCATGCGCGTAGTGCGTGAAGACGGCTCGGGCACGACCGGACCAGTTCAAGAAATTCCTGAACATCCTGTCCAAGAACAAGCCCGTGATCGGTACGGAAACGTGGTCGCAGAAGGGCGAAAAAGCCCTGAACACCACGTGGCCGAACGAAGGCACGGACCCCGTCGAGAGAGGCAAAGGGGGCGGCGGACTCGTGACGAAGGTGGTGCGAAACCGAAGGCAGCATCGGCTACGCGAACGTCGCGGACGCTCGCGCCAACGCAGCCTTCGATCCCGAGCTAGTCCGAAGGCGGCACGGGTGGCCCCGGGACGAGCATCTTCTGGGCCGAAGTCGAAAACGCCAAAGGACAAATACGCCAACCCTGCAACCAACGGCGAGAACAAAAGCCTCGGAACTCGAACTGCAACGAAACCGCATACTCGAACTTCGAAGGCACGAAACCCTTCCCGCCCCCGTCGACGACGGAACCGTGGAACGGCGTCGCAGCGGCACTGACGCAGAAAAACTACTCCATCTGCTGCGCTGACATACGACATCGCGCTGACCCACTACAAAGGGCTGGCGAAGTCGGCGGTGCCCTTGAAGCAAAGAAGGCATCGAAGCGGGCAGGCTGGGAGAGCGTGAAGCTCGGCGAAACCGGCGAAGCGAAGAAGCCGAGGCGAAGGCCGTCTCTGACTACATCCGGTACGAGCTCAGCACCGGTGCCGGTGGAGCCCAGGAAGCCGCCGAAGGGCAGGACTACCTGGGTGACCCGACCAACGCGGAACCGAAACTCAACGTCCGCAAACTCGCCGAAGAAGGCGCAGAAAAAATCGGCTTCTAGCCAGCTCTAGGACGCTGCTCGCGCCTGGCAGCGTCGAGGAGCTAGAGGCCGAGAAGCATCGATCGGCCGGGCGGCAAGGAAGACCGCCCGGCCGGTCTGCGTCTCAGTGCGGTCCCCGGCTCGGGGATCCGACGCTCGCCGTCTAGTCGCCTCCGGCCGAGCGGGCGACTCGGCGATCGCGAGGTCTTCGAGCGTCACGTCCGGGCCCTGCTCGGCGGCAAGTTTGGCGGAGGCCCCCAGCGTCTCCCACGGGCGCTTGACCGCGAGCCATATGCCCCCGGCGCCCAGCAGCGTCGCGCACAGGACCCAGCCGAGGGCTTCGGTCCCGAGGCCGACGTACTTCAGCCCCGAGGCGAAGATCACGAAGGTGATCACGGGCCGGATGTAGCGATCGGGCGCGGTCGAGGAGAACAGCGAGCCGACGAACACCGCGGGGACGCTGCCGATGATCAGCGAGAGGGTGACGCCGAATTCGACGTGCCCGAAGGCGAGCGGCCCCGAGGGCCGCCGCTGCCGTCAGCGGGACGGCCTGGGTGAGGTCGGTGCCGACCAGCTGGTTGGCACCGATGGTGGGGTACAGGAACAGCATCAGGATGATCATCAGCGAGCCGGAGCCGACCGAGGTCATGCCGACGACGACACCGCCGATCATGCCGATCAGGACCGTCCGCACGGGACGCGGGACGATGTCCTGGATGAAGGAGTAGCGGCCCTCGCCGGAGCGCAGGTCGAGCGTGTAGCGCAGGACCATCGCGGCCGCTCCCACCAGCAGCGCCACGCCGAGCACCGTCTCCACGTTCGTCTGCGCCGACTTGGAGTTGCCGATGATGTGCAACAGATAGGCGCCCAGGAAGGCCATCGGCACCGAGCCCAGCACCAGCCAGCCGACGAGCTTGCGGTTGACCGTGCCTTTGCGCAGGTGCACGCTCGCGCCCACCGGGCGCATCACGACGGCGGCGACGAGGTCGCTGGAGATCGCGTGCGAGGGAGTGACACCGAACAGCAGGATCAGCATCGGCGTCATCAGCGCCCCGCCGCCCGCGCCGGTCATTCCGACCAGGAAGCCCACCACGGCGCTCCCGAGCACGATGTAGGGATCTATATGCATGACTGGTGCTCGACCGGGGTACTCGTGGAGCGCATGTCGCGCCAATCCGCCACCCGCGGCTCCTCCGTCCTCTCCCGAGCAGCGGAAGATAGCGCGACCGCCTCCGCTCGGGGAGCGGAGCCGTTCGGGGCGGCCCGGTGGGCCGCTGCACAGGAGGGATGAGTGGGCGCGGACATACCGGGGTTGCGCTCGCTCGCGGCGGTGATTATGATGCGCGACGCGCGACGAGATTTGACCAATCTCGACATTTCTTGGGGTAATCCGGACGAGGGGCAGCGCTAGGGTCCGGGAGAGGCAAGGAGGCGGGGAGTAGATGAGTGTCGAGGCGGGGAGTGGGACCGACAAGGGATTCCTGAGTCCGCCGGTAGCGATCCCTCGCGGGGGGCTACTGCGCCGCCGGCGCTTTACGCTGGCACCCGGGATATCCGAGGCGCGCGGGCCGAGCGCCTGTCTGCGCCGGGATGCGCTGTTCCGTCGCATGCTGCTGATCGCCGACCTGCTCGCGGTCGTCGGCGCCTTCGTGATGACGGTCGAGTTCTCCCACCGCTCGGTGGCGCTGACCTGGTACGCGCTCGCCGCGCTGCCGATCGTGGTCGTCTGCGCCAAGCTGCTCGGCCTCTACGATCGCGACGAGGCCCTGATCCGCAAGACGACCCTGGACGAGGCCCCGAAGCTGTTCGAGTTGGCCACGCTGGTGGCGCTGCTGGGGTGGCTTGCGGGTGGGATGTTCGTGTCCGGGCACCTCGACCGCCACGAGGCGCTGTTCCTGTGGCTCTCGCTGGCCGTGCTGCTCGTCGTCCTGCGCGCCGGGGCCCGGCAGCTGGCGCTGCGCATCGCGCCGATCGAGCGCTGCCTGTTCATCGGCGATGAGCTCTCGGCCGAGACGATCCGCTCGCGCCTGACCGGCCACGGCGGGGTCCGCGCCGACCTGGTCGCCCACCTGGACCTCGACAAGGTCGGCCCGTGGTCCACCGACAGCTTCTCCGAAGCCCGTCTGGCCGAGATCCGCGACCTCGCCCAGACGCTCGACGTGCACCGGGCGATCATCGCCCCCCGCAGCGTCGACGCGGGCGAGATGCTGAACCTGGTGCGGACCCTGAAGGCCGTCGGCGTCCGCGTCAGCCTGCTGCCCCGCCTGCTCGAGGTGGTGGGCTCCTCGGTCGAGTTCGACGACCTCCACGGCGTCACCGTGATGGGGGTCCGGCGCTTCGACCTGACCCGCTCCTCGGCCCGCTTCAAACGCATCTTCGACCTCCTCGGGGCCTCCATCGGACTCATCGCCATCTCGCCCCTGTTGATCGTGATCGGGGTCGCCATCAAGCTCGACAGCAACGGCCCGGTGCTCTTCCGCCAGCTCCGCGTGGGCCGGCACGGCAAGCGCTTCTACATGCTCAAGTTCCGCACCATGGTCACCAACGCCGAGGAGCTCAAGGACGGCCTGCGGGACCGCAACGAGGCCAAGGATGGTCTCTTCAAGATCGCCGAGGACCCGCGCGTGACCCGCATCGGACGGCTCCTGCGCCGCAGCGCACTGGACGAGCTGCCCCAGCTGTGGAACATCGTGCGCGGGGAGATGAGCCTCGTCGGGCCCCGGCCCCTGGTCGTCGACGAGGATCAGCGCGTGGAGGGCTGGCACCGCCGCCGTCTGGAGCTGATGCCCGGGATGACCGGCCCCTGGCAGATCCTCGGGCCGGCCCGCGTGCCGCTACGGGAGATGGTCGCGATCGATTACCTGTACGTCGCCAACTGGAACCTGTGGAGCGACGTCAAGATCCTGCTGCGCACCGTCCCCCACGTGCTCTGCCGTCGCGGTCTCTGACCGGCGCCGGGGGGGCCGCCGACAGGCGCCGCTCGCGGCGCTCACAGGGGGCTTGGGAGCCCTCCACGGACCAGTCGTCGTAGTGGCTGCGACTCTCCGGTGCTGCCGTTCATAGAGGGCCGCGTCACCGCGGGCCGCGCCGCGGCACAGGAGCACGACCATGGCCGCGATCGTGATCCACACGCTTGGAATGATGAGCAGCAGCGTTGACATCGGGTCCTCCGGCCTCCGCGGGTTCGATCGCTCCTCCCGCATCGGCCCTGCGGGCCGCGAGCTTGAATGCTCCGCTCAGGTGCGGCCGGAACTTCTAGTCAGCGCTGTTCGAGCGCCTTCTCGAGCTCTGCCTGCAGCGCCCGGCGGAAGGCGGCCACGGAGAAGCGCTGCGCGTTGGCGACCGCGTCCCGGGGGTCGAACGACAGCTTCTGCAGGTCTTCGATGGCCCGCCGGAAGTCCTCCACGTCGTCCAGCTGCGCGAGCAGGCCGGTGCGGCCCTCCACCACCGTCTCCAGCGCTCCTCCGGCGCGCGCGGCGATCACCGGCCGTCCGGCGGCCTGGGCCTCCACGGCGGTGATCCCGAACTCCTCCATTCCCGGGACCAGCACCGCCCGCGCGCCGGCGTACAGCCCGGCCAGCTCGCCGTCGTCCACCCGGCCCAGGAAGCGGGCCTCGGGGTATGCGCCGGCGAGGACGTCGTGGTCGGGGCCGGATCCCGCCACCGCGATCGGGGCCTGCGCCCGGCGGGCGGCCTCGAGGGCCACCGCGACGCGCTTGTGGGCGACGAGCTCCGACACCAGCAGCAACTCGTCCCCCGGCACGCCGGGGGCGAAGCGGGTCGTCTCCACGGGCGGATGTACGACCGCCGCCTCGCGGCCGTAGAAGCTCCTGATGCGCTCGCGGGTGAGCAGCGAGTTGGCCACGTAGCGGTCCACCCGCCGGCTGGCCGCTAGGTCCCAGCGGCGGATCATCGCGAGCACTCCCCGCATCGGCCCTCTGAGGACGGCCGGGGTCTCCGCGAGGGCACGCTCCCGCTCGTGCCAGACGTAGCGGAACGGACTGTGGCAGTAGCAAAGGTGGACGGCGCCGGCCGGCGCCCGGATGCCATGCGCGAAGGCGCTGCTGCTGCTGATCAGGGCGTCGCACGGGGGCGCCGTCAGGCGGCTGGCGGCCGCGGGGTAGAGGGGCAGCATGCGCCGGAAGTTGCTCTGGTCGGCGCCCAGCCGCTGCAGCGGCGAGGTGGTCACCGAGTGCCCCTGAAAGCGCCACCCGAGCGCCTGCTGGTCGTACAGCAGGGTGAGGATCGGAGCCCGCTCGAACATGTCGCTGATGGCGGCGAACACGCGCTCGGCCCCGCGCATCACGAGCAGGTAGTCGTGGGCCAGTGCCACCCGGGCCGTGGGGGCTGCAGCCGCCGCCTTTCGGTCGGT
Source organism: uncultured Solirubrobacteraceae bacterium (assembly GCA_963846255.1). GTDB lineage: Bacteria > Actinomycetota > Thermoleophilia > Solirubrobacterales > Solirubrobacteraceae > Palsa-744. The sequence goes on from CAWJVE010000001.1 coordinate 10,244, forward strand.
GCCGCCGGGCCTCGCCGCTGTCGCCCCGCCCGGGGCGCCGGAGCCCCACGCGGGGAGATCGCTCATGCCGCGCAGGCTAGCTGCCCTACGCGGGGCCGGGGCGCCGATATGTTCAGGGCCATGTCCGACCAGATGCTGCGGCTGCTCGGCTGGCGCTCGCTGCTGATCCACGGCGACCCATGCGTGCTGGATCGCTGGCTGTGGCTGCGTTCGCACCTGCGCACGGGTCCGCTGCGGACGCTCGACGCGGGCTGCGGCAACGGAGCCTTCAGCATCTTCGCCGCCCGCGAGGGGAACGAGGTCCTGGCCACGTCGTTCTCCGAGCGCGAGCTCGACGACGCCCGTCGCCGGACAGAGCTGCTCGGGCTCGGGGGCGTGGAGTTCGCGGTGCTCGACCTGCGCGACATCGAGCAGCGCCGCGAGGAGCTCGGGAGCTTCGAGCAGATCATCTGCCTGGAGACGATCGAGCACCTCAGCGATGACCGTGGCCTGTTCGTCTCGCTGGCGTCCCTGTTGCGGCCCGGGGGGCGGCTGCTGCTCACCACGCCCTACGACCGCCACCGGCCGTTGTACACCGAGCAGCGTCACCCGAGCGCGGTCGAGGACGGGTCCCACGTGCGCTACGGCTACTCGCCGGAGCGCCTCGCCGAGTTGGCCCTCGAGGCCGGGTTGCAGCCGCAGCCGGCGGGGTTTGTGAGTGGCCTGGTCTCCCAGCTGCTGACGAACCTGATGCGGCGCCTGACGGGGCGGTTCGGGCGCATGCCCGCGTGGGCCCTGATGCTGCCGCTGCGCCCGCTGGTGGTACTCGACCGCCCGCTGACCCGGCTGCTGCGCTACCCCTACCTGTCGGTCGCGATCGTGGCCACGCGCGGCGAGGAGTGACCCGCTAGGCGCCCCCCGCCAGGTGTGCGAAGTTGGGCCACAGGGAGAGGTCGAGCTCCGGGAAGTCGCGGATCAGGCGCATCACATCGTCGCTGTAGGCCTCGACGTAGGCCGCCCGCGTCGCGGGGTCGAGCTGCGGCTTCTCGTCACGGCGGCGGGGGTGGGCCTCCAGGCCGGCGATCGGCGCGTCCCCGCCCACACCGAGGAAGGCGAACGTGCGCCGCAGCTCGGTCTCGGGCTCGGCCGCACAACGCTCGTACTGGAGCACGAGCAGTCGGGAGCGGTCGAAGTGACGGGTGAGCTCGCACAGCTCGGCGTGGTAGAGGCCGCGCACGAAGGCCGCCAGCGGGGCGTGGCGGCTCAGCGCCATACCACGGCGTTCGGCCACCGCGGCGTCGAGGGCGAGGCCCGAGATGAGCCGCTCGACGGGGTCTCTGAGGATCATCAGCAGCCGCGCCTCGGGCGCGGCCCGAGCGAGCAGCGGCGGGATCCAGGGTGCGCTCGCGTACAACGGCGTCCACTCGCCCACCTTCTGACCGTGCGGGCGCGGGAAGTACTGCTGGTAGGCGGCGAGGTCGTCCTCGCTGAAGCCTCCCGAGTGGAAGCGGTCGAAGAAGTGGAGCTCCTTCATCGCCACCGGCCGGGCGATCTCCGGGTGGGCGGCGATCAGGTTGTACCAGCGGGTCGTACCGCAGCGCTGGAAGCCAACGCCGACGAAGTCCGGCGGGCCGGTGGTCCATCCCGGTGGCGCCTGCGGCGGCGCGGGGGGCGTGTCCACGCCGCCATTCCAATCGCCAGGGCCGACGCCGGTCCGGGCGGCCTCTTCGCCGCGCAGCAGCCCGGCCAGGCGCGCCCGCGCCGACCGCCAGCGGCTCGCTCGTGTTCTGGGCGCTGGTGCTGGCATGGTCACTCGGACTCGGCCCGCGGGCCGTCGGCATCCTAACGGGCGCGCCCCGGCGCTTTGGGTAGGCTCGATGCGTGTCCGGCCAGCCGCTGCGGCTCCTCTTCACGCTGCCGTGGGCGACTCGCTCGGGTGGCGCCGAGGAGATGCTCCAGGCGCTGGTCCAAGGCGGCCCGGCCCACGGCTACGAGTCCGAGCTCGTGTTCCTGCAGGGGGGTCCGTGGCCGGAGCAGCTTCGCGCCGAAGGTCTCTCGGTTCACGTGCTCGGGGTTGGCCGCGTGCGCCAGCTGCACCTGGGTGCGCGGGCGATCCTGAGGCTCGCCCGCATCCTGCGCTCGCGGCGGCCCGACGTGATCGTCAACTGGGTGGGCAAGACCCAGCTTTACGGCGCTCCCGCGGCCGTGCTCGCGGGGCTCGGCGAGCGTGTGGTGTGGTGGCAGCACGCGATCCCCGGCGACCACTGGCTCGACCGTGCCGCCACCGCGCTGCCGGCCGCCGCGATCGGCTGCACCTCACACGCCGCGGCCGAGGCACAGAGCGGGATCCGCCCAGCGAGGCCGATGTTCGTGGTTGCGGCCGGGACCCCGATTCCCGAGCACACCGCACCCGAGCGCGCGACGGCGGGGAACGGAGGGCTGCCCGCCGGCACGCTGCTGATCGGCCTTGTTGGCCGCCTGCAGCCGTGGAAGGGGCAGGACCGGCTCGTGCGGTCGGCGGCGCTCCTGCGCGAGCGCGGCCACGAGGTTCACGTGCTGCTCGTGGGCGGCGACTCGTGGGGGCTGGCGCCGGAGTATGCGCGTGCGCTGCCGCGGCTGATCGCCGAGCTGGAGATGGACGAGCACGTCACGATGACGGGCGAGGTGGCGGACGCGGGGCCGTACATTGAGCGCATGGACGTGCTCGTCAACGCCTCTGACCCGGAGCCCTTCGGGATCACGCTGCTCGAGGGCATGGCCCGCGGCGTGGCGGTGGTAGCGGTGGACAGGGGCGGCCCCAGGGAGATCGTCGAAGACGGAGTCACCGGCGTGCTCGCGCACAGCGGCGATCCGTCCGCGCTGGCCGACGCGATCGAGCCGCTGCTGGCCTTTCCCGAGCGGCGGGGCCAGCTGGCGGCGGCCGGTCGCGAGCGCCAGCGGGCCGAGTTCAGCGACGACGCGATGTGCCGCCGCTTCGCGGAGCAGATGCGCCTGCTGGTGGCCGCCCGCGGGCCCACGCGGGACGGGTAGGCGATGGCCGTCGTGTCGGGGCCCGAGCAGGCCGCGCCGGGCGGGGCGCACTCCGAGGAAGGACCCCTCGACGTCACGATCGTGGCCCACGACATCGGGCCGGTGGGAGGGATGGAGCTGGTCCTCTCGGAGCTGATCCTCGGCCTGCGCGAGCGCGGCGTGGCGGTGAGCGTGATCGCCCGCACGTGCGAGCTGCCGGCCGGCTCCGGGGTGCGCTTCCATCGCGTCCGGGGGCCCGGCCGACCGTTCCTGCTCGCCTACCCGTGGTTCCTGCTGGCGGCTTCGCTGGTTACGGCCCGGCGTACACGCGGTGTCCTGCAGGTCACCGGCGGGATCGTGCTCAACCGCGCCGATGTCGTCTCGGTTCACTACTGCCACCAGGTCGGTCCCGCCAACCCCAGCCGCGCGAGTCTCCTCTACCGCGCCAACATCCGCTTGGTGCGGGTCGCCAAGCGCCTGTCCGAGCGGGCGGCCTTCCACCGCAATCGCGAGGCCGTGTTCGCGTGCGTGTCGGAGGGGGTTGCCGACGAGGTCCGCGAGCACTACCCCCGCCTGGCGCCACGCGTCATCGCGATCCACAACGGGGTCGACCTCGAGCGCTTCGAACCGGGCCGCTGGCGCGAGCAGGCGGGCGAGCGGCGCGGGGAGCTCGGGATCGACGAGCGACAGCTGTTGGCGCTCTTCGTCGGCGGCGAGTGGGAGCGCAAGGGGCTGCGAGCGGTGATCGAAGCGCTCCCGGACGCTTCCGAGTGGATGCTCGCGGTCGCGGGGCCGGGCGACCGCCCCCACTTCGAGCAGCTGGCCCGCTCCCTCGGGGTCGAGCGAGCGAATCCGCTGGCTGGGGGTGCAGCGGGAGGTGGCGCCCCTGTATGCGATGGCGGACGCGTTCGCGCTGCCGACGAGCTACGAGACGTTCTCGCTGGCCACCTTCGAGGCCGCCGCCAGCGGCCTGCCGCTGCTCGTCACGCCGGTCAACGGGGTCCGGGAGCTGCTCGAGCCGGGCGTCAACGGCCTCTTCGTCGAGCCTCGCTCCGAGAGCGTCTCGGGGGCTCTCGGGCAGCTCTCTGCCGACCGTGCGGGGATGCTCGAGATGGGCCGCGCGGCGCGCCGGGCCTCGCTGCGCTTCAGCTGGGAGAACACGGTCGAACGCCACCTGGAGCTCTACCGGAGCCTGGCGGGCGGGCGCCGCGGTACCCTCGCCTGAGGGGGTCGTCCAGCGGCCGCCGCTGGGTGCGGGATTGCCGCACCGCTACTTGCGGATTTAGAGGGTCGGCCCGATACTCTTTAGACATCGGTTACGTCGGCCCGTACGATGGCCTTGCGCGCCTAAAAATGGACGCTGTTCATGAACGAAACCCCAAGTGCCACCGCGATCCTCGCGCCCATCTGGCGGCGCAAGTGGCTGATTCTGATCGTGGGGATAGTGGTCGCCGGCGGGACCTATCTCTACTACAAGCGCAAGCCGCTCACATTCCAGTCTGAAACCCAGGTCTACCTGAGCGCCGGACACGAAGAGGAAGCCGGCGAAAAAGGGGCGGGGGAAAGGGCGCGTCGCTGACCGCCTCGGCCCAGCCGACGATCATCAACTCGGTCGTCACCGAAGAAGCCCGCCACCAGCTCAAGGCGCAGCACAACCACACCGCAAAGGTCGCGGCCAAGGGCAAGAGCAAGGCCAAGGCGAACGAAAAGAGCCAGTTCGTCAACGTCACCACCACGGCCCGCACGCCACGCGCGTCGGCGCTGCTGGCGAACACGATCGCGTCCGTCTACATCCGCCGCCAGCACAACCAGTACGAGCGCGGGATCCTCAACCAGCTGCGGATCGCCCACCGGCAGCTCGACCGGATCGAAACCCCGGTGCTCGCCACCAAAGGCTCGAAGGTGAGCGACTCGGCGGCCTCCCAGGGGAACGTGATCCGCGAGGCCCAGCTGCAGAGCCGCATCAACCAGCTCGAAGCCTCGCTCCAGATCAAAGGCGTCGAACAGCTCAAACCCGCCAAGCCGAGGGCGGCCACGCTGCTCGGGCCGGCGCCGAAAAAGAACGCCGAGTTCGGGTTCGTGATCGGATTGCTGCTCGCCTCGATCGCCGCCTTCGCGCTGGGGCGCCTGGACCGCCGCCTGCGGATGCTCGGGGATATCGAAGCCGTGTTCCCCACGCAGATGCTGACGGTGCTGCCCACGGTCCGCCGGCCGGTCGTGGACCGCGGCGGGTATCCGTCTCCCTCGCGCCTGTTGCTGGAGCCGATGCGTCGGCTGCAGGCGACGCTGTTGCTCGCCGACGGAGCGCCGAAAACGAACGGGTCCTCCCACCCGGCCGCGGTGGCGCCACCGCTGGGCGCAGGGGAGCTGCCACCTCGCAAGGTCCCGCACACGCTGCTGTTCCTCAGCGCCGAGGCGGGTGACGGGCGCTCGACGGTGATCGCCGACCTGGCATTGGTGCAGCGCGAAGCGGGCGAGCGCGTCGCGATCGTCGAGGCCGACTTCCGCCGCCCGAGCCAGGCAGGGTGCTCGGCGTCCCGGGCACGGCCGGGCTGCCGGAGGTGCTCGCGGGGGCGCTCACGCTCGGTGAAGCGCTGCAGGCGTGCCCGCGCCGCAGCCGGAGCCGATGGCCGCCCAGCCGCGCGGTGGCTTTGAGACCGCCACCATGCTCGCGGCCCGCGACCACGGCGCGCGTGGCGCTGCTGCCCGAGCCGCGCCGCGGCCGTCAACCCGCCCGCGCTGCTCGGCAGCCGCGAGATGCACGAGCTCCTCCACACGCTCGCCCAGGAATACGATCGCGTGCTGATCGACGTTCCCTCGCCGCTGGAAGTCAGCGACGCGATGCCCCTGCTGGCGGCCGTCGACGCGATCGTGCTGGTGGCCCGCGCCGGGCACACCCGCGAGCGCTCCGCCCGCCGGCTGTGGCAGCTGCTCGCCCACACCACCCTCCGCCCCCGATCCTCGGCGTGGTCGCCAACGGGATCACACCGCGCGAGATGCAGAAGTACGGGATCTCGACCGGCAGCGGTGAACGGCGGGGCTGGAAAGCCCGTCTGCTCGGCCGATGAACGCGCCGCAGATGCGGCTGCCGAGCGGGGCGGCCGACTGGCATCCGGCCGTCAGGGGCCGGCGGATCAACGAGGGTGTGGCGGTGGCGCTGGCCGGTCTCGCCTGCGTGGCGGTCGCCCTCGGCATCGCGCTGGCGATGCCGAAGCCCAACTACCCACTCGTGGTAGGCGGGATCGTCGGGCTGATCGCCGTGACGGCGCTGGTGACCAGCCCGCGCCTGGAGCTCACCGTCGGCGGCCTGGTGTTCTTCCTCGGATGCCTCAACGGCCCGCTGAAGCTGCTCAGCGCGACCGGGCGCGTTGGCTCGGCGAATCCAGGACGTGCTGATCGTCGCGATCGTCGCCGGGATGGCGATCCGGCACATGTATCAGCGGCAAGCCGTGGAAGCTGCCGCCGCTGGCGGGCCTTGCGATCGCGTTCGTCGCGGTCGTGGCGCTCGAGGCCTTCAACCCGAAAACGCTCAACCTGCTGAAGGTCGGAGCGGGGTTCAGGGAGCAGCTGCAGTTCGTGCCCTTCTTCATCTTCGGCTGGCTGCTCGTGCGCTCGAAGCCGCGGCTGCGCAAGATGCTGATCCTGTTCGGGGTGATCGCGCTGGCCAACGGCATGGTCGCCACTTACCAGACCCGCCTGAGCCCAAAGCAGGCCGCCGCCTGGGGCGAAGGCTACGCCGCCAAATTCGAAGGCAAGGCCAGTCCAAGCACCTACAAAAGCGAAGGCGAGGGCCGACGTGCGGCCCACGGGGCTGGGGGACGAAAGCGGTGCGGGGGGCGGCACCGGGCTCGTCGCGATCGCGGGGGTCTTCGCCCTGTTGGCCACCACCAGACGAAAACGCTGGATCCTGCTGCTACTGGCGTTCGGGGCGATGGCGGCGATCGCGACCGGACTCGGACGGATCCAGCTGGTCGGCGGACTGCTGGCGGTGGTGGGCTATCTGCTGCTCGCCAGCGGCGGTGGTCGGGCGCTCAGAAGGCCGCTACGCTTGCTGCTCGTGACGCTGGCGGTGGCTACTTCCATTCGGGTTCTTGTTCGTCTCGGTGCTCGGAGAAGGGACGTTCTCGCGCTATACGAGCCTGCTCGAACGGAGGCACCTCGAGCGCCGAGCTACAAGGAAGGCGAGGTGCGGCAGGTCCCCAGCCTGGTGAAGGCGTCGCCGTTCGGCTTCGGTCTCGGGACGGCGGGTGCGGCCGCGGCGTTCGGGGGCAGATCCACCGAACTCTACGAAGGGCACAACGTCAACGCCGAGACGACCTACAACTTCATCATCAAGGAAGTCGGGCTGCCGGGGCTGATCGTCTGGCCCGCCACGCTCCTGACGATGCTGTGGCTCGCCTTCACCCGCATCCGGCGGCTCGTCGATCCCGAGCTGCAGTTGTATCTGGCTGCCATCTTCGCGCCCATCTTCGCGATGTTCTTCATGTCCTTCGAGGGGCCCGTCTCTCAGAGCCAGGTGCTGGCCCCGTTCTTCTGGTTCGCCCTCGGCGTCGCCGCCTACTGGCTCGCCGGGCCCGGCTGGCAGGCCGCGCGGCGGAAGACGAGCTCAGATCGGGTGTGCCCGCCGTAGCGGCGGTGCCCTAGGGGCAGCGGGGGGAGGGGAACGATGAGGACGATGGATTTCCGCCCCGGCCGGGGGCGTGCCGCGCAGAGGCTCGCTGCTCTCCCAGATCGAGCTGCTGATCGGCGACCGCCGCCGCTACGTCGGCCTCGCTCGCGAGCCTCTCGCTGCTGTCCGGTTTCAGCGAAGGCCTGTTCCTCGCGGTCATCGCCCAGGTCGCCTACAAGATCGTCAACGGCAAGGGCGGCGGCTCCCGCGCCGGCCTGCTCCACATCGCGCCTCGGTCAACACGCTGCTGTGGGTCGCGCTGGGGCTGGCGCTGTTCCGGCTGGCTGCTGCAGTGGCCGATCTCGGTCCTGCCGGCGAAGATCGCCGCCGACGTCCAGCAGAACCTGCGCACGAGGGTGTTCCGTGCCTTCAGCAACGCCTCCTGGGACGTGCAGTCGCGCGACCGCGAGGGCACGCTGCAGGAGATCATGACCAACCAGACCAGCCAGGCCACGGGCGGCGCGCTGCAGGCCACGAGCCTCGTCAGCACCTCGCTGGTGTTCGTGATCCTGATGGGCTTCGCGATCGCCCTCAGCCCGACCGCGGCGGGAGCGATCTTCGTGATCGCGGTCGGCCTGTTCGCGCTCATGCGACCGATGCGGATGCTCGGCGCAAAGCGCAGTCGCGAACTCTCGCGGGCGCAGGTGCGCTACGCGGGGGCGATCGCCGAGGCCAACCGTCTGGCCGAGGAGTCGCAGGTGTTCGGGGTCACGGACGCCCAGTACGACCGCATGCTCGGGTTCGTCGGCGACCTGCCGCAACCTCTTCTACCGCACCCAGGTGATCGCCAAAGCGGTCCCCAACGTCTACCAGAGCCTGATCTTCGTGCTGCTGGTGGTGGGGCTGATGGCGCTCGACTCCACCGGCGCCCATCACGAGGGGAAGCTGCTGGCGATCGTGCTGCTGCTGTTCCGGGCGGCGCAGAACGCCCAGTCGATGCAGGGCGCCTACCAGTCGCTGCAGCAGTCGATGCCGTTCATCGACCGCCTGCGCCGGGCCGAGGCCCGCTACCGAGGACAGCGCCCCGGTACGCGGGCAACGAGCCGCTGCCGGGGATCTCCACGCTGGCATTCGAAGAGCTCTCCTTCGCCTACACCCCGGGGCGTCCGGTCCTCAGCGAGGTGTCCTTCGAGGTCGAGTCCGGCGAAGCGATCGGCATCGTCGGCCCCTCCGGCGCCGGCAAGTCCACGCTCGTTCAGATCCTGCTGCAGCTGCGCCAGCCGGCGTCCGGGCGCTACCTGGCCAACGGGCTCGAGGCGCACGAGTACGCCCCCGAGGACTGGAACCGGCTGGTCGCCTACGTGCCCCAGGAACCGCGGCTGCTGCACGCCTCGGTGGCGGACAACATCCGCTTCTTCCGCGACGCTCGACGACGAGTCCGTCGAACGCGCCGCCCGTCTGGCCCGCATCCACGACGACATCACCGGCTGGGCGAAGGGCTACGACACGATCGTGGGGCCTCGCGCGGACGCCGTCTCGGGTGGCCAGCAGCAGCGCATCTGCCTGGCACGGGCGCTCGCGGCGCGCCCGCAGGTGCTCGTGCTGGACGAGCCCACCAGCGCCCTGGACCCGCATTCGGAGGCGCTCATCCAGGAGTCGCTGACGTCACTGAAGAGCGAGCTGACGCTGTTCACGATCGCGCACCGCATGTCCACACTGGACATGTGCGACCGCGTGATGGTGATCCTCGACGGCCGCCTGGCCGCCTTCGACACCCGCCCGGCCCTGCAGCAGCACAACCAGTACTACCGCACCGCGTCGCTGATCGCCACCAGCGCGGCGGGCGGCACGCTTCCTTGACGCCCGCCGAGGCTCGGGGCGGCGAGCTGGCGGGGGAGACCGTCGCCGAGCACGCTCCCGGCCGCGAGCATCCGCCGGCGCAGGGCTCGCCGGCGCCAGCTGCGCCCGTCGAGACGATCGGTCGCCTGCCGGACTTCTTCATCGTCGGGCAGCCGAAGAGCGGGACCACCGCCCTGCACCACATGCTGCGGTCACATCCGGAGATCTTCATGCCCGCGAACAAGGAGCCGTGGTTCTTCGCCGAGGAGCTGCTCGAGCGCACACCTCCCCGACCCGCCGGGACGCCGCGCTCGCTGTCCGAGTACACCGCCCTGTTCGCCGCCGCGGGGGCAGAGCAGCGCGTGGGAGAGGCTTCGGTCCTGTATCTGTGGTCGCGCACCGCTGCGCAGGCGATCGCCGCGGTCGATCCCCGGGCGCGTGTGATCGCGATCCTGCGTGAGCCCGCCAGCCTGCTGCGATCCCTGCACCTGCAGTTCATCGAGTCCTACGTAGAGACCGAGCCCGACCTGCGCACCGCGCTCGAGCTCGAGCCCTCCCGCCGTGAGGGACGCAACGTCCCCCGCCACACCTACTGGCCGCAGGCGCTCGCCTACTCCGAGCACGTGCGCTACGTCGAGCAGCTCAGTCGCTACCGCGACCGCTTCCCGCCCGGGCACCTGCTGGTGCTGATCTACGACGACTTCCGGCGCGACAACGCGGCCACCGTGCGCACGGTGCTGCGCTTCCTCGAGGTCGACGAGAACGTGCCCCTGCAGTCCGCCGAGGTCAACCCGACGGTGGTGCCGCGCTCCCAGGGCGTACACGAGCTCCTGCACGCTCTGACGGTCGGACGCGGGCCGCTCGCGCGTGGCGCCAAGGCGGCGGTCAAGCGCGTCGTCCCCAGGAAGGTGCGCCGCGACGGCGTGCGCGCGGCCAAGAACCGCTTCCTGTACGCCGAGGCGCAGCCCCCCGACGAGGCCCTGATGAGAGAGCTGCGGGTCCAGTACAAGCCGGAGGTCGTGGCGCTGAGCGAGTACCTCGGCCGCGATCTGGTGCACGAGTGGGGCTATGACGCCCTCGGGTGACACGCCGGACGGCGAGCCGGGGCGGCTGCCGGACTTCTTCATCGTCGGGCACGCCAAGAGCGGCACGACCGCGCTCTATCGCATGCTGCGAGCCCACCCGCAGATCTTCATGCCCGACAACAAGGAGCCGTGGTTCTTCGCCAGCGACATGCGCCCGCGCTTCCAGCCGCGCAAAGCCGCGCCCTTGCCACAGACGCTCGAGGAGTACAGCGAGCTGTTCGCCGGTGCCCGCGAGGACCAGCGCGTGGGCGAGGCCTCCTCCTCCTACCTGTGGTCGCGGACCGCCGCCGAGGCGATCGCCGAGGTCCAGCCCGAGGCCCGCATCATCGCGATCCTGCGCGAGCCGGCCAGCTTCCTGCGCTCGCTGCACATGCAGCTGCTGCAGACCCACGTGGAGAGCGTGAAGGATTTCAGCGCCGCGATCGCGCTCGAGCCGGAGCGTCGCGAGGGACGCCAGATCCCGCGACGCTCTCACCGGCCCCAGCTGCTGCGCTACTCCGAGCACGTCCGCTACGCCGAGCAGCTGCGCCGCTACCACTCGGTGTTCGCGCCCGAGCAGGTGCTCGTGCTGATCTACGAGGAGTTCCGGGCCGACAACGATGCCACCGTGCAACTGGTGCAGAGCGAGCTCGGCGTGACCCCGGGCGAGCCGGTCGTACCCGTCCACGCCAACCCCAGCGTGCGCATGCGCTCACAGGCCCTGGACGACCTCGTGCACGCCGTGTCGGTCGGCAGGGGTCCGGCCGGGCGCGCCGCCAAGGGGGTGCTGAAGACGCTCACCCCGGAGCGGCTGCGCCGCGAGGCGCTGCGCGTGACCCAGCAGCACGTCGTGCACGGTGCGCCCCAGCAGACCGACGAAAGCTTCATGAACGAGCTGCGCCGCCGTTTCAGGCCGGAGGTCGAATCGCTCAGCGAATACCTCGGGCGCGACATGATAAGCCTGTGGGGTTATGACCGCCTCGACTGACGCGCTCGTGTCAGCCGCCGCGCGCGGGCAGAGGGTTCCCGACTTCTTCATCGTCGGGCACCCCAAGTGTGGGACCACCGCCCTCTGGGAGATGCTGCGGGCCCACCCACAGATCTTCCTGCCCGCCGTCAAGGAGGCGCGCTTCCTGGCGAGCGACCTGCGCGCGATGGTGCCCTCCTCGCCCAACCAGCCCCAGAGCCTGGAGGAGTACCTGGCGCTGTTCGCGCCCGCGGCGCCCGGCAAGTGCGTCGGGGAGGTCTCGCCGGCCTACCTGCGCTCGCGCGAGGCCGCGGGCGCGATCGCCGCCTTGCAGCCGAACGCCCGCATCATCGCGATCTTCCGGGAGCCCGCGAGCTTCGTGCGCTCGCTGCACCTGCACCTGCTCGAGGAACACGTCGAGACCGAGAGAGACCTCGCCACCGCGCTCGCCCACGAGCAGCTGCAGCGCGCCGGGCAGCGCGTGCTCCGCTACTCCGACCACGTCCACTACACCGAGCAGCTGCGCCGCTACCACGACCGCTTCGCCCCGGAGCAGGTGCTCGTCCTGATCTACGAGGACTTCCGCTCCGACAACGAGGGAACGCTGCGCCGCGTGCTGCGTTTCCTCGACGTGGACGACGAGGTGGCGCTGCCGGCGGTCGAGGCCAACCCCTCCTACTCGGTGCGCTCCCAGCGCCTCAACGGCGCGGTGCACGCGCTCGAGGGCGGGGCTCCGGCGGCGCGGGCGATCAGGCGTGCGGCCGTCACGCTGACGCCCCGCCGCCTGCGCCGCGGGGCGATGCGGATGTTCCGCAGGCGCGTGCTGTACGGCCCGCCGCCGCAGGCGGACGAGCGCCTGATGGCCGAGCTGCGGGAGCGCTACCGCCCCGAGGCGGAGGCCTTCGGCGAGTACCTCGGCCGCGACCTGTCGACGCTCTGGGGCTACCGGGACGGTCCGGGCTAGACGCTCGAGCCCGGGGCGCGGCTACTCCACCCGTACCGTCGGTTCGCTCGCCGAGCGCTGATCGGGCAGATTGATCTCGACCCCGGGCGGTGGGTCGACGTGCCCGGCCAGCAGCGGGTCTTCGGTGTCCCTCATCCACTCCTCTAGCCGGTCTCGCAGATCTCGCGCCACATCGGCAAGGCGAGCCTCCTCGATCAGGTTGTTCGCCTCGTTCGGGTCGAAGACGAGGTCGTAGAGCTGTTCTCTGGGGACCTCGCACTCTGCCCAGCCGCTGGAGATCAGCAGCTCCTTGCTGGGGCCGTCGTCAGTGTTGGCGAGCACCGGCGTGCGGCGATCGCCCCAGCGGCGGATCAGCTTGTGGCGGGCGGTGCGCACGCAGCGTTGGGGCTCATAGGCGGCGTGCCAGGTCGAGCCGGCGAAGATCTCCTCCCGCACGGCGGGACTGTCGCCGCGCAGCAGCGGCATCAGCGAGACGCCCTGCAGGAAGCTGGGGCGCTCGACGCCGAGGTACTCGCACACGGTCGGGTAGATGTCGATGTGCGAGACGAGCGCGTCGAGCACCCGGCCCCCGGCGAACGGCTCGGGCCCACGCAGGATCAGCGTCACGCCGAGCCCGCGGTCATACAGCGTCGCCTTCGCCCCCGGGAACGGCATCCCGTGATCGGTCGTGAAGATGATCAGCGTGTTGCGGTCGAGGCCGTGGGCATCGAGCTGGCTCAGGACCATGCCGACGCCGTGGTCGAGCGATCGCGCGCTCGCCTTGAAGGCAGCTACGTCGGCGCGCACCTCCGGACTGTCGGGCAGGTTGTTCGGCGGCTTGGAGTAGTGGACGTCGCGCAGCGATCCGGGGCCGAGGAATTCGCGGTGGGTCTCGAAGAAGCCCACCGACACGAACAGCGGCCGGTCGCGGGGGCGGGCGAGGACCTCCATCGCGAGCGGTGCCACCGTGTCCACGTGCGTGGTCGGCACCTTGATGACCTCGTCGTAGCCGATCACGCCCGGCTCCTTGGAGATGTGCTGCTCGCCGATCAGCGTCGAGGTGTACCCGACCCTCGACAGGGTGTGAACGATGTGGTGGCTGTAGTCGCGCAGCGACCACCCGCGGTGGGCGAGACCGAGCATCCCGTTCGTCTGTCCGTACTGGCCCGTCAGCAGACAGGCGCGGCTGGCGGAGCAGGTGGGGGCCGCGCAGAAGGCGTCGCGGAAGAGCACGCCCTGGTCGGCGAGGGCCTGGACGTTCGGCATCGTGACCTGCTCGCCGTAGGGCTGGGTGTAGCGGCCCGTGTCGTGCGAGTGCAGGTAGAGGATGTTCGGCAGCGGGTCCATGTATTGTTCACTCAGTTGGTGGGCTTCGCTCGGGTTCACTGCGATCGCCGGCACCGTCATGCAGCCGATGCTGTCCTATCTAGTGTGCGCCACGCCGCGGAGCGGCAGCACTCTACTGTGCCGCGCGCTCGATCAGACCGGGGTCGCCGGTCGCCCGGCGGAGTACTTCGAGGCGCTGATCCACTCAGGTCTCCCGCGCCGCCCACACGAGTACTTCGACCCCGAGCGCCACGCCAACATCGTCGAACGGCTCGCCTTCCGCGAGATGCCCGATGGGGCCGCCAAACCCAACCCACTGTGGCAACCCGACACCTACGGCCAGTACCTCGGCTGGGCGCTCGAGCAGGGGACCACGCCCAACGGCGTCTTCGGCGCGAAGCTGATGTGGGGCTACCTCGGTGACTTCGCCGAGCTGCTGCGCGGGATCGACGGCATGGCCGGGCGCCCGATCCCCGAGATGCTCGGGCGTGCCTTCCCCGGGCTCCGCTACATCCAGATCAACCGCGAGAACAAGATCCGCCAGGCGATCTCGCTGTGGAAGGCGGTCCAGACCCAGAAGTGGAAGCAGGAGCCGGGCGAGCCGGAGCGGCCCCCCGTCGAGCCCGTGTTCTCCTTCCGCGCGATCAACTACCTGGTGCGCCAGCTGACCGCGCACGAGGCCTCGTGGGACGCCTACTTCCTCGGCCTCGGCCAGGAGCCGCTGAGGTTGACCTACGAGCAGCTCGCCGAGGGCACCGGAGCGGTCGTCGGGCGGGTGCTCGAGCACCTCGGCATCCGCGCCCCGGCCAGCACGCTCGAGGAGCCGCCGCGGCTGTCGGTCCAGGCCGACGCCGTCTCAGAGGAATGGGTTGCGCGCTTCGACGCGCATCTGCGCTCGCTGGAGGCCTAGGCCGCGGCCGCGGGGTCGATCGCCTGGGCGTCGGGCTTCGCAAAGATCAGCGCCAGCGAGTCGAAGCCGTGGCGCTCGGGGTTGAGGTTGTACTGCACGTGCCAGGTGTCGATCCCGGCGCCCGCCAGCACGCGGCCGAGCCGGTCCAGGGAGTAGGAGCGGCGCATCATGTAGGCGTAGGAGAAGTCGACCGCACCGAAGAGTTTGCTGGGGTTCAGGGGGTGCGAGCGGCGACCTCGCTTCCAGGCGTGGGGGGGCGGGAAGGTCCAGCGCAGCACGCTCCGCAGCGGACGCGGCGGCCGCACCACGACGTTGACGAACCCGACCCCGCCGGCGCCCAGCCCGGTGACCAGCTGCTCGAAGATGCGCTCGCCCTCGCGCGTGGGGATGTGCTGGAGCACGTTGAGCGAGATCAGCAGGTCGTAGCGGCCCGCCAGGCCGGCCAGCTGCGGGACTTCGACCGTCTCGAAGTTCTCGAGCTTCATGCGCTCGGCGTTGGCGCGCGCGTCGCGCAGGATCGGCGCCGACAGGTCCATCCCGTAGACCCGCTCGCAGCGCTCCGCCAGGGGGACCGCGATGCGCCCCACGCCGCAGCCGTAGTCGAGCGCGGTGCGGCCGTCCAGCGTGGCACCCGTTGCCTGCTGGATCGCCTCGGCGATGCCCTCGACGCGCTTGGATCCGCGTCGCAGCACGTCCTCCTGGGTGGTGTAGCGGTCCCGCCCCCACTCGGTGTCGGTCCGGTACACCACAGCGAAGGAAACCGTAGCAGTCGCCGCGCGGCGCGCAAGCAGGTGGCGGCGAGCGTGCGTCAGGCCGCCGGCGGTGTGGCGAGCCAGTTGACCGCGCCCTCGGCCGCGACGAAGGCCGCCTGTGTGAACGGGCCTTCGCCGGTGACGGTGAAGATCGCGTAGTGGAGCTCGGACAGCAGCTCCCAGAGCGCCGCCGAGCTGGACCCGTACAGCTTGGCGGTCTCGGCCACGTGCTCGAAGACCAACAGCGGGCGGGCGCCCGAGAGCACGCCGCGGGCCCCTTCCAGCACCTGCAGCTCCGCCCCCTCCACGTCCACCTTGATCACCGCTGGCGCGAGGTCGGGGAGCTGCTCGTCGAGCGTCGAGACGCTCACGTCGATGTACTCCGGCGCGCCCCGCTCGTCGCTTATCTGCGGGTTACGCCGCAGGCCGCTCCAGCCGTCGAGTTTCGTGAAGTGGCAGAACTGTGCGTGTCCAGGGCTGGCGCCGAGTGCCAGCCTGCGGCAATCCACCTGTGGCAGCTCCCGTTCGATCTCGGCCGCCAGCGCGGGGATCGGCTCGAAGGCGACGTATCGCGCGGCGGGGGCGATGCGGACGGCCTCGCGCAGCACCTGGCCGCGATTGGCCCCGACGTCGACGTAGATGCCTCCGGCGCGCAGGCCGGCGGCCAGGACGGCGCTGGTGGCGAGCGCTTCGTCTTCGGCGCGGCGGGCTCCCGGATAGAGCGCGCCAACGAGCTCAGGGCGTCCGGTGCGACGGCCCACCGCCCCCACGCAGCGGCGCATGAAGGCGCGTGCGCTCACCGGCGCGAGCGGCCCTCGGTCGGCCCGCAATCCCCGTCGTAGAGCGGGCGTAAAGGCTGTTCGGGGGCCCAGATCGCTCGGCTATCATAGCCCGCCCATGTCGCATCCGGACTCCGTTCTGATGGTGGTCCCGCGCTGGGTCAGGGACGGGGGTGTGGCGACCTCCACCGCCGCCAGCGCGCAGGCCTTGGCGGCGCGCGGGACGCGCGTGGCGATCCTCGCGGCGAGGGTCGAATCGGAGCTCGTGCCTCCCGGCGTCACGATCTTCGAGAGCCCTCGGCTGTTTGACCGCGACGCCCCGGTGGCGGAGCGGATCGGGGAGGCGCTGTCGTGCGAGCCGTCGGTCGTGCACCTGCACCAGCTCGGCGACCCGGGCGTGGTCGGGTTCCTGCGCCGCACCGCGCCGGTGGTGATCTCCGCCCACGGCTTCGTCGCCTGCACCTCCGGCGTGCACTACTTCCGTCCGGGGCAGGAATGCCTTCGCCCCCACGGCCCGGGCTGCGTGCCCAACCTCGTGCGCTGCGCCCACACCCGCGACCCGTTCTCGCTGCGAGCGGCCTACGCGCTCGCGGGCCGCGAGCTGGCGGCACTACGCCTGGCCGACATGGCGGTCTCGTACTCGAGCGCGGTGGACCGGCACCTCGGGATCAACGGGATCGAGCGCCGGCGGATGGTGCCCTACTTCCCGACCGTGACGCCGGCGCAGCCGTCCGAGCGCGCGAGCTCTCCACGGGTGGTGTTCGCCGGCCGCGTGGTCGCGCCCAAGGGCGTCGCGACGCTCGTGCGGGCGGCGCGCGAGGTCGATGCCCGCTTCATCGTCTGCGGGGACGGCTGGCAGCTGCCCGCAATGCGACGCCTCGCGAGCCGCCTGGGTGTGCAGGAGCGCATCGAGTTCGCCGGCTGGCTGGAGCCCGGGGCGCTGGCGCAGGAGTTCGCGGATGCCTCGCTGGTGGCCGTGCCCTCGGTGTGGCCGGAGCCGTTCGGCATCATCGGCATCGAGGGGTTCGCGGCCGGACGACCTGCCGTCGCCAGCCGGACCGGCGGGATCGGCGACTGGCTCGACGACGGGGTCTCGGGCCTGATGGTTCCCGCCGGCGACGCGGGCGCCCTTGCCCGCGCCCTCAACGAGCTGCTGGCCGACCCGGAGCGCCGCGACGCGATGGGCGCGGCCGGCAAAAAGACGGTCGAGGCGAGGTTCACGCTCGAGCGCCACCTGGCCGCGATCGGCGAGGCATACGCCGCCGCCCGCGCCGCCTGGCTGGCGGCCCACGGACCCGCGGGCCTGGTGGCCTCGATCAGGTAGCGCTCAGCGAGGAGATCAGCCCGCCGACGAGTTCGGCGCTGCGCGCAACCGCCATGCGGCGTTCGTGGAACTCGCGGCCGCGCGCGCCGAGCGCGTCGCGGTCCGCCGGGTCGGCGAGCAGGCGCGCCAGCTCGGCGGCGAGGGCGGCGCCGTCCGGCGCGACCACGCGCACGGCGTCCTGCTCCCGTAGCTCGCCCCAGGTCAGCGGCCCGTCGAGCGCGACCACCGGCCGTCCGGAGGCCAGCTCGCCCGCGAGTGTCCCCTTGCGCGAGGTGGGACCCGGGGAGGCCGCGCAGATCAGAGCAGCGCAACGGGCGATCTCATCGGACAGCTCCTGGGCCGAGAGCCGTCCGCTGAAGCTGAGCGCGTCCGCCACCTCGCGCTCACGGGCGCCGCTCCGCCAGGCCTCGCCGATCTCGGTGTCCGGCCCGGGTGCCCCGAGGAGCTCGAGCACGACCGGCTGCCCGCGCCGGCGGAGCTCGGCCAGGGCGTCCAGCACCAGGGCCGTCGCGGCCCCTTCGTATGCGTAGCCGAACAGCCCGACGAGCATCGGATCGGGTGTCACGCGAGGACTCGGTGGTGGCAGGTTCGAGAACACGGGTGCCATCGCCAGCGGGCGTCGCGGAAGCCAGCGCCGCGAGTGCAGCCAGTCCAGGCGTTGGTCGGTGGTCACGATCACGGCGGCGCTCGCCCGTAGCAGCGGCAGCAGCGCGGCGCGCTGGCTGGCGGCCCAGAAGTCCCCGCGAGCACCGCGTCCCCACGGGTAGGCGAGCTCGTGCGCGAATACGATCACGGGCGGGCCCGCCGCTCGAAGCGCTGCCAGCGTGGAGCCCAGCAGCAGCGGAAGGCCGCGCTGGGCGTAGGCGAAGCTGGCGTAGTGCAGCACGATCGCGTCGGGGCGCTGCTGGTGAAGCGCTTGGCGGAGCGCGCCGGCCCAGGCGCGGACCTCCGCCCGCGCCGCGTGGCCCCGCTCGTGGCCGCGGTCGAGCCAATGCAGCGAGCACGGGGTCCCCTGGGCCGCGAGCTCGGCCGCCAGCAGGCGGGCGTGATCGCGCATCCCGGATGTGGCTCCCAGCGACATGCCGACCGTGGCGGCCCTCAGCACCGGCTCTGCTGCGCCCGTTGCCGCCGTCCCGGCGATCGCGGCGCGAGCGTGCCGATCAGCCACGCAGAAGCTCTCCACGGTAGGCGGCGTCGATGCTCTCGACGAGGATCTCGAGCTCGCCGGTGGGGAGCACCAGACCGTTGCGCCCGGGCTCGATCAGCTCCTTGCACCCGGTGTCCTCGCTGACGATCGTCGGCAGCCCGCACGCGAGCGCCTCGGCGGGCGCGTAGCCGAAGCCGTCGTTGTAGGCCGGGTGCACATACAGGCGCGCACGGCGCAGGACCGGCAGTGGATCCCCGGGCACGATCGTCACGCGCGGGTCGCGACGGCGGGCTGCTTCGAGGTAGCGGCGCATCGCGCGGGTGCCCCAGCCGCCGACGAGCACCAGGCGCAGGTCGCTGTGCTCCAGCCGCGCGACGGCATCCAGCAGCAGTGGGACGCCCTTGGCCACCAGCAGGCCGCCGACATAGACGACGTCGAACGTCGAGGAGCGGTTCTCATCCCCCGGCTGGGGCGGGGTGTAGCGCGGGTGGGGCGTGAGCGGAAACTGCTGCAGGCGCGCCGGGTCGTGGCCCTCGCGCAGGAAGGACTCGCGGATGTACTGCGTCGAGACGAGGATGCGCTCGGCTCGCTTGTACTCCTCGAGGTTGCGCCTCAGCAGCCGCGAGACCCAGGGGCGCTCGATCGGGTACTGGCTGTGCGCGAGCTCGTGGCGGTCGAGCACCTGCCGGACGTGGGAGGTGGCCGAGACCAGGGTCCCGGACGCGAACCCCGACCGGGCGGCCCGGTGCAGCTGCGCCAGGGCCGTGCCGTTGAAGGCGAGCAGGTGGTCTGCGGCGGGTAGGCGGCCCGCTGCGGCGCCGTCGAAGTCGACGCTCGTGGCCCACATCCGCCAGGCACGCGAGGAGCGCGCCAGCGGGGCCGCCAGCGACGCCCGCCAGCCGGGGGCCAGCTCGATGTCGTTGCTGCGGTCGGCCGCGTCCCGGCCCGCCGACGGGCGGCGCAGGCACGTGTTCGGCCGCCCACCCCGCTCGAGCGCGTCGAGGATCTCGCGCAGATGCCGGCCGAGGCCGCCGGCGTCGAGCGGGGCCGGGCAGGACACCACCACGCGGCCCTCGGGCAGCGCGGCGGTCTGCAGCCGGTGGGCGTGCGCACGCCAGCGCTCGTCGAGCGGCGCCGGCGCGCCCGAGGCGCTCACCTCACTCGACGCGGTCATAGCCCCAGAGGGTAATTAGGTCGCGATCGAGGTATTCGCTGAGGCTCTCGACTTCAGGCCTGAAGCGCACCCGCAGTTCGCGCATGAGGGGCTCGTCGGGTGCCTGCGGGCTCTCATAGAGGGCCCGGCGAGCCGCGCGACCGAGCAGCCGGCGCACCCGGTGGACCGGTCGCGGACGGTCCTGGTCGGCGCGCTGCGGGGCGTTCGCGCCGCCCCCGAGCCGGTGACGGAGGGCGTCCAGGCGCAGCGAGCGGACGCCAACGCTCGGGTTGGCCTCGACCGCCGGTAGCGAGACGTCCTCCTCGACCCCGAGGAATCGCAGCACCGCGCGAACCGTGCCCGCATTGTCGGTGCGGAAGTCGTCGTAGATCAGCACCAGCACCTGCTCGGGCGCGAACACCTCGTGGTAGCGGCGCAGCTGCTCCACGTAGCGCACGCGCTCGGAGTAGAACAGCGCCTGGGGGCGGTAACAGCTCGGCGGGATCTCCCGGCCTTCGCGGCGTGCCGACTCGAGTGCCAGCGCCAGCGCCAGATCCTTGTGGTCCTCGAGGCGGTTCTGGACGAGCTGCAGGTGGAGCGAGTGCAGGAAGCTCGCCGGCTCGCGCAGGATCGAGATGATGCGCGCGTCGGGCGCCACGCGTGCGATCGCGCCCGCCGCCTCGCGCGAGTAGAGGTAGAGCGAGGATGCCTCGCCGGGGATCTGGGTCGGCAGCGCCGGCGCGAACAGGGGCAGGTATTCCTCGAGCGTTTCGGGCTCCGGCAGGGGCTGCTTGACCCGTGGGCGCAAGTCCGCCGCGAAGTAGCTCGGCTCCTTGAAGTCGGGCAGGAAGAGCTGGGGATGGCGCTTGAGCATCTCGTAGAGGGCGGTGGTGCCGCTCTTGGAATGGCCGACGATGAAGAAGGCGGGCAGGCGTGCCCGCGTGTCGATCGCGCTGGGCTCAGCCGACGTCGTCATAGCCCCACAGGGCGACGAGGTCGCGCTGCAGGTACTCGCTCAGCGCGACGACCTCCGGCTTGAAGCGCCGGCGCAGCTCCGCCATGAACTCCTCGTCGGGCGCGGGGGGCGCCGAGAACACCGCGCGCGGGACGAGCGGGTAGAAGAAGCGTTCGCGGATCGTGCGGGTGGTCAGCGTCTTGCCGACCGTCCGCAGCCCCCACCACAGCGGGTCCCGCCCCTGCCTGAGCCGGCGCCGCCACCCCTCCACGCGCTCGCGGGTGGCGATCGTGGGGTTGGCCTCGACGGGCTCGATCGGCAGCTCCTCCACCTCGAGGAAGCGCTCCACGCGTGCCAGGGTGCCGGCATTATCGGCGCGGAAGTCGTCGTAGATCAGCACCAGCACCTGCTCGGGCGCGAACACCTCGTGGTAGCGGTGCAGCTGCTCGACATAGCGCACGCGGTCGGAGTAGATCAGCGCGCTCGGCCAGTAGGAGCGGCTGGGAATGTGCTTGTTTTCGCGCCTGGACTGGTCGAGTTCGACGGCCTCGCGGAAGTCGTACACCGACTCGTGGCGGTTCTGCAGCAGTTGCAGGTGCAGCGAGCGCAGGAAGCTCGCCGGCTCGCGGATGATCGCGATCATGCGGGCGTCGGGGCGCACCGCGGCGATCCGCGCCGGGGCCGTGCGCGACCACAGGTAGGAGGAGGACGCCTCGCCGCGCAGCTGGCCCTCGCGGGCGTCCTCGAACAGGGACAGGTAGTCGTCCTCGCTCGTGGCGATCCGGCCCGTGAAGCTGATGTCGCGCTCACCCGAGCGCTGCGGATGCGGGTTGTCCTGGGCGAAGTACCACGGCTCCTTTCCGGCCCCGCCTTTGTACTCCGGCATGAACACCTGCGGGTGGCGGCGCAGCATCTCGTACAGCGCCGTGGTACCGCACTTGGCGTGCCCGACGATGAAGAAATCGGGCATCCGCGGGTCGATCGCCGGAGGCGTTGAGGATCGCATCGCGGAGGCGCTCATCGCGAGCTGAGTGTAACCGGCGCCGTGCGCCGTCCTGTCACCCTGCGGCGTGCTCTGCGGGCACCAGGTCCCACATCACCTCGGCGGTGTGAAAGGCCCCCGCGGCGAGCGCCTCCCGCGCCGCCAGACCGAGGCTCAGCTCATAGCAGCCGATCGCCTGCAGCTTCACGCCGGCTGCCTCGGCGTCGAGGTGCGCGACCCGCGCCTCGCGCAGCGGCGGCATCTCCGGGACGTCGGTCAGGTACGCCTGCCAGTAGGCATCCACGTCGCCTGTGCCGCGGGGCCCCGGCGCACCCACCCAGGCGGGCCAGCCGTGGGTGACGCAGTAGGGCAGCTCCGCGTACAGCGTCGACGGGCATGCCCCGCTGCAGCAGCCGCTGCGCGCAGCGGCGCGCGAGCACGTGGTCGACGTGGCCGCCGATGCCCGCCGGGGCATACACGCGCGAGGCCCGCGGGACGGTTGCCGCCAGCGCGCTCCCCACCGCCGCGGCGCCGACCGCGTCGGGACCGGCGCGCTGCTGGATCTCGGGGAGCTCGAGGTTGTGCGCTTGGCGGTCGACGAGTGCCAGCGCGCGTGCGTCCTCCTGCAGCCGCGCGCGCGCCCGCTCGCGCGAGTCGGCCAGTCCCGCGAGTGCCTCCCACGGGCCCCTGCGCCCCGGCGCGGGGAGGGCGGCGAAGACGTTCACCACGTTCAGCTCACCGGTGCCGCTCAACACGCTCCAGCAGCTCAGCGCGGCGTCGTCCCAGTGCGGCGAGAGCACCAGCGGGGGAGCGTCTCGATCGACCTCGACGTCGGCCCCGCCGCTGCCGGGGACGCCTCGCTCGAAAAGTGTTCGGGAGCGCCGCAGAAGCGAGGCGGGCGCGCTCCGCAAACGGCGTTTCGGAGGGGTCGTCATGCGCGGCTGGGCGGCAGTATATGTGCGTTTGTGGCACCACCCCATTGGTAGACTCGGCCGCTGCGATGCACACGGCTGAGGACTTCTCTTCGGATCCATCCGCCGTGCGGGGGAGGGTGCCGGACTTCTTCATCGTCGGCCATCACAAGAGCGGTACCACGGCTCTGTACGAGATGTTGAGGCAGCACCCGGAGGTCTTCATGTCCGACATCAAGGAGCCCCGTTTCCTTGCCGGCGACATGCGTCCCCGCTTTACCCCGCCCCGCGGCCGCCGCCTGCCCGAGACGCTCGAGGAGTACCTGTCACTGTTTTCCGACGCCGCACCGACGCAGCGCGTGGGCGAGGCCTCGCCGTCGTATCTCTTCAGCCACACCGCGGCGGCGGAAATCGCACGGTTGCAGCCGGCGGCGCGGATCATCGCGATCTTCCGCGAGCCGGCCAGCTTCCTGTATTCGCTCCACCTGCAGCTCCTGCGCAGCCACGTCGAGTCAGAGAAGGACCTCCTGAAGGCGATCGCGCTGGAGGGCCCCCGCCGGGAGGGCCGCGAGATACCGCGGCGCTCGCACGTTCCACAGCTGCTGCAGTACTCCGATCACGTCCGCTACGCCGATCAGCTGCGCCGCTATCACGAGCGCTTCCCCCCGGAGCAGGTGCTGGTGCTCGTCTACGAGGACTTCCGCGACGACAACGAGGGCACGCTGCGCGCGGTGATGCGCTTCCTCGAGATCGACGAGGACCGCCCGCTCGAGCGCGTGAACGTCAAACAGACGACGACCACGATGCGCTCCCAGCAGCTCGACGACCTGGTGCTGTCGCTCACGCTCGGTAGCTCGGCTCGCTCACGCCGCACCCGCGCGGCGCTGAAGGCGCTCTCGCCCCAGCGCGTTCGGCGTGAGGCGTTGCGCCAGTTCCGTCGCCGCGCCGTGCTGGGGCAGGCGACCCCGCCGGAGCAGGAGGAGATGGAGGAGCTCAGGCGTCGCTACCAGCCCGAGGTGGCGCGGCTGAGCGAGTACCTGGGACGGGACATGCTCGCTCGGTGGGGCTACTGCGAAGACCGTCGTCTTCCAGCGCCACTTCGAGCGCTTCCAGGGCGGCCACCTGAAGGTCTTTCACTACTTCGAGCACGTGCGCAGCTCCCCCGCGCATCGCGCCCTGATCCGCTTCTCCAGTGACTCCTACTGGGGCCCGGAGAACCCCTGGTGGCCGTTCTCCGACGCTGTGCTCGCGCCGGATGATCCGACGGTCGGCGATATCCGCTTCCTCGCCGGAATGGACTGGCGCGCGGTGCCCCCGGCGCAGCGCGAGGACCCACCGGTGCCGGTGATCAACCTGATCCAGGGCTTTCGCCACGCGCGCCCGCAGAGCCCGGCCTTCGAGTTCCTGCGCCACCGGGCGATCCGCCTGTGCGTGAGCCCCGAGCTCGAGCAGGCCCTGAGCGGGATCGACGTCGTCCGCGGGCCGGTGATGACGATCCCGATCGGCCTCGACGTCGAGCGCCTGCCCGCACCGCGCCCGCTCGAGCAGCGCGAGCTCGACTGCCTGGTGCTCGCCGTCAAGGCGCCACGCCTGGGCGCCGCCGTGGCTGAGGGCCTGCGCCGGCGCGGTCAGCGGGTGATGCTCGTCGACCGGCTCCTACCCAGGGAGCAGCTGATCGAGGGTCTGGCGGGGGCCCGCGTGAGCGTCCACCTGCCGGTGCTCGTCGAGGGCGCCTACCTGCCGGCGCTGGAGAGCATGGCGCTCGACACGCTCGTGGTCTGCCCGGACTGCGTCGGCAACCGCTCCTTCTGTAGGGACGGGGAGACGTGTCTGGTGCCCGAACGCAGCGAGGCCGACCTGCTGCGGGCGGCCGGCGAGCTACTGGCGGCCGGGCCCCGAGCAGCGCCGGGTGCTGCTGGAGGGCGGCCGTGAAGAGGTGCAGCGCCACGCGCTCGTGCAGGAGCGCCGCGAGTTCCTGGAGATCCTGGGCCGCGTGCCGGAGCTCTGGCTAGCATGAGCTTCCCGCCCCCGAGGGCGGCCACCACGGGATAGGCGGGACAGGAAGGTGCTCTACATCGTCACGGTGCACTACCGCTCGCCGCGGTGGATCGAGATCCAGCACCGCTACCTACGCCGCCACATCCAGGTGCCGTTTCAGGTGTGGACCTCGCTGGAGGGCATCGACGGCTCCTACGGGCGCTACTTCGACCGCGTCCTCGAGCAGCGGGGCCTCCACGCCGCAAAGCTCAATCACCTTGCGATGGAGGTCACCCACGAGGCCACCGACGATGACCTGCTGATGTTCCTGGACGGCGACGCCTTCACGATCGCCGACCCGATGCCGCTGATCGAGGAGAGCCTGCAGCGAGCCCCGCTGCTGGCCGTTCGCCGCGCCGAGAACGTGGACGAGCCACAGCCGCATCCGAGCTTCTGCGTCACGACCGTGAGTACCTGGCGCTCGCTCCCCGGGGACTGGACCGCGGGTCCCACCTGGACCGGTGCCCACGGCCGACCGACGAGCGACGTGGGCGCCAACCTGCTGCGCAAGCTCGAGCTCTCCCAGACCCCATGGGTCCAGGTGCTGCGCTCCAACCGGCGCAACCCCGACCCGCTGCACTTCGCCATCTACGGGGGGGTCGTTTACCACCACGGCGCGGGGTTCCGCGCGGGCGAGCTCAGCCCCGCCCACCGCGACCACGCGCCGGCGGCCCCGGCACGGCCGGGCTTCGCGCCCGCGAGGCCGCTCGCGCGCCTCTACGGCGGCCTGCGCTGGCGGCGCTGGGAACGCTCGACGAGCGCCCGCCTGGTGCGGGAGTCCGAGCGTGTGTACGGCGAGATCGCCTCCGGCGGGGAAGGCTGGCTGGGCGAGCTCGCCTGACGGCGAGCGTGTGCCTCAGCCCGCGCGGAAGGCGCTCGAGCGGCGCGAGGCGATCTCGTAGGTCAGCGCTTCGGAGACGGTGGCGTGCAGGCCCCGGGTCCGCACCACCACCCGTACCGTCGCCGAGCCGGAGACCGAGAACGAGTGCAGCAGCGTGTAGCTCCCGTCCGCCTGCACCAGCCCGCGGGCGATCGGGCGCCAGACTTCCGGGCGGCGCCGGCTCTGGCGCTGGAGGACCACCCGTGCGCCGGGTAGTGCCGGGGTGACGGTCCCGCGGAAGGCGAGCTGGGTCGCGGTCCCGTCGAGGCGTGCACGGCGAGTGAGGAGCGGGAGCTCCGAGCCCGCGGGTGCCGGCCCCGTGAGGGTCACGGCGGCGGCCCCTACGACCACGCGCGTGCGGGCGCTGCGCGCGCCGAGGGCTTCGGCCCAGAAGCTGCTGACCCGTTCGAGCCCCGACGCGGTCGTGAAGCCGAAGTGGCCCGTTTCGTCGGTGGTCGCGCTGCCGGCGAGCGTGGTCCCCCGCGTCCCGGCCGTGCGCTGCTCGATCGTGACCGTCTGCAGGGCCGCCGCCGCGGGTTCCGGGCAGGTGAGCGTTCCGTTGAGGGTCGCGGCTTCACCGGCGTGCAGCGAGGGGGAGAGGGGGACGAGCGTGACCGAGCACGCTTCCAGCGTCTCCGCTTCACCCGTGCCGGGCGCTGGCACTTCGCCGGCCCCGGGTGCCGGGGGAGCGGCTTCGGTGAGCAGGCGGCGCGCCGCGTGGGCGGTGCCGGCCGGCACGAGCGCGAGCGCGAGCGCGAGCGCGACGGCGCGTCCTGCGTAACGAGCGTCCACAGGGGCCCATCGGCAGCCGCCGGGACGGGCTTGAACCCGCGCGCTGCTCGCTGGCCCGGGCTCAAGACGCCGCGCGCTCCCAGGTGGTGGGCGCCTAGCCGCCCGCCACCGCCAGGGCCCGCTCGTAGACCTCTTCGAGGCGGCGGGCGATGACCTCCGGGTGGTAGGCCGAGATCGCCTCACGGGCCGCGCCGGAGAGGCGCTCGCGGGCATCCGGGTCCTGACCAAGCTCGCGCATCGCCGAGGCCAGGAGCCGCTGGTCGCCCATCCGGAACAGGCGCCCCGTGCGGCCATCCTCGATCACAGTGGCGGGCCCGCCCTGGTCGGGGGCCAGCACCGTCAGCCCGGCGGCCATCCCCTCGAGCACCACGGTCCCGAAGGGCTCCGGGATCGTCGAGGCGTGAACGAGCACGTCGAGCCGTGCCAGCTCGCGCCAGATGTCCTCCTGGAAGCCGCGGAAGGAAACCCGCTCGCGGAGGCCGAGGCTGTCCACCAACTCGGTGCAGGGAGCGCTCATAGTCCTGCTCGCCGAACATCGGCGAGCCGATCAGCACGGCGCTCTCACTCGCCTCCCGGGAAGGCCTCGGCGAAGGCGCGCAGGAACAGGTCCTGGCCCTTCCAGGGCGCGATCCGGCCGAGCATCCCGAAGGTCGTGTGGGCGTGTGGCGAGCGGGGCAAGGGCGAGGGCTCGACCGACGCCGGGATCACCCAGCTGTCCGCCGGGGCGCTGCCGTCGAGCGTCGCCAGGGTGGCGTCGG
Source organism: uncultured Solirubrobacteraceae bacterium (assembly GCA_963846255.1). Taxonomy (GTDB): domain Bacteria; phylum Actinomycetota; class Thermoleophilia; order Solirubrobacterales; family Solirubrobacteraceae; genus Palsa-744. The sequence goes on from CAWJVE010000001.1 coordinate 37,360, forward strand.
AGTTGGCGATCACGGCCACGGTCAGGCGCCGAACGAGCGCCCGCACAAGCCTCACGGCTGCCGGCGGGATGTAGTCCTCGGCGACACGGTCGCGGACGTGCCATACGACCGGGACGCCGGCGAGCCGGGCCGCGAGGCTCCCGTAGACGCCGGACTTCAGTGAGTTGGTGTGGACCAGATCAGGCGCCAGCCGGCGCAGGCGGTGCGCCAGCCGCAGCGATGTAGGAGGCCGTGCTCCAGGCGCTCCCGAGCGCTCCCGCTCCGGGTCGCACCTGCTCGCGGCGCAGGTCGCGCGCGGCGGCGGCGATCGGCATCACCTCGACTGACACGCCGGCCTTCACGAGCCTCTCGGCCAGCGGCCCTTCCTCGCCCAGGATCACATGGGCGTTGACGCCCCGCAGGTGCGGAAGCAGGCGGCTGAGCTGGATCTCCCCGCCGGACAGCCGGGCCACGTGGTCGAGGTACACCACCCGGGGGCGCGGGTCGGGCCTGCGCTCCAGCAGCGAGCGGTACAGCTCGCGGTGGCGGTCGGCCACCGCCGACCAGGAGTGATCCTCGGCGAACCGGCGCGTGCGCTCGCGGCCGGGGAGATGGCCGGCGGCAGCCTGCCGCAGGCGCCCGGCCAGGGCCCCCGCGTCCCCCGGCGCGACCAGCAGCGAGCGGTCGAGCTCGAGCGCGGCCTCGGCCAGCCCGCCGACATCGCTGACGATGCTGGGGGTGCCGCAGGCGGCGGCCTCCAGCACCACCAGCCCGTAGCCCTCCAGCGCGACCGTGGGCACGACCGCCACGTCGGCCCCGCGGTAGGCGTCGATGAGCTCGGCGTCGCTGACGCGGCCCAGCACGCGCACGCGGCCGGCCAGCGGCGCCCGCCCGGCGCGCTCGCCCAGCTGCTCGCGCAGCGGCCCGTCGCCGACCAGCAGCAGCGTCGAGCCCTCCGGCAGCACGCCCTCGAGCTCGCCCCACGCGTCGAGCAGCACGTCGAGCCCCATGCGGGGGACCAGCCTGCGCGTGCACACCGCCACGAACGCCCCCGGGGCGAGACCCAGCTGCGCCCGCGCCCGCTCGCGGTCGCCGGGGGTGAACAGCTCCAGCGACACTCCCGGAGCCAGCACGTGCACCCCCCATGGACGCACTCGGTAGCGCTCCACCAGCACTCTGCGAAAGGCCGAGGACAGGACCACGTGGGCGTCGATGCGGGCGTGCACGCGGCGCTCCAAGGCCGCCCGCAGGCGGTGGCGCAGCCGCGAGCTGTCACCCGCGACGACGTTCTCATCCGCCCACGGGCCCTGGAAGTGGAACACCTTCGGGATCCCGCCGGCGCCACCGAGCAGCAGCGGGGCGGCGGCGTACAGGGCGAAGTGGGCGTCGAGCAGCTCGGCGCCGGAGCGGGCCCGCGCGGTGGCCCGTCTGAAGCCCAGCAGCCGCCGCGCCAGCGACGCCTGCGGCCCGGCGATGACCGCCACCGACGGGGGCGCATCGTCGGCCGGGCCGATCACCACCCCACGCGCGTCCTGGAGCTGTTCGAACAAGGCCCGGTAGTAGCGGTTCAGCCCTCCGAGGGTGGCGGGGAACCAGCCCATGCCCAGCATCAGCACGCGGGGGTCGCGCTCGGGGCGCCCCTCGGGCGAGGGTCCGCGGGGCGCGTGGCTGTGGCTGCTGGTCTCCGTCACCGTGCTCGTCCTTGCAAAATCGGGATTCGCGCCGTACTGTAGGAGGCGGGCCTGCCGTCGGGGTTTGGGGACTCGCAGAGGCTCGAAACAGCAGACCGGCGCTCTGCGCGAAGTGCCTTCGACCACCTGCACCCGAGACCACCAGCACGGATGCCCGACATCACCGACCTCCTGCGCCGGCACGCGCTGCGGGCGCCTCTACCCGGTCTCGCCAAGCTCTACAATGAGCCCATCCGCGAGGGCGATGGGGCCATCCTCGAGGGCCAGCGATGACCGGTACCAACGGAACCTCGGGCACTAACGGAAACGGCGGCGCGCCGTCCAGCGAGCGCCGCGGGGCTGCGATCGTCGCCGAGGAGGCCAGGGACGCCTTCCGCCGGCTGACCGAGAGGCCCGCCGACCTGCTGCGCTTCGCCACCGCGGGCTCGGTCGACGACGGCAAGAGCACCCTGATCGGGCGCCTGCTGTATGACAGCAAGCAGGTTCTCAGCGACCAGCTGGCTCACGTCGAGCAGACCAGCCAGCGGATGGGCCATGACTTCCTCGACCTCTCGCTGCTGACCGACGGCCTGCGCGCCGAGCGCGAGCAGGGGATCACGATCGACGTCGCCTACCGGTACTTCGCGACCGCCCAGCGGCGGTTCATCATCGCCGACACCCCCGGGCACGAGCAGTACACCCGCAACATGGTCACGGGCGCCTCCACGGCGGACCTCGCGATCGTGCTTGTGGACGCCCGCAAGGGTGTCGTCGCCCAGTCCAAGCGGCACGCCTTCATCAGCTCGATGCTGGGGATCCCGCACGTGGTGGTGTGCGTCAACAAGATGGACCTCGTCGACTACGACGAGGGCGTCTTCGACACGATCGTGGAGGAGTTCGACCGCTTCGCCGCCCGCCTGGAGATGCCCGACGTGACGTTCATCCCGATCTCGGCGCTGCTGGGCGACAACGTGGTGGAGCGCTCCGAGGCGATGCCCTGGTACCAGGGCCCGCCGCTGCTCTACCACCTCGAGCACGTCCACATCGCCTCCGACCGCAATCTGATCGACGTCCGCTTCCCGGTCCAGTGGGTGATCCGCCCGCCGGCCAGCAGCGGGATCGACTACCGCGCCTACGCCGGCCAGGTCGCCGGTGGCGTCATCCGTCCCGGCGACGAGGTCGTGGTGCTGCCGAGCGGCCAGCACTCGACGGTGGCCGGGATCGACACCTACGACGGGCCCGTGCAGGAGGCCTTCCCGGCGATGTCGGTGGCGATCCGGCTGGGCGACGACATCGACGTCTCGCGTGGCAGTACGATCGTGCGCAAGCAGAACCAGCCCACGGTCTCCAACAGCTTCGAGTGCCTGCTGTGCTGGATGTCCGAGGAGCCCCTCAGCCCGCGGCGGCGGTACGCCGTCAAGCACACGACCAGCAGCGCGATGCTCAGCGGGGTGGATCTGCGCTACCGCATCGACGTCGAGACCCTGCACCGCGACGAGGCCGCCGAGACGCTGCACCTGAACGACCTCGCCCGCGTCCACATGCGTCTCAGCTCGCCGCTGGTGTTCGACTCCTACCGCCGAAACCGGCTCACCGGCAGCCTCATCATCATCGACGAGGCGACCAACGAAACGGTCGCGGCCGGGGTGATCCTGGACACCGAGGTCGAAGGCCCCGCGGCCACCACCAAGACCGAGCGCAGCCCCAACGTCCGCTGGCAGGGCTCGCGGATGACCCGCGAACGGCGCTGGACGATGCTCGGCCACACGGGTGCCACGGTGTGGTTCACGGGCTTGCCGGGGGCCGGCAAGTCGACCATCGCGGCGGCGGTCGAGGAGCGCCTGATCGCCGCCGGTCAGCCGTCCTTCCTGCTCGACGGCGACAACCTCCGCCACGGGCTCAACGGCGACCTCGGCTTCGACGAGGAGGCGCGCACCGAGAACGTGCGCCGCACCTCACACGTGGCCAAGCTGCTCGCCGAGTCGGGGTCGGTCGCGCTCGTGAGCCTGGTGAGCCCATACGCAGCCGACCGCCGGGCAGCCGCTGCGCTGCACGGCGATGCCGAGCTCGGGTTCCTCGAAATCTTCCTCAGCGCCACGCTGGAGCTGTGCCAGGAGCGCGACCCCAAGGGCCTCTACGCGCGCGCTCGCTCGGGCGAACTGGCGGGCATGACGGGCGTGGGGGCACCGTATGAGGTGCCCACCGAGCCGGACCTCGTTCTCTGCAGCCAGACCGAAACGGTCGAGGAAGAGGTCGACCGCGTGATCGAGCTGCTCATCGAGCGGGGCCTGATCTCGCCGCTGGGCGGCGAGTAGCCGCCCGACCCCAGACCCGCCCGGCGCGCGGCACTGCCGCGGGCGCTCAGCCTTTGTGCTTGGAGGGCGCGGCCTTCAGCGAGACCGACGAGCTCGCGCCCGACTGCAGCGGCTTGTTGCGCAGGTCGACGTAGGCGCGGTAGTGGCCGCTGTGTGCAACCTTCACCACCACGCTGAAGCGGGACATCGTCCTGGTGGCCTTCACCGCGATGGTGCTGAACTGGGTCACGAAGCGGCTCGTGCGTTCGGAGGTCTTTTCGTTGTTGCCGGGCCGGGCGGCTTTGCTCAGCTGGATCAGCACGTGGGCACCGGTCACGGACGGGGATGATCGTCCCGTACAGGCGCACCAGCCCGGGGGCGGAGCTGTGGCGCACGTGCAACGCGACGATCGGGGTGACCTGCTGCTTGATGACGCCGCTGTACTGAGGCCGGGGCCCGGTGGTGATGATCCGGAACTCGGCGCTCGTCTGCAGCGAGGACAGGTGGAAGCTGAAGGCGCCGCTGGCGCTCGTAGTGACCGGTGAGGTGACCGTCGCGAATTCCGACAGGTACGGGAACGCGGTCTCCTGCAGCACGAGCCCGAGCCCGGCGCTGCCGAAACCGGTGACGGTGCCGCTCAGCGCGAAGGAGTGCTTGTACGGGATCGGCGCCAGCGACTTCGGCATCTGGAACTTGACCTTGCGCGACTTCGAGCCGAAGACGCGGTCCTTGCCGACTCGGGCGTTCCCGTTGGAGGCGGAGTTGAAGGCGACGACCCTGTAGTGGTAGCCGGGCTGCAGGCCGCCGGTGATCTGGCCCACTTTGATGCGCGTGGTGGCCGCCGGCAGCACCTGCGGCGGCGTCGAGGACCCATAGGCGGTGGTCGGCCCGTACTGGAAGAAGTAGGTGGTCGGGAGGCCGTGGGGATAGACGGTGCCCTCGAGCTCGGCGGTCGAGCCCCGCACGTGGGTGACTCCGTCGGTGGCCGCCTGTGGCGGGCCCGTGGAGGCCGCCAGCGCCGACGGCAGCCAGGATGCGAGGGCGGCGCACGTCACGAGCGCGGCGAGGATCGCGCCGGCGCGGCGGCCTCGCGGCGCTCGCGGCCGCAGGCGGGGCGCTTGGCTGTCGTTGACGGTCATCGCTGAGTGAGCGCTCGGAGGGTCGGCACGGGCGTGCCGTACCCTGATGGAACACGTCGTTGCCGTCAAGGATGCGGTGGCGCCAGCCGGCGGGCGCTCGGACCGCCTTCACAATTTGATCACGCCGGGCGGTCGCGGGCGCCCGACCATACGCTACGAGGAGCCGTGCGCGCCTAGAGCGTCGGTCGTCCTCGACCACCCGACCAGAGGGCCCGCGTCCTGTCCACCGAACCGTCCACCGAACCGCTAGCGCGCGAGGCCCCAGAGGCGGATCAAGCCGCCGCGCGCTGCCCGGCCTGCAACGGCCCGATAGCAGCCGACCAGCGCTACTGCCTGGAGTGCGGAGAGCGCCTGGCGCCGATCAGCGGCTTCCTGATGGGCCGCGGCTCGCAGCAGACCCAGCAGGAGCAGACCCCCACCGCACCGCCCGACGCGCCGCCGACGGCGGCGCCCCGCAGCAACCTGCTGGGCGTGCTCGCGGGCGTCGGCGTGCTGCTGCTGGCGATGGGCGTCGGCGTGCTGATCGGGCGCGCCGGGAAATCCCCCACGGCGGCCAAGCCGGTGGTGATCAGCGGGGCCGCGCCCGCGACCGGGACCGGCCCGGGCGCCACCGAAGCCGCCTTCACCAGCGACTGGCCCGCCTCGCGCAGCGGCTACACGGTGCAGCTGAGCACGCTGCCCTCGTCGAGCACGGTGGCGGCCGTGACCGCCGCCAAGACCGCGGCCACGGCCAAGGGGGCTCCGGCGGTCGGAGCGCTCGCGTCCAGCGAATTCGCCAGCCTCGCGTCGGGGAGCTACGTGATCTACTCGGGCGACTACCACAGCCCCGCCCAGGCACAGAAGGCGCTTTCCCACTTGCGGGCCAAGTTCCCGGCGGCCAAGGCGATCCACGTCTCGGGCGGCGGCTCGGGAGCAGGTGGGTCCGGCGGGTCCGGGAGCGCCTCGAAGGGCGGGTCCTCGGGTGGGTCCTCCCACGGGGGAGGAAGCCTCAATCACCCGGCACCGCCGTCTGCGCTCAAAAGCCTGAAAGGCAAAGGCAAGAACTACGTGGAAGCGTCCAAGAACCTTCCCAACGTGGTCGAAACGGGATGAGCTCCGCGCCGCGCCCGGGGGAGCGCTAGGCGGATGGGGCCCCTGCGCGACTCGATCGACACGCGCCTGTCGCTGGAGCGAAGGCGAGAGGCGCTCTCCCAGCAGGTGGCGGAGCTGCACTGGGACCTGGGCGGCCTCACCTATGAGATGGCGATCCGCGACCACTTCCGCCTCGACGTGCTCGTGCGCCGGGCGGCCGTGCTGCAGGAGCGCGACGCCGAACTCGCCGAGGTGGAGCGGCTGCTGGGCTCGCCCGAGGAGCTGGCGGGGACGCGCTGTCCGGCCTGCTCGGCTCCGCACAGCCGCGGCGCCCAGTTCTGCTGGCAGTGCGGCGAGCGGCTGATGGAGGAACTGCCCAGCTCGCTGAGCGAGCGCTCGCAGAACGGGCTGTGAGGGGGCTGCCGCGACCCACGCTCGAGGGCGTGCGGCTGCCGCCGCGGAAGGTGATGGCGGTGCTCGTGCTCGCCTTCCTCGGCTTCGGCGTGCTGATCGGCCGGGCCGCACGAAACTCCGTCCAGGAGGCCGCGCTGGCGGATGGCGGCGGGCCGCTCAAGGTGTACGTGCAGCCGAGCTCTCCGGGGCCGGCACCCGCCGCCCGGGCGCCGGCGCCCGAAGAAGCGCCCCCGGCGCAAGCAGCGCCGACTCCCGAAGCGCCGTCGCCGGCCGCCCCGAGCTCCCCCTCCGCCGGCACCGGTGGGCACCCGCACGCCCCGGCCGCGGCGAGCAAGCCCACCCCCAAGCCGGCGCTCGTGAAGAAGCCGACGACGCTCCCGAAGATCAAGCACGTGTTCCTGATCGTGCTCTCCGATCAGTCCTACGCGGGGGTGTTCGGACCGGAATCCCAGGCCCACTACCTGGTCGGGCAGCTCGAGCCCAAGGGCACGCTGCTCCCGCGCTATGACGCGGTGGCCCACGAGGAGCTTCCCAACGAGGTGGCCCTGATCAGCGGCCAGGGGGCGACCCCGCAGACGGCCACGAACTGCCCCGCCTACACGCCGATCGAACCCGCGAGCGCCGGCGCCGACGGGCAGGTGCTCGGTCAGGGCTGCGTGTATCCGGTCTCCACGCCCACGCTGCCGGGCGAGCTCGAAGCTCGCCACCTGCGCTGGCGGGCATACCTCGAAGGCCTCGGCGAAGGGCCCGCACCCGTGCCCGCCTGCTCCCATCCGGTCCTCGGCCAGGCCGACCCGACGACCCCGCCGGCCGGCGGCCCGGCAGCCGGCGCGAGCGCACCCTCCGGCGCATACGCGACCTACCGCAACCCGTTCGCCTACTTCCAGTCGCTGACCGCCTCCGGGGCGTGCGCGCAGTCGGAGACGGGCATCTCCCACCTGCGCTCCGACCTCGCCCACCCGGCGAGCACCGCCAGCCTCTCCTACATCGTCCCCGGCCTCTGCCACGACGGTGATCCCACGCCCTGCACACCCGGGGCCGTGGTGGGGCCGGCGGGGGCGGACTCCTTCCTGCGCCGGGTCGTGCCTGAGATCCTCGCCTCCGGCGCCTACAAGCAGAACGGCCTGCTCGTGATCACCACCGACGAGGCTCCCTCCAGCGGCGAATTCGAGGACTCGAGCTCGTGCTGCGGACAGCCCGCCTTCCCCAACCTGGGCGCCCTCGGCGTGAGTCCGAGCGGCCGTCCGCGCGGGGGCGGAGCGGTTGGCGCGCTGCTGCTGTCGCCGTTCATCAAGGGCCCCGCGAGCAGCGCGGAAGAGTACAACCACTTCTCGCTGCTGGCGACGATCGAGGATCTGTTCGGCGTCAAGCGCCTGGGCTACGCCGGCCTCTCGGCCGTCACGCCGCTGGCGCCCTCGATCTTCACGGCGAGCGGGTAGACCGCGTCCTCGGGGGACAGATCCCCGAGCGTCACGGGTCGTCGCCTGGAGCTCTCGCGGGCCAGCACGGACTCAAGCGCGAGCATCTCGCGCGGGCGCTGCAGGGTGGCGGGGTTGAGGTCCACGCGCAGGACTCCGCCGGACAGTCGCCCCCCGGCCCGGATCAACCACGGTGCGAGCGAATCGCCCAACCATCCGCGGGGGCCGGCTCCCCAGGCCGGGGCCAGGCCGCTGTCGCGGGTCTCGCCGGCGGTGCGCACGTGCAGCAGCGTCGCCCACCAGCGAAAGCGCCGCGGAAGCACCTTCAGGAGCTGGCGCGTATAGGCGTAGCCGGGGGCCACGAAGCCGTCCGGCTCGATGCCCGAGAGCTTGAGGATCCGCCAGCCGGCGTCGACCGCGCGGCGAGCCTCGCGCTCGTCGAGGCCGGCGAACTCGCTGCGCCGGGAGCGCAGGGCACGGACGCCGCGACCGTCGGCGGGGTCGGCTCCCAACGGCTCGTGCTGGAAGCCGTTCTGGGCGATCGCGTCTCCCGCCCCTCGTCGCTCCCGCAGCCAGGCGCCCATCTCCGGGCAGCGCTCGCCGAGTGGATGCAGGTCGCGGGCCGGGATCACGAGCAGCGTCACGCGGTCGATTCCGTGGTCGTCGAGCCAGTCACGGATCAATGCGCAACGCTCCCAGGTCGCGGGCTCGACATCGTGGATGGCGACCCCGATCACCCCGTCCGGCTCCGTCCTCTGGGACATGCACACACGGTTCTCCGCAAACAGCGAACGCGTGTGACCAACCGGCGATGATCCCGTGAACTCCTTGTGAAGATCCTCACTATCGCCCGGCTTGACCGGCGGGTGGCGTGGGGTGCAGTCAATAAGCTGCCCGGCGATGACGTTCGCCGCGACCACGACGTTCGCCGCGAACGCCATGGGCTCCGCACTGACGTACTTCCAGGCCGTGGTGCTGGGGATCCTGCAGGGGGTCACCGAGCTGTTCCCCGTGTCCAGCCTCGGGCACACCGTCCTGTTCCCGACCCTGTTCGGCTGGAACCAGCTCGTCGACGCCCAGTCCCAGAGCGAGTCCTTCTGGCTGGCCTTCGTGGTCATGCTCCACGTCGGCAGCGCGCTGGGCCTGCTGTTCTATTACCGGCGCGACTGGGTGGAGATCGTGCGCGCGTTCTTCAACACGCTGCGTACGCGCCGGGCTCGCACCCCGACCGAGCGGCTGGCGTGGCTGATCATCATCGCCAGCATCCCCGCCGGTGTCCTCGGGATCGTGTTCGAGCACGAGCTGCGCACGCTCACCGCCAAGCCTGAGATCGCCGCCATCTTCCTGATGATCAACGGCCTGCTGCTGTTGCTGGCCGAGCGCTTCCGGCGCAAAGCCGAGGTGCGCGAACTGGCGATCCGCGAGGGCGCCAAGCCCGACGGCGGGCGCGAACTCGACACGCTCGCCTACCCCGAGGCGTTCGTGATCGGCACCGCCCAGTCGGCCGCGCTGGTGGCCGGGATCAGCCGCGACGGGATCACCATGGGGGCCGGCCTCGGGCGCGGCCTGGACCACAGCGACGCGGCCCGCTACGCCTTCCTGCTGGCGACCCCGATCATCCTCGCGGCCGGGATCTTCAAGCTCCCCGACCTGCTCGGGCACCTCGGTAACGGGATCCGCGGGCAGGCCCTGGTGGCGTGCATCACGGCCGCCATCACGGCGGTCTTCACGGTCGCCTTCCTGGTGCGCTGGTTCAAGACGAGAACGCTGGTCCCGTTCGCGATCTACGGTCTCGTGTTCGGCGGCGCGATGGTCATCTACACGCAGACCTGAGGTGGACGACCCCGCCGAGACCCAGGCCAGCCAGCTGGCTTCGGGCGGCGCCTCCAACGAGGAGATCATCGCCGCCGCCCTCGCCGCCGCCCACCCCGAGCCCGGCCTGCGCTGGCTGGACATCGGCTGTGGGCGGGGAGACCTGCTGCGGCGTGTGCGCGACGAGTGGTCTCCGGCGCAACTGCGTGGGATCGACTCGCTCGACTGGCTCGACGAGGACCTGCGCGCGGATGTCGACTTCGAGGTGCGCCCGGCCGAGGAGCTCGCGGGCTCGCCGGCGGCCGATCGTGTGCTGATGGTCGAGGTGATCGAGCACCTCGAGGCCCCGTGGAGCGCTCTGCGGGCGGCTGCCGAAGTGCTCGCCCCGGGCGGCTGGCTGGTGCTCAGCACGCCCAACCTCGCCACCCTGCGCCACCGGCTCGAGCTCGCGCGCAAGGGCACGCTGACGAGCTTTCGCCCCGGGTATGACCCGCACCTGTCGCCCGCGCTGCCGCACGTCAGCGCCCGTATCCTCGGCGAGGAGGGGCTGCTGGTGGGGGAGCCGGGCTACGCGGGCGCCGATGTGATCTCGTTCAGCAAAGGTCGGATCTGGCCGCAGTCGCTGCGCCGGCGCTACCCTCGACTGGGGTCCGTGTCGGTGATCCTGGCGGCGCGCAGGCCGCCCGCCTGAGCCCGATCCACGTCCCCGGGGCGACCCGCGTTAGCCCCCGCCGGGCCCTGGCCGTCAGCGGTCTGGCGCATCATTGAACCGCACACTTGCCCATGCCCAAAGCCCCGCAGAAAATGTTCGAGACCCGCAGCCAGGCCTGGCGGGAGGTCGGACTGATCCGCCAGCTCGACCCCCGAGCGGTCAAACGCGCGCGGCTGGAGGTGGCGGTGCTGGTGCCGCTGTTCGTGGCCGTCGTGGTCTTCTACGACAACCGCGTGAGCCTGCTCGGCACGACCCAGGCGGCGCGCCACGGCCGGCCCGCCCACAAGGTCCTGGAACCGGCGCTGGAAACCACCGTCACGGCGATCGTGGTGGTCGCCCTGGTGATCCTCGGCTGGGCGATCGCCCGCGCACTCGGGCGCGTGCTCGGCCCGCCGCTGTTCCGGCGGCTGGACCCCGCCACCGCCGGGACCGTCGGGTTCCTCGTGCGCCTGGTGACGATCCTGGTCGCGGTGATCGTGGCGCTGCGGGTTGCCGGCATCCAGGCCCGCACGCTGGCCCTCGGCGGCGCCTTCACGGCGGTGATCCTGGGCCTGGCCGCGCAGCAGACGCTCGGGAACCTGTTCGCCGGCACGGTCCTGCTCAGCGCTCGCCCGTTCCGCGTCGGCGAACGCGTGCGCCTGCAGGGCGGGCCGCTGGCCGGAACGCTGGAGGGGACCGTCAGCTCGCTGGGCCTGCTGTATACGACCTTCGCCACCGGCGAAGACGTGATCATGGTGCCCAACAGCGTGGTCCTGAACGTGGCCGTGCTGCCCCTGCATGAGCCCGACGGGGTCGACCTGCGCGCCCGGCTGCGCGCCGGGATGACGCCCGGGGACCTGCAGGAGCTGCTCGAGAGCGAGCTCCAGACGCCGCTCCGGGAGGCCCCCAGGATCACGCTCGAGGAGCTCGACGGGGAGGAGGTAGTGGTGCTCATCTCCGCAACGCCGCGGGTCGCCGCCGAGGGCCGCCAGCTGGCCAGCGAACTGCTCGACGTCGTCTCCCGTCAGACGCGCTCTTCGGAGGCCACCCTGTAGCGCAGGAACAGCCACGAGCCCCCGCGCAGGATGCCGATCAGCTCGGCGCCCACCGGCGGCTCGAGCTCGAGCCCGGCCAGGATCCGCAGCGCCTCCCCGGCCGTCGGCTCGCCCCCGGCCAGCAGCGGCGAGAGCGACAGGAACAGCTCGTCGACGAGCTGCTCGGCCAGCAGTTCCCGCGCCAGGTGCGGGCCGCCCTCGCAGAGCAGGCTGCGCACCTCGTAACGCAGCCGCAGTTCGGCCAGCGCCGCCGGCAGGTCCAGCCGGCCGTCCTGCTGCGGGCGCAGGTACTCGACCTGGGCGGCGACGGGGGGCAGGCTCGCCATCGAGGCGGTCAGCACCACGACCCGGGCGGTCTCGCTCTGCAGCAGGCCGATGTCGGGCGGCAGCTCGAGCCGGCCCGAGACGATGCACGCGAGTGGCTCTTCGGGCATCCCGCGGGCGAGCCGCTGCCGGCGCACGGCCTGATCGCGGATGATCGGCCCGTAGTGCTCGGCCCGGATCGTGCCGGCGCCCACGAGCACCCCGTCGACGGCCGCCCGCAGCCCGTGGAACAGCTCGCGGTCGGCCTCGGAGCTGATCGGTCCGGAGCGCCCGGAGAAAGTGGCGCGGCCGTCGAGCGTGCTGACCATGTTGAGCATCACGTGCGGGCGGTCCCGCTCGGAGCTCGGGCGCTCCCACAGCCCCATCTCCCGAACCAGCTCCTCCACCGGCGCGGGAGGGCCCGGCGGGAGCAGGCGCTCCAGCGTCTGCGGCGCGGTCTGTGCGGGATCCTCGGTCGACATTACGGCGCAGCCTAGAGGCCGCCGGAGCGCGCTGTGGCGCTCAACAAGTCGACAACATCGCCTCCGTGGGACGTGCTACGGTCACGGCGAATGGTCGGGCCCAGGAGGCCCGGCGAAAGCAGTGCAAGCGCTCGCAGGTCGAAGCTCGTGAAAGCATCCTCCGCGTAGCAGCCAGCACAGACACGGAGGATCCGCACAATGCCAACAGGCACCGTCAAGTGGTTCAGCGACGACAAGGGGTTTGGCTTCATCACCCCCGATGACGGCGACAAGGACCTGTTCGTACATCACACCGGGATCAACGGCGAGGGTTACCGCTCGCTGCAGGAGGGCTCAAAGGTCTCCTACGACCCGGAGCAGGGCGAGAAGGGCCCCAAGGCCGTGAACGTCCAGCCGATCTAGGCCGCCAGGCTCATCAGATCGCAACTTTGGGGGCTCGCCACGGCGGGCCCTCGTCATTTGAGGACGGGTATCGTCGGCCGGGGCACCACGGCATGAGCGGCGAGGCGACCAGCATCAAACTGCGCCTGCCGGCGCCACTGTCCGTGCCGCAGCGGCTGCGCTCGCGCCGCCGGGATGACGACGGCCAGCTGATCCGCACGCGCCTGGACGTGCGCGTGGCGGGGGTGATGCTGGGCGCGATCGTGGCGCTGAGCCTGTTCATCGTGCTGATCACGGCCAACCGGCCGAGCCTGCTGGCGCCGACCACGCACACCGGCTTCTATCCGCACTGGATGTCGGGCCCGCTCGGCGGACTGCTGCCGGGGCTCACCGGCAACAGCACGACCCTGCGCTTCATGTTCACCGCGGCGATCGTGGTGATGTTCATCGCCTACGTGTGGGTGCTGCGGTGCGCGCCGCGGGTGCCCGTCGGCTGGGTGGTGGCGGCGATCGTGCTGGTGCACGCGATCTTCCTGATCTCGCCTCCGCTGGCCCTGACGGACATGTTCAACTACATCAACTACGGGCGCATGGAGGTGGTCCACAACCTCAACCCCTACACCACCATTCCGGTGCTCGAGCCGCACAGCGACCCCAGCTACGCGCTCAGCAACTGGCACCAGCTGCTGAGCCCCTACGGGCCCCTGTTCACGCTGCTGACGTTCGCGGTCGTGCCGCTCGGCGTGGCCGGTTCCTTCTGGGCGCTGAAGGGGATCCTGGTGGTGGCCAGCCTGGCGATCATCCTGCTCGTCTGGAAGTGCGCCCGGCTGCTGGGTCGCGAGCCGGTCGGGGCGATCGTGCTGGTGGGGCTGAACCCGATCGTGCTCGTGTGGGGGCTGGGAGCCGGCCACAACGACTTCCTGATGATCCTCTGCATCATGGTCGGCTTCTACCTGCTGCTGCTGAGCCGGGCCTTCGAGCAGACGGGGGAGGCGCTGCCGCGGCTCGCCCACCTCTCCGAAGTGCGCTCGCGTCTCGCCCGGCTGCCGGACGCCGCCCGCCACTGGCTGCTGCCGCTGTCGGCTCCCCAGGTCGGCGCCGGCTGCGCCTTCGTGGTCGCGGCCGGGATCAAGGCGTCCGGGGCGGTCCTGATCCCGGTCGTGCTGGCGGGGCTGCTGCGGACGCCCCGGGCGCTGGTCCAGGTCCTGCTCGGGATGCTGCTCGCGGCCGCGGTGGTGGCCTTCTCCAGCCTGCTCGCCTTCGGCCTGCACATCCCCGACCTGAGCACCCAGGGATCGCTGGTGACGGGCGAGAGCATCCCCAACCTGATCGGGCTGGCGATCGGGGCCGGTGGCGAGAGCGACGCGCTGCGGAAACTGCTGGTGGCGGTGCTGCTCGCGAGCGTGGTGGGCTGTTGCTGGCTGGCCTTCAAGCGCCGCGAGACGATCACCGCCGCCGGCTGGGCGAGCGTGGCGCTGCTGGTAACGCTCAGCTGGGTGCTGCCCTGGTACGTGCTGTGGGTGTTGCCGATGGCCGCCCTGTCGACCTCCGTGCGCCTGCGGCGGGTGTCACTGCTGCTCGGCGTATACCTGATCATCGCCTGGGCCCCGGTGAGCGGGCTGCTGTGGAACGCGATCCACTTCTATCCCGAACGGACGGCGCTCGGGCGCCTGCACCAGCGGGCCGTCAGGGAGCTCTTGAATTGAGGTTGCTCGTGGTCAGCCATCCGGCGGTCGTGGGGGTCAACCAGGAGCCCTACCGCGAGCTCGCCGCTCGCGGGTGGGAGGTGAGCCTGGTGGTGCCCTCGCGCTGGCGCCACGCGTTCGCGACCGGAACGGTGCGTCCGCACGGGATCGAGGGCCTCGAGGGGGCGCTGCGGCCTGTGCCGGTTGCAATGGCGGGGAGCCCCCAGCGCCACTTCTACCTCGCCCGATGCGCCCGGCTGCTCGCGCGCGAGAGGCCCCAAGTGGTGTTCCTGGAGGAGGAGTCGTTCTCGCTGGCGGCGAGCCAGTGGGGGCGCGCCTGCGCGGCTCGAGCACTGCCGTTCGGAGTGCAATGCGCGGAGAACATCGATCGTGCCCTCCCGGGGCCGGTGCGCGCGATGCGCGGGCGCGTGCTCGCGCGGGCAGCGTTCGTGGCAACGCGCTCCAATAGCGCGGCCGAGCTCGCACGAGCCTGGGGGGCGCGGGGCGAGGTGCGCTTCACGCCGCACGCGATCCCCACCTGGCAGCCGCCGTCGGGTTCGTCGCCGCTGCCCGCGCCGCGAGAGCGAGCGTTCACCGTCGGCTACGCGGGCAGGCTTGCGGAGAGCAAGGGGCTGTCCGACCTGCTCGACGCGGTGCGCATGCTGCCGGCGCCGGTGGAGTTGTTGCTGGTCGGCGACGGCGCCCTGCGCGGCGCGTTGGAGGGCCAGGAGATCCCCGGCTCGCGGGTCCGCGTGCTGACGGGGGTCGCGCACGAGCAAATGGCGGGCGCCTATGCGCTCATGGACGTGCTCGTGCTCCCCTCGCACACGACACCGACGTGGAAGGAGCAGTTCGGGAGGGTGATCGTCGAGGCGCTGTCCTGCGGTGTGCCGGTGGTCGGGTCGGACTCGGGCGAGATCCCCTGGCTGCTCGAGCTGACGGGAGGCGGCCTCGTGTTTGCGGAGGGCGACGCGGGCGCGCTCGCGGCGCGGCTCGCTCGCCTGCGCGAACAGCCGGCGCTGCGAGCGGAACTGGCGGAGCGCGGCCGGCGGGCGTGCGAGGAGCACTTTTCGCTGCGCGCGTCGACGGATGTGCTCGAGGGCCTGTTGCGGGGCGCCGTCGCAGCCGCGGGCGCCCCCGACAGCCAGCGTGGCTAGACGTCGCCGCTCGGCGGGCGCCGGCCCAGCTTGCGCTCGGTGGTGTGGCGCTTGTCCGCCAGCCGGCGCTCGCGTGCGGCGCCCGTCGGCTTGGTCGGGCGGCGCGCACGCGGCTGGTGCAGGGCCTCGGCGATGCGGTCGGCGAGGCGTTCCAGCGCGAGCTCGCGGTTGCGGGCCTGCGAGCGGCCGTCCTGGGCCACGGCCGTGACCCGTGGCCCTGCGCGGCGCAGCAGGCGCGCGCGTTGAGAGTCGCTCAGCGTGCCCGAGGCGGCCACGTCGAACACCGCTTCCACCCGC
Organism: uncultured Solirubrobacteraceae bacterium; assembly: GCA_963846255.1. Lineage (GTDB taxonomy): Bacteria > Actinomycetota > Thermoleophilia > Solirubrobacterales > Solirubrobacteraceae > Palsa-744. The sequence continues at coordinate 53,208 of CAWJVE010000001.1, forward strand.
GAGGCGGTCACGTTCGCGTGCTGGCCGCCGGGGCCGGAGGACCGGCTCGTGCGAACCGTCACCTCGTCGAACGGGATCGTCAGTCGCGGCTGGACGCGCAGCCCGCCGCCCTCAGCCCCGGCCACGCCCGCCTCAAGCCTCCCCGGGACCGCTGAGGTCGTGCAGGGCGCGGACGCGGTCCTGCTCGCCCTCCGGGACGCGCCCGTCGCGCCCCACATATCCGTCCTTGCCGCCGGCGCACAGGTACACGGCATCGCCGTCACCCACGTTGCGGATCTGGCGCACCGTGGCGGCGTCCACGCGCGCCAGGCCGCCGTCGCCGAGGCTGATCGTGGTGCCGTCGCCGAAGACCATCTCGATCTCGCCCCGGTGGACGAAGTACAGCTCCTCCTGGGCGTCGTGGTAGTGGAAGCCCGTTTCCATACCGGCCGGCAGGACGAGTGCGTTCACGCCGAAGGCGTTGACGTCGAGTGCCCGGCGGACCTTGCGAAAGCCGGGCCCGTCGCCGAGGTCCTCCAGCCCGCACGCGGCCCAGCCCTCGCCCCGCTTGACGGCGGGGTAGTCGTTTGACGCCTCCATCTGCCCTCCTCGGTCTAGTGGTCGGCCACCCGGCCCCCGTCGGGGGCCAGCGCGCGGCCCTCATGGGACCAGCGCAGCAGCCCGCCGGCCATGGAGTATGCCTCGAAGCCCGAGGCCCGGAAGGCCTGCGCCGCCATCAGCGAGCGGGATCCCACGCGGCAGTAGAAGATCACCGGCCGATCCTGCTGCAGCGTGCCCGCCTCGGAGCTGAGCGCCGTCAACGCGATCAGGCGCGTGTCGGGGATGTGGCCGGCCTCGTGCTCGTAGGGCTCACGCACGTCGATGAGCTGCAGCTCGGGGTCCTGGGCCAGCCTTTCGGCCACGGCCGATGGCTCCAGTTCGATGTCGTTCCCAGCGCTCATGTGCGCCCGAGGCTAGCGGGCGGGCGGGCCCTTCGGGGGCCGTTTGCGGGAGCCGCAAGGCCGCCGGCGGGCGGTGGGCGCGGCGGCGAGGTCTTGCCACTAGGATCAATGAACTGGCATGCAGGCGGTGGGCGACCTCTACACGATCCCCCAGGAGAATCTCGACTTCTGCGCGATGATCGGCCAGCTTGCGCGCGAGCGGATCGCGCCGCGCTCGGCCGAGATCGATGAGCGGGCCGAATACCCCTGGGACATCCGCAAGCTGCTCTCCGAGCAGGACGTGCTGGGGCTGCCCTTCCCGGTCGAGTACGGGGGCACCGGCACCGGCACGCTGATGCTCAACATGGGCGTCGAGGAGCTCGCCAAGGTCGACGCCTCGTGTGCGCTGATCCTGATGGTCCAGGAGCTGGGCACGTTGCCGCTCCAGCTCTACGGCTCCGAGGAGCTGAAGGAGCGCTGGCTGCCGCGGTGTGCCAGCGGCGAGCTGTCCCCGGCCTTCGCGCTGAGCGAGCCCGAGGCCGGCTCCGACCCCGCCGGCATGAAGACGACGGCCGTCAAGGACGGGTCCGAATGGGTCATCAACGGGACCAAGAACTGGATCTCGAACCTCGGGATCGCCGACTTCTACATCACCTTCGCCGTCACCGACCGCGAGCAGCGGCGGATGAGCGCCTTCCTGGTCGAGGCCGACCGCCCCGGCTTCAGCGTCGGCAAGCTCGAGCACAAGCTCGGGATCCGGGCCTCGCCCACCGGCCAGCCGATCTACGAGGACGTGCGGGTCCCGGAGGAGAACATGATCGGCGAGCTCGGCAGGGGTCTGTCGGTGGCGCTCGGAACGCTCGAACGCACCCGTCTGGGAGCCGCCGCCCAGGCCGTCGGGATCGCCCAGGGGGCGACCGACTACGCCGTCGGCTACGCGCGCGAGCGGCGCCAGTTCGGCCAGCCGATCAACGAGTTCCAGGGCATCCAGTTCAAGCTCGCGGACATGGAAACCAGCACCGCCGCGGCCCGCGAGCTGCTGTACAAGGCCTGCGCGATGGCCGACCAGGGCCACCCTCAGCGCGGCAAGTACTCATCGATGGCGAAGGTGTTCTGCTCGGACACGGCGATGGCGGTGACGGTCGAGGCCGTGCAGGTGCTCGGTGGCTACGGTTACGTCAAGGAGTACCCCGTCGAGCGGATGATGCGGGACGCCAAGATCACCCAGATCTACGAGGGCACGAACGAGATCCAGCGGCTCGTGATCGCCCGTACGCTCAAATAGCTCGTCACGCTCCGATGCGCTCTTCCAAGCCACCAAGTCCCACGAGCCCGTTCAGGCGCGTGGGGGTGGCCGCGATCATCGCCATGTCCGTTGGCCTGGTCGTTATCGTGGTTGGCCAGGGGTTCAGCTCGATCGGCGTCGTGCGGGCACTCGAGGACATCGCCCTGGGCGTGTTGCTGGCGGCCGTGCTGATGGGGGCGGTGGCGTTCGTGGCGGTGAGGATGGCCGGCTGGCGCGACCCGGAGTCGGAGATCGGAGTTCGACGAAATCGTGCGCAACGCCGAGCTGCTGGCCCGCCAAGGCCTGGCCGTGGACCCGGACGAAAACGAGTTCATGGAGCTCGACCCGCTCGACGACCGCGACTTCGAAGAGCTTGTGCGTGACGCCCTCGACGATCTCCCCGACCTGCTGCGCAACGCGCTCGCGCACGTCGCGGTCGTGATCTCCGACGGTGGCCGCCGGCAGGGCGCCTACGGCCTCTACGAAGGCGACGGCGCGACCCGCGACCATCACCACGACCGGATCGTGATCTTCCGTGACACGCTGCGGCGGGACTTCGGGCACGACCCCGAACTGCTGCGCGACCAGGTCACGCGCACCGTGCGCCATGAGCTCGCCCATCACGTGGGCTTCGACGAGCTCGGCGTCAGTCGCTTGGACCTGTGAGCAGCGAGCGGCGTGCCGGTACGCCGCCGGTGCACGCCGACGGCCCCGGGGAGCTCCCCGGCCGGCTCCCGGACTTCTTCATCGCCGGCCACCAGAAGTGCGGGACGACGGCGCTGTACCTGATGCTCGGCGCCCACCCGCAGATCTTCCTGCCCGCGGTCAAGGAGCCCCGCTACTTCGCCACCGATCTGCGCTCCACGAGAGCCCGCTCGAGGCCCCCGGGTCAGCCCCCGACGCTCGAGCAGTACGCCGCGCTGTTCGCTGCCGCCGCCCCCGGGCAGGTCGCCGGCGAGGGCTCCCCGGTGTACCTGCGCTCGCGCGCGGCCCCGGCGGCGATCGCCGAGGTCGTCCCCGGGGCGAAGATCATCGCCATCCTGCGCGAGCCCGCCAGCTTCCTACGCTCCTTCCACCTGCAGATGGTCTCCAGCGGAGTCGAGAGCGAGCGCGACTTCGCGAAGGCCCTCGCGCTCGAGCCCGAACGCCGCCGCGGGCGGCGCATCCCGCGTGGCTCGTATAACCCGGCCTCGCTGATGTACTCCGAACACGTGCGCTACGCCGAGCAGCTGCGCCGTTTCCACGACTACTTCTCGGCCGAGCAGGTGCTGGTGCTGATCTACGAGGAGTTCCGCGCCGACAACCAGGCCACGCTGCGCACGGTGCTGCGTTTCCTGGAGGTGGACCCGGACCAACGCCTCGCCCAGGTCGACACGCGCGCGGTGAAGGCGGTGCGCTCGAGCCTGCTGCACCGCGTCACCGCGGAAATGCGCCGAGCACGCAAAAACCCGGCTGGGGCGGGGCGCCTGGCGCGCGCTGCCGACGCGGCACTGCCCGAGCGTCTGCGCCCGCCTGCCGTACGAGCGGGGTGGCGGCGGCTCGTATACGCGCCCTCGAAGCCCGCCGACCCGAAGCTGATGCGCGAGCTGCGCAGGCGCTTCAAGCCCGAGGTGCAGGCGGCGGGCGAGTACTTGGGCCGGGACCTCGTGTCGCTCTGGGGATACGAGGACATCGACTAGGCTGCCGCCAACGGATCCCAACGCGAAGGAGAGCGCCGCACATGCCTGAAGCAGTGATCGTCGATGCCATCCGCACGCCCATCGGGCGGGCGGTAAAGGGCTCGCTCAAGAGCGTCCGTGCCGACGACCTGGCGGCGATTCCACTGAAGGCCCTGATCGAGCGCAACCCCAGCCTCGAGCCGGGCTCGATCACCGACATCATGATGGGCTGCGGCTTTTGCGAGGGCGAGCAGGGTAACAACGTCGGGCGCGTCGCGGGACTGCTTTCGGGGATCGACCACCACGTCCCAGCCTGCACGGTCAACCGCTTCTGCGCCTCCTCGCTGCAGACCACCAGGATGGCCCTGCACGCGATCAACGCCGGCGAGGGGGACACCTACATCGCCGCCGGCGTGGAGGCCGTCTCGCGTGCCGTCCAGGGCGGCCAGTTCGAGTTCAACCACGCCGTCGACGGCTCCGAGGGCTCCGCCTACAACGTCTACATCCCGATGGGCCTGACCGCCGAGAACGTCGCCGAGCGCTGCAAGGTCAGCCGCGAGTCCCAGGACGAATGGGCCGTGATCAGCCAGTCACGCGCCGTCGAGGCCGTCAACAGCGGGCACTTCGAGAAGGAGATCGTGCCCGTGACCGTGCCGGCCCATCGCGAGACCGACAAGGAGGGCAATGAGGTCGAGGTGCCCGAGACGGTCGTCAGCCGCGACGACGGTCCCCGCGCCGGGACCACGCTAGAGAAGCTCGCGCAGCTCAAGCCCGTGTTCAAGCCGGACGGTTCGGTCACGGCCGGCAACGCCTGCCCGCTCAACGACGGCGCTGCGGCGCTGCTGATCATGTCCGAAGAACGCGCCGAAGCGGGGGGCTTCAAGCCCCGCGCGCGCATCATCGCCTCCTCGGTGGCCGCGATCCGCCCGGAGATCATGGGCCTCGGGCCGATCCCGGCGATCCAGAAGCTGCTCGCCGACACGGGCAAGACGATCGACGACATCGACATCGTCGAGATCAACGAGGCGTTCGCCGCCCAGATCGTGCCCTGCAAAGAGGAGCTCGGCATCTCCGACGAGCAGCTGAACCCCTTCGGCGGAGCGATCGCGCTCGGTCACCCGTTCGGAATGACGGGCGCCCGCATCATGACCACGCTGCTCAACGACCTCGAGACGAGCGGCGGGACCTTCGGCATCGAGTCGATGTGCGTGGCCGGCGGGATGGGCATGGCGATGCTCGTCGAACGCCTGTAGCCGGCGGGGCCTGCTCCCGCGACGGCGTGCCCGGCGGCTCCGGCCGTCGGGTGGCCGGCTCCGTGGTGACGCGCTGGGGGTAACGCTTCAGCGCGGCGGCATCCGCAGTGCGCCGTCGAGCCGGATCGTCTCGCCGTTGAGCATCCGGTTCTCGACGATGTGGCAGGCCAGCTCCGCGTACTCGGAGGGCGACCCAAGGCGCTGCGGATAGGGGACACCGGCGCCCAGCTTCTGACGGGCCTCCTCGGGCAGCGCACCCAGCAGGGGGGTGTCGAACAGCCCGGGAGCGATCGTGTTGACGCGAATGCCGTACTGGGAGAGGTCCCGTGCCGCCGGCAGGGTCATCCCCACGACGCCGCCCTTGGAGGCCGAGTAGGCGATCTGGCCGACCTGCCCGTCGAAGGCCGCGATCGAGGCGGTGTTGACGCATACCCCGCGTTCGCCGTCCTCCAAGGGATCGGTGCCGAGCATCGCGGTGGCGGCGTAGCGGAGCACGTTGAAGGTGCCGATCAGGTTGATCGAGATGATCGTCTCGAACGGCAGCAGCGGGTGGGGGCCCTTCGAGGAGGCCACCTTCTGGGCCCACCCCGTGCCGGCGCAGCAGACCGCTATGCGCAGCGGGCCGCCACTGGCCGCCGCGGCCACGGCAGCCTCGACCTGGCCCTCCTCACGCACGTCGCAGGACACGAACGGTGAGCCGAGCTCAGAGGCCAGTTGCTCGCCCTTCTCGGCATTGACGTCGGCGATCGTGACCTTCGCGCCGCGCTCGCGCAGCGCGCGCACGGTCGCCTCGCCGAGTCCCGAGGCGCCGCCGACGACGATCGCGCTGCTGTCCTCGACGTCCATGAGGGCGGCAGCCTACATGTCCTGGACGCCGCGGCGTCGTCGGGCAGTATCGTCCCGTGCCGTGCGCCGCGCGCTGAATGATGCATTCCTGGCGGTCGTCTCGTGGCTGAACGAGCGCCGCCTGCCACGGCGGATCGCAGCCATGCAGCACCGCAACCGCTTCGTGCGCGCCGTCTGGACGCGCGCCTCGGGCGCCTTCCGCTGGCGGCCGGTGACGATCCTCTCCGGGCCCGCACGCGGTATGCGCATCAACCTCCACGGTTCCGCCGTCGCGTTCGCGACGGGGACGGCCGAGCGGCGCCTGCAGAGCGCGCTGACGCGCGAGTTGCGCCCTGGCGCGACCTTCTTCGACATCGGTGCGAACGTGGGCTTCATGACCCTGATCGCCGCGCGGCTGGTCGGGCCGAGCGGGCGGGTGCTGGCGTTCGAGCCGGTGCCCGCCAACGCGGCGGCCATCCGGGAAAACATGGCGCTCAACGGAATCGACTGGGTCGAGGTCCATGAGACCGCGATCGCGGGCAGCACGGGCCGCGCCAGCCTGATCATCTCCGACGTGTCGGCCTTCTCGCGCCTGGCCGCCGTCAACGTCCCGACGGGCGCTCGCGAGTCGATCGAGGTGGCGGTGACCTCGATCGACGAGTTCCTGGCCGACGGCGCCCACCCGCCGCCGGACGTCGTCAAGATCGACGTCGAGGGGGCAGAGCTCGAGGTCATCGAGGGTATGCGCCGCACGCTCGCACAGCACCACCCGGTGCTGCTGTGCGAGGTCCACGACCTTTACGCCGAGTACGTGGAGCTGATGAGCAGCCTCGCGTATGAGACCGTCGACCTCGACGCCGACGCGCCCGGTGAGGAGGGCGGGCGCAACGCCCACATGCTCGCCCGGCCACGGTCGGCGATGGCCGCCTAGTTCCTCCCCAGCCGCGGCTCAGAGCGCCGGGGGGAGCTGCGCGCGGGGGCGCGAGAGCGTGAGCGCGAAGCGCTCCTGGGGGTCGGTGAACCAGCCGGCGAGCTCGAGCCCGGCCGCCGCGAGATCGCCCTCGATGCGCTCGGGGGTGAACTTGGCGCTGATCTCGGTGCGCAGCTCCTCGCCCTCGTCGAAGTGGACGGTCATGTTGAGGGCGCCGACACGGGAGGTGAGCTCGCGGCGGGCCCGCAGGCGCATCTCGATCCACTCCTGTTCGCGGTCGAAAAGCGCCACGTGGTCGAAGTCGGCGGGGTCGAACTCGGCCTGCAGCTCGCGGTTGAGCACATGCAGGACGTTGCGGTTGAACTCGGCCGTGATCCCCTGGGAGTCGTCGTAGGCGGCCTGCAGCGTGCCGGCGTCCTTGACCAGGTCGGTCCCCAGCAGCAGGTGGTCGCCGTCGCCCAGCAGGCGCGCGATCTCGCGCAGCACCCGTCGCCGTGAGCCGGGCGGGAAGTTGCCGATCGTGCCTCCCAGGAAGGCCACGATGCGCGGGCCGGCCGCGGGTGGGACGTGACGCAGGTGGCGCTCGAAGTCGCCGATCACCCCGTGCACGCGCAGGCCGGGGTACTCCTCGACGAGGCTTTCGGCGCAGCTGTGGACCATGCTCTCGGTCACGTCTACCGGGATGTAGCGCTCGAGCGTGCCCGCCGCCTGCAGGGCGTCCAGCAGCACGCGCGTCTTGGCGGCGGTCCCTGAGCCGAGCTCGACGAGCTCGCGTGCACCCGTGAGCTCGGCCAGCTCCTCGGCGCGCTCCTCGAGGATCTCTCGCTCGGCGCGGGTGGGGTAGTACTCGGGCAGCTCGCAGATGCGGTCGAACAGCTCGGCCCCGCGGGCGTCGTAGAGGTGCTTCGGCGGCAGCTCCTTGAACGGACGGGTGAGGCCGTCGAGCACGTCCTCCGCCAGCGTCCGCTGCTCGGCCTCGTCGAGATGGCGGTCGATCCGGATCGGATCCTCGACGAGCACTTCCTGCGGTGGTGGTTGCATCATGCCTCCCGTGCCAGGCGCACGCCAGCGAAGATCTGGCGCCGCAGTGGTAGGTCCCAGTTGCGGAACGTGGTGCTCGCCACCCGCGGGTGGGTGGCCCAGGAACCGCCACGCAGGACGCGGTAGTCGCGTCCGAAGAAGACTTCCGAGTACTCGCGGTAGGGGTAGGCGCGGAACCCGGGGTAAGGGCCGAAGATCGACGCGGTCCACTCCCACACGTGCCCGCGGCCGCCGAGCACCGGCTCCGCCCGCTGGGTCGAGGTCGCGGCCCTCTCCCACTCGGCCTCCGACGGCAGGCGCGCCTCGTGGGCGCGCGCGAAGGCCTCGGCCTCGAACCAGGAGACGTGGCAGACGGGGGCGTCCGGCGCGCCCTCTGCCACGGCTCGGTGATGGGTGATGTCGAACTCCTCCTTCCAGGCCCAGCCCTCGTCCGACCACCACTCTCGCCGGACGTAGCCGCCGCCCTCGCTGAAGTGCATCCAGCTGGCGTTGCTGACGGGCACCCGGGCGATGCTGAAGGCCGCCACGAACACCTCGTGGCGGGGACGCTCGTTGTCATAGGAGAAGCCCTCCCCGGCAGCCCCCATCTGGAAGCTGCCCGCCGCCACCGTGCTCCAGCCCGGGCGCTCGGAGGGGATGCCCGCCGGGGGCTCGCCCGCCGGCAGCAGCCCGGCGATCGCCATCGTCTGGCGCATCGTCTCGCAGTGCTGGAGCTCGTGCCGCAGGACCATCTCGCAGATCACGCCGTCGCCGGTGCCCGTCCGCTGCAGCACCTCGACCGTGCGTTCGCGCACCGCCCGCATGTAGGCCCGCGCCTGATCGGTGTTCAGCAGCTCGGCGTCGGCTCGCGCGGCACGGGGGGTCTCGAAGGCGTCGTAGGTGCTCGCGAGCTCCGGGCGAAGCAGCTCTCCGCCGCCGTGGCGGTGGCCGATCCAGAGGTCCTCGTAGGCGGCGATGTGCGCCAGGTCCCAGACCAGCGGGCTCATGATCGGCGAGTGCACCTTCGCCAGCTGCTCCTCGCTGGCGCCGCTGACGAGCGCAAGCGTCTGCTGGCGCGCCTGCTCAAGCGCGGCGAGCATCGGCTCCGCGTCGTTGACGGTGGGATGGGCGGTCAGCGCGTGGACTGCCATGACTCGCTGGCGCCCCACTCTATTGGGAAAGTCATCCCGTCAGGGGGTCGCGTGCCAGCCGCCGGTGTCGTTCCAGCTCGAGATGACCGCCGTGTCGTGCTCGTGGCCGAGCGTGCAGAGAGCGCCGGTGGACAGCGCCAGGCGCCCGCCCTCGGCGGCGGCGAGGGCGATCCAGCGCGCCCCCAGCACGCGCAGCATGTGCCCGTGGGAGAAGACCGCGGCCGGGCCGGGCTCGCGGGCGAGGGTGGCGATCACACGGTCCGCACGAGCTCCCACCTGGTCGGGCAGCTCGCCCCCCGGGCAGCCGTCCCGCCACAGCACCCAGTCCGGCCTGCGCTCCTGGATCTCCCTCGAGGTCAGGCCCTCGTAGTCGCCGTAGTCCCACTCCAGCAGGTCCTCGTCGGGCCTCGCCTGCTCACCCAGGCCGCACAGCTCGCACGTTTCCCGCGCGCGCAGGGAGGGGCTCGACGAGCACGAGCCCGAAGTCGAAACCCGCCAGCCGCCCCGCGAGGCTGCGCGCAGCCGCCCGCCCGGCATCGGTGAGGGGGATGTCGGTGCGCCCGGTGTGGCGCCCGGAGAGGCTCCACTCGGTCTCCGCGTGGCGCACGAGCAGCGCCGCCAAGGGCGCTCCCAGGGGCGGCGGGAGGGGGCGGGGCTCGCCGCCGCGCTCATCCCTGGTTCGGCGCCGGCGGGGCGGCGGCGTCGTCGCTGATGACCGTCAGGCGCTCTCGGCGCAGCAGGCTGGCGGGCACGCTGGCGCTTGGCTCTCCCAGCATCGCGGCGAGCGCGTCCGACTTCGAGGCGCCGATCGCCACCAGCAGACAGCCGCGGGCGGCCCGCAACACCGGCAGGCTCAGCGAGATCCGCTGCGGCGGCGGCTTGGGCGAGTCCTCGACGCCGAGGCACAGGGCCCGCTCCTCGGTGAGCGCGGCCGAGCCCGGGAACAGCGACGCGACGTGCCCGTCGGGACCGATCCCCAGCAGCACAAGGTCGAGTGTCACCATCCCATCCGGACCCGCCCCCAGGCGCTCGCGCAGCTCGCTCTCGTATTGCTCCGCCCCGGCGGCGGGGCCGAGCTCGCCCCGCATTCGATGCACCAGTCGCCCCGCGATCCCGGCCGGTTCGAGCAGCGTCTCCTCCACCAGCCGGTAGTTGCTCTCGGGGTCATCGGGCGCCACGCAGCGCTCGTCGGCGAACCACAGCTCGGTCTCCGCCAGCGCCTGCGGGTCCTCGCCGAGCAGGCGGTAGGTGCGTTCGGGCGTGCCCCCTCCGCTGAGCGCCACGTGGGCCACGCCGCGCTCGGCCCGCGCCTGCTCGACCACGCGGCGCACGTGGGCGGCGGCCCGGGTCGCGACCGAGTCGGCGTCGGGACAGCTCGTCAGGCGGGTCATGCTCTGCGGGCCGTCACTCTCAGCCGGCCATCGCCAGCGCGGCATCGAGGGCGGGGACGTAGGTGGGGTCGCGCAGCAGCGCCTGGCGGATGCCCTCGCCGAGCACGCCGCCCTCGCCGCGGGAGGCGCCCGGGAGCGTCCAGTCCAACTCGCCGCCGTCCGCCCGGTGGGTGTGGGCGCGCAGCCCCCCGGGCCCGCGGGACAGCCGCAGCGAACGACCGGACGCGGTCTCGATCGCGACGCTCTCCAGCCCGGGCACCATCAGCTCGGGTGCCGCCTGCAGCTGCAGCGCGACGTCCTGCCGGTTTGCGTGGGCGCGCCCGCGCAGCGCCTGGCCCTGGGTCAGCAGGGTGGCTTCGCGCCACCCCAGGCGCGAGGCGAGCCAGCCCGTCAGCAGCAGCGCGGCGGCCGTCGAGGCGGGGTGGTGGCGGACGGTCAGGTCGGTGATCGTGAGCAGTTCCCGCCGCCGCGTCGGCGGATCGAAGCTCGCGGCCACGCGCTCGCGCCAGGGCGTGCTGCGCAGCCACGCGAGGTCCACGACGTAGGCCTGCTCGCCCAGCTGGCGGGCCCACTGCAGGGCCTCGGCCGGGTTGGGCTCCTCGACCGAGTCGAGCAGGACCGCCTGTGAGAGGGGGAGCAGCTCGGAGAGCACCTCGTGGTGGCCGTGTGGGGACCACAGCAGCGTCGGCAGGTCGGTGACCACCAGCGGGTCGGCGATCGTCAGCAGGTCGTCGAGGTGGACGTCCCCCAGTTCCACCACCACGGTCTCGCGCAGCAGCGACAGCTCTCCCGGCGAGGAGGCGCCGTCCCTGGAGATCGTCACGCGCGCGTCGAGGCGCCGGCGGCTCGGCTCATACGACAGCACCACCATGCGCGAGGCGTGGTAGCGACCGACGCCGCGCAGACGGTTGGCGATCTCGCCCGTCCAGGCGCGGTCCACGAACGCGATCATGTTCAGGACCCTCGCCGGGACCACCTGGTCGTCGTGCGTGTGGGCCTCGAGCAGCAGCTCGCGAAGCGCCGCTTCGATCGCGTCCGGCGTCGTCGCCTCGGCGCTCCAGACGGCGTCTTCGGTGGCCATCAGATCGCGCGCCAGTGGTCCTCGCCGAGCAGCAGCCGGTTGGCATCCTCGGGGCCCTGGGATCCCGCTTCGTAGACGGGAAGCGGGTCGCTCGAGGAAGCCCACGAGCGTCACGATCGGGTCGCACACGCGCCACTGCGCCTCGACCTCGTCGTTGCGGGTGAAGAGGGTCGCGTCGCCGCGCATCACGTCCGCGATCAGCCGCTCGTAGGCCTCCGGCGACTGCGACAGGAACGAGGACCCGTACTGGAACTCCATGTTGACCGGGCGGATGATCATGCGCGTGCCGGGGATCTTGGCGCCGAGGCTGAGCGACACGCCCTCGTTGGGCTGCAGCGTCAGCACCAGCTGGTTGGGGCGCACGCCCAGCGAGCCGTCCTGGCTGAAGGCGAGGTGGGGGACCGGCTTCAGCGTGACGGCGATCTCGGTGATCTTGCGCGCCAGCCGCTTGCCGGTCCGCAGGTAGAAGGGCACGCCCGCCCAGCGCCAGTTGTCCACTTCCAGGCGCAGGGCCGCGTAGGTCTCGGTGTGGGAGTCCGCCGGCACGCCCTCCTCTTCGAGGTAGCCCGGAACGTCTTCCCCGCCGGCGTGGCCGGCGCCGTACTGCGCCCTGACGGCGATCTCGCGGACCTCCGCGGCCGACGGTTCGGGGATCGCGTGCAGGACCTTGACCTTCTCGTTGCGGACGTCTTCGGCGGTGAAGCTGACGGGCGGCTCCATCGCGACGTGGCAGAGCAGCTGCATCATGTGGTTCTGGATCAGATCCCGTAGCGCACCCGCGTGGTCGTAGTACTCGGCGCGGGAGCCGATCCCGAGGTCCTCGGCGGCGGTGATCTGGACGCAGTCGATGTAGTTGCGGTTCCACAGCGGCTCGAACATGCCGTTGGCGAAGCGGAACGCCAGCATGTTCTGGACGGTCTCCTTGCCGAGGTAATGGTCGATGCGGAACACCTGCGACTCCTCGAAGATCGAGAGCACCGTCTGCGTTGAGTTCACGGGCCTCCTGCAGCGTGGTCCCGAACGGCTTCTCGATCACCACGCGCACATCCACGCGCTCGTGGTGGTCGAGCTCGGAGTGGCCGAGCTCCTTCACGATCACCGGGAAGAAGCCCGGCGAGGTGGACAGGTAAAAGAGCCGGTTCAGCGGTTCGCCCGCCTCGCCTTCGAAGCCGTCGAGGAGCCCTGAGAGCCGCTGATAGACAGCGGCGTCGTCGAAGTTCCCGGCCACGTAGCGGACGTTGGCGTGCAGCGACTCGAGCACGTCGGGGTCCGGCTGACGCCGCGAGAAGCGCCGGATCGCCTCCACGCATTCGTCGGCGAACTCCGCGTCCGTCCGTTCCCGGCGGGCCACCCCGATCACGTGGAAGTGGCCGGGGAGGACCCCGTCGTGGGCGAGGTTGTAGAGCGCGGGCAGCAGTTTTCGCCGCGACAGGTCCCCGGTGGCGCCGAAGATGACCAGCGAGGCGGGGGCGACCGGCTGGCGCTCGAGGCCCGCCGTCAGCGGGTTCTCCTGCTCGACGCCGGCCTGGCCCTCGGCGGCGATCGCCATCAGCGTTTCGCGCTCTTGACGGCGTGCCCGCCGAACTGGTTGCGCAGCGCGGCCAGCACGCGGTCGGCGAAGTCCCCGTTGCCCCGCGAGCGCAGGCGCGCATACAGCGAGGCCGTGATCACGGGCGTCGGCACGTCGTGGTCGGTCGCGTCCTGGATCGTCCAGCGCCCCTCGCCAGAGTCCTCGGTATAGCCCTCGATCGCCGCGAGATCGTTGCCGTCGGCTTCGAAGGCGCGGGCGGCAAGTTCGCACAGCCACGAGCGGACCACCGAGCCCTGACCCCAGAGGTGGGCGATCTTGGCGTTGTCGAGCTCGTACTCGCACTTGTCGAACACATCGAAACCCTCGGCGTAGGCCTGCATCAGCCCGTACTCGACGCCGTTGTGGACCATCTTCACGTAGTGACCCGCGCCGGCCGGGCCGAAATGCAGCCAGCCGCGCTCGCCGATCGCCGCCCGGCTCTGATCGTTGGTCGGCGGGGCCAGCACGTCGAGGATCGGCGACAGCTGCTTGACCGCCCGCTTGGGTCCTCCGACCATCATGCAGTAGCCCACTTCCAGGCCCCATACCCCGCCCGAGACCCCGACGTCGACATATTCGATGCCGCTGCGTTTGAGCTCGGCGGCGCGCCGCTTGTCGTCGGTCCAGCGCGAGTTGCCCCCGTCGATGATCGTGTCGCCGCGGTCGAGCAGCTTGGCGAGCTTGTCGACGGTCTCCTGGGTGGGCTCGCCTGCCGGGACCATGATCCAGACCATCCGCGGCGGCTGCAGCTTCTTGACCAGCTCGCGCAGCGAGCCGGCGCCGGTCGCGCCGCTGCGCACCGCCTGGGCCACCGCCTTCTGGTCGAAGTCGAATGCGACCACCTCGTTGTCGGAGTCGCGGCGGATGCGGTGGACCATGTTGCCGCCCATCTTCCCGAGTCCCACAAAGCCGATCTGCGTCACAGGCCCTCCTTGATCGTCGCGGTCAGCGAGCGCAGCGCGCCCGCGGGGTCATCGCCGGTCAAGCGCACGCGCTCCGCGGGCCGTCCCAGCGAGCGCAGGGTCTGAAGGTCGCCCGTCGCCTGCGCGTTCTTGAGCGTGGTGAAGGAGTAGGGGGCGCCCGGGATGTCGGCGTCGACGGGATCGTCGTGGAGGATCTGCAGGAAGCGCCCGATCTTCGGGCCGCCCTTGTGGAACTGGCCGGTGGAGTGCAGGAAGCGGGGTCCGTAGCCGAACGTGGTGGTGGCGCCGCCGGCCGCACGGATCAGCTCGCGCAGCTCGCCGGCGGCGAGATCGAACGCGCCCGACGGCTGCACGTAGGCCATCAGCGCCACGTATTCCGGCGCTTGCGCCCCCAGCAGCAGCGAGCTCACGGTGGCGGCCTCGGCGTTTGCGATCTGCGGCAGCTCGCCGCTCTCGGAGAAACCCTTCAGGACTGCGTTGGTGGCGTCCTTGGCCTGCTGCACGTTGGGCTGGTCGAAGGGGTTGATCTGCAGGCCCCAGCCGGCGACCGCGACCGCGAGCTCGGCCAGCAGGAACACCCGCCCGAGGTCACCGGGTCCGGTCGTGGGGATCGTGATCACCGGGTGGCCGGCCGCCGCCAGCGCGTCCACCCGCGCCTGCACCTCGGGCTCGGGGTGCCCGGCGTCGGTCAGGTGGGCGAACACGCGGTCGTTCCCATACACCGGGGGCTCGCCGAGTGGCTCCTCGGCCACCGGCAGGATCCCGCGGCCCTGCTTGCCCGTGGACTCCGCCACCAGCTGCTCCAGCCACAGCCCCAGCCCGGGCAGCGTCTCCGAAATCACGAACGTGAGCTTGTCCCGCCCGCCGCTCGCGAGCGCGCTCAGGGCGGCCCCCAGCCAGCAGGCGGCGTCGACGCGGGCGGCGTTGCCCTGCGCCCAGTCGGCCGTCTCGATTGCCGTGTCCCAGGCGGAGGGTGCCCCGTCCAGCAGCGTCCCGGTGTCGATCCCAGCCAGCGTGGCGGGGACCAGCCCGAACGCCGACAGCGCGCTGTAGCGCCCGCCGATGTCGGGATCGCCGGCGAACACCCCCCGGAAGCGGTGGCGCTCGGCGAGCTCCTGCAGGCTGGTGCCGGGGTCGGTCACGGCCGCGAAGTTGGCCCCGTCTTCCACGAGCGCGAAGAAGTGCGCGAACAGCGAGTTCGGCTCGATCGTGCCGCCTGACTTGGAGGACACCAGGAACAGCGTGCGCCGCGGGTCGATCGCGTCCTGGACGGCGCCGATCTCGCCGGCGTCGGTGGAGTCGAGCACCCACAGGCGAGGCCTGTCCCCGCGAGGCGGGAAGGTGCGGCGCAGGACCTCGGGAGCCAGCGAGGAGCCGCCCATCCCGAGCACGACAGCGTCCTTGATCTCGTCGGCGGCCACGCCCGCGGCGAACTGCTCGAGCCGCTCACGCTGGGGTGCCATGCGTTCGGCGATCGTCAGCCAGCCGAGGCGGTTGGCCACCTCGGGTGTCCCCGCCGGGCCCCAGATGGTGGCGTCGCCACGGCGCAGGCGGGCGGGGATCTCCTGGGCCACGAGCTGCTCGAGGCGCTCCTGGACGGCGGAGCGCAGCGGACCTGGGATGCTCGCAGTCGCGGTCTGCGGCGCCTCGGTCACGGCTCGATCGTAGTGACCTGCGCAACGGCGCCGCGGCTCGCGTCCAGGCCGGAGCCTTCCGGAGCGGTCGCGGCGCCCCCGCGTGGGTGTGGTACAAGCTGCGCCGATGAGCTCCCCCGTCTCGCGTCAGCTGCCCGATCGCAACCTCGCGCTCGAGCTCGTCCGCGTCACCGAGGCGGCGGCCCTCGCCGCGGCCCCGCTGGTGGGCGCGGGCGACAAGGAGGCAGCCGACCAGGCCGCGGTCGACGGCATGCGCCACATGCTGCACTCGGTCCGCATGGATGGGGTGGTGGTGATCGGGGAGGGCGAGAAGGACGAGGCGCCGATGCTCTACAACGGCGAGCAGATCGGCGACGGCTCCCCGCCGCAGGTGGACATCGCCGTGGACCCGCTCGAGGGCACCACGCTCGCCGCCCACGGGATGCCGAGCGCGCTGGCGGTGATCGCCCTCTCGAGCCGCGGCACGATGTTCGACCCGGGCCCGTGCGTGTACATGGAGAAGATGGCGGGAGCCCCCGACATCGCGGACCTGCTCGACCTCGACCGCCCGCTCGGGGAGACGGTCGCGCTGGTGGCCGAGCGCAAGGGCTGCCCGATCGCCGACGTGATGGTGGTGGTGCTCGACCGGCCCCGGCACGAGCAGGGCATCGCGGCGATCCGCAGGGCGGGGGCGCGCGTGCGCCTGATCGCCCACGGGGACGTCTCGGCGGCTCTGCTGGCGGTGACCGAGCGCTCGCCGGTGGATCTGCTGTGGGGCATCGGCGGGACCCCCGAGGGCGTGATCTCGGCGGCCGCCGTGAAGTGCATTGGTGGACAGCTGCTGGGCCGCCTGTGGCCGCGTGACGACGCCGAGCGGCACGCCGCCCGCGAGGCCGGCTATGACCTCGAGCGGGTGCTCTCGCGCGACGAGCTCGTCAGCGGGGACGACGTGTTCTTCTCCGCCACCGGGGTCACCGACGGCGACGTGCTCCAGGGCGTGCGCTACCCGAGTGCCGGCGGCGCGACGACCGAATCGCTGGTCACCCGCTCACGCTCGGGCACCATCAGGCGCATCCGCGCCACTCACGATCGCTCCAAGCTGCGCGCGATCGGGGCCGAGGTCACTCACTGATCCTGTAGCCGGCCGACCCGCGACTCGGCGAGGTCCAGGCGGGTGAGCGAGCGCAGGAAGCCGTAGGTCACGACAACGTGGATCCGTGACTGGGTGATGTTGTAGATCGTGCGGCTCAGCCCCGAGGCGATCGAGGGGTAGAAGTTGGCCACCGCGACCTCGACGTGCAGGCGGGTGCGGATGGCGTCGCCGCCATCCTCGGATGGCCGGCGTACCTCGATCTGCAGGTAGCCGCGCCCGTCGCGGCCGCGCTTGGAAACCAGCAGCCCGCGGGAGATGCTCCACCGCACCACCCCGTGGGAGGCGTCCATCTCATATTCGGGGGCCTGGAAGACGAGCAGCCGTAGCGGGGGGACGATGAGCACCACTGAGCGCTCCCGCTCCGTGTAGCGGACGCGGATCAGACCGAGTGTGACGCGGGTCAGGAAGCGCCAGTAGGTCCGTGCGAGGCGCTCCAGATGCACCGGTGTCCAGATCTCCGTGAGGGCGTCCCGGTCGATCAACAGGTCCGCCCTCTGGACCGACCTGGTGGCCTGGGTGGCCGGATCGACCGAGGTGTCGCTGTCGAGCTCGACGACCTCGGCGCGGCGCGGCGCCCGCGTCCTGGCGTTCACCATCAAGGCGACGGCGACGGCCGCAGCCAACAGCGCGAGCGCGACCGCGATCCAGACGCCCAGCATCTCGGCCCGCAGTCTCGCACCCGTCCTCCGCTGGGGCGTGCGTCTCCCCGTGCTGCTATTCAACACCCGTGCCCGATCGCCGCGGCTGGGATCCTGCGCCGGCGCCCCGCGCGCTCGCGGAGCTGCCTTTCGAGGCGGCGCTGGCGGACGCCCAGCGGCTCGCCAGGGCCTGGGTGCTGGCGCTGATCCGCTCGCGTCCGCTCGAGGAGCTCGGACTGCTGCCGCTCGAGGAGCTGGCCCGGAGCGGGCCGCAGCTGTGTGCCCAGATGGTCGCCGCCGTCCGCTCGGACGCCGAGCTCGAGCGTCTGCGCGCCGGCGCGGGACCCGCGGGCGAGTCCTCGCTGGGAGGGGCAGCTCGGGTGGGAGAGCTGACCGGAGCCCGTGACGCGGCCGACGCGGTCGAGGCGGTCGAGCTGTTGCGCGGGATTCTGTGCGGTGCGCTGGCGGGGCAGCTTGAGGAGCCGACTCCGCGGCAGAGCGCCGACCTCTGCGAACGGATAGCCCACGTGTGCGCGGCGGTGCTGACCATCGCGCTCGGCCGAGCGCCTGCGATCTCGCCGTCCTCAGGGAAGCCTTCGTGGGGCGCGCGAGGGCCACAGGCGGCGGGGGCGGCGGCGGACGAGACCCCCCAATCGGCCGCGGGGGGGGCTCGAATCATGGATGAGCTCGAGGGCGCCGCCGCGCCGGCAACGGTGGTCGGCGCTTCGCGCGGCGAGGGCGTGCCCGGCCGTGCCGTCCCCAAGTCGGTAACGGCGATCGAGATCCGCGACGAACGCGCCGAGCACGGCGCGGTGGCGTGGATCGACGCGATCGCCCGGCAGCTGGAGCGCTACAGGGCGGACAGGCGGCCGTTCGCTGTGCTGCTGGTCGAGGTGCGCGAGATCGAGCGGCTGCGACTCGAGATGTCCCCCGCCGAGCTGGCCGCGTTGGGTGCCTCGCTCGAGCGGGCGCTTGCCGCCGCCCTGCAGGCGGGTGGCGCAGCTGCAGGGCGGGACGTCGACCGCGGGGCCATGCCGTGGACAGGCTCGCTGACACCCCAGCGCCCCGGACGCTGCTGGCTGCTCGCACCCGAGGCGGATCGCCCCGCGGCGCACGCCCTGGCTGACCGCATCGCCAGGGTGGTGGCGAGCGGTCTCAGCCACCGCGGACGCGCGCTCGAGCTCCTCGTCGGGGTCGGCGTGTGTCCGCAGGACGGCCGCCAGGCGGCGGCGCTGGCGGCCCACGCCGACGTCGATCTGCACGCAGCCCGCGCCGCTCGCCCGTCCGGCTGACGGACACGGCTGAGGCAGGCTCGTTCGCGGCCATGTCGGGGCGATTGCGGACCGTGGCATCCCTCGGTGGGGCCTTTAGGCAGGCCGCTATCGTTTCCGAGGTGCTGGAGGGCGGGAACGCGAGCGGGGCTGATCGGAGAGCGACACGGTGGGGTCGCCCACGGCCTCGTGCCGAGGTGACTCGGTGAGGCCATCGACGGTGAGCCGGCTCGAGCCGGTGTTGCGGTGGCTCAAACGCCAGCAGTACAAGCCCGTCGTCGGTCCTTTGATCCGCGCGTGTAAGCCGTTGCTGCAGCGTCGCACGAACGTCGTGTCCCTGGGGCGCGCGTCCGGTCTGCGGATCAACCCGGCCGGAGGGCGCGTTGCTTACGCCCTGGGCATCGCGGAGCCTCTCGTGCAGGATGCGGTCGCGGAGCACGTGAGAGCGGGCGACGTGGTATGGGACGTGGGGGCGAACATAGGCTTCTACACGCTCATCGCGGCTCGGCTGGCGGGACCCGAGGGACGGGTGGTGTCCTTCGAGCCGGTGCCGTCGAACGTGGCCGCCCTACGCGCGAACCTGGTTGCCAACCAGGCCGACAACGTCGAGGTCGTCCAGCTTGCGGTGAGCGACTCCGAGGGCAGCGCCGAGCTGCAGGTCTACGACGACCCGGGGTGGGCAAAGCTCGACACGAGCGCCGACACGGCCTACAAAAGCGGGCGCACGGTGAGCTCGCTGATCGAGGTCGAGCTGTCGACGCTCGATCGGCAGCTTGAAGCTCATCCAGCGCCGAGGCTGCTGAAGATCGACATCGAGGGTGGAGAGGTCGCCGCGCTGCGCGGGGCCCGTCGGCTGCTCTCGGAGCACCGGCCGGTTGTGCTGTGCGAGCTCCACGGCACCAACGAGGCGATCTGCGAGCTGCTCGAAGCCGAGGGGTACGAGCTCAGCACCATCGAGGCTGCGGGAACACATCCCCGGTCGGCATTCTGGAACGCGCACGTGCTCGCTCTTCCGCCGGGTCTGCGAGAGGAGCGCCCGAACGCCGCGCAGGCCTCGGGGCGCGACCTCACCGGGTCTTGAATCGCCTGACTTGCGACCATGCCGGGGCGATCGCTGCACATAGCATGGCTCGGCGCTGGTCCGCGACCGAAAGAAACGGGGGGCGTCCCGGGCGTCGCAACGGACCTTCTGCGTGGCCTCGCGGCGCAAGGTCACAGGGTGGAGGCGCTGTTCGGGGGTTGGGAGTACGAGCTGCCCCCTCCGTTGGCCGATCAGGAGAATCTCACCTTCTTCTGGAGTGGCACAAAATGGCGGTGGGGCGGCTGGTACAGCCGCACTCGGATCACGATGTTCGTCAGCGGCATGATCGCCCGCGGCCTGGCCGCCGTGCGCCTGCGCCGGGAGGTGGCGCGTAGGCACCGAGCCGAGCCGTTCGACGTCGTCTACCAGTTTGGGTACATCGAGACCCTGGCGCTGCCCGCGAGCGTCAGGCGCGAGGTTCCGCTGGTCATCCATCCGGAGGTCCACATGACCGGAGAGCTTCGATCTATGATCGCCGAGCGTCAGCTCGCGCTGCGCTCGGACCGGGCCCACACGCTGGTGATCGCAGGCTCGGTGATGTGGCTGCGCTCGATCGTGCAGCGTTTCTCGATTCGCCGCGCGAATCTGGTCATCTGCATAAGTAGGGTCTTCCGTGAGTACCTGATCGCCGACTACGGCGTGGCGCGCGAGCGCACGGTCGTGGTGCCGAACCCGGTGCGCCTGCGGAGGTTCTCGGACGTCGACCTGACCAGGCCTGTGGGCCAGCCTCCGGCGATCCTCGTGCTGGGGCGGATCGCGGTACGGAAGGGCCTCGAGGACGTGATCGCGCTCGCCGAACTGCTGCTCGAGCGCGGCGTGGAGGCACGGATCCGCATAATCGGTCGCCCGAGTCTCTGGTCCAACTACATACCGTTGCTCGCAGAGCTCCCGGAGAACGCGGAATACCTCAAAGCCCTGCCCGCCGGCGAGGTGCCCGGTGAGCTCGCCAGCAGCGATGTCCTGGTGCAGGCGAGCAAGTACGAGCCGTTCGGCTTGACCGTCGCCGAGGCGCTCGCCGCCGGGGTCACGGTGGTGGCCACGACCGAGGTGGGGGCCGCCGAGGGGGTCAGCCGGTCGGTCCTCACCGTTGTGAGGCCAGGCGACGTGGAGGGGATGTTGGCCGCCACGGAGGATCTGATCGCGAGGCTCGCCGAGTCGCCCGCCGAGATTCGTCACGCTGCGCGCGCGGAGGCCGAGAGGCTGTTCGCACCCGACCTCGTGTGCGAGCAGGTCGCAGCGGCGCTGCATCAAGCCGTGGCGGCATTCGGTCGACGCTGAGCAGGGAATCGCGTGCCGGTGGCGTCCTGCGGTCGCTCGCGCGACCCGGCGGGCGGCCGCACCGAGAGCGCGGATTCTGGCAAATTGCGATTGCTAAGCTGCTCCGATAGCGGCGGCGGTGGACACTTCGGACATTGCCCAGCACGGCCGTAGTCGCGCCGCGCTCGAGTTGTTGGGGAAGCCGAGTGAGCTACTCGACTACGGCTGCGGGAGCGCACGGTTCGCCTCGACGATCGCGCAGCAGCTGGGGATACCCGTCCACGTCTGCGACATAAGCCAGGAGGCGATCGACAAGGCGCAGAGCACACCCGGGCTGCACGCATCCCTGATCTCCGAGGACGCGCCGCGCCTTCCACTGCAGAGCGGCCAACTCGCGGCCGTTTCGAGCTGCGACGTCATGGAGCACATGGACGAGGCGGCGCGCCGGGCCGCCCTCGCTGAGATTTACCGGGTGCTCGCGGACGATGGCGTGCTGGTCGTCACCACACCGCATAAGGGCCTGTTCTCGTTCGCCGATCCCGAGAACTTCAAGTTCCACGCGCCCCGGCTGCACCGGCTGGCCTTTCGAGCGCTCAAGGGCCGCGAGCCGTACGCCCGCCGCTACATCGACGCCCACCTCGGCGGAAATTACTCGGGCGACGCACAACGCCACCAGCATTTCTCCGCGCGCGACCTCGACGCCATGCTCAAAGACGCTGGTTTCCAG
>CAWJVE010000002.1:0-2861996 GCA_963846255.1 uncultured Solirubrobacteraceae bacterium
ATCGAGGCGGTTCGTTACTACGGTCTGATCGGCCCGTTCGCGCACATCGCGCTGTGGCTGGCGGAGGCCGTTCGCCGCAGAACCGCCCTCGCCCAGCCTCTGGTCAGGCTGTGCTGGGCGATCTACGTCCGGGACTCCGACTTCGAATGCGGGAGGGCGGCGTCCAGCATCGCGGTGCGTGCCCACAAGGTCCGATCGCAACTCGCCGCCCCGATCGGGCCTGCGTGATCGTCCCGTGCAGGAACCCCTAGGTCGCCCGTCGCCGGGGTTCCTCCACGCTCACGACGATCCTGCAGCGCCCGTGGAGCGTGGTCTTCGAGCGCCTGGACGCCGGAGGGCCTTAGCCAGCGGACACGCCGCCCGCCAGCGGCGCCAAGGCCGCAGCCGGCGGCTGTCCGAGGGTGGGGACGTTGGGAGCGGCGCCCACCACTTTGGTGCCGATCCGGACCGTGTCCGAGACGCCGAGGGCGGCGGCCGCACCGGCCGTCAGGTCCCATTCGGCGGTGTGGCTGTAGGGGCCGCGGTCGACCACCGGAAGCACGACGGCGTGTCCCTCGTAGGTGACCTTCACGAGCGTGCCGCAGGGAAGCGTACGGTGGGCGACGCCGACCACGGCCGGGGTGAGTGTCTGGCCGCAGGCCGTCTTGTGGCCGTAGAAACCAGGGCCGAACCAGGTCGCCACGCCCGTGGTGTGGATCTGGTTGGCGGCGTGACCGGTCGGGCCGGCGAGCGCTCCGCCGGTCGAGGCGGCGCCGGCCTGCGAGACGCAGGACAGCCCGCTCGCCGCTGCAAGCAGCCCGAGCACGGACAGGATGAGTGCGGTTCTTTGCCTCACTGTGTCTCTACGGCGCCTACGGGGTGAGCTGACGGGCTCGCGCGGCACATCTCTGTGCGGCGCTACGGTCCACTCGGACCGATTCGCCCCAGCGGATCGCTCTGTGCGACCCGCAATGGGTCCCCCGCCCGCCGTGCATGGGCACGACGGCTCGGCGTGGCGCGATTATATATCAGCCGCCGGGCGCCGCTGCGCGACGACCCTGGTCCGATCCCACCAGACGCGGCGCTAGTGGGGAAGCCGCGAGAAGAGGTCTTTCAGGACCCGCTCGCCGGCCGACAGGCCCGCTTTGGCCACCTCGCCGACGATCTCCACGGCGCCGGCCACCAGCTCGGCGCCACCGGGAGGCTGGACGGGGCCGGTGCTGCTGCGGGACGTTTCGCTCTCGAAGCCCTGGCGCGGAGCCGAATCCGCCGGCTTGGGCGGGACGCGTTTGGGGGCGGCAGCGGCGCGCGGCTTGGCGCTCTTGCGGGGTTTGCGGGGGGACGCCGCCCTGGTGGTCCGTTTCGGGGTCGCCCCGGCGCCGTTCGGCGACGGCCCGCTGGTGCCATGGGCGGCGGCGTCCGCGCTCCTGGTCTTCGCGGCGCCGTGGGCGCTGCTGGTCTTCGCGGTACCGTCGGCGCTCTTGGCCTTGGCGGCACCCTTGGGCTTGGCGCGGGCTCCCTTGGCCGATGCGTCGGTGCCCTTCGCGCCCGTGACCTTGGCGGCCGCGCCGTTGGCCTTGGCCGATGCGTTGGAGCCGTCCTTGGGTGCCTGGCCACCGGGGCGCCTGCCCTCGCGGGAGGCGATGCGGCGCTCGGTGGTCCGTTGGGGGCGACTGCGCGGGAGGTTGGAGAGCACGCCCTCCTCGATCGCGTCTGTGCCGGCGTGGCCGTTGGTCTCGGGTCTGGGCACGCGGACGTCCTCGGGGCTCGGCACGGGGACATGATTGCTTAAAGCGGAAGGCCGCATGGGGCGCTGTCCGGAGACCGGGCTCGACGCGCTCCGGAAGCCGCATCGGGCGGCCTTTGTGGGGTGCAACGCCGAGGCCATTCCCGCGGCGCTGGCGGCAGACGCGTTAGCATTGGGCCCTTGAAGGGAACGGTTCCATGCGCGGGTGCGGTCGGCGCATCGGGCGGTGCGAGACGAGGACTTACGGAGACGTTGATTTGATGCTGGGGAAGCGATCGCCAACCTGCCCATGAGTGGAGAGAGCCGAATGTCAGTCGTTGACCTGCAGGAGCTGGATGAGGTCAAGGGCCTGCTGGCCAAGGGTCAGCAGGTGGGAGTGCTCTCCTACACGGAGATCTCCAAGGCGATGTCGGAGCTGGATCTGGACGAGTCCGACGTCGAAGAGCTCCACGGCTTCTTCGAGCGCGCCGAGATCGAGCTCGTCGAGGACATCGATCCGGCGATAGCCGCCTCGGCGCAGGTCGAGCGTGCGCCCGACAAGCGCGGACGGCGCAAAGCGAAAACCGCGCTCGACCTCAAGCCGGACATGACGACCGACTCGCTGCAGCTGTTCCTCAAGGACATCGGCAAGGTGCGCCTGTTGACCGCCCAGGAGGAGGTGGACCTCGCCAAGCGGATCGAGCGCGGCGACCTCGACGCCAAGCAGAAGATGGTCGAGTCCAACCTGCGCCTGGTCGTCTCGATCGCCAAGAACTACCGCAACCAGGGCCTGCCGTTCCTCGACCTGATCCAGGAGGGGACGCTCGGACTGGTCCGTGCGGCGGAGAAGTTCGACTACCGCAAGGGCTTCAAGTTCTCGACCTACGCGACCTGGTGGATCCGTCAGGCGATCGCCCGCGCACTGGCCGACAAGGCCCGCACGATCCGCATCCCCGTGCACGTGGTGGAGAAGCTCAACAAGATCGGGCGCGCCGAGCGCAAGCTCGTCACCGAGCTGGGCCGCGAGCCGACAGCCGACGAGATCGCCGAGGTGACGGGGATCGACCCCGAGGAGGTCGACTCGATCAAGCGCTCCGCCCAGGCTCCGGTCTCGCTGGAGAAGCCCGTCGGCGACGAGGAGGAGTCGGAGTTCGGCCAGTTCATCGCCGACGAGCGCGCCGAGTCCCCCTACGAGCGGGCCGCCGAGATCCTCACCAAGGAGGCCCTGCGGGAGGCCCTCGAGAACCTCTCCTACCGCGAACGACGGGTGCTGGAGCTGCGCTACGGGCTCGGCGGAGAGCACCCGAGGACCCTCGACGAGGTCGGTCGCACCTTCAACGTCACGCGCGAGCGGATCCGCCAGATCGAGAACCAGTCGCTGAAGAAGCTCCAGAGCCTCGCCGAGGCCCAGAAGCTCCGCGACGTAGCCTGAGTAGCCGCCCCGCAAGGGGTCTGCCCGCGTCCATGGTGGTTGCCGGCACTCAAGAGCCGGGCCGCCGATGCCGATCAGCCGAGTATGTTCGATGTCGAAGCGGCCCTGCGCGAACTCGTCGCCAAAGAGGGCTCCGACCTGCACCTGAAAGCCGGCGCCGTTCCACTCTTCCGCATTCACGGCGAGCTGAATGCCGACAGCAGCTTCCCCGACAAGCTCTCGGCCGAGGCCACGGAGCAGGCCCTCAGGGCCATCCTCGTGAACGAGGCCAAGCACGAGGAATTCGCCCAGGACCACGAGGTCGACTTCTCCTTTGAAATCGAGGGAGTGGCCCGGTTCCGCATCAACGCCTTCCGCCAGCGCGGCCTGATCTCGCTCGTATGTCGAGCGATTCCCCACACGATCCTCACGATCAAGGAGCTGGCCCTGCCCCCGGTGGTCAGCGAACTGGCCGAGGAGGAGCGCGGGATCGTCCTGCTGACCGGCACCACCGGCTCGGGCAAGTCGACCACGCTCGCGGCCATGATCGACCACATGAACCATTCGATGAGCAAGCACATCGTGACCATCGAGGACCCGATCGAGTTCGTGCACCAGGACAAGCGCTGCGCCATCAACCAGCGCGAAGTCGGCATGGACACCGCCTCTTTCAAGCGCGCCCTGCGCAGGGTGCTGCGACAGGACCCGGACGTGATCCTGGTGGGGGAGATGCGCGACGAGGAGACCGTCCACACCGCCCTGTCGGCGGCCGAGACCGGCCACCTCGTGCTCTCCACGATCCACACCGTCGACGCCACCGAGTCGATCAACCGCCTGCTCGACTTCTTCCCTCCCCACCAGCACCAGCAGGCCCGCAGCATGATCGCCGGCACGATCAAGGGCGTCATCTCCCAACGGCTCGTCCCGGGCGCGGAGGGCGGCAGGGTCGCGGTCTGCGAGATCCTGCGCATGACCGGCCGCGTACGGGACATGATCATGGACCCGGAGCAGACGGGGAAGCTGGTCGAGGTGATCTCCTCAGGCGGCTACTACGGCATGCAGACCTTCGACCAGGCCCTCTTCGGCCACGTCAAGGCCGGCCGCGTGACCTTTGAGGACGCGTACAAGGTGGCCTCGAGCCCTCACGACTTCAAGCTGCTGATGCAGGCGGACGGCCGCCGCGGCACCACCATGGACGACGTCGCCGCGGCCGAGGCCCAGCGCGACGACGCAGCCAGCCCCGCCACCACGGGCTGAACGGGCCCGCCCCGGTGGGGCCCGAGGCTGTCTCCACCGTGGGGCGGGTGGTGTCTCAGTTTGAATCGGCGTCCCTACGCGAAAAGCGTCGTTCGGACGCCGCCAGGGTTCTGGCCCATAACGCGTTCTTGCCCAGCGCGACCGTGGCTTTGCGAGCCGCGATGCTCCGACGATCCAGAAGATGCCGCTGAACCAGCCGAGCGCAAAGAACACCCACTTGCCCTTCATCGCGCAGATCGTCGCCGTCCAGAGTAGGGCGCCGATTAGTACCACGCCGAAGACCGACCCGAGGACTGAGGTTGCCACTGGCACGGCGAGTCAAGGATAGAATGATAGATAGTTTCTTGCATCGCCCTGAGGCAATGATAGAATGCTTCTATCGTGAACCTTGTCTATACAACCCCCACGCTGGAATCGGTTGATGAGGAGGTCCTCGGGATGATTGAGGACCTCCGCGGCCAGCTCCGGCACTACATCGATCCTGAGCCCCGCCGCTGGTACGGCACGCTGCGCCGAATGTCTTTTGCGCGAGCTGTCCAAGGCTCAAACAGCATCGAGGGCTACGACGCGAGCCTCGATGACGTGATCGCGGCCGTGGATGACGAGCCGACGCTAAGCACCGGCGAGGAGACCCGGTTGGCACTCAACGGCTACCGCGATGCGATGACCTACGTCCTCCAAATCGCGAAGGACCCGGCCGTAACCGTGGATGCCGGGCTCCTCAAATCGCTGCACTTCATGATGATCAAGCATCGGCTAGACAAGGACCCGGGCCGCTGGCGTCCAGGGCCGATCTACGTCGTGCGAGAGTCCACGAAACAGCGTACGTATGAGGGACCGCCATCTGAGTCGATCCCTGAGCTGATCGCGGCGTTGATCGCGGAGCTTGAACGAAGCGACGCACCCGTCCTCGCCCGCGCAGCGATGGCACATCTCAATCTCGTGATGATCCACCCATTCCGCGACGGAAGCGGGCGAATGGGCCGTGCGCTCCAGACGCTCGTCTTGGCGCGTGAGGAGATTCGAGCGCCGGTTTTCTCGAGTATCGAGGAGTACCTAGGGCGCAACACCGAGAGCTATTACGACATCCTGGCCGAGGTCGGAGAAGGCCACTGGAACCCCCAGAGCGACGCCCGACCGTGGCTGCGCTACTGCCTCAGGGCGCACTACTACCAGGCCCGAACCCAGCTAAGGCGCGTCCAAGAGACTGAGCGGCTGTACTCAGCCTGCGCCGATATCGCCGCGCGAAAGGGTCTACCGGAGCGCACAACCGGAGCCCTCGCTGAGGTGGCCTACGGGTTACGCCTAACGCACAGCACCTACAAGATGATCATGGAGATCACCGCGGGCGAAACCGTCTCCGCTATTACCGCAAGCCGGGATCTAAAAGCGCTCGTGGACGCCGCGCTTCTACAGGCCGTGGGACGCACGCGGGGTCGCTACTACACCGCGGAGCCGATCCTGCTCGCAGAGCGCGAGCGCATCCAGGCGAGTCGCGCCCCCAGGGAGACAAGCGATCCGTTCGAGCTAGCGACAGGCCAGCTCAGCCTCAGGCTTGCCTAATCGCTCGACCAGCGCGCCTGAGCCGCCCGTCTCGCTGCCTCCGACCGCTCCTCCGCGGTCATCTCTCGGCACGCGCTCTGCCGCCCTTCAAGCCGCCCTTGCGGCCCAGCTCGACCGCGGCGGGGTTCTTGCCGGTGTCCTCGGGCTTGTCCTCGACCTCGCCAGTGGCGATGTCCACCACCAGCTTGGCGAGCTGGTTCTTTGCCATAGCTGCCACGTGCTCATCCCGAGGCCCTGAGGGCCTGGGCGAGCACGGACACCTGGGCGGTTGGGCAGGCGAGCCGGAAGCGCGGCTCGCCTATGCCCGCCCGCCATTCGGCTGTGAGGGTGTAGTCCGCGACGGCCTCGCACGGGGCCAGCCTGCCAGCAAGCGCGTCCGCGAAAACAGCCGCATGACCACCCCGAAGGCAAAAGAAGACGCTCGCGGGGCGCCCCGCGCCTCCCTGGCAGCTATCGAGCGTGACCACTCCATCGAGATCATTCAACGCCACCACAAGCGAGGCGATCCCCTCGTCAACCCAAGCCGTGACCTTGACCGGGACCTCGCGCTGTTCAGCGAGGGCAGCCATCCCCGAGGAATTCGACTCCAAGGTCCTGCCCCCGCCTCAGCCGATTCAGACTGAGAGACCACCGTGGGGCGCGTCACTTCAGTTGGTAAAGTAAAGGGACATGGCGCTTGATGAGACCTGTCCCGTGTGCATGACCGCACAGATCGTGTGCGGCAAGTGGACGCTGCTGCTCGTCCGTGACCTGGCCGAGGGTCACTCCCGCTTCTGCGAGCTCGAACGCTCGCTCTCCGGGATCAGCCCGCGGACCCTCTCCCTGCGCCTGCGGGCGCTGGAGGAGGAGGGCATCGTCGAGCGCCACACCTTCCCCGAGGTACCACCCCGCGTCGAGTACGCGCTCACCGAGAAGGGCCTGGCGCTGCTGCCGATCATCGACGACATGCGCGCCTACGGGGAAGAGTGGCTGGGAGCGGAGTGCGCCGAGCGCACCGCGACCGGCGACGCGCTCGCGGTCGCCTAGCTTCGCCTCCGCTGCAAGGCTGACTGCGCTGCGCACCAGTGGCAGGAGCGCCACCCTCCGGGCCGAATCAGCCCTGCATGAGCTCGACCTCCATGCAGACCGCGCTGAGCGCCCATCTCGAGGAGGCCGCCGGCTTCCTTCAGGCTGAGCTGTCCGACGGTGCAGAGGTTCCGTTCGAGCTCGAGCGCCGCGGCGGCCGTCCGGGGGCACGCCGGCCGGCCCTCTTCTGCTACCGGCCGCTCGTGGGCGACTTCCTGCGCGAGCGGGCCGAGAGTCTCGAGCGGCTGCCCACCCATCGCCAGGCCGCGATCGCGCTGGCGGACTTCGACGGGCTCGACCGCTATCTGCTCGACCACGGGATAGAGCCGGGCGAGGCCGGACCCCGCGGGCGGCTGCGGGAGGGACTCCTGGCGCTGATGGAGGACGCCTTCGGCGAAGGCGGTGAGTTCGAGCTCGCGCCGGAGCGGGTGCAGTCCGCGCTGGCCGCGTTGCAGGCCTCCGCCGGATCGGTCCGCAGTGAGGTGATGGTGCTCGCGCGGCTGCGCGGCCTGGCCATCGCATCGCCCGAGCTGTCGCTGGCGGACGGACTCGAGATCGTGCGCGAGGAGGCGCTCCCGGGCCCGCTGCCCGACATGGGGGCGAGCTTCGCCACCCAGGCCGGTGAACCGGTGTTCGTGCTGCTCGCTTGCGAGGCGGAGGACCCGCGGCGGGCGGTTCACGCCGCGCGCGGCGTGCTCGCCGAGTTGCTGCGCGCGCTGCGTCTGTTCGGTGACGGACGTATCGCGCTCGACCCCCTGGGCTGGGTCAGCACGGGCGGTGGAGCGTGGCGGGCGCTGCAGCTTCCGGGCGGACCCGCACGGGGCGGAACGCTGCTGCTGACACCCGACCAGGAGGACGAGTTGCGGGCCTTCTGCAGCCTTGTCTCACGCCGCGTCTTCGACGGCGGCAGGCTCGACTGGGCGCTGGAGCGCTTCGAGCTGGCCTGCGAGCGTGCCGTCGGACTCGACGCCCTGAGCGACAACCTGTTGGCGCTGAGCGCGCTGCTGGAGCACGAGGGCGCTCCTCCGGACCTGCTTGCCAGGCGCCTGGCGGCTCTCTGCGCCGCCAATCAGGATGCTCCCGAGCTGGCCGCCCGCATCGGGGAGGCGATCGCCCTCGAGCGCTCCCTGCGCTTCGGCGCGCCGCACCCCGGCGCACGCGGGGAAGAGCTGGCCCGTGAGGTCGCGGAGCACCTCCGGGCGCTGCTGCGGGACGTGATCTGCGGGCATCTGCCCGAACGACTCGGCGAACTCGCCGACAGCATCATCGCCGAGGCCGCCCCACCCCTCCCGGAGCCCGAGCAGCAGCCCGCGCCCGAGCTCTTGGCCGGCGTCCTTCAGGCGCCCGAGGAGTCCGGCGGCGACACTCCCGCCGAGCGGCGGTCCGGCGCCGACGCGCCGCTGTCACTCGAGGAGATATTCAGCAACGCGGCCGAGTCCGAGGAGATCCTGGACGTCTTCATCTAGCTGAGGGACGACCACCATGGCCGTGCCGTCGAGCTCGGAGGAGAGCTGCTCGATCGAGTCCCGGTCGCGCCTGGCGAGCACGTCGAAGTCGGCCAGGTTGCCCGCCAGCCGCTCCGCCAGCTGCGGGTCGAGCTCGTCACCGAGCAGCGCCGCGACCTCGTCGGGAGCGTGGCCTCCGAGGCCGTCCAGGTGGGTGCGGTTGACCACCAGCCCGTCGGCGGACATGTGCGCCTCGCGTAGGCGCGCGGCCAGGAACAGGGCCTCGGCGACGGGGTCCGGCTCGGGCGAGGTGACGATCAGGAACGAGGTCTCGGGCGCCCGCAGCAGTGCCTCAACGTCGCGTGTGCGCTGGCCGAACCCGTCGATCACGCTCGACATGGTGCGAAAGAAGCTCGACAGCTCGCTGAGCATGTTGACGCCCGTGACGCGGGCGAAGATCGAGAACACGAGCGCCGTGCCGCGCCCGAACAGCCGCGCGGTGAGGCCGCTGGGAGCGAGGAACACCTGCAGTGCCCGCCCTTCGAAGAAGCCCAGCAGCCGCCCCGGCGCCTCCAGGAAGTCGAGCGCGTTGCGCGAGGGCGGGGTGTCGAGCACGATCACCTCGAAGTCGTGTTCCTCATACAGCTCGTACAGCTTGGCCACGGCGCTCAGCTCCTGCGACCCCGCCACGGCCGTCGAGAGCTCCCTGTAGATCGGGTTGGCGAGGATCTCCTCACGGGCGCTGTCGTCGCTCGCCAGCCGCATCACGACCTCGTCGAAAGTGCGCTTGGTGTCGAGCATCATCGCCCACAGCTCGCCGCGGCCGTCCACCCCGGCCCCGCGCAGGGCCACCGGGTCGATTCGGCTCGGCTCGCTGGAGAGCCGCTGCAGCCCGAGGGCCGAGGCCAGCCGCTTGGCCGGGTCGATCGTGACCACGGCCACCTTCTTGCCCTCCCGGGCCAGACCCAGGGCCAGGGCGGCCGAGGTCGTGGTCTTGCCCACGCCACCGGCGCCCACGCACACCAGCACCCGCTTGCGTGCCAGCCGCGCCGCCAATCCGGTCGACCTCGAGCGGCGGGCAGCGGCCATCGCGCTAGAGAGTAGTGGCCGTGCAGGAATAGGCCCCTGGGCTGCGAATACCCAGCGGACGGTTTCTGCAGATCAATCGAACACCGGGAGCCCCCGTGGAAGGTAAGGCCAAGGTCATCGCGTTCGCCAACCAGAAGGGTGGGGTGGCCAAGACGACGACCACGCTCAATCTCGCCGCCGCGTTCGCGGAGGAGGGACACCGCGTCCTGTGCGTCGACATGGACCCCCAGGGCAACCTGACGATGTCCCAGGGGATCGACCCGGACACGCTCGAGCTGTCGATGTACGACGTGCTCGTGCACAAAGTCTCGATCCGCGAGGTGATCCGCAAGCGCGAGATCGACATCGCCTGCGCCTCGATCGACCTCGCCGGGGCGGAGATCGCGATGTCCACGATGATCGGCCGCGAGCGCGCCCTGCAGAAGGCCTTCCAGCCGATCCTCGAGGACTACGACTTCATCTGCATCGACACGCCCCCGAGCCTCGGGCTGTTGACGATCAACGCGCTCACCGCCGCCGACCGCGTGATCGTCCCCGTGCAATGCGAGTATCTGTCGATGCGGGGCCTGATCCAGCTCCAGAACACGCTTGCCATGATCCGCGAGAATCTCAACCCCGGCGTCGACATCGAGGGTATCCTTCCGACGTTGGTCGACTCACGGACCATCCACGCCAAGGAGGCGATCGAGATTCTCGAAGAAAACTTCGGCGATCGCGTGTTCGCCTCGCGGATCCGCAAGACCGTCCGCTTCGCGGAGGCGCCGGTGAAGGGCATGTCGGTGCTGAAGTACGAGCCGGACGGCGTGGCCGCCCAGTCCTACCGGCAGCTCGCGCAGGAGGTCCTCGCAAATGTCCAACCCTAAGCGCGCGAGCATGCGTGAAGGCCCGCTTGCGGCCCTGTTCCGCAAAACCGAAGAGGCAGAAGGCGCCGACCAGCAGCCGGGAGCCCTGCAGGATCAAGACCTCGGCCACGACCGCGACGACCCGCTGAAGGCGCCCGACGTGCGCCTGCGCTCCGAGCCCGACGATGCCCCGGCCGTCGAGCCGCGCCCGGCCGCGCAGGAGCGCCCGGTCGTGCACGAGCGCCCCGCTGTGGAGGAGCGCCCCGCTGCCCAGCAGCGCCCGGCGGTCCACGAGCGCCCCGCCGGCCAGGAACGCCCACAGCGAAGCCACACCGCTCCGCCCGGCAGCGTCCCCCACCCGTCGCTCAGTCCCGCTCCCCAGACGGTCGCCGCCCAGAGCGCGCTGTCTCCGAGCCTGAGCCTGCCGACGCCCCAGGATCGCCTGCGTGGGGCCTTCTCCTCCGAACAGCAGGCGGCCCTCGGCGGCATGCAGGCCGGTCAGCCCCTGATCCGCGTGGTGGGCGTCGGCGGAGCCGGGGTCAACGCCGTCAACCGCATGGTCGAGGCGCAGGTCGGCGGGATCGAGTTCCTCGCCGTCAACACCGACCTCCAGTCGCTGCAGCAGTCCACCGCCGACCTCACGGTGCACATCGGCGCCGAGCTCACCCGTGGCCTCGGCTCCGGCTCCGACGCCGAAGTCGGCCGCCAGGCCGCGATGGAGGACTACGACCGCGTCAAGGCGATGCTGAAGGGCTCGGACATGATCTTCATCGCCGCCGGCGCCGGCGGCGGGACGGGCACCGGCGCGGCTCCGATCCTGGCCCGCATCTCCAGGGAAGTCGGCGCGCTGACGGTTGCGATCGTGACCAAGCCGTTCCAGTTCGAGGGCGCCCGGCGCAGCGAGCAGGCCGAGCGCGGCGTGCGGGCCCTGGCCGAGGAGGTCGACACGCTGATCGTGGTGCCCAACGACCGTCTGCTCGGGGTGCTCGACCGCCAGACCGCGATGGTCGAGGCCTTCCGGGTCGCCGACGACGTTCTGCGCCAGGGCGTCCAGGGCATCTCCGACCTCGTCACGCTCCCGGGCCTGATCAACCTCGACTTCGCCGACGTGCGCACGATCATGAGCGGCGCCGGCAACGCGCTGCTGGGGATCGGCATGGGAGTCGGCGAGAACCGCGCCACCGAGGCCGCCGACCACGCCATCTCTTCGCCGCTGCTGGAGACGTCGGTTGACGGCGCCCGCTCGATCCTACTGTCGATCACCGGTGGCGAGAGCCTGTCTCTGTGGGAGGTCAACGAGGCGGCCAAAGCCGTCTCGCAGGCCGCCCATCCGGAGGCCAACATCATCTTCGGGGCGATGGTCGACGACAAGCTCGACGACCAGGTGTGGGTGACCGTCGTGGCGACGGGGTTCGCAGAGGACCGCCGCCGCCCGGCCGCCCGCCTCAACGAGCCCGCGGCCGGGGAGCTGAAGGTCGCCCGCGCCGCTCCCGCCGGCCCGCCGCGCCCTTCGCGCCGTGGCGGCCTGGCGGTGGACGAGCTCGAGGTCCCGGAGTTCATTCCGAACTTATAGGCGCGGTCGCCGCGGCGGATGGGCGAGGCTGAGCGCGGGGTCATCGCCGCCGGGCACCCGCTGACCGCGGACGCCGGAGCGCGGGTTCTGCGCGACGGCGGCAACGCGGTGGATGCGGTCGTGGCCGCGATGCTGACCTCGTTCGTGGCCGAGCCGCTGCTCACCGGCCTCGGAGCCGGAGGCCACATGCTGGTCGCCGGCGGAGATGTGCCCGTGACGCTGCTGGACTTCTTCGTGGCGGCGCCCGCGGCTCCCTGGGAGGGCCCCCAGGGCCAGGAGTACGCCGAGCTGCTGCCGATCGATGTGTCCTTCGGGGACGCCGAGCAGGTGTTCCACGTCGGCCCGGGCTCCTGCGGCGTGTACGGGACCCCGGCCGGCGTCTGCGAGGCGGTCAACCGCTGGGGGACGATGTCCCTGCCGCGCCTCGCGGCGCCGGCCGCCGCACTGGCCCGCGACGGCGTGGCGCTCAACGCCGGCCAGGCCTATGTGGCCGAGATCCTCGCGGGGCTGCTCACCTCGACGCCGGAGTGCGCGGCGCTGTGGGCCCCGCGCGGGCGTGTCCTGCGTGAGGGCGAGGTGCTGCGCAACCCCGATCTCGCCGACGCCCTGGAGCTGCTCGCGAGCGAGGGCCCCGACCCCTTCTACCGCGGCGCCATCGCCGACGCCGTCGCCGAGTGGGTCGGCCGCCGCGGCGGGCTGCTGTCGCGCGAGGACCTGGCCGGCTACCACGCGGTTGCCCGCGAGCCGCTGCAGCTGCGCTATCGCGATCGCGAGATCCTCACCAACCCGGCCCCCTCCGCCGGGGGCACCCTGATCGCCTACTCGCTGGCCCTGCTCGACCGCGGCCCGAGCCCGCCGCCCCTGCCCGCGGTCGTCGAGGCGATGTCCGCCGCCCAGGGCGAGCGCACCCCCGAGTTCCTCGAGGGCCTGCAGGACGAGGGCTACTCCGAACGCTTCCTCGCCCAGCGGCTCGGCTCGACGACGCACATCTCGGTGCTCGACGCGGACGGCCGTGCCTGCAGCGCGACCTGCACCAACGGCGAGGGCTCGGGCGTGGTCGTGCCCGGAACGGGGCTGCACCTGAACAACGTGATGGGCGAGGAGGACCTCAACCCGCTCGGCTTTCACCGTCACCGCCCCCGCCAGCGGATGCCGAGCATGATGGCCCCGACCGTCGTGATGCGCGAGGGAGAGGTCGAGCTGGTACTCGGCAGCGCCGGCTCCAACCGCATCCGCTCGGCCCTCCTGCAGACGATCATCGGCGTCGTCGACCACGGCCTCGGCGCCGCCCCGGCGATCGGTGCCCCACGTGTGCACTTCGAGGACGGGGTCCTGTTCGCCGAGCCGGGCATCGACCTCGACGGCGTGCCCCCCGAGCTTCAGGTCGTGCGCTTCGGCTCCCGCAACCTGTTCTTCGGGGGCGTCCAGGCCGTCCTCAGACGGGGCCGGCAGCTGGAGGGTGCCGGCGACCCGCGGCGCGGGGGCGTGGCGGTGCAGGCCTGATGGGCCTGAGGGCAAGGCTGGGGGTGGGCGGCGCCCTGCTGGCGGGCGTGGGGCTGCTGGGCGGCTGCGGGGGCGTTTCGGCGGGGGACATCTTCATCGTCACGCGCACGGGCTCCACGCCGCACGCCGGTCTGACCCTGCTCGTCGATGAAGAGGGCAACGTCCACTGCAACGGGCGGCCGGCGCCGCGCAAGCTCAGCGACGCCGAACTCGTGCGCGCCCGCGGAATCCAGGAAGACCTCCAGAGCCTCGCCTCCCAGCACGCGACCCTGGGGGCCAGGCCGGGTTCGGTGATGAGCTACGGCGTGCGAGACGAAGACGGCACCGTGCACTTCGCCGACAACTCCGCGGCCCAGCCGAAGGTTCTGCACGAACTGGCGCTGTTCGTTCTCAAGACCGCCCAGCAGGTCTGCGGGCTGCCCGAATAGAGCCCGTCCGTCCCGACCGTCCCCGCCCGCGCGTTCGGCCCGTCCGCCCGCCTCAGGCGAAGCGGACCTTGCCGTTGGAGAGGGCGCGCGCCTGGGCGCGCTCGAGCGTTTCCAGGCGCTCGATCGCCGCCGACAGCAGCATCGCCAGCAGGCGCAGGCGGGCGTTCTCGGAACGCAGCTCGAGCAGCTCCTGCTTGGCCTCGACGCCGAACTCGACGGTGGCGGCCATTCCGTAGGCGTCGAGCTCGAGCAGCTCCTCGTCGGTCAGCTCCCGATCGGTGGCCTGGGCGACCAGGTCGCGGTAGAGCTCGCGGGTGGCCGTGGCGGCCTCGTCGTCGGGCTCCTCCTCGATCTCGGCCAGGAACTCGATCTCGCCGGCGGGGTAGGGGAGGTCGTCCTGACGGCTGAGCAGCCGGAACGGCCGCGTGCCACGAGCGAGGATGTTCATGGTCCCGTCCTCCATCCGCTCGAGCACCTCCTCGACCTCGCACGCGCATCCCACCGGCTTGAGCTCCTCGTCGGAGAGCCACACGATGCCGAACTGGCGCCCCCGTGAGTCCGGACCGGCGTCCAGGCAGCGCCCGATCATCACGCGGTAGCGCTCCTCGAAGATGTGCAGCGGCACGCTCTCGCTCGGAAGCGCGACGATGCCCAACGGGAACAGGGGGAAGTTCCGGGCCGGCCGCGAAGCCATCGACCCGATTCTAGGTCCAGGCCCGCTTCAGCGCGCAGGCTTGCGCGCGCTGAGCATCAGGTTGTAGAACGCGCTCGCCGGCAGCAGCGACTCCAGCAGTCGCCGATCGAGCTCCTGCAGGACCAGGTAGCCGCGGTAGGCGTACTGCCGCCAGGCCCATGGAATCTCGTCGGGGTCGGCGCTGTGCTCGAGCGTGCGATTCACCCACCCGAACCAGTTCGCGACGAGCTCCTCGCCGCTGACACGAGTGTGCTCGAAGCCGGCGTCCCGCGCCAGGTGCGAGAGCTCACCCGGAGAGAACGCGTGCACGTCCACGACCGGCTCCAGCGACTCCTCCGTGCTCGCCGGCGGTGGCGCCGCGGCCGGGCCTGCACGCAGCGCCATGCGCCACAGCGGCGCGAGCGTGCGGCCGAGTGCCTTCGGCACGCCGGCGATGCGATCCCCGTAGAGGGATGGCTCACCGGCGAACAGCAGCGTTCCCCCGGGCCGCAGCACGCGGTTGAACTCGTCGAACGCCCGTGGCAGGTCGGGGATGTGGTGCAGCACGGCGTGGCCGAGGACGAGGTCGAAGCTGTCGTCGGCGAACGGCAGCTGCTCGGCGTCGGCAGGCTGGGTGGCCACCTCGAGGCCGAGGCGCTCGGCGTTCGAGGCGAGCGTCTGCAGCATCCCCGGCGAGATGTCGCTGCAGGTGGCGTTTTCGATCAGCCCGCCGAGCAGCAGGTTGAGCGTGAAGTAGCCGGTCCCCGCGCCGATCTCCAGCGAGTCCCGGTATCGCGCCCGCCCGCCCCGGCCGCCGCCCAGTGCCTTGCGCAGCTTCGTGAGCACCTGTTGCTGGCCGGTGTCGCCGAAGTCGATGCCCCACTTGGAGTCGTAGTGGTGCGCGGCCGCGTCGTGGTAGCGGGTGTTCGCGTCGCGGATCTGCTCGGCGCTGGCGGCGGGCGGCACGGCCCGCACCTTATACTCGCCCGCCGTGCCAGCGCCTCGCACCGAGCCGGAGGCTCGCGAGCGCTCCGCCGCGGGTCCGCCGGACACCTACGTCCAGCGCGACCAGCCCGCCGGGGTTCCGCCGCTCGAGCTAACGGGCGAGCGCACGCTCCCTGACGTGCCGGCCGAGAACTACTGGTTTCGTCGCCACCTGGCCGTGTACGAGTGGATCGCTCCCCGCGTGGCCGGCGCCAGGGTGATCGACATGGCCTGCGGTGAGGGCTACGGGGTGGGCGTGCTGGCGGGCAGCGCGGCGGCCGTCACCGGCGTCGACGCCAACCCGCAAGCCCACGAGCACGCCCGCCTGCGCTACGCGGCGGCCAACGTGAAGTTCGAGCGGGCGCTCGTGGAAACGTACGCGGAGCCGGCCGACGCGGTCGTGTTCCTGCAGACGATCGAGCACCTCCAGGACCCCGGCGCGGTGCTCGCCCACTTCCGCTCGCTGGTGGGGCCGCAGGGCACGGTGTACGTCTCCACTCCCAACGTGCGGACGCTCGCGCCGAAGGGGGCCAGCCGTTCGGATAACCCCTGGCACGTGCACGAGTATCGCCGCGAGGAGTTCGAGCAGCAGTGCCAAGCCTCCTTCTCGCGGGTGCAGCTGTTCGGCCTGTTCCATGCCCGCAAGCTGCGTGCCCACGAGCTGGCGCTGCGCTGCGGGTGGGACCGCGTGCACCCCGCTCTCCGCCTCACCGAGCGCTTCTACGCGCGCTTCACCCCGGCGATCAGCGCGCGCGACTTCGCGCTGCGCGGGGCGGAGGAGGCCGACCTCGAGCGGGCGCTCGATTTCCTCGCGGTGTGCCAGGCCTAGGCGCAGGCGCGCGTGAGCAGGGCGCGCTGGCGATCGTCCTGCACACCCACATGCCCTACGTCGAGGGCTTCGGCACCTGGCCCTTCGGCGAGGAGTGGCTGTGGGAGGCGATGGTGGGCTCCTACCTGCCGCTGCTCGACCTGCTCGACGGCGGTGCGCCGGTCACGCTCTCGCTGACCCCGGTGCTCTGCGACCAGCTCGAGGCTCCCGGCATCGCCGAGCGCTTCGGCCGCTTCGTCGAGGACGTCCGCCGGGGGACCCACGAGCGCGACGCGGCGGGGCTGCGGGCGGGCGCTCACGAGCAGCTGGCCGTCGAGCTCGAGCGCGCGTGGCTCGACTACACCGGGGCGCTGGAGCGCCTGCACGAGCGCTCCGATGACCTGCTCGGGGCCCTCGGGGCGCACGTCAGCTGGACCTCGTCGGCGACCCACGCGATCCTGCCGCTGCTGGCCACCGACGCGGGGGTGCGAGCGCAGCTCGCCAGCGGCATCGCCTCGCACCGGCGGCGGTTCGGTGCCTGGGGCGGCGGCTTCTGGCTGCCCGAGTGCGCCCACGCCCCGTGGCTGGAGGCGACGCTGGCGCAGGAGGGCGTGAGGGCCGTCTGCGTCGAGCTCACGAACACCTTCGGGGAGGGCTCGTGGGAGCACCTGCAGCCGCTCGCGGGCGGGCGCGGGGTCGTGATGGTGCCGGTCGATCGAGCCACGATGGCGCTGGTGTGGAGCGATCAGGGCTACCCCGCCGGGGGCGCCTACCGCGACTACCACCGCCTCACCACCTTCCACCACAACCCCTGGAACAACGCCGGCGGGGCCTACGAGCGCGACGCTGCGCTGGCCCTCGCCCGCACCCACGCGGCCGACTTCGTGGCCCGCGTCCGCGAGCGGCTGCGCGAGGCCGGCCGGGCGGCTCCGGGCCCGTTGCCGGGCGGGGGACTGGTGGTGTGCGCGCTCGACACCGAGCTCCTGGGGCACTGGTGGTACGAGGGGGTGGAGTGGTTGGCGGCCGTGGTCGAGGAGGCCGCCGCACAGGGTCTGGAGCTGGTGCGCCTCGACGACGCATCCGCGCTGGGCGCTCCGCGTCCGCTGCCGCGGGCGTTGGGAGAGGAGTGGCGCCCCACCAGCTGGGGCCACGCGGGAGACCTCTCGACCTGGTCTGGACCGGGTGTCGCCGAGCTCGCCTTCGGGGCCAGGGCGGCCGAGCTCCAGGTGCTCGGCGCCGGCCCTGCGGTGCCGGTCTCGGCGCTGCGCGAGCTGCTCGCGCTGCAGTCCAGCGACTGGGCCTTCCTGATCTCCCGCGAGCTGGCCGTCAGCTACGCGCAGGAGCGCTTCCACGGGCACCACCGGCGGCTGGCCCGGGCGCTGTCAGGCGCCGATCCGGCCACCGTCGTCGCCGGCGCCCTGCGCAACATCGCACCCGACGCGCGCACCTGCGACCTCGTCGGGCCCTGAGGGCGGGTGCTCGGGCGGCCGTCCGAGGACGACCAGCGCGAAGCTCGTGAGCGCCGGCAGCGGATGGGAGACCATCACGCCCACGAACGCGCTCTCGGCGGCCGACAGCGGCTTGATGCGGCGGTAGAAGGCGTGGCCGAAGTAACCCGTGTAGCGCTCGATCGAGAAGCCCACCGAGCGCAGCCGGGCGAGCTGGGCTCGCGAGGGGCCACGACACCAGGAGTAGTACGGGCGGAACTTCGCGTGGCGGGCCGGGCAGGCGCGGAACAGCACCCCGCTGGCCAGCGCCGGCGGCAGCATCCTGTTGACCAGGAACGGCAGCGCGTACAGCGTGGGGAACATGTGCACCGCCGTGCCGCCCGGGCGCAGCAGCTCGAACACGTGGCGGTGAAAGCGCTCCCCGTCGCGCACGTGCTCGGCCGTCCAGCGGCTGAAGACGGCGTCGAAGGGGCCGTGTGCCCGCGCCAGGCGCTGCACCGCGTCCGCGTCGAGGATGTCCGCCCGCTCGCGCCGGTAGCCGTCCGGGGCCCGCTGCAGCTGCTCGTCGGAGACGTCGGTGACCACGTAGTGCAGCCCGGCGCGCTCGACCTGTGGCAGGCCCAGCATCGGTCGTGCCCCCCCGCCGACGTCGCAGACGCGCTTGGCGCCGGCGTCGAGCAGCCTGCGCACCTCGCCCCAGAGGTCGCTCTCGGCGGCGCGTGCGCGGTTGTAGGAGACCGGGTCGGTGCTCATCGCGGAGGTCCGTAGGGTGCCACTCCCGGCGGGCGTCCTGGAGCGCCGCAGCCGGCGGGGGTGGGCACGCGAGTCACTCCCAACGCAGCGTGCGAGGGGTCTCGCGCATGCGGATCACGCGCGCCGGCACACCGGCCACGACCGCATTGGCGGGCACGTCCGTGGTCAGCACCGCGCTCGTTCCCACGATCGCGTTCTCGCCCACGCTGACGCCACGCAGCACGCAGGCGCCGTAGCCGATCCAGACGTTGTGAGCGACGCGCACGTCGCGCTTGTAGATCCCCTGGAGGCGGACCGGGCGCTCGACCTCGATCACCCCGTGGTCGAAGTCGATCAGCATCACGCGGTCGGCGATGATGCACTCGCGTCCGATCGAGACGTGCTGGAAGGCCGAGATCGTGCACTCCTGGCCGATCACGGTCTTGGCCCCGATCTCCACCTCGCCCTCGTGGACGCGCAGCTTGCAGCCGTGTCCGACCCACGCCCAGCGTCCGATCCGCAGCGTCGCTCCGCGCCCGATCTCGAGCTTCACGCGGGGGCACAGGAAGCAGATGCCATCCGTCTGCAGGCGCCGGCCGAAGCGCAGCTTCAGGTACGCCAGGCGCGCCAGCAGGACCGCGTAGGAGGGCGTCAGCATCCCGTTCGCGCGCATGAAGCGCAGCAGCGTCAGCGGCCCTCCGTGCAGGGGCGCGGGCGCCAGCCGCGCAGCGGTGTCGTGCTGCTCTTGCCCTGCGGGGGTGCCCACATCTGCGAGCTGCGCCATCGGGCGCGAATCGTAGAGGCCCGTCGCCCCCGGGTGCCCCTGCGATGATTGCCCGCTCGATGGAGGACCCCACGCTCGCACAGCGCCTGCTCGACGGCGACCGCCGCGCGCTCGCCCGTGCGATCTCGCTCGTGGAGGACGACCGGCCCGAGGGCTGGAAGCTGGTGCGCGAGGTCTACCCGCACACCGGCGGGGCCACCGTGGTCGGTTTCACGGGCCCTCCGGGGGTCGGCAAGTCGACCTTGATCGGCGCCCTCACGGGCGCTCGCCGGCGGGCTGGCAGGACGGTCGGGGTGCTGTCGATCGATCCCTCCTCGCCCTTCACCCAGGGGGCCCTGCTGGGCGACCGCATCCGCCTCACCGAGCACTTCCTGGACCCCGGCGTGTTCATCCGCTCGATGGCCAACCGGGGGGCGCTCGGGGGTCTCTCGGAGGCGGCGCTGCAGGCCGCCCTGCTACTCGACGCCGCCGGGCGCCAGGACGTCTACATCGAGACCGTCGGTGTCGGCCAGGCCGAGGTCGACATCATCGATCACGCCGACACGATCGTGCTGGTGCTGATGCCCGGGTCGGGCGACTCGATCCAGGCGCTGAAGGCCGGCGTGATGGAGATCCCC
Source organism: uncultured Solirubrobacteraceae bacterium (assembly GCA_963846255.1). Lineage (GTDB taxonomy): Bacteria > Actinomycetota > Thermoleophilia > Solirubrobacterales > Solirubrobacteraceae > Palsa-744. Next base: position 19,928 of record CAWJVE010000002.1, read on the forward strand.
GACGTGATCGTCGTCAACAAGGCCGACCACCCCCTCACCGACACGATGATCCGCGAGATCCGCAGCGTGCTGTCGCTGGCCAACCTCGACGGCGCCGAGCGGGGCGGCTGGAGGGTACCGATCGTGAAGACGGAAGCCACCCACGGGCACGGCGTCGAGGAGCTCGTCGAGCGCCTGTCCGAGCACGACGCGCACCTGCGCGAGGCGGGCGAGCTCGAGCGCCGCCGTGGCCGTCACCTGCGCAATGAGGTGCTCTCGATCGCCGCGGCGCGCATGCGCCGGCGCCTGGAGGAAGAGCTGGGCGAGGACCCCCGCTTCCAGGGTCTGCTGGATGAGGTGCTGGCGCGGCGGCTGGACCCGGCGAGCGCCGCCGCGGCGCTGCTGGAGTGGTCCTACGAGGCCTAGCCTAGGCCCCGAGCGCCCGCGCGATCACCATCTGCTGGACCTCGTCGGTGCCCTCGCCGATCGTGAGGATCTTGGCGTCGCGGTAGAAGCGGCACACGGGGTACTCCTCGATGTAGCCGTAGCCGCCGTGGATCTGGACCGCCTCCTCGCTGCAGCGCACCGCCAGGCGGCCGGTCTTGAGCTTCGCCTGGGCGGCCGTGAGACCGAAGTTGCGCCCGGCGTCCTTCTCGAGGGCGGCCTTGTAGACCAGCAGCCGGGCCGCCTCGATCTCGGTTGACATGTCCGCGAGCTTGGCCTGGATCGCCTGGAACTTGGAGATCGGCTGGCCGAACGCGCGTCGCTCGCGGGCGTAGGCGAGCGCCTGGTCGAGCGCGCCCTGGGCGAGGCCCACGCCCATCGCGGCCACCCCGATGCGGCCGATGTCGAGGATCTGCAGGAACTGGCGGAAGCCGGCGCCGCGCTGTCCCAGCAGGTTCTGCTCGGGCACCCGGCACTCGCTGAACGTCAGCGGCCGCGTGTCGGACGCGTTCCAGCCCATCTTGCGGTAGGGCTCTCCCTGCTCGTAGCCCGGGGTCCCGTTGGGCACGATGATGTTCGAGATCTCCTTGGCGCCGGCGCCGTCCTCGCCGGTCACGGCCGTGATGGACACGACCCCGGAGATGTCGGTGCCGGCGTTGGTGATGAACTGCTTGGCTCCGTCGATCACCCATTCGCCGTCCTGCAGGCGCGCGCGGGTGCGGGTGTTGCCGGCGTCCGAGCCCGCCTCCGGCTCGGTCAGCCCGAACGCCCCCAGCACCTCCCCCGAGCACAGCCGCGGCATCCACTCCCGCTTCTGGTCCTCGTCGCCGAACAGGTACAGCGGCTGGGTGCCCAGCGAGGTGTGGGCGCACAGCGTGATGGCGACCGAGGAGTCCACCCGTGTGAGCTCCTCCACGGTCAGCACGTAGGCGAGCGTGTCGCCGCCGGCGCCCCCGTACTCGGTCGGGAACGGGATCCCCATCAGGTTCAGGGCGCCGAGCTTGCGCACGATCTCGTACGGGAAGGACTTCGTGCGGTCGAGCTCCTCGGCCACCGGGGCCACCTCGCCCTCGGCGAACTCGCGCACCGTGCGCCTGATCAGCTCGTGGTCGGGGGAGAGGTCGAAGTCCATCGCCGCGGCTCAGGCGCAGTAGGAGCGGGCCAGCTCGACGAGCAGGCGCACGCCGTACCCGGAGGCGCCCTTGCCCACGTACGGGCGCGCCAGCTCCCAGGCCGAGCCGGCGATGTCCAGGTGTCCCCACGGGACCTCGCCGACGAACTTCTGCAGGAACGCGCCGCCGACGATGGTGCCCGCCTTGCGCCCTTCGGGGGCGTTGTTGAGGTCCCCGAAGGTGCCCTTGATGAGCTCGTCGTACTCCTCGTGCAGGGGCAGGCGCCAGACGAGCTCGCCGCTGCGCTCGCCCGCCTCCACGATCCGCTCGGCGAGCTCCTCGTCGTTGCTCATCAGCCCGGAGTAGGTGGAGCCCAGCGCGACGATCACGGCGCCCGTGAGGGTCGCCAGATCGACCACCCGCTCGGCGCCCTGCTCGATCGCGTGCCAGAGGCAGTCGGCCAGCACCAGCCGCCCCTCGGCGTCGGTGTTGTTGACCTCGATCGTGATTCCGTTGGCGGCCGTGACGATGTCGCCGGGCTTGACCGAGCGGCCGCTGGGGAGGTTCTCGGTGGCCCCCAGGACGGCGATCACGTCGAGTGGGAGCTCCAGGCGGGCGATCGCTCCGACGCCCTCCAGCACGCTGGCCGCGCCGGACATGTCGAACTTCATCTCCGCCATCTTGGCCGAGGGCTTCAGCGAGATCCCGCCGCTGTCGAAGGTCACGCCCTTGCCCACCAGCCCCAGCACCGGACCGCTCGCGCCGGGGCCGCGGTAGCGCAGCGTGATCAGGGCCGGCTCCTCGTAGGAGCCCTGGGCGACGGCGGCGAATGCGCCCATGCCCCGTTCGAGGATCCCGTTGCGCCCCTCGACCTCGACGCTCAGGCGCTCGAGCTGGTCCGCCAGCGCGGTGGCGTGCTGGGCCAGCGCCGAGGGGGTGAGGTCGTTGGCGGGCCGGTTCTGCAGGTCGCGGGCGCGGTTGGCCGCCTCGGCCACCACGGCCGCGTCGGCGACGGACCGCTCGAGCTCCGCGGGCCCCGACACGACCAGGCCCTCGAGCTGCTTCGGGGGAGCGTCCCCGTCGTCGTCGGAGGCGCTCGCTCCCTTGGCCTGATCGAAGCGGTAGTCGGCCAGCACCGTGCCCTCCACGAGCCCCGCGGCGATCGCCGGCTCGGCGTCCTCGCCGAGCAGCCAGCACAGCTCCCGCGTGGAGATCTCCCGTGCCCGCCCGCAGGCGGCCGCGGCGACCACCCGCGCCCGCTCGGCGTCGAAGCGCGCGGCCGCCCCGAGGCCCACGATCAGCCAGCGGCGATCGTCGGAGTGGGCCAGCGCCAGCGCCCCGAGCGTGGTCCGGGCCTCGCCCGAATCCAGCAGCTCGCCCACCTCGGCGGGGGCGTTCGCGGGGGCCGCGGCGCCGTCGAAGACGCCGACGGCGATCGTGTCGGCGTCGCCGGCGCCGGGCGGGGTGGCGATCGTGCTCACGCGCATCGGTGGCCCGGGACGATATCCCGGCGGGGCGGCGGCCGGTGTGCCGCTGCGGCCGCGTCCGCGGGCGGGGGCGCACACAGGCGTCCACTACCATCTCGGCAGCCACCGTAGGCAACGACTTTCAGGAGGCCCAAGCTTTCATGCCCAACACCGTGATCCTCGGCGCCGCCCGCACCCCGATCGGCAAGATGGGCGGCGGGCTCTCGACGGTTCCCGCCCCCGAGCTCGGCGGCCTGGCGATCTCGGCGGCGCTCGAGCGGGCCGAGGTGGAGCCCGAGCAGGTCGATCACGTGGTGTTCGGCCAGGTGCTGCAGGCGGGCCAGGGGCAGATCCCCTCGCGCCAGGCCCAGATCAAGGCGGGCATCCCGAAGGAGGTCTCCTCGGAGACGATCAACAAGGTCTGCGCGTCCGGGCTGCGGGCGAGCGTATTGCTCGACCAGGCGATCCGGGCCGGCGATCTCGAGGTGGGCGTCGGCGGCGGCATGGAGTCCATGTCCAAGGCTCCTTACCTGATGCCCCAGGGCCGCTTCGGCTACCGCATGGGCGACGCCAAGATCCTCGACGCGATGGTCCATGACGGGCTCACGAACCCGTTCTCCGGCAAGCAGATGTTCGTCGAGGCGACCGAGGTGGGTGAAGAGCTCGAGATGACCCGCGCCGACCTCGACCGCTGGGCGCTGCGCTCCCACGAGCTCGCCCTGAAGGCGATCGACGACGGGCGCATGTCCGAGGAGATCGTGGCCGTCACGATCCCCAACCGGAAGAAGCCGGACGAGCCGACGATCGTAGAGATCGACGAGGGCCCGCGGCGGGGCTCGTCGCTGGAGGCGCTCGCAAAGCTGCCCGGCCTGGTCGGCAAGGAGGGCTCGCACACCGCCGGTAATTCTCCGGGCGTCAACGACGGCGCCGGGGCGCTGGTGCTCGCATCCGACGAGTGGGCCGCCGCCAACGGCAAGCAGGTGCTGGGACAGATCGTCGCCCACGCGCAGAGCGCCAACGACTTCGCCTACCTCGCCACGACTCCCGCCACCGCTGCCCGCAAGGCGCTCGAGAAGGCGGGCCTGCAGCCCGGCGACATCGACCTGTGGGAGATCAACGAGGCGTTCGCCTCGGTGACGCTGAACTCGATCAGGATGCTCGGCATCGACGAGGACAGGGTCAACGTCAACGGCGGCGCGGTCGCCCTGGGACACCCGATCGGCGCCTCCGGGGCGCGCATTCTCGGCAGCCTGCTGCTGGAGCTGCGCCGCCGCGGCGGCGGGCTCGGCTGCGCGGCGATCTGCTCCGGCGGCGGCCAGGGCGACGCGCTGATCCTGCGGGTCTAGTGCAGCACCAGCCGGGCGGGTCGGGCGAGGGTGACCCGGCGCAGGAGGAGAGCCCGCGGGGGGCGGCCTTCTTCGACCTCGACAAGACGCTGATGGCGGGGTCCTCCGGGATCTTCTTCGCCCGCGCGGCCTACGAGACGGGGATGATCTCGCGCTCGCGGCTGGCGAAGGACGTATACGAGAACGTTCGCTTCCGGTTGCTGGGCTCAACCGACGACCGCGCCGACATCGTCCGCCAGCGGGTCGGGGAGATGATCGCCGGCGTACGCGTGCGCGACCTCGAGCGGCTCTCGCCGCGGGTGCTCGCCGGGGTGCTCCCGCGCCTCTACCCGCAGATGCTCGAACGCGCCTACGCCCACCAGGACGAGGGCATGCCCATTTACATCCTCACCGCGGCCTCGCAGGAGATGGCCGACCTGCTGGCGCGGGTGCTGGCCTTCGACGGCGGCCTCGGGTCGCGCTCGGAGATCGTCGACGGGCGCTATACGGGCCGCCCCGCCGGGCCCTTCAACTACCGCGAGGGCAAGGTGCTGGCGATGCGCGAGCTGGCCGGGCGCGAGCAGCTCGCGCTCGAGCGTTCCTACGCCTACTCGGACTCGGAGTCCGACCTGCCGATGCTCCGCGCCGTCCGCCACGCGGTCGTGGTGAACCCCGACGCGGTGCTGCGCCGGATCGCCCTCCAGGAGGGCTGGGAGGTGGTCGAGCTCGACCGCCTCGGGCGGCGCCTGAAGATGCTCGCGCTGCTCGGGGCAGGGACCGCCGTCGCCTCGCTGGGACGGGTCGTGCTCGATCGCGGCAACGGCTCACGGGGGCGCTCAACCGGATCCTCCAACGGCCGCGTCCGGAGCCTTCGGGCGGGCGGCTCCCGCGGCCCCGGCTGGGCCTCTCGCGGCGGCGGCCGCGGCCGCCGGGGCTGAGCGGCACCTGCCCGCCGGCGGGCGCCCGCTGCGGGGCCGGGGCGAGGGCGGTGTGGTTGCCCGGCCGTCTGGCTGCCGCTACGCTGCTCACCGCGCGGCGCCCATCGCCCGAGCGCGCGGCACCGCCACGCATCGCACCGAGTCATGGCCTCCAACTCCACACCGACGCAGGGCAAGATCCGCGTGGTCGTCGCCAAGCCCGGCCTCGACGGACACGACCGGGGCGCGAAGATCATCGCCCGGGCGCTGCGCGACGCGGGCATGGAGGTCATCTACACCGGCCTGCACCAGACCCCCGAGCAGATCGTGGAGACGGTGATCCAGGAGGACGCGGACGCGGTCGGGCTGTCGATCCTCTCGGGCGCCCACATGACGCTCGTGCCGCGGGTGCTCGAGCTGCTGCACGAGCAGGGCGTCGATGACGTGATCATCACCGTCGGGGGGACGATCCCGGCGCAGGACATTCCCGAGCTGAAGGCACTCGGTGTCGCCGAGGTCTTCACTCCGGGGGCCTCCACGCAGGCGATCGTGGACTTCATCCGCGAGACCGCCGCCTCCCGCAGTAGCTGATTGACTCGTCAGTCAACTTCTAGCGGTAGGATCCACCCACCCAAATCAAGGAGCCCTGCAGAACATGAAGATTTGTGTCCTGGTGAAGGAGGTTCCCGACGCGGCGGTTGAAAAGCGCCTGGACCCCAACACGGGCCGGATGGACCGCAGCGGCGAGAAGAACCTCAACCCCTACGACACCCACGCGATCGAGGCCGCGATGCAGATCCGCGAGGGCGGAGCCGCTCCCGTGGAGGAGATCGTGGCGGTGACGATGGGACCCGACAGCGCCGTGCGGGCCCTGCACAAGGCCGTCTCGCTCGGCGCCGACCGCTCGATCCACCTGTCGGACCCGACCCTGGCCGGCTCGGACGTGGCCGCCACCGGGTACGCGCTCGCGAAGACGCTCGAGCGCGAGAGCCCCGACCTGGTGCTGCTCGGACAGCAGTCGGACGACGGCGAGTGCTACACGATCGGCGCGGTCGTGGCCGAGCACCTCGGGATGCCGTCGCTCACGCAGGTGATCAAGATGGACGTCGCCGACGGCGGCGTGCGCTGTGAGCGCCAGGCCGAGTACGGCTACGACACCGTCCAGGTCGAGACGCCGGCCGTGATCTCCGTCGGAGACGCGATCAACGAGCCGCGCTACCCCTCGCTGAAGGCGATCATGGGCGCCAAGAAGAAGCCGCTGCAGGCGATGACGGCCGCGGAGGCCGGCATCGACGCCGGCAAAGTCGGGGGCGATAACTCCGCCGCCCACTGGACCGCCGCCAAGGCGCCGCCCGCGAAGGCGTCCGGCGAGATCATCGAGGACGAGGACACCGGCGAGACCGTCGAAAAAATCCTTGCCTGGCTCGACGAGCGCAAGCTCATCTAAGGAGGCCTCAAAGCTGATGGCGAACATCCTCGTTTACGCGCTGCACTACGAAGGCTCGATCAACAAGAACTCCCTGGGCGCGGTGTCCGAGGGCGCACGGCTGGCCGGCGAGATCGGGGGCGAGGCCCACGCGATCCTGCTCGGCGAGAACGTGCCCCACGACCTCGCCGCCACGCTCGGCCGCTACGGCGCCAAGAAGGTGCTCGTGGCCGAGGGTCCCGAAGGGCTGGCGCAGCCGCTCGTGGACGCGATGGCGAAGGCGATCACCGACGGCGGCTACTCCTACGCCCTGTTCGGCGGCGGCCTGCTCGGCTTCGAGATCGGGGCCGGACTGGCGGCGCGCCTGGGCGCGGGCGTCGTGATGGAGGTCACGGCCGTGCGCGCGGAGGGCGGCAAGCTGATCGCCGAGCGTCCGATCCTGGGCGACTCGGCCATCTCGGAAATCGAGTACCGCTCCCCGGTCGGGATCGTGATCGGGCGCCTGAACGCGTTCGAGATCCGCGAGACGGGCGACGCCGACGCGCCCGTGGAGGAGCTCAGCTTCGAGCTCAGCCCGCAGGCGACGAAGGCGAAGATGCTGACCCGCGGCGAACAGCGCGGCGCCGACGTGGACATCGAGGGCGCCGACATCCTGATCGCCGGAGGCCGCGGCCTCGGCAAGGCCGAGGGCTTCCAGCTGGCCGAGGACCTGGCGGCCGCGTTCGGCTCCAACGCCGCCGTCGCGGCGACGCGGGCGGTGGTGGACGCGGGCTGGTACCCCTATGCCGCCCAGATCGGCCAGACGGGCAAGACCGTGGCTCCGAAGCTGTATCTCGCGGCCGGCATCTCGGGCGCGATCCAGCACAAGGTGGGCATGCAGGGCTCGGAGAACATCGTGGCGATCAACAAGGACGCAAACGCCCCGATCTTCGAATTCTCCGACCTCGGCGTGGTCGGAGACCTCAACAAGATCCTGCCCAAGCTCACGGATGCTTTGAAGGCCAAGAAAGGCAGCTGAGGCATGGCCCACGCCGGCTCCGCCAACGGCAAGGTCTCACCGGCGGCGTTCCCGCCGCCGGTTGACTCCCGCAAGGAGTTCGTCAAGCGGGGCCTGGACCCCGAGGACGAGCTGATCGAGGTCGGCGTCGTGATCGTCGGCGGCGGCACCGCCGGGCTGGCGTGTGCCAACCGCCTGCTGGCGCTGCTGGCCGACGACCCCGAGATGATGGAGCGGCTCGGGGAAGTCCCCGTGGCCGTGGTCGAGAAGGCCAAGACCTGCGGCGGCCACAACCTCAGTGGCGCGGTGATGCGCCCGCAGCCGCTGCAGGAACTGTTCCCGGAGCTGACCCGCGAGCAGTGGCGCGAGGAGGGCTTCGCCTTCGGCGAGGTCACCAAGGAGTCGGTGTACATGCTCACCAGCTCGAAAACCAAGCTCCCGGTGCCGATTCCGGCGGTGCCGAACTTCAAGAACCACGGCAACGAGGTCGTTTCGGTGTCAGCCCTGGCGCGCTATCAGCAGCGCCAGGCCGAGGAGGCCGGCGCCTACATCCTCACCGAGACCTCCGCCACGCAACTGGTCGTCGAGGACGGCTCCGTCGTCGGCGTGCGCTCCGGCGACAAGGGGCGCGGCAAGGACGGCGAGCCGCTCGGCAACTTCGAGCCCGGCACGGACATCAAGGCCAAGGCCGTGGTGCTCGCCGAGGGCTGCTGGGGGCATCTGACCGGCGCCGCGATCCAGGAGTTCGACCTGGCCGAGAACCGCGAGCCGCAGGTCTGGGAGCTCGGGGTCAAGGAGGTCTGGAAGGTCCCCAAGCCGCTCGACCGCGTGATCCACACCTTCGTGCAGCCGTGGCCGCTGAAGGTGGCCGCCAAGTACGGGCAGCTCGGCGGCACCTGGATGTACCCGATGAAGGACGAGAAGACCGGCGAGGACCTGGTCTCGATCGGCTTCGTGGTGGACCTCAACTACCGCGACGCGACGACCTCCGCCCACGACCTCCTGCAGACGTTCAAGACGCATCCGCTGGTAAAGGACATCCTCGACGGCGGCGAGCGCGTGGCGTGGGGCGCGAAGGCGCTCCCGGGTGGCGGCTACTGGTCGATGCCGAAGCTCTCGATGCCGGGCGCGGTGCTCGTCGGGGACGCCGGCGGGATGGTCGACACGGCGGCGCTGAAGGGAGTGCATCACTGCATCAAGTCGGGAATGCTCGCGGCGGAGTCGATCTACGCCGCGCTCAAGCGGGGCAGCAACGACTTCTCCGACTACGAGGACGCCGTCGACCGATCCACGATCGGAACGGAGCTCTACCAGGTCCGAAACACGAGGCAGGCGTTCCAGAAGGGCTTCCTCGTCGGCAGCCTGCTCGCCGGTCCGTCGATCATGTCCAAGGGCAAGGTGCCCCCCGGCCGGCAGCGGTGGCACCGCGACGACGCCGAGCCCGTGTTCGTCGGCAACACCAAGGATCGCTACCCCAAGCCCGACGGGAAGTACATCTTCGACAAGCTCTCCTCGGTGTTCATCACCGGCAACGCCACCCGCGACGATGCGCCCAACCACATCCGTGTCCAGAAAAGGGTCCCCCGCGAGGTCGCCGAAACGTGGCGCTGGATGTGTCCGGCCGGCGTATACGAGATACCCGAGGACGCGCCCGAGCAGGGCGAAGTGGACGTGATCGTCAACTACACCAACTGCGTCCAGTGCGGCGCCATCACCGCCAAGGGCGGACGGTTGACGACCCCCGAGGGGGGCGATGGGCCCCTCTACCAGCTCACCTGATCGTCCCTTCTGCGGGCGCGCCGCGAAACCCCGCGGGTGCAGGCGTGTTTAGCGTTCTGTAATGAGAACCCTCGGCCCTGCCACCGTGCTCGCCCTGACCCTCGCCGCGGCCGCCGCCCCGGCGGGCGCCGCCGTGCGCTTCCACGACCCGCTGGTCGTCCACCACACGGCGCCGGCCCCCGATACGGCGACCCTCGAGCAGTGCGTCAGCTCGCCCGAACAGGAAGAACGGGCGGCCACCTTCTCGGGCGAAATGATCGCGATCCCCGGCAGCACGCGCATGGAGATGCGGATCGACGTGCTCGAGAAGGCCCCCGAAGAAGAAAGCTACCGCCGCGTCAGCGCCCCCGGCCTCGGAGTCTGGCGCAGCCCGGCCGCGGGCGTGAAATCGTTCCGCTACCTCAAGCAGGTGACCAACCTCGCCGCCCCCGCCTCCTACCGGGGGGCGCTGCGCTTCCGCTGGTTCAACGCCCATGGCCGCCAGATCGGGTTCGCCGAACTGCGCACCCGGCCGTGCGAAGAGACCGTGGTCTCGCCCCCTTCGCAGACCGGCGTTTCACCGTCCTCACCGCCGAGTGGTGCCACGCTAAACTGAGCGTGTGAAGGACAAGATCCACCCCCAGTACATGACGGCCCACGTGCGCTGCACCTGCGGCAACGAGTTCCTCACGCGGGCCACCCAGGACGAGCTGCACGTCGAGGTCTGCTCCAACTGCCACCCGTTCTACACGGGCCGGCAGAAGCTGATGGACACCGGCGGACGCGTCGAGCGCTTCCAGCGCCGCGTGGCCAAGGGTCGCCAGCACTCCGCCCAGGCCAGGTCCGCGCAGTAGGCCGATGTCCACCGTCGCCGCGGCGCGCGAGCACAGCGGCGAGCTGACCGCACAGCGCGACGCGCCGGTGGGCGGGCAGGCCGTGATGGAGGGCGTGATGATGCGCGGCGTCGGCAACTGGGCCGTCGGCGTGCGCAAGCCCCTCCCCGGGGCTCCCGAAGGCTCGCACCTCGGCGAGGGCGAGATCGAGGTCAAGTCCTTCCCCCTGGACTCCGCCATGCGCCGCCACCGGGTGCTGCGGCTGCCGATCATCCGCGGTGTCGTGGCCCTGGGAAGCTCGATGGCGATCGGCTTCAAGGCCCTCGAGATCTCGGCCAACGCGCAGCTCGTCGACGAACCCGCCGGCGAGGGCGCCGAGCACGGCGGCGTCGAGCTGCAGGACAACGGCGCCGACCCGCACAGCAACGGCGCGGTCCCGCACAGCAACGGTGCGCAGCCGCACACCAACGGCGCCGGGCCACAGGCCGAGGGCGCGGGCGCCGCGAAGGAGCCCGAAGAGATCCCGCGGGCGGTCTGGCTGGGGACGATCGTGGTCGCGCTCGTGCTCGCGATCGTGCTGTTCTTCGTGGTGCCCGTCGGCATCACCAGCCTGTTCAAGAACCAGCTCGGCTCGGCCGTGCTGTTCTGGCTGGTCGAGGGGCTGATCCGGACGGCCCTGTTCCTCGGCTACATGTTCCTGCTCTCGCGGGTCAAAGACCTGCGGCGCGTGTTCGAGTACCACGGCGCCGAGCACAAGACGATCTCCTGCTTCGAGGCCGGGCTGCCGCTGACCGCCCCCAACGCCCAGCGGTTCTCGCGGCTGCACCCGCGCTGCGGCACGAGCTTCCTGCTGGTGGTGATGATCGTCGCGATCTTCGTGTTCGCGCCGATCGGCCTGCCCGCCTGGTACTGGCTGGTGCTGACCCGCATCGTCGGTGTCCCCCTGATCGCCGGCATCTCCTTCGAGCTGATCAAGTTCGCCGGGCGCAATCGCAGCCGGCGCTGGGTCAGGGCCCTGATGTGGCCGGGGCTGAAGCTCCAGCTGCTGACCACGCGCGAGCCCGACCTCGGCCAGCTCGACGTGGCGATCGCCGCCCTGCAGGCGGTGCTGGCGCTCGAGAAGCCGGGCGAGCTGACGGCCGAGGACCTGGTGGGCGTGGAGGTCGTGGCCTAGGCGTTGGTCGAGGAACTCGTCAGCCAGATCGAGACGAGCTTCAAAGAGCTCGAAGAACAGATGAGCGACCCGGAGGTGATCGCCGACCGGGAGCGCTACGCGGAGGTGGGCCGCGCCTATCGGCAGCTGCAGTCGCCGGCCGAGCTGGCGAGGCAATGGCGGGCGGCCACCGACGACGCGGCCGTGGCCGAGGAGCTGCTCGCCCAGGACGGCGACGACGCCGACACCCGCCGCGAACTGCAGCAGGCGCGCGAGCACGCGGAAGAGCTCGAAGAGGACATCCGCATGGCGATGGTCGAACGTGACCCCAACGACGAGAAGAACGTGATCGTCGAAATCCAGGGCGGGGCCGGGGGCGAGGAGGCCGGCCTGTGGGCGGGGGACGTCTACCGGATGCTGACCCGCTATGCCGAGCGGCGCGGCTACCAGGTCGAGGACATGGATATCGGCGACGGCAAGTACACCTTCGCGGTCAAGGGCAACGACGCCTACTCGGTGTTCAAGTTCGAGGGCGGCACCCACCGCGTCCAGCGCGTGCCGAAGACCGAGTCCCAGGGCCGCATCCACACCTCCACGGCCACGGTCGCGGTCCTGCCCGAGGTCGAGGACGTGGACGTCGAGATCAACCCCGCCGACCTGCAGATCGACGTGTACCGCTCATCGGGCCCCGGCGGGCAGTCGGTCAACACCACCGACTCGGCCGTCCGCATCACCCACAAGCCCAGCGGGATCGTGGTCTCGATGCAGGACGAGAAGTCCCAGCTGCAGAACCGCGAGCGCGCACTGCGGGTGCTGCGCGCGCGGCTGTACGAGCGCGCGCTGGCCGAACAGCAGGCCGAGCTCGCCGCCGACCGGCGCTCGCAGGTGGGGACCGGCGACCGCGCGGAGAAGATCCGCACCTACAACTTCGGCGAGAACCGCGTCACCGACCACCGCATCAAGCTCACGGCCCACAACCTCGACCAGGTCCGCGAAGGCGACCTGGACGCCTTCACCGAGGCGCTGCAGTCCGACGAGAAGCGCCGCCGGCTGCAGGCCCAGACGGCGGCATGAACGCCGCGGCCGCGCTGAGCTCCGCGACCGGCGAGCTGGCCGCGGCCGGCTGCGAGGCGCCGCGCCTGGACGCGGAGCTCCTGCTGGCGGACAGCCTCGGGGTGCCCCGCTCGCGCCTGCACAGCGAACCGGAGCTGGTGCTCGAGCCGGCCGTGCTCGAGGGCTTCGGGCAGGCGCTGCGGAGGCGTTCGGCGGAGCGCGAGCCGGTCGCCTACATCCTCACCCGGCGCGGCTTTCGATCGCTCGAGCTGACCGTCGACGCGCGCGCCCTGATCCCGCGTCCGGAGACCGAGCACCTGCTCGAGTCGGCGCTGGGGCTGCCGGAAGGCTGGCGCGTGCTCGACGTGGGCACCGGCTGCGGCGCGGTGGCGCTCGCACTGGCCGACGAGCGCCCCGACCTCGTGGTTCACGGCAGCGACCTCAGCCCGGCCGCGCTCGCGCTCGCGGCCGAGAACTCGGCCCGCCTCGGCCTCGATGTCGAGTGGCTGCACGCGGACCTGCTGGAGGGGCTCGAGGATCGCTACCAGGCCGTTCTGGCCAACCTTCCCTACGTCGCCGAGGGAGAACGCGCTAGCCTCGCCCCCGAGATCTTGCGCCACGAGCCACACGACGCCCTGTTCGCCGGTGCGGACGGGCTGAGCGCGATCCGCCGGCTGGCGGCCCAGCTGGCGCTGCGCCCGAACGTGCACTTCACCGCCCTGGAGGTCGGGGCCGGGCAGGCACCGGCGGTCGCCGAGCTGCTGCGCGACAGCGGCTTCGAGCAGGTCCGCAGCGAGCGCGACCTGGCCGGAATCGAGCGTGTGGTCGTGGGCGAGCGCCTGTCAGCCGGTGCAGCGGCGCCCGCATGAGCGCGACTCTGACCCGCGAGCACGCCCTGCAGCTGCAGGAGTGCGTGGCCACTGCAGGAGTCGCCGTGTTCCCCTCCGACACCGTCTACGGGGTCTGCTGCGACCCCGACGACCACGAAGCCGCCCGCCGCATGTACGAGCTCAAGGGTCGCCCGGCGGCGCGCTCATGCGCGGTCATGTTCTTCTCGCTCACCCGCGCCCTGGAGCAGCTCGAGGGCCTCACCGAGCCCGAGCGACTGGCGCTGGAAGTACTGCTGCCCGGGCCGCTGACGCTGCTGCTCGCAAACCGCTCCGAGCACTTCGGTGCGGCCTGTCGAAACGACCCGTCAACGCTCGGTCTGCGCGTGCCGCGGCTGCCCGAGTCCGTGGCCGCGCTCGAGCGTGTCGAGCGCCCGATCATGCAGTCGAGCGCAAACCTGTCAGGCGAGCCCGACGCCCGCACCCTGCAGGAGGTGCCCCGCAGCCTGCTCGAGGGGGCCGACCTGGTGCTCGACGGAGGTGAGCTCCCGGGTCGCCCGTCGACCGTCGTGGATCTGCGCGACTTCGACCAGGAGCGCCGCTGGCACGTGCTGCGCGAAGGCGCCCTGCCGCGCGACTCGGTCCAGCAGATGCTCTCCCCGCTGGCCGCCTGAGCGCCGGTCCGGCGCCCGCGCCCGGGCCCTCCCGGGACCCTGATAGCCTCCATGGCAGCTGCCGCAACTGGCGTTTGTGAAGGTGGAATCGACCACCGGGGAGCGGCCAGCTGAGTTAGCCGCGCGCCTGGGCGATTCCGATTCAACGCCTGCCTGAGGAGAGCGCCGATGACCGACCTGAGCCCCGACTACTTCAACCGCCCCCTCGAGGAGGTGGATCCGGAGATCGCCGAGGCCCTGCGCGGTGAGCTCGAGCGCCAGCAGGGAACGCTCGAGATGATCGCCTCGGAGAACTTCGTGCCACGGGCCGTGCTCGAGTGTCAGGGCTCGGTGCTGACCAACAAGTACGCCGAGGGCTACCCCGGGCGGCGCTACTACGGCGGCTGCGAGTGGGTGGACGTCTCCGAGCAGCTCGCGATCGACCGCGCCAAGGCGCTGTTCGGGGCCGAGCACGCCAACGTCCAGCCGCACTCCGGATCGCAGGCCAACGCGGCCGTCTACCACGCGCTGCTGGAACCCGGTGACACGATCATGGGCCTTTCGCTGGCCCACGGCGGCCACCTCAGCCACGGCATGCGCCTGAACGTCTCCGGGCGCCTCTACAACGTGGTGGCCTACGAGGTCGATCGCTCCAGCAGCCTGATCGACATGGACGAGGTGGCCCGCATCGCCCGCGAGGCGCGGCCGAAGCTGCTGCTGGCGGGCTGGTCGGCCTATTCACGCCAGCTCGACTTCGCCCGCTTCAGGGAGATAGCCGACGAGGTCGGCGCCCGGCTGATGGTCGACATGGCGCACTTCGCCGGCCTCGTGGCGGCCGGGCTGCACCCCAACCCGGTACCGCACGCCGACGTCGTCACCACCACCACCCACAAGACCCTCGGCGGCCCCCGCGCGGGGATCATCCTGTGCCGGCAGGAGCACGCCAAGAAGATCGACTCGGCGGTCTTCCCGGGCCAGCAGGGCGGGCCGCTGGAGCACATCATCGCGGCCAAGGCCGTGGCTCTGCGGATCGCCGCCTCCGAGGGCTTCCAGGAGCGCCAGCAGCGCACGATCGCCGGCGCCCGGGCGCTCGCCCGCGAGCTCTCGGAAGCGGGGGCCGGGGTGCGGGTGCTGACGGGCGGCACCGACGTCCACCTCGTGCTCGTGGACCTGCGCGACAGCCAGCCGCCGCTGAGCGGCCGCGAGGCCGAGGACCGGCTGGCGGCGATCGGGATCACGGTCAACCGCAACGCGGTCCCCTTCGACCCGCGCCCGCCGCTGGAAGCCTCGGGGCTGCGCATCGGTACCCCGGCGCTGGTCACGCGGGGCCTTGCGGTGGAGGACTTCGAGGAGATCGGGCGCATCCTCGCGACGGCCCTCGGCGCCGAGCACGATGCCCGTGAGCAGGAGCTCGCGGCCCGTGTCCAGGTGCTGGTCGAGCGCTATCCGTTGTACGAGTTCCTGGGTGCGCCCGTACGCGCCTGAGCGGCGGATCGCCCCGCACCGCTCCGGGGCCTGCGATGCTTAAGCAGAGCGATGGCCCACCCGACTGAGCTCGACGCGCTCTACGCGCTGCTGGTGGCCGCGGCCGTGACGGCGCTCCTCACGCCGCTGACGATGCGCCTGGCACGGCGGCTGGGCATGATCGACGAACCCCGCGAGCGGGGCCTGTCGGAGCGCCCCACGCCGCTGCTGGGCGGCCTGGCGATCTTCGGCGGAGTGCTGGTGGCGGCGCTCGTCTTCCTGCCGCGCGGGTACTCCAACGAACCCAACCTGTGGACCGGCGTGCTGCTCGGCGCCGCCATCATCACGCTCGTCGGCGCGCTCGACGACCGCCTCGACCTGCACCCGGTGCTGAAGCTCGCCGGCCAGATCCTCGCGGCCGTCGTGGTGGTGCACTTCGGCGTCGGCGTGAGGGCGGTCACGCTGCCCTTCTTCGGGCACATCTCGCTGCCCAACGCGGGCATCACGGACGGCGGCCCCCTGCTGACTGTGGTGGGGCTGGTGCTGATGATGAACGTCGTCAACTTCTCCGACGGCGTCGACGGCCTCGCGGCCGGCGTGTGCGCGATCATCGCCGCCACGATGGCGGTCATCGCCTTCGACCTCGGCCGTCCCCAGCCCGGCGTGCTGGCGGCCCTGACGGCGGGCGCGGCGCTCGGTTTCCTGATCTACAACTTCCCCCCCGCGAAGAGCTTCATGGGCGACTGCGGGGCCAATCTGCTCGGCCTGCTGATGGGGGTGATCGCCGTCGAGGCGGCGGTCAAGACGGCTGCGGTCGTGTCGCTGGTGCTGCCCCTGATCCTGCTCGCCGTGCCGTTCCTGGACACGACCTTCGTGGTGCTCAAGCGCCTGAAGTACCGCCAGCCGGTGTACCGGCCCGACAGCGAGCACTTCCACCACCGGATGGCGCGGATCGGCTTCTCCAGCCGCCGTACGATCGCCTACCTGTATGCCTGGACGCTGATGCTGGCCGGGCTCGCCCTGGCGCTGCGCTTCGTCCCCTACAGCGACCACAACGGCCACTACAACTTCGGCTGGACGCTCGTGATCCTCGCCATCGGCCTGGTCGTGGCGGCCGCCAGCGTCTACCTCGTGTACGTGCTGGAGATCCTCAAGTTCAGGCGCCTGGACGCGATCCGCCTGCGCCGGCTGCGGCCCGGGGCCTCACCAGCGGAGATCCAGCTGGACGTGGTGAAGGACTTCGAAACTGGTGAGTTCGAGGCGGTGACCAACACCAGGGACGCGCAGGTGGACGTGTTCGACGGCCCGGTGCGCCGCGGGGCTCAGCAGCGGATCAGCCAGCGGCAGGTGGATCAGGATCGCGTAGGCGCAGAACAGCAGCGTGGCGGCACACAGCCGCCGGTCCCCGCCGAGGGCCGCTAGCGGCAGCAGCCAGATGGCGTACCACGGCAGCAGCCAGGCCGTGGACACCAGCAGCGCGAGCATCGCCCAGCCGGCCATCACGCGCCAGTCCGAGCCGCGGACGGTGCGCCACATCGTCAGCACGAGCACCACTCCGAAGCCCGCGAGATAGAGGTGCCGCCACCAGGTCGGCGTGCCCGAGAGCCCGACCAGGCGGGCGGTCTCGGCGGGAACGCTGTGGGTGGCCACCAGCTGCTGCTGCTCGCCCACCGCGTCGAGGAAGCCGAGCGTGTGCGAGCCGAAGCCGATCAGCCCCAGCGCGGCGAGGCCCCCCAGCGCCAGCGCCGCCGCCACCAGCACGGCGCCCCGCTCCCGCCACCGGCGCGGGGCGAGCACCACGAACGGCAGCACCACGCCGGCGGTGATCTTCACGCCCACGCCCGCGACCACCGCGATCGCGCTCTCGCGCAGCCCGCTGCTGCCGGCGTCGGCAGCCGCGTTCGCGGGCCTCGCCTGCGCCTTCGGGTCCGTCATGCCGGTGGCCGCGGGCGGGCCCCCAACCGGCGCCGGAGCGCCCCGCCGGGCCCGCGCCTGACCACGCGCGGCGAGTGCCAGCGCCGCCGCCAGCGAGGCCATCACGAGCGTGTCGTTGTGGGCCCCGCCGACCGCCAGCTCGAGCAGCACGGGGTTCAGGCCCACGAACGCCACCGCCCACTTCCACTGGCGCCCCAGTGTGTGGGCGGCGTAGCCGACCAGCGCGATCGCCCCCAGGCTCGCGAGCGCGGCGATCGCCTTCAGCGCCCACAGGCCGCCGGCCAGGCCGAGCGGCGCGAGCGCGTAGCTGCCGAGCGTGAACAGGGGGCCGTAGGGGGAGTGCTTGAAGGGCCACCCCACGAACGGGAAGATCGCGTCCCCGGGCGCTTCGGCCGGGATGTGCGAGTAGGGGTCCAGGCCGTGCAGGGCCCCGAGGCGGGCGTAGCCGAGGTATCCGAACACGTCCTGGGAGACGAGCGGCGGCCCGAGCAGCAGGACGATGTGGGCGGCCAGGATGGTCGCCACCAGCGCCCGCGCCGGCAGCGCCCAGGCGCATACGAGCACGACCAGGTAGCCGGCGCACATGATCAGGTTCAGGGTCTGGAAGCCGTGGCTGCCGAGCGGGGAGGAGAGCCCGCCGAGCGGCCCCGCCAGCCACGACGGCCAGCCCCCGGCGCGGGCGGGGACGTACTGGGTGGGTGCACTGGCCGCGCCGGCGCACAGCAGCAGCACGCTCGCGAGGATTCCCAGCAGCCCGATCGCGCCCAGCACCCTGGCCGCGCTCGGGGCGCGCACCGCTCCCGCCGAGCCGCGATCCCGCCCGCCGCGGCCGGCGACGCCCGCCGAAGGTATCGGGGTAGCCGCCTGCAAGGTGTCCATTCTGCCCCCTACCCTGGCGCCGCGGGGTCCTACGCTCACGCTAAGGTTCCCTTTAAGCAGCCAGGCTCCTAACTGACGGGGCGCTGCGCGCCCAACCAGGGCGCCGGACAGCTGGCCGAAGTACGCGGGGCCCGCACCGTTCATGGCACGCCGCATCGACAAGCGCTCACCGAGTTCGCCCCTACCCAGGCGGCGCGAACGCGTGCTGATTTTGTCAGCCGACGTGGGGGAGGGCCACGCCGCCGCCGCACGCGCCCTCGCCGAGCAGATCTCCGGCTCGCCCCACCCGGCCGAGGTGACCGTGATCGACGGCCTCGCCGCGATGGGTCCGTTCGTGCAGCCCGTGGTCGAGGACGGCTACCGCGTGCAGCTGCGGTTCATCCCCTGGACCTACTCGATCGTGTACTGGCTGCTCGAGCACGTGCCGCCGTTTCGGGGCCTGGCGCGGTGGCTGCTGTGCCGCTTCGGCTCGCGCCCGCTGACGCGCAAGATCGCCGAACACGAACCGGACGTGGTGGTCTCCACCTACCCTGCCGTGACCGTCGTGCTCGCCCGCCTGCGGCGAACGGGGGCCGTGAAGTGTCCGACCGTGGCCACGATCACCGACCTCACCGGCCTGTTCTTCTGGGCCCAGCCGGGGATCGACATGCACCTGGTGATGTACGACGAGTCGGTGCCGTCGGTCGAGCGGATCGCCGGCCGCGACAGCGTCAAGCTCGTCAGTCCCCTGATCTCGGCCGAGTTCCTGCAGCCGCGCTCGCCCGTCGAGGCCCGGCGCTCACTGGCCCTGCCCGAGGAGGGCCGCGTGGTGGTCGTCTCGGGCGGAGGCTGGGGGGTGGGCGACGTGGCCGGAGCGGTGCGCGAGTTCACCCACCTGCCCGAGGTCGCGGCGATCGTGTGCCTGGCCGGACGCAACGAGCACCTCGCCAGCCGCCTGCGCAAGGACTTCGCCGGCGACGAGCGCGTGCACGTCTACGGCTTCACCGACCGCATGCCCGACGTGCTGGCGGCGGCCGACGTGCTCGTGCACTCCACCGGCGGGGTCACCTGCCTGGAGGCGATGGCGGCCGGAACCCCGGTCGTCTCCTACGGGCTGCCGGTGGGCCACGCCCGTATCAACACCCGCGCGATGGCCGCGCTCGACCTGCTGCTGCTGGCCAACGACACCGACGAGCTGCGCGAGCACGTGTGCGCCAGCTTCGCCCGCGCGGATGCTCCCAACGGCGCCACCGTCACAGCCACGCGCCCGCCGGCGGCCTCGCCGGTCGAGGCCGTGCTGGGGGTGCCCCGGCGGGTGCGCCCGATACCCCGCTGGCAGCTGCGGGCGGTGGCCCTCGCCACCTGGGCGGCGCTGCTGTTCGTGGTCGGCTCGTGGGTGATGTCCACCGACGAGGTCACCTCCGTCGCCGCCAAGGTCCTCGACGTCCACGAACTGGCTCACGTCAGCACCGACGAACCGGTGGTGGGGATGGTGGTGCGCGCTCCCTCGCCGCAACTGGCGGCCGTCGCGCAGCGGCTGGCACAGGGCGGGCTGCACGTAACGCTCGCCGACGACGCCCGCGTCCCCAGCGAGCGGCGGATCTCCTCGGTGAGGGCGCTGGGCGACGAACTGCTCCCCGAAGTGCCCTCCTCGGCGCCGCTGCGCTGGCTTCGCACACGCCACACGCTGGGCTCCCAGGCGCGCGCGCTGGGCCTACACGGCGGCTACTTCTACCTGCGTCCCCGCGGTGGCCTGTCGGTCGGCCAGCTGGTGCTCGGTCGCACCGCCGGCGCGACCCCGGTAAAGGGTGCCCTGCGGGTGCCGGCCACGACGCGGCTGCACCGCCGTCAGCTGCGCGCCGGCGACGTCGTGGTGGTCGAACTGGACGGCTCGCCCGCCTCCCTCGCGGGCCTGGAACGCATGGTCTCCACGCTCGAATCCGAGGGGCTGCGACCCGAGCCGCTGGGCTCGCTGGAGCGCTCCCCGGCGGTCAGCGCGAGCAACAACGGCGAGCGCACGAGGATCACGGCGCCCGCCAGCAGCACCGCCAGCGACAGCGCCAGCGGGATTCCACCGAACGGCGTGTCCGAGAAGCGCTCGCCCAGCAGCAGCGGCGCCAGCACCACCGGCACCAACGTCTGAGTCACGAACACGACCGGGGCGACCTGGATCGCGGGGCGTTCCTGCAGCGCGCTCATCTCGCTCAGCAGACCCACGATCGAGGCGAGCAGCGTCGACAGCGCCCACAGCCCGGCGGTGAAGGTGTGTCCGGTGGTGAGGTCGTCGGAGGCCAGCTTGGTGGCGATCCCGCTCCACGCGAACGCGAGCCCGGCGGACAGCATCGTCAGTTCCGGACGCGGATGCCCGATCAGGCGCAGGCCGTAGGGGATCAGGCTCGCCAGGCCGAGGATCAGGAGCACGAGCGTGATCGTTCCCTGCTCGGAGGTGTGGGTGTGGGAGAGCGGCGGAGCGCACAGGGCGGCGCCCACCACCCCCAGCACGATCGCCGCCATCGCGATGTGCTCGGTGCGCCCGGCGTGCTCGCCGAGCATCCTTTCGGCCACCACCAGCAGCACCAGCAGCCCCATCGCCAGCGCGGGCTGCACTACCACCAGCGGCGCCAGCGACAACGCCAGCACCTGCAGCGGCCAGCCGAGCACCGTCAGGCCCGTGCCCAGCAGCCACCGCGAGCGGCGCAGCAGGCCGAGCAACAGCGCCGCCCGCAGGTACTGCTCGCGGGGTGCCTGCTTGGCGTCGGTCGCCTGGAAGGCGATCCCTAGGCTGTAGAAGATCGATGACCCGATCGCGGCCGCGATCCCGAGCGTCAGATCCAGCATGAACGAGATCGATCATCGCAGCCGCGCAGCACCGATCACGGGCGTGCTGGCCGCGGGGGCTCTGGCGAGCTACGCGCTGCCGGCCCTGGCCGGGCTCTCCCGGGACGACGGCCGCCCCGTGCTGCCGGGGCTGCGGGCGGCGCTCGGCGTCGAGGATCGCACCCGCAGCGGTGGCGGCTTTCACCTCACCTTCGACGACGGCCCCCACGCCCGGGGCACCCCGGCGGTGCTCGAGGTGCTCGCCCGTCACGGCGTGCGGGCGACCTTCTTCCTGGTCGGCGAGCAGGTCCGCCGCGACCCCGGGCTGGTCGGCGAGCTGCTCGCGGCGGGGCACGAACTGGGCCTGCACTGCGACCGCCACCGCAACCTCCTGCGGCTCTCACCGCGCCAGGTCCGCGAGGACATCGCCCGCGCGGAGGACGCGATCGCGGGGGCGGCCGGGCGTTCGGTGACGCTCTACCGCCCGCCCTACGGCGTGCTCAACACCGCCGCCGTGATGCTCGCCCGCCGGCGCGCCTGGCGGACCCTGCTGTGGCGCCGCTGGGGCCAGGACTGGGAGGCGAGCGCGACCCCGGAGGGGATCGCCGAGCGGGTCTCGCGGGCGGCCGCCCCGGGCGATGTGCTGCTGCTGCACGACGCCGACGACTACTCGGCCCCCGGTTCCTGGCGGCGCACGGTGGCGGCGCTGCCGCTGGTGCTCGAGCAGCTGGCCGGCGACGGGCTGGCGCCCGCGCCGCTGTAGTTGGCGTTCTCGCCCGACGGTAAAATTGCGGCTTGGCCGCGAGCACCCTGCAATCCGGCGCTCCCGGCGCCGTCGCGCCGGCTCCCAGCTCCGCAGAGGAGGTCAAGCGCTCCCGCTGGTGGGTGGAGGCGCTGCTGATCGTGTGGCTGGCGTGGGTGTACGACGCCACCACCAATCTCGCCCCCCTGCGCGTCCACGTCGCGCTCGCCCACGCCCGCAGCGTGCTGCGGGTCGAGCAGTGGCTGGGGATCGACGTGGAGCGCTCGCTGGACCACTGGCTGGCGACCCACCACACGCTCGGTTTGGTCGTCTCGGACTACTACGACAACGCCCATTTCATCGTCACCTTCGGGCTGCTGGGCTGGCTGTGGTGGGCGAGGGCGGAGATCTACCGCCCGCTGCGCAACACGCTGCTGCTGTGCAACGTGCTGGCGTTCGTCGTCTTCTGGCGCTTCCCGGTGGCGCCGCCGCGGATGCTGGGCGGCTTCGTCGACATCGTCGCCTCCAGCGGCGCGATCGGCTCCTGGCACGGCCACAGCGGGCTCGCCTCCCACGCCAACGAGCTCGCCGCCCTGCCCTCCCTGCACATCGCCTGGGCCTCGTGGTGCACGCTGGCGGTGTGGCGCGCAACCCCCCGCATCTGGGCGCGGGTGCTGGCGACCCTGTATCCGTGCCTGACCACCTTCGCGGTGCTTTCGACCGGCAATCACTTCGTCCTGGACGTGCTCGCCGGGCTGCTCACATTCGCCGCCTCGGTGGCGATCGTGGAGCTCGCCGAAGCCGCTCTCGCACGCCGCCGCCGGCACTCCGCGGGGGGTGGGGCCGCGAGCGATAGGGTGCGCGCGGCGAGTCCATAAAGACCCTGGAAAAGCGCCCTCTCCGGACGCGTGCCCGTTGTCACAAAGTTGTTACGAAGTCCTGAAACGGATAGACTGGGCGGCGCCGCCAGAGAGGTACTCGAGGGAGCATCTTCGACGGCCCCCCTTCGGGGAGCGCCTGGACCCTCGCGTCTGTAGGGTGGCCCGACCCATGCAAGTTAGCCATATTCCGGACGATCACGCACGCGTGCCCGCAGACGGGTGGGGCCGGCGGATCCTGGCCAATCTCGACCTCGTCGTGCTCGTCCCGGCGGTCATCATCGCGCTTGCGCTCGGTGCTCCGGTGTTCGGAGTGCTCGTGGGCGCGGGGGCGTGGCTGTTGCAGCGTGTGGCCGCCGTCGTCGACCGCCGCGCGATCAACCGGGCGGCCGAGCCGGGCTCGCGGCTCGGGCTGAACTTCATCGACTCCTTCGCCCGCATCTGGCTGCTCGCCGGGGGGATCGTCGTGGCGGGCGCTGCCGGCAGCCACGAAGACGGCCTCGCAGCGGCGCTCGTGATCCTCGTCGCCTACTCGATCGCCTTCGCGGTGCGGATTGGTATGGGGCGGGAGGCAGGTCCCGGTTCATGAGCGCCGTCGCCGGAGCCCCACCGATCACCCCGCGCCCGGCCGCGACGCCGCCCGGGGCCGGGACGCCGCCCGCCGAGAAACAGGGCATGAGCCAGGCTCGCAAGATCGGCTACGCCGTCCTCGGCGTGTGGGTCGGCGGGATCGCGCTGTTCGTGATCCTGTTCGGCGTCGCCGCGCACAAGGCTCCCGAGGTCGCCAGCAACGTCTTCACCCCGATCGACGAGTTCAAGCTCGACACCTGGTTCAAGCTCGGCCCGATCGCCTTCAACAAGGGGGTCCTGTACCTGCTGCTGGCCGCCGGCATCACGATCGGGCTGATGACCTACATCGCCAAACGCCTGAAGGAACGCCCCGGCCGCCTGCAGGTCGCCGTCGAGTCCTTCTACGACTTCACCCGCAACATGACGAGGGAAAACTTCGACTCGCGGATGGAAAAGAAGTACTTCCCGCTGATCGCGACGATCTTCATCTTCATCCTCGTCTCGAACCTGATCGGCTACATCCCGCTACCGGTCAACTCGACCGAGAAGTTCAGCCTCTTCGGCGCCCACATCCCCTCTTTCCAGATCTACGCGGCCGACACGAACGTCGCCTTTCCGCTGGTGCTCTCGCTGGGAGTGTTCGTGCTGTTCATCAACGAGGGCGTCAAACACCACGGGCCGATCGGATACCTGAAGAGCCTCATGCCGGGCGGCCTCAAAGGGCCGATCGTGCTGCTCATCTTCCCGATCGAGATCCTCTCGATCTTCCTGCGCCTGATCTCGCTCACGGTCCGGTTGTGGGCCAACCTGCTCGCCGGCCACCTGCTGATCGCGTTCATGGGAGGTACGCTCGGGGTGCTCGTCGGCCTTCAGCTCGTGTCCTGGTTCCTGCTTCCGTTCGGGATCGCGATCTTCCTGTTCGAGGCCGTGCTGATCGCGGGCCTGCAGGCCTTCATCTTTGCCATCTTGACCGCCATCTACATCGGCGGAGCGGTCGAGTCCCACTAGAGAACGAAAGGAGCCGACGATGCTTCATGCACTCAACGCAGTATTCGCGGCGACGGGGGAACCCATCGAATACGGTAAGGCCGCGGGTCGGGCGATCGCGCTCGGCGTAGGCGCCGGCGGCGGCGCAGCCGGCGCGGGCGCGGGCATCGGCGCGGTGTTCA
Source organism: uncultured Solirubrobacteraceae bacterium (assembly GCA_963846255.1). GTDB lineage: Bacteria > Actinomycetota > Thermoleophilia > Solirubrobacterales > Solirubrobacteraceae > Palsa-744. The sequence goes on from CAWJVE010000002.1 coordinate 44,304, forward strand.
ACGCCTCGATCCAGTCCAAGACGCGCCAGCCCGAGCTGCGGGCCGACATCGAGCGCGACCAGTGGCTCGGGTTCGCCCTGACCGAGGCGGTCTTCTTCTACGGCCTGGTGGGCGGCTTCATCGCCTTCTTCCTGTAGGCCGCCATGTTCGCCGCCGCCCTCACCCCGCTCGCCAGCGGCTCGTTCCTGATCACCCCCAACGTGGGGATCATGATCTGGACGATCGTGGTGTTCACGATCTCGTTCCTGGTCCTGCGCAGGTGGGTGTTCCCGCGCATCGGCGAAGCCCTCGACGAACGGGCGAAGAAGATCGGCGGCGAGATCGACGCCGCCGAACACACCCGTGTCGAGGCCGACAAGATCCTCGAGGAATACCGCGAGCGCCTGAAGGAGGCCCGCGCGCAGTCCGAAGAGATCGTGCAGCGCGCCCGGCAGACCGCCGAGACCCACGAGCACGAGGCCCGGGAGCGCGGCAAGGAGATCCTCGCGGAAGCCGCCCAGCGCGCCGAACGCGACATCGAGGTGGCCAGCAAGCGCGCGCTCGACGACCTGCGCCGCGAGGTGGCCGACCTGACGATCCTGGCCACCGAGAAGGTCACCCGCAAGTCGCTCGACAGCGACGACCAGCGCCGTCTGGTCGAGCAGGCGCTCGACGAGCTCGACCTCTCCGGGCTGTCCTCGGGGGCACGCAACAACTGATGGACGAGCTCGCCCGCGTGTACGCCCGTTCGCTGTTCGAGGTCGCCCTCGAGCAGGGCAAGCTCGACCTGCTCCGCGAACAGCTCGGGCAGCTCGCGGACGCGCTCAACGACAACCGCCAGCTCGCGGTCTTCTTCTTCTCGCCCTACTTCTCCACCGCGGAGAAGCAGGAGGCGCTCGGGGGCGTGCTCGACGGCGCCGACGCCTCCTTCCTGAACTTCCTCTCGCTGCTGATCGAGAACCACCGCATGCCCGTCATCTTCCGCGTCCGCCAGCAGTACGAGCGGCTGTGGGAGGAGGAGAACCGCATGCTCCCCGTCGAGATCACCAGCGCCGTGGCCCTCGACGAGAAGACGACGGAGGAGCTCGGTCGCACGATCGGAGAGCGGGCCGGGCGCCGCGTCACGCTCAGCTCGCGCGTGGATCCCGACATCCTCGGCGGGATCATCCTCAGGGTCGGCAACTCGATCCTCGACGCATCCATCCGCAACCGGCTGGAGCAGCTGCGCAGGCACGTTGCCCAGGCAGCCTCCTAGGAGAAAGACCATGCAGATCAACCCCGACGAGATCACCTCCATCCTCAAGAGCCGCATCGAGGGGCTCGACAGCGGCAGCGCCGAGCTGACCGAGGTCGGCACCGTGCTGTCGGTCGCCGACGGGATCGCGCGCCTGCACGGGCTGGAGAACTGCATGTCCTTCGAGATGCTCGAGCTGCCCCACGGCGTCACCGGACTGGCGCTGAACCTCGAGTCCGACAACGTCGGAGCGGTGCTGTTCGGCGAGTGGGAGCGGGTCTCCGAGGGAGACACCGTCAGGCGCACCGGCGAGCTGCTCGACATCCCCGTCGGCGAGGAGCTGCTCGGGCGTATCGTCGACCCGCTCGGGCGCCCGCTCGACGGCAAGGGCGAGGTCAACACCACGCAGAAGCGCCCGGCCGAGTTCAAGGCCCCCGGCGTGGTCCAGCGCCAGCCCGTCAAGCAGCCGATGCAGACCGGCCTGAAGGCGATCGACGCGATGATCCCGATCGGCCGCGGCCAGCGCGAGCTGATCATCGGCGACCGCCAGACGGGCAAGACGGCGATCGCGATCGACACGATCATCAACAACAAGGACAGCGGCGTGATCTCGATCTACGTCGCGATCGGCCAGCGCATGGCGACGGTCGTCGGGCTCGCCCAGACGCTCGACGAAAACAACGCGCTCGACAAAACCATCATCGTGGCCGCCCCCGCCGACGAGGCGGCGCCGATCAAGTTCATGGCCCCATACGCCGGCTGTGCGATGGGCGAGTACTTCCTCTACAAGGGCCAGGACGCGCTGTGCGTGTACGACGACCTGACCAAGCACGCCTACGCCTACCGCCAGATGTCGCTGCTGCTGCGCCGGCCGCCGGGACGCGAGGCCTACCCCGGTGACGTCTTCTACCTGCACTCGCGCCTGCTCGAGCGGGCGGTCAAGCTCAACGACGACCTCGGCGGTGGCTCGCTGACGGCGCTGCCGGTGATCGAGACCCAGGCCGGCGACGTGTCGGCCTATATCCCCACCAACGTGATCTCGATCACCGACGGGCAGATCTTCCTCGAGTCGGCGCTGTTCAACTCGGGTGTCCGTCCCGCGATCAACGTCGGCATCTCGGTCTCGCGCGTCGGCGGAAACGCACAGATCGGGCCGATGAAGAAAGTCGCCGGGCGGATCAAGCTCGAGCTCTCCCAGTACCGCGACCTGGAGGCCTTCGCCCAGTTCGGCTCCGACCTCGACGCCGACACGCAGCGCACGCTGGCGCGCGGGGAACGGCTCGTGATGACCCTCAACCAGAACGAGCGCGAGCCGCTGCCGGTGGAGGACCAGGTGATCCAGATCTACGCCGCCACGAACGGGTTCCTGGACCGCATCAACGTCGAGCGCGTGACCGAGTTCCTGACCGAGCTGACCGAAGGGGCCCACTCCCAGCTGACCGATGTCCGCGCCAAGATCGCCGGCGGAGACTGGTCGGAGGAGACCCAGAAGCAGATCCACGACTTCCTCGAGCAGTTCGCGGCCGACTTCGGCTTCGACCTCGACGAGGAGGGCCAGCCCCTCGAGGAGGCCCACGCGGCCTGACCGGCCGGATCAGCTGATGGCTTCACAGCGCGACGTCAAGACCAAGATCGCCTCGGTCAAGAACATCCAGAAGATCACGCGGGCGATGGAGATGGTGGCCGCCGCCCGCCTGCGGCGCGCGGAGATGCGCATCGAGGCGCTGCGTCCCTATGCGGACGCCCTGCGGCGGATGACCCGTCAGGCCGCCCAGGCGGCCGGCTCCGAGGCGCTGCGGGTGCCCCTGCTGGCCGAGCACGAGCACGTCGAGCGCGTCGGGGTGCTGCTGATCACCGGCGACCGTGGACTCGCCGGGGGCTTCAACTCGCAGATCATCCGCGCCGCCATCCGCCTCGGCGCCGAGATCTCCGACGAAGGCCTGAAGGGCAACTGGTACGTCGCCGGCCGCCGCGGAGCGTCTTCGATGAGCTTCCGTGGCTATGAGCTGAGCGGCACCTACACCGGCTTCTCCGACCGGCCCGCGCACGCCGACGCACGCGCGATCGCCGGCGACCTCGTGACCGCCTACGTCGACGGTCACGTCGACCGGGTCGAGGTCATCTACAACACCTACATCTCACCGCTGACACAGAAGGTGACCCAGGAGCGGCTGCTGCCGCTCTCGCAGGCGACCGTCACCGGCGGGCAGGACGCCGATGGTGAGGCCGCCGCGCCTGCCCGTCCCGGCTCCGCGACGGGCGAGCAGGCAGGCTCCGCACGCGAGCAACGCGAGCAGCCCGCCGCCGCCGCGGCCGTCGACTACGAGCCCGACCCCGAGAAGATCCTCCACCGCCTCGTGCCCGACTACGTCGAGCTGTCGATCTACCGCGCCCTGGTGGAGTCCACCGCGGGCTTCTTCGGCGCGCAGATGACCGCCATGCGCAGCGCGTCCGAGAACGCAGGAGAAATCATCACCGACTACACACTGCAGATGAACCGTGCCCGCCAGGCCGAGATCACCCAGGAGATAATGGAGGTCGTCGCCGGCGCGGAGGGTCTCAGCTGACGCGCGCGAGCTGATCGCCCGCCACGACACGACGACCGAGAACAGGAGAAACACCATGGAGTCCAGCACCACAGCAGCTCCCACCGGCACCGCCGAGGGGACCAACGCGCAGGGAAAGCGCAACCTGGGGCGGATCGAGGAGATTCAGGGCGTCGTGATCGAGGCCACCTTCCCGGACAGACTGCCCGAGATCAACCACGCGATCACGATCCAGCGCACCGCCTCCAACGAGGAGGAGGAGGCGGCCGGCGTGAGCGCCAGCTCGGGCGGCGATCTGCTCGTCTGCGAGGTCCAGCAGCACCTCGGCGACGACCGCGTCCGGGCGGTGGCGATGGACACCACCGACGGGCTCGCCCGCGGGCTGGAGGTCGTGGACACCGGCGCCCCGATCTCGGTGCCGGTCGGCGAGGTCACGCTCGGTCGCATCTTCAACCTGCTCGGCGAACCGATCGACCTCGGCGAGCCGCTGCCGGCGGGCGTCGAGCGGCGCGGCATCCACCAGCCGGCCCCCCGCGTGGAGGACCTCTCGCCGGCGGTCGAGATGTTCGAGACCGGAATCAAGGTCGTGGACCTGCTGGCCCCCTACGCCAAGGGCGGCAAGGTCGGGCTGTTCGGCGGCGCCGGTGTCGGCAAGACGGTGCTGATCCAGGAGCTGATCCACAACCTCGCCACCGAGCACGGCGGGTTGTCGGCCTTCTGCGGCGTCGGCGAGCGTTCCCGCGAGGGCAACGACCTGTGGCTGGAGATGAAGGAATCGGGCGTCATCGACAAGACGATGCTCGTCTTCGGCCAGATGAACGAGCCCCCCGGGGCCCGTATGCGCGTGGCCCTCTCGGGTCTGACGATGGCCGAATACTTCCGCGACCAGGGTCAGGACGTGCTGCTGTTCATCGACAACATCTTCCGCTTCGTGCAGGCCGGCTCCGAGGTCTCCGCACTGCTCGGGCGGATGCCCTCGCAGGTCGGCTACCAGCCCACCCTGGAGACGGAGATGGGCCAGCTGCAGGAGCGCATCACCTCCACCCGTGAGGGCTCGGTGACCTCCGTGCAGGCGATCTACGTGCCCGCCGACGACCTCACCGACCCGGCCCCCGCGTCGGTGTTCGCCCACCTCAACGCGACCACCGTGCTGTCGCGGGCGATCTCCGAGAAAGGCATCTACCCGGCGGTGGACCCGCTCGATTCGACCTCCACGATCCTGAAGGGCGAGATTCTCGGCGAGGACCACTTCCGCGTCGCCAACCGGGTCAAGGAGATCCTGCAGCGCTACAAGGAGCTGCAGGACATCATCGCGATCCTCGGCATCGACGAGCTCTCCGACGAGGATCGCCTGACGGTCAACCGGGCACGGCGCATCGAGCGCTTCCTCTCGCAGCCGTTCTTCGTGGCCGAAGAGTTCACCGGCACGCCCGGCGCGTACGTGAAAATCGAGGAGACGATCCGCGGCTTCGAGGAGATCATCGACGGCAAGCACGACGAGGTCCCCGAGAGCGCCTTCTTCCTGAAGGGCACGATCGACGAGGTCGTCGAGGCGGCGAAACGGTAGGGCAGACGGATGGCGCACAGCACGTTCCCCGTCGAAGTCCTGACCCCCGAGGGCGAGGTGTTCTCCGAGGAGGTCGAGATGCTCTCGACCGTCACCGCCATCGGCTCGATCGGGATCCTCGCCCGCCACGAGCCGCTGCTGGCGATGCTCGAACCCACCGAGCTGCGCCTGTACCGCTCCGACACGGACATCGTGCGCTTCGCCCAGGCCGAGGGCTACCTGCAGTTCGTCGACAACCGTGCGCTCGTGCTGGTCGAGGAAGCGGTGCGCCCCGAGGACCTGGACCGCGAGCTCCTGCAGGAGAAGCTGGGGGAGGCCCAGGCGGCGGCCGAGCGGGCCGAGGAGGGCAGCGAGGAGCGCGCCCGCGCGCTGCGCGAGATCGCCCGCTGCGAAGCCTTCCTGGCGACCGGCAGCTAGCCGCCGGTCGGGCCCGATAGCGTCTGTAGGGCGATGGACGGATCAAATCCGGCGACGGCCCATTTCCAGAGCAAGCAGCCCGGCTGGTTCACCCGGCGCGTGTTCAACCCGTTGATCGCGCTCCTGACCCGGCTGGGCCTGCCGATCGCCGGGTCACACGTGCTCGAGGTCCGCGGCCGGACATCCGGGCAGCCGCGGCGCACGCCCGTCAACCCGCTCGAGCTCGACGGACAGCGCTACCTGGTGGCCCCACGTGGGGACACGCAGTGGGCCCGCAACCTACGCGCGAGCAGCGGCCAGGGCCTCCTGCTGTCCCGCCGCCACAGCGAGAGCTTCACCGCCGTCGAGATGTCCGACGCCGAGAAGCCCGACATCCTGCGCGCCTACCTGAAGCGCTGGAAGTTCGAGGTGGGCGTCTTCTTCGATGGCGTCGGCCCCGACTCCTCCGAGCAGGAGCTGCTGGCCGCGGCGCCCAAGCACCCCGTCTTCAGGCTCTCCAGCAACGCCAGATGAGCGACCCTGGGCGCCGCGAGCGCGAGCCGATCGGTGTGATCGGCACCGGCTATGTGGGACTGGTCACGGCCGCCGGCTTCGCCGAGCTGGGCAGCGAGGTGTGGTGCGTGGACATCGACGCCGCCAAGGTCGCCCGGCTGCGGGCGGGCGAGACGCCGATCTACGAGCCGGGCCTGAAGGAGCTGCTGGCGCGAAACCGGGAGCGCATGCACTTCGACACCGAGCTCGACGGGGCGCTCGCCGGCGCGCGGCTGCTGTTCGTGGCGGTCGGCACCCCGCCCACCTACTCCGGCGACGCCGACCTGTCCGCCGTGCACGCGGTCGTGGAGGCGATCCCGGGGGCCGAGAACCGCGCCCTGGTGATGAAGTCCACGGTCCCCGCCGGGACCGGGGCCACCCTCCTGCGCGCCTTCGCCGCCCAGAACAAGCAGGTGCTCTCCTACGTCTCCTGCCCGGAGTTCCTCAAGGAGGGCTCGGCGGTGGGCGACTTCATGAACCCCGACCGTGTCGTGATCGGCGACGACGGGGGCTGGGCGGGCGACGCAGTGGCCGAGCTCTACGCTCCCCTGCCGGCCCCCGTGGTGCGCACCGACGTCGCCAGTGCGGAGATGGTCAAGCTGGCCTCCAACGCCTTCCTGGCCACCAAGATCTCGTTCATCAACGAGATCGCCAACGTCTGCGAGGAGACCGGCGCCGACGTGGTCGAGGTGGCGCGGGGGATGGGTCTTGACGAGCGCATCGGAGCCAAGTTCCTGCAGGCCGGCATCGGCTTCGGCGGCAGCTGCTTCCCCAAGGACGTGGCCGCCCTCAAGCAGCTGGCGGGCAACTCCGGCTACCACTTCCAGCTGCTCACGTCGGTGATCGAGGTCAACGAACTGCAGAAGCGCCGCGTGGTGGGCAAGCTCCAGCGCCACCTCGGCTCGCTCGCGGGCCGCCGCGTGGCCCTGCTGGGGCTGGCCTTCAAGCCCGACACCGACGACATGCGCGAGGCCTCCTCGCTGGTGCTCTCCGCCAGGCTGCTGGCCGACGGGGCCAGCGTCAGCGCGTATGACCCGGTGGCCGAGCAGCAGGCCCGCGAGCTGATGAGCGGGATCACCTACGCCGCCTCCCCGCTGGAGGCCCTCGAGGGCGCCGACGCGGCCGTGCTGGTGACCGAGTGGAAGGAGCTGGTCGGGCTCGACTGGGGCCAGGTCGCCGCCGCGATGGCCGGCGACCTCATGATCGACGGGCGCAACGCGCTGGACCCGGGGGCCGTGCGGGCCGCCGGCCTGAAGTACGAGGGCGTCGGCAGGCGGTGATCGCATCCAGGCGGTGATCCTCGCCGGCGGCGAAGGCACGCGCCTGCGCCCGCTGACCTCGAACGTCCCCAAGCCGATCGTGCGGCTGGTGGACCGGCCCTTCATCTCGTTCATGCTCGAGTGGCTCCGCGGCCACGGCGTCGACGATGTGATCCTCTCGTGCGGCTTCATGGCCGAGCGCGTGCGCAGCGTGCTGGGCGACGGCTCGGGACTGGGGATCCGCCTGCGCTACGTGGAGGAGCCCGAGCCGCGGGGCACGGCGGGGGCCGTGAAGCTGGCCGAGCCGATGCTCGACGAGCGCTTCCTGATGCTCAACGGCGACGTGCTGACGGACATCGACCTCGGCGCCCAGATCGCCCAGCACGAGGCCACCGGCGCCCGTGCCACGCTGGCGCTGGTGGCGGTTGACGACCCCAGCGCCTACGGCCTGGTGGTGCTCGACGAGCAGCAGCGGGTCAGCGACTTCGTCGAGAAGCCGAGCTCCGGGAGCCTGCCCTCGAACCTGATCAGCGCCGGCGCGTACGTGCTCGAGCGCGAGATCTTCGAGCTCGTGGTCCCCGACCGCAAGGTCTCGATCGAGGGTGAGATATGGCCGCTGCTGGTCGGCGACGGCCTGTACGGCTTCCCCTCGGAGAGCTACTGGATGGACATCGGCACCCCCGGGCGCTACCTGCAGGGAACCTTCGACCTGCTCGAGGGCAACGTCGCCTCGGCCGTGCGCGAGCGTCTCGGCCAGGGCTGGCTGGCGATCGACGAGCAGGCCCGCGTCCGCGGCCGGGCGATCCCGCCGGCCCTGATCGGTCCCGGCTGCGAGGTCGCCGCAGGAGCCCGCGTGGGCAGCCTGGTGGTGCTCGGCAGCGACGTCAGCGTCGGCGCGGGCACCACGGTGGAGCGCTCGGTGGTGCTCGACGGGGCTCGCATCGGGGCCGGCTGCGAGCTGCGCGACTGCATCGTCTGCGCCGGCGCAGAGGTCGGCGATTCGACCAAGGTCACCGGTGGCGCGGTGCTCGGCGAAGGCGTCAGGATCGGGGCTGACAACGTGGTGACCCGCGGGGCGCGTATCTTCCCCGGGGTGGATCTCCCGGACCGCGGGCTGCAGTTCTAGCCCGCCGATGCCGATTCCCACCTGCAAGGTCCCACCCGAGCACCACGGACGAGGAAGGCAACGATGGCAGCCATCACCCCCGACGGCAACGCGCAACCGCACCCCGGCGGCGTCAGCGAGCTGACCCGCTCGGCGATCGCCACGGTCGACGGATCCGACCAGCTCGCCGCCGTCCTCGCCCTGCCCGAGCACCTGCGCGACGCGCTCTGGCGGGCCGAGTCGGCGATCATGGAGGAGCGTGACGCTCCCGCCGGCATGGTCGTGGCGGGCATGGGCGGCTCGGCGATCGGGGGCGCGCTGGCGCGCGCGGCCCTCGGCGACCAGTCGACGCGGCCGATCTTCGTGACCCGCGGCTACGGGCTGCCGGCCTGGACGACCCCCGACACGATGGTGCTGTGCGTGAGCTACTCGGGCGACACCGAGGAGACGCTCGCCTGCTACGAATCAGCCGGCCTGCTGGGGGCCAAGCGCACGGTCGCCACCACCGGCGGTCGCCTGGCCGAGATGGCCCGCGCCGACAACGTCCCCGTGATCCCGCTCCCGGGCGGCCTGCAGCCGCGCGCGGCGGTCGCCTACATGATCGTCGCCTCGCTCGAGGTGGCGGCGCTGTGCGGAGTGGGTCCGCGCATGACCTCCGAGATCGACGTGGCCGCCTCCCACACCGAGCATCTGGTGGCCGAGTGGGGCCCGGACGCGCCGGAGGACTCGCTGGCCAAGAGCGTCGCCCGTGGCCTGCACGGCACCACCCCGCTGATCACCGGCGCCGGCGTGACGACCCCGATCGCCTACCGCTGGAAGACCCAGATCAACGAGAACGCCAAGCAGCTGTGCTTCTCGAGCGAACTCCCCGAGATGGACCACAACGAGATCGTCGGCTGGGAGGGGGCCGCGGCGCAGGGTCGCTTCTCGGCCGTGTTCCTCGACGACTCCGACGCGCATCCGCGGCTGAAGGAGCGCATGGCCCTCAGCGAGAGCGTGATCGCCCCCAACGCGGCCGCCAGCTACCGCCTGGAGACACGCGGTCAGACGGGCATCGAGCGGGTGGTCTCGCTGGTGCTGCTCGGCGACCTGGTGTCGATCTATCTGGCCGCCCTGCGGGGGGTCGATCCGGGTCCTGTGCGCGTGCTCGACGAGCTCAAGGCGGCGCTGGCCGACCGCTAGGCCTTGTGCTAGCGTTTTTCGCGGCCGAGGAGCGCTGCGACGGGCTGTGGTCCGCCACGCTCGGCCGCCCACTCTGCAGCAAGGGCGCTCTCCTAAGTTCACAGGAGGTTTCTCCGTGTCAGCAATGACCACCGCGGCCGCCCGCACCGCCGACTTCAAGGTTGCCGACCTCGCCCTGGCCGACTTCGGGCGTAAGGAGATCACGCTCGCCGAGCACGAGATGCCGGGGCTGATGGCGCTGCGGCGCGAGTTTGGCGACTCCCAGCCGCTGAAGGGCGCCCGCATCACCGGCTCGCTGCACATGACCGTCCAGACGGCGGTCCTGATCGAGACGCTCACCTGCCTGGGCGCCGAGGTCCGCTGGTGCAGCTGCAACATCTTCTCCACCCAGGACCACGCCGCCGCGGCGGTGGCCGTCGGTCCCGAGGGCAGCCCCGAGAGCCCCCGCGGCGTGCCCGTGTTCGCCTGGAAGGGCGAGACGCTCGAGGAGTACTGGTGGTGCACCGAGCAGGCCATGCGCTGGCCCGACCCCGGGACCGGCGAGACCTCGCTCGGGCCGAACATGATCCTCGACGACGGCGGCGACGCCACCCTGCTCGTGCACAAGGGCGGCGAGTTCGAGCGCGCGGGCTCGGTCCCGGACCCCTCCACCAGCGACTCCGAGGAGTTCGCCATCGTGCTCGGCCTGCTGGGCCGCTCGCTGGCCGAGGACCCCCAGCGCTGGACCCGGATCGGCGAGGGCATCATGGGCGTCACCGAGGAGACCACGACCGGCGTGCACCGGCTCTACCAGATGGTCGACCGCGGGGAACTGCTGTTCGCGGCGATCAACGTCAACGACTCGGTCACCAAGTCCAAGTTCGACAACCTCTACGGCTGCCGGCACTCGCTGATCGACGGCATCAACCGCGCCACCGACGTGATGATCGGCGGCAAGGTGGCCGTCGTATGCGGCTTCGGCGACGTCGGCAAGGGCTGCGTGGAGTCGCTGCGCGGCCAGGGCGCCCGCGTGCTGGTCACCGAGGTCGACCCGATCTGCGCGCTGCAGGCGACGATGCAGGGCCTGCAGGTGGTGCGCCTGGAGGAAGTGATCGAGACCGCCGACATCTTCATCACCGCCACCGGCAACCGCGACATCATCGGCGCGGCCGACATGGAGCGCATGAAGCACCAGGCGATCGTCGGCAACATCGGCCACTTCGACAACGAGATCGACATCGCCGGCCTGGCCCGCGTGCCCGGGATCGAGCGCGTCAACATCAAGCCCCAGGTCGACAAGTGGGTGTTCCCCGACGGCCACGCGGTGATCCTGCTGTCCGAGGGCCGGCTGCTGAACCTCGGCAACGCCACCGGACACCCGAGCTTCGTGATGAGCAGCTCCTTCACCAACCAGGTGATCGCCCAGATCGAGCTGTTCACCAAGAACGAGCAGTATGAGAAGCGCGTGTACGTGCTCCCCAAGCACCTCGACGAGAAGGTCGCCCACCTGCATCTGGGGGCGGTCGGCGCCAAGCTGACGCGGCTGACCGAGGAGCAGGCGGCCTACATCGACGTTCCCGTCGACGGCCCCTTCAAGCCCGACCACTACCGCTACTAGCCGCGCCCGGAGCGGCGGCGATCGGGAGGCTCTCCAGCCGATGCGTGCAATGGTCCTGGCGGCCGGTCTGGGCACGCGCCTGCGCCCCCTGACCTACGAGATCACCAAGCCGATGGTGCCGGTGCTCGACCGCCCGGTGATGGAGCACATCCTCGACCTGCTCGACAGCCACGGCTTCGAGCAGGTGATCGCCAACCTGCATTACTTCCCGGACACGATCCGGGAGTTCTTCGGCGAGCGCCTGTCCTACCACCACGAGCCGGAGCTGCTGGGCACCGCCGGTGGGGTGAAGGCCTGCGCGGAGTTCTTCGGCGAGGAGGCCTTCCTCGTGATCAGCGGCGACGCGCTGACGGACATCGACCTCGGCGCCTTCGTCGCCCGCCACCGGGCGGCGGGCGGGATCGCCACGCTGGCCGTCAAGGAGGTCGCCGACACGCGCGAGTACGGGGTCGTGCTGCACGACCGCGAGGGGCGCATCACCGGCTTCCAGGAGAAGCCGGCGCCGGAGGAGGCCCTCTCGCGGCTGGGCAACTGCGGGATCTACATCTTCGAGCCGCAGATCTTCGACTACTTCCCGCCGCGGGACTTCGTGGACTGGGCCCAGGACGTGTTTCCGACCCTGCTCGAGAACGACGTCCCCTTCTACGTGCACGAGATCCACGACTACTGGAACGACGTCGGCTCGCTGGCCGAGCTGCGCCAGGGGACCTTCGACGCGCTCGCCGGCGAGCTGCGGCTGGCGCTCGACGCGCGCGAGCTGGCCCCGGGGGTGCTGGCGGCGGGTGGCTCGGAGCTGCCCACCGACACGGAGCTGGACGGGCCCGCCTGGATCGGCCGCGACGTCCAGGTCGGCTCGGGCGTGCGCCTGCAGGGGCCGGTGGTGCTCGGCCGGGGCACGACGGTCGGGGCCGGCTCGCAGCTGCGCTCGAGCATCGTGCTGCCCGGCACCCAGCTGCCCGAGGGGTCGATCACGATCGACGCCATCCTCGGCCACCGCGGGATCCTGCAGAGCCTGCAGGACTAGACGGTGCCGGGCGCGCGGCCCGGCTGCGGCTGGGCAGGTGTGCCCTGGGGTAGCTCGGGAGCGAACCCGTCCTCGACCGGTTCCAACAGGCGTTCGCGGCGCTGCTCGGCGCGCTCGGACTCCGCCAGCGCCCGGAAGAACAGCACCACCAGCGCGATCCCCATCACCAGCGACTGCTCGACGGCCATGATCAGCCCGGCGATCGCCTGGTCCTCGCCGGCCGAGATGCCCCACACGCGGGGCTGGTTGGCGTAGAACGGGTACAGGGTGCTGGGGGCGAAGGCGAGGAACATGCCCAGCGCTCCCACGAACAGCTTCGTGGAGCCCATGTAGGCCAGCGGTCCGAGGCCCCCGAGGCGCATGCGGGCGCGGATCGGGGACAGCAGGTGCCACCAGTACAGCGAGCCGACCAGCAGGAAGCTGAAGTGCTCGAGCGCGTGGATGCCTTCGTGCCTGGCGGCCTCGTCGTAGGCCGCGGGTATGTGCCACGCCCAGATCACCACCACGTACGCGACCACCGCGAAGGCGGGGTGGGCGAGCGGCCCGGCGCGCCGCTCCAGCGTCGAGACCGAGCGCGTGAGCGGGCGCAGGATCACCTTCGTGAGCGCCACGATCCCGAGGATCGGAACGATGTCCAGCAGCAGCATGTGCTGGACCATGTGCATGAAGAACAGCTGCTCGGCGAGCGAGTCGAGCGGGGAGATGAGAGCGCCCAGCAGCACCACCAGCGCGCCCACGGCGCAGGCCAGCCGCCAGACGGGCGCCTCCACCGCGCGGCGGGGCCCGGCGGCGCGGCGGACCGCCCGCCAGCGCCACACGTAGACCCCCATGAAGATCGCGCTGGTGGCGAGGATCCACGGAGTGGGCGACCAGGACAGGTCGGGCTGCATGCTCGCCGCGATTCTCGCATGCTCGGGGCGGCCGTCCAAAGCCGTCCACGCGGTCCATTTACATTCGCCGAAGGCGGGCGTAGCATCGTGACAAAGGACGATCGAAGGGAGTCAAGGTGCAGATCGAGATCAAGGGCAGAAACGTGCCTGTAACCGACGAGCTGCGATCCCACACCGAGCGCCGGCTGGGCAAGGTCGCCCGCCAGGTCTCGGAGCTGGCAAGGCTCGAGATTGAGATCTTCAAGGAGCCCAATCCCCGCGTCACCGACTGTCAGGTCGCCGAGGGGACCCTCTACCTGAAGGGCGTCACGCTGCGCGCTCACGACGCCTCCCCGGAGATGCTGCACTCGCTGAACCTGATGGTCGACGAGCTCGCCCGCCAGGTCAAGCGCCACCGCGACAAACTGCGCCATCGCCGTGAGGCCCACGCGGCCGCCGAGCGGGCCGCCCGGGCGACCGCCCAGGAAGGGCCGCTGGCCTCCACCTAGCCGGCTCCACGGCAGCTGCCGTCGCCGGGCGCTTGGCGCGATTCGCCACCCCGGTGGGAGCTATCCTTGGCCCATGCCCTCCCTGCTCGACCGTGCGCTGAACGTCGGCGAGGCCAAGAAGCTCAAGACCTACCAGAAGCGCGTGGAGCTGATCAACGCCTTCGAGCCCGAGCTCGAGCACGACAGCGACGCTGAACTGCGCGAGCGGATGGACGAGCTGCGCGGGCGAGCGGCCGCCGGCGAGGACATCGACGGGCTGCTGCCCGAGTGCTTCGCGATCGTCCGCGAGACCAGCAAGCGGACGATGGGCATGCGCCACTTCGACGTCCAGCTGATCGGCGCGATGGCCTTACACGAGGGCCAGATCTCCGAGATGAAGACCGGCGAGGGCAAGACCCTGACGGCCACCCTGGCGGTCGTCCTGAACGCGCTCGCGGTCCACCCCCCCGACCCCTCCGAGCCCGACGCCGGGCCACGCCGCAAGGGCGTCCACGTGGTGACCGTCAACGACTACCTGGCCCGCCGCGACGCCGAATGGATGAGCCCGATCTACGAGCCCCTCGGGGTCAGCGTGGGGGTGCTGCAGAACATGCAGGCCTACGAGGAGAAGCAGGCCGCCTACGCCTGCGACGTGGTGTACGGGACCAACTCGGAGTTCGGCTTCGACTACCTGCGCGACAACATGGCCAAGGACCTCTCAGAAAAGGTCCAGCGCGGGCACCCCTACGCGGTCGTGGACGAGGTCGACAACATCCTGATCGACGAGGCCCGCACGCCGCTGATCATCTCCGGAGCCCCCGAACAGGCCGCCGACCTGTACGTCAAGTTCGCCCGCCTGGCCCCGCAGATGAAAGTCGGGAAGACCCCCGAAGGCATGGACCCGCGCATGAAGAAGCAGTTCATGGCCGACTTCGACTACGAGATCGATGAGAAGCACAAGACCGTCTCGATCACCGAGCAGGGGGTCGAGAAAGCCGAGCGCTTCCTCGAGATCGACCACCTCTACCGGGCCGAGAACGGCCATCTGGTCAACCATCTGATCCAGTCCCTGCGGGCCGAGTCGCTCTACAAGCGCGACGTGGACTACGCCGTGATCGACGGCGAGGTCAAGATCATCGACGAGTTCACGGGTCGCATCCTCGAGGGGCGCCGCTGGTCGGAGGGGCTCCACCAGTCGGTCGAGGCCAAGGAGAAAGTGGCGATCCAGGAGGAGAACCAGACGCTCGCCACGATCACCTATCAGAACTACTTCCGCCTCTACGACAAGCTCGCGGGCATGACCGGTACGGCGCTGACCGAGGCGACCGAGTTCATGAAGATCTACAAGCTCCCGGTGATCCAGGTGACGACCAACCGGCCGATGGTCCGCGACGATCGCAACGATCAGGTCTACAAGACCAAGGACGGCAAGTGGAACGCGGTCCTCAAAGAGATCGCCGCCCGCCACGAGAACGGCCAGCCGGTGCTCGTGGGGACGATCTCGGTCGAGGTCTCCGAGCTGCTCGGAGAGCGGCTGCGCAAGCTCGGCATCCCGCACACGGTGCTGAACGCCAAGCCCGAGCACGCCGCGCGCGAGGCCGACATCGTCGCCGAGGCCGGTCAGCCGGGCGCCGTCACGATCGCCACCAACATGGCCGGCCGCGGCGTGGACATCAAGCTCGGCGGCAACCCCGAGCACCTGGCGGCCCAGCGCCTCGCCCGGGAAGGCTTCGAATCGGAGGACCCGCTCGAGCGCGAGAAGCGCGTGCTGGAGGTGCTGCCCGAGGTCGAAGCGGAGCTCGAGCAGGCCCACCAGCAGGTGCTCGCGGCCGGCGGACTGTTCATCTGCGGCACCGAGCGCCACGAGAGCCGGCGCATCGACAACCAGCTGCGCGGGCGCGCCGGGCGCCAGGGCGACCCGGGCGAGTCGCGCTTCTTCCTGTCCGCCGAGGACGACCTCGTGAGGCTGTTCGCCGGCGACCGCATCTACAAGATCCTCGACCGTCTCGGCGGCGTGGACGAGGAGGGCAACGAGGAGCCGATCGAGGCCGGGATGCTCTCCAAACAGATCGAGAAAGCCCAGCGCAAGGTCGAGGAGCAGCACTTCCTGGCCCGTAAGCAGGTGCTCGAATACGACGACGTCATGAACGAGCAGCGGCGCGTGATCTACGCCTACCGCGACGAGGTGCTCGAAGGCAAGAGCCTGAACGAGGAGGCGCGCCGCGAAGTCGCCGCGGTGGTCGAGCGGACGGTGGACCAGTACACCCCCGGGGACTTCCTCGACGACTGGGACATCGACGGCCTGTTCACCTCGCTCGGGCAGCTGTTCCCGCTGGAGCTGACCCACGAGGAACTCGACGCCGGGCAGACCGACCGGGTGTGGCTCACCGACCGCATCGTGGAGGAAGCGATGGCGCGCTACGACGCCCGCCTGGAGGCGCTCGGAGAGGAGCTGATGGGGGCCCTGGAGCGCTTCCTGCTGCTCCAGATCATCGACGAACGCTGGCGCGAGCACCTGTTCGACATGGACTATCTGCGCGAAGGGATCCACCTCCGCGGCTTCGCCCAGATCGACCCGCTGGTGGCCTACAAGAACGAGGCCTTCACGCTCTTCGGCGACCTCATGAACAGCGTCTGGACGGACTTCGCGCGCATGATCTTCAACGTCGAGGTCAACGTCGAAGAGCAGAACGGGGGAGGCCCCCAGGGCCCTTCCTTCCAGGCCTCGGGCAACGCCACCCGCGGCGGCCGTGTTTCCTACTCCGGCGGCCACAGCGTGGCCGGATCCGGAGCGCTGGCCTCGGCGGCCGCGTCTGCGGGCGTCGGCGGGGCGGCCGTCTACGACGAACCCGACGAACAGATGCCGGTGATCGAGCAGCGGGTGCTGGGCGACGACCAGCAGGTCGGGCGCAACGACCCCTGCTGGTGCGGAAGCGGCAAGAAGTTCAAGAAGTGCCACGGCGCCTGAGCGCCGGCCCGGGCGGCTAGCGCCCGGGAAGCCCCCAGGGGGCGTCGAGAGCCACCCGCCAGCCCCCATCCTGCAGCGCGTATACCGCCATCGAGGAGCTCTGTTGCTCGAACGGCCGGCCCGCGTCGTCGCTGCCCTTCATCGTGAGCGTGCCGAACGCCAGTGCCACCATGCCCGCGTTGACGACTCGCTCGACCTCGATCTCGATTCGGGTGCCTGCCTCGATCAGCGCCCGCACCGCACCCTCGACGGCGCCCTCGCCTTCGAGCACCGAGCCGTCGAAGGAGACCATCGCCGCTTCGGCGCTCCACAGCTCCAGCGCCGCGCCGGTGTCGCCGGAGTTGACCGCCGCGGCGAACAGCCGCGGCAGTTCCTCCGGGGTGCTGGCCGCCATCGCGAGAAGATACCGGGGCCCGGCGAGCGGGTGCTAGCGTGCGCCGCATGGCCACCGCCGCACCAAGCGAGTCCACCCCCCAGCGGTTGGCCGCGATCCGCGAGCAGATGAACCTGCTGGCGGACTATCTTTGACCCGCCAGCGCTGAGCAGCCGCGTAACCGAGCTCGAGGGGCAGATGGGTGCCGAGGGCTTCTGGGAGGACTCCGAACGGGCCGCCGCGGTGAGCGCCGAGCACGCCCGTGCGAGCCGGCGCCTGGAGGTCTTCGAGACGCTCGGCCGCGATGTCGAGGATCTCGAGGGGCTGGCCGAGATGGCCGCCGAAGACCCCAGCGTCGCGGCCGAGGTCGACGAGCAGATCGCCTCCGTGGAGGCGCGCCTGGGAGAGCTCGAGGAGCAGCGGCTGTTCTCCGGTCGCTACGACGCCGGCGACGCGCTCGTGACCGTCAATGCCGGGGCCGGGGGCACGGACGCCCAGGACTGGGCCGAGATGGTGCTGCGGATGCTGATGCGGTGGGCCGAGCGCAGGGGCTTCGAGGTCGAGCTGCTGGAGGTCAGCCCGGGCGAGGAAGCGGGCATCAAGTCGGCGACCTTCCGCGTGAGCGGCGAGAACGCCTACGGCCTGTTCGGCGCCGAGCGGGGGGTCCACCGGCTGGTGCGGCTGTCGCCCTTCGACTCCGCCCACCGGCGCCAGACGAGCTTCGCCGGCGTGGAGGTGGCCCCGGTGGTGGATGACAAGGGCGAGGTTGAGATCGACGAGGACGACCTGCAGGTGGACACCTACCGTGCCTCGGGCGCCGGCGGTCAGCACGTCAACAAGACCGACTCGGCGGTGCGCATCACCCACCGGCCCACCGGGGTCGTGGTGCAGTGCCAGAACGAGCGCTCCCAGTCCTCCAACCGGGCCACGGCGATGGCGATGCTGCGCGCCAAGCTGCTGGAGCGCCAGGAGCGCGAACGCCAGCAGGAGATCGCACTGGAGAAGGGCGAGGCCCAGGACGTCAACTTCGGCTCCCAGATCCGCTCCTACGTGCTGCACCCCTACTCGATGGTCAAGGATCACCGCACCGGCGAGGAGGTCGGCGACGTCCAGCGCGTGCTGGAGGGCGACCTCGACAGCTTCGTGCGGGCCCTGCTGCTGCAGCGGGCGGCCTCCGGGGAGTAGCGGGTGGAGGAGGACCTGATCGCGCTCGTCCGGGGGGCCCTGCAGGAGGACCTCGGCGCCGGCGACGTGACCACGCTCGCGACGGTCCCGCAGGGGGCCAGGGCAGAGGCCCTGATCATCCAGAAGCAGCCCGGCGTGATCTACGGCCTGCGGCCCGCGGAGCTGGCCTTCGAGCTGCTCGACGCGGACCTCGAGGTCACACGCGAGGTCCAGGAGGGCCGCTGGCGCGAGCCGGGGGACCCGGTCTTGCGCCTGCGCGGAAGCGCCCGTGCGCTGCTCACCGGAGAGCGCACGGCGCTCAACTTCCTGGCGCGCCTCTCGGGCGTGGCCACTGCGGCCGCGCGGGCCGTGAAGGAGCTGGAGGGGACCCCGGCGAAGGTGCTCGACACGCGCAAGACGACCCCCGGGCTGCGGGCGCTCGAGAAGGCCGCGGTCAGCGCCGGCGGCGCCCACAACCACCGCGCCGGCCTGTATGACGGGGTCCTGATCAAGGAGAACCACATCGCCGCCGCCGGCGGGATCGCCCAGGCGGTCGAGCGCGTACGCGCGGCCTCACCGGAGCTGGCGGGGACCCTGGAGGTCGAGGTGCGCGACCCCGACGAGATCGAGCAGGCGCTCGCGGCGGGCGCCCCGAGGCTGCTGCTGGACAACATGGACGAGCAGCAGCTGCGGGCCGCGGTCGCCCAGGTGGGAGGGCGGGCGGAGCTCGAGGCGAGCGGCGGCGTGACGCTCGCGACGCTCCGGTCTGTGGCCCTCACGGGGGTAGAATGGATCTCGTTGGGTGCGCTCACGCACTCGGCCCCGGCCCTCGACCTCTCGATGCAGCTGACGGCACTGCCATGAACCTCCCGATGGCACCTTCCCAGGCACCCGCGGCGGGTCTCTCCGCGCAGGAGATCTCTGAGCTCCAGCAGCAGGTGCGGGCGCTCGCGGCCGAGCGCGGCGCGGTGATCCTCGCCCACAACTACCAGCTGCCGGAGATCCAGGATGTGGCCGACTACGTCGGCGACTCGCTCGGCCTCTCGCGCCGGGCGGCGGCCGCCGACGGCGAGATGATCGTCTTCTGCGGCGTGCACTTCATGGCCGAGACCGCCTCCGTGCTGTGTCCCTCGAAGACCGTCCTGATCCCCGATCTCGACGCCGGCTGCTCGCTGGCGGACTCGATCGACGCCGAGCAGCTCGCCGCCTGGCGGGAGCGCTACCCGCAGGGCGTGGTGGTGATGTACGTGAACACCACCGCTGCCGTGAAGGCGTTGAGCGACTACTGCTGCACCTCGGCCAACGCGGTCGAGGTGGTGCGCCACATCTACGCCACCCACGGACCCGACACGGAGATCCTGTTCGGTCCCGACATGTGGCTCGGGGCGTACGTCGAGAAGGTCCTCGGACGGCGCATGCACGTGTGGGACGGCGAGTGCCACGTGCACGCCGGAATCCGCCCGGCGGACCTCGAAGCCACCCGCGCCAGCCATCCTGGAGCCGAGCTGCTGGTGCACCCCGAGTGCGGCTGCTCGACCAGCGTGATGGAGTACGTGGCGGCCGGGGACGTATCAGATGAGGGCGTCCACATCCTCTCAACGGGTGGCATGCTCGCGCACGCTCAGGCCGTCGAAAGCGGCGCTCGCGACGGCAGCGGCGCCGGCGGCCCGCGCGAGGCGGTCGTGGCGACCGAGGTGGGGATGCTCTACCCGCTGCAGATGGCCGCTCCCCAGGTGCGCTTCATCCCCGCCAACGCGGAGGCCTCCTGCCACTTCATGAAGATGATCACGCTGCCCAAGCTGCGCGACTCGCTCGCCCATATGCGCTACGAGGTGCGGGTCCCCGAGGACCTCGCCGAGCGCGCCCGCGTGCCGATCGACCGCATGGTCGCGATCGGCTAGCTGCTCAGAATTCGTCGGCCGTGTGCGGGCCCACGCAGGCCACGGCGAGCTCCTCGCCGATGCCCCGAGCGATTTCGGCCACCTCGTCGAAGGTGACCGCGTCCAGGGCCGCGATCGCCGCGTCGGGGTCGCTGCTCTGGCCGAAGACGATCTGCTGGGTGGCCGCGTAGCGGGCGACCGCGCCCGAGTTCTCGAACGCCAGCACCAGCCGCCCGGCCGCGTAGGCCCGGGCGCGGGTGACCTCCTCGCCGGTCGGCCCTTCGCTGCGGAGTTCGTCCACGATCTCGCGCATCCGCCCGTAGGCCTCGACGCACTTGTCCGACTCCAGGCCCGATCCGAGTTGCAGGATCGGGACGTCCGCGAAGGCGTGGTTGATCGCGTACACCGAGTAGCAGAGGCCGCGCTTCTCGCGGATCTCCTCGAACAGGCGTGAGCCCATCGAGCCGCCCAGCAGCGTCGAGTAGATCACCAGCGCCGCCCGCTGGCGCTCGTCGGCGACGTCCACGTCGGGCCTGTAGATCATCCGCAGATGGGATTGGTTGGTCTCGCGCCCCTCGACCAGGATCTCGGGCACAAATCCTCCAACCGGCAGGTAGGGGTCCGGTTCCGGCAGCTCCTCGAAGCGCGAGAGCGCCTCGTGCAGGTCCTCGTCCGGGGGCAGGTGGTCCAGGTTGCCGGCCAGGAACGCGCCCCCCGCGCCGGGCCCCCAGCGGCGGTCACGGAAGGCGACGATCCCCTCGCGGCTGAAGCTGCGCAGGTTCTCCTCGGGGCCGAGCACGGTCCTGCCGAGGGGGTGCTCGCCGAAGGCGGCGCGGTCGATCAGGTACTCGGCCACGGTCGAGGGCTGGTCGAAGGCGCGGTTGATCTCCTGGATCACGACCCCGCGCTCGCGGTCCAGCTCGCCGGCGTCCAGGCGGGCGCGCCCGACGAAGTCGCTCAGCAGGTCGATCGCCTCCGCAGCGCTCTCGGCGCGAACGGTGATGTGGAAGGCCACGAGGTCGTGGCTGGTGTAGGCGTTGAGCACGCCCCCGAGCCGCTCGGCGGTCTCGTTGACGTCCTTGTAGGTGGGGTACTTCTCGCCCCCCTTGAACACGAGGTGCTCGAGGAAGTGGGCCATGCCGTTCTCCTCCGGGCGCTCATTGCGGGCCCCGGCGTCGAAGGCCAGGAGCACCGTCAGCGCGCGCGTGCCCGGCAGCTCGAGGCGGTGCAGCGGCATCCCGTTTTGGGGGACGGTGCTCGTGCTCAGACGCGCCATTCGCCTGCCACCCTAGAGCACCCGGGTGTGCTCCTCCTGGTGGCGAACGCCGCCAGCGGCTCGACTACGCTGGAACCGCCTCCAGATGAACGCCCCCGCACCCGCCTCCCCCGAACGCAACCCCCGCCGCGCCCGCTGGCTGGCGGGCGTGCTCGTCGCGATCGTGGTGCTCCTGCTCGGCGTCTGGCTGGGCGGACGCCCTGAAGACCTGCCCGGATTCATGCGCTCGTTCGCCGGCGCCAGCAACCAGAAGGTGGTGGTCCAGGAAGCGATGAAGCGGATCGCCAGTGACTACTACCGGCCGATCTCCGGAGCGCAGTTGTCGAACTCGTCTGTCGCCGGAATGGTGGCCGGCCTGCACGACCGCTTCTCGCACTACCTCACCCCGAGCGAACTGCGGGAATTCGACCTGCCGCCCCACTTCGCGGGGATCGGAGTCGAAGTCGGCGATATGCGCCGCGGCCTGGAAATCGCGCGCGTGTTCGACAACTCTCCCGCGGCCCGCGCGGGTCTGCAGAGCGGGCAGGTGATCGTGGCCGTCAACGGCCGCCCGCTGCAGGGGCTCTCCCGCGACCAGGCGGTGGCCCTGATCAAGGGCATGCCGGGCACCGATGTGGTGCTCCAGATCGAAGGGGCCCACGGCAGCCACACCCACCCGGCGTCCCCGCGAAGCGTGCGGATCACGCGGGCGATCGTGTCCGAGCCGGTGGTGGCCTCGGCCACCGACACCTTCCACGGCAAGAAGCTGGGCGTGGTCGCGCTCGCCTCGTTCACGCCGGGGGCGCACGTGGAAGTGGGGCAGGCCGTCCACCAGGCGCTGAAGGAAGGGGCCCGCGGGATCGTGCTCGACCTGCGCGGCAACGGTGGTGGGCTGGTCGAGGAGGCCCAGCTGATCGCGAGCATCTTCATCCCCCACGGCGTGATCGTGACGACCAGCGGACGCACCCAGCCCCGCCAGACGCTGATGGCGACCGGCGGGGCGATCAGCCCCACGATCCCCGCGGTCGTGCTGGTCGACTCCAACACGGCCTCGGCGGCGGAGATCGTGACCGCCGCGCTGCAGGACCACCGGCGCGCGACCGTGGTCGGCAGCCACACCTTCGGCAAGGGCGTCTTCCAGGAGGAGGAGAAACTCGCCAACGGCGGCGCCCTGGACATCACGGTGGGCGAGTACTTCACCCCCAACGGCCGCAACCTCGGTGGGGGCGGGGTGCGGCAGGGGGCCGGGGTGAAACCCGAAGTGCTCGTCAAGAACGGCCTCGACGGGGCCCAAGGACTGAAGGTGGCGCTGGAAACGCTCGCTGCCAAAGTCAGGTGAGCGCCGGGCCCCGGGGCGGGGCGAGCGACTCCGGGCACGGCTCGGCGCGCGGTCCGGGCACCTACGTGGCGCTGCTCGAGCGGCGTGGACGCTTCCTGACGGCCGAGCGGATGTTCGCGGGCGGGGACCCCGGGCGCATGCCGGGACGGCGGGGGGCTTCGGCCAGCGTCGTGGTGGGGTCCGCGCGTGGCGGTGGTGGCGGTGGGAAGGCCGGTGACATCGTCCTCGTCCAGGCGCGCGGACGCAGGGGGTCCGGTCCGCGCGTGCTGCGCCGGATCGGCCGCCCCGACAGGGCCCATGACGTGATCGAGGCGCTGATGCTCGACCGCGGTCTACGCAGGACGTTCTCCGCCGAGCTCGAACAGCAGGCGCGCGACGCGGCGCGCACGGCGGCACGCTCGGGCGGCGAGCGGCGTGACCTGCGCTCGCTCGCCACCTTCACGATCGACCCCGCGAGCGCCCGCGACTTCGACGATGCGATCTCCGCCGAAGCGGGCACCGACGGCGCCGCCAGGATCTGGGTGCACATCGCGGACGTCTGCGCCCATGTGGCGGAGGGCGGCGAGCTCGACCGCGAGGCCCGGCGCAGGGCCACGAGCGTTTACGTCCCGGGAACGGTCGAGCCGATGCTCCCGCACGCCCTCTCCAGCGACGCCTGTTCGTTGATGCCGGGCGCCGATCGGCTGGCGGTTACCGTCGAGCTCGAGCTGGAGCTCGAGAGCGGGCGGGTGCGCAGCAGCGCCTTCTACCGCTCACTGATCCGCTCCGACGCGCGCCTGGACTACGACGGCGTGGATCGCATCTTCGCCGGCGATGAGCGCGCGCAGGACGTGTGGGCGCAGCCGCTGGCCTGTGCCCGGGCGGCGGCCGCGGCGCTGGCGCGGGCACGGGAGCGCGCGGGGGTCCTGAAGGTCGAATCGCAGGAGCCGCAGTTCAGCTTCGACGAGCACGGCGAGCCGGTTGCGATCGAGCCGCGAGAGCAGACGGAGTCCCATCGCCTGATCGAGAACCTGATGATCGCCGCCAACGAAGCCGTCGCCTCACTGCTGGCCGCCCGCGGCACCCCCTGCCTGTACCGCGTGCACGAGCGCCCCGAGCCGGCCCGGATCGTACGGCTCGTGGACCAGCTGGCCTCGCTCGATGTCCCGACCCCGCCGCTGCCCGAGCCGATGTCCCCATCCCAGGCGGGGGAGCTCGTGGGGGAGATCTCCCAGGCGGTGGAGCGCCACACGCGCACAACCGGGCGCGGGCGGATCGCGCTCGGGTCGCTCGTGTTGCGCTCGCTCAAGCAGGCCTACTACTCGCCCGCCAACCTGGGTCACGCCGGCCTGCGGACGACTACCTACTGCCACTTCACCTCCCCGATCCGCCGCTATCCGGACATCGTCTGCCACCGCGCCCTGCTCTCCACCCTCGGCCAGGACGAGCACGCGCCGCGGGCGGCGGAGCTGGGAGACCTCGGCGATTGGACCTCCGAGCGCGAGCGTGAGGCGGCCACGATCGAGCGCGACGCCGACGACGTCGCCCGCTGCTTCCTGCTCGAGCGGCTGCTGCGAGCCGAGGGGCCCGGACGGGCGTTCGTCGGCGAGGTGGTCGGGCTGATCTCGGCGGGCGTGTTCGTCGCGTTCTCCGCCGCCCGATCCCCGCAGGCCGAGCTTCCGTTCGAGGGGATGCTGCCGGTGCGGGTGCTGGCTGCTGCCGCCGCCCGCCGGGAGAGGCCCGAGGCCGCCACCCGCGGCGGTCGAGACGGACGCACGCCGCGCAGCGGGCGTGGCGGGACGCCGGACCGTGGCCGGGACTGGTGGGAGCTCAACGAGGAGGGCACGATCCTGAGTGGCGAGCGCAGCGGCTCGAGCATCCGCCTCGGCCAGCCGCTGACCGTGCGCGTGGAGCGTGTGGAGGCGATCCGCGGGCGCGTTGATCTCTCACCCGCGGGCTAGGCGCGGCCACGCAGGCGTGCACGGGCACCTGACGGCGGAATCAACCATCTAGGCTCAGCGGCAGCCGATGGCAAAGGGAAAGGGAAAGCGCAAGATCGGAGCCGGCGACGTGGCGTCAAACCGCTACGCCAGTCACCGCTACCACCTCACCGAGCGCCTGGAGGCGGGCATCGTGCTGGAGGGCACCGAGGTCAAGTCGCTGCGCACCTCGGGGGCGCAGCTGAAGGACGGCTACGCCTCGATGCGCGACGGGGAGTTGTGGCTGCACTCGGTGCACATCCCGCCCTACGCGCCCGCCTCGCGCGAGAACCACGACCCCGAGCGCCCCCGCAAGCTGCTCCTGCACCGCCGCGAGCTCGAGCGCCTCGGAGCACAGACCGCCGAGCGCGGTCTCACGATCGTCCCCACCAGGATCTACTTCTCCGGCTCCAACGCCAAGGTCGAGATCGCCCTGGCGCGCGGCAAGGACCTCTACGACAAGCGCCAGACGATCCGCGAGCGCGAGACCAAGCGCGAGATGGAACGCGCCGTCAGGGAAGCCCGCCGCTAGATAGAGCTGAAGCTGTGCCCGCCCGTGGAGAGCACGTGGGCCTCGTGCATCCCCAGCGCCAGCAGCACGATCAGCCCAACGTACACAGCCCCGACCATCAGTCGGTGGCGGGGGGCCACACGGTAGTAGGCCGCCTGCTGGAGCGAGCCGCTTTTGCGCATCTTCCAGCGGCGGTAGGTCTCATATCCGGCGAACACGACGATGATCAGCAGGATCGGGTTGGGGACGACCAGCACCATCGCCACCAGCACGCCGAAGCCCAGGAACCACATCCATGGCGACATCGCCGCCATCGCCCGCCCGCCGTCGAGTGGCACGACCGGCAGCAGGTTGAACAGGTTCAGCAGGAAGCCCACGTAGGCGAGGGCCCGCAGCATGTCGCTGTTGGTGGCCTCGCCGATGGCTAGGCAGACCGCCGCCCCAAGGGTCCCCAATATCGGTCCGGCCAGCCCCACGCGGGCCTCGGCGACGGCGTTGTCGCCCAGCGAGCGGGCGCTGATGACCGCTCCCATGAAGGGCACGAACATCGGCGCGCTGGCCTTGATGCCCTCGCGGCGCAGCTGGATCACGTGGCCCATCTCGTGCACGAAGATCAGCAACACGAAACCGGCGGCGAAGGTCCAGCCCCAGAACAGGGAGTAGGCGGCCACCGACACCAGCGCGGTTCCCGACGTGGTCAGGAGCTTGGCTTTCGGGAGCAGGATGATCACGCCCTTGATCGCGGCCCAGAACTTGGCCACCGCCGCCATGATCGCGGCAGCCGCGCTGCTCAGCCGCTTGCGGATACCACCCCCCGACCGCTCGCGTGGGGCCCCGAAGGCCTGTTCTGGGCGCTCGCCCGCGGTCGGAGGCAGCGCCGGGAGCGTCTGTGAACTCTGCGCCGGCGCCGGCACGCTTGCCCAGGTGGGGTACGTCTGCGTCGCTCGCGCCACTCCGGGCGCGCCCGGCACGGTCGGGATCGTCAGATCCTCGTTGTCCATCCAGACCATCTTCGCAGGCTCGCTAAGGGCTTCCTCAACGTGGCCGACTTTTCGCGGACGGTGCGGGGAGGAGGTGCGCGCGCCCCTTGACCACCTCCCCGGGCACATCTAGGTTGCCTTCCGGACGCGGAACCGGGCTAGACAGAAGAGCGAGGCCGACGAGGTGTGAGGCCGCGCCGCCCAGCGCCGAAGGGCCTAACAGCCCGGAGGACTGGGCCCTCGAACTGGCTCGGGGCCGCGTCTATTTTTGTGCGCTCAGGAGGTCGCCCCGGTGACGCCGGGGCGCACAATGCTGCGCCGCGCTCGGGGCCCCAGGCGTCCGTCCCGCGGGCGTCCCCGCGCGGGCGCAGCGCACCTGCGCCGCTAGACTCCGAGCAGACATACACCCTTGGGGACGACAGGCTTCGACGTGGCTGGTTCCGTGAGGGTGGTCGCGAGTCGAGGTTCCGGGAGGCCTCGTAAAACCCCCGGAAAACCATAAGTGCGGACTCTCACGAGTACGCCCTCGCCGCTTAGTCAATAGCTAAGCCGTGAGGTCTCGGCCCCCGCTCGCCTGCGGCGGAGAAAACCGGGATCAGATAGCAGGCTAACCCGCGGCGGTCCGCCTCCGCCAATGCGGGGAAATCTCAGGAGGCTGGCCCTTCGCAACCCCGCCGGCGTGGCGAGCGGAGGGCGAGATCAGAGCGCCGGATACGCTCGTAGAAGCCACTCTGACGCGGTCACGGACGTGGGTTCGATTCCCACCGTCTCCACTTTTTACCTGCAAATCGCGCGACGATCGGCGCAAGCTCGTGACGAGCTTCTGGCAGGACCAGCCCTAGCAATCTGGAGGCGACAGAGATGCGAGCAGGCCGGGGTGCCGCCCGGGGACGGCGGGAGCGTTGCGCGGGTTCAATTCCCGCCGTCTCAGCCGACTAGCTCACCGCGCGAGGCGGCTAGAGGGCATCTGGCTTGTGGCGTTTTCCGCGGATGCGGCTGCGAGCTACCTCGAGAGCCTCGATGTCGATTTCGTCTTGCGGGCGACCGGCGGCGCGCTTCATCTCGATGAGGTCCTCGAGCGAGGCAACCCGAACGGAGCACCCGTCGAGCTCCACGATGTCAGCGTGGCGGCGAAGAGACGCATACCCGCGCGAGCCTGGTGGGTGGGCGAGAAGGTCGAGGTCCCCGTCGCGAGTGGTAAGGGTAAGCATCTCTGTATGGCGCAGCGTGCGCGCGTCTGGTGTGAACGGCACGTCGTCCGCGACGCCCCGAAGTCTTGCGTTGAGCGAGACTAGGAGACCGCCAAGTCGCTTGAGATTTGCCGTATCGGTGGCGTAGCTGATGTCGAGATCGCGGGTGAAACGTGGAGTGGCCTGGACCACGACCGCGACGCCGCCGATGACCACGAAGTCGACCCCGGCCTGCACGAGCGAGCCGATCAGTGCCGTGGGGCGAAAGTCAGGCCAGTTCGCCACGGTTCCGTTCGCCAGCGCTTGTGAGCTCGCGAGCTTGCTCGTACATCGCCTCCAGCCCGCGCAGTCGCTGTGCGGGCTCCATCTCGAGCTGCTGACGGATCAGGCTTTCGTCGACGGTCGGCCGGCGCGGTCGTGTCGCAATAACCAGCTCGACTCCGGTTGCTCGCAGGGCGCGATCCAGCGTGGCCAGGCGCGGGTTCGAGTCGGCCCGCTCGAGCTGCGCAACGGCCGCCTGGCTGATCGCGAGTCGCTTTGCGAGCTCGGCCTGCGTTAGCCCTGCGCGCCGCCTGGCCTCAGAGAGCAGCCTGCCAGGGAGCGACGCAGTGCCTCGTCCAGTGGTTGCCGTTGCCGTGAGCCCGCCCGCCTCCATGGCCATATTATAGCTAAGAACTTATTTCTCGAAGAGCTCTGTGCCACTGCCGAGGCTCCACGGCCAGGCGCTCGTGCTGCTCGACAAGAAGCACCTCGTGACATCAGCCGTGCAAAGTCCAGCCCGGCGCGGCCTCGACGATCAGGAACCCTGCGCGCTCAGCAGCCCGCTCCAGCGCTCGGCGTCGAGAGCCGCGGGCTCGGTCGAGTCCATGAAGTCGACCAGCACGTCGATGAAACGCTCGGGCTCGTCCAGCTGCGGGAAATGCCCGGACCGGTCGAAGACCTCGAGGCGGCTGCCGGGCACCTGCTCGTGTGTTGCGTGACCGTGCGAGACGGGGATGATCGAGTCGCGCTCACCCCACAGCAGCAGGAACGGGATGTGCTGCGCCAGGTACAGGCGATCGGAGGCATCCACGCGCTGCCCGCCGGGCTCCACGACCGACCGGAGCGTATGCACGAAGGCCGCCCGGGCTCCCGCGTCCGAAAGCGTCGCGTGACCACGCGCCATCTCCTCCAGGTCCGTGCGGGCGCGCAGGCCGACCCGGCCCAGGAGCCCGGCGACGAACTCACCGGCATCGAGCAGGCGGGTGGCTGCGAGCAACGGCAGCACGAACTCCGAGCCGGGCAGCGTGGCTGCTCGCAGCAACAGACTCACTTCGCGCCCGAGGCCGCCGCTGTCGACCAGTACGAGCCGCTCGCAGCGCTCGGGGAACTGGTAGGAGAACTGCATCGCAATACCTCCACCGAGCGAGTGCCCAACGATGCTCGCGCGATCATGGCCGAGCGTGACCAGCAGATCGCGAATCGCGCTCGCGTGCGCGCCGAGCGAGTAGTCGCCCTTCGGCTTGTCCGACCCGCCGTGACCCGCCAGGTCCGGTGCGATAACCGTAAATCGGCGCGCCAGCGAGGGCATCACCCGACTCCAGGTCCTCGAGTCGGCCGTGATCCCGTGAATCAGCACGACCGTCGGGCCGGTGCCGGCCTGCCGGTAGGCGACGCGGTGACCGTGGAGGGTTAGGTGTCGGAGGTCGGGCTGGGAGTGGTCCCGGTCGATCCCTTGACAGTAGCGCCGCCTGGCTGGGGCGGTCTCGCCGGGCTCCTTTTCCTTGAGATCCGAGACGAGGCGATGAGCGTGGCCAGGGGCTTCCGAGCGGGGCCGAGCCATCGCGGCGTCGGGGAACACGGGCGAAACATTGCGCGGGCGGTAAGGCCAGCCCACCCCTGGGGTGCCTATCCGGCAGCCGTCCGAGACGCGAGCATCGGCGCATAAACAAATCCTGCCCAAAGGAGGCACACGAAGATGCTCAGCAACGCAATCAAACAGTGAAAAAGCACGTCACTACGTCCGTCGTCGTCACGCTCGCCCTTCTGTTCACCATGAGTGGGGGAGCACTTGCCGCAAACCATTACCTGATCACCTCGACCAAGCAGATCAGCCCGAAGGTTCTCAAGAAGCTGAAGGGCAACACTGGCAAGAAGGGCGCAAAGGGCCGGTCGCGGACCTGATTACCTGCGGACGCGGAACCGGAGAATGGTGGCGTTGTGCGACTGCCTGGTGCCGAGTGGTTCCAGGTCGACCCGGGGGAGGCTCGGGGGCGAGAGTGGGATGCCGTCTCCCAGCAGTACCGGCAGCACGTACACGAGGATCTCGTCGACGAGGCCCGCCTGCAGGCACTGGGCGGCCACATCGGCGCCGAGAACCTCCACGTCCTTGTCGCCGGCGGCGCGGCGCGCCGTGGCGACCGCTTCGCCGATGTCACCCGAGAGGTACGTGATTCCCGGAGTCGATGGCTCGGGCGGCCGATGGGTGAGTACGAACACCGGTCCCGAGAATGGGTAGTCCACCCTGCCCGGCTTCTCGGCCTCCATCCTGGCTCCAACGTCGGCGGTCCGCCGGCCGACGAGCATCGCGCCGGTGGCGGCTGCGATCTCATGGAAGTCGTCCGGGTCGACGAAGTCGCCGAGCTGGCGACCGGCTCCCCAGTCCATCACGTGGCCGGCGGCGGCGATGAAGCCGTCGAGCGACATGCACCTGTTCACGACAACCTTGCCGTCTCCGCTGTCCGTATCGCTCACGCTGGTTCTCCGAGGCCTGTGGGACGTTTTCGTGGTGTCGTCGATCGTGGCGATCTCCGTCCTGGGAAGATAGCTTCGTGCAGCGTGTGCTCGGAATCGGCGGGTACTTCATCAGGGCCGCCGACCCCGTCGCGCTTGGCGCCTGGTACCGAGATTGCCTCGGGTTGGACGCCGACGAGAACGGCGTGTGGGGTCAGGAGGCCGGACCGACGGTGTTTGCCGCGTTCGAGTCCGAGACCGACTACTTCGGGGACCGCGCCCAGCAGACGATGCTCAACTTCCGGGTCGGCGACCTCGATGCGATGCTCGCCCAACTGCGGGCGAACGGGGCGGAGGTGGCCGAGGAGACGCAGGAGATGGAGGGCGTCGGTCGCTTCGGTTGGGTCATCGACCCGGAGGGCAATCGCGTCGAGCTGTGGCAGCTCGCGTGACCGCGTAGTCAGCAGCGGCCTTCCGCCAACCCTCGACCGCGGCCACGCTCGCGGGAACTTTTCGGACCCGCCCGGACAATAGGCAGCAATGGGGTGCCCCGCCGCCGAACCCGGATTGCCCGGTAATGCGTCGTCCGACAGCGCGCGGTCCGAGGACGCGTCGTCCGACGGCGCGACGATCGCCGACTCGTTCGAGCGCCCCGAGCGGTTCGGGGCGATCTTCGACCGCCACTACGAGGCCGTCCACCGCTATCTCGCCCGCCGTACCGGCCGCGCCCAGGCCGACGACCTCGCATCGGCGACGTTCGTGATCGCCTTCGAGCGCCGGCGGGCCTTCCGGCCGCAGTCCACGAGCGCGAGGCCATGGCTGTACGGCATCGCTACGAACCTGCTGCGAGAGAGCGGACGAGCCGCGCGCCGGGAGGGCGAGGTGGCGCTTCGTCTCAGCACCGAGCTGTCCGCGTCGGACGGCCACGACGGCGTGCCCGGGCCCTCGACCGAGCGCCTGTCGGCGGCACTCGCGGCGCTCGATGCGGGCCAGCGCGACGTGCTGTTGCTCTACGCCTGGGAGGAGCTCTCCTACGAGGAGATCGCCGAGGCGCTCGAGATCCCGCTCGGGACCGTGCGCTCACGCCTTTCGCGGGCCCGCTCGTACCTGCGGGCCGAGCTCGCTCAGCCGAGCCTTGCGAGCGATCCACCGCAACCCATCGACACCGGGAGCACGAGATGAGCGACGAGCTTGACCTCCTGAGACGGCACCGGCCCGATCCGCCGGCGCCCGGCGAGGCGACCATCGCGACCGCCCGCAGCCGGCTCGACGAGGCGATCCGGGTGTCGGGGGGAAGCCCGTCAGCCGGAGCCGTGCGGGCGCGCCGGTCGGCCGGCGCCACGCATGGGCGGGGTCGCGGAAGCGTGGCCCGGGTGGTGCTGGCAGCAGCGGTCATCGGGCTCCTCGCAGCGGGCGTGGCGCTACTGCGTTCGGGTCCGAGCGCACCCCCCGCACAGGCCGCCGGAGTCGTTCTCGAGCGGCTCGCGCAGGCGGCCGCAAAGCAGTCTCCGACCGTCCCGGGTCCCGGCCAGTACCTCTACAGCGCCTCGCATGCGCTGACCGGATCCGACACGGTCCTGCGGGGCGGTCGCTACTGCCAGGCGCGGTTCACGCAATACCGGGAGAACTGGATCGCCGCGAACGGCGAAGGCCTCATCCGCGAGACCGATGGGCCCGCGCAGTACGCCACCAAGCAGGAAGCGGCCGCCTGCGGAGCGATTCCGCAGGCCACCGAGACCAGCAACAGCTGGGCCGCACCGCACTGCCTGTCGATCGATCCGATCCCGCTCGTGGGCCTGCCGCGCAATCCTGCCCGGCTGCGCGCCCGCCTGCTGACGGGCAAGGTCGAGGGCGGTCCCCCCGGTCCCGCCGAGGCCTTCACCCAGGTCGGCGACCTGCTGCGCGAGACCGACGCGCCTCCCGCGCTCCGGGCCGTTCTCTACCGCGCCGCGGCGGGGCTGCCCGGGGTCAAATCGCTCGGCACCGAGCACGACGAGCTCGGGCGCAGCGCGGTCGCGCTCGCGATCGACACCCACGGGGTCCGCCACGAGCTGCTGTTCTCGCTCGGCACCGGCGTGCTGCAGGCGGAGCGCGACGTCCTCGTTGGGCGTGTGCGCGGCACCCACGCGGCCCTCGGCTCCACGCTCGACTGGTCCACCTACTCGGTCCCGAAGGTCCTCAGCAGTCTCCCGGCCCCCTCGCCGCTGCCGCTCACGCCGGCGTGCGTGCGGGGTGGCGAGAGAGGCCTGTCGGTACCCGGGCAGCCCGACGACAGCGTCATGGTCGGCACCGGCGGCCCGGCGCTCGGGGGCGCGGCGCCCGCCCGCTGAGGCCGAGAAACACCGTCGCGGGCCGCTAAGGCCGATCGAAGCGCCGGCGCCCGCTCTCAGGCGCGGTCGAAGCGCCCGCGTGAGGTCAAGGGCGTCTGCTGCGCCACTTCGGGGAGGTACTCGTCCAGGAACACGCGCGCGACGAGCTCGTGGCGGGAGGCCACACCGAGCTTCTCGTAGAGGCTCTTGACGTGGTCCTCGACCGTATGGGGCGACAGCACGAGCGCCTCAGCCATCTCGGCCCGTGACAGGCCACGGGCCAAGAGCGTCGCGACCTCGCGCTCACGGGCGGTCGCGCCGAATGCCTCGAGCCGCAGCGTGGCCGACTGCGCTCCGCCGGCGCGCTCGAGGACGATCGCCACACGGCCGTCGCCGGGCGTGCCGGGAAGCGAGGCGTGGAGCGTGATCCAGCCGTCGCTGCCCGGAACAGTGACGACGTTCGACCCTCCCTGGCCGGCCTCGGGAGCGCCGCGGACGAACGACGCCAGCGCAAGCACGGGGGAGGCAATCGCGTCCTCGGCGTAGGTCGGCTGAGCGGGGAGCATCGAGGCGAGCAGCTCTCGCGCCGGCGGGGTGATCAGCTCGACGTCGTCCTGCGGCCCGAGCACGACGAGGCCCGGCGCTTCCACCCCGTTCACACGGCGCGCGGCGTCAAACCGCAGCGACGCCCGGATCCCACGTGCGATCGCACTTGTGACATCCGCGAGCGCATTTGCGTCCCGCTGCTCGAACGGGCCACTGGCGGCGCGGCGCGCGATGTGGACGGCGCCCCACACGCGTCCCCGGATGACGAACGCGGCGCGCAGCTCGTGGGGGATGTCGGCCGGGAGCAGCAGGTCGCGATAGCGGGCGCTGCGCTCCGGGGCGCCGCGCGTGGTGTGGTCGAGGATCCCGACCGGGGTCCGGCGCGCGGCCAGGTCGGCGAAGGTGTTGACGTCCTCGATCACGTACTCGCTGCGCAGCAGCAGTTCCCCGGCGGCCTGTGTCTCCTCGGGGGCGAACACACCCCGCTCGACCAGCTCGTGGGGCGAGTCGCTGGTCATCAGACGCGTGTGGGGATCGAGCGTGTGCCAGCAGCTGGCGTCGTTGTCGATCACCTTCCGCAGCCGCGGGGACAGCTCCGCGAAGAACTCCTGACGCGAGAGCCCCCGGGAGCCCAGCAGATCGACCTCCTCGACCAGCCGCTCGAGCGAGCGTTCCATGCGCGCCAGTGTGGCACGGGGTGCGAGAAAGATCCCCGGGCCCGGGGGATGGTGCGCAGGTGCGGCGGCCGTCACGCTGCAGGCACGCAGTCGACCAACACAGGAGGCACCGTGTCGAGCACCTCGCAGGAGACCCCCCTTGCACCGATCGCCCAGGCGTCCGGAGACGGAGAGCATCTCTGGTTCTTCGGCGGGCTCACCACCATCAAGGCCGACGGCGCTGACACCGGCGGTCGCGTGTTGGTCACCGAGCAGCTCTCCCCGCGCGGCAGCGGCTCGCCGCTCCACGTCCACCACAACGAGGACGAGTGGTTCTACGTGCTCGAGGGCGAGCTCACGATCTGGGTCGCCGGCCGGACGGTCGTGGCTCCTCCCGGCGCGTTCGTGTTCGGTCCCCGCGACGTCCCGCACACGTTCGTTGTCAGCTCCGAGCAGGCCCGCTTCCTGCTGGTCACCGAGCCCGCCGGCTTCGAGGGCTTCGTCCGCGCGCTCGCGCAGCCCGCCACCGCGCCGGAGATCCCGCCGGCCCCGACCGCGCCGCCGGACATGGAGCCGGTGCTACGCGCCGCCGCCGATCACGGGCTCGAGATCCTCGGCCCTCCCGGCATCCCCGCGTAGCCGAGACCCGATCGAGCCGAGGCGCCCCGATAGCCCGGCGTGCCGGCCGCGAGACCTGCTCAGCGGGCCACCTGCGCCGGGCTGAGCGTCTCGTTCAGCCAGCCGATCATCGCCGGGATCACCTCGGCGAGCTTCGACACGGCGCAGTGCCCGGTGTCCGCCAGCAGCTCGACCCGGGTGTCGCGGCGGTCGCGGAAGACGAGCGTGTCCGCCTGCGGGATGTGGATGTCGTCGGCTCCGTTGACCACGAGCATCGGCGCATTGGTGCCCTGGTCGAGCAGCCCGCGCAGAGACATCCGCTCGCGCCGCTCGGCCATCTCCTCGTCGCTTGGCGGGTGGTCGAAGCCGAAGGCGTTGCCGACGATGTCCGCCATCCCGAACCGGAATGAGCGGCCGGGTGCGAAGGCCGCCTCCACAGGGCCGCCGAGCACGATGGCCGCGTCGACGGTGCCCGCCAGGCCGGTCGCGGCGGAGAAGTAGCCGCCCATCGAGATGCCGAGGTGGCCGACGGTTCCGTCGCCCGACCCCCTGGCGTGGGCGACGAGCGAGTCGACCAGCTCCACGGACTCGTGGCTCAGCGGTATCGGGCACTCGCCGGTGCCCGGGATGTCGAACGCGAGCACGCGTGCACGGGAATTGAGGGCGAAGGCGACGAAGATGTTGTGGAGGTCCATCTTCCACGAGTCCACGCCGCCGCTGGCGATCAGGACGGGGGCGTCTGCGGGGAGGCCCGGTGCGGCCAGGAGGTGGACGGGAAGGCGCGCGGTCGAGCCCTGGTAGGGGAGCTCTAGGAAGGTGCGCTCGAAGTCCACCGGGAAGTCCTCGGCCGCGAGCAGGTAGTGCTCGACCTGGCGCTTCAGTGCCTGGCGCTTGGCG
Organism: uncultured Solirubrobacteraceae bacterium; assembly: GCA_963846255.1. Classification (GTDB taxonomy): domain Bacteria; phylum Actinomycetota; class Thermoleophilia; order Solirubrobacterales; family Solirubrobacteraceae; genus Palsa-744. The sequence goes on from CAWJVE010000002.1 coordinate 79,458, forward strand.
TCGTCGGCGAGGACCGGGAACCGGGCCCAGCCATATGCCAGCGTGGCGAGCGCCTCGTTGCCCTCCTCGGCGTAGCGTGCCCCCAGCCGTGACCACTCGAAGACCCACCCTCCGGGAGCGTCGGCCCACATGTCGGTGATCGCGGAACGCATCGCGTCCGCGTCCTGGGCCGGCACGCCGGTGTTGACCATCTGGGGGCAGCGCTCGACGAACAGTTCCTGGGGATCAAGCGGCCACTGGTATGGCATGTCTCACTCCTCTAACGCAGGGATACCTGCGCTTAGACTGGCAGGTCGGGGCGCTAAACGCAAGTCTACCTGCGTTATTCTCTCCGCATGAGCAACACCGCTGTTCGTCGCCGTCCCGGGGGGCGTTCCGCCCGTGTTCGCCAATCGGTGCTCGACGCCGCCCTAGCGGTGTTGAGTGAGGAAGGCGTCGACAAGCTCACCGTGGCGGACATCGCACAGCGATCCGGGGTGCACGAAACGTCGATCCGCCGTCGCTGGGGCAGCAGGGAGAACCTGATCTGCGACGCCCTGCTCAACAACAGCGAGCAGCACCTGCCGATCCCGGATACCGGATCGCTGCGCGAGGATCTCGTCGCCTTCGCCTCGGAGCTGGCCGCCTACCACAGCACTCCGCTCGGGCGGGCGCTGCTCCACGCGCTGGCAACGGTGGGGGACGACCAGTCGCTCGCCGAGGCCCGGACGGCCTTCTGGCGCACGCGCGAAGAGCTCGCGGGCGCGATGATCGAGCGCGCCGTCGCCCGCGGTGAGCTCCCCGAGACGGTCGACACCCGGCTGACCCTCGAAGCGCTCATCGCTCCCCTGCATTTCAGGACGCTCCTGACCGACGAGCCGCTCGACCAAGGCCTGCCCGGCAAGCTGGCCGACCTCGTGCTGCACGGGATCGCCGGAGCCCCCTGATCAGCCCGCGGGTCGCCCGCGTGCGCCACCCTACGAGCGCCCGAACCAGCGGGCCCGGCGGACCGCTCCGAACTGCTCCTTCTCGGCGGCGAACTCGAGCGAGGGCTCGTTGCGCCGGGCGTCCGGCGCGTCGCCACGGAGGAAGTTGACCTCGACCTTGCTGACGAGCCCGCCGCCGAACTCGGCGTAGCAGACGCCCGCTCCCTCATACGGGGCCGGCAGCTCGGTGCCCGCGATCGTCGCCGCGATGTCATCGGCGACCACCCGCGCGGCGGCCTCCGCGAAGATGCCCGCCTTGGGGACGTTCCGCGGGCCGCTGCAGACGTCGCCGAGCGCGTACACGCCGGGGAACCCGGTCCTGAGGTTGGACTGGTCGACCGGCACCCAGTTGTTCTCCACCAGGCCCGAATCGGCGAGCACAGCCGGTGCGCGGTGGATCGGGATGCCGACGAACAGGTCATAGGGCAACGTCTCGCCGCTCGCGAGCAGCGCCGTACGACTCGCAGGGTCGATGCCCGTGACCAGATGCTCGGGCAGTTCCTCGACTCCGCACGCGGCGAGCCCGTCGCGGAACATCTGCGAGACCTCGCCGGTGACCGGTACAGGGCGCCCCATCGGGAACGTCGTCGCCATCTCGACCGAGTCGCGGATTCCCTGCTGCTTGAAGTGCTCGTCGAGCATGAAGGAGCCCTCGAACGGGGCCGGCGGGCACTTGAACGGCTGCCCCAGCACCGACACCAGCACCCGGCCACCCTTGAAGCCGCCCAGCGCGTCGCGCAGCCCTTCGGCGCCGGCGAGCGAGTAGTACTCGTGCCCTCCCTCCCGCAGCCCCGGGGTGGCGGCGAAGTCGTAGTCGGCGCCCAGCGCCACCACGACGAAGTCGGCGTCATACGAACCGGCGTCGGTAGCCACCCGGCGGGCGGCCGGATCCAGGCCCGTCACCGTCTCCCGGCGGAACTCGACGCCGTCCTTCACGAAGTCGCCGTAGGGGAGCTTGATCTCCTCCGGCGACTGGCGCCCGAGCATCACCTCGAGCTTCGAGAAGCCGAAGAAGAACGAGTCGTTGCGGTCGATCAGCGTCACGCGAACCGTGTCCGCGCTCGTCTCCGACAGCCGCGTCGCCAGCTCCAGCCCGCCGAACCCGGCTCCGAGGATCAGGACGTGCTTCTGCACGGGCGGCACGCTACTTCACCGCCCGCTCTTCGCGTGGGTGGGGCGTCCGGTCGCACGGGTCGCGCCACGGGCGGATAGCGTGCAACCGGCATGGGGCGGGGTGCGCTCAGGGGCGTCGTCGGTCAGATCTCGCGCAACCGCGCCCTTACCCGGCTGCTGAGCGCGTACGCGCTGCTGGTGATCGCGGAGTGTGGTGAGTGGCTCGCGTTGATCATCTTCGCGTACGCCAGGGGCGGCGCCTCCTCGGCGGCCATCGTGGCGATCGTGCAGCTCGTCCCCTCGATGCTGCTCGGGCCGCTGATCACCGCCCATCTGTCCCGGCTCGGCGCCGCGCGGCTGCTGCGGATGGGTTACGCGGCTTCGGCGGTGACGCTCGCGCTCTGTGGCGCGGCGATCCTCGCCGACGCGTCCGTCGTGGTCGTGTACGGCACGGCGATCGCCTTCGGGCTGGCGCTCAGCGTCGCCCGCGCGACGCACCCTGCGCTGCTGTCGCAGGTGGTGCGCCACCCGGATGAGCTGACAGCGGCGAACGTGGCGACGAGCTGGTGCGAGGCCATGGGAACGCTGCTCGGCCCGGCGCTCACGGGCGTGCTCGTGAGCGTCAATGGGCCGGGCCTGGCCTGCGCCGTGTTCGCCGCACTCCTGCTGGCGACACCACTGCTGGTCGCCGTCGGTCCGATCTCCGTCGTGGCGCGGGATGAGGAGGCCGAGGGGGGCGCCCTCGGCGAGCTGCTCGCCGCCGCGCGGGTGATCGCCTCGCGCCCGAGCACGCGCTCGCTGATCGCGTTTCCCGTCAGCTCGGCGGTGATCGAGGGCGCGATCGACCTGCTGGTGGTCGTGCTCGCGGTCCGCGTGCTGATGCTGGGGTCGGGTGCCGCCGGCTTCCTCAGCGCGGCCTTCGGCACCGGCGGGCTCATCGGTGGCCTGGCGGCGATCGCGCTCGTGGGGCGCCGCTTGGCCAGGCCGCTGATGGTGGCCGCGCTGGTGGGGGCGCTCGCACTCGCGGCGCTGGCGCTTTCCTCGACCGTGATCGTCGCCGTCGTGCTGCTGGCTCTCGTAGGCGGCGCACGGACGGTTCAGGCGATCGCGGCGCAGACGTTGCTCCAGCGCTCCACGCCCCTGGAGGTGGTCGTGTGCGCGTTCTCGCTGGTCGAGTCACTACGTGACGCCGGTCTCGCCCTCGGCGCGCTGCTCGTACCGCTGCTGATCGGTATCGGCGGCGCCAACGCGGCCTTCGTCGGCCTCGCGGCCTTCGTCCCGGCAGTCGTGCTCGTGACCGCCAAACGGATCGTCAGGATCGACTCCGAGGCGACGATCCCCGTGGTCGAGATCGGCGTCCTGCGCAAGCTCCCCATCTTCAGCGCCCTGCCGGCCGCGTCGCTGGAGACGCTCGCCCGCGAGGCGGGATATGCGACCTTCGCGGGCGGCACGGCCATCATCACCGAGGGTGAGGAGGGCGACAGCTACCACGTGATCACCCAGGGCGGGGTGGAGGTCACCAAAGACGGCCGCGAGATCAGGCAGATGGGGGTGGGGGAAGGGTTCGGCGAGATCGCACTGCTGCACGCGGTGGCTCGCACCGCCACCGTCCGCGCGACCGAGGAGACCACCGTCCTGAGCGTCGGGCGCGAGCCCTTCCTGACGGCCATGCAGGCGAACCCGGCGAGCCACGCAACGGGCATGAGAATCGCCGCCGAGCTGGTCGGACCCGCGAGCTGAGGCGGCAGGGCTGACGATATGCTCGAAGCACCAGGACCGCTCGGGGGCGGTCGTTCGAGAGGGAGGTTCCAGATGCCCGAGCTCACCGATCTGCAGCAGCGGACGCTGCGAGCGGTCTGCGACACGGTCGTCCCGTCGATCCCGCGCGCGGATGACCCGGACGGCTTCTTCGCCCGGCGGGCAACCGACGTCGGCGCCGACGAGGCGCTGCTGCTGGCGCTCGACGCGCTGCCTCCCGAACAGGCCGCGGGAATGCTGCAGTTGCTCGACGCGCTCGCCGCCCAGGGCTTCAACGACGCCAGCCAGCTGTCGCGCGAGCAGCTGTTCACCAACGTCTCACTCGCCTCGAGCGAAGCTGCCTTCGGGATCGCCGCGCTCGTCGGTCTGACGCTGCTGTTCACCTACGGGAGCGTGGATCCCAAGACCGGTAAGAACCCGGCCTGGGCGACGTTCGGCTACCCCGGCCCGATCGCGGCCCCGAACGCGGGCGCTCCCAGGCCGATCGAGCCGATCGTCCCGGACGGCGACATGGTGATCGAGGCCGACGCGGTGATCGTCGGCTCGGGCGCCGGCGGCGGGGTGATAGCCGCCAAGCTGGCCGCTGCCGGCCTCAGCGTGGTGGTGCTCGAGATGGGTGGCTACCACACCGAGGCCGACTTCAACCAGCTCGAGCTGTGGGCGTGGCAGAACCTCTACTGGCGTGGCGGCCCGACGCCGACCGCCGACATGAACGTCACCCTGCAGGCCGGCTCGGGGCTGGGCGGGGGCACCGTCGTCAACTGGACCAACTCGCTGCGCACGAAGGACTGGGTGCGGCGCCAGTGGGCCGAGGACTACGGGCTCGAGGACGTCGCCACCGAAGCCTTCGACCGCCACCTCGACGAGGTCTGGGAGCGGATCAAGGTGAACGACGAGTGCTCGGAGTACAACCGCCCCACCCAGGCGATGCAGCGTGCGGCCGAGAAGCTCGGATGGTCGTTCGCGAGGATCAACCGCAACTGGGACCCGACGCGGCACGACGCGGCGATGGCCGGCTACATGGGGTTCGGCGACGTCTCGCGCGCCAAGCAGTCGACCGACCGCACCTACCTGCTCGACGCGGTCGAGCACGGGGCCCGGATCATGGTCGGCGCGTTCGTGGAGCGGGTGCTGGTCGAGGACGGCAGGGCGGTCGGCGTCGAGGCGCTGTGGAGCGACCCGGCCGGGGCGGGCGCGCGCGTGACCGTGCGCGCCCCGCGCGTCGTGGTGGCGGCGGGCGCGCTCGAGTCGCCGGCGGTGCTGCTGCGGTCGGGGATCGGCGGCCCGGCGACCGGCGAGTACCTGTATCTGCATCCCTCCTCTGCCACGCTCGGCGACTATGGGGAGGACATGCAGGCCTGGTGGGGAGCGCCCCAGAGCGGCCTGATCAACGAGTTCGCCGAGAGCGGGGACGGCTACGGGTTCCTGATCGAGGGAGTGCAGTACACGACGGGTCTCGGTGCCTCCGCCTTGCCGTGGACCGGCGGAGCGCAGCACAAGGCCGCGCTTGCGGACTTCCGCGACGGCGCCGTCTTCGTCGGCCTCGTGCGCGACCACGGCCACGGGCGCGTCACGATCGACGAGCACGGCATGGCGGTGCCGTGGTACGAGATGACCGATCCCGTCGACCTGCGCAACACCGCGCACGCGGTCGAGGCCCAGGTGCGCACCCACGTCGCCGCCGGCGCGCGACGCGTGCGAGTGCTGGCGGAGGGCGCCCCGGAGTGGCGGGTGGGCGACGATCTCGATGCCTTCATCGCGCGCACGCGGCGGCTTCCGGCGAGGGCGGGTGGGCTGCGCCTGTTCGCGGCCCACCAGATGGGCACGTGCCGCATGGGGCGCGACCCGCAGACGAGCGTCGCCAGGCCCAGCGGCGAGCTGCACGACACGCCCGGCGTATGGATCGGCGACGCCTCGGCGTTCCCGACGCCCTCGGGCACCAACCCGATGATCACGATCATGGCGCTCGCCTCGCGAACCGCCGCGAACATCATCGAGGCCGCGGATACCGTCGCGACCTCGAGCCGACAGGAGGTGACGGCATGACCACGACTCCCACGCTGATCGAGCGCGAGCAGCTCTACATCGGCGGCGGCTGGGTGAAGCCCGCGTCGAAGGCCACGATCGAGGTCGTCAACGCGGCCACCGAGGATGTCATGGGTCGGGTTCCGGAGGGGACTCCCGAGGACGTCGACGCCGCCGTGGCGGCCGCGCGAGCGGCCTTCGAGGACTGGAGCGCCACGCCTCTGGAGGGGCGGGTTGCCCTGACGGCCGCCATCTCGGCCAGGCTGCAGGAGCGCCAGGAGGAGATCGCGGGCCTGATCGCGCAGGAGCTCGGGTCCCCGATCACGCTCGCGATGATGGTCCAGGCGGGTCTGCCGATCATGGACTTCGGCTCGATGCAGCACCTCGCCGAGCACATCCCCTGGGAGCAGCAGATCGGCAACTCCCTGATCGTGCGCGAGCCGGTCGGGGTGGTGGGTGCGATCACGCCGTGGAACTACCCCCTCCACCAGATCGCCGCCAAGGTCGCGCCGGCGATGGTGGCCGGCTGCACGGTGGTGCTCAAGCCGAGCGAGGTCACGCCGCTGAACGCCTTCCTGTTGGCGGAGATCTTCGACGAGGTGGGGGTCCCGGCGGGCGTGTTGAACCTCGTCACCGGCTACGGGCCCGTGGTCGGCGAGGCGATCGCCGCCCACCCTGGGATCGACATGGTCTCCTTCACCGGGTCCACGCGCGCCGGCAGGCGCGTCAGCGAGCTCGCCGCGGCCACCGTCAAGAAGGTCGCCGTCGAGCTCGGCGGCAAGTCTCCGAACATCATCCTCGACGACGCCGACCTCGAGAAGGCGGTCGTCAACGGCATCCAGAAGTGCTACCTGAACTCCGGCCAGACCTGCTCGGCGCTGACGCGCATGCTCGTCCCCCGCGAGCAGCTCGAGGCGGCCGAGCAGATCGCCGCGGCCGCGGCCTCGCAGACCGTCGTCGGCGAGCCCTTCGACGAGACCACGCAGCTCGGTCCGCTCGTCTCCGAGGTCCAGCGTGAGCGCGTGCGCGGCTACATCCGGCGCGGCGTCGAGGAGGGCGCGAAGCTCGTCTGCGGCGGGGCCGAGCCGCCCGAGGGCCTCGACCAGGGGTACTTCGTGCAGCCGACCGTGTTCAGCGACGTCACGCCCGAGATGACCATCGCCCGCGAGGAGATCTTCGGGCCGGTGCTGGCGATCATGCCCTACGAGGACGAGGAGGACGCCCTGCGGATCGCGAACGACAGCGACTACGGGCTCGCCGGCGGCGTGTACTCGGGCTCGGAGGAGCGTGCCAAGGCGCTCGCCCGCCGGATGCGCACCGGTCAAGTGGAGATCAACGGAGCGGCCTTCAACCCGCTGGCGCCGTTCGGCGGCTACAAGCAGTCGGGCAACGGCCGCGAGCTCGGTCCGTACGGGATCGAGGAGTTCCTCGTGCTGAAGTCGCTGCAGCTGTAGATGGCCAAGGTCTGGTTGATCACCGGGGCCTCGAGGGGTTTCGGGCGGGTGTGGGCCGAGGCGGCGCTCGAGCGCGGCGACAGCGTCGCTGCCACCGCGCGCGATCGCGGCACGCTGGAGGAGCTCGCCGCCAGATACGGGGAGCGCCTGCTCGGGCTCGAGCTCGACGTCACCGACAAGGCCGCTATCGATCGCTCGGTCGCCGCCGCCCACGAGCGTTTCGGGCGCCTCGACGTGGTCGTGAACAACGCCGGCTACGGCCAGTTCGGGGCGATCGAGGAGGTCACCGAGGAGGAAGCGCGCCGGCAGATCGAGACCAACCTGTTCGGGCCCCTGTGGGTGACCAAAGCCGCGATCCCGATCCTCCGCGAGCAACGCTCGGGGCACATCCTGCAGGTGTCCTCGATCGGCGGCGTGCTGGCCTTCCCGATCCTCGGCCTTTACCACGCCTCCAAGTGGGCGCTGGAGGCCTTCAGCCAGTCGCTCTCCGAAGAGCTGGAGGAGTTCGGCGTCAAGGTCACGATCATCGAGCCGGGCGGCTATCGCACCGACTGGGCGGGGTCATCCGCGGGCCGCAGCGCGGAGCTGCCGATCTACGACGGCGTCCGCGAGCGGCGCTTCCGGCGGCTGGGACCCGTCCGTTCCCAGCCGGGCGACCCGCAGGCCACCGGTGCGGCGGTGCTCGAGCTCGTCGACTCCGAGGATCCGCCGCTGCGCGTGTTCTTCGGCAGCAGCGGTCTCGAGATGGCCCGCCGCGAGTACCTGGGGCGCCTGGAGAACTGGGAGCGCTGGAACGGCCTCTCGATCCGCGCTCAGGGCGAGACGCAGGAGCCCTGAGGGCGCACGGCTCGCGGGGCGGTGAGGGCGCCGTCGGCGTGCCTCACAGCACGAACGGGATCAGCATCTTGGTGCGGGCCCGGTAGCTCGGGTACTGCCTCGGGAAGGTGCGCAGCAGGTTGCCTTCCTCGACACGTGCGCTGTAGATGAAGTAGGCGCCGATCAGGACGCACACGATCAACCACCACAGGCTGATCGCCAACCCGGTACCGACCATCGCGAGCAGGATGCCGCTGTAGATCGGGTGGCGCACGAAGCGGTAGGGACCGTCGGTCACCAGCTCCGGTTCCTGCTTCTGGGTCATCGGCATGCCCCAGTTGCGCCCCAGGTGGATCCGTGCCCACACCGCCAGGAGCAGACCCGACGCGAACACGATTGCTCCGATCACGCCGAGTACGAGCTCGCGGTTGGTGCTGTAGGAGGTGTTGCCCCGCAAAACCCGCGCCAGGATGAACACGACCACGACGATGCCGATCCCGGGCGGTCGCCGCCGCCGGCTTCCCCCCGAGCTCTGCTTGGCGCCCGTGGCCGCGAGGAGCCAGTAGATCCAGAAGACGACCCAGCCGATCCCGATCGCGATCTCGATTGCGTGCATCCCCCAGCTGGACTAGCAGATGGGGGTGCGGGGAGGGGCGAGGGAGTGTCGGGTAGCGTGCGGCCCAACCGACAGGCTCAAACGCGCCCAGGCGCGAGAAGGGGGATGTACCGATGGCACTCGGGTTCTACTTCGTGCACAAGGGCTTCACGCCGGAGAAGTACAAACAGGCTCTCAGCCAGCTGGAGGCCGCGGGCGCGGGCGCCCCCGCGGGGCGCAAATACCACGTCGCGCTGGAAAGCGACGGGGCAATACAGGTGTTCGACATCTGGGACTCCCAGGAGAGCTTCGACGCCTTCGGCGGGACCCTCGTTCCGATCCTCGAAGGGCTCGGCGTCGAGCTCTCGCCGCCGATGGCTGCGACCGTCCACAACGTGATCGAGGGCTGACGCCCGCCCGCGGCTGAGGGCGCCGCCGCGGCCTATTGGCGTGTGGCGGCGCTGTCCCCCGAGCCGTTGCCGTCGGCCGCCGCGTCCCCGGCGGCCGAGCTGCCGTTGCCCAGTGACGGCGAGGCCTCCTCGGAGCGGGCTCGCTGATGGGCCTCGTGGTCTCGCAGGACGGCCTCCGTGGCGGCCGCGACGTCCCGCTCGGGGCGGGGCCCGTCCCAGTCCAGGTACCAGTGCCTGGTCACGCTCAGCAGCCAGGTCTCGCCGGTCGGCATCACGCTGAAGCGGGTGATGGTCCGCTGCTGACCGATCTGGTCGCTGTAGAGGAGTTCGAGGGTCAGCGGCTCGCGCGCCTCGATCGCAGCCGCGACCGCTGCTCGGCCCGGGTCGTCGGGGTTGCGAAGGGCTCCCTGCCACATGCCGACGTCGCCGGAGGGAACGTACAGATCCCGCGTCTGCATGCGGAACTCCTCCTCCGGAGCATGGGTGGGCGAGGTGCCCGAGTACAGCAGCCCGGAGTGGATCGTCCAGCCCAGGCAGACCCCGATGCCGCTGCCCACGTTCCTCAGGCTCGCGGCCAGGTAGACACTGCCGTCGATGTGCTCGGCGGCCCCGTGCCCGCCCGTCGCCCGGACCCAGTGCTGGTCCACGAACATGATCTTCTGGGCCGGGTCGTCGAGACGGGAGGGGACCAACAGCGGACGGCGCTGCTCCTGCAGGGCGGCCTCGGCGATGCGGGCCGAGCGGTTGGAGGAGCGCACCGACGCGAAGGTGGCGATCGCCAGCACGAGCGTGCCGGCGCCGGTGGTCATCGCCGAGACGGTGGACCAGTCGGTGGCGAGCGGGAGCATCATTGCCAGTCTGCCAGGAGTTTCCCGTTCTTCGGCCTCGCCGAACGGCCTTTCGCGTAATCGTCCTGGGCCGCGGCGGGTGCTGCTAGCCGGCGGGGGTGATCTTCAGCGTCCAGCCGCTGTCGCTCTGGACTTCGAAGTTCGCGTAGCTGCCGGTGGCCAGCGAGGCCGTGCCCTTGTGGCCTTCGGAGCTCAGCAGTTCCCCGTTGGTGCTGGTGATGGCGAAGCTTTCCCCTTCGCTGGTCCAGTGCAGCGTGGACGGACCGGTGACCTTGACCGTGCCGAGGTTCTTGCTGCCGCTGCCGCTGAAGCTCTGGGCTTCACCGCCGCCTTCGCCTTCGCCTTCTTTCGCCCGTTCCTGCTTGACCGTGACCGTGTGGGTGGACGTGACGGTCTGGGTGTGCTGGACGGTGTCGGTGGTCGTGTGGGTCACGGGCGGATTGGGGGCGCTCGTCGTCGTGGTGCTGTTGGAGCTTTTGCCGATCGCCAGCCCTCCCCCGAGCCCGACGACCAGGGCGACCGCCGCGATCAGGGCCAGGCCCCAACCCTGCTGCCACCAGGGCCCCCCCGGAGGCTCTTCGGAGCCGAGCACTTCGGTGGGCGGTGCCGCGGGAGGGGGAGGGGTCGGGCGCCGTGGCTGGATCGGGTCGCTCATCGAAGTTCATCCTTCCAGGCTCGAGCCCCGAGGCCCGGATCCCGGCCTGCAGCCCCGTCCGAGCCACGATGCCCACCAGCGGGAGCGTGTGGCTCCGGCAGCACGGTCAGCCGGCGGCTCCCGCGGCGTCTCAGCCGACGACCATCAGGCTGTTGCCCTCGGGGTCGCGCAGCCAGAACAGCGGCGGCACGGGGCCACCCATGCGGCTGACCTCGGCGTCGACGTCCACGCCGGCAGCTTTCAGCTCGGCGTGGAAGTCGTCGATCTGGTCGGTCTGCAGCCCGATTCCGGTCTCGCGGTTCCCGCTCGGCTTGCCCTCGGGGGGCGGCGCCAGGGCGATCGTGGTTTCGGCGTCCTCGAGGGCCACTTCCGCCCAGCGGTAGCCGTTGCCGAAGGGGATGTCGGTGCGCTTCTGGAAGCCGAGCTTCTCGACGTAGAAGGCGATCATCGCGTCCTGGTCGGAGACCGGGATCACGATCGTGTTGATCTTGTTGATGCGGGTCTTGGTGCTGGTCATTCGGCTCTCCTTGTGGGCGAGGCGCTCGGACGGCTCGATCTTAGGCACCCGGCCCGTTCGGGTCGATGTTCTGGTTCAGGCGCAGGACGTTCGTGGGGTCGTACTTGCGCTTCAACGCCGCCAGCCGCTCATAGGTCTCCTGCCCGTAGGACGTCCGGGCCGTGCCGGTGTCGCCGAGGAAGTTGACGTACGCGCGGCCCGTGGAGGCGTCCTCGGCGGCCTCGATCACCGCCCTGGCCCACTCCGTGTGGGCTGCACCCGCCTGTGGGTCCTGCCAGCCGGTGACGGCGTTCAGGACGAACTCCATCCCGCGCTCGGAGAAGGCCGTCTCGCCTTCGCCGACGCGGGCCACGGTGCCGCCCATCTGGTGGACGTGCATCTCGCACTGCGGTCCCGGCGCCGCCAGGTGCAGCTCGTGCAGCCGCGCGATCAGCTCGTCGTCGAGGCGGGCGAGGTTGGTCGCCTTGAAGTAGGCGCTGATGCCCTTCGGCCACAGCGGGTCGAGCAGCGTCTGTATGGCCCTGTAGGGCATCGGCCCGAGCAGGTCGGCCACCGGCTCGGCCGCCTCGCGGAACCCGCGCACCTGCTCGGCCGCCTCGTCGGGGTCCCCGGCCGACACCGCTATCAGGGCGATCACCTTCTGCCCGTGCCAGCTCTCCGGGATCACCGGCAACGGAGGTGCCGTCGTCAGGTTCAGCGCCGCGGTGATGTCATCCGGGACGCCCGGAGCCCAGTCGCGGAACAGCCGCATCAGCTCCACGTCGTGCTCGGCGGAGAAGAACACCGGCCCCGCGTAGACGAGCGGTCCGACCGGCTGCAGGTCGAGCTCGAAGCGGGTGACGATGCCGAAGTTGCCGCCGCCGCCCCGCAGGCCCCACAGCAGGTCGCTGTTCTCCTCCTCGCTGACGTGCAGCAGGCGCCCGTCGGCCGTGACCAGGTCGGCTGCGCGGAGGTTGTCGCAGGCCAGGCCCTGCTTGCGCATCAGCCAGCCGATGCCTCCACCGAGCGTGAAGCCGGCCACGCCGGTGCTCGACACGAGCCCTCCGGTGGTCGCCAGGCCGTGGGCCTGGGTCTCGTGGTCGACGTCACCCCAGGTGGCTCCGCCTCCGATCTGCGCGCGCCTGTTGCGCGGGTCCACCCGCACGTCGCGCATCGCCGAGAGGTCGATCACGAGGCCGTCGTCGCAGGTCGAGAAGCCCGCAATGCTGTGGCCGCCGCCGCGGACCGCGACGGTCAGGTCGTTGCTGCGGGCGAAGCCCAGCGCGGCGATCACGTCGGCGGTCCCGCTGCAGCGCACGACCACGGCCGGGCGCCGTTCGTCGTAGACGCCGTTCCAGACCCGCGACGCCTCGGGATAGCCCTCGTCGCCAGGGCGCAGCACCTCACCGCGGATCGTCTCCCGCAGCTCCTGCACCGTCGCCTCTCCGAGTGTGGTCGTCATGGTCGCGCTCATCAGTGCCTCCGTCGGTTGGTGGTCGTGGCAGGTGCAGTCCTACGAGGCGTTGCTTTGCGACGGCTTTGCGCCGCGTCTCCGTGCATTTGCGCGTGGCGCTCCACGGCCGTCGCGCCGGCCGCGTCGCCGGCAGCGAGATAGCCGTCGCGGGCCTGCTCGAACAGGGCCTCCGAGCGCGCGTGTTCGCCGCGCAGCGCGGCCACCTCGGCCTGCATCGCGATCGTCACGTCGATCCATCCCCGGCGTTCGGTCGTGTCCACCACGACGCGAGCCGCCTGCAGCGCCTCGTCTGCGTCCTGGAGCTGCTCACGTGCCAGCGCCAGCTCGGCGGTGCGCCACAGCGAGCTGACCAGTCCCCACCGATCCCCGGCGCGCCGGAACAGCTCACGGGCCGCTCCGAGCTGCCGCTCCGCCAGCTCGAGCTCGCCGCTGTGGATCCCTACCAGACCGAGGCCGACCATCGCCATTCCGGCTCCGCGGCGGTCGTTCAGCCGCCTTCGCATCTCCAGGGCCCGCTCGAGGCACTCGTGTGCGCGCGAGGCCGATCCGGTCGCGAGCTCGAGATAGGCGCGGGCCACCAGCGCCGCGGCCATGCCCCGCTCGTCGCCGCCGGCCTCGAACAGGCCGCGGGCTTCGTCGAGCAGCCGGTGCGCCGCCGCTTGATCCCCGCGCAGGCGGGCGATCGTGGCCTGGCTGGTGAGGACGTACGGGATCGCCCCCCCGAGCGAGAGCTCGAAGAACGGTTGCAGCGTCTCCTCGAACACGACCCGCAGCGCCGGCGACGTCGAGGCGTCGCCGGGACGCGTGTCGGAGATGTTCAGCGGCGAGGGCACCGGCCCCGCCTCGCCCGCGAGCGAGCGCAGCGACTGCGCGGCGGCGGCGATCAGTTGTTCGGCTCCGTCGAGGTCTCCCGCGCTGCGGCGCGCCACGCCGAGCGAGTAGACCGACAGCGCCTCCTCCACGGCGCGGCCCTCGCGGCGGGCGAGCCGGCGGGCCTGCTCGAAGTGCTTGGAGGCGGGGGCCGCCTGGTCGCGGCCGATCGCGAATTCGCCGAAGCGCTGCAGCGTGCGCCACCGCAGGCTCTCCATCCCTGGCTGCTCGGCGATCGCGTGGGCCTCCCGCAGGTGCTCCTCGCCGCACGTGAGCGAGCCGGCGCGGTAGTCGATCGCGGATACCGCCAGCAGGGCCTCGGCGCGCTCGCTGGTGGGCTCGGGAGCGCCCGCGAGCGCCTCCAGAAAGCGCCGGTGCGCCTCCTCGAGATCGATGCGCCGAAGCCATAGCGGCAGCAGGGCCACGCAGAAACCGAGCCTCTGCTCCGCTGACAGCGGGCCGTGGGCCGCACGCAGGTTCGCCACCTCGCGGTCGAGTCCTCCGCGCTCGCCCTCGCGCTCGGCCAGCGCCAGCGCCCAGAGCGCGTGCCGCCGTACGAAGCGGTGCTGCTCGCCGGCGTCGAGCAGGCGCTCGCCGGCGAACAGGCGCACGCTCTCCAGCAGCTGATAGCGGGGGATGCGAGCGGACCCGTCGGTGCTCACGAGCGACTTCTCGACCAGCCGCGCCAGTACGTCGGCGATCGCCTCGGTCGGGAGCTGCCCGTCGGCGCATACTTCCTCGGCCGCGGCCAGCACGACGCCGCCCGCGAACACGGACAGGCGCCGCAGCAGTACCTGCTCGGGCACGGTCAGCAGGTCGTGGCTCCACTGCAGCGTCGCGAGCAGTGTCTGCTGGCGCGTGGGCGCCGGACGCGAGTCGGTGCGCAACAGCCTGAAACGGTCGTCCAGGCGCTCCGCCAGCGCGCTCGTGCCCAGCCCGCCGAGCCGCCCGGCCGCCAGCTCGAGCGCCAGCGGCAGACCGTCGAGCCGGAAGCAGATGCGCGCCACATCCCTGGCGTTGTCGTCCTCGACCGCGAATCCCGGGACGGCCGCAGCGGCGCGGTCCGCCAGCAGCCGCACGGCCTCGTAGCGCACCAGCTCCTCGGCGTCGTGGTCGCGCTCGGGGTCCGGGATCGCCAGCGACGGCACCCGGAACACGACCTCCCCGTCGACACGGAGCGGCTCGCGCGTGGTGGCGAGGATCGTCAACCCGGGCGCCGCTCGCAGCAGCTCGTCGCAGAACGCCGCGCTGGCGGCGAGCAGGTGCTCGCAGTTGTCGAGTACCAGCAGCGCGCGTCGCGGAGCCAGGAACTCGACGACCGCCTCCATCAGCGAGCGTCCGGGGAGCGTCGCGACTTCGAACACGGCCGCGGCGGCGTTCACGACCAGGCTCCCCTCCTGGACCCCGGCGAGCTCCACGAACGCAGCTCCGTCGGGATACTCGGGCTCGCCCCGGCGTGCGAGCTCGAGGGCCAAGCGTGTCTTGCCCGCGCCGCCGGGGCCGGCGAGCGTCAGCAGGCGGCACCCGCGCAGCAGCGCGGCCAGCTCGCCGAGCTCGTGCTCGCGCCCGATGAACGAGCTGGCGTGGGCCGGGAGCGTCCCGATCGGGGCTCCCCCGGGACCAGTCGCGCGAGCTCCTCCTGGAGCTCGTGGCGCAGCGCCTCGAGCTCCTCACGCCGTCCGCTGACCCAGTCCTCATAGCGGTTCTCCGGCAGTAGCTCGCCGGCGTAGACGGCCAGCGTCGCGCGGTAGGCGCCCGCCGAGCCCACCTCGCGGGCCTGGACCGAGCCGCGCTCGAACTCGTCCACGTCGACGGTCGCGTGCAACGTCAGCAGTTCGTCGCGCAGCTCGATCGCCTGCGGGCCGAGCACCCGGCGTGCGGCGTGCACGACCTGATTGAGGTTGTTCGCCGCGGCGGCCGGATCCCGGTCGGGCCACAGGGCCTCCATCAGCTGCTCGCGGTGCATGCGGTGTCCGGGCGCGAGGGCCAGCATCTTGACCAGGTCGCGTCCCTTGCGCAGGCGCCAGGCTCCATCCGGGAGCGGCTCGCCGGCGGCCGCCGCGGCAAAGCCGCCCAGCAGCGTGATCGAAACCTCGACCGTCGTGGCGAGTTGGGTTGCGCTTGTCGACCGCACGCGTCCCCCGGTCGCGGGTCACACGGAGCCTGCGCCCGATCTGACACCGGCGACGCCGGGGATCAAGCGTATCCCCGCCGGCTCCCCGGATGGACCCCTCGCCTGCACCGTGGTCCGGGTCACCCGGCTCACCCGGCGCGTTCGGCTAGCCTCCGCGCGGGCCCGTGGCGATCTCGCTCTCCTCCCGCGACTCGTTCCTGTCGATCGCAAGCGACGGCTCGCTGCTGTCGATCGGCTCGGTCGGCTCGGTGCTCTCGGTCGGCTCGATCGGATCGGCCTGCTCGGCCTTCTCGGTCGCCTCCGCCGGTTCGCTCGGCTCGCTGTTCTCGGCCGGCTCGGCGTTCTCGGCCTTCTCGGCCGGAGCCGAGGACGTGGTCTTCGGCCGCCCCGCCCTCGGTGGCCGGCCGGCCCGTGCCGCCACGGTGCTCGCGATCGCGGCGCTGGTGGTGCTCGTACGCGGCCGCTCCGGGGAGCAGCGCAGCGACTAGCATGGCCGTCCGCGGGCGGCGTGTCCGCGGCGAGATGCCACTCCCCGGCGAAAGGAGCGAACGATGGCGCTGACTGCCACCAAACCCCACGGCGAGGCTCACGGCGTCGACGGCCTGACGGCGCTCAAGGACGAGATCGTCGGCCCGAGCGAGTGGCGCGAGGTGACCCAGGAGATGGTCAACACGTTCGCCGAGCTCAGCGGCGACGACCAGTGGATCCACGTCGACGTGGAGCGGGCCGCGCGCGAAAGCCCGTTCGGGACCACCGTCGCCCACGGCAACCTGACGTTGTCGCTGATCGACGGCCTGCGCCGCGACCTGACGACCTTCAGCGGCTTCAAGCTGGGGGTCAACTACGGCTGGAACAAGGTCCGCTTCCCGGCACCGGTGCCGGTCGGGTCGAGCCTGCGCTGCTACGCCCAGGTCGTGGAGGTCGACGAGGTGGGCGGCGGCTGGTACCAGGTGGTCACCCGCTTCACGGTCGAACTGCAGGGCGGCGAGAAGCCCGCCTGCGTGGCCGACAGCGTGGGCCGCGTGCTGGTCGACGACGGCGCCTAGAGCAGCGCCGCCGACTCTTCTTCGAAGGCCAGCGACAGGGCTTCGCGCAGCGGCGCCCGCTTGCGCAGCGCGTCCTGGGCCCCGTACCACCAGAAGTAGCCGCCCGCGTAGTAGGGCAGCTGCGGGTTCAGCGAGTAGGCCCAGTGCATGATCTGGCTCGCCTGCGAGAGCGTGCGCCTGCTCGCCGGCCGCGGCAGGCCGACCTCGCCGAAGCCGAGCAGCGCGTTGGGGAAAACCGCGTGTAGTTCCTGCAGTTCCGTCGCCAGCGTGGCGGCGCTCGGCTCGACGCCTCCGCACTGGGTCGGGTAGTAGGACAGCAGCACGTAGTCGAGACCTTCGGCCACACTCGCCGGGATGTAGCGGCGGGCGTACTGCAGCGGCGTCGGCTCGGATTCACCATCGCCGCAGTGTTCGGGGCCGAAGTCGTTCTCGTACAGCGTCAGCGCCGTCCGTCCCCCGGCGGCCACCACGACTTCATAGGCGGCGTCGAGCTTTTCGGCCACCGTGGCCGGGTCCCCGGTCCAGTTGCCGTTGACCTCGTTGCCGACCTCCCAGATCGCCACGTCGCCGCCCAGCGCCTGCACGTAGGATTCGGTCCGTTGGCGCATCGCGGCGGTCGTGATCGCCTGCTCGTCGGAGGAGTCCAGCAGCTCGCCCATCACCTGCCCGACCCCCGCGATCCTGGCCACGGGCGTGGCGTAGGAGCTGGCCGGTTCGTGTACGTCGAAATACACCCGCACGGTCGGCGGCACGGGCAGGGTGGCGAGCGTGGAGAGCATCGGCGTGAGACCGGAGACGTGGTCGACGGTGATCCCCCACAGGGGCGACCCGGGTAGCTGAACCGGCGGCGGTGGCGGTGGTGGCGTCCTGCGGGCCGCCGCGGGGATGGCGGCGGTCGCCGAAATCACGGCCGCCCCAAGGATCGCCACGAGCGCAGGACGCATGCGGAACATGCAGGTGAAGATAATGCCGCGGTGCTGATCGAGGACGCCCACGAGGATGACCTCCCGGGCATCCTGGAGATCCTCAACGAGGTGATCGCGACCTCCACGGCGGTCTTCAGCGAAACGCCGGTGACACTCGAGGAGCAGCGCGAGTGGCTGCACCGCCGCCGCGAGAGCGGCTTTCCCGTGCTAGTGGTCCGCGAGCGGGAGGCCGTGCTCGCGTACGCCAGCTACGGGGATTTCCGGCCCCACGCCGGCTATCGCACGACCGTCGAGCACACCGTCCACGTGGCCCCGGCCGCCCGGCGCCGGGGAATCGGCCGCGCGCTGGTGGTGCGCCTGCTCGAGCTCGCCCGCGAGGACGGCTGCCACGTGATGGTCGCCGGCGTGGACGCAGCCAACGCGCCCTCGATCGCCCTGCACGAGCAGCTCGGCTTCGTCGAGGCTGCACGGATGCCGGAGATCGCGAGGAAGTGGGACCGCTGGGTCGACCTGGTGCTGCTCGCCCGGCGCCTGTGAGCGGGATCGAGCGTCAGGCCGCCGGCACCGCGGCGGGAACGCGGGCGGCGCAGTGGCGGATCACTTCGGCGCAGGCGGCGGGGTCGTCGTAGAAGGGGATGTGCCCGGCGCCGAGCGTCACGTGCTCGGCCCACGGCAGCATCGCCCGCGCTCGGGGGGCCTGCAGGTGATAGGGCAGCAGCCAGTCGCGATTGCCCCAGGCGATCGTCACCGGCGTGTTGCGCAGCTGCTGGGGTGAGTCGAAGCTGTAGTCCGAAAAGGCGGCCAGCGTCCCCTGCAGGGCGGGTGCCGCCCAGGCATCGCGCAGCGTGGCGACGGCCTCCTCGGCCGGGAGCCGCTCGGGGTACCCGAACGTCTGGCTGAACAGCAGCCGCCGCCCCAGCTCGGTCCGGGCGAGGGCCGTCACCGGCGCCTTCAGGGGCGATGGGGTGAGGCCCAGGAGCAGCAGCGAGTAGCGGCAGTAGCGCAGCTCGCCGGCGCTCCAGAAGCCGATCGGGGAGAACGCCGTGGCGGAGCTCGCGGCCCGGCCGCGCGCCAGCTCCAGCGCCAGGCCGCCGCCCATCGAGCTGCCGGCCACGTGGGGGCGCTCGAGGCCCAGCTCGGCGAAGAACCACTCGAAGGCGTCCACGTAGGCGGGGATCGTCGGCTTTATCCCTCCCGGGAGGGGCGCCGAGCGCCCGAATCCGGGCGTGTCGCAGGCGATCACCTCAAATTCTGTGGCCAGGCGCTCGATCACGGGCTCCCAGGCCTGCCAGTGGTGGCCGACCCCGTGGAGCAGCACCAGCGGCGGGCCGGAGCCCGTGCGGTGGTGGTTGATCGCGACGCTCACGCGCGCCCGCGGATCAGGTCGGCGGCGCGCTCGGCGATCATGACCGTGGGCGCGTGCGTGTTCCCGCCCACGATCGTGGGCATGATCGAGGCGTCCACGACCCGCAGCCCCTCGAGGCCGTGCACCCGCAGCTGCGAGTCCACCACGGCGTGCTCGTGCGTGTCGCTCATGCGGGCGGTGCCGACGGGGTGGTAGATCAGCATCAGGCGCCGGCGCAGATCGGCTTCCAGCTGCTCGCGAGACTGGGCCTCGGGGCCGGGCTTCAGCTCCTTGAGGACCACCTCGCGCAGAGGCCCCTGGGCTGCGATCTCGCGCGCCAGCATCATGCCGGCGACCATCGATTCGAGGTCCTCCGGCTCGGACAGCGTGTTGGTGATGATGTGCGGCTTCGCCAGCGGGTCCGAGGAGCGCAGCCACACCTGCCCGCGGGCCTTCGGCGACACCAGCACCGGTGCGATCACGGCACAGTGTCCGTCGTAGGTCTCTGCGCCGTGGTCTTCGAAGTAGGCGGCGCCCATGTGGAACTGGATGTCGGCCGCCGGCAGGCCGCCGCGCGTGCGCGTAAAGGCCACCACCTCCGCCACCGTGGAGCTGAGCTTGCCGCTCCGGCGCAGCAGCCACTCGGCCAGCGGGCGGGGCTTGTCGGCCCCATACAGCGTGTTCTGGTCGGAGACCTCCCACATCATCGTCACGAACGGGTGGTCCTGGAGGTTGCGTCCGACGCCGGGCAGCTCGTGGCGCACCTGCACCCCCGCGGCCCGCAGCTCCTCGGGTGCGCCGACGCCCGACAGCAGCAGCAGCTGGGGCGAGCCGATCGCGCCGGCGCTGAGCAGCACCTCCCGCTCGGCCTGTAGGAGCTCCTCGCCGCCCCCGCGGCGGCGGGCCAGGCGCACCCCGGTCGCGCGACCGTTCTCGAACGCCACCCCCAGCACCGTCGCGCCCGTGCGCACCTCCAGGTTCGGGCGCGACCGTACCGGGCGCAGGTAGGCGTCGGCCGCGCTGAAGCGCTGGCCGTTCTTCTGGGTCACCTGGAACATCGAGACCCCGTCCTGCTCGGGGCCGTTGTAGTCGGGGATCCGGCGGATCCCGGTCGCCTCGGTGGCGGCGATCAGGCGCCGGCCCAGCGGCCGCGGCGAGCGCTGCTCGCTGACCCGCAGCGGGCCGCCCGCGCCGTGGTACTCGGATGCGCCGCGGACGTTGTCCTCGGCCTTGATGAAGTACGGGAGCACGTCCTGGTATCCCCAGCCGGGGGCCCCCTGGGCCTCCCAGCCGTCGTAGTCGAACGGCCGCCCGCGCACGTAGAGCATCGCGTTCATCGAGCTCGAGCCACCGAGGGCCTTGCCGCGGGGGATGTACAGCTCGCGCCCGTCCACGTGGGGCTCGGGATCGGTGGCGAAGTCCCAGTCGAGCTTGGTGTGGAACTGTTCCGGGAAGGCCGCCGGGATCTTGATTTTCAGCGACCGGTCGCGGCCACCGGCCTCGAGCAGCAGCACGCGCACCGAGGGATCCTCCGAGAGCCGGTTGGCGAGTACGCAGCCGGCCGAGCCGGCTCCCACGATCACGTAGTCGTACACGCGCCCGCCGCTTCCCGCTTCAGGCCGCCACGCGTTCGGGCAGCGGGGCGAAGGTGAACTGCGCCTCGTCGAGCGACTCGGTCATCTGCAGGTAGTCGCGCATGTAGCCGGGCCAGTTGGCGACGATCCGGCCCCCCTCGTCGCGGTACCAGGACTGGCAGTCGAGCCACGCCGTGCCGGCGAAGCGCTCCTGCACGGAGCGGTCGCTGGCGGCCTCGACCTCGCGGCGCACCTCGATGGCTCCGGCCCCACGGTCGCGCACGCGCTGCAGCGCCTGGCGCAGGTAGCGGGCCTGGGCCTCGAGGTAGACGATGATCGACCCGCCCGAGGTGTTGGTGTTGGGCCCGTACATCAGGAACATGCTGGGAAAGCCGGGAACGGTCATGCCGAGGTGGGCGTGGGGGCCCTCGGCCCAGCTGTCGCGCAGGCTGCGACCGCCGGTGCCGGTGATCTCCATCGGGAACATGAAGTCGTTGGTCTTGAAGCCGGTGGCCCAGATCAGGCAGTCGACCTCGTGCAGCCGGCCGTCGGCGGTCCGCAGGCCCTGCGGCTCCACGCGCTCGATCGCCTCGGTCACGAGCTCGGCGTTGGGGCGCTGCAGCGCGGGCAGGTAGTCGGAGCTGAACAGGATCCGCTTGCAGCCGAAGGTGTAGCCCGGCCAGGCCTTGCGGCGGACCTCTTCGTCGGGGAGCTGCGAGCGCATGAAGGCCGTCGAGCGCAGTCCCATCAGGCGTCCCCACGTGCGCGGGTTGCGGATGCACAGCGTCAGCGACTCGGTGTACCAGAAGAGGAAGATCCGCCGCCACGCCTGCAGGCCCGGGACACGTTCGAAGGCGGCCTTCATCCAGCTCGGATAGAGCATGTTCTTGCGCGGCAGGAACCAGTTGCCGGTGCGCTGGAAGACGCTCAGGCGGCCGACCCGAGGGGCTATCTCGGGGACGAACTGGACGGCGCTCGCGCCGTTGCCCACGACCGCCACGCGC
This sequence comes from uncultured Solirubrobacteraceae bacterium, assembly GCA_963846255.1. Classification (GTDB taxonomy): domain Bacteria; phylum Actinomycetota; class Thermoleophilia; order Solirubrobacterales; family Solirubrobacteraceae; genus Palsa-744. The sequence goes on from CAWJVE010000002.1 coordinate 100,966, forward strand.
TTGCCGTCGAGGTCGTAGGCGTGGTCCCATTCGGCCGAGTGGAAGACGTGGCCGGCGAAGTCCTGTGCGCCCGGCAGGTCCGGGACCGAGGGCTGGTCGAGCTGGCCGGTGGCGAGGACGATCGCGTCTGCCTCGTAGCTGTTGCCCTCGCTGTCGAGGACCGTCCAGCGGCAGCGCTGCTCGTCCCACGAGCAGCTGCTGACGGAGGTGTTGGTCCTGATCAGCGGCTCGATGCCGTGGTCGCGGGCCACGTCGTGCAGGTAGGAGTGGATCTCATCCTGCAGGGAGCACAGCCGTGACCAGTCCTTGCGCTGGGCGTAGGAGAACGAGTACAGGTGGCTCGGCACGTCGCAGGCGCAGCCGGGGTAGCTGTTGTAGTACCAGGTGCCGCCGAGGTCGCTCGCCTTCTCCAGCAGCCTGACCGAGCGGATCCCGTGGCGGCGCAGCTCGATCGCGGCCGCGACCCCGCCGAAGCCGGCGCCGATGACGATCACCTCGAGCTCCCGCGCCGGCGGGTGCCCGTTCCTCCCGCTTACCGCTTCCAACATGCTGGCCGCTGGCTCCCTCCTCCGCGCTCTCTCCACCCCGAACCTTATGCGCTTTCGCGCGCGGCGGAGGCGGCGATGGCCTGTGCCAGCCACTGGCTCGCGAGCGGCAGGTGGCGGGGGTCGATGTGGTGTGAGCTCTCGAACTCGTGGTAGGAGACCGACAGGCCCGCGTCGAGCAGCCGTTGGCGGGCCTCGCGGGCGAACTCCACCGAGATCACGGGGTCGCGAGTGCCGTGGGAGATGAACACGGGCAGCCCCCGGCGCTGCTCCAGCGCCGGCTGCCAGCCCTCGATCGTGGGCATGAAACCCGAGAACGCCAGCACCCCGGCGGGGGCCGGCCGGTCGCCGCCGAAACCGAGCGCGTAGCTCATCACGGCTCCCATCGAGAAGCCCCCCAGGACCGTGCGCTCGGGCCCGATCCCGGTCCGCTCCCAGAGCTCGTCGTGGAACTCCGCCAGCGCGCCGTAGGCGGCGGCGAAGGTGGCGGGATCGGGGAAGCCCACGCGCGGGACCAGGTACCAGTGGTAGCCGGAGGATCCCTCCGGCTGCAGCGGGGCCCGCGGGCTGACGACGTGCAGGCGGCGGCCGGGGTCGAGCACGTCGGCCAGCCCCAGCAGGTCGAGCTCGTCGGACCCGCGACCGTGGTGGAGCACGAGCAGGCCCTCGGGCTCACCGACGGACGGGCGCTCGCGGTAGTGGAGCGTGCTCACCGTCAGGCCGGCGCCGCGGCGGGCTCCTCCCGGGACACGTAGGGGGCCAGCTCGCGCCGCGCGATCGAGAGCTTGTGGACCTCGTCGGGTCCGTCAGCCAGGCGCAGCGTGCGCAGGTGGGCGTAGGCGCTGGCCAGCGAGAAGTCGCCGGACACGCCGCCGGCGCCGTGCACCTGGATCGCCCGGTCGAGCACCTTCAGCGCCACGTTCGGCGCCGCCACCTTGATCGCCGCGATCTCGGTGCGGGCCTGGCGGTTGCCGACCGTGTCCATCAGCCAGGCCGCCTTCAGCGTCAGCAGCCTCGCCATCTCGATTTCGATGCGGGACTCGGCGATCCAGTCCTGGATGTTGGCCCGCGCGGCCAGCGGCTGGCCGAAGGTCACCCGCGAGACCGCTCTTTCGCACAGCGACTGGAGCGCCCGCTCGGCCGCTCCGATGGCGCGCATGCAGTGGTGGATGCGCCCGGGCCCGAGGCGGGCCTGGGCGATCATGAAGCCGTCGCCCTCGCCGGAGAGCAGGTTCGAGGCCGGCACCCGCACGTCCGCGAAGTCGATTTCGGCGTGGCCCTCGTGGTCGTCGTAGCCGAACACGGACAGGTTCCGCATGACCGTGACGCCGGGGGTATCCAGCGGCACGAGGATCTGGCTCTGCTGCTTGTGGGGCGGACCCTCCGGGTTGGTCTTGCCCATCACGATCATGATCCGGCAGTTGGGGTGGTAGGCGCCCGAGATCCACCACTTGCGCCCGTTGAGCACGTACTCGTCCCCGTCGCGCTCGATCCGCAGGGCGATGTTGGTCGCGTCGGAGCTCGCCACCGCCGGCTCGGTCATCGCGAAGGCCGAGCGGATCTCGCCGTCGAGCAGCGGCATCAGCCAGGTTTCTTTCTGGGCCTCGTCGCCGAACTGGTGCAGCACCTCCATGTTGCCGGTGTCGGGGGCCGAGCAGTTGCACGCCTCCGAGGCGATCCGGGAGCGGCCGAGGATCTCGGCCATCGGGGCGTAGTCGCTGTTTGACAGCCCCGCGCCGTGCTCGGCGTCGGGCAGGAACATGTTCCACAGGCCCGCGTCGCGGGCGGCGCCCTTCAGCTGCTCCATCACGGCGGGCTGGTGGTGGGGGTTGCCGGACTCGGCCAGCTGCTGCTCGTACACGGGCTCGGCCGGGTAGACGTGCTCCTCCATGAAGGCCTGCAGACGCTCGGTGAACTCGCGGCAGCGCTCACTCGGCTCGAAGTCCATCCTCTACTCCTCTCTCGGGCAATGGGCTTAGGATCATCCCCGATGAGCGCAGAGGGCGCCAGCTATCGCGACGCGGGCGTCGACTACGACGCGCTCGACGCCGCCAAGCGTCTGGCAATGCTGGGCGCCCTTTCGACCTCCGCGCTGCTCGGCGCCCGCGGGGGCCGGGCCATCGACGACTCCCGCGGGGAGCCGGCATTCGTGTTCGAGCTCGGCGAGCGCACGCTCGCGCTGGTGCTCGAGGGGCTCGGTACGAAGTCGCTGATCGCCCGGGCGGTACTCGAGCAGCAGGGCGTCAACCGCTTCGCCGACGTGGCCTACGACGCCGTCGCCGCGATCCTCAACGACCTCGTCTGCGTGGGCGCCCTGCCCTTGGTCGTCAACGCCTACTTCGCCACCGGCGACTCGGCCTGGTACGAGCAGCGGGAGCGTTCCACGGCGTTGCTGGAGGGCTGGCGGCGCGGCTGCGAGGACGCCGGCTGCGTGTGGGGAGGAGGGGAGTCCCCGACGCTCCCTGGGATGCTCGCCGGCCAGGAGATCGAGCTCGCCGGGGCGGCCGTCGGCGCCCTGCCCGAGGGGGTCGCGCCGATCCTCGGCGCCGGACTGGCCGAGGGCGACGAGATCGTGCTCGTGGCATCGAGCGGCCTGCACGCCAACGGGGCCTCGCTGGCGCGCCTGCTGGCCGAGCGCCTGCCCCAGGGCTTCGCCACGCCCCTCGCCTCGGGACGGACCTTCGGCGAGGCGCTGCTGGACCCGACCGTGATGTACGTGGGGCTCGTGGCCGAGCTCTTGCGCCGCGGCGTGTCCGTCAGCTACCTGAGTCACGTCACCGGCCACGGGCTGCTGAAGCTGATGCGCCCGAGCGCCTCCTTCACATACCGCCTCACGGCCCTGCCCGAGGTCCCGCCGGTGCTCGCCTTCCTCGCCTCCGAGACGGGCATGGACGCGGCCGAGGCCTATTCGACCTTCAACATGGGGGTCGGCTACGCCGTCTACTGCCGGGCGGGGCAGGCCGAGGCGGTGCTCGGCGCCGCCGGCGACCTCGGCCTGGAGGCGATGCTCGGTGGGCGCGTCGAAGCCGGTCCGCGTCGGGTGGTGCTGGAGTCGCTCGGCGTCAGCTACGACAGCTCGCGCCTGGAGCTGTCGGTCAACAGTGGCTGAGCGTCCGCAAATGGCGGTTCAAACTTGAAGGCGCTGGGTAGGGCGAATAGTGTTCATCGATAACTCGCCACGTTCCCCGGTCGTGGGGATCTCGATGTCGCCGGACCGTCAAGGTGCCGGAGCTACCCGGATCGAGGCGGACCTGTTCATCAATAGAGGAGAGACATAGATGCGCAGAGCATCCTCAGTACTCGCCGTGCTCGTAGTCGGCCTGCTGGCACTGCCGGCCGTGGCCGGGGCGGCCCCGACGGTCAAGTTCAAAGCGGAAGCCGTGCCGATCCCGGGCTTCAAGGGCACGGGGAACATCCTCGGCGCCGGCGCTGCCGTGCACGCGGAATACCAGATCGAAGGGACCGAATACGGTGGGTTCCCGCCCCCGATCGTGGGCGTCAACTTCTACCTGCCATCGGGCACCAAGCTGCACACGAGCGGCTTCCCGACGTGTGCCAAAAGCGTCCTCGAACAGACCGGACCCTCGGGCTGCAAGAAGTCCTCTGAAGCGGGCCCGATCGGGAACGTGCTGGGGATCGTGTCGTTCGGCAGCGAACGTGTCGAAGAGAGCGCCACGCTGCAGTCCTTCTACTCGCCCGAAGGCGGCTTCGAGTTCTTCACGAACGGCCACTCGCCGGTCTCGCTGGAAATCCTGTCGGCCGGGAAGTACGTGAACCTCGGCGGAGCCGGTGGCTTCGGCCCCGAGCTCATCACCCAGGTCCCGCTCGTCTCGACGGTGCCGGGCGCGCCCTACGCGTCGGTCAAGTCGATCAACGTGAAGGCGGGCTCCGCGTACAAGAAGGGCAAGGAAACGGTCTACTACGGCCGCGTTCCCAAGAAGTGCCCGAAGGGCGGGTTCCCGATCAAGACCGAAGTGATCTTCGACGAAGGCGGGGCCAACCCGCCGGTGCCCGAGCCCGTGACGGCGACCTACAAGGCGCCGTGCCCCAAGAAGTAGGCGATTAGCGCGCCTTTTCAGCGCGCGAGGGCGTAAGCTCGAGTAGTGCAGAACGAGACGGGCGGCCCCACCACACGGTGGGGCCGCTCGCGTCTAGACCGCAAGGAAGGATGAGGGTGAGGAAGGAGAGGCCGGGGGGGAGGAGAGCGATAGTCGGGGTGGCGGGAGCCATGGGCCTCGCCGCGCTGGTCGCTGTCGTGCTGCTCGCGACCTCCGCCGGAGGCTCCAACAACTCCTACACCGTGCGCGCGATCTTCGACGACGCGGGCAACATCATCCCGGGGGAGAACGTCGACATCGCCGCCGTCAAAGTCGGCACCGTCAAAGCGGTCGAACCCACGCCGACGGCCAAGGCGGCCGTCGTGCTCAGCATCGGCAACCCCGGCTTCCAGAACTTCCGCAACGACGCCACCTGCACGATCCGCCCGCAGGGCCTGATCGGCGAGAAGTACGTCGACTGCATCCCCACCCAGCCGCGGGTCGAAGGGGCGCCGCTGCCGCCCCCGCTGAAGAAGATCCCCTCCGGCCACGAAGGCGCGGGCCAGTACTACCTGCCGGTCACCAACACCCACAGCCCGGTCGACCCCGACCTGCTCAACGACATCAACCGGCTGCCCGAACGCCAGCGCTTCACGATCATCATCAACGAACTCGGCGCCGGCCTGCTGGGCCGCGGCAGCGACCTCAGCGCCGTCATCCGGCGCGCCAACCCGGCCCTTCAGGAACTCGACAATGTGCTCAAGATCCTGGCCGGCGAGAACAAGGTGCTCGAAGAACTGGCGGTCAACTCCGACAAGGCGCTGAAACCGTTCGCCGCGGTCCGCGGGCACGTCGCCAAATTCATCGCCGAAAGCGAAAAGACGGCCGTGGCAGGCGCCAACACGCGGGCGGCCCTGGCCCGCAACCTGGAACTGTTCCCGAAGTTCCTGGAAGAGCTCGTGCCGGCTGTCGAACGGCTCGGGAAGTTCGCCGAAGCGACCACGCCGACGATGCAGGACCTCGGCCAGGCTGCGCCCGGCCTGAACGAGGCCTTCACGAGCATCCCCGGCTTCTCGGCGAGCTCGGAAAAGTTCTTCAAAAGCACCGGCGCGACCGCGAAGCTGTCCGGCCCGGCGCTGGTGGCCACCAAGCCGCTGCTGGCGCGGCTGAAGAAGCTCGGCGGCGCGGCCCTGCCGGCCTCGACGAACCTCGAAGGCCTGTTCGGCGGCTTCCGCAACACCGGCGGCCTCGAGCGCCTGCTCGACTTCATCTTCCTGGGCACGGGCGCGGCCAACGGCTACGACTCGCTCGGGCACTTCCTGCGCACGGAGGGCCTCGGCACGATCTGCACCGAATACAAGACCGCGTCCACCAGCTCCTGCGCGCGCAAGCTGTTCTCGACCGGGTCCTCATCCGGGACGGCCGCATCGGCCTCCGCGTCCGCGTCCGCGTCGGCGGCGGCCTCGGCGTCGAGCGTCTCGGCCGGCATCGACCCGTCCACCCAGGGGGTAGTGATGGCGCGCACGCTGGCGGTCATCAAAGGCGACACGCCCGAACAAGCGATCGCCGAATACCCGGGCGAAGAAGAAGGGTCCAAGGCGGCGACCAAGGCCTCGGCCCAGGCCGGCGGGTCCTCGGCATCCAACGCCGCCGCGCACGGGGCGCAGGCGGGCTGGGCCACGCTGAAGGGCGCCGTCGGAGCCTCCGAGAAGGAAGCCTCGGCGGGACGGCTGCTGCTCAACTACCTGCTCGGCGGTGAATGATGGCCATCACCCGGCCGCCCACACCGCCCTCCATTCCCCCGCCACCCGAGCAGCCGGCGGTTCCGCCTGCCGGGCCTCCGCCGCGGCGTGTACGCAGGACCACGACGCTGGGCCGGGCGCTGCCGGTGGGGGCGCTGGCGGTGGTCGTGCTGATCATCGCCTACCTGATCTTCAGCGGCTCGGGCACCACCACCTACAAGCTGATCCTGCCCAACGCCTACCAGCTCGTGCGGGGCAACACGGTGCAGGTCGGGGGCGTGCCCGTGGGCAGCGTCACGGACATCGTCCTGACGAAGAACTTCCAGGCCAGGATCACGATCCAGGTCAAGTCCTCGCTGGCGCCGCTGCACCACGGCACGATCGCCGAAGTACGCACGCCCTCGCTGTCGAGCGTCGCCAACCGCTACGTGGAGCTGACCCCGGGGCCGCAGAGCAGTCCCGCCTACCCGACCAACGCGCCGCTGCCGGTGACCGTGTCGAAGACGGTGACCGACCTCGACGAAGTCTTCAACACCTTCAACCCCAAGACCCTGAAGGGCCTGCAGGGCTTCCTGCAGGGCAGCGCCGAACAGTACGCCGGCGCCGGACAGGAGCTCGGCAGGGACACGGAACTCTTCTCACCGGCTTTTCTGGCCACGAACCACGTCTTCGAACAGCTGACCCTCGACCAGCCGGTGTTCACCAAGTTCCTGCTCGAAACCGCCAAGGCGCTGACGATCATCGGCGCCCGCCACGAACAGCTCTCGGATCTGATCGAAAACGCCAACACCACCTTCAAAGCCGTCGGCGACCAGCAGAAGGAACTCAAGGAAGGGCTGCAGGAGCTCCCTGAAACGCTGCACCAGGGCAACAAGACATTCACCCAACTACCGCCCACCCTGGCCGCCCTGGAAGAACTCGTGAACACCTCCAAGCCCACGACCAAGTCGCTCACGCTGTTGCTGGAACACCTGCGTCCGCTCGTCATCACGGCCACTCCGGTGGTCAAAAACTTCGCCCTCAGCTTCAGCCGCCCGGGCAAGAACAACGACCTCACGGAACTGGCAGAGGCGATCCCGGGGCTGGCCAAGGCGCTGGAGACGGCCTCGCCGGCGACCGTCCAGTCGCTGAAGGAATCGATCCCGATCACGGCCCCGTTCGGCCCCTACTCACCCGACTTGGCGGGGACGCTGCGCTCCTTCGGGGAGTCGGCCTCCTTCTATGACGCCGACGGGCACTACGCGCACGTCGCGCCGGTGTTCCCGAGCTTCGACCTGGGTGAAAAGAACAACCTCACGCCGAGCAGCCCGCAGAGCGCGTTGGGCAACCTCAAGAGCGGTCAGCTGCGCCGCTGTCCGGGAGCCGCCACCGAACCGGCCGCCGACAAATCCTCGCCGTTCGTGGACGGGAACCTGCTCAACTGCGATCCCTCTGAGGTTCCCTGATGGGCCGCCGCCGCAGCAGCTCGATCGCCGGCAGCCCGCTGCTGATCGGCGCCGTCACGACGCTGATCGTGGTCGTCGCCGTGTACCTGTCCTACAACGCCAACAACGGGCTCCCGTTCGTCCCCACCTACAACATCAAGGTCGAACTGCCGCAGGCCTCGGGGCTGCAGGACGGCAACCAGGTGCGTCTGGGCGGGACCCGCGTCGGGACCGTCAGCGCCCTGAGGCCGCACCTGAACGCGACGACCGGCCACACCACCGCGATCGCCACGCTGAAGCTCGAAAAAAAAGTCGAACCGCTGCCCGCGAACACGACCGCGGCGGTGCAGTCGGTCTCGACGATCGGCCTGAAGTACCTGGAACTGAAGGCGGGCAACTCCTCCGCGACGATCAAGGGCGGGCAGACGATCCCGGTCAGCCAGACGCGTGAACCGGTGAACATCGAAGAACTCTTCAACATGTTCGACAAGCCCACACGGACGGCGATCAAGATCAACTCCAACAACTTCGGCGACGGTCTCGCCAGCCGCGGCGTGGGACTCAACCAGGTGATCCACGAACTGAAGCCGCTGGTCACCAACGCCGTACCGGTGCTGCACAACCTCGCCTCTCCCCAGACCGGGCTGCACGAGTTCTTCGTGGCCCTCAACCGGTCCTCCGCGGAGACCGCTCCCGTGGCCCAGGAGAACGCGAACTCCTGGACCTACACCGACATATTCTTCACCGCCTGGGCGAGCGTCGCGCGCTCGATCGAAGAAGCCAACACCGGCGGCCCGGCCTCGCTGGAACAGGCGATCTACTCGCTGCCCCACGAGGCCAAGTTCTACGAAAACGCGACCCAGTTCATGACCCTGCTCCACCCCAGCGCGAAATCGCTGGTGAAAGTGGCGCCCGAACTCGGCCACGCCTTCAAGGTCGGGACGACCAACCTCACCGCCGCCGTCCAGCTCAACAAAGCGCTGCTCGAATCCTCCCAGGCGCTGGCTGAATTCGGGGCCAACCCGATCGCCACGGTGGGGCTCGAAGAATTCACCAACACGCTGGAAATCGCCAACCCGCTGCTGGCCGGGATCGCCCCGAGCCAGGCCTTCTGCAACTACTGGACGCTCGCCTTCCGCAACCTCGCGAGTCTCGAGACGGAGAACATCGGGATCGGCACGCTGGCGCGGGCCGGCTTCATCCTCGCGCCGTCGGGGCCGAACAACGAGGGCTATCCGGCGTCGGCACCGGCCAACGGGGCCTCCGAAGAAATCGAAGCCTTCACCAAGAAGGTCGTCGACAAGCACAACAACCACCTGCACGCGAACATGTATCCGAACACCGCCGGACCCGGCCAGCCGCAGGTCTGTGAAGCGGGCAACGAGAACTACATCCCAGGCCAGACCACGATCGGCAACCTGCCCGCGGCCGACGTCACCAAGAACCGCGAATTCACCAGCCGCGAACAGAACGTCTACGGCGAAAAGTACCCCGAAGCGACGCTCAAGGCGCTGGGGCTCGCGAAGCCGAAGTCGTCCTCGAAGTCGAAGTCGAAGGGGTCGGGCAAGTGAAACTTCGCTTCTGGCGCCGCCACGACGAAATCCCGGCCGCCGACCTGAGCCGGGTCAACCCGATGCGCGCCGGGGTGATCATGCTGGTCGCGATCGCGGTCGTCGTGTACTTCGGCTTCACCAAGAAGATCCCGTTCAAACACGGCTACATGATCCACGCCGAGTTCGCCTCCGCGCTGGACATCCACGCGAAATCCCCGGTGCGGGTCGCGGGCGTGAACGTGGGCAAGGTCACCTCGATCAAGCGCGAGGGCAACACCGGCCTGGTGACGATGGAAATCGAATCCAAGGGGCTGCCGATCCACACCGACGCGACCATGAAGCTGCGCCCCCGGATCTTCCTCGAAGGCAACTGGTTCGTGGATCTGCAGCCGGGCAGCCCGTCTGCGCCCGAACTCCACTCCGGTGCCACGATCCCGATGACGCAGACCGCCGATCCGGTGCAGATCGACCAGCTGCTCGACGCGCTCAACACCGACACGCGCGAAAACCTTCAGCACTTCCTGATCTACTACGGACAAGGTCTCACCGCCCTGCCGGGCCCCAAGGAAAACGCCGAACAGGAACCCGACGCGCGCGGCCTGAACGCCGCCCAGGCGCTCAACAAGACCTACCGCATCGCACCCCCCTCGCTGCAGGGCACGGCCGTCGTGCAGCAGGCCTTCGCCGGAGTCACCCCCAACGACCTCTCGAAGCTCGTCGCCTCGATCGGGAAAGTCACCGCCGCGCTGAACGTCCACGAACAGGCGCTCGGCGAACTGATCGGCAACTTCAACACCTTCTTCGCCGCCTTTGCGGCCGAATCGAAAGGCCTCACCAAGCTGGTCTCCGAACTGCCCCGCAACCTGCACCACATCACCGAAGCCTTCGTAGCGCTGCAGGGCTCTTTCGGGCCGACCCAGACCTTCGCCCACGACATCATCCCGGGCGTCAAGCTGACCAACGCGACCGTCGCTGCGACGCTGCCGTGGATCGAACAGGTGAAGGCCTCGCTGGGGCCGAACGAACTCGGTGGCGTGGCGGCCGGGCTGGTGAAGGCAGTGCCGACGCTGGCGCAGCTCGAGTCCGAACAGGTGCCCTTCTACAAGCAGACCGACCAGTTCAACAAATGCCTCACGAACGTGCTCATCCCGGCCGGCAACACCAAGCTGCAGGACGGCAACGCGTCCTCGGGCGTCGAAGCCTACAAAGAATTCTGGTACAGCCTGGTGGGCCTGAACGGGATCGGGCAGAGCTTCGACGGCAACGGCACACGCACCAAGTTCCTCGTCGGCAACAGCGGCCAGACGCTCCGCTCGCAGCCGACCTCGATCCTCGGCAGCACGGCGAAGGGCAACCGCCTGCTGACACGCTCGCCGCTGACGCCGCTGGGAACGCGACCGGCGTTCCCCACCGAAGAGCCCCCGTATGAGCCGAAAGTGCCCTGCTCGACGCAGAAGCTGCCGGAATTCAACGGCCCGCTGGCGAGCGGACCCGCGGACGGGACCGGCTGATGGCGCCCGAACCGACGCCACACTCGCACGAGGGCGGCCGCGGTGTCCGCGACCAGGTCGAGCGCTACCGCTCGGCCTTCATCGCGGTCGTGACGATGATCCTGCTCGCGGCCGTCGTCGGTGGCTACATCCTCGCCCACCAGAACGTTCAAATCCCCGGGTGGGTGCCCGTGCTGGGCAAAAACACCTACACCCTGAAGGCCCGCTTCCAGACGGCCCAGGCGGTCACGCCCGGCCAGGGCCAGGCCGTCACGATCGCCGGCGCCAAGGTTGGTGAAGTCGCGAGCGTGGAAGTTCAGAGCGGCGTGGCGACGGTGACGATGAGGGTCACGCCCAAGTACGCCCGCTTCTACAAGGACGCGACCATGCTGATGCGCCCGAAGACGGCGCTGCAGGACATGACGATCGAGATCAGCCCCGGGACGCCGGGCGCCGGCAAGCTGCACAGCGGCGAAACGCTGCCCATGTCCCAGACCGCCCCGAACATCAACTTCGACGAATTCCTGGCCGGCCTGGACACGGAAACGCGCTTCTACCTGCAGGCGCTGCTGGCGGGGGCCGGGGAAGGCCTCAACCACAACGGCAGGGCGCTGTCGGCGACGCTCAAGCGCTTCCTTCCGACCACCCGTCTGGGCACCGAAATCACCCATGAACTGCAGCGCCGCCACAAGAACATCGCCCAGTCGATCCACAACTTCAGGCTGCTGGTGGAAGCCGTCGGCGGCAAGGACGAACAGCTCGCCGAGCTGGTGAGCGCCTCCAACGCGGTGTTTGCCACCTTCTCCAAAGAGGACGCCGACTTCCGCAAGACGCTGCATCTGCTGCCGGGGGCGCTTGAAAAGACGGGCAACGAACTGGCCAAGGTCAAGACCGCCTCCAACGCGCTCGGGTCGACGCTGACGAAGCTGGAGCCGTTCGCCAAGGCGCTGGCGCCGGCGCAGACCGCCACCAAAAAGCTCTCGCTCGCCACCACGCCGATCATCAAGAACGAGATCCGCCCGTTCGCGCGGGAAATCCTCCCGGTCGTCAACGAACTCGAGCCCTCGGTCGAAGACCTCGCCAAATCCTTCCCGAAGTTCACCGTCACCTTCGGGGTGCTGAACGAATTCTTCAACGAGCTCGCCTACAACCCGGGCCCGAAGAAGGCCGGCTTCCTGTTCTTCCTCGACTGGGGCAACCACGACCTCAACAGCGTCGTCAGCAGCTCCGACGCGAACGGGCCGCTCGGGCGCAGCCTCGTGTACTTCAACTGCGAAGTGCTCCCGATCCTCAAAGGCGTGGCCGAAGTCAACCCGACGGTGAAAGTGCTCGTCGGACTGCTGCGCCCGCCGACCAAGCCCGAATGCCAGGCGGAGGGCCTGCTCGGCACGGGCTCCACCAAAGCCAGCGCCGCGAGCGCCAGCGCCGCCTACAGGCACGCCGCCGCCGGCACCGCCGCCGCCGGATCTGGTGTGTTCGCCTTCCCGACGCACAACACGAGCTTCTCGCAGCTGACGCCGGTCAAGGCCGGCAGCTCGAGCGTCACCACACGGGCCGCCCGGCGCTCCGGCGGCACCGCGGCTCGCCCCGCTGCCTCGCACTCCGGCGCCAGCAACTCGCGCACGAGCGCCCACGCGAGCAGGACGGGCAGCGGCAGGGGAGGGAAGCGCTAAGCGATGCAGAAGCGCGCTCCCACGCTCGGCAACATCTTCGTGATCATCCTGTTCGCGCTCAGCTGCTTCGGGCTGCTGCTGTTCCTGTGGGAGTCCTTCGGCGGGCCGCTGCCGCTGAAAACGAAGGGCTATCGCTTCACCGTCTCGTTCCCGCGCACGCTCGTGCTCTCAGAACAGTCCGACGTACGCATCAGCGGGGTCAACGTCGGCCACGTGGTGTCGCTGAAGCTCAACAAGCACGGCTCCACCGACGCCACCATCGAAATAGCGCACCAGTACGCGCCGATCCGCGCCGACACCCACGCGATCCTGCGCGTGAAGACATTGCTGGGGGAGACCTACGTGCAGCTCAACCCGCAGGCGCAGAAGGGGCCCTGGCTGCACGACAACGAACACCTCGCCGACGCCAACGTCGAACCCACCGTCACGCTCGATGACATCCTCGCGGCACTGAATCCGCAGACGCGAAAATACTTCCAGGTCTGGCAGCAATCGGTGGCCGTCGCCATCCACGGCCGCGGTGAACAGATCAACGCCGACTTCGGGGTGCTCGAACCGTTCGTCGAACACACCAACCGCCTGCTCAGCATCCTCGCCGGCCAGGAAGGCGCCCTGCGCGAGCTTGTCCACAACACGGGCGTGGTGTTCAACGCCCTCGCCGGCCGCGACCACCAGCTCGAAGGGCTGATCGTCAACGGCGAACACACCTTCCACGCCGCCTCGGAGGCGAGCGAGGCCTTCGCCCAGGCGTTCCGCGAACTGCCGCCCTTCGAGCACAACTCGAAGGTGGCCCTCGAAGCGACCGACAAGTTCGCCAAGGTGGCCAACCCCTACTTCGAAGAATTCACCGGTGCCGAGCGTCAGCTGTCCGCGCTGTTGAAGGCCGCCGAACCGTTCGCACCCCAGTTCAACAACTTCCTGACCTCGCTGGGGCCGCTCACGAAGGCGGCCAAGGTCGGCCTGCCGCAGGTGAAGACGACCCTCGACCTGACCGTCCCGATCCTCGAAAACCTGCGCCCGGTGCTGCACAACTTCGACCCCTTCCTGCAGTTCACGGGCGAGTACGTGCCCGAGGTGCAGGCGTTCTTCGCGAACTTGACCAGCGCCACCCAGGCGAGCCTGAAAAACGGGAACCTGCCCGAACCGGCGTACACCAAAAGCCCCAAGCTCCACTACCTCACGACGATGTCGGTGCTGAGCCCCGAAAGCCTCTCGGTGTATCCCTCGAAGGTAGAAACGGGCCGCAACAACGCCTACCCGCTGCCCGGCACCTACGCGCAGCTGGCAAACGGGCTGCCGGTCTTCCAGGCCACCAACTGCTCGGGCGGGGCGCCGTCGGTCAGCGGCCCGCCGAACGAAAGCACGGGGATCACCGAAGAACTGATCCAGCAGATCCAGCAGTTCAAAGTCGCCAACGTGCCCGAAACCGCCAACGACGTGCCGGCGCCGGCCTGCAAGCAGCAGGGCCAGTTCAGCTACAACGGGCAGACGAGCCAGTACCCCCACGTGGTGTACCCCGAAAAATGAGCGCCACCGACGACTTCCGCTACCACGCCGCCGACCTCGACCTGCTGGGGGACCCCGACGACGAGCGCTGGTCGATCCGCTGCCTGGACGTGTACAAGCGCCTCGGCGGGGTGCCGGTGCTCAACGGCCTCAACGTGGCCTTCCCCGAGGACACGATCACGGTCGTGCTCGGCCCCTCGGGGACCGGCAAGAGCGTGCTGATCAAGCACCTGATCGGGCTGATGTTCCCGGACTCGGGCAACATCGTCGTCAAAGGCCTGTCGGTGCCCACCCTGACGATGCCCGACCTGCTGGCCCTGCGGCGCAAGATCGGTGTCCTGTTCCAGGACGGGGCCCTGTTCGGCTCGATGTCGGTGTTCGACAACGTCGCCTTCCCGCTGCGCCAGCACACGGACCTCTCGGAGAGCGAAATCTCCGAACGCGTCTCCCAGCGTCTGGCCGACGTGGGCCTGCAGGCGGCGATCGACGACTCCCCCTCGCAGCTGTCGGGTGGCATGCGCAAGCGCGCCGGCTTCGCGCGGGCGCTGGTGATGGAGCCCGACGTGGTGATCTTCGACGAGCCCGACTCGGGCCTTGACCCGGTGCGCACGGCCCTGCTGTGCGAGCTGATCCAGGAGATGCACGCGATCTACAAGGGCACCTACATCGTCGTCACCCACGACATCGCCTCGGCCCGGCGGATCGGGGAGTACATCGCCCTGCTGTGGCGGGGACGGATCGTGGAAGCGGGTGACGCGAAGCGGATGTTCTCCTCCGACAACGAATTCGTGCGCCAGTTCCTGAGCGGATCCGCGGAGGGGCCCCTCACGATGGATTGACCCGCGGGCGACCCTATGCGAACATACGTTCGCATGGTCGTGTGCGTACAGCTCCCGCGGTTCGAGCTCCTGGTGGCGGCCGGGGAGGGCTCTCGGGTGGGCCCCCAGACGCTCCGCGGGCGTCCCCTGGCGGTGGCTCCGCTCGCGTCCGTGAAGAGCTCCGCGGCCGGCGTGGGGGAGGTCTCCCAGGCGGCCGAAGCGAACGGGGTGAGGCGGGGGATGGCGCTCGGCGAGGCGCTGGCGCGCTGTCCGGAGCTGGTGCTGCTGGCAGCCGACCCGGTGAAGGTGGCCGAGCGGTGGGAGGCGGCCCTGCAGGCGCTCGAGGCGATCGGGGCGGCCGTGGAGCCGGGGCGGCCGGGGCTCGCCTACTTCGAGGCGGATGGGCTCAGGGCGCTCCACGGCACGCTCGCCGACACGCTCGAGAGGGCTCGGGGCGCGATCTCCGACCCGGTGCGGATCGGGGCGGCCCCGACGCGCTTCTGTGCCCTCGCGTGCGCGCTCGCGGCCCGCTCGCGCCGGCCGCTGGTGCTCGAGGGCGATCACGCCGGCCGCTGGCTGTCCTGTCAGCCGGTGGATCTGCTCGGCTACCGCGAGCAGACGGCGGTGCTCCTCGAGCCGCTGAGGAGGCTGGGCGTGCGCACGCTCGGGGAGCTCACCCGCCTTGGGCGTGGGGCGCTGAGCGACCGCTTCGGTGAGGCCGGGGTCCTCGCTCATGGGCTGGCCCGCGGGCAGGACCGGCCGCTGCGGCCACGGCGACCCCAGGAGCGCCTGGAGGAGTCGCTGGAGGTGGGGGATGCCAGCAGCGGCCTGGCGCTGGGGCGGGTGCTGGGGGTGCTCGTCAGGCGGCTGCTGGCACGGCCCCAGCGAGCGGGACGCTCGCTGGGAACGGTCGTGCTCTCGGCGCAGCTGCTCGCCGGGGGCGGCTGGCGCGAGCGCGTCGTGTTCCGTCAGGCGCTGGCGGACGTGGAGCGGATCAGGCTGGCGCTGTCGGTGCGCCTGCTCGCACTCCCGGGCCCCGCCTGCAGGCTGGGACTGAGCGTGGAGTGCTTCGGGGCGCCGATCGCCGAGCAGGGGGTGTTGGAGGACCGTGACACCCACGCGGCCGGGGCCCAGCGGGCCGCACGGGCCGCCCTGCTGCGGGAGGCGCTGGCACAGGTGCGCTCGCTGGCCGGGGCCCAGGCGGCCCTGCGCGTCGTCTGCGTGGATCCCGCCTCTCGTGTCCCGGAGCGGCGGGTGGTGCTGACCCCGATCCCCGAATGAGCGCCCGTGCACTGAACCGCCCCCGGCCCGCCCGCGTGCGCTGCGGCGGCCCACAGCCGGTGGAGGTGGACGGCGAACGGGTGCAGTCGCTGCGCGAGTCCTGGCTGGTGGAGGACCGCTGGTGGACGGCCGAGCCGCTGCGCCGTCGCTACTGGGAGCTGGTGGGGGTGGGCGGGCGCAACGTCGTCGTCTTCCACGACCTGTGCTCCGGCGGCTGGTTCCGCCAGCGCGCCTAGCCCCACCACCTGGGATGCCGCCGCCGACCCCTCCATATGCCGAGCTCCATTGCCATTCGGCCTACTCCTTCCTGGACGGGGCCTCCCTGCCCGACGAGCTCGCCCAGCGTGCGGGTGAGCTCGGCTACACCGCCCTGGCGCTGACCGACCACAACTCCGTGTGCGGCTCGATGGAGCTGGCCCAGGTCGCTCCCGAGCACGGGGTGAGGGCGATCCAGGGCGCCGAGGTGGACGTCCTCTGCGGTCAGGGGCCCTCCCATCACCTGACCCTGCTGGTGCGCGACGGGCGCGGCTGGAGCAACCTCTGCCGGATCCTCACGCTCGCCCACGCCCACACCCGCGAGGGCGGCTCTCGCAGGGATCTCGGCGAGGCCCACGTGGACGTGCAGGGGCTGCTCGACCACGCCGGCGGCCTCGTCTGCCTGAGCGGCTGCGCCTCGCGCTCGGCGCTGCTGCGCCACGGCGCCACCTCGGCCGGTCCTGGAGGACTCGACGAGCCCCTCGCCCGCAGGCTGCTCGACGGCTTCGGCCCGGAGGGCTTCTACGTCGAGCTCCAGCGCCCGTTCCAGCGCGACGACCGCGCTCGCAACCGCGCGCTGGCGGCGCTCGCCGGGCGCCTTTCGGTGCGCTGCGTGGCGACCGGCAACGTCCACGCCCACGCCCGCTGCCGGGCCGAGTTGCAGGACGCCTTCGTGGCGCTGGCCAACCACGCCACGCTCGACGCCTGCGAGCCGGAGAGGCGGGGCAACCACAGCCACGTGATGAGCTCCCCGGAGGCGATGGCACAGCGCTTTCGGGAGCACCCCGAGGCGGTCCGGGAGACCCTCCTGCTGGCCGAGCAGCTGACGTTCGACCTGCGCAGGGACCTCGGCTATCGCTACCCCGGGGCCGAGCAGCACGGCGCCTCCAGGCGCCTGGCGGAGCTCTGCCAGCAGCGCCTGTGGGAACGCTACGGCGACGGCGCCCCCGCCGGCGCCCGGGCACTGCGCGACGAGGCCCACGCGCGACTGGAGCAGGAGCTGGCCGTGATCGGCCACCTCGGCCTGGCCGGCTTCTTCCTGCTCCACCACGACATGATGGAGCTCGCGGGAGAGGTGGCCCTGGAGGTCCGCGGGCCGGACTCGGTGCGGGCGCTGCTGGCGGCGGGCCGCGGGCGCGGCTCCTCGGTCTCCTCGCTGGTCTGCTACCTGACGGGCCTCTCCCACATCGACCCCGTGCTCGGCAGGCTCGCCCTGGGGCGGTTCCTGCACGAGGACCTCCACGGGCTGCCGGACATCGACCTCGACTTCCCGCGTGACGTCCGCGAGCGGCTGATCCCCCGCGTGCACGAGCGCTACGGCCACGACCGCTCGGCGCTGGTGGCGGCCTTCCCGACGTTCCGTGCCCGCGGGGCGATCCGCGAGCTCGGCAAGGTGCTGGGGCTTCCTCCAGGAGAGATCGAGCGGGCGGCGCGGGGCGCCGACCCCTACGCCTCGGCCGAGGGTCTCCGCGTCCGCGGGATTCCCGCGTCCGGCGCGTCCGGCGCCCCCGGCGGTACCCGTCAGGCCCCGCTGCGCTGGCGCTGGCTGGAGCGGCTGGTCGAGCAGGCCTATGGCCTGCCCCGGCACCTGTCCCAGCACTCCGGCGGGATGATCGTCTCCACCAGGCCGCTGATCGACTGCTGTCCGGTGGTCCCCGCGGCGATGGAGGGCCGGCAGATGGTCCAGTGGGACAAGGACTCCTGTGCCGACGCCGGCTTCCTGAAGATCGACCTGCTCGGCCTGGGGATGCTCTCGGCGGTCGAGCGCTGCGTGGAGGAGGTGGAGCGCGTGCGGGGCGAGCGCATCGACCTGTCCCGTATCCCCTTCGACGACCCCAGGACCTTCAGGGCGATCCGCGCCGCCGACACCGTCGGGGTCTTCCAGATCGAGAGTCGCGCCCAGATGCAGTCGCTGCTGCGCACCCGCCCCGTGGACCTCGAGGACCTCACGATCCAGGTGGCGATCGTGCGCCCGGGGCCGATCCAGGGCGGCGCCGTGAACCCCTACATCGCCCGTCGCCAGCGCCTGCGCGAAGACCCCTCCTACGAGGTCCCGTTCGATCACCCCGCGCTGGAGCCGGTGCTGCGCGAGACGCTCGGCACGATCATCTTCCAGGACCAGGTGATGCAGGTCGCCGAAGCCTTCGCCGGCTTCGGCCCCGGGGAGGCCGACGGCCTGCGCCGGGCGATGAGCCGCAAGCGCTCCCACGACCGCCTGCTGCGCCAGCGAGAGCGGTTCGTGCAGGGCGCGATCGGCCACGTCGGCGCCGACCGCGCCCTCGCCGAACGGGTGTGGAAGATGGTCGAGGGCTTCGCCGGGTTCGGCTTCCCCAAGTCCCACAGCGCCGCCTTCGGGCTGCTCGCCTACCAGTCCACGTGGCTGCGGGTCCACTACGCCCCGGAGTTCCTGTGCGCGCTGCTCAACGAGCAGCCGATGGGCTTCTACGCCCCCGACAGCCTCGCCCACGAGGCCCAGCTGAAGGGCATCGAGCTGCGGGGGGTGGACGTCAACGACTCGGAGGTCCAGTGCACGGTGCGGGAGGGCGCCGTGCGGCTGGGCCTGCGCTACGTCAAGGGAGCCCCCGAGGCAGAGCTGGCCGAGCTCGTCGCCGAGCGCCGGCGTGGGGGTCCCTTCGGAGACCTGTCTGAGCTGGCCGCCCGCACGGGGGCCAGGCGCACGACGCTCGAGCAGCTCGCCTGGGCGGGGGCGTGCGACAGCCTGGCCGAGGACGGCCAGCGCCGCACGGCGCTGTGGCAGCTCGGGATCGCGGTCCCCGCCCAGGACTCCGCCGACGAGGCCGGGACCCGGCAGACCCAGCTGGCGCTGCCGCTGGAGCTTCCCCCGGCCCCCGCCCTGCGCCCGCTGGGGCGCTGGCAGCGGCTGATCGCCGACTACTCCGCCACGGCGGTCACCCTGCAGGAGCACGCGCTGGCGATCCTGCGTCCCCGCCTGACGGTGCCGATGCTCGCCACCAGCGCCCAGCTGGAGCGCCTGCCGAGCGGCGGTGAGGTGGCCGTGGCCGGCCTCGTGATCGCCCGCCAGCGCCCCGCCACCGCCTCCGGGACGATGTTCCTGCTGTTCGAGGACGAGTTCGGGACGATCAACCTGATCGTTCCCGAACAGGTGTACGAGCGCCACCGCCAGCTGGCCCGCACCGAGCCCCTGCTGCTGGCCAGGGGCCGCCTGGAGCGCACGCAGGAGCCCACCCCGCTGCACGGCGCCCCCGCCGCCGGTGCCGGTGCCGAGGACGGTCTCGGCCCGGAGCACGTCCGCCCCGTGATCAACGTCGTCGTGCGCGAGCTGGCCTCGCTCGAGCGCTTCCTCGCCGGTGGGCTGGAGGGCGCCGAGGAGGGTCCCGGCGCGGGCGTGCGCCACCTGCGCCGCCCGCCCGCCGGCGGGCGCCCGCAGGCGGAGGAGCCGGGCGGGGAGGAGGTCGCCTCGAGCATGCGCGCGGCCGGCCCCTCGGTACAGAGCTTCGGCATGGGCCGCCGCCGCTGAGGGCCCGCGGCCGGCCCCCGCTGCCGGCGCTCAGGAGCCGGGGATGGCGAAGGCCAGCGTCTGGCCGTCGGGGTCGCCCACCAGCAGCCTGCCCTCGAGCTCCCGGGGCTCATCGCCGCGGTCGGCCAGGCGCCGCTGCAGATCCCCCACCGCCCCCTCGTCGCCCAGCTGGAAGAGCACCTCCCGCAGTCCCGGGGCGGTGTCCGGCGAGCGCGGGGCACCCGCGCTCTGCCAGGAGTTCAGGCCGATGTGGTGGTGATAGCCACCGGCCCCCAGGAACGCGGCCGAGGGCAGCCGGGCCTGCTCGTCGAAGCCCACGCCCTCGCCGTAGAAGCGGCTCGCCCGCCCGACGTCGGCGACCTTCATGTGCACGTGCCCCACGCCCGTCCCGGCGGCGATCGCATCCGCAGGCTCGCCGCTGGACTGGGCCAGCAGGTCGTCGAGGTCCAGCGGCAGCGTCACCATCTCCACGCCCCCGTCCGGCGTGCGGGCCCAGCGCTCGCGGGGCCTGTCGACGTAGACCTCGATCCCGAGCCCGTCCGGGTCGCTCAGGTAGATGGCCTCCGAGACGCCGTGGTCGGAGGCCCCCTCGAGCGGCCACCGGGCTCGGGCCACTCGCCGCACGGTTTCCGCCAGCGCGGCGCGCGAGGGGTGCAGCCAGGCGACGTGGAAGAGGCCGCTGGCAGCGGGCGAGAGGACGGTGGGATCCTCGATCCGATTGAGGATCAGCGCCGCCTGACCAGCGTCGGTGCCCAGCAGTGCGGTGCCGTTCTCGCGCGCGATCAGCGGCAGCCCGAGCGCCCGCTCGTAGAAGTCCGCGCTGCGGGCGAGGTCGCTCACGCCGAGGGTGACGGAGCGGATACGCAGGTCCGGGTCGATCCCGCTCATCGCCCTCAAGCTTACGCCCGCGGGCTCAGATCGTCAGGTCCCTTGCCACCGGCCGCCCGGGGGCTGACGAGGCCCCCCCGCAGCCCGGCTAGGCGCGGTACAGGACCAGCTTGACGTGCTTGCAGCCGACGAGCTTGAAGCGCCTGTTCTCGGGCAGATAGCGCACCACCAGCGTCTTCAGCCCGGGCCCGTTGCAGAACACCGTCCCGTAGCCGTACACGAGCGCGACCTGGTCGTTTCCGGCCCCGGTCCAGATCACGTTGTGGCCGTGGCTGGCGTAGATGAAGTCGTTGCCGGCTCCGCCGTGGAGGTAGTCCTGCTGGGATTCGGGCTGGCCGCTGGGCTGGAAGTCGCCCCAGATGACGTCGCCCTCTTCGCCGGCCCAGATGGTGTCGTTGCCGTTGCCGCCCAGCAGCTCGTTGTGGACGTGCGGCAGGCCCCGCAGCGTGCCGGACTGGTTGAAGCGGTGCTCCGCCAGGTGCTGGATCGGAGGCCAGCCGGCGTGGCTGGCCTCGCCACGGGCCACACCCGCGAGGGCGCACAGGCCCAAGGGCACGGCCAGAGCGCTGAGCCAGCGGCGCGCGCCCGCCCACCAGCTCGTGGGACATTCGGGTCTCGACATCCGGGCAACTGTAGAAGCGGGCCCGGCCGTGACACGGCGGCGACGGGTGCCTTTGGGCAGGCTCGCGCAGCTTCGGTGCCATCGGCCTCGACGGTCGTCGGATGCTCCTCGATGGTCCGGGGAGGCCATCGCTACTCATAGCTGAGCATTGACGCCCGAGCCCTTTTCTGACAAGGTCACCTTCTCAGCACCGTCGTCTGGGAGGGGCTGTCGGCTGGAGGGCCGGCGTTTATTTGATTCCTGTCCGGATTCGGGGGCCTCTGGCACGGTGCGGTCTGACAGCAACCTAAGGAGCGGACGGAGAACATGAGGCGGATCAAGTTTCTCGGGCTCGCGGCGGTCGTGCTGGTGGCGGCGTTCGGCGTGCTCGCCGCGACGGCCGGCGCCGAAACGACGCCGAAGTGGTTCGAATGCGCGAAACTCAAGAAGAACGCTGAAAAGAAGTACACCGGCAAATACACCGACAAGGTGTGCACGAAAACGGCTACGCCGGAAGAAATCACAGCCGGGTCGAGCAACAAGTACGAACTCCAAGAAGGCGTGGGCAAGGCCAAGGTCTTCAAGGGCAAGGGCAAGGGCACGCCGAAAATCGAAGTGGAAACGCCCTACGGGAACTACCCCATCCACTGCAAGACCAACTCCACGACCGGCAAGCCCGCGGTTCCGAACCTCGAGACGGGTGTCACGTTTGCGCTGAGCGGGTGCGAATTCCTGACGCACTCGTGCAAAACGCCCGGCGGCAAGAAGGGTGAAATCACCGGCTCGGGCCTCGTCGGCGAACTGGGCTTCATCAAACCCGAAGCAGGCCCCGGCTCGGAAGTCGGACTGAGGATCGAGAACGCGGGCGGGGAAGAAAAACCGCTGACAGTGTTCGAATGTGGCGAAGGCGAAACCGCCGGCTTCGTCTCGCCATCAAACCTGGACGGCGCGCTGATCGGGGTCCAGACGGGAGATGTCAACGTCCTCACCAAAGAAGCGACGCTGACCTACACGGTGGGCAAGCGGTACGGCAAGCACGTGTTCGCCGAAAAAGAATACGAACCAGAGGTGAACATCCTCGGGTGGGAAAGCGAACTCCCCGAAATCGAAGCCTGCTCGGGTCAGGAATGCGCGACAGAACACCCGGCACATGTGCTCAAGGGGATATTCTGCGGCTCGTTCGTCGCGGGCATCCTTCCGGGCAATGAATGCACCCCGCCGACCTACACCGGCCTGGCTGCCACCGACGCAGGCAAAGGCGAAACTCTGATGGTCAAAACCTGAACGGCGATCCGTGCCCCCGCCCAGCGCGGGGGCGCCGCCGTTCGAAGGTGATCGGCAGCGTTTGGCAGCACAGCGTGGGGCCCCACTCGGGGCCCCACTTTTTTGTGCCGCGTGAGAGAGGTGACGGCGGAGCGCAGGCGCGCCTGGCACGGGGGCCCGCGCACTCCCCAACCGTCGTCAGTCGACCTCAGCCGTGGCACGTGGCGGGCGCCACGCGCTCACTGGGTCAGCCGCTTATGCGGGCGCGGCAACCGGCTGGAGCTGACGGACGCTCAGGCGCCGCTGGGCGTTTTCCACGCCGGACCCGACGGCTGTACGGGCATCGAGTTGGGCGGCGGTTTCAGAGGTACGACCTCTTCGCAGGCCCCGTTGGCGTATTCGCGTTCGGGGACTTCCAGCTTTGGCAGTTTGCCCTTGGCCGTGTTGCCCGCGACGAGGTTCAAGGTGCTCGTCAGGTCGCCCGTGTTTTCACGCCGCCATTCGCTCAGGTTCGGCACCTCGACGCCGAAGCGCGTCTCCAAGAAGCGCAGCAGGGAGGTGTGGTCGAACGTCTCGGAGGCCAGGAAGCGCCCGCGACTGTACGGGGAGACGACCAGTAGTGGCACCCGGAAGCCGAGGCCGATCGGCCCGGTGACGCCGCCCGAGTTGTGGGAGATGTCTTCCACGGTCAGGTACTCAAGCGGCGTTCCGAGCGGGGCCACCGGCGGCGGCACGTGGTCGAAGAAACCGCCGTTCTCGTCCCAGGTGATGAACAGCACCGTCTTTTCCCAGGCTTTGTGTCTGTGCAGGGACTTGATGATGTTCTGCACGTCGAACTCGCCGATCCTGGCCGACGAGTTGCCCGGGTGCTCGGTCTGCGTCAGGGACGTGTTGATCCAGGAGACCTGGGGCAGTTCTTCGTGCCTGAGGTCGTCGATGAAGTCTTTCGGGTATTCCGGTTCGAGACCGCGTTTTTTCAGTTCTTCGTTGGTCTGGAAGTTTTTGAAGAACTCGAGCACGTTGTCCTCGAATCCCGCTTCGACCCCGGTGTAGGACTTCCAGGTCACCCCTTTTGCCGAGAGCTGCTCGGGCATCGTCGTCCAGGTGAAGCGACCTTGGAGGAAGGGGAAGTTGGTCAGGGTCTCCACCAGCGGGCCGCCGCCTTCGCCGTTGGGGTCGAGCGTGGCTGACATGCTGTACAGGCGGTTCGGGTAGGTGGGACCGAGAACCGAGCAGTGGTAGTTGTCGCAGAGGGTGAAGTTTTCCGCCAGCTGCCAGTAGAAGGGGATGTCAGCCCGTTCGTAGTAGGACATCGCGGCCGGCGCGGCTTCGGCGCCGTCGAATTTCAGATGCTCGCGCCAGAAGCCGTCCATTGCGCCGTCATCCCAGGCTTCGTGCTGGGGGACCCACGAGTGCGTGATGTCGGGGAAGCACAGCCCGCCGGCTCCCATCGAGCTCGGGGCGTGGAAGGGCATCAGCACGCCGTTGTAGCCCGGTTCTTCGTAGCCGGGCTGTTCGAAGATGCTTTTCTGGGCGGTCGGATCGCTGAAGCCGCGGACGCCGGGCATCATCCCGAAGTAGTGGTCGAAGGAGCGGTTCTCCTGGACCAGGATCACCACGTGCTCGATGTCGCTGAGTTTGCCCGGCGGCAGCTTCTTCGACATCGCCAGCTGCACGAGCGGGTCCACGGCCAGCGCCGCCACCCCTGCTCCGGCCCCCGCCTGCAGCAACTGCCTCCGCGTCATCCCCGACATCGCGCCCTCCGTTCACCCCTCACAGCCCTCGAAACCCGTCGACGACGGGTCTCCCGAGGCCCGGGATCGTACCACGGGCCGACACCGTGTAAAGACGTTGTTGTCGCCCGCCGAGCCACCATCGACCCGCGCTAGGGTGGTTGACCGTGCGTCTGCGCAAACTCGGCTGGAGCGACCTTGAGGTCTCCGAGATCAGCCTCGGGTCGTGGCTGACCTACTCCGGCGGTGTCGAGCGAGAGCAGGCCCGTCGCTGCGTGGAGGCGGCCTTCGAGGCGGGGATCAACTTCATCGACACCGCCAACGTGTACGGCCGCGGGGCTTCCGAGACCTTCCTGGGGGAGGTGCTCTCCGGTCGCGAGCGCTCCTCCTACGTGCTCGCCACGAAGGTCTACTTCCCGATGTCCGACAGCGACCGGGGTCTCTCCGCGGAGCAGATCCACAAGCAGATCGACGCCTCGCTGCAGCGCCTCCAAACGGACTACGTGGACCTCTACCAGTGCCACCGCTACGACGACGAGGCGCCCCTGGAGGAGACGATGGCCGCCCTCAGCGAGGTCGTGCGGGCGGGCAAGGCTCGCTACATCGGTTTCAGCGAGTGGCCGGCGGAGAGGATCTCCGAGTCGCTGGCCCTCCCCGGCGTCGAGCGCTGGACCTCCAGCCAGCCCCAGTACTCGATGCTGTGGCGCAGTCCCGAGGCGGAGGTGATCCCGCTGTGCGAACAGGAGCAGATCTCCCAGATCGTGTGGTCGCCGCTCGGGCAGGGAGTGCTGACGGGCAAGTACCGCCCCGGGCAGGCGCCCCCGGCCGACTCGCGCGCCGCCAGCGAGAGCATGAGCACCTTCATCGGGCGGCTGGTCCGGGACGACGTGCTCGAAGCTGTCGAGCGGCTGCGCCCGGTGGCCGACCAGGCGGGCCTGACGATGGCCCAGCTGGCACTCGCCTGGGTGCTGCGGCTACCGAACGTGGCCTCGGCGATCATCGGCGCGAGCCGCCCCGAGCAGGTACATGAAAATGCCGCCGCCTCCGGCGTGACGCTGAGCGCAGACGTGCTCGAGGCGATCGACGCGGCGCTCGGCGACGCGGTCGTCCGCTAGCCGCTTTCGCCTCGCTCCCAGGAGAATCCCCGCACCGCCAGGAAGATCCCGATCGCCGCCCACAGCGCGAGCACAGCGAGCAGATCGAGGTGGTCGCCGATCGGCGAGCCCGTGACCATCGCACCGGAGAGGCCTTCGATCAGCGGCAGCAGCGGGAGCGCGTCGGCGATCGTCTTCAGGAAGGCTGGCGGGTTGCCCGCGTCGAACACGTAGAAGGACAGGATCACCACCGGCAGGAAGATGGCGTTGACGTATGCGGCGGTGGACTCGAAGTTCGGGATCCCGTGGGCAAATGCCACTCCCAGAGCGGCAAAGGCGACCACCCCGACGAGCACCCAGGCGATCAGGGAAAGCCACTCCGGCGGCCACCCGAGGCCGAAGAACAGGCGCCCGGCCAGCACCACGAGCGCGATCTGCAGGGCCGTGTTGGTGACGGCGTTGGCCGCCACGCCGCTGAAGTAGGAGCCGGTCGGCAGCGGTGCGCCCCGGATCCGCTTGAGCACGCCCCGCTCGCGCAGGTAGACGACGTTGTAGGCCAGCGCCGTGAAGGTGGTGGACATCACGCTCATGCCCGCGATCGCCGGCAGCAGCTTGTTGAGGTCGTGCTGTTTGCCGCTGAGGATCGCCCCTCCGGCGAGCAGGATCACCAGCGGCAGCAGGAAGTTGAAGAAGGCGGCGCTCGGGTTGCGCCAGAACATGCGCCGCTCGAGGCGGTACTGGCGCCAGCCGAGCCGCAGCGTCTCACTCATCGGCGGTCAGCTCCAGGTACACGTCCTCGAGTGTCGGCCGCGCCACTGAGAGCTCCTGCAGGCTCCTCCCGAGCGCCAGCGCCTCGGCGGTCAGCTCGTGCAGCACGGTCGTGGGGTCGTCGGTGTCGAGCTGCACGAGCTCGCCCGCGGGCGAGCGGTAGGAGATGCGGTAGCGGGGGGCCCCGGCACCGAGCTCGCGCGGGTGCCCGTCGGCGAGGATGCGCCCGTCCTTGACGATCGCGACGCGGTCGGCGAGCTCCTGGGCCTCCTCCAGGTAGTGGGTGGTGAGCACGATCGTCTTGCCGAGGTCGCGCAGGGAGCGGATCGTCTGCCAGGCCGAGCGCCGGGCCTCGGGATCGAAGCCGGTGGTGGGCTCGTCGAGGAAGATCAGCTCCGGATCGCCGACCAGCGCGATCGCGAAGTCCAGGCGGCGCAGCTGGCCCCCGCTGAGGCGCCGGGTGCGCGTGTCGGCCTGCTCGGCCAGGCCGGCCAGCTCGATCACCTCCTGGACGCTGCGCGGGTGGGGGTACAGGCCCGCCCAGTAGTCCAGAGCCTCACGCGGGGTGATGTGCGGGTAGATGCCCCCCGACTGCAGCACGATCCCGATCTGCTTGCGCAGCTCCAGCGAGCGCTTGGCGGGATCGTGGCCCAGGACGGTCACCGTGCCGGCCGTGCGGGCCCGGTAGCCCTCGAGGATCTCGATCGTCGTCGTCTTGCCGGCGCCGTTGGGGCCCAGCAGCCCGAACACCTCGCCACGGGCGACCGTGATGTCGATCCCGCGCACGGCCTCGTACTCCCCGTAGCGCTTGGACAGGCCCCTCACCTCGATCGCGGGGGCGTCACTCACGATCCTGCTGTGTGGCTGGACGGCGCGGGCGGTGTCCGCTACCAGTGCACGCCCCTGGTGAGCGTCGCCATCGCGATCTGCTCGAAGGAGACGTGCTCCTCGGTCTCGTGGTGGTGTCCCTTCGAGGCCGCCGAGTCGGGGAACACGCGGTAGGCCAGGTGCAGCAGGCGGTCTACGGCACCCGGGTTCAGCGAGTAGGCCACTTCGCCGAACTTGCCGATGCGCGTGCCCATCTCCTTGGGCCGGCTGCGCATCGCCTCGCTGATCATGTCCGCGGCCTCGTCGGGGCTGATCGCGGGGAAGGCGTCGTACATCTTCGTGGGCGCGATCATCGGCGTGCGCACCAGCGGCATGTGGATCGTGGTGAAGGTCACGCCGTCCCCGATCACCTCCGAGGCCACCACTCGGCTGAAGGCGTCCAGGGCCGACTTGGAGGCGACGTAGGCGGAGAAGCGCGGCGGGTTCGTCTGCACGCCGATCGAGGACACGTTCACGATGTGACCCGAGCCGCGCTCGCGCATGTGCGGCAGCAGCCCGATGATCAGCTTCACGGCGCCGAAGTAGTTCAGCTGCATCGTCCGTTCGAAGTCGTGGAAGCGGTCATAGCTGAGCGCGATCGAGCGGCGGATCGAGCGGCCCGCGTTGTTGACCAGCATGTCCACGTTGCGGTGGTCGGCGAGCAACCGTTCCAGCAGCCGTTCGATCGACTCCATGTCGGAGATGTCGGCCGCGTACACGTAGGCGGTCCCGCCGGCGGCCACGATCTCGGCCCGCACCTCCTCGAGTTTCTCCACGTTGCGGGCCACCAGCAGTGGCACCCCGCCCGCGGCCGCGACCTTCAGGGCGGTCGAGCGCCCGATCCCCGAGGAGGCCCCGGTGATCACCACGTGCTTGCCCCCCAGCGCCTCTTTCAAGGTCCTGCCGCGGCCGAAGTCGGTGTCCATCTCCCGCTCCCAGTACTCCCACAGGAGGCCGAGGTACTCGTCCAGCGGGGGTGGCTGTTCCAGTGGCGTACCGGTCAGCGCCTGGGCCGTCTCGCGGGTGCTGAAACGCGGCACCAGCTCCATGTGCTCGAGCACCTCTCCCGGGATGTCGAGCTCGCGCAGGGTGAGCGACTTCAACTGCCGCCAGGGAGGCAGCGCCAGGGCCAGTCGCAGCGGCCACTTGGGCAGCGGGTCGGTCAGGCGTTTGTCGATGCTCACCGCGAAGCGGGGTGCGCGCGCGATCGTGGCGATCTGGTTGATCACGTCGTCCACCCGCTGGGGCCGTGGGTCCACGAGGTGGAAGGCCCTGCCGTCGAGGCCGGGCTCGTGGGCGATGTGCTCCAGCGCGCCGGCCACCCAGTCGACCGGCACGATGTTGGTGTAGCCGAGGTCGGGGCCCACCAGCGGCACCCACTCGGGCAGCAGGTGGCGCAGGCGCTCGATCGCCTTGAAGAAGTAGTAGGGGCCATCGATCTTGTCCATCTCGCCGGTCCGCGAGTCGCCCACCACCACCGCCGGGCGGTACGTGCGCCAGGGCACGTAGGGCTGTTCGCGCACGATCCGCTCGGACTCGAACTTCGTGCGGTGGTAGGGCGAGGGCAGCCGCTGGCCCTCGTCGAACATCTCCTCGGTGAAGACGCCGTGGTAGGTGCCCGCGACGGCGATCGAGGAGACGTGGTGCAGGCGCTTGGCGTCGATCGCGCGGGCGAGTTCGACCGCGTGCGTGGTGCCGCCCACGTTGACGGCGGTGTTGCGCTCGGCCGGGGCCGTGAGGTCGTAGACGGCAGCCAGGTGGAACATGTGGCTGACCTTGCCGCGGAGCTCCGCCACCTGCTCCTTCTCGACCCCCAGCAGCGGCCGGCGCAGGTCGCCGAGGACGGGCTCGATGCGGTCGCCGGCGGCCGGGCCGACGAGCATCGTCCAGCGCTCGATCAGGTCCTCCAGCCGGCCCCTGGCGCTCTCCCGCATGAGCACGTAGATCTTGCCCTGGCGGTTTTCGAGCAGGCGCTCGATCAGATGCCTGCCGATGAAGCCGGTAGCGCCAGTGACGAAGTAGGCCATACCGTCGGAGAGCCTACCGCCTAGGCGCCCGCGCCAGCGCCCCCGCGACCCTCTCCGGCGGCGAAGCGGGCGGCGCCGCGGGCGCCGTCCTCGAACACCTCCGGCCCGGCCCGGGACTCGAACTCGAGGCCCTCGGCGAGGGTCAGCCCGAGGCCCTCGAGCGCCGCCCGGCGGTCGGCCAGCATGGTCGCCTGGGGAAAGCCGGCCAGACCCTCGGCCAGGGCCAGCGAGCGCTCGAGGTGGGCGCCCGCCGGCACGACCTCGTTCACGAGCCCGATCGCGGCGGCCTCCTGGACGTCGATCATGCGGCCCGTGAGGATCAGATCGAGCGCGCGGCCGAGCCCGACCACGTGCGGCAGCCGCTGGGTGCCCCCGTCGATCAGCGGCACCCCCCAGCGCCGCTCGGGGAAGCCGAGCGTCGAGCCCTCGGTGGCGATTCGCAGGTCGCACCACAGCGCCAGCTCCAGGCCGCCCGCCAGGCAGAAGCCGGAGATCGCCGCGATCGTCGGCTTGGTCGGCATCAGGCGCGTGAAGCCCATCGGCCCCTCGGCGCTCATCAGGCGCTCGCGCATGGTGTCGGTGGCCTTCAGGTCAGCGCCCGCGCAGAACGACACCCCGCCGGCGCCGGTGAGGATCATCACGCGGGCATCGTCGTCCTGCTCGAAGCGCAGGTAGGCCTCGTGGAGCGCCGCCGCGGTAGGGCCGTCGACGGCGTTGCGGCGGTGCTGACGATCGATCGTTACGACGGCGGCGGAACCCTCGCGGCGGTAGCCGACGGCAGGGCTCGTGGCGGGCGCCTGCTCGGAGTCGCTCACGCCGTGGCGGCGGCTACCAGCCGCCGTGCCACTGCGTGCCCATGGCTTCCTTCTGCGCCGCCTTGCGCCGTTCTTTGCGTTTCTCGAGGCTGCGCTGGAGCATCGTCATCAGGAACACGAACAGGACGAAGCCGCCGATCAGGATGAAGCCCGCGTCGGTGACCACTTTGTCGTTGGTGGCCCCGTAGAAGCCGCGGCCGTCGTTTTCGGCGCTCGCGACCGGCGCCAGCACGAGCGTCGCGAGCGTCGTCAGGAGGATCAGCTTCGGCAGCGGTGAGCGGGTCATCGGTGCTCGGTGATGCTATCTCAGCCCGGCCACGGGTCGGGCGGGGCGAGTGGGGGCGACGCGGTGGGGCGAACTGGGGAGGCTCTTACCATCACCTGTCGATGGCTCTCCTGACCGCATCGGACCTCCGCAAGGACATCGCCGGGCAGCCCCTGCTGCGGGGCGTCTCCTTCAAGCTCGAGCGCCGTGAACGGCTCACGCTGGCGGGTCGCAACGGGGCCGGCAAGACGACCCTGCTGAGGATGCTGGCGGGGGAGAGCTCGATCGACGGCGGCGACCTCAGCGTCGCGAAGGGCACGAGGATCGCCCTGCACGACCAGCGCCCGCCGCGCGAGCGGGGCGGGACGCTGCAGGACTACCTGCTGTCGGGCTGCGCCGAGGAGCTGGCGATCGAGGCCGAGCTGGCCGAGCTCGAGCGGGCGATGGCCGACGGCGCCGGCGACGAGCCCACGCTCACCCGCTACGCGGCCGCACAGGCACAACTGGAGACCCGTGGCGGGTACCTGTGGCGCAACCGGGCCGGCGACACGGCCCACGGGCTCGGCTTTCGCGACGACGACCTGGGCCGCACGCTGGACACCTTCTCCGGGGGCGAGCTGACGCGGGCCTCGCTGGCGCGGGCGTTGGCCACCGGCGCCGACGTGCTGCTGCTCGACGAGCCCACCAACCACCTCGACATCGCCTCCCTGGAGTGGCTCGAGCAGGCGCTCGCGGGGCTCGATGCGGCGGTCGTGCTGGTCGCCCACGACCGCTGGTTCCTGGAGGCGGTCGGCACCGCCGTGCTCGAGCTGCGGGCCGGGCGGTCCCGCTTCTTCGCCGGCAGCTGGCACCACTGGCGCCGTGAACAGGCGGCCCACGAGCTGTCGCTGGGGCGGGCGATCGCCGCCCAGCAGGCCGAGATCGAGCGCACCGAACGCTTTATCGAGCGCTTCCGCTACAAGAACACCAAGGCGCGCCAGGCGCAGTCGCGGGTCAAGCGCCTGGAGAAGATGGAGCGCCTGGAGCGCGACCCCCGCGACGAGCGCGGGCTGGAGTTCGCGTTCAAGGCGCCGGAGCGTTCCGGCCGCGTGATCTTCGAGCTCTTGGACGGCCGCGTGGAGGTGGGCGCCGATCCTCCGCTGACGCTGCTGCAGCACGCGGAGCTGTGGCTGGAACGGGGCGAGCACGTGTCCCTGGTGGGTCCCAACGGGGCCGGCAAGACGACCCTGATCGAGGTCCTCGCCGGCCGCCGCGAGCTGCCTGAGGGAAAGCTCTCGGTCGGCCACAACGTGAAGGTCGGCTACCTCTCTCAGCACGCCGAGGAGCTCGGGGCCGGAGGACCGCCGGAGCAGAGCGTGCTGGAGGCCACCCAGCGGGCCACGGGGCTGACACCCGGCAAGGCACGGGCGCTGCTGGGCCGCTTCCTGTTCTCCGGGGAGGAGGCCGAGAAACCGCTCGCGGGGCTCTCCGGTGGGGAGCGTCGGCGCCTGTCGCTGGCCGTCCTGGTCGGGGGCGCCCACCCCCCGAACGTCCTGATCCTGGACGAGCCCACCAACCACCTCGACATCGACAGCCGCGAGGCGCTCGAGGACGCTCTGCGGGCGTTCCCCGGGGCGATCCTGCTGGTCTCCCACGACCGCGCGCTGCTGGACGCCGTCGGCATTCGCACGGTGGCCGTCGAGGACGGCACCCTGCACACCTACCTCGGCGGCTGGGCCGAGTACGCGCGCCTGCGTGAGGAGCGTCTGGCCGAGGGCGGGGCCGGCGCCGAGGGCGGGGCGGGTGCCGGCGGCGGGTCGCGCGGGATGGCCGTCGGTGCGGCGCGCAACGGCGCCGGCGGGGGCTCCGGGTCGGGCGCCCCGGCTCCCCTGCGAGCGGCCCGTGCGGCGGGCGCGGGCGCGGCCCAGACGAAGCCCGAGCCGAAGCCGAAGGCCAAGTCGAAGGGCCCGTCCAAGAACCGGCTCAGCGCCCAGCAGACGGCCGAGCAGGAGGTGGAAGCCGCCGAAGCCTCACTCAGCGAGCTGGAAGCCGACCTGGCACAACCGGAGGCGTGGGCCACGCGCTACGAGGCGGCCAAGTCCGAGGCTCGCCACACGGCCGCCCGGCGGGCGGTGGAGGCCGCCTACGAGCGGCTGCAGGAGCTGAGCGAGGACGGCTGATGCCGGTGCGAGCCTCCGCTCCAGACGGAGGCGCAACCGGCCCGGGGCGACGGCGACTAGCCTTGATGACGCCATGAAGGCCGTCCGCAACGTCGCCATCATCCTCGCCATCGCCGCGGCCGTCTACTTCATCCCCGGGAGCGGGCGCGCCACCAGCACGGTGGAAGCGGTCATCGGGGTCGCCTTCGGGTTCGCGATCGCGGTCCTCGGCGTGCGCCTGTACCGCGAAAACCGCGTCGCGATCCACAGCCTCGGAGACCGCCACCGGGCGCTCCTCTACGGGGCCATCGCGGTCGGTGTGTTCGCTGCCGAGGCACGAGGCAGGATGTGGGAAACCGCCCTCGGCGAGCTCGCCTGGTTCGTGCTCATCGGGATCATCATCTACGCCCTGATGGAGGTGTACCGGTCGTACAGGTCGCTGGCGTGAGGAGCCCATCGGCTCCCGTCGGGCGCCTCCTATCCTCGGTCTAGCCATGGCCGCGACCGACGCCCCGACGCGCGAGGAGGCCGGCGCAAGCCTGCTGGAGCAGCGCCGCTCTCTCCCCGACCAGCCCGGCGTCTACCTGTTCCGGGACGCCTCCGGGCGTGTGATCTACGTCGGCAAGGCGAAGTCGGTGCGCAAGCGCGTCGCCTCGCACTTCTCCAAGGCCCAGGTCCCGAGCAGTCCGGGGCACGCCGAGATGATCGCCGCCGTGGCGCAGATGGAGTGCGTCGTGGTGGCGACCGAGGCCGAGGCGCTGCTGGCCGAGCAGAGCTTCATCAAGCAGTACCGGCCCCGCTTCAACATCCGCCTGCGCGACGACAAGTCCTACCCGTTCATCGCGATCTCGCTGGACGAGGAGTTCCCGCGTGTGTACTTCACCCGCGAGCGCCACCGCGGCAACCGCGTGTACTTCGGCCCCTACTCCAACGCCAAGCGCGTGCGGGCCACGCTCGAGGTGCTGGCGAAGGTGTTCATGTTCCGCTCCTGCACCGGCCCCGAGCCCGGGCGGCGTAGCGGCAACCCCTGCCTCGACTACTACATCAAGCGCTGCGAGGCCCCCTGCGTGGGCTACGTCACGCGCGAGCAGTACCGCGAGAGCATCGAGGGGGTGGTGGACTTCCTCTCCGGGCGCTTCGCCAACATCGAGCGCGAGCTCGAGCGGCGGATGCTCCAGGCGGCGGCCGAGGAGCGCTTCGAGGAGGCCACGGTGGAGCGCAACCGCCTGCAGGCCGTGCGCTCGCTGCTCGAGCGCCGGCGCGTGGCGGGCGCCTCGCCGAGCACCTTCGACGCGGTCGCCGTGGCCCTCGACGGACGCGACGCCAACGCCCAGGTCTTCCAGGTCCGGGACGGCATCCTCAGCGACCGCCAGTCGTTCTACCTCGAGAACGCCACCGAGCGCGAGCCGGCCGAGGTGGCCGAGGAGTTCATGCTGCAGTACTACGGCGGCGGAGCCGCGATCCCGGCGCTGCTGGTGCTCCCGAAGGAGCTGGCCGGGCGCGAGGCGCTGCGCGACGCGCTCGCCAGCCGCCGCGACGGACCGTTGGAGATGCGGGTCGCCGAGCGCGGCGAGAAGCGGCGCATCCTCGAGCTCGCCCAGCGCAACGCCGTGCTGGCCCTCGACCAGGAGCGCCTGAAAGCGGAGCGCCGCCGCCAGACGCGGGTGGAGGCGCTCGAGGGCCTGCAGCAGGTGCTCGGCCTGGACGCTCCGCCGATCCGGATCGAGTGCTTCGACATCTCCAACCTCGGCGGCACCCACACGGTCGCCTCGATGGTCGTGTTCGAGGGCGCCGCGCCGAAGAAGTCCGACTACCGGCGCTTCACGATCCGCACCGTGGCCGGGTCCTCCGACGACTATGCGGCGATGGCCGAGGTGCTATCGCGGCGCTACGCCCAGTGGCAGAGCCAGCTCGAGATCTCGCCCCACGATCCGGCCTACGACGCCAGCTTCGCCACGCTCCCCAACCTCGTCGTGATCGACGGGGGCAAGGGCCAGCTCGGGGCGGGGCTGGCGGTCCTGGGGGGCTTTCGCGAGCAGGGCGTGTGCGTGATCGCGCTGGCCAAGCGGATCGAGGAGATCTTCATCCCCGGCCGCCGCGCCCCGCTCGTGCTCGACCACTCCACGCCCGAGCTGCAGCTGCTGCAGCGGGTCCGCGACGAGGCCCACCGCTTCGCCATCACCCACCATCGCAGCCGCCGCGACAGGGCCATGACCAGTTCGGTGCTCGACGAGCTGCCCGGCATCGGCCCCGCCCGCAAGCGCGCCCTGCTGCGCCACTTCGGCTCCACGGAGGCCGTGCTCGCGGCCTCGCGCGAGCAGCTCCAGAGCGTGCCCGGCGTGCCCCCGAAGGTCGGCCGCGAGCTGTACGGCAGCCTGCGGCGGGCCGGCTAGGAGCACCACGGTGCAGGCGACCGGCGCCCGCCACCGGCACGGAAGATTGCGGCCCGCGTCCGCCGGCGACGCCACAATCAGCCCGAGATGGCCGTAATCAGGCCCCTGCGCTCAGCGAAATCGGCGGGCGGGCGGACGGGCGCGGCCCGGTCCGAGAAGCTCGTCATCCAGACGCGGCTACAGGAGCTCGTGGTGATCACGGGCTTTTCCGGCGCGGGCAAGTCGACCGCCATGAACGTGTTCGAGGACGCCGGTTACTTCTGCGTCGACAACCTCCCGCCCGAGATGATCCGCTCGCTGGTGGAGCTGTTCGTGCACCGCGGTTCGAAGGTGGAGCGGGCGGCCGTCGTCTCCGATGTTCGCGGAGGGGTCTACTTCGAGGCCCTGCAGGCCGTCGTGGACGACCTCGACGCGCTCGGCCTCAACCACAACGTGCTGTTCCTCGAGGCCTCCGAGCAGACGCTGGTGACCCGTTACAAGGAGACCCGCCGGCGCCATCCGCTGGCCCCCGAGGGCAGCATCTCGGCCGGGGTGGCCTCCGAGCGCTCGCTGCTGGAGCCGCTGCGGGTGCGGGCGGACGTGGTGATCGACACCACCGGGATGTCGGCTGCCACGCTACGGGAGCGGATCGCCAAGGAGCTGCTGCCGCACAAGCCCGGGCGCCTGTCGGTGACCTTCATGAGCTTCGGCTTCAAGCACGGTCCCCCGCGGGAGGAGGACCTCGCGTTTGACGTCCGCTTCCTCGCCAACCCCCACTACGAGCCCGAGCTGCGCGACCTCACGGGCCTCGACCCGGCGGTCGTGGACTACATCGCCCGCGACGGGCGTCTGGAGCAGCTGTATGAGCGCCTGTTCGCGCTGCTCGACTTCCTGCTGCCGCAGTACGTGGCCGAGGGCAAGGCGCACCTGGTGATCGCCGTCGGCTGCACCGGCGGGCGCCACCGCTCGGTCGCGATCGCCGAGCATCTGGCCGCCCGCTACCGGGGCGAGGGCGACCTCGACGTGGCGGTCGCCCACCGGGACATCGAGAGCGGCCGCCGCGGCGCCTGAGAGTGCAGCCGCCGTGGGCTCGACGGTCTCGCCGCCCGCCTCGCTGCCGACCTTCGGGATCCCGTTCGTCCGCGGTCCGCTGATAGCCTCCCCGCCGCACTAGGGGCCGCAGGCTGAGTCTTTGGAGCCCCGACCGACCTGCCCCTGGAGAGAAGCTTGCCCGTACGCGTTGGCATCAACGGATTTGGCCGCATCGGCCGCAACGCGCTGCGCGCCGCCGCGGCCCGTGGCGGCTCCTCGGAGATCGAGTTCGTGGCCGCGAACGACCTCACCGACGCCCGCACGCTGGCCCACCTGCTGAAGTACGACTCGATCCTCGGCCCCTACCCTGGCAGCGTCAGCCAGCGCGGCGAGGACGCGATCGAGATCGACGGCCGCGAGCTGAAGGTGCTCGCCGAGCGGGACCCTGGGGCGCTGCCGTGGGGCGAGCTGGGGGTGGACGTCGTGCTCGAGTCCACCGGCCTCTTCACCGACCGCGAGAGCGCTGCCAAGCACCTCGCGGGGGGAGCCCGCAAGGTCGTCATCTCTGCGCCCGCGGAAGGGCCGGACGCGACCGTCGTGCTGGGGGTCAACTTCGACGAGGTCTACGACCGCGAGAAGCACGATGTGATCTCCAACGCCTCCTGCACGACCAACTGCCTGGCACCGGTGGCGAAGGTGCTCAACGACACGGTCGGGATCGTGCACGGGCTGATGACCACGATCCACGCCTACACCGCCGACCAGCGCCTGCAGGACATGCCCCACAAGGACCTGCGGCGGGCGCGGGCGGCGGCGATCAACCTGATCCCGGCCTCCACCGGCGCGGCCAAGGCGATCGGGCTGGTGATCCCGGAGCTTCAGGGCAAGCTCCACGGCTTCGCCGTCAGGGCCCCGGTGCCGACGGGGTCGGTCGTCGACCTGACGGTCGAGTGCCCCCGCGAGACGAGCGTGCAGGAGGTCAACGACGCGCTGCGGGCCGCCAGCGAGAGCGCACCGCTGAAGGGCATCCTGCAGTACACCGAGGACCCGATCGTGTCCACCGACATCATCTCCTCGCCGTTCTCCTCGATCGTCGACTCCCTGCTCACCGCGGTGATCGACGGCACGATGGTCAAGGTGGTGGCGTGGTACGACAACGAGTGGGGCTACTCGAACCGGCTCGTGGACCTGCTCGGCCGCGTGCTGTAGAGCTCGCGGCGTGAGGGGCCTGGATGATCTCGAGGTCGCGGGCCGGCGCGTGCTCGTGCGGGTGGACTTCAACGTCCCCCTCGCCACGGGTCCCGACGGTGGCGTGGTGGTCGCCGACGACACCCGCATCCGCGCGGCCCTGCCGACGATCGAAGAGCTTCGTGGCCGGGGAGCGCGGCTGATCCTCGTCTCGCACCTCGGTCGCCCCGGCGGCAGGCCCGACCCGGCGCTCTCGATGGCCCCGGTGGCGACGCGTCTGCGCGAGCTCGTGGGGGCGCCCGTGACGCTGGCCCCCGCCGTCGTGGGGGAGGCCGTCAGAGAGCTCTCCGAAGCGCTCTCCGACGGCGAGCTGCTGCTGCTCGAGAACGTCCGCTTCGAGCCGGGCGAGGAGCGCAACGACCCCGAGCTGGCGCGCGAGCTGGCGGGGCTCGCCGACCTGTACGTGGATGACGCCTTCGGCGCCGCCCACCGGGCGCACGCGAGCACCGTGGGGGTGGCCCACCTGCTGCCCGCCGCCGCCGGCCGCCTGCTGGAAGCGGAGGTGAAGAGCCTTTCGGAGATCCTCGAGCGCCCCGCCCGGCCTCTGCTGGCGGTGCTCGGAGGGGCCAAGGTGGCCGACAAGATCGCGGTCATCGACCGCTTCCTGGAGCTGGCCGACGCGATCCTGATCGGGGGGGCGATGTGCTTCCCCTTCCTGCGCGCGGGCGGTCACGAGGTGGGCGCCTCGCTGTGCGAGCCGGAGGACGTCGAGCACGCCCGCCACGCGCTCGCGCGTGCGGGCCGGGAGGGCGCGGCCGCGATCGTGCTGCCGCTGGACCTGGTGATCGCCACCGAGCTGTCGGCCGAGGCCGAGCACCGCGCGCTCGACGGCGTCGATGTGCCGGATGGGTGGATGGGGCTGGATATCGGCCCCCGCACGGTGGCTGCCTACTCCGAGCGGCTGGCGGGCGCCGGAACGGTCTTCTGGAACGGCCCGATGGGGGCCTTCGAGCTGGAGCCGTTCGCGGCCGGCACCCGGGGAGTTGCAGAAGCCGTCGCGGCCAGCCCGGCGCTGACGGTGGTCGGGGGTGGGGACTCGGTGGCGGCACTGACGACGCTGGGCCTGCAGGACTCCGTCGACCACCTCTCCACCGGGGGCGGCGCCACGCTGGAGCTGATCGAGGGCCGCACCCTGCCCGGTGTGGCGGCCC
Source organism: uncultured Solirubrobacteraceae bacterium (assembly GCA_963846255.1). Taxonomy (GTDB): domain Bacteria; phylum Actinomycetota; class Thermoleophilia; order Solirubrobacterales; family Solirubrobacteraceae; genus Palsa-744. The sequence goes on from CAWJVE010000002.1 coordinate 139,051, forward strand.
TGCAGCTGGCGGAGATCGCACCGTGAGCGCCCGCACCCCGCTGATCGCGGGCAACTGGAAGATGCACAAGACCGAGCAGCAGGCGGAGGACCTGATCCAGGCGCTGCTGCCACTGGTGTCCTCGCTCGATGGCGTCGACCTCGGCATCTGCGTCCCGTTCACCGACCTGCGGGCGATGACCGACAGCGCCCGCGGCTCGCGTGTGGAGGTGTACGCCCAGAACATGCACCACCAGCCCGAGGGCCCCTTCACCGGCGAGATCTCCCCACCGATGCTGGTCGAGCTCGGGGTCTACGGGGTCGTCCTCGGCCACTCCGAGCGGCGCGAGCTGTTCGGGGAGACCGACCGGGCACTCGCGCTGAAGGTGCCGGCCGCGCTCGACGCCGGGCTGGCGCCGCTCGTCTGCGTGGGCGAGACCGAGCAGGAGCGCGACGAGGGGGCGACCGAGCGCAAGCTTCGCCACCAGATCCGGGAGGACCTCGGGGGTGTCCCCACCGAGCGCCTGACGGAGGTCGTGATCGCCTACGAGCCGATCTGGGCGATCGGGACCGGTCGCGTGGCCAGCCCCGAGCAGGCCCAGGAGGCGTGCGCCTTCATCCGCGCGCTGATCGCCGACCGCGGCGCCGACGCCGGCGCCGTCAGGATCCTGTACGGGGGCTCGGTCAAGCCGGACAACGCCGACGAGCTGCTGGGGCTCGAGGACGTGGACGGAGCGCTCGTGGGCGGCGCCTCGCTGGAGGCGCGGTCGTTCGCGGCCATCGCCCAGTCGGCCGCCGCCGCGGGTCCGGGCGCGAGCCGCTCGTGACGCTCCCGCCGGGGCCGGGAACGCTGCCGGCCCCGCGGGCCTGCCTGGTGGTGCTCGACGGCTGGGGGCTGGCCGCGCCGGGCCCCGGCAACGCGATCTCGCTGGCCGAGACGCCGGTCTTCGACGAGCTCTGGCAGCAGTACCCGCACACCACGCTGACGGCCTGGGGACGCGCGGTGGGGTTGCCCGAAGGGCAGATGGGCAACAGCGAGGTGGGTCACCTGAACCTCGGCGCGGGCGCGGTCGTGCGCCAGGACCTGACGCGCATCGACGACGCGCTCGCGGACGGCTCGCTGGCGGCCAGCCCGCTGCTGCGAGAGGCGCTCAAAGACGCCGAGCGGGTACACCTGATCGGGCTCGTGTCGGACGGCGGGGTGCACTCCTCGCTGGAGCACCTGCGCGGTCTGGTGGCGGTCGCGCGCGAGCTGGCGGTGGCTGACCTCGTGATCCACGCCTTCACCGACGGGCGCGACACGCTGCCACACGCCGGGATCTCCTTCCTGCGCGAACTCGACGCGCTTCCCGGCGCCCGCGTCGGCTCGGTTGTCGGCCGCTACTGGGCGATGGACCGCGACCGCCGCTGGGACCGGACCCAGCGCGCCTATGACCTGCTCGTCCACGGCGAGGCGCCCTACCGCGCCGAGAGCGGCGCCGACGCCGTTCGCGACGCATACGACCGCGGCGAGACGGACGAGTTCATCGAGCCCACGGTCGTCGACGGGGAGGCCCGTATCCGCCCGCAGGACTCGGTGCTGGCGTTCAACTTCCGCCCCGACCGCATGCGCCAGCTGACGCGCGCGTTGGCCGAGCCGGGCTTCGGCGAGGGCGGCGAGGAGCTCCCGGGGTGGGAGGGGAGGGGCGGTGCTGCGCCGCTGAAGCGCTACACGACCCTGACCCGCTACGAGGAGGACTGGACCTACCCGGTGCTGTTCGAACCCGAGCGCCCGGCGAGCACGCTCGCGGGCGTGCTCGCAGATGCAGGAGCCTCGCAGCTGCACGTCGCGGAGACCGAGAAGTACCCCCACGTGACGTACTTCTTCAACGGCGGCGAGGAGGCCCCCGAGCCGGGCGAGCGCCGCGAGCTCGTGCCCTCGCCGCGCGACGTCCCCACCTACGACCACAAGCCGCAGATGAGCGCACCGGAGGCCGCCGCGGCGTTCGTGTCGGCCTGGCGGGCCGACGCTCCCGGGTTCGGGATCATCAACTTCGCCAACGCCGACATGGTCGGCCACACGGGCGTGATCGAGGCGGCGGTGGAGGCCGTGGAAACGGTCGACAGCTGCCTCGCGGACGTGGTCGCGGCCGTCCACGAGAGTGACGGCGTGTGTGTGGTGACCGCCGACCACGGAAACGCCGACCACATGCTCGAGCCCGACGCCTCGCCCAACACCGCCCACTCGATGAACCCGGTGCCGCTGATCGTGACCAGCCGCGCACGCCGGCTGGCGCCGGGACCCGGGATACTGGCCGACGTGGCCCCGACCGTGCTGGAGCTGATCGGCATCCCCAAGCCGCCCTCGATGACGGGCCACTCGCTGCTGGAGGAGGCCTGATGTCACGCGCCCTGCTGGGCATCTCCTTCATCGCGGCGGGCGTCAACCACTTCCGGGCGCCCCGTTTCTACGAACGCATCGTGCCGCCGACCCTGCAGTCGCGCAGGCGCGAGGTGGTGGTCGCGAGCGGGGTCGCCGAGATCATCGGCGGCGCGGCCGTGCTGGCGCACCCGACCCGTCGCCTGGGCGGGCTGTGGCTGATCGCGGTGCTGGTCGCGGTGTTTCCCGCGAACCTCTACATGGCGCGTGAGCCCGAGCAGTTCGACATGTACCCGCGCTGGACGCTGTACGCCCGACTGCCCTTCCAGCCGCTGATGGTGTGGTGGGCGTGGCGGGCCACGCGCTGAGCGGCGCGATCGCCCCGCAGCGCAGTCCCCGACACGGCGCGGTGGCATCGCGGAGGGGCACCCGGATGGGCGGGATCGCCCACGAAAGCGCTGTCGACGCTGCTATGTTCGAGGAGGAGAGGGAGCCTGGAGAGGCCATCCGTTGTCAACCGCGACCGACGTCAACCTTTCAACTCAGATCCAGGATCCGCTCACCTATGGCGAGCTGAGAGCCTGGCGGGGATTGCTCCGTGCACACGCTTGCCTGGCCAAGCGGGTGGACTCCGAGCTCGAGCGGGCCCACCACCTGCCGATGACCTCCTACGAGGTGCTCAACCACCTGCATGAGGCGCCCGCCGGACGGATGCGGATGTGCGACCTCGCCGAGCAGGCACAGCTCTCGCGCAGCGGCCTGACGCGCATGGTCGACCGGCTCGAGCGCGACGGGCTGCTGTCCCGCTGCACCTGCGATCACGACGCCCGTGGCGCCTACGCCTGCCTCACCGAGACCGGACGCGAGCGCTTGGAGGCGGCGCGGGGAACCCATCTGGCGGTCATTCGCCAGCAGTTCCTGTCGCACTTCAACGAGGCCGAGCTGGACCTGCTGGCCGACATGTGGGAGCGGATCGCTCCCTGCAACGGCCACCCGGACGCCTGAGGCGGAACCCGGAGGTCATCCCTCCGCCGTGCCGCGGCGCGAGGGCTCGCTTGCCTGTGGATCCTCCGGCGGCTTGGCCGCTGGACCGGGGCGTCGCGTGCGCCGGTGCCAGGCCAGGAAGGACACGATTGCGATCACCGCCGCGATCAGCCCCCACAGACCGAAGGCTTCGAGGGCTCCTTTAGCCGAGCTGCCGAGGACGTAGGCGATCGTCCCGACGATCACCGCCCAGCAGATTCCGCCGAGCGCGTTCCACAGCACGAACGAGCGCCAGGGCATGTGTGTGGCCCCCGCCAGCCAAGAGGCCCACACCCGCAGACCGAGCACGAAGCGACCGAAGAAGACCGCCTTGGGACCGTGGCGTTCGAAGAACGGCTCGCCGCTGGCGAGTACCTGCCGGCGCCCGTTCTCGAAGCGCCCCGGACGTTCGAGCAGCCAACGCCCGCCCTTGCGCCCGATCAGGTAGCCGATGTTGTCCCCGACGATCGCGGCCGCGGCGGCAAGCGCGATCACGACCTCGATCTGCAGCGTCCCCTTGCTCGCCAGCAGGGCGGCCGCGATCAGGGCCGTCTCGCCCGGGATCGGCAGGCCCGAGGTCTCCGCCATCACCAGCAGGAACAGCAGCGGGTAGCCGGACACCTGCACCAGGTGTTCGACATCGAGGATCGCTGCGAGCATCGCCAGAGCCATCACATCCGTCCCATCTCAGCATGGCGCACGTCCGGCGGACGGCTGAGAGGCACGCCGCCGGTGCTGGCGCGAGCCGCCCGCTCGCGGCCACGAAAGCGGCGCCCTACTGCGTGTTTTCGGCTACCAGCCGCTTGAGTTCCTGGGTGCTCTTGTGGATGTCCGAGTAGACCACGTTGCGGAGCACCACCTTGGTGGAGCCGGGTGCGGTGGCCACGATCACGGCGGCCACGGCCGCTGCGATCACCAGCACCACGGCCAGCACCAGCACCGCCCGCGAGCCGCGGTTGCGCCGCCGGCGCGCAGCGGGAGCGCTGCGGGACGGGCGCGGGGCCGGTTGCTCGCGGGGTGCCCCGCGGCGGGGACTGCGCTTCTGCACGGTGGCGGCGCCGCCCGCGCCGCCCGCCAGCACGCTGGTGGCCTGGGTCGGGGGCGACCCCGTGTTGCGCGGGACCTCGCGCTGGGGCGGGATCTCGCGGGCTCCCTCGTTCAGCCCGAGGCGCATCTCGCGGGCGGTGGTGTAGCGGTCACGGGGGTCCAGCGCGAGCGCGATCGCGATCGCGTCGGAGAGCTCCGGACAGACGGCTGCCACCAGCGTGTCGAGCTTCGGGGGATGCTCGTTCTGCTGCTTGAGGGCCAGCTCGGTGAGCGAGCTGGCCTCGTAGGGAAGCCGGCCGGAGATCAGCTGGTAGGCGACCACCCCGAGGGCGTACAGGTCCGCGCTGGGACCGGCCTCCTCCCCGCGTGCCTGCTCGGGCGCGAGGTAGGCGGCGGTGCCGAGCACCGAGCCGACCTGGGTGATGCTCGACTGCTCGGTCGCCTTTGCGATCCCGAAGTCGGCGAGCTTGACCTGGCCTTCGCGCGCCCGCAGCAGGTTGCCGGGCTTGACATCGCGGTGGACGACGCCGTGGCGGTGGGCGTAGTCGAGCCCCTCGCAGGCCTGTTCGATGATCGACAGCGCCTCGGCGACCTCGACCCAGCCCTCGTCGCGCAGGATCTCCGCGCAGGAGGAGCCCTCGATGTACTCCATCACGATGAAGTACTGCTCGGTGAGCTCGTCGGTCCCGGAGTCGTAGACCTGGACGACGTTGGGGTGCACCAGCCGGGCGGCCGCCTGTGCCTCGCGTTGGAAGCGGGAGACGAAGGCCGGGTCGTCGGCGAGGTGCTCGGCCAGCAGCTTGACCGCCACCTGGCGCTCGAGCCGCAGGTCGAGGGCCAGGTGCACCGTGGACATGCCGCCGAAGCCGAGCCGGTCCTGCAGGCGGTAGCGGCCGGCGATCTCGACGGCGTTCATTTCGAACCTTCCGGGGCCCCGGCCCCGCCGGCCGCGCCGCCCGAGCCGGGTTCTTCGCTTGCGGGCGGTTTTTCTTCGCTGCCGCCGGCGCCGGTCGGGCCCTGGGATTCTCCCGGCGCGGGCGTTCCGCCGCCGCTGCTCGGCGGCGTGGTGGTGGTCGACGGCGGCGTGGTGGTGGTTTTCGGCGGGGCGGGGGTGGTGGTCGTGGGGGTCGTGTCGGTGGTCGTGGTCTTGGTCGTCGTCTTGGTGGTGGCCGTGGTGTTGGTTCCGGAGCCGGGCGGCTGGGAGCACAGTTCGTGGGCACGGTCGTGCAGGTTGGCGATGCCCTGGCGCAGGTTCGCGCGCAGGCCGTGGTCGAGGCTCGAGGGCAGCGCCCGGAAGTCTTCTTCGGTCTTGGCGAGCGCGGCTTCGGTGGCCGAGCAGTTCCCGCCGCCGCTCTGGGCCGCCTGCAGGACGGTTTCGAAGTCGCCCACCAGCGGCCCCGCGCTGGCGGACGGGATCAGGCCCTTGCCGGAGCTGCCACAGGCGCCCAGAGCGATTGCGACGGCGAGTCCGAGCAGCCCTGCGGGCAGCGTCCGCGCGCGGCCCCTCGGGCCGGTGGCGTGCACCCTTCGGCGGCTCATCTCACTGACCGTACTCCAGGCGCTCGGCGAGCGAGTCGGGAAGCCGGGCCGCACGGATCGCGGCGGCGGCGCCGTCCACGTCGTAGGGCACCCGATGGAAGGTGGCCTCGAGGCTGTCGAGGTCCAGCGCCAGCCAGGCCGCGCGGGGGTCGCCGTCGCGCGGTTGTCCGACGCTGCCCGGGTTCAGCAGCCATTCGCCGTCGCCAAGGTCCAGCACGGTGCCGTCCGGCCGTGGCTCGCCCGTGGCCAGCTCGCCGTCGTGGCGCTCGAACGAGAGCGCCACGTGGGAGTGGCCGATCAGGCAGATGCGGTGCTGCTGGGCATCCAGGCAGAGGTCCGCCAGCAGCGTCGAGAGGACGTACTCCCAGACGGGGTCGCGGGGACTGGCGTGGTAGAGCCCGACGGTGCCCTCGCGCGCCTGCGGCTCCAGGCCCTCGAGGAAGGCGAGGTTCTCCGCTGCGATCACGTCGCGGGTCCATTGGGCGGCGACCATCGCACCCCGCGAGAACTCGTCCATCGGGATCCCGCCGGTGACGGCGAGGTCGTGGTTGCCCGCCAGGCAGACGGCGGCGTGCTCGCGGGTGAGCTCCACGCAGGCGTCGGGATCGGCCCCGTAGCCGACCAGGTCTCCGAGGCACCACAGCTCCGATGCGTCGGAGTCGGCGATGGCCTCGAGCGTCGCCTCGAGCGCCTGGCGGTTGGCGTGGATGTCGGAGATGACGGCGACCTTCACGGAAGCAGGGTAGGAGTGGGCTCGGGCGCATCGCCCGGGCAAGGAGCCACAGCTGGCCTGAGCCGGCGCCCCGGCGGCGCGATCGTGGCTACTGCTCGGGCTCGGACGCGGCCTCGCCGCCTCCGTACTCGGGGAGGTTCTTGATCCCCTCCCGGGTGCGCCACTTCGAGTAGTTGTCCTCCATCGCGTCGATCAGCTCGCGCATGAAGCGGGGGGACAGGTTGACTCGGGACACCACTACGCCCGGGACCTCCTCGGACTCCACCTCGTGGTCCACGCGGGCGAACGTCACGGTGAACTCGTAGTCGGAGTGGCTGACGTTGGCGAAGTTCGCGTATACGCCGCCCATGATCTCGGGGGACAGATGAATGTTGATATGGCGCTCTGCGCCTGATTCTTGGTCGGTCACGCAGCTAGTATCGCAACCGGCCCACTCCCACCGATGACACCCGACGACAGCTCCCACCAGCAGCCCGGGGCGGCGGAGCCGCTCGGTGTCCTACGCGCGGAGCTGCTCGCGGCCGTGCGCGAGGTGGCCGCCGGCGGGGCGCAGGCGAACGGCGAGAACGGCGGGCAGGGCGGAGCCTCCCGGCTGCAGGCGCTGCTGGCGGAGGACGGTCCGGTGACGCTCGAGCGCCCCCGGCGGGCGGAGTTCGGGGACTACTCGACCAACGCCGCGCTCGTGCTGGCCCCCGTGCTGGGGTCGAAGCCGAGGGAGCTCGCCGAGTCGCTCGGAGGGGCGCTGCATGAGCGGATGTCGGGGGAGCTGGAGCGTTTCGAGGTGGCGGGCCCCGGCTTCCTGAACCTGTTCCTGTCCGACGACTGGCTGACGGCGGCCCTCGCCCGGGTGCTGGCGGCGGGCCCCGCTTACGGCTTCGGAGGAGTTCCGGGGTCGCAGCGGATCCTGGTCGAATTCGTGTCGGCCAACCCGACCGGGCCGATGCACGTCGGCCACGCCCGCAACGCCGCCTACGGGGATGCCCTCGCGCGCATGCTGGCCGCCTGCGGCTACAGCGTCGAGCGGGAGTTCTACGTCAACGACGCGGGCGCCCAGATCCGCCGCTTCGGGGAGTCGGTGAGCGCGGTGGCGCGGGGCGAAGAGCCTGCCGAGGACGGCTACCACGGCGATTACGTGGCCGAGCTCGCGGAGTCGATCCCCGGCACCCGCGAGGGCGACCCGGCCGACGTCGGCCGCGTGGCGGTGGCCCGCATGGTGCAGAACATGCAGGACGTGCTGGCGGTCTTCCGCGTGCAGCCGTTCGACCACTGGACCTATGAGAGCGAGCTGTACGCGGGCGAGCCGAACCTGGTGGAGCGCACGCTCGCGGTCCTGGCCGAGTCCGGGCACACGTACACGAGCGACGGGGCGCTGTGGTTGCGGACCACCGAGTTCGGCGACGACAAGGACCGCGTGCTGGTGCGCACCAACGGAGAGCACACCTACTTCGCCTCCGACATCGCCTACCACCAGAGCCGTCGTGAGCGGGGCTACGAGCGCCAGATCGACATCTGGGGAGCCGACCACCACGGCTACCTGCTGCGGATGAAGGCCGCCTACGCGGCCCTCGGTGGCGATCCCGAGCAGCTCGAGCTGCTGATCATGCAGCTCGTGCACCTGCTGCGGGGGGGCGAGCGGGCGCAGATGTCCAAGCGGGCGGGAGAGTTCGTGACGCTCGAGGAGCTCGTGCGGGAGATCGGCGTGGACGCCGCTCGCTGGTACCTGCTGGCCCGCTCCCACGACACGACCGTGGACCTCGACCTCGACCTCGCCCGCGAGCAGTCGGCGGAGAACCCCGTCTACTACGTCCAGTACGCCCACGCCCGCATCGCCTCGATCGTGGCCAAGGCTGGGTCGGCCCGTTTGCAGGAGTCACTGGCGGCGGCGTCAACGCCAGCGGGGGCCCAGCTGCATCCCGCCGAGCGGGCCCTGATCGAGCAGTTGCTCGCCTTCCCCGGCGAGCTGGCCGAGGCGAGCGAACGGCGGGCTCCCCACCGCCTGGCGGCGTACGCGCTCGAGCTGGCTCAGGGCTACACCGCCTTCTATCGCGATTGCCGCGTGCTCGGGGCCGAGAGCCACGAGCTGGAATCGCTGCGGATCGCCCTCTCGGAGGCCGCTCGTATCACGATCGCCAACTGCCTCGGGCTGCTCGGAGTGAGCGCGCCCGAGGAGATGTAGCCGCTCAGTCGAAGCGCGACAGGTCGGCCTCCAGGCGGGAGGCGTCGCCCGGACCCAGGGGCGCGGCACCGCCCTCGTCACCGCCCGGTTCACGGCCCCTGCGCCGCCAGCGCGGCAGCAGGATGGCCAGCAGCGCCACCAGCACCGCCACGACCGCCACGGGGACGATGTACACCGTCAGGTCGAAGCCGCTGGCCGGCGGCAGTGCGAGCACGGTGGTGCCGTACTGGCCGACGAGCGCGTGCTTGATCTGGGCTTCGTCGCGGCCTTCGTCGATCAGTTCCCGGATGAAGGCCCGCTCGCGGTTGGCCTGCGGGGATTCGGCGACGTTGAGGGGGATTTTGCAGGTCACGCACATCACCTGGCGTTCGACGCTCGTCAGCGAGGCCCGCGGTCCCTCGGCGGCGAGCACGTTCGCGGCGGCGAGCACGAGGCACATTGCGGCGAGCGCAAGGCACGCGGTCGACACGGCCAGGGCGCCCGCCGTCCGCCGGGCGTGGACGGCGGCGCCGGCGTGGGAGGGAGGGGGAGGGGCGGAGCTCATGTGCGCCGGGCCAGCGCGAGGGCGTGGTTGAGGAAGCCCTGGTCGATCTCGCCACGGGAGATGGCCACGATCCGGCCCTGACGGTCGATCACGAAGCTCTCTGGCAGCTGGTCGGTGCCGTATGAGCCGGCGAAGCTGCCCGTGCGGTCACGCAGGTTGGGGTAGCTGAGGTGATAGTGGCGGACGAAGCTGCGCGAGTCAGGGCTGGCGTCCTTGTAGGTGACCCCCAACACGGTCACGCCGCGGTGGCTGAGCCTGGTCTGGGTGCGCTCGAGCAGCGGTGCCTCCTGCTCGCACGGTTGGCACCAGGAGGCCCAGAAGTTCAGGATCACCACTTTTCCCTTCAGGGAGGCCAGCGAGCTCGTGCCGTGACCGCCGAGGACCGGCAGCAGGGTCGAGGCGTTGGGCGCCGCTGGGTAGCGGCCGGTGGCCACCAGCTCGTCCAGCGTGCGGCTCGCCGCCTGGTGGGAGACGCCATAGATCAGTAGCGCGACCACACCGGCCCCCACGAGGGCCACGATCGCAGGCAGGATGCGGCGTTTCACTGCGCCACAAGGGTAGTGACGCAGCCTCGAGCACACGCCGCAGGTGGGCGTGTGGGCCGGTCGCGACGGCCGACCGGGCGCGATGGGAGGAGCGACCCGGAACGGCGCGCGGCCGCGGGAGGGGGCCGGTCGGCCAGCCGCCGGTGGCTCGCTCGGCTAGAAGGCGGGCGTCAGGCAGCCTGTAGTCGCCGCCGCTCGGGAGCGGGTGCGATCAGGCCGAGCTCACGGTCCCGGTCGGCGTCCTCGACTGCCCACACCAGCCGCTCGATCACCTGGAGACTGGAGTGCTGGTTCTCGAGGTGGACCTTCTGCACCTGCTCATCCATCAGGATTCTGTCGCCGGAATCGTCGGTGACTACCACGCGAGCCATAAGGCCGTCCTTCCGTGTTGTGGTTTGCTGCTCGCGGTGCGGACTTCCCGCACTGTGGCGGACCTAAACAGCGGAGCCGTCAAATCGACGTCCGGCTAACAGGATCTTCACGGTCGAGTCCCGGGGGGAGGCGCTCAGCAGAACGGCAGCTCGTCGAGCAGGCCGGTGACCTCGAGGGTTTTTTCGGCCGGCGCCGACATACCGCGTTCGATCACGTAGCCGCAGCCGCTCTCCTGGCAGATCTTGCGCCCGCTGAGGAGGGCGTAGATGCCGGAGGAATCCATGTGGCCGACCTCGTGGAGGTCGAGCATCACGCTGCGGGCACCTTCATCGCACGCCCGGCGAAGGGCCTGGATGAGGTCCTGCGAGCTGACCAGGTCGAGCTCACCGCGAACGTTGAGCCTCCGATGCCGGGCTGGCCCCTGGAACTGGATCTCGACCGTGCCGTCCACGCACCGATTGTTACCCGTTCGGGGCCGATCGCTAAGCGAGAAGGACGTTCGGATCGGGCCAGGCGAAGCGGAGCCGCCACGGGCTGCCGTTCAGACGCGCGGGGTCGCCTCCGGGAGGGAGGGTCGGGGCGCGCTCGACACAGGTCCCGCCCAGGGCGCCGTAGAACGCCTGACCGGCCCTGTTCTGCTCCAGAACCCAGAGGTGGAGTCCCTCTGTGGGTGCGTCCTCGAGCACAACCCCCGCCGTACGGGACATCAGCTGCCTGCCGACCCCGCTGCGGTGAAGCGGACTGGACACGTGCAGGTTCTCCAGCAGTGCGCCCCATCTCGTGTCCTCGCCGAGGATCGTGTGGGCGAAGCCGACGATGCCCTCGCCGGAGTCGGCCACGAGCGTGCACGTGTCCGCTCGTGGTGTGAGCAGCCGGGCGGTCCACAGGGACATGCGGTCGCCCAGGACGTCGTTGTCGAGGAACGCGTCGGAGTAGGCACCCCGATAGTGCTCCTGCCAGCTGCGGGCGTGGAGACGGGCGATCCCGGTCGCGTCGGCTGAGGTCGCTGATCGGTACTCCACGCCCGGAGAAGGCTAAGCAGCCCTGCCCTGTGGCGCAGCTGAGCCGGCCCGTCTCGGTGAGGGCGGCCGCTTCAACGGATTCCCGGGAGAGCCCCTACTCCTCCAGACCGACGACCTCGAGGGCCTCACGGTAGGAGGTGTAGCTCTGGACGTGGATCGCCCTGCCGTCGTGAATGGTCCATATCTGTCCGACGTGTTGCTCGACAGGGATCCCGGTGAAGCGACCCTTCGCACTGAGGCGCAGGGCGACGACCACCGACGGGCCGGCCTCGCGGAATCCGGTCGGGTCAAAGCGGATCTGGTCCATCGCCTCGTTGAAGGAGTCGAAGTAGCGGCGAACTCCGTCATAGCCGCGATAGACGTCGGGCTCCGGGGAGAGCTCGGGGCCCACGGACGTTTCGAACTCGGGATCCAAAAGAGCGAGGATGCGCTCCATGTTCCCGCTGTTGATGGCTGCGTTCACGCGCAGGACGATCTCGACATTCTCCTGGGGCATCAGCTACTGCCTAACGCCGGGATCGGCAGGTCCGTGAGTTGTCTACTCCTCCAGCCCTGCCGCCCGCAACGCCTCCCCGTGATCGAGGAAGGAGTGCATCCGCGAGATCCTTCCGTCGCGAAGGTCGTAGAGCATGTCAAGCGGCGCGGTGACCGGTACGCCGCTGCCGAGCCCCCGTGCCTGGAGCCGCCCTTCCCACAGAACACGCTCGCCGAGATCGCGATAGGCGTCAGCGAGCGCCAGGAACTCGTCCCACGCATCCCTCATGTGAGCGAAGTACCTATCGATTCCCTCGCGTCCCCAGAACGTCTCGCCCTCGACCGCTGCCATCGAAGTGATCCACTCGAAGTCCGGTGTTGTGACCTCGGCAAACGCATCGGCGTCGCGCTCGTTGAAGGCCTCGAAAAGACGCTTGACGATCTCGACGTTCTCCCGCGACATCGCGTACCCAGTATCGCCCATCCCAGACGAGAGCTTCGGCCGGAGCCGCAGGAATAGTCAACTCCGGCTGATGCGGCAAGGGGCCACGCGGCGTAAACGGCCGGGCGTATGCCCTGCAAACACGCGGAATCCCCGACCGGGCTAAGCTCTCGGGGCATTTGCATCGCGGCGATAGCTCAGTTGGTAGAGCGCAAGCTTCCCAAGCTTGAGGTCGCGGGTTCGAAGCCCGTTCGCCGCTCTTAAGAAAATGCCTGCTTAGGATTGGGATTTGGCGCGTAGCACAGGCCGTCACCCTGACTTATTCGCTCGCTGTGGGTCGCTGATGGGTCACTCCACTCGCGCGGGCGGCGAGAATTGCGGCCTCGGCGTTCTGGGAGAAAACGTCCGGGTTGTCATGCGCTACCGTGCGCACCGCGCAGATCTGGGACCCCAACGACCCACTTGGCCCAAGGCCCGAGCAGCGTGAGCATCGTCAGCAATGGGAGTCGGCTCGCGAAGCAATCGAGTACGCGCGACGGAAAGGGCCCGTGACAGGGAGAAGCAGCTTGGCGTGGGCCTGTCGCGCTAGTGCTGCAGGCCTTCCCCTGAGCCACGCTGCGGCGTGGCGCTGGGCCGGACGCTAGGTGAAGTTGAGCAGCGCATGTCGGAATCTCGTGAGCCGTCTTGATTCGGAACCTGATCTGACCCGTGATCTGACCACCGACTCCGAGAAAGCCGGGCCAGATTAAAGGCCCCGTCAACCCAGGATGGCTCAACCCGGTACAAGGACGTCCCGTTGAACCCGCCGCTGGCGCGACAAGGTTCGATGCCGGAAAGGGCATCGGGCTCCACGAGATGACCATTTGGTAGATACTCCTCGGCTCAACCAACGGGAGGCGACATGAACTTACGGAGACACCTGAACTACGCCAACGTCGTGGCGACGCTGGCTCTGTTTTTCGCGATGGCGGGCGGCGCCATTGCTGCAAAGCACTTCTTGATCACATCAACGAAACAGATCAGCCCATCTGTGCTGAAGAAGCTCCGCGGCGCTACGGGGAAAACCGGAGCGACTGGCGTCGGGGCAGCCGGGGCAGCTGGGGCGCCTGGTGCGACCGGCGCGACCGGCGCGAAAGGAAGCATGGGCGAAAAAGGCGAAGCCGGCCTATCGGCACTCGCGACGCTGCCGTCAGGAGTCAGCGAGAGCGGCTCATACGGCGACTCCGCCGGTAACGTGAAGAACGGCCAGCATCCCGCAGTCACGGTTACGTTCCCGATCCCTCTTGCTGAACGCGCTCCGATTTCGCAGGTCGTCTACAACAAACCCGGCGAAACGAGCACACACTGCAGCGGTCTGGGTCACGCTGAACGAGGCTTCGTATGCATCTATAGCTCGCGTACCGGGCAGGTCGTGCTCGACAATATCTTCGATCCAGATGCAGCCACGGCGACTACAGGCACCGGGACGACAGGATTCACTCTCATAGACACCGTGAGCACGCCAACGGAAGGCTCGGAAGCGTTTGACTTTGGAACGTACACCGTGACCGCGGGCTAGGCTGCGAGGAGAGCTGTGGACCCGGCTAAGCCGGGCCCACAGCTATCTGGAGAGGTCTCTAGATGGCGTTTGGGTTCTCAGGCATAGATTGATCCCGGCCTGCGCAGAGGAGGTATCAGCGTGGGTCAGCGCAGCTACGTTCACCCGAGCTCGCGCACCACGCGTTTGGCCTGTCGGCGGTGAAAGCGCGATACCTCGGAGGCCCACGTGCTGCCGTCAGCGCGCACTGAAGGAGCTGCTCGCGCAGCGCCATGCGGCCGAGCGGCGCAGATGATCCAAGGCCAGAGGGCCGCCGCGGGAGGCCGACCGCTGTGCTGGAGCATCCGCCCATGCGACACGAAGCAGGCTTCGCACCCGACGAGGTCGCTTGTGGGTAGAGAGGGCGGAGTGCGGACCAGCTGTTTGGCTATTTGCCAAGCAAGTTGACGTCGGGCTCGGCGCCCTGGTCCTCGTCCGAGCGCAACCGACGCGTAATCGTGTACGGTCGGCCTACTGGCAATTGGGGTCCTGAAGTGGGCGTCGTGGGCGGCGGTGAAGTTCACGTTGCCGTCGATGCGGCGGGCGACGCGGTCATGCTATGGCCGAGCTCCGGCTACGGGACTGCGGGGATGGAAGCCATCACCTTCAATCTCTCGACAGGTGTCCCCGGCTACCGGCCGCCGCGGCCCATGATCGCTAACGCCAGCGTCTCCCATCGGCGGCTTCGCGTCCCCCCGAAAAGGTCGCGGGGAACGAAGCGAGCGGAGGTCCCGCCGATCGCTTGAGGCGCCGTCGCTCAGGAGCGATGACAATTCGCCAACGCACTCGCGTAGAAGCGCAGGTAGCTGCCCCAGTGTGAATCCCAGTAAGCCAATTCGTGACCACCGGGCCAGATGTGTAACTGGACGCTGAGGCTGTCGCCCTTGAGCAGTTGGCCGAGTTCGGTGTCGGCCGAGCGAAATGGGTCTCCGTTGCCGACGTCGAGCCATAGTCTCGTGCCTCGGTAGGCACTGCCGCCCGAGCGGGCGGCGCCGATCACGTCGTTGCGTGAGAAGTCTTCGGCGTCATCGAACGCTCCGGCCGCGGTTTCCGCGCCACTGCGCCACAGGGCCGGCGAGTCACCGCCCACGGCACAGAAGGCGCCCGGGTGCTTGAGCGCCAGGTCGTAAGCGCCGAAGCCTCCCATCGAGAGCCCGCCGACCGCGATCCGGTTCGGATCGGCGTGCAGACGGCGCACTGCTTCCGGGATCACTTCGCGCATGAGGTATTCGCCCCAGGAGCCGGCTGCGCGATCGTGCCAATAGGAATCTTCACCGCCGTAGGGGAAGACGACATCGGGAGCCACGGAGCCGAGGCGTGCGAGCGCGCTGAACATCTCGGGGGCAAGGTTCGATTCCTCGTTCTCTCCCTTGCCGTGCAGGAAGACGAGCAGGGGTCGCCGTAGCGCGGAGCTGCCCGCCGGGACGACCCCGACCTGAGGGAGCGCTTGGTGAATGCGTCGGCCGGCGATCGTGTACCGTACAAGACGGGCTCCATCCGTGTCCGTGCCCGCGCCCAGGACGAGCGCGATCACGGTCGCTACAACCGCCAGCACGACGAGCATGACCCCCACTGCTCGGCGTCGCCGGCGTCGGTAAATCCTGCGGCGCAGTGAGGGCCTGCTACTCAGTTCGCCGATTGCACCAACGTATCGGGTAACGCTCGCGGGCTACGCGATGAACGCCTCAGTCGAGGTCGCCCAGATCCCGGCGTTCATACGCGCCTCCGTGTGCGGGCTGTGGGCGGGCCCTGGGGTCGAAGTATGGCCTACTGCGACGTTCCCAAGCCAGCATCGAGGGCCAAGCCGTTTCCGGCGCGGCCGATCTCTGGAACTCCGGTAAGCGGGACTACAGCTTCACCTCGCTGAAGTAGGTCGCGGGCGTCCCGAGCGCCGGCCTGCGGCGCGGGAAACGGAGATCCACAGCAGCGCGGGCACCGCGGCGGGAAGCAGCCACCACGCATTCACCGAAAGCTCGACGAGCACCGCGACCAGCCCGATCGCGATGGCCACCCCCAGCGCCAGGCGCCAGTCGTCGCCCACGACAAATTGCCACACGGCTGTGGCCGCGTGCGCGAGGTGTCTCACCGCCGCACCGCCACGTGATCGCCGTCGGTGGACTTGTCCGCCTGTGCGGGCCCGGCCTCCAGCGCTCGGTCGTGCGCCACGCCTACACCGGCCACGGCCGGCTCCGCTCCGCGCAGGCTCCCGGCCATCGCCCACGCGCACAGCAGGACCGCGGGGATGATCACCAGCAGCGCGGCCTCGCCACCAGGCCACGCGGCGCCGGCGCCCTCGCCGCTCCAGAACATTCCGAACGAGGTGAGCATCACACCCACGAGCAGCTTGAGGGTGTTCTCGGGGACGCGGGCGAGTGGCGCCCTGACAGCCGCCCCGATCGCGATCACGACCACCACGGCCACGGCGGCGGCGGCCGCGGCGAGGCCCAGGCGATGCTGGTTGGCGCCCACGGTGAGCACGATGAAGGCGACCTCCAGGCCCTCGAGCAGCACGCCCTTGAAGCAGACCGTGAAGGCGTAGCCGTCGAACGACGTGGTGGTCGGCGTGTGTGCCCGCGCAGCAGCGGACTCCTGCTCGAAGGCGAGCAGCTCGTCGTGCATGTCCTTCAGGCCCGCCCAGCGCAGGACCGCCTTGCGCAGCCATTGCAGCCCGAAGATCAACAGCAGGCCCCCGATCAGGACGCGCAGCGTGTCCAGCGGCAGCGATGTGAGTGCGGGCCCGAGGGCGGCCACCAACGCGGCCAGCGCGAGCACGGCGGCTCCTGCGCCCGCCAGCGCCGAGCGCCAGCCCCGCGTGGTCCCCAGTGCGAGCACGATCGTCAACGCCTCCACCGCCTCCACGGCACAGGCCAGGAAGACGGAGATCGCGACGCCGAGCTCCGCTCCGCTCACGGCGGCGCCGCCGTCGGGCGCGGTGCGGCCTGCTGGGCGCCCGTATCCGGTGACGGGCTGTCCTGCAGGCCCCGGCGCTGGGTGAAGATGAACCAGATCGCACCGGAGAGCGTCAGCAGGCAGGCGACCCAGAAGTTCAGACGCTCCCCCAGGATGTGGTGGGACGGGTCCACCCGCAGCGTCTCCTCGAAGATCCGGAACGCCGAGTAGCCGGTCACGTATAGGGCGAAGATCCCGGGCGGGCGGATCCTCCCCCGCAGCACCAGCCCGGACAGCACCGCCGCGAGCGCGAGGTCCCAGATCAGCTCATACAGGAACGTGGGATGGAAGGTCGAGTAGGCCAGATACCGCGCGGGGCGATGGGCCGCTTCGATTTCCAGGCCCCAGGGCAGGGTCGTGGGACCCCCGAACAGCTCCTGGTTGAAGTAGTTGCCGATCCGCCCGAACGCCTGGGCGGCGAGGATGCCCGGGGCGGCCGCGTCGAGGAAGCTGGGAATGTGGACCCTGGCTTTGTAGAGCGGGATCATGCCGCCGAGGACACCGCACACGATCCCGCCCCAGATGCCGAGGCCTCCTTCCCACACGGCCAGCCAGCCGTACCAGTTGTGGGGGACTTCGTTCCAGCTGGTGATGTCGTGGTAGAGGCGCCCGCCGAGGATCCCGAACGGGACTCCCCACAGCGCGACCGTCAGCACGAGGTCGGGATCGCCGCCCTTGGCCCGCCACAGCCGCCGCGCGATCAGCACCGAGGCGGTGATGCCGACGACGTAGCAGAGCCCGTAGAAGTGCACGAACAGCGGGCCGATGTGGAACCCGTTGATCGACGGGCTGGGGATGAAGGCCGGCATCACGACAGGTTGAGGCTAACCCCCGTAGGAGTCAGGAGCGGGGGGGTCGGCGCGGGTGTCTTCGATCAGCGCCAGCAGCTGCGGACCGCTGGTTCCCCCGAGCACCCTCAGGCGGTGCGTCCGGTAGGCGTCTTCTGTGCGGTGGGCCCACCCCGGTACGACCGTGGTGGAGCCGCTGAAGCCCGCCTGCTTGACGGCGGCGATCACGGCGGCGTCGTAGTGGCCCGAGGGGTAGCAGAACCAGTTCACCGGCACGTGGTAGCGCCGGCGCAGCTCTGCGCGGGTTTCCTGCACCTGTTCACGCAGCGCCGCGGCGCCGAGCGTGATCAGGTCGGCGTGGCTGAGGCCCTGGGTGTCGAGCTCCCACCCGGCGGCGATCAGTCCCTGGACTTCGGTGCTGCTGAGCCCTCCTTGGGAGGGCGGCAGCCCCGTCAACTGGATGTTCTCGTCGCCCACCCAGCCCAGGCTCCTCAGCACCGGCAGCGCCTGCGAGTACTGGGAGTGGTAGCCGTTGTCGAAGCTCACCACGACCGGTTTGGCGCCCAGCGGGGCGCCTTCGCGCCAGTTGGCCGCCAGCTGATCGAGCGTGACCGCATGCCAGCCGGCCGCCGCCAGCGCGTGCATCTGTTCGCTGAACTCGGTCGGAGGGACATACAGGCCCGGGAACGGCGCTCCCGCCGGCGGGGGCGCGATCACGTGGTACATCAGCACCGGCACGGAGGCGTTGCCGGGGTGCCCGGTGGCGTGCGCGGCGACGGTGGATCTCGCGGCAGCGTGGGACCCGCCTGCCCCGCCGCCGGCGGCGCTCGCCCCGCCGGGCACGCGCGTGCCGGACGCCCCTGCCCTCGCGCCGTTGCCGCCTGCCGGCGAGCCGCCGCCGCCCGAGCCGCCGCCGCCGGAGCCCAGCACCACCGCGACCACCGCCGCCACCGCGACCACCGCCGCGACGATCAACAGCCGGCGGCGCCGGGTTCGCCTGTGCCGGTTCGCCCCGCGTCGCTCCCTCAGGGTGTCGGCGTCGAGCGGCTCGTGCACGTCAGTCGCCGGCCAGGCTGGTGGGCAGCGGCTGGCCGGAAACGGGAGGATCGTCCGACAGCAGCTGCGGGACCGTCACCGGCTTCAGTCCTTTCGCACGCAGTTCGCGGATGATGATCGGGAGCGCTTCGACGGTCTCGGTGCGGGTGCCACCGGCGTCGTGCATCAGGATGATCGCGCCCGGGTGGGCGCCCGCCAGCGCGCGCTGGACGATCGTGGCCACCCCCGGCTGCTCGTAGTCGTCGGTGTCAACCGACCACAGCACCATCAGCATCTTCAGCCGGTGCAGCTGGGCGATCGTGGTCCCGTTGAAGGAGCCGTACGGCGGGCGGAACAGATCCGGGCGCGGCGCCCCCTGCAGTTCCACCCGCGCGGCCTGTTCGGAGAGCTGTTCGGACTGGTCGTGCGCTGAGAGCTCGGCCAGTGCCGGGTGGGTCTCGGTGTGGTCGCCGAGCACGTCCCCGTCGCGCACCTCCCGCCTGGCCGATTCGCCGAAGTACTGGAGCATGCGTCCGATGATGAAGAACGTCGCGTGCACCCCGTAGCGCTCCAGCACGCTCAGCACGGCGGGCGTATACGGGCCCGGCCCGTCGTCGAAGGTGAGCGCCACCTCGGGCTTGCGGGGGGTGCCTTCTTTGATGAAGGGGGTGTAGGCGAGCACCGACGCGACGGCCGCCTGTTTGTCGTTTTCGGGTAGCCGGGTGGGGGCGGGATGCGCCTTCGGCGCCGACCCGGCCGTCGGCGCGGGGTTGTGCTTGGAGGGCGACCCGTGACTCTGGGACAGGGTCAGGGCGACGACCACCACCAACGCCACGGCGACCGCCACCGCCACCGCGCGGCGGCGGCGGATCTGGACGTGTGGCCCGGTGCCCTCCGGCTCGCCGGGAGGCTCGCTCGGCGGCGGCGGCCCGGCGGGTCGCGTGGCCGTGGAGGACACCCGCGCCCGCTCGTCGTCCTCGAAGTCCCAGTGCCAGCGGTCTGCCACTGCGAGCAGATGCTAAAGGGCGCCCAGCGGGAGGTTCACAGCACGCTGACGGGACCGTGCGCGGCGATCGTCACCCGCGCCCCGGCCGGGAGAGCCGACTCGCCGTGTACACGGGCCAGCAGCACCGTCACGCGGGGATCCTCGGGACGGATCCGCAGCAGCGCGTCGTGACCGTAGTAGCGGCACTCCTCGACGCGGCCCTCCAGGTGACCGCCGGGTCCGCCACCGCCGCCGGGGTCGGGCGAAGAGCCGCCGGCGGGGGCCTCGGCGCGGGGATGGACCTCGAGCTGCTCGGGGCGCACCATCACGAGCGTCGCGCCGGCCTGCGCGGGGACCTCCCGACCGCCGCGCAGCGGCAAAGTACCCAGCGGCGTGCGCGCGGTGGCGCCCTCGATCTCGGCGTCGATCAGGTTCACGGCTCCCAGGAAGCTCGCCAGCTCGTGGTCCACGGGCGCCTCGTAGAGCTCGCTCGGAACGTCGTGCTGGACGATCTGCCCGCCGCGCAGCACAGCGACCGAGTCCGCCAGCGAGAGCGCCTCCTCCTGGTCGTGGGTCACGAGCACGGTCGTGGCTCCCTGCTCGCGCAGCAGCTGATGGACCTCCTCGCGCACCGTCCCCCGCAGACTGGCGTCGAGTGAGGAGAACGGCTCGTCGAGCAGCAGCACGTGCGGCTTGCGCGCCAGCGCCCTCGCCAGCGCGACGCGCTGCTGCTCGCCGCCCGAGAGCTCGTGGGGGAGGCGCTTGGCGAGCGCGGCGATGCCGACCATCTCCAGCAGGCCCGACACGACCGCTCCGCGGCGCTCGCGGCGCGGCAGCCCGAAGCCGACGTTCGCCTCGACCGACAGGTGGGGGAACAGGGCCCCCTCCTGGGGGACGTATCCGATCCCCCGCTTCTCGGGTGCGATGTTGACGTGCTCGTTCTCGAGCGTGCGGCCGCCGAGCACCACCTCGCCCTGCTCGGCGCGCTCGAAGCCGGCGATCACCCGTAGCAGCGTGGTCTTGCCGCAGCCCGAGGGACCGAGCACGGCGGTCAGGGTCCCGGGCTCCACGACCAGGTCGAGCCCCCGCAGCACGGGACGCTCCTCGTAGCTCTTCCACAGGTCCTGGATGCGGAGCTGGCTCATCGCGTCGTCTGCGCCGGGGCGCCGCGGCTGACGCGACGGCTGATCAGGTAGGCGGGTACGGCCGAGACCGCCACCATCATCGCCGCGTAGGGGGCCGCCGAGCCGTAGGAGAGTTCGGCGGTGTATGCCCAGAAGCGGGTGGCGAGCGTGTTCACGCCGGTGGGACGCAGCAGCAGGGTGGCCGTCAACTCGGTTGCCGAGGATATGAACACGAGCGCGAACGCGACGGCCAGGCCCGGGGCGATCAGGGGCAGCGTCACGCGCCGCCACACCTGCGCGCGGCCGGCGCCGAGCGATCGCCCGACCTCCTCCAGGCGCTCGGGCGCCTCGCCCATCGCCGAGCGCACCCCGACCACCGCCAGCGGCAGGAACAGGATCGCGTAGGCGACCACCAGCTCCAGCGTGCTCTGGTAGAGGGCGAAGGCGTGGTTGATCGTGAACGACACGAGCCCGAGCGCGACGACCACCCCCGGGAGCGCCATGGGCAGGTAGCTGAGCCGCTCCAGCAGCACCGTGAAGCGGTTGCGGTGGCGCGTGACGAGCATCACGACCGGCACCGCCAGCGCCGTCGCCAGCGCCGCCGCGGCCGCGCTGTAGGCGGCGGTGTGACCGATCGCCGAGCCGACCGAGATCGCGGGCAGGGTGCTCGTCCCTCCCTGGATCAGCCAGTACACGAGCGCGCCGCCGGGAACGCCGAGTGCGAGCGCCGCCACGGCCGCCAGGCCGGCGAGCGGGAGCGCGGTCAGCCGGCCGAGCCGTACCCGTGGCGCGGGCCTGCGCGGGCCACGGGTGCTGCGGCGCGCCCGCGCCGGCCCGCTGAGCGCCAGCTCACCACCCAGCACGGCGATGCTGATCACCACCAGCACCAGTGCCAGCACGCACGCCGCGGCCGTGTCGAAGCCGAGCTGGAACTGGGTGAAGATCGCCACCGTGAAAGTGCGGTACTCGACGATTTCAAACGCGCCGTACTCCGCCAGCAGCGCCAGCGCCACGAGCAGGCAGCCCCCGAGCAGCGCCGGGCGGATCTGGCGCAGTGTGACCCTGGTGAAGGTGCGCCACGGCCCCATGCCGAGGCTCCTGGCCGCCTCCTCGAGGGTTCCGTCGAGGTGCCGCAGGGCGCTCGCCACCGGCAGGTACACGAGCGGGTACAGCGACAGCGTCATGATCATCACCGCCGCCGGGTAGCCCCGCAGGCCGGGTGCGATCGAGACCCACCCGAAGCCGATCACGAAGTCGGGGATCCCGAGCGGGAGCACCAGCAGCACGGCCCACAGTCCCCGCGCCGGCAGGGTCGTTCGCTCCACGCACCACGCTGCCGCCACGCCGAGCACGGCACACAGCAGCGTGCACGCGACCGCCAGCCGGGCGGTGTTCCACAGCAGCACCGCGACCGTGTGCCGAAGCAGCAGCCGCCGGACCTCGTCGAGACCCGGGTGGAGGGCTTCCACGACCAGGAACACGAGCGGCAGCAACACCAGGCCGGCGGCGATCAGCGCGCCCGCGAGCGTCCCCAGCGGCCAGCGCCCGCGCGCGGACCACGAGCGGGCCAGGCTTGGCGGACGGGACTCGGTCGCGGTCGCGCTCACGGCGCCTCCCTACAGGAGTCCCACCTTCTGCTCCAGCGCGAGGGCTTCGCTGCCGTCGCCGAGCTCCGCGGGGGTCAGTGACGCGGGCTGCAGTCCCGAGAACGGCCGCAGACCGGCCGGTGCTGCCACCCCGGGGCGCAGCGGATACTCGAAGCTGTCGCTGTGGGCGAGGACTTCCTGCCCCTCGCGGCCCACCAGGAATTCGAGGAAGCGTTGCGCCGCGTCCTGGTGGTGGCTCGACTTCAGCACCGCGGCCCCGGAGACGTTGACGAGGTAGCCCGGATCCCTGGGGGCGTAGTAGTGCAGCGCGGAGGACATATGGCCGCCTTCCGCGCGGCGCAGGCGGTACCAGTAGTAGTGGTTGATCGGCCCGAGCGCGCTCTGCCCGGAGTTCACCTCCGCGGTGATGGTCTCGTTGTCCGGCAGCTGGCGCCCGTTTTCCTTCAGTCCCTTCAGCCAGGCTTCGGCGGCCGGCCTGCCCTTGAACTTGACGATCGAGGTGATCAGCGGCTGGAAGTCCGTCTCGGACGGGGCGAAGGCGAGCTTGCCCTTGTAACGCGGGTCGGCGAGTTCGAGGATCGAGCTGGGCAGCTGCGACGGCTTCAGCTGGGAGGTGTTGTAGACGAGCGCCGACACGCGTCCGGAGACCCCCACCCAAACACCCTGCGCGGAGTTGTAGCGCGCGGGGATGGAGCTCAGCGCGGCCGGCGCGGCAGCCGCCAGCAGCCCGTGCTCACGCAGCGCTTCCAGCGGCGGGGTGTTCTCGGTGTAGAAGACGTCGGCCGGGGAGTTGGAGCCCTCCTGGATGATCTGGTTGGCCAGCGTCGCCTCGTCGTCGCTGCGCACGGCGGTCTTGATCCCCGTCTTGCGTTCGAAGGCCTGCACCAGCGCGGCCGTCGTCTGTTCGTGCTGGCCGTTGTAGATCGTCAGCGTGTCGCCGCCGGAACCGCCGGAGCCCGAGCCGCAGGCGGAGATTGCCGGCACCAAGCAAAGCGCCGCCACGATCGCCACCGCGATCCGAGGCCGGGTCAGCGCGCGAGGGGCGGTCCGGGGCAGGGCTTTGGGGCGGGCCGTCTTCAAATCCGATCTCATAGGTCGGGATGGGCCGGTCCACGGTACCACAGCAATTAGGGTGCCCTAACACGGGTGTCGTACGGCCCCCGGCCGCCCTATGCGGAACAATCACCACCATGCACGTGACCGCCAAGGCCGACTACGCCGTACGGGCGGTCATCGAGCTAGCCGACAGTTCTCAGGAGGCGCCTCGCAAGGTGGACGACATCGCCACCGCCCAGAAGATCCCCGTTTCCTTCCTGGAGAACATCCTCACCCAGCTGCGCTCGGCTGGGGTGGTCCGCAGCCAGCGCGGTCCCGAGGGCGGCTATTGGCTGGCCCACCCCGCCGATGAGGTCAACCTCGCACAGGTGATCCGGGCGGTCGAGGGCCCGCTGGTGGGCATCCGCGGTCAGCGCCCCGAAGAGATCGAGTACGTCGGCTCCTCCGAGGCGCTGCGCGACGTGTGGATCGCGCTGCGGGCGAATCTGCGCAAAGTGCTCGAGAAGGTCACGGTGGCCGACGTCGCCGAGGGCCGGCTGCCAAAGGACGTGGTGGCCCTCACCCGCCGCGAGGAGGCGTGGCGATAGCGCCGGACGGGTAGAGGGGTGGCAGCCGCGGTGTCGGGGTAAGTTGACATTGCGGGCTGATTTGTCCGTGAGATTGACAGCAGTCGATACTCTGTCACGAGGCCAGCCAACCCAAGGAGCACTCGATGTCGACGCCCACCCTGTCCCCTGATTCCGACGTGCCTGCGCCCGAGCAGCTCGCCGAGGATGCCGCGCCCGCCGTCCCGGAGGGCAGCTTCTCGCTCGAGCTCACCCAGGACCAGAAGGACATCCGCGATTGGGTCCACGGGTTCGCCGCCGACGTCGTGCGCCCGGCCGCCCACGAGTGGGACGAGAAGGAGCAGACGCCGTGGCCGATCATCCAGGAGGCCGCCAAGATCGGGCTGTACGGGTTCGAAGGCCTGGCCCAGTTCTTCGCCGACCCCACCGGCCTGACGCTCCCGATCGTCAACGAGGAGTTGTTCTGGGGCGACGCCGGGATCGGGATGTCGATCATGGGCACGGCCCTTGCCGTGGCGTCGATCTTCGGCCAGGGCAGCCCCGAGCAGATCGGCGAATGGATCCCCCGCTGCTTCGGCACCCCCGATGAGGTCAAGGTGGCCGCCTTCTGCTCCTCGGAGCCGAACGCCGGCTCGGATGTCTCGGCGGTGCGGACCCGCGCCCGCTATGACGAGGCCACCGGCGAGTGGATTCTCAACGGCCAGAAGGCGTGGGCGACCAACGGCGGCATCTCAGACGTCCACGTGGTGATCGCCACGGTCGACCCCGAGCTGGGCTCCCGCGGGCACGCGGCCTTCGTCGTCCCGATGAGCGAGGCGAAGGGGATCTCGCAGGGGACGAAGGTCTCCAAGCACGGCCTGCGGGCCTCCCACACCGCTGACGTGTTCCTCGACGACTGCCGCATCCCGGCCGGCTACGTGCTGGGGGGCAAGGAGCGGCTGGACGAACGCCTCGCCCGTGTGCGCGAGGGCAAGCGCAGCAGTGGGCAGGCGGCGATGCAGACCTTCGAGGCGTCCCGTCCGACCGTCGGCGCCCAGGCGCTGGGCATCGCGCGGGCTGCCTATGAGTACGCGTTGGAGTACTCCAAGGAGCGCGAGCAGTTCGGTCGCAAGATCATCGAAAACCAGGCGATCGCGTTCACGCTGGCGCGCATGAAGATGGAGATCGACGCCGCCCGCCTGCTGGTCTGGCGGGCCTCCTGGATGGGTCGCGCCGGGCATCGCTTCGAGAACGCGGAGGGCTCGATGAGCAAGCTCAAGTCCGGCGAGGTGGCGGTGTGGGTGACCGAGCGGGCGATCCAGATACTGGGCGGCAACGGCTACACCCGCGAGTACCCTGTTGAGCGCTGGCACCGCGACGCAAAGATCTACGACATCTTCGAGGGAACGGCCGAGATCCAGCAGCTGGTGATCGCGCGCGCGATCAGCGGCCTGCAGATCCGCTAGTGCCCTCGGCGGCCCGCGCCCTGGCGCGGCCGCTCGCCCTGCTGGCCGTGCTGGCCCTGGGCGCGGCCTTCGTGCTGCTGCTCACCGCCTCGGGCCCGAGCAGCCGCGCCGCGAGCGGCTCGGCGAGTGCCGGCGGGGGAGGGGAGCTCGTCTACAGCAACCGCCCCGCCGACCCCCATGGGCTGCCCGTGGCCCTGTTCGAGTCCTACGCGATCGCGGAGTTCGGTGGCGAGGTCCAACTTGCCGGCAGCGGCCGCTCCAGTCCCGTGGTGAGCGTGCTGATGGCGAGCTACGCCTGTCAGCACGGCCGTGCTGACAGCTGCCGCACGAGCCCGGGAGCGAGCTTCAGCTGGCCCCTGACGCTCGAGCTCTACCGGGCGGGGCCCCGCGACTCCCGCGGCGCGCTGCTGGCGCGGACCACGAAGACCTTTCAGATCCCCTACCGGCCGTCCGCGAGCGGTGCCTGTCACGACGAAGGCTGGACCCAGGGATTCGGAGCCCGCTGCGAATTCGCCCAGCTGCACGCCGTCAGCTTCAGTTTCCCAGGTCTAACCCTACCGTCGAGGGTTATCCTTGGGCTCGGATTCGAAACCCAGGACTACGGAACCGAACCCATCGGCAAGCCCGGCCCCTACGACGACCTCGGCGTGGCGGTGGCCGCCGACTACGTCTGCCGGCGCCCTCACGGCAGCCGTGACTGCCTGCCCGGTGGCTACGTCAACGCCGCCCGGATCACTCCCAGCGTGGGCTCGGACCCGCTGCCCGACCAGGTTTACATAAG
Source organism: uncultured Solirubrobacteraceae bacterium (assembly GCA_963846255.1). Lineage (GTDB taxonomy): Bacteria > Actinomycetota > Thermoleophilia > Solirubrobacterales > Solirubrobacteraceae > Palsa-744. Next base: position 165,217 of record CAWJVE010000002.1, read on the forward strand.
CACCAACTACGCGCCCCTGCCGTGCGGGGGTCTGGCGGGATCGTTCGGCGTCAGCGGGCCGTGCTGGACCCACGAACAGCCGGTCGTGGAAATCCGCGCCTCCGGCGCCTGATCGGAGCGGGCGGAGCCTGCGGCGGGCGCCCGGCGGCTACCAGGCCTGGCCCGCCCCGCAGTGGGGGCAGGTGACGCTGGTGGACACCGGCGCCTGGAACCACAGCCCGCATCCGCACGTGTAGCAGGCCCTGTCCAGGGGCCCGCCCGCGTCGCGGACGCGCTGGGCGGCGTGGTCGCGGCGGGGGGCGGCGTGACGATCTGGACGGCCTCCTCGCGGCCGCGGCGGCGGCCGCGGTGGTTGGAGCGGCGCAGGGGCAGGGTGCTGGGCAGACGTCTCAGACGGGTCATGGTGTCTGTCTGTCTAACGTCCGGCACCCTCCAGGGTTTCGCCCCTGCCGCGAGATTTCCTGGCTGCCGGCCGCCGGCGGGGTGCGGCGGCGGTGTGGCATCACGGCCGGGGCTGTTTGGAATACTGCTCTGGTTGATGTCCCCCGCGCGCAAGCGAACCGTGCGCCTGGTACTGGCACTGAGCGCCGCCGTGGTGCTCGCCAGCGCTCTCATCTACACCAGCTTCACCGCCGCCAGCCCGGCGCTGACGCCGACCCAGCTGCTGCGCGAAGCGCAGCCGGGACGCAGCTACCAGCTCACCGGCACGGTGGTCCACGGCTCCGTCCACCGCGAAGGTCCGGTGCTCGACTTCAGCGTCCAGGACAGGGCGGGGACGCGGGCGGTGGCGCTCGCCTACACGGGCAGCGTTCCGGATCCCTTCCGCGAAGGCCGCGAGGTGATCGTGACCGTACAGAAGCAGGGCTCGCGCTTCGTCGGCGAACGCGACTCGCTGATCACCAAGTGCCCCTCGAAGTACAAGACCGCTCCGCCGAGCGAGAAGCAGAACGTGTAGGTGTTCCGCGCCGGCGCCCCGCACCTGAGGTGCGCGCCCGCGTGGGCGGCTAGTCGCTGATGGCCGGGCTCGGCTTCTGCTGCCTGGTGCTGGCGCTTGCCGTCTGCGCCTACGGGATCGTCGCCTCGGTCTACGGCGTCCGCAAGCATCGCCCGGAGTTCGTCGACTCCGGCCGCCGCGCGATGTACGCGCTGGCCGCCGTGCTGACCATCGCCGGGGTGGTGCTGGAGGTCGCCTTCCTGCGTAACAACTTCTCCTTCAACACCGTCGCCGACACCTCCAGCCGCACCACCCCGATGCTCTACCGGGTGGCGGCCGTGTGGTCCTCGCAGGAAGGCTCGCTGCTGCTGTGGGCGTGGCTGCTGTCGATCTGGTCCAGCCTGGCGCTGCTGCTGACCCGCAAGCGCCTGCGTGAGATCACCGCCTACGCCACCGCCATCCTGCTGGGGCTCGGGGGCTTCTTCGTGTCGCTGATGGTCTTCTACGCGAACCCCTTCAGCACCACCACTCCCGCCCCGCCCGAAGGCGCCGGCCTGGATCCGCTGCTGCGCTTCCCCACGATGATGATCCACCCCCCGATGCTCTACTCGGGCTACACGCTGTGCATGATCCCGCTGGCGTTCGGCTTCGGGGCCCTGCTCGCCCGGCGCCTGCAGGCCGACTGGATCGGGGCCATCCGCCGCTTCGCCTTCGCCGCCTGGCTGTTCCTCGGCATCGGCATCCTGCTCGGCGCCCGCTGGTCCTACTCGGAGCTCGGGTGGGGCGGCTACTGGGGCTGGGACGCGGTCGAGAACGCCTCGCTGATGCCGTGGCTGACCGCCACCGCCTTCCTGCACTCGCTGATGATCCAGGAGAAGCGGGGGATGCTGAAGGTCTGGAACGTGTCGCTGGTGCTGGCCACCGGCACGCTTGCCGTGATGGGGACGTTCCTGGTGCGCAGCGGGATCCTGAACTCGATCCACGCCTTCGGCGGCCACACCCTGGGGGTGCCGTTCGTGATCCTGATCGCGCTCCTGATCGGCGCTTCGATCTACCTCGTGGTCTCGCGGCGGGACCTGCTGCGCTCCGAGGCCCGGCTCGACTCGCTGCTGTCCAGGGAGGCGATGTTCCTGGCCAACAACCTCGTCCTGGTGGCGCTCTGCTTCGTGATCTTCTGGGGCACCTACTTCCCGCTGATCTCGGAGGCAGTGTCCGGGCGCGAAGCCTCCGTGGGGCCGCCCTGGTTCGATCGCTACACGGTCCCGCTGGCGCTGGTCCTGGTGCTGCTGAGCGGCATCGGCCCGGTGATCGCCTGGCGCCGGGCGACGCTCGCCAACGCGCGGCGCAACTTCCTCGTGCCGATCGGCGCGGCGCTCGCCACGCTCGCCGGGCTCGAGCTCAGCGGCGTCACCCACAAGCCCTTCGCGACGGCCATGTTCTGCTGCGCGGCGTTCGTGCTCGGCAGCGTCGGGCAGGAGTTCGTGCGCGGCACCCGCGCCCGGCGGGCGATCGCCGGGGAGCCGGCGCCACGCGCCCTGCTGGCGCTAGTGCGCCGTAACCGCAGGCGCTACGGGGGCTACATCGTGCACCTCGGGATGGCGGTGCTGTTCGTCGGCGTGGCGGCCTCGTCGTCCTTCCAGCACGCGGTCGAGCAGGGGCTCTCGCCCGGCCAGTCCGCCCGCGTGGGCGCCTACACGGTCCGCTACGTCAAGCCGACCGCGTCGGTCACCCCCGCCAACGACGCCGCCCACACCGGCGCGCTCCTCAGCCTGGGCGCGCGCCTGCAGGTGCTGAAGGGCAAACAGCGTGTGGCCACGCTCGAACCGAGCGAGGGCTATTACCCCTCGGGCGAACCGGGACAGGGCAGCGTCGGCAGCCTGATCGGGGGCCAGCCGGTGAGCCACATCTCGATGAACGGCGGCATCACCCGCGACGTCTGGAGCGCGGTGGAGCCGGACATCGAAGCCCCCGCCCTGCAGAAGATCGTCAACGCCGGCAACCGCACGCTGCCGCCCGCAGACGCGCTCGTCGCGTTAGGGGTACTGGCGCGCCAGTACCTGCAACACCCGCCCCAGGCCCAGTTCCACTTCATCGTCTCGCCGCTGGTCATGTGGATCTGGCTCGGAGGCCTGATCGTGCTCGGCGGGGCGCTGATCGCCCTGTGGCCGGCGCCCAGCACGGTGCGCCGCCGGGTGGCCGCCCTGGAGCGCCCGCGGGCGCTGCGCGGCCTGGCTCGCGTCTAGGCGACCCCCGGCGCTCGGAATCCGGTGGATATCGGGATCGCGATCCTCACGCTCACGCTGCTGGCGCTGGTGGTCAACTTCGTCGGCGCCCCGTTGCGCGCCCGACGCAGCCCCCACACGGACGCCGAGGCGGACGCGGAAGCCGCCGCCGGCGAGCGCGAGGCGCTGGAGGCGGCCCGTGAGGCCAAGTACCGGGAGATCCGCGACCTCGACATGGACCTGCGGACCGGCAAGCTCTCGCCCGAGGACTACGAGGCGATCAACACCCAGCTGCGCGGCGAGGCGATCGAGATCCTCGACCGGCTCGAACCCTCGGACGGGGACGGGAGCGGCGCGGAGGACGAGGGCGGCGGGCCGGAGGACTAGGGCCTAGGACCTAGGGCCTAGGACCAGGGATGCTTCAGCAGAATGATCCCGTTCACGAAGAACAGCACAGCGAACCCGACCGTCCAGCGGTTGAGGTTGCGCTCGACCATCGAGCCGCCGCCGAGGGGGCCCGCTCCGGTGCCCACCCCGAACGCCCCGGACAGGCCTGCGTCCTTGCCCGAGTGCATCAGGATCAGCAGCACCAGCACGACGCAGATGGCGACCTGGATGACGGAGTCGATCGTTTCCACGATCCGTTAAGTTAGCGATCCCGGCGGGCAATGTGGCTCGAACACGCCCCGGTCGGGGTATCGAAGGAGGAATGGAAGGAGTTCGGGCGAACGGACGCGAAGAGGACCCAGTGCGACATTCCGCTCTTACGACCGCTACGGTGCACAGCCACGCCCTGACGCAGGAGGCACCAAGGGGACTCCGCCGGGGCGGGTAACGAATGCTTTACGTATTCCAGCGCATCTGCCGATATGACTTCGGGTGGGCCTCTCCCGGAAGCCTGCGTTAGCCAGGTTCGATCAGATCATGGGAAGACCCGAGAGCGAAAAAGTCTCAAGCAGCGCCGGCCGTGTCGCGGCCCGGTCCGTGGGCTGGCAGCGTCGCCGGCTCGTTCGGGCGCTGCTCTCGGCCCTCGCCGGCGGCGGGCTGACGGCCGCAGGGCTCGGCGGAGCCGCCGCCCAGAGTGCGCTGGCCGCGGGCCCGCGTGCGTCGGCCGAAGGCCTCCCCAGCGGCGGCAGCGTCCAGGCCACGGGCTCGGAAGGCACGGGCACCAGCACCACGAGCGCGCCCGAAACGAGCACCACGCCGACCACCACGAGCACCACCCCCACGACCACCAGCACGACGCCTGCGCCGACGACCACGGCCCCCCAGACGACGACCACGCCCCAGAGCACCTCCGCGCCGAAGCACAAGGCCGGCGTGGAAGCACCGAGCGTGGTGGTCAAGCGCAAACAGAAGTCGAGCGCCGGAGCCAAGGCGCGCAGCGAACAGGCGAACGCCGCCAACGCGAAGGCGGCGGCTGAAAAGGCGGGACCCAACGGCGTCGCCGCCTCGCCCCAGTCGGTGGCCGACACGGCCGCCCTGGAAGCGATCCTCAACTCCAGCAACGCCTCCGCCGCGGCCCTGAACTTCTACCGTGTGCCGCTGTTCCTGCTGCCGATCTACAAGGCGGCGGCGGTGCAGTACGGCGTGCCGTGGCAGATCCTGGCGGCGATCAACGAAATCGAGACCGACTACGGCACCGACCTGTCGGTCTCCAGCGCCGGGGCCGTCGGCTGGATGCAGTTCATGCCCGGCACCTGGCTGCAGTACGGGGTGGACGCCCTCGACGCCGGCTACGCGGACCCCTACAACCCCGTTGACGCGATCTTCGCCGCCGCCCGCTACCTGCGCGCTGCCGGCGCGGCCAGCAACCTCAAGGACGCGATCCTGGCCTACAACCACTCCGAAGAATATGTGAGCTCGGTGCTGCTGCGGGCGAAGCTGATCACCACCTACCCGAAGGGCGTGGTCGCGACGCTCACCGGTCTGATCGACGGGCGCCTGCCGGTCACCGGCAAGCAGCTCTCCTGGACCACCCCGGACGGCAGCTCGTCGAGCAGCCCGAGCGGCAGCTCGAGTGCGACCGCCGGCGCCACCCCGACGAGCGCTGGGACCCCGACGACCCCCGAAGGCTCGACGACCGCGACCACCGCCGCAGCGCCCACTCCCGGCTCCACCGCCCCGCCCACGCCGGCGGCCGCCGCGGCCGGCACCGGGAGCGGCCACCCGCTGCAGCTGGCCAGCCTCAGCACCTCTCCCAAGGCCAGCGTGGTGGCTGTCCAGGACGGCCGCGTGATCGGCCTCGGGGCCTCACGCAAGCTCGGCCTCTACGTGATCCTCCGCGACGTCTACGGCGACGTCTTCACCTACTCCGGGCTGGGGGCCATCGCACCCACCTACACGAATCCGAAAACGCCCGCCGCGGCGTCCAGCACCGCCGTCGCAGCCGCCGCCAGCGCGGCCCCGGCCCCGAAGGGTCCCGCCAGCGCCGGAACCCAGCCGCAGACGCTGAAGGTGAGCGCGCCGAAGCCCTCGAGCTCCGCTTCCTCCGCCAACAGCGGCAAGGTCACGATCACGCCTGTCGCGGCCGCCGGGGTTCCCGCGGGGATGGGTCGGCCACGCCTGTACGCGCACCCGGACAACCCCGACGCGCGCGCCGCGGTGGCCGCGAAAGCGGCCGAGCGGGCCCGCCAGGCCGCTGCCACGACCCACACCCTGCTGCGCAAGGGTTCGGTGGTCGCCGCCGGGACCGTGCTCGGCAAGGTGACCGTCGACCCCGAAGCCAAAGCGGGCAGCCTGAGCTTTGCGATCCAGCCGGCGGGTGACTCCGCCACGATCGACCCGGGAGCGGTCCTCTCCAACTGGGCGCAGCTGCAGGCGGCACTGCACCCCGAGGGGGCAAAGGCCGCGAACCCGCTGCTCGGCGCGACCGCCAGCGACGTGCTGCTGCTGTCGCGCTCGCAGCTGCAGCGGGCGGTCCTGTCCGACCCGGAAATCTCGATCTACGGGTGTGGCCGGCGCGACATCGAAGGCGGCCTGATCGAGCGTCGCTCGCTCGCCGTGATCGCCTTCCTCGCCCGCAGCGGCCTCGAGCCCACGATCAGCGCCCTGCGCTGCGGGCAGTCCGAGTACACCGCCGGCGGCGCACTGTCGGCGGCCTTCGACGGCCGCCAGGTGGACATCACGGCCATCAACGGCGTCAAGGTCGCCCACCACCAGGGGCCCGGGACGATCACCGACCTGACGATCCGAACGCTGCTGACGCTTCCCCAGCAGTTCGTGCCCCACGAAATCCTCAGCCTGATGCGTTACCCGCAGTCGTCCAACACCCAGGCCAACAGCACCTACTGGAACCACATCCAGCTCGTCTTCTCCTCATCCCAGCCCGCGGCCCAGGCGGCCGGCGCCCAGGGACGCGGCTCAGGGGCGGGGCAGCCGGCCACGACCGACCTCGGCGGCGGCTCGCTGAACACCTCACAGTGGGAAGCGCTGATGGGGCGCATCCAGGCGCTGCCGTTCCCGGCGGTGCCGACGAAGCCCAGCTCCGCGGCGATCCCCGACCCGCGCCGACCGCACTAACCGCAGGCGCGGTCCGCCATGGCCAGCTTCGGGGGCATCGACCTCGGCGGCACCAAGATCCAGGCGGCCATCGTCGACGACGACAACAACGTGCTGGGCTCGGCCCGGCGCCCGACACCCACCACGGGCGGCCCCGAGGACGTGGCCCGCGAGATGGACAAGGCGCTGCGCGACGCCGCCCTGGCGGCCGAGACCGAGCCCTCCGAGCTCATCGGGGTCGGGGTCGGCTCGCCGGGAACCGTGCGTGGCGGCGAGGTCATCAGCGCCCGCAACCTGCCCGGCTGGGAAGGCACGTTCGCCCTCGGCCCGGAGCTGGAACGGACGCTCGGCTGCCCGGTGGCGCTCGGCAACGACGTGCGGGTGGCGACGGTGGCGGAGTTCGAGCTCGGTGCGGGCCGGCTCTACAAGTCGCTGCTCGGGGTCTTCTGGGGGACCGGCGTGGGCGGCGGGCTGATCCTCGACGGGAAGCCGTGGGTGGGCCGTGGCGCGGCCGGCGAGATCGGCCACGTGGTGGTCGAGCTCGACGGCGCCAAATGCACCTGCGGACGGCGGGGCTGCATGGAGGCCTACGCCGGGCGCGCGGCGATGGAAATCCACGCCGAATACCTCCACCACGAGAAGGGCCGCCGCACCGACCTCTTCAAGCTGATGCACGAGCGCGGGCGCACGCGGGTGACCAGCGGCGTGTGGGCGAGGGCGCTCGACCAGGGCGACAAGCTCGCGGTGCACATGATCGACCGCGCCGTGCGCGCGCTGGCCGCGGGCGTCGCCTCCGTGCTAAACGTGCTCGACGTCGAAGGCGTCGTGATCGGGGGTGGCCTCGGGGTGCGGCTCGGGCACCCCTACGCGAAGCGGATCTCCGAGGAGATGCTCCCGCACCTGTTCGCCGACTACGACCCGCCGCCCGTGCACGTGGCCGCCCTCGGCGACCTCGGCGGTGCGATCGGCGCCTCGCTGCTGGTGCGCGAGCCGGGGCCCAACGGTGCCGCGGGCGTCACCGCCTCTTCACCGGCCGCGGCTCCCGGACGCTGAACCGGCCGCGGCCCTCGGACGCTGAAGCGGGCGCAGCTGCTCGAGCCTGAGCTCCCGCGCGAGCGACGGTTGCCTTCCAAGCGCCGGCTTGGTGCCCTCTATGTTGGACGACATGCTGTCGTTCTGGCCCTCGATCGTGCTGCTGTCGATCGTGCAGGGGACGATCGTGGCGTTGCCCGCGCCGCTGCGGGACAGCCGCCTCACACGGCTGCGCAGCGGCCGCTGGGCGGTGATCCCGCCGCTGTCGGTGGTCGGCTTCGTGTTCGTCACGCGGGCCGCGGAAAACGCCAGCGCGGACGGTCTGACGTACTTGGCGCTGGTCGCGGTGCCGCTGCTGGCGGCGCTCGCCCTCGGGGTGCTCGCACGCGGCGCGAGGGGCTGGGCGGCGCTGGCCGTGATACCGCTGTTCGCGCTCGCCTGGGCCGACCGCGGCGCCATGCCGGGGCAGGCGGCGGCGCTGTGCCTGACGGGGCTCAGCTGTGTCTCGCTCGGCGTCCTGCTGGCGGCCGTCACCCCGCCGCGGTGGCTGGCAGGGGGGATCATCCTGATGGCCGTCGCCGACGCGGCGCTGGTCACCTCCGACCTGCTGCAGCAGCCGAACAACGCGCTCAACGCCGCCCACCCGCTGGCGGGCCTGCCGCAGCTGCAGAGCGCGGTGCTGGGCTCGGCGGTGATGGGCTACGGCGACCTCTTCATCGCCGCCGCGCTGGGGGGACTGCTGGCGAGCGAGCTGGGCCTGGCCGAACAGCTGCGGGGGGCGCTGCTGGTGGCGGCGCTGGCGATGCTGTTCGACCTGCTGTTCCTGACGATCGACGAGCTGCCGGCGACGGTGCCGGTGGCGCTGGCGCTGGTCCTGGTGGTGCTCAGGCGTCGGCGGAGAGGCCTGCAGCCATTGCCGGCAGCGCAGTCTGCTCGCCGGCTGCGCCCGCCGCGGGCGGATCCTGTGCGGCACCCACTCGTGCCGTGATCTTGCGGGCTCCGACCTCGATTCCGGGAGGAGCGTCCACCTCGCGCCCGGAGCCCGCCCCCGCCTGCTCGATGCGGCGCACCTGGGGCATCACGCGCTGGTCGAAGGACCCGACCGCGTCGTTGTAGGCGCCGACCGCCGAGTCCAGCTGGCGGCCGAGCTTCGAAAAGGGCTCCACGAAACGGCCCAGGCGGTGATGCAGCTCGCGCCCGCAGTCGGCGATCTCCCGAGCCGACTGGGCGATCAGCTCCTGACGCCAGCCGTAGTGGACCGCCCACAGCAGCCCGATCAGGGTCGTGGGGGTGGCCAGCAACACCTGTTGGGAGACCCCGTACTCGATCAGCGCGGGATCCTCCGCGAGGGCGGCCTGGTAGATGCCGTCGGAGGGGATGAACATCACCACGAACTCCGGTGACAGCTCGAGTGCCCGCTGGTAGCCCTTCGAGGCCAGTTTGGTGATGTGCTCGCGCGTCTGGCGTGCGTGGCGCAGGGCGTGGATCTCGCGCTCCTGCTCGGCGGAGGCCTCGATCGCCGACAGGTACGCGTCGAGTGGCACCTTCGAGTCCACCACCACGACCTTGCCCCCCGGCAGGCGCACCAGCATGTCAGGGCGCAGCGCTCCGTCCTCGCCGGCGATCGTGTGCTGAGCCAGGAAGTCGCAGTGGTCCACCATGCCGGCCATCTCCACCACGTTGCGCAGCTGGATCTCCCCCCACGCGCCCCTGGTGGAGGGCCGCTTCAACGCCGTGGCGAGGTTCCCGGCCTCCTCGCGCAGCGTGCCGACGCCCTCGCCGAGGGCACGGATCATCTCCGCGAGCTGTCCCTGGGCCTCGCGGCGCTCCCGCTCCAGGCGCCCGATCTCGCCCTCCATGCGCGTGAGCTTCTCGGCCACCGGGCCCATCACGCCCTTGATCTCCTCGGTGTGGCGGGCCATCTTGCCGTCCGCGCGCTCCTCCTCGGAGCGGCGGGTGTCGTCCACGCGCTGGGCGAGCGTCTCTGCGGTCCGCCCCAGCACCTCGGCCGAGAGCGCGGCCAGCTGCTCGCGCGTGCGCTCGCGGCTGCGCCGCAGCACGACGGCGGCCGCCGCTGCGCCCGCGAGCAGGCCGCAGGTCAGCACGAGGGCGATCAGCATCAGGCCTCCGCGTGCTTGAGCTCGTACAGCATGGACTCACCATCCTCCCAGCGAGGGCGGATGGACCCTCGACCGCGGCGGGACCCTCACAGCCCGCTTGACACGTTCTCGCCCGCAGGTCTATCGTCAGACGCGGACCTCGGAATTTTCACAGGCATACAGGGGTCTACCAGAGGGATGACACTGAGGGGGCCGTGCCCGCGGGCATGTCCCGTGAGTACGACTAGGAGGATCTACATGCAAGCCACGAACGGCTCTGCAAGCTCCCGCCGCATGCGCGGTGGGGTAATGGGGTGCGTGCTGGCGCTCGCGTTCGCCGTCACGGCGCTGGTGCTCGCACCCGCCGCGGCCAACGCGCGCAAGCCCGCCCCCGGTAAACAGGTGGCGCCCGAAACGAGCGACTACATCGCCCTCGGAGACTCGATCTCCTTCGGCTATTCCGCTGAACGCTTCAACATCCACCTGCCGACCGAGTCGCCGAGCTTCTTCGAAGAAGGCGTCGCCAACGACGCCTTGAAGCTGATCCGGAAGGCCGCTGGCACCAAGGCCGTAACGCTGGTCAACGACGCCTGCCCGGGCGAGACCTCCAACGGGCTGATCGGCGAAAACACGTCGCTCGGCGGCGAAGTCTCGACCGAGAGCTATGAAGAAGTCGAAGGCAAACCGAAAGAAAAATTCCCGGCCGGCGGCTACCAGGGCCTCGGTGACTGGCACCCCTGCAAATACACGTTCCGCAACCACCTGCCGCTGCACAACGGCGGGTACTTCAACGGGACCACAGAAGTCTCCCAGCTCGAAGAGGCGCTGGCGACGATCAAATCGGTCAACTCGGTCACCGAAGAACCGACCAAGGTGAAGGCGATCAGCCTCAACATCGGCAGCAACGACGAGCTCGCGGCGATCACGCAGTGCGAGGACGAAGTCATCATCGAATTCACCGAAAAAGGCAAAAGCAAATACCCGGGGGCGTCGCCCGAAGAAGCCATCTCGGCTTGCATCGGCGCCACCGCCACGGGCACCACCGTGCCGCACATCGTCAAAAACATCGAGGACACGGTGGCGGTGCTGGAAGCCAACTACAGCGGCCCGATCATCGTGATCGGCTTCTACAACCCGGACGCGTTCGTGCTGTCGGGAACCGACTTCCTGCAGAAAAGCCTGAACACGGCCACGGAAGCCGAGCTCAAAGAACACAACCCGCACACGACGTACGCGAACCCGTTCCCGGTGTTCAACAAGAGCAAGGAAGGCAAGCCGGAAATCGAGCAGGAAGCGATCTGCAAGTACACGGAAATGTGCAACCCGAACGTGCAGGCCAAAGGTGGAAAACCGGAAGGCAAAGACGGTGACATCCACCCGAGCATCAAGGGCTACAAGGCCCTGGGAAAGCTGGTCGGGGAGGCGTACGAAGCGAACCCCGCCAAATGATGGGCTGAATGAGCCGCATCGTCTGATCGCTCAGCCCGACAGGGCCGAGCGTCAGCCGACTGGCTTGCACGGGGCGTCCGGTCATCGACCGGGCGCCCCGGTTTCGTTCAGGAGCGGCGCGGGCGGGGACGGCGGCTGCGCGGGCCGGGCGTGGATCCGCCGGCGCTCAGGCGGCCAGCGGCGCCAGCTCGCCGGGGACCCGGCGGGCTTCCTCTTCGAGGATCCCGAGCATCGCCGGGGCGGCCGGGACGAGGCGCGCACCGGCCGGGGCGAGGGCGATCACCGTGCGTGCCGGGGGGGCCGGTGCCAGCGCGCGGATGACGATGTCCTCACGGACCACCGACAGCGCCAGCTGCGGGATCAGGGCGACGCCCACACCCGCCGCCACCAGGCCCTGGACGGTCTGGTAGTCGTCGCTCTCGAAGGCCACGCGCGGGTCGAAGCCGGCGGCCAGGCAGCTGCGCACGACGTACAGGGCGCAGGGGCTCGAGCCCGAGGTCTGCACCCACGCTTCAGCGGACAGCTCCTCGAGGCGGATGGAGGAGCGCCGCGCGAGCCGGTGGTCGCGGGGAAGAGCAAGGTGCAGCGGATCCGAGAGCAGCTCCACGCGCGTCTCCCCCGGCGCCGAGAACGTCTGCCCGGGGAACTCGAACAGCAGCGCCAGGTCGAGCTCGCCGGCCCGCAGGCGGGGCATGATCTCCTCCGGCTCACCCTCGGCCAGGGTCAGCTCGACGTCCGGGTAGGCGGCGCGGAAGCGGGCGATCGCGAGCGGCATCAGGGTGGCGCCCGCGGTCGGGAACGAGGCCACCCGCAGGCGGCCCCCGCCGAGGCCCTTGATCGCGACGAGCGCCGCGTCTGCGGCCTCCAGTCGCCCGAGGATGCCCTCGGCGTGGTTGACGAGCGTCTGGCCCGCGGCGGTCAGGCTGACGCCACGGGGATGGCGCTCGAGCAGCACGATCCCGGCTTCCGCCTCGAGCGCGGCGATCTGCTGGGAGACGGCGGACTGGGTGTAGGACAGCTCCGTCGCCGCGGCCGACAGGGAGCCGCGGTAGGCGACCTCGGTGAGGATCCGCAGGCGGGTCACATTAAGCATTAGCTAAACTTATAGCAGACCTTATAACTCTTACTTGGACTGATGGCAGGAGAGTGGCAAGATAGTCGGAAAGAGCAGGAGAAACCAAGACCACCGAGGCGTTCGGGGCGAACCCCGACCCGACGCCGCAGAAGGAGCAGAGCAATGGCCAGCAAGATCATCGTTTCCTACGACGGGACCGCGAACGAGGACGACGCGCTCGCCCTCGGCGGGCTCTTCGCCCGCGCCGGCGCAGAGGTTGCACTCGCCTACGTGCGCCACAACCAGGAGACCGTCTCCGACACCGAGGCGAAGGAGCTGCTCGCCCGCGGAGCCAAGCTGTTCGGCGACCCCGGCGTGGCCACCTTCGTCGTCAACTCCACCTCGACCCCGGAGGGGCTGGCGGCGCTCGCCAAGGACCAGGGCGCGGAGCTGATCGTGTTCTGCTCGGACTCCCACACCGCCAAAGGGCACGTCGGCGTCGGCAATTCCGCGCAGCGCCTGATCGATGGCGGCTCCACCGCCGTGGCGGTCGCACCGGCGGACTTCGCCGATCAGGGCCCCGAGCAGGCTCTCGGCACGATCGTGGCGGTCAGCGACGGCGACGGCGGCGCGCGTGAGACGGCGGAGTCACTGGCGGCGGCGCTCGGCGCCACGGTGGCGCCGGTCGTCAACGACGACGCGGGCCTCGTGGTGCTCGACTCGCGCGCGGAAACGGAGCCGGGCAGGGTCTCGATCAGCTCCTCGGCCGGCTACCTGGTCGACGTCGCCCGCTGCCCGGTGTTGGTGCTGGCGCGCGGCCACGCGATCTCCTTCGGCGGGAGCCACGCCGCTGCGCACGCCGCCTAGCGGCTCGCGGCGGGCCCCCCAACGACCGCCCAGCGCGGAATCCCGCGCTGGGCGTCCGACCCCCCGCGCTGGGCGCCCCCCCTCGCGTCCCGGGCGCCGTCTAGCGCGAGCGTGAGCGCGAGGTGCGCCCGGCCCACAGGGCCCGCCCCAGCGCCACCGAGAAGTCGATCACGCCGCCCAGGAGGTGACCCAGCGGGCCCGTCCAGAGCCACGCCTCCAGGCGCCGCACCCTCGAAAAGCGAGCCCGTCCCACCATCCGGCGCACGGTATCGTGGCGGCGTGGCCGTAGCGCTGAACACACGGGTCACCGAGCTGGCCGACTCGCGTGTGCGGGTCGAGGTGCAGGTGCCGCCCGACGAGATCGAGCAGCGGCTGCAGGTGACCGCGCGCCAGCTCGGACGCGACCTGAAGCTCCCCGGGTTTCGCCGCGGGAAGGTGCCCGCGCCGCTGGTGATCCAGCGCGTGGGACGCGAGGCCGTGCTCGAGGAGGCGGTCCGCGAGACGCTCTCGAGCTGGTATTCCGACGCGATCGAGAGCGCCGGGATCGTGCCCGTGGGCGACCCCAAGGTGGACCTCGGCGAGCTCCCCGGAGCGGGGCAGGCACTGAGTTTCTCGATCGAGATCGGGGTGCTGCCGAAGGCCACCCTGGGCGAGTATCTCGGCGTCGAGGCCCCACGCCGCGAGCCGGCCGTGGACCCCGAACAGCTCGACGCGGAGCTCGAGGCCGTGCGCGAGCGCCTGGCGCGTCTGCAGACGGCCGAGCGGCCGGCGGCGCTCGGCGACTTCCTCGTGATCGACTACATCGGCCGCCTCGGCGGCGAGCAGGGGAGTGACGGGCACGGCGAGGCGTTCGCCGGGGGCGAGGCCCGCGACCAGCTCCTGGAGCTCGGCTCCGGCAGGCTGATCCCCGGCTTCGAGGAGGCGCTCGTGGGCGCCTCCGCGGGCGAGGTCCGCGAGGTGCCCCTGACGTTCCCGCCCGACTACCCCAACGAACAGCTCGCGGGCCGGCAGGCGAGCTTCGAGGTGACCGTCAAGGAGGTCAAGGCCAAGGAACTGCCTGCGCTGGACGACGACCTCGCGCTCGACAGCGGCTTCGATGACCTCGAGCAGCTGCGGGCCGACATCTCCGAGCACCTGCTCGCGGCCGACGCGGCGACCGCCGAGGCGGAGTTCCGCCAGTCCGCCCTCGACGGGGTCGTGGCGGGCGCCCAGCTCGAGCTGCCCGCGGACCTGATCGAGGCCCGCGCCAAGGAGATGTGGGAGCGGATGCTGCACTCGCTCTCCCATCGCGGGATCACGCGCGAGGGCTATCTGCGGCTGAGCGGCAACCGCGAGGAGGAGGTGCTGGCGGAGCTGCACCCGGAGGCCGAGCTGGCGCTGCGCCGCGAGGCCGTGATCACGGCGGTGGTGGCGGCCGAGAAGATCAGTCCCAGCGACGAGGACGTGCTCGAGGCGCTGGCGGCGGCCGCCGAGCGCGAGGAGCTGGAGCCGGCGGAGCTGCTGGAGCGTCTGCGGGCCGCGGGGCGCCTGGAGGAGCTGCGCGAGGAGCTGGCGGCGCGCCAGGCGATCGACCTGATCGCCGAGCGGGCCAAGCCGATCGAGCCCGAGCGGGCGCGCGCCCGGGAGCAGTTGTGGACGCCCGAGAAGGCCTCGGAGGCCGCCGCGGGGGCGGGAGAGGCCGACAAGGCACCTGCAAGGCTGTGGACCCCCGATCGCTAGCCTCTAGAGGAATCCGGTCGGCGAAGTGAAACAAAGGCGAGGATCATGAGCCCACTTGTCCCAATGGTTGTCGAGCAGACCTCGCGCGGCGAGCGTGCGTTTGACATCTACAGCAGGCTGCTCAACGAGCGGATCATCTTCCTCGGCACGCCCGTGGACGACCAGATCGCGAACCTGATCGTCGCGCAGCTGCTGCACCTGGAGTCCGAGGATCCCGAAAAGGACGTGTCGGTGTACATCAACTCGCCCGGCGGCTCGGTGTATGCGGGCCTGGCGATCTACGACACGATGCAGTTCATCAAGCCCGACGTGCAGACGATCTGCGTCGGCATCGCGATGTCGATGGGGGCCCTGCTGCTGGCCGGCGGAGCCCACGGCAAGCGCATGGCGCTGCCGAACGCGAAGATCCTCATCCACCAGGTCTCCTCGAGCTTCCAGGGCCAGGCCACGGACATCGAGATCCACGCCAAAGAGATCATCGACGTGCGCCGGCGGCTGGACGAGATCATCGCCCTGCACACGGGCAAAGAGCTCGAGGATGTCCGCCGCGACACCGAGCGCGACTACTTCATGAGCTCCGAGGAAGCGAAGACCTACGGCATCATCGACCGGGTGATCTCCGAGCACTAGCTCAGAGGCCCAGGGCAGCACCGACGGGGAGACCGAAGCGGGAAATGGCACGGCCGACAGATTCCAACGAGCAGCTTCTCTGCAGCTTCTGCGGCAAGTCCCAGCGCCAGGTCAAGAAGCTGATCGCCGGGCCCGGCGTGTACATCTGCGACGAGTGCATCGATCTCTGCAACGAGATCATCGACGAGGAGCTCGCCGCCCCGCCGTCCTTCGACATCGAGAACCTCCCCAAGCCACGGGAAATCTACGAGGTGCTCGACGAGTACGTGGTCGGGCAGGAGGCCTCCAAGCGGACCCTCTCGGTGGCCGTCTACAACCACTACAAGCGCGTCCAGATGATGATGTCCGGAGACTCGGACATCGAGCTGCAGAAGTCGAACATCCTGCTGCTCGGCCCCACCGGCTGCGGCAAGACGTTGCTCGCACAGACGCTCGCCCGCACGCTCAACGTGCCGTTCGCGATCGCCGACGCCACCGCCCTGACGGAGGCCGGCTACGTCGGGGAGGACGTCGAGAACATCCTGCTGAAGCTGATCCAGGCGGCCGACTACGACGTCAAGAAGGCCGAAACGGGGATCATCTACATCGACGAGGTGGACAAGATCGCGCGCAAGGCCGACAACCCGTCGATCACGCGCGACGTCTCCGGCGAGGGCGTCCAGCAGGCGCTGCTGAAGATCCTCGAGGGCACGCAGGCGTCGGTCCCTCCGCAGGGCGGGCGCAAGCACCCCCACCAGGAGTTCCTGACGATCGACACCACCAACGTGCTGTTCATCTGCGGCGGCGCGTTCGCCAACCTCGACCGCGTGATCGAGCGGCGCATCGGCCACAAAGGGGTCGGCTTCGCGGCGGCGATCGAAGCCAAGGCCGAGCGCGACGCCGGCGAGGTGTTCGAGCACTGCCTGCCCGAGGACCTGATCGAATACGGCCTGATCCCGGAGTTCATCGGGCGCCTGCCGGTGATGTCGGCCGTCCACCAGCTGACGCGCGACGACCTCGTCTCGATCCTGGTCGAGCCCCGCAACGCGCTCGTGAAGCAGTTCCAGCGCTTCTTCGCCTTCGACGGGATCGAGCTTGTGTTCGCCGAGGACTCGCTCGTGGCGGTCGCCGAGAAGGGGCTCGAGCGCGAAACGGGCGCCCGCGGCCTGCGTTCGATCATCGAGGAGATCCTGCTCGAGGTGCAGTTCGAGCTGCCCTCCCGGCGCGACGTGAAGAAGTGCGTCGTGACGAAGGAGACCGTCGAGAAGGGACTCACGCCGACGCTCGTCACCGAAGCCGCCCCCGAGGAGCCCGAGGAGCGCTCGCTGCGCGAGGAGTCGGCCTAGGTGGCCGGTTGCAGGGCCATCCGGATGGCTGAGCCCGGCAGCTAGCCGCCGGGCGCTAGCATCGCCGCCATGGCAGGGTCCTCCAACAGAGCTTCGAAGGCCGGTGAGCTGCTCGAGTCGCTGCCCCTGGCAGAGCTGCTGCAGGGGACGATCGCGGCCGCCAGCCGCTGGATCCGGCTCTCGGGCAAGGAGCGGGCGCGGGTGCTGGACCTGCTGATCGAGTCCAAAGGCATCCTCACGAGGCTCAGCCCCAAGGAGCGCAAGGAGCTCCGCCGGCTGCTCGGCAAACTCGATCTGGGTGGGCTCTCGCGCGAGCTGTCGGGGCTCGCCAGGGACTGGCGCAAGCGCGGCGGACGCGGGCTGCGTCGCTCGCGGTGAGGTTCCCCGCGGGGGAGCTGGTCCCGCGCCCGGGCGGCCGACGATGAACGCCAGCGAGCAGTCCCCCACCGCGGGCCCCGGGGCTCACACCCGTCAGGAGCAGGCCGAAGGCCAGCTGCGCTCGCTGGAGCTGTTCGGGATGCGCTTCGGGCTGGACCGGATGCGCCGCATGATGACCGCCCTGGGCTCGCCCGAGCGCTCCTTCGAGGCGGTCCACGTGCTCGGCACCAACGGCAAGAGCTCGACCACGAGGATGACCGCCGCGATCCTCGAGTGCCACGGCCTGCGCACCGGCGCCTACCTCTCACCCCATCTCGTCTCCTACTGCGAGCGGGTGCTGGTGGGCGAGCAGGAGATGGACCCGGACGGTTTCGCCGACGCCGTCTCGCGGGCGGCCTGGGCGGCCGAGCGGGTCAACCGCACGCTCGCCGGCGACGACCACGTGACCCAGTTCGAACTGCTGACGGCGGCCGCCTTCTGGCACATGGCCCGGGAGGGTGTCGAGGTGGCCGTCGTGGAGGCCGGGCTGGGGGGCCGCTACGACGCCACCAGCGTCCTCGACGCGCCGGTCACGGTGCTCACCAACGTGGGCCTCGAGCACACCCGCTGGCTGGGGCCCACCGTTCGCCACATCGCCGAGGAGAAGCTCGCGGCCCTCGCCGAGGACGCCGTGCTCGTACTGGGCCGGGGGCTCGACGAGCAGGCGCTCGCCGTGGCCCGGCGGGTGGCCGGCGAACGGGGCGCGCGGATCGTGCAGGCCGGCCCTCCCGAGCAGGGCCTGAGGCTGGCTGCCCCGGGCGAGTTCCAGCAGCGCAACTTCGCTCTCGCCCGCGCCGCCGCGGGGGCCTACCTCGCGCACGCCGGCGTGCCCGAACGCGAGCCGGCGGTCCTGCGGGCGGCCGCCGAGACCCAGGTTCGGGGGCGCCTGCAGGTGCTGGGCGAGGACCCGCTCACGATCCTCGACGGGGCCCACAACCCGCACGCCGTGTCCTCGCTGCTGCGATCGCTGCCCGCGCTGCTCGGAGAGCGCCCGCTGGCGCTGGTGCTGGGGGTGCTCGAGGACAAGGACGCCGTGAGGATGCTCGAGCTCCTGCTTCCCCGCACCAGCAGGGCGTGGTTCGTGGCGCCGCCCGGCCCCCGGGCGCTGCCCCCGGCGGCGCTCGCCTCGCTGGCCCGCCAGCTCGGCTTCGACGCCGCCGAGTCCGGCTCGGCCACAGGGCCGGCGCTGGCGGCGGCGCAGGGGTGGGCGCGCGAGCACGACGGCGCGGTGCTGCTCACGGGCTCGGTGTACCTCGTCGGAGAGGTGCTCGCAGAGGGGCTGGGCGGGTGAACCAGCAGGGCCCGTCGGTGCTGCGGATGGTCGGCCTGGTGGCCGGCGTGGTGGCTCTCGTGATCCTGGTTTTCTTCGCTGCCGGCTATGGCTTCGGCCGGTTGTTTCTCTAGACTTCGTTGCCGTCGATGCCCCCGCTCGCCTACTTCGGGATCGAAAGCAGCGGCTTCAGCCTCGCGGTCAACCTGCTGATCCTGTTCGTGGTGGTCCTGTACTTCTCGCTGATCTACTGGACCTTCCAGGACGCACGGCGCCGGATCGCCGACCCGGTGATGATCGGGCTCTCCACGTTCGTGTCCTGTTTTCCCTTCGTGGGGCCGATCATCTACATGATCCTGCGCCCGCCGGAGTACCTCGAGGACGTGCACGAGCGCGACCTCGAGCTGCAGACGGCGGAGGCGCGGCTGGCGCAGGTCCAGCGGGGCCAGTGCCCCTACTGCGACTACCGCATCGAGCGGGACTTCGTGCGCTGCCCGAGCTGCCTGCGCAAGCTCAAGGAGCGCTGCGCCAACTGCTCGCGCCCGCTCGACCAGGCGTGGACCATCTGCCCCTACTGTGAGGCCGACGTGCCCGGGATCGGCTCTCCGCGGGTGCGCCGCCGCCGCGGCGGGGCCGTCGAGGAGGAGCTGTCGCCGCCCTATGAAGCGGCGCTGGCCTCCGAGGAGGCCGATGCCGAGCCCGCGCTGACGAATGGCGACGCCCCGGCGGGCGCCCCCAACACCCCTGCCGAGCGGCGTGCCGAACGGCGGGCGGCCGAACGCCGGGCCGCCGGCAGCGCTCGCACGGCGGCCGGGCGACCACGCCCCGCCCCCTAGAGTCACCCGGCCGACACCGACCCTTTCGATGGCTACCCAGGAGCGCAGATGAACGTGCAGCGAACGCTGATCCTCGTCAAGCCGGACGCCTTCGCCCGCGGGCTCACGGGCGAGATCCTCGCCCGCTTCGAGCGCAAGGGCCTGAGGATCGCGGCGCTGCGCTCGCTGACGCTCGAGCGGGAGCTGGCCGAACGCCACTACGCCGAGCACGCCGAGCGGCCGTTCTTCGGCGAGCTGGTGGACTTCATCACCTCCGGCCCGCTGGTGGCGATGGTGCTCCAGGGACACGAGGCGATCGTCGCCGCCCGCCAGGTGATCGGGGCCACCAACCCGCTGGAGGCTGCGACCGGCAGCATCCGCGGCGACTTCGCCCTGCAGACCGGCGAGAACATGGTCCACGGCTCGGACTCGCCGGCCTCGGCGGAGCGCGAGACGGCGCTGTTCTTCCCGGACCTCGCCTAGCCCGCTGGCCGGGCCCCGTCCCCTCGTCCTGGCCTCGGGATCGCCCCAGCGGCGGGCCATCCTGGAACGCGTCGGGATCCCCTTCAGCGTGCGCGTACCGGAGGTGGCCGAGCTGCGCCAGGGCGAGGCGGTGGCCCTTACGCTGGCCAACGCGCTCGCCAAGGCGCGCGCCGTGCAGAGGCCGCGGGAGCGCGAGACCGTACTCGGATGCGACACCGTCGTGACGCTCGACGGCACCGTCTACGGCAAGCCGGCCGACCGTGAGCAGGCGGAGCTGACGCTGAGGGCGCTGGCCGGACGCACCCACGAGGTGGTCAGCGGCCTGGTGCTGCTCGACGGCGAGCGCTGCCGCCAGATCCACGCCCGCACGAAGGTCAGCTTCCGCGAGCTCGACGAGCGCCTGCTGGGCTGGTACCTGGACCTGGGGGAGTGGCGCGGGAGGGCCGGCGGATATGCGATCCAGGGCGCCGGCAGCGCCCTGGTGCGCTCGCTGGAGGGCGACTACGAGAACGTCGTCGGGCTACCCCTCTCCGGGTTGCTCGACCTCTGCCCCGAGCTGCTCGAAGGCGGGCTCCCGGGCATACCCCGCGATCCTGGCCAAACATGAGAAATCGCTGCAAAAGGGCGACCATCGTGCTCGCTGCTCTGCAGGCGTTCGCTAGACTGCGCCCCCGGGTGCGCCGAGGTACCGCCCCCCGGGACGCCGCGCCACCGGCGACGCGGCCTCACCGGCCCCCCGCGCGCGTGCCCGCTCTCCGAATATGGGCATGCTCAGTTATCTGACAGGTTTTGGCGGTCGCGATATGGCGGTCGATCTCGGCACCGCCAACACGCTCGTGTACGTGCGCGGACGCGGCATCGTGTTGTCCGAGCCGAGCGTGGTGGCGATCGACTCCCGCACCGGCGAAGTGCACGCGGTCGGCATCGAGGCCAAGCGCATGCTCGGGCGCACCCCGGGGACGATCCAGGCGATCAGGCCCTTGAAGGACGGCGTGATCGCCGACTTCGACGTCACCGAGCAGATGCTCAGGCACTTCATCCAGAAGGTCCACCAGAACCGCTGGGCCCATCCCCGCGTGGTGGTGTGCGTCCCCTCCGGGGTGACCGGCGTCGAGAAGCGGGCCGTCGAGGAGGCCTGCCTGTCCGCCGGGGCCCGTACCGCGTACCTGATCGAGGAGCCGATGGCGGCCGCGATCGGGGCCGGGCTGCCGGTCGGGGAGCCCACCGGCTCGATGGTGGTGGACATCGGCGGGGGAACCTCCGAGGTGGCCGTGATCTCGCTCGGCGGGATCGTGGTCTCGCAGTCGATCCGTGTCGGCGGCGACGAGATGGACGAGGCGATCATCAACTACGCCAAGCGCGAGTACAAGCTCCTGATCGGCCAGCAGACGGCCGAGGAGCTGAAGCTCGAGATCGGCTCGGCCTGCCCGATGGCCGAGGAGCTGCAGGCCGAGATCCGCGGCCGCGACATGGTCGCCGGGCTGCCCAAGACGGTCGTGCTGACCAGCGAGGAGATCCGCACGGCGCTCGAGGAGCCGCTGAACCAGATCATCGACGCCGTCAAGGAGACGCTCGACCGCACCCCTCCCGAGCTGGCCTCGGACATCATGGACCGCGGGATCATGCTCGCCGGGGGTGGCTCGCTGCTGCAAGGCCTCGACGAGCGCCTGCGCGAGGAGACGCAGATGCCGGCCCATCTCGCCGAGTCGCCGCTGACCTGCGTGGCGGTCGGCTCGGGACGCTCGCTGGAGGAGTTCGAGGCGATTCACCGCTCCAACCGCAACTCCCGCAACCGCCGGCGCCGGTGACTCGCCAGGTGGCGGCTCGGCCGCCCGCCACGGGGGTACTCTTGTGGTTGAACGCTCCGGAAGGCTCTCTCGGTGCATGACAAGACCGTGCGGAGACGCCGGGCAGTGCTCGTACTGCTCGTGGTGCTCTCCCTGCTACTGCTGACGGCATATTTCGGCGAGGCCCCCAGTGGGCGCCTGCACGGCGTGCAGCGCGCCTTTCTGACGGTCGTCTCGCCGATCCAGAACGGCGCCAACAAGGCGCTGAAGCCGGTCCGCGACACGATCGGCTGGTTCGGCGAAACGCTCAGCGCCAAAGGCCAACGCGACAAGCTCAAGCGCGAAAACGACGTCCTGCGCAAGAAGCTGGTCGCCGATCAGAGCGAAAAAACCGCTCTGCACCAGCTGCAGGCCCTCTACCGCCTCGACCAGCTCGGGGCCGGCGAATACCACCCCGTGACGGCCACGGTGGTCGCCAAATCGCCCAACATCTGGTACGCCACCGTCACGATCGACGCCGGCAGCAACGCGGGCGTGCGCGTCGATGACCCGGTCATCAACGGCGAAGGGCTGGTCGGGAAGGTCGCCCAGGTCGCCTCCGACGGGGCCCAGGTGGACCTCATCACAGACAGCTCGATGGGGGTCTCTGCGCGGCTGGCCAAAAGCACGGCCACCGGGATCGTCCAGCCCAAGGTGGGCGAACCGGGGGACCTGCTGCTGCAGTACCTGCCCTCCACCACGCAGCCCAACACGGGCGAATTCGTGGTCACCTCGGGCACCGTGGCGAGCCCCGACGACTCCCTCTACCCGCCGGGGCTGCTGATCGGGCAGGTGAGCTCGGTCAACGAAGAAACCGGCTTCAAGTCCGTCAACGTGCGCCCCGCGGTCAACCTCCAGAACCTTGACACCGTGCAGGTGCTGACCGCCAGCGCCGGCTCGCGGGCCACCAGCATCGCCAGCCTCGCGGCCCAGCTGCCCGCCGGCAAGGGCGCCTCCGGGGGCGAAGCGGGGGCCGAACAGTACGCCTCGACCGGCACCGGCGGATGAGCCCCACGCGGACCGCTTCCCTGCCCCTGCGCCTGGCGGCGATGGCCGTGCTGGTGACGTTGGTGCAGGTCGGCGTCGTCTCGGAGATCCCCGTGTTCGGCGTCAACGCCGACCTCTCGCCCCTGCTGGTGGCGTTCGTGGGCCTGCTGTGCGGCTCCACGATCGGCGCCGTGTACGGCTTCGCCACCGGGCTGCTGGTCGACCTGCTGCTGCTGCAGACGCTGGGCCTGAGCTCGCTGATCTTCACGCTCGTGGGCTACTCCGCCGGGCGCCTGCGCGAGCTGCGCGACCCGCAGGCGGCGCTGACGCCGCTGCTGGTGGGCGCCGGCGCGGCCGGGGCCTCGCTCGTCGGCTACTCGCTGATGGAGTTCATGCTCGGCGTGGATGCGCCCGTCAGCCTCGAGCTGCTGCGCCAGATCCTGCTGATCACGGTCGTGGACGCGGTCATCTCGCTGCCGCTGTGGGCGCTGGTGCGGGCCTGGCTGGAGAGCGCGCTGCCCGAGGATCCGCGCCGGCGCCGTCGCCGTCGCCGGGCCTACACGACCGGCGGGCTGAGCCCGCTCTCGCGCTCGTGAGCGCAATCGAGCCGGCGGGCGGCCGCGAGCCCCGGATCCCCGTCTCGCCGCAGATGGCCCTGCGCGTGGCGATCATCGGCGGGGTGGCGATGGTGATGTTCGGGGTCATCTTCTTCCGCCTCTGGTACCTGCAGATCCTGTCCGGCGAACAGTACGTCCAGCAGGCCAACGCCAACCGCGTGCGCGACCTGCCGATCCCGGCCCCGCGGGGGGAGATCATCGACCGCAACGGCCAGACGCTGGTCTCCAGCCGGATCACCAACGCGGTCCAGATCGTGCCCTCGGCGCTGCCCCCGGCCGGCCCCGCCCGGCTCGCGCTGTACGTCAAGCTGGGCCGCCTGCTGGGGATGAGCCCCGGCCACGTGCAGGCGCTCGTGATCCGCGGGCGCACGCAGCTGCCCTACGCGCCGATCACGATCAAGACCGACGCCGGTCCCGGTGTGCTGACGGTGCTCGGGGAGCGCGCCAGCCAGTTCCCCGGGGTACTCCAGAAGCCGGTCTCGATCCGCGACTACCCGTGGGGGGAAATGGCCGCCCAGGTTCTGGGGTACGTCGGCGACGTGTCCCCGCCGCAGCTCAAGCTGAAGGCCTTCCGCGGCGTCCAGGGGGGCACGATCGTGGGCCAGGAAGGGCTCGAGTACTACTACGACCGCTACCTGCGCGGCACCCCCGGGGTGGAACGCGTGGAGGTCAACGCCAACGGCTACCCGGTTCCCAGCCGGCTTGCCCCGACCCAGCCGAAGGCCGGCCACGGGCTGCAGGTGACGCTCGACATGGGCCTGCAGAAGGAGAGCGAAAAGGCGCTTCTGGAGGGCATCGACAACGCGCGCGCCAACGGCAAACCGGCGGTCGCCGGGGCGTTCGTGGCGATGGACCCGCGCAACGGCGAAATCCTCTCGCTCGGCTCCTATCCGTCGTTCAACCCGAACCGCTTCGCCAAACCGCTCACCCAGCCTGAATACGAACAACTCGAGGGCACCGGCTCGGCGGCCGGACCGCTCACCGACCGGGCCGTCAACGGGACCTATCCCACCGGCTCCACGTTCAAGCCGATCACCGCCATGGCGGCGCTCGAAGGGGGCGTGATCACGCCGGGAGAAGGCCTCGGCGCGGGCCAGTGCATCTCCGTCTCCACCGAGCAGTTCTGCAACGCCGGCAAAGCCGACTACGGCGCCGTCGGGCTCGTGCAGGCGCTGAAGGTCTCCTCGGACACCTACTTCTTCGAAGTCGGCGAGCGCGCCAACAGCTTCGGCGACGTGATCCAGAACAAGGCCCATCAGCTCGGGATCGGGCAGGACACCGGCGTCGACCTGCCGAGCGAGTTCGAAGGCGTGGTCCCCGACGCGGCCTGGCGCAAGCGCGAGAACCAGCGCCAGATCGCCTGCGAACACGAACACCCCCACGGCGGCTGCGCGATCGTCAGCGAAGTGCGCCCCTGGAGCGTCGGCGACGACATGCACCTCGCCGTCGGACAGGGCGACCTGCTGACCGACCCGCTGCAGATGGCCGTCGCCTACTCGACCCTCGCCAACGCCTACATGAACGAAGGCAACGGGGAGGTCGTGACGCCCCACATCGGCAAGCAGATCGACGAATCCGGCGGCGGCCTGCTGCAGAGCCTCAGCTTCCCGCCGAAACGGCACGTGCACCTGAACGCGACCGACCTGGGGCTCGTGATGCAGGGCATCCACGAGGCCGCCAGCGAACCCGGCGGCACCTCGGCCGACGTGTGGACGGGCTGGAACCAGTCCGCGCACCCCGTGTACGGGAAGACCGGCACGGCCCAGCACGAAGCCGAAGGCCAGGAAGACCAGTCCTGGTACATGTGCTACATCGGCGACCCCCAGCGCCCGATCGTGATCGCCGTCACCGTCGAGCAGGGCGGCTTCGGCGCCGAAACCGCCGCCCCGATCGCCCGCCTGATGGCCTCCCAGTGGTTCGGCGAGCCGCTCAAGTTCGTGGCCGGCTCCTCCAAGACGCTGTGAGTCCACTCAGCCCGATCACCGCCACCCAGGAGCGCACCACGGCCGAGTCCCCGGGGCTGCCGCGGATGCCGCTCGACCCGCTGTTGACGCTGGCCGTGATCGGCCTCGGTATCTGCTCGGTGGTGAACCTCAGCGGGTCCACCCGCAACCTGATCCACGGGAACCCCAGCTACTACGCGACCCGCCAGGGGGTCTACCTCGGGATCGGGCTGGTGGCGATGATCGCCCTCTCGCGCCTGGACTACTCCCACCTGCGGCGCCTGAAAGGCCCGATCTACGCGATCCTGATCGTGAGCATCCTGGCGGTGCTCGGTGCCGGGCACGCCAGCAACGGGGCCCAGCGGGCGATCAACTTCCCGTTCTTCTCCTTCCAGGCCTCCGAGCTCGGCAAGGTGCTGCTGATCGTCGCCCTCGCGGCCCTGCTGGTGGATCGCGCGCGCTCGCTGCGAGATCGCGACACGACCGCCCGGGTGATGGTCGCCGCGCTGATCCCGGCGATGTTCGTGATCGCCCAGCCCGACCTCGGATCGGGCCTGGTCTACATGGTGATCGCGGCCATGCTGCTGTTCGTGGCTGGGGCCCCATGGCGGCACCTGGCGACGCTGGCGGCGATCGTGGTGCTGTCGGTCACGTTCATCCTCGTGGCCGCTCCGGCCGTCGGCGTGCACGTGCTCAAGCCCTACCAGGCGGACCGCCTGACGGCTTTCCTGCACCCCAGCTCCAACCCCCAGAAACAGGGCTATCAGCAGCAGGAGTCGAAGATCGCGATCGGCGCCGGGCAGAAGACCGGCTGGCACGGGGAAGGCGGCCAGATCCCCGACGGCTACGTGCCGGAGAGCAACACCGACTTCGCGTTCGCCGCCGTCGGCGAACAGTACGGGTTCGTCGGCGCCGGCCTGGTGCTGCTGCTCTTCGGGGTGTTGATCTCGCGCTCGCTGCGGATCCTGTTGATGAGCAAGGACCTGTTCGGCTCACTGATCGCGGCCGGGGTAGCGGCTATGCTCATGTTCCAGGTCTTCGTCAACGTTGGGATGACCATTGGAATCATGCCTATCACCGGGGTCACGCTGCCACTCATGAGCTATGGCGGCTCGTCGGTGATCACGATCATGTTGGCGGTCGGCCTGCTGCAGTCGATCTACGTGCGGGCGCGCGCCTCAGCCGCTCTGAAGGGCCGGGTGCCGCGCCTCTAGGTCGCGAGAACAAGATGCGAACGTCAGCCGAGCAATTCCACCCCGGCCGCGGATTCAGCCGAGCGCGTCGCATGCGCGCGCGCCGGCACCCGGCCGCCTGCTCGGCACCCTCCCCCATCGAAAGATTGGTTCAAATTGAAAAAGCAAGTACTCGTCAGCGTGGACCGCGCGGAGACGCGCGTCGCGCTCATGGAGG
This sequence comes from uncultured Solirubrobacteraceae bacterium, assembly GCA_963846255.1. GTDB lineage: Bacteria > Actinomycetota > Thermoleophilia > Solirubrobacterales > Solirubrobacteraceae > Palsa-744. Next base: position 191,817 of record CAWJVE010000002.1, read on the forward strand.
CCGCTGGGGAACCGGCGGCCGCCCGATCCTCATCCTCGCGCCCGCGCAGCCGCGCCGGCGCCAAGGACCCGTACCGCGTCGCTGAGCTGTACATCGAGCGCCGCGGCCAGCGCTCGATCGTCGGAAACATCTACAAGGGCAAGGTCGACAACGTCCTGCCCGGGCTGGAGGCCGCCTTCGTCGACATCGGCCTCGAGAAGAACGGCTTCCTGCACGTCGACGAGATCGTGCTCCCCGGCGTCGAGGCGCCCCGGCGGGGGCGCGGCGGCGGGCGCAAGATCTCCGAGCTGCTGAAGCCCGGCCAGGAGATCGTCGTGCAGGTCGTCAAGGATCCGCTCAAGTCAAAGGGCGCGCGCCTGTCGATGGAGCTCACGATCGCCGGGCGCTACATGGTCTACGCCCCCACCGGCGAGGGCGTGGGCGTCTCTCGGCGACTGGAGGATCGCGAGCGGGCCCGCCTGCGCCGCCAGACCACGGGCCTCGAGCTGGGTGACGGGGGCGCGATCATCCGCACCGCCGCCCACGGGGCCAAGCGCGAGGACTTCGAGCGCGAGCTCAAGTACCTGCACAAGCTCCACGAGGTGCTCGAGCGCCGCGTCGAGGACACCCCCGCCCCGGGGTTGGTGTTCCAGGAGGCCGATTTGTCGGTGCGCGTCGTGCGCGACATCTTCTCGGCCCACTTCGAGCGCGCGATCGTGGACGACGAGCAGCAGTTCCACCGGCTGGTGTCCTTCTTCACCCGCACGGCCCCCGAGCTCGTCGAGCGCGTCGAGCTGTGGAAGGAGAGCGAACCGCTGTTCGAGGCCTTCGCCGTCGACAAGGCGATCGAGGGCGTGCTCTCGCGGCGCGTGGACCTCCCCAGCGGGGGCTATCTGATCGTCGACTACGCCGAGGCGCTGACGGTCATCGACGTCAACTCCGGCAGCTTCATCGGCCGCGGCAAGGGCGCCGGCCTCGAGGACACGATCACCAAGACCAACCTCGAGGCGGCGGAGGAGGTCGTCAACCAGCTGCGTCTGCGCGACATCGGCGGGATCATCGTGATCGACTTCATCGACATGGCCCGCGCGCGCAACCGCGACGCGGTCATGAAGGTCCTGCGCAAGACGCTCGACGAGGACCGCACCAAGACCTTCACCGCCGAGATCTCCAAGCTCGGCCTGGTCGAGATGACGCGCCAGAACGTCACCGAGGGGGTGCGCGAGATCATGAGCCGCCCCTGTCCCACCTGCGAGGGCGAGGGCGTGATCCGCTCCGAGGAGACGATCGCGATCGAGTTCGAGCGGCGGCTGCGCGACATCGCCGCCGAGCACCCCGAGGCGGACGCGTTCCTGCTGCAGGCCAACCCGCGGGTCAGCACCCAGTTCACCGGTCACGGGGCGCGCGTGCTGCACGCGCTCGAGGCCGAGACCGGCAAGTCGTTCCTGTTCGAGGGCTCCGAAGGGCTCGCCCTGGACCACTTCGCGATCACCTTCGTGGGGACCCGCGAGGAGGTCGAGGAGCGGGCGCTGCCGTTCCGCCCCGGCGACGAGGTGCTGGTCGAGATCGTCGAGCCCCACATGTACGACGAGGACGACGCGGTCGCCAAAATCGACGGCTACATAATCTCGATCGCGGGCGCCGCCGGCAGCGTGGGGGAGAAGCGCATGGTGCGCATCGACCAGGTCGGCAGGACGGCCGCCACGGCCCTGCTGCTGGACGAGGCCGGTGAGGTGGTCACGGCCCCGGCCCGCCCGAGCAAACCGCGCCCGCCCCGCCGCCGCGAAAGCCGCTCGCAGGCCGCTCCCAAACGCTCCCCGGCCGCCAAGCGCGAGCCCGCCGCCGAGCCGGAGATCGTCGCTTCGGCGCAGGGGGCGAACGAGGAGTCCGAGCAGGAGGTTTCCGCCAACGGCGACGGTCCCGGCGATGGCCTACAATCCAAACCTCGGCGTCGTGGCCGCAGGGGCGGACGGCGCCGTTCCGCTGCCAAGGCGAAGGCCACGCCCGAGTAGGGCGCGCTCTGTCGCCGCGGCACCCCAGGCCACGCCAGCTCCCAACCCCCAGGACCCACGTAAACGACCATGTACGCGATCGTCAAGACCGGCGGCAAGCAGTACCGCGTAGAGCGCGGCCAGAAGCTGCTGGTCGAGCGCCTGAAGGCCGATGAGGGCGCCGACGTGACGCTCGAGCCGCTGCTGTTCCGCTCCGACGACGCCGTCTTCGACAAGGACGGGCTGGCCGGCGTGCAGGTGACCGCCAAGGTGCTCGGCCACGTCCGCGGGGAAAAGCTGCGGGTCGCCAAGTTCAAGCCCAAGCGGGGCTACAAACGCCGCACCGGTCACCGCCAGGAGCTCACCCAGATCGAGGTCGTGGACATCTCCCACGGATCCAAAGCGGCTCGCAAAGCGCCGGCCAAGGCCAAGGCCGAGGCAGAGGTGAAGGAGCCGCAGGCCCAGGCGGCCCCGAAAGCGCCGGCCAAAGCCAAAGCCGAGCCGGCTGCGAAAGGGGCGGCCAAAGCCGAGCCGGCGAAAGCCAAAGCCGAGGCTACGAAAGCCAAAGCGGAGCCCGCGAAAGCGAAAGCGGAGCCTGCGAAAGCGAAAGCCGAGCCGAAAGCGAAAGCGCCCGCCAAACCGAAAGCCAAAACCGACGCCAAAGGCAAAGCCGAGGGCAAAGCCGAGGGCAAAGCCAAAGCTGCGGTGAAACCGAAACCGGCGAGCCCGCCCGAGGAGGACAAACCCGATGGCTCATAAGAAGGGGCTCGGATCGAGCCGTAACGGACGAGACTCCAACGCCCAGCGCCTCGGGGTGAAGACCTTCGCCGGTCAGAGGGTGAGCGGCGGGGAGATCATCGTGCGCCAGCGGGGCACCCGCTTCAAGCCCGGCAGCGGCGTCGGGATCGGCAAAGACGACACCCTGTTCGCGATCGCCGCCGGCACCGTCGAGTTCAAGACCGGCCGCCGCGGGCGGACGGTCAGCATCCTCCCCGCGGCCGAGTAGCGCCGCCGCCGGCTGTCCGCCGGCTACCCCGCCTGGGCGGTGGGGCGGATCAGGACCTCGTTGACGCTCACGTGCTCGGGCTGGCTGGTGGCGTAGATCACCGCACGGGCGATGTCGTCGTCCTGCAGGGCTTCCCGGGGGCGCTCATCGAAGAAGGGCGTGTCAACCATTCCCGGCTCGATCGAGGTCACGCGGACGCCCTTGTCGTGGAGCTCCTGGCGGGCGGCCTCGGCCATCGCCGTGACGGCGTGCTTGGTGCACGAGTACAGCGACCCCGGCAGCACCCGCCGGCCGGCCACGCTCGAGGTCAGCAGCAGCTGGCCGCGGTTGGCGATCAGCTGCTCCATCGTGGCCCGGATCGTGAGCGCCGCCCCGAGCACGTTCGTGAGGACCATGTCTCGCCAGCGCTCGGGGGTGTCCTGCGAGAAGCCCCGCTTGGCGCCGAAGCCGGCGTTGGCGAAGGCCACGTCCACACGCCCGAAGGCCTCCAGGGCAGCGGCCACCATCGCCTGCTGCTGCTCCCACTCGGTCACGTCACAGCGCACGGCCAGGGCCTGCTCGTCCCCGCCCAGCTCAGCGGCCAGGTCCTGCAGGCGATCGGCCGAGCGGGCGGCCAGCACCACGCGCCAGCCCTCCTGCACCGCCCGTCTGGCGGTCGCGGCGCCGATCCCGGATGAGGCGCCCGTGATCAGGAACACGCCACGGTTCGAGGTTGCTGGGTCGCTCATCGCGCTTCGGCCTCCTGTGTCTCGATGGTCGCTGCTCCGGCTGGGAGGCATCTAGCAGATCAGCCTGCCCGGAGCCGTGCGCGGGCCTGTCACGATTGCTCGCAGGATGCTCCACGACCGCGCACGAATCCACGTCCAGGCCGGGGCGGGCGGCGACGGTGCCGTCAGCCTCCGCCGCGAAGCGCACGTGCCCCGGGGCGGGCCCGACGGCGGCGACGGCGGACGCGGCGGCGACGTGCTGGCCGTCTGCGACGCGTCCCTGCGGGACCTGCAGAGCTACCGGCGACGGGCCCGCTACCGGGCCGGCCGCGGCGGTCACGGCTCCGGCGCCATGCGCCACGGCGCCGACGGCGAGACGCTGGAGCTGGCGGTTCCGCCGGGCACGCGGATCGAGGCCGACCCCGACGAGGAGGGGCCGCTCGCGGGCCGCAGCTGGGAGCTGCTGACCGCCGGCACCAGCGTGGTGCTGGCCCGCGGGGGCAGCGGCGGCGCCGGCAACAAGCACTTCGCCACCCCCACCCGGCAGACGCCCAGGTTCGGCGAGCGGGGGCTCGCGGGCGAGGAGGGATGGCTGTCCCTGCAGCTGCGCCTGCTCGCCGACGTCGGCCTCGTCGGGCTCCCCAACGCGGGCAAGTCCTCGCTGCTGGCCCGCCTCACGAGGGCGGCCCCGAAGATCGCCGACTACCCCTTCACGACGCTCTCGCCGGTGCTCGGCGTGCTCGAAGCCGACGAGCGCCAGCTGGTGATCGCCGACATCCCCGGCCTGATCGAGGGGGCCAGCGAGGGCGCCGGCCTGGGGCACGAGTTCCTGGCCCACATCGAGCGCACCCGCCTGCTCGTGCACGTGCTCGACATCGCGCCCGAGCTCTCACAGGGACAGGGGGCGGACCTGCTCGCCAACCACGACACGATCGAGCACGAGCTGGCCGCCCACGACCCCCGCCTGGCGGAGCTCCCGCGGGTACTGGTGCTGTCGAAGTCCGACCTCGTGGACGAGGCCACGATCATGCGCGAGCAGGCTGCCTGGGGCGAGCGTCTCGGCCCCGATGTGCCCGTGCTCGCCTGCTCTAGCGCCACCGGGGCGGGACTGGACCGGCTGGCGCGGGAGCTGCTGCTCCGAGTCCCCGCCGAGCCCGACGCGGGCACCGAGGCGCCGGCCGAGGTCGCCGCGGGATCCAACGCCGGGGACGCTCACGAGCTGGCCGAGCACATGCTGTTCCGGCCCCGCCCGAAAGAGGGCTTTCAGGTTGAGCGCCTGCAGGAGAACGCCTTCGCGGTCAGCGGTCGCGGCATCGAGCGGCTGCTCGAGCGCTTCGACCTCGACAACGAGGAGGCGCTCGCCCACCTCGAGCAGCGCCTGCGCAGCATCGGCGTGATCAAGGCGCTCGAGAAGGAGGGCTTCAAGCCCGGAGACGAGGTCGAGATCGCGGGCGTGACGTTCGATCTGGACCCCCGATAGCGGTGCGGCGCCCGCCCGCAAGGGAGAATCCCCGCCCATGAAGCGGATCGTGGTCAAGCTCGGCTCGAGCGTCGTAGCCGACGGCGAGGGTTCGCTGCGCACGGACGAGCTCGCCTCGCTGTGCGACCTGCTGGCCGGCGCCCATCAGCAGGGAGATGAGATGGTGATCGTCACCAGCGGGGCGATCGCGCGCGGGATGCGGGTCATGGAGCTGCCCCAGCGCCCCACCTCGGTGGGCGACCTGCAGGCCGCCAGCGCGGTCGGGCAGGGCAAGCTCTACCGCGTCTACGACGAGCTGCTGCGCGAACGCGGGGTGACCAGCGCCCAGCTGCTGCTGACCTTCTTCGACATGAGCGCCCGCACCCACTATCTCAACGCCCGCCAGACGCTGAGCACGCTGCTGGCGTGGCGGGTGCTGCCGGTCATCAACGAGAACGACACCACCGCCACGGACGAGATCTCCTTCGGCGACAACGACTTCCTGGCCGCCCAGGTGGCGGTCCTGATCTCGGCCGATCAGCTGGTCCTGTTGACCGACACCGACGGCCTCTACACGGCCGACCCGCGCCACCACCCGGACGCCCGCATCATCGGCGAAGTGAGCGACTTCACCAAGCTGGAGGACCTCGAGATCGGGCACACCACCTCGCCCCTGGGCTCCGGCGGGATGCGTTCCAAGGTGGTGGCCGCCGAGATGGCAACCGCCGCCGGCATCGCCACCGTGATCTGCAACGGTCGCACCCCCGAGGCGCTGGCGGCCGTGCTGGCGGGTGAGCGGGGCGCCGGCGCGGGGACGCTGTTCCCGGCCCGTGACGCGCGCTACAGCTCCTTCAAGCTGTGGCTGAAGTACGCCAAGCCCTCCCGCGGCACGCTGGTCGTCGACGACGGCGCCGCCCGTGCCCTGCGCGAGGGGAGCGCGAGCCTGCTGCCGGTGGGGGTGGTGGAGGTGATCGGCGAGTTCGACGCCGGCGACGCGGTCGAGATCGCGGCCCGCGCCGCGGATGGCGGGGGCCGGGGAGGAACGCTCGCGAAGGGGATCTCCAACTACACCGCCGGCGAGTTGCAGCAGGTGGCGGGGCTGAAGTCCGAGGCCGTGAGGGAGATCCTGCCGCGGGCCAGCGATGAGGCCGTGCACCGGGACTACCTCGTGCTCGAGTAGCGGGCGGCGTACCCTGTAGCGGAGATGGCCACCGCCGCCGCAGCCACCACCAGCAGCGCGCCGCCCGCACCCGCGGGCAGCGTCGCCGAGATCTGCGCCGCCGCCAAGCGGGCCGCCCGCGTGCTCGCGCAGAGCGACACCTCGCTGAAGGACGCGGCGCTGGCGGCGATCGCCCGTGCCCTGCGCGAGCGCACCCCCGAGATCCTGCGGGCCAACGAGCGCGACATGCAGGCCGGCGAGCGCGACGGCATCGGCGACGCGCTGCTCGACCGCCTGCGCCTTGACGAGGGCCGCATCGAGGGCATCGCCCGCGCGGTGCAGGAGATCGCCTCGCTGCCGGACCCCGTGGGCGAGCTGATCGACGGCCGGCGGCTGCCCAACGGCCTCGAGCTGCGCAAGGTGCGGGTGCCGCTCGGCGTGGTCGCGGTCGTCTACGAGGCGCGACCGAACGTGACCGTGGACGCCGCCGCGCTGGCGCTGAAGTCGGGCAACGCGATCGTGCTGCGCGGCTCGAGTACGGCCGCCAACTCCAACGCGGTGCTGGCCGAGATCGTGTCCACCGCCGCCGTCGGCGCCGGGCTCCCCGAGGGCTGCGTGAGCCTGGTGGCGGGCGGGGGCCGCGAGGAGCTGGCCGAGATCGCCACCCAGACGGGCACCGTGGACCTGATCATCCCGCGCGGGGGAGAGGGCCTGAAGGCGGCCCTGCAGGCGGTCGCCACGGTCCCCGTGATCTACGCCGCCTCGGGCAACTGCCACATCTACGTGGACGCCGGCGCCGACCTCGAGCAGGCACTCGCGATCGTGCTGAACGCGAAGGTCCAGCGCCCGGGCGTGTGCAACGCGGCCGAGACGCTGCTGGTGCACGAGCGCCTGGCCGACGAGTTCCTGCCGCTGGTCTTCGAAGGCCTCGGCGACGCCGGTGTTCTGGTACGGGCCGACTGTGACGCGATCGCGCGGGCGGGGGGCGACCCGGGGGCCGGCTCGCAGCAGCTCGCCGGGGCGCTGGTGGAGCCCGCGAGCGAAGAGGACTTCGCGACCGAGTACCTCGCCCCGATCATCGCCGTGGGGATCGTCGGCGGGCTCGAGCATGCCCTCGAGCACATCGCCCGCCACGGCAGCGGCCACTCCGAGGCAATCGTCACGCGCGACGCGTCGGCCGCGGCGGCCTTCCGCCTGGGCGTGGACGCCGCCTGCGTGTACGTCAACGCGTCCACCCGCTTCACCGACGGTGGTGAGTTCGGGATGGGCGCGGAGATCGGCAATTCCACCCAGAAGCTCCACGCGCGCGGGCCGATCGGCCTGCGCGAGCTGTGCACCTTCAAGTACATCGTCGAAGGCGACGGGCACGTCCGCTCTTGAGCGCGGCGCAGCGCCTCCGGAACGGGTGTCGATCGGGGTCCTCGGGGGGACGTTCAACCCCCCACACCTCGGGCACCTGCAGATCGCCCGTTGCGCGCTGGCGCAGCTTGGCCTCGAGCGGGTGCTGCTGATGCCGGCGCGGCTGAACCCGCTGAAGCCCGCCGAGCTCGACCCCGGACCGGAGCACCGGCTGCGGATGTGCGAGCTGCTGTGCTGCGGGGAGGAGGGGCTCCAGACGTGCGCCGCCGAGCTCTCCCGCGAGGGGCCCTCCTACACCGCCGACACGCTGCGCGAGCTGCATCGCTCCCACCCCGGTGTCGGCTGGACCTTCATCGCCGGTGCCGACGCCGCCGCCACGCTGCCGCGCTGGCACAGCCCCGCCGAAGTGCTGGGGCTCGCCGGCCTGGCGGTGGCCGGCCGCGGTCAGGACACCCGCGAGCGGGTGCTGGCGGCGGTGGCGCAGGTGAGCGCCCAGGACCGACGGCCCGCCAGCGCGACCAGCGACGAGCGGCTGCGGCCTGGGCCCGAGGTCAGCTTCCTGGAGATGGCGCCGATCGAGATCTCCTCCTCGCAGGTGCGCGAGCGCGTGGCACGCGGCGAGCCGGTGGCGGAGCTCGTCGGCGAGCCCGTCGCCCGCTACATCGCCGAGCAGCGGCTCTACCGGGAGGCGGCATGAGCGAGCGGGGCAACGCTGTGATGGACGGCGAGCGGCTGATCGAGGAGATCGCCCGTTACGCGACCGACAAGAAGGCCGTCGACGTGGTCGAGCTCGACCTGCGGGGGGTGCTCGGCTATACCGACTACTTCCTGGTCTGCTCGGGGCGCACGGGGCGCCAGGCGAAGGCGATCCACGACGGGATCCTCGAGGGCCTCAAGCACGAGCACGACATGCTTCCCCGCCGCGTCGAGGGCTCGCCGGGCGGCGGCTGGATCCTGATGGACTACCTCGACGTGGTGGTGCACATCTTCACCCCCGAGAAGCGCGACTTCTACCGCCTGGAGCAGCTCTGGGGCGAGGTGCCGGTGAAGGCCGTGGGAGACATAGCCTGAGCGACTCCCCGCCGTCGCCCGCGGCGTGTGCGGCTAGTGCGCCTGTTCGCCCGCCAGGGCCGGCAGCCTCTCGGCGGCGGCCCGGCGTGAGACCAGCAGCAGCGCGACTCCCTGGGTCGCCAGCGCGAGCGCGGTTGCCAGTGCGAACGCCGCCCCCGTGGGGATGTGGCGCAGCGTCACGGCGAGGGTGAAGAAGAACAGCGCGAAGGCGGCGAAGCCGCTGACCATCCCCCGCAGCAGCGGCACCAGCTCGCCGGTGCCACGCTGGACGTGCGTGAAGACGGCCAGCACGGTGGCGATGATCGGGAATGGCGCCAGCAGCCCGCTGAGCTGGGGGCCGAGCCAGCCGGCCACGGCCGTGAGGCTCAGTACCAGCGCCAGCGCGCAGCCCGCCCGCAGGGGCAGGTCCCAGCTCGGGTGCGGGGGCGGCGAGTGGGGCAGGGCGGGCGGCCGCGGCAGCAGCAACAGCCCCGCCGTGACCGCCGCCAGCGCCAACGGCAGGGCGGCCTGGACGGGGATGTCCAGCTCGCTGAAGACGGCGGTCAGGGCGATGAACACCAGCCACCCGGCGAGCATGGTCGCGGCCCACGGGAAGCGGGGCGCCAGACGGGCGTACACGACCACGAAGGCGATCAGCGAGACCAGCCCCAGCAGCGTGCCGGCGGCGGCGTTGGCGGCGAAGTGGCTGCCGTGGGCGATCGCGTAGGCGAGCAGGATCGGGCCCGCCACGACCGGCAGGCCCGCGACCAGGCCACCGACCCGCGCGCCGAAGCGACGCGCCGCCAGCGACGCGCCCACCACGAAGCTCGGCGCGAGCAGCACCTTCACCGCGATCAGGGTCATGTCCTGATGATGGCGTACCGCCGCTCAGGCGGCGAGTGGCTGCATGCGGCAGATGACCCTCTCGTCGCCGCCGAACTCGAGACCCTCCGAGCGTGCGGTGGAGAGATCGAGGCGTCCGCTGAGCAGGCCGAGCAGCGTCTCAGGCGTGCCCCTCAGCCAGGCGTCCGGCTCGCTCCCGTCACTGGGGCGGGTCTGGATCGTGCCCCCGGAGATCTCGAACACGACCGGCTCGTCGCCGGCGCTCAGCTCGACCGTGACCGGGGGCGCGTACGGTTCGCCGTCGGTCAGGAGCATCGCGGCGGGCCACGCCAGCCAGCGGCTGCGGAACTGGTCGTCCTCGCACGGGCCCTCGGACATATATGGCGCCCCCCAACGGCCGAGGGCCAGCAGCACCGGCTCCAGCTCGCGGCCACGCTCGGTCAGCTCGAACACCGTCGCGGCCACCGGCGCGGGTGCGTCGCGGCGGCTCACGAGGCCCTCGCGCACGAGCTCTCGGAGGCGGTCGGCGAGCAGGTTGGTGGCGATCCCCGGGACCCCCTCGCGGACGTCGGTGTAGCGAGCCGGGCCGCGGACCAGCAGCTCGCGGATGATCAGCAGCGTCCAGCGGTCGCCGACGACATCCAGTGCCTTGGCTATCGAGCAGTACTGACGGTACGTTCGCATCGACCTGCACCTCCCCGCTGAGGTTCCCGTGCAACCGGACCATAAGCTTGTCCTATGGGCCGCCCTGATTCTCGCATGCCTGCCGGCCGCGGGCCTCATTCGGCCCGCACCGGGTTGGTGACCGTGCCGACGCCCTCGAGTTCGACCTCGACGGTGTCGCCATCGCGCAGGAACCGGCCCTGGGCGCCGCCCACGCCGGCCGGTGTGCCGGTCGCGATGATGTCCCCCGGCAGCAGCGTGATCGTGCGCGACAGCCACGCGATCAGCTCGGCCGGCCCGAAGATGAGGTTGGCGGTCGTGCCCTCCTGGAACTGCTCGCCGTTGATGCGCGTGCGCAGCGTGAGGTCGCCCAGGCCGCCCAGCTCGTCGAGCGTCACCAGCGCCGGCCCGCACGGAGCGAAGGTGTCGACCGCCTTGCCGCTCGTCCAGAGCGGGTTCTGCAGCTGCAGGTCGCGGGCCGTGACGTCGTTGAACGGCATCACGCCGGCGATGTGATCGAGCGCCTGCGCCTCGGGAATGGAGTGGCCGGGGAGACCGATCACCAGCGCCAGCTCGGCCTCGTAGTCGACGTAGTCGGGGTGGGCTTTCGGCAGCACGATCGGCGCCCCGCTGCCGATCAGGGAGTTCTGGAACTTGGCGAACCACATCGGCGCCTGCGGGATCTCCTGTCCGGACTCTTCCGCGTGGTCGCGGTAGTTGAGCCCGATGCAGATGATCTTCTGAGGGTCGGGGACCGGGGCCGCGAGCGTCGCAGCGGACAGCGGGGTGCGCGGCGCGCCGGAGCCGGCCGCCCGCTCGCCGAGCTCTTTCAGCGCGCCGGCGTCGAGCTCCGCCAGCAGCTCGCGGACACTCGCGGGGGCATCCAGCATGGCGGTGGGGACGATCTCCTCGCCCACCAGCACCCCGGCCGCCGGCGCGCCATCGGTGATCTGGCTGACCAGCCGCATCGCTACTCCTGCCCCGGGATCTGGATCGGCTGCGCGGGGCTCAGCCGGCCGGCCATCGCGTGGGCGTGGATGTCCTCGAAGGGCGTGCCCGCGGCCGCCTCGGAGGCGATCTGCCCGGGCTCCACGAACACGCCGATCGGGTTGGCGTGGAACTCGGAGCTGGTGCGCATCCAGTCGCGCGAGGCCTCCCAGTCGCCGAACACGTCCACCTGCAGCTCGACGTGGTTGCCGTCCGGGTCCTTGTAGTAGTAGGACAGGGTCATTCCGTGGTCGATGCAGACCTCCGGCTCGATCCCGCGCTCGCGCAGGCGCAGGTAGCTGGCGTTGAGGTCCTCGAAACGCTCGTACTCGAAGGCGCTGTGGTGCATTCCGGTGCGGGTGTCCTTGTCGGGGTCATCGACGAAGCCGGGGAAGGCCAGCAGCGCGATCCGGTGGTTGGCGGCGTCGTTGGTGAGCCACGCCCCGGAGGCGTCCTGGAAGGTCACCTCGGCGCCGACCACGACCGAGTACCAGTCGATCAGCTCCTGCAGCCGGGTCGTCTTGAGGTTGAAGTGATGGAACCTGGGTCTGATGGCTTGGTCGTTCATGAGGCGAGCCTCTCCTCGTGGTGGTCGGGTTCGGTCAAAGCCGCCCGCAGGCGGTGCACGAGTGCGCGTGTCTCGGCGGCCGTGGTGGCCGTCCCGAAGACGTAGAAGTCGGGGCGCACGAGCGCGATCGTGGCGCCGCGTGCCGCGAACCAGTCGCGGTAGATCCGCTGACCCTCGTCGCTCTCCTCGAGCGCCACCAGCGCGCACCCCAGTTCGCCCAGGTACGCACGCGTGTCGTCATCGAGCAGCTCCAGGGGGCGGGCGTCGAGGGCGTAGAGGGCGAAGCCGGGGGAGAGGGTGTCTTCCATCAGCTGGCCGGCGGGGCCGGTTCGCCCCTGGGGGAACAGCGACCCCGCCGCCTCCTGGCCACCCGTGCACTGGGCGCCTTCGTGGATGCCCGGACCGAGGTGGGGGGCCGGCGGCTCGACGGGCGGCGCGGTGGGATCGGCGACCACGCTCAGCAATACCTCGTCGCGGGCGGCGGCCTCGCTCGGGTCGCTGATGCAGATCACTTTTCCCAGCTCGACCGACATCGCGATCGCGTGTTGCAGGTGCCCGCGACGCTCGCTGGTGTAGGCGTCGAGGGTGGACTCGCCCGCGCGCCCTTTGAGCACGAGGTCGAGATGCCACGAGAGCGTGAAGGCGTCGCGGATGCCCGAGCACAGACCCTGGCCCGCGAACGGGGGCATCAGGTGGGCGGCGTCGCCGGCGAGCAGCATGCGCCCCTCGCGCCAGCGCTCGGCCCAGCGGGCGCGGAAGGTGTAAACCGTGTGGCGCTCGAGCGCCACCTCGTCGGGCCCGATCCCGGAGCGCGCCAGCAGCTCCCACACCGACTCTGGGTCTTCGATCCGCTCGGCCGTCTCTCCCGGCAACAGCATCCACTCCCAGCGCCGGCGCCCCGGTCCGCCCGAGACCAGCGTCGTGGGCCGCGCGGGGTCGCACTGCTGCAGGTTGACCCCTGCGAGCAGGCTCGGGTCGTGGGGGACGGTGTCGGCGATGAGCCAGTCGAAGGCGAAGCCGAGGTCCTCCACCGCAGTGCCCATCTGCTCGCGCACGAGGCTGTTGGCGCCGTCGCAGCCGATCACGTACGCGGCCGTCACCTCGTGCTCCTCGCCGCTGGCACGCCATCCCCGCTCGGGGTCCTCGCCCTCCCCGCGGCGCACCCGCAGGCGCACGTGCGAGCCGGCGTCCCGGGCGTCGGTCAGCTCCCAGCCCTGGCGGACCTCGACCGAGGCGAGGAGCTTGGCCGTGCGGTCCAGCAGCTCCTCGAGCTGGGGCTGGCAGAACATCGTCGCCCCCGGCCAGCCCGACGGGCCCGGCCGGCTGCGGTCCAGTAGCAGCAGTGTCCTCCCGTCCGCGTTCTGCCACTCGTAGGTCGTCGCGGGCTCGGTGATCGGCTTCAGCTGCTCGGAGATCCCAAGGCGCTGGAAGATACGGGCGACCTCGTCGTCGTAGTGCACCGCCCGTGGCCGCGGGTACAGGCGCGGCCAGCGCTCGAACACGCCCACCCGGTAACCGAGGCGCCCCATCAGAATCGCCGCGGTCTGTCCGACCGGCCCGTAGCCGACGACGGCGATGTCGTAGTCGAGCGCCGGCGTCGGCGAAGAGGCGTTCACGAGGCCGCACCCTAGTCACTAACTGATAAGTTTGTCAACTATGAGTAGCTCATCTACTCGGTCGTCGGCAAAGCCCCCGTCGCCGGCAACGCCGCGTGTCCGCGATCGTCGCGCCCGACGCCGGGCCGCGACCCGCCGGAGCCTGATCGAGGCCGCCAAGAGGCTGTTCGCCGCGCAGGGCGTGGACAGCACGCGCATCCACGAGATCACCGAGGAGGCCGACGTCGGCTTCGGCTCCTTCTACAACCACTTCGACTCCAAGGACGCGATCGTGGAGGCGGTGCTCGCCGAGGCGGTCGCCGCCCAGGGCGCCGAGCTCGATGCGCTCACCGCCGACCTGGAGGACCCGGCCGAGGTCGTGGCGGTGGCGCACCGCTACTTCGTCCGGCTCGCCCGCGCCGACCCCGACTGGGCGTGGCTGCTGATCCGCCTGGATGTCTCCCACGGCGTGATGCTGGACGCGCTCGGTCCGTTCGCGCGCCGGGACCTGGCTCGCGGCATCGCGGCCGGGCGCTTCCAGGTGGCCGACAAACGCATCGCCCTGTTCGGTGCCGGCGGTGCGCTGCTGGCGGTGATGCGGGCGGTACTCGACGGTCAGGCCCCCAAGCAGGCCGAGCGTCACCACGCCGAAGGGGTCATGCGACTGTTCGGTCTCTCCCGGGAGGACGCCGCCGAGGTGGCCGCCCGCCCGATGCCGGCGCGGGCTCAGCGCCGGCACACGGTGATGGCATCGCCATAGCCGCTCAGGTCATAGCGGCCGTCGGGCCCCCACGAATCGAACTGGCACTCGACCCCCAGCCCGCGCTCCGTCGCGAGCCCGGCGAACAGCCCGCGCGACATCGGCGATCGCCATCCGGAGCGTGATGGCTGTTTGCCGCGGTTCCAGCCGTCCGAGTGGTGTATGACGGCGGCGCCTCCGGGGGCGAGGACGCGCGAGATCTCGCTCAGATATCCGGCTTGGACGTCCGGTGGGAGATGGACGAAGACGTCGAACGACCACACGGCCTCGATCGAGCCGTCTTCGATGCCGGGCAGATCGCTGCCGGACGAGCGCACGTACTCGATGCGCTCGTCATCCCCGAAGCGCTCTCGGCACAGCTCGAGCGGACGCTCGCTGACATCGACGAGCACCAGCCGCGAGGCGCGCTCGCTGAGCGCCTCGGTCCAGCGGCCCGCACCTGGGCCGACCTCGAGCACGGCTGCCCCCGCCGGAACCCACCTGAGGAGCACCTCCTGAACGAGTCCCTCCTTCCAGTCGGCCGACGCGGTCCACTCCTCGCCCTGACCGTGCCAGTCATAGTCCGACCAGTACCGCCCGTGGTCGACGGGCGGGCTCCAGCCGCGATGGGCCGGTCCGAGGACCCCGCGGCGCTGCTCCCGGGTGAGTCGCCGATCCTCGATGGCCCAACCAAATCGCGTGGCCGCGTGCCGGGTCCTTGCGGTGAGTTTCGCCAACACGAGTCCCGTCCAGTTCTCTAGGCCGGCGCCGGGGGGTGGGCCGGCGCCGGGGGGTGGATCGGCTCCTGCGGCTCGGAGGCCGCCGCCGTGGCGACGTCGGTGGCGAACGTCACCCGTGCTTTGTAGAGCAGGATGCCGCCGGCGAGCAGTGCCACGAGCATGATCAGGAAGCTCACCTGCAGCCCGGTGGCGGTCCCCGTGCTGGGGACGTGGGGGTGGGTGCCGATCGGAGCCTGCTGGGGCACGATCCCCTCGATCAGCTGCGACATGCCCCCGAACAGCAGCGGCGCGAGCGCCTGGGCCAGCGATCGCACGACCGTGAGCGCGCTCGACGTTCGCCCCCAGAGGCCCGCGGGCACGATGTCCAGCCGCGCAGCCTGCACCGGTGGGTTGGCGGCGAAGATCAGCGCCGCGCCGGCGATCACGAACCACAGCGCGGGCGTGAGGCCGGATTTGAGCAGGCCCACCGCCAGCAGCCCCGCCGCCGCGATGTAGCAGAGCCCCGGGAACCAGACGCGTGCCGCCAGGTTTCCCCGCCTCAACATCCAGTCCCCGATGCGCCCTCCGAGCACGGTTCCGATCACTGCCCCGACCACCAGCAGCGCCAGCACCAACTCGGCTTCGGCCTGGCTGGCGTGGTAATGGCCCTTGACGAACAGCAGCGCGAACGTGGACAGCCCGGCGAAGTAGAAGTAGCCCAGCGAGGAGCCGAAGATCATCAGCCGGTTCGAGGGGATTTCGAACAGGTAGCGCACCGACCGCCACAGGCCCATCTGGCTGGGGTCCTGGTGCAGGACCATGGCCGGATTCGGGACCGCGCCCGCGCGTTCGGCGGCTTCGCGCGCAGCCTGGTGGCCAGGGTCGGCCCCCGGCCCAATGTCCGCGTCGGGTGGCTCTCCACGCTGGACCCGTTCCTCGGCCAGCGAGAGGGCCGCACCGAGATCCGTGGTTCCCACCTCGAGGTGGCTCTGACCGCCCCGCAGCGGCTCGGGCACGGTCCGCCACAGCTCTCGCGCCACGAAGAAGCCGGGGATCGACAGCACGACGAAGGCGGCCTGCCACTGAAACGCGCTGGCCACGAAGCCGCTGATGATGAAGCCGAAGGCCGTCCCCGCGGCCTCGCCCACGAGGATGTAGGACCAGATCACCCCACGTTCGTTGGCCGGGAAGTAGTCGCCTGTCAGCGACGAGATCGCCGGCCCCGCGGTGGCTGCCACCGCCCCCAGCGCGAGTCTCGTCAGCAGCAGGCTCGAGAGGCTGCCCGCGAAGGCGCTGAAGAGTGTGGCCAGGCTCCAGAGGACGATCGAGATCGCCAGCAGCGGCATGCGCTTGGTGCGGTCGACGAACAGCCCCACGGGGATCGTGAAGACCGCTCCCACCAGCAGCGAGACCCCGCTCAGCAGGCCGATGTCGGTGTTGTTGATGTGCAGCCCCGACTCGAGCTGGGGCGCGATCGCTCCGACCGTCGACGCATCGGCCCCGTTGAGCGCCAGCACGAGGGCGAACAAGATGATCACACGCGCCCGTGCCGGTCCCCCGACGCGCTTTACGACCTCGCCCTGGGCCAGGCTCCACAGCCAGCGCGCGAAGCGCCCGAAGAGGCCGGGCGGCGGCTGGGTCACACGGGACCGCTCAGCCACCGCGATCCTCTCCGCAGCGATTGCGATGACGGCCGGTGGCGAACGGGTGCCGTGGATCGAGGGTCATGCCGTCGCAGGCTCTCACAGCGAACGGAGGGCGGCTATCGGTGCTCATGCGAGCCGCTGAGCGCTCGCACCGGCTCACGACACAATGGCTTCAGTGGAGCTAGCCGGGCTCGAACCGGCGACCTTCGCGCTGCCAGCGCGACGCTCTCCCAGCTGAGCTATAGCCCCGGGATGGTGGCGCAGAGTTTAGCTGGCCGGTTGGTGGCCGGCGAGCGAGGACCCGGTGGCCAGCGAGTACCGCCCGCCGGCCGGCAGGTGATCCCCGAGTGGCCGCCGAGCGATCGCCGGCCGCGGTCTAGGACTTCGGCAGGAACTCGGGTACGTCGAGCTCGTCCGAGGAGCCGTTCTCGGGCTGGCGCTTACCCTGCTCGCCGCGCTTGGCGGTCGGGGCGGTGTCCGGGACCACCTGGTCGAGGCGGGCGGTCATGCCCCCGTGGGCGAGGCGCACCCCCCGCAGCAGGCGCTCGGCGTTGGTGTGCAGCGACTGGGAGAGCTCGTTGAGGTTGTGGGAGATCTCGGTGCCTTCCGTGAGCACCTCGTGGGCCACCACGTGTGCCTCGCTGGTGATCTCGCGGGCCTCGGTGCGGGCCTTGGCCAGCGCCTCGTTGGCCTGCTTCTCGGTTTCGGCCTTCGTGCGCGCAACCTGGTCCCGTTCGACGCGCAGTTCCTGTTCGGTCTTCTCGGTCAGCTCGGTGGCCACCCGCTCGGCCTCCTCGCGGGCGTTGCTGATCATCTTGTCCGCTTCGGCGGCCGCGTTCGCGCGCGAACGCTCGGCCTCGCTCTTGGCGGACGCCCGCAGCTGGTCAGACTCGGCCTTGGCGGACGCCCGCAGCTGGTCGGACTCGGTCTTGGCGGCGGTCCGCAGCTCCTCGGTCTCGCTGCGGGTGGCCTCCCGCAGCTGCTCCGTCTCGGTGCGCGCCGCGGTGCGCATCTGCGTCGCCTCGCCCTCGGCGGCGGCCCGCATCTCCTCGGCGTCGCTCTCGGCGGTTGCCCGCATCTGCTCGGCATCCTGCTTGGCCGACGCGACCGCCCGCTCGGCTTCCGCGTCGGCGCTCGCCCGCACCTCCTCGGCCTCGGAGCGCGCCTCGGTGAGCTGGCGCTCGGCCTGCTGGCGGGCGTCAGCGAGTGCCTTGACGGCCTCGTCGCGGGCCCGCTCGAGCTCGCCGGTCATGCGGGCGACCGTGTCGGAGGCCTCCGCGGTCATCGCCTCGGCCTGGGCGCGGGCGGTGGCCAGGAGCTCCTCGGCCTCCTCGTCGGCAGCCGCCACACGGTTGTCCGCCGCACGGTCGGCTTCGGCGATCCGCGCGTTGGCCTTGCCCTCGGCGTGCTCGCGCAGGTCAGCGGCCGCGGCTTCGGCGGCCGACACGATGCTCGCCACACGGCCTGGAGCCGAGCTCAGCGAGTCGGGATCTCCGCCGTACTCGTACTCGCCGTCGGAGAAGTCAGGGTCGTCCATGCGGCTAGATGCTAGCCACCTGTGCGGGGGACTGTAAGCCGCCCCCCGACGAGTGTTCGGAGGGTACGCGAAGGAGGATTCGCGGCCCGGCGGGTAGACCGTTTCCAGGCTGCCCGGCGGACCGTTGCCAGGCCGCGCGGCGGAGCCTCCGGAGGCGTGGCCACGTGCTCCCCGCGCCGGGGGCATGGCAGGAAAGGTGGGAGATTGGTCCTTGCGGACAGGCGCGGAGTGGGCCATCATCGATCTCGATGGAACCCCACCCCGATCCCCGCCGCGTGGCGATCCTGGTGTATCCCGGCGTCCAGAGCCTCGATGTCACGGGGCCCCTGGAGGTCTTCACGGGTGCCGACAGCGCGATCTCATACCTCGCTCGCCAGGAGGGCGCTCGCCACGAGGGCCCTCGCGCCGCGGCGGGCTACGAGGTCACGCTCGTCGGCCGCGACGGGCTGATGAGTACCTCCAGTGGCCTGGCGATCGCGCCCGGGTGCAGCCTCGAGGACGTCCCCACCCCGCTCGACACGTTGATCGTCCCCGGCGGCAGCGGCCACCGGCTGGCCGCGGCCGACGAGGAGCTCGTGGCCTGGATCGCCCGCACCGCTCCCACCGCCAGGCGCACGGTCTCGGTATGCACCGGCGCCTTCCTGCTGGCCCGCGCCGGACTGCTCGACGGGCGCCGCGCGACCACCCACTGGGCCTCCGCCCAGGAGCTCGCCGAAGCCCACCCCCAGGTCGAGGTGGACCCCGACCCGATCTACATCCGCGACGGCGAGATCTGGACCTCGGCCGGCGTGACCGCCGGCATGGACCTCGCGCTGGCGCTCGTCGAGGAGGACCACGACCGCGAGCTGGCGCTCACGATCGCCCGCCACCTGGTCCTGTTCCTGCGCCGTCCCGGAAGCCAGTCGCAGTTCAGCGCCACACTGAGCTCCCAGGAGCCCGAGCGCGAGCCGCTGAAGGAGATCCAGCGGTCTGTGATCGAGGACCCCGCCGGGGAGCACACGGTCGAGGCGATGGCCTCGCGCGCGCACATGAGCCCGCGCCACTTCGCCCGCGCCTTCCGGGCCGAGACGGGCGTGACGCCGGCCCGCTACGTCGAGCGGGTGCGACTGGAGGCGGCCCGCCGGCTGCTCGAGGACACCACGCTGGCGATCTCGGCGGTGTCCTGTAGCGCCGGGTTCCCGAGCGCCGAGACGATGCGCCGCGCGTTCGTGCGGGCACTCGGAGTCTCTCCCGCGGAGTACAAGCGCCGCTTCCACGGCGGCCCACGGCTGGTGAGGGCCCGCAAGGCGTCCGTGCCGCCGCGCAAAGACGCAGATCGAAAGGACGGAGCACATGGACATCGCGATCGTGCTGTACGACAGGTTCACGGCCCTCGACGCGATCGGGCCGTATGAGGTCCTGAGCCGCATCCCGGGCGCGAACCTGCGCTTCCTGGCCGAGGAGCCGGGGCCGGTGAAGACCGACAACGGAGTGCTGACGGTGCTGGCCGAGCACGGCCTGGGCGAGCTCGAGCACCCGGACGTGGTCGTCGTCCCCGGTGGCCCCGGGGAGGTGGACGTCCGCGCCGGCAGCCGCGTGCTCGAGTGGCTCCGCGGCGCCCACGAGACGAGCACCTGGACGACATCGGTGTGCACCGGCTCGCTGATCCTCGCCGCCGCCGGACTGCTGGAGGGCAAGCACGCCACCTCCCACTGGCTGGCCCTCGATCGCCTGAAGGAGCTGGGCGCCCTGCCGAGCGAGGAACGGGTCGTCTACGACGGCAAGCTGGTGACCGCCGCCGGGGTGTCCGCCGGGATCGACATGGGTCTCTCGCTGGCCGGCAGGATCGCGGGCGACACGGTCGCCCAGGCGATCCAGCTGGGCATCGAGTACGACCCCCAGCCGCCGTATGACAGCGGCTCGCCGCGCAAGGCGCCTCCCGAGGTCGTTGAGCTGCTCCGCAGTCGCAGCCGCCATCAGGACGAGCAGCAGGCGGTGGCGAGCTGACCCACGGCCCGGCGCCCGTCTTGCACCGGGCAGCAGCCAACCGCGGCCCCGGGGCGACTACTGGCCCTGCATCCCGAGCGCCGCGTGGGCCGCCTGCAGGTCGGGGAATCCGCCCCACGAACGCGTGATCAGGCCGTCCTCGACCTCGTATGCGTCCACCGACCGCAGGTCGACCTCGATCCCGCTGCCCTCGCTCCGGGCGCGCCAGCGCGTGACGCAGATCACCCACGGGTCGGCGTCGATGTACTCGAGCACCTCCGCCGTGAGCGAGTCATAGGCGGCTTCCCACTGCGATGACAGCCGTTCGAGCGCCCCGATGCCGTGGAGCACTTCCGGCACGTCGGGAGCGTGCATCCGGTCGCGCCATTCGATGTCGGGATGCATCAGCCCGGGCAGCGCGTCCATTTCGACCGCGTTGAGGGCGGCAACCGCCCTGCGCACCACGTCGACGTTCTGCTCAGACATGCCGGCCCGCCGCGCTCATCCCAAGCCCGAGTATCGCGCCCCGGGGAGATGGGAGCG
This sequence comes from uncultured Solirubrobacteraceae bacterium, assembly GCA_963846255.1. GTDB lineage: Bacteria > Actinomycetota > Thermoleophilia > Solirubrobacterales > Solirubrobacteraceae > Palsa-744. Next base: position 212,332 of record CAWJVE010000002.1, read on the forward strand.
AGCCGCATGCTCCCCGGGTGATCACTCTTCGGCGCAGGCCCCGTTGGGGTCGCAGGCCGGGCGATAACCTGCGATCAGCCGATGCCCGAGCACCGCTACGACCCGCACGCGATCGAGCGCCGCTGGCAGGAGCTGTGGGCCCGCGAGCGCACATGGGAGGTGTCCAACCGCGACCCCTCCCATGGCCGCGGCTCGCGCTCCCGCACCGGTGGGGTGACGGGTGCGCCGGGTCCGGAGGCGCCCGACACCTACGTCCTGGAGATGCTCCCCTACCCGAGCGGGGAGCCCCACATCGGGCACCTGAAGTGCTACGCGCTGGGGGACGCCATCGCCCACTACTGCCGCCGCCGCGGAGCCCGCGTGCTGCACCCGATGGGCTATGACGCCTTCGGGCTCCCGGCCGAGAACCACGCCATCCGCACCGGCGTTCACCCGCGCGTCTCGACGGCTGAATCGATCGCCTCCTTCCAGGAGCAGTTCCGCTCGTGGGGGATCTCGATCGACTGGTCGCGGGAGCTGGCCACCAGCGAACCGTCCTACTACCGCTGGACGCAGTGGATCTTCCTGGAGCTGTTCAGGGCGGGTCTGGCGTATCGCAACGAGGCGGCCGTCAAGTGGTGCCCGAAAGACCAGACCGTGCTCGCCAACGAGCAGGTCACCGCCGAGGGGCACTGCGAGCGCTGCGGGGCCCTGGTGGAGATCCGCCAGCTCGAGCAGTGGCTGCTGCGCATCACCGACTACGCCGAGCGGTTGCTCAGCGACCTCGACGGGATCGACTGGCCCGAGCACGTCAAGACCATGCAGCGCAACTGGATCGGTCGCAGCGAGGGCGCCGAGGTCACCTTCCGCTCCGAGGAGATGGACGTGGACTACCCGGTCTTCACGACCCGCCCGGACACCCTCTTCGGCGCGACCTTCTTCGTGATGGCCCCCGAGCACCCCGACGTGCTGCGCCTGGCCGAGGGCGGGCCCCACGAGCAGGCGGTGCGCGAGTACGTCAACCACGCCCTTACGGAGAGCAACGAGGAGCGGGGCAACGCCGAGAAGCAGAAGACCGGGGTGCCTCTCGGTCGGACGGTCACCAATCCCGTCAACGGCGAGCGGATCCCGATGTTCGTCGCCGACTACGTGCTGATGGAGTACGGCACCGGGGCGATCATGGCCGTCCCCGGCCACGACGAGCGCGACCACGACTTCGCCGAGGCCTTCGGGCTGCCGATCAGGCGCGTGATCGCCCCCGCCGATGAGCCGGACGCGGGCCCGGAGGAGCTGCCCTACACCGGCGACGGGGTGATCGTCGGCTCCCACCCGGACTTCGACGGGATGCCCAACCGCGAGGCGCTGGGGGCGATCGTGCAGTGGCTCGACCGCGAGGGCAAGGGCCATGCTTCGGTCAACTACCGCCTGCGCGACTGGCTGATCTCGCGCCAGCGCTATTGGGGTTGTCCGATCCCGATCGTCTACTGCGAGCGCTGCGGGGCCGTGCCGGTGCCCGAGGAGGACCTCCCGGTGGTGCTCCCGGACATCGAGGACTACCAGCCCAAAGGGCGCTCCCCGCTGGCGGCCGCGGAGGACTGGGTCAACACCCGCTGCCCGGAGTGCGACGGCCCGGCCCGGCGCGAGACGGACACGATGGACACGTTCGTGGACTCCTCCTGGTACTACCTGCGCTACTGCGACGCGCGCAACGACGAGGCCGCCTGGGACCCGGCGGCGACCCGCGAGTGGATGCCCGTGGACCAGTACATCGGCGGTGTCGAGCACGCGATCCTGCACCTGATGTATGCCCGCTTCTTCACCAAGGCGCTGGCCGACCTCGGGCATCTCGACTTCCAGGAGCCGTTCACCGCCCTCTTCACCCAGGGCATGGTCACCAAGGACGGCGCCAAGATGAGCAAGTCGCGCGGCAACGTCGTCTCGCCCGCCTCGATCGTCGACCGCGTGGGCGCCGACACGGCCCGCTCCTACATCCTGTTCGTCGGTCCCCCCGAGCAGGACGCGGACTGGTCCGACGACGGCGTGGACGGGGTCTTCCGCTTCCTCGGGCGGCTGTGGCGGCTGGCGGCCGAGGTGGCCGAACGGCCGGGCGGCTCGGCCGGCCAGGTGTCCTCTCCGGTCGCCCCCGAGGGGGAGGACCTGGCGCTCGCCCGCAAGACCCACTGGGCGATCGAGAAGGTCGGCTCCGACGTGCGCCGCTTCGCCTTCAACACCGCCATCGCCGCAGTGATGGAGCTGTACAACGAATGCTCCCGGCTGCGCGAGACGGCCGAGCTGCAGACGCTGCGCTTCGCGGTCGCCAGCGCCGCCTCGCTGCTGTTCCCGTTCGCCCCCCACGTGAGCGCGGACATCTACGAGCGGCTGACCGGCGAGCGCGTCTGGGAGCAGCCCTGGCCCGACGCCGACGAGGCGCTGCTGGAGACCGACTCCTACGAGCTCGTCTGCCAGGTCAACGGCAAGGTCCGCGACCGCGTCCAGGCCCGCACCGACGCCCCCGAGCAGGAGCTGAAGGAACTCTGCCTGGCGGCCTCCAACGTCCGTGCCCACGTGGACGGGCGCGAGATCGTCAAGGAGATCGTGCTCCCCGGCAAGCTCGTGAACCTGGTGGTGCGCTGATGGGCGCCGGCGCTCCTTGACCGCCAGGCTCGGCCCCCTCTACCTGATCCGCGGCGACGATCACGGGGCCATCGCCGCCCGCCGCTCACGCCTGCGCGCGCTCGCCGAAAGCGAGTCCGACGGCGGCGGCCTGGAGCTGCTCGAGGGGCCCGAGGCGACACCCGAACGCACCGCCCAGGCGCTCGCCAGCATGACGCTGGACCTCGGCCGCCGTGTCGTGATCGTGGACGGGGTCGAGCGCTGGCGGGCGAAGGACATCGAGGATCACCTGCTCGGCGCCATCGCTCAGATACCGCCCGACACGACGCTTGCCCTGTTCGCCCGCGAGGAGTCCCGCGCGAAGGTCTCGGAGGCGCTGGTGAAGGCGGTCAAGGGGGCCGGGGGGCAGGTGGCGGTCGAGGCGGCGGTCAAGCCCTGGGAGCTCCCCGGCTGGACCCGCGAGCAGGCCGAGCGGCTCGGCTTGTCGCTCGACGGCCGCGCGTCCAAAGCCCTCGTCGCCCAGGTCGGCGAGCGCCCCCAGCGCCTGCTGCGCGAGCTCGAGAAGCTGACGCTGGCTCTGGAGGAACCTGCGCCGGGCGGGGCGCAAGACCCGGGTGGGAGCGGAGGCTCCGCCGGTGCGGGGCCGCGCGAGATCAGCGAAGAGGACGTGCTGCGGCTCTGCGCGCGCTCGTCCGAGCAGCGCGGCTACGAGCTGGCCGACGCCCTGTTGGAGGGCAATCGCTCCGGGGCCCTGTCGCTGCTCGGCACGCTACGGGCCCAGGGGGAGTCGCTCCCCGGCCTCGTCTACGCGATCACCCGCAGGCTCCGCGACGGCGTCTCCGTCGCCGACAGGCTGGCCGCGGGAGAGGCGCCGGCACAGATCAAGGACTCGCTGCGTCCGATGCCCCCGCGCGCGGCGGAGCGCTTCATCGCCGCCGTCAGACAGACCGACCCGGCTCGCCTGCGGTCGGCCCTGGGGGTGCTCGCCGATCTCGAGCTCGACACCCGCGGGGGCTCCCCGTTGCCCGCCGCGCGCGGACCGGAGAACGGCCTCGAGGAGGACTCCCTGGCGCTGCGGGCGGTGGAAGCGATCGCCTCCTGAAGGGTCGCTACTTGCCGGCGAGCAGCCGCGCCGCGCGGGACTTCTTGCGGGCGCCGGTGTTGCGGTGAAGCGCGCCGCGCTTGACGGCCTTGTCGATCGTGCTGACGAGCTCGCGGTGGGTGGCCTGTGCGGCCTCGGCCTCGCCGCCGGCGAGATGTGCCTCCAGGGCGCGAAAGTGGGTCTTCACCGTGGAGGTGTAGAGACGGTTCTCCGAACGCTCTCTGGCGGAGCGCAGGATCCGCTTCTTCTGGGAGTGGATGTTGGCCATGAAAAAACCGCCGCTGCGCCAGGGAAAACCAGCCCGGACGCGCCGCGCAGCGCCGTACTATAGCGGCCTTGTCCGGCCCGGCCGAAACGCATGTCGAGCTGGATCCCGTCCCCGAGAGGCCAGAGCCGGGACGCCTCGGTCGCAACACCGCGATCTTCACGATCCTCACCGGCGTCTCCCGCGTCGTGGGGCTTGCCCGCGAAATTGTGTTCGCGGCGTACTTCGGCATCCCGGGGCCCGCGTCGGCGTTCACGATCGCCAATCTCGTACCCAACTTCGTGGCCCAGCTGTTCGCCCAGTCCGCGCTGTCGGCGGCGTTCGTTCCGGTGTTCACGGACCTGCTCCAGAAAGGCAAGCGCAAAGAGGCCCTCAGGCTGGCCTCGACCCTGTTCTGGATCATGTTGATCGGGCTCGGGGCGCTGGTCGCCATCTTCATCCTCGCTGCCGGATTGATCATGCCGATCTTCATCGGCCCCAAGTTCAGCCCCAGCCTCGTCGACCTCACCGTCGGCCTCTCCAGGGTGCTGTTTCCGATCATCCTGCTGCTCGGCCTCAACGGGCTGCTGGTGGGGATCCTGCAGTCCTACGACCACTTCACCATCCCCGCCATCTCGCCCGCCGTGTGGAACGCGGTGATCATCGTCCTGCTGGTCGTGCTCGCGCCCCACTTCCATGGGGAAGACAGGATCTACGCGTTCGCGGTCGGGATCCTGGTCGCGACGGTCGTGCAGCTGGGGATGTCCTTCGGGGCGCTCGGCCGGATCGACTTCCGTCTGCGGATCCAGGTCGACTGGCACGACCCCCGTATCAAGCAGGTGTTCATGCTGATGCTGCCCGTCGCGGTCGGGCTCGGCATCGTCAACCTCGACCAGGTCATCAACGCGGGATTCGGGAGCCTCGTCTCAGACGAAGCGCCGCGGGCGATCGAAAACGCGTTCCGCGTCTACATGCTGCCCCAGGGCCTCTTCAGCGTGGCGGTGGCGACCGTGCTGTTCCCGACGCTCAGCCGCATGGCCTCGCGCCGCGACCCCGACGCGATGCGCAATCTGGTCGGCAACGGGATGCGCCAGATCAACCTCTTGATGATCCCCGCGATGGCGTTCCTGCTGGTGCTCGCCGAACCAGTCGTGCGCCTGCTCTTCCAGCGCGGCGAATTCACCCACTCCGCCACCCACCTGGTCGCGATCGCATTGTTCTGGTTCGCCCTCAGCCTGCCGTTCGGCGGCATCAACCTGCTGTTGACGCGCACCTTCTTCGCCGTCCAGCGGCCGTGGATCCCGACGCGCCTGGCGGCCATCAACATCGTCGTCGACGTGATCGTGAGCCTCAGCCTGTACAAGCCGCTCGGCGTCGCCGGGCTGGTGATCGGGACGGTCGCCGCCAACGCCGTCATGACCGGGCTGCAGCTGCACCGCCTGCGCCTCGGCCTGAACGGTCGCCTGGATCTCGGACAGACGGTCATGATCACGGTCCGCATCCTCGTGGCCTCTGCCCTGCTGGCAGGCGTCTCGTGGGGGGTGTGGAAGCTGCTCGAGAGCCTGCTCGGCACTTCGCTGGTGGCTCAGATCGTGAGCGTCGGCGCCGCCGGCCTTGCGGGCGTGTTCGTGTACGTTCGCGCGGTGCTCATCATGCACGTCCCCGAGGCCCACCAGGTCAGGCGTCTGATCCGCACACAGCTCGGGCGGGCGTAGTGACGCGATGAGGCGGCTGGCCGGGCTCGTCCTGCTCGCCGGTGTCGTGCTGGCAAGCGCCGCGTGCGGCGGCTCCTCCCAATCCTCGGCGAGCCAGGCTCGCGCGGTGGTCGAACGCTTCTACTCGGACCTCGAGAGCGGAAGGGCAGCGGGGGCGTGCACCCTGTTGACGCCGGCGGCACGCAGGGAAGTCGTGCGTCCGCCGCGGCGGCTGGCACCACGAAAGCAGCTCGACTGCCGGCAGTTGCTGCAGAGCTACTCCGAAGCGGTGAAGCGTGACGCCGCCTCCTTGGCCGCAATGAGGGGGACGAGGTTCGGCTCGGTGTCGGTGATCGGTGGCCACGCGATGGTCGTCGTGAGCGTGCCGCACGTGGGGCTTCGCGCGGCGCCACTCGTTGAAACCTCCGCGGGTTGGCGCATCAGCCAGGTTGGCACCAGCTTTCGCAACCCGATCTCCGGCTGAGGCCGCGTTCGAGCGGAGCCTGCGCCGCACAAGAAAGGCCGGACGAGCTTTTGGCCCGCCCGGCCTGCCGGTCATGGATCACCACTGCACTGCTATGCCCCAGGACTTAGTGTCTATGCCTGGGTGGCTCGACACTCCCAGCCACCTGGACAGGCCGCCCCCCGAAAGGGGCGCGTTGCCGCGGCTGAACCCCGAGGGGTCCATTGGCCAGGTAGGTGATCCGCCGGAACGTGAACGCTAGCGCTTCGCGGGGCGGCCGTGGGTGAGGGTGGCCACATGCGCCTACCTGCTCGGCGCAGCGGTCGCATGCCGGCGCGGCAGCGCCCGAGCGTGGCCCGTACGCCGGGGGCCCGCACCCACGGGCTCCGCGGGCGGCCATCTACGCTGTAACGCGGACCCATGGACCAGCAGCACATCCGCAACTTCTCGATCATCGCCCACATCGACCACGGCAAGTCGACGCTGGCCGATCGCATCCTCGAGCTGACCCACACCGTCGCCGCGCGGGAGATGCGGGCGCAGCTGCTGGACTCGATGGATCTCGAGCGCGAGCGGGGGATCACGATCAAGGCCCAGGCGGTACGCGTGTTCTTCACCGCCAAGGACGGGCAGACCTACCAGCTGCACCTGATCGACACGCCCGGGCACGTGGACTTCACCTACGAGGTGTCCCGTTCGCTGGCGGCGTGCGAGGGGGCGCTGCTGGTGGTCGATGCCTCCCAGGGGGTCGAGGCGCAGACCGTCGCCAACACCTACCTGGCGGTGGAATCGGGGCTCGAGCTGATCCCCTGCCTGAACAAGATCGACCTTCCGGGCGCCGAGCCCGAGCGGGTGGCGGGCGAAGTGAGCGAGCTGATCGGCGAGCCGCCGGAGTCGATCCTGCAGATCAGCGGCAAGACCGGCGAAGGCGTCGCGGAGGTGCTCGAGGAGCTGATCCAGCGGGTGCCGCCACCTCGGGGCGACGCCGACGGCCCTCCACGGGCGCTGATCTTCGACTCGGAGTTCGACCAGTACCGCGGCGTGGTGGCCTACATCCGCGTCGTGGACGGGGTCTTCCGCAAGGGCGAGCCGATCCGGGCGATGGCCACGGGCACGGAGGCGGACATCGACGAGGTCGGTTTCTTCAGCCCCCAGATGATGCCCACCGACCAGCTCGCGGCGGGCGAGGTGGGCTACCTGATCACGGGGCTCAAGGACGTCACCCAGCTGCGCGTCGGCGACACCCTCACGCGGCGCGCGAAGGCGGGTCTGCCCGGCGGCGAGGCAACCGAGCCCCTGCCCGGCTACCGCGAGGTCAAGCCGATGGTCTTCTGCGGGCTGTTCCCGATCGAGTCCGACGACTACCCCGACCTGCGCGACGCGCTGGAAAAGCTGGTGCTCAACGACGCGGCGCTGTCGTGGGAGCCGGAGACCTCCGACGCGCTCGGGTTCGGCTTCCGCTGTGGGTTCCTCGGCCTGCTGCACATGGACATCGTGCGCGAGCGCCTGGAGCGCGAGTACGACCTCGAACTGCTAGCCACGATGCCCTCGGTGGAGTTCGACGTGACGCTCACCAACGGCGAGGAGCTGGTCGTCCACAACCCCTCCGACATGCCCGACCCCGGCCGCATCGAGGAGATCCGCGAGCCCTACATCCGGGCCTCCGTGATCACCCCGAAAGAGTTCGTGGGTGCCGTGATGGAGCTCTGCCAGGAGCGCCGCGCCGACCACGCCGGGATGCACTACCTGTCCCCCGAGCGCGTGCAGCTGACCTACGACATCCCGCTGGCGGAAATCGTGCTCGACTTCTTCGACCAGCTGAAGTCCCGCACCCGCGGCTACGCCTCGCTGGACTACGAGCTGCAGGGGCTGAAGGCCTCGGACCTGGTCAAGCTCGATGTGCTGCTGGCGGGCGACCCGGTGGACGCGCTCTCGATGGTGGTCCACCGCGACAAGGCCTACGAGATGGGCCGGACCCTGACGGAGAAGCTGCGCAAGCGCATCCCGCGGCAGCAGTACGACGTCCCCATCCAGGCCGCGATCGGCGCGCATGTGATCGCCCGTGAGACGGTCAAGGCCTTCCGCAAGGACGTGATCGCGAAGTGCTACGGGGGCGACATCACGCGCAAGAAAAAGCTGCTCGAGAGGCAAAAGGAAGGCAAGAAAAGGATGAAGCAGGTGGGCCGCGTGGAGGTACCCCAGGAGGCCTTCCTGGCGGTGCTCGAGCTGGGCGAGGACTGAGCGGGGCGGGGAGGGCCGGTGCGGTTGTTGTTCGTGTGCCTGGGCAACATCTGCCGCTCGCCCACGGCCGAGGGGGTGATGCGCTGGCTCGTGATCCGCGAGGGACTCGAGGACCAGATCGAGCTCGACTCCGCCGGAACGGGCGCCTGGCATATCGGCAGCCCGCCCGACGCCCGCGCCCGCCGTGCGGCCGCCGAGCGCGGCATCGAGCTCAGCGGACACGCGCGCCGGGTCCAACCCGAGGATCTCGAGCGCTTCGACCTGGTGCTCGCCATGGACCGCGAAAACGAGCGCCTGCTGAAGGCGCTCGCCCGCGACGAGCAGGAGCGCTCGAAGGTCAGGCTGCTGCGCGAATTCGACCCCGCCAGCGTCGCCACCGGCGAGCTGGAGGTGCCCGACCCCTACTACGGGGCCGCGGGCGGCTTCGAGGAGGTGCTCGAGATCGTGCTGGCGGGCTGCGAGGGGCTGCTGGCGGAGATCCGAAGCGGCGCGCTGGCGTGAGCCTGCCCTCCGGGGCCCGCGTGCTGGCCGGTGTCGGCGGCGGCGACATCAACCAGGCCTTCCACGTGAAGCTCGCCGACGGCCGCGAGGCGTTCGTGAAGACCCGCCCCGACGCCGTTCCCGGGGAGTACGAGGCGGAGGCCGCCGGGTTGCGCTGGCTCGGCGAGCCGGGGGCCCTGAGAGTGCCCGAGGTGCTCGAGCTGGGAGAGGACTACCTGGCGATCGAGTGGATCCCCCGCGGCGGCCTCGGGCGCGACGGCGAGGAGGAGCTCGGCCGGGGCCTGGCCGCGACCCACGACGCGGGCTCGCCGGAGTTCGGGCTGCAGGCCGCGGGCGACGGCGAGGGCGAGGCCGCCGGCGGCGTACACCCGGCGCGGTTCGGCTCACTCGGCCTGCCCAACGAGCCCACCGAGGACTGGGCCACGTTCTACGCCGAGCGGCGGCTGAGGCCGCTGGCCCGACGGGCCGCCGAGGATGGCGCGCTGTCCGCCTCCGGCGTGGGGGCTGTCGAGGGGGTGTGCGAGCGGATGGCCGGGCTGGTCGGGCCCCCGGAGCCTCCGGCGAGGCTCCACGGCGACCTGTGGGCGGGGAACGTGATGGGCGACGAGCAGGGACGCCCGTGGCTGATCGACCCCTCCGCCTTCGGCGGCCACCGCGAGGTCGACCTGGCGATGCTGCGGCTGTTCGGCGGACCCTCCGAGCGGATGTTCGACGCCTACCAGGAGGCCCACCCGCTCGCCGATGGGTGGCGCGAGCGGGTGGAGCTCTACCAGCTCTCGCCGCTGCTCGTGCACGCGCTGCTGTTCGGCGGCTCCTACCGCCAGGCGGCCGAACGGGTCGCCTTGCGCTACGCGGGGTGACTCGGGCGGCTCAATTCGCCGGGCGGCGCCGCGTCACGGCAGGCGGCGGACGTCGGAGAGGTGCATATGCGCCCGCGCACCCAGGAGTCGCGCCGACGGCTGTACCTGATGACGCGGGTCGTTATCACCCGCCACTACCGCCAGCCGCTGACGCTCGCGAGCGTGGCGCGGGCCCTGGCCAGCTCCCCGCGGCAGATCCAGCGGGCGTTCGACCAGTTCGGCGGCGTCTCCTTCTCCGAGCAGCTGATGGAGCGGCGCCTGAGCGTGGCTGCCGACGTGCTGCTCGAGCAGCGCTCGATCGCGGTCGCCGACGTGGCCCGCCTCGTCGGCTACCGGCAGGGCTCGCACTTCGCGCGCGCGTTCCGCCGCCGCTATGGCGTCTCACCGGCGGAGTTCCGCGAGCGTAGGCCGGAGGCGTTTCTCGAGGCGGCGTGAGCGTTGGCGGACGGTCGGTCGATCGCCGACCGGGTTCGCTCGGGGCGGGCGACTGGTACAACGGACGAGATGAACCCCGACGGCGTCGCCGAGCTCGCAGCCCGCGTGGGCGCGAACGTCGCCCGCGCGGTGACGGTGCAGCCGGCGGTCCTCGAGCAGCTGCTGGTGGCGCTGCTCGCCGGTGGCCACGTGCTGATCGAGGATTACCCGGGCGTCGGCAAGACCGCGCTGGCGCGTGCGCTCGCGGCTTCGATCGGGTGTGAGTGCTCGCGCATCCAGTGCACCTCCGACCTGCTCCCATCCGACATCACCGGGGCGAACATCTACAACCAGGCCAGCGGCCAGTTCGAGTTCCGGCCCGGGCCGGTGTTCGCGAACCTCGTGTTCGTCGACGAGGTCAACCGTGCACCCGCGAAGACCCAGTCGGGGCTGCTCGAGTCGATGCAGGAGCGCCGCGTGACGGTGGACGGGTCCACGCACGAGCTTGCACAGCCGTTCATGGTGATCGCCACCCAGAACCCGATCGACTACGAGGGCACCTACCCGCTGCCCGAGGCGCAGCTCGACCGCTTCATGGTGAAGCTCACGCTCGGCTATCCGGAGGCGGACGCGGAGGCCGGCATGCTCGCCGACCACGCCGCGCGCGACCGCGTGCTGGAGCTCGCCTCGGTGAGCGACGTAGAGGACGTGCTCGAGGCCCAGCTGGGGGTCGCGGCGGTGCACGCCAGCGAGGCGATCTGCCGCTACGTCGTCGCGATCCTCGCCTGCGCCCGCAACGACTCGCGCGCCGAGATCGGCCCGAGCCCCCGCGCCGGGCTGATGCTGCTGCGGGCCTCGATGGCCAGAGCGGCGCTGCGGGGCCGCGACCACGTGCTGCCCGACGACGTCCAGGATCTCGCGGCGGTCGTGTTGGCGCATCGTCTGCTGCTCGCGCCGGGGGCCGGCGAGACGGAGCGTGGGGCGGTGATCGCAGAGGCGCTCAGCCGCGTTCCGGCGTTATGAGGCGTTCGCTCGCCGCGGCGGCCCTCGGCCTCGTCTTCTGCCTGCTCGCCGAGCTGCTCGGCGTGCCGGCCTTCCTCGTCCCCGGTGTCGCGCTGGTGGCGCTTGCGCTGGCCGCGCCGGTGGCCGTGGGCCTGATGTGCCGGCGTGTGCACCTGATCCGTGAGCCGCTCGCGATCGACGTCGAAGAGGGAGTCCGCGTGCGCGTGCGCACGCGTCTGGAGGGACCACGGGCGCTGCGGCACAGTGGCCGCTTCGCGGCGCTGGCCGACTCCGAGCCGCGCCCGCAGGGGCGCCATCAGAGCGACGCCCACGAGGTCACGGTGCTCGCGCGCCGCCGCGGGCTGCACGAGGTCGGGCCGTCGCTGCTGCGCTTCTGCGACCCATTCGGGATCTGCGAGCGGAGCCTGCTGTCCGAGCCCACGCGCCTGCTCGTGCTGCCACGCGTGGAACGCGTGGAGCGCGCCGATCTCGCACGGCTGGCCGGAGGCGCGACCGCGAGGCGCGTGCTCGCGGCCACGGCCGGTGAGCTCGGTGACCTCCGGCGGGCGGACTCCTACGCGAGCGTCGATCGCATCCACTGGCTGACCACCGCGCGCACGGGCACGCTGATGGAGCGACGGCTGCGCCCCGAATCCGATGCCAGGCCGCTGGTGGTGCTCGACGGCCGCGACTGTGCCGGCGCGGACGCCTTCGACGCGGCGGTGCGTGCGACCGCCTCGATCTCGCTCGCGCTCGCGCGCGCTGGCGGCTGCGCGCTGCTGCTGGCGCCCGAGCGCCGCCCCCACAGGCTCGACCGCACGCTCACCTCGTGGCCGGGCATCCACCAGCGGCTGGCTCTGATCGAGCCCTCCGAGACACTCGCCTGGGACGCGATCCGCAACGCCTCCTTCGTGCTGTGGGTCAGCGCGAGCGCCGATGCGCACGCGCTCGCGCATACCGGCGGCGGCGCGTGTTTCGTGATGTCACCCTTCCCGCGCGCCCACAGCGACGTGCTGTTCACGGTCTCGGGGTGCGCCGTTCAGCGCCTCGACCGGCGGGCCCGGGCGGCCGCCTAGATGAGCGCCTGGACCGAGGCGCGGGTCGCGCCCGTCGCCGTTCGCGGTGCGCGCGAGGAGCGGCGACTCGCGCCGCTGTGGGTGCGGCTGCTGGTCTTCTTCGCCGGCACCACGATGGCCTCGCTCGCCTACGTGCACCTGCTGCACGAAGCACCGGCCGAAGTGGCGCTCGCCGTCGCGGCCGTCGCGACCGCCTGCGGCGGTCTCCTGTCCCTGGGGCTGGGGGCGGTCGGCCGAACACGGTTCTCGAGGACCGACCCGCGGCGCGCGCGAATCGCGCGTGTCGCCGTGGCCGTGGTGGTGACGCTGCTGGCGCTGGAGCTCGGCCTGCTCGCCGTCGGCGTGCCGGTGCACCTGATCGCGCCGTGGCACTGGGGGGCCCTCGGCCGCGCCGTCGACGGCGGGCTGGGGCAGCTCGGGGCCTGGATCTGGCCGTACACGGGCGGCTCGGAATGGGCGCGCTTGTCGGTGCTGATGCTGCTCGTTCCCAGCACCACGCTGATGGCGCTGCTGTTCTTCTGGCCCGCCCGCGAGGGGGCCGGCGGGCGGCGGCTCGGCGCGCTGGCGATCGCCGTGGCGCTGGCGCTGTGCGGCATGAGCAACACGCACGGCGGCGGCTGGCGCGAGCAGGGCCTGCTGCTGGCGGTGCTGGTGTTCGCCTGGCTGTGGCTGCCCACCCTGCGCAGCTCCGAACTGGGGCGGGCGCTCAGCTGGACGGTCGCCTGTGTGGTGGTCGCGCTGCTCGCGGCGCCGCTGCTGGGCGCCTCGCACGGCTGGCTCTCCTTCGAGACGGCTCTCGAAGGCGGCCTCGAATCCGCCCACCGGGGTCAGCCGGTGGCGGCCGCCAACGACTTCACCGGAACGCAGGGAATGCTCTACGGACCGATCGAGAAGTCGCGCTCACTGGAATCCTTGCTGACGGTGCAGGCGAGCGAGCCGCCCGGGCTGCTGCGCGTGACCTCGCTGGATCGCTTCGACGGGCTGCGCTTCATCCGCTCCGATGCACCCCCGGAAACATCCGCCACCGACATCCCGGCGGGCGCCGAAGGGAGCTGGTACGGCGGCGCGACGATGACCGTCGGAGGGCTGCGCTCGGACCTGCTCGTCGGCACGTCGGGCATCACCACGCGCGTCAGCTGGGTCGGGCACCGGGCTCCGGCCGTCAAGCGCGCCGCGGACGGCACGCTCTCGCTGGCCTCGCCGCCGGCCACGGGCGCGAGCTACGCGGTGGCGTCCTACACGCCCAAGCCGACCACGGCGCAGCTGCGCGCCGCGCCGAGCAGCTTCCCGGGCTCCTACGTCCCCTACACCGAGCTCGAACTGCCGCTGGGGTCGGCGAGCGCGCTGGCGGCGCCGCAGCTCGCGCGCGAGGCCGCCTCCGCGCCGCTGAGCGCCCAGCTCGTGCGTGCGCCCGCGCTGGGGTCCGGCGAACAAACCTCCGCGGGTGGGCAGTCGGCGGCCGGGGGAGGGTCGGCCCTCGCGCGGCGCATCCTCGCATCCCCGTACGGGCCGATGTACGGGCTCGCCCGGCACCTGGCCGCGGGCGCCGGCTCCAGCTACGAAGTCGTGGCCCGCATCGAGCGCTACCTGTCCGTGGGCTACACCTATGACGAACAGCCGCCGCTCGTGCGCTATCCGCTGGAGGCGTTCCTGTTCGAAAGCAAGCGCGGCTACTGCGAGCAGTTCTCGGGCGCGATGGCGCTGATGTTGCGCATGGACGGGATCCCGGCGCGCGTCGGAGTCGGCTTCAAGCCCACGCTCACCGGCACGGCCAAGAAGGCCGCCGCGGGGAGCTCGGCCGGGCTGGTGTGGACGGCGCTCCCGCAGGATGCCCACGCCTGGGTGGAAGTCTTCTTCAGCGGCATCGGCTGGGTGCCGTTCGATCCCACACCGGCGAGCGGCAGCGCCGGGGGCGGGGCCGGCAGCGCCGCGTTCGGGCGCCTGGCGCAGGAGGCGCTGTCTCCGAACGCCGGCTCACACGCACGCATCACACGCGTGAAGGTGCCGCTCACGCGAGCCCGCAGCACCCACCACGGCGGCGGCTCCTTCAGCCCGGCCGCCTGGCAGTGGGCGCTGTTCGCTCTGGTGCTGGCCGCGGCGCTCGGGGGGTTGCTGTACGCCCGCGCCGCACGTGGCCGCACCCGCGAGCGCAGCGGCGCCGGCGGCGGGGGGGGCGCCGAGACGGCGGTCCGCGAGCTCGAACGGGCACTGCGCGGATCGGCGTGGCCGCTGCTGCCCGGCATGACGCTGACGCAGGTCGCAGAGCGCCTGGAGCGTGTGGCCCAGCCGCAGGCGGCGGCCTACGTGAGGAGGTTGCAGGAGCGGCGCTTCGGCCGCGCGCCGGCGCTCACCGCCGCGGAGCTCTCCGACGCACGTTCTGAGCGCCTGGCCCTGCGACGTGCACTGGCCCGCGGACGGGGACTGCGTGGCAGGCTGCGCACGCTGCGGCTGCTGCCGCCGGGCGCCCCGAGTCTCTAGCCGCGGCCCCTGCGGCAGCGGCCCTCCGAGCCCGCCGGGCCGATCCGGGTAGGGGAGCTAGCGTGGGAGACGTGCCGAAAGACACCGCGAGCGCGCGGGAGGGCCCGCCGGAGACCGGCGCGGGGGACGCGGACGCCGCCATGGCGGCCCAGTCGCGGACGCTGCGCAACAGCATCATCAGCCTGGCGGTGTTCTTCGTGTTGACCGTGGGGCTGCTGCTGGCGGTCCCAGGACTGCGGACGGCGGCCGAGAAGATCACCGACGCGAACCCGGGCTGGGTGCTCGTCGGGATCGTGCTCGAGCTGCTCTCCTGCGCCAGCTACGTGATGCTGTTCGACCTCGTGTTCGGGTCGCTGGCTCGGTCGCTGACCTCGCGCCTGTCCCTGGCCGAGCTGGCGGTCAACTCGGTGGTATCTGTCAGCGGCCTCGCCGGGATCGCGCTCGGCGCCTGGGTGCTGCGCACGCGGGGCTTCGCGGTCGAGCGGATCGCCAGGCGCTCGGTGCTGATCTTCGTCCTCACGAGCGCGGTCAACGTGGCGGCGGTGGCGATCATCGGAACGCTGATGTGGCTGGGAATCGTGTCCGGCTCGCAGGACCCGCTGCTGACGCTGCTGCCGGCGGCGGGGGCGGTGCTGATGATCGCCGTGACGCTCGGTCTCGCCAGCCGGGCCCGCCGTGCGGCCGCGGCCAGGGAGGACAGGGGAGGCAGGGCGGTGGTGGCGCTGAGCGCCATCGGAGGGGGTGTGCAGGACGCGCTCGTGCTCATCCGCCGCCGAGACCCGAAGCTGTTCGGTGCCGTCGGTTACTGGCTGTTCGACAACCTCGTGCTGCTGGCCGCGCTGGCGGCGTTCGGCGCCACGCCGACCTTCTGGGTGGTGGCGATGGCCTACCTGGTGGGCATGTTGGCCAACTCGCTGCCGATCCCGGGTGGTTTCGTGGCGGTGGAAGGGGGCCTGGTGGGGATGCTGGTGCTGTTCGGCGTACGCCCGGCGTCGACGGCGATCGCGGCGGTGGTCGTCTACCGGGCGATCTCGCTGTGGCTGCCGGCGCTGATCGGGACGCTGGCGTTCGTCAGCCTGCGCCGCGAGATCGTGGCCCCGGCGGTGGCCGGAGCGGCGGCGGGCTACGGCGAGGTCGAGCCCGACCGCTTGATCGATTCCTGAAATTCGACCTCTCTGAGCGTCTTCTCACAGACGTGGTGGGGGAGGTTCGCCAGCACCCTGGCCTCTTCCAGCCCGACGGGGCCATACACGCCGGGGCAGTACACGGGCGCCGGCAGCGGGCCTTTGTTGGAGCCGGGGGCGTTGATCGGATACAGCTGCTGGCTGCCCCGCAGGGCGTGTTCGAAGGTGTCTGAGAAGACGTCGATGGCGACGTGGCCGGAGTACAGCTCGAGGCTGCGACCGCCGTCGTAGACGACCGCCGGGACGCCGCGGATGAGGATGTTGCGCTGGGACCCCAGGGCCTGGTTGGAGTGGCGGTGGTAGACGACCGTGGTGACCTGCAGGGGCAGCCGGCAGCTGCCGCCGCCGAAGATCCCTTTGCTCTGGACGCAGTTGCCGTAGTAGACGCTGTCCCCGACCGAGCTGATGTAGCCCGAGAGGCCGTCGACGGCGCTCAGGGGCAGGCCGCCGAAGTTCGGGCCGACCCAGTAGATGCGGTAGAAGGGGAACGTCTGGGCCGAGACCAGTTCATCGCCGTGGACCTGGCCGGGACGGCTCGTGCCGCAGCCCGCGAGGGCGAGCACGAGGAGCAGGATCGGCCAGCAACGACGGGCTGCGCCGGCGGCGCGGCGGCGGCCGGCGGGGAATCCGTTGCTCATCCCCGTCATTATCCAGGGCTGTGCCGCGCGGCGACACAGCTACTTCCGGCCCCCCCACCGGTTTAAGCAGACACGTATCCGCCATACCGGCGGAGGTGCCGAGGTCCGGTGGGGTAGCACACCGGACCTCGGGTAATTCTTCTCTTGTGGAGCCCCAAGGTGCCGAATCGACGACCGCGGGGCTGACGCTGCAGGCCGCGGTGGCCACCCCCGCCGCGGCGGGAGCCGGGGCCGTGGGTACGGCGGGCGCGCTGGCAGGTGGCGCCCTCGGAGCCGGCGCACGTCCTGCGGCGGTCGAGTGGCCGCTGCGGGCGCCGCTGCCGGCGGGCGCCGGGGTCACCGAGCGCCTGCCGCTCGAACGCGGCTCCGACCAGGCCGCCGGGGCCTCGATACTCGCCGCGCTGGCGGCCGTGGTGCTGCTTGCACTGCTGACGGCGATCTGGCTGATCGTCGATCCGCGGACACCCGACATGGCGGCGGCCAGCTACCGCGTGAGCATGTTCGCCAGCCACGGCTTCAGCGTGCTCGACGCGAACTGGTACGGCGGCCACGACCTCCCCGGGTACAGCCTGCTGTTCCCGCCGCTCGGGGCGTTGCTCGGTCTGAAGGCTGTTGCGGCCCTGTCGGTGATTGCCTCGAGCATGCTGTTCGCGCGCCTGGCGAGGTCGCTGTACGGGAGTGCGGCGGCGTGGGGAACGGCGGTGTTCGTGCTGGCGGCGATCGGAGACGTGTGGCTGGGGAGGATCGCGTTCGCCTTCGGGGTGCCGTTCGCGCTCGGCGCGGCGCTGGCGCTGAGGCGCGGCCATCCGCGGCTGGGGGTGGCGCTGGCGATGCTGTCGGCGGCAGCCAGCCCGGTGGCGGGGGCGCTGCTCGGGCTGGTGGGTCTCTCGCTGGCCCTCCATCAGCGCTCGGCCCGGCCCCTGCTGGTGCTGGCACTGCCACCGGCGCTGCTCGTGGGGGCCCTCGCCCTGCTGTTTCCCGAAGGCGGCTATGAGCCCTACCCGCTGCTCTCGTTCCTGGCCACGGCGGTGGTGGTGATCGCCTTCCTGGTGGCGCTGCCCAAGCAGTCGCGGGCGCTGAGGGTCGGGGGACTCGTCTATCTGGCGGCTTGTGTGGGGTGCCTGCTGGTGCATTCCCCGATGGGCAGCAACATCGAGCGCTACGCCGTCCTGCTGGCCGGGCCGCTGCTGCTGTGCGAGTGCATGGTGGAGCGCGAACGGAGTCCTGTGCGGGTTGCATGGGGGCGGCGCTCGGCGCTCACGCCCGCCGCCGGGCTGGCGCTGACGGCGATCGGGGTGTTCGTGGTGTGGGGCCCGGTGAGGGAGACGCTGGCGGTGGCGGGGAGCGACGCGACCAGTCCCGCCTACTACGCGCCCGTGACGCGGTTCCTGGAGCACCACAGCGCCGGCGAAGCGATCCGGGTGGAGGTGCCCCTGACGAGAACCCACTGGGAGACGGCGCTGCTGGCTAACAACGTCTCGCTGGCCCGCGGCTGGGACAAGCAGCTGGACGAGCGCTTCGACTCGGTGCTGCTCGAAGAAGGCCTCACGGCGAGGGCGTACGAGGCCTGGCTGCACCGCGAGGGGGTGGCCTACGTGGCGCTCCCCGACGCGCGTCCGGACCCCTCCAGCGAACAGGAGGCGAAGCTGATCGAGAAGGGCCTGCCGTACCTGCAGAAGGTCTACTCGAACGCCCACTGGCGGGTCTTCCGGGTACGGGGGGCCACGCCGCTGGCCTCCGGTCCGGGGCGGCTGACGAGGCTGGCCTACGACTCCTTCAAGCTCCACGCCCGCCACGCGGGGAGCTTCCTCGTGCGGGTGCACTACTCCCCCTACTGGGCGATCAAGAAAGGGGCCGGGTGCGTGACGTCGGGTCCGGGGGGTTGGACGCGGGTCACCCTCGACGGACCCGGCAGCGCGGTCGTGGAAGCGAGCTTCTCGCTCACCCGCGCGCTCGAAGGCGGGCCCGCCTGCACGAGCGGAGCCGCTCCTTAGGGCTGCTTCACGAGTGCCGCCCGCGGACCGGCGGCGGGCGTCCTAACGCTTCTTGGTGGTCGTGGCCTTCGTGGTGGTGGCGGGCTTGGGCGTGGAGGCGGCGGCTGCCAGCGGTTCCATCCCGAACAGTCCCGAGTAGCCCGTCAGGTAGACGTCGTGGCCGTCGCTGACGGCGGGGTCGAAGGCGCCGGTGTCCATTTCGAAGATCTTGTGACCGGTGGAGATGCCGAGGCCGTAGATGCGTCGCTGGCCGAGGTCGGCCAGGTACACGGTGCGGCCGATGATGGTGGCCGAGCCGGAGATCTTGCCGCCGGCGGGGAAGCGCCACGCGATCTTCCCGGTGCGGGCGTCGATGGCGTAGAAGATGCCGTCGTAGGAGCCGAAGTAGACGGTGGGTCCGAGTCCGGGGGCGTTCGTGACGGCGGGCGAGGCGTACACGTAGGCGCCCGTCTGGACGGCCCAGTCGAGCTTCCCGGTGTCGGCGTCGTAGGCGTACATGCGCCCGTCTGTGTTGCCGAGGAACACGCGCCCGTAGAGGACCGCGGCGGTGGAGTAGAAGGTCCCGCTCCCCAGCAGGGCCCCTTCTGAGCTGCTGCGCCACAGCTGGCGGCCGTCGGACTCGGAGATGGCCTGGACGTGGCCGCCGTAGTCGCCGAAGTACAGGACCCCGCCCGAGAGGCTGGGGCTGGCCTTCACCGAGCCGGCCGCGTGGTAGGTCCAGATGACGCCGCCGGTGCGGTCGTTCAGGGCGTACACGGTTCCGTTCTGGGAGCCGAAGAA
This sequence comes from uncultured Solirubrobacteraceae bacterium, assembly GCA_963846255.1. Lineage (GTDB taxonomy): Bacteria > Actinomycetota > Thermoleophilia > Solirubrobacterales > Solirubrobacteraceae > Palsa-744. The sequence goes on from CAWJVE010000002.1 coordinate 231,595, forward strand.
GAGGCGTCCGTGGTCGAGCATGGGCGAGGACTCGGTGGCGCTCGGAAGCCTGCGCGACCAGCGGATGGCGCCTGTCTGTGCGCTCACCGCCACCACCCGCCCGGGAGCGCCGGAGCGGCCACCGTTCAGGAGCGTGACGTAGACGGTGTTGGACGTGACGGCGGGGGTCGATGCGGACAGCTCGCCGAGCCGGTGGGTCCACACGGTGTGGCCGGTTTTGGTGTCGACGGCGATCAGTTCGGCGTTGTCGGCGAGCTGATAGATGCGATCGCCGTAGATGACGGGCGGGAACTCCAGCAGGGCGCCGGCGTTGTGGACCCACAGCTTCCTGAACGGCGGGCGGACCGTTTCCGGGGCGGGGAAGAAGCGGGTGTGGTCCTGGGTGTATCCGTAGAACGGCCAGGCGAAGGGTTCCGGACCCTTCTTCAGAGTGGGGGTGGGCTGGGCCACGAACGGGGCGTGGGGGTGGTAGATGCTGCCGGTGCGGTCGTGTTTGTAGATCAGGGCACCGGCGCCCGCGGCGAGCAGGAGCACGACGAACGCCAGGACGATGGCGCGCCCTTTCCCGAGGCGTGCGCGTTTCTGTGGCGGCGGGCCGCTCACGGCGCTGCCACGATTGTCCTCAAGCGGCGAGCTTGCGAGGAGGTCGCTCGCGGTCGCCGGAGGCCACTGGGACCTGAGCCGGCTGGGCCGCTGAGGATCGCGCTGTCGTGGGTCGTGGAGCCGGGTTGGCGGCCGCCGACGCAACCGCCGCCGTCGTGCCGGGCGCCGCGGCACGGGAGCGTGAGCGCCCGCTGCGGGTGCGTGACACGTGGGTCAGGGGGGCGCGGACTCCGCGGGCCAGCAGGCGCACGCATGCGAGCCCGACGAGCCACATCGACGCGACCAGCAGCGGCGGCAGCGTGAGGCCGGCGACGATCGCGAGGACCGTGTGGGGAGCCGTGAGCGACCAATGCCACAGCAGCAGATCCCCAAGGGTCAGTGCCGGAACGGTGACCAGCGGCCGGCGGGACACGGACAAACCGTAAACGGCAGGGAAGACGGACAGCAGAGGCGCCCGCCGGAGGCGGGGAAGCGCGGTGGGAACCATATGATCGCCGCCGGATGAACACAGTCTCCAGCCAGTCGGAGATCTTCGCGCCGGGCCTGCTGGAGGGGCAGGTGGCCCTGGTCACCGGGGGTGGCACGGGCCTCGGCAGGGCGACGGCGCTGGAGCTGAGCCGCTGTGGCGCGAAGGTGACGATCACGGGGCGCCGCGAGGAGGTCCTGAGGGAGGCGGCCGAGGAGTGCTCACGGCTGGCGGGCCCGGTGGAGGCTGTCGCCGGTGACGTGCGTGAGCCCGAGCAGGCCGGCCGCCTGATCTCCTCGCTGCTCGAGACGCACGGTCGCTTCGACCTGCTCGTGAACAACGCCGGGGGCCAGTTCTTCAGCCCGGCGGAGCTGATCGCCTCGAAGGGGTGGCAGGCGGTCTGGAGACTGAACGTGGAAGGGATGCTCAACATGTCCGAACGGGCGCACGAGCTGGCGTTCTCCAGTGGGGGAGGGGGGACGATCGTCAACGTCACGCTGTCCCCCCACCACGGGATGCCGGGGATGGCCCACTCGGGTGCGGCCCGGGCCACGGTGGAGGCGCTCACGAAGGAGCTGGCCGAGCGGTGGGCTGGGGATGGGGTGGCGGTCTCGGCGGTGGCGGCGGGCGTGTTCGAAACGGACGTGCTGGCGAAGTACCCGGAGCAGGTGAGGGCGGGGATGTCCAGCACCGTTCCCCTGCAGCGGCTCGGCACCGTCGAGGAGCACGCCTGGCTGGTGACCCTGCTCGCCTCCCCGGTGGGAAGGGGCTTCAGCGGCTCGACGATCACCCTCGACGGGGCCCGGGACAACTGGTGGGGCGCGTGGCCACCCCCGGGGCTGGTGGACGAGACCGGGACCGTGCCCGTGGAGGAGCGCAAACGGGGCTGAAGACTTGGCACGGCAATCGAACCGCCATGGCTTGCCTTGGAGGTCCCAGGGCCCTCGCCGTGACCGTCAGGACGCCGCGCTCCCGCACGAGCTAGCCTGCGGGCGATGGCATTGTCAGACGAGCGCTACATGCGGCTGACAACGTTCCGCCGGGACGGCACGCCGGTGTCAACGCCAGTGTGGGTTACGCCCTTCGGGCAGGACAGCGTGGCCTTCTGGACGAGCTCAGGCTCCGGCAAGGCCAAGCGCCTGGCCCACACCCAGCGGGTGACGGTCCAGCCTTCCGACGCCCGCGGGCGGGCGAAGGCGGGCACCGAGCCGATCGAGGCGATCGCGCGCGTGGTGGAGGGGGAGGAACTCGAAGAGATCAGCCGCAGCGTCAAGGCCAAGTACGGCTTTCAGACGCGACTCACGAAGGCCCTCGGCACGCTCGGGGGGATCCTCAAACGCAACCGCATCCCGTATGGGGACCGGGGTGTCGTCGTCACGCCGATTAAAGAGCCGGCCCCCGGCGGTCCCGCGGGCGCGTAGCGGGTCGCGCCTCCCGGGCCCCTCCGAGGTGACCGGCACCATCTCGCCTACCCGGCCGGACCGCTGGCGTAACATGGGGCCGCGGCCGCCGGTCGGCCGACGATAGCCACGGGGAGTGGCGCAGTCTGGTAGCGCACCCGGCTGGGGGCCGGGCGGTCGCAGGTTCAAATCCTGTCTCCCCGACTGACTTGCCAACGGCGCGGCCCGATGCAGCATTCCTCGGTCATGCGAAAGCCCCGCAAATCGGCCGCTTTGAGGGGACGGGGCCGTGAGAGCGCTCGGAGCCTTCGGGAGCGTCGGTTGGCGGCTGCGTCCAACCTTTTGGGCGCCCGAACGTTGTAAGTTTGGACACTAACGGCTTCGGGAGGAGCGGACATGGGTTTCCAGCGGGCGGGCGAGATCGGGAGGCCGGGGATGCGGTACATGGCAGTGGTCCTGACGGTGCTGGGGATGGGGCTCCTCGCTCCCGCGGCCCATGCAGAACTTGAAGGGATTCACAAGATCCAGCACGTCGTCGTCATCATGCAGGAGAACCGCTCGTTCGACTCCTACTTCGGAACGTACCCTGGCGCCGACGGCATCCCTGCGGGGGTATGTGTACCGGACCCGATCAGCGGCAGTTGTGTCGCGCCCTTCCACAACGGCGCGAACGTGAACGCCGGTGGCCCCCACGGCACGGCAGCGGACATTGGTGACATCGATGGCGGCAAGATGGACGGGTTCGTCAAGGAAGCCGAGGGCAAAGCCGGTTGTAAGGAAACGACCGGATGCGGGAAATGCAAGACGGCGGAGGCCTGCGGCCGCGAAGTAATGGGCTACCACGATGCCCGTGAGATTCCGAACTACTGGAAGTACGCGGAAGACTTCGTGCTGCAGGATCACCTGTTCGAGTCTGTTGCTTCATGGAGCCTGCCCTCGCACATAGAGATGGTCTCGGGCTGGGTAGCACACTGCGGCAAAAAAACGACCAATCCGCTCAAGTGCACCAATACGCTTTCGCCCGAAAGGGATTCGGGGAAAGGGAAGCCGACCGAACCCATTGCGAACTATGACTGGACGGACATCACCTACCTGATGCACAAGCACGGGGTCACCTGGCGCTACTACATCCACGAAGGCGAAGAGCCGGACTGCGAGAACAACGAAGAAGTGACGTGCGAAAAAGTCGAACTCAGCGTCACACAGCCCGGCATCTGGAATCCGCTCCCGGACTTCACCGACGTGCGTGAAGACGGCCAGCTGGGCAACATCCAGCCTGAGCCGGACTTCTTCGATGCGGTCCATGAAGAACCGGCTTGTGGGCTTCCGAACGTCAGCTGGATGGTCCCGAACCAGAAGATCGGTGAACATCCTCCGGCCAAGATCAGCGAAGGCCAGGCCTACGTGACGACGGTGATCAACGCGATCATGAAAAGCCCATGCTGGGACTCCACCGCCGTCTTCCTGTCGTGGGATGACTTTGGCGGCTTCTACGACCACGTCGTGCCCCCGAAGATCGATGAAAACGGCTACGGCATACGCGTACCGGGCCTCGTGATCAGTGCCTACGCCAAGCAGGGCTACATCGACCACCAACAGCTCTCACACGATGCCTACCTGAGGTTCATCGAGGACGACTTCTTGGGAGGCGAACGGCTCAACCCGGCGACCGACGGGCGGCCGGACAAACGGCCTGACGTCCGTGAAGAAGCCCCAGGTCTCGGCAACATGACGGAAGAGTTCAACTTCGAACAGGCGCCGCGTATGCCGGTGCTACTGTCGCCCAACCCGCCGCCCGGACCGCCGTCCAAAGAACCCTGAGCATCGCCCAGGACTGATCCGGCGCCGCGAGCGGTCCCAAGAGAGGCCGGTAGTCAGGGTTCGCATGGCCGCGGTGATGGCGAGGGGGTTGACCAAGCGCTACTCGAGCCGGCGCGCGGTCGCGGGGGTCGACCTGGAGGTCGGGACGGGGGAAGTGACGGGCTTGCTCGGCCCGAACGGCGCCGGCAAGACGACATTGCTTCGTATGCTGCTGGGCCTGATTCACCCCGACGAGGGGGAGATCGAGCTCTTGGGGAGCGACCTTGCGCGTGGTCGAAGCATCCTCAAGGGCGTTGCCGGCTTCGTAGAGGAGCCGAGCTTCTACCCGTACCTCTGGGGACGCGCGAACCTCGAGGTTCTTGCAGAACTCGATGACGACGACACCTCGCGCAAGCGCATTGGCCGGGTCCTCGAGCAGGTTGACCTCGGCGGGCGGGAGGGGGACAGGGTGAGCGGATATTCGTCGGGGATGCGCCAGCGTCTGGGCATCGCGGCGGCGTTGATGCGCAACCCCCGCCTGCTGCTGCTCGACGAGCCCACCTCGGGACTCGACCCGGCGGGCGTGCGATTCGTCGGAGAGCTCATCCGGTCCCTGGCAGCGGAAGGTGTCGGCGTACTGGTGAGTAGCCATCAGATAGGCGAGATCGAGAGGGGGTGCGACAGCTTCGTGATCCTCAGCGAAGGGCACGTGGTGTGGGCCGGGACGGCGGCCGAGCTGCGCGACCAGGCTCCCCCATCGGCGTACCGGATCGTCACAAGCGACGACGCCCGTGCGTTAGCGATCGCGGGCGAGCAAGCCGACATCCGGACCGACGGCGATACGGGCCTGGGACTCGTGGTCCGCGCCGACCAAGCTGCTCTCGACCGGCTGGTGCTCGCCCTGGGGCGGGCGGAGGTGGCGGTCCGGGGCCTCGAGCTGCTGGTGAGCCCGCTCGCCTCTATGTTCTTCTCGTTGACGGCAGAGTCGGCGGTGCAGCCGGGCGTCCCGATCGACCTCTCCCACCAGGGCCGGGACCTCGACACGTGAGCGCGGTGTCGGTCAACCGATCGTCGCGCGAGCGGCGAGGTTGCGTGCGTGGCGTGTGGCGAGCCGAGACCCGCAAGCTCCGGGCCCAGCTTGCATCGCGTCTGCTGGTGCTCGGTGTGTGCGCTCGGACCTGTGGCCTTCGGCCTGATCCTCAGCGAGCAGACAGCGGTGCCGGCGGACACGCTGTTCGGTGTATGGGTCCACGAATCAGGCTATGCCGCGTCGCTCGTCGTGCTCGGATTCGCCGGCTATCTGGGGTTTCCGGTAGTGGCAGGAGTCGTCGCAGGGGACCTCTTCTCCTCGGAGGACCGTTACGGGACCTGGAAGACGATTCTGACGCGCTCGTGCACCACCGAGGATCTGTTTATCGGCAAGGTGCTGGCAGCCGTGACCTTCGCGGTCGGGCTCACGGCGATCGTCGCTGTTTCGAGCCTCGTCGCGGGGCTGGTCTTCACCGGGGACGGGCCGCTGGTCGGGCTCGGCGGCAACGTCATCTCGTCGGGTGATGCCCTTCCGCTCGTGCTTGTGAGCTGGATGCTAAGCGTCCCGCCGGTAATCGGATTCACGTGTCTGGCGATACTGCTGTCGGTTGCCAGCCGTAACGGCATTGTGGGCGTGCTGGGACCGTTGCTGGTGGCCCTGGTGATGCAACTGCTGATGCTGATCGGCAGCGGCACCGTGGCACACGCGCTCCTGCTGACCTCGGCGTTCGGCGACTGGCACGGGCTTCTGTCCTCGCCGAGGTTCTATGGGCCGATGATCATCGGGGTCGTGGTCAGCCTGCTCTGGGCGGCCGCCTGCCTCGTCGGAAGCTGGAGAATCCTGCGGTCCCGCGACTTCGCGGGCGCCCCCGTTCCCCGCCGTGCCGGGTGGGCGCAGCCGCTGCGGGTTGTAGTTGTGGGAGCGGCGCTGATTCTGCTGCTCGCGATTGCCGGCAACTGGGGACCGGCAGGCGTGACGGCCGCGAGGCTCGAAGCATCGATCGCGCCGGCCTTCGACGCGCTCACGGTGCGCCAGCAGAAAGAGCTGGGTCGCACGGTACCCGCGGGCGCGGACCTCAAGTTACATACCCGCTGCAGTCGACGCTCCGGAGCCGGCCAGGGGCCGGGGGACGACTGGAGCTGTGCACTGATTGCGGTGGCTCCACAGTCAGGCGCGGAGCCGATCAGTCTGACGCCGATCGTGTACGAGGTGAGCGTGAAATCGGAAGGCTGTTACAAGGCTCAATCCCCGCCCTCTCTGGTCGGCACGCAGATGATGTCGGACGCGGCAGGACATTCGGTCGTCAATCCTCTCTTCACGATCTACGGGTGCTTCGACATCACGTCCCCCGCGCCGTGCCCAGAAGGGACGGCGTGTGCGCAAAAGCACGCGGGCGCGATCCCCTCTGCCCGCGAACTTGGCTCGCGAGCGAATCAGCCCGGCAGCAAACAGAGCGCAAGGCCATCCGCCAAGGAGCGCGAGCGAGAGCAGCACCAGCTACACGAGGCCGAACGAGTCGCGGGTCCTCGGGTGCTGCGTGAAGTGGAGGAAGCGGAAAGGAACGCTCGATGAGGGCATCGGCGAGAAGGCGTGCAAACCGGCCCTTCCCTGGAGCGAGTGCCAAGGGCGAACACGCGTTCGCGGAACAACCCATGGAACAAAGTGAGCGAATGCGAGGACAACTCGGACAACGTAAGGCCCTTGGCGTCAGCGTTCGCCAATTGAGCGACCCGAGACCGGACGCGCTGGGGGCCGGGCGGTCGCAGGTTCAAATCCTGTCTCCCCGATAAGCAAAAGGCCCGTTGTTCACGGGCCTTCTGTGCGTTTCGGGCGAGTGCCGCGACATCATTTGGGTCCAATTTGGGGTCCAATGTTCCGTCGTCACGCTCGCGTTGCAGGCTGCGGGCCCCCTCCCACACGAGGGACTCAACCCCCGATACGCGGATTATGATCCCTGGCCAGCACCCCGAATTGCCGCATTTTCGGCCAGATAGCTCCTAGCTAAAGGGCCTATTTTGGCCAGGGCCACGCCCTCTAGGAAAACCCTAGGAAAATCGCCTCAGCCCTCCTGGGTTCCACGGGGACTAGGTTTGTAGGTTCCCTATCTTCATTTGATGGGGAGAGTGGGCCGGCTTTTCGCAGCGTAGAGGCCCTCCATTTCTTGTGGTGGCGGGGCGGCGGGTCTGCTGGTCGCCATCTGGCAGCTTCGATCAACCGTCTCCGCAGCAAGCGCAGCTCCCGAGCGACCATCATCGACACGATCGAGGCGCCCGCCATTGCGTGTAACCCGATGAACGTGCACTAGGCCGCATGTCAAACGCACCGGCGGTTGGATGACCGACTCGTCGGCTTAGGGTCCGGTGGCGATCGCGAGGGTCCAGGTTGACGTGTAGCTGCCCGATCTGGTGTTGGCTGGGAGTGCGACTTTTGCGGTGAGTTTGACTGTGGTCGGACCTCGTCCGGTGTTGGCGGCGGCGTTGAAAAGCTTTATTGCTGTTGGCGCTGTGGTGCCTGCGGGAAGCGTGACCGGGTAGGTGATGGAGTTGGTCGGCAGACTGCAGTTACCGGTGGCTGCTGAGCTTGACGCGGCTGTGATCGTCGTCGCTGTCGTTGGTAGGTTCTTGCCGGCTCCGGCCGTCAGCGTCGTCGAGGTACCGTTGAGGTTCCAGCCGCTGCCACTTCCCGTTTCGTCACCGAGCGTGAGTTCGACAGCCAGCGACGTGCTGGCGTTGTAGGCGTTCAGCGTGACCGAGGGGAAGGTCACGGTTGGTGATGCCTTTACGGTGAGCGACCCGCCGCTGCATCCGACTGGCAGAAAGCTGGCAATCGCGGCGCCCCAGGCGGTTTGGGGGTTACTGGTGACCGTCTCGGTGAGCGGCGATCCGCTTGTGGGGTTCAGCTCGTAGTCGGAGTCGAATCCGTTGCCGGGGCTGCTGACGAGGCTCGTCCAGCCGCTGCCTGGCGTGAAGCTCGTCAGTCCGGAGCTGGTACCGAACGCGGTGACAGCCAGCTCGCCGGTCGTTGCAATGCTTCCTGTGGTGCTGATTGTCAGGCTGGTGCTGGCCGTTTCGCTGGCTTTCGTGCCGACCTTGTCGAGGACGCTCGAGGTGGCTGCCCCGCTCCACTCGCTGAGCTGCGCGATCGAGTTGGCGCCGCTCGAGCCGCTTTCGAAGACGACCGAGGTGACACCGGCGCTGACGTTGGCGTCGTACCAGATCTCGATCGGGCCGGTGCCGCCGCGACAGGCTTTTTCGGCCAGTACCCAACCGGCCGGTGCTTTGAATTTGTCGGACGCGCATCCGGAGTTGGTGTCCTCGAGGGTTGCGACCAGCAGATCCCCGGCTTTCGTGGCCGAACCTAGGGTTGGCGTGACCGTTGCGCCGGCACCGGAGGCAGCAGTTCCTTTCTGCACCAAGGCGACCGCACCGGAGGCGGCGGGGGCGTCGACGACGGCGAGGGCGGCGGTCGCCATCAGCGATGCCAGCATGCACAAACGGGTCTGTGTCACGCCTCAGAGGCGGCCTGCGCCGGGTCACCGTGGTGATCCGAGGAGCCATCACCGGCCTCGTTTGGGCCCTGGCCACGACGGCGACGCAGCAACACGAGGAGAGCGACCAGCAACAGTAGGACGGCCAATCCGAGCAGCACGGCGAGGATCACGAGCCACGTCGGGATGCTCGAACGGTGCACGACCGCCGGTTCGCCAGGGCGCCGCGCAGCGACTGAGGTCGGGTAGTCAAGAACACCTCGCCACACGGCCACCTTCGTGAAGTGGTCGTAGTGCAGGAGGACTTCGGTCGGGTGGCGCCCTTTCTTTGTCCCGAGCACGGGCACGGTCAGCGTTGCCGAGTCTCCGGGAAGGATTGTGCTCGAAGAGGTGCCGAACTTCAGCGGGTGCGCACCGGACGTGTGGATGATCGCCCCGCCAGCCGGGTGCTCCCACGTGTTGCCACTGTCGTGCTCGACGACGTGTAGACGTGGCGTATGTTCGCTCGTGTCGAGCGTCACGGTTGGGATTGTCAGGTCCGGGCGAAGCGCGCCGGGTACGCGCACGGCGACGCCGATCCCTACGCTGGTCTTGACTCGCGCACCGACACCGGTGCCGCTCGCCTGTGGGGGGGCCACGCCGGCTCCAGACGGGCGAACGACCACCCCGGCCAGGAAATCCCCGGGAGGCGTCCCTGCCGGAACGGTGACCACGAACGGCACGCTGCGCCGGGAGTTAGCGGGGACGGTTTCGCTGGCGGGGAGCCCGGTGATCCAGCAGCTTGTGCGTACGCACGTCCCTGCCGGTCGCGCGACGGGGTAGGTGTCGCCGGAGTTCGAGGCCGTCTTCCCGTAGGCCGGCGCCAGGAGCACACTGCATGCCACAGCGGCCGGGTTCGCGATGAGTACCGCCTCTCGCGTGCTGGTGCCTGCCGCGGCCGTCAGACGGAAGTAGCTCGCGGTGCTGCCGGGCTGTACTTCGGGTCCAACATGAACGGTCTGGCAATCTGCCGCGGACGATTCAGCTGCCGATGCTCCCGGTGAGCCAAGCAACGCTGTGAGGCAGGCAACCGTCGCTACGCACCAGGCGGTCCGGGCGGTCAGAACTCGCACGCGAATGATGCGCGGGCGAGGTCTGATCTTAGCGTCGGTCACGGTCCAGAGTTGGCTGCCATGTTGATCGTGGCGGTGGTGGTCCCTGCGGGAGCGCTGCCCTTGACGCCGAGGTTATAGAAGGCGTCGGGCGTTGCTCCGGTGCACCCAGTTCCGGTTGCCGTGCCGCTTGCGAAGCAGACGGCACCGAGGCCGGTGTTTGCGGCTGCCGAGTAGAGGTCAACCTGGGTCGTCGCACTCGTACCACCGAGCGTCACCGGATAGGTCGGGCACGTCGCGAAACCGAGGCCAGCGTGAGAGCATGTCGACGCTGCGGTCGCCGCCGTACAGGTACTAGCGAAGTCGCAAACGTTGCCCGGTGTCGCACCAGCGAAGGGGTCCGTGCTGACCGGCGAGACCTGGGAGAAGCCGTAAGTCGCGGTCCCGGCCCCGTTGAAATGCAAGACCGTACCCGCGGGCAGCGTGTTAGCCGACAGGAACTCGCTGACTGCCCAACCGGCGGACGAGCCAGTGGCATCAAGCACCTCAAGGGTCGGCGCCGAGCCGCTGCTGCAGTGCGTCGTGGCGCCAGACGCCGCGCAGGCTGTGAGCGCCGTCCCCGACGCGCTGGCCCACTGGTCATAGCTCGTCGTGACGAAGCTCCAGAACAGGCTCGGCGAGCTCTCCAGGGACAACGTGCCAGCCGTTACCGTCAGGTTCGCGGTGACCGTACACGACGCCGCGCCGGTAGACGTCGAGCAGGCCGCGGCGCTCGCACCGGGCGCGCCGGCACCCAGACCCACCACCAGCGCCAGACCAGCGATGACGAAGAGTCGCAGTGGCGCTCTGCCGGCCGTAGCCAAGAAATTGCCCAACATAAGGCCCGCTTTCGATCAGACGAAGAATGAGGAGCGCCGCCAGAGCGGCGCGACAGTCAACTCATCGAGCAATTTGCGGCAAACCTTGAGGCCCATAGCCAAACAACCACCCGGACCAAGGACGGCAGGATCGACCCGGCTGGAGTGGACGCGGTTTCGCGGACAGTCTGATCTGCGTCGACGCCGGCGCGACCGTCATCACCTTCCCACGAGCTACGCCACACGTTCGCCACCGGCATGGCCTCCCAGGGCGTCCCGCTTCGAAAGTCTGCAGGAGTGGCTGGGCCACGCAGACATCAAGACGCCCCAGATCTAGACCCACTACGCCCCCGACGAGCATGAGATCGCGATGGTCAACGACGGCTTCGCGGGCGAATCCCCGGGGTCCAATTTGGGGTCCAATGTGAGCGCGACTCCACCCCACTCAGGACGTCGCGCACCCAGCAAACACGGGACATAGCGACTCGGCTGCCCTGGAACTCTCGGGCTGGGGGCCGGGCGGTCGCAGGTTCAAATCCTGTCTCCCCGACTAGCGTGAGGCCCGTGTTTACGGGCCTCACGCGTGTTTCGGGCCAGTATCGCACCACGTTGGGGTCCAATGTTCTTCTCGGGCAACCCGCAGGGGGATCGCCGGCGGCGGCCACCTGGCCTGGTTTCGCTGTCCTCGGGCGGTGACATCGTGTAGCGGTGGCGAAGAAGGCGAGCAATCAGGCTGTAATCGGCGAACAGGGCGTGGCGCTCATAACCCGCGTCGTGTTGAGCATGGGGCATCTCTGGCATGGGACCACCGGGACCGACTCGGGCATCGACGGGAGATCGAGCTGCGCGATCCGCGACAGCCATTGTTCGCAACGTCCGAATCGGCGTCAGAACCGGCCGATTAGCTGGAGCTTCTGATGGAGATCGAGGGACGACGTTCGAACTCCCATCGAGCTTGGCCATTGATCCGCTAACTACACGCCGTACGGCGGCGATCGCAGCACTGCCGGAGGGCGTACCCGGGTCAAGGCTCGGCGCTCGACGCTCAACCCGAGACTATTTCTTTGCCACGGCTTTCTGCTTGAGGCGCACGCTCTGAGTCTCCGTCGTGTTAGGGCTGGGGGACCCCTTGGCGATCTTCAGGCCAGCAGCGAGATTTCCGTGAGCGCTTCGCAGGAGCGCCGGACCGGTCCCGTGGAGTTTGATCCTGATGAGCCTCGTCGCGCCGGCGGGGATCGAGAAGCTGGCCGTCCCGATCGTCTCAGTCTTGGCCTTCTTGCCCTTCTTGGGCTTGCTCTTGACGGTCAGCGTCACCTTGCCGACGCAGGTCGCGTTCCCGCTGCAGCTCAGGTTCACGCTCGCAACGCCCTTCAGAACGCCCAGACTGGATCCGTCGAGCCTGACCGTGGCCGTGGCCGTGGCCGCGGCCAGTGCCGGTGCGGAGTTCGACCCAGCTGCGGGCGCAGGACCAGCCGGGGTCGGCGCGGAGCCACCGGTGCAGTTGGCTGCCAGTCCCGTGCCAGTTGCGGTGATCTTCCCGATCCGGCCTTCGTAGTACTCGGCGAACCACATACTTTCGTCGGGGCCCGCCGTGAGCCCTTCGATGTCGCCGCTGATCCCCGTAGTGCAGGTCGTGACGACCCCGGTCGGCGTGATTCGTCCGATGTCACCGTTGTCCATTGCAAACCAGATGTTGCCGTCAGGCCCTGCCGTAATCGCCCGCGGCTCATTGTCGGGAGAAGGTAGGGGGAACTCGGTGATCGTTCCCGTCGGGGTTATCCGTCCGATCTTCAGGCTGTCCTGCTCAGCGAACCACAGGTTGCCGTCCGCGCCCGTCACGATCTGCACCGGCTGGCTGTTGGCCGTCGGGATCGGGAACTCGGTGATCGTGCCGCTGGGCGTGATCCGCCCGATCCTGTTGCCCGCTTCCTCCGTGAACCAGACGTTGCCGTCAGGTCCAGCAGTCACCCCGGCCGGCTCGGTGTCGCCGGTGATCCCGGCTTTGAACTCCGTGACCACGTGCGTCGTCGGGTTGATCCGTGCCATCTGGCCCGCAAACCCGACGGGCCCGGTGCGCTCGCTGAACCAGAGGTTGCCGTCGGGCCCCAGCGTGATTTCCCACGGCTGGCTCCCTTCAGTGATCCCCGTCGAGAATTCCGCGACTTCATGCGTCGTCGGGTTGATCCGCCCGACCCTGCTCGGGCATCCGCCGACCCCACATTCAGGGTTGTTGACCTCGGCGAACCACAGATCGCCTTCCGGGCCCAGCGTGATCCCCTGCGGCTCGCTGAATTCCCGCACTGGGAACTCCGTCACTTCGCCGGTCGGGGTCATCCGCGCAACTTTGCTGCCTTTGGAGTTGTTGTTGCGCTCCGTGAACCAGAGATCGCCTTCGAGGCCCACCGTGATCTTGCTCGGAAGACTTTCCACGGTGATCCCGGTCGAGAATTCCGTAACTTCGCCCACCAGGCGCGCCGACGCGCTCGCCGAGGCCACCAATGCCGTCGACACGCAAAGGACAGTCATCGCCAACAGCAGAATCGCCGCGCGCACTCTCGTCACGAGCACCTCCTAAGGACTGGGCTGGCTGCCGATGGCGGAGGATGCGCTCTGCCTCGCAGGATCGCCTCGATCGTCACGGGAAGGCCGAGACGCCAAACACGCAACGCGGGCTGGATGAAGTATACGGGCGACGCCTCGCCCGCCGAACGACTCGGCCGTCGCGACCGCCACGTCATGCGCGGCCTCCTGCAGCGCTATGGCCAGAGGCACCAACGGCGAAAAGTGCCCGAACGCCGGGATCACGTACCGTCAGGGCGCCGGAGGACCCAGGGGCCACCCTCAAACGGTCAGGCTTCACGGCCACGCCCGCGTGAGGCGTCACACGCCGAAGCCAAAGCGCCGAAAGCAACACCGACGGCATCAGCACTTAGTCGACGGCGAGCGCCACGGGGATCGAGCCCCAGCTCTCTAGAGAGAACCTGGACTCGGCCTGCCGGCGGCATTCTTAGCGGTACTGAGCGATCCGGCGCTCGGGCGGCCGAATAGGCTCGGAATAATCGGCCAAATGGCTCGAATCGCCTGGTTTTATTGCGTGTCCGACATAAAAGCGCCGGCTGATAAAGCTGGAAACAAGCGCATGGGAATGGACGCATGGCACGGCTGCTCACGGGCATGGTCCTCCTGCGCGACGGGTTTCTGGAAGGGCGCGTATTTTCATTTGAGCGCCACTACGCGCGCGATAAGGACGCGTACCTCGGTGCCTTGCGCACCGTGCGACGCCACGACGAGGAGCTCGGCCCCTGGCTTGTGCCGCTTCAACCGCGCTGAACATCAGCGGCTTGCGGGTGTCGGCCTCAGCACGGCAAAGGCTGACATTGCCGACCTCGTAGACGTGGGCATCTTGGGCGCCAACCGCCGAAGACCTAACACCGACTACATGTTCGCCAGGCATTCCGACGGCGTCGGTCGGCGCACAACGTGGACCGACGATCGCATCGAAGCTGATATCCGGGCGTTTTCTCGACGGCCGAGCCCGATGGCCCGCGGCCGAGGAGTGGCAAGCGGCAGGAAAGAAGACGCTTTACGCGCATGCGAGCTCCGCCGGTGACATCAAGCGCTGGCGCCAGCGGCTCGGGTATTGATCGCGATCTCAGTGCCAGTGCTTGGCGGGGAGTGATGGCCACCCGGGGCAGCGGTGAATCGGCCGCTACCTCCCGACAGCTGCCCCCAACCTTCGCGCTGGGGGCCGGGCGGTCGCAGGTTCAAATCTTGTCTCCCTGATCTAAAGACGGCGCGCTCCCTCGGGCCAGGGCGAGCGGACGGGCTCGCGTCGTTGTGCGCCAAACCGGCTCGTCGTCCGCTCCCGCGCGCAGGAGGGCGGAGCGGACGCATGCAGCCGGGCTCGGGCCCGCGAAAGCAGATCACGATGGGTCTCCGGCCTTTCCCGGCCCGGCTAACTCATTCATCCCCGCTCGCCGGTGGGTGCAGAAAGGCCGCCGCCTTCCCAACCTTATGCGCCACGAAGCGTTATAAGTACGGATGCCCAGCGGCCCTAGGAGGAGGAGCATGCGTTTCGAGTCCGCGAATGAGATCAGGAGGCCGGCGGCGCGGTCCTTGGCGATGATTCTGACGGTGCTGGCGATGGGGCTACTCGCTCCTGTGGCTCACGCCGAACCGGAAGGAATCCACAAGATCCAGCACGTCGTCATCATCATGCAGGAGAACCGCTCGTTCGACACCTATTTCGGAACGTATCCTGGGGCCGACGGCATCCCTGCCGGGGTATGCGTACCAGACCCGATCGGTGGTTGCATCGCGCCCTACCACAACGGCGCAAACGTAAACGCCGGTGGCCCGCACGGCACCGAATCGCAGGTCGGCGACATAGATGGCGGGAAGATGGACGGGTTTGTCAAGGAAGCCGAGGGCAAAGCCGGTTGTAAGGAAACGACTGGCTGCGGGAAATGCAAAACCACCGAGACCTGCGGCCGCGAAGTCATGGGCTACCACGACGCCCGTGAGATCCCCAACTACTGGAAGTACGCGGAAGACTTCGTGCTGCAGGATCACCTGTTCGAGTCGGTTGCTTCGTGGAGCCTGCCCTCCCACCTTGAGATGGTCTCGGGGTGGGTGGCGAAGTGCGGCAAAAAAACGACCAACCCCCTCAAGTGCGTCAATACACTCTCGCCCGAAAGGACTGCGAAAAAAGGGCATCCGACCGAAACGCCGCCCAAAACCAGCTATGCGTGGACCGATGTCACCTACCTGATGTACAAGCACGGGGTCACGTGGCGCTATTACATCCATGAAGGCCAAGAGCCCGATTGCGAGAACAACGAAGAAGTGACGTGCGAAAAAGTCGAACTCAGCGTCACGCAACCCGGCATCTGGAATCCGCTCCCGGACTTCACCGACGTGCGCGAAGACGGCCAGCTCGGCAATATTCAGCCGGTCCCCGACTTCTTCGATGCGGTCCACGAAGAACCGGCCTGCGGCCTTCCGAACGTCAGCTGGATGGTCCCGAACCAGAAGATCGGTGAACATCCGCCGGCTAAGATCAGCGAAGGCCAGGCCTACGTCACGACGGTCATCAACGCGATCATGAAAAGCCCGTGCTGGGACTCCACCGCGATCTTCCTGTCGTGGGATGACTTTGGAGGCTTCTACGATCACGTCGTGCCGCCGAAGATCGATGAAAACGGCTATGGCATACGCGTACCGGGCCTGGTGATCAGCCCCTACGCCAGGCAGGGCTACATCGATCACCAGCAGCTCTCACACGATGCCTACCTGAAGTTCATCGAGGACGACTTCCTCGGAGGCGAACGGCTGAACCCGCTGACCGACGGCCGGCCGGACCCGCGCCCCGACGTCCGTGAAGAAGCCCCGGGCCTGGGCGACATGGCGGAAGACTTCGACTTCGAACAGGCGCCGCGCACGCCGGTCCTGCTGTCGCCCGACCCGCCGCCCGGACCGGCGTCCAAAGCACCCTGAGCGGCACCCCGTGCTGACGCCGGCGTCGCGAGCGTCGTAGCGACGCCGGCAAATAGACCTGTATTGGGCTTCGCATGACTGCCGTGACAGCGATCGGGCTGACCAAGCGCTATGCGAGCAGGACTGCGGTCTCGGCGGTTGATCTGGAGGTAGGGGCGGGGGAAGTGACGGGCTTGCTCGGTCCGAATGGTGCCGGCAAGACGACATTGCTGCGAATGCTGCTGGGGCTCGTTCATCCCGACGAGGGGAAGATCGTGCTCTTGGGGACGGACCTCGCGCGCGGTCGACACATCCTCGAGGGTGTTGCGGGTTTCGTCGAGGAGCCGAGCTTCTACCCGTACCTCTCCGGACGGGCGAACCTCGAAGTCCTCGCGGAGCTTGATGACGACGATCAGGCACGCACCCGCATCAGCCAGGCCCTCGAGCAAGTGGACCTCGGTGGGAGGGCTGGGGACAGGGTGAGCGGATACTCCTCGGGCATGCGCCAGCGTCTGGGAATCGCTGCGGCCTTGATGCGCGTCCCTCGGCTGCTGCTCCTCGACGAGCCTACCTCGGGACTCGATCCTGCGGGTGTGCGATTCGTGGGACAGCTCATCCGGTCCCTGGTGGCCGAAGGTGTTTCCGTACTACTGAGCAGTCATCAGATCGGCGAGATCGAGACAGGGTGCGACAGCTTTGTGATCCTGAGGGAAGGGCGTGTGGTGTGGGCAGGAACCGCGGCCGCGCTGCGCCACGAGGCTCCGGCGTCGGCATACAGGATCGTCACGAGTGATGACACTCGCGCCGTGGTGATCGCGGGCGAACAGACCGACATCCGAACCGAGGGCCGATCGCGCGAGGGATTCGTGGTTCGCGCAGATCAAGCGGCGCTCGACCGCCTGGTGCTCTCCTTGGGGCGATCGGACGTGGCCGTTCGGGGCCTGGAGCTGCTCCTCAGCCCGCTCGCCTCGATGTTCTTCTCGCTCACGGAAGAGCAGCCGACGGATTCCGCTGTCCCGATCGGTGTATCCCATCAGGGACGGGACCGGCAGGCGTGAACGTGATGTCACTCACAGGGGCGTCGGCCGAGCGGCGACGCCACGCGCGTCGCGTGGGCGGCGTGTGGCGAGCCGAGACCCGCAAGCTCCGCGCACAGCTGGCGTCGCGCGTGCTGTTGCTCGTTTGTGTGCTCGGGCCCTTGGCATTCGGCCTGATCCTCAACGAGCAGGCCGCTGTGCCCGCAGACACGCTGCTCGGGGTATGGGTACACGAATCAGGCTACGCGGTGTCGCTCGTGGTGCTCGGATTCGCCGGCTATCTGGGGTTCCCGGTGGTCGCAGGAGTCGTCGCCGGAGATCTCTTCTCTTCGGAGGACCGCTACGGGACCTGGAAGACGGTACTGACTCGCTCGTGCAGCACCGAGGAGCTGTTCGTGGGCAAGGTGCTGGCAGCCGCGAGCTTCGCGGTCGGGCTAACGGCGGTCGTGGCGCTTTCGAGCCTCGTCGCCGGGCTGGTGTTTACCGGAAATGAGCCGCTCGTCGGGCTCGGCGGCACGGCCATCTCGTCTGGTGATTCCCTTCTGCTGGTGCTTGTGAGCTGGATGCTCAGCATCCCTCCGGTACTCGGCTTCACGTGTCTGGCGATGCTGATCTCCGTCGCCAGCCGCAACGGCATCGTGGGTGTGCTCGGACCCTTGCTGGTGGCGCTCGTCATGCAACTGTTGATGCTGATCGGCAGCGGCTCAGTTGCGCACTCGCTCCTGCTGAGCTCTGCGTTCTCTGACTGGCATGGACTTCTGTCAGTACCGAAGTTCTACGGGCCGATGATCATCGGGCTCGTGGTCAGTGTGCTGTGGGCGACAGCATGTCTCGTTGCGAGCTGGAGAATCCTGCGGTCGCGCGACTTCGCTGGCTCCTCGGTTCCCCGCCGGGCCGGGTGGGCGCAACCGCTGCGGGTCGTGGTTGCCGGAGCGGCGCTGATTGTGCTGCTTGCGGTAGCCGGCAGCTGGGGGCCGCCCGCCGTCACGAGCGCGAGGCTCGAAGCATCGATCGCGCCGGCCTTCGATGCGCTTACCGTGCGTCAGCAGAAAGAGCTGGGTCGCACTGTCCCGGTTGGGGCGGCCCTCAAATTGCATACTCGCTGCAGCCGCCGCTCCGGCGCCCGTCAGGGCCCGGGAGACGACTGGAGCTGCGCGCTGATCGCGGTGGCTCCACAGTCGGGCGCCGAGCCGCTCAGCCTGACGCCGGTTGTATACGAGGTGAGCGTCAAATCCGAAGGCTGTTACAAGGCGCAATCCCCACCGTCTCTCGTTGGCACGCAGACGATGTCCGACGCAGCTGGGCATTTGGTCGTCAATCCTCTTTTCACGATCTACGGCTGCTTCGACACCACCTCTGCGGCGACCTGCCCGGAAGGCACTGCGTGCGCTGAAAGAGAGGCGGGCTCGACCACTCGTGCTAACAAAGTGCGTTCGCGAGAGAACCTGGCGGGCCGTGGCCCAAAGGGGGTGACTCCGTCCGCCAAGGAACGTGAGCATGAGCTCCACCAGCTCCACGAGGCCGAACGCGTCGCGGGTCCTCGCGTGATGCGTGAAGTGGAGGAAGCGGAATCGAAGGCCCGGTAAAAGCAGCCGGCGTCGCGAAAAAGAGTGACCCCGTTTAAGAGCGCCTATACGGAGCTCAGGAGACGGGGATCTTTGGATGGCGCCTCAGGCCGGGGATCGGCTGCTACCCGTCCCGGCTCTCAAGAGTCCGTCGATCAGGTCGTGGATCACGGCGCGTACCTCTTGCTTCTCACGGACTGGATCGGTCGCATTCGCGATGATCATGGCGGCCTCGTCGAGCGCGGCGAGGACGATCGTGGCCAGGGGACTCGTCGGCTGTGGCCGGAGTTCACCGGCCTCGATGGCGGCGTGCAGGAGCTGTTCGGTCACGCCGAGGCCGTAGCGCTGGGAGATCTCGCGGAAGCCCGCCCAGCCGAGGATGCTCGGGGCGTCGAGCAGCATCAGCTGTCTGATCTCGGGCTCGACGGCGATCTGCAGCCAGGCATCCGCGGTGATGTGGAGAGTCTCGGCGGGAGTGCCAGGCTCGGCGGCGAGCACATCCGCGGTGAGCCGCTCGATCACCTCCGCCTCGATCGTTTCGAGGACGGCCACGAAGAGCTCGGTCTTGTTGGCGTACTGGTGGTACATAGCGCCACGGGTGACCCCGGCGGCCTCCGCGATTTCAGGCGTCGAGGCGGCCGCGTAGCCGTGCTCGCCCCACAGCCGCCTCGCGGCCGATACGAGCGCGTTCTGGGTGGCGGCGGACCGCTCCTTCTGGGTTCGCGACATTACCGGCAGGTTGTTGGTATCTTACGGACAGGCTGCATGTAACTATCTACGGAGGATCATATGTCACGCGTCACCCTCAGCAGCGGAACCATCGTCTACGAGAAGTCGGGGCCCTCCGACGGACGTCCCCTCGTCTTCGTCCACGGCTACATGATGGGCGCCTCCGTGTGGCGGCCCCTGGTCGAGCGGCTGTCCAATCGCGGCTTTTTGTGCCTCGCGCCGACCTGGCCATTGGGTGCCCACGTGGAACCGATGACTCGCGAGGCGGACCTGACGATGGAGGGCATCGCCGCGATCGTCGGCGAGTTCCTCGACGCGCTCGAACTGCAGGACGCCGTCCTGATCGGCAACGACACCGGCGGCGCGGTCGCGCAGATCCTCGCGACGACCGCAGACGAGCGGCTCGGGGCACTCGTCCTCACGAGCTGCGACGCGTTCGAGCACTTCCCGCCGCCGATCATCAGACCGCTGATCACCGCCGCCCGGGCGCGGCCCTCGTTCCTCGCGGCGCTCCAGCCGCTGCGCCGGCGCTTTGTGCGCCGACGCGCGTATGGGGGGCTCGCGCATACAGACGTCGACCCGCTCGTCCGCGAATGGCTCAGACCGCCTCTCGGCGACAGCCGGGTCCGCGCCGACCTCAGGCGCTTCACCGGCTCGCTGAACCGTCAGAGCACGGTGCGGGCCGGCGAGCGCCTGACGCAGTTCGCAAAGCCCGCGCTGATCGCTTGGTCCGCGGACGACGAGTTCTTCGCGCTCGAAGACGCCAAACGCCTCGGCGCCGCCCTGCCGAACTCCCGACTCGAGGTGATCGCCCAGGCCAAGACGTTCTCGATGATCGACCAGCCAGACACGCTCGCCGACCTGATCACCGAGTTCGCCGGCGCCGGCTCTCTCGTGGCCTCCCACAGCGCCTACTGATCGAGCGCCGAGCAAGGCTCGCCGATGAAGGCTCGCCGACCTCAGGTGCTCCGTCGGCGAGCCCTGCTCAACCATCCCCGAATTCGAAAAACAAGAACGAGGTGGCATGTCCGTTCTCTGCAGACGCCGGTCCGGGCTCGTCCCCGCATGAGCGGCGCACACTGCCCCAAACAGGGAGCGATGCGTGTCCCGGCCGGCTGGTGCATCTCCGTCGCGAGTAGGAGCCGGCAATCCCCCGACGGGTGGATGTGCCGCGTGCGGAAGCTATCTACTCTCAGGCCGTGAAACGCAAGCCCGACCTCGTGTTCGACGTCGCGCCGGTCGTCGTGGTCTTGCTTGATGGGATCTTCACGCTCCTCCGTGGCCATCCCGCAGGAGTCGGCACGGTGCCGCTCGGGCTGGCTCTGATCGCGATCGCCGCGGCGTTGGCGCTCAGCAAGCGGGCACCCGTCGCGGTGTTGGTGTCCGTGCTCGCCGTAGCATTGGCCGTCGGTATCGGTCCGGCCGTGCTGCTGCCGTTGCTGTTCGCCTTGTTAGCCGTGGCACGACACCGTGAGTGGCGCGTTGTCGTGGGTGGGCTACTGCTCAGCGCGGTGGTGGTCACGCTGAGCCGCCCGTTGCACGGCTCTTCGATCGAGCCGCCGTCGCTGATCCCACAGTCGGTCGCGGTCGGTCTCGCTGTCGCTGTCGGGCTTTACGTGCGGACGCGAGCCGAGCAGGTTGCGGGCTTGGCCGAGCAGGTCGCGACGGAAGAGCGGGTACGGATCGCGCGTGAGCTTCATGATGTCGTTGCCCACAGCGTTTCTCTCATGGTCGTTCAATCGCAGGCGCTGGCGGCGACATCGAGGGACGAGCGCCAGCGTGCGGGACTCGGTCAGCTGGCCGACCTCGGCCGAGAGGCGATGGAGGAGACGCACCGGATGCTGGGCGTGCTGCGCCCAGGCGGAGCAGGTGCGGAGCGGGCGCCGCAACCCGGTTTGGGCGATCTGGAGGCGCTGATCGCGCGTACCACTGAGGCCGGCGTCTGGGCGCACCTGCGAATCGAGGGAGCGCCACGTGAGTTGCCGCCCGCAGTCGATTTGTCCGCCTACCGGATAGTTCAGGAGGCACTCACCAACGTGATCCGCCATGCCCACGCCAGCCGCGTCGACGTGACGCTGAGCTACCGGCCACGCGAGCTGCTGGTGTCGGTCATCGACGATGGTGCTGGTGGCAGGGGGGCCATCGGTGGACACGGTATCGCCGGTATGCGCGAGCGGGTGGGGCTGTTCGGCGGCACCGTTAGGACCGGCACGCGAAGCGAAGCCAAGGGCTATCAGGTGCTCGCGTCCCTCCCTGTCAACTGAGATGGCGAAACTGCGCGTCCTGATAGCCGACGACCAGGCGCTGATGCGCGCGGGCTTCCGCGCGGTACTGGAGGCGAGCGGCGAGATGGAGGTGGTGGCAGAGGCGGCCGATGGGGTCGAGGCTGTCGCCACCGCCAGGGTCAGCCGTCCAGACGTGATCCTGATGGACATCCGGATGCCGCGTCTGGATGGCCTGGAGGCGATCCGTCAGCTGCCCGGCTACCGAATTCTGGTGCTGACGACGTTCGGCCTCGACGAGTACGTGATCGAGGCGCTCCGCGCCGGGGCCAGCGGCTTCCTGACCAAGGACGTTCCAGCCGCGGACTTGACCAACGCGGTCAAGGTCATCGCCGCCGGCGACGCGCTGTTGACCCCGGCCATTACACGCCGGTTGCTCGACCTTGTCGCCCGGCGGCTGCCTGTGCCGCTCGAGCGCAGCCCCGAGGAGCTGGCGGAGCTGACCGCGCGCGAGCGTGAGGTCTTCGAACTGCTGGCGCGCGGGATGTCGAACGCCGAGATCGCAGGGGCATTGGTGGTAAGTGAGGCGACGGTCAAGTCCCACGTGTCGAAGGTGTTGATGAAGCTGGGCCTGCGCGACCGGGTGCAGGCGGTTGTGCTGGCCTACGAAGTCGGGCTGATCAAGCCCGGCGGATCCCCCTGAAGGCGGACGCGAGAATCGGGCGCACGGCTGACGACAAGCTCGGCCCGCACCCCGATCATCGTCCTATGAGCAACGACTATGTCATCGAGACACGGGGACTGGGCAAGAGCTTCGGCGACCGCCGGGCGGTGGGTGATTTGGATCTGCGCGTGCCGCGGGGGGTCGCCTTTGGGTTCCTCGGGCACAACGGAGCCGGCAAGACCACCGCGATCAGGATGCTGCTGGGCCTGACCCAGCCCGACAGCGGCAGCATGTGGATCCGCGGGCTGCGCGTCCCCGACGAGCGCGCACGGGCGCTCACACGCGTCGGTGCGATCGTCGAGGAGCCCCACTTCCACGGCCACCTCAGCGGCCGCGAGAACCTGGAAGTCAACGCGGCCGCCCGGGGTGCTGGGGCTTACGCCCGGATCGAGCTGTCACTGGAGCGGGTCGGTCTCAAAGGTCGCTCCGGCGATCGTGTCAGGACCTACAGCCAGGGAATGCGCCAGCGCCTGGGGATCGCCCGTTGCCTGCTGGCCGACCCCGAGCTCCTGATCCTCGATGAGCCGATGAACGGCCTCGACCCGAGCGGGATCCTGCAACTCCGTCGCATGGTCGGCGAACTGGTAGCCGAGGGGCGCACCGTGTTCGTCTCCTCCCACCTCCTGAATGAGGTCCAGAAGGTGTGTTCTGAGGTGGCGATGATCGACCGCGGGCGGCTCATTGCCCAAGGCCCGCTCAGCGAGGTAGTCGGCGAGGCAGAGTCGCTCGAGCAGCGATTCTTGACGATGACTACGACCGAAGGAGGATGGGAGTGAGACTGCTGCTCAGAACAGAGCTACTGAAGCTTCGTCGCCAGCGCCCCCTAATGGCGCTCGCCGTGGTGCTCAGCGCCGGCGCGGTGGTCGCCTTCCAAGCGTTTCTGCAGATTCGCCACGCCACCACCTCCAGCCCACAGCTGAACGGTCCGGCTGGCGGCGAGGCCGGCATGACCCAGCTACTGAAGATGCAGGGCTTGTACTTCGGCGCGATCGCCTCGATCCTGGTCGGCGCCGAGGCCGGCACCGCCGACCTCGCCAGCGGAGTGTTCCGCGACCTTGTGGCGACCGGGCGCAGCCGCCTGACGCTGTTCTGGGTGCGGCTGCCCGCGGCCCTGATCATCAGCCTCTCCCTCACCACGGTGGCCTACGCGTTGGGCGTGACGGGCCTGTTCCTCTACGCGGATGGGCTGATCAGCCCGACGGCCAGTCAGATCCTGGAAGGGCTCGGATGGGTACTTCTCGCCAACGGCGCAGTGACCGCGCTGGCGCTCGGGGTCGGATCACTCACCGGATCGCGGGCGCTCGCGCTCACAGCCGTGGTCGGCTGGGAGACGATCGGCACTCAGCTGCTGATGCGCGAGATCCCCAACCCTCAATTCCTTCTGAGCACAGCACTCGGGCGGCTTGCACCGCTATCTCTCGTGCCAACCCGGATCGACGAGCTGGGGGCACTCGTAGTCATCGCCGCCTGGGCGCTGATACCCATGCTCGCCGGAGCTAGGAGGACGGCCAGACAGGACGCCTAGCAGCAGGCTCGGGGACGCAGCGATTCCACGACGCTTGCCACTTCGGGGCTTTCCTCGATCCAGTTGATGAACGCGAGGCCAATCGGGCTAGGATCGGGGTCTCATCCTGCACGGAAAGGGAACTATGAACGAGAAGTCGATTCGTAAAGAGCTTGAAGCACGCATCAAAGAGCTTCGGAGTGAGGCGAGCCAGTTAGAGCGTGTCGCTCGCAAGCTCGGTAGCGGCTCAGGAAGGCCGTCCAAAGCTCGCTCTAAGGCCTCTGCCGCGAAAGCCTCAGCGAAACCGTCCAAACGCGGCGGAAGCTCCACGCTCACGACAGAGATGCTCGTGAGCGCCTTCAACGGCAACGGCGGCTCGCTTAGTGCCGCTCAGCTACGTAAACGCCTGAGCCTGCCAAAGTCTGTGAGCGACTTTGTTCTACGCAAACAACTTGCCGGGGCGGTCAAGGCTGGAAGCCTGAAGCGTGAAGGCGTGGCGCGAAGCACGAGGTACTTCCTCGCCTGACGCAGTAAGGCCTCGCGTCAGGGCGCACCTCGATGTAGAACGACGCCAGGTCGCCGGGCCTGAGGTGCTAGCGGTGGTACGCGGGCCCAGCCCCCGGCAGACCCAGGGCGAGTCTTAGTGTCGCGCCGGCCGGCACTGCTCGCTCGTTTGTTTCTGTCAGCTTGGAGTTCCAGGCAGCGAACGAGGCGGGAGTCAGGACCGTCGGCGGCTTCGCTCGCTCGATGAGGCTGTGCAGTGTGGGGGTGTCAGAGCGGACTAGGCGTCGTATCCGCTGAGACCATTGGGCGGCGAGGAGTAAGCGGATGCTGTCTTGGGTTGCGGTGATGAGCTGGGTGCTCGCGGTCGCGATCTGGTCGTAGGGCGTCTTGGCCGTCCAGTCGGCGCGTTCGAGCTCAAACTTCGCATACGCGGTCCCGGCTGCCGCAGTTAGACGCAAGTACTGCTCTGCGGCGGCGCTAACTGCTGGTGCTGGCCCGAGCGTGAACGAGTCGTCGCGTACCGGCGTTGGGGCCAAGTTGCCGCGGTCTACCGACATCCACCTCGAGTCGAGAGCGGCCTGCGAGGGCCCGGTCGAGTTTACGGTGAGGTGTCGAAATACCGGCGGGGCCATCTGTGGATATGGGGCGTGGTCGTTTTCCCTCCCCGGATCCTCTTGGGTCCACTCGGCCTGGTCGAAGGGCGCATCCGTGTCCTCGCCAATCGAGAAGTGCGCTTTCTTGCCGGACGTCTCGTCGTTGACGGCGAGCGCCCAGCCCTTGTTTGCGCGCGTGATGCTCGCTGCGAGCCTGTCGCCCGGGCTCACGGCGAACAGGACCTTTGGCTCGTAGTGGCGGGCGGTATCGCTCCAGAACGTCACATATGCCGGCTTGTGGTCAGGCTCTGGCAGGCCCTCGATCGCCCCAATCTGCACGAAGCGAGGCGGTGGCCCTTGCCCTTGAACCCCGATCCAGGTTCCAGCCTGACCTGGAGGCGACCCTATAGCTACGCGGGGTACTGTGAACGAGCCGCCGACCGAGTGGACGTTCCCGGTCCGTGAGTAGCCCGCGAACGGGCCGAACGGCGCGTCAGAGGAGCCGGACTCGATCCCCGGGCCGCTGCGCGGAGAAACAAGTTTGACGCTGAGGAAGAGGACTACAAGGACCGCCACTGTGGCTCCAACAACGCGACGACGACGGCGAGTCATTGGTCGCCGACGCCAAAGAACTCCCACCAGACCGCCTGCTGGCCATCGACGTTGACAGTCAGGTCGCCTGCGCTGAAGTTGTAGGCGCCGTCGGCTTCGACCGTGGCGAGCCGGTCACGTGGACTCATCGGGCCAATCGTGGCATACCTGACGCACTTCGATGCGTGACACGGCCACGCGTCTGCCGGGCAGGACCGCGCGACGTTCCCCGTCGCTTCGACGAGGACTACTTGACTGATCGACAAAAGGGCTCGGGCGCCGACCTAGCGAACAGGGACTCCTGCACCTTCGCCTTTGTCATCGCCGCGACGATAGTAGTCGGCGTTCATCCGCGTGTAGATCCGCCACTCCTCGGGCAGCTGATCCTCGGAGAAGATGGCATCGACTGGACAGGCCTCGACGCACGCGTCGCAGTCGATGCACTCGGCAGGGTCGATAAAAAGCTGGCGCACGGATGCGAAATCCGGCTCGTCCTTGGTGGGGTGGATGCAATCCACCGGGCAAACGTCGATGCAGGAGAGGTCCTTCACATCGATACAGGGCTCAGTGATGACGTAGGTCACGGTCCGCCCTAAAAAGTACCCTGCTCGCGACGCCACACGCCCGGGGCCCGGCACGCCGTGTGCGCCCCAGGGACAGGCTCGCGCGAGACGCGGATCGCCGAGCGCCTACATAGCCGCCTGTGTCCCGCGCGACTACCATTCGACGATCATGCGCGGGCCAGACGGCGTCGTACTCGCGGCCGCGACAGGCCTCATCGTGGGCTATGCACTGCTGGTCGTCCTTTTTTTCGCCGTCAAGCGCGTGATCGAAGTCCGCTGGCGCAAATCGACAGGCTTCCGATTGCCCCCGCGGGACGAAGTGTCAAATGAGCCGCGCAGAAGAGTCGTCACGCGTTATCTTCCGTCGTTCGGGCAGGGTAAAGGACAACTCACCATCGTCCCCGGCAAAGTCCAGGTAGACACGTCTCGCAGACCGCTTGCGATTCAGACCCACGGAACCGTCATCGCGGTCCGCGCGCGGTTTGCGCTCACAAAATGAGCAGGCTTCATCGTCCGCGGCGAGACGTCCTGGTGCGGTATCGCCTCGACACTCGTGACCGCGACGACGATCCGCGAGGAACTCGAAGGGGCCGGCTTCCGGGTGGACGACAAATCGACACGCCTCTTCCGTTTTCCAATTGCGCCCGGTGCCTACCTCGACAACCACTAACCACGCCTTCTAGCCTCCGATGGGAGGCCTGATTGGAGCGCGGATGCAAGGCGCCTGGCGCAATCCGAGCGCCCGCTCACCTTCGTACAGTCTGAGATCACGCCGGTAGAGCTCGCGGTATTGGTCTAACGCGCGGGGGTCGTCAATTTCGGTAAATACGCGGTTGAGGAGCGGCGTCATCGTTCGTTCAAGCTGCCTTTTGGCGGTGGCGTAGGTGCGCCACTGGCGCTCAACGGACAACGACCGGTCAGCCTTGATGAGCTGGTTTAGCTCTCTCAACGCCGGTGGGGTTTCCGGCTCGCGTGAGTTTTGCCACTGACGGCAGAGCGCGTTGAAGCGCGCGACGAATTGTTCATTGGGGCCCTGCTTTCCGCAGCCGGACACAAGAGCCGCGGTGAGTACGACGACCACCGCCAACACGCAAAGACGAGCGCGGCTCATGCTGAGAAGCGTAAATGGCTGTTGCCAAGCGCGCATGCGCGGTGGGAAGAAGCTGGTTTCCGGACGGAGGTGCGGCGTAGATCCGGCCGATGGCTGTGCTGAGCCAGGTCCCGCGACTGCCCGTCATCCGGGGATGCGCCGGGCGTGCAAGATGGGCTCGGCGCGTAGCCACCGCCCCCGGCGGGGCCGGTAGGGACCAATTTGGTTGTCGGCGGCGAGATTCTTTTCGTGTCCGTCGTACGTAGGACACCGCCGGCGGCACGCCGGTGGTCACAGCGACTCAAATCCCCTGCTCTCCCCGACATTCCAGGGATCGTCGCGTCGCCGATACGCGTGTCATCCATCTGACCACATCAGAGTCCGACCGACCGCGAGACCGGCGAAAGCACCCAGTTTGCGTGATAGACCCCTGGGTAGGAAAACTGCATGGAGCCAGCGCGACAGACAAATTGCATGCGAGGCGCGCGACAGGCGCTCCGCGCTGATCCGAGCGTCACATCCGCGCCACCGATTCCGGCTCGCTTCTGATGCGAGCGTTCCGGCTTACCATCGCCATCCTGGTGGCGGCGTTTCTGCTACCGGCCATCGCACACGGTGCCGTCTTGGTCGGCTTCCAGCGCGTGGCGCCGTGGGGTGACTCGGCCCGGGCGGGGACCGCAGAAGCGTGGCAGTACACCGCCGCGGACTCGGGGATCGTGCAGTCGGTGCATCTCTACGGAAACGCGCACGAGACCACGTCGCCGGTGCTCGTCGGGATCTACGCAGACGCCGGGAATCACCCGGGTGGACTGCTCGCGCTGGGCGTGATCCCGGCGCCGGTCGAAAACGCCTGGAACACCGCAAGCGTGAGCCCCGTTCTCGTCACCGCCGGGGCCAAATATTGGCTCGCGGCGCTGGCGACGAGCGGGATCCTCACCGTGCGCGACTACGAGGCGGGCCACGAACCGACGGAGGAATCCAGGTCCCACTCACTTCTGGCGATGCCCACATCGTGGGCGACCGGACGCGTGTGGGCGAACAGCCCGGCCTCGTTCTACGCGTCGAGCACGAGCATGCTCGAAGAAGTCGGTGAAACCGAAACCGGCGAAGAATCGCCAGGAGGATCACAAGAAGGCGGCGCAGGCGAAGAACAGTCAGCGCAGGAAAAGGCCGAACGGGAAGCTCGCGAACACGAAGAACAGGTGGCGCTCGAAAGCCGCGAAGCGGAAGAACGCGCGATTCGCGAACGCGAAGAAGAAACGACCCGCAAGCATGAAGAACAGGCGGCCCGCGAACGCGAAGAACAGGCCGCCAACGAAAAGGTCGAACGCGAAATGCACGAAGCCGAAGAACGCGTCCACGAACGCCAACACGAACGCGAAGAACGCGTCGCGAAAAGGAAAGCCGAACGGGAAGCCCGCGAAAACGAAAAACAGGTGGCGCGCGAAACCCGCGAAGCCGAAGAACGCGCGACGCGCGAACGCGAAGAACAGTCGACAAACGAAAAAAGCGAACGCGAAACCCGCGAAGCCGAAGAACGCGCGACGCGCGAACGCGAAGAACGGGCTGCGAAGGAAAAAACCGAACGCGAAGCCCGCGAAGCCGAAGAACGTGGCGAACGCGAAGCGGAAGAAGAACAGACGACAAACGGCAGCTGCACCACCAGCGTCAGCCCCGGCGCGGTAAGCGTGAAACCCGGCGTGACGTGTCTGCGAGCAGGGAGTTATCCGGCGATGACCATCTCGGGCGTCTCGGGTGCGACCGTCCGCCCGGCACCGGGAGCCAAGGTGTCGGTCGCCGGCATCGAAATCAACGCGTCCAACATCACTGTCACGGGCCTGACGCTGACGAAGACCGTGCGCGTACGGGGCGGCGAACACAACAGCCTGATCCACGATGAATGGGTAGGGGGCCCCGAATCCGAATCAGGAGTGATCGTGTGGGGCGACACGGAAGCCGGAGAGCCTAGATACACGAACATCGAATACGACCGCTTCTCGCACCTCAACAACGAACCAGGTGGCTCGGCCATGGACGGACAGTGCGGCACGTTCATCGGTTACTGGGAACACGTCACGTTTTCGCACAACGTGTGCGGCCCCGAAAACTCGGGTCACTACACCCAGGACGGCGGTGGCAGCTACATCACCGAGGAATACAACACCTTCCTCGGCCCGTCCGAACGCTACAAGACCAAAACCTCGGGCAACACAACCGGCTACCACACGAACGTCTTCCAGGCCTTCCACCCGGGCGAACACATCTACTTCCGCAACAACGTTGTGCGCAACACCGGCACGAACGGCAACACGATCCTGATGGAGGCGACCAGCGAAACGGCGCCCGTCTACAACGATGTGCGGTTCGAAAACAACCTGTTCGAACGCGACGCCGATGGCCAGGGCCCCGGCTTCTGTCCGATGAGCAACTTCACCTACAAGCACAACACGGAGATCGTGTCGCTACCAGAAGGCAACTTCGCCGGGACCGTGTTCTCTGCACGCACCGCCACCGGGAACAGCGACTGCGCTGAAGGTCACGACGACGAAATCTCGCACAACCTCAGCCTCGAAGTCCCGTGCACGACCACTCCGCCGCAATTCGAGACGGGCGGCGGCACGACGCCCACACGCATCAGCCCTTGCGCGGGGCACTCCCCGAGCCTGCTCGCTTACAACGGCGGCTCGGGCGGCGGCGGTAAATTCTGCGCGAGCGAATGCGTGTTCGACTACAACGTCACGAGCGACACGTCGGCCAACCAGGCCGGCAGCACCCACTACGTGACCGGCCTCGGCCAAGCGTGGGCTGCCTTGTTCACCGGGGTCACACTCGGGCCCTTCGGCCTGGAATCATCCGCGTGGCAGCTGACCCTTCCGCTGACGTTCCCTGCCGGGTACCAGGGCGGCGGCGGTGCGCCGGCCAACGTAGGCCCGGAATGAGCCGGGCCGGCCGGGCCGGCTGACGCCTCGTTCTCGCACGCCGGGGATTGTCGAACTGCGGATATCGGTGTCCCGTTTGCCGGGCAAGGGCGAAGGACCGATTCGTCGTCAGGCGTGCTTGCGCTGGGCGGGCGCACCGAGCGTCAGGGTCACGGGGGTCCCGAGAGCGACGTGCTGGCCGCGTGCGGGCATCTGCCTGACAACGACAAGCGAACCGTGGTGGGAAGCGTGCGGCCGCCGGACACGCCCGAGATGGCAGCCTGCTTTCTGGATCGCGACCGTGGCCGCGTGCAGGCTGTGGCCTTGAACCTTCGGAACCAAGCAGAGAGCGGCCGGCGTCGCGGGGTTGTCGCGGGCACGTTCTTCCTGATAGATGCGGGCGTGTTCTTCGTTGAAGCGTTGGCCCGCGGCTGCTTCTGCTTCTCGTTCTGCTTCCCACGCGGCGTGTTCTTCAGCGGCCTTGCGTTGGTTTGCTTCGTATTCACGCAGGATTTCGGCGGCTTCATGTTCATAGATCCAGTAGATCCACAAGGTGTATTCCTTATGCGAGGGCATCGCCGGGGCAGATCCGGGTGGGAAGTCGTCGGTCGCCCCGAATCCGAATGAGTAGGGGACTTCGTCGTGCGCCGTACCGCCGAGCTGGTTTTCCAGGTGCACGGTGTAGAAGTAGATCAGTCCTTCGCTGAGGTTCGTGAAAGTTCCCGACACGGTGACGATCGGGGATCCGGCGGCGATTTCGCCGTGGATGATCTGCTCGCCGCCCGAGAGGCCGGTGGCTTCGCCGAGGTAGCCCGGCGAGGTCTCTGCGAACAGTTCGATCGCGCCGATGGTCTTGATACCGGCAGGGTCGATCGTCACGTCGACCTTCGCCGTGGTGGAGCTCAGAGCGGTCACCGACGTTCCGAGGATGGTCGGCGCCCCGCCGCTGGATGCCTGTGCGGGGACTGACGCCAGTGACATCCAGGCAACGACGACGGCCAATAGGCCGGCGCCCCGCAGAGCGAGCGACCACGTAGCCGCGACGCCAGTACGGCAAGCGATTGAACGCCACCCCCAGGTCACACCGTCACGAAGGCTACAACTTCGCAGACCCGATAGAGGCGAGCGGCCGCGAGCGCGGAAGAGGCGTGACTCCCGCTGGAGACCGTGCTCCGAGCGACGCGCGGGCCGCGGTCGATCAGGTGAAGCGTTCGAGTACGCGGCCGATCGCGCTCGTACCGAACTCCACCGAGTCAACCGGCAGGCGCTCGTCCTCGGCGTGTATCAGCTGCATGAAGGCCATCTCCTCCGGCAGCTGCATGGGCAGAAAGCCGTAGGTCTGAATGCCCAGGCGTGAGAAGAAGCGCCCGTCGGTGACCGCCGGAAGCAGTAGCGGGATCGGCTTGGCTGTCGGGTCCAGCTCGCGCAACGCCTGCGCGAGGGTGTCGAACAGCCCCATGTCCGGCTCCGACACGCCGGGATCGAAGCGGATCACCTCGAGCTCCATCTCCACCCCGGCCAGCGCCCGCAGCTCCGCGAACACATCCTGCGGCCCGAATCCTGGGAGCAGCCTGCAGTCGATCTCAACCGACACCTCGTCGGGGATCACGTTGATCTTCTCGCCGCCGGCGACGATTGTCACGCTGGCTGTGTTGTGCAGCAACGGGTCGAACACGCGCCCGCGCTCGCCGAGTACGTCCAGCAGCCGATCGCTGGCCCTCGGCTGCAGCAGCGCGCGGAGGAGCAGCTCCAGGGGACGCGGCGCATCGGCGGCGATCGCATCGACCATCGCCCTGACGACCGGCGTCACGTGCACGGGGAGGCGTCGGGTGTCGAGGCGGTACAACAGCCGCCCGAGCCTGCCCATCGCCCCGCCTCGCAGCGGCAGTGAGCCATGCCCCGCGGGACCGCGGAACGTGGCCTTGGTCCAGCACACCTGCTTCTCGGCGACCATGATCGGGTAGAAGCGCCGGCCGCCGATTGGCATCGTGAAGCCGCCGAACTCGCCCAGCGCGAAGCGCACGCCGTCGAACAGCTCAGGGTGCTCTCGTACGAGGAAGGCAGCTCCGTGATCGCTGCCCGCCTCCTCGTCGGCGAGCACGCACAGGATCACGTCGCCGGCGGGCGGCTGGGGCGCGCTCGCGGCGCGCATGAACGCGGCGATCATCATCGCCACGCCGCCCTTCATGTCGAGCGCGCCGCGTCCCCAGATGTAGCCGTCGTGGACCTCGCCCGCGAACGGCGGGTGCCGCCAGTCCCCGCGCGCCGCAACCACGTCGACGTGACCCTGCAGCAGGAGCGGCGGCGCCTCGCCACGGCCGGGCAGGCGGGCGATCAGGTTCGGCCGGCCGCTGTCATCGGCGACCGTACGCTGTTCGCACGGCAGGCCCTCCAGCAGCGAGCTGATCCAGGCGATGCACTCCCCCTCCGCTCCAGGCGGGTTCGTGGTATCGAAGCGCAACAGCTGCGCGAGCAGCTCCGCCGGTCGATCCGCCAGCCCCGTCTCCGCCATCGCGACAGTCTCCCCGATCCGCGGGCCGGCGGCCTTCAGCACGATCGCTCGCATCGCCCGCACCCTCGCTGTCCCGGGCGCACCGGCAAGTTCGCCTCCGTGCGTGAAGGGCTGATCAGGCCTTCAGTTGCTTTTCGATCGCTTGATTGAAACCGCTGGGTTCATCAAGCGAGCCGTATTCCGCCTCGGAAAGAGCTTTCGCGGCACCGCCGGTGTGCCCGATCAGGAAGGAGGGCGTTCCCGTGAAGCCGGCTGCGTTGGCTGCCTGGGCGTCGGCTTCGACGTCGCGCGCGAATTCGGGCTTTGTGCGTTCGCTGGTCCATGTCGCCAGGCTCAGCCCGGGCACCTGGTCGGCGATCGTGTGCAGGTACTGTTCGGTGACGTAACCGCTGCCCTCTGGGCCCTGCTCGTGGTAGAAGGTCTCGATGAAGTTCCAAAGTTTGGCCTGCTGGCCCGCGGAGAGGGCGGCGATCTGCTGGGTCTTGAAGGTTTCCGGTTCGTGAGTGGCGGTTTCGAGGTTGTGGTACTCGATCCGCAGCTTCCCTTCGCGCACCTGGTGCCCGATCAAGGAGGGGAGCGCCCCGAGAGTGAATTTCTGGCATACCGAGCACTCGAGGTCGCCGAAGTACTCGAGCGTCACCGGCGCCGTCGGGGAGCCCAGCGCGTTGCCGCTCTGATGGATGCCGGCAAGCAGCTTGGTGACTTCTTTTTCGACGGCCTTGGTTTTCGCACTCCCGACTTGCGGTGGTTGGGTGCTGCCGCTGGAGGTGGCGATGAGGATCACGACCACGGCGGCGGCCACGACCGCAACCACCACGCCGAGCCTTGTGAGGCGCTTGCGGCGGTCTGCGTCGGCGGCCGCGGCCTCCTCCATCGCTCTGTGTTCCGCCCGGGCCTGTTCGCGGCGCTGCTTGCGGGTCAGACTCTCCTCATTCTCAACCCGGCCCATGGCCTAGATTGTCGCCGGCAGGATCAAGCCCTCCTACCGCCAGAATCAAGCTCTCCTAAGTTCGGGCCGTCGCTCCTCCCGATTACGCGGGCGCCGCGGCTGTCCCGATCGCGGCCGGTACCATGTGGCGGTCGACCAGGAATGACCTTGGCGCGCGGGCGAAGTGTTTTGGTTGCACAGAAGCCTTCCAAGCTTCTAGAGCCGGTTCGATTCCGGTCGCCCGCTTTCCCTCCGCCACGCCGAAGTTCGGCGCCTGGGCTACTTCACCGCGCCGCCGGAGGCGTTGATCGCGTCCCACGTGCCGCCGAACTGCTGCACGCCGACGTAGGAGGTCTTCCCGGCCCGCTGTCCCCGCTGTACGTGTAGAGCGGGTGACCGGCGTAGGTGACCTGGCCGCCGCGTGAGGACAGCAGCGAAGCCTTGATGCCCGAACCCGCCGTCGGGTGGCCGCTTGCCTTCAGGGACGGCCATACCGCTGAGCAGCCATGGATCGCCGCGCACGTGTTCTTGCCGGCGTGATCGCGCGTGAACTCGTAGAGCGTCCGGCCGGAGCTGCTGACGAGGATGCTTCCGAGGGCGGTGTGTCTCAGCTGCACCGTGGCCGCGCTGCTCGAGCGCGCGGTCGGGAGGTTCTGCTGCGCGTCGGCAACCGCCGCGGCAGACGCCGTCGTTGCCAAAGCGGCGGTCAAGAAAGTAGCAATACGTTTCATCGTTCCTCCGAATCTCGGGATGCGGTTGCTGGTGCGGTGATCTACAGGGATAGAGACACCGCCACGCCGTGAACCTTCCACGTTACGTCGTGGCCGCGAGCCGGGTCGCGGCGGCCGGACCGGGCGAGCACGCTCAACGGGTGCCTCGGTCGCCGACGGCGGGCTGGGGAAGAATGTCCGGTAGCGGGAGTCCTTAGGGAGTGGCGAGCCGCGATGCGGGTGAGCCACCACGCGGACGCCCAGCGATCGCGATGGGACAGCCAGAACGAGAAAGGTCGGTTGACGATGAGTCTGCGCGTGCTAGTGGTTTTCGCCGTCGCTGCGTTGATGGGGGCGGCCGTGGCCGGGCTGCCTGCCCTCGCCGCCTCGTCCGAAGCGAAGCTCGAAGTCAACGAAAACTGCGTCGAGAACGAATGGCCGTGCTGGGCGGCGCCCGGTTCGGGCGCGAAACCGAAACCCGCGAGCAAGCTCACGGTTGCCGCCGGGGGCGAAGTCGCGTTTATCGACAACGCCAACACCAAGACGAACATCGCGTGGGTCGGAGCTGCGCCGGCCTGCTCGCCGAGCGTGCCGGTGAGCCCCGCGCCACCGCAGGCTCCGTGGGAAGGCAGGTGCAAGTTCGAACAACCTGGCACATACAAGTTTGAAAGCGCGACGCTCTTCGACGGCGGCCCAGGTGAGGACTACACCAAATACGAAATCGTCGTGGAAGGCGCCGCCACCGGCACAGCCCCCACCACGCCGACCACCCCCACAGCGCCGACCACCCCCACTACGCCCAACGAAGCCGGCCACGACTCGCCTTTGGTGGAAGGACCCAAAGCGCTTGCGCTCGCCCACAGCCAGCGCGGATCAACCGTGCACGGGTCGATCGAGGTCTCCCAGGCCGGTTCCGGCGGGCGGTTGGAAGTCGGGCTGTTCATGGCCGGCCCGGCGCCGGTGAAGACGGGCCACCCCCGTCAGGTGCGCGTGGGGCGACTGGTGCGCTCGCCCGTCAAGGCAGGCCGCGTGTCCTTTTCGGTGCCTCTGACCTCCACGGGCCGGACTTCGTTGCGCCGCCACCGGCGCCTGGCGCTGACCGTGAAGGTCACGCTCACGCCCCCACACGCCGAGCCGGTGACGGTCGTCCGTGGCGTTGTGGCGCACGCCTGATCGGGCTGGGCCCAGGGCCGGCCGGGTCCGGTAGACCGGCGTCGAGGAGCCGGCGCGGAGCGTCGGGGAGCAACCCCTTGCGGCGCGTGTCAGCGGAGCAGATGTGAGAGCCTGGGGGGCGCCGAATGGAGCCGACGAGCCGACCAATCCAGGGCGCCTCGCCATCGCTTGAGCGTCCGGCGTTCTACGCCTTGCGCCCCGGTGGGTGGCGGGACCTCGTGACCCTGCTTCACGCTCCCTACACGGCCTGGAATCTGGCCAACGTGGCTATCGGCGCGGCGCTTGCTCCGCACCTGTACCCGGGGCGGCTGGGTGCGGCTCTGGCAGCATTCTTCCTCGCCGTGGGCGTGTCCGCCCACGTGCTGGACGAGCTGCAGGGCAGGCCTATGGGTACGCACCTCTCGAGCCGCACACTCGTAGTTCTGGCGGCCGTCTCGCTGACGGGAGCGGCGGCGATCGGGATCGTGGGGGCCGTGACGATCTCGCTGAGCCTGATCCCGTTCGTGATGGCGGGCGTGTTCATCGTGCTCGCCTACAACCTCGAGTGGTTCGGGGGCCGCTTTCACAACACCTTCTGGCTCGCGGTGTCGTGGGGCGTCTTCCCGGTGCTGACGGCCTACTGGGTCAACGCGCTGGAACTGCGCCCGTCCGCATTGCTGGCCGCGGGCGGGTGCGCGATGATGCTGGTCGTTCAGCGGAGCCTCAGTACGCCGGTGCGCGAGCTTCGCCGGCGTACCGTTTCGCTCACCGGCGAGCAGAAGCTGGCGGACGGATCAACCGTGCAGCTCGATGCCGCGCGCCTGGCAGCGCCCATGGAGCGCGCCCTGCAGGCGTGCGCGGTGGGGATGGTGCTGCTCGCCACCGGGCTGGTAGTCGCGCGCCTATAACGAACGAAGCCGGTACCGAACGGTCATCAAGATCGCGGCGGCGAAAGGGCTGCGAGCGTCCGCGGGAGGAGCCGGTCCTGGCCTCAGCGATGATGCTTGCCGGCAGGCCGCCGATGCACTGGACGTACGGCCGCCAGTACGCCCTTGGCAGGGCGCCCTTGAAGCCGGTCGGGACCACCGACCGCGGTCACCGTTGCGGTCACGCTCTCGAACGGAAGCACGTTGGCCAGGACAACGCTGCGCCCGGCCGCCTTCCGCACGAAGGACTCGAGTCGCCCGTCGCTGCCCGTGACGCGAACGCGGTAGCTGCGTGCGCCCCCGACGGCATCCCACTTCACGACCGCGGTGTCGCCGTGGCGGACGATCTGAACCTTGCGGGACCGACCCGGCCTGAAAGCCGAGGGCGCGCTGTAGCGGCCCACCGAAAGTTCGCGCACGATCGCCCCTTCGGCGTTGACGAGGTACGCGTATAGGCGGCGTGCTCGGCCCAGTGCTTCCTCGGGGGTGAAGCGAAGCGTTCCGGACGCCCTCGTCGCCGTACCGAGCACGCGGCCGCTGTCGGCACCGCGTTCGGCGAACACCACCTTCGTCCCGCTGACGAAGTGCTTGACGGCGTACGCCAGTGCCCAGCTTTTGCCGTGGCCGTGACGGACGCGGACACTCACCGTCGCGGGTGGGACGTCCGCGGCGGTTTCCAGCTTGGAGATCGGAGCCGACCCGCTCGCGGGCTTGATCCCCCATTCGCCCCCCTGGGGTGAGCGCAGGAACACCAGCACCTGGTGCGGGTCGGGGGCGATCGCGCTCATGAAGTGCCCGGCGACCATTTCGAGGCTGCCGGCGGCGGCCGGCGTGGTGTAGCGCTGCCCGCCCGGGCCGATGAGCGTGACCACCGGCGTGCCGGACGCTGAGGTGATCCGCAGCTCCTCGCCCTGCGTGCCGTTGGGCAGCGTGAACGTCCTGCGTTCTTCGGAGGCCGCCAGGTGGCCTCCATCGGCCGCCAGCAGTGGGATCCCGGAGACCACCGGATCGGTCGCGAGAGAGAGCGCGGATTCTTCGCCCACAAAGCCCCCCTTGTGTTCCTTCAGCGGGGTCTGGTTGTACTGCTTGAGCTGATCGCTGCAGTTGTCGTTCCCGAACAGGCCCCCCGAGACGTTGCCGTCGGAGAATCGGTAGCGACCCTGGATTCCGCCCCCGAAGATGCCTTCACCCCCGACGTGTACGCAGCCCGCGGCGTATTGGTTGTTGACCAGCGCCGCGATTTCCGCGCTGATGATCCACAGTTTGAAGTACACGAAGCCGTTTGCCTGCCAGAGCCCGCTGGCAGGTTCGTCCCAGAAGCCGGCTCCGCCGTGGACTTCGATCAGGGGGCTCTTGGAGTCGAGCGGGAAGTGGATGTTGAGCTGGACTTCCGCGTCCACGTAGCCGTCGGTGTACACGTCGGCGGCGATCGAGGCGATTTCGTCGTCGTAGAGGGAGAGCGAGCCCTTACCGCCGAAGAACCCGAGTTGTTCGGAGGTCGCTTCGCGGAACTTGAAGTCGAACTCCAGTTCGAGCAGGTCGGCGATGCTCGCGCCCAGGCTGCCGCCGAAGGCGAGCGGGTTGACACCCACCGAGGCGCCGAGCTCGTTCAAGAGGATCCCGGGATAGATCGGCACCCCGCCATGGGGGGACTTGAACTTCATCGCAGCCGACTGGAATTCGCCATGTTTGAACGCGAGTTCGGATTCCAGTTCGACGATTTCTTCTCCGAACGTGATGACGCCCTTGGCCTGCCAGCTGTCGCGCTTTGACGCTTCGAAGTATTCGGGGAAGTAGTAGACGAACTTCGCCTTGGTGACCTTGAAGATCGGCGCCAGGCTGGCTTCGGGGATCGTGAATTCCAGCGAGCTGAGTTCGATCCCCGTTTCGAGGTTGGCGATCATCTCGAGGGCCCCGGTCGCTTCGAAGTTGATGTCCGACAGGCTCAGTCCGACCTGCACGTCGAACAGCGCCTGGCCTTTGTTGTTGAGATACACGTCGACCTGTCCGGTGAGCGGGAAGTTGCCGGGAAGTTCGGCGCACTCGGTGATCCCGTTCGTCGGGGGACAGCACCCGGCCTTCTTCGCTTCCTTGGGTTCGCATTTCTTGCCGACCCCGAAGGCCATCAGCAGCGTCTTGTTGGGCTTTTCGGCGACCCGGGCCCGGGCGTGCCTGGGGCCGTGGAACACGTTGAGTTGACTCACGTAGCTGTGGGATTCGAGCACCAGCGGTTCGGCTTCCAGGTCTCGGCTACCCAGGACCATGTTGCCCAGCGGCGTGTTGAGCAGCTCGATATCGACCTGCCCGCCGTACAGCTCGGTGACGTTGGCGCCGGCCCCGATGTTGTTGCGCTTACGGATCTTCAGCGGGCCGGCGCTGACGAGCTTGAGGGTCATGCCGTTGATCTGAACTTCTCCGCCGCCGATCACGTAGCCATCGCCCAGCTTCTGGATGCATTCGGCCATCAGCGTCGCGTCGCCGAATTCGAGCCGGGGGATGCATTCGCCTTCGCCCCCGTCGGCGAGGTGGATCAATGACTTCGAGACGTTCACCCCGAGGTGCTGGGTGGATTTTTCGCCGTTCGAGTCGGTCACCGTCAGCGCGACCGTGTGGACGCCGGCCCCGAACATGACCTGTGCGATGGGGTTGGTCCCCGTACTCGTCTGGACCTTATCGCCGCCGTTGAAGTTCCAGCCGTAGGAGATGATGTGGCCGCCGCCGGGGCTGGACCCGGCGGCGGTGAGTGTCAGCAGCTGGCCGGCCGTCGGGTTGGGCGTGGTCAGCGACACGCGGGCTTCGGGCGGTGAAGGCCCGCCTCCGCCGGGCGGTGGTGTTGACGGCCTGCCGCCGGGCGGCGGTTCGGTGGCCGGCGGAGCTTCGAAGTCGAGGTTGTCGATCGCGATTTCCTGGAAGGTCACGATGCCGGTCGTGATCGCGAAAAAGCTGATCTTGCCCTTCCCGTTGAGGGTCACCAAGATCGGTGTCCAGGCGTTGGGACCCGCTTTCCCTTTGCCTTCGCCGACGACTTCGCCGGCGGGGTCGTAGCCGATCACCGACACTTCGATTTCCCCGGAGCCGGCGATGAGGTTTCGTACCTGGACCGAGAGCGCGCCCCGAGCCGATCCGAGCAGTGCGCCGTAGGTCCCCTGGTGGTTGGCGGCCCCGAAGCACGTGGGTAGGACCGCGAAGTCAGGGGGTGACGCCGCCGGTGGCCCGAGCGACCCGTCCCGGGTCGTCGGCGAGCCCGCGTCGCATGCGCCGGTCGGTGCCGGCCCTCCGAGCGCCGCGGAGGTGCCCATCTTCAAGCCGAGCGCTTCGTATTGGTTGCTCACTTCCTGGCCCGCCGCTATCGGCGGCGGATCGAAGTTCACTTCGGATTCCGAGGCCAGCGCCGGCCCCGCAGCGGCCAGCGATCCGAGCAGCACGCCGATCAGGAGCGCCGCACGTCCCAGCCGGCTGACCCTGATGTGCCGGTGTGGTCCCGTCGCTCCCCTGGGACAAGCTGGATTCATGGCGCGTGGCCCGCAACGACCAGCCTGTGATCAGAATCCGTCAACGTCACGGCGAACGCTGCAGGCACGGCGCAGAATAGTCCCCTCGGCGGCGAGATCGCGCTGCGACTGGACGGGTCGCCGAGGCGTTGGCCGCCGCGCTATTGCGCCCTGGTACCCGCGGCGGTCGTCACTTCGGTCGCCCTGAGGCCGTGGCTTCCCGGCCACCAGGCCAGGAACCAGCCGTGGGCGCGGCTGGCCGTCACGCGGGTGCCGTCGTTGAGTCTCAGCGCGACTCCGCTCACGCCGGCCCCGGTACGGCCGACGACCATCGAGAAATGCCGGGAGCCTTCGTCCGCCGGCGTGCTGGTGCTGCCAGAGGAGGCGAAGGCGACCTGACCGGGCGGCACCGGCGCCGGGGGCCGCACCCCGATCGACGTCCCGGCCGAGCCCTGCCCGCGGCGATCGACGAAGCAGGTGGACACCGCCCGTCCCCGGTCGGCCTCGAGCACGACCGTTGTGTAGGGCCCGCGGGTGTCGAGCAGGACCACCTTCCAGCCACGGCTCGGGAACCGCGGAGGCAGCGGATCTCGAGTCGCGGAGCCCGCTGCGGGTTCACGGTCACGGCGCGCCATGTTCCCCAGCATCGAGTCGCACACCGTGACGGCTCGCCGTAGCTGCCCGCCGCCGGCGCGGGTGGGGGCCGCAGACCACCCCGCGAACGCGCGCGGCGGGCCGGTGCTGAGCCCGACCAGAAGGACGACCAGGACCGCCGCTGCCGCGGCTGTGATCGTGGCTAGCGCGAGCGGGGTTCGGCGAGCAGCGACCCGCGGCCGGTAGTCGTGGGACAGCAGCTTCGCGCTCGCGTCAGCCGGGAGCTCTGCTGCCCGCATCGCCAGAGC
This sequence comes from uncultured Solirubrobacteraceae bacterium, assembly GCA_963846255.1. Classification (GTDB taxonomy): domain Bacteria; phylum Actinomycetota; class Thermoleophilia; order Solirubrobacterales; family Solirubrobacteraceae; genus Palsa-744. The sequence continues at coordinate 272,465 of CAWJVE010000002.1, forward strand.
CTGGCGGAGCTCGTGTTCGAGCTTGCGGCTCATGGCACGGTCTTCCCGCCGGTCTCGGCGGTCGGCTCGATGATCGGCATCGTTGCCGGCGCCTCGAAGGCTCCGCGAAGGCGCTCCAGCGCTCGTGAGGAGCTGCTCTTGACTGTCCCCAGCGAACAGCCGAGAGCCGCGGCCACCTCGGTCTCGGGAAGATCGGCGAAGTAGCGCAACACGAGCACGGCCCGCTGGCGCGCCGGCAGTGCTGCGAGCGCGCGGATCAGATCCGTGCGGGACTCGAGCGACGCGGCGGTCGCTCCCCCGTCGCCGGCCGGCCCCGGCGTCTCGGCCTCGGCGAGCTCGACGTTCCTCCTCGTGCGCTTCGGGGCGTCGTCGAGCACGAGGTTGACCATGACCCTGCGTGCGTAGCTGCCGGGATGCTCCATGTTCTTCACCCGCGGCCATCTCCGGGCCACGCGCAGCATGCACTCCTGCACGACGTCTTCCGCTTCCGCGCGGTCGCCGACCATGAGATAGGCGGCGCGCAGCAGGCCGTCGGCGTGGGCCGCGGCGAAGCGCTCGAACTCGAACTCGGCACGGGATCTGGCTCGTTTCAACGGGTTGATGGGCGCCGTTCGTCTCGGATCGCCATCTTCTCCTTAAACCCCTCCCGGGTCACGAAAGGTTCCATCGCGCCCCATCGCCCGGCCGGGCGGGAGCGGTCGTGCCGCCGGACGAGCGGCTGCAGGCGTGCGCGAAGATCCGGCGGTGCAGATCTTCGTGGGCGGGACCTGGAAGCCCGAGCAAGCGCGACCGTATCGAGACCAGGCCCTCGAGCTGGGTGCCGGGATCGCGGCCGCGGGCTTCGATCTCGCGTGCGGCCCGGGCACGGGTATCGCCCGCCACGTAATCGACGGATTCCGCCGGGCGCCGGTGGCCGGCAAGGTTCGCTACTACCTCCCAACCGAGGCGGACATGGCCGCCGTCGGAGAGGAGGTCGTGCCCGGGGCCGACGAGGTCGAGCACACCGGCCTCGACTACCCGATGCGCAACCTGTTCCAGGTCAAGCGCTCCGACGGGCTGTTCGTGCTCACCGGCGGCGACGGGGCGCTCGAGGAGGTCGTGGCGGCCGTCGTCGACTACCGCATCCCGGTTGCGATCGTCGCCGGCTCCGGCAGTGTCGCGGCCGCCGTCACCGCGCTGCTGGAGGTCTACCCGGAGTGGCGTGCCCTGGTCGAGCTCGGGCCCGACGTGGCGTCCCTGCTCGCCCCCTTCCTGGCGCGCGTGGGTGTTGCTTGTGCGTCCCGCAGCACTTGACCGGGGCCCGTTGCGCGGCCGGGGCCTCTACCCGATGCGGCCTGCCCGGTGCCTCACCACCCATGGCGCCCGCCACATGCACCGGCCCCATGGGCCGCTCCGGCAATGCGGCGGGCGCTCCGGGTCCCTCTCCTCCGGTCCCGATCACGCAGGCGGGTCTGCGTCACGGGCCCGTTTTGGGCTGAGGCCGTCGGGTGGGCTGTCTGCACCGTGTCGCCGCGCGCTGGCGACGAGCGACGAGCGGTATTTGCGGCATCCCACCCGCGGTATTTGCGGAATTCCCACCCGTCCTGCTACCCAAGCGATTGGTGCTCAAACGTGATCATCCCTTCGCGGCGGCGGTTCCGGCGAGCAGGGCGTGCCCGTAGACTGCCCGCGCCGATGACCGAACTCAGCGGGCTGTCAATCGCCGATCTGCTCCACGACGCGATGCAGGATTGGATCGGTGGCTACTACCTCAACTTCGCCGAGCGTCCGGGCGGGCTCGACGCGATCCTGCCGGCGGACGTCTGCGAGCGCCTGCTGGAGGTCAAACGGCGCTGGGATCCCGACGCGACGATCCGCACCGGTCACACGATCGGAGCGCCGGCCGCCTGAGCTCCCCTTGGGGGCGCTGAGCATCTGACCTATGCGGGTTGCAATCGTCTCTGACGTCCACGGCAACCTCACGGCGCTCGACGAGGTCGTCGCGGACATCCAGCGACACGCGCCCGATGTGGTGTTGCATGGCGGTGACCTCGCGCTGATGGGGGCGCAGCCCGCCGAGGTCGTCGACCGCGTGCGGGAACTGGGCTGGGCGGGGGTGGTCGGCAACACCGACGAGGTGCTGTGGCGCCCGGACGAGCAACAACGCCAGCAAGCGCTCGCCCCCAAGCTGGGGCCGCTGCTGGGCCTGATCTTCGAGCAGTACGCACCGGCGACCCGGCAGCTGCTGGGCGAGGAGCGCGTCGCGTGGCTGCGGGAGCTTCCCGCCCAGCAGCGCCTCGGGGACCTGGTACTGGTGCACGCGGGCCCGGGCGATCTCTGGCGGGCGCCGCTGCCGGACGCCGGCGATGAGGAGATCGCGGCTGTGTACGGGCCCCTCGATGCGGCCACTGCCGTGTACGGCCACATCCACCGCCCGTACACCCGCGGGCTGGGCGCACTGACGGTGGCGAACAGCGGCAGCGTGGGCATGCCCTGGGACGGCGACCCGCGCGCCAGCTATCTGCTCGTGGAGGACGGGAGGCCCCGGTTGCAGCGCGTGGAGTACGACCTCGAGCGAGAGGCCGCCACCCTGCTGGGCGGTGGTTACCCGGACGCGCAGCGCCTGGTGGCGATGCGCCGCCGCGGGGTGTTCATCCAACCCGACGTGGCGCGCTAAGCGCCCTGGAAGCGAACGATCTCCTCGGCCAGCCGGGCGGGCTCGTCGTGGGGCACGAAGGTACGTCCGTTCTCGATCTCCACCAGGCTCGCCTCGGCGAACGCGCCCCGCAGGCGGCGCGCGAACTCGAGCTTGAAGAAGCGGTCGCCGGTACCCCACACCAGCAGCGCCGGTCCGCCGAAGCCGCTGAGGCGATTCGACGCCGCGTCGAGGTCGTTCGGGTCCACCTTCTTGGCAAAGCGCGCCACGTCCTCGCGGATGGCGGGGTCGGTGAGGCACGGGTTCACCCATCCCCGTGTCTGCTCGGCGTCCAGCGGCTTGCGCACGAGCAGTCCGAAGCCCGCGGGGGAGTGTCGTACGGCGGTCGCCCGCATCGGCGCCAGCAGCGCACGGATCGCGGTGGGGCTGCGGAAGGCCTTGAACAGCTGGCCGAACGGCGCCGGGGGGAAGTTGGTGAACGCGTCACAGTTGGTCAGCACCACCCGCCCGACGCGCGTGGCGTCGGTGTCGAGCAGGAACTGGCAGATGGCCCCGCCGGTGTCGTTGCCGACGAGCGTCACGTCGTTCAGCTCGAGCGCCTCCATGAACGCGATGATCTGACGCGCGATCCCGCGGGGGGACTGGTCGGCCTTCTCGCCGAGGGCGATGGTGTGTGACCCGAGCGGCCAATCGGCGGCGTAGGAGCGCACGCCGGCGCTCGCGAGCGCGTCGGCGGTCTCGCTCCAGAGGCTGCCGTTCACGAGGAAGCCGTGGACGAACACGACCGGGGGGGTGCCGGCACCCTCGGGCCCGGCGAGGCGGTATTGGACGGTGCCTTGGGGAAGATCGATGGTCGCCATGTCTGCTCCCAGCTCTAGATTTAGGTACAGGCTGCACGTAACATAAGTCATCGAGGCACGAAGCGGCGCTCTACATCGCCCGCGCCGAGGATCAGGCGACCGCGAGCGAGGAGATCCGCGGGGTCATCGCCCAGCTCGTGGCGGGGCTGGCAGTGGGCGCGTGAACGCGTGGCGGCTGCCGCTCACAGCGAGCGCAGCTGCGAGGACACGGCCAGCAGCGGGCTGACATCACGCCTCGCCCGTGCGAGGATCAGCCCGCCCTCGATCGCCGCGAGCACGAGCAGGGCTCGCTGCTCGGCGTGGACCGGGTCCAGGCCCGCTCCGGCCAGCCGCTCGGAGAGGACCTCCAGCCAGGAGTCGAACGCCGCCCGCGCCGCCGCCCGCATCGGCTCTGAGTCGGCGGTCGTCTCGAGCGCGACGGTGGCGATCGGACAGCCGTCGGCGAACCCCGACTGTTCGAGCCCGGCGGCCAGGGCCTCGATCAGGCGGCGCATCCCATCGTCGAGGTCCTCGCTGCTGTCGAGGATCGCGGCCATCGCGTCGCGTAGCTGCGCCGCCGAGCGCTCCATGGCGGCGATCGCGAGTTCCTGCTTGCCGCCCGGGAAGTGGAAGTAGAGCGATCCCTTCGGGGCTCCGCTGCGGGCCACTATCTCGCCCAGGCCGCTGGCTGCGTATCCCCGCCGCCGCAGCAGCTCCTGGGTGGCGGTCACGAACGCCTCCTTGGACGGCCCCCGCTCCGGCGACGGGCTTCGTTGCGGGCATTCCTTTACTATAGAGACCGGTCTACATAGAGGGAGCGGATGATGCAACAGCTGGTGTTCGCCGGTCCGAGGTCGTTGCAGTGGCGCGAAGCGCCCGAGCCACGGCTCTCCTCTGACGAGGCCGCCCTCGTGCGGCCGATAGCCGTCGCCACCTGCGACCTGGACTCCCTGATCGTGTCCGGGAGCTCTCCCTTCCAGGCGCCGTTCGCCCTCGGGCACGAATGTGTCGCCGAGGTGATCGACGCCGGCGACGGGGCCGGCTCGCTGGCCGCGGGCCAGCTCGTCAGCGTCCCCTTCCAGATCTCCTGTGGCGGCTGCGACGCGTGCCTCGCCGGACGCACCTCCAACTGCGCCGAGGTCCCCTTCATGTCCACCTACGGGTTCGGTCCCGCGGTGGACAGGTGGGGTGGCTTCCTCTCGGACCTGGTCGAGGTGCCCTTCGCCGAGCACATGCTCGTGCCGCTGCCGGAGGGCCTCGAGCCCGCGGCGGTGGCCAGCGCCTCGGACAACCTCAGCGACGCCTGGCGCACGGTGGGGCCCCCGCTGGCCGAGCACCCGGGCGCGGACGTGCTGGTCGTCGGCGGCGCGGGTCCGGGCTCGATCGGCCTGTACGCGGCCGGCCTGGCCGTCGCGCTGGGCTCCGGCTCGGTCCTGTACGTGGACGGCGACGTCACCCGCCGGGAGATCGCCTCACGCCTCGGCGCCCAGACGCTGGCCGAGAAACCCAAGCGCGTGGGCCCCTATCCGATCACGGTGGACTCCAGTGCCGACCCGGACGGACTGCAGCTGGCACTGCGCTCGACCTCGCCCGACGGGGTGTGCACCAGCACGGCGATCTACTTCGGCGAGCAGCCGCGTCTGCCGCTGCTCGAGATGTACACAAAGGGGATCACCTTCCGCACCGGACGCGCCAACGCCCGCAGCGCCATGCCCCACGTGCTGGGCTTGGCGGCCTCCGGCCACCTGCATCCCGAGCTCGTCACGAGCCGCGTGGTCGGGTGGGATGACGCGCCCGCCGCCCTCGCCGACGGCGCCTGGACCAAGCTGGTGATCGAGCGCGGCTGATCTCGGTGGCGCGGCGCCTTGCGCCGGCCGCCGCGTTCGCTCGCCGATCAGCCGCCCAGGCGACCGATCAAGCGACTGCGCTCGACTCCCGTCGCGCCTGCGCGGAGGCTGTAGAGATCGCCGTCGCGCGCCAGCCACAGCTCGCCGGCGAAGTGCTCGCGGGCGTCCGCCAGGAAGACCTCCTCTAGCCCCTTGAGCGGGAGCGGGGGGATCACGTGCGTGATCGCCAGCGCGCCCACCCCCGCGTCCCGGGCCGCGTCAGCCGCCTGCGGCGCCGTCGCGTGGTAGTCCGGGACGTCGGCCAGGATGCGGCGGCGCATCTCCTGCCCGGCGTTGCCGACGGCCTCCTCGACGAGCTTCAGCAGCCGCGTGGAGAGCGCGTCGTGAAGCAGCAGGTCCGCCCCCTGCGCGACCCGCACCAGCGCCGGCGCGTAGATCGTGTCGCCGGAGATGACCGCGCTGCGGCCGCGGTAGTCGAAGCGGTAGCCGACGGCCGGGCGCACGGGGTCGTGGTCGACCACGAACGCGGTCACCTTCAGGCCGTCCTCGTCGAGCACTCCCAGCTCGTCCTCGCCGTCGGCGAAGGAGAACGTCTCGGCCGTCATGACCGCACCCGACGGCGGCGCCACCTCCGGGCCGTGGTGGGCCGTGCGATACCCCCGATCCAGCGCGTAGGCCTCGTTGAGGCCCGCGACGACCCGTTCGACGCCCGCTGGTCCGATCACCCGCAGCGGTGCCGTGGCCGCGTCCGCGACCCAGCGCTGGAGGTTCACGGTGCCCAGGCCGCCGATGTGGTCGGAGTGGAAATGGGTCAGCAGCACGGCCGCGATGCGCTTGGGTGCGAGCTGCATCCGCGCCATCGTCTCGGCGGCACGCTCGCCCGCGTCCACGACGAAGATGCGCCCGCCTGCGATGATCGCTGCACACGAGTCGCCGCGCTTGGCGTCCGGCATCGGCGAGCCGGAGCCGACCACCGCCAGGTGCAGGCCGTCGGGCAGGCCGGCCACCGGATCGGCGCCGACGAGTGCCGGCAGCCGGCGTTTGATCGCGGCCAGGGCGAGGCGGGAGCGCAGGGAATCCGGCACGTGCTCGATCCTATGAGCTGCGCGAGCGGGCTCGCTCGCGGTGCGCTCGCTCAGGCGTCGGACGCCGTCTCGGTGACGGCGGCCAGGGGGGAGTCCGCGGCGTCGGCCGGCGGCTCGCTGAGCTCGTCGTCGAGGACGCCCTCAGCATCGCGCATGAAGCCATCCTCATCGCGGAGCCCGTCCTCGTACGGCTGCTGTGGGTTTTCCGCCTCGAGCTTGCGGGCGGCCTTGCGGGCCGCTTTCTCTGCACGCTTCTCACGCAGCCTGCTTTCCCGCGTGAGCTTCGCCATCGTCGTCTTCCTCTTACCGCTGGAAGCCATATCTGCCGATCTTCTGGAAATGTAGGCGCACGCCCGATCAGGCGTGCGCCCTTACGCCAAGCGAAGCGGCGCCCTAGAGCGCCTGAACGTTCGCAGCCTTCGGTCCCTTGTCGCCGGGTTCGGCGTCGTAGGAGACCTTTGCGCCTTCGGTGAGCGAGCGGTAACCCTCACCCACGATTGCGCTGTGGTGGACGAACAGGTCCTTCGACTGGTCGTCGGGAGTAATGAACCCGAAGCCCTTGTCGTCGCTGAACCACTTCACGGTTCCGGTGGCCATTCTTGATTCCTCCTGCGTTGTAGTGCTGCGAACGCGGAGATTGCTTGGAGCAAAGGCACGAGCGCTGGCACTGCGGATGCTGAGCTGGACGCTCAGCCTGATCCGGTGGAGCCTAGCAGCGAGCGGCGGGAAGGCGGGCGGACCTCGAGCGCCCGGGCCAGGCAAACTGTGGCCGCCTCGACCTCGTAGACGACAACCCAGAAGGGAGCACATCAATGTCGGAGCTCTCCATCCAGGAGCTCTTCTCCGTCGCAGGGAAGAACGTGCTGGTGACTGGCGGCTCGCGCGGCATCGGCGAGATGGTGGCCGCGGGCTTCCTCGCCAACGGCGCCAAGGTGTACATAAGCTCCCGCAAGGCCGACGTCTGCGACGCGACCGCGGCGCGGCTGGCCGAGACCTATGGCGGAACCTGTGTGTCGATCCCGGCGGACCTCGCCGGTACCGACGGCGCGGCCGGCCTCGCCGCGGCGATCGGCGAGCGCGAGGACCACCTCGACGTGCTGGTCAACAACGCCGGCGCCTCGTGGGGCGCTCCGCTGGGGGAGTTCCCCGAGAACGGCTGGGACAAGGTGATGGACACCAACGTGAAGGGGATCTTCTTCCTCACCCAGGGCCTGCTTGGACTGCTCGAAGCCGGCGCCAGCTCCGAGTCGCCCGCCCGCGTGATCAACATCGGCTCGATCGACGGGCTGCGCACCTCGCGCTTCGACAACTGGTCCTACGGCGCCTCCAAGGCGGCTGTCCACGCCCTCACCCGCCAGCTCGCGGCGACGCTGGTGAAGCGCAACATCCTCGTGAACGCGATCGCACCGGGCCCGTTTCCGACCTGGATGCTCAGCACCGGCGTGGGGGGAGGGGGAGACGTGCAGGGAACCGACTGGGATCTCGTCGGCCAGGTCAATCCCCGCGGGCGCGTGGGCAGACCCGCCGACATCGCCGGGACAGCGCTGTTCCTGGCCTCCGCCGCCGGGGCCTACATCGTCGGCGACACGATCGTCTGCGACGGTGGAGTGGTGACCAGCTGAGCTCGCCGCCGACTCGCGGGTCGGCGATCCTCCTGGCCTCGATGCTGTGCCTGACGGGCGCCGAACATCCCGCCCGGGCGCCGTGTCCGGAACCGCCCCACTTCGACGTGCTCGCCTTTCACCCGCTGTCGGTCGGCGACCCCGACCTGCCGGCGAGCTCCAGCCTGGACGTCTCGATCGTCGACGCCGCCAAGGTCACCGCCCTGCTGCGGCGGGCGCAGGCTCTCGGCACCGCCCTGCCCGCCGGCGCCAAGCCGGTGTGGGCCACCGAGCTCAACTGGGAAAGCGCCCCCGAGTCGCCCCACGGCGTAGCCCCCGGGCTGCAGTCACGGTGGATCTCCCGCGCTCTGCACCGGCTGTGGGTCGCCGGTATCGGGCTGGTCAACTGGCAGTTCCTGGTCGACCCGTATCCCGCCCTGCGGGCCGCCACGGCGACCGGGGAAGCAATCGAATACCAGCGCCCGGCCGGGCTCTACAGCGCGGGTCCCGGCGGGAACTTCGAACAGGCCCGCCCGAAGCCCTTCCTGGCCGGCTTCACGTTCCCCTTCGACCCCCTGCGGGTGAACCGCAGGCAGGTTCGTGTGTGGGCGCTGCTGCCGCCCGGAGAGGAAACGGCCCTGCTGCAGTACGCGCGCACGGTCCACGGGCGCTGGCGCACGATCGTGCGCCTGCGCGCCACCCCGCGGGCGTGCTCAACGCGCTCGTGCGCATGCGCCGGGCCGGCGTGCTGCGGCTGGCCAGCGGCGGGCTGCTGAGCCCGGGCGCGAGCGTGCACGCAGGGGCCGGTCGCCCCGCCCACTAGGCGAACGCCTTCAGGAACGCTTCTGCGATCAGCTGGTAGCCGGTGCGGTTGGCGTGGATGTTCGGCCCCACGGGAGCGGGCGCGCACATCCACGTGAGCCTGCACACTTCGGCCACGGCCACCGGCACGGGGGCGTTCTGGCCGGCCAGGGTCGCGGTGCGGGAGGTGTCGTAGGTGTGAAACGCGCTGTCCACGTGCGCGACGCGGAAGCCGGCTTCCCTGTACAGGCGTTCGACTCCCCGGTTGATGACGCGCGAGTACCGCACGCTGGTGAGTGCTTCGACGTGTCCCCCGGGGATGAGGTAGAGCTCGAGGAACGGGTCGTAGAGGGTCATCGCCGCCATCGGGGTGCCCGGCGACGCGGCGCGCCGTAGCCGGCGCAGGATCACGGGCAGGTTCCGGGCCAGCCGTTCCACGCCTCGCATCACACAGGCGACCGCGATTTCATCTCCCTGCTCGCAGCCGTCCACGTCGTTGGCGCCGATGTCGATCGTCAGCAGCGCCACTTCACCGCGACGGCGGTGTCTGCGCAGGAAGCGTTCGGCGGCGACCATCTGCGAGCCGCCCGCCGGATGGCACCCGAGCAGGAAGGCGTCGGCCGAGTTGCCCTTCCCGGTGAGAAAGCTGGTGGTGGTCTCACCGCCGCAGCCGAGCTTCACCAGCTTCAGGTGCTTGATCCGCCGGCGCTCGCGGGCGTACAGCTGGTCGGCGTAGCCCTGATCGGTGTTCACCGTGATCCCCGAGGAGTTCGGCTGCATCCCCTGGGCCAGGGAGTCTCCGAGGGAGAGGTAGTAGTGGGTGGTGGATGCGCCCGCTGGCGCCGCCATTGCAAATGCGAGCGCGGTCCCGATGATCGCGATCCCGGCGCGACGCAAGGGCATCCCCGCAATTTAGCGCCGCTTGTGGTGCGGCGGCGCAGCTGCCGGCCGCCGGCAGGGGGTCAGCCGCCGGCGGGCCGTATCTCGACCGCGGCCATGTTCCATTCGTCCTTCGTCGGTGCCGTGTCACTGATCGTGACCGTTTCTCCGGTAGCGGCCGTGACGGCGCTCGTGTACTGGGTCCAGGTGGTGTCGCCGGCGGAGGTGTCGAGAAGTTGGTGGAGCAGAGTCTGTCCCGATGCGAGCGTGCGCGCGGTCGCGTTCGTCCAATCGTGGCCCACGGCGAACACCAGCGAGCCCGCTTCGGTCGTCTTCACGGGCACCGTCGCTGCGCCGCTCGCCGCCCCTGACCCGGCGGACGCCCCTGCCCCCTGGGACAACGCCATCCCGACCACGGTCAGTGACTGGTCAAAGCCGGTGGCACTGGGGGTCGCGGTGGCCGAGACGCCGAAGAGCGGCGCGAGTGCCGTGGCGGTCCAGATCTCAGCGTCCCCGGCGCGGGAGTTGGCGCGCCTGACGAGCGTCCAGCTGAGGCCGGCTCCGGTGACCGTGACGGTTTGGTGACCGGCGCCCGTGGGCCCGTCGGCAGAGACGAACGCGAACAGGCGCTCGCCGGCTTCGGAGGTCGTGAACAGCGGTGTCGTCACCGTCCCCTTGCCGTTCACGGTCGTGTTCGCGTCGATCACCGGATTGCCGCCGCCCGCCGGGGCCGCCGGCGTGGCGGCGTTGGACGGAGTCGATTCGGCTCCCGTCCCGTACTGGTTCGTGGCCGCCACCCGGAACGTGTAGGCGGTGCCGTTCTTCAGCCCTTCGACCGCGGCGGTCGTCGCCGGGGGGCTGCCTTTGACGATTGTGGCCGGTAGCGGTTCGGTGCCGGCATAGGGCGTGATCGTGTAGGTCAGGATGGCGCTTCCCCCATTTCCCGGAGCAGTCCACCTCACGGTCGCACCGGCGTTGCCGGCGGCGGCCGTGACTTCCGTCGGAGCTTCCGGTGCGGTGGGCGTGAAGGGGACCACTTCGTTCGACGGGGTGGACGCGGGGCCCGGCCCGACGGGATTGATGGCCTGCACGGTGAAGCTGTAGGAGGTCCCGCCTTTGAGCCCGGTCACGATGGCGCTCGTCGCGGGCGGGCTGCCCGTCACCACCGTGCTCGCCTGCGCTTCCCCGGAGGTGTACGGCGTGACCCTGTATTCGGTCGCTTCCCCGCCGCTGGTCGGGGCGCTCCAACGTACCGTGGCGGAGTTGGCGCCGCCCTCGGCGGTGACGCTTCCGACGCTCCCCGGCGCGGTGTTGGGCGCGCCTTCTTCGATCTTGCCGTAGGCATAGCTGAAGGTCTGCCCGCCTTCTTCCTGCGCTTCGCGGTTCGAGTTGGTCAGGTGCTTGCCGGTCGGTTCCTCCTGCAGCCAGCCTTCGATGTTGCACTGCTCGCAGTTGATTTTCGTCGCTTCCGGAGAGGGCAGTTCCTTCAGTGGGCGCGGCACTTCCCACCAGTTCGAGGGTTCGTTTGAGTACACACCCCAGGGCTGGCCTTCCGTGAAGCTGGCCCGTTCGTGGGCGAACTTCTGGTACACGTGGCTCGATTCGCCGGTTTTCTGGAAGGTGGTGTTGGCAAGCCAGTACTTGACGCCCTTGAAGACCCTGACAGGGTGTTCCAGTTTGAATTCCGTGAACACTTCGTTGCCGATCGTGGTCTCGGCGACTTTGCCCGAGGTGGCGAGCAGCTGTCCGGGGTCTTCGGGTGGGATTTCCGCTTCAAAGGCCATGAATTCGACCGGCGTCCAGGTGCAGCTGCAGCCGCCCTTCGAATTTTCGGAGGCGTTGTTGTATTTGATTTCCGGGAACTGGTAGAGGCGGTTTCCGTAGATCCCGATTTCCGCGCCGGTATTGCTCCCACCGCGGGATCCGGCGAGGACGGCAAAGACCGCTTCGACCGTGCCCGTGTGTTCGGCCACGAACGGCCACGCGACGAACTGCCCCTGGGATATTTCATCCGAGCATTGCCCGCCGCCGGTTTTGCATTCGGCGAGCCGGCCCTGCCAGTGGGCCTTCTGTTCGGCTCCCATCAGGATCCCCGGTTCGGCAATCGTTTCGCTCGGCATGACGGAGCTCGAGGGAGTCGATTCGGGTCCCGTGCCGTACTGATTCGTGGCCGCCACCCGGAACGTGTAGGGGGTGCCGTTCTTCAGTCCTTCGATCGTGACGCCCGTGGCCGGGGGCGTGCCTTTGACGGTGGTGCCGGCCAGGGCTTCGGATTCCACGTAGGGCGTGACCGTGTAGCTCAGGATCGCGCTCCCGCCGTTGCCCGGCGTGGTCCACTTGACGGCGGCGCTCGCGTTGCCGGCGGTGGCCGACACTTCCGTGGGGGCTTCCGGAGGCGCCGGGGTGAAGGGGGTCACCGCGTTCGACGGGGAGGAGACCGGCCCAGGTCCGGCCGCGTTGAGCGGCTGCACGGTGAAGCTGTAGGAGGTTCCGCCTTTGAGTCCCGTCAGCGTGGTGGCGGTGGCGGGCGGGCTGCCCGTGAGGACCGTACTCGGCTGCGCTTCGCCGGAGATGTAGGGAGTGAGCTTGTATTCGCTGGGCGCCCCGCCGCTGGTGGGTGCGCTCCAGCTCACCGTCGCCGAGTTGGCCCCGGCCTGTGCGGTCACGTTGCCCACCGGCCCGGGCGCAGCGGGGTGAGCCGCTTCGAAGAGCACGTCGACCCAGTAGTTGGTCGCCTTGTACGTATGTGTCGGGAACGCGTTGGTGGCGCTGTACACGTACACCCCGTTCGCGCTCGCGGTGTTGGCGAGCGCTGTCAGCGGGGGGCTGCTCACACCTGCCGTGGCGAAGCCCGAAAGGTTTTCCGAATAGTGACCTTTGGGCGCCAGGTAGGAAGCGACGTAGGTCGTGTTGGCGGTGATCGTGACGGGGCTCGAGAAGCTGACCTGCTGCCAGCCCGACGCCGTCTCTCCGGTCACGGTGGCGGAGGCCAGCAGTGTCCCGCTCGAGCTCCACAGGCCGGCCACGTGTGTCCCGGTGTTGGCGGTGGCCTTGTAGAAGCGGATGCCGGTTACCGCGCCCGGGGCTTCGGAGCTGAACTTCACGCCCAGCACGACCGGGGTTGGGTCTTTGGAGTCGGCCGTCGCCGGCGTCGTGGTGCCGAAGATCGTCGTGGCCGCGTGTGCGGAGGCCGTCAGCTGTGCGCCGCACACCATCAGCGTCGCGACTGCGACGGCGGCGAGCACGTGGCTGCGGGGCGTTGCCGGCATTCCCAGAGAGCGGCCCCCTGGCGCGGGAAGGGCAGGCGTCATCTAGACCGTACCCACCCGAGCACTCGGCGCCAGGGCCCGGATGGGCCTTCCGGCGCCGAATTTTCTCGCAAATAGCGAACTTTTCGGGAAATCCGGATCGCCACCCGCGGAAGTTCCGTTTAGGGGCGCCCTCGATGCCGCAGGCACGCCCGCGGTCTGCCCGCGCCGCCGCGCCGCCAACTCCCGGCGGGACGCCTGCTCGCCGCCTCAGCGCGGCGCGCGTTTGCGTCTCGTCAGCCGGGTGAGTTCGCGGCCGAAGGCCTGCTCGACCTCGGCAACCATCGTGAGCTGGTAGGCGGCCACCAGGACGCTGGCCGACAGGGGGCGCAGGCGCTCGATCGAGGTCGTCACCTCGTGCCAGCGCTCGTCGGGATAGCCCTCCGCGCCGAACGGCTCCCACAGATCCTCGAGGAACAGGTTCACGAACTCCCGGGCCACCAGCCTGCACTGCTCCTGGACCTTCGCCAGCACCTTCAGCGCATGGCTGAGGGGCACCCCCATCGACACCACCTCCTCGGCGGCGTCGAGCAGGGAGGGGAGGGGGGCCTCGATGCGCCCGTCTCCGAGCTGGACCAGCAGTCCCATCTTCTCGGCCCGGGCCAGCTCCTGCGGGCCGGCGTGATCCCCGAAGCGCTGCAGCAGCTCATCGGCGGTGAAGACCCTCGGCTGCTCGGCCTCGATCGGGGTCGAGAGGACCTCACGCAGGCTCAGCAGCTGCTCCGGGCGCCCGCGGGTCTGCTCCAGCAGCCGTTCGATCGCACGCAGGTTGAAGCCCTCACCCTGCATCTGGCTGATCAGTCGCAGCCTCGCGAGGTGCTCGGGGCCGTAGTAGCCGACGCGGTCGCGCACCTCGGGCGCGGGCAGCAGGCCGCGGGCCCGGTGGGCCCTGATGTTGCGGACCGTCATCCCGCTGTCGGCCGCGAGCTGCTCGATCGTGAGCGGGTGATCCCCCGACGCCATGGTGTCCTCAGCTTACCCCCGGATTACGACACATCGAACATGGGTACATCAAATGATGTAACGTTGATCCGTGGCGCGGCTGCGCCGCGGCCCCGGCCCGAGACCAAGGAGAGCACCATGTCGGCAGTTGGACAGCGACCGTCCCACCTCGACGATCCTCCGCCCGCCGCCGAGCAGGCTTCCGGCCCGGCCTCCGAGCAGCCGCCCGCCGCGCCGGACATGACCGTCGTGGACGGTCTTCCGCCCGGCCCCCGGCTGCCGAGGTGGCTGCAGACGCTGCTCGCGTGGAACCTGACCAACCCCTTCCTGGAGCACTGCCAGCGCCGCTACGGGCCGGTGTTCACGATCCGGGCGCTCCCGTGGGGGCGGGCTGTCCACGTAAACGACTCCGAGCTGATCAAGCAGATCTTCACCGGCGACCCCTCGCTGCTGCACGCCGGCGAGGGCAACTCGATCCTCGGGCCCGTGGTCGGGCTGAGCTCGGTGCTGGTACTCGACGAGGACGAGCACCTGCAGGCCCGCAAGCGCCTGCTGCCGCCCTTCCACGGCGACGCCGTCAAGCGCTACGAGGAGGTGGTCGAGCGGATCACCGTCCAGGAGTGCGCCCGCTGGCCGGTCGGGCAACCGTTCAAGCTGCACCCGCACATGCGCGACCTGACCTTCGAGGTGATCCTCGAGGCGGTGATCGGAGTCACCGATCCGGTCCGTCAACGGGCCCTGCGCGACGTGCTGCCGAAGACGGTCGAGCTCGACTTCGTGACGCTGCTGGTGTGGCTGGCGCCCTGGCTCGGCCGCTTCGGGCGCTGGAAGCGCTTTCGCAGGTCCGTCGAGGAAGCCAACGACCTGCTGCGCGAGGAGATCGCCGCCCGCCGACTCGACCCGCTGCTGTCAGAGCGCGAAGACGTGCTCTCGCAGCTCGTGCGGGCGGGCGACTTCGGCGACGAGGAGTTGCGCGATCAGATCATGACCCTGCTGTTGGCCGGGCACGAGACGACCGCCACCGGGCTCGCGTGGGCGTTCGAGCGCATGGTGCGCAACCCGGCGGTGATGGAGCGCGCGCGCCAGGGCGACGACGAGTACCTGGACGCCGTCGTGCGCGAGACGCTGCGGGTGCGGCCCGTCATTCCGGCCGTCCTGCGCCAACTCCAGGGTCCGCTGCAGCTCGGCCGCTGGCGGCTGACGAAGGGGGTGACCCTGATGCCCGCGATCTCGCTGATGCACAACGACCCCTCCGTGTTCACGGAACCCGAGAGCTTCAGGCCCGAGCGCTTCCTCGAGGGCGAGGGGTCCACATACACCTGGATCCCGTTCGGCGGCGGGCGGCGACGGTGCCTCGGCGCCGCCTTCGCCAGCTTCGAGATGCGCATCGTCCTGCGCACGGTGCTCGCGCACGTCGCCCTGCGCGCCGATCGTGCCCGCGACGAGGGTGTGCGCAACCGGCACATCACGCTGGTGCCGGCCCGCGGGGCGCGCGTGGTGCGCACCGGCTGAAGTCGGTGTGGCGACCCGGCGGGGGTGCCGGGCCGCCACGGTGCTCCGCCAGGCGCCTAGTGGAGCTCCTCCAGGGTGTTTTCCGCGTCGTTGACGAAGTACACCCCGTGCTGGTCCGGTGTCAGGGTGAGGCCGAACAGCCCGCCTTCCCCGGCGCCGGTGTCAACGGGCGGGAACTGGAAACCGAAGGGGGTCGTTTCCACGATGTCCCCGTTGCCCCCGTTGGCGGTGAGGATGTTGCCGTTGGGAGCGAGCGTCATGCCCAGCGGCGAGGACAGGCCGCCCCCCGAGGTGACCGTGATCCCGCCATGCGTGGCGGGGAACGGACGTATCGCCGCAAACGGGATCGCCGCGATGCGGTTGGCCGAGGTGTCGGCCACGAACAGCGTCCCGAACGCGTTCAGGGCGACCCCGGTCGGAGCCAGCACGAACGCGGCCGGGTTCGTCCGCTCGGGGAAGCCGGTGGCGATCACGTTCTCGGCGAGGACCCGCGGCGGCCCCGGCAGCGCGGTCTCGAGCGTCACACGCGCGACCGTGCCGCCGTCGGTCACTTCTTCGCCGTGTTCCACGGTCCCGTTGAGGACGTTGGTGACGAACAGGTCGGTGAAGCCGAAGAAGGAAGCCGCCGTCATGTCCCAGGGACCGTTGATGGGGCCGCCGGAGATCGTTTTCACCGGGTTGCCGTGGGGGTCGAGCACGATCAGGCAACCGGCCTTGGCGGTGGCCGCTTCGCCGTTTTCGGACGGCAGGCTGCCGACCACCACGTAGTTGTCCGGGAGGATCGTCAGCGCGGTCGTCAAGCCCAGCCCGCCGGGACAGGACCCGTGCAGTTCGGAGGCCTTCAGCTGTGCGAACAGGGTCTGGCTGCCGCCGGGAGAGACCTCGACGATCGTGCTGCCGGTCCCCTGCAGGTTTTCTTCGTTGTTGAAGTTGGAGATCAGGATGTCGCCCTGCACGAGCGCGCCGGCGCTGTGGCGCACGACGACGATGCCGTAGGGGTTGACGTCGCCGTTGGCGGGCACGGTCGAGCCGATTTCGGTGACGTTGTGGAGCCCGCCGATGAAGGACGGGAACGGGAACGCCGAGGCTGCCGCCGGGGACAGCGCGCCCAGCGCCAGCGCGGCCACGACCGACGCCGCGGCCGTCAGGCTCGCCGCGCGGGTTCGCGCGCGTCCGCGCCAGGCGATCGGGACCTCGGACAGGGGAACATCGGGTAGGGCACAGCGACGGAAGCGCCTCACGGCTCTCCTCCTTCCAGTCGAAGACAGGACCTACCTACGGCTAGACCCCGGAGCGGGGGAAAACTTCCGCCGTAGCAGCGCTCAGGCGTGTTTCCGCAGGCGCCGAGCGGCGCGTTCGCCGGTGGCCACGGCGCCGTCGAGAAAGCCGATGTTGGCGATCGAGGTGTGCTCGCCGGCGAACAGGTAGCGGCCGTCCTCGGCGCGGGCCAGGCGCCCGTACGTCGAGGCCTGCCCGACGCGGTAGTAGGAGTAGGCGCCCTTGACCCACGGGTCCTGGGCCCAGTGGTCCTCGTAGGCGCGGCCGGTGAAGGCCGCGGTCGTGCCCGAGAACACGTGCTCGAGCTCCCCGAGGGCCCATTCGGCGTCGGCGGCCGGGGCCGGACCGTGCGCGGCTCCGGTCAGGCCCGAGGCGCCCGCGTCGCCGCCCGGGAAGGCGACGAACAGGGCCGGTGAAGCATCGGCGCCAAGCTGCACGCAGTCGTCCCAGCCGCAGGCCAGGCGCTGCCATTCGCCATATGTCGCACCGCTGAAGCCGAGCGCCGGCCAGGTCTTGTGTGACAGTTCGAGGTGGACCTTCGCGTTGGTGCCCATCCCCATCGTCTGGATCACTTCCAGCTTCTGGGGCGAGAGGCCCGAGTTGACGAGGTCGACGTCGCGCAGCGTGCTGAAGGGCAGGGCCAGCACCACGAAGTCGGCGCTCACGTCGACCATCGCCCCCGAGACCTCAAAGGTGAGCGTGATCGAGTGATCGCTGTTCTGGCGCAGCGCGACGAGCACGTGGCCGGCCTGAAGCGTTTCGGCGGGTAGCTGTTCGAGCATCCGCGACACCAGCTGGTCGTTGCCGCCGACGACGTGATAGCGCTCGTCGTCACCCGGCAGCGGCACGACCGAGCCGAGATGGTTGTGGTCGAGCAGTTCGATCAGGTCGAGCGCCGACTGGTCGGAGGGGTCGCCGCCGTTCTCGGTCACCGTGTTGGCGAGCATCAGCCTGCCGAAGCGGCTGCCGGCGCCGATCTCGGTGCTTTCCAGCCACTCGGGCACCGACATGTTGTCGAGCCGGCTTTCACCTTCTTCGCTCTGGCGTTCACGCGCCGCGGCCCTGAAGGTTTCGAAGCCGACGTTGGCCCAGTCGGCGTTGGCTTCCTGGAGCTTGTAGGGGGCGCCCCCGATGTAGAAGACCTCCTCGCCGGCGGGCAGGTCGCCGCCGTTGACCACCTCCTGGCTGAGACCAAGGAGCGTGGCGAGTTCCCGCACGGCCCGCTGGTTGGAGTTCAGGAACGAGCCCCCGTGCTCGGTCTCCAGCCCGTCGGCGAAGTATCCGCGCAGGGTCCAGCAGCGACCGCCGGCGCGTTCGGCGTTGGCCTCGTACACGGTCGAGGCGATCCCCCCCGTGGAGACGGCCTGCCCGGCGTCGCCGTTCCACAGCAGGTGGGCACAGCGCAGGCCCGCCAGGCCGGCGCCGACGACCGCGATCCGCGGCGCCGGGCCACGCCGGCGCGCGGGGCCGGACCCGGACGCTGCCGCCGAGGCCGGCAAGCTCGCCGCGGCGGCGATCGCGCCGGCTGCGCCCAGCAGCTCGCGACGCGTGCTCCCGCGCTCGGAGCGCAGCGTTCGCCGGCGCTCATCGGCCCGGCCCTGCAGCTCGTCCAGCGGGATCCCGGCGCGCTCGGAGGCGGCGTGCAGCGTCGCCAACCTCTGAAGCAGCGCCATCTGGGGCGACCTCGGAGTGCGCATCGCGGCACCCATCCTCGCACGGCCGTTTAGCACGGCCGTTTAGGCCTCGGCATGCACGCTCATCCCCAGCGCCGCGGCGGCCGAGGCAACAGCATGACGCGGACCCGCCCGTCCGTGCTGGGGGAGTCGAAGGCATCCCATGGCGCGCACGGCCACAGCGATGGGCATCACGCCGGCAAACCGGCCCACCACGGCTCCAAGCCGGAGGTACGCACCCACAAGGCCAAGAAGCACAAGCTCAAGAAGCACAAGCTCCACCGGCACCGTCGCAAGCACAAGCACCATGCGCCCGTGTCCGGGCTCCCCGGCGCGCCCGCGCCGCCGATGGTGCCCGTCAACCCGCCGGCGCCCTCAGAAGCTCCGCCCCCCGCCGTCGAAGCCCGGTTGACGCTCCCGCAGGCGCGCCGGCTGCTGTGGCGGGCCGGCTTCGGCCCCGCACCGGGTCAGGCCGAGGCGCTCGCCGGCCAGCCGGTCCAGCAGGTCGTGTTCAGCCTCACGCGACCCTCGGGCGCGGCCGTGCTGCACGGCCCCGAACCGCACAACGAAGAAGGCGAAGCGCTGCAGCCGGCGGACGCGTGGGGGGAGGACCACTGCTGGTGGCTCGACCGCATGATCCGCTCCGATCAGCCGCTGGTGGAGCGCATGACCTACATCTGGCACGACTGGTTCGCCAACTCGAACGAAAAGGTCAACGACCAGCAGCTCATGCTCGACCAGAACAACCTGTTTCGCGAACAGGCGCTGGGCAACTTCCACGACCTGTTCCTGGCGGTGACCACCAACCCCGCGATGCTGATCTTCCTGGACGGCATCTACAACAGCCGCTGGGAACCGAACGAGAACTACGGGCGCGAGATGATGGAGCTGTTCTCGCTCGGCGCCGACCGTGGCGCCTACACCGAGGACGACGTCAAGGAGATGGCCCGCTCGCTGACGGGATGGACGGCCGAATGGACCGAAAGCAGCGGGCTGCAGAACTTCCAGTTCGAAAGCAAACGCCACGATCAGGGCGTCAAGACGGTGTTCGGCCAGAGCGGCAACTTCAACTACGCCGACGCGGTCTCGCTGTGCGTGTCACATCCGCTGCACCCATCGTTCTTCGTCAGCAAGCTGTGGAGCTACTTCGTGCCGGTGCCGCCGCCCGAAGCCACGCTCGCGTCGCTGCAGGGGCTTTACGTGTCCTCGGGCTACTCGATCCGCTCGGTCGTGGAGGCGATCCTCCAGAGCCCCGAATTCCTCGACGGCCCGGAACTGGTGACCCCGCCGGTCGTATACAACGCGGGCCTGCTGCGCGCGGCCGGGCGCTACATCGACTCGACCGCGTGGGCGTGGCTGTCCTCCGCCGCCGGCCAGCAGCTGTTCTATCCACCGAATGTGTCCGGCTGGGACTTCACCCGCTGGCTGGACACCTCCACGGCCAAGGCGCGCTGGGAAATGGCCACCTACGTGACGTCCAACAACTACCCCAACCCGTGGCCGGGGAAAGGTGAACCGCGGTACAGCGAAACCGAGACTCCGGGGGCCGCGCTGGCGAGCGCGATGAACTACTGGGCCCAGCCGGGGCTCTCCGAAGAATCGCTGCAGTGCATCGCGGAATTCGCCCAGAGCTGCCTGGAAGGTGTGACCGCTTCCTGGGAGCAGAGCCCCTACCGGGCGCTCCGTCAGAACGCGCTGCGGATGTTGATTGCGACCTCCCCCGACATGCAGGTGAGTTGACGACATGCAACGGAGCTGTTCCTGTAAAGAGTTCACCCGCTCGCAGCTGATGCGCCACGGTGTCGCCCAGGCCGGGCGCGGGCTGCCCAGGATCGAGCAGGGGATGCCGCTGCCCGCCGGGACCGGTATGAGCCGGCGTTCGTTCCTGCTGCGCTCCGCCGGCGGCGTGCTGGCCGTCTACGGGGCCGGCGCGCTCTCGCCCCGGCACCTCGAAGCCGGGATCGCCCAGGCCGCGGCCGCGGCGCCGGCGAAACAACCGGTGATCGTCTCGATCTTCATGGAAGGCGGCTGGGATGCGCTGTCTGTGCTCGCACCCGTCAAGGAAGCCGCCTACCACCAGCTGCGCCCGCAGCTCGGGCGTCAGGAAGGCGAAGGCGTCGCCTTCAGCGAGGACGAAACGCTGATGTGGCATCCGCAGGCCGGCGGGCTGGCGCAACTGCACGGTGAAGGCAAGGTGGCGGTGTTCCCGGCGATCGGCTACGACCCCCCGGACGAGAGCCATTTCACCAGCCGCCACTACTGGGAGGTCGGCGAACTGAACACCCAGGGGCGCACCGGCTGGATGGGCCGTTACCTCGACGTCGCCGGTAACCCCGACAACCCCCTGCAGGGTCTCTCGCTCGACTACTCGCTGGCGCCGGCACTGGCCACCGCGACGGTGCCCGTGGCGGCCGTCTCGACCCCCTCGGACTACGGCTTCTGGGCCTACGGCCTGGACGAACCGCTCACCGGGCAGACCCTTGAAACCTTCGGCAGGCTGGGCTCGCTCAGTGCGGGCTCGAGCGCGATGGCCCAGGCGCGTACGGCCTCGCTGGACACCAACCTGATCCGTCAGCAGGTGGCCCCGTTCGCCGACGTGGAAGGCAAACCGCCCTTCACCTCGCCGGTCACGTATCCCACCAGCGGCGACGAGTTCCCGGTCCGCCTGGCGGTCCTGGCGGACATGCTGGCTGACGAATCGCTGCCGATCAAATGCGTCTCGCTGAACGCCGTGGGCGGCTACGACACCCACTCCGACGAGGTCACGACGCTGGCCACCAACCTGGGTCAGACGGTCGAATCGGTGGTCGCCTTCCAGCGCGACCTCGAAGCTCGGGGCCTCGACGACCGGGTCGTGATCCAGCTGTGGAGCGAGTTCGGTCGCCGCCCGCAGGAAAACGGCTCCGGCACCGACCACGGAGCGGCCGGCGTGAGCTTCCTGATCGGCAGTCGCGTGCGCGGGAAAATGGTGGGTGAATTCCCTGGCCTCACGAAACTCGACGAAAACGAAAACCTCCTCAACACCTCCGACTTCCGGGCGGTGTACTCGGCCCTGCTGGCGCAGTGGATGGGGGTCGAAGCCGGCCTCGTGATCCCCGGTGCCGGCACGGGTCTGCCCGGGCCGAGCACCTACGGCACGGTCCCGCAGCTGATCGAATGAGCGGCCCGCAGCCCAGCGCACCGGCGAGCATGGCCGGCTGCGGCCTGTGTGCTGTGCTGGCCGCCGTCGCTCTCAGCGCCTGGAATCCGGGCCGTACCCTCAACCGCGCCTGGGCGGCCGGCTCGCACCACTCTGCGTGCGTCTCCGGGCGTGCGCGGGGGAAGCGCGGGCAGACACACACCGCGAGCCGGCACGTCACCCGCAAGCGCTGCCCCAAGGCACACAGGCACGCCGCCGCCGTCCACCCGCAGCCGCACTCGGCGGCCCCGCCGACGCCCGCCGGGAGCCCGGTCTCCTCGAGCTCGCCGACGTCGCCCAGCGGCTCCTCGGAACCCGTCGAAGGGCCGCCCTCCGAAGAAGGCTCCACGCTTCCGCCGCCGCTGCCGGAGGTGCAGGTGAGCGCCGTGGAGTACCACTACACGCTCTCCCGCACCAGCGTCCCCGCCGGCAAGGTGATCATCGAGTTCGTCGACAACGGCCAGGACGAACACAACCTCAACGCCCAGGGCGCGAGCGGCCCGCCGGTGGCCTCGTTCCCGACCGTGACGCCGAAAACGGTCACCCGCCAGACGGTCGAACTGAAGCCCGGCTCCTACACGCTGTTCTGCTCACTTGCGGGCCACGAGGCGAAAGGCATGAAAGCCACGCTGACGGTGGAATGAGCGCCGCCGCCCGCCTATAGCGGGGTCGTGTAGGCGCCGCTGAGCCCGCCGTCGACCATGAAGGTGGAGGCGGTCACGAAGCTCGACTCGTCGCTGGCGAGGAACAGCGCCCCGTAGGCGATCTCCTCGGCGCGGGCGAAGCGCCCCACCGGCACGTGCACCAGCCGGCGCTGGGCCTGCTCGGGATCGGAGGCGTAGAGCTCCCGCAGCAGGGGGGTGTCCACCGGCCCTGGGCAGAGCGCGTTGACGCGCACGCCACGGCGGGCGAACTCCACGCCGAGCTCGCGTGAGAGCGCCAGCACTCCCCCCTTGGAGGCGGTGTAGGAGATCTGCGAGGTCGCGGCACCCATCACGGCCACGAACGAGGCCGTGTTGATGACCGAGCCGCCGCCGCTGTCGAGCAGGTGGGGGATGCCGTGCTTGCAGCACAGGAACACGCTGCGAAGGTTCACGTTCTGAACCCGCTCCCAGGCCTCGAGCGAGGTTTCCAGCACGGAGGCGTCCTCGGGCGGGGAGATGCCGGCGTTGTTGAACAGCACATCGATGCGTCCGTAGCGCTCGCGTACCTGCTCGTACATCTCGCGCACCTGTGCCTCCTCGGCCACGTCGACCTGCAGCGCGAGCTCTCCGGGGGCACCCTCGGCCAGGTCTGCGCCGACGACGTGAGCACCCTCGCGGGCGAACAGCTCGACGGAGGCGGCCCCGATCCCGCCGCTGGCGCCCGTCACCACGCACACCCGTCCCTGCAGCCTGCCCTCCGCCATCAGCCCGTGCCCTCCGTGGAATAGAAGATCGTCTTCAGCTCGCTGTATGCGTCGAGCGCGTGCGGCCCGAGCTCGCGCCCGTAACCGGACTGCTTGAAGCCCCCGAACGGCGTCGTCACGCGCACCGAGCTGTTGGAGTTGATCGACAGCACGCCGGTCTCGAGCGCCCGTGCGACGCGCAGCGCGCGGGCGCCGTCGCGGGTCCAGATCGACCCGGAGAGGCCGTAGATCGAGTCGTTCGCCAGCGCAACCGCCTGCTCCTCGTCTGCGAACGGGATCACGGCGGCGATCGGCCCGAAGACCTCCTCGCGAGCGACCCGCGCTCCCGGGTCGACCGGGGCGAGCACCGTCGGGGCGAACCAGAAGCCCGGACCCTCGGGCGCCCGTCCGCGGAACGCGACCCGCTCGCCGTCGTCGAGGAACGAGGCCACCGTCTCGCGCTGGCCGGCGGAGATCAGGGGGCCCATCTGTGTGTCCTCGGCCAGCGGGTCGCCGACCCGCATCGCCAGGACCTCGCGCTCGAGCGCGGCCATGAAGGCCTCCATCGCCTGCTCCTGCACGAGGATCCGCGAGCGCGCGCAGCAGTCCTGCCCGGCGTTCCCGAACACGGCCCCGGGCGCGGCCGCCGCGGCTGCCTCGAGGTCGGCGTCGGCGAACACGACGTTGGCCGACTTGCCGCCCAGCTCGAGCGTCACGCGCTTGATCGTGGCGGCCGCAGCCTGCGCGATCGAGCGGCCCACCTCGGTCGAGCCGGTGAAGGCGATCTTGTTCACGTCGGGGTGCTCGACGAGCCGCTGCCCGCAGGTGCGCCCCGGGCCCACGACGACGTTCAGCACGCCCTCGGGCAGGCCCGCCTCGGTGGCGAGCTCGGCCAAGCGCAGCGCCGTCAAGGGCGTCAGCTCGGCCGGCTTCAGGACCACCGTATTGCCCGCCGCCAGCGCCGGCCCGAGCTTCCAGGAGGCGATCGCGAGTGGGAAGTTCCAGGGCGTGATCAGCCCGACGACGCCGACCGGCTCACGCACGGTGAAGGCCATACCGCCGGCGACCGGGATCGTGTCGCCGAGCAGCCGCTCAGGAGCGCCGGCGTAGTAGCGGAAGGTGTCTCCCACCATCTGCATCTCCCCGCGGGCGTCGGCGATCGCCTTGCCCGCGTTGCGCGCCTCCAGCACGGCCAGCTCCTCGGCGTGGACCACCACGTTCTCGGCGATCGCCAGCAGGGTCCGCGCCCGCGAGCCGGGGTCCAGCGCCCGCCACGCGGGCAGGGCCGCACGCGCGGCGGCGACGGCCCGATCGACGTCGTCGACGTCAGCCCGCGCAACTTCGGCGAGCACCGCCTCGGTGGCGGGCTCGAGCACTGCAAGCGTGGCGCCCAGCGGTCAGCCCGTCCGCGCTCTGCGGTCGGTCAGGAGCTCCGGCGCGCCCATTCTCCGTGCCTCTAGGGTGCCTCGGCGATCGCCGGCAAAGCCTGTTCCACGTCGAGCTGGTCGATCGTGCGGATCGGGCCTGTGAACGTCTTCTTCGCCGAGACGTAGTACCAGATCGTGACTCCTGCCATCACCGCGATCGTGACGAGCGGGGCGTAGTTGACCGCGTTCCAGCTGAAGCCCTTTTCCCACGGCACTCCTTCGGGTGAGAACGGCAGCGAGAAGATGATCACGCACAGGGCGACCCAGACCACTGCGATCGGGTTGATCCATTTGTACTTCGAACCGAGCGTCCACGAGCCCGGGACGAAGTTCTTGCCCTGGCGCCAGCGCAGGTACACGGGGATCGTGTAGGCGATGTACAGCCCGATCACGGAGATCGAGGTCACGGCCAGGAACGCCACGGGCGCGCCGAGGTGGTTCGGGAAATACGCCGGGACCGTGATCACGAGCGCGAACACGACCACGAACAGCACCGACCAGGTCGGCGTGCGGCTCTGCCCCAGCCGCCGCCACAGGTTGTGGCCCGGGACCGCTCCGTCGCGCGAGAAGGCGAACGTCATCCGCGAGGCGCTCGTCACGCACGCCATCCCGCACAGCAGCTGGCCGATCGTCGAGATCAGGAGCACCGCCTTGGCGGCCGCAGAGGTGAGCGCCGTCTCGATGATCGCCACCGCCGGGTAGCCGGCTTTGTAGATTTCGGCTTCGTGGGCGTGCTGGATCGCGAACGTGATCGCCAGCAGCACGATCCAGCCGAAGATCGCCGAGTACAGCACCGACAGCCAGATGCCCCGTGGCGCGGACTGTTCGGCGCCGTGGGTCTCCTCTGACAAGTGTGCGGAGGCGTCGTAACCGGTGATCGTGTACATCGTCAGCAGGAAGCCGAGCGGCACAACGTAGAACCAGAATTTCGCGCCGTGCACGGCCCCGCCGGCGAAGCCGGATTCGTTGGCCTTGTGGCTGAAGACGTAGGAGAAGCTCGCGTGGTGGGAGGGCACGGCGATCAGCAGCACGACGATCGCGAGCACGCCGATGATGTTCCACCACACCGAAATGCTGTAGAGGACCGTCACGATCTGGCTGCGGAACACGTTCACCACCAGGGCGAGCACCAGGATGGCCGCGAACAGGGCGAAGTTGACGTGCGCGGTGTAGTGGAGGTTCGTTCCGGCGGCGGCCTTGGTGAAGTTGAAGATGAAGTGGACTTCGTAGAGCCCGAGCGTGTACATCAGGAACGTCGCCGAGACGAAGATCACCGACGCGGACACGGCCACCAGCCCGATCAGGTTGAACCAGCCGGTGAACCAGCCCCAGGCGGCGCCTCCCAATTTCGACGCCCAGTAGTAGATCCCGCCGGCGGTGGGCATCGCCGAGGCGAGCTCCGACATCGACCAGGCGACGAACAGGATCAGGATGCAGATCAGCGGCCACGCGATCGAGATCCCGATCGGGCCGCCGTTCTTCAGGGCCTGCCCGTAGGTGGTGAAGCAGCCCGCGAGGATGCAGATGATCGCGAATGAGATCGCGAAGTTCGAGAACCCGCTCCAGCGCCGGTTCAGCTCCTGCTTGTAGCCAAGGTCTGCCAGCTTCTGCTCGTCGGTGCCCAGTTTCTCGCTCGTGCTCATCGCGCCTCCCGGTGGAAAGGTTTGATCCTCCGTCCTTCGTTCGTGACGATACGCTCATGGGCGGCGGAAAGTCAAGAAAATCGGCCGATCGACCCAGAGGGTCGCCCGAGGTCCCCGCAAACTCCGGTGACGGCGCCTCAGCCGCCCGGCAGCAGGCCCGCGAGCACGTGCTCGGTGCCCTGCAGGTGGTCGGTCATGACGCGCGTGGCGCGCGTCGCGTCGCGCTCGCGCACGGCCGCCAGCAGGCGCCGGTGCTGGGCGTTGGATGAGGCCAGCACCTCGGGCGGGTGGGCGATGTAGGCGATCAGGTCGGTCATCGCGCCCTGCGCCTCGGTCATCGCCGCCACCAGCCTGGTCGAGCCGGCCGCCTCGGCGAGCCCGACGTGCAGGCGGATGTCCGACTGGCGGTAGGCGGCGAAGTCCTCGAGCTGCCCCTCGAGCGCCCCGACGACCGCGTCGAGCGCGTCGATCGCCGCCGGCTGGGCCCGCTCGCAGGCGAGCACGGCCACGCCGAGCTCGACCGCCAGGCGCTGGTCGCAGGTCTCACGCCATTCCTCGAGCATCAGCTTCGACGGCGGCACCGCAGGGGGCTGCGGGTCGGAGACGAAGGTGCCGCCGCCGCGGCCGCGGGTGGCGAACACGTGGCCGCTCTGGGTCAGCGCGGTGAGGGCCTGGCGCAGGGTCGAGCGGGCGATGCCGAGGCGTGCGCACAGCTCGCGCTCGGCCGGCAGCCGTGAGCCCGGCGGCAGCAACCCGAGCTTGATGGCCGTGCCGAGGCGGTCCACGGTCTCCTCGAAGGCGGTCTGGGAGCGCACGGGCGCGAACAGCGCCTCGGGCGGGGCGAGCGTTCCGGAGCTTCCGCGGCGCTCAGCGGCCCCCGCCATGGTTCCCGCCGCTCTCGGATCTCATAGACGCTCGAACCCCCGGAAGCGCTCCCAGTCGGTGACGGCCGAGCCGAACGCGGCCAGCTCGACGTCGGCGGCGTTGAGGTAGTGGTCGACGACCTCTCCTCCGAAGGCCTCCCGCGCGATGGCGCTGCCGGCGAACAGCTCGCGGGCGGCGTGCAGGGTGTCCGGGACGCGCGGGCGGGCGCCGTCCACGTAGGCGTTGCCCTCGAGCGCCGGCTCCAGCTGCAGCCCCGCCTCGACACCGTGCAGGCCCGAGGCGATGATCGCGCTGAGCGCCAGGTAGGGGTTCAGGTCGGCGCCGCCGGTGCGGTTCTCGAACCTCAGCGCAGGCCCGTGACCGACCACCCGCAGCGAGCACGTGCGGTTGTCGTGGCCCCAGGCGACGGTCGTCGGCGCGAAGCTGCCGGCGGCGTAGCGCTTGTAGGAGTTGACGTTCGGTGCCAGCAGCAGCGTCATCTCGCGCAGGCACGTGAGCTGCCCGGCCAGGAAGGACTCGAACAGCGCGCGGTCGCGCTCGAACAGCGGACCCTGCTCGTCCGCCAGCGAGAAGTGGATGTGACACGAGTTGCCCTCGCGTTCGTCGTACTTCGCCATGAAGGTGATCGCCACCCCCTCGTCGGCGGCGATCTCCTTGGCGCCGTTCTTGAAGATCACGTGCTCGTCGGCCGTCCGCAGCGCGTCGGCGTAGCGGAAGTTGATCTCGTGCTGGCCGAAGTTGCACTCCCCCTTGGAGTCCTCGACGACCATCCCGGCGGCGGCCATGCTGTTGCGGATCCGCCGGATCAGGGGCTCCACGCGGGCGGTGCCCAGCAGCGAGTAGTCGACGTTGTAGAGGTTCGCGGGGCGCAACTCGCGGTAGCCCTTCTGCCAGGCCTGCTCGTAGGTGTCGAGGAAGACCATGAACTCGAGCTCGGTCCCCGCGTTGGCGCTCCAGCCACGCTCGGCCAGCCGCACGAGCTGGCGGCGCAAAATCTGCCGCGGCGAGGCCACCACGTCCTTGCCGTCCAGCCAGGCGACGTCGGCCAGACAGATCGCGGTCGCCTCCTGCCAGGGCACCGTCCGCAGGGTGGCCAGGTCCGGGACCAGCAGCATGTCGCCGTAGCCCCGCTCCCAGGAGGACATCGCGTAGCCGTCCACGGTCGCCATGTCGACGTCGACCGCGAGCAGGTAGTTGCAGCCCTCGGCTCCGTGGGGCACGACCTCGGCCAGGAAATGAGTCGCCGTCAAGCGCTTGCCCTGCAGGCGTCCCTGCATGTCGGTGATCGCCAGCAGCACCGTATCCACCTCGCCCCGCTCCACCTGGGCGCGCAGCTGCTCGAGGGTCAGAGGTGCCGTCGCTTGGTCGCTCATGGGAACCGACGGTACCGTTGCCCACATACCTGCGCAACGGTAGGTTCGGCCGATGCGCGATTTGGAGGGTGTCCTCGAACGCCTGCAGGCCCGCGTCGGTCCGCTGGAAGGCGAGCCGTCGCCGCTGTCGGGCGGGATCACGAACCGCAACTTCCGTGTTCGCCTCGGCGGCGGCGAGTACGTCGTGCGGCTGCCCGGCGAGCGCAGCTCGCTGCTGGGCATCGACCGCACCGCCGAGCGACTGGCCAGCGAAGCGGCGGCACGGTTGGGCATCGGCCCGGCGGTCCTCGACAGCGAGGACGGATGTCTGGTCACAGCCTTCATCGAGGGCGGCCCCGTGACGGGCCGCGAGCCGGCCGAGCGGGCCGCGGAGCTGGCCGCCGCGTTGCGAGCCTTCCACGGCTGTGGCGTGCGGCTGCCGGTCGATTTCGCGGTCGGGGCGCTGCTCGAGCGGTACGCCGCCACCGTCGGCGCGCGGGGCGGGGAGCTGCCGGGCGAGTACGCCTTCGCGAGCTCCGTCGCCGCCCGCATCGCGGCCGCCGTCGGCAGCGTCGAGAGCCGCCCCTGCCATGACGACCTGCTGGCCGCGAATATCATCCGCGCCGCCGATGAGGATCGCCTGATGATCGTCGACTGGGAGTACGCGGGCATGGGCGACCCGCGCTTCGACCTCGGCAACCTGGCCGTCAACAACGACTTCGACGAAGCCGACGAGCGGCGCCTGCTGGCCGCCTACCACGGTGCCGAGGCGGGCGACGCCCAGCGCGCGGAGCTGAAGCTGATGCGTGTTCTCTCCGACGCCCGCGAGGCGGCGTGGGGCGTCGTGCAGGGGGTCCTCTCCGAGCTCGAGTTCGACTTCGACGGCTACGCGGGCGAGCACTTCGAGCGCCTGCGCGCGGCGGTCGCCGGGCCGGACTTCGAGGAGTGGCTTGCTGCCGCCGGCCCCTGACGCCGGGGAGGCTCCCGGCGAGCTGCCCGCGTCGGGGCCCGCGGCGGAACCCGCACGGTCCGTGCGCCCGAGACAGCTGCCGCAGCGGGCGCGGGTCGTGATCATCGGCGGCGGCGTCGGGGGCGCGTCGATCGCCTACCACCTGGCGCAACTGGGCGAGCGCGAGGTGGTGCTGCTCGAGCGCAGCGAGCTCACCAGCGGTTCCACCTTCCACTCGGCCGGGCTGGTCGGGCAGCTGCGCTCGAGCGTGTCGCTGACGCGCATCATGATGGACTCGGTCGAGCTCTACCGGACGCTCGACTGCGGGTGGGTGCAGTGCGGGGGCGTGCGCCTCGCGTGCACCCCCGAGCGCGAGGAGGAGGTGTTGCGGCAGGTCGCCTGGGCGCGGACGTTCGGCCTGCCGCTCGAGCTGATCTCGGCCGAAGAGGCCCGCGAGCTGTTCCCGCTGATGAGCACCGACGGGGTGCGCTGTGCCTCCTACCTGCCGAGCGACGGCTACCTCGACCCGTCGCTGCTGACCGGCGCGCTGGCGGAGGGCGCCCGCGAGGGCGGCTGTCAGATCTTCACCCACACGCGCGTTCAGGGGATCGACGTGTGCGAGGGGCGCGTGCGCGGTGTGCGCACCGAGTGGGGCGACATCGAGGCCGAGGTGGTGGTCAACGCGGGTGGCATGTTCGCCGCCGAGGTCGGACGGCTGGCCGGCGTGCGGGTGCCGGTGGTGCCGTTCGCCCACGAGTACCTCGTCACCCAGCCCTTCCGCGAGCGCACGCCCGGGGAGCACCTGGCGACGCTGCGCGACCCCGACCTGCTGATCTACTTCCGCGAGGAGGGTGGGGGCCTGGTGATGGGCGGCTACGAGCGCGCCTCCGCACCCTGGGCGCTCGACACCCACCTGCTCGACGCGATCCCCCAGAACTTCAACGGCCGTCTGCTGGAAGAGGACTGGCCCCGCTTCGAGGAGATCGCCACCAACAGCCGCCGCCGGGTCCCGGTGATGGAGGAGGTCGGCATCACGCGGCTGATCAACGGCCCCGAGGCGTTCACCCCCGACAACGAGTTCTGTCTCGGGGAGACCGACGTGCGCGGCTTCTTCGTGGCCGCCGGCTTCTGCGCCCACGGGCTCGCCGGCGCCGGCGGGATCGGGCGCATGATGGCCCACTGGATCCTCGACGGAGAGGCGCCGATGGACGTATGGGAGATGGACGTGCGGCGCTTCGGGGCGCGCTACCGCTCGCCCAGCTACACGCTCAAGCGCACCAAAGAGGTCTACGAGACCTACTACGACATCCGCTACCCCGGCCACGAGCGCGAGTCCGGGCGCCCGCTGCGCGTCTCGAGCGCCTACCCGTGGCACCGCGAGCACGGCGCCGCCTTCGGCGAGAAGTCCGGCTGGGAGCGGGTCAACTGGTACGCGTCGAACGCCCATCTCGGGGATGAGGCGCTACGTCCGCGAGGCTGGGCCGGGATGCACTGGTCGGCGGCGATCGGAGCCGAGCACCGCGCCGCCCGCGAGTGCGCGGCCCTGTTCGACGAGTCCTCGTTCGCCAAGCTCGAGATCTCCGGGCCGGGCGCGGCGGCTCTGCTGGAACGCCTCTGCGACAACCGTGTGGCTCGCGAGGTGGGGACGATCACCTACACCCAGATGCTCAATCGCCGGGGTGGCATCGAGTGCGATTTCACCGTCAGCCGCAGCGCCGAGGAGAGCTTCTCGATCGTCACCGGAACCGCCTTCGGCGACCACGACCTCGCCTGGATCGCCAGCCACGCGCCCGCCGACGGCAGCGTGCGCTGCATCGACGTGACCGCTCGCTCTTCCTGCTTCGCGCTGTGGGGACCGCGGGCCCGCGAGATTCTCGCCCCGCTGACCGACGACCCGCTGGACTTCGGCTACATGCGCATGCGCGACCTGGCGGTCGGCGACGTCCCCGTGCGGGCTCTGCGCGTGACGTTCGTGGGCGAGCTCGGCTGGGAGCTCTACTGCCCCTCGGAGTACGGCGCGGCGCTGTGGCGCACGCTCTGGGAGGGAGGGCGCGAGCACGGGATGCTCGCCGGCGGCTACCGCGCGATCGACTCGCTGCGATTGGAGAAGGGCTACCGCGTGTGGGCCGCCGACATCACCGCCGACGAGACGCCGCGGCAGGCCGGGCTCGGCTTCTGCGTCAAGGACGGCGACGCGTTCCTGGGCGCTCCCGCGCTGGCCGCCGCGGACGGGGAGCCGCTGCCGCGGCTGCGCTGCGTGGTGCTCGCCGACCCCCGCTCGGTCGCGCTCGGCAACGAGCCCGTGCGCGTCAGAGGGGAGGTCGTGGGGCGCGTCACCAGCGGCGGTTACGGCTACACGGTCGAGCGCTCGATCGCCTACGCGTACCTCCCGGGCGAGCTTGGCGTGGGGACCGAGGTGGAGATCGACATCTTCGGCCGGTGGGTCCCGGGCGAGGTCGTGCGCGAGCCGCTGTTCGACCCCAAGGGCGAGCGCGCGCGCGCCTAGGCGCCGAGGACCCCTATCTCGACGGACTCGCCGGCGGGGTCGACCGCCGCCACCCAGCCCGCGCCGAGACTGGCCGACCGGCCCGGCTGCAGACCGCGTACGCGCTCCCGCCACAGCAGCCGTCCGCCCTGCGTGACCTCGACCGTGGCACGCCGCAGGAAGGCGCTCGAGCGAAGCGCAAAGCGGCCCCGCGGAGGAGCCTCGGCGGTCCCGGCGAGCAGGTTCGGAGTGACCCAGCCGAGTGGCGCCCGGGTCACGAGCGGGGCTGTGCGGGCCGGCCAGCCGCGCGGGTCCCGGAGCCATTCGGCGGCGGCGCGGGCCGCGTGGCGCCCGCTGAGCGCGGCCACGTCCGCCGGCTCGGCGCCCGCCAGCAGGTTGCCGGCCGCGAACACCCCCGCACGTGTACAGCGCAGGCTCGTGTCCACGCGCGGGCCACGGGTGTCGGGGTCGAGCTGCAGCCCGCCGAGCACGGCGAGCTCGTGGTCGGGGATCCAGTCGGCGCTCAGCACCACGAGCTCGCACTCCAGCGAGCGCACCGCCCCCGTGTCGAGGCGCTCGAGCTCGACCCGTTCGACCGCTGCCTCGCCGTGGATCGAGCGCAGGGCGGTGCGGGTCCACAGCGGGGTCCCGAAGCGCGCCCTGGCCGCGAGCGCCGCCAGCGGCAGCGACTGCTGGCGTGGCAGCTCCGTGACCATCGCGGCGACCTCCGCGCCGGCGTGGCGCAACGTCAACAGGGCCGAGAAGCTGACGTGCTCGGCGCCCACGATCAGTGCCCTCCCGGACAGGCGCCGGCCGCGCAGGTGCACGAACTGCTGGAGCGTGCCGGTGTTCATGACTCCCGGCGCGCGCGTGCCCGCGATCAGACGGGCCGAGCGCGGGCGCTCGCGGCAGCCCGTCGCCAGCACCACCGCCCCGGACTTCAGCGAGCGGCGTCCCGCGGGGCTCGTCAGCTGCAGCTCTCCGTCCTCACCGAAGCCCGTCACGATCGCCTCCGTCTCGAGCTCGCAGCCCGCGTTCTGCGCGAGACGCAGGTAGCGCTCGGCGTAGCGGGGACCGGACATCGGGCGACGCAGATCGCGGACGCCGAACCCCTGGTGGGCGCAGTGGCGGGGGATCCCCCCGGCCTGCGTCTCGCGCTCGAGCACGAGCACGTCGCCGACGCCGAGGCGGCGCAGCTCGATCGCGCACGCGAGTCCCGCCGGGCCGGCTCCGACGACGACCGCCTGCCGGCGCTCGCTCACCGCCTTGCCCTCTCGGCCAGCGCCTCGAGCTCGGCGGCGCAGAAGAAGCCCTGACAGCGACCCATCGAGGCGCGGGTGCGGCGGCGCAGCCCCTCGACGTCAACCGCCGGGACCGGCGCGGACAGGGCTCGCGCCAGCTCCCCCCGGGTGACTCGCTCGCAGAAGCAGACGACGCGTCCGAAGTCGGGATCCTGCTCGATCAGCTGGGGCTGGCGGTAGGGGCGGGGGAAGCGCTCACCGATGTTCGGCATGCGGACCTCGGGCTGCGCGGCGCTCGGCTCGAGCGCCAGGCCCGCCCCGGCGAGCTGCTCGCGGACGTGCTCGGCGATCGCCATCGACGCCGACAGGCCGGTGGAGCGGATCCCGCCCACGCACGCGTAACCCTCCGGGGCGTGGATCGCGATCTGGTAGTCGGCGTGCTCGGTCGCCGCTCGCAGGCCGGCGTACACGGCCGTGACCTCGTGGTGCTCGAGGGCCGGCATCAGGCGCCGGCCCTCGGCGCGCAGACGGGCGAGCCCGGCGCCGGTGGTGGCGGTGTCGCGCCGGTCGCGCACCGCCTCGGCGGTCGGCCCCAGCAGCAGGTTGCCGTACACGGTCGGTGCCAGGAGCACGCCCTTCGTGGTCTCGCCGGGGACGGCTAGCAGGATCTGCTCGAGCAGCGGCCCGGCGAGCTTGTCGAACACGATCAGCTCGCCGCGGCGCGGCGTGACGGTGAAGCCGTCGTGGCCGAGCATGCGGTCGAGCTCGTCGCTGAACAGGCCGGCGGCGTTGATCAGGTAGCGGGTTCGCAGCGGTCCTCTGGAGGTGGCCAGCTCGAAGCCGCCGCCGGGGCGTCGCTCGACGGCGCCGACGCGGCAGCCCAGCCGCAGCTCGCAGCCCCCCAGCAGCGCCTCCGTGGCGAATGCCAGCGGGGTTGTGAAGGTGCACACGATGCCCTCGTCGGGGACCTCCAGCGCCGCCCGCGCGCCCGGCCCGAGGTGGGGGACCCGGCGGTAGAGCTCCTCGCGAGCGACCTCGCGGATCGCCGCGTAGCCGTTGGTGCGTGCGCACTGCACGATGGCGGGGAAGCGTGCCTGCTCCTGCTCGTTCCAGGCCACCAGCAGCGCGCCGACGCGCTCGAGCGGGATGCCGGCGCGGGGGGCGTATGAGCTCAGCAGTTCGTGACCACGACGCACGAGGCGCGCCTCGAGCGTTCCCGGCTTGGAGTCGAAGCCCGTGTGCAGGAGGGCCGTGTTCGCCTTGCTGGTGACGGCTCCCACGTCATTGCCGGCCTCCAGCAGCGCCAGCCGCAGGTCGTACTGGCAGAGCTCGCGGGCGATCGCGCTCCCGACCACGCCGGCGCCCACGATCACGACGTCGTAGGACGCCGACGCCCCGCTCACCTGCTCAGCCATCCAGCTGCGCCACCGCGTCAGCCGCGGCCCGCCAGCGCTCGAGGCGCTCGCGGGCCTCCTGCGCTCCCATGCGCGGCTCGTACACGGCCGCCGGTGACCAGGCTCCGACGGCCTCCGCGGGCGTGCTCGCGCCGCCGGCGCCCAGGCGCGCGAGCGCGCCCACGCCATGGGCGGTGGCGTCGGGCGAGGGGTAGCACTCGACGGGCGACTGCAACAGGTCCGCCTGTGCCTGCATCAGCCTCGCCGAGCGCGTCAGCCCGCCGTCGACCCGCAGCCGTCGCAGCGGCTGGCCGGTGTCGCGGGCGATCGCGTCGGCCAGGCAGGCCACCTGCGCCGCGATGCCCCAGACCAGCGCGCGCACGAGGTCGCCGCGGCCGCTGGCGAGCGAGAGCCCCAGCCACGCGCCCCGCGCCGTGGGCGCCCAGAAGGGGGCGCCGAGGCCCGCCAGCCCGGGAACGAACACGACGTCCC
The DNA here is from genome assembly GCA_963846255.1 of uncultured Solirubrobacteraceae bacterium. Taxonomy (GTDB): domain Bacteria; phylum Actinomycetota; class Thermoleophilia; order Solirubrobacterales; family Solirubrobacteraceae; genus Palsa-744. The sequence continues at coordinate 307,298 of CAWJVE010000002.1, forward strand.
GATCGTCGCCCTCGGCCCGGTCGAGCTCGGCGGCGTCGCCGAGCAGGCCGAGGCGTATCAGCCAGTCGACCGCCGACCCGGCGCTGTGCACCTGGCCGTCCAGGCAATAGGTGCTCGCTCCCCGCAGCCGCCAGGCGACGCAGGCGGCGAGCCCCGAGGCCGAGCGAGGCGGTTGCTGACCGGCGTTGGCGAGGATGAAGGCGCCCGTGCCGTATGTGCACTTCGCCTCTCCGGCGGCGAAACACGACTGCGCCAGCAGCGCCGCCTGCTGATCCACGGCCAGACCGCTGAGCGGGAGCGGGCGCCCGAAGGCCGAGGTCTCGCCCACCGGCTCCGCGCAGTCGACGATCCGAGGCTGGAGCTCCGCCTGCAGGCCGAATACGGCGCAGGCCTCCGGCGACCAGGACGTGGTGCGCAGGTCGAGCAGCAGCGTGCGCGAGGCCGTGGCGGCGTCGGTCACAAACGCCCCTGCCAGGCGCTGGTTGAGCCACGCGTCCACGGTCGTGGTCACTCCCTCGTCCCCTTCGCTGTGCTTCAGCCAGCTCATCTTGGGAGCGGCGAAGTAGGGGTCCAGCGGGAGCCCGGTGAGCTCCGTCAGACGCTCGGCCCGGTCGGCCAGCTCGCGGGTCATAACCACGGCGCGGCGGTCCTGCCAGCTGAGTGCCGGGCCGAGCGCCCGCCCGCTGGCCGGATCCCAGCGCAGAACCGTCTCTCCCTGGTTGGCGAGGCCCACCGCGTGCGCGTCCGCCCCCGCCCGCCGGAGCGCGTTGCGTCCGGCCGCGAGCACCGACGCGAGCAGCTCCTCGGGGTCCTGCTCGACGGCTCCCCCCGGGGCGCTGCGCGGGTGCACCGCGACGCTCGACTCGCCGAGCACCTCGCCCCCGTCGGCGAGGAGGAGCGCCTTCGTCGATGACGTTCCCTGGTCGATCGCGAGAACGTTCACTGCCCGCGCAAGCTACAAACTGCGGCCCGTGCGCGTGTTGTCGATCGTCCACGAACACACTGCCGGCAGCGGCGTCTTCGGAGCGCTGCTGCAGGAGCGCGGCGAGGAGGTGCTCGAGTGGGTCCCGCCGCTGGGGGCGCCGCCGCCGGCGACCGAGCCCGATGCCGTGCTCGTCTTCGGCGGGGCGATGAACTGCGAGCAGGAGTCCGAGCTCCCGTGGCTGGCGGGCGAGAAGGCACATCTCAGAAAGCTGCTGGCGGCGGGCACGCCGGCGCTGGGGGTGTGCCTCGGCGCGCAGCTGCTGGGGGAGGCCGCGGGTGGGAGCGTGACGCGGATGGGCACGCCGCAGATCGGCTGGCGAGGGGTGCAGCACCAAGCCGCCGCCGGCAGCGATCCGCTGCTCGCAGCGCTGCCGGCCCGCTTCGAGGCCTTTCAGTGGCACAGCTACGAGGTCACGCCACCGCCCGGGGCGCAGGTGCTGGCGCGCAGCTCGGCCTGCGTGGAGGCGTTCAGGGTCGCCGCGGCGCCGTGGTGGGGCATCCAGTTCCACGCCGAGGTCACGGGCGAGGCGATCGATGACTGGATCGAGGACTACCGCAGCGACCCCGACGCGGTTTCCGCCGGCATCGACTGGCGCGCGCTGCGCGCCCTCTCGAAAGAGCGGATCGGCGACTCGAACGCGCTCGGTTCGCGGCTGTGCGCCCGGTTCCTCGAGCACGCCGGGTCCCTGCGCGACCAGACCGGGTACACCCCGGGCGGGACCCACTGACAAGATCACCCCACGCGAGCGAGAAGGAGCAGATCAGATGAGCACCGCGTACACGATCAAGAACCTTCGCACCGTCGAGGACTCCGCACCCCAGTTCGGGTTCGCCGACGTCCAGGAGGCGCGCTTCGCCTACGAGGCGCTTGAAGCCTCCGACACCGGGGTCAGCCTCTACACGCTGAAGCCCGACTGCCGCCAGCCCTTCGGGCACCGCCACGAGCAGGCCGAGGAGGTGTATGTGGTGCTGCGCGGGTCCGGGCGCATGAAGCTCGACGAGCAGATCGTGGAGCTCGAACCGCTCGACGCGATGCGCGTCTCGCCGGCTGTGGTACGGGCCTTCGAGGCGGGGCCGGAGGGGCTCGAGGTGCTGGCCTTCGGACCGCGCCGCAAGGGCGACGGCGAGCTGCTGCCGGGCTGGTGGGCGTAGCAACGGTGCCCGCTCCCGGACCACGCGCCCGTCGCGATCCGATTGCCCTGGTGCTCGCGGGCGGCGGCGCGCGCGGTGCCTACGAGGCGGGCGTGCTCGAGGTGCTGGCGCCACAGCTCGCCCGCCGCGGCCAGGCACCCGACATCCTCGTCGGGACGAGCATCGGTGCGCTCAACAGCGCCTTCCTCGCCGCCCGCGCGCACGAGCCGCTGACCGAGGTCGCCGGGGCGGCGGTGGGGATGTGGAACGAGCTCGGCTGGAGCGACGCTCTGCGCCCGCTGGTCTCCGGGCCCGAGCTTCGCCGCCTGCTGAGCGCGGGCGCGATGGTCGCCGGGCTTCCGGGCTGGCACCTGCCGGCGCTGCTCGATCCCTCTCCGCTGCGACGCACCCTCATCCGGCTGGTCTCCTTCGAGCGCATCGCGCGCAACGTCATGGACGGGTCGCTGAGGGCGGCGGCGGTGGTCGCGACCTCCTATGCCAGCACCCGCAGCGTGGTCTTCCACCACGGCGGCACGCCGCCCGCGGCGGACCCCGCTCGCGCGCTCGACTATGCGGCCACGCCGATCCTCCCCGAGCACGTGCTCGCCTCGGCTGCGATCCCGGGAGCGTTTCCGGCCGTGGAGGTGGAGCGTCCGCGCGCGGCGGCGGGCTGGTACGGCGACGGCGGCGTGCGCCTGAACGCACCGCTTGCGCCCGCCCTGGCGCTGGGAGCACGGCGCGTGATCGTGGTCGGTCTGAACTCCTCCGTGACCCCGGTCGGACGCGAGCTGCGCCCCGACGCGCTCGACGGACTCGCCCAGCTGGTGCAGGTAGCGCTGTCGGACCAGCTGGCCGAAGACGTGGACACGCTCGCGACGGTCAACGAGAGCCTCCCCGCGCGCGCTCCGGCCGGCAGGCGCCCCGCGCGCCGGCGGGTGCCCTACATCTTCGTAGCGCCCGCGGACCGGCTCGAGATCGGGCGCCTGGCCCGCGACGTCTACGCACGCCACTACGCCGGCCTCGACAGCCTCCTGCGGGGCAGCAGCGTCGCCCTGCTGGGACGGGCCCTGAACGCCCGTCGCGGCCCCGTGCACGGGGAGCTGCTCAGCTACCTGTTCCTGGCGAAGGAGTTCATCACCGAGCTGATCGCGCTCGGCCGGCGCGACGCCGAGCGCTGGCTGGAGACCCGCCACGACGCCGGTCTGTGGCAGGTCGGCCGCCTGTGAGCGGGCCGCCAAGCGTCACCGTCGTCGGCTCGGCGAACATCGACCTGGTGGCCCGTTGTGAGCGCCTGCCGCGCCCCGGTGAGACCGTCACGGACGCGCGCCTGCAGCGGATCCCCGGCGGCAAGGGCGCCAACCAGGCGGTGGCCGCCGCGCGGCTGGGGGCTCGCACGCGCTTCGTGGGGCGCGTCGGCAGCGACGACTTCGTGCTGCGCTCCCTGCAGGGCGAGGGGGTCGACACGAGCGCGGTGGCCCGCGACGAGGGGGAGAGCGGGACCGCGCTGATCCTGGTGGACGGTGAGGGCGAAAACGTGATCGTGGTGGCGCCGGGGGCGAACATGCGGCTGGCCGCGCAGGACGTCCGCATCGGCGAGGCCGATGCCGTGATGTGCCAGCGGGAGATCCCCGACGAGGCGGTCCACGCCGCCGCTGCCGGGGCCCGCTTCTTCTGCCTCAACGCGGCGCCGGCGCGTGGACCGCTGCCGCTGGCGCCGGACCTGCTGATCGTGAACAGCTACGAGCACGAGGCCGTCGGAGAGGTCGGCGGCCTGGTGGCCCTGACGCTCGGACGTGAGGGCGCCGTGCTGCTGCGAGACGGGGAGCAGATCGCGCGCGCGAAGCCTCCCGCCGTGCGGGCGGTCGACGGCACGGCCGCCGGCGATGCCTTCTGTGCCGCGCTGGTCGTCTCGATCCTGCAGGGACGGGAGCTCGGCGAGGCGCTCCTGCGCGCCTGCGCAGCGGGGGCGCTGGCGGTATCGCGCCTGGGGGCGCAACCGTCGCTGCCGACCGCCGCCGAGCTCGAGGTGGTGCTCGGCGGATGATCCCGATCATCCACGACTGCGACCCCGGGCACGACGACGCGATCGCGCTGATGCTGGCGCTGGCCAGCCCGGAGCTGGAGCTCCTCGGCGTCACCACGGTGTCCGGGAACCAGACGCTCGAGAAGACCACCTCCAACGCGATCCGGGTGCTCGACAGGCTCGGCAACACCACGCTGCCGGTGGCCGCCGGCGCGCCGCGTCCGCTGGTGCGGGAGCCGGTCGCGGCCGCCCGTGTCCACGGCGAGAGCGGTCTCGACGGACCCGACCTGCCGCCGCCGCAGCGTCCGCCGGCCCAGGAGCACGCGATCGACTGGATCGCCAGGACCGTGCGCGAGCACCCCGCGCCGGTGACGCTGGTGCCGACCGGCCCGCTGACGAACGTCGCGCTGCTGCTCGCGCGCTATCCGGAGCTCGAGACCCGGATCGAGCGCGTCGTGCTGATGGGAGGGGCGATCGGCGAGGGCAACGTCACTCCGGCCGCCGAGTTCAACGTGTGGGCCGACCCCGAGGCCGCCCGGCGGGTGTTCTCGAGCTCACTGGCGATCACGATGGTCGGACTCGACGTCACCCACCGCGCGCTGATCACGCAGGCCAACGTCGAGCGCCTCGCCGGCGCCGGCACCGCCGGGCGGCTCGCGGCCGACCTGTTCGGCTTCTACGGGCAGCACCACCGGCGTCACTACGGCTGGGAGGGCTCTCCGGTGCACGACGCCGTGGCCGTCGCCCACGTGATCGACGGCAGCCTCCTGCAGACCCGCCGCTGCGGGGTGCGGATCGACACCGGTCCCGAGCTCTCGCGCGGGCGCACCTACGTGGACCTGTGGGGCAGCGCCGGCTGGGAGCCCAACTGCGAGGTCGCGGTGGGGATCGACGCCGAGCGCTTCCTCGAGCTGCTGGTCGAACGCATCAGCCGGCTCGGCTGAGGGCCCCGCGCACGGCTCCCGGGGGGCTGGTGGGCAGACCCCCGGGACCGTCGCTTTGCGCTCCCTAGTGTTCGATCTCGTACGCGGCGCTCTGGATCGCAACGGTGTTGACGAGGTTGCCCAACGCGATGTTCACGTCGTAGAGGTGAAGGCCCCATTCGGGACCGATCAGTTCCTGGGCGGTTTCGTTGTGTTCGGCGAGGCTCGTCTGGGCTTCCGGCGTGACCGACGCTTTGAAGCTCGGCTCCAGCCAGGTGGCCCCGTTTTCGTGCTTGCACTGGGCCTGGTAGACGCCCTTCGTCTGCACCCATGGCGTTGCGGCTGTGGGCGTCGGCGAGCCGCCCGCGAGTTCACCGGGGAAGGGAGTCGTCGGCGCGTACGGCAGCAGGCTGCCCTCGGAGCCGTTCTGCACCAGCACGGACGGATTCACGCACGCCACTTCGGAGCCCGGAGGTGGAGGAGTGCCTCCCCCGAGCAGCGGGCTGTCGGGCCTCCCGAAGAACGAGTCTTCGGGCGGTTCTTTGAGGAACGTCGAGTACGCGATCACACAGCCCGTGTCGGCGGCCGAGGTGCAGAGGGGCGTGTGCGCGAAGGTGCCGCCCTCAAGCTGCCCTTCGGGGACCAGGACGTTGCCTCCAAGGATGATCGCCGAGACGAGTTTTTCCGCCGCCGGCTTCCCTTCGATCGCAAACGGGAGCAGGTTCTCGAGCATCACGCTGCCCTGCGAGTGGCCGATCAGCACGAACGGGCGTCCCTTGTTGAACTTGGACAAGTATTCGCCGAAGGCTTCGACCACGCCCGTGAACGCCTTCACCCCGGCTGACGGGGGTACCGTTTCTTTGATGGCCTTCAGCGTCAGCTGCGGGTACATCGGCGCGTAGACCTTGCAGACCTGTGAGAACCGCGACGCCTGATCGATCGCGATCTGCGTCTCCTGCGGTTCGATCGTGAGGTTCGCGTTCGGGCCTTCCTGTTCGGAGACCGTCGGATACACGTAGAAGCAGTCGATCTTCGGTGCCTTCGTCTTGCCCACCGCGACCTTTTCTTCTTTCCGTTCGCTGCCGTTGTAGGTCACCGTCGTCGATTCGCGGCTCGCTTCACACGGGTCCGGTGCCTTGTGCGGCTTGCACAGCCAGACGGTCTTGTGGCTCGCGGCCACGGCCGTGCCGCTGGCCATGAGGGCGACGGCGAACGCCGCCAGCACCATCAACACCGCCACGCGGGCGGTCCGCCCCGAACACCCCATACGCTCGATCATCCCCGTCCCCTCTGTCGTGCGCCCCGGCACTCGACCGTGCGCTGGTTACATCGCGCAATCTATCGCGCCACTGAAGGAAGTGTGACACGAACGACCGTGTGTATCAAACGGCCCCGGGGCCCGGGTGTGACGCCGGTCACTGCAGCGCTGCGGCCGCGAGCCTAAGATCCGACCATGGCGCTTCCCCCCGGACCACGCGCCCCGGCGACCGTGACGACCGCCCGGTTCGCCTACCGGCCGCTGCAGACCCTGGACTCCTGGTACCGGCGCTATGGCCCCGTCTTCAGCGTGCGCTTCCTCAGCTTCGGTCAGGGCGTCTACGTTGCCGATCCCGAGGCGATCCGCGAGCTGTTCACCGGCGACCAGTCCGACCTGCGTGCCGGCGAGGCGAACTCCTTCATGGAACCGGCCCTCGGACCGCACTCGGTGCTGGTGCTCGACGGGCCCGAGCACCTGCGCCAGCGCAAGCTACTGCTGCCGCCGTTTCAGGGGTCGCGCGTGGCCGGCTTCCGCGAGCTGATCCGCGACGTCGCCGAGCGGGAGATCGAGCGCTGGCAGCCCGGCAGCGAGCTGGTGCTGCGCGAGCGGATGCGGGCGCTCACCTTCGAGGTCATCTGCCGCGCGGTGTTCGGTGTCACCGAGCCCGGGCGGGTGGCACGCCTGCGCGAGAAGCTGATCGCGGTGATCGACAGCAACCCGTTGCTGATGCTGGTGCCGGCGCTGTCCACCGACCTCGGGCGCCACAGCCCCGGCGGTCGTTTCGCCCGGGCCCGGCGCGAGGCCGACCAGCTGCTGTATGAGGAGATCGCTCGCCGGCGTTCGGAAGCCGACCTCGAGGAGCGCACCGACGTGCTCTCGCTGCTGCTGCGGGCGCGCGACGAGAACGGCGGCACGATGACCGACGAGGAGCTGCGCGATGAGCTGTTCACGATGCTCGCCGCCGGCCACGAGACCACCGCCACGGGGCTCGCGTTCGCGTTCGACCTGCTGCTGCGCAACGCGCGTGTGCTGGCACGGCTCCGCGAAGAGCTCGAGGGCGGCGACGGCGACGCGTACCTCGAGGCCGTGATGAAGGAGACGCTGCGCCTGCGCCCGGTGATCGACGCCGTCGAGCGCAGGCTCACGAAGCCCCGGACGGTCGCGGGCTGGGACCTGCCGGCCGGCATCAACGTGTTCCCCGGGATCGCGATGGTGCACCGGCGCGAGGACATCTACCCGCGCGCGCTGGAGTTCCGCCCCGAGCGCTTCCTCGACGAGGGGGCCGAGTCCTACGCCTGGCTGCCCTTCGGCGGCGGCATCCGTCGCTGCGTCGGGGCCGCGCTGGCACAGGCCGAGATGATCGAGGTGCTGCGCGTGCTCGCGCCCGCCGTGGATCTGCGTCCGACCCGTGATCGGCTCGACCCGGTCGTGCTGAAAGGGGTCACGCTGACGCCGCGCCACGGCGTACCCGTCGAAGTCCTCGCGCGGCGCGGAGCCTCCGCCGGCACGCCCTCCGCCCGGCCGCAGCCACTGGCCGGGGTCAGCTAACCGACGCGGGCGAGCTGACCACCGTCAACCGGGAGCGCCACCCCGGTGATGAACGAGGCCTCCTCGGAGTGCAGGAACACGCTCGCGTGGGCCACGTCCCAGGCGCTGCCCATCTTGTGGCGCAGCGGCACCAGCTGGTCGCGCTCCGCTCGCACCTCCTCGCGCGGCCGGTTCAGCGACTGCGCCCATGAGTCGATCGCCATCGGCGTGTCGAGCAGGCCCGGCATGATCGCGTTGACGCGGACGCCCCGCGAGGCGTTCTCGATCGCGAGCGACTGCGTCAGCGCGTTGATCCCGGCCTTCGAGATCTTGTAGGCGGTCAGCGACACGGCGGCCGCCAGCGCCGCCACCGAGGAGATGTTCACGATCGACCCGGATCGCTGCTCGGCCATCACCGGCGCGACCGCCTGGCAGGAGAGCGCGCAGCCCTTCAGGTTCACGCTCATGATGCGGTCGAAGGCCTCCTCGGTCATCCGCCGCGGCGGTCCGTCGCCGCCGCCGCCGATGCCGACGTTGTTCTGCAGGAAGTCGATCCGGCCCCACGCCTCCAGGCACGCCGAGGCGAACGAGCGGCAGTCCTCGGCACTCGTCCAGTCGCCCGCCACGCACTCCCAGGAGCCGCCCTCCTCGGAGATCAGCCTGCCGGTCTCCCTGGCCGAGTCGATGTCGCGATCGGCGAGCAGCACGCGGGCGCCCTCGCGGGTGAACTGAAGGGCGGCTGCGCGGCCGGTGCCGACCGTCTCCCCCGGTGACTGCCCGGCGCCCACCACGATTCCGACCTTGCCCTCGAGCCTCATCGCCGGGGTCAGCCTATAGTCCGCCGCCAGATGCAGAGCGGCGGGGCAGGGGGCGAGGAGCGCCGGCGGGCGATCGGGCAGCATCTGCAGCGCACGCTCGCGGAACCGCTACAGGGCGAGCCGCGCAGGCTCAGCGGCGGAGCGTCGCGAGAGACCTTCCTGTTCTCGACCGCGGGTCGCGGCGCCCTGGTCGTGCAGATCGCGCGGGGTACCGACAAAGTCCTCAGCGCCCCTCCCGAGACGGCACTGCTGCGGGCGGCCGTCGCCGCCGGGGTGCCGGTCCCCGCCGTGATCGCCGAGGGTCCGGGCGAGGGGCCGATGGGCAGTGGCTGGACGGTGCTGCAGGCGCTCGAGGGCAGCAGCGATCCGAAGGCGATCCTGGCGGGGGAGGGCTTACCGGAGCCGGGCCGGCTGATCGACCAGCTCGCCGCGGCGCTGGCGGCGATCCACCGGATCGGGCTGGAGGGCATCCCCGGGCTGCCCGAGGTCGAGGACCCGCTCGCCGCCCTGCAGGAGTGGCACGAGCGCCTCGGCGAGCCGCACCCGGCGTTCGAGCTCGCCTTCGTGGCGCTCGCCCGCGAACGTCCGTCGCCGCTACGCCGGACCGTCGTGCACGGCGACTTCCGCATGGGCAACCTGATGGTGGGAGAGCAGGGGCTGACCGGAGTTCTCGACTGGGAGCTCGCCCACGCCGGTGACCCAGTCGAGGATCTCGGCTGGCTGTGCGTGCCGGCTTGGCGTTTCAGCCGTCGCGAGCGGCCCGCCGCCGGGCTGGCCACGCGGGCGGAGCTGCTGGCCGCATACGAGCGCCACAGCGGCGTGGCCGTGGATCCCGCCGCGCTGGCCTGGTGGGAGCTGGCGGGGACCCTGCGGTGGGGGGTGATCTGCGTGATGCAGGCCTTCTCGCACCTCTCCGGCGCGAGGCGCTCGGTCGAGCACGCGGTGATCGGCCGGCGCGCGTGCGAAGTCGAGTGGGACCTGCTGGAGCTGCTCGGCGTGCCGCTCGCCGGCGAGTTTGCGGCGAGCGCGCCGACGCTCGCGGCCGGGCACGCGCCGGCCGTTGCGGCCGGGACCCCCGGCCCGACGGCGGCCGCAGCGGCGGTGGCCCTCCACGACCGTCCCACCGCCGTCGAGCTGCTGCAGGCCTCGCGCGAGGCGCTGGGGGATGACGTCCTGCCCCACCTCCAGGGTCGGGCGGCCTTCCAGCTTCGGGTTGTCCTGCGCGCGCTCGGGATCGTGGGCAGGGAGCTCGAGCACTCGGCCGAGCACGCGGCGCTGCACGCCGCCGCGCTTGCCTCGGTCGGCTGTCACGACGAGCGCGAGCTGGCTCTGGGGATCCGCGAGCGCAGGCTCGACGCGCGCGGGGAGCGCGTGCTGGCGGCGGTGCGCGACACCGTGCGCGCGAAGCTCGAAGTCGCGAACCCCAGCTATCTCAAACAGACCGAACCAGCACCGGAGGAGCGATGAACGACGACCTGCCGCAGCAGACGACGGCCCTGATCGAGGAGGTCGATGGCTTCATCGAGAAGCAGGTGAGACCGCTCGAAGCGCAGGACGACAACGCGCGCTTCTTCGACCATCGCCGCGAGCTCTCGCGCACGGACTATGAGAACGGCGGGATTCCCAGCCGGGAGTGGGAGGACCTGCTCGAGGAGATGGTCAGGCGCGCCGACCGCGCCGGCCTGTGGCGCTTCGCCCTGCCCGCGGAGCTGGGCGGCCGCGAGGGCTCGAACCTCGAGCTGGCGGTGGTGCGCGAGCACCTCAACAGGCTCGGCATCGGCCTCTTCAACGACCCCCAGAGCGAGACCTCGATGATCGGGAACTTCCCCACCGTGATCCTGTTGCACGAGTTCGGGACGCCCGCGCAGAAGGAGGCCCTGCTGGAGCCGGCGCTACGCCTGCAGGCCGGTCTCGCGTTCGGGCTCACCGAGCCCAATCACGGCTCCGACGCCACCTACCTGGAGACGGTCGCCCGCCAGGAGGGCGAGGAATGGGTGATCGACGGCACCAAGCGCTTCAACTCCGGGATGCATCGCGCCAGCCACGATCTCGTGTTCGCCCGCACCTCGGGCTCACCGGGCGAGGCCCGGGGCATCACGGCCTTCATCGTCCCCCGCGAGGCCGAGGGGCTGACCGTGGAGTTCTACTGGTGGACGTTCAACATGCCCACCGACCACGCCGAGGTCAGCCTCAGGGACGTGAGGGTGGGACCGGAGGCGATCCTGGGAGAGCTGGGAGGAGGGTTGGCTCTGGCGCAGCGGTTCGTCCACGAGAACCGCATCCGGCAGGCCGCCTCGAGCCTCGGCGCGGCCGTCTACTGCATCGAGGAGGCCGTCCGCTGGGCACGCGAGCGGGTCGTGTGGGGCCGGCCGCTGTGGCGCAACCAGGGCATCCAGTTCCCGCTCGCGGAGCTGTGGACCGAAGCCGAGCTCGTTCGTGGGCTCGTGCGTCGCACGGCGGCGGAGCTCGATTCCCATCACCACATGGAGGTCACCCACCTGGTGGCGATGGCCAACTATCGCGCCAACCGTCTGGCCTGCGAGGCCGCCGACCGGGCGATGCAGACCTGCGGTGGGATGGGCTACACGCGCCACATGCCCTTCGAGCACATCTACCGTCACCACCGCCGCTACCGGATCACCGAGGGAAGCGAAGAGATCCAGCTGCGCAAGGTGGCCCAGGAGCTCTTTCGCGGCGGCGAGCCGTCCTGACGGCCGGGGAGGCTCGGTAGGCTGGATCGCGTGAATAGCTCCGCATCCGAGGTCGGTGCACAGGCCCCCGCCTTCAGCCTCCCGGACACGCAGGGGACGACCCACGAGCCCCGGCCCGGCGAGGTCACGGTGGTCGTGTTCACGTGCAACCACTGTCCGTACGCACTGGCGTGGCACGAGCGCCTGATGGCGGTGGCGCGCGACTACGAGGGGCGCGGTGTGCGGATGCTGGCGATCAACCCGAACGACGCCGAGCGCTACCCGGGGGACTCGCCCGCGGCGATGGCAGAGCGCGTCGCGGCGGGCGACTTCGACGGCGTGCCCTACCTGCGCGACGAGTCCCAGGAGGTCGCGCGCGCATACGACGCGAAGACCACCCCCGATGTGTTCGTGCTCGACGGCGAGAGGGTGCTGCGCTACCGGGGGGCGCCGGACGCCGACTACGACGACCCCTCCCAGGACGCGGCCTGGCTGCGGCAGGCGCTCGACGCGGTGCTCGAGGGCCGCGCCCCCGAGCGGCCCGAGACCACACCCGTGGGCTGCTCGATCAAGTGGCTGGCGTGAGGGCAGCCGGGGCCGCCCGCCGGGTCCCCGGGGCGGCGCGTCGCAGCCGCTGAGTCACGGATGAAACCGGCGCCCGGCGCCGCGAACCCCCGGTAACGTGAGCCGCCTGTTCAATCGCTTCGTGGATCGTGAGCACCGTGGGGGGTCGCGCCGCAACGCCAGCCGGCTGCTGGGCGCCGGGCTGGTCGTGGTCGCGGTGATCGTGCTGGTGGCCTATCTCGCCGGCGCGTTTGACTCGGGTGGCCGCCGCCACTTCGGCGCGACGTTCGCGTTGCCGACCGCCGACGGAACGCTGGACGGGCGTTCACCGGTGTCGCCGGCGGCCGGCGGAGATTCACCGAGTGGGCGCCGCGGTGCGGCTGCGGGAGCGGGCGATTCACCGATAGTCAGGGCGCTCGACAACTACTGGCAGGACATCGAACAGCACGCCTACGGGGCGGCGTTCGGGTTCTACTCGCCCGGCGCCCTCGACGTCACCGAAGCGCAGTTCATCTCCGAACAGAAGCGTGCCGGGGTCAAATCCGCCAGCTTCGGCGGGACCGTGACGGCGAGCACAAAATCGCTGGACCAACCGAACCGCTCCTACGCCACGGTCACGGTCACCTCGCTGGTGACGCACGACGCCCGGCACGGCTGCAGGAAGTGGACCGGCTCATACACGATGCTGCTCGAAGAAAGCGGGCTCTGGCACATTCAGCAGGCGGCCCTCAACGTGCACCCGTGCTAGACAGCGTCATGGTCGTCCGTTGGTTGTCTGTCATGCGCTCCCGCGAGATCTCCTCGTACAGATGTGAAGCCGGCCTCGGCGCGGCAGGTGCGGACTATCCTGATGTGGTCATGTGGGCACACTCCGAGTCGCCATGAGGCAGCTGGGGGTGACAGTCGTTTTGGCGCTGTGCGCGGGGATCGTGGTGTTCGTGGTGGTGACCGCGCTCGACGGTGGAGGCTCACACGGCGGTCACTCCTCCACCGCGGGGTCCCCGTACGAGGCCTACTTTCCGCGCGCGCCACACGTGCTCAGCTCCGCGTCGCTGTACACGCTCTCCAAGCCGCCGCCGCGGCCCAGGTTCGTGCCGCTGTTCGCCTCTCACTTCGATGCCCCGATCGCCCGTTACCGCGCCTACTCGGTCGCCCAGCTGGGCCTGATGGAGCAGCAGCTGCCGGCCCTGGAGCGAGCACTCGCGGCCGACGATCGCCCGGCGGCCGAGGCGGCCTGGCGAGCCGTGTACGCACGGTATCTGCGGCTCGGCGCGGTGTATCTCGTGGGGCCGGTCGCGATGCTCAACCAGGAAATCGACGGCACCGCGAGCGGCCTGCCGGGAGGCGTCTCGAGCGCTCGCTTCGCCGGCCTGCACAAGATCGAATACGGGCTCTGGTCCGGTGCCCCGCCGCACAGCCTGCTCGGCACCGCCCGCCGGCTCGGCTCCGCGGTGGCACGGCTGCGCGGCACCCTGCCGAGCGTCTCGATCACGCCGCTGGAATATGCGACCCGTGCCCACGAGATCCTCGAGGACGCCCAGCGCGATCTGCTCAGCGGCGCGGACGTGCCCTGGAGCGGTGAAGGGCCGCTCGCCACCTACGCGGGCCTGGAAGCGACCACCGAGGTCTTCTCCACGCTGAGAGGGCTGCTGGTCGGCGAAGAGGGGACGATCCAGTTGGTGAGGCACGAACTGACCGCCCTGAGATCGACCATGAACGCGATCGCGGCCGCCCACGGCGGGCAGCTTCCGGCCAACGCCGAGCTCAGCCAGTCACAGGCCGAGTCGCTCGACGGGGCGCTCGGCGGTGCGCTCGAGGCCCTCTCTCGGATCCCCGGGCGGCTCGAGGTCGAAGTTCCGCCCAATCCGGCGCCGATCCCCTCTGAAGACGTGAAGATAGATCCATGAAGCCGACCGACCGGCGCACGTTTCTGACCCGTTCCGCGGCGGTGCTCGGCGCCGGAGCCCTCGGCGGTGGCGCCGCCCTGGCCCGCGGCAGCGCCGACGCCGAGGGGACGCCGGGATCCGGCGAGCCCTCGGCCGGGGAGGAATGGAACGTGTCCCAGGCCCAGCTGGGGCAGGGCGAGGCCTTCGACGGCGAGCACCAGGCGGGGATCCTCACGCCCCCGCAGGCGCAGGCCACGCTCGTCGGGCTCGACTCGCTGGCCGCCGACCGCGTGACGCTGCAGGTGGCGCTGGAGGCGCTCAGCAACCGCGCCCGCCAGCTCGTGCAGGGCGGGCCGGTCCCCGAAGCGGTGGCTGGCCTACCCCCGACCCTGCTGGAGCCCGACAGCCCGCCGATCGACTCCGGGATCCTGGGTCCCGTGAACGCCCCCGACGGCCTCACCGTGACGATCGCGTTCGGAGCCTCGCTGTTCGACGGTCGCTACGGGCTCGCCGCCCGGCGTCCCCGTGAGCTCGTGACGATGCCGACCTTCCCGGTGGACGACCTCGACCCGAAGCAGAGCCATGGCGACGTGCTGCTGCAGATCGGCGCCCACCAGCGCGACACCGTCACGCACACGCTGCGCGAGCTGCTGCGCACCGTCCGTGGCAGCTTGCAGTTGCGCTGGATGATCGACGGCTTCTCGAGCGCCGCCCGGGGACCCTCGCCGCACAACAACCCTCGCAACCTGTTCGCCTTCCGGGACGGGACCGCCAACCCGCCCACCGACGACTCGGCGATGATGGACCGGCTCGTGTGGGCGGGTTCCGGCGAGCCCTCCTGGGCGGCCGGCGGCACCTACCAGATCGTGCGCGTGATCCGCATGCACGTCGAGTTCTGGGACCGCGTCGGTCTCACCGAGCAGGAACGGATGATCGGCCGCACCCGTGCCAGCGGCGCCCCGCTGGGCGGCGAGCAGGAGTTCGAGGATCCGCGCTATGAACTCGACCCCGAAGGCAAGCGGATCCCGCTGACGGCGCACATCAGGCTGGCCAACCCGCGTACCGCTCCGACCGAAGACCAGCGCTTCCTGCGCCGGGGCTTCAACTACACGCGCGGCTTCGACGAAGCCGGCGCCCTCGATCAGGGTCTCGTCTTCGTGGCCTTCAACCAGAGCCCCACGCGCCAGTTCCAGACCGTGCAGAAACGGCTCTTGGCGGAGCCGATGGTGGACTACATCACCCCCGTCGGGGGTGGCTACTTCTTCGCCCCCCGCGGCTCCAGGGGTGAAGGCGACAGCGTCGGCTCGGGCCTGTTCAGCTGATAGGTCTCTGAGGCCGCGTTGGGATTGACCCTTTCGGCTCTGGGCATCAGCTGCCGTCCAGCGCCGCGCGCAGGTCCAGAGGGTCGGGGGTGGGGGAGATGCGCCCGTCGCGGCGGTGGTAGATCCGGCAGGTGAGCCCGGTCGGCTCGCCCTCCGGCGGGGGTTGGATGTCGCGGCCGTCGACGCGGATCGTGGGCGAGCCGATGAACCCCTCGGCCGCTGCCTGCTCGTCGCTGGCGACCTCCCTCACCTCGACCTGCGAGGGGTCCAGGCCGAGCTCGCCCATCGCCTCCCGCAGGTCCGCCAGCGCTCGCGGGTGCGAGGGGCAGCCCGACCAGTAGAGGAGCTCGACCTTCCTGGACGCGCTCACCGCTTCAGGAACTGCTGCACGGCCGCCTTGTGCTCCGGGCTCTTCCAGCACTCGCGCATCAGCTCGTGCTCACGGGCCTGCACCAGGGCGAGGTCGTCCTCGAGCGCGTTCTCGTTCAGCAGGCGCTTGGTCATGCGCAGCTGGGGCGCCGGGTTGGCGGCGATTGCCTTCCCCAACGCGAGCGCCGTGTCGATCAGCTCGTCGGGTTCCACGAGGCGCTCGGCGAGCCCCACTCGGTGGGCCTCGGCGCCGTCCACGAGCCGCCCGCTGAGGCACATCTCGCCCGCCACCCCGATGCCCACGCGCTGGGCCAGAAGCCGCGAGCTGGCCAGCTCGGGGACGAGCCCCACCTTGATGAACAGCATCCCGAACTTCGCCAGCTCGGAGGCGAGGATCACGTCGAAGGGCAGGATCATCGTCATCCCGATCCCGACCGCGGCCCCGTTGACGGCTGCCAGCAGGGGCTTGGAGTCCCGCATCAGCGAGACCCAGTCGACCTCGGCCGGCATCCCGCCCGTGCGCTCGCTGTCGCCGCCGGGGTCGACCCCGTCCAGGCGGGTCTGGAAGGTGTCCTGCATATCGGCGCCCGCGCAGAAGGCGCGTCCGGCACCGGTCATCACGATCGCGCCCACTTCGGGGTCCTCGTTGGCGGCCTCGATCGCCTCGGCCTGCTCGAGGGCCATCTGCGGCGTCCACGCGTTCAGACGCTCGGGCCGGTTGAGCGTGATCAGTGCGACCGCATCGCGTCGCTGGACTGTGATCGTCTCGTAGTCCACGAGCAGACCAGGGGGAGCCTATCCCTACACTCCCGCTGCCGTGTCCGAGATCCCAACCGCATCGCAGTTGCGGGAGCTGATGCCGTTCGCCATCACCCTCGGGATCGAGCTCGAGCAGCCCTCCGCCGAGCGGGCCGCGGGCTCGCTGCCGTGGGCGCCGGAGCGGTGTACCGCCGGCGGGGTCATGCACGGCGGCGCGATCCTGTCGCTGGCCGACACGCTGGGGGCGATCTGCGCCTTCATGAACCTCCCGCCCGGGGCGGGGACGACCACGATCGAGACCAAGTCGAACTTCTTCCGGGCGGTTCGGGCCGGCTCGGTCAGAGGGATCGCCAGGCCCCTGCACGTGGGACGCACGATCATCGTGGTGCAGACCGAGATGAGCGACGACGACGGACGGGCGGTGGCGCAGACGACCCAGACGCAGGCGGTGCTGGGCGGCTCCTAGACCCGGCTCGGGCCCCCGGGCTGCGCCCGCGTCTTGGTGCACTCTGATCACCGGCCGGCGTCGGCTTCTGGACTGTGTTCGCAACGTTCCTGCGATGCCGAGGTTGGCGGCGGTCGGAGAATTTATTTTTCTAGTTTTCAGATGCCTACCGGGGTACTGTTGTCGGTGCAGTTTGCCAGCGAGGGAACATCGAGGGAAAGATGCTGGAGGCAACGTAGGTGGCGGAAGGTCGGGGACGGATGATCGCCGGAGCACGGAGGCTGCTCGGGCACGGTCGCGACGAAGCGCTCGTGGCCGGTGTCCGCAGGCGTGATCGCCGCGCCTTCGAGGCCATCTACGAGCGCCACGCGGCCCAGCTGCTGACCTTCTGCATCTACCTGCTCGGCTCCAGGCACGACGCCGAAGACGCCCTCCAGGCGACCTTCGCCTCCGCCTACCGGGCGCTGCTGGGCGACAGCCGCCCCGTCAGCCTGCGCCCCTGGCTGTTCACGATCGCCCGCAATGAGTGCCTCAGCATCCTGCGCAAGCGCCGTCCGCTGGTCGAGCTCAACGGCGAGATCGCCCTCACCGGCGACCCGGTGAAGCTGGCCGAGGTGCACGAGGAGATGGCCAGCATGATCGGCGGGATCCGCGAGCTGCCGGAGAAGCAGCGCGCCGCGCTCGTGCTGGCCGAGGTCCACGGGATGAGCCACGCCGACATCGGCTCGGTGCTCGGCGTGCGTCCCGAGCAGGTGAAGGCATACGTGTTCCAGGCCCGCTCGAACCTGCTGTCCGACCGTCACGCCCGCGAAGTCGATTGCCGCGAGGTCCGCGAAGAGCTCGCCACCAGCCACGGGCTCGTGCGGACCCGCGCGCGGCTGCGCCGCCACCTGCGCGCCTGCGACGGCTGCCGCGCGTATGCGAGCGGTGTCGAGCGCCAGCACCGCCAGCTCGCCTCGCTGCTGCCGATCCTGCCGTCGCTGACGCTCCGCTACCGGGCCATCGACCAGGCACTCGGGCTGTGCGGGAGCGACGCCGCGAACTACGCCAACAGCGCCACCATGGCCGGGACCGCAATCGAAGTGGCCGGCGGCGGTGTCAGCGCCCTGGTCGTCAAGGTCGCCACCGGGATCGTCGCCGTCGGGGCGAGCGCGGGCGTGGGCGTGTCGGTCATGGACACTCCCGCTGCGGCGCCCAGCAGGCCCGCAGCGGACGTGCGCAGCGTCGCCCCTCGGGGCGAGCTGGCGGCGAACTCGAGCAGGAGCCGAGTGTCGCGCTACGACGGCCAGGTGCACATCGCCTTGGGTCCGGGTCCGCAGGGCAGCGGCAGCTCGGGCACCGCCTCCTCGCCGAGTACCGAACGGGGCGGGGCCGGTCGCGAACGGCCCGAACGCGAAGGACGCGGTGAACGGGTGGCCTCGGTGCGCGGTGAACGCACGCCGAGCGGTGGCGGCGGTGGCGCCGGCGCCGCGGGTGCCCAGCCGGCCGGCGGCGGCGAAGCCGGCGGATCGACGCCGCTGCAGGAACGCCGCCAGGCCGCCCTCGAACGCCGGGAACAGAAGACCGAAGCGCTCGAAACGCGCCAGCGTGAACGCAAAGAAGGCAAGGCGCCCACCGTGGCCGAAGACGGAGGCTCCACCCCGATCAAGCACCAGCACACGGGCACCGAACATACGCACGGCTCCTCCGGGGGCGCGGGTGGCGGGTCCTCGGGATCCGGCGGCGCCGGCGGCGGCAGCAAAGGGGCGCGCGAACGCGAACACGTGCACGCCCAGACTCCGAACCGGCGCAAACGATGGGAAGAACGCAACGCTGAACGCAAGCGACGCAATGCCGAACGTAAGCGCAAGCGCGAAGCGGAACGCGCCGAAGCAGTATCCGAATCACAGGAACACGCGCCGTGAGCCAGCGCATCCCGCTCGTCTGCCTGCTCTTGGTGCTGGCTGTGTCGGCCTGCTCGGCCTTCGCGACAGGCGCATCCGCGGGGGTGCTGAGGATGCCCGGCCTGACGGTTGGATACCAGCCGCCGGTGTCCCAGAGCAAGGCGCAGGCCAAGCCTGCGAGCAAAGCCAGCAAGGCGATCACCTACCACGGCGGACCTGTGATGACGTCCAACACGAACTTCCCGCTGTACTGGGCTCCGGCGGGCGAATCGGCCTACCCGGCCGGCTACATCTCGGGCATCGACAGATGGTTCAGCGACCTCGCCCACGACAGCGGCAACCTCCTCAACACCGATTCCATCCTCGTCCAGTACGGAGATTCCGAAGGCGGCCACGCGAACTACGACTCCCACTTCGGGGGAGCGCTGCTCGACACCGATCCCTATCCCGCAAACGGGTGCAATGCGGCACCGACATGTCTCACAGACGAACAGCTGCGCACCGAGCTTCAGGGCTACGCCGAAGCGCATGGGCTGACCGCCGACCTCGCGCACGAGTACTTCATCCTGCTGCCTCCGGGGGTCTCCACCTGCTTCGAAGCGGCCGGGAAGAGCTGCTCGGAAGGGACCGCTCACTTCAAGTACTGCGTGTACCACAGTTACTTCCAGGTGGGCGCCTCGACCTACATCTACACGGACAGCCCCTACGTCGACACGCCCGAATGCGTGGCCGAAAGCCCGAACGAAAGTCCCTCGGACTTCGCGATCTCCGGGGGCCTCGCGCACGAGCACAGCCAGTCCCTGACTGACCCTGAGTTCAGCGCGTGGTACAACGAAAAGGAAGAAGAGATCGCCGACATATGCCGCTCGGCGAACCCCGAAAAGGAACTCGGAACGCCGCTCGGGACCGCACCGGACGGTGCCCCCTACAACCAGCTGATCAACGGCCACGAGTACCTCTACCAGCAGATGTGGAGCAACGAACGGGGGGCCTGCGAGCAGCGCGTCGCGCTCCCGCCGACGGTCAAGAAACTGGCCCCCAAGACAGGGCCCACGGGCGGTGGCACGAAAGTGACGATCGTCGGTACCGGGTTCGTAGGCACCGTGTCGGTGTTCTTCGGTGCCAACCCGGGCACGGACGTCAAACTCACCAGCTCGTCCCAGCTCACGGTCCTCTCGCCGCCCGAAAGCGCCGGCGAAGTGAGCGTCAGCGTGCACACCGAAGCCGGCGACAGCCCCACCTCAAAAAAGACCAACTTCAAGTACAAGGCCCCCAAAGGCAAAAAAGGCTAGGGGCCGGGCGAGGAACCTCCGGGCCGGAAAAGAGTGGGCGCGGAGTCAGCCGCCCACTGACTCCGCGCCTTGGGGACAAGATTCGGAGGCTGGCGGCCGAGCCATCTCAGGATCTCCCCGAGACCTCAAGCTTTGCGTCCCCGCCTCGCGACGGGTTTGCCTTTGTCAGCTCGGTTATGTCCGTGCTGCCACTCGAATATGCGCCTTCTGCCTCGCCCCGTCAAGCCGACTCGACGTTCGTTCGAGCCGTGCCGCAACGCGTCCGGGCACGGGCCGCGCTGTAATGCGAGCAGGCCCGGCGGGAGCTGTAACGCAGGGACGCCTGGCGAGACTGTTCATATGAACAGAACCCGGAGGAAAAGATGACCGACAGCACGATCAAGACCGACAGCACGATCAAGACCGACGAGCAGTGGCGCGAGGAGCTGACGCCCGAGCAGTACGAGGTGCTCCGTCGTGGCGGCACCGAGCCGCCGTTCACCGGCCGCTACGCCTTCACGAAGGATGACGGCCTCTATCGCTGCGCAGCCTGCGGGCACGAGCTGTTCAGCTCACAGGCGAAGTTCGAGTCCGGCACCGGCTGGCCGAGCTTCACCGAGCCGACGGTGGCCGAGAACGTGGAGCTGCTGTCCGACGGCAGCCACGGGATGCAGCGCACCGAGGTCCGCTGCCGCAACTGCGGCTCGCATCTCGGGCATGTGTTCGACGACGGCCCCGGTCCCAACGGCCAGCGATACTGCATCAACTCCGTGGCCCTCGACCTGCAGCCCGACGGCTCCTAGCCGCCCCGCCGGGCCCCGACGCAGCCTTCGCGACGCCCGCGACGAGGCGCTCTTGGAGCAGCTTCGTGCAGGCGAGGAGGCTGCCTTCGAGGAGCTCGTCGAGCGCTATCAGGGATCGCTCGTGCGGATCGCGATGATGTACGTGGGCGACCGCACGGTCGCCGAAGAAGTGGCTCAGGAAACGTGGCTGGCGGTGCTCGAGGGGGTCAACCGCTTCGAGGGCCGCTCCTCGCTGAAGACGTGGATCTTCAGGATCCTCAGCAACCGCGCCAAGACCCGTGGTGAGCGGGAGCGCCGCCAGCTGCCCGTGTCCGCGCTGTTCGGCGAGCAGGAGCCCGAGGTGGCACTGGACCGCTTCCTGCCGCCGGACCATCCCGAGCGTCCGCTGGGGTGGGCCGCACCGCCGCGGGCCTGGCCGGAGGAGCGTCTGCTGGGACGCGAGACGGCCCAGCAGCTACGCCGGGCGATCGCCGAGCTGCCGCCGGCACAGCAGGCCGTGATCGGCCTACGCGACGTCGAAGGACTCGCGCCGGAGGAGGTTGCCGACGCGCTCCAGATCAGCGCCGGCAACGAGCGCGTCCTGCTTCACCGGGCGCGCTCGCACGTTCGCGGGGCGCTGGAGGAGTACCTGGAACGATGATCGGGCTGTGGGCACCGAAGCTGAGCTGCCGCGAGCTGGTCACGCTCGTGACGGAATACCTCGAGGGCACGCTGTCCTCGCGCGACCGCCGCCGCTTCGAGCGTCACATACGCGGTTGTGACGGCTGCACCACCTACCTGGAGCAGATGCGCCAGACGATCCGGCTCGCGGGCAGCCTCACCGAGGACGACATCTCTCCGCGCGCTCGTGAGGAGCTGCTGGCCGCCTTCCGTGACTGGAAGCAGCGCTGAGCCGGAGCTGTCCGGCGGGCGCCCCGCGGGGCAGCGCGCGCGGCGGCGCCGGTTCGGCTAGTAGGGCACGCCGTCCGGGAAGGGTGCGATCGCCACGCCGTGGTCGCGCTCTCGCATCCCCAGCTCATAGACGCCGCCGTGGGGGCTGTGGAGCTCCCTGGTGGCCTTCCCGGGCGTGTCCACTCCCAGCGCCACCTCCGCCACCGAGCAGTTGATGACGTCGTGCCCGGCCCCGTCGGGGTCGGCGTAGCGCCAGCCCGCGGCCGAGCCCGCGGGCCCGGAGAAGTGCGCGTGCAGTCGGATGTGGTCCGCTCCGGGGACCGTCAGCGAGCACCCCGTGGCGCTCTCCCGCACCTCCAGGCCGCGGGCCCCGAGGCCGCCGAGCCGGCACAGACGGCCATCCAGGAAGAGTGCGCCGCTGGCTATCCACGGCGTCATCCGTCCTGCGATCCTGACCCGCCCGAGGGCCAGGTCCAGCCACGCATCGACTGACTCGCCGAAGTCGATCCCGTGCGTCCAGATCCAGCGCTCGGCGTGCTCGGAGCCCCAGTTGTGCCCGACCATTCCACGCCAGCCGTCGAGCTCGATGCGGCGCTCGCCGGCCAGCTCGAGCGTTCCTTCGAAGACGGCGTCGGGGGCCGGGCTCGTGAGCTTCGTGCGCGGCAAACTCGTGCGGTAGAGCCACTCGTGCGGCAGGTGGCGAAGTTCGGGGGCGCCCGGACGAAAGCGAAGCTCCCAGCTCGCCGGGCCGCAGCTGCCGGCGGCGGCGCCGGGCCCAAAGCCGGCGCGCTGCTCGCCGGAGCCGATCTCGATCCATCCTCCCGGCGGCTCCGCCAGCTCGGGCGTGGTGAGCTTGTGCATGAACGGGCGCCCGCGGGCGGCGTCGAACACCGTGCACCACACCGAGCCGAGCGGCGGCTCCCCCGAACGCTTGTGGACCGTGTATCTGATCCACACCCCCACTGGCTCCGACGGGCTCACGGCGCGCAGGTAGAAGGACTCGTATCCGGCTGCCTTGATCGGCATCCGGGGGAAGATCGCGCTCGCCGCCATGCCGTTCGAAGTCCCCTTGGGACGACCGCGAGGATACCGTCCGTGGATCCCCGGCGGCCGCCCCAAAAAGCGGGGACTAGGTCCCAGTCCACGAGCATCCATGCTCTCAGTCGAGCTTCCCTGCTCTGATCGAGATACTCGCCGACCAGGGTCCCCGGCACTGCCCACCCAAGGTGTGGACCCGCGACACCCCTCCGCGGGGACGCGGGCTAGTGCCGGCCGCGGCGCCTCGGGTGCCTGGCCCTGGCGCGGTAGCGCCCGCCCGCCCCGACCGTCACCGTGCGGCGGGTGAGGAGGTTGCGCACACGCACGCGGCCTTCGGTGACGAGCACCACCGAGCGGCCGCATTCGTCGAGCGTCAGCCAGGTCGTGCCCTCCACGCTGGTGCTGACGTAGCGACCATTGGTGCCCCAGTGCCCGCCCTTCTCGGTGACCCACAGGAATCTCGACTTCGGGCGCTTGCGCCGTGACCGCGCCGCGGCCGCCGAGCCGTGCGGCAGTTTCGTACGCGGGCAGCCCGTCAGCGGGAGCGTGAGGGTGAAATGCGTTTCCCCGTTTCGGTCCTGGTGGATGCGGAACCTTCCGCCACGCACTTCCGCGCTCACGGTGTGACCGTCGGGGGTGAGAACGGTGATCACGACGCTGCCGTGGGTGGCGTCGATTTCGCTGCCGTCGGGGATCGTCGCGCCGCCCGTGAGCGTCACGAACACGTCCGAGCCGGGCAGCTTCACCGTCACGGGCTGATCGACGACGCCCACCTGCACGCTCTGGCCCACGACCGGCGGACCCCCGTTGGTCGTGCCCGTGGAGCCGGTCGTGCCCGTGGAGCCGGTCGTGCCCGTGGAGCCGGTCGTGCCGGTGGAGCCGGTCGTGCCGGTGGAGCCGGTCGTGCCGGTGGAGCCGGTGGGCCCCGTGGGTCCGGTTCCGGCTCCACCTTCTTCGTAGGTGTAGAGGTCGGCTTCCGAGGTCACGCTGGTCCCGGCAGGCGTGGTGACGGTCACGTCCACGGCTCCCGCCGTGTCTGCCGGGGAGCTCACGACGACCGCTTCGGGACTGACGCTGTCGATGCTCGCGTCGGCCGCGCCGAAGTGCACGGCGCTGGTGCCGCCGAGGTTGTCTCCTTTGATCGTGACGGTGGTCCCGCCCGCGGCGGGGCCCGAGGCCGGGCTCAGCGACTCGACGGTCGGGTGCTCGGCGAAGGCGACCTGGAAGCCCACCGTCGTGCCCGATTCGTTTGACGCCTGCAGGGCGGCGCAGTATTCGACCCCCCGGACGAGGCCCGTCAGGTGCACGGAGACGGGATGGAAGGCGTTGTCGGTGAAGCCGAGCGGGGTTGCGGTCCCGAGCTCGGCCGGGGTCCCGCGGGCGCCCTCAGCTCGAGCACCATTCGGAGGCGATCGGGGCGTACAGGACCTGGTATTCGGTGGCCTCGCCCGCCGGATCGACTTCCGCCGCCAGCGTGTTGTCGGTGGCCTCGTAGGCGGTGCCGCGGATGCGCGGGGCGCCGAGCGTGAACACGATCTTGGTGCTGATCGCGCTCCCCGAGGCGTTGAAGGCGACGAGCTCCGCGCAGTATTCGTCCCCGGGGTCGAGTTCACCGACCTCCACCGCCACGGCGTGGTCTTCCTCGTCGCTGTAGCCGAGTGGCGCGGGCGGTGTGGAGTGGGGGGGTGAGAAGCCGGAGCCGCCGATCTGACCAAAGAGCCCCAGCGGACGGCCCGGCAGGCCGAGTTCGAGTTCCAGTTCCAGTTCCAGCGAGGGCTCCTTGACGTTGGGTTGTTCGGCGCACCAGTGGGAGCTCGCGAGCCCGTAGGCGGCGAGGAATTCCGTCTGTTCCCCGCCGGGGTCGACCTCGCCCAGGATCACCTCCGCGCTGGCGGGCGCGGGCTGCGCTCCGAAGGCGATCACCGACGGCTTCGCGGCCTGCGCGGCCGGGGCGGCGAGCAGTCCGAGGGCAAGGAGAATCAGCGTCGCAGCAACGTGCGGCGCGGAGATCCGTCTGCCTTTTCGCTCGCAGTTCACTGCAATCTCGTCCTTGAACCCACCCACTCTGTAGCACGGGAGCGGCCTTTCGTGCGCCGCAGGTGGCCCCGACTACCCTTTTGGGGATGCAAGGCCGGCTACTCAGGGGACGGAGCCTCGGGCTGCTCGCGGTCGCGCTTATCGCCCTTGGCGCGGGCTTTGCCGTGCACTTCGCCGCCCCCTCCAACTGGCTCGATCGCAACACCGTGGACACCCACTTCTCGCTGCGCGGCTCGGAGGGCGCCCCCCATGACGTCGTCGTGGTGGGGATCGACAACCAGAGCCTGCGCACCCTTCCCAGGCCGCCGATCCCTCGGCGGTACCACGCGCGGCTGATCGAACGCCTGCACGCGGCCGGAGCGCGTTTGATCGTCTACGACATCGCCTTCGACCGGCCGACCGACGAACTCGACGACGAAGCCCTCCTGGAAGCCGCCAGCAAGGGCTCCCCGATCGTGTTCGCCACCTCGCTGATCTCGCCCACCGGCCAGACCCAGGTGCTCGGCGGCAACGCCAGCGTCGCGAGCCTGGGCGATCGCGTGGCCGCCTCCGATCTGCCCGTCGACGGCGACGGCGTGCTTCGACACACCGCCGCCCTGGTGAGCGGGCTGCCCACGATCGCGGCGGTGGTCTCGCACGAGCTGCAGCGCCACTCGGCCACGGCGGCGGAGCTCGAAGGCGGCTGGATCGACTTCCGCGGGCCGCCCGGCACTGTCAGGAACCTGTCCTTCACCGAAGTGCTCAGCGGGCACTTCGACCCAATCGGCGGTACGCGGCAAGGTCGTCGTCGTGGGGGCAACCGCCCCCGTGCTCCAGGACGTCCACGCCACGGCCGCCGGCAGCGTCATGTCCGGTCCCGAAGTGCAGGCCAACGCGATCGCGACGGCGCTGGCGGACTTCCCCCTGCGCGGTCCCTCCGAGGCCGTCGCGCTGCTCCTGATCGCGCTGCTCGCGGCGCTGGCTCCGGCGGCGGCCCTGCGCCTGGACACGCTCGGGGTGAGCCTCGTCGGCCTGGGTGCGCTGGTGCTGTACACGGTCGCCACCCAGGTCGCCTTCGACGCCGGGGTGGTGCTCGAGTACGCCGCGCCGGTGACGGCGCTGGTGGTGGGCACCGGCGGCAGCGTGATCCGGGGGATGTGGTTCGACCGCCGCGAGCGCCTCCGGCTGCGGGTGCTGTTCGCCGCCAACGAACCGCGGGCCGTGGAACGGGTCCTGCACGAGCCCGGCCCGCGCCACCTCGGCCCCACCGCGATCATCGCCGGCTACCGGATCGAGGCGCCGATCGCCAGCGGCGGCATGGGGATCGTCTACCGCGCCACCCAGCTGGCGCTGGAGCGTCCGGTGGCGGTCAAGCTGATCACCCCCGACCACGCCCAGGACCCGGACTTCCGCGAACGCTTCAAGGCCGAGTCGACGGATCGCCGCCTCGATCGAGCACCCCAACGTGATCCCCGTATACGAGGCCGGCGAGGACGAGGGGCTGCTGTTCATCTCGATGCGCCTCGTGGACGGCGTCGATCTCGAGCAGCTGCTCGCCAACACCGGGCCGCTGGAGCCGCTGCGGGCGGCGAGGTTGATCACCCAGGTCGCCGCCGCGCTCGACGCCGCCCACGCCCGCGGGCTGGTGCACCGCGACGTCAAGCCGGCCAACGTGCTGCTCACCACCGACGAGCCCGAGCACGCCTACCTCACCGACTTCGGAGTCTCCAAGCGCGTGGGCGTCAGCCGTCTGACGAACGCCGGGCAGTGGGTCGGCACGCTCGACTACCTCTCCCCGGAGCAGATCCGCGGCGAGGAGGTCGGTCCGGCGGCCGACACCTACATGCTCGCGGGCCTGCTCTACCACTGCCTGACCGGCAGCCGCCGTTCGTGCGGGACAGCCAGGCGGCGGCGCTGTGGGCCCACATCAGCGCGCCGATACCCGCTCCCAGCGCCTCCCGTCCCGAGCTGCCGCAGGGGCTCGACGCGGTGATCGCGCGCGGCCTGGCGAAGGACCCGGCCGCCCGTTACCGCTCGGCGGGCGAGCTGGCGGCGGCCTGCGCCGAGGCGGTCGGCCTCGAGCCCCTGCCCGCGCCCACCGGCGAGGCTCCCCGGCCGCCGTCCGCGGGCAGCGGCAGCACCCCCGCCGCCGGGGCCCGCACGATCATCTCCGACTGAAGGTGTAGTCCTCGCCAGGGGCCCGTCGCGCTGCTCGAGTTCGCGGCGGCTCACGAGGCCGAACTCGAGCGCCAGCTCGGCCAGTCGTGCGCGCTTGCGGTTCTGGGGCAGCGCGCCCAACTGCAGGAGCGGGCGAACAGCGTGCGCAGGTGCGTCTTGACGGTGTCGAGACTGAGGTGCAGCTCGTCGGCGATCTGCTGGTTGCTGGCGGGGGTGGCGAAGCTGGCGCCCTCTCGCAGCGGACGGCACAGCGCCACCAGCACCCGCTGCTGGGTCTCGGTCAGCCGTGGCAGCGCGGGTCCCTCGCCGGCGATCACGGTGGCATCGGCCGAGGACGTACTCGCCGATGTCGTAGGAGAGCATCGTGCGCCCGACCCGGATCAGGTCGCCGTCGCTGCAGGCGCTGGCGCCCGAGCACACGCTCGTTGTTGAGGAAGGTGCCGTTCCGCGACAGGCCGTCATCGACGATCGTCCATTCACCGCCGAGGCACTGGAGCTCGGCGTGCAGGCCCGACACCTCTCCGTCCCAGGGGATCGAGAGGCTCGCCTCCGCGCGGCGGCCGATCGTGCGGCTGCCCTCCTCGCGCCCGAGCTTGAACAGCACCAGCCGGGCATCCTCGTCACGCAGGGCCAGGAACGGCTGCTGCTCGCGGCGAGCCGCCAGCAGGTCCTTCAGCTCCCTCGGCGCCAGCGAATGCGCGGCGAGGGGATCGTTCGGCTGCTGATGTGAAGCCGCGGCCACGCGGCTGCAAGGCTAATGCTTGAAGGATTCCGATTCCTCGCCGGGAGCGCTGGGGCATCGGGGCCGTCGAGCTGCTCCAGCGAGGCGGTCTGTTTGCGCAGCGAACCCAGGAACAGGTCGGCCATGTCGCGCGTGAAGCCGGCCCGCACGACCACCCGCAGCACCGCCAGGTCTTCGCGTTTCTCCGGGAAGGTGTAAGCGGGCACCAGCCAGCCCTCCTCGCGCAGGCGCGCCGACACGTCGAAGACCGAATAGTTCTTCACCTCGGGCTTCAGGGCGAAGGCGAATACCGGCAGGTCACTGCCGTTGGTGAGCGTCCAGTAGGGGCCGATCTCCGCGACCTCCTTGGCGATGTGCTGGGCGATCGCGCTGGAGGCGCACTGGATCTCCTTGTATCCGTCGAAGCCGAGCGACACGAACATGTAGTACTGGGCGATCACCTCGCTGCCGGGGCGCGAGAAGTTCAGGGCGAAGGTCGGCATGCTGCCGCCGAGATAGTTGACTTCGAAGATGAGGTCTTTGGGCAGGCACTCCGCTGCGCGCCACATCGCCCAGCCGACGCCCGGGTACACGAGCCCGTACTTGTGGCCGGAGGCGTTGATCGAGTGCACCCGCTTGAGGCGGAAGTCCCACACCAGTGACGGCTGCACGAACGGCGCGATGAAGCCGCCCGAGGCGGCATCCACGTGCACCGGCACGTCGGGCCCGCCACGGTAGGCGAGCTCGTCGAGCGCCGCGCAGATCTCGCCAACCGGCTCGTAGCTGCCGTCGAAGGTCGAGCCGAGCACCGTCACCACGCCGATCGTGTTCTCGTCGCACAGCGCGACCGCCTGCTCGGCGTCGAGGTGGTAGCGGTCGCCCTCCATCGGCGCCAGGCGCGGTTCCACGTCCCAGTAGCGGCAGAACTTCTCCCAGCAGACCTGGACGTTGACCCCGGTCACCAGGTTGGGGCGGTCGGTCGGCTTGCCGGCCGCCTGCATCCGTTCACGCCAGCGCCACTTCATCGCCAGGCCGCCGAGCATCGCCGCCTCGCTGGAGCCGGTCGTCGAGGTTCCGGTCACGTCGCCGTCGCCGGGGACGTTCCAGAGGCGGCCGATCATGTTCACGCAGCGCTTCTCGATCTCCGCCGTCTGCGGGTACTCGTCCTTGTCGATCATGTTCTTGTCGGCCGTCAGGCCCATCAGGACCCCCGCCTGCGGCGGCATCCAGGTGCTGACGAAGGTCGCCAGGTTCAGTCGCGCGCTGCCGTCGAGCAGCAGCTCGTTGCTGATGATGTCGAAGGCCACCTCGCTGCCGGTGCCCGTGTCCTCGAGGCGGTCGCGGGGCAGCCCCTGAAGACGCTCCTCACGAACGAGCGACGGCATGTTCCTATCGTCCACTGCGGCCTCCTTCGGTCGGTCGACGATCGTTTGCAAGCCTTGGCTGCGGGGATACTCGCACGAGGCGCTCAGCTTCCCGGCAGGCCGGCACTCGCGGGGCGAACGATTTGGTCTCCCAATGGCCGCCGGGGCCGACCGTAAGCGCGGTCGCCTCCGGGATCTCGTCCCAGTCCCCGCGGCAGTTCGGAGAACGGCTCGGAGACGACGATGCGGTCGCTGTCGCGCAGGCGCGCCGATGCGCTCGTCGTCTGCATGAAGGTGCTTGATCGTCTCGACGTTCGCCGAGCGGAAGAGGGTTCGCGATTTGCCTTCGGTCGAGTAGCGCACGGCCCATAGCTGCTCGCCGTCGCTGACGCCGATGCTGGCCTGGCAGCGCCGGCGCGATGTCGTTGTCGCGCAGCGTCTGCTCGACGAAGCCCACCGCCCCTCGAGCGCTGCCAAGGGATCGTCTTCCAGCCCGAAGCCGAGCGCCAGGTGGAACAGGACCTCGGAGTCGGCCGAGCCTTCGATTTCTCCCACCGACTGGGCGTCGAGGGCGAGCATCAGCTGCCTGCGGATGGCGTGGAATTCGTTGATCAGGCCGTTGTGGACGAACAGCCAGCGCCCGTGGGGGAAGGGATGGCAGTTGCTCTGCTGCACGGCCGTTCCGGAGCTGGCCCGACGTGGGCGAGGAAGAGCGGGGCTTTCGACGTGGGCGGCGATGTGGCGGAGGTTCGCGTCCGCCCACCCGGGGGAGATGCTCCGGTACACGCCCGGGCCTTCTCCGCCGCCGTACCAGCCGACGCCGTTGCCGTCACCGTTGGTGGTCTCGGCGCCGAGCTTCGAGTGCAGGCTCTGGTCGATCAGCCCGTGCTTGGTCTTGTAGAGCAGCTCCTCCATCAGGACCGGCTGCCCGTGCCATGCCATCCAGCGACACATGCGCGGGCATTCTCGCATACGCGTCCGCGCGGCGCGGGCGTAACTCGCTCAGGATGAGTCTTGCGAGGCGCCTGGGGTCGCGGCGGGCGCCGCATCGGTCTGCGCGCTCCTCGGCGGCCGCCTCGGGCATCAGCAGCAGTGCCCCCACCAGGAAGCACAATCCGCCCAGCGAGGTTCCCGCGTTGGCCAGGCGGGCGCTCACCGGCTCGCCGGCGGCGGGCTCGATGAAGGACGCCACGGCAGACACCCCGAAGGCGATCGACCCGAGCATGTTGAGCGCCACGATCCGCCAGGACAGCGAGCTCCATTTCCAGCCCAGCCAGCGATGGCAGACCTCGGCGTAGGCGAGCTCGCTGGAGATCAGGAAGGCGACCGAGCCGAACGCGTCGGGTGCCCACACCCTCGCGTTCGTCTGATGGACCGAGAAGCCGTGTTTCATGCCGGTGAAGGTGGTCACGTTGAAGAACAGGGTGCCCACGAACTGCACCAGCGCGGCCAGCCAGTCGATCCGGCGCGGTTCCCACGACACCGGCCGCCAGCGGGCCGCGCCGCGCCCCCGGCGGCTGCCCCACCGTCCGCTCGACGTTGACGGCCTCCGCGTACTGGAGGTAGGCGGCGCTCGTGAAGAAGATCGATCCGACGAAGAAGACGACGCCGATCGCGGGCCGGGAGGTTCGCGCCCATTGCGCCGCCACGCCTCCCACGAGGAAGCAGAACGACCCGATCACGAACAGCACCGCCATCCACCACTCTCGCCGGCGGGGACGCCACCACACCGGTTCACGCTCTGCGCCGCGCTGCTCGCGCCGGCAGCGCGACGGCCGCCCGGGGGAGGACTTGCGGTGCGACCGCGAGCGCCAGCGCACGACGTCGGCCGTCCGGCGCCCGCAACAGCTCCGCCGTCACGAACGGGCCCGGCCCCTCGGCGCCCAGGCGCTCCCACCCCTCCGGCACCTCGACGTAGCCGCTCACGCTCGCGGCGGGACGCTACCGGATGGCGCTCGTCGCCGGTCGTCCGAGCCGCACGACACCGATGGGCCGAACGGGCGTATGGTTGCGGGCGGTGGGCATGGCGAGCACACAAGACGACGGCACCCAGCCAGGCGGCGGGCAAGCGAGGGAGGGCGCAGGCGCTCGCCGACCGGCTGGTGATCTTCGGCATCACCGGCGATCTCGCGAAGGTGATGACCTTCCACTCGCTCTACCGCCTCGAGCGCCCGCAAACTGCTGGACTGCCCGATCATCGGCGTGGCCGGCGACGACTGGACGATCGATCAGCTGCGCGATCGCTGCCGCACCTCGATCGAAGGCTGCGGGGAAACGATCGACGAGAAGGTGTTCGAGCGGCTCGCCGGCGCGGCTTTCCTATGTCTCCGGGGACTTCGGCAGCGAGGACACCTACGTGCGCCTGCGCGACGCGATCGGGGAGGCGAAGAACCCGGTCTTCTACCTTGAGATCCCGCCCTCGCTGTTCGGCATGGTGATCGGCCACCTGGCCGGCGCAGGGCTGACCGGCGGGGCCCGCGTGGTCGTGGAGAAGCCGTTCGGCCACGACCTCGCTTCCGCCCGTGCGCTGGCGGCCGAAGTCCACAAGTACATCGACGAGAGCCAGCTCTACCGGATCGATCACTTCC
Organism: uncultured Solirubrobacteraceae bacterium; assembly: GCA_963846255.1. GTDB lineage: Bacteria > Actinomycetota > Thermoleophilia > Solirubrobacterales > Solirubrobacteraceae > Palsa-744. The sequence goes on from CAWJVE010000002.1 coordinate 338,750, forward strand.
TCGGGAAGATGGGCACCGACGAGCTGCTCTACCTGCGCTTCGGCAACACCATGATCGAGCCGATCTGGAACCGCAACCACATCGCCTGCGGTGCAGATCACGATGGCCGAGGACTTCGGTGTCGAGGACCGCGGGCACTTCTACGACCCGGTGGGCGCGCTGCGAGACGTGGTCGTCAACCACGTGATGCAGCTCGTTGCCGTGGCCGCCATGGAGGCGCCATCCGGCAGCGACGCGGAATCGCTCAAGGACGCCAAGTACTCGCTGTTCCGCTCGATCGAGGACGCCGATCCGCGCCACTACGTGCGCGGGCAGTACGACGGCTACCGCAAGATCGACGGGGTGGCGCCCGACTCCACCACCGAGACCTATGCCGCCATGCGCCTGATGATCGACAACTGGCGCTGGTCGGGGGTGCCGTGGTTCATCCGCACGGGCAAGCGACCTGCCGGTCACCGCGACAGAGCTGCGGGCCGTCTTCCGGGCGCCACCGCGGCTGATGTTCATGGACCAGTGGCACCGCCGGCCGGACCCCAACCAGCTCGTGATCAAGCTCGACCCCTCGACCGGGGTGCGACTGGTGTGGGAGGCCCACCGCGCCGACAAGGACGGGCCCGCAGGCGATCACCCTGGACATGGAGTTCGCCGCCGAGGGCGGGGAGGCCCCCACTCCCTACGAGGTGCTGCTGCTCGACGCGATGCGCGGGGAGAGCTCACGCTTCACCCGCCAGGACGGCGTCGAAGAGACGTGGCGGATCTTCGAACCGCTGGTGGACGCGCCGCCGCCCGTGCACGCCTACGCGCCCGGCAGCTGGGGCCCGAAGGAGGCTGACGCACTGCTCGCCGGACAGGGTGGGCACTGGCTGGGGCCGTGGGACTCGGACTCGTGGATGCCCAAATGAGCCCGCCCGCCAAAGGCAAAACGCCCGCCAAGGGCAAAGGCAAAGATGCCTCCAAAGCCAAAGCGCCCAAAAGCAAAGCTGCGGCCAAGCCCAAAGCCGCTGCCGACGGCAAAGCCCCGGCCAAAAGCAGGGGCTCGGCGGCCCCCTCGCGTGCGAGCATCGACGGCCGCGGGCCCGAGATCCTCATCGGGGACGGCCAAAGCGCGGCCGCGATGTCGCCGTTCCCGCCGATCGCCGACTACGCCTTTCTGTCCAACTGCCACACCGGCGCCCTCGTGGCCCCCGACGGTGCGATCGACTGGCTGTGCGTCCCGCGCTTTGACTCGCCCAGCGTGTTCGGGACCCTGCTCGACCGCCAGGGGGGCTCCTTCCGCTTCGGGCCGTTCGGCATCAACGCTCCCTCGGCGCGCATCTACGAGCCGGGCACGAACGTCCTCGCGACCACCTGGAAGACTCCCACCGGCTGGGTGCTGGTGAGGGACGCACTGACGATGGGTCCCCGTCAGGGCGTGGACCGCACGACGCCGCACACGCGCCCGCCCGCCGACGACGACGCCGACCACATGCTGGTGCGCGTGGTCGTCTGCCTCGAGGACGAGGTCGAGATGGAGCTCAGCTGCGAGCCCGTGTTCGACTACTGCCAGCCAGCCCGGCGTGTGGACGCTCGGCGACGAGCCGGGCCTCGCGAGCGTGACCGGCGCGGGCCTGACGATGTCGCTCGCCACCAGCCTGGCCCTCGGCCTCGAGGGGAGCGGGCGCGCGCCAGGCACGTGCTACGCAAGGGCGAGCAGGCCTTCTGCGCGCTGTCCTGGAGCGACCAGGTTCCGCTGCCCGCAGAACGTCGACGAGGCCAACGCGCGGATCGCGGCGACCGTCTCCTTCTGGCGGCGCTGGATCAAGAACGCGCGGATCCCCGACCACCGCTGGCGGGAACACGTGCAGCGCTCGGCGCTGGCGATCAAGGGGCTCACCTACATGCCCACAGGGGCGACGGTGGCGGCGCTGACGACCTCGCTGCCGGAGACCCCCGGCGGGGAGCGCAACTGGGATTACCGCTACACGTGGCTACGCGACAGCACCTTCACGCTGCAGGCGCTGCACTACCTGAACCTCGACTGGGAGGCCGAGGAGTTCATGCAGTTCGTCGCCGACCTCGAGCCCAACGACGACGGCGCGCTGCAGATCATGTACGGGATCGACGGCCGCCGCGACCTGACGCGAGTCGATCCGCGCGGAGCTGACCGGATACGCCGGCGCACGGCCCGTGCGGATCGGCAACGGCGCCTTCGACCAGCGCCAGAACGACGTCTTCGGCGCCGCCCTCGACGCGGTGCTGCTGCACACCCGCCGCAGCCAGCGGCTGCCACGACGGCTGTGGCCGATGGTCGAGGCCCAGGCCAACTGCGCCAAACGCGTATGGAAGAAGCCCGACCAGGGGATCTGGGAGGCGCGCGGGCAAGCCGCGCCAATACGTCTCCTCGAAGATCATGTGCTGGGTGGCGATGGACCGCGCCTCGCAGCCTGGCGGCGATGCGCGGAGACTACCAGCTGCAGTCCACGTGGGCGGCCACCGCGCAGAAGATCCACGAGGACATCCTCGCCAACGGGATCAGCGAGCAGGGGGTGTTGCGCCAGCACTACGAAACCGACTCGCTGGACGCCTCGACGCTGCTGGCGGCGATCTTCGGGTTCCTGCCCAACGACGACGAGCGCCTGCACGCGACCGTGATGGCGATCGCCGATGAACTGACCGAGGACGGCTTCGTGCTTCGCTACCGCACCGAAGAGACCGACGACGGGCTGAGCGGCAAGGAGGGCAGCTTCCTGATCTGCTCGTTCTGGTTGGTGTCCGCGCTGGCGATCGTCGGCGAGCAGCAGCGGGCACGCGACCTGATGGAACGGTTGCTGCGCGTCGCCTCGCCGCTGGGCCTGTACGCGGAGGAGTTCGACACGACCACGGGCCGGCACCTGGGCAACTTCCCCCAGGCCTTCTCCCACCTGGCGCTGATCGAGGCCGCCGGGCGGATCATGCTCGCCGAACTCTCTGAAGAGATCTAGATGATGGAGCACTACGACGTGATCGTCATCGGCAGTGGCGCCGGTGGCGGCACGCTCGCCCACCGGCTCGCTCCCTCGGGAAAGCGCATCCTGCTGCTGGAGCGCGGCGACTGGCTGCCCCGCGAGCCGCAGAACTGGCTCGCCGACGAGGTCTTCGAGGCTGGGCGCTACATGTCGCAGGAGAGTTGGCTCGACGGAAATGGAAAGTCCTTCCAGCCGCAGGTCCACTACTTCGTCGGGGGCGCCACCAAGCTCTACGGGGCGGCGCTGTACCGGCTGCGGGCCGAGGACTTCGGCGAGTTGCGCCACTACGACGGCATCTCGCCGGCGTGGCCGATCTCCTACGAGCAGATGGAGCCCTACTACACGCAGGCCGAGCAGCTCTACCAGGTCCACGGGGCGCGCGGCGAGGACCCCACCGAACCCCCGGCGTCCGCTCCCTATCCGCACCCGGCCGTCTCCCACGAGCCGCGCATCGCCCAGCTGGCCGAGGACCTCGCCGCCACCGGCCACCACCCCTTCCACGCTCCCTGCGGGGTGCTGCTGGACGAGTCCAACATGCCCTACAGCAAGTGCGTCCGCTGTCCGGACTGCGACGGATTCCCGTGCCTGGTGCACGCCAAGAGCGACGCCGAGGTGATCGCCGTGCGCCCCGCGATCGAGCACGACAACGTGACGCTGCTGCGCAACGCCCGGGCCGTGCGCCTGGAGGTGAACGACGCCGGCACCAGCATCAGCCAGATGCTGGTCGAGCGCGACGGCGAGCAGGAAACCTATGGCGCCGACGTCGTCGTGGTCTCCGCCGGGGCAGCGAACTCGGCCGCGCTGCTGCTGAACTCGGCCTGCGAGCGCCACCCGCGCGGGCTGGCGAACGGCTCCGACCAGGTCGGGCGCAACTACATGTTCCACAACAGCGTGGCGGTGCTCGCGCTCTCCAAGGAGCCGAACCCGACCGTCTTCCAGAAGACGCTGGGCGTCAACGACTACTACCTCTCCGGCCCGGACTTCGAGTTCCCGCTCGGGAACATCCAGATGGTCGGCAAGTCCCAGGCGCCGATGTTCCGTGGCGAGAAGCCCCACGAGACGCTGCTGGCCCCCAACTGGACGCTGCGCGACATCGCCCACCACGCGGTCGACTTCTGGCTCTCGACCGAGGACCTGCCGGCGATGGACAACCGCGTGACGGTGACCTCTGACGGGCAGGTGCAGCTCACCTACACGGCCACCAACGAGGAGCCGCGCAAGCGGCTGTACCACACCCTCACCTCGATGCTCGGCAGGCTCGGCATGGAGGAGCGTCACCTGCTCCACAACGCCTACCTGCAGAACCCGATCCCGGTCGCCGGCGTGGCCCACCAGGCCGGCACCTGCCGCTTCGGGAGCGACCCGGCCAGCTCCGTGCTGGACGTCAACTGCAAGGCCCACGAGCTCGACAACCTGTACGTCGTGGACACGAGCTTCTTCCCGAGCATCGGCGCGGTCAACCCGGCGCTGACGGCGATGGCCAACGCGCTGCGGGTGGGGGAGCACCTGCTCGAGCGGCTCGGGGCCCCGGCGCAGGCGGCTCCCGATGCCGGCTGAGCACAACGGGCGCGCGCCCGGCTCCGGGCGCCGGCGCGTGGTGATCGTGGGGGGCGGCTTCGGCGGGCTGACGGCCGCGCGGGTGCTCGGCGGCGCCGACGTCGACGTGACGCTCGTCGACCGCCACAGCCACCATCTGTTCCAGCCGCTGCTCTACCAGCTGGCGTGCGGCGGGCTGTCGCCGTCGGAGACCGCCACGCCGATCCGGGCGGCGGTCCGTCGTCACGAGAACGTAAGCGTGCTGATGGGCACCGCCGTCGGGCTCGATGCCGAGCGGCGCGAGCTGACCCTGGACCGCGACCAGCGCCTGCCCTACGACTCGCTGATCGTGTCCTGTGGCGCGGAGACGAGCTACTTCGGCAACGACGAGTGGCGCGATCACTCATACGGGCTCAAGACGCTCGCCGACGCCGTCGATCTTCGCAACCGCATCTACAGCGCCTTCGAGGAGGCCGAGCGCGCCGAGGACCCCGCCGAGCGCGAGCGCTGGCTCACCTTCGTGGTGGTCGGCGGGGGCCCCACCGGCGTCGAGCTGGCGGGCCAGCTGGCGATCATCGCGCGACACACGATGAAGGGCTACTACCGGCGCATCCAGCCCAAGCAGGCGAAGGTGATCCTGCTGGATGCGGGGCCGCGGCTCGTGGGCGCCTTCAGCGAGCACCTGGCCGGGAAGGTGTCCGGTTACCTCGAGGAGCTCGGCGTCAGCATTCATCAGCAGGCGCGCGTGAGCGGGATCGACGAGCAGGGGGTGAGCTTCGAGCTGGACGGTCAGCAGCAGCGCATCGAAACCCCCACGGTCGTGTGGGGGGCGGGTGTGCAGGCGGCGGGCTTCAGCGCCCTCGTGTCGGGCGCCACCGGCGTCGAGCGCGATCGCGCCGGGCGGCTGCCGGTCGCAGAGGACCTCGCTCTGGCCGGCCACCCTGAGATCTCGGTGATCGGGGACGCGAGCCAGCTCACCCCAGCGGGGGGGCGCCCTCTACCTGGACTCGCAACGGTCGCGATCCAGCAGGCGCGACACGCCGCCCGCGGCATCCGCCGCGGACGCCCCGGGGCGGAGGGGGCCTTTCGCTACCTCGACAAGGGTGCGCTCGCGGTCGTGGGACGCGGCAAGGCGATCTGTGAGATCCGCGGCCACGAGCTCTCCGGCCGCCCCGCCTTCTTCACCTATCTCAGCGTGCACATGTACTACCTCAGCGGCGGCGGTCCGGGGCACCGCCTGAAGGTCCTGATCGACTGGATCAGCACTCGCGTGGGCAGCCCCCAGGACCAGGTCATCGACGGGGAGCTGGACAGCATCGGGGCGCCACCCGGCGCACGCACCTGATGGGCGGCGCGGGCGCCGCGCTCGATCCCGCGCAACCGGCACAGCGGCCGATTGGGGCCGAGCCGGGGCACGCTCGGCAAGGGGCTTCGCGGGCCGTGGACCCGAGGCTGCTGCACTACGCGCGCGCGACGCGGACCTTCATCCTCTCCTCGGTCGCGCTCGGAACGGTCGGGGCCCTGCTGATCGTGCTGCAGGCGTGGCTGCTGGTGGACGTCGTGTGCGAAGCCTTCCTGCACGGCCACGGCCTCTCCGCGGTGAAAGGGGCGCTCGTCGCCCTGCTGCTGGTAGTGCTGGTGAGGGCCCTGCTTGCGTGGGCCTCGGAGGTGGTTGCGGCGCGCAGCTCGACGCGCGCCAAGTCCCAGCTGCGCGGAAGCCTGCTGACCCGCGCCGCCCAGCTGATCCCCTACGGCTCGATCAGCCAGGGCACGGGCGAGCTGGCGGTGCTGGCCACGCGCGGGCTGGATGCGTTGGACGACTACTTCGCGCTGTATCTGCCCCAGCTCGTGCTCGCGCTGATCGTGCCGGTGGTGGTCGTGATCGCGGTGTTCGCGGACGACTGGATCTCGGGCGCGATCATCGTCTTGACGATCCCGCTGATTCCGCTGTTCATGGTGCTGATCGGTCAGGTCACGCGGGAGCGCACGGAACTCGAGCTGCGCTCGCTGCAACGGCTCGCCGGACATTTCCTGGACGTCGTCGCGGGGCTGCCCACGTTGAAGCTGTTCGGGCGCTCACGGGCACAGATCGCGGCCATCGGGAGCGTCACGGAACGCTATCGCCGCTCGGCGGTGGCGACGCTGAGGGTCACCTTCCTGTCCTCGCTCGTGCTGGAGCTGGTTGCGACCCTGTCGGTGGCGATCATCGCGGTCGCGATCGGGCTGCGGCTGATGGACGGCAGTCTCGGCCTGCGTGCGGGGCTGTTCGCGCTGGTGCTCGCGCCCGAGGCCTACCTGCCCCTGCGCCGCCTCGGCGCGAACTACCACGCCAGCGCCGGCGGGGTGGCGGCCGCCGAGCGCGCATTCGAGGTCCTCGAAGCGGCCGGGCCGCCGGCGCCGGAGGGCGCGGCCGGCTCGAACCCGCGCGTTCCGGCGCCGGGCTCGCCGATCGTGCTGGCGGGCGTGAGCGTCAACTACCCCCGGCGCCCGGCGCCGGCCTTGCGGGACCTGGACCTGACCATCCACCCCGGCGAGATCCTCGCGCTCGCGGGCCCGAGCGGGTGCGGCAAGTCGACCGTGATCTCGGTCCTGCTCGGGCTCGTGGCGCCGAGTGAGGGAACCGTGCTGGTGGGAGGCGTCCCGCTCGAGGACCTCGGTCTCGCTGCCTGGCGCGAGCAGCTCGCGTGGATGCCCCAGCAGCCGTTCCTGTTTCGCGGCTCGATTCTCGAGAACGTCCGTGCCGGTCGCGCCGAGGCCTCTGAAGCGGACGTTCTGGCGGCGCTCGACGCCGCGGGTCTGATCGAGGTGGTGCAGGCTCTGCCGCACGGCCTCCACGCGGCGATCGGCGAGCGCGGCGCGGGGCTCTCGGCGGGTGAGCGCCAGCGCCTGGCGCTCGCACGAGCACTGGTGCGGGACGCGTCGCTGCTGCTGCTCGACGAGCCGACGGCGAACCTCGACGGGGCCACCGAGCGGAACGTGATCGAGACGCTCGCGCGGACCTCAAAGGGCCGCACCGTGGTCCTGGCGGCACACCGCCCGGCGCTGCTGGCGCTCGCCGATCGCGTCGTGCAGCTGCAGGCACTGCCGGTGGTGCCCTCGCCATGAGGGCGATGCTCGCCGCGTCCCGGCCCGCAGCGCCACGGCTGTTGCTGGCGACGCTGCTGGGGGCCGGTGCGATGGCGTGCGCGATCGGCCTGACGGCCACCTCCGCGTGGCTGATCTCGCGCTCCTCGGAGCGTCCCGAGCAGTCGGCAGTGGCCGTGGCGATCGTCGCCGTCCAGGCCTTCGCGCTCGGACGCGGGCTGCTGCGCTACCTCGAACGGCTGGTCTCCCACGACGCCGCCTTCGCCGTCCTGGCCCGGCTGCGGGTGAGGGTCTACGAGCGCATCGAGCCGCTGGCGCCGGCCGGCCTGCGCGCATTCGGCAGCGGCGAGCTGCTGGCCCGCCTGGTCGGCGACGTCGACTCGATCCAGGATCTGCTGCTGCGGGTGCTGCCCCCCTTCGCGATCGCGGTGATCGTGGGTCTGCTGGCCGTGGCGCTGGAGACAGCGATGCTCCACACCGCGGGGCTCGTGCTGCTCGCCGCGCTGATCCTCGGGATCGCCGCCGTCCCCTGGCTTGCCGGGCGCCTGTCGGCACGCACCGCCACCCGTCAGGCCGGCGCCCGCGGGGAGCTCTCGGAGTCGGTCGTCGAGCTGCTCTCCGGAGCACAGGAGCTGACCGTGCACGGCACGATCGGGCTCGCCCTGGACCGGGCTCGTGCGGCCGACGCGGAGCTCGGCCGGCTGGCGTCCTCGAGCGCGCGTACGGCCGGGGTTGGGCAGGGTCTCGCCAGTGCGCTCTCGGGTGTTGCGATGTGGGGCTCCCTGGCCCTCGGTGTGGGCGCCGTCGCCGCCGGCCACACCAACGGGGTCCTACTCGCCGGTCTCGCGCTGGTTCCGCTCGCGGCCTTCGAATTGATCAGCCCGCTCCCGACCGCGATGCAGTCGCTGCAGGGCGTACGCCGCTCCAGCGCACGCTTGGCCGAGGTGCTCGAGGCACAGTCCCCGGTGGCCGAGCCCGCCCATCCGCGGGTGCGCGCCTCCGGCCCGGGCTCCCTCCAGATCCGCGGCCTGCGCGTTCGCCACCCCGGGCAGACGCGCTGGGCCCTCTCGGGCGTGGACCTCGACCTGGAGCCGGGGGCGCGGGTGGGGCTGATCGGGCCCAGCGGAGCGGGCAAGACGACGCTGGCCTGGGCGCTCGTACGATTCCTGCCCTACCGCGGGTCGATCGCGCTCGACGGCGTCGAGATAGACGATCTGCCGGCCGAGGAGGTCCGGGGTGTCGTCGGACTGGTGGCGCAGGACGCGCACGTGTTCGACACGACGGTCGAGGAGAACCTCCGCGTGGCCCGCCGGGACGCCGGCCACGCCGAGCTGCTCGAGGTGCTGGAGCGGGTGCGCCTGCTCGAGTGGGTTCGGGGGCTGCCCGACGGGCTCGCCACGGAGGTGGGGGAGCAGGGGCGGCGCATCTCCGCCGGCCAGCGCAGCCGCCTCGCGCTCGCCCGGGGGCTGCTGGCGCAGTTCCCCCTGCTGATCCTCGACGAGCCGGGCGAGCACCTCGACGCCCTCGCGGCCCGCGCGCTGACGAGCGAGCTCATCGACGCCGCCCGCGGGCGCACGCTGCTGCTGATCACCCACAGGCTCGAGAGCATGGAGGAGATGGACGAGGTGGTGCTGCTCGAAGCCGGGCGGGTGGCCGAACGCGGGACGCACACGGCCCTGATGGAACGCGACCGCCGCTACGCCGCCCTCTGGCGCGAGCAGCATCTGGCGGACGCCGGCGGGCCCGGGCGCCCACGGTTGGGCTGACCTGCGTGAGCGTGTTCGAGGACCCGGGGGAGGCGCTCGGCGCGATCCGCGCAGCCACGGTGAAGGCACGCGCACCGTGTGGGATCGGCGTATGCTCCGCGCCAACGTTGGGGACTTGGGTGGTCAGCCAGATTCGCGCCCGCGGCGGACACATGCCCGACATCGGCCGATGGCCCGTCGTGTGTGGCTCGGCGTCGCCGTCCCGAGCAGCGAGGCTCGTCGATCGAGCAGCGCGTTAGCCGATGACGAACGAACTCGCGCGCTGGCAGTTCGCGACGACGAGCATCTACCACTTCCTGTTCGTGCCGGTGACGATCGGGCTCGCCTTCCTCGTCGCTCTTCTGCAGACCGCGTACTACCGCAGTGACAAGCCCGAGTACCGGCGGCTGACGAAATTCTTCGGCACGTTGCTGGTGATCAACGTCGCCGTGGGCGTGGTCACAGGGCTCGTGCAGGAGTTCGAGTTCGGCATGAACTGGTCCTCCTACTCGCGGTTCGTGGGCGACGTCTTCGGCGCACCGCTGGCGATGGAGGGTCTGGCGGCGTTCTTTCTGGAGTCGACGTTCCTGGGGCTGTGGCTCTTCGGCTGGGATCGATTGCCCAAGCGCGTGCACCTGGCGTGCATCTGGATGGTCTCGCTCGGCTCCATCCTCTCGGCGCTGTTCATTCTGGCGGCAAATTCCTGGATGCAGCACCCGGTGGGCTATGTCATGAACCACGGGCAGCCGGAACTGAACAATGTGGGGGCGCTGTTCACCAACCCCACGTTCCTGTGGGGTTACGTCCACGTGATCCTGGCCTCGCTGGTCACCGGTTCTCTGGTGATGCTCGCCGTCTCGGCCTGGTACCTGCGCAAGGGCAGGGAGGTGGCGATCTTCCGCAACAGCGCAAGGATCTCGGTGGTGGTGCTGCTGCCCGTGATCGCGCTGCAGATGTTCGTCGGCAACAAGCTCGGAGAGATCGAGACGAAGTATCAGCCGATGAAGATCGCGGCGGCCGAGGCACAGTGGTCGAACTGCCAGCCGTGCTCGTTCTCGGCCTTCCAGATCGGGGGCGGCAAGAACGACCACACGCCGTCGCAGATCATCGAAATACCGCACCTGCTGTCGATCCTGGCGACGGGCACCTGGAACGGGCCGGTTACGGGGCTGACCCAGTTGCAGAAGGAATACGAACGGAAATACGGCCCCGGGGAATACGTCCCGAACGTCTTCGTCCAGTACTGGTCGATGCGCGTGATGGCCTATCTGGGATCGCTGATCCTGCTGCTGGGATTGTGGGGGGGCTGGCTCATCCACAGGGGCACGCTCGAGCGATCGAAGTGGTTCCTGCGCGTCTCGATGTGGGCGGTCGTGACGCCATTTGTGACGAACACCGCCGGCTGGTTGCTGACCGAGAACGGTCGCCAGCCGTGGATCGTGCAGGGCCTGATGAAGACGATCAATGCCAACTCCCCATCGGTGAGCTCGACCGACATATGGATAAGTCTGATCGCGTTCGTGCTGATCTATATCGCGCTCGGCGCGGCCGATCTGCTGCTGATGCTGCGCTATTCGCGTAAAGGACTCGGAGACGACGACCAGGACGCCGGCGCCGGCGGCGCGGGTGCCACGATGCCGGCACTTACCTACTAGCGGCCCGATGCTTCACCTACACACACTCTGGTTCGTCGTGATCGCGTTCCTGTGGGTCGGGTTCTTCGTGCTGGAGGGCTTCGACTTCGGCGTCGGCGTGCTGCATACGATCGTCGGCAGAACCGACGATGAGCGGCGGGTCGCGATCGGCACGATCGGCCCGTGGTGGGACGGCAACGAGGTCTGGCTGATCGTTGCCGGTGCCGGGATGTTCGCCGCCTTTCCCAACTGGTATGCGACGTTCTTCTCGGCCCTGTACCTGGCGTTGCTGCTCGTGCTGGCGGCGCTGATGGCGCGCGGCGTGTCGCTGGAGTACACCCGCAAAAGCGACGATCTGCGCTGGCGCCGCACGTGGACGCGGTGCACGGTTCTCGGCAGCCTGCTGATCCCGCTGCTACTCGGGGTCGGACTCGGTGACCTCCTCAACGGCCTGCCGATCAACTCCCAGCACGAGTTCACCGGCAACTTCTTCGACCTGCTCACCCCATATGGGGTGTGGACAGGTCTCACGCTGCTCGGACTGTGCCTGCTGCACGGCGCGACCTTCCTGAAACTGCGCACCACCGATCAATTGCGCGACCGCGCAGGCGCAATCGCGAAACCGCTCGCGTGGGCCGCAAGCGGCCTCGTGGTGGGCTTCGTGATCTGGACCCGGACCATCATCTCGGGCCCCGACGTGCCCGACCCGGTCGAGATCCTCGCCGTGATCGCGGTCCTCTTCGCCGCGACACTGGCGAGCACCGATCACGACGGCTGGGCCTTCACCGCCTCGGCGGTCGCCATCGCCGCCACGGTCGGCTCGATCTTCATCAACCTCTACCCGGACGTCATGGTCTCGAGCACCAATGCGGCCTACAACCTGACCGTCAGCAACTCGGCGTCAGGCTCCTACGCGCTGAAGGTCATGACCGTCGCCACGGTGATCTTCCTACCGCTGGTGCTGCTCTATCAGGGCTGGTCCTTCCACGTCTTCCGCGGCCGCCTCAAAGCACCGGCTACGGGATCCACGAGCTCGCCGCCCCCCGCACCAGCCGCCCCGACGTCGCACTAGCGACGTCTCGCTGAGCCGCTTCGCGTTTGTCATCCACGGACCGGCGGCATCAGGCCCCCGATCACCCAGAAGATCGGGATGGGGATGCCGATCAGGAACATGATCCAGTGCCCATGTTTGATCGACCTGATGCCCAGGAACAGGAACACGAGCACGTACAGCAGCGCGAAGCCGCTGATCCCGAACGCCGAGATGGCCAGGGGCGTTGCAAGATGTCCCATCACGCTCATACCTCCGTCCTAGTGCAGACGCCTGCCCCGGTGAAGACGACCAGTATGGCTGTAGCCGGGTTCGGGCGGCGTGGCGGCGGTTCCGGAGTGGATGGCGCCGGCTGCGGCTGCGACGCGCGCGCCTGCCGCGAAGCCGAAGATCGTGAACTTCTGTGTAATGTGCGCGTGGCGTGCCAAGTGAGCCCGGGCGGCGTCCGCCAGGCGGGCGGCCAAGCGCCCCATTCCGGCCCGCACGTGAGTCACAGGCCGAGGCGCCATGGCCGAGCCTGAAGTCACGCCCGAGCAGGTCGAAGCGACGATTCAGAGCCGGGGCTTCGTCGTCCTGCTGTTCGTCGCGGCGATCGCCGGCGTCGTCGTATCCCTCGCCGCGTGGTGCTTTCTCGAGCTCGTCAACCAGATCCAGCGAGGGGTGTATGTCCACCTCCCGAGCGACGTCGGCTATCACGGCGGCCCGCCGATCTGGTGGTCGCTGCCGGTGCTCGCCCTCGCCGGCCTGATCGTTGCCTTTGCGATCGAGCGTCTTCCCGGCGAGGGAGGACACATCCCCGCCAACGGCCTCTCGGCGGCCGGCGGCGCGACGCTCCCGATCACGCTACCCGGGGTCATCCTGGCGGCGTTCGCGGCTGTCGGACTCGGAACCGTGCTGGGTCCTGAGGCCCCGCTGATCGCATTGGGTGCGGGCCTGGGGGGCTGGACCATCAGCCTTGTGCGGAGGGACGCGCCGCCGCAGGTCGTGACCGTGCTCGCCGCGGCCGGCACCTTCGCTGCGGTGTCCTTTCTGTTCCAGTCGCCGCTGCTCGCGGCGGTGCTCCTGATCGAGGTGATCGGCCTTGGCGGCCCGAAGCTGACGCTCGTGCTGCTCCCCGGTCTGCTGGCCTCGGGCATCGGTTCGCTCGTCTCTGTCGGCATGGGCTCGTGGACCGGCCTGAGCACGAGCGCCTACGCGCTGGGTTCGGTGGAAGGGCTGGCCAAGTTCGCGCGGCCCGACATCGCGGACTTCGGGTGGACGATCGCGCTCGCGCTCGGCGTCGGACTGGTGTGCGTGCTGATGGTGCGCGCGGGCAGGCGCACCGTGGGCGTCGTGGCCGTCAGGCGCTTCGTACTGCTGCCCGCGGCCGGGCTGATCGTCGCCGGGCTGGCGATCGCGTTTCACCAGGCCACCGGCAAGCCCTTCCAGGAAGTCCTCTTCTCGGGCCAGGACTCGATTCCGGCGCTGGTCACCAAAGCGGGCACATGGTCGATCGGCACGCTCGCGCTGCTGATCGTCTTCAAGGGCATCGCCTACTCGGTCTCGCTCGGCAGCTTCCGGGGCGGCCCGACCTTCCCGGCGCTGTTCCTCGGAGCCGTGGCGGGGCTGATGGCCGGCCAGCTGCCCGGATTCTCGATCACCCCGGCAATCGCCGTGGGCATGGCCGCAGCGGTCGTGGCCGTGCTGCGCCTGCCGCTGTCGGCGATCGTGATCGCCGCAGTGCTCACAGAGGGATCGGGTGCGGGCAGCGAGCCATTGGTCATCGTCGGCACGATCGTGGCCTACATGGTCAGCCGCGTACTCCTTCCACCCCCGGCCACCGCAGCGGCCGGCGCAGCCGCGACTGCGACCGGTCCAGTGATGGCGGCGGACGCCGGTTCCTCGAGCGTGCCCGCGAGCGCGACCTAGATGGGCTCCGCCGAAGTAGAGCTGCTCGTGACCGCGATCGCGGCGATGCTGTCGCCGACGACGCTGACCTTCTCGGTGCTCGCCCTCGTGGTGGGCGAGCGCCCGATCCGGACCGGGACCTGGTTCTACCTCGGCGCCCTCGGAGCCACGCTGCTCGTCGGCGTGGTGGCCGCCTTCGCGCTCGAAGACATAGCCGCCGCCCCGCCTGGAGCCTCGCAGCCGAAGACGTGGGTGGCGATCCTCGACCTCGTGCTCGGGGCGTTGGCGGTGATCTTCGCGGCACGACTGGCCGGGCGCCCGATGAGCCCCGAGAGCGAGCAGAAGATGGTCGACAAAGTCAGCGGCCTGGCGGCCTCGCCGGCGGTTGCGGTCCTCGGCGCGGGCGCAGCGCTCGCCAACCCGGGCGGCTTCATCCCGATCGCGCTGAAGGACATCTCCCAGCTGAACCCCAACGCGGCCGAATACATCGTGCTGTGGGTGGGATTCGCGTTGATCTCGCTGCTGCCGCTGTCCGTGGCCCTGCTGATGCTGCGGATCGCTCCTGACGGTACGCTGCGCATTCTTCAACGCGCTCGCCGATGGCTGACGCGCAACGCGTCGAAGATCGGGGCGGTGCTGATCGCGATCCTCGGGCTGGTCCTGCTCCGGGACGGGATCGCCGGCCTCACCGGCTGACGGGGCGCCGGCCGGCCGCAGGAGCTGAAACGACCACCGCAAGCGGAAAGGCAACTTCATGACCAAGGCAGCCAAGCTCACCCGACTGGTCCTCGTCCTGGCCGCGGCACCGTGCGCGCTGCTGCTCGCAGGGTGCGGGGAATCCGAATCGGAAAAGTTCGAAAAGGCCAAAGCGGAAGTCTGCAAGTCGCGTTCGGCGATCGAAAAGCAGGTCGAAGGCCTGAAGGCCTTACCGCTCACCATCGGCTCGATCACGAGCGCCAAGACGGGCCTCGAAGCGATCTCCCAGGAACTGAAGAAGATCAAAGAAGAGGCGCCGAAGCTAAAGCCGGAAACCAGGACCCAGGTCGAAAAGTCGACCAGCGAATTCACCGGCGAAGTGACCAAGATCGCCGAAACGATCGGTACCAGCCTGACCCCGTCGAACGTCGTCAAACAGGTCGAAGCGGCGACGAAAAAACTGCTCACGAGCTACGAAGCCACGCTCAAGACGCTGAGCTGCAGTTGACGCACGCGCAGCTGACGTACGCCGCGGCCCGCCGGTCGCTGCCGACGGGTCGCCTCGCCGCCACGCTGGGAGCGGCGCTGGCGGTGTTCGCGATGCTCGTGGCCGGCTGGCCCGCGCCGGCCGCCGCGGCGGCGCACCAAAAGGCCAAGAAGCCAGCCGCGAGCAAGCTCGAGCTGACTTTCGGGGCGTCGCTGCTGCGGGCACCGGCGGTCGAGGTGACGACGCCTCCGGCCGGCCTGTCGCTCGAGTACCCGGTGATGGCCACCGACCTGGGCAGCGCCGGCTGCCCACCGCCGACGCTCGCGGCCGAGCTCGCCCGGCTGGGCTCCCCGCCGCTGCAGCTCGGCGGGGTCAGCCAGGACCAGACGGCTCCGCCCGGCACCCTGACGCCGCCGCCGACCTCCTGGCAGACGGCCACGCTCTACCAGCTCCCGGCGGGCTTCTGGGGTCAGCTGCACTGTCTGCTCACGAGCACCCATGAGCCACTGACGGTCGGGCTGAACATGCGCACCGGCAACCTCGCGTGGGCCACCCAGATGGCCTCCGAAGCCCGCGCTGCGGCCGTCAGCGGCCTGTCCTTCTCGCTCGGCAACGAGCCCGACCTCTACGAACTGCCCAACTACTCCGCCCTCGACAAGCCCTTCGCCGGCGAGGAAGCGGCCGCCGCGAGCCTCTACGAGCAACTCGCGCAGTACCTCAAGCCGGCGCTCGGAAGCGAACCCGTGGTCGGCCCCGAACTGGCGGTCGCCTCCCGCTGGCGCCAACAGCTGCCGCTCGTGATCAAGGCCCTCGGCCTCGGCGCCGTCGGCGTCCACATGTATCCGCTGACCACCTGCAGGTCGCCGTCCGAAGCGACCATCAAAGGTCTCCTCTCCAGGCGCGCCGGCAACGCGCCCGAGCGGATGTCGTGGGTGGCGATCGCCGCCCACGCCCTCGGCCTGCCGGCGATCATCACCGAGGCCAACTCCGCCTCCTGCGGCGGGCAGCCGGGCGTCTCGAACTCGCCCGCGTCGGCCGTCTGGGGGCTGCGCTTCGGGCTCTCGGCCCTGGACGAGGGCTTCGACGAGGTTCGCTTCCACTTCAGCGGCAACTCCTACGACCCGTTCGTGCTCCACGGCGGTCAGGTCTCGGAGCGTCCGCTGGCGAACGCGCTGGTGGCGTTGAACACGTGGCTGCCCGTCGGCACCACCTTGCACCCGGTCGCCTCGAGGACGCTCGCGGCCGCCGGACTGGTCGCCCACGCCGCCCTGCGGCCGGACGGCTCGGTCCTGCTGATCATCGACAACGAGAGCGCCCGGGCGGCGCGTGTGCTGTTGCGCGGGCTGTCGGCTGGGCGGCTGACGCTGATGAGCTCGATCGCCGCCGGCCTGCCGACGCGTAGCTTGGCCTCGCCGAGTGCCGACCTCCCGGTCGCGATACCGCCGAACGCGGTCGTGGCGATCTCCGCCCGTCTGTAGAGCCCCGCGCCCACGCCTAAAGGCGGCTCCCCGAACGGCCGAAGCTTGTGCAGGCCGCAAATGTCCGCCGCAAGGCCCCCCACCAACCGCCCCTGGCGAGGAGCGCGCGACGCTGCCCATGCGGGGATGCTCGTGGGCGTGGCGCTGCTGGCCGCCGCGGTCGGGGTGATAGGGCTGCTGACGGGCGCCTGGAACGCCGTCGAGAACGCCTCCGTGGACGCCCGCTTCTCGCTGCGCCCGGCACATCAACCCCACAATCTCGTTGTCGTCGGGATCGACGAAAAGACACTCGACGAGCTCAACGCGCACTGGCCGTTTCCCCGTTCCGTCGATGCGCGTGCGATCGAAGTGCTGCGGGCCGACCACGCTCGCACGATCGTCTACGACGTGCAGTTCGCCAAGTCGACGGCGGAAGCCCGGGACCGGGCTCTGTATCGCGCCGTGGACCGCGCCGGCAACGTCGTGCTCGCCACCACCGAACTCGGTTACCGCGGCCACGGCGAAGTGTTCGGGGGCGGCGACATCCTCGCCCGCGCCAACGCGACCGTGGCCGCTGCCGACTTCAGCGCCAACTCCAGCGGCGTGATCCAGCAGTACCCCTACGCGGTCGGGGGTCTGGACTCCGTGCCGGTGGCCACCGCCGAAGTCGCCACGGGGCACCCGCCCCCCATCTCCACCTTCCGCGACGGGTCCGCCTGGATCGACTTCCCGGGACCGGTGGGAACCGTCCCCAGCGTGTCATTCGTGGACCTCGTCCATGGCCGTGTGCCGCCCGCCGAGTTGGCCGGGAAGATCGTCGTCGTGGGTGCCACCAGCGCGGGGCTGCAGGACATCCACTCCACCTCGGTGACCTCCAGCACGGGCATGCCGGGCCCGGAAGTGCAGGCCGCCGCGATCGCCACCGCGCTGGCCGGCAACCCGCTGCGCCAGACCCCGCTCTGGGTGGCCGTGATCATCACGGTTCTGGCGGGGCTGGCCACGCCCCTGAGCTGCCTCACGATCCGCCCGGCGCGGGCGCTGGTGATGGGGGCGGGGCTCGCGGTCGGCTACGCCGTGCTGGCCCAGATCGCCTTCCAGCAGGACCTGATCCTGCCGGTCAGCTACCCGTTGGTGGCGCTCGCGATCGGAACCCTCGGAGCGTTGCTGGTGAGCTACCTGGCGGAGACCTGGGAGCGCGAGCTGTCCGACCGCTACGGCGCCGTGCTCGAGGACACGGTCCGTGAACGCACCTCCGAGCTGCTCGATACCCAGGTCGAGGTGATCCGCCGCCTGGCCCAGGCGGCCGAGCTCAGGGACGACGACACCGGCGCCCACATCGACCGCGTGGGACGGATCTGCGAGCGCGTCGCCCGGCAGCTTGGGATGGCTCCGCGCGAGGCCGAGCGGCTGCGGATCGCCAGCACCCTGCACGACGTCGGCAAGATCGGCGTGGCCGACAGCGTGCTGCTCAAGCGCGGTGAACTCGACAGCGCCGAGTGGGACGCGATGATGGCCCACACGACGGCCGGCGCGGCACTGTTGTCGGGTTCTCGCTCGCCGCTGCTGCAGATGGCAGAGGTGATCGCCCGGACCCATCACGAGCGCTGGGACGGGACCGGCTACCCCGACAGCCTGAAAGGCGATCAGATTCCGCTGGTGGGGCGGATATGCGCGATCTGCGACGTCTTCGACGCGCTCGCCTCGCGGCGCTCCTACAAGGACCCGTGGGCGTTCGACCGCGTCGTCAGGGAGATCGAACGTAAGCGCGGCAGCCACTTCGACCCCCGCGTCGTGGACGCCTTCCTGAAGGTGATCGACGAGTTCCGCGACGAAGCCTGGGACCGGCCCGGCGCCGAGGAGGACCTGGACGCGGCGACCGAGTCCTCCGCCACCGACGTGCCCGCGGGCGTGGACGCCGGCTGGGGCGAGGGCGCTCGCGCGAGCGCCGGCGATGGGCTCGACGCGGACCTCGACGAGGCCACGATCGCGGCTCGCGAGATCAGGACACCGAGCGCGGAGCGGGGAGCGAGCGCGCGGCGGGTGTCCCGCTAGAACGGCTCGCCGTCGAGGTGGAGCTCGCCTGGTGGCCAGCCGGCCCCCTCCGACAGCGCCCTCCACATCGCGCTCAGCGGCATCTGCACACGCCCGCCGGGCTGCTGCACCCACACCGGGTCGGCGATCTCCCGGAAGCCGAACTCGCGGTATAGCGCCATCAGGTGCGGCTCGCAGAACAGCATCGCCCGCTCGGCGGGGAACTCCCGCGCCAGCTCGAGCAGGTCACCCGCCAGCCGCCGCGCGAGACCCTGGCCGCGCGCGCCGGCACGGACCACGAGGCCGCCGAGACCCACCACCGCAAAGGGCTCCTCGGCAGCCGTGTGGAGCTCGGCCAGCACCGCTCCGCCGGCCGCCAGCAGCCGTCCATCGTCGTCGCGCAGTCCGATGTTGCGCGTCTTCTCGCGCCAGGAGAGATGTTCGCCGGTCCCGCCCCACGGTTCCTGCTCGCCTGCCAGCATCTCCTCCCAGTAGGGCTCGGCCTGCGAATCGAGTTCCACCAGCCTCATCGCCCGGCCATTCTCGCCGAACGCCGGCGGCGCAGCCCGGGGACGCGATTTCCGCATAGCCTCTGCGCCGATGTCGGGTCTCCAAAAGCTCCGCGAGCGGACGGGCGAGCTCGCCGACCTCGAATGCGTGCAGATGCTGCTCGGCTGGGACCAGCTCGTGATGATGCCCGCCGACGGTGCCGGCGCCCGCTCCCAGCAGATCGCGACGATCGCCCGCCTGAACCACGAACGCGCGCGCGATGAGCAGCTCGGCGAATGGCTGGGAGAGCTCGAGGGAGCCGAGCTCGAGGGCCTCGAGCGCGACATCGTGCGGCTCGCGCGGCGCGACTGGGAGCGCGCCAGGCGGGTGCCCGATGAGCTCGCCGCCGAGCTCGCCGGCGCGGCCGCGGACGGCCAGCAACGGTGGCAGGCGGCGCGGGCCGCGGACGACTTCGGGATGTTCGCCCCGGCGCTGGCGCGCAACGTGTCGCTGGCCCGGCAGTACGGAGCCTGCGTCGCCGACGCGGGCTCCACGCCGTATGAGGGGCTGCTGGGGGACTATGACTTCGGGCTGCGGGCCGAGGAGCTGCGGGGGCTTTTCGGTGCGCTCGCGGAGGAGCTTCCCCCGCTTGTGCAGGCGGCGGAACGCTTCTCTCCGCTGCGCTCTCTCGAGGTGCCGGTGGAGGCACAGCAGGGAGCGGTCGAGGGCACGCTCGCACGGCTGGGGGTGGATGGCTCGAGCTGGCGCGTGGACGTCTCCGCGCACCCCTTCACGGCCTGGATCGGACGCGGGGATACGCGCTTCACGACCCGTTACAGCGACGGCAACGTCGAGTCGCTGCTGAGCTCGCTGCACGAGTACGGCCACGCCCTCTACGAGCGCCAGATCGACCCCGCCCTGATCAGGACGAACCTCGGCCGGGGAACCTCGATGTCGATCCACGAGTCCCAGAGCAAGCTGTGGGAGAACCACGTCGCGCGCAGTGCCGCCTTCGCCGAGCTGTTGGCGGGCGAGCTGGCGAAGGCCGGCTTCGCGATCGCGCCAAGCGAGCTGCACGCGACGATGGTCGGCGTCCAGCGTTCGCTGATCCGCGTCTCCGCCGACGCCCTCACCTACCCGCTGCACATCATCCTGCGCTTCGATCTCGAGCTGGCCCTGATCGAAGGCGAGCTCGAGGTGTCCGAGCTTCCCGAGGCCTGGCGCGAGGCCGTGCGCCGGCTGCTGGACCTGGACGTCCCCTCCGATGCCCTCGGCTGCCTGCAGGACGTCCACTGGGGCGCCGGCAGCTTCGGCTACTTCCCCAGCTATGCCCTCGGCTGCCTGATCGCCGCCCAGCTGTGGGAGGCGCTCGAGGCCGAGCTCGGCTCGCGCGAGCAGGGGCTGCGCGAAGGCGACGTGGCGGAGATCCAGGCCTGGCTCGGCGAGCGCGTGCACCGCCACGGGCGCCGCCTGGACACGACCGAGCTGGTCGAACGGGCGACCGGCGCGCCGCTGTCGACCGACGCCTTCATCCGCTACGTGCAGCCGCTCGCGCAGCCGCGCTCCTGACCGCCCGGCGCCGGTCACGGGGCCTCGGGGCGGGCCTGCACGAACACTGTCACGCGGTCCGGGGCCAGCCATAGCCTCGCTCGATCGTGACCGCCATCGCCCCCGCATCCGCCGAGCCGACCGCGAGGCTGCTCGAGCGCCTCAACGAGCGCCAGCGCGAGGCCGCCACCTACGACGGTGACACGCTGCTGATCCTCGCGGGCGCCGGCACCGGCAAGACGACCACGCTCTGCGGACGGGCCGCCTGGCTGCTGGCGCGGGGTGTCGCTCCCGAGCGGCTGCTGCTTGTCACGTTCACGCGGCGGGCGGCCCGCGAGCTGATCGGCCGCGCCCGCGGCCGGGCCGGCCCCGGAGCCGCCGCAACGTCCGGAGCCGCCGCGATCGTCGGCGGGACCTTCCATTCGCTGGCCCACCGTTTCGTGCGCCTGCACGCGGGCGCGCTCGGACTCGGCGCCGGCTTCAGCGTGCTCGACGCGGGCGACGCCGCCGACCTGCTCGACCTGTTGCGCTCCGAGTATGGCTGCGCGACCGGCGCACGACGCTTCCCGCGGGCGAGCACGATGCTCGACATCTACTCGCGCGTGGTCAACGCCCAGCGGCCGCTGCGCGACACGCTGGAGGAGTCCTTCCCGTGGTGTGAGCGGCACGCCGGGGCGCTGGCCGAGGTGTTCGGCGCCTACGCCGCCCGCAAGCGCGAGCAGGGCCTGCTCGACCTCGATGACCTGCTGCTCGGCTGGCGGGCGCTGATGGGCGAGGAGCGCACGGGCAGGGCGATCGCCGGCTGCTTCGAGCACGTGCTCGTGGACGAGTACCAGGACGTCAACGCGCTGCAGGTTGACATCGTGGCGGGGCTTGAGCGCTGGGGCGGTGGCCTCACCGTCGTCGGCGACGACTTCCAGGCGATCTACGGCTTCCGCGCGGCCAGTGCCCGTCACATCCTCGAGTTTCCACAGCTGTTCCCGGACGCCCACACGGTGCTGCTGGAGCGCAACTACCGCTCCACGCAGGAGATCCTGGAGGTCGCCAACGGCGTCTCCGCGCAGGACCGGAGCGCGTTCTCGCGGCGCCTCTGGAGCGACCGCCACGGCGGCCTGCGCCCCGAGCTGGTGTTCCCCCACGACGAGGGCGAGCAGGCGCGGCAGGTGTGCGAGCGGGTGCTGGCCGCGCGCGAGGAGGCGATCGACCTGAGCGCCCAGGCGGTCCTGTTCCGCACCGGCCACGACTCCGCCCTGCTGGAGCTCGAGCTGACCCGGCGCGACATCCCGTTCGTCAAGTACGGCGGGCTGCGCTACCTCGACGCCGCCCATGTCAAGGACCTGCTCGCCCTGCTGCGCCTGGTGGACAACCCGGCCGACGAGCTCGCCTGGTTCCGCGTGCTGCAGCTGCTCGACGGGGTCGGCCCGGCGCGCGCCAGGAAGATCCTGCACGCGCTGCGCCCGCCCGCGGCGGACGAGGCGGCCGCCGGGGGCCACGCCAGCGGCGAGCACGCGGCCGGCGGCGAACATTGGCGCGCGGGCTGTGAGCAGGTGCCCGAGGGCTCGCGCGAGCATGCGGCGCGCCTGTTCGAGGCGCTGCGCGAGGCACGCTCGCTTCCGGGCCAGGGTGCGGGTCCCTGCGTGGAGCGGCTGTGCGAGTCGATCGTGCCCCTGATCCGTCTGCGCTACCACGACGGGGAGATCCGCGTCGGGGATCTCGAGCAGCTGGCCGCCGCGGCGCGGGGGGCGGGCGAGCTGCGCCGCTTCGTGGCCGAGCTGGTGATCGATCCGCCCACCTCCAGCGCGGGCCTGGCCGGCCGTCCCCACCTCGACGAGGACTACCTGGTGCTGAGCACGGTCCACTCGGCCAAGGGCCTGGAGTGGGAGGCGGTGCACGTGATCAGCGCCTACGACGGCAACTTCCCGGCCGACATGAACACCTCCTCGCAGGAGGGGGTGGCCGAAGAGCGCCGCCTGTTCTACGTCGCCCTCACACGCGCGCGCCGGCGCCTGCACGTGTACGTGCCGGCGATCTACCACCACCGCCCCCACGGCAGCGACGACGCCCACGGCCTCGGCCAGGCCTCGCGCTACCTGAGCCCTGAGGTGCAGGGCCTCTTCAGCGTCACGCGCCCGCCGGCGTATCCGGCGGGAGGGGCGGCTTCGGGTATCGCGGCGGACGCCGGCGTCCGCGGTGGGCCCGGCGGCGGCTCGCCTGCGCCGCCCGCGCTCGGCGAGCAGATGTCGGTCCAGGATCTGTTCGAGCTGTAGGACGTGGTCGTGTCGAGCTAATAAGGTGGGGCGGTGCCGTACACGCCGCCCCAGGAGATACTCGAGCGATACGCCCGAGTGCTCGTGGACTTCGCCCTCGGCGGCGGCAACGGCATCGAGCCGGGCCAGGTCGTGCGGATCGCGGCCCCCGAATGCGCGCGGGCCCTGTATGTCGAGCTGAACCGCGCCGTGTGGCGCTCCGGCGGCCACGTGCTGGGCGCCTACACGCCCGACGAGGACGCCGGCGCAAACCTTCAACGAGACTTCTTCGAGATCGCCAGTGACGAGCAGGTGGAGCACTTCCCGGCCCGCTACATGCGCGGGCTTGTGGACGAAATGGACCACCAGGTGTCGGTCATCGCGACCACCGATCCGCGCGCCCTGGACTCGGTTGACCCGGCCCGGATCATGCGTCGCGGGGAGACGCTGCGCCCGCTGCTGGACTGGCGCGGCGAGAAGGAGAACGCGGGCCGCTTCACGTGGACGCTGGGCCTCTACGGGACCGAGGCGATGGCGGCCGAGGCGGGGCTCGGCCTGGAGGAGTACTGGCAGCAGATCATCGACGCCTGCTTCCTGGACAGCGAGGACCCGCTGGCGCGCTGGCGGGAGATCGGAGAGCGCCTGGACAGCACCCGCGAGCGCCTCAACGCGCTGGAGATCGAGCGTGTGCACGTGGCCGGCGAGGACGTCGACCTGCGGGTCCAGGTCGGCGAGGCCCGCCGCTGGCTGGGAGGCAGGGGACGCAACATCCCCAGCTTCGAGATCTTCACCAGCCCGGACTGGCGGGGGACGGAGGGCTGGATCCACTGCGACCAGCCCCTGTACCGCTACGGCAACCTCGTCCGGGGCATCCGCCTGAAGTTCGAGGACGGGCGCGTCACGGAGGCCAGCGCGGACGAGAACGAGCGCGTCCTGAAGGAGATGATCGCCACCGAGGGAGCCGACCGGATCGGCGAGTTCTCGCTCACCGACAAGCGCTTCTCCCGGATCACGCGCTTCATGGCCCAGACGCTCTACGACGAGAACGTCGGGGGCGAGTTCGGCAACACCCACATCGCGCTGGGGCGCGCCTACCAGGACGCCTACGACGGCGACCCGGGGTCGCTCGGCTCCGAGGACTGGGAGCGGCTCGGGTTCAACAACTCGAGCGTCCACACCGACGTCGTCTCGACCACGCGGCGAACGGTCACGGCCACGCTCTCCGACGGCTCCGAGCGCGTCATCTACCGCGACGGCGAGTTCGTTCTCGACTAGCCGCCGGAGCTGGGGCGCCGGCGAGGAGGTTTGCTGCCGGCTAGGCCGGAAGCCGGGGCACGAGCGTCCCGCTGTCCGTGCACAGCCGCTCGAGGATCGACGCCATGCGCTCGCGCAGCTCCTCGTGGCGGCGTTCGCGCGGGCGCCCGCCGCGGACCTCGAGCAGGTTGCGCATCTCCAGCGGGTCCTCGTGCAGGTCGTAGAGCTCGTATTCGGGCTGGGCCCGGCCGTCGGGGTCCAGGTAGGCGGCGTACTTGAAGCGCTCGTCGCGCACACAGCGGACACGGTTGGGTTGACCCGAGGCCTCCTGCAGGGCGGTCCCGGCCTGGTGGTCGTCGTAGGTGAACAGGACCGCGTCGCGGACGGCCTCGGCGTGGCCGTGGATCAGCGGCGCGAGGTCCTCGCCGTCGAGCGCCTGGGGCCGGGTGCCGGCACCAGCGAAGCCGAGGAAGGTGGGCAGGATGTCGAGCAGCGAGACCAGCGCGTCGCTCTCGCGCGGCTGTGGGAACAGGAGCGGGTTGGAGATCACCAGCGGAACCCGGATCGTCTCCTCGTAGGCGTTGAAGATCTTCTGGCGCAGGCCGCCGTGTGAGAGGCCCATCTCGCCGTGGTCGGAGGTGCGGATCACGATCGTGCGGGAGCGCAGTGAGTCCTCCTCCTCGGGCGGGCCGAGTGCCCTCAGCAGGCGACCGATCTGGCGATCGACGACCCGGTGCAGGTAGGCGTAGAAGTCGACGTAGTCCTGCTTGGCCTGCAGGTCGGGGAGCGCCCCGAGGTAGTTGTCCATGCCCAGCCGCGAGAGCGCGTGCACGGCGGGCTTCTCGCGCAGGTCCTCCTCCATGCTTGCCGGCAGGGGCACGCCGAGGCCGCGGAACTCCTGCACCCCGTAGCCGCCGCGCACGTAGGAGTCCGGAAAGCCGAGCACGTCGTGGGGGTTGACCAGCGAGAACACCAGGCAGAAGGGCTCCGGGAGGCTACGCGAGGCCAGCCAGGACTCCATCTGGCGGGTGTAGTCCTCGTCCCAGCCCTCGTGGCTCGTGCCGGCGGTGCCGCCGCCGAAGTTGTGGGCCTTGGTGTCACCCCCCGAGTCGGGCGGCTCCCATTCGGCGAAGCCGTAGTCGCGCTCGATCCGCTCGGGGTCGGCCGGCCCCCAGTGCTCGCCGTCCACGGGCTTGCTCAGGTGCCACTTGCCCTTCATCGCGACGTGGTAGCCGCGGCTGCGAAGCAGCGTGGCGAGCGTGTCGATCCCCGGCGGCAGCTCCGGCTCGTGGCCGCTCCTGGGGCCGATCCGCAGCGCGCTGCGCACGAAGCTGCGGGTCAGACGCCCGCGCGGGATCTCCCCGTCGGCGCCCATCCGCAGCGCGGTCCGCAGGGCGGCGGGGGCGTTGCGGGGGTCGGGCCACAGGTCGCCCTCGGTAAGGGTCAGCGTGACGCCGTGGCGGGAGGGCCGTTTGCCCGTCATCAGACAGGCTCGGCTGGGGGAGCACATCGCGCTGGCGGTGAAGGCTTGCGAGAAGGACAGCGCGTGGGCGCGCAGCTGGGCCTCGTGCGGACACAGCTCCGCCAGCCAGCGGGGATCCTCGGGCCAGTGCTGGGTTGCCCGCTGCTGGTCGGTGATCAGCAGCACCAGGTTGGGGCGCTCGGGCAGGCCGACGGCCTGGTGCTCCGGGGCGGCGCGCGGCTGGCCTTCCACGATGCGGCCACGATATACGTGCGCGATCGCGGCGGCGCTGCGCGATTATCCTCGGCGTGGTGAAGAGCAGGGCCGCCGAGCGGAGTCCGAGCAGGCCGTCACAACGGCTCATCTCAGAACGGCCCCGGGTCGGGGCCCGGAGCCCACGCGCCGCCGGCGCGCTGGCGCTGACGCTGGCGTGCACGCTGCTGGCGCTCTGGGTGGCCGCCGCCGCGGCGGCCCAGCCGGTCGAGCTCGCGGCCCCCTACGAGTACATGGGCTGGGGCGACCCACAGCCCCCGGGTGAAGTGCTGAATGACAGCGGACTGCACTCGCTCACGCTCGCGTTCATCCTCAGCAAGGGCCGCTGCAACCCGATGTGGGACGGGCACCGTCCGCTGCTCGGCGGCGTCGATCAGGTGGCGATCGAACAGATCCGCGCCGCCGGCGGCGAAGTCGACGTGTCCTTCGGTGGCTGGAGCGGCAAGAAGCTCGGCAACGCCTGCAGCGGCGCGGCGGCGCTGGCGGGCGCCTACGAGAAGGTGATCGGCGCCTACTCGCTGAAGGCGATCGACATCGACATCGAGCACAACGAGCTGCGCAGCGCGAAGGTCCGCCAGCGTGTGACCGCGGCGCTGGAGCTGGTGCGCGGCGCCGACCCGGACGTGGAGATCTCGATCACCTTCCCCAGCTCGCAGTCGGGGCCCGAAGCCAGCGGCCGCAGCCTGATCGCGGATGCCGTCGCGGTCGGGCTGCACCCGGACAGCTGGACGATCATGCCGTTCGACTTCGGCCCGCCCGTGGGCACGATGGCCTCCGCCTCGATCCAGGCGCTGGAAGCGCTCGCCACTGAGCTGGCCTCGGCCTACGGCATCTCGCAAGCCGCCGCCTACGAACGGGCGGGGATCTCGACCATGAACGGCGATACCGACGAACGCTCGGAGACGCTCGGCGAACAGGAATTCGCACAGATCCTCGCCTTCGCCGGCGAGCAGCACCTCGCGCGGGTGAGCTTCTGGTCGGTCAACCGCGACCGGCCGTGCGGCGGGGACGGCCGCGAAGAAGAATGCTCGGGCATCCAGCAGGCGCCGCTGGCCTTCAGCACCCTGCTCGCCGGCTACGGCGGCTAGTCCCCGCCCACCGGCGGCTGGTCGGGCCAGCGGCCGTGACGGTCGAGGTACTCGCGGGCGGCGTCCTCGGCTTCGCGGTCGCGGTCGCCCGTCACACCGGCGCGGAAGAGCCAGTTCAAGAAGAAGATCGCGAGGCCGGCGCTGACGATCGCGGCTCCGCCCTCGAGGTCCGTTTCGCTGCCCAGCGCCATCACCGCCAGGCCGCCGATCGTGACCAGCGCGGGCAGCACGTAGCGCAGAGCGACCAGCGACCACGGGCGCGGCTCCGGGGCGCTCTCGTGGCGCTCACCCTCGGAGCTCATGAAGACCTCACGCAGTCAGCTTAGGGCGCGCCCCGCGGCTCGGCCCGGGCAGGCGGAGCATGTACGGTTGCGAGCGTGAGCGAGGTCACCATCGACCGGATCGCGCTGGCCGACGACCCCGCCGCCTGGGAGGCGCTCGGCTTCACGCTCGACGGCTCCGGCTGCCAGGTCGGGAGCGTGATCCTCGACCTGCGTGGATCCGGAGCTGGGCGGGGGATACTCGAGTGGTCGCTGCGGGGGGTCCCGAGCGGCGAGCTCGACGGGCTGGCGACGACCGTCTCCGAGCGAGGAGCCCCCGGCGCTGGGCCCGAGCACGCGAACGGTGCGATCGGGGTGGACCATGTGGTCGCGATGTCGCCCTCGCTGGACCGCACGGTGGCGGCGCTGCAGGCGGCGGGCCTCGACCTGCGCCGGATCCGCGAGGAGCCAACGCCCGCGGGGGCTCCGCGGCAGGCGTTCTTCCGCCTCGGCGAGCCGATCCTCGAGGTCGTCCAGGAACCGGACGAGGTGCTCGAGCGCCACGGCGGGGCCGACCGCCCGGCGCGGCTGTGGGGACTCGCGCTCCTGTTCGCCGACCTTCCGCGGGCGGCGGAGATGCTGGGCGAGGACGTGAGCCCCGTGCGGGCGGCCGTGCAGCCCGGGCGGCGGATCGCGACGCTGCGCCGCTCGGCGGGCCTGTCCGTGCCGCTGGCGCTGATGAGCACCCGCGATCACGCCGAGGCGCCCGCTTGAGCTGGGAGGTCTGGAACAGGGTCGACGAGTTCGTGGGGGAGACGCTGCTGGACAGCGACCCCGTGCTCGAAGCGGCGCTGAAGGCGAGCGCCGACGCGGGTCTGCCGCCGATCGCCGTGTCCCCGCCCCAGGGCAGGTTCCTGCAACTGCTGGCCCGCATCCACGGCGCCCGCTCGATCCTCGAGCTCGGCACGCTCGGCGGTTACAGCACGATCCTGCTGGCCCGGGCGCTGCCGCCGGGCGGGCGCCTGGTCACGCTCGAGCTCAAAGGCGATTACGCCGAGGTGGCCCGCGCCAACATCGAGCGGGCGGGACTGAGCGAGCGCGTCGAGCTGCGCGTGGGGCCGGCACAGGAGGGCCTGCAGGAGCTGATCGCGCAGGGCGCAGGGCCGTTCGACCTGGTGTTCATCGACGCGGACAAGAGCAGCACCCCCGGCTATTTCGAGCTGTCGCTGAAGCTGGTGCGTCCCGGAGCGATCATCCTCGTGGACAACGTCGTGCGCGATGGAGCGCTCGTGGATCCGGACACCGAGGACGAGGGCGCGCTGGGGATGCGCCGCTTCCACGAGCTCGCCGGCCGCCAGCCCGGGATCGAGGCCACCACGATTCAGACCGTGGGCTCCAAGGGCTACGACGGCTTCACGCTGGTGCTCGTGGACGGCGCCTGAGCGGGCGAGCCGGTAGGGTCGGAGCTGGAGATGGCTGGCACGCTGAAGCTCGGGTTGAACACCGGCTACTGGGCGGGGGGGCCGCCGCCCGGCGCGGCCGAGGCGGTGCTCGAGGCCGAAAAGCTGGGCTTCGACTCGATCTGGACCGCCGAGGCCTACGGCTCGGACTGCCTGACGCCGCTGGCCTGGTGGGGGTCGGCGACCCAGAAGCTCAAGCTCGGCACGGCGATCGTGCAGCTCTCGGCGCGCCAGCCGGCCGCCACCGCAATGGCGGCGATGACGCTCGACCACCTCAGTGGCGGGCGCTTCATCCTCGGCCTGGGCGTGTCCGGCCCACAGGTCGTGGAGGGCTGGTACGGGATGCCATTCACCAAGCCGCTGGCGCGCACGCGCGAGTACATCGCGATCCTGCGCGACATCTGGGCGCGCAAGGGCCCGCTGGAGGCACCCGGGCCGCACTACCCGCTGCCGCTGCCGGAGGGCACCGGCCTGGGCAAGCCGCTGAAGTCCTCGATCCACCCGCTGCGGGAGGACATCCCGATCTACCTCGGAGCCGAGGGGCCGAAGAACATCGCGATGGCGGCCGAGCTGTGCGACGGCTGGCTGGCGCTGTTCTTCTCGCCCGGCCACCAGGACCTCTACACCGGCTCCCTGCAGGAGGGCTTCGCCCGCGATGGCGCCCGCAGCAACGCCGAAGAGTTCGAGGTCGCCGCCACGGTCCCGTTCATCCTCACCGACGACGTCGAGGCCGCGGCCGACTCGCTGCGCCACTTCTACGCGCTCTATTTCGGGGGGATGGGCGCGAAAGGCACCAACTTCCACGCCAACGTGCCGATCGCGATGGGCTACGGCAAGGAGGTCGAGGAGATCGCCGAGCTGTATCTCTCCGGCCACAAGGACGAGGCCGCGGCCAAGGTCCCGAAAAAGCTGATCGAAGAGATGGCGCTGATCGGGCCGCGGGAGAAGATCCGTGACGAGCTCGAGCGCTGGCGCGAGTCGGTCGTCACCACGCTGCTGATCTCCGGCGACGGGAACACGCTGCGAGCGGCGGCCGAGCTCGTCCTCGACTAGGGGGAACCGACGCCCAGGGCCATCTCCTCGTGGGCGTCTGACGAGGGGACGCGCAAGCGCCTGACGCTGGCCGCGACCATCATCGGCTCGAGCATCGTGCTGCTCGACGGGACGGTCGTGAACGTGGCCCTGGCGCCGATCCAGCGCTCGCTCGGCGGCGGCCTGGCCGCGCAGCAGTGGATCGTCAACGGCTACCTGTTGACGCTCGGCTCGCTGATCCTGCTCGGTGGGTCGCTCGGCGACATCTACGGCGAGCGGCGCGTGTTCGCGATCGGGGTGGTCGGCTTCGGGGTGACCTCGGTGGCCTGCGCGCTGGCACCCAGCATCGGGGTGTTGGTGGCCACGCGGGCGTTGCAGGGCTGCGCGGGGGCGCTGCTCGTGCCGAGTTCGCTGGCGGTGATCGTCAACACCTTCTCCGAGGAGGAGCGGGGGGCGGCGATCGGCAGCTGGACGGCGTGGGGTGCGATCGCGGGGATCCTCGGGCCGCTGGTCGGGGGCGAGCTGCTGGCGCTCTCGGACTGGAGGGCGGTGTTCCTCGTCAACGTGCCGCTGGTGCTGGTCTGTCTGGGGTTGATCGCGATCGCCATCCCTCGGTCGGCCGGAAAGGTGCAAGGGCGGCGGGTGGACTTCCTCGGTGCTGCCCTCGCGGCCTCGGGCCTGGCGTGCACCGTGTTCGCGCTGATCGAGCAGCCGCGGCTCGGGTTCGGCGATCCCGCGGTCTCGGGGACGCTGGTCGGCGGCCTGCTGCTGCTGGTCGCGTTCGTCGCGCGCGAGGCGACGGCGCATGAACCGATGCTCCCGCTGCGGCTCTTCAAGCGCCGGAACTTCTCCGCCGGCAACGTCGAGACGTTCGCCCTCTACGCGGGGCTGGGGATCCTGTTCCTGTTCCTGGTCCTGTTCCTGCAGCAGATCGGGGGATACACGCCGCTGCAGAGCGGCTTCGCGACGCTGCCGATGACGCTCGTGATGTTCCTGCTCTCGCGCCGCTTCGGCATGCTCGCCGACCGCTACGGACCGCGCCTGTTCATGGGCCTCGGGCCGCTCGTGGCGGCCGCCGGCCTGCTCCTGTTCCAGCGCCTCGGGCACGGCTTCGACTACGTCTCCGACGTGCTCCCTGCCGAGCTCGTGTTCGCGCTCGGCCTGTCGCTGACGGTGGCACCGCTGACGGCGGCGGTGCTCGCCGGCTCTGAGGGGGAGGCGGGGATCGCCTCGGCGGTCAACAACGCCGTGGCCCGCGTCGCCGGGCTGCTCGGGACCGCTGCCGTCGGAGCGGTGGTGGCGGCGGTCTTCGCCTCGGCGCTGGAGGCACACCTGCGCGGGGTCAGCCTCGGCCCCGCAGGGCGGGCCGCGCTGGCCGAAGCCAAGCGGCTGCCGCTGGGGCTGCCTCACACCGCGGCCTTGCCGCACGCTACGGCCGAGGCGTTACGAGCTGGGGCAGAAGCGGCCTCGGTGCACGCCTTCCACGTCGGCCTCGCCGTGGCGGCCGCGCTGGCGGCCGCGGGGGGCGTGGTCGGGCTCGCCTTCATCCGCAACCCCGCGCGCGACGTGCTGGCCGAGGAATGCGCGGGCGGCCAGCTGGTTGGGGTGAGCAGCCCGGAGTCAGCCAGGAACCGGCTCGCCGCCGGTGCCCAGTCCTCCTAGCCCGCCTCGCGAGCGTAGTCGCGCATCGCTTCGATGATCGGGGTCAGCCGTCGGCCCCGGTCGGTGAGGCGGTACTCCACGGTCGGGGGGCTCGAGGGGATCACGGTGCGGGCCACCAGGCCGGCCCGCTCGAGGTCCCGCAGACGCTCCGAGAGCATCCTGGGGGAGATGCCGGAGACCGCGTCGGCGAACTCGTTGAAGCGCAGCGCCCCGGTCAGGGCCGCGTAGATGATCGACAGCTGCCAGCGCCGCTCGAGGAGGTCCGCGGTCTCACGGACCTCCTCGGGGACCGGCTGACACCTACGAGAGACGCGCGACATCTAGTGCGGGCTCCAGTGCGCGGTCGAGGACCTCCTGGACGGTCATCACCGGATGGAAGGTCATCTGCTCGCGCACCTCCTCGGGGATCTCGTCGAGATCGCCGCGGTTGCGCTCGGGCAGGATCACGTCGGTCAAGCCGGCCGCGTGGGCCGCCAGAGCCTTCTGCTTGAGCCCTCCGATCGGGAGCACCCGGCCCTGGAGGGTGACCTCGCCGGTCATCCCGACCGTGTGCTTGACCGGCCTGTCGCTCAGCAGGGAGGCCAGGGCGGTGACCATCGTCACACCCGCACTGGGTCCATCCTTCGGGATCGCACCGGCGGGAACGTGGACGTGGAACTCCTTGTTCTCGAAGGCGCTCTCGTCGATTCCGAGCTCCTCGGCGTGGCCGCGGACGTAGGAGAGGGCGATCCTCGCCGACTCCTTCATCACGTCGCCCAGCTGGCCGGTCAGCACCAGCCCGTTGCCGGAGCCGTTCTTCATCTGGGTCGCCTCGACGAACAGGACGTCTCCGCCCGAGCCGGTCACGGCCAGGCCGGTCGCCACCCCGGGGGTCGCGGTACGGGCCGCTGACTCCTGGAAGAACTTCTGGCGTCCGAGCGCGTCGCGCACGGCCTCCACGTCGATCTCGACCGGGAACTCGGGCTTGCCGGACTCCTGCTCCGAGTTCTCGTCCTCGGAGGTCTGGCTCGAGGCGATCTTGGTCGCCGTCTTGCGCAGCAGGGTGCCCAGGTTGCGCTCGAGGTTCCTGACCCCGGCCTCGCGGGTGTACTCGGTGATGATCAGCCGCAGGACGTCGTCGGAGATCTTCACCTCGTCCTCGCGCAGGCCGTTGCGGTCACGCTGGCGATCCCACAGGTAGCCCTTCGCGATCGCGAGCTTCTCCTCGGAGGTGTAGCCGTCGAAGTGGATCACCTCCATGCGGTCGATCAACGGTCCGGGGATCGTGTCGGCCACGTTGGCGGTCGCCAGGAACATCACCTGGCTGAGGTCCAGCTCGACGTCGAGGTAGTGGTCACGGAAGGAGTGGTTCTGGGCAGGGTCCAGCACCTCCAGCAATGCTGCGGAGGGGTCACCGCGCCAGTCCGCACCGACCTTGTCGACCTCGTCGAGCAGGATCACCGGGTTCATCGTCCCGGCGTCCCTGAGCGCCCGCACGAGCCGTCCGGGGAGCGCTCCTATGTAGGTCCGCCGGTGGCCACGGATCTCGGCCTCGTCGCGGACGCCGCCGAGCGACATGCGCACGAACTCGCGCCCGGTCGCCCTCGCGATCGACTCGCCGATCGAGGTCTTGCCGGTGCCCGGGGGACCGATCAGGGTCAGGATCGCCCCCGACTTGGGGTCGGCCTCGATACCGCGGTCCTGGCGTAGCTTGCGCACGGCCAGGTACTCGGTGATGCGGTCCTTGACTTCCTCCAGGCCGGCGTGGTCGGCGTCGAGCACGGCACGCGCGGCTACGGGGTCGAGAACCTCATCGGAGGTCTTGCCCCACGGCACCGCGATCAGCCAGTCGAGGTAGGTCCGGATCATGCTGGACTCACCCGTCTGCTCACCCATCCGCTCGAGGCGGCCGAGCTCCTTCAGGGCCTGCTCCTTGACGGCGTCGGGCATCAGGGCCTCTTCGATCTTCGCCCGGTACTCGTCGGCGACAGACGCCTCGTCGTCGCCGAGCTCCTTGCGGATCGACTCCATCTGCTTGCGCAGGAAGTACTCGCGCTGCTGTTTCTCGGCGCCCTCCTGGACGTCCTCGCGGATGCGCTTGCGGACCTGCAGCTCGGCCAGGCTCTCGCGCTGCAGCCTGACGGCCAGTTCGAGGCGGGCGGTGACGTCGAGGGTCCGCAGCAGCTCGACCTTCTGCTCGTAGGACAGGGTGGGGGAGTAGCCGGCCGAGTCGGCCAGCGCTCCCGGCTCCTGGATCGCTCGCAGGAACGCCGAGATACGCCCGTCGTCGCCGCGCAGCTCGAGGATCTCCTCGACGGTGGCGCGGTACTCGCGCTCGAGCTCACGGGTGCGACCGTCGCGGGGGATGTCGTCGACGCGCTCGTCGGCCTCGACCCGCAGCTCGCCGCCGGGGCCGGTTTCTGCAGCGCCGATCAGCGCCCGGTGCTCGCCCGAGAGGGCGACCGCGCGGCCGCCACCGGGCAGGCGGATCTGCTCGGAGACCTCGGCGATCGTGCCGACCTCGAGGAACTCGTTCTCGTGACGCGGGACGAGCACGACCTGCGTGTCCTCGCCCACGTCGATCGTCAGCGTGATCCCCATGTTCGGGAACACGACCGTGTCGTCGAGGGGGATGAGCCTCAAACGGGGCTTGGGCTCCGTGTTATCGGGGGGTGCTGAGCCTTGGGGGGCAGCAGGTGGCATAGGTACACGCTCCATATCTACTTACGAAAGTGTAGGTAGTATAGCGCCGGGTAGTTGCTTGCGCAAGTACCTCCACGTGAGCCCGCAGCGCGGCCGTCAGGGCGCCCTGCGGCGTTGAAACCGGGGCACGACAGCCCCAACCGGGGCGGGAAGCCCGCTCGGGATCGACCGTCAGAAGACGGGGACGCGCCTCAGCTGGCGCGGCGCTTGAAGGCCCGGTAGGAGTCCGGTTCGGCGAGCTGCTTCGGATCCTGGGCCGAGGCCTGGATCTCGAGGTAGATCTCCTTGCGGTGAACGGGGACGTCGGCCGGCGCCTGAATGCCGATCCGGACTTTCGAGCCTTCGGTCGACACGAGCGTGATCTCGATGTCGTCCCCGATCATGATGCTCTCACCGATTTTGCGGCTGAGAACGAGCACGGCCTGTCAGCCCCTCTCCCGAGCGAAGCGATCGACGCGTCCATGATGCCGCTTCGTCATCATTACTCTTCGAGCTTACACGGGAAGGGCAGCTAAGGAGCCGCAGGTCTATGGAGGGGCAGCCAGGTAGCGGAAGCCGTATGGTTTACGCCAGGCAACGATGATCAGGATGGTCACGGCGAGGCAGTGGTGATCGGGATGAAGGCGAGCTCCTCAAGGAATAGGCGCTCCAGAGCGTGGCTTTGTGCTGGGCTTCTTGCCGCCCTCGTGTGGCTCGTGATGCTTCCCGCCGGCGTCGCCAGCGCCCAGGAAGCGACCTCCACCGAACCCTCCACGGCCGCCTCCGAAGAAGCCCCGGCGAGCGGCGGCTCCGAAGCTGCCTCTCCGAGCACGCCGGAATCGTCGGCGCCGGCCGGAGGCGAATCCTCGGCGGGCACCACCCAGCAGACGGAATCCTCGGCGGGCACCACTCAGCAGCCGGAATCCTCGGAGGGGTCGAGCGCGCCGAGCGGCTCGGAAGCACCGGCCTCATCCACGCCGCAGGAAACCTCGCCCGCCGCCCCGGAATCGTCCTCGCCCTCCACGTCAGGCGCCGAAGGGGCCCCGGCGGGCGAATCCGGGACCACCTCCGAAGGGTCTCCTCCTCCTCCTCCTCCTCCTCCTCCTCCTCCGCCACCACCTCCTCTCAGCCCTCCGGCCAGGGCGGAGAACCCGCCACGGCGGCCACCAGCGGGGAATCTGCTTCGGGAGCTACCGCCGCGGGATCCCCGACACCCTCTGGTGACGGATCGAAAGCGTCCGAAGAGGCCGTCTTCGGGGGAGTACAGACGACCGAACAGCAGCAAGAAACCTCCGCCGGGTCGTCCCTGGCCACCGGGACCGAAGGACCGAGTGGCGGGACCGGCGAAGGAACCCTGTTGCAGATCCTCGAGGAGGAAGCCCCGCCGGCCGAAGGCGCCGCCTCCGAACCGCCGCCGCCCTCGGAACCGCCGCCCCCGGGAGAGCCGCCTGCGCCGGAACCCGAACCGGAACCGCAGCCGCCTCCGCGTTCGCCGGAAACGGAACCCGAAGCGCTACCGCCTCCGCCCGCGGCGGAAACCGAACCGGAACAGCCCCCTCCGCCTACGCCGGAAGAACAGGCCCGCGCTGAAGAACAGGCCCGCGCTGAAGAACAGGCCCGCGCTGAAGAACAGGCCCGCGCTGAAGAACAGGCTCACGCCGAAGAACAGGCTCACGCCGAAGAACTGGCTCACGCCGAAGAACTGGCTCGCGCCGAAGAACTGGCTCGCGCCGAAGAACTGGCTCGCGCCGAAGAACAGGCTCGCGCCGAAGAACAGGCCCGCCACGAAGAACAGGTTCGCGCGGAAGAACTGGCCCACCAGAAAGAAGAAGTGGCCCACCAGGAAGAAGTGGCCCACCAGGAAGAAGTGGCCCACCAGGAAGAAGTGGCCCACCAGGAAGAAGTGGCCCACCAGAAGGAATTGGCCCACCGCAAGGACTCCAAAAACGAACCGTTGGTAAGCGGCCCCGCGCCGGTCGTTTCCACGGCCTCCGCACTGGCCACGGAAGCACCGAGCGCCGTCACCGCCCCGAGTCCCCTCGTGGTGTGGCCGGAAGTCTCGAAGCAGGCGTCGCCGAACCCGCTCGCGTTCCCGCCCCCCACGCCTACGAACAAGGGCGTCAACGAACTGCTCGGACTTGAACCGCAGGACGCACGTCAGGCGCTGGCTGCGACCCTGGCGGTCCTCGCCGCCCCCGAAGGCGACACGCACACCTTCGGGCTCGTCGAGCGGTCGGCCCTGCGGGGTGCAGGCCAGTCGAACGGCGGCGATGGAAGCTCGGGAACCGAAGGGCACAGCTCCGCGCCCACGCCGGGACCCGGGCCGGGGGGAGCGGGCGGTGGTTCGGCCGCCGGCGGTGGCTCGGCCGCGGGCTCCTCGGCAGCGACGACCCTCGTAGCGGTCTACTTCAACGTCCCCGCCAGCGTGATGCACCGACTCGGTATCGCCGAGCGCTCCGCACGGCAGACGTTCTTCCTCCTCATCCCCGAGAAGCCGGACTAGCTCCTACCGGTCTCTCGAAACGTCCTGGGCGGTCGACGCCCGGGACCGCTGCAACTCGGATGAAAACATTTCGAAAGGAGCTTTCTCAATGCAACGCAATCTCACATTCGCCACGTCGATGCCGGCGAGCAATGGGGTCACGACGCTCGAAAAGATGCCGGAGGTGTCGCTGGACATCGCCGACACGGCGCCCCCGGTATGGCGGCACACGCTGGCTCTCAAGGGCTGCCTGGACGCGCAGGCGGGCCCGGACCTGCAGGACGAGATCGAGTGTCTCTACCAGGAAGGCGTCACCAGCCTGGTGCTCGACATTCGGCAGCTGGAGACGATCGAGCTCGTCGGCGCCCAGGCGATCGCATCGCTGAGCGCTCTCTATGAGCGCCGTGGTCTGACGGTCGCGGTCCTCGGTGGCCCCGCCTGGGTGCACCACACGATGATCGAGGCCGAGACGCTGAATCGGCGCTTTACGCCGCGGCGCTTCACGCACCTCACCGACGAGGGGCTGGGGGCGAGGGCGACCGAAATGACCAAGGAGCTGTGAGGCCGACGGATCGAGTCAGCCATGAGAGAACACAGCTCGCCCGTTAGCGGACGGGCGGAGACCGCGGGGGGCATGTTGGACGCCCGTGGTCTCCGGCGGCAGTGCGCACGCGCCGGAGACCCGGGGTCCGACAATCAGCTCGACGTGTCTTCGGGAGGGGTGAAGCTCACGTCCACCTGCTCGGACTCGACGCGCTCCTCCACCACGGCGGATGCGGCGAGCGCCTGCTTGTCGGTCTCGAGCAGGCGCTCGGAGAAGAAGCTGCGGGGCCACAGGTGGTACTTGCGCACGACGTTCACCTCGGCCGCGAAGATCGTCAGCTGCGCGCCGAGGTAGAGCCATGCGAGCAACCCGAGCACGAGCGCAAACACGCCATACAGGGGGCCCGTCCTTTTGAGCGCGTGGTCGATGTAGAGGCCCCCGAGGTGCTCTAGGAGCTGCCAGAACACCGTCGCGAGGATCACCCCGGGAAGCAGCTCGCGCCAGCCCAGATCGATCGCCGTGAGCAGTTTGAAGGCCAGCATGAAGAGGGCGAGGTTGAACACCAGCGCCACCACCACGCCCGCCACCACGGTCACGGCGCCGTGGGAGCTCGAGCCGACGAAGCCGGCGGCGATCGTGGAGGCGATCGCGAGCGTCCCCAGCAGCGCCAGCATGCCCAGGCCCCGAAGCCGCGTCGAGACCCAGCTGGGACGCTCCTTGAAGGGCACGTTCCAGATCCGGTTGAACGCGTTCTGGGAGGCGTTCATGATCCCCAGCCCCGCCAGCAGCGCAACCACCAGGCCGATCGCGAGCGCCGGAGCGCTGCCGGTCAGGGAATGGAATTTGAGCTGGTCGCTGATGATCGGGAACTGCCCGAGCACGCCGTTGAGGATCTTTTCTCGCTCGTGTGGGTTGTCTTCCAGGACGAACCCGAGGATCGTCACGAACACAAGCATCAACGGGAACAGCGAGACGAACCCGTAGTAGGAGATCAGGGCCGCCAGCTGGCCGGCCTGGTCGTCGCCGAACTTCTTCACCACGGCCGCCAGGAAGCCGATCCGGCGGCTGCGCTGCTGGCGGCGGTCGAGCCGTTCCAGGCGCTCCCCGAGGCTCATCGGCAGCCCCCGAAATTGGAGGGGGGTCTCGGTGGAGCGGGGGTCGACATCCTCATGTGTCTACTCGATCGTCGTGTCGTAACCCGTCACAACTACCCCGCCCGGGGCTCCCGGATCGCTCCGGCGACACCGCCGACGCCGTCCATGAGGTGGCGCTCGTCGCGCACGCCAGGCGGGACCTGCTGTTGCGGGCACACCGCTTCCGGCTGCGCAAGGAGGATCTGGAGGACTGCTACTCGCAGGCGACCTTGGAGCTGATCGGCCACGTTCGCAGGGGTGCTCGCTTTGCGGGACGGACCCACCTCGCGCGGGTGCTCGAGCAACGCTTCGTGTCGCGGATCCACGATCGCCGCCGGGCGATCTCCGGACGCTCTTCCGCGCAGACGGCCCTCGAGCAGGCCGCAGTGCTCGCCGCCACGCCCGAAGAAGGGCAGCTCGACGTCGCCGACTGGCGGCCCAGCGTCGAGCAGCAGGTAATCCTCCGCCAGGAACTCCGCGCGATACGCGAGGTCGTGCCCTCGCTCACCCTCGACCAACGGCTGGTGCTCAGAAACCAGCTCAACGGGCTTGGGCCCGGCGAGTTCTGCGCTCGCCACGAATGGAGCCCCGCCAAGTACCGCAAGGTTGCCCAGCGGGCCCGTGCCCGGCTGAGGGAGCTGATGGCCGTCCGGGAATCGCGTGTCCCGGCACGGACCAGCGGTCGGAACGGCAGAAAGGGACCCAACCTGTGATCGGAAACGAAACACCACCCATAGGTGCGTCCCCCGGGGGCGCCGGGGCTCGGTGGCACGCACGAGCATCCGGCGACCCCCGTCCGCGCGACCGCGGCCGGAGCTCGGCGCCCTCCCCCAGCCGGGCTTCGGCTGCTCGCGCGAGGACTGTTTGCCGCAGCTACGGATGGCATCGCTGAAGGCCAGGGGCGATACCTATCTGCTGCTCTCTCCCGAGGAGTATCTGCGCGGCGTAGGTTGGGAGGCCGAGCCTCCCGTTGAGCCGCTGCTCGACGGGGAACGGCGGACTTCCCGCGGGCGCCCGCCGTCCTGCTCAGGTGGCCGTCGCAGTGCCCATCGACGGGTCGCCGCAGGTATCGGTGGTGTCGGCTGTACCTGCGGGCTCCTCGCTGCGCTCGTGCAGTCCCACGTCGTGGCAAGCCTGCCGTCCCACGCGTCGGCGAGCCCGCGGGTCCATGCGGAGCCTGTACCGCGCGACGCCCCGAGTGAGCGCCGTGCAACCGCCCTCCGCGCCCAGGTGCGACACGTGAGAGACCTGCGTGGGCATGAGCCGGCGCGGGCGCGGGGCTTGCATGAGGACCGACCCGACCCTGCGACTCAGGCGCCACCGGTGCCGGCCCTTGCGCGCCTCGCGTCCTCGTCACGCCCGCCCGTGCCCGCGGCCGGGGACCGTCCCGATCGATCCGCTCCGGAGTTCGGGTTTGAGCGCTGAGGCGCCCGGCCCCGACGGGCCCGCGCGCACCGCGGTGCGCTTCGTCACGGCGAGCAAACCCATGTGGCGGATTCGGCTGGCGCGGGAAACGCCGCGCTACCTGCTGTCGGCTGCGGCAACCTGCGGCCTGCTGGCAAGCGCACGTTTCGCGATCGCGCCTCCCAGCCCGGCTTCTCTGCCGGCGGTACGCGGCCCCCAGCCCCGGGACCGCGCCGCGGAAAGCTACGCGGTCCTGTTCGCCCGGCGCTACCTGACGTGGGAAGCGGGCAGGCCGCAGGCGGGGATCCAGGCCCTGCAGGCGTTCACAGGGCCGGACATGGAACCGGACGCCGGCGAGGTCCTTCCCGTGACCGGCGAGCAGCGGGTCGAATGGGCGGAAGTCGTACAGGTGCGGGAATCGGAGCCGGGCACCAGCGTTTACACGGTCGCCGCCCAGACCGACACGGCCGGACTGCTCTACCTCACCGTGGACGTCGCGCGGGGTGCCGGTGGAGCGCTGCAACTGGAGGGCTACCCCGCCTTCGTGGGGCCGCCGTCCTCCGCCCCGGGATCCCCGCCCCCGGCGGAGCACGAACTGGCCGAACCGGCGCTGGGCACGGTCGTTACCCGCGCCCTTCGCAACTATCTCGCGGGCGCCGCCGGAGAGCTCGCCGCCGATCTCACGCCTGCGGCGCGCGTCTCACTGCCCACGGCTGGGTTGACGCTCGACTCGGTCCAGCGCATGTCGTGGGCGGAAGCGGGTCGCACGGTCGTGGCGGTGATCCAGGCGCACGACGAACGCAACGTCGAGTACCTGCTCGCCTACGAACTGGATGTCACCAGGCAGCAGGGCCGCTGGGAGGTGGCTGCGATCCAGACCGACCCCGAATCATAGGAAGAGAGGAGACCCGATGCGTCCGAATGTCCGCTGCCGGGCACTGCCCGCGTTGATGCTTGCCCTTCTGGCCGTTGCACCGCCGCCCGCCGCGGCCGCCGTACGGAGCGGCAGCTCTCCGCCCTCAACCTCCACGGCGGGCGGGTCTGGAAGTGGGACCAGCTCGCTCGAATCGGCCGCTGCCAAAGCGGGCGACACGGGACGTGCCGTGGCCATGAGTCTGATCGGGCTCGGCTTCGCGGTCGCGGGCACCGTGCTCGTGTTCCGCCGTGACTTCAAGGAGGCGGCCGGCGTCTTCGCCGTCGGAATTGTCGCCGTGCTGCTGGCAACGCCGGCCGGCGTGAGCGTGCTGCGCAATACGGTCGCCTCGCTGTTCGGGACGGGATGATGGAGATCCGTTCCTACCGCCGGGTGTTCGACCTCGAGCGACGCGTGTACAGCGTCGACCGGCTACGCCTGAACCCGTCGGGTGTTCCGGTGCGCGGCATCGTCTACTTCGTCGCGGTCGTACTCGGCGCGTTGGTGGCCTCCGGTCTCCCGCTGCTCGGGCGAGCGTTCGATCTGGTCCCCTGGTATCTGCGCGACCTGCTGTTACCCGGGCTGGCGGCCACCTTGATGGCGCTGGTCCGGGTCGAGGGCAGGACCTTCCACCACGCGGCCCACGCCCTGCTGCGGTTCACGTGTTCGAGGCGGGGGCTGGTCGGTGGCTACCGCGCGCGGGCGATCCGGTGCTGGTACCCGGACGAGGTGCTCGCACTGCCCGACGGCTCGGAGGCGCGCTTTCGCCGGCTGCGATACACGGGCCCCGGGGCGGTCCTCGTCAGTGTGGCGCACGAGCGTGGGGGGCATTCGCGGGCCCGGGGCTGGCCGTTCAGGGGTCACCCGGCGGTGGTCGTTCGCCGCAGCGAACGCCAGCACGCATCCCCCGGGCCCCAGGTGATCCTCCTGGCAGCCGGAGCGAGGCTCCGGATCGAGGGCGAGCCCTCCCGGAGCGACTGAGCCCGGTGCGGGCGCCGATCACGTTCATCTACGGCAACTGCGTTTTCGGCAGCGGTCTGGATGACGGCTGGGCCGCCTTCCGCGTGCAGACGAGCGCGTATGCGTGGAGCAGTGACTCCGACAAGCAGGCCCGCCTGATCGGACTCGTGGGGGCGTTCGAGTCGCTCGGGGCTGACCTGCAGATTCTGCGGGTAAGCCGCCGGTGGCAGCTTGACGCGTACGAGCGCGAGATGGGTGGTTCCACTCAACGTGGCGGGGAGCCGCCAGGCGCACCGCCTGGCGCACGAGCGCGGTACGTGCACGCGCAGGCTCGCCTGCTGGAGGGGCGCGAGTCGTGTCAGCCGGTGGTGTTCCTGCTCGCGAGCCTCCGCGAGCCCGAGCGGGACGTGGCTTCGTTTCTCTCCGGCGTCGCCTCGCAGCATCCGCGCAGGTCGATGCGCGAGCTACGCCGCGCCCTGTCGGCCAGGAACCGGCGCTTGTTGAGCGTGCAGGAGCTCGAGCAGGCGAGGGCCGGCGCCGACCTGGCGCACGCTCGCGTCGGAGACTTCCTGGACGTGCGACCTGCGCGAGTGGCCGAGCTGCAATGGCTGATCCGGCGCGGCTTCTGCCGTGGCGTCGGCGAACCACAGGTCGACGGACTCCACGAGCCGCGGGCGCTCGCGTTCGAGTGCAACGGCCGGGCCGTGCTCGCGCCCTTGGAGGGCGACGTGATGCGCTGGAGCGAGGGGCTCGTCGAGCATCGAGGACGCTCGCTGGTCGTCGACTCTGAGCAGGGTCGCAGCTGGCAGGCCCAGCTCGTGCTGGGTGCGCTGCCGGAGCGGCTGGACTTTCCCGGCGCGCGTGCCGAGCTGATGTTCGCGCCGGCCGAAAGCCTGCCGTTCGCGATCGACGTCTCGCTGAACGCACGCTTCCTCCCGAACGAGCTCGCCGTCAGGATCGCTCGCCGCCGCGTCCAGGACGCCGATCAGATCCTGCGCGCGGAGTCCGAGGGAGAGCAGGGCGCCTCGGACCTCGGGCTCGACCGCACCCAGGAGGCAAGGGACCTCCTGTCGTACCTCCAGGCCGCCAGCCGCCCGCCGTTGCTCCGTGCCACGCTCTGCATCGCCGTTGCGGCCGGGAGCGAGGACGAGCTCGAGCGACGCGTCGAGATGTGTCGACGAGCCTACGGCGAGATCCGTCTGCATCGCCCACTCGGGGATCAGCTGCAGCTCTTCCTCCAGCACCTTCCGGCTCAACGGACGCGGCTCGTCGGCTACGACGACACGCTCACGACCGAGCAGGTGGCCGCGATGATGCCGGCCGCCGCCCACCTCGTCGGTTCGGGGTCCGGCTTCTATCTGGGTCACACCCTCTCGGGCTCGCGCCAGCCCGTCCGCTTCAACATCAGGGAGGGGTCGGAGAGCAACCGGAACACCGCCCTTCTCTGCGTTGGAGCCCTGGGCACGGGCAAGACAACGCTCGCCCAGAAGCTCCAGTACGAGGGCTTTCTCGATGGCGCGCGGGTGATCGACTGCGATCCCAAGGGAGACCACCGCTTCCATCTGCTCGAGGAGGTGCAACCGCACGTAGAGCTGCTGACCCTCAGACCGGACCCGAAGCTCCGGGGCATGCTCGACCCGTTGCGCATCGCGCCGGCTCACCTCCGGCAGGACCTCACCGTTTCGTTCCTGCGTGATCTGCTCCCCGGGAGGGCCGACGCCAGCTGGGAGACCTCGCTGGTGGGGGCGGTGGACCGCGTCATCACACGCGCGCGAGAGCCCACCTGCTCGGAGGTGGTGAACGCGCTGCGAGAGGGAGACGCCATCGATCGCAGGGTCGCGAAGGCGCTCGAGGTCTACGCCCGCTCGGGGCTCACCCAACTCGGCTTCGCCCACCCCGAGGTGAGGCTCCCGGCGGTCGGCACCCGTCAGGTCACATACATGCCGATTCGCGACCTGCCCGCGCCCGAGCCGGGGGTGAGGCGTGGTGAGTACTCCCAGTCGGAGAAGGTCGGCCAGC
This sequence comes from uncultured Solirubrobacteraceae bacterium, assembly GCA_963846255.1. GTDB lineage: Bacteria > Actinomycetota > Thermoleophilia > Solirubrobacterales > Solirubrobacteraceae > Palsa-744. The sequence continues at coordinate 382,232 of CAWJVE010000002.1, forward strand.
AGATCGTGCGGCTGATCGCGACCTTCGCGATGCACCTGATGAGCAGCGAGCGCGAGCGCTTGAAGGTGTTCTCCTTCGACGAGGGCTGGCGGCTGCTGGGCGACCCCGTCGGCCGGACGCTGCTCAGCTCGCTCCAGCGCATGGGGCGCTCCGAGATGGCCGTCCCCATCATCAGCACGCAGCTCGTCACCGACGCGCTCATCGGAGATGGAAGCTCCATCGAGAACCTTCTCGGGGCCACGTTCGTGTTCGGCATGCGGTCCGAGGCCGAAGCAGGCCGTGCGTTGGCGCTGCTCGGCTTGGATCCAGAGGACCGCGGCATGCGCCAGACCCTGCTGAGCTTCGAGGCGGGCAGCTGCCTGATGCGCGATCACCGCGGCAGGGTCGAGGCGGTTCAGGTCGACCTGGTCCTGCCCCAGCTTCGACGAGCCCTCTCGACAACCCCGGTCGGCGTTTGAGGAACCTGTGGGCGCGCAGGGCACCGTGGCTTCTCCTGCTGCTCCTCGCGGCGGTCGCCGGACGGGCTGCGTCCGCTCGAGCCCAGGCTGCGAATGCTCCTCCGCTGACGGCACGGTCTGCTCGCAGCGATCAGGCGACGACCCCGCCGGTGCGTTCCCGACCGGCGCGGGCCCGGCCGACCGACACGCAGCCGATCGAATCGCAGCCGACCGACACGCAGCCTGCGCGGGCGCCGTCCGGACCGGTGCTCAGCTCTGCCGGCGCCGGTGTGTCGGCCGGTCCGGAAGAAGCCGCGAGCGCTCCCGCGGAGGCCGGGAGCGACCCCCTGGTGAGCAACGGTCTCGGGAGCCCCCTCTGCCGGGGACGGGTGTCCGAAGGGACGCTCTCGGCCTCCGCGCGCCGGAACTGCGCGACTTCCGGATTCGTCGCCAGTGCCGCACCGACCGACAACTACGGGCTCGACATCCACATCGACACGGGGGTGCTGGGTCTCAGCAACGGAGGCCTGATGAGCGCCTTGCAGGACCTCCTGGTCACCCCTCTCTGGATGGCGCTCGTGTGGATCGTTCATGCCCTCTGCGTGATGCTCGAGTGGTGCTTCACCCTGAACCTGCTCGACAGCCCGACGAGCGGTCAACTCGGCAGTGGTCTGCGCCAGATGCAGCAGGCTCTCACCGATCCGTGGATCCCACTGGTCCTCTCGGTCGCGTGTGTGCTCGTCCTCTACGACGGACTGGTCCGGCGTCGAGTCGCGGACACACTCGGGCAGGCGCTGATGATGGCCGCGATGATGGTCGGCGGGCTGTGGGCGATCGCAGACCCAAGCGGAAGCGTTGGTGCGCTGGGGTCGTGGGCCAACGAGGCAAGTCTCGGAACCCTGGCCGCAGCTGCTCGCGGAACGCCATCGGGCGCGCCCGTGGCGCTCGGCCAGAGCATGCAGATCGTCTTCTCTGCGGCGATCGAAGTGCCGTGGTGCTACCTCGAGTTCGGAAACGTCGGATGGTGCCGTGAACCGGGGCGTACCGAAGGGCGCCTGCGGGCAGCAGGACTGAAGATCGCCTCGCACGAGCTCTCTGAAGCGGGCTGCGGCGCGCGGGGTGCTGGCGCTTGCCCGCAGGGTCTCGGCGCCAAGGGGCTCGGGCTCGCGCACAGCGCGCAGCTGCTGCGCGAAGCCGACAGCAACGGCGCGATCTTCCTCGCGCTGCCGGCGAACGGCCCGCAGCGCAACTCGATCAACGACGAAGGCTCACTGCTGAGGACCATCTGCCAGAGCAGCGACGCAACCAATTGTCGTGGATCGGGCGCGGCCGAGGCGGAGTTCCGAACGGGCGGCGAGACGTGGTCGAGGATGGGGGGCCTGCTGCTGATCCTCGGCGGGGCGCTGGGCATGGTTCTGCTGCTGGGGTTCATCGCGCTGCGGTTGCTCAGCGCCGCCCTCTTCAGCTTGTTCTACCTGCTGATCGCGCCCGGGATGGTGCTGGCTCCGGCCCTCGGAGACGGCGGGCGCGCGCTCTTCCGTCGCTGGGCCGGCCAGCTGTTGGGGGCAGTGGTCTCCAAGCTGCTGTTCTCGTTCCTGCTCGGGGTCGTGCTCGCGGTGCTGGGCATTCTGGCCAGCCTCCGTGCGCTCGGCTGGTGGACGCAGTGGCTGTTGATGTCGGCCTTCTGGTGGGGCGCCTACCTGCGGCGCCACCAGGCACTCGGTGTCGCCCAGGGCGCGTTTGCGCAGCGCGGGCCTCCCGAGAGATCGCGCCGGCCGCGCTCGGTCGCAAAGCGCGTGAGCGACACGTTGGAGACGCGCAAAGCGATGGCGGCGATGCGCTGGGCCGGGGGCCGACGCGCAGGGGCGGCCGCGACAAGTGATTCCCGGCGCCCCTCCTCACGCGATGTCAGGGGCGGCCCGACGGGCAGCTCGCGCCCGCCCCTCGGCCCGTCCGGCACACAGAGCCCTGCCCGGCAGCCCGGCCAGACGGAGGCGCGGCGTCTGACCGCGCAGCTGGCGCGCGTCGAGGCCGAGCGCAAGCGGGCGGAGCTGGCCGGCAACCGCCGCCGCGCGCTGGGACTTCAGGCGCGAGCGGCTCGCATACAGACGGAAATCGAGCGTGGCGCCGCAGGCCGGACTGCGGAGGGCCCCTCGTCGCCGAGTCGGGCTCGCGCCCCGGGCTCGCGGCCGGAGCACCAACCGGACCGTCCGCGACCCGGCCCTCGCGTTCGGGACCGAGAGCAACTCGAGGATGGTCCTCCAGACCCGGAGCGGCGTCGCCGCGCGCGCCTCTCAGTGGATCGGGAGCTTGCGCGCTTGAGGGAGCGGCTGAAGGCAGAAGGCCGCATGCCGCCACCGGCGGGTGACCGCTCGGAGTCGGAGGTGATGCGCGACGCCCGCGAGGTCGAGGCGGGACGCAAACGCTTCCTCGGGCCGGATCTCCCGTGAGCGCCTACCGGGGTCCTGCGTCGGCGTCAGGCACGGCCGTCAGCGCCGCCGGACTCGGAGTTGCGGTGTTCCTGACACTGACCGCACTCGTGATCGTGGGAGCGCTCGGCGGGGTCAGCTGGAGCACATCTGCGACGGGTTCCGGTGGCGGCGCGACGGTGGCTCCCTCCGCGATCGCGTTGAGGGACATCCCGCCGCCGTACCTGCGGCTGTACGAGCAGGCCGCGGAACGCTACGGGCTGCAGTGGACCGTGCTCGCCGGCATCGGCAAGGTGGAGTGCGATCACGGTCGTGACCGCTCGCCGTCATGCACGGTCGAAGGATCCGTGAACGGAGCGGGGGCCGGGGGTCCGATGCAGTTTCTGGCATCAACCTGGTCGGTGTACGGGGTCGACGCCGACGGCGGCGGCAGGGCTGACCGATGGGACCCGGCGGACGCGATCTACGGCGCCGCTCGGCTGCTGCGTGCCGCCGGCGCCCCGCGCGACTACGCCCGCGCGATCTTCGCCTACAACCATGCGCAGTGGTACGTCCGGGAGGTCGAGCGCTGGGCACGTCTCTATGCCGCGCCGGTCGGGCCCGAAAGCGACAGCCTCGCCGGCTTCTCGGGCACCGGCGCGGACCTGCTGCTGGCGCGCGAGACGACCACGCCCGTCCGCTTCATCTCCGGCACGAGTGCGCTACTCGACCCCGGTGACGGCCACGTCGCGCTGATCCCGGCCGGGGTGCCGGCGGTCGTCCAGGCGATGCTCGTCGCCGGCAACGAGCTGCAGGACCTCCCCTACGGTCCCCTCGGCCATCCCGATCCGCTCGGAGCCACGCAGGAGGACTGCTCGAGTACCGTCAACTACCTCCTCTACCGCTCCGGTATCCGACCGCTGGCGGAAATTCTCAGAGACAATCCAGTCGCCCAGGATTACGTCGATTGGGGAGCGGCCGGCCCCGGGCGGTGGGTCACGATCTACGCCACCAGCGTCCCGACCGCGCACGTGTTCATTGTGATCGCAGGGCTCCGCCTGGACACCTCCCACGACGGGACCGACATCGGCCCCAACCGCGCCCAGGATGGTCCGCGCTGGCGGATCCTACCTTCCATTCCCGCCTGGGCCCACTGGGCCGTCCGCCACCCGCCCGGCTTATAAGCTGGCAGGCGCGATGAGCGCCAGAGAGGTCGACTACCTGTTGATCGGCGGAGGGCTCGCCTCGGCGAACTGCGCGCGCTGGCTACGGGAGGAAGGAGCGGAGGGGGAGGTGCTGCTCGTCGGCCGCGAGCTTGACCCGCCGTACAACCGCCCCGAGTGCTCGAAGGGCTACATGCGCGGAGAGGAGACCCGCGCGGAGCCGATGTTCCGCCCCCCGGAGTGGTGGAAGGAGCAGGAGATCGAGCTGCTCACCGGGACGACCGTCACCGGTCTGGACCCGGTCGAGCACACGGCCAAGCTCTCGAACAAGGAGGAGCTCCACTACGGCAAGGCGCTGCTGGCCAGTGGCGCCAACGTCCGCCGCCTCGACGTCGGGGGCGCTCAGCTCGAGAACATCTTCTACCTGCGCACGCTCGGCAACGCCGACGCGATCCGAGAAGGCGTGGAGGATGTCGAGGAGGTCGTGCTGATCGGCGGCTCCTACATCGGCTGCGAGGTGGCGGCCTCGCTGACGATGCTGGGCAAGCGCTGCTCGATCGTGATGCTGGAGCAGGTCACCCTCGAACGCGGCTTCGGCCAGCAGGCCGGCCGCTTCTTCCAGGAGCTGCTCGAAAAGCATGGGGTACAGGTCCATTCCGGCGAGGAACTCGACCGCTTCGAGGGCGACGGCCGCGTGGCCTCGGTGTACGCCAAGAGCGGCCTCGAGCTTCCCGCCCAGGCGGTCGTGATCGGGGCCGGGGTGAGCCCGGATCTGGGCCTCGCACGCCGCGCCGGACTCGAGATCGGCGAGCTCGGAGGAGTCACGTGCGACTCCCGTCTCGCCAGCTCGGCGTCCGACGTGTTCGCCGCCGGGGACATCTGCGAATACGAGTCCGTCGTCCATGGGGGCCGCAGGATTCGCGTCGAGCACTGGGATGTGGCCTTCAACCAGGGCAAGACGGCCGCCCTCAACATGCTCGGCCGAGACGTCCCGCACGAGGTCATTCCCTACTTCTACTCCGTGCTCGGGGATTGGGGCGAACTCGAGTACGTCGGCCCCGCCTACACCTGGGATGAGGAGATCGTTCGCGGCTCCGCCGAGGCCGCCAACTTCACGAACTGGTACCTGGCCGATGGCCGCGTGGTGGCGGCGCTGACGGTCGGGCGCTCGGACGACCTCGACCACGCGCGCCGGTTGTTGTCCGCCGGTGTGCAGCTCGGCGAGCATGACCGCCAGACGCTGGCGGACCCCGGCGGCGATCTTTCCTCCGTCGGGTAGCATCCGCTCTCGTCAATAGGTCGGTGGTCAAGGGAAGCCGGTGAGATTCCGGAGCGGTCCCGCCACTGTGACCGGGGATGCCCCCCGCCGCGCGAGCCATCGGCGAGCGCAGCCACCGCAGGCGCCAACGGCGCTCCGGGAAGGTGCGAGAGGGTCGGCCCGTAAGCCAGGAGACCTGCCTCCGACCAAGCCCACAAGCCCTCGTGGAAAGGGGTCGGCTCATGCATCCCAGATCTCGCCTCGCGCCCGTAGTGCTCCTCGCGCTCGCGGCGCTCCTGTCCTGTAGCGCTCCGGCGCTGGCCTCCGCATCCTCCTCGGTGATCGTCCGGGTGGAGGGCGAAACGCACACCCTCGTGGGCCCGGTCGAGGTGCAGCCCCCGGAAGCCCCCATCAGCTTGCCCGCGACCCCTGAACACACGTGCCCGGGCGACAGCGGCCTCGGCGCGCTCGCCGTCGCCAGCGGCGGGAACTGGGGCGGGAGGTGGGAAGAAGGCCAGTACTCGGTCCAATCGATCGCCGGCGAGAGCCACGCGTTCTTCAGCGGGAGCTTCTGGGACGTGTGGTTTGAGCACAAGGAATCCTTCGTCGGGCTCTGCGACATCCTCGAACCCGAATCCGGCTCGGAAATCCTGATCTTCCCGTGTCCTGAATCGTCGATCACGTGCCCAAGCCCGCTTGCGATGACGGCTCCCGCGTCGGCGAACGTCGGCGAACCGGTCACCGTGCACGTGGTCGCCTACGCGAGCTCTGGGTCGAGTGCTCCTGCGGCCGGCGCGTCGGTGACTGGGGGCGCGGCGCCCGCTACGACCGACGCCAACGGCAACGCCACCGTCACGCTCGCGACCGCGGGCGAGACCACGCTGTCCGTGAATGCGCCGAACGCCGTGCGCGACGAGGCGCAGGTGTGCGTGCACAACGGCGCGGATGGGACCTGCGGGACGCCCGGCGGTCCCGGAAGCGGTCCCGGTGGCGGTCCCCCCAAAGGCGGAACGGGACCGGGCACGCAGGTGCTCTCCTTCGGCCCCAGCGCCATCGTGGCGAAGGTCAGCAGCGTCCGCAACGGTGCCCGCTACTCCCGCCGCAGGGCCCCGCGGGTGCTCGCCGGCACGATCCGCGCCCACACGGCCGTGATCTCCGTCTCGCTCGAGCTGCGCCGCAGCTACCGCGGCCACTGCTCCTTCTACGACGCCGCCCGCGGTCGCTTCGTGGGTGCCCGCTGCGGCAAGGGGCACTCGTTCCCGGTTGCGAGCGCCGCCTCGTTCTCCTACCTGCTGCCCAAGCGACTTGGGCCAGGCCGCTACGTGCTCGACGTCTCGGCCCTCGACGCGGCCGGGGACCGCACCACGCCCGCCCTCGGCAGCTCGCGGCTGGTCTTCCGTGTTCGCTAGCGGCGGCCGGCGCGGAGGGAGCCGGTGTGCGCCGTGGTTGCGCGGAGGCGCCGGGCGTGCGTCGGGTCTCGGGCTCGTGCTGGCGGCGCTGGCGTTCCCAGGCGGCACGGCGGGAGCGACCCTTCAGCACGCGAACAGCACCCGCGTGGCGGCGGTGAGCGTCCAGGCGATGGTGGTAGGCAGGGGCGGAGCCGTGCTCTCGAGCGCCCGCACCGTGCTCGCCGTGGCGGCCCGCGTACGCATCGCGGGACGGAGCTGTACCGTCGCGCCGGCCACGCCACTGGCGGCGCTGATCGCCCTGCGCAATGCGGGTGGCCCTGCCTTCACGCTGCACGACTACGGCCACTGCGACGCCTCGCCGGCGGATTCCTCGGAGCTGTTCGTGAGCTCCGTTGGAGGGCAGCGCAACAGCGCTCAGAACGGTTGGGTGTACGAGGTCAACGGGGTCGCCGGCAGCACCGGGGCGGCCGACCCGAGCGGGCCGCTGGGCAACGGCAGACGGCTGGCGTCGGGGGCGAGGGTGCTGTGGTTCTACTGCCAGATGGGCGTCCAGGGCTGTCAGCGGACGCTGAGCGTCGCCCCGCAGGCCAGCACCGTCGCCGCCGGTGCACCGCTGACGGTCACGGTGACCGGCGCCAACGAACGGGGTGCGCACACGTCCGTCGCGGGCGCCACGGTCACACTCGGCACGAGCTCGGCGAGCACGCTGGGCTCCGGTGAGGCCACCGTCGCCGCCCCGAGAGTCCCCGGCAGGTATCTGCTCACTGCAACGGCCCCGGGAATGGTGCTCTCGTTCCCGGTGGCGGTGCAGGTGCGGTGAGCGGGCGGCGCGTGCCCCTCCTGCGTGGCCCCGTGTCGGGCCCGCTCGTGCTGCTGCTGACGCTGCTCGCGCCGGCGCTTGCCGGATGCGGTCTCGGCGCCGGGGCTGCACCCGGCAGCGTGCAGGTCACCGTGACCGACGAATTCGGCCAGCGCGAGCTGCCCGCGCCTGCGTCGCTGAAGGTCGTCGGGCAGGAAACGGTGATGAGCCTGCTGGAGCGCAACTACAAGGTCAGCACGCGCTACGGAGGCAAGTTCGTGCAGAGCATCGATGGCCTCAGCGGCGAAAGCGAAGGCGCCGAACCGCTCGACTGGTTCTATTACGTCAACGGCGTGCAGGCCCCCAAGGGCGCCGCCGCCACCAACGTCCACGCGGGCGATGAGATCTGGTGGGACCGCCACAACTGGAGCCAGACGGAGAGCATCCCCGCGGTCGTCGGCTCCTTCCCGGAGCCGTTCCTGCGCGGCATCGACGGCGTGCGCTATCCCGTGCGGGTGCAGTGCAGCTCGGTGTCGAGTGCCCCCTGCCGGACGGTCCTGGGACGGCTCCGCGAAGCGGGCGTTCCGGCCGCGCTGGCGGCGACCGGCAGCGGCGGTGAGCCCGACGCGCTGCAGGTCCTCGTTGGCCCCTTCCGCTCCATCGCCGATAGCGACACGAGCGCTGCGGACATCCAGCGGGGTCCGGCAACCAGCGGCGTGTACGCCACCTTCTCGGCCAACGGCACACGCCTGAACCTGCTGCACGCCGACGGTCACCCCGCGCCGCTGCCGCCCGGCGAAGTGGGGCTCCTGGCCGCTACCCGCGAAGGCGACAGCGCGCCGGTGTGGGTCGTCACGGGCACCACCGCCGGAGGGGTTGCGCGCGCCGCCGAAGCCTTCAACCAGCTCTCCCTGCGAAATCACTTCGCGGTCGCGGTGGCCGCCGCCGGGGTGGAGCCGCTGCCGGTGCCCGGACGGTGAGCGCCTCCGGCCGCGCCCCGCTCGCCTACCGGCGCCGCGCCAGCCCGTTGCACGCGGCCCGCGGGACCGTCGTGGCCGCCTACTGCGCGGCGCTCGCGCTGGCCGCGCTGCTGACCGAACATCCGCTGCTGCTCGCGAGCCTGCTGGCAACGGTGCTGGCCGCGGGCGCGGGCGCCGGCGTGGGGCCGCAGCTGCTGCGCGCTCTGCGCCGCAGCGCGATCCCGGTGATCGGGCTGAGCGTGCTCGTCAACCTGCTCGTCAGCCGCGAGGGCCTGACGGTGTTCGCCCGGCTCGGCGACTGGGGCGTCCTGGGGCAGGTCAACCTGACGCTCGAGGCGCTCGTGTACGGGGCCGTGTTCGCGCTGCGGCTGCTGATCGTCGGCCTCGCCTGTCTGCTGGCGGTGTGCGCGGCCGACCCCGATCAGCTGCTCGGCTCCTGCCGGCGGCTGACCCCTCGCGCGGCGCTCAGCGCCACCGTCGCGCTGCGCCTGGTGCCCGTGCTGGCGGCCGACGCCGCCCGCCTCGCCGAGGCCCAGCGCTGCCGGCCCGGGGCCCGCACCCGCAAGCCGGCCGCCCGCGAGCGGCTCGCCGTCCTGAGGGCCACCGTCGCAGGTGCGCTCGAGCGCTCACTCGACGTCGCCGCGGTGCTCGAGATGCGCGGCTACCCGCCGTCCCGGCGCGCGCCCCGCGGACTCGGCGCCCGCTCGCGCCACGACCTCGCGTTCGCCGCCTCGGCTGCCGCGATCGCGCTGCTGGCGATCGGCTGCTCGCTCGCCGGGGCGGCTCCGTTCAGTCCCTACCCGCTCGTCAGTGCCCCGCTGGACCCGACCGTCCTCGCACTGGCGCTCGCCATCCCGGCGCTTGCGCTCGCTCCGTTCCTCGACCGCGCCGGGACCGAGCCATGAGCATCCTGAGCTTCGAGAACGTCTCCTACAGCTACCCCGGCGCCGCCGCTCCGGCTCTGCGAGAGGTGGGCCTCGCGATCGAGCCGGGCGAGTTCTGCGTCGTGGCGGGGCTCTCCGGCTCGGGCAAGTCCACGCTGCTGCGGGCCGCCTGCGGGCTCGTTCCGCACTTCCACGGCGGCAGCTTCGGAGGCACCGTCCTGACCGCCGGACTCGACACGCGTGAGCACACCCCGGCGGAGATCGGGGCCCACGCGGGAACGCTGCTGTCGGACCCCGAGACCCAGGTGGTGATGGCGAGCGTCCGCGCCGAGATCGCCTTCGCGCTGGAGAACCGCGGCCTATCGGCCGGCGCGGTCGCCCGCTCGGTCGAGGAAACCGCGCTCGCACTCGGCATCGCCGACCTCCTGGACCGCTCGACCGCGGAGCTGTCCGGGGGCGAGCTGCAGCGGGTCGCGCTCGCCGGCGCACTCGCGGCCGGGCCGGAGCTCGTGCTGCTGGACGAGCCCACCTCGCAGCTCGACCCCGTCGCCGGCGACGAGCTGATCTGGCAGCTGCGCCGCCTCAACCAGGAGAGCGACACGGCCGTGTTGCTGATCGAGCAGCGGCTCGAGCGCTGCCTCGCGGCCGCCGACCGCGTGATCGCCATGTCCGCCGGGGAGATCGTCTGCGACCGCGACCCGGCCGGCTTCCTGGCCTGGGCGGCCGAGCACGAGCCCGCCCTGCAGACCCCGGGCGCGCGCCTGCTGGCGGGCGCCGGTCTGGGCCCGCCGCCGAGCGGCGTCAAGCAGGCCCGCACGGTCCTCCGGCGCGAAGGGCTGCTGGACGATGCAGCGGGGAGGGAGACGGGGGCCGCCGCGGCAGGGAGGGGGAGGGGCCCGGACGCTGCGGGCCCCGACGCGGGGACGATCCCGGCCGGGGAGAACGCCGGATCGCGAGTCCCCGCACCCGGTGGGCGGCGCTTTGCCCGGCGCCTTCGTGGCGGTGAGTCTTCCGGGGCCGCGCCCGCGCTGCAGCTGCGCGGCGTCTGGCACGAGCTGCGCGACGGCCCGGCGATCCTGCGCGGCGTCGACCTGCGCCTGGACGGCGGCGAGGCGGTGGTGCTGATGGGGCGCAACGGCGCCGGCAAGTCCACGCTGCTGCGCCACGCCGGAGCGCTGATGGAGCCGACCCGCGGGCGCGTGCAGCTGCACGGCGAGCTGGCGTTGCTGCTGCAGAACCCCGGCGACCTGTTCGTGCACGAGCACGTCCGCGAGGAGGCTTCCGCCGAGGCGCTGCACGAGCTCGACCTGGCGGGCCTGGAGGAGCGCAACCCCCGCGACCTCTCCTCCGGGCAACGCCAGCGCCTGGCGCTCGCGGTCGTGCTCGGAGGCCAGACGAGCACGCCGGCCGCGATCGCCCTCGACGAGCCCACGAGGGGAATGGACCGCGGCGCAAAGCAGCGCCTGGCCGGGTGGCTGTCGGAGCGGGCACGGTCGGGAGCGCTCGTGCTGGTGGCGACCCACGACTGCGAGTTCGCCGTCGAATTCGCCACCCGCGCCGTGCTGCTGGCGCGCGGGCGGGTGATCGCCGACGGGCCGATCAACGAGGTCCTGGGCGGGGGGCGCTACTTCACCACCGAAGCGGCCCGGATCCTCGGTGGCGCCGCCGGCGCCGTGCGCGTCGAGGAGGCGGCCGCCGTGCTGCGCGCCCGCCAGGGCACGCTCGCCGGTTCCGCGCTCGCGGGGGCCGGGAGATGAGCTGGCAGCTGGCGGCGTTCGCGATCGTGCTGGTGACGCTCGGCGGCGCCTTCTGGTGGTACGAGCACTCGCAGCCGCCGGCGAAGCTGCTCGCCCTGGTCGGGGCGCTGGCGGCGCTGGCGGCGCTCGGCCGCGACGCCTTCGCCGCGGTCCCGGACGTCAAGCCGATCACCGCGATCGTGCTGGTCACCGGGGTGGCCTTCGGAGCGGCGCCGGGGTTCGCGACCGGCGCCCTCGGCGCGCTCGCGTCGAACGTGCTGCTCGGGGAGGGTCCCTGGACGCCGTGGCAGATGCTCGGCTGGGGGATCGTCGGGCTGCTCGGCGCGGCCCTGGGCGCGCTTGCCGGCCGGCGCCTCTCGCCGCTGATGATCGCACTCGCGTGCGCGGCCGCGGCGGAGGTCTTCAACCTGCTGCTCGACTTCTACACCTGGACCGGGACCGGCTCCCACACGCTCGCCGGCTTCGGCCTCGTGCTCGGCTCGGCGCTGGCCTTCGACGTCACGCACGTGGTGGCGAGCTTCGTCTTCGGCCTCGCCTTCGGGGCGGTCCTGCTGCGAATGCTGCTGCGGGTCCGTTCGCGCATGCACGTCACCTGGAGCGCCCCGGCGATCGGTGCACTGCTGGTGGCGGTGGCGGTCGTGCCGGCGCTCGGCGCCTCCGGGGGGCGCGCGCTGGCGGCTCCGAGCGGCTCGCCCGCCGTGTCGCGGGCAAGCGGGTATCTCGAGCACGCACAGAACCCCGACGGCGGCTTCGGAGCCGCGCCCGGGCAATCGACCAGCGAGCTGTACACGGCCTGGGCGGCGATCGGGCTGGCCGCCGCCGGCCACCAGCCGCGCCAGCTTCTGCGCGACGGCCATTCGGTGCTCGACGCGCTGCGGGCGGAAGCGGGCTCGCTGCAGGGCGCCGGTGACCTCGAGCGCACGATCCTGGCGCTGCGCGCCTGCGGCGCCTCGGTCCACTCTCTCCCCGGCGGCGATCCGACGGCGCGCCTGCTCGCCGACCAGGGCAGCGACGGGTCCTTCGAGCACCTCACCAACCTGACCGAGTTCGGCATCTTCGCCCTGCGCGCCGCCGGGCTGCCCGCCGGCTCGCGGCAGGTGCGGGAGGCTGCGCGCTGGCTGGGCGCCCAGCAGGAGCCCGACGGCGGCTTCGGTTTCGCCGCACGACCCGCCGCCGGGGCCGGGGAGAGCGACGTGGACGACACTGGCGCGGCCATCCAGGCCCTGGTCGCGGCCGGGATCCACGGGCGCCCGATCGCCCGCGCCGAGGGCTACCTGCGGGGCTCCGAGGACCTCGACGGCGGCTTTCCCCAGCAGCCCGGCGAGGGCTCCAACGCCCAGTCCACGGCCTGGGCCGTGCAGGGTCTCGACGCGGCGGGCGCAAACGTGGCCCACGTGCGCCACGGCGGCAGCGTCTCGCCGCTGGAATACCTCGAAGGCCTGATGGGGACCTCGGGGAGCGTGCGCTACTCGCGGACCAGCAGCCAGACGCCGGTGTGGGTGACGGCGCAGGCGCTGGCGGCACTGGCTGCAAAGACCCTGCCGGTGGCGCCCCCGACGGCGAGCTCCTCGTCCGCGACACACCACGCCCCGGCCCGTGCGCGCGGCGCCGGCACGACCCGTACGAGGCCCACCCACCGCTCACGGCCCACCGCTGCGCCGGGGACCGTCACAGCCGCCCGGGCCAATGCCACCGCCCGCGCGCTCGGGACGCTGGCGGCGCTGATGCTCTCGCCGCTGGAGGGCGGCCGCCACGCGAGCGGCCAAGCGAGCCCTTAGGCGGCGTTTGTAATCGCCTTAGGACGCTCTCTAGGCTGTAGGCGTGACTGGAGAGGCCTACGCCGCCGCCGGCGCGCGGGCCGGCAGCCCGCGCGAGGAACGCCGCACGGGCGCCCCGCCGAGCCCGACGGCGCCGCTGATACTGGCTGCCGGCTGCGCGGCAGCGCTCGCGCTGGTCTGGAGCCTGGCCCAGCTGGTACCGGCCGTCCACCTGCGCGACGCGATCGTCCTGAGCCACTTCACGCAGCTCAGCGGCCCCCACGTCAACCCCGCGCTGCGGACCCTGCTGCGCCTGCTGGACCCGACCCTCTACGTGCTGTGGGGGATCGCCCTTGTGGCGCTCGCCCTGGCCCGCTCGCGCCCGCGCGCGGCGCTGGCGATCGCCGTCGTGCTGGCCCTCGCTCCGCTGTCCGCCGAGGTGCTCAAGCCGCTCCTCAGCCACGGCAACGCCGGCTACCGGGGTACCCAGTTGGGCGTCTCCTCGTGGCCCTCCGGACACGCCACCGCCGCCCTCACGCTGGCGCTCTGCGCCGTGCTGGCTGTCCCGCCGCGGTGGCGGGCGGTCACGGCCGTGATCGGGATCCTGTTCGCGGCTGTCGCCGGAGCCGGCCTCCTGATCCTCGCCAAGCACATGCCCAGCGACGTCGTCGGGGGCTACCTGACGGCGACGATGTGGGTGGCTCTGGCCGTGGCCGCGCTACGGGCGGCCGAGCTCCGCTGGCCCGCTCGGCGGGCGAGCGCTGCGAGCTAGCGCGGCTGGGGCGAGCGCCCACAGCCGGCGCCACCGGGAGTGCCGCGAGCTAGGACGCCGGGGCGCCGCCGGTCGCCGAGTCGCCGTGGGCTCCGGGCTCCCACAGGGGCTCGGAGGACCCATCCGCGGGCACGTTGGCGGCGCGGGCGAGGATGAACAGCAGGTCGGAGAGCCGGTTGAGGTAGCGGACCACCTCGGGATTGCCATCCTCGACGGAGATCGAGCGGCGCTCGGCGCGGCGGCAGACGGTGCGCGCCAGGTGCAGGTGCGCGGCGGCCGGTGTGCCTCCGGGTATGACGAAGGAATGCAGCGGCTCCAGCGTGGCGTTGACCTCGTCGCAGGCCCCCTCCAGCCAGGCGGTGTAGGAGTCGTCCACGCGCAGGCGCGTGCGCGTGCCCGGTGTCTCGTCGGGGGGCGGGGGCACCGACAGGTCGGCCCCCAGGTCGAGCAGGTCGTTCTGCACCCGTGCCAGCCACTCGGCGAAGCGCTCGGGGAGGTCCGGTTGGACCAGTGTGAGGCCGATCACGGCGTTGAGCTCGTCCACCGTGCCGTACGCCTCCACGCGCGGGTGGAGCTTGGAAACACGGCTCATATCGCCGAGATCGGTGTCCCCGGCATCGCCGCGCTTGGTGTAGATCCGCGTCAGGTTGACGGTCATCGGAGCTCGCCCCGAGTGTCGCACACCGGCGGGCCCGCACGGGTGCCTGCGGGACACCCTTGCCGGCGTCGCGCTGGTAGATCGGGTACGTTCTCGCCCCTGTAATGCGGATCGGGGTCCCGAAGGAGACCGCCGCGGGCGAGCATCGCGTCGCGCTCGTGCCGGAGGTCATCGCCAAGCTGACGGCGAAAGGCATCGACGTGACCGTGCAGCGGGGCGCGGGCGAGGGGGCGCTGCTCGACGACGACGCCTTCACCGCCGTGGGGGCCGAGATCAGCGACGACGCCCCCGCGATCTGGGGCAGCGACGCGGTGATCACGATCGCCCCGCCGGACCCGCAGGCGATCCGCGGGCTCGGCCAGGGCTCGGTGCTGATCGGCTTCCTGGCCCCGCTCACGAGCCCCCAGACGATCAAGGCGCTCGCCGACGCCCGTGCGACGGCGCTGGCGATGGAGGCGATCCCCCGCATCTCCCGCGCCCAGTCGATGGACGCGCTGTCCTCGCAGAGCAACGTCGCCGGCTACCGCGCCGGGCTGCTCGGCGCGCAGGAGCTGGGGCGCTTCTTCCCGATGCTGATGACGGCCGCGGGCACGATCCCGCCGGCCAAGGTGCTCGTGCTGGGCGTCGGCGTGGCCGGCCTGCAGGCGATCGCCACCGCCAAGCGCCTGGGAGCCCGCACGACCGGCTACGACGTGCGCCCCGAGGTGGCCGAGCAGGTGGAATCGCTCGGGGCCATGTGGCTGGACCTCGGCCTCGAGGCCAGCGGGGAGGGCGGCTACGCGCGGGAGCTCACCGAGCAGGAGCGCGAGCGCCAGCAGCAGGCGCTGACGGAGGCGATCGGCGGCTTTGACGTGGTGATCACCACCGCCCTGGTCCCGGGACGCCCGGCGCCGCGGCTGGTAACCGCCCAGGCCGTCGAAGGCATGAAGGCGGGCTCGGTGGTCGTCGACCTGGCCGGCGAGTCCGGCGGCAACTGCGAGCTGACCGAGCCCGGCCAGACTGTGGTCCGCCACCAGGTCAAGATCGTCTCGCCGCTGAACCTGCCCGCGACCATGGCCGAGCACGCCTCGCAGCTGTTCGCCCGCAACGTGCTGGCGCTACTCGAACTGCTGATCGGCGAGGACGGCAACCTGACACTCGACTTCGAGGATGAGATCGTCAGCGGCGCGTGCGTGGTGCGCGACGGCGAGATCGTCAACGCCGGAGCGCGGGCCGCCGTGGAGGCCGCCGCGTGATCCTCGCCAGCGTCCTCACCACCAACCTGGCGATCCTCGTGCTCGCCGGGTTCATCGGCTTCGCGGTCATCTCGAAGGTGCCGAACACGCTGCACACACCGCTGATGTCGGGCACCAACGCGATCCACGGGATCGTCCTGCTGGGGGGGCTGCTGTTGATCGGCCTGTCCGGCAACGACGCCTTCAACAAGGTCATCCTCGTGATCGCGATCGTGTTCGGGACGATCAACATCGTCGGCGGCTTCCTCGTCACCGACCGCATGCTGGAGATGTTCAAGTCCAAGCCGAAGCCGAAGCGGACCGAGGGCGAGAGCGAGGACGAGCACGGGTCGGGGAGCGGCAAGCCATGACGATGCCGCTGGCGACCAGCTTCCTGCAGTCGGAAAGCTTCATCTACGTCCTCTACATCGTCGCCTTCTCGCTCTTCATCCAGGGCCTGCGGGGGCTCGCCGGACCGACGACGGCGGTGCGCGGCAACCGCATCGCCGCGGTGGGCATGGCGATCGCGGTCATCGCCACGCTGCTCAAACCGGACGCGGGGAACTGGGGGCTGATCGCGCTCGGCGTGGCGCTCGGCGCGGCCGTGGGGATCCCCGCGGCGCGTCAGGTGAAGATGACCGCGATGCCGCAGATGGTGGCGCTGTTCAACGGCGTCGGCGGGGGCGCCGTGTTCCTGATCGCGTGGGCGGAGTTTCGCCGCACCGACGGCTTTTCCGGGGTCGCGACCTACATCACGGTCTTCTCGCTGTTCGCGGCGATCGTCGGGTCGGTGTCGTTCTGGGGCTCGAATATCGCCTTCGGCAAGCTCCAGGAAATCCTCCCCGGGCGCCCGATCACGCTGGGGGCGGGTCAGCAGATCGTCAACGGGCTGCTGCTCGTGCTCGCGCTCGCGGGCGCGATCGACATCGCGGCGGGTGATCACTCCGAAGCCATCTTCATCGGCGTGCTCCTGTGCGCGGCGCTGCTGGGCAACGCCGTCGTGCTACCGATCGGCGGCGCCGACATGCCGGTGGTGATCTCGATGCTGAACGCCTTCACCGGCCTCTCCGCCGCGGCCACCGGGGTGGCCCTCAACAATCCTGCGCTGATCGTCGCGGGCATGATCGTGGGCGCCTCGGGAACGATCCTCACGAACCTGATGGCGGTCGCGATGAACCGCTCGATCCCCGCGATCGTGGCCGGGGGCTTCGGCGGAGGGGGCGCCGTCGAGGGAGCCAGCGGGGCCGGGGAGCACGCCGGCACCGTGCGCAGCACGACCGCCGCGGACGCCGCGATCCAGCTCGCCTACGCCAACCGCGTCGTGATCGTCCCCGGCTACGGGATGGCCGTCGCACAGGCCCAGCACGCCGTGCGCGAGCTCACCAAGGAGCTCGAAAAACGGGGCGTGGAAGTGAGCTACGCGATCCACCCGGTGGCGGGGCGGATGCCGGGCCACATGAACGTGCTGCTGGCCGAGGCCGATGTGCCCTACGACCAGCTCAAGGAGATGGAGGAGGCCAACCCCGAGTTCGGGCGCACCGATGTCTCACTCGTAATCGGGGCCAACGACGTGACCAACCCAGCGGCCAAGAACAACTCCTCCTCGCCGATCTACGGGATGCCCATCCTCGAGGTCGCCGACAGCCATTCGGTGATCGTGATCAAGCGCTCGATGAACCCCGGCTTCGCGGGCATCGAAAACGAGCTCTACTACGACCCCAAGACGACGATGCTGTTCGGCGACGCGAAGTCGGCCGTGAGCGAGATCACGGCCGAGCTCGCCCAGATCTGAGCTTCCCCTCTGCCACACTGCGCTCGTGATCGAGCGCAGCCAGGCCCTGGCCGCCCTCTCGCAGGAGGAGTTCGACGTCGCCGTGGTCGGGGGCGGGATCACCGGCGCGGGCGTCGCCCTCGACGCCGCCAGCCGCGGCTACAGCGTGGCCCTGCTGGAGCGCAACGACTTCGCCTCCGGCACCTCCAGCCGCTCCAGCAAGCTCGTCCACGGCGGCCTGCGCTATCTGCAGAACTTCGACCTCGGCCTGGTCCGCGAGGCGCTGCTGGAGCGGCGCCTGATGGTCCAGCTGGCTCCGCACCTGGTGCGTCCCCTGCCGCTGGTGGTGCCGGCCTTCGACGGCGCCCGCCCGGACCGTCTCGTCGGGATGGGACTGAACCTCTACGACGTGATGTCGGTCGAGCGCGGCGGGCGCCGCTCGCGCCGCTCCCGGCGCTCCCGCGGCGAACGCGAGCGCGGTGCCGGGACCGCCGCCGCCGAGGAGGCGTCGGAGTCCTGGAGCCCCGAGCGCCACCGCATGATCAGCGGCGAGGAAGTGGTCGAGCTGCTGCCCGCGCTGGCGCCCCGCGAGCCCACCAGCGGCTACCTGTTCTACGACTGCCAGACCGACGACGTGCGCCTCGTCCTGACCGTGCTCGGCGAGGCCGAGCGCTTCGGGGCCGTGTGCGTGAACCGCCTCGAGGTGCTGGGCCTGCTCGAGCAAGAGGGGCGCTCGCGCGGCGTCGAGGTGCGCGACAGCGAGAGCGGCTCGCGCTTTCAGGTGCGCGCCGCCAACGTCGTCAACGCCACCGGCGTGTGGGCCGACCAGCTACGCCCGCAGGAGCTCCACGAGGAGGCCGAGCTGCCGAGCATCCGTCCCAGCCGCGGCACCCACATCCTGATGCGGGCCTCCGAGCTGCCGCTGAAGGGCGGGGCGATCGTGCCCGCCGGCGGGGGGCGTTCGATCTTCGCCCTGCCGTGGCTCGGGCATGCCCTGATCGGCACCACCGACAACGACTACGAGGGCCCGCTCGAGCACGTCGAGCCCTCGGTATCCGACGTCGAGTACCTGCTGGAGGCCGTCAACGGCTTCTTCGGCACCGACTTCGGGCCCGCCGATCTGTCGGGCGCGTTCGCCGGCGTGCGCCCGCTGATCTCGACCGGCGACCCGAAGAAGTCGGTCGACATCTCGCGCAAGGCCGAGCTGTACGAGACCTCCTCGGGGCTGATCACGATCACCGGCGGCAAGCTCACGACCTGGCGGCGGATGGCGAAGATGGCCGTCGACCGGCTGGTCGAGCGCGACGCCCGCGACGCCCCCTGCCGCACCCAGGAAATCCCGCTCGGGCAGGCCGTGTCCGCCGAGCAGCTGCCTCGTGTCGAGGGGGTTGCCGAGGATGCCTATGCGGCGCTCGCGGGACGCTACGGCTACGCCGCCCGCGACGTGCTCGAGCTGGCCGCCACTCGCGGCGAGCTGGCCCAGCCGATCCTCCCGGGCCTGCCAGACCTGCTGGCCGAGGTGGCGCTGGCGGCCCGCCGCGAGCAGGCGCGCAGCATCGGCGACGTCCTGTTCCGGCGCACACGGCTGGCGCTGTTGGCCGGACGGGACCTCGCACCGGGCGAGGACGGCAGCCCACCCGCCGTGGCCCGCCGCACCGGGGATGTGCTCGCGCGGGAGCTCGGGTGGGACCAGCTGCGCCTCGGGCTCGAGCTCGAGCGCTTCGGCGAGGAGGCCCGCGCCGAGGGCGTGGTGCCATCCTGCTGGGGCCCCGGCGCACCCGCCGGGCGCGAGCCGACGAGCCCGGCCCGCGCGCTTTGAGCGCCCCGGGGCGCACGCTGAGCGCGTGCGAGCTGGAGATCGGGCTGGGCGATCGCCCCTGGCTGATGGGGGTCGTCAACGCCTCGCCGGACTCCTTCAGCGACGGGGGCGTGTATGGCGACCTCGACGCTCGCCTCGAGCTCGCCCGTCGGCTGCTTCAGGAGGGCGCGGACATCATCGACGTGGGCGGCGAGTCGGCCACCACCGGGGTCGAGCCCGTTGACGTGGAGCAGGAGCTCGAGCTGGTGGTGCCGCTCGTAGAGGGCGTCGCCCGCGAGCTCGGAGCGCTGGTGTCGGTGGACACCTACAAGCCGCCGGTGGCCGCCGCTGCGATCGCAGCCGGCGCGCGCATCATCAACGACGTCAGCGGGCTGCGCGACCCGGCCGTGGCAGAGGTCTGCGCCCGCAGCGGAGCGGCGCTGGTGGTGATGCACACGCGCGCCGCACCTCGTGAGCGCCTGCAGGACAGCGAGCTCTACGGCGACGTAGTGGGCGAGGTGCTCGAGTTCCTAGGGCAGCGGATGCGCCTCGCGCTGGAGCACGGCTGTCGCCCGCAGCAGCTGATCCTGGACCCGGGACCGGACTTCGCCAAGACCCCGGCCCAGACGGTGGAGCTGCTGCGCGGGCTCGACCGGCTGCACGAGCTCGGCCGGCCCGTGCTGCTGGCGATCTCGCGCAAGGACTTCATCGGCGCGCTCACCGGCCGCTCCCCCCGCGAGCGTCTCGCCGGCACGCTCGCGGCTTTGGCCCACGGGGTCGACCATGGTGCCCACATCGTGCGCGTGCACGACGTCCGCGAGGCGGCCGACTTCCTGCGTGTGCGGGCCGCCCTGGAGGGGGAGCTGCCCGTCGACGCGCAGCTCGCCTTGCAGGACCAGCTGCGTCACGAGCGCTAGGCTGATCCGCACACGGGTGCCCCGGGCTGTCCAACGCCTGCGGGACGCCAACCGCCCAGCAACAGAAAGCGAGATTCACCATGCCAGTCCTCGAGCGCTCCGAGCTGGAGGCAAGTCCGCTCGCCGACCTCCACGCGATCGCCGACCAGGTCGGCGTCGACGGCTTCAAACGCCTGCGCAAGGCGGACCTGATCGACAAGATCCTCGCCGTCCAGGGCGGCGGCGAGGGCTCTGACACCGACGCCGGAGAGCCGTCCGCCGACGGCGAGGAGGCTGCCAAACCGGCGCGCAAACGCCGTCTGATCCGCCCCCGCCGCGGGAGCAAACGCCAGGAGTCCGACGAGGAGCAGGCCGAGCAGGACGGCGCAGCCGAGGCGGATGAGCCGCCCGTCGCCGACGGGGGCGCCGACGAGCCGAGCGCCGACGAGCCGGACGCCGAGGAGGCATCGGAGGACGCCGAGCCCGAAGCCCGGACCGGGTCGCGCAGCTCCCGCTCTGAACGCGGCACGAGCTCCCGTAGCGAGCGCGGGACGAGCTCCCGTAGCGAGCGCGGGACGAGCTCCCGTAGCGAGCGCGGGACGAGCTCCCGCTCCGAGCGCCCGACGAGCAGCTCGCGCGGGCGCCGGGGGGACGCTCCGAGGAGGAGGAGCGGACCGCCGAGGGCGTCGTCGAGGTGCTGCCAAACGGCTCTGCGTTCGTGCGCGTGGATCCGCCCGAGCAGTCGCCCGATGACCTCTACATCTCATCCGCTCAGGTTCGCCGCTGTGAGCTCGTCAGCGGCGACCGCGTGAGCGGACCGGTGCGCAAGCCCCGGCGCTCCGAGCGCTATGCCTCGCTGCTGCGCATCGACACCATCAACGGCGACCCCGCCGATGAGGTCGCCGCCGGCACCCGCTACGAGGACCTGGCCGCCGACTGGCCCAGCGAGCGCCTCGCGCTCGCCGCCAGCGACCCCACGTTGGAGGCGATCGAGTGGCTCACGCCGCTCGGGCGCGGCTCGCGGGCGGTGATCACCGGCGGCCGCTTCGCCGGCAAGAGCGAGATCCTGCGCCGCATCGCCGTCGCGCTACAGGCGCAGCCCGAGCTGACGCTCAGCGTCGCGCTGGTGGGTGTCCGTCCGGAGGAGGTCACGCAGTGGCAGGACGGTCCGCTGGCGCCCGAAGCCGCGCTCACGTTCGCGGCCTCGGCCGACGCCCAGGCGCAGGCGCTCGAGCGCGTGCTCGAGACCGCCCGCCGCTCGGCGGCCCGCGGGGGCCACGCGGTCGTGCTGATCGACACGCTCGACGGGCTGTCGCCGCACGCCGCCCGCAAGGCGCTCGCCGCGGCCCGCAACCTGCGCGACGGCGGATCGCTGACGGTGATCGCCACCGCAGCCGGGCCGCTGGGCGGCGAGACGACCGTGATCGCGCTCGATCCTCAGGCGGCCTCGACCGGGCGTCAGCCGATCGTGGACCTGATCGCAAGCGGCACCCTGCGCCCCGACCTGCTCGTGGGTGAGGACGGCGCCGCCGCGATCACACGTGCCCGCGCGGCGGCTCTGGAGGACTGAGCCGCACCGTCTCGGACGGCCGGCCCGACCGCGCTGGAGGACCCGGCCCTACAGCGAGCGGGGCTGGTAGGCGACCCGGGTCCAGGACGGCTCGGGCGCCAACTCGATCGGTTCCGCCCGCCGGCCGGTGCCGGCGTCGGCCGGCTGGACGTAGTCGAAGGTGCCGCCCTGCGCGTCGAAGTGGACGGACAGCTCGCCCTCCTTCACGCGCTGGTCCAGCCACGCCCCACGGAACACCAGCCGTCGCAGCCAGTGGACCAGCGAACGCTCCGCCGGGCCGACCAGTTCGGGCCAGCACTCGTTGACGTGGTCGCCCAGCGCGGAGGCCGGCTCGAGGATCTCGCCGTTGACGGCCAGGTTTACGAGGTCTTCCAGCTCCTCCTCTTCGAGGCGGTCGCGCACGAAGCCGAGCTTGATCGCGGCCTGCTCGCAGCGCTCGGAGAAGTCAACCTCGTTGAACGTGAAGCGAAGCTCCCCGTATTCGAGGACGAAGTGCTCTCCGGAATCGTAGTTTTCGCGTCTTGCGGTTTCCATTCCACCAACCGGGCCGTCGTTTAGGGAGCCCGGTCCCCGTCGGGATCATAAGCTGAGATCCTTCTCAGGCGACTGTCGTGAATGGGATTTTGCACCCTCAGGCCAGCGCGGAGCGCAGCGCCTGCTCGAGCTCGGGGTGCTGGAACTCGTAGCCGAGCACCAGCGCCTTGGCCGGAACGACGCGTGCTCCGGTGGTCACGATCTGGGCCATCTCGCCATACATCGCGCGCAGCACTAGCGCGGGAACGGGCAGCGCGGCGGGCCGGTGGAGCACCCGTCCCAGCACCTTCGAGAACTCGCGGTTCTCGACCGGCGCGGGCGCGGTCCCGTTGATCGGCCCGCTCCAGCGCTCGTCGCCGAGCGCGCTCAGCACCAGTGCGAGCAGGTCGTCGGTGTGAACCCAGGAGATGTACTGGCGCCCGGAGGCGACCGGTCCGCCGATGCCGAGGCGGAAGGGAGGGAGCATCTTCGCCAGCGCCCCGCCGGAGGCGTCCAGCACGACCCCGGTGCGAAGCATGCACACGCGCACTCCCAGCTCGCGGGCGGCGGCCGCCTCGCGCTCCCACTCCACGCACACGGCGGCGAGGAAGTCGCGCCCCGGCGGGGCGTCCTCGTCCAGCGGCTCCTCGTTGCGGGGCCCGTAGTAGCCGGCGGCCGAGGAGCTCAGCAGCACCGGCGGCGGGGTTTCGCAGGCCCGTAGCCCGGCCACCAGGTTGCGCGTGCCGAGCACCCGGCTGTCGCGGATCGCGCGTCTGGCGTGTCCGCTCCAGCGCTGCGCGACCGGCTCCCCGGCCAGGTGCACGACGGCGTCGCGTCCGGACAGCGCCGCGGTCGGGGCCGCTTCGGCGAGCGGGTCCCAGCGCACGGCATCGACCTCGTCGCCGAGGAAGGAGGCGGCCCGCTCGGGGTCACGGCTGAGCACGGTGATCGCGGTGCCCTGCCCGGTAAGCAGGCGCACGAGCTGCGGGCCGATCAGTCCCGTCGCCCCCGTGAGGGTGACGCTGGACACGCTCATCGGCGGGGGGTCAGGCGCCGCCGTCGAGCGTCGGGGCGCTGGTCGAGGTCATCGCTTCGGTGGGTGCGAACCCCACCTCCTGCCCGGCCTGGGCGGTGCCCGCGGTCCGCGCCTCCTCGGCCACCGCCGCCGCCACCGCCGGGGCCACCGCGCGGTTGAAGACCGACGGGATGATGTAGTCCTCGCGCAGCTCGCTGTCCTCGACGATCGCCGCGATCGCGCGCGCCGCCGCGATCTTCATCGGCTCCGTGATGGCCGGGGCGCGAACGTCCAGGGCGCCGCGGAAGACGCCGGGAAAGCACAGCACGTTGTTGATCTGGTTGGGGTAGTCCGAGCGCCCCGTGGCCACGATCCGCACATACGGCGCGGCCTCCTCGGGATCGACCTCGGGATTCGGGTTGGCCATCGCGAACACCATCGCGTCGTCGTTCATCCGCTCCAGCGCCTGCGCGGGCAGGGCCTTCGCCCCGGACACCCCGATCAGCAGGTCGGCCCCCTCGATCACGTCCGCCGGGGAGCCCGAGCGGAGCTCGGGGTTGGTGGTGTCCGCGACCCAGCGCTTGACCGAGTTCATCGAGCCGTCGAGGTAGTCCTCGCGCTCGACGTGCAGGGCTCCGCGCGAATCGGCCCCGATGATGTGGCGGACGCCGGCCTCGAGCAGGATCTTGGTGACCGCCACCCCGGCCGCGCCGAGGCCGAGGACCAGGACGTGCAGGTCCTCCAGGCGGCGGTTGGTCAGCTTGACGGCGTTTAGCACGGCTGCCATCACGACCACCGCGGTGCCGTGCTGGTCGTCGTGGAAGACGGGGATGTCGAGGGTTTCCTTCAGACGGTCCTCGATCTCGAAGCAGCGCGGGGCGGCGATGTCCTCGAGGTTGATGCCGCCGAACGTCGGCGCCAGCGCCGTGACGGTGCGGACGATCTCCTCGGTGTCCTTGGTGGCCAGGCAGATCGGAAACGCATCTACCCCGGCGAACTCCTTGAACAAACAGCACTTGCCCTCCATCACGGGCATCGCCGCGAGCGGGCCGATGTCGCCGAGCCCGAGCACCGCGCTGCCGTCGGAGACGACGGCCACCGTGTTGCGCTTGATCGTGTACTGGAAGGCGCGGTCCTCGTCCTCCTCGATCGCCAGGCAGACGCGGGCGACGCCCGGCGTGTAGACCATCGAGAGGTCGTCCCGGGTCTTCAGCGGGTGCCGGTTGAGCTGTTCGATCTTGCCCCCGAGGTGCAGCTGGAAGGTGCGGTCGGTGGTGTCGATCGTCTCGGCACCGGGGATCGCGTCGATCGCCTCGATGATGTGGCGCCAGTGCTCGCGCGACCAGGCGTCCACGACGATGTCCCGCAGGCTGCTGGTGCCGTCCATCTCGACGACGTCGACGGCGCCCACGACGCCGCCCGCGGCGCCGATCGCGCTGGTGACCGCGCCGAGGGTGTCCTTGGTCCCGTCGAGCTTGACGCGGATCGTGATGCGGTATTGGGCGCTCGGTGTTGCGCTCACTTCGATGGTGCTCCCCCGGTAGTTGGCGGCAGGGGATGTTAGGCGGTATCACGCTTCGCGCCCGCCGTGGCGGGGCGGCGTGCCCGCCGTGGCGGCTCGTGGCGGCCGCCCGGACGGCTCACGGCGCGTCCTCGTAGAGTGCTCGTTGCATGGCCGTCGGGACGACAGCACGCACGGGTGCCGGGACGGCCGGGGCCGCGAAGGAGCCCTCGGCGGGGGACCGGCGCCTGTTCCTGATCGACGGCCCGAGCCTCGTCTACCGGGCCTTCTACGCGCTGCCGGAGTCGATCGCGACCTCCACCGGCGAGCCCACCAACGCGATCTTCGGGTTCGCCTCGATGCTCGTCAAGATCGTCACCGAGTACGGCGTCTGCCCGACGCTGGTCGTGTGGGACGCCGGCACCTCCGGCCGCTCGGAGGTGTTCGCCGAGTACAAGGCCCAGCGCCGCTCGCGGCCGGACCTGCTCAAGCAGCAGTGGCCCGCGATGGAACCGCTGGTGGAGGCCTTCGGCTACGCCAACGTGCGCGTCGAGGGTTACGAGGCCGACGACGTGATCGCCTCTCTGGCGGCCCGCGCCAGCGGCTCGGACCCGCCCCTCTCGGTGATGATCGTGACCGGCGACCGCGACGCGCTGCAGCTGGTGGACGAGCGGGGGCTGATCACCGTGATGGCCACCTCGCGGGGGATCACCGAGACGAAGCTCTATGACCGCCAGGCGGTGATCGACCGCTACGGCATCCCGCCCGAGCTGATCCCCGACTTCTACGGGCTCAAGGGGGACACCTCGGACAACATCCCCGGGGTCCCGGGCATCGGCGAGAAGACCGCCAGCGAGCTGATCCGTGCGCACGGCACGCTCGAGGGCGTGCTCTCCCACATCGACGACATCAGCGGCCCCAAGCGCAAACAGAACCTGCTCGAGCACGCCGAGGACGCCCGCCTCTCCAAGCAGCTGGCAACCGTCCAGCGCGACCTCGACGTGGACGTCGACCTCGCCGCCGAGGCGGCCCGTGAGCCCGACCGCGCTCGCGTACGCGAGTTCTTCCGCCGCTACGAGCTACGCGACCCGCTGCGCCGTCTCGAGGAGGCGCTCGGCGACCCCGACGTGGCGGCACCCGCCGCCAGCGCCGAGGTCACCCTCACCGCGCGCGTGCGCGAGGGCTCGGTGACCGATCTGCCCGCCCTGCGCCCCGACGCCGAGCTGGCGGTGCTGGCCGCCGAGCGTGAGACGCCCGACGGGGAGTTGTTCGCCGAGGGGCAAGCGTGGCGCTTCGCGGTGGCCCACGACGGCGAGGTCCTGCTCGGCGAATGTGACGGCAGCGAGGAGCTCGTGGCGGAGTGCGGCGAGCGACCCGTCACGGCCCACGACGCGAAGGCGCTCGGGCTGGTCCCGCCCCGGCTCGTGCACGACACGCTGCTGGGGGCGTATCTGCTCGAGCCCGCCCGCCGCGGTTACCCGTTCGAGGAGCTGACCGAGGAGCGGGGCCTGGGCAGCTCGCTCGCTGACC
Source organism: uncultured Solirubrobacteraceae bacterium (assembly GCA_963846255.1). GTDB lineage: Bacteria > Actinomycetota > Thermoleophilia > Solirubrobacterales > Solirubrobacteraceae > Palsa-744. Next base: position 408,322 of record CAWJVE010000002.1, read on the forward strand.
CGCTCGCGGGCGGCGCGCTGAAGCTGGGGGCGCTGGCCGACTGGCAGCGCGAGCAGATCGCCGAGCGTGGCCTCGAGCGCGTGATGGAGGAGATCGAGCTGCCGCTGGTGGCGGTCCTACGCGACATGGAGCTGCTCGGCGTGCGCCTCAACGTCGAGCGCCTGGGGGCCATCACCGAGCGTGTGGGGGCCGAGCTGTCAGAGCTGGAAAGCGAGATCTTCGAGCTCGCCGGGACCGAGTTCCTGATCGCCTCGCCCCAGCAGCTGGGTGAGGTGCTGTTCGAGAAGCTCGGCCTGTCGCGCAAGCGCCGTGGCAAGACCGGCTTCTCGACCGACGCCCGCGTGCTGCAGGCGATCCGCAGCGAGCACCCGATCGTGCCCAGGGTGGAGCGCTTTCGCGAGCTCTCCACGCTCGTCAAGACCTACCTCGACGTGCTGCCGGAAATGGTCGACGCCAACTCCCGCATCCACACCACCTACCTGCAGGCGGTGGCCCAGACCGGACGGCTGTCGAGCACCAACCCGAACATGCAGAACGTCCCCATCCGGACTCCGCTGGGCCGCGAGATCAGGGGCTGCTTCGAGGCCCAGGAGGGCGAGCTGCTGATCAGCGCCGACTACTCCCAGATCGAGTTGCGGGTGCTCGCCCACGTGGCCGAGGAGGACGCGCTGATGGAGATCTTCGCCCGCGGCGAGGACGTCCACACGGCGACCGCCTCGCGCGTCTTCGACGTCAAGCCGGCGGACATCGATCCGGGCATGCGCTCGAAGGCCAAGATGATCAACTACGGGATCGTCTACGGCCTCTCGGACTTCGGCCTGGCGGATCGCCTCAACATCCCCCGCGAGGAGGCGAAGGAGTTCATCGACACCTACCTCGAGCGTTTCCCGGCGCTCGCCCGCTTCATGGTCGAGACCGTCGAACGGGCCCGCGAGCAGGGCGAAGTGCGCACGCTGTGGGGCCGCCAGCGTCAGATCCCCGAGCTGCGCGCCCGCAACTACCAGGTCCGCACCCAGGGGGAACGGCTGGCCGTCAACACCGTCGTCCAGGGGACGGCCGCCGACATCATCAAGCTCGCCATGGTCCGCACCCACCGCGCGCTCGCCGACGCCGGTCTGCGCACGCGCCTGCTGCTCACGATCCACGACGAGCTGCTGTTCGAGGGCCCGCCCGAGGAGACCGCGGCCGCCCGCGAGCTGATCGAGCGGGAGATGGTGGCGGTGTGGGAGCCGCGCGAGCCGCCGCTCGGCGTGGACATCGGCCAGGGCGCCACCTGGCTGGACGCGAAGTGAGGCCGGTGCGGGCGTGAGCCGGCCGCTGGCCGTGCTCGTGGGGGTGCTGGCGGGGGTCCTGGTGGGGATGCAGGCGCCGATCAACTCGCGCCTGGGCAAGGTGGTCGGGACGCTGCCCGCGGCCAGCTTCTCGTTCCTGGTGGGAACCGCGGTGCTGCTGGTCATCACCTCGATCGTCAACGGCGGCCTCGGAGCGCTGGGCAACGTCGGGAAAGCTCCCTCCTGGGCCCTGGTCGGCGGGCTGCTGGGAGCCGTGTACGTGTCGGTGGCGCTGGTGGTGGTGCGCACGCTCGGGGCCGCCGGGCTGACCGCCGTGGTGATCACCGGCCAGCTGGCGGTGTCGGTCGCGATCGACCGCTTCGGGCTGCTGGGCGTCGCCAAACAGGAGGTCAGCGCCCAGCGCGTGATCGGCCTGGTGCTGCTGGTGGCCGGCGTCGTGCTGGTGGTCCGCAAGTAGGGCCGGCCCTACAGCCCCGCGCGGAAGCCCTCCCGCCAGGATGGGTAGCGCGGGCTCCAGCCGGGCAGCTCCGCGCGGGCGGCGGCGTTGCCGGCTCCCTGGGAAGTGGTCATCGCGGCGGTGCCGTAGGCGCCCGCTACCAGCCTCGCCAGCAGCGCCGGCACGCGCCTTGGGGCGGGAGCGCCGAGAGCCTCGCCGAGCGCCGGGATCCAGTCCGACACGCGGGCCGGTTCGTCATCGACGACGTTCAGCACCTTCGGACCCTGGAGGGCGAGCGCGGCGACCGTCGCCGAGGCCGCGTCGGCGACGTGGATGAACGACCACACCCCGGAGCCGGAGCCCACGACCGGCAACCGCCGGCGGGAGACGTCGGCCGCCATCGAGCCGTCGCGGGCGATCGCGCTGCCCGGGCCGTAGAAGTAGCCGTACCGGAGCACGACGCCGCCGGCGTCCAGCACCGACCCCTCGAGCGCCGCGAGCGCGGCCGCCGAGCGGCGGAACTCCTTCGGCGCCCGCTCCGGGGCGATCAGCGGGTCGCCCTCGACGTGGACCCTTCCGGGTGGGCCGGGGGCGTAGGCGAAGGCGATGCTCTGGGCGATCATGCGCTCGGCCCCGGCTTGCCTGGCGGCCGCCACCAGGTTGGCCGTCCCCTGCGCGCGCAGACGATCGTTCTGGGCGAAGTCGCGCTCCATCGTGCGCGGGTTGATGCGCGCGGGGATCGCGGTGAGCTGGTGGATCACCGCCTGCGGGCGGGCCTGCGTGACGGCCCGCCCGAGCGCGTCGGCGTCGAGCGCGTCGGCCGCCACCGCCTCGGCGCCCTGGGCCCGCAGCGACTCGAGCTTCTCCGGCGAGTGACACATCGCGACCACCTCGTGGCCCTGTTCGAGCAGCAGCGGCAGCAGCGCCCGCCCGATCACGCCGGTGGCACCGGCGAGCAGGATCCTCACGCCGCGCTCAGCGCCGCCGGAGGCGACTCCGGCACGATGCAGACCTTGCCCTGCGAGAAGCCCGCCGGGTCCATGTCGAAGGCGATGTTGAAGCGCGAGCGCAGGTTCTCGAGCGCGATGATGTTCGTCAGCTCGACCATCTGGCGCTCGTCGAAGTGCTCGCGCAGGGAGGCGAACAGCTCGTCGCCGATCTCCGGCGGCGTGCGCGTCATCGCCACCGCGTAGTCGAGCACCAGCCGCTCGAGCTCATCGAAGGCGTCGCTCTCGCTGTAGCGCGGCAGCGCCAGCAGCTGTTCCTCGGTGATGCCGGCCTGGCGAGCCTCGGCCGAGCCGATGTCGGCGCAGAAGCGGCAACGAAGCAGGGCGGCCGCCTTCAGCACCGCCAGCATCTTGAGGCGCTCGTCGACATGGTGCTGCTTGGCCGTGGCCTGCTCGAAGACGCAGTAGCCGATCAGCATCCCGGGGGCGTGGGAGTAGACGCCGATCGGCGCCACGTCGCGGCCCATCTTGCGCCGGACCTGGCGCTGGATCACGCGCGCCGAGAGAGGGGCTTCGCGCCCTTGCAGTGTCTGGATGCGGGTCATCGGGGGGTCTCCCTTCGGTTGTGGGCCGTCGGCGCCGAGCGCTCGCACACGATCGCCGTGCGCAGCAGCCACGCCAGCGCCAACGTGGCTAGCAAAAGCGAGAAGAAGTCGAAGAACCCGGTCCAGCGCGGGTGGGCGATATCGATGTCGACGAGGTGGTTGATGCTGTGCAGGCCGTACTGGAGCGTGCTCACCGCCAGCATCGGCACCCGCCACGCGGGTCGCGCCACGGCCACGGCCAGGCCGGCGCCGAGGGCCGCAGAGAAGCTCGCGACGTCGCGCAGGTAGTGGGGGTTGTAGGCGTCGAAGCCGCCGATCGATTCGTAGAAGGCGTGGGGGCTGATCGTCATGAACAGCGCCTCGGCGAGGTACAGGACGGCGAACACCGCCAGCCCGAGGTCGAGCAGGCGAGGGGACGGGGTGGCGGCTGCGGTGCGTCTGGCGGCGGGCGTGATGGCGCTCATCGAGGTCCACGATATGCTCTCGATGGTGCACCGTAAAGCACCAATTCTGGGCTTCTGATGGGTACCAATTCTGGAGGGGATCTGCTCCTGCGCCTCGACCGTGGCGCGACCCGTGGGCTGCGCGCCCAGCTCGAGGAGGAGCTCCGCGGCGCGATCCGCGACGGCCGCCTGGCCGCCGATTCGCGGCTGCCGCCGTCACGCTCGCTGGCCGCCGACCTCGGCGTCTCGCGACGGTTGGTGGTGGACTCCTACGCCCAGCTGCTCGCCGAGGGCTACCTGACGGCGCGAGCGGGTGCGGGGACGTTCGTCGCCGCCGGCGCCCTCAGCGCTGCCAGCGCGCCCGCCTCACCACCCCCGCGGGCGCTGCGCTACGACTTCTTCCCCGGCAGCCCGGACCTCGCCGGCTTCCCGCGGCGGGCCTGGCTGCGGGCCCAGCGGGCGGTCCTGCGTGAGGCTCCCGACAGCGCGCTCGGCTACCCCGATCCGCGCGGCGCTCTGGAGCTGCGGCGGGCCCTCGCCGGGCACCTGCGCCGCGTGCGCGGGGTCGTCGCCGACGAGAGCACCGTGCTGGTGTGCTCCGGGGCGGCACAGGCGATGACGCTGCTGGCGGGCGTGCTCGGGGCGGGCCTGGAGGTCGCCGTGGAGGATCCGGGGCTGCCGCTGCACCGCGAGATCCTGACGGCCGCCGGCGCGTCGCTGATCGCGCTGCCCCTGGACGAGGACGGCGCGCGCGTGGAGGCGCTCGAGCATGTGTTCCCGGCGGCGGTGCTCGTGACCCCGGCCCACCAGTCGCCGACGGGGACGGCGCTGTCGGCCGGCAGGCGGGCGGCCCTGCTGACGTGGGCGCGCTCGCGCGAGGTGCTCGTGATCGAGGACGACTACGACGCCGAGTTCCGCTTCGACCGCCAGCCGCTGGGAGCGCTGCAGGGGCTCGCACCCGATCGCGTGGCCTACATGGGGACGGTCAGCAAGACGCTGGCCCCTGCTCTGAGGCTGGGCTGGCTGGTGCTGCCCGAGCGGCTGGTAGACGCCTTCGCCGAGCGCAAGCGCCTGGCCGACGCGGGCTCGCCGACGCTCGAGCAGCTTGCCCTCGCCCGGCTGATCGAATCGGGCGACTACGACCGCCACCTGCGCCAGGCGCGCCGCCGCTATCGCGCGCGGCGGGACGCGCTCGTGGCCGCGGTCGCCCGTCACCTGCCCGGCGCACACGTGACCGGCGTGGCGGCCGGGCTGCACGCGATCGTGCGCCTGCCCGCGGCGGTGGACGGCCTCGCCCTGATGGCAGCGGCGGGCCGTCGCTCGGTGGGGGTCTACCCGCTCGGCTACGGCTATCTGAGGCCGCGGCCGATCGACGCCGGGCTCGTGCTCGGCTACGCCAACCTGGCCGAGCCGGCCATCGAGGAGGGGGTGCGCCTGCTCGCGCTCGCGCTCGAGGACCTGGCCGCCGCGCCGGCGGCCACGAACGACGGGGGTGCGATCGCCAGGTAGTGAGAGAACGCCCAGCGGCTCAGGCGCCGGCTCTCGAAGGCCTTCACGACGGCGCCGGCGGCGCGGCTCGGGGTGATCTGGCCCATCGCCCGCTGGACGGCCAGCAGCCAGCGAAATTTGCGCGCGTGGGCGTCGGAGAAGGCGGCGTAGTGGGCCAGCGCCTGCTCGCGGGTACGACTTCCGTCGAGCACAGCGCGCAGCTCGCGGCCGCACGCGAGCCCGAAGTAGAGCGCGGTGCGGATGCCCTCGGCGGTCAACGGCAGGCAGTGCCCGGCCGAGTCGCCGACGAAGAAGACGCCGTCCTCGACCGCCCGGCGCAGCTGGTGGGGGATCCAGTTGCCCTGGTAGCCGCGGGCCGCCAGGCCGAGGTCGTCGGCGAGCCGCACGGTCGGCTCCTTGACGTGGTGGCTGGGCCAGAAGGAGCCCACGCCGACACGCAGCTCGTCACCGGCGGGAAAGCTCCAGGAGTAGCCCGCCCGCACGTAGCCGGCGTCGAGCCACAGCTCCATGTCGCGGCCCTTGCCGGGGGGGTGGACCTCCAGGCCGCGGGATAGACGCGCGCGCGGGGGCTGGATCGGCTCGGCGTTGGAGAGCACCCGGCGCCAGCCCAGCCCGTCCACCACCAGCGGCGCTCTGAGCTCGCCGCGGTCGGTTTCGACCGTGTGGCCACGGCGGCCCGTCACGGTCGCCGTCTCGAACTCCAGCGTCGGCGACTGCGCCTGCTCCCATAGCAGCGCGCACAGCTCGCGGTAGTCGAAGGTCGAGAAGGACCAGGGCAGCCGCCAGTGGGAGGTGCGATGGGGGGTGTGGACGACCAGCGCGTCGAAGCTCTGGCGCAGCGAGGCGTCCAGCTCGAGCGCCATCAGCCACGAGGTCGGGATCCCGCAAGCGGAGGTCTGGCGCTCGCCGATCTCGTAGCGATCCACCACCATCACGCGCGCGCCGGTGTCCGCGAGTTCGCGCGCCACGGCGAGCCCCGCAAAGCTCGCCCCGCACACGAGCACGTCGCAGTCGCGCTGCAAGCGGGTGCGGTCCACGCCCCGCTTCGTCGCTCGAACAGGCATTCCCCAGCAATGATACGGCTGCGCTACGCTTCGCCCGGTGCAGACAGTGACGGATGACGCGGCAGCCCACGTGGTCGAAGGGTCCAACGGGCTGCTGCTGGAAGTGGACGGCCAGATCGTCCCGAACTACGAGGCCACGTTCCGCCCGATCGAGGAGGGCGAGGTTGTAACGGGCCACGTCGTGCGTATCGACAAGGACGAGGTCCTGGTCGACATCGGTTACAAGTCCGAGGGCGTCATCCCCGCCAACGAGCTGTCGATCCGCAAGGCCGTCGACCCCAGCGAAGAGGTTCATCTGGGTGAGGAGGTCGACGCCATCGTCATGACCAAGGAGGATCAGGACGGGCGCCTGATCATGTCCAAGAAGCGCGCCCGCTTCGAGAAGGCGTGGCGACGGATCGAAGCGGCCGCCGAGTCGGGTGAGCCGGTCGAGGGCACCGTGATCGAGGTGGTCAAGGGCGGCCTGATCATCGACCTCGGCGTGCGCGGCTTCCTGCCCGCGTCGCTGGTCGACATCCGCCGCGTCCCCAACCTCGACGAGTACATGGGGACGAAGATCGAGACCAAGGTGATCGAGCTCAACCGCTCCCGCAACAACGTCGTGCTGTCACGGCGCGCGGTGCTCGAGGAGGAGCGCAAGGAGGTCCGCCAGCAGATCCTCGACCGCCTGCAGCCCGGCCTCGTGGTCGAAGGCCAGATCTCCAACATCGTCGACTTCGGGGCGTTCGTGGACCTCGACGGGATCGACGGCCTGATCCACATCTCCGAGCTCTCCTGGTCGCACGTCAACCACCCCAGCGAGATCCTCTCGATCGGCGACACCGTCCGCGTCAAGGTGCTCGACATCGACCGCGACCGCCAGCGCATCTCCCTCGGTCTCAAGCAGACCCAGGAGGACCCGTGGCAGCGGATCGTCGACACCTACAGCGTCGGCGACGAGCTCGAAGGCAAGGTCACGAAGGTGGTCACCTTCGGCGCCTTCGTGGAGATCCTGGACGGCGTCGAGGGGCTCGTACACATCTCCGAGCTCGCTCCACACCACGTCGAGAGCCCCCGCGAGATCGTCCACCCCGGCGACGAGATCCGCGTCAAGATCCTCGAGATCGATTCCGAGCGCCGGCGCCTGTCGCTGTCGGCCAAGCGCGTCGAGGACCAGATCCTGCCGGTCTCGCGCCCGGGCCAGCCCGACGTGCCCGCGGGCGAGGTCCAGGACGGCGAGGTGCAGGAAGCTGAGCTGCAGGACGGCGAGTTCGCCGCCGCCGAGGCCCCCGCCGCCGAGCAGCCCGAGGCCGAGATGCCGGCCACCGAGGCCACCGCCGACGCCGGTGTGGCCGAGGCCGCACCCGAGGCTCCCGAAGCGCAGGCGCCCGCCGTCGAGGATGTCGCGCAGGAGCCCGCAACCGAGGCGCCCGCGCCAGAGGCCGCCGCCGATGCTGCCGCGACCGAGGCGCCCGCAACCGAAGAGGCTGCCAGCGAGGAGCCTGTGACCGAGGCGGCTCCTCCCGAGGAGGCTCCGACCGCAGAGGCTGCCGCACCCGACGCACCCGAGGCACCCGAGGCACCCGCAGCCGAGGACGCACCCGCGCCTGCCGGGGACGGCAACGGCGCAGCGGCCCCCGAGGATGGCGGGGTTGCCGAGCCGGAGCTGACGGCGGACTCCGCACAGCAGGACTAGAACACGGCGCGGCTGCTCGAAGGCGCGCCGGCGTGAGCGCCGCGGTCCCGTTCGTTGGCCTGACGGGCGGGATGGGCGCCGGCAAGTCCACCGCCCTCAACGCCCTGCGAGAGCTGGGGGCGGAGGTGATCTCCAGCGACGAGGTCGTCCACGAGCTGTACGAGAGCCCGGAGGTGGTGGCCGCGCTGCGTGAGCGCTTCGGCCCCGAGGTCGCGCCCGACGGACGCGTGGACCGCCCCGAGCTCGCCCGGCGCGCGTTTGCGGGCGCGGAGGAGCGGGCCTGGCTGGAGGGGCTGGTGTGGCCGCTGGTGGGCCGCCGGATCGCTTCCTGGCTGGAACGTGCGCGCTCGCTGGACCCGCCGCCACGGGCGGCGGTGGTCGAGGTGCCGCTGCTGTTCGAGGCGGGGCTGCAGGCGGGCTACGACGCCACCATCGCCGTGCTCGCCGACGAGGCCCTGCGCCGCTCCCGGGCCGCTGCTCGCGGGCAGGTGCTGCTCGAGGAGCGCGACGCGCGCCAGCTGAGCCAGCAGGAGAAGGCGGCCCGCGCTACCTTCGTGGTGCTTAATGACGGGACGGAGCAGGATCTGTCCCGCCAGCTGTCGGAGGTGCTTGACAAGCTAGACCGACCATGAGTCAGCGCGCGCTCGGAACCTGGCTGGTGCTCGGGGCTGTGCTGCTGTGCGGCGCGCTCGCGCTCGTCGTGCTCGGCGAGGCCGACCGCGATCACCCCCTGCCGCTGGCCGACACCCAGATCATCCGCGCCCAGGCCGCCGAAAAGCGCCTCGACCCGGCGCTGATCGCCGCGGTCATCTACGCCGAGTCGAAATTCGAACCGCGGCCCTCCTCGGCGGGCGCCGAGGGGCTGATGCAGATCCTGCCGGAAACCGCCTACTACCTGGCGAAATTGTCGGGCGGGCGGACCTTCACCTCCAGCGACCTGGCTACCCCCAGCGTGAACGTCGCCTACGGCAGCTATTACCTGCGCTACCTGCTCGACCACTACGACGGCAACGAGGTACTCGCCCTGGCCGCCTACAACGGGGGTCTCGCCAACGTCGATCGCTGGGTCGCCCAGGCCGACGCCGCCGGGCGCCAGCTGACGGTCGAGGATATTCCCTTCCCGGAGACGCGCGAATACGTGCGCCGGGTGCTCGGCGCGGAGCAGGTCTACCGCAGCGACTACGCCCGCGAGCTCGGCCTCGCCTGAGGTGCCGCGACCGCGCCGAGCCCGGCCTCGCCTGAGCCCCTGAGGCCGGCCCCCGCCTGAGCCCGCCGGGCGGCGGCTAACCTGCAGGGGACCCGCGACGCATGCCAGATTTCAAGCTCGATAGCGCCTTCACACCCACCGCCGACCAGCCGCAGGCGATCGAGGCGCTGGCCCGGGGAGTGGGGGAGGGCGAACGCTTCCAGACGCTGCTGGGGGCCACCGGGACAGGCAAGACGATGACGATGGCCGGGGTGATCGAGGCCGTCCAGCGCCCGGCGCTGGTGATCGCCCACAACAAGACGCTCGCCGCCCAGCTGTGCAACGAGTTCCGCACCTTCTTCCCCGACAACGCCGTGGAGTACTTCGTCTCCTACTACGACTACTACCAGCCCGAGGCCTACGTCCCGAGCCGGGACCTGTACATCGAGAAGGACTCGGCCATCAACCAGGAGGTGGACCGCCTCCGCCACGCGGCCACCGCCGCCGTGTTCGCCCGCCGCGACGTGATCGTGGTGGCCTCGGTCTCCTGCATCTACGGCCTCGGCTCGCCGGAGACCTACGAGATGAACATGCAGATCCTCAAGCGCGGCGAGACCGTCGACCGCGACGCGCTGCTGCGCAAACTCGTCTCGATCCAGTACACCCGCAACGACTCGGTCCTCTCACGGGGCACCTTCCGCGTGCGGGGCGACACGCTGGAGGTGTTCCCGGCGTACGCCGAGACGGCCTTCCGGGCCAGCATGTTCGGCGACGAGGTCGAGCGCCTGCAGCACTTCGACCCCCTCACCGGGGAGCTGATCGCCGACGACATCGAGCACGTGGCGATCTGGCCGGCGACCCACTACAACGTCAAGGAAGGGACCATCGAGGCGTCCGTCGAAGCGATCGGGGCCGAGCTCGAGCAGCGCACCGGGGAACTGATCGGTGAAGGCAAGCAGCTGGAGGCCCACCGCCTGCGCCAGCGCACCCAGTACGACATGGAGATGCTGCGGGAGGTCGGCTTCTGCTCGGGGATCGAGAACTACTCGCGGATCCTCGACGGCCGCCGGCCGGGCGAGCGGCCCTACTGCCTGATCGACTACTTCCCCGAGGACTTCGTCTGCTTCATCGACGAGTCCCACCAGACCGTGCCCCAGATCGGGGGCATGCACGAGGGCGATCGCTCGCGCAAGCAGACGCTCGTGGACTACGGCTTCCGGCTGCCCAGCGCACTCGACAACCGCCCCCAGACCTTCGAGGAGTTCCTCTCGATCACACCCCAGCTGATGTTCGTGTCGGCCACCCCCGGGGAATACGAGCGCACCAGGTCAACGAACGTGGTCGAGCAGATCGTCAGGCCCACCGGGATCGTGGACCCGGTGGTCGAGGTGCGCGAGACGGCCAACCAGATCGACGACCTCATGAACGAGGTCCGCACCCGCGTGGAGCGCGACGAGCGCGTGCTCGTGACGACGCTCACCAAGAAGATGAGCGAGGACCTCTCCCAGTACCTGCTCGAGATGGGCTTCAGGACCCGCTACCTGCACTCGGAGATCGACACCCTCGAACGGATCCAGATCATCCGCGACCTGCGCCTCGGCGAGTACGACGTGCTCGTCGGCGTGAACCTGCTGCGCGAGGGGCTCGACCTCCCCGAGGTGTCCCTCGTCGCGATCCTCGACGCCGACAAGGAGGGCTTCCTGCGCGGCGAGACCTCGCTGATCCAGACGATCGGGCGGGCCGCCCGCAACGTCGGCGGGACGGTGCTGATGTACGCCGACAAGGAGACCAAGGCGATGCGGGCGGCGATCTCGGAGACCGACCGCCGCCGCGAAATCCAGCTCGCCTACAACGAGGAGCACGGGATCACGGCCGCCACGATCGTGAAGGGGATCTCCGACATCGCCGAGTTCCTGCAGGCCGAGTCCAAGGTGCCCCGCGGGCGCCGCCGCTCGCGCCGCGCCGCCACGGCCCGCTCGGCGGAGGAGCTGCCCCGCGACGAGCTCGAGAAGATGGCCGTGGAGCTGGAGGAGGAGATGCTGGTCGCGGCAGAGGAGCTGCGCTTCGAGTACGCGGCCCAGCTGCGGGACGAGCTGCGCGAGCTGCGACGCGACCTGCGGGACATCGATGTAAACTCGCAGCGCGCTCCAGCCGGGCGCGAGACCCCAGCCGAAGAGATCGCCTAGGATTCCCCCGCCTTGGACCTCGACCGACAGGCAATCGAACGCAAGGATTTCCCGATCGGCCGCCGTGGCTATGACCCGGACGCCGTCGACGCACACCTGAGGGCCCTCGCTGGCGAGTTCGAGGACATCCAGCGGACGGCCGCCCACGGCTCCCCGGACCTCTCGCTGGCCTCCTCGGCGGCCACCCAGGTCCAGAGCATCCTCGAGGCGGCCGAGGCGACAGCCGCCGACATCGAGCACAACGCCCTCGAGGAGGCCCGGGCGGTCCGCGAAGAGGCCGACCGCGACGCCGACCAGAACCGCGAGGAATCACTCGAGCGCGCCCGCGCCCACGTGGCCGCCGTCGAGCAGGCCGCCTCCGGGCTGCTGGAACGGGTCGGCTCGATGGAGGGCGAGGTGGGAGCGCTCGTGGAGAGCCTCCGCGCCGGCGCCCGGCGCCTGGCGAGCGACCTGGCCGCGGTCGAGTCCGGCATGCACGAGCTCTACGACGCCGCCTCCGGCCATGGCGGTGCGCCCGTGGCCGCGGCACCCGCCGCGGCGGCCCCGCCGCCCGAGCCGGTCCAGGAGCCGGCCCCGGCGAGCGTCCCGGCCGAGCCCGCCGCCCCGGCTGAGCCCGCACGCCCGGCCGAGCCCGCCCCCAGCGCCGAGGCGGCCCCGCCCGCCGCACCCGCCGAGCCGGAGCAGGAGCCGGTCCCCGGGGACCTCGACGGCGCCCGCCTGGTGGCGCTGAACATGGCGCTCAACGGCGAGTCGCGCGCCGAGACGGAGCGCTACCTGGCCGAGAACTTCGAACTCCCCGATCGGCTCAAGCTGATCGACGAGGTGTACGCCGCCGTCGAGGGCTGAGCGGTCCCGGCCGCTCGCGGTTCCCGAGGGGACCGGGCGAACATCTGTTCGCATTTATAGACTCGTTGGAACGATGGCGGCCGGCGAGCAGAAACCGACGAGCAACGAGATCCGCGTCTCGGGTGCCCGCGAGCACAACCTCAAGGACATCTCGTTGGCTCTGCCCCGCAACGCCCTCGTGGTGATCACGGGGCTGTCCGGGTCGGGCAAGTCGAGCCTGGCGTTCGACACCATCTACGCCGAGGGCCAGCGGCGCTACGTCGAGTCGCTGTCGGCCTACGCCCGCCAGTTCCTGGGCCAGATGGACAAGCCCGACGTGGACTCGATCGAGGGCCTCTCGCCGGCCATCTCGATCGACCAGAAGACAACCTCCCGCAACCCCCGCTCGACGGTCGGGACGGTGACCGAGATCTATGACTACCTGCGCCTGCTGTGGGCTCGCGTGGGCAAGCCTCACTGCCCGATCTGCGGGCGCCCGATCGTGGGCCAGTCGGCCGAGCAGATCGTGGATCAGGTGATGGAGCTGGGCGAGGGCACCCGCTTCATGGTGCTCGCCCCGGTCGTGCGTGGCCGCAAGGGCGAGTACGGGAAGCTGCTCGAGGAGCTGCGGGCCGACGGCTTCACGCGGGTCAAGATCGACGACCGCGTGCGCCTGCTGGAGGAGTCGATCGTGCTCGACAAGCGCTACAAGCACGACATCTCGGTGGTCGTGGACCGGCTCGTGATGCGCCACGACCTGCGCAAGCGGCTGGCCGACTCGATCGAGACGGCGGTGCAGCGCGCCGACGGGCTGGTGGAGATCGAGATCGTCGGCGCGGGCAAGGGCGGCGAGGGTGACGGGAAGGACGGGACCCACGCCACCGGCGCGAAGGGCACCCGCGCGCCCTCCGGGCAGATCCTGCCCGGCGAGGTCCCGGCGCCCGAAACGGTGTTCACCTTCTCCGAGCGCTTCGCCTGCCCCGAGCACGGACCGTCGCTGATCGAGCTCGAGCCGCGGGTGTTCTCCTTCAACTCCCCCCACGGCGCCTGCGACCGCTGCACCGGCCTCGGCTCGATGATGGAGATCGACCCCGAGCTGGTGATCCCCGACCCGTCGTTGTCGATCGGGGAAGGGGCGATCGCGCCGTGGGCCTCGAGCGCCTCCAACTACTACTCCCAGATGACCGAGGCGATCGCCGAGGAGTACGGGGTGGACCTCGACGCCCCCTGGGAGAAGCTGCCCGAGGAGCAGCGCGACGTGTTCCTGTACGGGACCGGCGGGGAGCCGATCCAGGTGACCTATCGCAACCGCTTCGGCCGTCGGCGCTCCTATGCCGCCCGCTTCGAGGGGATCGTGCCCAACCTCCAGCGCCGCTACCGCGAGACGGACTCGGAATGGTCGCGCGAGAAGATCGAGGAGTACATGTCGCTGCGGGCCTGCCCGGAGTGCGGCGGCGCCCGCCTGCGGCCCGAGTCACGAGCGGTGCTGGTCGCCGGGACCCGCATCGAGGACTTCACCGCGCTCTCGGCGCGGCGTGCCCTGCAGTGGCTCGAGGAGGTCGAGCTGTCCGAGACCGATCGCCACGTCGCGCGCCTGATCCTGCGTGAGATCTCAGAACGGCTGCGCTTCCTGGAGAACGTCGGGATCGGGTACCTGTCGATGGACCGGGCCGCCGCGACCCTGTCCGGGGGAGAGGCGCAGCGGATCCGCCTGGCGACCCAGATCGGCTCCTCGCTGGTGGGCGTCCTGTACATCCTCGACGAGCCCTCGATCGGTCTGCACCAGCGCGACAACTCGAAGCTGATCGCCACGCTCGAGCGGCTGCGGGACCTCGGTAACACGGTGATCGTGGTAGAGCACGACGAGCAGACGATGCGCGCCGCCGACCACCTCGTGGACCTCGGCCCCGGCGCCGGCGAGCACGGGGGTGAGATCGTGGCCGAGGGCACCGCCGAGGAGGTGCAGCGCGTGCCCGAGTCGCTCACCGGGCAGTACCTCTCGGGCGCCGCCACGATCGAGACGCCCACTCGGCGGCGCACGCCGAGCGGCTACATCGAGATCCTCGGCGCCAGCCAGCACAACCTGCGCGACATCGACGTCCACGTCCCGCTGGGGGTGCTGACGTGCGTGACCGGGGTCTCCGGGTCGGGCAAGTCCACGCTCGTCAACGACGTCCTCTACAAGGCCGTCGCCAACCGCCTGCACCGCGCGCGGCGGCGCCCCGGCAGCCACCGCGCGATCCACGGCCTGGACCAGCTCGACAAGATCATCGCCGTCGACCAGTCCCCGATCGGGCGCACGCCGCGCTCCAACCCGGCCACCTACACGGGCCTGTTCGACGTGATCCGGGACCTGTTCTCCAAGACCCAGGAGGCGCGGGCGCGGGGCTACAAGCCGGGTCGCTTCAGCTTCAACGTCAAGGGCGGGCGCTGCGAGGTCTGCCGCGGCGACGGGCAGATCAAGATCGAGATGCACTTCCTGCCCGACGTGTACGTGCCCTGCGAACAGTGCCACGGCAAGCGCTACAACCGCGAGACGCTCGAAGTCCGCTTCAAGGGCCGCAGCATCGCCGACGTGCTCGACATGCCGGTCGAGGAGGCGCTGCGCTTCTTCGAGCACATCCCCAAGGTGCGCCGGCGACTGGAGACGCTCGACGCCGTGGGGCTCGGCTACGTGCGCCTCGGCCAGCCCGCCACGACCCTCTCCGGCGGCGAGGCCCAGCGCGTGAAGCTCGCCACCGAGCTCTCCAAGATCGCCACCGGCAGGACGCTGTACATCCTCGACGAGCCCACCACCGGCCTGCACTTCGCCGACGTCCAGCGCCTGCTCGAGGTGCTGCAGCGGCTGGTGGACGCCGGCAACAGCGTGGTCGTGATCGAGCACAACCTCGACGTCATCAAGAGCGCCGACAGGATCATCGACATGGGCCCGGAGGGGGGAGAGGAGGGCGGCATCGCGATCGCCACCGGGACGCCAGAGGAGGTCGCGCTGGAGCCCGCGTCGCACACCGGCCAGTTCCTGGTCCCGTTGCTCGCACCCGCCTCCGCCAGGCGGGGCCGGCCCCCGCGCAAGCGGCGCACGAAGGTCGCCGCCTAGGCAGCCATGGAGCGGGCGCTCGCGGGCCGGTTGCGCCTGTGGGCGCAGAAGTGGCGCTGGTATGAGCGCGCCTCGCTGCCCTGGAACCGGGCGGCGCTGCACTGGGAGTTCATGCGCCGCGAAGCCTTCGTGCGCTGGCCCGTGCAGGGCAACGTGCTCGAGGCGCTGCGCGAGGGTCGCCTGGAGCTGGGGCCGGGAGTGCTGCTCGAGCCGGGCGTGTGGATCACGGCCCCCGGCAGCGCCCGCGTTCGCATCGGCGCCGGCAGCTTCCTGAACATGGGCGTGATGGTCGCCTCCCAGGAGCTGGTCGAGATCGGCGAGCACTGCATGCTCGCCAACGGCTGCTTCGTGTCCGACGCCGACCACCGCTTCGACGACCCCGAGCGGCCGATCACCTGGCAGGGCTTCACCAGCAAGGGCCCCACCCGCATCGGCTCGAACTGCTGGCTGGGGGCCAACGTCGTCGTCACCAGCGGTGTGAGCATCGGCGAGCGCTGCGTGATCGGAGCCAACTCGGTCGTCACGCGCGACATCCCCGCCTTCTCGCTCGCCGCCGGCGCCCCCGCGAAGGTGCTGCGGAGCGTCGAATACGGGTAGCGTCTCGGCCGCGATGGACCTGTATGAGGCGATGCGCTGCGCCCCCACCACGAGGCGCTTCAGCGACGAGCCGGTGGCGCCCGAGATGCTGGCCCGGGCGCTCGACGCGGCCCGCTTCGCCCCCAGCGGCGGCAACCGCCAGGGCTGGCGCGTGATCGCCGTCCAGGATCCCGAGCTGCGGCGCACGCTGGGCGAGATGTATCTGCCCTACTGGCGCGCCTACGTGCGCCGCCTGGGGATGGAGGAGGTGCTCGAGGACCCGAACTCCGACCCCGTCATCCGCGGCCGCATCGAGGGCGCCGACCTGTACGCCCGCTCGTTCGGAGAAGTGCCCCTGCACCTGGTCGTGGGCGTGCGCCTGGACGACCTCGCCGTCACCGACGCCGAGCTGCCACGTCGCAGCATCGTCGGCGGGGCCTCGATCTACCCGTTCGTCCAGAACCTCCTGCTGGCCCTGCGGGCGGAGGGCCTGGGGGCCGCCATGACCACCCTGCTGGTGCCGGCCGAGGACGCCGTGCGCGAGCTGCTCGGGATCCCGCCCGAGGTGATCCTCGCCGCCCACATCGGCGTCGGCCGGCGCAGCGATCCGTGGCCGCGCAAGCTCTCCCGCCGGCCGGTGTCGGAGTTCGCCTTCGCCGACCGCTGGGGCCAGGCGCTTCCCGAGTCCTAGCGTCGCGCCGCGCCCCTTCAGCAGGGGCGGCCCGCAGCCAGGCGCCTTCAGGAGGCGTAGCGCAGCGCCAGCAGCTCCTGCAGCTCGCCCAGCTCGGCCGGGTCGATCGAGTAGGTGTGCTCGGGAGCCGGGTAGCGGCGCAGGCGAACGTCCTCCGCGAACGCGCTGACGCCTTCGTTCATCTCCTGCTGGAGGTTGGCGTAGCGCTTCACGAAACGCGGCCCGAGCCCGTCGCGGATGCCGAGCAGGTCGTGGAAGACGAGCACCTGGCCGTCGGTGGCGGGGCCCGCCCCGATGCCGATCACGGGCACCTCGATCAGCCCCATCAGCTCCTCGGTGACGGCACTCGGGATCGCCTCGAAGACGATCGCGAAGCAGCCCGCCTCCTGCAGCGCGATGGCCTCGGCCGCGATGCGGGCGGCCGCCCGCGCGTTGCGTCCCTGGGCCTTCCAGCCGCCGAGCGCGGTCGAGGTCTGGGGGGTGAGGCCGACGTGGCCCATCACCGGAATGCCGGCGCCGACGATCGCCCGCGCGCGGCTGGCGGGAGCCTCGCCGCCGCCCTCCAGCTTCACGACCTCGCAGCCGCCCTCCTTGACCATCCGCATGGCGGTCGCGATCGCCTGCTCGTCGGAGATCTCATAGGAGCCGAACGGCAGGTCGCCGATCAGCAGCGGCGTGCTCAGGCCGCGGCTGACGGCACGCGTCAGCACCAGCATGTCGGTCAGCTCGACCGGGGTCGTCGCGGTGTAGCCGAGCACGGTGGTTGCGGCCGAGTCTCCGACCAGGACCAGGTCCACGCCCGCGGCCTCGGCCGCGCGCGCGCTCGGGTAGTCGTAGGCGGTCACCATCACGATCGGTTCGCCGAGACGCTTGCGTTCGGCCAGCAGCGGCAGTGTCATCGGCAGCCTCACCGGGTCGGCGGGTGTCCTGATGGCGGGGTGGCTTGACATGGGGGACTCCTATCCGGACGCGGTTGACGCCGCCTGGAGAACGGCGGTCGCCACCTCGTCCTGGTGGATTGACTGGCGGGCGCTCGGCCCCACGATCTCGTTGTCGATCAGGCGCACATCTCCGGCGCGCGCCGCGATCAGCAGCAGGCCATCCCCTTCGAGCCGGCTGAGCGGGGCCAGGCTGTCGGGGTCGACCAGTGCCACGTACTCGGTCTCCAGCAGGTGGTCGGCGAGGACCTCACGGGCGCACTCGAGCAGCGCCTCGCCGGAGCGCTCGCCGGTGGCCGCCCGCTCGCGGACCCGTGCCAGCGCCCGCGGGATGCCGAGCGCCCGCTCGCGCTGCTCGGCGCTGAGCCGGCGGTTGCGGCTCGACAGCGCAAGCCCGTCGGCCTCGCGCACCGTGGCCACGGCGGCGATCCGCACCGGCAGGTTGAGGTCGGCCACGAGCCGGCGGATCACGAGCAGCTGCTGGGCGTCCTTGCGCCCGAAGTAGGCGACGTCGGGGAGCGTCATGCAGAGCAGCTTGGTGACGACCGTGGCGACGCCGCGGAAGTGGGCGGCTCCCCGCCACTCGCCCTCCAGCGGCCCGCTCACGCCGCCGACCTCGACGGCGGTGGCGAAGCCCTCGGGGTAGACCTCCCCGGCCGTGGGCGCGAACAGCACGTCCGCGCCGGCCTGCTCCGCCAGTCGCGCGTCGCGGTCCTCGTCGCGCGGGTAGCGGTCGAGGTCCGCCTGCTCGTCGAACTGGCCGGGGTTCACGAACAGCGTCACCACCACCAGGTCGCACTCCTCACGAGCCCGTGCCAGGAGCGCCAGGTGGCCCCCGTGCAGGGCGCCCATCGTGGGCACGAGGCCGATCGAGCGGCCGTCCCTGCGTGCCGGCGCCAGCGCCGCCCGCAGATCGGAGACCGTTCGCAGCGTCCTCATCGGGGAACGCTCGCGGCTGCGGGGATCGGGTGTCTCATCGGCTTCGTCCAGTTCCTGGGTGGATACCGGCGTGCTGGTGGGTCTGGGTCCTGCGTCGGTCTTCGAGGTCCACCCCGGAGGAGCTCCGGTGGCCGCCTCTGAGCGGGATGATACCCCCGTTTGTGGCTTTCGCAAGCGGTATCCGGCGGCGCCCGCGAGGGGCCGCGGCAAGCGGGCCGCAAGCTCCGCGGAACCCGTTCCGGGCGCCGCGCCCCTACCAGGCGTCGACGTTGGGGCGCTTCTTGCCGGGGCGCTCTGACCAGGTGGGGGAGCGCTCGTCGAACAGGGTGGCGATCCAGCGCCGCGAGTCGGCCGGGTCGATGACGTCGTCGATCTCGCCGTAGGCGGCCATGTTCAGGCCGCGGCCCCGCTCGTAGGCGCCGGCCACCAGCTCCGCGAACACGCGCTCGCGCTCGTCGGGGTCCTCGATCGCCTCCAGCTCGCGGCGCATCCCCAGCCGCACGGCTCCCTCTAGGCCCATCGCCCCGAACTCCGAGGTCGGCCAGCCGACCGTGAACAGGGGGGCCTTGAAGCCTCCGGCGGCCATCGCCTGGGCCCCGAGGCCGTAGCCCTTTCGCAGCACGATCGTCCCGACCGGCACCGACACGTTGGCCCCGGTCAGGAACATGCGCGCGAAGTGGCGCACGGTGGCGGTCCGCTCGGCGGCCGGCCCGACCATGAAGCCCGGCGTGTCGCACAGCAGCAGCACGGGAATCTCGAAGGCGTCGCACAGCTGCAGGAAGCGGGCCGCCTTGTCGGCGGCCTCCGCGTCGATCGCCCCGCCGAGGTGGGAGGCGTCGTTGGCGATCACGCCCAGGGGCCGCCCCTGGAGGCGGGCCAGCGCGGTCACGATGCCCGGGCCCCAGCCGCGGCGCAGCTCGAGCACCGAGCCCCGGTCGAACAGCTCGTCCACGACCGTGCGGATCTCGTAGCGGCGCTTGCGCTGCTCGGGCACCAGGCTTCGCAGCCGCTCGGGCTCCGACAGCGGGCCGGGCTCGGCCGGGCCGTAGAAATAGGACAGGTAGCGCCGGGCCAGCGCGACCGCCTCGCTTTCGTCGCGTGCCCGCAGGTCCACCACGCCGTTGCCGTACTGGACGTCGATCGGACCCACGTCCGAGGGATGGTGGACGCCGAGGCCGCCGCCCTCGATCATCGCGGGGCCGCCCATGCCGATGCTCGAATCCTCGGTGGCGATCACCACGTCGCAGCAGCCGAGCAGGGCGGCGTTGCCGGCGAAGCAGTAGCCGCCGGCCACGCCCACCAGCGGGACCAGGCCGCTGAGGGAGGCGAACAGGGCGAACGCCCTGCAGTCCAGGCCGGCCACGATCGGCATGTCCACGTCGCCGGGGCGGCCGCCGCCGCCCTCCGCGAACAGCACCACCGGCAACCGTCGCCGCTCGGCCAGCTCGAACAGGCGGTCCTTCTTGGCGTGGTTGCGCATCCCCTGCGTGCCGGCCAGGACGGTGTAGTCATAGGACATCACCACGCAGGGGTGGCCCTCGACGTCCCCCACGCCGCCCACCAGGCCGTCGGCGGGGGTGCGCTCGATCAGCTCCTGGCGGGTGCGCCTGCGCTCCTGGGCGGCGAACAGCAGCGGCCCGTACTCCACGAACGTGCCCTCGTCGATGAGCTCGGCGAGGTTCTCCCGCGCCGTGCGGCGCCCGTGCTCGTGACGTCGCGCGACGGCCTCGCCGCGGGCGCGGTCGAGACCGATCTCGTGCCGCTCGCGCACCGCGCGCAGGTCGCCCCGCTCGCCCTCCGGCTCGGGCTGCTCGGGGCTCTCGGCCGCGGGCCCGGCCACGGCCCTCGGCTCCAGCGTCGCCAGCAGCTGGCCCTCGCTGACCGCTTCACCCACCGCCACCGCCAGCTCGCGGACGATCCCGTCGACCTCGGCCAGCACCTCGTGCTCCATCTTCATCGCCTCGAGCACCACCACCGGGGCCCCCGCCCGCACCTGTGTGTCGGCCTGCAGCGGCAGCCCCACCACGACGGCGTCGAACGGCGCCAGCACCGCGTGCTCAACGGGAGTGCTCACGCCAGGATCATCCCCGACGGCGACCATGCGCGCCCATACGGGCAAGGGCTAGCATCCTGGCGATGGCTGCCCAGCCGCAATCCGCGGCCGCCCGGCGGGACTCGCTGAAGAAGCTCCTGATGCGGGCCCGCGCCTGCGAGCGCTGCCCCGAGCTGGCCGCCACCCGCAAGACGGTCGTGTTCGGATCCGGCAACGCGGATGCCGAGCTGATGTTCGTGGGAGAGGCGCCCGGCGCCAGTGAGGACGAGCAGGGGCTGCCGTTCGTCGGGCGCGCGGGCCGGCTGCTGGACCAGCTGCTCGAGGAGATCTCGCTCGAGCGGGCCAAGGTGTGGATCTGCAACGTGCTCAAGTGCCGCCCGCCGGGCAACCGCGATCCCCAGCCGGTGGAGATCGAGAACTGCCAGGAGTACCTGCTGAGCCAGGTTGAGCTGATCGAGCCGACCGTGATCTGCACGCTGGGGAACTTCTCGACCAAGCTGCTGCGGGACGACCCCACCGGCATCACGCGCCTGCACGGTCAGCCCGAGGTGAGGCTGATGGGGTCGCGGGCGGTGCGGCTGTACCCGATCTACCACCCCGCCGCGGCGCTGTACACGCCGAGGATGCTCCAGACCCTGCGCGAAGACTTCGCGGCGATCCCCGAGCTGCTCGCGCTCGGGCCCCCGGAGCAGCCCGCGCGGGAGGCGCTCGCCGCGCCGGCCGAGGGCGCCGATCTGCCGGCCCGGGAGCGGATCGTGCCCCCCGAGGTCGCCGAGCAACCGCCGTCACCGCCCGACGCGGACCGCGAGGCCCGCGAGGCCGAGCAGCTGGGGCTCTTCTAGGCCCTGTCCAGACCCCTTCTGGACGCAATTTCGGAGCCTTTGAATCCCGCGAATCAGGCTAATTTGCAGGACTTTCCGGGGTGGCGGTGAATTCGGGTGTCCAGCAGGCCCTAAAGTCGCATGCAGGGACTGCCGATGAAGGTCCTGTCTCCATCCCTCCAGGAGTAAACGACCGGCCCGCGCCCCCCATTCTCCCGCGGGTCGGTCTTTTTAATGCCCACGTGCGAATGCCGTGGAGGGTTCCTGTTGATGGTTGATTCCATGGCCATCTGGATGGCTGATTCCACGACAGTCCGCCGCCGGTGGCACGTCTGACCTTCGCCTGCCGTTGTCCTCGGCCTCGCCCTTGCCGCCAGCAAGGGCTGCGGTCTGCGTCCTAGGCAGACTCGACCATCCCCACCACCGGAACACGGCGCCCTGCCGTGGAATCAACCATCTAGGCTCCTGATGTGCCGAGCCGCACGGTGCATAGCTCCTGCGCCCGCCAGACCGAAGACCTGGGGGCGGAGATCGCGCGTGCGCTGAGGCCCGGCGACGTGGTGTTGGTCCAGGGAGAGCTCGGCGCTGGCAAGACCACGCTCGTGCGGGGGGCAGCGCGGGCGCTGGGCGTGAGCCAGCCCGTCACGAGCCCCACCTTCACGATCGGCAACCGTTACGCCGCCGACGGCACGACCGTCTCCCACCTCGACCTCTACCGGATCTCCTCGCTGGGGGCCGAGGACCCCGACCTGCTGGCCGACTATCTCGGCGAGGATCGGATCGCGTTCGTGGAGTGGCCCGAGGACGGCGCCCGCGAGCTCGCCGGGGCACGCCTGGTGGTGAAGATAAGCCACCGCGGAGAGGACGCCCGCGAGGTCGAGCTGGACGACCGCCGGGAGGCCGCCGCTTGATCGTGCTCGGGCTCGACACGGCCACCGCGGCCACCGCGGTGGCCCTGCGGCTGGCGGACGGGACCGTGGTCGAACGCCGTGACGATCCCTCCCCGGGCGCGCACCCCGGGCACGCCACGCGGCTGCTGTCGATGGCCGCGGAGGTGCTCGCCGGGGCGGGCGTCTCGTGGGGGCAGATCGAGCGGATCGCCGTCGGCCTGGGCCCCGGTACCTTCACCGGCCTGCGCGTCGGCGTGGCCACCGCGCGCGGGCTCGCCCACTCGCGCGGGATCGAGCTCGTCGGGGTCTCGAGCCTTCAGGCGCTGGCGCTCGGCGCGCTCGCGGGGCCCGGCGGGGAAGAACCCGGCGGGCGCTCCGGCGCGGCGCGCCCGGAGGTGGTGCTGGCCGTGATCGACGCCCGCCGGCAACAGGTGTTCGCCGCCGCCTACGAGCGCGGCCCCGCGGGCCTGCCGCGCGAGCTCACCCCCGCCGCGGCGCTGGCGCCCGAGCGGCTGGCGGAGCTGGTGGCGGACACACGGGAGCGCGGGGCCGGGAGCCGGCTGCTGGTCGGCGACGGCGCCGTGCGCTACCGCGAGCTGCTCACCGCCATGGGGCTCGAACCGGCGGCCGACCTTTCGCCGCTGCACATCGTCTCCGCAGAGGCGATCTGTGTGCTGGGCAGCGGCGCCGCCGTGCGCCCCGGCGCCGGTGGCGCGCTGCCCGACTACGTGCGTCGGCCCGACGCGGAGCTAGCCTTGGAGGGCGCCTAGGCGCCCTCCACAACCGCCCATGACCGAACCGACCCTCTCAGAGCAGCCCAGCCCGCGCCCTCCGGGGATCGAGATACGGCCTCTCAGCTACCCGGACCTTCCCCAGGTGACGGCGATCGAGCGGCGGGTGTTCCCGACCCCGTGGTCGCTGGCGATGTTCGTGCTCGAGCTGTCCAAGACCTCCGGGATCTGTCTGGCCGCGGTCGAAGGCGAGCGTTTGGTGGGGTACCTGATCTGCTCCCGCTACGACACCGTCTGGCATGTGATGAACGTGGCGGTCGACAGCGACCACCAGCGCAAGGGTCTGGCGTCGGCCCTGCTCGCCGACCTGTACGAGCGGGTCGGCGACGACAACGCGCGCTTCACGCTCGAGGTGCGGCCCTCCAACGGGGTCGCCATCCACCTGTACGAGCGCGAGGGCTTCCGCGCCGCCGGGCTGCGTCGCCGCTACTACCAGGACAACGGGGAGGACGCACTCGTCATGTGGCGCACGCCCGCGACCCTCGCGGGGTCGCTCGAGGACGTGCCCAACGCCTCGCCGCAGTGATCCTCGCGGTCGAGACCAGCTGCGACGACACCTGCGCCGCCGTCCTGGAGCAGGACGGGACGATCCGCTCCAACGTGATCTCCTCCCAGGAGCAGCACTCCCGCTTCGGTGGGGTCGTGCCCGAGATCGCCTCACGCCACCACCTCGAGCTGATCGACGCCGTGATCGACGAGGCCCTGTCGCGGGCCGGCAGCGGCCTGGACGAGGTGGAGCTCGTGGCCGCCACCCGGGGGCCGGGCCTGATCGGGGCGCTGCTGGTCGGGCTCTCGAGTGCGAAGGCGATCGCGGCGGCGCGGGAGCTGCCGTTCGCGGCGGTGGACCACCTGCAGGGTCACGTGGCGGCGAACTTCGTGCGTGGCCCGGACAGCGGCGGCCCGGCGGTGCCGGTGGCGGATCCGGCTGGCGGGGGGATGGCGTGGCCGGCCCGTTCGAGCCGCCGTTCGTGTGTCTGATCGCCAGCGGCGGCCACACCCTGCTGGCGCGGGTCGAGGGCCATGACGGCTTCGAGGTCCTCGGCAGCACGCTCGACGACGCCGCCGGGGAGGCCTTCGACAAGGGCGCCCGCATGCTCGGTCTCGGCTACCCGGGCGGGCCCGCGCTGGAGCGGCTGGCGGCGGGCGGAGACCCCGACTCCTTCTCGTTCCCGGGCTCTCCGTCCGAGCGCCGGCGCGGGCGCTCGCCCTCGCGGGCAGCCTTCGCCGAGGGGCTCGACTTCTCCTTCGCGGGGGTCAAGACGGCCCTTCTCTACCGGCTGCGTGAGCTGTCCGAGCAGGAGCGCGAGCAGCGGGCCGCCGATCTCGCGGCCTCCTACCAGGCGGCGATCGTCGAGAGCCTGATGGTCCGCACCGAACGGGCCCTGGGGCAGAGCGGCGGCGATCGCCTGGCGGTCGGCGGAGGGGTCGCCGCCAACGGTGAGCTACGCCGGCGCCTGCAGGAGCTCGACGTGGAGGTGCACGTCCCGGAGCGGGCCCTCTGCACCGACAACGCGGCCATGATCGCCAGCGCGGCCCGGTTCGCCGAGCGCCTGGAGTACCCCCACTACCTCGCGCTCGACGCCTACGCCAGCGGCGAGCGACCGTAGGCGTGGCGTGATGGCGCTGGTGACGGTCTACTCGAAGCCCGACTGCCACCTCTGTGAGCAGGCGATGGAGGCCCTGCGGGCGCTCCAGCCGGAGCTCGCGTTCGAGCTGGAGGAGCGCGACATCCGCCTCCAGGAGAGCCTCCACCGCGCCTATTTCGAGCGGATCCCCGTGATCGCCCTGGACGGGGAGGAGCTATCCGATTACTTCCTCGACGAGGCCCTCTTGCGAGAAAGACTAGAGTCACGGCGATGAACTACGGAGAGTCCATCAGCGGGGCCGTTGAGCAGGTTCGGGACGGGACTGCCGCCTCAAACGACCGTCTGTCGCTGGGGGTCGCGGCCCGCCTCTCCCGCTACCTGCAGGTGCTGACCCAGGCCAAGAAGATGGGCAAGGAGACGATCTCCTCGCAGGAGCTGTCCGACTACACCCACGTCAACTCGACCCAGATCCGGCGCGACCTGTCGGGCTTCGGCAAGTTCGGCAAGCGTGGGGTGGGCTACAACGTCGAGGCGCTCGTCTCCCAGATCCGCAAGATCCTGCGGACCGCCGGCCAGCACAACATCGCCCTGATCGGCGCGGGCCACCTCGGCATGGCGATCGCCTCCTCTGAAATCTTCGCCGACCACGGCTTCCGGGTGGTCGCGATCTTCGACAGCGACCCCGCCAAGGTAGGGACCCAGGTCGGCAACCAGCAGGTGCGCCACATTGACGAACTGCGCCAGCTGGTGGACGACGAGGACATCGTCGTGGGGGTGCTGGCGGTGCCGACTCAGGCCGCCCAGGGATTGGCCGACGAGCTCGTGGACGCGGGTGTGAAGATCATCTTCAACTACTCGGAGTCGTTGCTCGACGTGCCCCCGGAGGTGACCGTCCACACCTCGAGCCCGGCCGTCGACCTCCTCTACGCGTTGTACTTCTACCTGACCTAGGAACCGCTCACCCGGCGAGCGCCGCTACCGCTCTCCCATCCTCGGACATACACGAACACCGCTCCGATGAGCAGCATCGACCTAGACCACGCGGCCCAGATCTTCGCCACCGCCTCCGACCTGACGATCGGGATCGAGGAGGAGTTCGCGATCCTCGACCCCGACACGCACGAACTGGCCCCGCGCTTCGAGGAGCTCCGGGACGCCGCCCAGGCCGACGAGATCCTGCGTGACGCCGTCGCCGGGGAGCTGATCTCCTCGGAGATCGAGATCATCTCGGGCGTCGGCAGCGACCTGCAGGACGCGATCTCGCGCCAGCGCGAGCGACGCCGGCGGCTGTTCGCGCTCGCCGAGACCCACCGCGCCTGCCTCGGTGCCACCGGCACCCACCCGTGGGCCGACTACCGCCACCAGCCGATCATCGACACCGAGCACTACCACCGCGTCGAGGAGGGCCTCAAATACGTGGCCTGGCGCAACAACACCTTCAGCCTGCACGTACACGTCGGCGTGCGGGACATCGACCGGGCCGTGCGGGCCTGCGACCGGCTGCGGCCGGTGCTGCCGCTGCTGCTGGCGGTGTCGGCCAACTCGCCCTACCTCGACGGGCGCGACAGCGGCCTGCACTCCGCCCGCACCCAGGCCTTCACCAAGAGCTTCCCCCGCTGCGGGATCCCGGACGCGTTCGGCGGCTGGGGCGCCTACCGCGAGTACATCGAGTTCCTGGTGCGGACCAACTCGATCGTCGAGTTCACCCAGATCTGGTGGTCGATCAGGCCCCACTTCGCCTTCGGCACCGTCGAGCTGCGGATCTGCGACGCCCAGGCGACGGCGTCGGAGTCCGAGGCCCTGGCCGCGCTGATGGTGGCTTGCATCGCCCAGGCGCTGCGCGACGAGGACGAGGGCGTGCCGCTCTACGCCCCGGCGCCACGGCTGGTCGAGGAGAACCTCTGGCGGGCGATCCGCTACGGCATGGACGGGCGCCTGATCGACCTCGAGCGGGCCGAGGAGTTCCCGGCGCGCTCGGTCATCGAGCGGCTGGCGGAGTGGACCGATCCGGTGCGCTCGGAGCTCGGCATCTCGCTGTCCTTCCCAGAGCTCAACGGCGCCCAGCGCCAGCACCGGATGATCGCCGCCGGGGCCAGCCGCGAGGAGGTCTTCGCGGCCTCCGTGGAGGAGACCAGGCGCAGCTACACGGAGGTGGTCGAGGTTTGAGCTCGCCCGAGGACTTCGCCGCAGGGCCCCCGCCCGCAGAGCCGAGCGAGGAGGAGCTGAGGGCCGCCTACGAGGCCGAACTGAGCCGCATCACGACGACCGACATGATCGCCCAGGCGACGATCTCGATCCTCAACCTCGGCGCCCGCAGGCTGGCGCCGGCAGCAGAGGGGGCGCCGGAGGGCGCGGGCGGCCAGGATCTCGAGCAGGTCCGCGACGCGATCGACGCCGTGCGGGCTCTGATGGGGGTTCTCGAGCGCCGCATCCCCGAGGAGCTCCCGCCGCTGCGGGACGCCCTCTCGCGGCTGCAGATGACCTACGCCCAGGAGGTACAGCGACCCCCCGCCGCCGGCCCGCCCCAGCCGGGCGCCGCGCAGGGAGAGGGCGCCGAGGCCGGCGGCTCCTCTGGCTCGGCTCCTCAGGGTGGAGAGGGCGCCGGCTCC
The DNA here is from genome assembly GCA_963846255.1 of uncultured Solirubrobacteraceae bacterium. GTDB lineage: Bacteria > Actinomycetota > Thermoleophilia > Solirubrobacterales > Solirubrobacteraceae > Palsa-744. The sequence continues at coordinate 435,481 of CAWJVE010000002.1, forward strand.
GGTGAGGGCCGGGAGCCGGGCGAGCAGCCGCCGCCGGGCACGCAGGCGCCGCCGGGCGCGCAGCCGTCGCCGGACGGCGAGCCGCCCCGGCCCGGCCCGGCCGAGTCCAGTGGGCGCCTGTGGGTACCCGGCAAATAAGCTGCAGAGCGGCTTGCGGGACATCCCCTGGACGGGCGTGCGACGGGGCGGCACGATAGACTGCGCCCGCGTTGGCCGGACCCTGCCTGCGGCTGCAAGCAGTCCGGCTCTGACGAACGTGCGCGCGACATCCTCGCGCGGCTGAGTAAATCGACACCGCGGAGGATTTTCTTTGAGCAGCTTCCTGACGAACCATGGGGTCGTCGTCGCCCTTGTCTGCGCGGCCTGTGCGGTCGCCTACGGACTCCTCACCACGCGGTCCCTGCTCGCGCTCTCGCCGGGCAACGAGCGGATGCAGGCGATCTCGGGGGCCGTTCAGCAGGGCGCCCGCGCCTATCTGAACCGCCAGTACACGACGATCGCGGTCGTGGGGGTGGTCCTGTTCGTCGCGCTGATCTTCATCCAGAACATCGCGGTGGCGTGCGGCTTCTTGATCGGCGGCGTGCTCTCGGGCTCCGCCGGCTATATCGGCATGAACGTGTCGGTGCGCTCCAACGCGCGCGTCGCCGAGGCCGCCCGTGGGGGCGTGTCCCCGGCGCTGGCGACCGCCTTCCGCGGAGGCGCGATCACCGGCATGCTGGTGGTGGGCCTCGCGCTGCTCGGCGTCGCCGGCTACTACGGGCTGCTCACGGCCGTCTTCAACGACTCCCAGAAGACCGCCGTCGACGCGCTCATCGGGCTCGGCTTCGGAGGCTCGCTGATCTCGGTGTTCGCGAGGCTCGGCGGCGGCATCTTCACCAAGGCCGCCGACGTGGGCGCCGACCTGGTGGGGAAGGTCGAGGCGGGGATCCCCGAGGACGATCCCCGCAACCCGGCCACGATCGCCGACAACGTGGGCGACAACGTGGGTGACTGCGCCGGCATGGCGGCCGACCTGTTCGAGACCTACGCGGTGACCGCGGTGGCGGTGATGCTGCTGGGCGTCCTGACCTTCCACGAGGCCACCCGCGTGGCGCTGTACCCGCTGGTGCTCGGGGGCGCGGCGATCCTCGCCTCGATCATCGGCACCTTCGCCGTGCGCTCACGGGCGGGCAACGTCGAGCGGGCCCTCTACCAGGGCCTGATCGCATCCGGGGTGATAGCCGCCGCGGCGTTCGCGCCGATCACCTACTGGATGATGAACAACCTCAGCTACAAGGCTGCCGGTGCCCCGGTCCAGACCCCCTCGTGGGAGGACTTCTACCTCTGTGCGCTGATCGGGATCGCGGTCACCGCCTGCCTGTTCGTGATCACCGACTACTACACCTCGACGCGCTTCTCGCCCGTCAAGAAGACCGCCAAAGCGTCGATCACGGGCCACGCCACGAACATCATCCAGGGCTTCGGCTCCGGTCTGCAGGCGACGGCACTGCCGGCGCTGGTGCTCGTGCTGGGCGTGCTCGGAGCGTGGAAGCTCGCGGGCGGCGGGCTGGTCGGCATCTACGGCGTCGGGGTTGCGGTCATGGGCCAGCTCTCGCTGACCGGCCTGATCGTCGCGCTCGACGCCTTCGGGCCGATCACCGACAACGCCGGCGGGATCGCCGAGATGGCCGACCTTCCCGAGGAGGTGCGCAACGTGACCGACCCGCTGGACGCGGTCGGGAACACCACCAAGGCCGTCACCAAGGGTTACGCGATCGGCTCGGCGGTGCTGGCCGCGGTGGTGCTGTTCGACGGCTTCCGCCAGGAACTCGAACTCGCCGCGGGACACGTGACGAATTTCGGGATCAACGAACCCCCGGTGCTGATCGGGCTGCTGCTCGGCGGCCTGATGGTGTGTCTGTTCGCCTCGCTGTCGATGGAGGCCGTGGGCCGGGCCGGCGGGGCCGTGGTCGAGGAGGTGCGGCGCCAGTTCCGTGAGCACCCCGGGATCATGGAGGGCACCGAAGAGCCCGACTACGCGACCTGCGTGGACATCGTCACCAGGACCGCCCAGCGGGAGATGATCCTGCCCTCGCTGCTGCCGATCGGGCTGACGTTGATCGTCGGCTTGATCGACACCCAGGCGCTCGGCGGCCTGCTGATCGGCGTAATCGTGGTGGGCTTCTTCTTCGCCGTGCTGATGACGGCCGGCGGTGGCGCGTGGGACAACGCCAAGAAGCTCATCGAGGACGGCGCCTTCGGGGGCAAGGGCTCGGAGGCCCACGCTGCCGCGGTCACCGGGGACACGGTCGGGGATCCCTTCAAGGACACCTCAGGGCCCGCCATCAACCCGATGATCAAGGTCGCGAACATCGTCGCGATCCTGATCATCCCGATCATCACCTGAGGCCCGCTTCGCCCCGCCCGCGCGGCGGGGCGATCACCCGGGTGTGCCCGAGGGGCCTGCCGGGCGAGCCGGTCCCTAAGCTCCCACCTGTGAACGCCCGCGAGATGCATAGGGCGAGCACGCTCGTGCTTTCGGCGGCCGTGGCCGCGATCGGGGTGGCCCTGATCGTGGAGGGAGTGACGGCCGCCCACGGCGTCAACGTCACGAAGCTGCTGCTCGGTGTCCTGTTCGTCGCCGCCGGCACGGCGCGCTTCGTGGTGCAGCTGCGGCGGGGACGCGACGGTTAGGCATCCCGCCCAGCCGACCTCGGGACCGCGTCACCATCGTCTAATCTCCGCCTATGGGCTCCGTGGGGGCGAAATGTTCGTGCTGATCGTGGGCGCCGGGCGTGTTGGCTCGGCGTTGGCGAAGGCAACCCTCGCGGCGGGTCACGAGGTGTCGGTGCTCGACACCGATCCCCTCTCCCACGAGCGCCTCGACGCGGGCCAGACGAAGACCTGGGAGGAAGCCGAAGGCCAGTTCACGGTCGGCACCGCGCTCGAGACCGACGCGCTGATCTCGGCCGGGATCGAGCGCGCGGACGTGTTCATCGCTTCCACGGCGGGCGACAACACCAACCTCGTGATCGCCCAGATCGCCCAGCGGCGCTTCGGCGTCGAGAAGGTGATCGTGCGGGTCATGGACCCGGCGCGGGCCGACTGGTACGGCGCCCAGGGAATGCGGACGATCTGCCCCACCAAGCAGGCGATCGAGGAGTTCGAACTCGCGCTCGCGCCGGAGGCGGCGTAGCGCATGTACGCGATCATCGCGGGTGCCGGCAAGGTGGGGAGGAACCTCGCCCGGGAGCTGATCGCCAAGGGTCACGAGGTGACCCTGATCGAGTCCTCGCGGGCCAGCTATCTGGCCAACGAGGGAGAGTTCGAGCACGCGGTCCAGTACGGCGACGCGACCGAGCTGTGGGTGCTCGAGCGGGCCGGCATCCAGCGTGCGGACCTCGTGATCGCGGTCACCGGTGACGACGAGGACAACATTCTCGTCTGCCAGGTCGCCAAGGAGAAGTACCTCTGCGACCGGATCATCGCCCGCGTCAACAACCCGCGTAACCACGACCACTTCAGGCTCCTGGGGATCCAGCCCGCCGTCTCGGCCACCGACCTGATCCTGCGCCTGATCGAGCACGAGGTGCCCCGCTACGGGCTGGTGCACCTGCTGGCGCTGGAAGAGGAGCGCCTGGAGATCATCGAGCTCGAGGTCAGCGACGACGCGCCCGCCGTGGGCCAGAAAGTGGTCGACATCGCCCTGCCGGAGGGCAGCCTGATCATCTCCGTCCTGCGCGGAGGCGCCGGCTTCGTGCCGAAGGCCGACACGGTGATCGAATCCGGGGATGAGGTCCTGCTGGTGCTCGACCCGGGCCTGGAGGAGGCGATCACCGCCTACTTCTCTCCCGAAAGCCAGCCGGCACGCATCTGACGGCGCCGCGGCGCCGTCAGCGCCGCCCCGGGGGCGTGCGGAGGGGCCGCAACCAGACGCCCCCGAGGGGTCGGCTCGATTGGCTATTCTTGGCCTCGAATCGCTGTCCGGGATAGTCCAATTGGCAGTGACGCCCGGTTCTGGTCCGGGAGATTGGGGTTCGAGTCCCTGTCCCGGAGTACACGTGCGCCCCGGAGACTCCGGGGCGTCCGTGCGTTCGGGGGGCCGCGCGCCAGCCTTCGCATCCCCTGGCGCGGTGGGTCCGGCCGGGGACCACGCTCGGGACAGCGAGCGCGAGAGGTCGCCACAGTCCTTCAGGCGCAGGAAGTCGCAGAGGCGGGCACGTGGATCATCGATGTGCCCCCACCGCGGCGTCGATTTCGCCAGCGAGCGGTAGTACCCTCGGCCGCGAGTGTGCGCACGATCGTCTCGACTCCGGCATTCGATTTCGAGGAGAAATCTCTCGATTACGGCCACGTAGTGCTGGCCGCGATCGGCTGGGGCGAGTGGCCGGCCCTTGAAGAGTCCCTCACTGAGGGGCTGGCCTGCGCGGCGGTTGCCGCCCGGCACGGCGAATCGCCGGATTCCGAGGAGCTGCACGCCCACGTCGTCGCGTTCCGCCGTGCGCGACGCCTACTGGCAGGCGAGGAATACACGCTCTGGCTCGCCGAGCGTTCGCTGTCGACCGACGACGTGCACGCCCATCTGTCGCGGTCGATGTTGCGCCAGCGCGCGGCGGCACTGCTGGGCGAGATCCGCGCCCAGCACGCACCGGACGCGCGCGAGCTGGCCGAGCACATCCGCGCGGAGGCGATCCTGTGCGGATCGCTGCGCGCCTGGGCCGAGCGCCTGGCTCAGTGCGCGGCGGCCGAGCGGGGCGTGTCGGGCGACGCCTTGGGCAGCACGGGGAACACCGACGCCGAGCTACGGGCCCTGACCACGGCAGTGGCCGGCTGCCCGTCCAGCGGACTGACGGAGGCCGCAGTAGGCGAGCGGGCGCCCCGCGTCATGGCGCTGACAGCCGCCGAGAGCGTCTTTCGCGACCGTGTCGTGACGACGGAGCGGCTCGAGCAATGCCTGGCCGAGCATCGGCTGGGCTGGCAGCGCCTGGTCTGGCAGGAAGCCCTGTTCGCCTCGCAGGGGGCTGCGCAGGAGGCGGCTTTGTGGATCCGCGATCAGAAGCTCTGCCTGGCGCAGGTCGCCGAGATGGCGCGGGCCCCGGCGCGCGAACGCGAGGCCTACTGCGAAGAGGTCCCAGATCTCTCGGCGCTGTTGATTGCGGCGGTGCCTGGAGAGCTGGGCGGACCGATCGCGGGCGCGGATGGTTGGCGGCTGGTGAGTCTGCGGAAGCGCATCCCCCCGGCCGTGCAGGACTCGACGCTCCGCGAGCGCGCGGGCGTGGAGATCTTCGAGTCGGCCCTCGAGCGTCACCTCGCGGGGCGCGTGAGGTGGCATGTCCAGTACTGAGTTGAGCTCTGCCTCCAGGGAGGCTGCGCTGGCGCAACTCTCGCTGCTGTCGGTGCTCTCGGCGGAGGCGCGGGAGCTGGTGATCGCCTCGTTCGTGCCGGTGCGCTACGCGTTCGGCGAGACCATCGTGGCGGCCGGCGACGAGCCGGACGGCTTCTACGTGCTGTGCTCGGGCCTGGCGCGGGTGCTGGTAGCCGGCGACGGCGGCGAGGAGGTCTCCCTGAACATACTGCGCCCGGGCGACTCCTTCGGAGAGGCCGGGCTCGTGTCCGGATCGCCGCGCAGCGCCACCGTGCGAGCTGCAGGCGATGTCGAGGCGCTGCGCCTGGATGTGCCGATCTTCCGCGCTTTGGCGGGGCTGCATCCGAGCATCCGCGAGGCCTTCTCGACCCAGGCGCGAGCTCGCAGGCTGGCCGACTTCCTCCGCGTGCACTCCGCCTTCTCGCGGCTCCCCGCGTTGGCGCTGATGACGATGTTGCAGGGGCTGAAGGCGCAAGAGCTCGAGGCGGGCGAGCTGGTGGTGCGCGAGGGCGATGCCGCCGAGGCCCTGTTCATCGTCGAGCACGGTCGCCTGTCCGTCTTCACGGGCGCGGCCAAGGAGCGCCAGGACGTGCGCTTCCTGCGCAGCGGAGACTTCTTCGGCGAGCTGTCGTTGTACCTGCGAGTTCCGCGTACGGCCAGCGTCGAAGCGCTCGAGCCATGCCGTCTGTTACGGCTGGACGCCGCCGCTTTCGCCGAACTGATGGCTGATCACGAGGAGTTCGCCGCGCGTATAAAGGAGCAAGCCAAGCTGTACGAGCGCCCGGCACAGCCACCGCTCGACTTCGCTGAGCTGCTGCCGGCCGATGCCTACGAGGAGGCGCTCGTCGCGCAGGAGCCCGAGGACGCGTTCGAGTCCGGTGTCAGTGTGGGTGCGCTTGACGAGCAGCCGGGAAGCTCCGCCGGCACCGAAGCGCCCCCGGACCCCGGCCCCCAACACTTCAGACTCCTGCGGCACCGCCGCCCCCGCTTTCCGCATGTGCGCCAGATCGACGAGATGGACTGCGGCGCCGCCTGCGTGGCGATGGTGTGCCGATATTTCGGCCGCGAGGTCGCTGCGTCGCATATTCGCATTGCGGTCGGCACCGGATCCGAGGGCACGAGCCTGCGAGGACTGCAGCGCGGCGGCGAGCACGTGGGCCTGCAGATGCGCGCGATCAAGGCGTCTCGAGAGCGCGTTGACGAGCTGCCGCTGCCCGCGATCATCCACTGGGGCGGCAATCACTGGGTGGTGCTGTATGCGCTCGAGCAGGACCACGTATGGATCGCGGACCCAGCGCGGAACCTGCGGCGGGTGCGTGCGGCGGAGGTCGCCGAGAAGTGGACCGGATATGCGGCGCTGCCCTCGCCCACCCCGCGCCTGCGCGACGCGCCTGTCGGCAAGGCCAGCGCGCACTGGCTGTGGGAGTTCGTCCGACCGCACCGCAAGACGCTGGCATTGGCGCTGGCACTGTCCTTTGTTGCGGCTGGGACGGAGATGCTCTTTCCCGTCCTGACGGGTGCGATCGTCAATCGCGCCCTGCTCAGCCCCAGCTACTCCAACCTGTACCTATACACCGGCGCCATGCTGGTGCTGCTGGTCGTCTCGCTGGCGGTGACGATGGTGCAGCGGCGCATGCTCAGCAGAGTGGCGGTCCAGGTCGACGTGCAGACGCTCGATTACATCACCGGGCGCATGCTCGGGCTGCCGATGTCCTACTTCGAGACACGGCGCACAGGCGATATCGATCGCCGCCTGGAAGGCGTGCGCGAAATCCGGCAGCTGGTCGTGCAGGGGGGCCTGGCAGGCATGACCGCGGCCACGCAATTCGTCGTGGCGGTCGCGATCATGCTCGCCTACTCGCGCTTGATGGGCGCGCTGTTCCTGCTGACGGTGCCGCTGTATGTGCTCATGATGCGTTACTCCTCGCGCCGCGTGGCCCCCACTTTCGAAAGCCTCGAGGAGGAGTACGGTCGCTTCCGCTCGCGCCAGTACGACGGGATCAAGGGCATAGCCACGATCAAGGCGATGGGTGCCGAGGACGGGATGCGACGGATGCTCGTGGAGAACCTGCGCGAGCTCGGCAACCGGATGTTCCGCTCGGATTTCACGATCATGGCCTACGAAGGGGTGGTCTCGGCGGCGACCTTCCTGACCATCGTCGTGTTTCTGTTCATCGGCGCGCTGGAGGTACTCGCCGGTCACCTCAGCGTCGGCGGCCTGGTCGCCTTCAACTCGCTGATCCTGCTCGCCAGTGCCCCTCTCGGGACGCTGCTGAACCTGTGGGACAGGTGGCTGATGTCCAAGGTTCTGCTTGGGCGCGTCCAGGACATCTTCGACTACGGCGAGGAGCAGCCGGGGCAGCTCGACTCCTACCGGCCCGTGCCGACGCTGGAGGGGCGGGTGACGCTGCGCGGCGTCGGCTTTCACTATGCCCAGGCACCCACTGCGAGGATCCTCGACGATGTCTCGCTGGATATCCGGCCCGGCACGACGGTGGGCGTGGTGGGTCGCTCCGGCTCAGGGAAGTCGACGCTGGCCAAGTGCCTGGCGGGGCTGCTTGAGCCCACCGCGGGCTCGATTGCCTACGACGGCGTGGAGCTGCGCGAGCTGCGTCTGCGCGAGCTGCGCCGGCGGATCGGCTACGTCCTCCAGGACCCCTATGTCTTCGACGAGACGATCGCCCGCAACATCGCGTTCGGCGAGGCTGCCCCGGATCTCGTGCGCGTGCGCGCGGCCAGCGAGCTGGCGGACGCGGCCGAGTTCATCGAGCGCCTGCCGCTCGCCTACGAGACGCGCATCGGCGAGAGCGGGATGCGCCTGTCAGGTGGACAGGCACAGCGGATCTCGATCGCCAGGGCGCTGTACCATCGCCCCCCGGTACTGATCTTCGACGAGGCCACCAGCGCGCTCGACGTGGAGTCCGAGCGGACGCTCAAGCGCAACCTGGAGACGATGCTCGAGGGGCGCACGGCGTTCATCATCGCCCATCGGCTGAGCACCATCCGCGATGCGGATGTGATCCTGGTGCTCGAGCGGGGGCGGTTGGTCGAGCACGGCTCGCATGAGGAGCTGACGGCACGCGGCGGCCTGTATGCGTACCTGACCTCGCAGCAGCTGGTGTGACTGATCGCACAGCACGAAGTCGAGAGTTGCGCCAAACTTGTCCTCGGGTGGTTCTTACTGGCACACCGCGGCGAGAGGAGCGAAAATGGGCCAGAGCCAGAGCGTGAGCCAAGACATGCGGGCGGTGCAGGCCGACGCGCTCCTCGTGGCGCGACGCCATGCGAGCTGCCCAACCCCGGCCGGCCTCATCAGAAGCCGGCACGAGTCTGAGGGGCACGCAGGTCTGCCGCAGACGAGCGGTTCTTCAGCAATCACGCGAGCGGAAATCCGAGAGGAGCACACATGAACGAGCCAGAGCACGCCGAGGACCTCGACCTTGAGCCCGCAGACGCCAACTCGGTGGTCGGCGGTGCGTCGTTGGCCGAAGTGGAGAAGTCGGTGGAGTCCGCGGTCAAGTCCGCGGCGCAAAAGCCGGCCCAGCCACAGCCCGGCATGTTGAAGGCGCCCCCCAAAGGGCTCTGAGCGACCGCGCTGGATGGTGGGAGCGAGATCGTCGCGAGATCCCCTGAGGGACTTTTGACGATCCCCGGCCCTTGACGGCGCATCTCCGTCAGACGACAGGGGATGCGCCGTAGCCGGGCGCCGGCTGGCCCGCCACGCTCAGCACTCGCGCAGCGGCCGTCGCAGTGCGGTGAGTGTCAGAACTCAATGGTTAATGAGCCGGTGGGCGTGCTCAGCCATGGTGATCTCCTGGATCTGGCAGCGCGAGACGCTCGGTGCTCGTCCTCAGCGAGCGTGAGCGGACGATCGGCGGGCTGCCTGGCATGCGCTCAAGTGCAGCGCCTCTGCGGCCGTTGTAGACCACGGGGTTCGCATCCTGCCAATGCACACCACAGAACGGCAATCACAGCGCCCACCTCGCCAGACCGGTGGTGAACGCCACCTCGCGCGCAGGTCGGACGTCGGCTTCGTGCGACCTGAGAAGGGTGTGCTCGAACGAGCGGAGGAGCTCGCGCAGACCGGCGCCTGGGAGTGGGACCTCGAGACTGACACTCTGCTGTGGTCGAGCAACATGTGGCGTCTCCTTGGCCTCGAGCCGGATTCGGTTACGCCGACGCCGGAGTATGTGATCGGGCGCGTACACCCCGACGACCGTGAGCGGGTCGAGGGGGAGATCGATCTAGCCAGGCGCGAGGGAAGGCTCCCCGGACCTACCTATCGGACCGTATGGCCCGACGGAACCGTCCACGTCCTGCGCTCCTACCCGGCTTTGGCAGAAGAGCGTGAGGGCCGGCCGCGCCTCGTCGGTGCAGTCCAGGATGTGACTGAGCTCTGCGAGTCCGAGCGACGGACGTCGGAGACACTGACGCTGATGGAAACGCTCCAATCAGCCGCGCCGGTGGGATTTGCGTTCGTCGATCGCGATTTCCGCATCGTTCGTATGAACGAGAAGCTGGCCGAGGTCAACGGTTCTCCGCTACACGAGCAGATTGGGCTAACGGTCGCCGAAGCGGTCCCGGACGTGTGGCGCCAAATGGAGCATGTATACCGCCGGGTGCTGGAGACCGGCGAGGCAGCGATGAATCTCGAGGTCTCACGGCAGAGGAACGGCAAGGAAGGTTCGCGGTTCTGGCTCGCCAGTTACTACCCAGTTCGCGCAGAGGAAGCAATCATTGGAGTGGGCGTGATCGTGAACGACATCACCGAGCGCCACGATGCGGAGGATTTCCGCGCCGCAGTGATGCACACGATGGTGGAGGGGCTCTACGTGCTCGATGAGGAGGGCGCCTTGACGTTTATGAACCCGGCCGCGTCGAAGATCCTCGGCTGGAGCGAGGAGGACTTGCGTGGGAAGCCCATGCATGCCGCGATCCACAGCCAGCGCGCCGACGGCTCGCCCCACCCCGAGCATGATTGTGAGCTGCTCAAGGTGCGGACGGAGGGGCGCCCGGTGCGAGTGACCCATGATGCCTTTACCCGCAAAGACGGCACGATCTGCCCCGTCGCATATTCCGCCGCCCCGCTGATGTGCGGAGAGAGCGTCAGTGGCGTGGTTGTGGTGTTTCGCGATACCACCGTCGAGCAAGCGGCGGAGGCCGGGGCCAGACGAGAGTTGGACGCGCTGGCCTGGGTCGGTCGTATCAGGGATGCCATCGACCAGGATCGGCTGGTGCTCTACTCGCAGCCGATCGTTCCCCTGGCGGGTGGGCGGCCGAGCCAGGAGCTGCTACTCAGGATGGTCGGGCACGACGGGGAGGTGATCCCGCCCGGGAGCTTTCTGCCCGTCGCCGAGAAGTACGGACTGATCGGCGAGATCGATCGCTGGGTGATCAAGCAGGCGGTCCGTTTGGCCGCGAGCGGCCAGCGCGTGGAGGCGAACCTCTCGGCAGCGTCGGTCGGCAACCTCGATTTGCTGACCCTGATCGAGGGTGAACTGCGCGATGCTCACGCCGATCCGGCAAACCTCGTATTTGAGATCACCGAGACGGCGTTGATGGAGGACATCGAGATCGGAAAGGTCTTTGCGCATAGGCTGACTGGTTTCGGCTGTCAGCTCGCCCTCGATGACTTCGGCACCGGGTTTGGCAGCTTTACCTACCTGAAGTCGGTACCCGTTTCCTATCTGAAGATCGACATCGACTTCGTGCGGGACCTCAAAGCCAATCCAGCTAACCAGGTCCTGGTCAAGGCGATCGTGGGCCTGGCCGAGGGGTTCGGCTACCAGACGATCGCCGAGGGAGTCGAGGATGCTGAGACGGTCGCGCTTCTCGAGGAGTACGGAGTCGACTTCGCTCAGGGCTTCCACCTCGGACGTCCAGCGCCGATCGAGGCCTTGTAGGTCAGGCAGCACAGGACTCCGCACTCCGGTTCCGCGGGCGACGAGCGAGGGTCGCGCTTACCGTTGCTTTGGACGATGAGCGGGTGCGTGGGGGAGCGACGCCCCTGACTTGTGCTTTCTCGCGAAGCTCAAGCGCCCTTTGCCGTGGATGCGGCGCGGCGCGGGGCCGTCGAGCCAGCCATCGCGGCCGGCGGTTCTGCGTGAGAGACTCCCTCGATGTCGGTCCCGAAGCTCGATCCTCGCGACGACGCGCGGCGGCCGATGAGATTTGGTCTCTTCTGCTCGGCGCAGGCCAGCCGCGATGATCTTCCTCCTGAGACGGGCCAAGGGTTCCGCGACTATCTCGACCTGAACGTCGAAGCTGAGGAGCTCGGCTTTCATTCAAGCTTCCTGGTCGAGCATCACTTCACGGGCTGGAACCAGGTCTCTGCAACGCTGATGCTGCTCACCTGCCTTGCTATGCGTACCACCACATTGCGCCTGGGCTCGGCGGTGATCGTGCTTCCCTGGCATAACCCGGTCCTCTTGGCGGAGGAGGCGGCGACGCTCGATCTGGTCTCCGGAGGGCGGCTCGACTTCGGAATCGGGAAGGGCTACCGGCACAGCGAGTTCACGGGCTTTCAGGTCTCGCCGGAGGAGGCAGAGTCACGGTTTGACGAGGCCGTTGAGGTCATCACGCGATCCTGGCTTGAGCGTTCGCGCTTCTCACACCGCGGCCGGTTCTGGAGCTTCGAGGACATCGTGGTCGAGCCGCCGCCCGCGCAACGACCGCACCCGCCGTTCTGGATGGCCGCTGGGAGCCCGGCATCGATCCGGCGGGCGGCCGAGCGCGGCTTCAACCTGATGCTCGACCAGTACGCGTCGCCCGCGCAGATCGGCGAGCGTATGGCTTTATATCGCGCCGAGCGTGAAGCGCACGGGAGACAGTTCGATCCGATGGCCGTCGCGGTGGCGCGCCAGGTCTACGTCGCGAGGGATCGGCGGGACGGCGAAGCCGCTCTGGCGCGTCTCGCCGAGTACACCCGGCGCACGGTGAGCGTTTCCCGCTCGCCCGGACGCGAAGGCGGCTCGCACGTGCTCGCTTACGCCGACAAGAGCGGTTCCACCGAGGAGCACGCGCTTTGTGGAACGCCCGAGGAGATCTGCTCCGAGCTGGCGGCATTGAGCGATGCCGGCGTCGAGTATGTCCTGCTCGCGGTGCTCGGCGGCAAAGGGCAGTTGCGACGGTTCGCGCGGGAAGTCATGCCAGCGTTCTCCGCTGCGCAAGAAGCGCGCTAGTCTGCACCCAGTCGCGAGATGCCCAGAGGAGATGTACCGGACCGACTGGAAGATGCACGCTCGGCACAAACTCGATGTGAGCGTCGTAAGCCCTGAGGAGGCCGAGTTCGGCATCGCCGAGTTCTGGGCGGATGGCAGGCTCTTTGGCTTCACGCGGCTCGAGGACGGCGAGCTGGTTCTCAGGATCGAGCCGCGGAGCGATGGCAGCGCGGTCGTTGTCGGCGCGCACAGCTTGGCCGAGGCGCTGGCGCAGGCGAAGAAGCTTCTCGAATCCTCGTGATCCGCACTACCCCACAAGGGAGGTCAACATGAGCTCCGGCGATCAGGAGCTGGTCTTGACCCACTTCATCGTCTCCGACGACGTGGAGCGTTCCCGCCGCTTTTACACCGACGTGCTCGGCGGCACGGTGGCCCGCTCGGGAGAACCGACCAACGTCGCGCTCGCCAACAGCTGGATCGTCATCAATCGGGGCGGAGGCCCGACCGACGACAAGCCGACCGTCACCCTGGAGACGCCACGCGATCTCGATCGGGTCAGCAGCTTCCTCAATATCCGGGTCAAGGACATCGAGACCGTGTACGCCGAATGGAGCGCCCGTGGTGCTCAATTCCTGACGCCCCCGAAGCAGCACGCGTACGAGATCCGTTGCTACATCCGCGACCCGGACGGCTATCTGATTGAGCTGGGGCAGACCACCGACTCGGAGGGGGACTGGACGCCCCCTCAGTGGCTGTCAGATACGCCCTAGCCGTCGCGAACGCCGGGCCCGGCGGCCCGGCTCAGCCGCCGAAACGCCCGGCCGCTCCCCGCTCGGGGGAACGCGCCGCCGGGCGGCGCCTCAGAGCCGGCGATTTGTCTGAAATCCCTCGAGTCGGTTGTAACGCAGCGTCAGTATTCGTATGGCGTGGGTGCTGGGGACGGCGAGGGTGCCGGTTTCGATTCACCCGTCGGGGTGCCCGCGGGTTTTGACGAGCTCGTAACCGCGTGCCACGTGCCACCGAAGGACATCAGCCCTTCCCCGTTGGCCTGTCCCTTGGCCGTGTCACCCGCGAAGCGATAGAGCGGCATACCCCGCAGTGTCACCTGCCACTTGCCTCCGCCTCGCCGCAGCAGTCCGAGGTGACCCTGAACGCCCGGCCCGGCCTGCAGCTTCGGGGTGGAACTGCGCACCATCAGCGGCGGCCAGGTCTGCAGGCAGGTCGCGCTCTTACAGAGAAGGTGATGGGTGTTCTCGGGTGAGAGCGCATAGAGGGTGTGGCCGTGAGCTTCGACCGCAACTGTGCTGCCAAGCTTCTGGTTCGCCGCCGCCGACACCACACGGGTGCCGCCCGCCGCTGCCGCCACCGCGACCAACGCCAGCACGGCCAGTGCGGAGCCGAGCATCGCGATAAGACCGGGCCGAGCGGCGGCCCGGCGCTTGCCGGGGGTGGGGACGTTGCGGGGGGCGGGCATGGCATCTCCTTGCGGTCGCTGTTCGATCATCTCGACCTCAACGACCCCGCAGGCACGGGAACCTTCCCGCGACGGCGGAATATCCCGGTGGGCGACCAACGAGCGTCCGCGGCGGAAGGAATCGCGGATCGGCGGAGTCCTCCGTATCGAGAGGCGACCATCAGAAGGTCGCTCGCCATGTCAACGTCAGATGCGGAGTGTGACGGATGCGTTATCCAGCGAGGATGTCGGGCCTGGCGCTCGCGGTCGGCCTGCTGCTTGCCGCCTGCGGCAGCAGCTCGAGCAGTACAACCAGCTCATCCACGGCGCAACCGGCCGCCAGCACCTCGTCGCCCTCGGGTGACACAGTGAAGACGGCGTCGAGCTCGCGCGGGACCATCCTGGTCAACGCAAACGGCATGACCCTGTATCACCTGGGTGGCGAGCAGGGCGGCAAGTTCATCTGCACCAGCTCGGCGTGCACTGCTGTCTGGCACCCGCTGACGGTCACTGCCGGAACCACTCCCACTGGTGAAGTGGGGTCATTGGGCACCGTCAAGCGCCCAGAAGGTGTCACCCAGGTCACCTTCAACGGTTCACCTCTGTACACGTTCGCCCAGGACCGGGCGGCGGGTGAAACGAATGGCCAGGGCATCAAAGACGTCGGCACGTGGACCGTCATCACGACCGGCTCGGCGAGCTCCGGCGGCGGATCCTCCTCGACCACCTCCGAAGGGGGCGGCACGCCCGCGAGCGGCGGCAGCTCCGAAGGCAGCGGCTCCTCCGAAGGCAGCGGCGGCTACAAGTACTGACGTCGTAGCGGGTCACCTCGCATCGATCGCACGTGAGGTAGCTCCCCGCCCCGGCGGCTCGCGCCCGCCGGGGCGGGGAGCGCGTTCTTGCTCTGGTGGCTCATCGCTGCGTTCGGGTCTGCGCAGGAGTAGATTGACGCGGCGATGGGACTCGAATCCGTGGTGGTTGCCTTCGGCGGAGAGAACACCGCCAGCGTGAGGTTCGCCGACGCCCGCGACCAGGCCGGTCCGCACGCCCGCTGGTCCAAGGATGTGGGCCTCGTCGAGCACTTCCACAGCGGCAGGCTGCTGCTGCGGGGCATGTTCGCGGGCCACTACCTGGACGTCGACGAGCTCGATCACGTGTCCCAGGGCGGCGCCGCCAAGGGCGGGGTCGCCGGTGGCCTGATCGGCGTACTCGGAGGGCCGCCGGGGATAGCCGTCGGTCTTCTCGTCGGTGGCTTGGCCGGCTCCCAGATCGGCACGCCGACCGACACCGAGAGCGAGCCGCATGAGCTGGCCGAGCGTCTGCGGGCCGCGATCCCGAGGGGTAGCTCGGCGATCGCCCTGATCGCCGAGGGCTCGGAGATCGATGAACTGCTGCAGGCGCTGGGAGGCGGTGCAGAACCGCAACTGCGCGAGCCGCTCAGCGACGCCCAGGCGGCCGCGCTGGAGGCCTCCCTCGATGGCGGCCACACGGCGTCTGGGACATAGAAACCACGGATTGCGTTTTTCGCGGATCCGGCTATGGTCGGAATCGCTCGAGGGAAGTCAGGCGCTCAACCGATGCGAGTGCAGTCCGGGGTCCTACCCCGACTCCCGGACGAATGGTCCCCTTGGCCTGGACGGCGCGGGCGTTTGGCATCCACCCCTCAGGAGCTGAGCGTCCCGCGCCGTCCCCCTACCGTCCCCGCCTCCGCGGGTCCCTATCGCCCGGGCCCCGGCAGTCCGCCGGGGAGCGCTCTGAGCAGGCGGCGGAGCAGCCGGCGCGGAGCGCGCCCGTGAGCGCCTATCCTCAGCGGCGCCCGACATCGGCTCCACCGACGCCACGAAAGGGGACACGAGGTGATGAAAGCGCTGCGACGGAACCTCAGCTACGCGAACGTGACCGCCACGCTCGCGCTCCTGTTCGCGATGAGCGGCGGTGCCCTGGCGGCCAAGCACTACCTCCTCAACTCGACCAGCCAGGTCAACCCGAGGGTGCTGCACTCGCTCGAAACGACCGACCGCAAGATCTTCGTGCAGCTCTCCCGAAGCGTCACCGTGGCGGGCGCGATCAATGCCGGGAACGCGGTCAACGCGGCCCACGCGGAAAGCTCGAACACGGCCGGAAATGCGCTTTCGCTCGGGGAAGTCCCGGCAGCTGACTTCACCCGCAGCGACTGCACATCGCAGACCGGCCAGGTGAAGGGGTTCGCGCTGATACCGGCGAGCTCGAGCTTCCCGGAACGGTCCACGAGCCTTACGACGGCCTACAACTGCAGTGGTGGAGCCGTCGAAGCACGCAGGCTCGAAACAGGCCAGTACGAGGTCCATTTCAGCTCAAACCCCGAGCTCGTGGCGCTGGCCACGGCCGATTCCGGCAAATCGTTGCCGAACCCGGACAGCGTGTCCGTCAGGGCTGTCGGCTCGGGCGACTGGCGCGTGAGCGTCTACGACGTGAAGACGGGCGAAGCGGTCGACGACGCCTTCGAGCTGCTGGTGCCCTGACCGCGCGGACCTGACCTACGCCGCCTGCACTTCCCAGTCGCGGTACAGCTCGCTGTAGCGGCCACCGGCTGCCAGCAGCTCCTCGTGGGTGCCCTGCTCGACGATGCGGCCGTGGTCCAACACGACGATCCGACCTGCCCTGCGAATGGTGGACAGGCGGTGGGCGATGACGATCGAGGTCCGCCCGGCCAGCAGGCGGCGCATCGCGCCTTCGATTCTCGTCTCGCTCTGCAGGTCCACATTGGAGGTGGCCTCGTCGAGGATCAGGATCCGCGGGTCGGCGATCAGCGCGCGGGCAAACGCGAGCAGCTGTCGCTGCCCGGCCGACAGCTGGGCTCCGCGCTCGCCCACCTCGGTGTCATAGCCGTCGGGCAGCTCGGAGATGAACTGATCGGCTCCCACGGCTCGCGCGGAGGCCGCGATCTCCTCGTCGCTGGCCTCGGGATGGCCGAAGGCGATGTTCTCCCGCACCGTGCCGGAGAACAGGAACGCCTCCTGGGGGACGATCCCCATCTGCGAGCGCAACGAGTCGCTCGTCACCTGCCGCAGGTCCTCGCCGTCCACCAGCACGCGCCCCTCGGTGGGGTCGTAGAAGCGGGCGGCGAGCTTCGCCATCGTGGACTTGCCGGCCCCGGTGGCTCCCACCAGGGCGACGGTCTGTCCGGCAGGGATCTGCAGCTGCACGTGCTCGAGCGCGAGCGCCGGCTCCGGCGCCGTGGCGCCCTCGTCGCTCGCGGGCGGTCGCTTGCCGGCGTCGTTCCGCGGCGCCCCGCCGTTGGCCGCGGTCGCGGCAGCGTCGGCGGCGGGCGCGGCTTGCCGGCGCCGGACCGCCCGCGGCTCGTAGCTGAAGGACACGTCCTCAAAGCTGACCTCCCCGCGGATTGGCCCGAGGTCCTTCGCCCCGGGGGCGTCCTGGAGGGTCGGCTCGACGTCGAGCAGTCCGAAGATCTTCTCCAGCGCAGCCATCCCCGACTGGTAGGTGGTGTAGAGCTGGGAGAGCTGCTGGATCGGTTCGAACAGGAACGACAGCGTGGCCACGAAGGCCACGATCGTGCCCACCGTGATGTTGCCGTTGATCGCCTGGTAGCCGCCGTAAAGCACGATCACCGCGAGCGCCACGCCGGACATCATTTCCACGGCCGGGAAGTAGGTCGCGTTGAGGCGCACGGTGATCATGTTCGCCTCGCGGTTGTCCTCGTTGAGCTCGGCGAAACGGGTCTCGTGGGCCGGCTCCTGGCCGAAGCTGCGGACCACGCGGATGCCCGACAGCGTCTCCTGCAGGTAGCCCGTGATCGACCCGATCGTCTCCCGCGTGCGCCGGAAGGCGCCGCTCGACACGAGCCGGAACCAGATGCTGGCGCCGGCCACGAACGGCACCACGCAGAACGTCAACAGCGCGAGCTTCGGATCGAGGTACACGAGCACCGCGATCGCTCCGATCAGCGTCAGGCCCGCCTGGAAGAGCGTCACCACCGAGTCCGTGACGAGGCTTTCCAGCGCCTCCACGTCGTTGGTGATCCTCGAGATCAGGACCCCCGCGGGGCGGCTCTCGTAGAAGCCGATCGGCTGGCGCTGCAGGTGGGTGAAGATGCGGATCCGCAGGTCCGCCAGGGCGCGCTGGCCGACCCATCCGACGAGGTAGGTCTGGGCGTGGGTGGCGCCCCACACCAGCACCGCCGACAGCAGGAAGGCCCCTACGACGAAGACGAGCACTTCCGTGTCGTGCTGGTTGATGCCCTGGTCGATCGCGAGCCTCGCCAGCAATGGCGGGGCCAGCGATGCACACGTTCCGAGCACCAGTGCGAACAGCATCGCCGCCACACGCGTGCGGTAGGGCGCCAGCAGCGCCAGCAGGCCCCTGAGGTTGCGCCCGCGGTTGCCGCGGGGTGCGCGCTCGCCGTCCCACTGTCCGGGGCGGGCGGCGCCCGGTCCCAGCCCGATCCGGCCGCCGACGTTGCCTCCGCCCCTGCCCGTGCCCATGGCGCTCATCGCTCGCCTCCGGACGGGCTGCCGGCGAGTACCCCGAGGCCCGCGGACTCGGCCGTGCCCGCGGTCGCCGGCCGGGACTCGGCGGCCACGATCTCGCGATACAGGGGGGAGCTCTGCAACAGCTCGGCGTGCGCCCCCTGGGCGATCAGGTGGCCGTGGTCGAGCACCACGATCTCGTCGGCCAGGGCGATCGTCGAGAGCCGGTGCGCGATCACGAACGTCGTGCGACCCGCCATCGCCTCGGCCAGGGCCAGCTTGATGCTCTGCTCGGTGGAGGCGTCCACCGAGGAGGTGGCGTCGTCGAGCACCAGCACCCGCGGGTCTGAAAGCAGCGCCCGGGCAATTGCCAGCCGCTGGCGCTGACCGCCCGACAGCGTCAGCCCGCGCTCGCCGACCTGGGTCTCATAGCCCTGCGGCAGCGTGGTGATGAACTCGTGTGCCTGGGCTCGCCGGGCGGCCTGTTCGATCTGCTCGCGCCCCGCCCCGGGCCGGGCGTAGGCGATGTTCTCCGCGACGCTGGCGGAGAACAGGAAGGGGTTGTCGCTGACGACCGCCACCGCCTGGCGGACACTGCGTATCGTCGCCTCGCGGACGTCCACGCCGTCGAGCAGCACCTGGCCCTCGGTGGGGTCATAGAGCCTCGAGATCAGGGCCACGAGGCTCGTCTTGCCGGAGCCGGTCGGGCCCACGATCGCCACCGTCCTGCCGGCGGGGACGTCGAGGTCGATGTCGTCGAGCACTATCCGCCCGGGGGAGAGGTGGGTGTCGGCGGACGGGCTCAGCTCGTCGTGGGCGGGCTCGTAGCGCAGCGTCACGCCGCGCAGCTGTACGTGGCCGTTGCCGGGAGGAAGCTCCACGGCAGCGGGCTCGTCGCGCATCCGCGGTTCGCGGTCGAGCAGCTGGAAGATGCGGGCGCCCGAGGCGGTGGCCCGCTGGGCCAGGTTGAGCGTCACGCCGAGCGAGCGCATCGGCGTGATCAGCATGTTGAGGTACAGGAAGAAGGCCGTGAACTGCCCCAGTGTGAGGTTGGAGTGGATCACGGCCTGGCCTCCGATCAGCAGCACCGCAGCGAGCCCCAGCTGGGGCAGGAAGCCGATCGCGGGGTTGTAGCGGGCTTCCAGTCGTGTCACCCGCATCGCCTGGTCGAACACCCTCCCGACGGTGGCGCGAAAGCGCGTCAGCTGGCGGTCCTCGCGGGCGAAGGCCTTCACCACGCGCACGCCGGAGATGTTCTCCTCCGCCTCGGCGGTCAGTTCGCCGATCCGCTGCTGGGTCTCCTGGATCGCGGGCCTGGCGCGCCGGCCGTAGCGGTAGGAGATCAGGACCACGAACGGCACCGGGATCAGCGCGATCAGGCCCAGTGCCGGGTTGATCACGATCATCACCACGCCCGCGAGGGCGATCGTGAGCACCGACTGCAGGATGAACACGAGGCCGTAGCCGAGGAAGAAGCGCACCGCCTGCAGGTCGACGGTCGCGCGCGACATCAGCTGGCCGGTCTGCTGGTGGTCGAAGAAGCCGAGCTCCAGGCGCTGCAGCTGCCCGTACATCAGCCTCCGCAGGTCGTACTCGACGCCCAGCGACACGCGCCCGGCGATCATCCGCCGCCACACGGTCAGCCCCCAGCGGACCAGCACGACGGCCAGGATCGCCAGCGCGAGCGTGAGCAGCACGTCGCGCTCGTGGGCCCGCAGGCTCGCGTGGTGGTGCTGGGTCGCGGCCGCTCCGTGCTTGATCGCTTCCACGGCCCGGCCCGTGAGGGCGGGCAAGGCGACGGTGCCCACCATCGCGAGGCTCGCCAGCCCCCAGGAGGTGGCGAGGCCCTTGCGGTAGGGGCTGAGGAATCCGAGCAGGCGCCGGAAGGTGATCATCGTGTGGAGCTCATAGTTGTTTGAGCAACGATTATCGCACCGCCGGCAAGCCCATCGCGGGCCGCTCGTTGCGTGGCGGGCACCTATCGTGGCGGTAGAAGTGAGCGAGAGGGCCGATCGAGCAGACGCCGCCGAGCGCCGGGTGGGGCTGTGTGCGACGTGCATTCACCGGCGCGAGGTGCCCAACAGCCGCGGCTCGGTGTTCTACCTCTGCCAGCGCTCCAAGAGCGACCCTGCCTACCCGCGCTACCCGCGCCTGCCGGTGCTGTCGTGTCCGGGCTATGAGGCTCACCGCTAGGTCCGTGCGGCTCTAGCCGGCGGCGCTCATCACGGCAGGCTCGCCCTCCGCGGCCTCGCTGGGCGCCTGTGAGGCGACGAAGTCCTTGCTGCGCACGAGCACGAAGGCGGCGACCGAGCCGATCAGCGCGATCGCCCCGGCGACGGCGGCGATGGTCGTGAAGGCGTCCACGAAACCGATCCGGTACGCGTGGCTGAGCGTGGTGCGTGCGGAGGCTGCGATCGAGCCCTGCAGGCCTCCGAGGGAGCCCGAGCCGAGGGCCTGTCCGAGTTGGCCGTGCGCGGCCGCCAGCACTTCGCGGGTCGTCCCTCCGGAGCCGCCCGAGAGCGTGCGCAGCGCCGAGGTCGTGGAGCTCAGGATCTGGTGCTGGAAGATCGCCCCGAGGCCGGCGATGCCCGTGGCGATCCCGACCTGGCGGAAGGTGGCGTTGATGCCCGACGCCATCCCGCTGCGCTCGTGCGGCACCACTCCGATGGCGGTCGAGGCCAGCGGCGGGTTGACCAGCCCGATGCCGGCCCCGCCGAGGATGAACGGCACGGTCAGGAAGGTCCATGACGAGGTCGAGGTGAGCGCCGTCATCATCAGCAGGCTGACCCCACACAGCACCAGCCCCGAGCCCAACAGCAGACGCACCGGTACGCGCACGCTCAGGCGGCCGGCCACCGGAGCGACCATGAAAGACAGCAGCGTGATCGGCAGGAAGCGCAGACCGGCTTCCACGGGCGAGTAGTGCAGGACGTCCTGGATGTAGAGCGTCAGGTACAGGAACATCGCGAAGTACGAGGCGGCGAGGCAGAAGGCGACGATGTTGGCGCCGGTGAACGCAGGGCGGCGGAACAGGGCGAGGTCGAGCATCGGTCGCCTCTGAACCAGCTCGACGACCAGGAACAGGACCAGCAGCACGATGGCCCCGGCCAGCATCAAGACGATCTCGGTCGAGCCCCAGCCCTTGCTGTTGCCCTGGACGAGCGCGTACACGAGCAGGAACAGGCCACCCGAGAACGTGACAAGCCCGCCCCAGTCGACGCCCCTCGCGTTCGGGTCACGCGACTCGACCACCTTGGTGAGCGTCACGAACACCGCCGCGATGCCGATCGGGACGTTGACGAAGAAGATCCATTCCCAGCCGATCCCCGATGTGATGACCCCGCCCAGCACCGGGCCCACGGCGACGGCGGCCCCATTGACGGCCCCGAAGACCCCAAAGGCCGTGCCACGGTCGCGTCCACGGAAGGCGTTGGCGATCAGCGCCAGTGAGGTGGCGAACATCATCGCCCCGCCGACGCCCTGCACCGCGCGCGCGAGGTTGAGCATGCCGGGCGTGTTCGAGAGCCCGCAGAGGGCCGAGGAGCAGGTGAAGATGACCAGCCCGGTGGCGAAGATCCGCCGACGCCCGAAGAGGTCGGCGAGCGACCCGGAGGTCAACAGGAATGCCGCCAGCGTCAGCGAGTAGGCGTCCACGACCCACTGCAGGTCCGAGAAGGAGGAGTGCAGCGAGCGCTGGATGTCGGGCAGCGCGACGTTCACCACCGTGATGTCGAGCAGCAGCATGAAGACGCCGAACGAGACGGCGATCAGCGTCCACCACTTGCGGTCCACCGGCTAGCCCTCCTGCAGGTGGCGGCTCGGGAAGGACACGATCTGCTGCCGGGCGGCGTCCAGGTGATCGCTGCTCACGGCCATCAGCACGGTATAGCGGCCTCCCGTGCAGAAGCCGAGGCAGCCTCCCCGGGTGCTGGGCTCGACCGTGGTGCTCGTCATCGCGCCTTGCGCTCCTTCTGCCTGGGGGTGGATGCAGGCCCGGGGCCGCTCTGGAGATCCTGCTCGCGCAACTTGCGTCGTACCCGTTTGCGGGTCTCTGTCAACTCGTCCTCGAGCTTTCCGAGCTCGCTCGCACGGCGGCGGACCAGCTCCAGCTGCCGGTCGATGTGCCCGAGCGCCTCGCGCAGGAGCTGCTCACGGCGGGCTGGGTCGACGTCCTCCCGTTGCAGCTGAGCGCGCACGGCCGCGCGTGCCTCCTCGGCGGCCAGCAGCGTCCCGAGTTCCTCCAACGAAAGGCCGAGCAGCTCTTTCAGGCGCATGACCTCCCGCAGCCGCTCGACCTCCTCCTCGGAGTAGGTGCGGTGGGCTCCGGCGGCTCGCGAGCCGGGGGTGGGCAGCAGCCCGAGCTGCTCGTAGTAGCGGATCGTCCGCGGCGTCGTGCCGACGAGCTTGGCGACGTCGCCGATCCGCAGCTGTTCGCCGGCGGGGGGCGGCGGGGCGGCCTCCGAGCGGGCTGCGTGAGCGCTCATTGCCCGCCCGCTAAGAGCTCTCGCCGAGCGCCGCGGCGCCCGGAGCCGCCTGCGTCTCGGGGGCGTTGTGGGCCGGACGCAGCAGGCACACGAGCGCTCCCAGCACCGAGACGGCGGACAGCGCCCAGAGGGCGACGTGCATGTTGGAGATGAAGGGTGCGAGCTTCTCGGGGGAGAGGCCCTTGGCGAGCCCGGAAAAGACCGCGAACAGCGTGCTTTTCGGAATCGAGGAGGTCACGACCGCGAGCACGAAGGCGATCGACAGTACCGCCCCTGTGTTCTGCAACAGCGTCCGCGCGCCCGCGGCGATACCCCGGCGCTTGGCCGGGACCACGCCCATCATCGCGGCCGTGTTGGGGCTGTTGAACATCCCCGACCCGATCCCCACCATCGCCAGCCACAGGGCACTCTGGCCGTAGGCGCTCGATACCTGCAGCGTCGTCATGCCGGCCAGACCGGCCGCTGTCACGAGCATCCCGATCGACGCCAGCGCTCGCGAGCCGTGCCGGTCGGCGTACATGCCCGCGAGCGGGGAGGCGACCAGCATGCCGAGCGCCAGCGGCCCGAGCTTGATCCCGGCGTCGATCGGTGAATCGCCCTGGGCGCCCTGGAAGTAGAAGACGAACAGGAACATCAGCGCGAAGCGGGCGAGGCCGTTGATGAAGGCGGCCCCGCTGGCGGCGGCGAACAGGCGGTTGCGAAACAGCGTCAGGTCGAGCATCGGGGCCGGCGAGCGGCGCTCGATCGCCACCCACAGCGGCAGCAGCACCGCGGCGGCCGCCAGGCCGGCGATCACGACCGTGTTGTTCCAGCCGCTGATGCCACCCTTCGAGACGCCCAGCACGAGCCCGGTGAAGCCCACGATGAAGGTGCAGGTCCCGAGCACGTCGAAGCCCCGCACCTCGTCAGGCTTGGCGAGCTCGCGCAGGACCAGGGCGCCCCAGGCCGCTCCCGCGAGGGCGAGCGGGACGTTGAACCAGAACACCCAATGCCAGGAGATCGCCACCAGCGCGCCGCCGAGCACGGGGCCGAGCACCAGCCCGATGGCCGCGACCATCGTGTTGGCGCCCATCGCCAGGCCGAGCTGCTCCTTCGGGAAGGCGTCGGTCACCAGCGCGGCGGCGTTGGCGAACAGGAACGACGAGCTGATGCCCTGCAGGACCCGCCACAGGATCAGCTCGGTGCCAGTCGCGGCGAAGCCCGCCCCCAGCGAGGCGAAGGCGAACAGCACGAAGCCGGCCACGTAGGCCCGCTTGCGCCCGAACAGGTCGCTCAGACGCCCGGCCATCAGCACCAGCACGGTGGCCGCGATCAGGTAGGCCAGGATCACCCACACCAGCGCCAGCAGGCTCGTGTGCAGGGAGCGCTCGAGGTCCGGCAGGGCGATGATCAGCGTCCCCGAGTTGGTGGCCGCGAGCAGCATCCCCAGGCTGGTGCAGGACAGCGCCCACCAGCGGTAGTGCTCGTCGTCGCCTGCCCGTCCGATCCGCGGCATGCCGCCGGAAGGGAGCCGAGGCCTGGTCTTCGTCACCGTCGCCAACACGTCACCTCTGGTAGCCGAAAATTGACGTGAACGTAAGGATCACGTTAGCAGCAGCGGTGGGGGGGAGCCAACCCGATGGGGGAGGGGGTGCTAGAACGAACGCCGGGTATGGGCACCGTCGAGCGAGACGTCCAGCGCAGCGAGCAGGAGTGGAGAAGGACGCTCTCGCCTGCGCAGTACAAGGTCCTGCGCCGGGCCGGCACAGAGGCCCCCTTCACCGGCGAGCACCTGCTCAACAAGCAGACGGGCGAGTACTGCTGCGCCGGCTGCGGGGCCGTGCTGTTCGGCTCCGACACGAAGTTCGAATCGGGCACGGGCTGGCCCAGCTTCAGCGAGCCGGCCGTCGCCGAGGCGGTCGAGCTGCGGCCCGACAACGGCCTCTTCTCGCGCCGCACCGAGGTTCTCTGCCGCCGCTGCGGGGGTCACCTCGGACACGTCTTCGACGACGGTCCGGCGCCCACCGGGCAGCGCTACTGCATCAACTCGCTGGCGCTGTCCTTCCAGCCGGCCAAGCCGCGATGATCATGCAGGACCAGTCGCGGCGGCTGTCCCAGCCGCTGCACTGGGGCCGGCGCGAGAAGACGATCGTCGGGATCCTGCTGGCGTGCGTGGTGCTCGGCCTGGCCGGGCTCGGAGCCTTCGCCCTCTCGGGTGGCTCCGCCGGGCGCAAGGACTGCGTCAGCCTCACCTTCGCCAGCACCCTCGGCGGCGGCCACCTGCACGCCTGCGGCAGCGAAGGCAGGAGCATCTGCGCCTCCCCGGCCAGCTATCGCGCCTACGGGGCGGATCTGCGTACCGCCTGCGCCCACGCGGGCTTCGCCTCACCCCGCAAATAGCAAGCTAGACAAATGTCGAAACCCGGGCCGGAAGATCTGGCCAAGGTGGCCCTACCAGGCCCTTCGAGTCGGGGCTTTCATATGCCTGCGGCGCTCCGCCCGTGAAAAAACGGGCGTGCGCGTGCTGGGCAATATCGAAACAAAAGGAGGCACATGACCTGGTTGCCGTACCAAAGCTGGCTTAATCCAGGGGACAACGCGTGGCAGATGACTGCCGCGACCTTCGTGGGGCTGATGAGCCTGCCGGGCCTTGCGGTCCTGTACGGCGGCGTGATGCAGAAGCGCTGGTCGGTGAACAGCATGATGCTCACGTTTGTGGCCTTCTGTATCACCCTGATCGTCTGGGTTCTGTTCGCGTTCAAGATGGGCTTCGGACAATCCATCGCCCATAGCGGTGGCGGGACGTTCGGGGCCAAAGGGTTCCTGGGCACCTTCCTCGGGAAGCCCGGGAGCGTCCTGAGCGACGTGGGCGAGGAGAGTCAGGCGATCATCCCGTCGATCTCGACGGGGCCGCCGTTCCACTTCCCGTTGTCCTCGCTCGTGTACTTCCAGTTCGTGTTCGCGGCGATCACGCCGATCCTTGCGCTGGGCTCGGTGCTGGGGCGCGTGAACTTCAAGGCCTGGATCCCCTACGTGGCGATCTGGATCACGGTTGTGTACACGGTCAACGCCTTCCTCATCTGGGGTGGCGGCTACTGGGCGGCGCACGGCGCGCTCGACTACTCCGGTGGTTACGTGATCCACTTGGCGGCGGGTATCTCCGGGTTCGTCTTCGCGGCCGTAATCGGGCCGCGATTGCAGCGAGATCGAGAGATCGATGCTCCCAACAACCTGTTGATGGTGGCGTGCGGCGCCGGCATCCTCTGGTTGGGGTGGAACGGGTTCAACGGCGGTGACTCCTACTACGCCGGCAACAACGCATCCGCGGCGGTCCTGAACACGAACGTGTGCACGGCCGTGGCGATGATGGTGTGGATCGCGTGGGATTACATCTTCCGCGAAAAGCCCTCAATGATCGGGGCCGTCAACGGCATGATCAGTGGACTGGTGGGGATCACACCGGCGGCCGGGTTCGTGAACGGCTGGGGCGCGATCGTCATCGGGGTCGTGGTCTCGACGATTGTGTGGATGTCGATCCGCTTCCTGAGCCGCGCGCCGATCTTCAGGTCGGTGGACGACACCCTGGGGGTGATCTATACCCATGGGATCGCGGGCTTCTGCGGCGGGATGTTAGTCGGGTTGTTAGCCAACGACCACATGATCGAGTACTTCCCGGTGAAAAACTCGGGAGCGCTGCCGAACTTCTCGGGCCTGTTCTACGGAGGCGGCTGGACGCTGCTCCGCTGGCAGTTCGAGACGGCGGTGTGGGTGATCCTGTACACAGGGATCGCGACCTTCATCATCCTCAAGCTGATCGGCATATTCGTGCCGCTGAGGCTCTCCGACGAGGAGCTGGAGATCGGCGATCACGCGATCCACGGCAACGAGGTCTACCCCTCGGACGTGCCTACGCTCGGGGGCCCTCACGCTCCGACATGGGAGCCCGGGGGCGGGGCGCTGCCCGCCGGCGCGGGAGCCTAGGCGCCAACCCAAGTCCTTCCGAACCGGAGCGTCTTCCCCACGGACGCTCCGGTAACGGAAGCACGAGTGCTGCGGCCCCGCGTTCTCGCGGGGTCGCAGCCGCTTAACGGCCCGTTTCCTGGAACCGCTGGTGAAGGCCGCCATCGCCGGCCAGTTCGCCGGCCGTCACGCAACCTGAGGCGCAACCTCTAAGCATGACCGAGTAGTCCGTTCGGACCAGTTTGGCCTTACCGCGGTCGGGGAGGTCGCCTCGCAGGCGCGGAAATGTGCACCGCGATCCCTGAGGGTGAGTAACGTCCGCGAATGCCAGCCGAGAGCTATCCCGCGTCGATAAGGACGCCGCGCAAGCGCCGCCCCCACGACGTCGCCGCGGCCAGGGTCGGGATGGCAGCCCTGTCCCTGGGTGCCCTGGGGGTGGTCTTCGGAGATATCGGGACGAGTCCCCTGTACGCGCTGCAGGCGGTCTTCACGAGCGACAACCACGCGGTACACGCAACGCCCGGCAACGTCTACGGAGTCATCTCGCTGGTGTTCTGGTCGGTCACGGTCGTCGTGTCGGTCAAGTACCTGACCTTCATCATGCGCGCCGACGACCAGGGTCAGGGCGGCGTCATGTCGCTCACCTCCCTGCTCAGTGGCGCAAGGCGCAATCGCACGGCCGCCGTGCCGACGGTGTTCATCACGCTGGGGATCATCGGCGCGGCCCTGTTCTACGGCGACGGGGCGATCACCCCGGCGATATCGGTGCTCTCGGCGGTCGGAGGACTGAAGGTGGCTGTGCCGAGCCTCGCCTCGATCGTGCTTCCGGTGGCCGTCGTGATCCTGTGCCTGCTGTTTGCGATCCAACGCTTCGGCACGGGGGTGGTGGGCAGCCTCTTCGGACCCGTGATGGCGGTGTGGTTCTCCACGCTGGGTGTGGTGGGAGTCGTCGAGGTCGCGCATCATCCGGGCATCCTGCGGGGACTGTCGCCGAGCTACGCCGTGGAATTCTTCGTCGACCACGGCAGCGTGGCGTTCATCGCGCTCGCCTCGGTGGTGCTGGCGGTGACGGGCGCCGAGGCGCTCTACGCCGACATGGGTCACTTCGGGCGGCCGCCGATCCGGCGGGCATGGTTCCTGGTCGCCTTCCCGGCATTGACGCTCAACTACCTCGCCCAGGGTGCGCTGATCCTGCGTCAGCCGAGCGCCGTCTCCAACCCCTTCTACCTGCTGCTGCCGTCATGGGCGCAGATACCGATGGTGTTCCTGGCCACCGCCGCGACGGTGATCGCCTCACAGGCGGTCATCTCGGGCGCGTTCAGCGTCACCCAGCAGGCTGTACAGCTCGGGTTTCTGCCCCGGCTGGCGATCCGGCACACCTCCGAACGGCAGATCTGGCAGATCTACGCCCCGGCCATCAACGTGGCCCTGTTCGGGACCGTGCTCGCGATCGCGATCGGGTTCGGGTCCTCCGCTCGGCTCGCTTCCGCCTACGGCGTGGCGGTGACCGGCACCTTCATCATCGACACGATCCTGTTCCTCGCCGTTGCCCGCCTGCTGTGGCACAAGTCCAAGGGCCTGATCGCTCTGGGGGCGGCCCTCTTCCTCACGTTCGACCTGGCCTTTTTCGCGGCCAACCTGACGAAGGTGGCGCGGGGCGGGTGGCTGCCCCTGACGATCGCGCTGATCGTCTTCACGCTCGTGATCACCTGGTACCACGGGCGCAGGATCGTGGATGCGAATCGGGAGCGGACGGAAGGCCTGCTCGCCGATTTCATCGAGCAGATCGGGGGGCCGGTGCTGCCCGTTCGCCAGGTCTCCGGCGTCGGCGTTTTTCTGAGTCCAAACCTGCGGGGCGCTCCTCTGGCCTTGATGGCCAACGTCGAGCACAATCAGGTGCTGCACGATCACGTGATCATCGTCGCGGTCAAGACGGAGCATGTGCCACGCGTCGAAGACTGGGAGCGAATCGAGCCGGGGACGAAGATCCTCTACAGCGGCGCGACCGGCGAGCCGCTTCATCCCGTGGCTGAGAGCATCACCCCTCTGACGGTGCGCTTCGGCTTTCTCGAGGAGCAGGATGTACCCGCCGCGGTGCAACTCGCTGTCGAACAGGGCCTCGTTCAGGGGAAGCCCGACCTCGAGCGTGTCACGTACTTCGTATCGAAGATCTCGATCCGGGCGACGCGCGAGCCGGACATCGCCCGATGGCGAAAGAAGCTCTACATCGCGATGTCACGCAACGCGGCCGACCCCGCCGACTACTTCAAGCTTCCCAACAGTCAGACGATGACAACCAGCGGGTGGATCTCACTGTGACCGGCGGCAGGTGACGCTCTCGCCGTCGACGTCCGCCACCGGCCCTCCTCGAACGCTTCGCCGGCGCCCGTCGATCCGGATCAGGATTCGACTGGCTCGGCGTCCTCGCCGATGCCCGTGGGGATGCCCAACCCGATCGGGCAGGAGACGCCCGTGGAGTGGTTCGGACAGTACCCCCCGGGGTTCTTCTGCAGGTACTGCTGGTGGTAGGCCTCGGCGTAGTAGAAGGGGTGCTCGGCGTCGGCGGGGGCGAACTCGGTCGTGATGGTGCCCATGCCGGCGGCGGTGAGGCGCTCCTGGTAGGCGGCCCTGGAGGCCTCGGCGGCGGCCAGCTGGTCCTCTCCCCGCCACAGCAGCAGCGAGCGGTACTGGGTTCCGACGTCGTTTCCCTGACGCATCCCCTGGGTCGGGTCGTGGCCCTCCCAGAAGATCTTCAGCATCTCCTCGTAGCTGGTGCGGCTGACGTCGTAGCCGACCAGGACCACCTCGGCGTGGCCGGTCATGCCGCTGCAGACCTCCTCGTAGGTGGGGTTGGGGGTGAAGCCCCCCGCGTATCCCACCGCGGTGGTGTAGACGCCCTCGGCCTGCCAGAACATCCTCTCTGCTCCCCAGAAGCAGCCCATGCCGAAGATGGCCGTCCGGATTCCGCCGGGAAACGGGCCCTTCAAGGGCGTCCCCAGCACCTCGTGGAGCGTCGGCACGCGCAGCTCCTCGTTGCGGCCGGGAAGGGCAGATGGCGGCTCCACCATCTCCGGGTCACGACGTCCGAACAGGCGCATGCCTGCAGGCTAGCCGATGCTCCGGCTCGGGCCCGAGCGGCCCGAGCACGCGTCCCGGGATGGCCCACCAGGGCGCCCCGGCGACTCGACACGGGCCCACGGCGGACGGGCCGGATATGTCAGTGTGCCGCCCATGAGCGACCCCAGTCCGGTCCTCTTTGAGACCCGCGAGCGGGTCGCCCGGATCACCCTCAACCGCCCCGAGCGGGGCAACGGGATCACCCCGGCGCTGCTGCGGGAGATGGTTGCGTGCGTTGAACGGGCTGACCTCGATCCGTCCGTGCACGTGGTGCTGCTGAGCGGCAACGGAGCGGGGTTCTGCGGCGGCTACGACCTCGTGGATAGCGCCGAGCAGATGGGCGCCGCCGCCGGCACGGAGCCGAGCGGGGGCAGCGGCTCGCCGATCGACCCGGCGGTGGTGTTCGCCAACCACGACCCCTCCCGCACCTGGGACCCGATGGTGGACTACGCGATGATGAGCCGCAACGTCCGGGCTTTCATGACGCTGTTCCACTGCGCCAAGCCGGTCGTCTGCCGGGTCCACGGATTCTGTGTGGCGGGCGGCACCGACATGGCGCTCTGCTCGGACCTGCTGGTGATGGCGCAGGACGCGAAGATCGGCTACCCCCCGGCCCGTGTGTGGGGATCTCCAACGACCTCGCTATGGGTACACCGCGTGGGAGCCCAGCGCGCCAAGCGGCTGCTGTTCACGGGCGACTCCCTGTCCGGGACGGAGGCCGTCGAGTGGGGCCTGGCGATCGAGGCTCCACCACTCGAGCGCCTCGAGGAGCGCACCGAGATCCTGCTCGAACGGATCGCCCGCGTGCCGGTCAACCAGCTCACGATGATGAAGCTGCTCGTCAACCAGAGCCTCTTCGCCGAGGGTCTGCATACGACCCAGGTGCTGGGCACCGTCTTCGACGGCATCGCCCGGCATACCGAGGAGGGCTACGCCTTCCAGCGCCGGGCCGCCGAGGCGGGCTTCCGGGAGGCGGTGCGCGAGCGCGACGAGCCGTTCGGAGACCGCGGTGCCTCGAGCTTCAAAGGCTGAGCGCCGGCACGCCGGGGTGGGGCCGGCGGGTCGCGAATCCCCGCGCTGGACCGGCATCGCCGGCGGAGGCTAGAATGGCGTGCTCCTCGCGGATGTAGCTCAGCTGGCTAGAGCGTCGCCTTGCCATGGCGAAGGTCGAGGGTTCGAATCCCTTCATCCGCTTTCACGAAGCCGCTCGACACGGCGATCCGCCGCAGAGAAATCGAAGCGCAGGAGAGCAACTTGCCCGAGGATAAGGACTGGCGTCTGGTGGCGGAACTCGATGAGCCCGAGGATCATCACGGGCTGCTCGATCGAGTCCTCGGCCGCGTCCGCGACGGGTACGGGAAGGCCGCCGACGAGGCCAGCACAGCGGTTGCGGAGGGGGTGGTGATCACGCATGACGGGCGCCACCTGTTCGCCTACGCGGACTCGCAGGCCGCGCTGGCGTCCGCCCGCGAGAGCATTGCCGCGGCATGTGAGCACCACGGATTCACGGCGACGTACGTCGTGAGCCACTGGGCCGATGATCTCGGCAGCTGGCGCCAGGTCGACCCGCCCGAAACCGCCGAGCAGGCGCAGGCCACTCGTACGCAGGACCTCGAAGGCGAGACGGTGGAAACGCAGACGGTGGTGATTCGTGCTGGTGGCACGGTGCGTGCCGTGCTCGAGGAAACGATGCGCGAGTACGCCGACCGGCTGGGCCTCGAATGCGAGATCGTCGAGCATCCCCACCTGCTTCAGGCGCAGGTCGCCTTCAAGGTCACCGGGCAGCGCCGCAAGATCGCCGAGTTTCGCGGGGCGCTCGAGCGGGACTCGTGGACGTCGATCCGCGCGGACAGCTTCGGCACCGGCTTGATCTGAGGAGCCCAGCCACTCCGCTGCCGGCCATCGTGAGGTGCGGCAGCGGGCCCCGCAGATCGCGGGGTCGTCTGTTGCTTGGGACCTGAACTGTTGAGGGCCTCCGTGTTGGCGTCGATAACGCCACCATGGGCCTGCACCCGCAGGACACGCGAGCCCACGTAGGCGCTGCCCCGATTGAAGAGGTTCGCGGTTGACCACCGTGCCCTGGCGCAGCACCACCCAGAACGCCCGTCAGTGGACGGTTCGCTACGCGCTGGCTGCCGTCGTCGCGGCCGAGCTGATCGGGGTGCTGATCGGCGTCGTGCTGCTGGTCGTGGGGGTCGAAGCGGGTCCCGGCCTGTCGTTCCTGGTCATCGAGGGCTCCTTCCTGCTGACCCTGGTGCCGCTCCGCCGCCGCGGCCGGCTCACACGCCGCGACCTCGGCCTGGTTCCCGTGCCGGGGATCCGTTCGACGGGGCTCGTGTTCCTCGGCCTGATCGCCTACGGCTGGTTCGGCCGCGCCTGGCAGGTCTATGTCCACGCGCCGCCCGCCCCCAACAACTTCCCGGGGGTGGGTCAGGCGAGCACGATCGCGATCGTGATGGCCGGAGTGACGGCCTGCGTGGGCGCCCCGGTGGTGGAGGAGATCTTCTTCCGAGGGCTGCTCTATCGCTCTCTGCGCAATCGGCTCGGCGTCGCTCCCGCGTGCCTGATCGCAAGCGCGATCTTCGGCTTGCTGCACTGGCAGTACCCACTGGTCATCAGACCGGAGCTCGTCTTCTTCGGTGTCATCGCGTGCCTTCTTTACGAGCGCACCGGCTCCCTGTTCCCGGGCATCGCCATGCATGCCTTCGTCGACGCGAGCGGCTTCGAGTACGCCCTCACCGGGCGGGTGGCGATCGTCGCGAGCGTGTTCCTATTCTTGGCGGTCGCGCTGATCTGCCGCGGGGCTGCACGGGGGCTGGTCCGTCGGGTTCGTTCCCGGAGGCGCCGACCCAGTGCCCACGGCGAACCTGCGGGAGGGATCACCTGGTATCCGAGCTGGCCGCCACCCACAAATCAGGCGTCCGCGCCGGTGCTTGCTCCGGCGACCGGTACGCGTCTTCCCCTTCTCCTCGCGTGCCTCGCCGTCGCCACGATCGGCCTGATTGCCGACCGCGGCGGCGTGTTTGCGGCGGGCGCCACGGAAGTCACCGGCGGAGGTCGCCCGGGTGTCGGCGTACGCGCGGGCGCCGGCATCACGATTGGAACGTGCTCCGACGGAGTCGGCACGACGCTCGCCCATGTGGGTCCCTCGGAATGGTCGTTTCTGAGGCAGGAGCTGTTCGAGATCACCGGCAGCGTGGGCGGCAGCCCGTACACGGCTGGCGTGGCCGGGCCCTTCGACATGTGGACCGACGGCTCGCCCACCGAAGTCGCCGGCGCGCCACCGGGTGGGCTACCGGCTGGGTTCGAGGTCCGGCGGTGGGCCTACAACGGCGACGACGTGGTCGCCGACGTACTCGAGTTCCGGACCCGACAGCAGGCCGTCATCTTCTTCGATGAGGCGGTGAGCCCGAGCTGCCGCCAGGGCGCCCGCACGGCCCCGGTTGCGCGGATCCCCCAAGCGCGGCACGTCGTATGGCGGAACCCGTCGGGCTATACGCAGCAGGACACCTTCCTCGTCCGCGGCAGGCTCGTGTACCGCTTCACCGACGTGCGCAGGAATATGGGCGCTTCGCCGGCCGCGGAAGCTCGCGCGGCATTCGCCATCACCGACCAGCTCGCGTGCTACGTGTCAGGTGCCGCTTGTCGCAGAGGACAAGTCCTCGCTAGGGCAGCCTGAGGGCCGTGGCGACGTAGCGCCCGTCGCGGGTACGGCGGAGGAGACCCATCAGCTCGAGCTCGGCGAGCCCAACCAGGACGTCCTCGGTCGGGGCCCCGTTCAGCAGCTGATCGAGCGTCTCGTCGCCCGAGCCGACGCGGTCGAGCAGCCGGGCGAGCGCTGTGGACAGGCCCGCTCTGTCGGTGACCTGAGGTGCAGCGCAGTCAATGCCCAGGAGCGGTGCCAGGTCTCGTGCGGAGCGGACGAGCGCCGCCCCCTCGCTGAGCAGCTCGAGAGGACCCTGGGAAAGGGGTGACGTGGCCCTACCGGGGACGGCCGCGATCCGCACCCGGCTGGTGCGGGCGAGCTCGATTGCGAACAGCTCCTCGGCGGATCCGCACTCCACAACCACGACCACGTCGCTGAGGTGGACCACCGTCCGTTCCGCGGCCAGCCGCCCCCAGCGTCTTCCTCGGGCGCCCGGCGGCAGCTCTGCCACCAGGCAGCTGTGCGACGGCCCCGGTGCGGCCAGGGCGCCGGCATAGCTGGTGCTTGTGGTGTCGAGGCCGTCGCCACCCAGCACGATGGCGCCGCACCCGGCCCGCTCCGCTCCCTCTCGCGCCGCCCGCGCGATGCCGTCCCGGTGTGGGACGACGACGAGCACTCCGCTGCCGGCCAGCGTGCACGCCAGCGAGCGGGCCATCTCCGCTCCGTAGTTGCTCGGGCGGCTCGTCCCGAGCATCGCCACCGTGGGGCGCTCGTCGCTCTCGAGCAGCAGGCCGCCGTTGCCTCGTGTGTATAAGAGCCGCGGCGCGCCGGGAACGCGCAGCCGCCGGGGATATGAGCGATCGTGAACGCAGACTGCGCTCGCCCGGCTGCCGGCGCTCGTGAGCGAGCCGTCGCCGTGGGCCCGGCGCAGCTCCTCCCGGCGGCGACCACCGAGGAGGTCGATCAGCTCCGTGTCCTCATGCGCGAGCAGTCCGGTCAGCTGTGAGCGGTCGCGGGCGCGGAGGTCGAGCACGGCACCCAGCTCCGCCAGCAGGCCGCTTCTCAGCCGGCACGCGCTGCAGGCGCCGGTGCTCAAGCAGGGACGCCGGGCGAAGGCACCGGCGCCGGCTCGTACGCGGCGTCGGGCCTGAAGGCGAGTGCCTCTGCCATGTGCTCGCTCGCGATGCGGGTGGCGCCGGCGAGGTCGGCGATCGTCCTTGCCACGCGCACGGTCCGGTGCTCTCCGCGGGCGCTGAGCAGCCCGACCTCCTGCGCGCGGCTCAGCATGTTCGCGGCGCCCTCGTCGACCCGCGCGCACGATCGCAGGGAGCGCGCGTCCATGTGCCCGTTATGGCGGATTCCGTGCCCACGCATCCTGCGGCGCTGGCGCTCCCGTGCCCGCGTTACGGCCTCGCGCGCCCTGGCCGAGGAGATCGCGGCTTGCTCGGAGCCGTCGCGGCCGACGGGACCGCGACGCAGGTTCACCAGCAGATCGACGCGGTCGAGCAGGGGTCCGCTCAGCCTGCGCCGGTGACGGGCGAGGTCGGCTTCGCTGCAGTGGCAACGCTCGAGCTCCCCCGCGAACCCGCACGGGCACGGGTTGGTGGCGGCCACGAGCATGAAGCGTGCGGGGTAGACGGCGTGGTGGTGTGCCCTGGCGATTGTGACCCGACCGTCCTCGAGCGGCTGGCGCAGCGACTCCAGGACCGAGCGGGAGAACTCCGACAGCTCGTCGAGGAACAGCACGCCGTTGTGAGCGAGAACGACCTCCCCGGGCGCTCCCGGGCGGGCCCCGCCGAGCAGCCCGGCCGCGGTGACCGTGTGGTGGGGAGCTCGGAACGGCCGCGTGCGCACGAGCTCTCTCACCTCCTCGCCCAGCAGGCTGCGAATGCGGGTCACCTCGATCGCTTCCTCGTGGTCGAGCGGCGGAAGGATCGACGGCAGCCGCTGCGCGAGCATCGTCTTGCCCGTGCCGGGAGCCCCGCTGAGCAGCAGGTTGTGTGACCCGGCGGCCGCGATCATCAGCGCCCGTACGGCCAGGCCCTGGCCGCGCACGTCGCCGAGGTCGGGGCCCGGCGCGCGGGTTCGGTCGAGAACGCGCGCCCCGCGGTCGACGCGGGGAAGCTCGTCCGGGGGGCCGCCGCTCAGCAGGCGCACGGCGCTGCGGAGCGATCCCACGGCGGCGATCTCCAGTCCCCCGACGAGCCCCGCCTCACGGCTGCGCTCGGGAGCGAGCGCCAGCGCCGGCAGGCCCGCGGATCGAGCCGCCTGCGCGATCGCCAGCGTCCCGCGGGTCGGTCTCAGGCTGCCGTCGAGACCCAGCTCGCCGGCGAGCGCGACCTCCGCCAGCCGGTCCCCGGCCAGCTGGCCGCTGGCGGCGAGGACCGCGCAGGCGAGGGGCAGGTCGAGACCCGGACCCGCCTTGGGAACGTCGGCGGGGGCGAGGTTGGCGGTGATCCGCCGTGGCGGAAACTGATAGCCGGAATTGCGGATCGCGCTGGCGATCCGCTCCCGAGCCTCACGAACGGCCGTGTCGGCAAGGCCGACGATCACGAACGCGGGCAGCCCAGGCCGGACGTCGACCTCGACCGTCACGTGGTGGGTGTGAAACCCGTCGATCGTGAACGCATGCGCCCTGGCGAGCATCGCCCGCTCCCATCGTCATCGGACTCAGGAGCAGGCCAGGCTAGGCGCCAGTTGGGACGGGACGCTCGCGACGGTGGGCCGGCCGTCGCCCGCTCCCTCGGTCACAGAGGACTTCGAGAGCGGGCGACGCCGGTTGCTGCGTGGAACGGAGCCGGGTGTCTAGAGGCCGTCGGGGTGGCGGACGACGTATCCGCCGGTGGAGGCCATGCTGCTCGACCATCGTGAGCCGCTTTCGGCGAGTGCGACGGTGTCGAAGCGTTTGCCGTCCACGACCATCCAGGCGTGTTCGGAGTTGGCGTAGATGGTGATGTAGCGCCCGGGGCCGGGGTCTCCGTAGGACTCCAGGCCGGTCGAGTCCTCGGGTGAGCTCAGCAGCCCTCCGCCGTGGAGGGCGTATGAGACCGAGCCCGAGCAGTCGTAGCCGGTTGACTCAAAGGACCCGTGCCCGCCGCCCCACACATACGGGCGGGTGGCGATTTCATCGCCCGCGGCGATCACGCGCGAGACCACGCCTTCGCCGCCCCCGGCGGTGCTTTCGGAGCTCCCGGGGGAGGAGGGCGAGCCTTCGCTGGGTTCGACCATCGCCGAGCGGGGCGGGGTCAGGGTGCCCTCGTTGCTGACGCCGACCAGAGCCCACGTGGCGGGGCCCACGACGCCGTCCACGTGCAGGCCGTGGCGGGCCTGCAGGCGGCGCACGGCGGCCTCGGTTTCGGGCCCGAATTCTCCGTCCGTCGCCAGGTGAAGAGCAGCCTGGAGACGCGAGATCGGGTTGCCCGTGGGGGCTTCGGCCGCCCCCGTTTCGCCCGTTTCACCGGTTTCGCCGGTTTCACCGGTTTCGGCGGCGCTCGCGGCGTGGTGGTGATGGTGGCTGGGTTCCTGTGGCAGGGCCGAGGCCGGCGGTTCCAGAGTCGGCAGCGTGTGAACGCCGATCAGGCCCCACGTGTCGGGGCCCACGACACCGTCCACGTGCAGGCCGTGGCGGGCCTGCAGGCGGCGCACGGCGGCCTCCGTTTCGGGTCCGAATTCGCCGTCCGGGCTCACGTGCAGCGCGAGCTGGAGGGCTTTCACGGCTCCGACGGCGGCTTCCGCTTCCGAGGGGCCCGGCTGTGCCTGGGAAGAGCTCGTGGCCGAGCCTTCCGTGCCGGCGTCAGCGGTGGTCGGAGCGGCCGTTTCCTGGCCGGCTTCGCCCGTCGCCTGCCCGGTGCCTTCACTTGTGGCTTCGCTCGGGTCTTCGCCCGGCGCCTCGGCGCCTCCGGAGCTCGGCCCGCCGGCGATGTGGGCGACGGCTGCGATCGCTGTCGTCCCTTTGCCGGCGTCTTCGGACGGGGCTTCGCTGCCGCCAGTGCCAGTGCCGGAGCCTTCGCTGGAGCCGCTTTCCAGCGCCACGGCGGTGGCGTTGGCGGCGGCCTCGGTGGCCGTCGGAGCGGGGACGACCGTCTGGACTTCGCTGGTGAGGGTGCTCCCGGTGGCCTCGCCGCGCAGCGCCGAGGCGGTCACCGAGCCGACCACACCGTCGCTCTGCAGCCCGCTGCGGGCCTGGAAGTCGCGCACGGCTGCTTCCGTTTCAGGGCCGAAGATGCCGTCCACTTTGATCCCGCCGAGGGCCTGCTGGAGCAACCGTACCTGCCTGCCTTCGCTGCCCGAGTTGAGCACGATCGTGTGCTCGGTGGTCGTCGTCGGCTCGAGGTTCGGTCCGCCCGCGGCGACCGGCCCCTGTCCGCTGGCGATCCCGGCGGCCGGGGAGACGGTGAAGGCCGCCAGTGCCCCGATCGAGATCCGCTTGGCCCGCGAGCCGGCGGGCACGAAGCGCAGCTCCGCCGCTCTGCGGCGCGCGCGGGAGCGGCCCAGCGACAGCTCCCAGGGCGCGCCCTGGGACAGATCGCGGGGGCTCCCCAGGAGGGCGTTGCGAGCGGTCAGCGAGATCGTCTTGGCTGGTCTACGGGTGCGGCGGGCGAGTCCTCGGCTGGCACGGGCGCGTCGGTCCAGCGAGCGCTGCAGGGAGTCGTTCCAGAGGTCAACGACGGCAAGATCACGGGTGGATCCCGACATTCGCGGCGGTCCTTTCGTCTACGTTGCTTGGCGCCTACGGGGTTAGCTGTCGGGCTCGCGTAAACGGCTACGCTACGCCACAGATGTGGCGATTCGCCCCCGCGGTAGAACCGCATTGGGTCCCCCGATCCGCGACCCCGTGGGGTCAGGGATTCGGCACGAACGGCGCGCAACCTAACAGATTTGTTCGCAAAATGCGTTGTAGTTGAAGGAATTGACGACCCGACCGCGACGTCTGTTCGTATTGGGGCCGCCAACGGCCCGTCGGCTCGACCGCTGATGACTGAGCATTCGCCACCCACCAGGAGCAACCGCGGCCGGCTCGCGCCGGGGCTGGCGGCCCTTGCCGCGATCGTGCTGCTGGCCGGCTGCGGCTCGGGTTCGCCCTCCACCGGCACGGGCCACACCGCGGCCGCCGCCGCTCAGCAGCTCGCGGCCGCGGGCGAGCTCAGCCCGCCCTCGGCCGCGCCGCCGCTGGCGCTGCACAACTACCTCGGCCAGCCCGTGAACATCGACTCCTACCGGGGCAAGGCCGTGTTCGTGACCTTCATCTACACCCACTGCCCCGACGTCTGCCCCCTGATCACCTCGAACCTGCGGGTGGCTCTGAAGCTGATGGGCAAGAAGGCATCCCAGGCGCAGGTGATCGCCGTGTCGGTCGACCCGCAGGGGGACACCCGTGAGGCCGTGACGAAGTTCCTCGCCGCCCATGAGATGACCGGGCGGATGCAGTATCTGGTCGGATCTGCCAAGGAACTGGCGGCGGTCTGGAAGGCGTGGGGGGTGGGCTCCGAACGCGAGGTGGGCCACCCGGACCTGGTCGAGCACACCGGCATCGTCTACGGGATCACAGGATCGGGTCAGCGGCTGGCCGTCTACGCGGCCAACTTCGCGCCCAAGGACGTGGCGCACGACGCCCCGATCCTGGCGGCCCAGTAGGGAGGAGAATGTCGCGGCGGGCTGCGGGCAGGCTGGCGTTGGCGGCGCTGGCGCTGGCTGCGATCGTGCTGGTCGCCGTCTTCGGCTTCGCCGGCACCAAGGGCGTCGCCGGCCGGGTCGCCCCCGGGCTGCCGCGCGAACAGCTCTCCGGAGCCCCCGCCACGCTGGCCGACCTGTTCTCCTCCTCACACGGCAAGCCGGTGCTGGTCGTGTTCTGGGCCAGCTGGTGCGGGCCGTGCACGAAAGAGGCCCCAGCGCTCGAGCGCTTCGCCCAGAGCAGCGAGGGGCGGGCCCGGATCGTGGGCGTGGACTGGAGCGACGCCCGCTCGGGAGCCCGTTCGTTCATCTCCCACTATCGCTGGACGTTCCCCGTGGTTCGCGATGGGGAAGGCACCGTGGGCAACTCCTACGGGCTCGCGGTGCTGCCCACGACCTTCGTGGTGGACGCACAGCACCGTATCCTCGCCCAGCTGCCGGGGCCTCAGACGGAAGCCAGCCTCGAGCAGGCGCTGGCAAACGCGGAACGGTCCGGCGCCTCTCAGGCCTGAACCTGGACGCCCGGGATCGCGTTCAGTCCCTGGGCGTAGGTGAGCACCTCGGCCACCAGCGTGTTGTTGCGGTCGGCGTGGCCACTGAGGGTGATGACCGCCGGTGAGGCGTCGGTCAGCGGCACCGCGACGATCCCGCTGAGGTCGGTGATCATCATCGCCGCCAGTGACCCCGGACCTGTCGTGATCGCTTCGCTGTTGGCCAGCGCGGCGAGCACCTCCTGGGCGTTCTTGGCGTGGTCGCGTGTGCGCGCGGCCGCTGAGCCGCGGTAGTCGTCGAGGCTCCAGAACCCTGCCCAGTCACCGTCCACCGACGGGTCCAGGCCGACGAACGTCTGCCCGACGGCGTCCTCGACGGTGAGCCGATCGTGCTCGGCGAGGGGGTGCGTCCGCGACAGCAGCACCACCCGCGGCTCCTCCCGCAGCGTGTGCATCCAGGTGTCGGGGTCCTCGGGCGGGCGGTGACAGACGGCGAGGTCCACTTCGGACAGCCACAGCTTCGTCTGCGGGGTCGGGAAGGGCAGTTCGCGAAAGCGCAGGTTGACGTCCGGGTGGGAGCTCTTGAAGGCCTCCAGCAGGCCCGGGCTGTCGAGCGCCGGGGCGTGGCCGACGAAGCCGAAGTCGATGTTCCCCTGTGCCGCCCGGGCGAGCCATTCGGCGGTCAGGGCCGCCTCCGAGTGGGCCGCGACCGCCGCTCTCGCCTTGGGCAGGAACGCCTCGCCTGCCGGCGTCAGGGTCACCCCGCGCGAGTGGCGCGCGAACAGCGTCACACCGAGTTCGCTCTCGAGCTGTGCCATCGCCTGGGAGAGGGCCGGCTGGGCCACGTGCAGGCGGACGGCCGCACGCGTGATCTGGCCCTCCTCGGCAACCGCCACGAAGTAGTCGAGATGGCCGCGTCTGAAGGTCATGGCTGGGCAGCCCGCCCCCGAGCAGGACGGACGCACAGGTCGTTACCCGCCCGGCAAGCCCCCGTAATCGTGTTGTTCATCTGCGGCTCGGAACCGCTGGCCATGGCGCCCCCAAGGCCCAGAGATATGGGACGTTTATACCAGACCCCCAAGTAGGTATTGGACATCGGGGAGGTGGGGGCTCAGACTCACCCTCAGCGCACGCGAGATCCCCTCCCTGCGTGCGACTTGCAGCGGGCGCGGCGATGCGTACCCCTCACGGTCGCCGCGCCCCTTTACGGGCGGGCTAATTCCTGGCGAACAGCCTCAGGAACAGCAGGAAGACGTTGAGGATGTCGAGGAAGATCCCGGCCGCCAGCGGGATGGCTTCCTGGGATCCGGCCCGGCGCAGGCGGTTGAAGTCGACCACGGTGTAGCCCCCGAAGATCACCAGCCCGATGATCGCGTAGGCGGTGTAGGCGGCCGGTATGCGTACGAAGATCAGCACGATCCCGGCGATGATCAGCGCCAGCAGCGCCCAGAAGAGAAATCGGTACAGGAACGAGAGGTCTTTGCGGATCGCGTAGCCGGTCGTGCCGAGCGCACCCACGAACAGGGCCGTGGCCCCGAACGCCTGGCGCACCGCCGTGGGATCGGTTTGGGCGTAGTAGTTGACGGTCGAGGCCACGCTGCCCCCAAGCAGCAGCCCGAACGCGAACAGAAGCGCGAGCGCCAGCTGGTGGTTACCACGTTGATTGGCGACGTTCAGCCCCATCAGGCAGCCGATCGCCAGCAGCCAGGCGATGAACCAGAACGCCCCGCCCGTGTTGCGGAACAGGTACACGCCGAGCGTGGCAAAGCCCGTGGTGAGCGCGACCAGCCCCATCACCTGCCCGAACAGGGCCGGGGTGCGTGAGGCGGGAATGGGCTGGGCGTAGCCGCTGGCGGCCATCGACGGCGATTCTAGATAGCCCGCTGCCGGAGTGGCTGCTCCGGGGCGGCCGGGACTAGTGCTCGATGGGGCGGGAGCGCAGCGCGGGCGGCAACCGCTCGGCCAGCTCTCCCCGCAGCTCTGTGGCCTGCTCGTGGCCGATCGGGCCGGGGCGGTTCAGGCGCCGCGCGAGGCGCCTGGCGTAGTAGAGGGGATAGCCGTTGATCCTCGGCGTCCTCAGGAACGGCAGGCCCAGCTCGCAGAAGCGTCCATCGGGTGCCACGAAGCAGAGGCAGCCGTGAACGGGTATCTCCGCATCGAAATCTGCCATGGCCGCCTTCGCGTGGGCCACCTGACGCTCGAGGCCTTTGATCAGGCCGGTGCGGTCACGGCCGTTGATCTTCAGCTTCTGGGCCCCGAAGATCGGTGTGGTGACCTCGATCTTGCCCCTGTAGCGCTTGCTGTCGATCACGTACACGCCGGACGGGGCGATCGCGATGTGCTCGATGTTGGCGCGGCTCATCGGCGCCGCCCGGTCGTGGAGCATGAGGACGTCCGGACAGCGCTCGGCCAGGAAGGTCACTGGGAGGCGGAGCCGAGACCGCCGAGCGCCGCGGAGGTCGCGTCGAATGTTTCCGAGGCGGCGGGGACCGAGACGGGCGGGGTGGTGCCGAAGTCGAACAGTTCGAGGTTCATCTGCATCTGCATGCTCTGGCCGCCGGCGTTGGCCTGAAAGTCGAGCTGGAGGCGCCTGACGAGGTTGTGGGAGTCGACCCACACGTCAACGGGGATCTCGCTGACGCCGAGGGCGGCGATCGCCTTCTGGACTGTGGCGCTGTTCGCTCCCGCCATCGAGGAGGCGAGTTTGCCGAGGTCGATCTCGGCGGCGTAGCGGGTGGTGGGCACGCCGCGTACGGGTTCGTGGCCGACGGTCGTGACCGACGAGCCGCTCGCCTTCAGGTATTCGAGGAACTGGGCGGGGTCGGCCTGTCCCTGCAGCAGCTGGCTCGGGTCCAGGCCGGCTGCCTGCTCAGCCTGGGTTAGGTCCACCTTGATCCAGCTGGCGCCGCCGGGCAGCTTGCCCGTGAACACGGGCGATCCCACGTACACGTCCGAGCCCTTCAGGATCTCCTGCATCGTCGGCGCCGAGCCGAGCGCCGTTTCGGGGAGGCCCCTGAGCTGCATCGAGAGCGAGCCTTCACGGGAGGCGAAGTCGAAGTAGCCCGTGCCGCTCATCGAGACCGGCTGCGGAAGGGCGGCGGTTTCGATTTTGGCGCTGAGCTGCATATGTGCACCGCTCACGTGGCCGGTGACGTATGCGGCACGGGTCAGCGGGCCGGCCACGACGGCCGAGCTCCCGCATCCGCTCAGGGTGAGGGCGACCGCGCTCGACGCGAGGGCTGTCGTGGTCAAGGCACGCAGGCGCATCCCAGAGCAGGATCGGCAGCGCCCAACCCGGGCTTGAGTGGCCACCGGTGGCTCGGCGGCGTGTGCGCTCGGGGACTGGTCCCCGGCCCCGGCCCGGACCGCCCGGCGTCGCGTGAGGCATCTTCCGTCTCACGCGCGCACCGGGCTGCCGGGATGAGCGCCTATCCGAGTGCGTAGATGAGGGTCAGCTGAGCTGTGACTTCGCAGGTCGGCGTCACTTCGGCCTTGTGGGCGAGCAGCCGGCGGTGCCTGCGGGTCTTCTTGTGTGTGGCCGGCTTCTTGGCCTTCCGCGGTGCCGGGGCAGGTGCTGCGAGTGCCACCGCCACGAGCGGCCCCTCGGCGCTGCCCGAGTCGGGTTCGGCGCCCTTGTACGCGGGGAATTCCCGTTCGGGGGTTTTGCAGCTGACGGTCGAGCCGGCCTCGCTGACCGCCTCGAGCGATCCCAGACGGGCGTGTGCCTGGGAGGCCAGCATGGTCGCCTTCACGGCCCCGTCGCCGACGGCCTGGGTGAGGGCCTGGTGGTAGTCGTTGTCAGCTTCGACGGCGTTCGCGGTTTGCGAGATCGGAACTCGCCCGACGCCCACGACGCTCACTGTGTGCAGCGTTGTGATCACTTCGGCGCCGGCCAGCTGCGCTGGTAAGAGGAAGGCGACCGCCAGTACGAAGCTTCCCAATCGCTTCATGAAATCCCCTTTCGCTCGTGGCTAGCGGGCGACTGTACCAACCGCGCATGCGCGGGGAAGCGCCGCGCAGGGCCGCTCGCTGCTGGTACGGTGAACTCAATGATCGCCCTGCTCGTCGCCGTCCTCGCTCTGTTGGCCCTGGTCGTGCTCACCAACTGGCTCCGTACCGGAGGCTCCTACGACGAGAAAACCGGCCCCGTGATCGGGCCGGAGGTGCCGAACTGGAAACCGCATGACGCGGAGCCCTGGGACGAGCGC
Organism: uncultured Solirubrobacteraceae bacterium; assembly: GCA_963846255.1. Lineage (GTDB taxonomy): Bacteria > Actinomycetota > Thermoleophilia > Solirubrobacterales > Solirubrobacteraceae > Palsa-744. The sequence continues at coordinate 479,459 of CAWJVE010000002.1, forward strand.
CCCGAGCTCTACGCTCGCAAGCAGTCCGGGGATCGATAAGCCTCACCGACGCACGCGTCGACGGCACCGTTCGGCGTCGTCCTACAGAAGCTGCCGAGGCGCTGGCGGCATGCGCGTTTGAGTAAGCCTCCGGAAAGGGCGCATCCAAGTGCCGCGTTTGGGTGGCGTCCGGACGGGTAGCAAGGCGTCTGTTGTTCGTGGGCGTATGCGAAAGGGAGGCCGCGGGGAGATGAGCAGAAGGGGGCGTCGGGGGCGAGCGGTCGTGGTTCTCGGCGTGAGCGTGACGCTGGTGCTGTTCGGATTGCTGGTGGTGGGCGGCGGATTGCTCGCCGGCGGGGCTTCGGCGCAGAGCTGCGGCGGCTTTGAAGATCCCTGCTCACACGAAACAGAAGAGCAGTTCAGCTACGGGAGTGTGCAGCGCCAGGACACTCCCGACGACCCCGACTACGACCAGGCCGAGCCCGACACCTCGCTGCCGCCGGAAGAGCGTTCCTCCAACTTCTACTCAGAGCGCTTCGACCTGTTCGGCTTCCCCTCCGAACTGACGCCCAACGCCGTCTACCGTGTCGGTCCCGACGCCGGCAAGCCGATGGTCGCCGGCTTCAACGCCGCCGGCGCCTGGAAGGCCGAGCGGGGCCGCCCGGATGTGGTGATCGCGATCCTCGACGACGGGATCGACTGGAGCGCTCGTGACCTGCGCCTGCAGATCCACCTCAACACGGGCGAGCTGCCCTACCCCGAGCGTGCCGACGGTTCATCGTGCGGGACCTACGACTGCAACGGCGACGGAGTCGTGAACGTCGCCGACTACGCCCAGGACCCCCGCGTGAGCCTCGAATATCCCGGTCGCCGCGGACCCGCCGGCCTGATCACCGCCCAGGACCTGATCCACGCGTTCGGAGATTGTCAGATCGACGAGAGCAGCCACGAAATCACGCAGTGCGTCCAGGGAGAGCACTTCGACAACGACCACAACGGGTTCGCGAACGACATCGCCGGCTGGAACTTCTTCGACAACAACAACGAACCGGCCGACCTGTCGAGCTATTTCGCCGCCTATCACCACGGCACCGGCAGGGCTCTCGACGCGGCGGCCGCGGGCAACAACGGCGAAAGCTCGATCGGAGTCTGCCCCCACTGCCAGATCATGCCGGTGCGCGTCTGGGACACGTTCGTCTCCGACGCGAACACCTTCGCCCTCGGCATGGTCTACGCGACCGACAACGGGGCCAAGGTGCTCGAGGGGGCCAACGGCAGCCTGTACCACTCGGCCTTCGCGGAAGCGGCCTCCAACTACGCCTACGAACACGGGGTGGTGCAGACCTTCTCCGGAGACGACCTCAACACCGCCGATCACAACTACCCGGCCGACTACGGGCACGCGATGTTGATCCAGGGCACCGCGACCGACACCGAAGGCCTCGGCGAGGAATCCAGTCAGTGGCTGGAATCGGAGAAGCTGTGCGGCCTCACCGGCGAGCAGGCGTGCCTGGGCTCGAACCTGCCCGTGAGCACGTTCCTGCGCGGCGCCAACACGACCCAGTACGGCGGTAAGAGCTCGATCGCCATGCAGGGGCCGACCGGCTCGGTCAACACCAGCAAGGCCTCGGGTGCAGCCGGCCTGGTGGTGAGCGCGGGGCTGGATCAGGGGATCGTGCTGGCGCCCGACGAGACCAGGGAGCTGCTGGAGCAGACCGCCGAACGGGTGCTCGAAGGCAACACGGCCGGCGCCGGAGTGGCCGACCCCGGCGCCAACCCGGCGCTCCCGCGCGACGAGCAGTGGACGCCCCACTTCGGCTGGGGACGCGCCAACGTGGGAGCGGCCGTGGGGGCGGTGGTGGCCCACGACATCCCGCCCGAGGCCGCGATCGACTCGCCCAACTGGTACGCGCCCCTTACCGGTGAGAGCGTTCAGATCAAGGGCCTCGCACGGGCCCGCTTCGCCACGCATGGTCGTTTCCACTGGAAGCTGATGTGGGGCGCCGGACAGGCTCCCTCCACCTGGAGCACCGCCGCCGAAGGCTCCTCCGCCAAGGCCGTCACGAGCTTCGGCTCGATCAATCTCGAAACGGTGCGCAAGGCGCTGGAAACCTACATCGTGCCGCCCGATCCGGGCGGACCCACGTTTGCGGCGGGCGAGCCCAATCCCTTCCAACACGAATTCACCGTACAGCTCGAGGTGAGCGGGGAAGGCATCGCCCTGACGGGAATCGACCGCCGCGTGTTCAGCACCTTCAGCGACCCGACCCTGCTGCCCGGGTATCCGAAGTTCATGGGCGCGGGCGGCGAATCCTCGACCCGCTACGCCGACCTGGCCGGTGACGATGAACAGGAGCTGGTCGTGCCCACTGAGGACGGGTTCATCCACGCGATCAGGCCTGACGGCAAGGAACTGAAGGGCTGGCCCGTACACACCGAAGTCGAGCAGGCGGCACTCGGACACAGCGGTTCTCCGGGGTTGGCTGCGCTCGGGCTGCCGCTCGAGCCACCGCGGGCCCCGGTCATCGACGATCTGGCCGGCGACGGCAGCCCCGACGTCATCACCGCCGCCGGAATTCACGTCTACGCCTGGAACGCCAAGGGAAAGCTGCTGCCCGGCTTCCCTGTGTCTTCGAATCTCGCCTTCTGCGGCCCGGCCTTGGAGAGTGAAACGAGCCATCCCAAGTGCGGCTTCATGGCGGCGCCCGCGATCGCCCACCTGGAAGGCTTTGGCAAGCCCCCCGACATCGTCGAGTCCAGCCTCGACGGGCACCTGTACGCGTGGAGGGCCAACGGTGAAACGGTCCCCGGGTATCCGGTGGCGCTGGTCGATCCGACCGAACTCGCAGCCGGCAAACAGATCGTCGCGGAGTCGATCAACGACCCCGCCGTCGGCGATCTGGACAACGCGGGCCACGACGACATCGTGGTGGCCAGCAACGAGGTCTACGGGGCCCCTGCTCCCACCGGAGAACTCAGCTTTGCCGGTGTGACGGCGGCTGTCGCGGGCACCAGCGGACGGCTCTACGCGATCGACGGTCTCACCGGCAAGCTGCTGCCCGGCTGGCCGGTGGCGATGCCCGGGATCATCCAGGAAGAGCTGCCCCTGATCGGTCCCGGCCAAGACGCGGCGATCGCCAACATCGGCGGTGAAACAGTGATCGTCGCGTCCTCCACCGGCGGAGCCCTCGAGGAGCTGAGCCCGGCCGGGAAGGTGATCCGGACGATCCAGCAGGTCGGGCCGGAGGCGTTCGGGGCGGCTTCCGACGCGACCGACAGGACCGGGGGGTTGAACCTGTTCGAGTCGGCCTCGGTGGGCGACCTGCTCGGGACCGGCACCCCTGACGTGGTCAAGTACGAGCTCTCGCTCGGACAGGCGGCGAACCTGCTGTTGGTGGGCCAGAACTTCCCCTACAACCATCTGATCGGCGCCTTCGACGGCTCGACCGGGGTGCCCCTGCCGGCGTTCCCGACGGTGACCGACGACTACCAGCTGCTCGGCGCCAACGACATCGTCAAGCTCGATCCGAGCCTGCCCACCAACCAGGTCCTGGCGGGCACGGGGCTGGGCATGCTGCATGCCTACGACGGCGCCACCGGCCACGACATCCCCGGATTCCCCAAGCAGACGGGTGGCTGGCTGGCGGCGCCGGCCGCACTGGCCTGGAACGGGGACATGGCCGACATGACCCGCGAAGGCTTTCTGTTCCAGTGGAAGACCAGCGCCCCCGCCTGCCAGGGCCAGTGGCCGAGTTTCCGCCACGACGAACAGGACAGCGGCAACTACAACCACGACGGTACGCCACCGGACGCACCCAGCGCGATGGGCCTGAAGTCAGTCGGCTCAGGGAGGTACCTGCTCACGTTCCTTGCACCCGGCGACAACGGGCCGTGCGGCACGCCTGCCACCTACCGCACGAGCATCAACGGCCAGAGCGCCGAACTGGGGCTGCACCCCGTGGAAGGCGGCTCCAACTTCAGCTCGGAATTCTCATTCCCCAAGCGGGTGCGCAAGCTGTCCTTGCAGGCGATCGACGCGGCCGGAAACGTGGGGCCCGCGGCGACGGTCAAGGCGGGATAGCCGTACCGCCGGCCAGATGGGGGAGAGGCCCCGGATCCCGGAGCCTCTCGCTTTATGAACTCGTCTTATGTGCTGCTGGGCGCCGGCCCGGCGAGCGGCTTGCCTACTTGCGCTTGGCCTTCACCTCGAACGCGGGCTGCGCGTACTTCCAGCAGTCGCCGCTGGCCCCGAAGGAGCCTTCGACCCCGCCGCAGGCAGCGACGCTGTAGACGGTGCTCTGGAAGACCTGTTCGGGGAACGGGTCCGTGCCGATCGACGGAGCGGTCGGCAGTTCTTCAAACGCTTCGCATTCGTGCGTCGTCGGGTTTTCTTTGGTGCACGTGTAGCTGACGTTGAGGGTCACGTTCAGCGAATTCTCCGGACCTTCCATGCCGGTCGGTTTCGCGCCGTAGGTCTCCGTGTCGAAGGCGAGCGCGATGATCGCGGTTTCGGGCAGCGTGAACCCTTTGAGGCTGAAGCTGATGTTCTTCGCGATCGCGACCACGCATTCCCGCCCGTAGCCTTTGGTCCAGCCTTCGACCTCCGGGCAGCCCGGCGACTCCGATGGTCGGTAGGGAATCTTGAAGGAGCTCGTCACCCTGGTGATGAGGGGACCCACTTCGTCGCCCGCTCCGGGTTCGTAGATTTCCAGCGTGATCGGCCAGGTGAAGGCCCCGTTCATCCTCGTCTTACAGGTTTCGTTGGAGCCTGTTTCGCAGGCGAAGCTCAGCAGGCCAGCGGTGATCGTGGGGCTGCCGCGCTTGCTCCCGGCGAACGTGACCTCGCCGCCGAAGGCTGAGGTGCCGCAGCAGTCGAAGCCCTCGGCCCCGTCGAACTGGTGCCTGGTCGGCATGTTCTTGTAGATGATTTCGGCCCCGGCTGCGCCGGCCATGAGCCCCAGCGCGGCGCCGGTTGCGAGCAGGACGGCAGCCAACCGGGCCACCGCTTTCGAACTCCGTCTCGTGCCCATCTCTGTCCTCCGTCCGTTGGTGCTGTCTCTGGCGCACCTGGTTGATCTCCGCAGGCCGTCGTGTCCTCGATAGCCCCACGACTGCGGACCGCTCCGTCCTGGAGCCCCCTTTCTCTGCACCAGTGGCCCTGAATGGTAAACCCATCGCGCTGGAATTGAAACCCGCCCGGAGGGCGAAAAAGTGATCCGGGGTTAATCGCCCGCCACGGCGACCTCGACCCATTCGGCGAATAGCGTCCGCGGCGGATCTCCTCAGACCCCGAACTGGGCCTGCACCTCGCCGGCGCTGACCGCTTGGGCAAGGCGCTCGTGGTCGCGCTCGTTCTGGTCGGCGTAGGCCGCGGAGAAGCGCGCGATGGCCCGGTCGAAGCTCGCACCGGCGCCGAGATACGCGGCTATCGCCAGGCGATCTCCCGAGCGTGCGTGCATGCGTGCCAGCGACCAGCCACAGGCGCGGGTGTAGGCGTGCAGGCCCGACTCGCTCATCGTCGATAGGTCGGCGGATCCCTTCCAGTCCCAGAGCTGTCGGACGTAGAAGTCGTGCTCGGCGCCGTCGAGGCCGCGGCTGCGCTGCCAGCTGAGGAAGATGTCAGACGCGACGATCGAGATGCGCTGTCCCCGTACGACGCGCTCGCCGTGGTTGGGGAACTCGCTCGCACCGAGGTAGGGCTCCATGACCGATGCCTGAGCCTCCTTGGCCTGCAGGATCAGGGGGTCGCGGCTGGCGCGGTCGACGAACAGGAACACCCAGGCGCGTGTGCCGACGCTTCCCACTCCGACGACCTTGCGGGCCATGTCGAGGAAGCGGTAGGTCGCGAACAGGTGGCGACGATCGGGGGCGAGGCTCGCGGCGTACTGCTCGAGGAGCTCGTAGATGAAGGCGTTCTCCCGGCGCGCCGCCGAGTCCTCGAACAGCTCGCGGAGCGGTACCAGTAGCGGTGGTGCACTGCGGAAGCGCAACTCACCGTCGACGCGCTCGGTCAGCTTCGCGAGCGCGCGGAGGCTCGTCTTGCGCCGTGCCTTGGCGAACGGCTTGGAGAACAGGAGCCGGCCCTTGGGCCCCAGCCTGCCGCCGAAGCGCGCCACCAGTTCGCTGGCGTTGAGGCGCTCATACCAGACGTTGAGGTGGCTCGTGCGGGCGAAGCCGCGCATCGCTTCGCGGTACTCCTTCACGGCGTCGGTCACGATCCTGCTTCGCCGGGCGGCGGGAAGCCCGACGTCCCGCCCGGCGATCTCCGCGCTGGCGGCCATCCGCTTGACGTCCCACTCCCACGGGCCGGGGAGTGTCTCGTCGAAGTCGTTCGGACTGAAGATCAGCCGTCGGTCGGGGGCTGCGAAGGCGCCGAAGTTGGCGATATGGGCGTCTCCACAGGACTGGACGACGACGCCGCTGTCCGGCGTCCTCGCAAGGTCCGCGGCCATCACCGCGGCCGCGCCGCGGTAGAAGGTGAACGGCGACACGAGCATGCGTCCGTAGCGGATCGGAACGAGCTCCTGCACACGGGTGCCAGCCTGGTGGGCGAGCAGGGCGACGGGATCCGGCCGATCCGGGGCGGGCGCCCAATCCGCATGGTCCGATCGCGGGACCTCCTTGCGCGCAGAGCGTCCGCGCTCGGCCGACTCGCTGGACTCGAGCGTCGCCGTCGCGCCAGAGCCGGCGCGGGGATCGGGGTGGCCAGAGGCGCCGGGAATCGCAGGCGAGGACGTGCCGGTGGCACGAGTGACGTTCGACTGCTCCCCTGCTGACATCCTCGGGGAACTCTAACGGCGCGGGTTCTGCCCGCCGGATGCTCGCCGGAGCCCGGGCTGACCGAGCCGTCAAGTCCGGTTCCAGGACGCAAGGCAGCCGTTCAGCCGCCTGCTCACCTCTAGCCGCCCACCGGTGCGCGCAGGGTGGCGCTGCCCACGTTCACCGATTCGGGGCGTGCTGTCGTGGGAAGGCTGCTGTTGAGGTATTGGACCCTGAACTGGTCGGAGGTGCAATTGAACATCCCTGTCGATTCGGTGCGTACCATTTCGCCCCGCCGGATGTCCTGGGTGGTCGACCAGTCGCTGGGGCGGGCGTGGGTGCAACTCGATTTCGCCTGTACGAAGTATTCGCTGCCGGCGCGAGTGATCGTGTAGGGCGCCTTGAATTCGATCCCGGCGCGGTAGCACGGATCGGCCAGGTAGGCCGCGCTGCAGCTGTCGTGCGACTGTGTCTTGAGCGTGACCAGCACCGGCTCGTTCAGGCTGCGGGTTGGTGAAAAGCGGCTTTCGGGCGTCGGGCGGGGACGCGGGCACGTTGTGGCTGTCGGCGCGCCTCGGCCGATCGAGCAGGTGAAGGAGCCGAACCGAAAGGTCGCCGCGATAACCGCCCCGCCTGCGTCGCCGGGGCTGGGGAGCCCGGCGGCGACGGCGTGTCCAGAGGTCCATCCCAGGAGCTCCGCGCCCGCGTTGATCGAGTTGGGTACGCGGCTGGCCGTGCCGACGATCAGGTACGCACCGGTCCCGGGATCCACCGGACGGGTCCGCACGGCGGCGGCGGTGCGGTAGGTGACGCTCACTGCGTGTGGTCCCAGCAGCCCCCACGAGATCAATCGCAGATCGTTGACCGTCGGCTTGAAACTCGTGCGTTCCGGGACGGGGGCCGCGCTGCGGTCGCCGCCTGGCCAGGTCCCGATCCGGATCCCCCCGGCAGGATTGCAGCCGATGTCGCCGGGGTCGCTGTATTCGGGGTTGACGTCCGGCGTCAGCGGATGGAAGCGCCCATCGTCGTGGAATGCGCCGTCGATACCGAGCTGGCCGAGCTGGCCGCCGTCGAGGCGGCCGATCTGCACGCAGATCTCGCCGCGGGTGGTGTGGACCAGGCGCATCCCCCACAAAGGTCCGCCGTGCGGGTCGGATTCCCGTAGCGCAAGCAAACGCGAGCCTCCGGGGGCCGGGATACCGATGCCGGCGTTCGGGCTCGAGCTTCCCTGCTGTCTCACGGGGCTGCCACTCAGCAAGCCCGTAGCAGCCACCGCGATCCCGCCGCCCGCCAACGCGATCACGACCGCCATCACGACCACGTTCACACGACGGGACAGCCACGTACGCACGCCGGCCGCAGCACGAACGTTCGGTGCCTCGTGTGTGCGCGACGGCGAACAGCTCGTCGCGCAACTCCTGCAGGATCTTCAGATGCTCGAACCGGTTGGTGGCTTCAGGCACGGTCGGTGCTCCTCTCGAGATCGACTGGGCCCTCGGCGGTTGCTGCCTCGATGGCGGCGCGCAGCGCCCGTAGCCCGCGGCTGACGCGGGCGCGGGCGGTGTCCTGCTCGATGTCGAGCGTTCGTGCAAGGGCCTGGTAGCCCCGTTCCTCGACCACTCGCAGGCGGACCGCTTCGCGCTGGTCGAGCGGCAGCGCGTGGAGCTCTTCGGCAACGCGGTCGCGTAGCTCGCGAGACCCGGCGAGCTCCTCGATGCGCTCGTACTCGACGTCCGTCAACGGGCGGCGCTCGATCCCGAGGCGCGCGAGAGCACGTCGCTGCGCCCCGTCTCGGCGGTAATGGTCGGCGAGCTGGTGGCGGGCGATGCCATACAGCCACGCCCCGGCAGCATCCCGGTCGCGGCCACGGAAGCGGTGACGTCCCTCGAGCGCCACGGCGAACGTCTCGGCGAGGATGTCCACCGCCACCTCTGGATCCCAGGTGCGGCGGACCATGAACGCCAGGATCGCCTCCGCGTGACGGTCATAGAGCTCCGCGACGTCGTCGGCACTCAACGCCACGGAAGGTCCTGACGCAGATCGCGCGATCATGTACAGGAGTCGGATGAGGCGCATCTTCTGTGACGAGCAGGCAGCGTCCGTCCGCGGCAACCTCAGCGCGACGCCGCGGAGTAGCTCCTCGGCGTGCGGGGGCGGATGGTGCCGGTAGGGTCTCATCTCCTCTGATGGTCATATCGGAGACGCCAACGACGTTCGGATGGGCCCGGCCACCCGGCCGGCGGTGTGGCCACCGAGGACGGACCCCGCACACCGGATGATGCAGACGAGGATGGGCAGATGAGCCGAATCATTGTCATGAATCAGGTGACCCTTGACGGCGTGATGCAAGGCCTCGGCGACTCCGAAGCGGACACCCGAGACGGCTTCACCCACAGCGGCTGGGGCTCCCGGGCGGTCGACGAGCGGGGTGGGCAGGCCATCAGCGAGAAGATGGGCGAGCGAATGACCGCGGGCGGGGGCCTGACAGGATGGCTTTTCGGGCGTCGTACCTACGAGGAGCTGCTCGCGACCTGGAACGCTCGCGGCGGCCCGTACAGGGACGCGCTCAACAAGACCCCGAAGTACGTCGCCTCGAGGACGCTGACAGAGCCCCTGCGGTGGCCGAACTCGACGCTGCTGCACGGGGACATCGTCACAGCCGTGAGCGCGCTCAAGGCCGAATCCGGCGGCGTACTCGGGATCATGGGCAGCGGCGAGCTGATCGGCTCGCTGATGACGGCCGGCCTGATCGACGAGTACCTGCTGATGATCCACCCCCTCGTGCTCGGCAGTGGACGGCGGTTGTTTCCCGACGGAGTCGAGTTGTCGCTGCGGCTAACGGACAGCCTCGCCACCGCCGCGGGCGTCCTCCTTGCGACCTACGAGTCGGTCGGTTCTCGGCGGGACTAGCCCGCCGAGACTCGGCTGTCCCAGCGCTCCTGGTAACCACCGACCCCGAACAGCTTGGCGAGCATTGCGAGGGGAGGCACGACGATGTTCTGCACCCAGGCGGGTGGAGATGTCACGCGGTTCTCGCGACGGAAGCGCCACACCGTCGCGCCGAGCTGGAGAGGGTTCTTCGGCGCGCCGCGCGGCGTCGTCTTGCCTTCCGTCGCCAGTCCCGCAAAGGCCTCGTGCATCTCCCTGCTCCGCAGCGCCGGACGAAGCTCAACGATTCCCTGGATCTCGTGCGACCCCGGGTTCGCCTCGGAGTGGCGGACGCCGACGGGCACCACCAGGGTCTCGCCGGCTGCAACGACACGTGCCTCGCCGTTGAGCGTGAAATGGGCTTCGCCGGCGACGATGATGAAGCGCTCCTCCTGATAGGGGTGGAAGTGCTCGGTGATCGCACCGCCGGGCTTGCTGTGCCAGTTGAAGCGGAGTACGTCCTCGCCGTCCTCGGGCGGCGCCGTGAATTGGATCCGCTCGCCGGTAGAGGGATTGGAGATGGATCGGAAGCCACCGTCATCGTCGCCGCGGAGGCCATCCGCGGAGTCAGTGCTGGCGCCTAGGTCGCTGTCGGCGTGGGCCATGAGATCGGGTCCTCGTGTCGTGGAGTCGGGGTGCCCTTGGGGTCCCGGTACCAGCCAACGGTCGCCGCGATCGCGTCGGCTAGTGGAGTCCCTGCAGGTCCGAACGTCGCGGTGTACTTCGTCGTGTCCAGCACGAACGGTTCCTCGAACTCGTATGCCATCTCCGCCAGCTCGCGCATCAACGGGTTGACCAGACCCAGCCCGCGCACAAGCAGCTTCGGCACGGAGCGGATCGCGACGGGGTGTCCGACCTCGCCGGCGACGAGGTCGAGCACGGCTCGCGTCGTAACCGTCTCCGGCCCGGGAAGGTGCCACACGCCGTTCACGGCGCGCTCGTCGGTGCCGAGCGTCGCTAGGCCGGCGGCGACGTCCGGTACGTAGCTGTACGTGTGCGGAAGGTCGGGATTGCCAATGAAGTCAGCGCGCTTCCCGGCCACCGCGTTGGCGAAGACACGCTCGCCAAGCGTCGTTTCGGTGACGCCCGGGCCGAAGAAGTCCGATGCCCGCCCGATCGCGACGCGCACCCGTCCGGCCTCTGAGGCGGCTGAGTAGCTCCTCGGTCATGGCCGCGCGCGCACGCCCCTTGTTTGTTGTGGCCGCGAGCGGCGTGTCCTCGGTCATCGGCTTGCCCGCGGTCGGGCCGTAGGCGTAGATGTTCTCCAGCGTCACCAGCAGGGCGCCGTTGCGTTCGGCGGCTGTGAGCACACCGCGTTGCAGCGGCGGGAACCGCTCGGGCCAATCCGTGTACGGCGCGTTCAGGCACTGGTAGACGACGGCGGCGCCCGCGGTCGCGTCGGTCGCGGCGTCGGCATCGGTCGCGTCAGCCGAACGCCAATCAACGCCCTCCGCCAGATCCGTGGGACGGTTACGTGAGAAGACCCGGACGGGCAGGCCGAGCTGGCTGAGGCGGGCGCTGAGAGCACTCCCGACCTGGCCGGCGCCGAACACGACGTGTAGGTCCTCGCTCAAAGCGGTGCCGGCGCGCTCGCAGGGACAGTCAGTTCCGCCGCCCCAGCCTTCTCGTTCCTGCGTCGCACCTCGGCGAGGTCGTGGAAGCCGGCGAGGGCAGTACCGAGCAGGGTGATCCCGGCGGCGATGCCCGTCGTCGCGATCAGCGGCGTACCCGACATCACGGCGACGAGGATCACGGGGCCGACTGTCAGTGCCCATCCCACCGGCCGGTAGCGCGGGATCTGGACGAGCCGTCCGAGGTAGAGGAGCAGCGGGCCGATCGTGATCGCGATGGACGGCAACACCCAGTCGGAGTGCCCAGCGGCGACGACGACCACCGGCAGGATGAACGCGGCGATGAGCTCGACCACAGTTGCGACGGTGACGGCGCGCTCGATCCGTCTGCCCTCCGGACTCCGAGGCCGGGGTGCCATGCCAGCCGTGACCGTCTTGGCGTAGGCGATGACGAGCACCACGGCCACGCCGAACACCGCTATCAGGACCGCGGAAACCGCGCCGCCGATGACAACGCTGCCGCGCACGAGCCAAAAGGCGGCGAACGCAGTCTGAATCAGGCCACCGACGCGCCTCACGCGAAGCGACCATGCCGCGGTGGCACTCGCCTCCGCTCCGTCCGCGCTCAGTCTCGGGTCGGGGTCCGTGCTTGCCTGCGACTTGGCACCCACGGGCTGCTCGGCACGGCGTGAACCCGCCACGGCTGACTCCTATCGCTGGCGCCTCGACAGCCCGGCGTCGGCGACGACCAAGCCCCAGGGCGGCGCAGCCGAGGCTAACACAAAAAGCTGGAAATTAGTTTCCAGAACAGCATGCCTAGACTGAGGCTGGATGACAGAGACATGGAGCTTCCTGACCAACCACGCGCGCGCCCTGCTCTGCATCGCCCACGACCCCGGCGCGCGGCTGCGCGACATCGCCGAGACGCTCGGCATCACGGAGCGCCGCGCCTTCGGCATCGTCACCGACCTCACACGGGCCGGTTACGTGGTGAAGGAGAAGGAGGGCCGCCGCAACCGCTACCGCATCCAGGACCACTTGCCGCTCGTGGTGGGCATCGGGCAACCGCGAACGATCGGGGAGGTCTTGGAGCTGCTCGTGGACACCACAGACGCCGAGTCCGGCCAGCCGCCCGTTCGAACGTGATGCAACGCCATTCGCGCGGCGGGTTACCCACTCGCCGACGCCGTGAGGATCACAGGAAATTCTTCGCCAGAGGCCGGCAGGCTTGTGGTGAGCTGCCACGTTGCCGTGAGTCGCGCCGTCTTTGGGCATCCCTGCGTGTTCGCGGCGCCCGAGTCGAGCTTGAACGGCGCCCGCGCCGTCGAGACCGCAATCGGGCTCCCGTTGGTGTTGAAGTGACCCTTCATCGACGTCGCCGTGTAGTGGCAATCGGTGCCCGCACCGTAGGACAGGCCGAAGTCGAGGTCGGGCGCGCCGTTCAGGCTGCTGGTGCCGCTGGTCTTGAATGTCCCCGACCACTGCCCGGGTGTGACGTCCACGACCACGTTGCCGAGCGTCGCACTTGTACACGCGCCACCCCCGGGACCACCGTTGAAGCTGGCGCCCTCGGTAACTTCGAACTGGTCGGTCTTGAATCCGTTCGTCAGCATCGCCCCGGTCAGCTGTGCAGACGCGCACTGGATCTTCGCGTTGGAGGTGCTGAGCTCGACGTTCGTCGCGCGGAAGTAGATCGGATCGCCTCGTTCGATCGGCCCCACACGCAAGGGGGATTTGTAGGCGAGGGATAGCTTGGAGAGCTTTGGGACGACGTTGTATCCGATCTGGGCGCTTCCGGTGAGCCCGTCCTTGCTCGTCGCGGTCACCGTATAGACATGCGGGCCGGCCACGAGGGTGTCCAGCGTGCCCGAGGTGCCCGATGACCCGTTCGAGTCCGCGCACGATTCCAAGCCGACGCCGCCGCTTCCCTCTGTACATGAGAACGTCGTCTTGACCAGGGCGCCGGGTTCGTAGGTCTTTCCGCCGGCAGGGGATTTGATGGTCGCCGACGGGGAAGCCGGGAGCAGCGGAGGGGCCTTGATGGTGAAGTCAGTCGAGAACTCGGTGAAGGGAGCCTGTTCAACGAACGCCTGGATGAGGTACGACGCTTCCAGGCAGGAACGTGCACCGAGCACAACGACGTAGGCATGGCCATCGAAGTCGGGTGTGACTTTGACTTCTTCGGCGCTTCCCGCGAGCACGGTCGCGCTCGGCCCGATCCAGGCGAGATGTGGCGTCGCCGCGCAGCCTTGGTACAGCTCATCGGAGCGCAGCAACACGGTGTCCCCGACTTCGTCGGGAGACAGTGACACCTCGACGACGGTCGCCGCGCTTTCGTAGACTTTGTCCTCGACCTGGGTGCTTGGCTGAGCGTACACCCCGGGCGTGGTGAGCTGGGGCGGGAGGACTTCGAGCGAGGTCGTAACCGTTTCGAAGGGAGGCTGTTCCAGGTGGGCCGAGATGGAATCCGTCCCGGTGAAACAGCCGGGCCCACCCCACAGCGCGAGCGTTGCGTTGGCCGCCCCGGTCAACTTCACGGTGACACCCGATCCTGTTGTCGCCGAGAATGGGTACGGAGAGGACCAGTTCAGGTTCCCGCCGCACGCGCTGTCGAGCTGAGCCGAGCTCACTTTGACCGTGTCTCCCGCGTAGGCCGGTTCGCAGCCGAGTTCGACGACGTCCTCGACGTTGCTGGGCTCTTCCTCGACGAGCGAGGGGAGCGAGTGGATCGCACAGCCCGCTCCCGCCTGGGCGGGCGACGCGCGGAGCCCCGAGGCGGCGAACACGCAGATGACGGCGAAGATGGCCGCCGCGACTCCGGCGCGTCTCCTCGGTTGGTGTCGCCGAGTGCTGAGTCGGCTGCTGGAGACGTCGAACGTGCCCATCACGACCTCCCGTATCCAAGGGGCGGGCGAGCACGAGCCTCCCCCGCGCGTGGCGACGGACCTTACTCCTGCAGCGCGGATCCTGCGTGACGACTCGGCGACCGTGACGACCGGCGGACCATGGCGGCAGGACCCCGCAGGACCGCGACACTAGAAGTAGAGGCGACGACCGGAATCGAACCGGTGGATGACGCCAACAGGTCAACAGAGCCAAATTTGCGGCTTCTGCTGCTCCTTGCGTTGCTTACGAGGCGGAAATCTGACCCATAGGCGTTACGCCGGATGTCGCTCCTTGACGCCGCGAACGTCTCGGATGATGGCTTCCACCTGCGCCTTGTCGTACTTGTCGTAATGGCCGTGCGCCGCGTTGTTGCGGAGATCCAGCGACGCTGTGACGGTCTTCTGCGTCAGTTTTGTATAGGAGGCATCCTCCGTCGCTGCAAGCTTGTCGTTCAGGGTCGCGGCCTTTACGGGCCGCCCGCCACGTGCGGTCGTGATCCCGTACCGACCGGCAAGCTTCCGGAGATGCTCCTCAAGCGCGCTGCCAGCAATCACAGCCGCAGCGTCCTTGTAGCCCTTACTGACTAGCTCCTCGGCCATGCCGAGGAAGTCCTGGAATAAGTCCGCATGAATCAGCTCTTCAACCGTCTGCATGTATCCGGACGCATAGTCAGTGCGCAATGCCGCCAATATGCCCGCAAGTTTCGGCACGGCATATTCCGCCGAAGTCTCCGTCACGCCGAAGGCGACCTTACGCTTGACGGGCGGGGCGGCCCCGCGCTCACCGGAGTGATCTGCCCGCTGAGCGGCAACGACGCCGGCCTTCCGACCGCGGACATCGGCCAGACCGACGAGCTGAGTGGCGGCGCCACCTTCACGAGCGTGGCCACGCTCGCTAACAGCTCGCCGATGGAGGCTGAGACGATGTACGGCACATTCACGGCGCTGGCGGAAGCGAGCGAAGGCAAACCGCTCGTCGCACTCAGCATCGCCACGTCCGAAGGCGGTCCCGCCGTGTTCAGCGCGAGCAACGTCGACACCGCCGCCGGCACGCAGGTAAGCGGGCTTGAACCCAATACCTACACGGCGACGTGGACCATCAGCAGCGCCAACGGCGACACGCGCACCCTGACCACGCGCTTCATGGAGCAGGCGGCGCTTCAGGGCGCTCACGGGAACAGGGAACCAAAAGGCATCCCGGGAGCGCCAGGCGCGAGCGGGGTAACGGGACCAACCGGCGCGCGGGGACCCGCTGGCCCGAAGCCGACCGTCAGCTGCAAGCTGACCGGCAAGATCCATCACAAGATCCAGTGCAAGGTCAAATTCCCGACCACGACCCCGGCGTCGTGCAGCTCACTGTCAGCCGCGGGGCCTACATCGCCGCATTCGGACGCGGGCAGCTGAGCCATGGCGCAACGACGGTTACGATGCGCCAGCTACGCGCGCTGAAGGCCGGAGCGTGGACGCTCACGCTGGTTCTCTCCAGCGCCCACCAGCACGCCCGGACGAGCACGTGAATGTGCACATGCGCTGAGCCAAGCGGGCCTCGGCGCGGCGGGCCGCGACGGCGCGCCCGCTGGGGCACGCTATCACCCTGATCTCAGCCGCTTCCGCGGAAGCTTCTAGGTCTGCCCTGCCGTGGGCGGCCTCGGCGTTGCGTCAGCGAGCACCGGCGGCGCAATATCTACGATCAGAATGTTCGGTGCTGTCGGTCAGCGTGCTCGTCGAGCACCGCAGCCAGAGCCTTTCGCGCGGCGCTGGTTGGGCATCAGATCCCATGCGTGCGGCGGGACGATCATTTGTGGTGCTTCGGAACTGTTTCGAAT
Organism: uncultured Solirubrobacteraceae bacterium; assembly: GCA_963846255.1. Classification (GTDB taxonomy): domain Bacteria; phylum Actinomycetota; class Thermoleophilia; order Solirubrobacterales; family Solirubrobacteraceae; genus Palsa-744. The sequence continues at coordinate 495,407 of CAWJVE010000002.1, forward strand.
TCGCCCGCAAGGCCAGCGCCCTGGCTGCCTTCGATGTTTTCTGCGAACAACTGAAAGACGTATTTGTGGCCCGGAAGTAGTTTCCTTATGTTGGCCAGGACCTTCGCAGTCGGTCGCGTCGTTCCGCAGCAGGGCCGTCCTCGCTGCGTGGCGTGAGGGGTGTGGCGTCCTGCGAGCGTCCTCACACGTCCCCCTTGAGTTGTACTGGCTGGAGCGTCTTATGACCACCGGTCGCTGGAAACCCCCCAGCGCCGCTCGATGGCCCTAATGGACCATCCGTAGCCATAACGGAACGCGTGCGAAGTTGTCAACGGCGTTTCGCTCGATCGAGAGGAAAGAGCACGCAAAGAGCGGACTTTTGTTAGAGAGGGTCGTGCTGCTCGGTGAGCCGGTAGGTCCGCATTGCCTCTCGTGTCGTCTGTACCCGAGATGCGCGCAGAAGCCAAGACAGTGGCGGAAGGCTGCCGCCGCTTCGCAGAGGCGACGACTGAATCGAACCGGCGTAGACGGCCGCGCCGCGCCACGTGTTCGCTGAGCGGACGGTTTGCCTCGGTGAGACTGATAGACTAAGTTCATGACTAAGTCTGTGGGCGTCCACGAAGCGAAGACCCAACTCTCGCGCCTCTTGGAGCGCGTTTCAGCCGGCGAGGAGATCACGATCACGCGGCGTGGCGAGGAGGTTGCGAGACTCGTCCCCGCGCCGAACAAGCCTCCGCGGCGAATTGGGGCCGACGTCGGCCGCTTCGAGGTGCCGGACGACTTCGACGAGCCGTTGCCCGCGGACACGCTCGCGGCGTTCGACACATGAAGTTGCTCCTCGACACGCATGTCTTCCTCTGGCTCCAGGCATCGCCCGAGCAGCTGGGCGAACACCTGGGCCTCGTCGAGGACACGCGTAATGGCTCGTGGTCTCAGCGGCAAGCTCGTGGGAGATCGCGATCAAGTATGAGATCGGGAGACTCCGGCTTCCCGAGGAGCCCGACCGCTACGTACCCAGCCGCATACGGATGATCGGTGCGCAAACGCTTGCTGTGGAGCACTCGCACGCCCTCGCCGTGGCGGCGTTGCCCGCGCTTCACCGCGACCCGTTTGATCGTCTCCTCGTCGCGCAGGCTCAGCTTGAGGCCCTGACGATCTTGACTGCGGACGACGCCGTCGTCCAGTATCCCGTGGCCTCGGTCCTTGTCTGAACCGGGCGCGCTCTCGGACGCGGGCGCGCTTCCCGGAACGGTGGACTGGGGATGCGCGGCGTTCTAAGGTCGAGAGGCGACGACCGGAATCGAACCGGTGTAGACGGCTTTGCAGGCCGCTGCGTAGCCACTCCGCCACGTCGCCAACGAGGACGATCAAGCCTACCGTGCCGGAGGGCCGAGTCTGCCGGGCGGCGTTGCATGGCGCTAAACGTCTGTTGGCTGCCAACGTGGCCCGTCGCGCGATGGCTCTCAGCGAGTCCTCGGGAACTCCTTAGGTTGCTTGCCGAAGGGCTTAGCGGCCCCTCAGCCTCTCCTTCCAGGCTGACCTCATCCAAGTTGAAGTGAGGTCAGCCATGAAGAGCAAGTCCCTGTTCACTCCCGTACTGGCCGCAGGCGCCATCAGCGCCGCAGTGGCGGTCGCAGTGGTTCTCGCCGTGGCCGGAGGCTCGCCAAAGGGCTCGGCGCCCTCATCGGGGTCCGAATCGACCCGAACGGCTCGCCGTCGGCAGGCGTTCCGAGGTGGCCAACACGAACCTGAGTGCGTCTCAGATCTACAGCCTCGACTCTCCTGGCGTGGTCTCGATCACCGCGACGTCTGGGGAAGGCGCCGATGAGGGGACCGGGATCGTTCTAAACGAAAAGGGCTGATCCTCACGAACGACCACGTGGTCGAGGGCGGGACTTCGCTGTCGATCAAGACGGGTGGTAGCTCGGGGAACCACGAGGGCTGCCACGCTGGTCGGCGAGGAAGCCAACACGGACCTCGCCCTCATCCGGGTCAACCCCGAAGGCCTCGGACTGAAGCCCTTAAAGATGGCCTCCTCCAGCGAAGTCCAGGTCGGCGACCAGGTCTACGCGATCGGCAACCCCTACGGTCTCGAAGGGACTCTCACGCGCGGGATCGTTTCCGGTCTGAACAGGGAAATCAAATCGCCGGACGGGGCCAGCATCACGGGCGCGATCCAAACCGACGCGGCCCTCAACCCTGGCAACTCGGGCGGACCACTCCTGAATCAGAGGGCGAAGTGATCGGGATCAACTCCCAGATCGCCAGCGACGCGGCCCGCTCCGAAGGTTCACAGCCCGGCAGCACCGGCGTCGGCTTTGCGATCTCCTCCGACACAGCCGCCCAGGTGGTCAAAGAGATCGATTCGGGACACACCGTCAGCGGCACCAGGACGAGCGAGCGACCGGCAGAAGCCACCGAAGAAGGGCGTCAGGGTGGGCTTGGGGAAGCCCAGGCTGAATCCGGACAGGGCGAATACCGCCGCGTCCAACCGGAACAGGAAGCCTCGGAACAGGGCGAAACGGAAGCCGGCGGAGGAACCGAAGGCCGCGAATCCGAAGAATCTGGGTCTCCCCGTCTGCTGGTGCCATAGGGCGTCAGACGCGGGGTCGCCGCGCAGGGGATGTGGCCGTCGCAGGGACGCGATGCCGACGGCCGTCATCCCCTGGCTGGGCCGTGCCGCCGTTGCTAGGCTTCCTGTTCTTCCAGGGCGATTAGCTCAGCTGGGAGAGCGCCGCCTCGACAAGGCGGAGGTCACTGGTTCGAGCCCAGTATCGCCCACTCGCGGAAAGGCCCTGCTAATCAGGGCCTTTTTGTTTGTCCGGGGCCCGAGGAGCGGGGGTCGAGCGCGGTTGCGACCTCGTGTGCGACCTCGTGGCGTCGGGTGGCGCCTGCAGGCTGAGGGTGGGCGTCAGGTGGGCTGGGCCTTTCTCCTCTCCTTGCGCGCGACTCCGCCGAGTAGGCCTGCGTGCCGAACTATGGCCTCGTGCCCTCTCTCACGACCCCGGGGGTTGCCCTAGCGATATGCCGACCCAGCTTGTGCGGCTGCAAACGGACGAGAGGGCCGGGGCTGGTTGCTTTGGGCGACGTAGCCCGCGCTAACCCTTTTCCTCGAAGAGCACTTCTTCTTCTGAGTGCCCGCCGCTCAGCGCTCCACCGGTGATGATGGGCAGCTCGTAGCTGACAGACTCCGTTTTGGCGCACCCGACGGCGCTTTCCTCCTTGTTGAGCTTGCCCACTGCCGAGCCGTCGATGGTGAGGTCGTTGATCATGTTGGCTCGCCCGTTCACCTGCGCCGGCAACTTATTGAAGGTGTATGAGCACCCCGCGAGAGTGAGCACCAGAGGCGATGCCTTGATCTTCGTCTTGTGCACGAGTTCGGTCTGGTGCGTGACTTCGTTTTCGATCGAGCCGCTCCCCTTGGCGGTGATTTCAACCGACTGAAGGGTGACGCTGTTCCATGAGGCGCCGGCTTCGCAGACAACCGTCAGCGTTCCCGTTCCGAACTTGTCCTTGCTTTCTTCGTTGCCCGTGAGGGTGCTCACCGGGCGCATCGAGCAACCGGTGAGACCGGGACCGGTGACCGGGGAGAATTCCGGGCTGCTGCCGATTTCCGTACCGACGGGCACTTTATGGAGTTCCCATTTGATCACCATGGTCTGTTTCGCGGCCGTGGCGGGTGGAGCTGCCACTGCGAGTGCCAGGAGTGTTACGACACCTGCACAGGTCAACCACGTACGCGCTCGTCTCATCGGCCCCTCGCTTCCGTTGGCAGTGATCGGTCCAGAAAGCTGCCACAACGCTATCGCCTGTCCGAAAGCATGTCAACCCGCTCGACGACGCGGGCGACTGGTGTAACCCAAGAGACTTCAACCCCGGCCGTGTTTGCGCTACTCGCGGCGGAGGGAAGGAGCGCGCTAGCGGGCGGGCGGTTAGGGACTTAAATCTCCTTCCCCAACGGGAGTCCCGCCCGCCCGTAACCGCGATCTTGGACCCCGTAGCGGACCCCGGCGTAAGGGTGTAAAGCCCGGTAAAACCCGGTAAGACCCGGCAAATTCGGGCATGCGATTTCCCTGGTAACCAGATGGTGATTAGCAGGGCTTTTGTTGGACCCTCGACAAGGCGGAGGTCACTGGTTCGAGCCCAGTATCGCCCATGCGATGAAAGTCCTGTATATGAGGCTGTTGCACAAACCCGCCTGCGAAAACCTGGGCCCCGCTCGCTGCGACAGCCGCTGAGGCGGCTTGCACCGGCGAGGCCGAGTCGGGCGCGCTACGGGCAAGGCACGACTTGCAGCTTTTTCGACCCCACCCCTAGAAAGACTTCAGTGAGCCCGCCTGGGGTTTGTGCAACAGCCTCCGTCCCGAGCGCTCGTCTGCTCGGGTCTAGCGCGGACTCTCGCGAAGCATCGGTACGCAGCGGTGGCGGGCACTGGGGGCACGCGTGGCTGGTGGCTGATGACTGCACGGCCAGCGATGGGGTAGCGTTACCCCGAGTGCGGCAGATCGCCGCAGAGGGGGTCCCATGCTCGCTCGGCACGGAGCATCAAGCGGCTGACTCCCAACGGAGGCATAACGACAGCAAGAAGGCGGGGAGATCCACGATGGCGATTGTGCAACGCAATGTCCAAATCAATGCCTCGCCGCAGAAGACTATGGCGCTCCTCAGCGATGCTAGTCGCTGGCCGACCTGGTATCCGGGCATGACGGAGATCGACATCGCCGCTCCCTTCCCCGATGAGGGGGGCAAGGTGGTGTTCAAGGTGAAGTCGGCGGGCGTGTCGATGGCGATCGCCGAGACGGTCCTCGACTACCAGCCGGAAAAGCTGCACCTTTTCCAGATGGAGGGCTTGTTGTCGGGGCGCGCTCGCTGGGAGCTCACCCCGGAAGGCGATGGAACCTGCCTGACCACGACGTTCGACTACTCGCTGCCGGGCGGTGCTTTCGGCAAGATCGCCGATGCGCTCATGGTCAAGCGCATGAACGCGAAGAGTCTCGGAGAAGCTCTCAGCAACTTCAAAGCGCTCGTCGAGCAGCAGTAGCCCCCGCGTGGGCTACCAACCCGAGGTGCCCCTGCGGGAGGCCGAGCTTACCGGGCCACGTTTAGAATCCCCGAACTGATCACGCAAGACGTGTGTCTTGCGGTTGGACCGAAAGGACGCTCATGAGCGACGCCGCCCCGTCCGTAGCGCCGATCGCATTACAGCCGGGAGCAGGCGATGCGCGCTGGTTTCTCGACTTCCTGGTCACGATCAAGTCCTCGGCCCAGACAACCGACGGCCGCGTCGCCGTGGTAGAGCATCTGGCGCCGCAGGGCGCAGGATCGCCACTGCACGTCCACCACCGCGACGACGAGTGGTTTTACGTCATCGACGGCGAGCTGACCTTCTGGGTCGGCGGCCAGGTGATCAACGCTCCAGCTGGGTCGTTCGTGTATGGGCCCCGCGAGATCCCGCACACCTTCATCGTCAACTCGGCAGAGGCCCGTTTCCTGCTCGTCACTGAGCCCGCTGGCTTCGAGAACTTCCTTCACGCGCTGTCCGAGCCGGCACAGACCCTCACCTTGCCGCCCTCGTCCGCCGAGCCACCAGACCCCGAGCGGATGGTGGCCACCGCCGCCGAATACGGGATAGAGATCCTCGGCCCTCCCGGCATCCCCTCCTGAATCCACCCGCCTCCAGACTTCTGCTCTGGTGCAAAACGAGGCGTCGTCCCGACGAGGTCGCACTTGCGGATCGGACGAACAGCGACAGTCTCGAGCGCTTTCGGTATCGGCTCCCGTACCGCCCGAGAACTATGTGCCTGCGCGTCGGGGAGCGCGGCGTGCACGCTCGTGGCGAACGAAGGGTTCATCGACCAGTAAACAGCCCGTGCTGACGTGGATGCGGTACTCCGGTCGGGTGCGATCAGTCGATTGGCAGCCGCGCTCGTAGGACCGTGCCGGCGCCGGGCTGGCTGTCGATGGTGAGTGTCCCGTTAACCGCTGCGATGCGGTCGCGGAGCCCTTGAAGGCCAGAGCCGGCGCGGCGGTCAGCGCCACCCGCGCCGTCGTCGCCCACTTCGACGCTGAGATGGTCGTCGAGGGGCTCGACGTTGACCCAGGCACGGGTCGCGCGTGCGTGCTTGGCCACGTTTGTGAGCGCCTCGCAGACGGTGAAGTAGGCGGCGGCCTCCACAGGCATTGCGAGTCGCGGGTCGGGAAGCGCGACTCGGAGCTCGACGGGCACCGTGGCGTGGGCGGCGAGGGTTGTAACGCCCGCTCGAGTCCGCGGTCGGTCAGGACGGCCGGATGCAGGCCATGGGCGAGGTCGCGTAGCTCGGCGAGCCCGGCGCGCAGCTCGGTGAGCACGCCCTCGAGCTCCCCGCGCGCGTCATCGGACAGCTCGCGCTGGGGCGCCAAGCACCGTTGCAGTTCCAGTGCCACTGACACGAACCGCTGTTGCGCGCCGTCGTGGAGGTTGCGCTCGATCTCGCGGCGGGCTCGGTCGGCGGCTTCAACGATGCGGGCGCGCGAGGCGCGGACCTCGGCGAGCTGCGCCTCGACGACCTCCCTTTCCCGCAGTGCCTGCTCGGCGGCACGGCGGACGGTGATGTCGAAGATCGCTCCGTCGCCCCAGCGCCGACCGTTGCCAGCCTCCCGGACCTGAGTTCGTTCAAGCACCCAGCGCACGTCGCCGTCACGGTGCTTGATCCGGTACTCCAACGTGAACGGGCGGCCGGCCTTCTCCCCCTCTATCACCGACCGTACGACCTGCTCGCGATCGTCGGGATGGATCACGCTCGCAAACGTCCGCGCCGAGTTGTTGATGAAGTCGGAGGCTGGATAGCCAGAGATCACCTCGATTTCGTCGCTCAGCCACTTCATCGTGAACCAGTTCGCCTCCCAAACGCTGCGATATAGGGCGCCCGGGATATTCGCGACCAGCGAGCTCAGCAGGACCTCGTTGGCTCGCAAACGTGCCGCTCGCGAACCCGGCCGCCACGCGCGCCGCGAGCACCTCCGGTTCGAACGGCACGCGGATCACGTCATCGGCGCCGGCGTCGAGCGCGTCGCGCAACTCGCGCGGCGAGTCCAGCGCCGCGCCCACGACGATGTGGACCTCGGCCAGCTCGCGCCGACCCCGCACTGCGGCCGTCAGCTCGCTAGCCCAACGCGCGCCCGCAATCACGACCGGAACCGGGCGATTAGTCAGGGCGCGTAGCGCACCGGCGACATCCACCACGCGCTCAAGCGGAACACCCGCCTCGACCAGTACGGCCCAACATGCGTCGTCGAGCTCCTCCAAGCCGAGCAGCAGCACGCTCGCGCCCTCGGCTCGCAAGCCCTCGAGCGCGCTTGCGGGGAGCCCGCCGGCGGTGGCGGCATGTCGACCCGGGCCGCTGGGTCGCCGGACCTTGCCCTCGGTGTCCGACATTGCCAGTCCACAGTACAGGCCGCCTGACCGCGCAGCGATCCTGCGCTCGACGGCGTTCATCAAGCCAGGTCAGGCGCCGCTTCAGCACATGGCTGGCGCGCGACCATGCGCTGAGACTCGCTGACATCTCGGATGCTGTCGGCAAGAGGGCGGGTCTAGGCGTTCAAGAACGCCCGCACTGCGAGCACGCGCCGGTGATCGTCGGCAGTTGAGGAGAGGTTGAGCTTGCCGAAGATGCTGGTCACATGCTTCTCGACAGCGCGGTCGGTGATCACGAGTTCTGCGGCGATCGCATGGTTAGAGCGTCCTTCGGCCATCAGCGCGAGGACCTCCCGCTCGCGCGGGGTGAGCGCGTTCAGGGGTCCGGCGGCGCGTCGCCGACCGAGCATCTGTGAGACGACCTCAGGATCGAGCGCCGAGCCGCCAGCCGGCCACGCGACGGATCGCGTCGATGAACCGCTCCACGTCCGCAACCCGATCCTTGAGCAGATAGCCGACACCCTCGGCGCTGTCGCCGAGCAGTTCAACCGCGTAGTCCTCCTGCACATAACTGGAGAGAACCAGCACCGCCGTGTTGGGCAGTTCGCGACGGATCATCAACGCGGCCCGCAGTCCCTCATCGGTATGCGTCGGGGGCATCCGGATATCGACGATCGCGACATCGGGTTTGTGCGCCCTCACCTTGCGCAAAAGATCCTCGGCGTCACCCGCTTGCGCGACTACCTCAAAGCCCGCGTCGCCGAGCAGGCGCGCGACGCCCTCCCGCAGGAGCACAGAATCCTCGCCCAGAACTATGCGCATGCCGTTCGCGCCGTGATCATCGCGCGGCGTGCAGCGGCGATCAGCGCCCAGCGCAGAGCGATCATCCGAGGAGCGCCTCGAGCGCCGGCCCCGACAGCTCGTCCTTGGGTACGAAACCCCGGGCGCCAGTACCCGCGAGCATCCCGCCGAACTCGCTGGGGTCACGACTGGAGGTCAGCACCACCGCGGGTCCATCGTCCTGGCTGGCGAGCCGGGCGGCTACATCGAAGCCATCGATGTCCGGCAGTGAAACGTCGAGCAGCACGACGGCCGGGCGCAACGCGCGGGCCGCGGTGAGTCCTGAAGCGCCGTCCGGCGCCTCGCCGATCACCACGAACCCGGCGTCCTGGAGAACGTTTCGTGCGCTGGCCCGAAAGCTGGGGTGGTCATCGATGATCAAGACGGTCCTCGCCATACCGGGATTGTCACGCCAACCCCAGCCACCCACAGTACGGCTAACCGTACCCCCGGTGGAGACGATCCGAACACCAACACGCCAGCCCACCCCACCGAAACACCTCCCCCCAGGTGGGACTCTGCCGTTGTGCTTCAACCCACTCCCAGCGAAGGAAACGCCATGCAGCCCACCGACGCCGGACTGAACGAACGGAGCAGGTCATGATCGAGGCGAGACAGCTCACCAAGCATTACGGAAAAACGGTCGCGGTCGACGAGGTCTCGTTCGTCGTGCAGCCGGGACGGGTGACCGGGTTCCTGGGCCCCAACGGAGCCGGGAAGTCGACCACGATGCGGATGATCCTGGGCCTGGACACGCCGAGTTCCGGCGCGGTGCTGGTCAACGGCAAGCCCTACCGCGACTACAACGACCCACTCAGATCGGTCGGAGCGCTGCTGGACGCCAAGGCGATCGTCGGTGGCCGCAGCGCCGCCAACCATCTCACGTGGCTGGCCGACAGCAACGGCATCGACCGCCGCCGGGTCAGCGAAGTGCTCGACATCGTCGGGCTCGGCGACGTGGCGGGCAAGCGGGTGGGGACCTTCTCGCTCGGGATGAGTCAGCGGCTCGGGATCGCCGCGGCGCTGCTCGGCGACCCCGACACGCTGATCTTCGACGAGCCGATCAACGGTCTGGACCCCGACGGCATCCTCTGGATCCGCAACCTGATGAAGAGCCTGGCCTCCGAGGGGCGCACGGTGTTTCTCTCCAGCCATCTCATGAGCGAGATGGCCCAGACCGCCGATCACCTGCTCGTCATCGCCCAGGGACGCATCATCGCGGACGCCGGCACCGAGGAATTCATCAACCAGAACGCCACCGCGAGCGTCCACGTCCGGGCGGTGGAGCAGACCGACCTGGCCGACGCCCTGATCCGGCGCGGCGGCGTGGTCGAGTCCTGCGCCGACGGCGCCCTGGTGGTGACCGGTCTTGACTGCCTGGCGATCGGCGGCGTCGCGTGCGCCCACGACATCACCCTGTTCGAGCTCGCCGCGTCCCGAGCGTCACTCGAGCAGGCGTTCTTCGAGCTGACCCAAGATGCAACCGACTACCACGCCGGCGAGCTGGCCGGCGCCACCCAAGGAGCCTGACATGAGCACGACCACCATCACCCCCCCACTGCGCGCGGGACCGGCCACCACGATCAACCGGCACCTCAAAGGCGAGTGGACGAAGCTTCGCACCCTGCCCTCGACCTGGCGCACGGCCGCGTTCGCCGGTGTCCTGGCGATCGGCTTCACCGCCGCCGTCGACCTCTCACAGCTCAGCCGGGCCAGCATGACCGCCCAGCAGTACCAGAGCTTTGACGCGACGGGCGCGTCGCTGCTCGGGGTCACCATCGTCGCCATCGTGCTCGGAGCGCTCGCCGTGCGCACCGTCACCGCGGAGTACTCCAGCGGCATGATCCGCACCACCTTCACCGCGATGCCGGCCAGACGACTCGTGCTCGCGGCCAAGGCCGCGACCGTGGCGGCGTTCGTGTTCCCGATCGCGCTGCTGGTCGATATCGCCGGTTTCGAGCTCGGCCAGCGGATCTTCGCTGGCGACCATCTCCAGGTGGCCCTCAGCCATCCCGGCGTGCCGCGGGCGATCGTCTTCGGTGCCGTGGCAGCAAGCCTCGTCGCAATCATCGGCGTCGGCCTCGGCGGCCTCATCCGCCACACCGCCGGCGCGACCACAACGCTGACGATGATCATCGTCGGGGGCGTCATCCTCGGCCAGCTCCTTCCGGCCGGCCTGCGTCAGTACCTGCCCGGGACCGCGATCCAGGCGGCCATCACCGTGCACCGCTCAGCCGGGCTGCTCACCCCCAACGCGGCGATCGCGGCCCTCGGCGCATACGCCGCCATCACCCTCGCCGCAGCACGGATCCGAGTCGCGCACCGCGACGCCTGACCAACCATCGACCTTTGATAGCTAACGCTGTTAGCCATCGGCTTACAGCGTTAGCCAACCATCTCGAAAGGACACGGCATGAGCGCCACCGCCCACCAACCCTCACAGAATGCGATCGATCCAAGGGAGTCGTCCCTGGCCTCCGAGACCGCCTGCATCACGCGTCCCGAGGGGCGCGTCGCGTATGACGTCGCCGGCAAGGGGCCGCTGCTGGTGCTCGTGCCCGGAATGGGCGACCTGCGCGGCAGCTATCGCCTCCTCGCTCCGGCGCTGCGCCAGGCTGGCTACCGGGTGGCGTGCACGGACCTGCGCGGACATGGCGACAGCGACACCACGTTTACCTCCTACGGCGATGAGGAGACCGCCGGGGATGTCATCGCTCTGATCAAGCAGCTCGGCGAGCCTGCAATCCTGATCGGCAACTCGATGGGCGCCGGCGCGGGCGTCCTCGTCGCCGCTGAACGGCCCGAGCTCATCCGCGGCCTCGTGCTGATCGGCCCGTTCGTCCGCAACGGCCACACGAGCCGACTGCAGCGCCTGGCGCTGCGGGCGGCGATGGCGCGACCCTGGGCAGCCATGACATGGAAGGCGTACCTGCCCAAGCTCTACGCCGGCCAGCGGCCCGAGGATTTCGATCAATATCGCGACGAGTTGGTGGCAAGTCTGCGCCGTCCTGGGTACGCCAAGGCGTTCTCGCTCACTACCCGCACCGACCACACCCAGGCCGAGCAGCGCCTCACCGACGTCTCAGCGCCGACGCTGGTGGTGATGGGAGAGCGGGATCCCGACTTCCCCGATCCGCGCGCCGAAGCCGAATGGATCGCGCACGCGCTCAACGGAACCGTCGTGATCGTGCCCGAGGCCGGGCATTACCCCCAATCCCAGCAGCCAGAGATCACCACCACCGCGGTCCTGCAGTTCCTGCAGACGGCGTTGACGGCTCAGTGACTGGACTCTCCCATGAGCACGACCACCATCTCACCTCGCGGCCGAGCCGGCCGACTCGCCTACGCCACCCTGGCAGCGCTGCTCCTAGCCGGGATCGCCACCGACGCGATCACCCACTCGAGCTACTGGCAGATCGCCGTCTTCGGAGTTGGCCCTGACCTCGCGTTGCTCTACGGCGGCGGTCGTGACCTCGCGCAGGGACAGCTGCACCCCCGGGCGGTGTCGGTCTATAACCTCGTTCATCGTTTCTCGGGCACCGCTCGCTTTGGCCGCTCTCGCGGTCTTCGGACTCATCCCGAACCTCTTGCTGATCGGCGCCCTGACGTGGCTGTTTCACATCGCGCTTGACCGCTCGCTCGGCTACGGACTTCGGACTCACGATGGCCACCAGCGCCCCTGACCAGCTCACCCCCGCGCCCGCGGAATCGTCAACGCCGCCGCGAGCTCCTGGAAGAAGCTGGCATCGAGGCGCTCTCGATGCGCCGTGTCGCGCAGCAGATCGGCATCCGCGCCCCTCGGATCTACAAACACCTGCCCCACAAAGAAACGCTCCGAAGCCGCACTCGCGTCTGGCCAAGGTAAGGTCAGATGGGTGACCGTCGACGGGCTCACCGGGGCTAAACGCGGCATCGGGCGAGCCGCTGCGATCGAACTCGCGCGGCAAGGAGCTGAAGTCGCGCTCGTGGGACGCGATCCCGAGCGCGTGGGTCGGTCGCTGAAGAAGCGACGGCGGCCGGTGGCGGCGGTGCGGGTCCACGCGCACGTGGCCGACGTGACGCTGATGTCGAACGTGCGGATGGTGGCCACCGGGAATCGCGGGAGCAACGAGACGGCGAGCCTGGCCAACCATGGCAGCGAATTGTTCGCCTCGCGCAAGGAGACGCCGGAGGGGTTCGAGCAGACCTTGGCACTGAACCATCTCGCGCCGTTCTTGCTCACGAACCTACTGCGAGATCGCCTTGCCGGCGGCCGCGTGGTGATCACCGCGTCCCGCGCCCACCGGTCCGGGCGCCTGGATCTCGGCGATCTGCAATCGGAGAAGTCCTACTCCGCGCGCGTCTACGGCACCTCGAAGCTGTGCAACATCTTGTTCACGCGCGAGCTGGCCAGGCGTGCGCCGGAGTCGCACGCCAACTGCTTCCACCCCGGCGTCGTGCGCACCGGCTTCGCCAAGAACGAAGGCGGGATCTGGAAGGTCGTCGCCACGCTCGGCGCGCCCTTCCTCCGCTCTCCGGAGCGCGGCGCCCGCTCGCTGATCTGGCTCGCGCTGTCCGACGACGCCGCTGCTCTCACCGGCGAGTACATCGAAGACGAGGAGGTGGTCGCCCCCAGCGCCCAAGCCCGGGACGACAACCTCGCACGGAGATTCTGGGAACAAAGCGCTGAGCTCGTCGGCCTGCCCGCCGACGCGCGCGCTTGACGCACTGATTCGGAGTGCCCCGACTGAGGTTGGCTGTCGCGACTCTGCAGCCACGAGCGCTGAGAGACGCTGGCTTCGCCTGACCCTGGCGGATAGCCCTCACGGCTCGCCGATCAGGCCGGCGACGATCCAGACGAGGGCCACACACCGAGGAGACGACGGAACCAGTTGACCCGCCCGCCGCCTCCTCCGACGCCCACACGGCGAGCCCGAGGATGAAGGCCACGCGGCCGACGTCGTGTGCGGCACCACCGGCCACGGCGGCGAGTCCCACCCTGCGAACGCCAGGAGCAGCGGCGGGTTCGGGAACTGCGCGATGGGAAAGCTGCGCGGCCAGCGCTTGGCCGCGCCGCCAAAGCTGGCGACGATCACCCGGGTTGATGTTTGCTCAGACATATTCGAGTCCGTGCAACCTCACTGACGCGGCGTGGTTGCACGTCGCCCGGCCCCGAGAGCCTGCGCCGACCCCACGCCGAGCGTGAGGTGGTGGGACTGCCTTTTTAAATTGCGCTCCGCTCGGTTGCGGCGAGCGTCGTCATCTCCCCGATCAGATTCTCTTCTAAGCCGACCGAGTCGGCCATGTTCTCGCTTACCCATTCGGCGCTCTTGGCGGCGGCCGCCTGGCCTGCTCACGTGTCTGCCACGTGCTGACCGAGACGAACCGACCGCCACAGTGGTCGTGGAATAGAAGACGACACCGGGCTGTCGCGCAGAATAGGCGCCAGGCCGCCCGCGCCCGCTCGATGAGCTCGCCATAGGTGCCATTCGTGATCGCGTGGATCCCGATACGGACGTGGTTGGTCATCGCTCCTCCTTCGATGAGTACTTGGTGAAGTGGGGCGACACTACTCGGAACGCGCGCACTCGCGGAGATCTCCACGAGGTTGGCTGACGCCCGTGTCGGACGAGCGGGGGCCGTAGGATCGCAGGCTGGCGAGACGCTCGCTAACGCCGGGGCGAAGCAGGCATCTCGGCGTCGGCGACGCCGGCAGCTCCAGCTCGTCCCAAGCACTCGCCCGAGGCGAGGCTCGCCAGACGCTCGCTTGGCTGCTGGAAGCGGCGGTCCCGGATACTGAGCGGATGATGCCTGAGGAGTCCACGACGCCCGACCTGGTGCAGCTTTCCCGTCGACGAATCCAGGCCATAAACAGACGGGACTTGGAGGCGGTGGTGAGCTTCTTCGCGGCTGACGCCGTTTGGGACATGTCGCCAATCGACATGGATATCGTCGAAGGCCGCGCAGCAATCCGCGAAATGCCTTCAAGATCTGGTGGGAAATGTTACCCGCGATCGTGACTGAGGTTGACGAAGTTCTCGACCTCGGCAACGGGGTCGTCTTTCAGGCTGTCACGCAGCGAGGCCCCCCGGCTGGCAGTACGGGGGATATTCGCTCAGCGTTCTGCGCGCGTTCTCGTGGTGGTCAATGGCCTGATCGAGGCCCTCACGTCCTATAACGACATCGACGAGGCCCGTGCTGCCGCCGAACGGCTTGCCGAGGAACGGGGATAGGCGGTGTCGGAGGAGAACGTGCAGGTCGTCAAGGCGGGCATTGACGCGTGGAACGCAGGCGATATGGACACCTGGGGCAGCTTTCTAGCGCCCGAGGTGATCTGGCACCCGACCCCTGACTGGCCGAGTCGGGACCTTACGTTGGTCGCGAGGCGGTCTTGCTCCAGGCGCGGCAACTGCGCGAAACGTCGGAGGGCGACACGCTGGAAACCGTCACCGATTTTCTGCACATGGGTGATCGCGTCGTCGTGCGGTTCGTCTGGCGTCCGCGAGGCCGCGGGCCTGATCTGAACATCGAGATGACCTGCGTCCACACCGTTCGCGAGGGCAAGATCATGGCCTTCGACTACTTTTGGACCCACGACGATGCTCTCAAAGCCGTGGGGTTGGAGGACTAGGCGGTGTCGGAGGAGAACGTCGAGATCGTCAAGGAAGTGGTCGACGCCTTCAACGAGGGGGATGTCGAGGCTTTTATGGCGCTCACGACGCCGGACTTCGAGTGGTTCCCGGCGATGGACCGGCTGATCGAGGGCGGCAGCTACCGGGGACGCGAAGGCATCGAGGCGTACTTTGAGGTCGTGTCCGGTTCATGGGAGGAGTTCCAAGTGCTCCCTGACGAGTTTCGCGACCTCGGTGACCGCGTGCTTGTGCTCGGACGGGCGGAGGGACGCGGACGGAGCAGCGGCATCCGGGTCGATACGCCGCTAGGGACAGTCGTCGAGTTTCGCGACGGCAATGTGTCGCGCATCCGCGCCTATCTCGATCACCGCGAGGCATTGGCGGCGGGCCTCACGGAGTAGCTGTCAGGTAGCGCTTCCGGAGAGGCCAAGGTCTGCGAGCGCACGACACGAGGGCATCGTCACAATCCGGGCGTCTCGCACACCTTGGTTGGCTTGCGCTACGGACGATAAGCGCCAGTCCCAAGCGGTCCGGCTACGCTCCCGCATCTGAGCGCGAGCAGGCGTCAGGTCGCTTGAGCCCCGGGGTCCTTCACGTGGTCCCTAAGTGAGCGAATCTGACATCACCTCAGAGCGTCTCAGGGCCAGTCGTGTCAGCTTCGGCAAAACGGCGGCGAAAAGCTTCGTGGTCAACTCGCCGACCTCGATCACCGCGGTCTCCCCGGCGGCCGCGGCCACCGGACCCGTGGCCGTCACCGTGACGTCCAGCGCGGGCACAAGCGCGAGCGTCCCCGCCGACCAGTTCATCTACGAAGCAAAATAGGCCCAGCCGAGCAAACCGCGGCGGCGTAGCCCGTCGACCAGCGCGCCCGGAGGTCCCGATCACCGGCGATGGCGTGCAGGTGCGGCTGGGACGCTCGGGCCGACTTCAGCGACAGCCTATTTGTGTACCCAATACGGTACACTTCTTGTATGGCGAAGATCGTGCCGGTCCGTGAGTTCAGGACCAACTTGAGCGAGCTGCTGAGCGACGTCGCCGATCGACGCGATCATGTACTCGTGACGCGCAACGGCAAGCCGGCCGCTGCGCTCGTCCCGATCGACGAGTACGACGCGCTTGAGGAGACGGCGGAGATCCTGTCCGATTCGGAGACTCTCGCCGCGATCGAAGCCGGCGTCGCCGAGCTCTCGCGCGGGGAGGCCATCACGTTGGCAGAGCTGCGCGCCGAGCTGGACGAGCGGCGCCCGGCCCGCTGAGCGGTGGCTCGCGTTGTCCTCGCGCGCCGAGCGCGCTGTGAGCTGCTCGAGCTCAATTGGCCGCTGATCGATGCGAGAGCGGATGCACTCGGGCTGCTTGAGCGCGATCCGTTCGCAGGTCACGTGCTGCGCGGGCGCCTAAGAGGGCTGCGTTCACTTCGCGTCGGCACGTACCGGATCATCTACCAGCTCGCGGAGGCCGAGCAGACGGTTCGCGTGGTGGCGATAAGGCACCGCTCCGTCGCCTATGTTGGCGACCCGCGCTGAGCAGGGCGCGGTCTACATCGGGTCAAATCGGTCTCACGAGCCGGCCGGCACCTTCATCATCCGCTCGGTCGCGGGATGGCGTGTTACGGCTCGTACGAATCTCGGCGCCGGCCCTTTTAGATTTCCAGCGAGCGTCGCCTTGACCGTGACACGCCGGACCGGTTCTCCGAGGAGGACCTCGATCTGCGCGTGCACGTCGCGAGCCCGCATCGGCTCGCCGCGGCTCCGAAGAGCACTGACAATCGCATCCACGATGCGCCCCTGGCGAGGGTGCGCCGTGCCAGCCCGGTCGTTGCCCGTTGCAGATGGGCGAGTGAGGCTGCCGTGCCGACCCCGCATCGAGGGACCAGGGAATCGAAGTACCCTCTGCCGAGCAAACCCTCCAGCGCTGCTGGAGGGTGTGGAGTGGTGTCCACTAAGGTCCACTTGGAAAAGCCCTGCTGATCCTCGGCTTTTGTTGCCTAAGCCCGACTTGAGCAGTACGGGAGTTTGGACCCTAGCGGTGTCCAGCGGAGCTTGGTCGCTGTCCGGGCGGCTGGGCCCACGGCGCCATCTACCGCGACAGCCACGAGCGCACCAACCTTCTCGGTACCTACACCTAGGGCCGCATTACCACACAGGCCCGTGGCAGGCCACTTACCCGCCACGGGCCGCTACGACGGCTATGCGAGCGCGCTCAGACCGCCGGTTCGCAGATTTCGCCGACCTTCTCCTTCGCCGAATTTTCACTCGCCTTCGAGACGCCGAGCCGGCATTTCAGTTCTTCCCACACCACTTCGCCTTCAGCCGCCCCTTCAGTCTTGTCGGGTGACCCGTTGGATTTACAGCCCACCATGATGCTCGCGGCGCCGCCTGTGTGATCGTCGGAGACCACGACACCACTACCGTGCGCGCTCGTGCACGTCATCGCCTCTCGGGGTCCCCCGTGCAGTTCGTACTTGCCTTCTTTTTTGGGGTCCGCCACCTTGCATTCCTTGTCCTCATATTCCCCCGCGTATTTCCCGCCCGCCTTCACGGTTTTTTCGCAGTCGAATACCGTTTCAATCACGACTGGGCCACCCGTGAGCGTATAACCGGGTTTCGGGCCAGGACCCGGTAGCCATTCGTAGTTCCCCGCACCCGGCTGGGCCGACTTTGTGCACCCCGAGTTCGTGTAGCCCGTTGGGGGTTTGATCGCTTTCACGCAGCGCCCATATTCAGGTTCGGGCCCCGCGACCGTGTTGACCTCCATCGCTTCTTCATTTGTCCGGGTGTACGTAACCGAAAGCCCAGTCTGCTGTTCGGCACCACCGAACCACGAGCTCTCAAGGACGTCTTCCTTCGGCAAGCCGCCAGCACAAGTTTCGAGCTTCTGTTTGCCGCCCTTCTGCTGGTACTTGCCCGTTTCGGTGAGCAGCATCTTGTTCGCCTTGACTTCTTTCATCACCCCGCCCGTCATCACAACGATCCCTCCCGGGATCTGCTCGAGCGAGACGTCGGCTCCTGGGATTGGATCCCCGCACGCCGCCGATGCACTCCCCACAACGACGCCGCCCAGCACAAGCGCGATGACCAGACACAAGCCCGCAACAGCGGTCTTCCTCATGACGCAACCCCCCTACACAGTTGGCCGAGCCTCCCACGGAGCCCGTAGTAGCTGTCGAGCCTACTCGGCCCTGTAACGACGGCAAACACGGCTAGTCTGGTCGAGCCACGGCCTCAGTCGGTCCTCCTGCTTTACAGAGTCCACGGCGCCCGCGCAGGCCAACGTAGGCCCGTAGTCAGCCGGGCCGGCCGGGCCGGCTAACGGCTCACGCTCACGCTCTCGCTCTCGCCACGCAGCGCCACGAGAGGGCCATCGCGGGGCGGCGCGGCGAGGTCTGGCGAACGGCGCCCGCTACGTGCACTATGGGCCCGGGCGCGTGGTGACGTGGTCCGCTTTAGATCATCTCGCCCGGGAACTGGAGCTCGAAGCGCTGGAGGAGCGCTGGGACGCTTTCTGCATCCATCTCGAGCGCATACCGGCCGCAAAGCTCGATGAGCGTCTCAGGGTCGGCTTGTGCAACGCCGCCAAGGTCGACGAGCTCCTCGAAGAAGTGCTCGAAGCCGGCAGGGGAGATGATCTCCAGGATCCGGGCCGGCTCGTCGCCTGCGTTCCAGAACGTGTGCCACTGGTTGCGCGGCTTGAAGATGAGATCGCCGGGACCGCCGATGACCGTGTCCTCACCGAGGAGCGCACCGACTCGTCCCTCGAGGACGTAGCTGTACTCGTCCTCGCGTGTGTGCCGATGCAGGGGCGCAGCCAGCGCGCGCGCCGACATAGGGTGTTCGATGAGGGAGAACCCGCCGCTCGACTCCTGCCCGTCGATCATGAATCGAACGCCGATGCTCCCCAAGAAGCCCGCCTTGCCGTCCTTGGGACCCAGAATCTTCGCCGTCGTCGTTGCCATAACTATCTTTGGCCTCTCGCTGAATACTGCATTGGCTGACTCGCCGCGCCGTTCGCATGGCCTGCCGCTCGGGTAGAGCGACTAGCGGGTCGGGTCCTGTCCTCGAACCTGTATCGCCGACCCTACTCCTTTGCGGGAACCCCATTAGGAGCTTGCCGGCGGCTCCACGCCATCGGAGGCGACCGACACGCGTACACGGGCCACTTCAACCGTCCATCGCCCGCCGCTACGGCCAACCTCAATCGCGGCTCAGATACTCGGCCGCGGATTGACTCCCGGCGAGCTTCCCCGCGAACGCCACAAGGGCCTCGACGTTCTGGTTGTGAATCTCCCGCCGCCACACCAGCGACATGACGGCTGGATCGGCATCGCTGAGGGGAATTGCCACGACGGGCAGGACCTGTTGAGCGATCATCGCGTCGCAGCGGGGTAGCGCCGTGATCCCCCGGCCCGAGGCCATTATCCCGCCCATCTGCATTGTGTTCGCGGCGCGCTCGACGGTTTTACCTCGGGGCGGCCCACCACGATGGTCATCGAGGCTGTGAAAGCCGGCCCACGTCGGCTGGACATCGTGGTGGTAGCTGAGGAAGGTCTCGTCGAGCACCTCCGCAACCGTAAGCTCCGTTCGCCCGGCGAGTCGATGACTTTTATGCGCCACGATCACGCGGGGCTCGAGCCGTACCGCTTGTATGTCCACGTCCCGGTCGGCCGCCGGTAGATGGCAGAAGGCCACGTCGACCCCCTCAAGCCAGGAGAGAGTCGAGCCGCGCGGGAATGGGAGGTCGCGGAAGGAGACCTCGGCATCCGGGTTGGACTCCTCGAAGGCCGCAAACAGCTCCGGAGCGTTGAGAGTCGGCGGCGGCCCGATGAACCCGACGTCCATCGCGCCCCGGTCCGCCCGCGCAAGCCATCGAGCGGTCTGGGCCGCGTCGTCGTCCGCGGCCAGCGCGATCCGCGCCTTCGCCAAGAACTCCTCGCCGGCAGGTGTCAGGGTGACGCCGCGGGCGTGGCGTTTGAGCAGCTCGACGCCGAGTTCGGACTCGAGCTGCGATATCGCCTGCGACAGTGCGGGCTGTGCGATATGGACCTTCTTCGCGGCGCGAGTGATCTGGCCCTCGTCGGCGACCGTCACGAAGTAGCGCAGGTGGCCCCGCTTAAACGACATCGGTGTCGCCCAGGCCGAGTCTTTCCGCCAGCTCGACGATGATCCCGGCGGGGCCTCGGATGTAACAGAGGCGATAGATGTCCTTGTAGCGCTCCACCTGGCCGACGAGCTCGGCGCCGCGAGCTTCCAGTCGCGTGACTACGCCGTCGACGTCCTCCACCTGGAAGGAGAGGTGGCGGATGCCGGGAACGTTCGCCGGCGCCCGAGGATCGCCACTCTGACTCTGCGGCCGGCGAAACTTCACCAGCTCGACGCGCGCGTGGCCGTCCGGGGTCTCCATCATCGCGAGGTCCGCCTCCACGCCCTCGAGCCCCACGACGCGGTCCACCCAGGCGCCCTCCACCGCTCCCTCGCCCTGCAGTCGGAGTCCGAGCTCGGTAAAGAACCCGGTCGCAGCATCGAGGTCGTCGACCACGATGCCGACGTGGTCCATCCGCTGGACGGTCACGGGCATGATGGTATGGCTGGCCGCCGGGCGCTGCTCCCAGGTTCGGTCCGCCGAGCCGCGGGCGGGCTCCGCACACGGTCCCGACCAACCCGAAGCAAGGCCAAGCCGGTGCTGCTGGCCGTCGGGACTGCGACCACCACAACGGCCGGCAAGCTGCCGATCATCGTCAAGCTGAACTCCAAGGGCAACGCCGCGCTCGAGCACGGCGGCAAGCCCAAGCTGACGGCCAAGGGCACCTTCACCCTTGCGCCGGCGGGGCACAACGGTGCTCCGCCTGGCCGTTCGCGGCGGCGGAGCGGGGCGACGTCCTACGGCGAAATAACCACGCCGAAGATGCAGTCGCTGCCCGGGTGACGGATACCGACCACTTCGATGTGAACCATCCCGCCGTTGGTTTCGCGACCGAACAGGTCGGCGTTCACTTCTTTCTTGTCCAGCTCGAAGCCTTCTTTGTCCTTCACGACCCCAGCTGATTCACGTGTCCAGTACAGGCCCGGGCTCGAGAAGCCTTGCAACCCCACCATTTCTTTGAACCCGGCCGCATTGACTTCACAGGCGCCGAGGACGTCGAACCCTTCGCGTTCCACGATCGCGGCCCGTTCTTCACCGGGGTTGACTTCGACTTCATATTCTTCGTGTTCTTCGCCCGGCGGTCCTTCGGGTCCGGTTGGGCCCGGAACGCCCTGCGTGCCGGTGACGCCTTTGGCACCAGTGGCCCCTTGCAGCCCCTGCGCGCCGGTGGAGCCCTGCGCGCCGCGTTCACCGGTTGCTCCGCGTTCTCCCGTCGGTCCTTTGGCGCCCGTCGGTCCCGCCGCTCCCTGCGGGCCGGTAGCCCCCTGCACCCCCGCCGGGCCGGCGGGACCCTGTGTGCCCTGGGGCCCGGTCGTGCCTTGGACACCCTGAG
The DNA here is from genome assembly GCA_963846255.1 of uncultured Solirubrobacteraceae bacterium. Taxonomy (GTDB): domain Bacteria; phylum Actinomycetota; class Thermoleophilia; order Solirubrobacterales; family Solirubrobacteraceae; genus Palsa-744. The sequence goes on from CAWJVE010000002.1 coordinate 516,699, forward strand.
TGCCGGTGGGCCCCTCTGGGCCCTGGGGGCCGGTCGCACCCTGCACACCCTGAGGGCCGGTGGGTCCGCCCGGAGGACCCGTCTGGCCCTGCACGCCTTGCGGGCCGACGGACCCGGCCGCGCCCCGGTCACCCGTAGCTCCCTGGGAGCCCTGCGCCCCCACGGCTCCCTGCGAGCCCTGCGCTCCGGCGGCACCCTGCGGTCCGGCAGACCCCTGAGGCCCGCGTACGCTCCAGGTGATACGCGTCTGGTGCTTCCCGCATTTCTGGCTCGCCTTGACGATCGTCAGGTGGCCGCCTTCGCTCACGCATCCGTGGATTTCGCCTTCACCGGCGCCCGTTCCGGTAGCGGCAAAAGCAGCTCCGCCGACAGGCACGAACAACGCCAGGCACGCCACGATCGCCGCCTGATACGGCCGAGGCCGGACACGCCCGCGATTCAACTCGCCAAGACGCGCCGAGCGCTGCTCGCCTCCAGGCGACTCCCCATGTCGCTCGCGTCCGGTCGGACGGTGTCGCATCCCCGAAATCACTGTCATCCCCCGTTTGGTGGAGCCGAGCATACTCGCCGCGGGGCCGATTTACACTTCGAATTCCCGTGAACCGCGACGGCATGGCCCGAAAGGACCAGTCCCGTCTATGTGGGGCTGTCTGTCACCGTTACAAACCAACCGTCAGTAGCGGAACGTGGCCTCGATCGCCTTGCAGGTGGTCAACGGCCTGGATGAACCGGCGACCTTCACCTCGATCAGATCGCCGGCGTTGACCGAGGGCGAGGTGCCGCCGTTTTCACAGCGGTTCCTCATGCTCGCGTTGATCGTGCACGCAAGAGTGACTGGGCGGAGTGCCGCCACCTCCCGAAGTGTCCCTCGCCGCGCTCGCTAGCCTGCCCTGATGGCGCTCGCCCGCATCGACATCCTCGAGGGCCGCACCGCCGGGGAGAAGCGCGCGATGGTGGAGGGCGTCCGCCGTGCTCTCAGCGAAGCCCTACGCGCTCCGCTCGAGGACCCGCTGGTGCGCCTTGCCGAGTATCCGGCCGGGTGCTTCACACTGCCCTACCCCGATCGTCACTCCGATCGCTTCGCCCTCGTCGAGATCACAATGTTCGCCGGCAGGTCGGTGGAGACCAAGCGCCGCCTGTATGACGCCGTGGTTCGCAGCCTGGTTGCCGCAGGCGTGCCGGCCGAGGACGTCCTGATCGTGCTGCACGAGCCGCCGATGCATGACTGGGCCGTGAACGGCGGCACGCCGGCAAGCGAAGCCGATGTCGGCTTTGACGTCGAGATCTAGCTGACGTGCCTCGGGAGGTTCCGGGAGGCCCTTTCAGGCCACCGGCGCCGGGACGGGCTCGCTGACCGCGTCCTCTTCCGGCGAGACCACCACCCGCTTGCGTTCCATCGCCTCCGGGGTGACACGCTGGACGTCCCACGCCAGGCCCGCCTTCTCCATCGTCCAGATCAGCCACCAGGTCGGATCCAGCTCCCACGGCTGCAGGCCGTGCTTCGCGGACCTCGGGAAGGCGTGGTGGTTGTGGTGGTTGCCCTCACCCAACCCGATCACCGCCACGATCGGGTTGTTGCGGCTCTCATCGCGGGTCTTGAACGGCCGCGTGCCCCACAGGTGACACACCGAGTTCACCGCCCAGGTGGCGTGGTGCACGAAGAACACCCGCATCGCGCCGCCCCACAGGAACCCCCCGATCCCGCCCCGCAGCTTTCTGGTGGCGATCAGACCGGCCATGAACGGGGCCACGAAGTAGCTCAGGATCACGATCAGCCCGAAGCGCCTGTGAACCGCCATCACCGTCCGATCTTCCAGTAGGTCCGGCACGTAGCGCTGGCGCGAGGCCTTCTCGTCGGCGAACAGCCAGCCGAAGTGAGCGTGCACGAACCCCCGCAGCGGGCCTCCGTCGTGGCCCGCGTGGGGGCTGTGCGGATCGCCCTCTTCGTCGGCGTAGGCATGGTGCTTGCGGTGGTCGGCGACCCAGTCGGGAACCGATCCCTGGATCGCCGTCGAGCCGAGCACCGCGAAGATGCCCCGGATCAGCGGATAGGTCTTGAAGCTGCGGTGGGTGAACAGCCGGTGATAGCCGGCCGTGATGCCGAACCCGCTGAGGACGTAGAAGACACCGAAGATGCGCCGGTTGGTCGGGCTGGCGAGCAGCCAGCGCTTGCGGAAGGTCGCCACCAGCAGGGCGGGCGGGCCGAACACGAACATCCCCGTGAAGAGGCGGTAGGAACGACTGGCCGGGTGGGTCTCGGGTACTTCAGGTCCTTTGGCCTGCTGCGCCATCACGGACTCCCTGTGGTCGCTGGGCGGGGGAACCTCTCAGACTAGCCCTCGGCCGCCCGCGCCGCCGCGCGGCCGCCCGCCGGCGTGCCGCCGATGCGATCATGGCGACCCGGGCCGACACGGACCCACGTAGGCTGGCCCAACACGAGCGAACAGGTGAAGGACGGAGCATGAGCGAGAAGCAGAAGAGCGCGAACAGGCCGACGCCCGCCGACTCCCCCTCCGAGCTGATCGACGCGAGGATCCGCGAGCTCGGGGACTGGCGCGGCGAGACACTCGCTCGCGTGCGAGCGCTCATCAAACAGGCCGACCCCGAGGTGGTCGAGGACTGGAAATGGAGAGGGGTGCCGGTGTGGTCCCACAACGGGATCATCTGCACCGGCGAGACGTACAAGAGCGTCGTCAAGATGACCTTCGCCAAGGGCGCTTCTCTGGATGATCCCGCCGGCCTGTTCAATTCCAGCCTCGAGGGCAGCACCCGGCGCGCGATCGACGTCCGCGAAGGGGAGAAGCTCGACGAGAAGGCCTTCAAGGCGCTCGTACGCGCGGCCGTCTCGCGAAACACGGCGAGCTAGAAGCGAGGGTCAGGCCGCCCGCGAGCGGTGGTGCATCGCGGCTGGTTCCAGCGCCGCCCGGTAGCCGTCGGCGAGACGCTCCAGTGCGGCCTCCCAGGTCCGTTTGCGCGCCGCCGTGGCCCCGGCTGTGGCGATCCGCTCGCGCAGCAGGGGCGAGCCTGCCAGCTCGAGCAGCGCCTCGCCCATGGCCCGCGGCTCGGGCGGGCACAGCAGGCCGCTCACGCGGTGCTCGATCAGCGAACGAGGACCCCCCGCATCCACCGCCAGCACCGGCACGCCGCTCGCCTGGGCCTCGAGCACGACCTGACCGAAGGTATCCGTCGCGCTCGGGAACACGAAGATGTCCGCGCTCGCGTACGCGGCCGGCAGCTGACCGCCCTCCAGCCAACCGAGGAACGTGGCACGGTCTCCCAGCCGCTCGGCCAGGTGCTCGCGCTCCGGGCCGTCGCCGGCCACGACCAGACGCAGGCCGGGGCACCGTTCGCGGGCCAGTAGGAAGGCGTCCGCGAGCAGGTCGACGCCCTTCTCGTGGGTGATCCGCCCCGCGTAGAGGACCGTCAGTGGGGCGTCGGGTGCCGGCGGCCCGCCCGGGCTGAGGGGGCGGCGCACGGGTGTGAAGCGCCGCCCGTCAACACCCCGGTCCCAGCGCATCACACGCTCGGCCGGCAGACCGAGAGCGGCCAGCGCTCCATCGGCGGCCGCGCTGGGGGAGAGGACCACGTCACAGGCGCCGTAGAAGGCGCCCACAGCGATCTGCACCGCCGAGGCGATCGACTCGCTGCGGGCTCGTATCTGGGCGTAGGTGGTCAACTCGGTGTGGTAGCTGCCGATCAGCGGCAGTCCCATCGCCCGCGCCACGAGCGCCCCGACGATCCCCACCGGTCCCGGGGTGCAGACGTGGATCGCCTGAAAGTTCCCGTCCGCGAGCGCCTGCACGGCGGCGGCCAGGCTCGGAACGCCGATTCCCAGCCCGGCATAGAAGGGGACCTCGATCTCGGCCACCGCCGGCAGGCGGCGGTCCACCTCCGGGTCGGTTCCCACGACCTCGATCTCGAAGCCGGGTACGCCCCGCTGCCGTATCTCCTCGATCGTCCGCGTCACCCCGTGGGTGGAGCCGATGCCGTCGGCGAGCAGCGCAACCCGGGCCCCGTCACCGCCGTCGCGCTCACGCCGGGCGCCCGCTGCGGCGGGGGGCGATGCGATATCCGAGAGCTTGGTCTGCTCGGCCGCGAGGAAGGCCGCCGCCGGCGCGTACGGGATCACCGCGATGCACGATTCGAACACGCTTTGAACGGCGCCGACGGCCTGGGCAGGGCCGTCCTCGGGTTGCCCCTCGGCCACGGTCGCCACGAGCTTGCCGATCGCCACGCGCAGGGTGCGCTCGTGGGCTCGAGAGGCCCGGCGGAAGAGGGCGGCGTGGCTGAACCCCTCCTCCTGCATCAGCTCCAGCAGGCCCGTCTCGTCGAGCTCCTGCAGGCCGACCGCGCCGCGCCACGCGTCCAGCAGGCAGCGGGCGTCCTCGGGCCTGAGGTCGCTGCCGATCGGGCCCTGGCGGACATCGGCCTGGCGCAGCAGCCGCCCCACCATCCGCATGATCCGCGCCGGCTCCACCCGGCCGCCGCCGCCCGTCTCGGAGAAGCCCAGCGAGCGCACCGCCAGTGCGATCGCAGCGTGGGCCCACTTGGCGGCGCTGCCCTGCGCCCCGCGTGCCGTCACGCTGCCCTCGCGGAGGTGTTCGAGAAACTCGTCCGGGCTCCCCGCCCGGGGCGCCTCTGTGAAGGTCCGCCCGATGTCGACCCCGGCGTGATCGTCGCTGCCGCCGATGCCGATGCCCTCGCACGTGGCGATGTAGGTGGCGGCGGGCTGGTTGAGCTGCGGCGCTCGCGCCCCGTTTCGCACCTCCCATACGGGGAAGAGCTCCGCCAGGCGGCGACGGTGGCGGGGGAGAAGAGGTGCCGCCACCGTGTAATAGGGGTGCGCCAGCGCGCACGCTATCCGCAGCTCGTACAGGTATTCCGCACACAGTTCGACGTCGGAGCTGTGTGCCTGAAGCCATTCGTGAACCTCCCCGTCGATTCCGAAGCACAGCACGTGAACCGCCTGCGGCTCGTCGCGGAAGTACGCCGTCAGCTCCTCCGAGACGAACACGTCGGGTCGGCCTGCGATCTGGAGCACGCCGCCGATCGTGTCGTGGTCGGTGATCGTGACGAAGTCCATGCCGCGGCGCTTGGCCAGCTCGTAGACCTCCTCGGGCGGAGTGGCACACTCCGGCAGACCGACGGCCCGCTGTACCCCGAGCCGGGACTCCTCGGAAGCGCTCGAGTGACAGTGAAGATCCGCCCGGCTTCGCTGTTCATCCCTCCCGAGCACGGCCTTGGTGGTGCTCATGACAAGGCGAGATTTCCACGCAAGCAGCGTGTGTCCTGTGACAAAACGGGAACAATCGTGTGAACCAGCCGTGAACGCGGAGGCGGCCACTTTTGGTCATACGTTCACATCTGTGCCCAATCGTGTCCGGTCACAGCTCGCGCTCGTACACGAACATGAGTGACCCCGCGGGGCCACCGGCGCGATTGGTGAAACCCATGCTCTCGTACAGCCCGCGAGCCGCGTGATCGGGCTCGTCCACGCCGATGTCCATCGTTTCGGCTCCCCGCCGGCGTGCCTCGTCGATCGCCGTCGCCATCACGGCCCGGCCGATTCCCCGCCCGCGCTCCGCGGGGACCACGTACAGCTCGGCGAGGTGGCATTCGCGCCCGTGGCTCCAGATCGCGTCCCGCAGCCGCAGCACCGCGATCCCGACGGGTTCCTCGCCGGCCACCAGGACGACCGTGTCACCTGCGCCGACGAGCTCCCGGAGGCGCTCGGCGAGGGTCTCGGGTGGCGGCGTGGGCTCGGAGAACTCGACGTTGAAAGCGTGCAGCAGGCGACCGGCCGCGGGCATGTCGGCGGCGGTCGCGGCGCGCACCGGGCCGGGTCGCGATGGCATGTACCGAACGCTACCCGGCCGAACGCTACCCGGCTCCGAGCATGAGGACCGGGCGGCGCCAGCGAGCCTCGGTCTTCACCTGAGAACCGGGCCCCGCTGTCCGCAGGCCCCTCTGCTTGCAGCCCGACCGCGAGCAGAGAGGATGCAGAGCCAGGCCGAACGCCGTACCGAGGCCGCGGAACGCGAGGACCTGCACTGGCAGTGACGGACCACCTTCCTGTCCCGGCTGTCTGGGTGTCCGCCCTGGTTCATCGCCGCATCCGTGGGTCGAGATAGACGTCGTCGATGCGGACGATGCCCTTCGTCGAGGCGAACCCGAGTGCCAGCTGCGCCGAGCCGCCAGAGATGGTCGACACGATTGCGGCGCCCGTGTGCAGCGTCGAGGAGAGTTCCCAGCCGGCGCCGACCGTGATGCTCTTGGAGGCCACCACAACCGGTAGACCGAGAGGGCCTTTGTAGATGAGGCTCACGGAGACCGTCGCCGACGGGGTGCCCGCCCGCAGGAAGAACCTGAAGGTGCGGTCGTTCGGTTCCACGCACATGTACGGCGACACCGTGCTTCCGCCCGGGGCCAGCGCCATCGAGAACCATCCCGGCGTGCCGGTCACGTCGTAGGGCTCGCTGCCGAGCGCCACGATCGCGGGTCCCGCCGTCACCCAGCGGGGTTCTCCGACCTCGAAGCTGCCGCCCGGGACGAGCGAGTAGTAGCCGCTGTCGCCGAACGCGGTGAAGGGCTGCACGAGCGTTGTTTCCGGGCACGCTTTTTCAGTGCTTGCGGCCTGCGCCCCGGAGACCGGGAGCACGGCCCACGTACAGGCGAGCGCGAGACCGGTGAGAACGGGCGCGCGAGCCGACCGGCGTGCCCTCCTGACTGGCTGAGATAGTGAAAACATCGACGCCTTCCTGTCGGTGCAGCCGAGCTATCTCGGGGAGACCTCTAGCTTTGCGTCGCCGGCTCGCGCCGGGTTTGCCCCTTCAGTTTCTCTTTATGCACGGCGTTTCGTCACGGCGCAGGTGCGACTTAACGGCCGAACCGCAAGTTGGACGAACAGGCCGACACGCGTGTAGTCCCTTTGGTGCATCGGCATCGGCATCGGCATCGGCGGCCCGGGCCGAATCGTTGGGGCGGAGGCAGCGCTCGGGCCGTCACAGCCCCGTTCACCGCGTGAGGGGCGTCATAAGCGCGACTTATGGCCCGCGCCGGAAATCCTGCCTTGCGGTGCCCTCCCGCCACCTCTAGTATGCCGCCACGGAGCAACCGGAGATGTTGCTCAGCTCAAGCCGAGTCATGCGACAAGGGGGCTCGCTAGCACGGAAGTGGCGTGAAGCGCAATCGGAGGTCCCGGAGGTGTGCCTGCGCGGGCGCCTGTCCACGGCCGCGCAGCGGGCGCGGGTGTTCGGGAGGCGCGGTGCACGAGCACCGGGCAAGTCATGGCCGTGGATCCGGCAGCACGGCGCTCCAGGTCATCAACCACCCAATACGGAGGAAGTGTGGAATGTCCAAACCATCTTTGAGCGCGGGGGTAGCGGTCGTTGTGGCCGTCTGCGCACTCGCGATCCCGGCGGTAGCAAGCGCCTCGGCGGTATACGTGTCCTCGTCGCCGGTCGTCGCCGGCGGGAAGAGCTGCGTGCAGCCGAACTTCAACAGCGTCCAGGCGGCGATCACCTCCGCCGCCAAATCGATCAACGTCTGTCCCGGTACCTACACCGAACAGCTCACGATCACAAGCCCGGTCAAGCTCACGGTCGCCGGTACCGCCGGGTCGGCCAAGGTCGTGCTCCCGGCTTCGCCCGCGAACTCGAAAACAGCCTGTGACGAAGCCAAAGGGACCGAAGAATTCCAGCCGGATCAGGACGGGATCTCGATCTGCACCTCGGGCACCGTCAGCATCACCGGCCTGACGCTCGAAGCCAAGTGGCCGGGGTCGACATGTGACGATTCGCTGTACGGCATCCTCGTGGCCGGCGGAGCCACCCTGAAGGCGACCAACATGACGGTCAACGGCGCCGGCGCGTTCCCGATCAACGGCTGCCAGGGTGGCGTCGGCATCCAGGTCGGGATGGCGTGGACGACACCGGTGGAGGTGGGTCACGCGAACCTCAAGGGCGTGACGGTCACCAACTACCAGAAGAACGGCATGACGATCGACGGGACGGGTTCGTCCGCGAACATCAAGACGACGACCGTAACCGGCGCCGGACCGACGCCGGAAACCGCCCAGAACGGCATCCAGGTGAGCAACGGCGCGAGCGCCAAGATCAAGGGGTCGACGATCTCCGGCAACGAGTGCGACAACGTGAACTGCGGCTCCGACGCGTTCTCCGAATCCCAGGGCACGGGCGTGCTCTTCTACGCGGCGGCACCCGGTTCGAGCGTCACGAGCTCCAAGATCAACGAAAACGACGGCGGTGCGTACTACGTCTCGGGCAGCGCAACACAGCCGAGTTCGCCGGAGGTGCAGCTCAAGAAAGACACCTTCTCGAACAACCGCTACGAGGGCGTCCTGCTCGACCAGGGCGATGCCTCGCTGGTCTCCGACAAGATCAACGGCACCGGCAACATCGGCATCGACCTGTTCCAGTACGAACAGCAGACGCTCGCCTCGGAGTCGAGCGCCAACGGCCTCGCGGTCGACGAAATGAGCCAGGCCGCGATCAAGGTCGAATCCGACAAAGCGGCCGGCGACAAACCGGGCCAGTTCACGGTCTCGAACAGCACCTTCAGCGGTGACGCGCAGGTGCTGCTCAACGAAAGCACCACCTTCCAAGTGGTCTTCTAGGAAACCTGCGACCCAGGCCCCCGGGGCGCCAAGCCGGCGCTCCGGGGGCCTGGTCCTCGCCCGGTCTCCCGGCTCCGATTGCGGGCCGGCCGTCGACCGAGATTTAGGGTCCGGCCTGGGTCGAGCGAACCGTCCCGCGGGACGGGGTCTGCGTCTGTGACGAGCCCCACACTCCTCTCGGGCGAGCATTTCTAGAATCGGGCCCATGGTGGGCTGGACGCGGCGCGTTGCCGCGCACCGCAAAGCCGTTCTCGCGTGTTGGCTGGTGCTGTTCGTGCTCGGCGGATACGCCGCGTCGAACCTCGGCAAGCTGCTGACCAATCGCTTCAGCGTGCCCGGCTCGGAGGCCGAAAAGGGGCTCAGCATCCTCAAGTCACGCTTCAACGAGCGCGGCGACGGGTCCTTCACGCTGGTCGCCCGCTCGACCGGTCCCACGTTGCGCCCGGCGGTCGTCGAGCAGGCCGCGGAACGCGCCGCCAGCAAGCTCCCCGACGGCAAGGCGCTGCCCGTGCGCCCGGCCGGCCCGGGGGTCTACTACGTGCAGATCCAGACCCCGCTGCAGGCGGCCGACGCCAAGAACCACACCACGGTCATGCGAGGAGCGATCGGCGCCGTCCCCGGGGTCAAGACCTACCTGACGGGTTTCCCGGCGCTCGCCCACGACGAGCAGCCGATCTACAGCAAAGACCTCAGCAAGGGCGAGATGATCGCCGTCCCGATCGCGATCGCCGTGCTGCTGTTCATGTTCGGCACCCTCGGTGCGGTGATCGTGCCGCTGATCTTCGTGCTCGCGACCCTGCCCACGACGCTCGGGCTGGTGTGGGTGATCGCGCACTTCGGCAGCACCGCCCAGTACGTCACCAACATCGTCACCCTGATCGGGCTCGGGATCGCGATCGACTACTCGATGCTGGTCGTGTTCCGCTTCCGCGAGGAGCTGAGCAGCGGCGAGCAGGTCCAGGACGCGCTCGAGACGACCATGTCCACGGCCGGCCGGGCGACGCTGTTCTCGGGCATGACGGTCGCGATCGGGCTGGCCGCACTGCTGGCGATGCCGTTGCCGTTCATGCGCTCGATGGGGGCCGGCGGCGTGTTGATCCCGCTCGTCTCGATGGCCGCCTCGATCACCCTGCTGCCGGCCCTGTTGTCGGTGCTGGGGAACGGGATCAACCGCTGGCGTGTGATCCCCCGGCGGATACTCGAGCGGCGCACGAGCGGCGAGGCGGGGCCGTGGTCGAGGCTTGCCCGCTTCATCATGCGCCGGCCGGTCGCCGTGGTGGTCGTGACCGCGACGGTCATGCTCACGCTCGCGATCCCCGCCTTCGGGCTGCACGTGACCAGCGGCGACAACCGCAACACGCCGCCGGGGACGGAGGCCGCCAGCGGCCTGCTGCTGCTCGAGTCGCGGATCGGCCCGGGGCCGCTCGCACCCCATCAGGTGGTCGTCGACACCGGCCGCCCGGGACGGGCCTCCTCGCCGGAAACCGTCGCCGCCGAGGAGCGGCTGCTGGCACAGTTGCGGGCCGATCCTCGTATCGAGGCCTCCACCATCGAGGCTCCCGCCGGCCTCTCCTACGCGGCCGCCAGGCGCGCCAACCTGATCGACCCCAGCGGCGGAGTGCTGCAGATCCGGGCCGCCGGACACACCGACGCGGGCACCGAAACGGCGGTCGAGCTGGTACGGAAGATCCGTGGCACCTACATCCCGCGAGCGGGCTTCCCGGCCGGCGACCGCGTCTACCTCACCGGCGCTCCCGCGTTCGGGCTGGACTTCGTCAACAAGGCCTACGGGGCCTTCCCGTGGCTGCTGCTGGCGGTGCTCGTGATCACCTACATCGTGCTCCTGCGCGCCTTCCGCTCGGTGGTCCTGCCGATCAAGGCGGTGCTGATGAACCTGCTCTCGATCACCGCCTCCTACGGCGCCCTGGTGCTGGTCTTTCAGCACGGGTGGGGTGAAGTCGTCGGCTTCCACCGCTCGCCCCAGATCGAAGCCTGGATCCCGATCTTCCTGTTCGCGATGCTGTTCGGACTCTCGATGGACTACGAGATCTTCCTGCTGACCCGCATGCGCGAGGAGTGGGACCGCTTCCACGACAACGAGCGCGCCGTCGCCTACGGGCTGGAGCGCACCGGACGCATCATCACGGCCGCCGCCGTGATCATGATCGCCGCCTTCTCGGGGCTGATGAGCGGGACCTTCGTGGGCCTGCAGGAGTTCGGCTTCGGCCTGGCGATCGCGATCTTCCTCGACGCCACGATCGTGCGGGCGCTGCTCGTGCCGGCGCTGATGAAGCTGCTGGGACGCTGGAACTGGTACCTGCCCGAACGCATGCGCCGCACGATGCGCCTGCGCCCGGAGGTGAAGCGGGTCTCGAGCGCCTAGGTCAGGCTCTCGAGCGGCGCCGGAGTGCCGGCGAGGGCGAACGCGCCGCCGGCCATCGCGCCGATCTCGATCACGGCCTCGCGCAGGTTGCGGCTGATGCCCGCGGCCGACACGAAGCCGTGGATGTAGCCCTCGTAGCGGCGCAGCACCGCGGGGGTCCCGGCCGCCCGCAGGGCATGGGCGTAGTCCTCGCCCTCGTCCCGCAGCGGGTCGAACCCGGCCGTCACCACGATCGCCGGCGCGAGCCCCGAGAGGTCCTCGGCCAGGATCGGCGACACGCGCGGGTCGAGCACCGCGTCGGTCCCGTAGGCGGGGCCGAGGTAGCTGCGCTCGAACCACCCCATCTCGGTGTCGCTCAGGAAGAAGCCCTCCGCGAACAGCTCGCGCGAGCGCCGCCGGGCGCTCATGTCGGTGGCGGGGTAGATCAGCACCTGCAGCGCCGGCGCCGGCCCGCCGTCGTGCGCGCTCAGCTGCGAGACCACCGCCGCCAGGTTGCCGCCCGCGCTGTCGCCGCCGACGCCCACCCGCGCGGGGTCGGCGCCGAGGCGCTCGGCGTTCTCGTGCGCCCACGCGAGCGCCGCCCGCGCGTCATCGACGGCCGCCGGGAAGGGGTTCTCGGGGGCCAGCCGGTAGTCGACGGCCAGCACGTGGGCGGCCGCCGATCGGCACAGCATCCGGCACAGGGAGTCGTGCGTCTCGAGATCTCCGAACACGAACCCGCCACCGTGGAAGTAGACCAGCAGGGGGGCGGGCTCACGCGCCCCGGGGGGCGTGTAGTGACGTGCCGGGAGGGCTCCGATGAGGAGGTCTCCGACCGCGCCGACCGGCTGCGGGGGCCCGCCGAAGACCGCCGCCATGCGCCGGCGTTCGACCCGCGAGCGCTCCGGGTCCGGCACCTCGGTGACGGCTGCCGCCAGCCGGTTGAGGACCGCCAGCGAGAGCTGCTGCTCGGGCGCCAGGCGCTGCCCGTCGCGCTCGATCGGCGGCGATCCGGAGAGCGCCACCTGCAGGGGCGCCGGGAGCGCCGACATCAATTTCGCCGCGCCGTACTCGAGCTTGTCCCTGAACCGCGCCATTTCGTCTCCCTCGCCGCTGTGCCGTGAGCTTACGCTCCTGGCTCAGAAGACGATCGTGCGGCCTTCGTGGACCAGCACGCGGTCGTCGAGCACGCTGCGCAGGGCGCGCGCCAGCACCACCCGCTCGAGGTCCCGGCCGACCCGCTCGAGGTCTTCGACGGTGTAGTCGTGACCCACCCGCTGCACGTCCTGCTCGATGATCGGGCCTTCGTCGAGCTGCTCGCTGACGAAGTGGGCCGTGGCCCCGATCAGCTTCACGCCGCGCTCATACGCGTGCAGGTAGGGCTGGGCCCCGGCGAACGCCGGCAGGAAGGAGTGGTGGATGTTGACCACCGGGCAGCCCACCTGGGCGAGGAACTCCGGCGAGAGGATCTGCATGTAGCGGGCGAGCACCACCAGATCCACCTCGCCGGCCAGCACCTCCAGCGCGCGCTGCTCGGCCTCGCGCCTGGTCTCGGGAGTGACCGGCACGTACAGGTAGGGCACACCCAGCGCCTCCACCTCGTCGCGCAGCTGCTCGTGGTTTGAGATCACGCACACGGTCTCCATGTCGAGCTCGCCCCGGCGGTTGCGCCACAACACGTCGAGCAGGCAGTGGTCGGCCTTGGAGGCCATCAGGGCAACGCGCCGGCGGCGGTGGGGGTAGGAGATGCGCCAGCTCATCGAGAAGCGTTTGGCGAGCGCGCCGAAGGCGGCCTCGAACTCCTCCCGACCGCGCTCCAGCTCCGGCAGGAAGAACACCGTGCGCATGAAGAAGCTGCCCCGCTCGGGGTGCGTGGAGAACTGATTGCTGGCGATGATGTTGGCCCCGCGCCCGAACAGGAAACCGGACACCGCGGCCACGATGCCGGGGCCGTCGGGACAGGACATCAGCAGGCGCGCGCTGGCGCCGGCGCCCTGGGCGGAGGGGGGCGGGACCGAGGCCATCAGGTGTCCTCGGCCCTGGGGTATGCGGTGGCTGGCGGCTGGATCGGTCCTCGCTCCCGGATCGGCGCCGAGACGCTACGGCGCCGAGACGCTACCATCGGCCACCCGAGGCCGTGGCCGGGCTGCCAACAGGCCCCTGAGCCGGGGTGCTGAGGAGGGAGCGGGGACTGAGATGTTCGCGGGGTGGGGTAAGCGCAGGGTTCTGATCGCGACCATCGTCGGGTGCATCGCGCTCGGCGCCACGGGCGCTCCGGCGACCGTTGTGGCGGGCGGCAACGTCACCACCGCCGCCTACAACAACCTGCGCGACGGCTGGGATTCCAACGAGCCCGGGCTCGGTCCCTCGGCGCTGCGCTCCGCCGGCTTCCAGCGGCTCTTCTCGACCAAGCTCAGCGGCTCGATCTACGCCCAGCCGCTGGTCTACGAAGGCACCGTGGTGGCGACCACCGAGAAGGCGCGGGCATACGGGCTCGACGCCGCCACCGGGGCGATCCGCTGGCAGCGCTCCTTCGGCACCGCCTTCAAATCCTCGACCATCGGCTGCACCGACCTGAAGCCGAACCTCGGCTCGACCTCGACGCCCGTGATCGACCCCGAAACCGGGACGCTGTACATGACCACCCGCCTGGTCACCGGCCGCAAGGGCGGCAAGTTGGCGAACGCCCACTGGTTCCTGCAGGCGCTCAACGCGAGCACCGGCGAAGAGCGCCCCGGCTTCCCGGTGCAGATCCAGGGGACGCCGTACAACACGCCCGAAATCCCCTTCAACGAAGCCTTCCAGGAGCAACGCCCGGGGCTGCTGCTGCTGGAAGGGGTGGTGTACGTCGCCTTCGCCTCCGACTGTGACATCAACCCCTACCGCGGGATCGTCGCCGGCTTCAACGCGAGCAACGGTGAAATGACCACGATGTGGAGCGACGAGAGCGGCCCGGCCGCCGACGAAGGCTCGATGGCCGGCGTGTGGCAGAGCGGCGGCGGACTCGTCTCCGACATCCCCGGGCGGATCATCCTGGCGACCGGCAACGGCGTCTCGCCCACGCGTGCCGCCTCAAACGTTCCTCCCCAGACGCTGTCGGAGTCGGTCGTCGGCCTGACCGTCGGTGCCCACGGGCAGATCGCCCCCTCGCAGTTCTTCGCGCCCTCCGATGCCCCCACGCTGGACCAGAACGACGAGGACTTCGGCTCGGGCGGGCCGATGGCCCTGCCGACCGAATTCTTCGGCACGCCGAGCGTTCCCCATCTCGTGATCCAGGTCGGCAAGGACGGGCGCGTGTTCCTGCTCAACGCGGACAACATGGGCGGCTATCTGCAGGGCCCCGAAGAATCCGACGCGGTGCTGCAGCAGCTCGGTCCCTTCGACGGCGTGTGGGGACACCCCGCGGCCTACGGCGGCCAGGGCGGATGGGTGTACATCCTCGAGAGCGCCGGCGGCGGCAGCCTCGCGGCCTATGGCTCGACCGTCGGGCCGCACGGTGAACCCCAGCTCGTCCCCGAAGGCCAGAGCGCCGAATCGTTCGGCTACGCCTCCGGCTCGCCGATCGTCACCAGCGACGGCACCACGGCCGGCAGCGCGGTCGTGTGGGGGATCTACGAGGGTGAAAACGGCAAACGCTCCCAGCTGCGTGCCTATGGCGCGATCCCCGAAGGGGGAACCCTGCCGCTGCTGTGGTCGGGGTCGATCGGCACCGCGTCGAAGTTCTCTGTCCCGACAGCCTCCGAAGGTCGCGTCTACGTCGGTAACCGCAGCGGCGACCTGGAGGCCTTCGGCAGCTCCTCCCATGGCCCCCTGCAGGCCGCACCGGTGGAACTCGGGAACGTCGCCGTGGGTCACGCCCGCACCGTGCGGCTGACGCTCGCCGCCACCCGCTCGCTGCGGCTGACGGCGCCGATCACCGCCACCGGGGTGGAACCGCTGACGGCGCAGGAGGCGCTCAGCCACGTGACCGTCAAGCACGGCCTGACGGCGGGCCCGACGAAGATCCCCGCCAGCGAGTCCCCGCTCGGCACCGGCGTGCTGGCGATCTCACAGCCTTCCCGCGGGCACCGTCTCGCCGGCGGCGCGAGCCTGGGCGTGAGCGTCTCCTTCAGGCCCGCCCACCCCGGCCCGATCGTGGGCCTGCTGCAGGTCCATACGAGCGCCGGCTCCAGGACGGTCCCCCTCACCGGCTACGGCAGTGCACCGGGGTTGATCCGCTCGGCGCCTCCGCTCGACTTCGGCGAGATCGCCACCCACACCAACGGCAAGTACCTCGCCTTCACGATCAGCAACTCGTGGACGCGCCCGGAGAAGATCACGGGCGTGCATCTGCCCGGCGGGGCCTACGTGGTGAGCGGGGCGCCGGCCGTCGGGACCGTGCTCGCCCCCCGTCAGACGCTGACCGTCGCGGTCTTCTTCAACCCCTCTGCGCCGGGCTCCTACCACGGCCACGTGAGGATCGCCAGCGACAAGGGCGGCGTCACGGTGGCCCTCAGCGGCGAGGCGGTCGCGGGCAGCCCGCGGCTGTCCCTGCGCCCACCCACGCTGAACTTCGGCACCGTCGAGGTGGGCTCGAGCCGCACGCTGCGCTTCTCCGTGTTCGACGCCGGCAACGTGCCCCTGGAGATCACCCGCGCGATCCCGCCGTCCGAACCGTTCCTGGCCGACAAGCAGGTCCCGGAGGGCCTCACGATCGGCTCCCGCTCGGGGCTCACCGAGGCGATCACCTTCAAGCCCACCGCGGCCGGTTCATTCACGGGCCACTACGTGCTGGCCGGCGACGACGGCCGCGGCCATCAGCCCGTCACGCTTGTCGGCCGCGCCGTCACCGCTCGCCGCTGAGGCCCGTGGCCGGCGTGGGCGAGGGCGTCTGTCAGATCCAGGTCTCACACCCCGATCGCTCCGCCCTGGAAGCGCTGATCGAGCAGCTGCTGGAGCGAGGGCTGATCGCCTGCGGGCAGGTGCTCGGACCGATCCACAGCTGCTACCGCTGGGAAGGGCGAGTGGAGCGCGAGCAGGAGTGGCTGGGCCTGCTCAAGACAGCCGCCCCGCGAGTTCCTGAGGTGGAGTCGCTGCTCGCCGAGCTGCACCCCTACGAGGTCCCGGAGATCCTCGTCACCCAGGTGAGCGGCGGACACGAGGCGTACCTGCGCTGGGTGCTCGAACAGACCAGCGGCGGTGGGTCGGGCGGGACCGCCGGGTAGGCCGGGAAAGCCCCGCTCCCACGGCCACTTGCGGGTGTGGGCCCGGCACCTGGAATGATGGGGCACGTGAGGATTGCTGCAAGCACAGGGGAGACGGGGAAGAGATGCGCGCCAGGGCGCCAATCGAGGTAGACCCGACCGATCGCGAAGCCAACTGGGCGGTCGCAGTGGCGGGTGGCCTGTACTTCGTCGGCGGGCTGCTGTGTGCCACCGGCGCGCTGCTGCCGGAACTGCGGGCGCCGTTTGCGATCGGCGCCGTCGGGGTCCTGGCGATGCTCACGTCGGGGCTCCTGCTGCTGCTCTGGCACCAGGGTCGCGGGACGCTCACGATCGCCTACCTGGCCGACCTCTGGGGGGTCGTGCTGATCGCGACCCTGTGCGCCGGCAGCAGCGGCAGCTCGAGCCCGTTCGCGCTGATCTACATGTTCGCCCTTGGCCACGCCGCCGCCTTCCAGCCGCGCGGGCGCCTGTACACGGTCGCGCTGGCGAGCCTGGTCGCCTTCCTTGCCCCGGTCGTCTATGAAACGGACGTCGCGACCGAGTTCGCCGCGGTCGCGACCGTCGGGATCGCGATGGCGCTGATGACCAGCGCGGCGGTCCACTTCGCGCTCAACAGGATCCGCGAGCAGCGCCGTCGCCTGCAGGTCCTGAGCACCGCCAGCGCCTCGCTGGACCGATCGCTGGATCCCGCCGAGACGCTGCGGGCGATCTCGCGGATGGCGGTCCCCGAGCTGGTGCCGGTGTGCGTCGTGGACGCACTCGACGCGACCGGCTCGATCGGCTCGACCGTGGCGGCCGCCGCGGACCCCGCGCTGGCGCGCGAGATCGAGGCCTCCCAGCCCGATCCTCCGCGCGGCGACATGCACCTCGACGGGGTCGCCAGCCTGCTCGACGAGCCGCCCGTGGCGGAGGGTCCCGACGGCCGCCCCGCCGGCCCCGATTCCGGCGGCCCGCGACTCCACGACGCCGGCACGCGCTCGGCCGCGATCACCCAGGTCGTGGATGGGCACGAGCACGAGGGCGTGATGAAGCGGGCCGGCTACGCGTTCGAGACCGCCTTCCCGATGCTCGCGCGCGGACGCGTCCACGGGATGATCAGCTTCTGGCGCCCGCAGCAGGAACGCCCGTTCGACCGCGGACTGCTGACGGTGCTGGAGGACCTCAGCGGGCGGGCCGCGCTGGCCTACGACAACGCCCGTCTGTACGCCGAGCGCGCCCAGGTGGCCCGCACCCTGCGGCGCAGCCTGATGCCGGCCGCCCTCCCCACGATCCCGGGCCTCGAGCTGGCCAGCTACTTCCGTCCGATGGGTGCCGGCAGCGAGGTCGGCGGAGACTTCTACGACGTCATTGCCGACCGCGAGGGCTGCTGGCTGATCGTCGGCGACGTCTGCGGGAAGGGGGCGGAGGCCGCCGCCCTGACCGGCTTCGTGCGTCACACCACGGCCGCCTACGCCCGCGAAACCGACCGCCCCGGACGCGTACTGACGCGCGTCAACCGGGCGATGCTCGAGCAGGACTTCGAAGGCCTGTTCGCGACCGCGATCCTGACCCGTATGCGCTTCCGGCCCGGCGACGTCGAGGTGACCGTGGCGCTGGCCGGGCACCCCTCGGCGCTGATCGCCCGCTCCGACGGCGACGCCGGCGAGCTCGGTGCCTCCGGCAAGCTGCTGGGGATCTTCCCCGAGGCCGACATCGAAGAGGCCTCCACGGTGCTGAAGCCGGGGGATGCCCTGGCGCTCTACACCGACGGACTCACCGAGGCGCACGCGCCGAAGAGCGTGCTGTCGGTGGCCCAGATGATCGAGCGGCTGCGCGGCGCCCCGCGGCGCTCGCCACAGGACGCGATCGACGCGCTGCTCGGACTGATCGGCACCGACACGGGTGTCGGCGACGACATCGCGATCCTCGCGGCCCAGGTCGCGGGCAGCTAGCGGCACCTGGCGGACGTCCCCCGGCGCCGAGTGGTGTCGGCGCCGGGAGAGGGTCCGCGGCTACGGATCAGTGCGGGTCTCTGGGACCGGCAGATCCGAGCCGGCGCTCATTTCCCTTCTTCTTCCTGCTCCTTCTTGGCTTCTTCGGCTTCGATCCGTTTGCCTTCCTTCTTCTCGTACTTGGCGACCGTCGCCTGTTCCTTGACGAGTGCCTTTTCCTTCGCCTGTTCTTCCTTGGTGGCTTTGGTCGTCGTGGTGGTGGTCGTGATCGGTTCGAGGTTGAGGAACCCGGCCGTGCTGTCCTTGCCCGAGATCGTCATCGGGCCGACCCCTTCTTTCGATTCGAGCGAGCCGGAGCCCGAGTCGAATTCGTCATACCCCCATGTCTTCTTGGTGGCGTTCACGAACTTGGGCTTGAGTTCGCCGCTGTAGGTGAAGCTGCGGCCTTCGCAGTCGACCGTGAAGCTCACGCCGGTGCTCTTGTCGCGCACCACACCTCCTTCTTCAACGAGTTCGGAGGGCCACGGCAGACCCGAGGCCGTCACCGTCACGCCTTTGGGGCATTCACCGGCGGAGCACTCGTAGGGGACGAACAGCACCGTTTCATCGAGGCCGTTCCCCTGTTCCGGATTCCAGATGTTGCCGGCGTCGGACTTCTTGCACGTCACCGGGCCGATCGCGCTGTTGAACGTGATTTTGCCCGACGAGATCGTCTGCTCCTTTTCGGTGCCCACGTTCCCCCATTTGGTCGACTTGCAGGGACCGAATTTGGTGTGGGCCGCGAAGTCCAGGCCCGCGTACGGGGGCGAGGTGTCGTAGACGATGAACTGCAGCGTGTTTTCCCCGACCACGAAGTATTTCCCCGAGTCCGTGATCGTTTTCGGCGTGAAGTTGGCGGACGTTTCCGCCATCGTGTCCTCGCCGATGTGGTGGCCGTTGAGGTACACGCCGGCCGCGTTGTCGGCGGCGAATTCGACCGTCATCACCGCGCCCGTGGTGCAGGGCAGTTTGAACTTGGCGTTGTAGATGTAGTACGCGGGGTCATGAGCCCCGGACGTCGCGTCGTGGTACACGGTCACCCAGGTGGCGTTTGCGATGTGGGATTCGTACAGCGGCCGTTCTTTTACGGGGTTGCCGTATTTGTATTTGAATCCCGACGCGCCGCCCGGTTTACCGCCTTCGGCGATCGGGTGAATTCTTTCGGGTTCGGCGCACGCCGAGCCTTCCTCTGGGAACGGTGCCGTTTCGGGTATGGGCGAGCCGCCTTCCAGCGGCTTGAAGTTCAGCGGCGGACCGGGGCTGGAGAAGACGCTCCCGTCTTTCGGTTCGACGCACAACGAGTTGCTTTCTTCGCTGTAGGCGCTGACTTCCTGTTGCTTGGTGGTTTTTTCGGCGGCCTGCGCCAGCGAAGGTATCGCCGCACACGCCGCGATGCTCAGCGCCGCGGTCAGAGCGGCCAACGGTCTGTAATTCATGGTGCCCCTCTCCTGTCGTCTTCTTGGCGGGCGTTCCGGTGCGGCGCTCGGCGGTGAGCCGAGCGACCAGCAGGCATTGCGGCAGCGTGAAGCCTCCGCTCGCTGGAACCCCCTCTGAAGCGGGCTCGTGGAGCCCACCTTTTGCTTGGTTATGTGCGCCGACGCTGGTGCGCCGGCGCAGGACCAGCCGACGCTATCCGCTCCGCGCGCGGGCGTGTCGAAACCGCTCGCGGGAAAGTCGTAAAGAGCGGGAAATATCGGCGGGCGGGAGCCCGGCGGTTCACGCGAGCCCGCCAGGAGTGTGCTAGGGGTCAGCGGGTGCTCGCTCCCGAGATCTCCACGGCGGCCGGCCTGGCCTACCGCTCGGCCGGGGATCCGCAGGCGCCGGTGACGCTGTTTGTCCACGGTTACCCGGAGTCCTCCTACATGTGGCGCTCGGCCCTCGACGCGGTCGCCGCCGCCGGCCGGCGCGGGATCGCCCCGGACCTCCCGGGCTTCGGCGACTCGCCCCCGGATCCGCCAGGCAGCTGGGAGCACCACATGGAGGCGCTCGAGCGTTTCGTAGGGGAGCTGGGACTTGGTCCGGTGGCGCTCGTAACCCACGACTGGGGGGTGCTCGTGGGGTTGCGCTGGGCCTGCGACCACCCCGACTCGGTGCGCTCGCTGACGATCTCCGACGGCGGCTTCTTCGCCGACCGCCGCTGGCACGACCTCGCCAACGCGATGCGCACACCGGGGGAGGGGGAGAAGCTCATCGCCTCCTACACGCGCGAGGCGTTCGAGGCCGGTATGCGCCAGCTGTGTGCAGGGATCGACGAGCGGGCCCTGAGCGAGTACTGGAAGGGGTTCGCCGACGACACCCGTCGCCGGGGCCACCTCGAGCTGTACCGCTCCGGGGACTTCGAGAAGCTCGCCCCGTACGAGGGCCGGCTCGCCGAGCTGGGGCTCCCGACGCTGATCCTGTGGGGCGCGGACGACCCGTTCGCCGGCGTGAAGATGGCCGCGCGCTTCCAGCACGAGATCCCCGGCTCGGAGCTGCACGTGATCGAGCACGCGGGCCACTTCGTCTGGGAGGACGAGCCCGAGCAGACCTCGAAGGTGCTGGTGGAGTTCCTGGAGCGCCATCCCTGATGGCGTCGATCGAGGTCACCGAGTTCACCGATCCCGGTTGCCCGTGGGCGTACTCCGCGAGCCCTGCGCTGGCGGTGCTGCAGTGGCGCTACCGCCACCAGCTGCGCTGGCGGATCGTGGCGATCGGGCTGACCGAGGACCCACAGCGCTACGTCGACGCCGGCTACACGCCCGCGAGGATGTCCGCCGGCGTGCTCTACTTCCGCCGCTACGGGATGCCGTTCGCGCCGGCGCCCCGGCCCCGCGTGGCCGCCACCTCGCGGGCCTGCCGGGCGATCGTCGCCACCCGCCGGCTCGACCCCCCGCGCGAGCGCGACGTGCTGCGGGCGCTGCAGTTCGCGTGGTTCACCACCCCGCTGCAGCTCGACGAGGACGAGGACATCGGTCGCGCCCTGTCGGTGCTGCCCGGACTCGACGTGCAGGCCGTGGTCGCCGCGATCGACGACCCCGCCACGCTGGAGGCCTACGAGCAGGACAGGCGCGAGACGCGCACCGCCGAGGGCGGCGCCACCGACTACCAGGGCAAGGCCCGCCAGACCGACGGGCCGGTGCGCTACTCGGCCCCCTCGCTGGTGCTCGAGAGCGAGGCCGGTGTGCGCGTGGAGGCGGGCGGCTTCCAGCCGCTGGAGGCCTACGACGTGCTGATCGCGAACCTCGATCGCTCACTCGAGCGCCACCCGCCCCCGGAGACGCCGCTGGAGGCGCTGGCGCAGTTCCCCTCCGGTCTGGCGACGGGCGAGGTGGCCGCGATCCTGGCCCACAACAACGTCGCCCCGGACCGCGACGCGGCCGAGCGGGCGATGGTCGAGCTGCTGGCCGAGGGTGCCGTCCGCCGCATACCGCTCGGCGACGACGCCCTCTGGCAGCCGCTGTGAGCCGGCGGGTGGCGCTCGCTCGGCAGCCGCTGTGAGCCTCCGCGCTGGGCCGGGATAGCCTTCCTGCCCATCGATGCCGGTCACGATCACCCTCCCTGACGGAAACCCGCTCGAGCTGCCCGACGGAGCGACGGGCGCGGACGCCGCCGCCGCGATCGGTCCCGGGCTCGCCCGCGCCGCACTGGCGATCGAGGTGAGTCACCCCGAGGCCGGCGAGACACCCGAGGTGCGCGACCTCGCCCGCCCGCTCCCCGACGGAGCCCACGTGCAGATCATCACCCCCCGCAGCGGCCGGGCGGCGCTGGACGTGATCCGCCACGACGCCGCCCACGTGCTCGCCACCGCCGTGCTCGAGCTCTACGAGGGGGTCAAGATCTCGATCGGCCCTGCGATCGAGGACGGCTTCTACTACGACTTCGAGTTCCCCGCCGGGACCGCCGTCTCGGAGGCCGACCTGCCGGCGATCGAAGCCCGCATGCGCGAGCACGTGAAGGCCGCCGAGGAGTTCGTGCGCGAGGACGTGCCCGTCACCCAGGCACGCGAGCGCTTCGCGCAGGAGGGCCAGGACTACAAGGTCGAGCTGATCGACGACCTCGTCAGCGCCGCCCCCGCCGAGCATCCCCTCCAGACGGTCTCGCTGTACACCAACGGGCCCTTCACCGACCTCTGCCGCGGGCCCCACGCTCCCACCACCAAGACGGTGGGCGCCTTCAAGCTGAACTCGCTCGCCGGCGCCTACTGGCGCGGGGACTCCGACCGCACGATGCTCACCCGCATCTACGGCACGGCCTTCTTCTCCAAGTCCGAGCTGCAGGAGCACCTCGAGCGCCTCGAGCAGGCCCGCCTGCGCGACCACCGCCGCCTCGGGCGCGAGCTCGACCTGTTCATGTTCTCCGAGCTGTCGCCCGGCAGCCCGTTCTGGAAGCCGGGCGGGATGGCGCTGTGGAACGCGCTCACGGAGCTGTGGCGCACCGAGAACCGCCGCCGCGGATACCTGGAGGTGCGCACGCCGATCCTCTACGACGTCGAGCTGTTCAAGCAGTCGGGCCACTGGGACACCTACCGCGAGCACATGTACTTCACCGACGTGGAGGAGCGCCCGATGGCGCTCAAGCCGATGAACTGCCCGGCCCACATCCTGATCTACAAGGACAGCCGCCACTCCTACCGCGACCTGCCGATCCGCTTCTCCGAGGCCGGCCTCGTGCACCGTCACGAGCCCTCCGGGACGCTCCACGGGCTGATGCGGGTGCGACACATAACCCAGGACGACGCGCACATCTTCTGCACCGAGGAGCAGGTCCAGGAGGAGGTCGTCCAGTGCCTGCGCTTCGGCTTCTTCCTGTACGAGCTGTTCGGCTTCGAGCCGCGCCTGGAGCTCTCCACCCGCCCCCCGAAACGGATCGGCAGCGACGATATGTGGGACCGCGCCGAGGGGGCCCTCGCGGGGGCGCTGGAGGCGGAGGGCCTGGAGTACGAACTGAACCCCGGTGACGGTGCCTTCTACGGCCCCAAGATCGACCTGCACATGACCGACTCGCTCGGGCGCTCGTGGCAGCTCGGGACGGTCCAACTGGACTACTCGATGCCCGAGCGCTTCGACCTGCACTACACCGGCGCGGACAACGAGGAGCACCGCCCGGTGATGATCCACCGCGCCCTGCTGGGCTCCTTCGAGCGCTTCACCGGCATCCTGATCGAGCACTACGGCGGCGAGCTGCCCGTCTGGCTGGCGCCGGTGCAGGCGATCGTGCTGCCGGTGTCCGATCGCTTCAACGAGTACGCCGCGAGCGTCACGGCGGGCCTGCGCGAGGGCCAGGCGCGGGTTGAGCTCGACGATCGCAGCGAGAGCGTGGCGCGCAAGATCCGCGACGCGGAGCTGCGCAAGATCCCGTTCATGCTCGTCGTCGGGGAGCGCGAGCAGAGCGGGGGATCGGTGTCGGTCCGCGAGCATCACGGCGAGGAGCTGGGCAGCATGCCGCTGCACGCATTTCTCGAGCGTCTTGCGGGGGGCTATACTGCCCCGCATTGATCTACGGGCAAAACTCTCATCGCCGCGCCTGAGCTCCACTTGACGCGCGGCAAGCCAAGTTAGTGCCGGTCCCACGCAGGTTCGACCGGCGCCCGCCCGAGCGGGACTTGACGCGGATCAACGATCGCATCCGCGTGCCCGAGGTCCGGGTCATCGACGAGGAGGGCAACCAGGTCGGCGTGATGAAGACGCCCGACGCGCTCGCCTTCGCCCAGGAACGCGACCTCGACCTCGTGGAGGTCGCTCCCGAGGCGCGCCCGCCCGTGTGCCGCGTGCTCGACTACTCCAAGTACAAGTACGAGCAGGCCCAGAAGCAGAAGGCCGCGCGCAAGCACCAGCAGCAGATCACCGTCCGCGAGATCAAGTTCCGCCCCAAGATCGCCCAGCACGACTACGACACCAAGAAGCATCACGTCGAACGCTTCCTGCGCCACAAGGACAAGGTGAAGGTCACGATCATGTTCCGCGGGCGCGAGGTCACCCACCCCGAGCGCGGCACGGCGATCCTGGACCGGCTGGCGGAGGAACTGTTGGAGCTGGGCGTCGTCGAGCAGCGCCCGATGCAGGAAGGCCGCAACATGACGATGATGATGGCGCCCTCCAAAGCGGTGCTCGCGGGGCGGGTCGACGGAGAGGGCGCGCCCGGGGAGGGCGAGCCGGCGGCCGACGGCCAGCCCGCGCCCGAGGGTCAGCCCGCGCCCGCAGGTCAGCCGGTGGCCGCCGAGGGTCAGCCCGCGGACGAGCCGAGCGCCACACCGCCGAGCACCGAGAGTGAGCCCCCGTCCGCCCCGGCACCCGCCGGCGAGCAGGCCTCCGACGAAGGGCAGGCCCCCGCGCCTGTGAAGCCGCCGTCGGCCCAGCGGGCTCCGGCCGCCCAGCCGGCCGCGCAGGAGCCGGTGCTCGCCGACGCGCCGCCGCAGGAGAGTTCCGCGGCGAGCGCTCCCAGCCGCGTGCCATAATCGGTCGCTCAATGCCGAAGATGAAGACCCACTCGGGCGCCAAGAAGCGCTTCAAAGTGACCGCCGGCGGCAAGGTCCGCGCCCGGCACGCCTTCACGAGCCACATCCTCGAGAAGAAGTCGCCGGGGAAGAAGCGCGCCCTCGGACGCCCCGTGATCCTCTCGAAGGATGACGTCCCGCGGGTGAAGCGGATGCTGGGGGCCAAATGACCCGCGTCAAGCGCTCACTGCACGCGCGCAAGAAGCGCCGCGCGACGCTCGAGCTGACGAAGGGCTTCCGCGGCGAGGCGCACTCCAACTATCGCCGCGCCAAGGAGGCGCTGCTGAAGGCGGACTCCTACGCCTACCGCGACCGGCGCAACCGCAAGCGCGACTTCAGGCGCCTGTGGATCACCCGCATCAACGCAGCTGCCCGCGTCAACGGGATGAGCTACTCCCAGTTCATGCACGGGCTCGCCCTCGCCGGGATCGAGCTCGACAGAAAGGTGCTCGCCGACATCGCCGTGCGCGACGCCGACACCTTCCGACGTTTTGCCGATGCCGCCCGCGAGGCGTCGGCTGCCTGACCCGGTCCTCTCCGACACCGGGCTCCGGCCACAGACCGACCGCCTTACGGGCGCCGCTCCTGAAAGCTCAGGGCCGGCGCCCTTCTGCTTTTCCGACACGTTCGCCGAAACCGGAACCGAAACCACCCAGCGACCAGCGAAGCAACGACCCCTTGACCACCATCGTCTCCCCGAAGAACGCCCACCTGAAGGCCCTGCGGCGGCTGCACCGCAGGCGTGAGCGCGAGCGCAGCGGCACCTTCCTGGCCGAGGGCGAGGACCTGCTCAGCGCCGCCGAGCTGGCCGGCTGGCAGGCCGTCGAGGGCTACCGGCGGGCCGGCGCTGAGCCCGGGCAGGTGGGCACCGCCGCGTGGGCGGGCTTCCACGAGGTCGACCCGGAGCTGTTGGCGGGCGTCTCCACGCTCGGCTCGGGCACGCGTGTGCTGGCCGTCTACGAGCAGCGCTGGAGCCCGCCCGCGGGGCCGCTGTGCGTGTACCTGCACGCGCTGCGCGACCCGGGCAACGTCGGCACCATCATCCGCTCCGCCCACGCCTTCGGGGCCAGCTGCGTGGCGCTCGGCCCCGGCTGCGCGGACCCCTACGGGCCGAAGGCGGTGCGCGCGAGCATGGGCGCCATCTTCACCGTTGCGCTGGCTCGGGTGAGCGCGCTGGAGGAGCTCCCCGGCGAGCTGCTGGGGCTGAGCGCGGACGCACCCGAAGAGCTGTGCGGACCGCTGGAGCGGATCGCACCCACGCTGACGCTGCTCGTCGGCTCCGAGCGCGCGGGGCTCGGAGCGGAGGTGCTGGACGCCTGCCGCCGGCAGGCGAGGATCACGATCGCGGGCGACTCCCTGAACGCGGCCATGGCGGCGACCGTGGCGCTGTATGAGCTGACCCGCAAACCATCTAGGGTCCGCGCGTCATGATCGAGCGGATCGAAGAGCTGCGCGGGCAGGCCGCGCAGGAGATCTCGGCGGCGTCCTCCAGCGAGCAGCTCGAGGAGCTGCGGGTCCGCTGGCTGGGACGCAAGGCCGAGCTGCCGCAACTGCTGCGCGGGGTCGCCGAGCTCGAGCCCTCCCAGCGGGCCGCCGTCGGCAAGGCCGCCAACGAAGCACGCCGCGCGCTGGAGTCGCTGCTCGAGGAACGGGCGGAGGGACTGTCCGCGCAGGAGCTCGACCGCGAGCTCGCCGGCGAGCGCATGGATGTGACGCTGCCCGGCGCGCCTCCCCAGCCGGTCGGACGACTGCACGTGCTCAGCAGCACCCGCCGGCAACTCGAAGACATCTTCCTCGGGCTCGGCTTCACGGTCATGGAAGGTCCGGAGATCGAGACCGTCCACTACAACTTCGACGCGCTCAACCACAGCCCGACCCACCCCGCGCGGGCGCGCACGGACACCTTCTACGTGTCCGAGGATCTGGTGCTGCGCACGCACACCTCGCCGATGCAGGTGCGGGCCATGGAGGCCCATCCGCCGCCGCTGTACGTGGTCGTTCCGGGGCGCGTCTACCGGCCCGACAACGACGCCACCCATACGCCTCAGTTCCACCAGGTGGAGGGGCTCGCGGTGGACGAGGACATCACCCTCGCGGACCTCAAGGGGACGCTGCTGGAGTTCGCCCGCGCGGTCTTCGGCGAGCGCCGCGAGGTGCGCCTGCGCCCCCACTTCTTCCCCTTCACCGAGCCCAGCGTCGAGGTCGACGTGTCGTGCTTTCACTGCGAGGGCAAGGGCTTCATGGGCGACGGCTCGCGCTGCTACCTGTGCAAGGGCGAGGGCTGGCTGGAGGTGCTCGGCGCAGGCGAGGTGGACCCGGCCGTCTACGGATACGTGCCCACGACCGAGGCCAACGCCCCGGGGTACGACCCCGAGAAGGTCCAGGGCTTCGCCTTCGGCCTCGGTGTCGAGCGGATCGCGATGCTCAAGCACGGGATCCCCGACCTGCGCCTGAACTTCGAGAACGACCTGCGCTTCCTGGAGCAGTTCTGATGAGGGTCCCGCTGCCCTGGCTGCTCGACTACTGCGACCCCGGTCTCGACGCCCGCGCGATCGAGGAGCGCCTGACGATGACCGGGACCAAGGTCGAGGCGATCCATCACCACGGCGTGCCCGCGACCGACGGCTTCGTGGTGGGGCACGTGCTGAGCGCCGAGCAGCACCCCGACGCCGACCGCCTGAAGGTGTGCAGCGTGCAGCTCGACGGCGACGGCGGGCCGCCGGTCACGATCGTGTGCGGCGCGCCCAACGTGGCGGGCGGGCAGACGGTCGCCGTGGCGCAGCCGGGGGCGGTCATGCCGGACGGTTCGAAGCTGCGCAAGGCCAAGCTCCGCGGCGTCAGCTCGGAAGGCATGATCCTGTCCGAGGGCGAGCTCGAGATCGGTTCCGGCGGCGAGGGCATCCTCGTGCTCGACGAGCTGACGATCGAGGCCGAGCTCGCGCCGGGAACCCCGTTGCAGCAGGTGCTGCCGATCTCCTTCGAGGTGCTGGAGCTCGAGATCACCCCCAACCGGCCCGACTGCCTGGGCGTCTTCGGCGTGGCCCGCGAGCTGCACGCCGCGACCGGGGCGCCGCTCGCGCCGGAGCCGTGGTCGCAGGACCCCGGCAGCATCGGCCCAATGGCGGGCGCCGAAGTCCAGGTGCTGTGCCCGGACCTGTGCCCCCGCTTCACCGCTCGCGTGTTCGAGAACGTGACGGTGGCCCCCTCGCCACCGTGGCTGAAAGCCCGCCTCAGCGGCGCGGGCCAGCGCACGATCAACAACGTCGTCGACATCACCAACTACGCGATGCTCCTCACCGGGCAGCCGCTGCACGCCTTCGACCTCGACCGCGTGGAGGGTGCCAGGCTGACGGTTCGCCGCGCCTCCGAGGGCGAGCAGGTGCAGACGCTCGACGGCCAGACCCGCACCCTCGACGGCGAGATGGTCGTGATCGAGGACGCGCTCGGGCCGACCTCGATCGCCGGCCTGATGGGCGGGGAGCGCTCGGAGGTCGAGCCGCAGACGCGCAGGGTGCTGCTCGAGGTCGCCACCTGGAACGGCCCCAACATCCACCGCAGCTCGTGGGCGCTGGGGCTGCGCAGCGAGGCCTCGGCGCGCTTCGAGAAGGGGCTCGCACCGGAGCAGTGCATGCACGCCCAGGCGGTCGCGACCCAGCTCATGATCGAGCTCTGCGGTGCCACCGTCGCCCCCGGCACGATCGACGTCGGTGGCGTCCCCGACGCGCCCGCGCCGATCCACCTGCGCAGCGATCGCGTGCGCGCGATCCTCGGCGTGGAGGTCACCCGTGAGCGCCAGGGCGAGATCCTGGCGGCGCTCGACTTCCAGTCCCAGCCGGCCGCGGACGGGCTGCTGGTGTCGGTGCCGGCGGTGCGGCGCAACGACGTCAGCCGCGAGGTCGACCTGATCGAGGAGGTCGCCCGCATCGATGGTCTCGAGCGGCTGCCCATAACGTTGCCGGCGCGGCGTGGCGCGGCCGGGCGCTTGACCCACGCCCAGCAGGTGCGCCGCCGGGCCGAGGACCTGCTCGCGGGGCGGGGACTGAGCGAGATCGTCGGGTGGAGCTTCGCCGAGCCGGGCCTGCTCGATCGCCTGCGGCTGCCGGCCGGTCACGAGCTGCGCCGCGTGGTGGGGCTCGAGAACCCGCTCTCGGAGGACCTCTCGATCATGCGCCCCACGCTGGTGGGCTCGCTGCTGGACGCCGCCCGTCACAACGCCCACCGCAACGGGCCCGACCTCGCCCTGTTCGAGTCGGGCACCGTCTACCGCGCCCGCGAGGACGGAGCCGGCGCCGACGAACACCACGCCCTCGGGGCCCTGCTGAGCGGCGCCCTGGCGCCGCCCTCGTGGCGCGGACAGGCACCCGCGGCGGACTTCTTCGCCGCCAAGGCGCTGCTCGAATCGCTGCTCGATCATTTCCACGTCCCGCTCGACGTCGAGCCCGCGAGCTGGCCCTTCCTGCACCCCGCCCGCAGTGTGGCCGTGACGGCGCACACCGCCGGCGCCACGGGTGCCGAGGGCGCCGGCGGCAGCGGTGAGCCGCTGCGACTCGGGTTTCTCGGCGAGGTGCACCCGCTGGTGGCCGGCGAGTGGGGCCTCGCGCGTACGGCCGTGTTCGCGATCGACCTCGGCCGGCTGGCCCGGGTCGTCCCGCCGGTGCCGGGCTTCCGGGCCTTCGGCGCCTACCCACCGGTGCGCCAGGACATCGCCGTGGTCGTCTCCGACCAGGTCGCGCTCGCCGAGCTGCTGGAGCGCGTCCGCGAGGCGGGCGCGGACAGCCTCGAGCAGGTGAGGCTGTTCGACGTGTACACCGGCGAGCAGGTGGGGGAGGGGCGTCGCTCGCTGGCGCTGGCGCTGGCCTTCCGCTCCCCCGAGCGGACCCTCACCGACGAGGATGTGGCGCCCGTGCGCGAGCGGATCGTGGCTGCGATCGAGGCCCTGGGAGGCGAGCTGCGTGGCTAGGACCCCGGTCCAGCCGAGCGCCGACGGGGCGCCGCGGGTGCTGGTCGCGGGCGCGACCGGCTTCACCGGGGCGCTGGCGGCATACCTCCTATGGCGCCACCCCGACTTCCAGCTCACGGCGGTGACCGGCCGCTCCCAGCAGGGCCGGCGCCTGGAGGACATCTACCCGCGCTACCGGGTGCCGCTGGAGTTGGCGGAGCTCGACCTCGAGGGGCCTCTGGCCGACGTGGAGGCGGCGATTGTCGCCTACCCGCACGCGGCCGCCGCACCGACCGTGGCCGCGCTGCGCGAGCGGGGCGTGCGCGTGGTCGACCTCAGCGCCGACTACCGCCTACGCTCGCTGGCCAGCTATCAGCACTGGTACGGGGAGCACCCTCGCGCGGACCTGATGGCGGAAGCCGTATACGGGCTCACCGAGCTCCACCGCGAGGACATCCGCGGCGCCTCGCTGGTCGCCAACCCCGGCTGCTACCCGACCGCCTCGCTGCTGGCGCTCGCCCCGCTCGCGCGCGCGGGGGTGATCGGGGAGGTCGTGATCGACGCCAAGCAGGGCATCTCCGGCGCCGGGCGGACCTTCGACGAGACCACCCACTACTCGCTGGCGGGCGAGAACATCGTGCCCTACAAGGTCGCCTCCCACCGTCACACCCCGGAGATCGAGGAGCAGCTCCAGCTCGCCGGCGCGGGCGAGCAGCGCGTCCAGTTCCAGGCTCACCTGGTGGCGCTCGACCAGGGCGAGCTGGTCAGCTGCTATGTCTCCCCGGCCCGCGCGGTGGACGGCGAGGAGCTGCGGGCGCTGCTCGCCGAGGCCTACGCCGAGGAGCCGTTCGTGGAGGTCGTCGACGAGCCCCCGGGCGTGCTGGAGGTGCGCGAGACCAACTACTGCCGGCTGTTCGTCGCCCACGACGAGCACACCGGCAAGGTGCTCGCGTTCTCGGCCATCGACAATCTCTGGAAGGGCACCTCCTCGCAGGCGCTGCAGAACCTCAACCTGATGTTCGGTCTCCCCGAGACGAGGGGGCTGCTGTGAGCGCGCGGGCCCGGGCGAGGAGGCAGGCGTGAGCGTGTTCGGCTCGCGCTGGGTGCAGGCTCCCGGGCACGTCCGCGAGCTGCCCTCCGACGCGGGTCTGCCGGCCGGCTTCCGCGCCGCCGGGGTGGCCGCGGGACTGAAGCCGAGCGGCGATCCCGACGTCGGGCTGTTGGTGTGCGACGCCGAGCAGCCCTCCTCGGCGGCGGTCTTCACCAGCTCGAGCACGGCCGCCGCACCGGTCCTGCTCACGCGCGAGCGCTGCCGCCTGCAGTCGCTGCGGGCGGTGCTCGCGAACTCGGGCTGCGCAAACGCCGCCACCGGTGGGCGGGGACTCGACGACGCCGCCAAGACGCAGGGCGCGGCGGCCGCCGCCGCGGCCGTGTCCGAGGCCGAGGTGGCGCTCGCCTCGACCGGCGCGATCAGCCACTACCTGGACGTGGACGCGGTCCTGAAGGGGACCCTGCAGGCCCGCTCGCAGCTGCGCCGCGAGGGCGACGTCGACTTCCAGCGCGCGATCCAGACGACCGACCGCTTCGAGAAGCGCGCCAACCTCGAGGTCGAGCTTCCGTCCGGCAGCGTGCGGCTGTGCGCCCAGTGCAAGGGCGCCGGGATGATCTCGCCCCGCTTCGCCACCATGCTGTGCTTCGTGCAGACCGACGCGCGGCTGGCGCCGGAGACGGCCGAGTTGCTGCTCGGCACGTGCGTGGCGCGGTCCTTCGATCGCGTCAGCGTGGACGGGCAGCTGTCCACCAACGACACCGTGATCCTGATGGCCTCCGGGTCCAGCGGCGTGGAGGTGGCGGACGAGAGCGAGGACGAGCTGCGCCTCGGAGAGGCGCTCGACGCGCTGCTGCGAGCGCTCGCGGTGATGCTCGTGGCCGACGGCGAGGGCTCCAAGCGGATCGGGCGCGTGCTCGTGCGCGGCGGCGGGGCCGAGCCGGCGGAGACCGTTGCCCGGGGGGTGGCCAACTCGCCCCTGGTGAAAGCCGCCCTACACGGCGGGGACCCCAACTGGGGCAGGATCGTGCAGGCCGCCGGAGGGGCTCTGCCGGGCCCCGAGCAGCTCGCGATCGACGTCTGGATCGAGGGCCGGCAGGTGTGCTCCGCCGGGGTGGCGCTCCCCTACGAGGAGGCCGAGCTCGCGCAGGCGGTCTCCGGCGATGAGGTCGAGTACGAGATCGCGCTGCCCGGGGACGGCGCACACACCGAGGTCTTCTTCTCCGACCTGTCGGCGGACTACGTGGCGCTGAACGCGCACTACACAACGTGAGCGCTCAGCCCGGAAACCAGCCCAGCGGGTCCTCGGCGCGAATCGGCACGCTGCTGGAGGCGCTGCCGTACATCCGCGAGTTCCACGGCCGCACGATCGTGATCAAGTACGGCGGCGCGGCGATGGAGGACGAGACGCTGCGCGAGGAGTTCGCCCGCGACGTGGTGCTGCTCAAGTACGTCGGGCTGAACCCGATCGTGGTGCACGGAGGCGGCCCGGAGATCACGGCCTACATGCGCCGCCTCGGCCTGCCGGTCGAGTTCGTGGGTGGCCTGCGGGTCTCCGATGAGAGCACCGTCGAGGTCGCGAAGATGGTGCTGGTGGGGAAGGTCAACAAGGAGATCGTCCTGCGCCTGGCCCGCGCCGGCCAACCCGCCGTCGGCCTCAGCGGTGACGACGGGACGCTCTTCCGGGTCGCCCGCCGCTCCGGTCCCGGCGGCGAGGACATCGGCTTCGTCGGCTCGATCGAGCGGGTCAACGCCGATGTGATCGAGCACGTCGCGACCGACTACATCCCCGTGATCGCCTCCGTCGGGGCGGACCGCGAGGGCAACTCCTACAACGTCAACGCGGACGAGGCCGCGGGCGCGGTGGCGGGGGCGATCGGCGCCTACAAGCTGATCTTCCTGACCGACGTGCCGGGCTGGCTGGAGGACCCCTCCGATCCGTCCACGCTGATCACGAACGCGGGCGCCGAGCGCGTGCAGGGGGCGCTCGCGGACCTCGACGGGGGCATGCGCCCGAAGCTCGAAGCGTGCCTGGCGGCGATCAACAGCGGCGTCAGCGCGGCCCACATCCTCGACGGGCGCGTGGCCCACTCGCTGCTGCTGGAGCTGTTCACCGACGCGGGTGTGGGCACCAAGGTGGAAGCCAGCTGATGAGCGTCGCCGAGCTCCAGCGGATCGAGGCCGAGCGGGTGCTGGCGACCTACGCCCGCCTGCCGGTGGAGTTCGTGCGCGGCGAGGGCTCGCGGCTGTGGGACTCCGACGGCAACGAGTACCTGGACCTGCTGTGCGGCATCTCGGTCACGAGCCTCGGCCACTGCCACCCGCGCGTGGTGGAGGCGGTGCGCGAGCAGGTCGCCCGCCTGATGCACGTCAGCAACCTCTTCTACAGCGCCCCCGCGATGCGCCTCGCGCAGCGGCTCTCGGAACTGTCCCTCGGCGGGCGCGTGTTCCTGTGCAACTCCGGGGCCGAGGCCAACGAGGCGGCGATCAAGCTGGCCCGCCGGGCGCGGCCCGGAGGCGAGATCGTGGTCGTGCTGGGAGCCTTCCACGGGCGCACCCTGGGCGCGCTGTCGGCCACCCCGCAGGAGGCCAAGCAGGCGCCGTTCGCGCCGCTGGTGCCCGGCTTCCACGCCGTCCCCCCGACCGCCGAGGCGGTGCTGGAGGCGGTCCACGGAGGGACCGCCGCCGTGATCCTCGAGCCGATCCAGGGCGAGGGTGGGGTGCACGTGCTCGACGAGCGGCTGCTGCTGGCCGCGCGCGCCGCCTGCGACGAGCACGGGGCGGCACTGATCTTCGACGAGATCCAGACCGGCATGGGCCGAACCGGGACGCTGTGGGCCTACGAGCAGACGCCGGTCGTGCCCGACGCGCTGACCAGCGCCAAGGCGCTCGGCGGGGGCCTGCCGATCGGGGCGCTGGTGACCGGCGCGCGACTCGCCGACGCGTTCGCCCCCGGCGACCACGGCTCCACCTTCGCCGGCGGCCCGGTCGTCGCCCAGGCCGCCCT
This sequence comes from uncultured Solirubrobacteraceae bacterium, assembly GCA_963846255.1. Taxonomy (GTDB): domain Bacteria; phylum Actinomycetota; class Thermoleophilia; order Solirubrobacterales; family Solirubrobacteraceae; genus Palsa-744. The sequence continues at coordinate 550,336 of CAWJVE010000002.1, forward strand.
GCAGGCGCTGGACGTGACCGCCGACGAGCAGTTGCTGGCCCGGGTCGTGGAGCTCGGCGGGAGATTGGCCGCCGGCCTCCAGGACCTGCCGCACGTGCTCGAGGTCCGCGGCCGCGGCCTGATGCTGGCCTGCGAGCTGGACGTGGATGCGCCCGCCGTGGTGCGCGAGGCGCTGCTGGGTCAGCGGCTGGTGCTCAACGCGACCGGGCCGAGCACGCTGCGGTTGCTGCCGGCGCTGACGATCGCGCCCGAGCAGATCGAGGACGCCCTCGGGCGCCTCGGGACGGTCCTGGGGAGCGCGTGAGCGGCGGCATGCGGCGGGCGCTGCAGGACGGCTTCGAGCTCGACGACGACCCGGGGCGGGTGGACGTGGACGCCGTGCACGCCTTCATCGCCGGGCAGTCCTACTGGGGGCTCGGGCGCCCGCGCGCGCTCACCGAGGCGGCCATCCGCGGCTCCCAGCGCGTGGTCGGTCTCTACCGTGGCGCCGAGCAGGTCGGCTTTGCGCGTGCCATCTCCGACGGCGCGACGCTCGCGTACCTGGCCGACGTGTACGTGGCGCCGGCCTGCCAGGGCCGCGGCCTCGGCCTCGAGCTGGTGCGTGAGATGGTCGACGGCGCCGCGGCCGCCTTCGGCGGGCCGGTGCGCTGGATGCTCAACACCGCCGACGCCCAGGGCCTGTACCGGAGGATCGGCTTCGGCGAGCAGGTGAGCCCGTATCCGCTGATGGAACGCGCCCGCGACTACGATTCGGCGCCGTGAGCGTGGCCAACGACATCCCGGCCCAGCGCAGCGCCAGCTACGAGGCCGATCCGGAGCAGGTCCGGCGTGTGCTGCTGCTGTACTCCGGCGGCCTGGACACGAGCGTGATGCTGAAGTGGATCCAGGACCGCTACGGGGCCGAGGTCGTGTGCCTGACGGTCAACCTCGGCCAGCCCGGCGAGGACTTCGAGATGGTCGAGGCGAAGGCCCGCCAGCTGGGTGCGGTCGAGGTCCACACGGTGGACGCCCGCGAGGAGTTCGCCGCCGAGTTCATCGCCCCGGCGATCAGGGCCAACGCGATCTACGGCGCCGGCTACCCGCTGTTCACCGCGCTCGGGCGTCCCCTGATCGCGAAGCTCGCCGTCGACTACGCCCGCTCCAGCGGCTGCGACACCGTCGCCCACGGCTGCACGGGCAAGGGCAACGACCAGGTCAGGATCGAGGCTACGATCGCGACGCTCGCCCCGGAGCTGAAGGTGATCGCCCCGGTTCGCTCCTGGCAGATGGGCCGTGAGGAGGAGATCGCCTACGCCCGCGAGCACGGGATCCCGCTCAAGCAGGGGACCGAGGTGGTGCCCTACTCGATCGACGACAACCTCTGGGGACGCTCCTCGGAGGGGCGCTGGATCGAGGACCTCGGCCACGCCCCCGACGACGACGTGTTTCAGCTCGTCACCCGCCCGGAGGAGGCCCCCGATCAGCCCCAGCAGATCGAGCTCGGCTTCGAGCGGGGCCTGCCAGTGAGCCTCGACGGGGAGCGCCTCGGGCTGGTGGAGCTGATCGAACGCACCGCCGAGATCGGGGCCCGTCACGGGGTCGGGATCGTGGACCACATCGAGGATCGCATCGTGGGGCTGAAGGTGCGCGACATCTACGAGGCCCCCGCCGCCACGATCCTGCTCACCGCCCACCAGGAGCTCGAGCGCCTCGTGTGCACGATCCACCAGAACCAGTTCAAGCCCCAGCTCGACCGCCAGTGGGCCTATCTCGTGTACGCGGGCCTGTGGTGGGAGCCGCTGCGCAGCGACCTCGATGCCTACATGGACGAGGTCAACTCCCGCGTCAGCGGCACGATCGGCGTACGGCTCTTCAAGGGCCAGGCGCGGGTCACCACGCGCGCCTCCGAGAACGCCGTCTACGATCCCGCCCTGGCCGGCTTCTCGGAGTCCGGGGGGCTGTTCTCGCAGTCCGCGTCCCCGGGCTTCATCGAGCTGTTCTCGCTGCAGTCGCGGATGGCCTGGCGACTGCGCCAGTAGCATCCCGCTGCCGATGACCGCCACCGCCTATCGCCTGATCGGATTCGTCGTCTGGCGCGCCCTGAAGTGGTACCTGCGCGAGCTGCTGCCCTCCCGGAGGCGGGTCGTGCTGTCGCTCGCGGCCGTCCTCGCCGGCGCCGTAACCGCCGGCGCGTTGCTGCGCAGGCTGGCGCAGTAGGCGTCCCGCGTCCTGCGCTCTCGGCCCTGCGACGCGCCGTCCGCCTGCGGCCTTACCTTCCAGCCCGCGTGATGCCCGAAGCGAACGAGCCGCCAGGAGGAGAGAGCGGGCGCCCGCCCGGGCGCAGCGAGGGCGACCTGCTCGCCGAACGCCGCGCCCGCCGCGCCGCGGAGGGCGGAGAGCAGGCCCTGATCCGCCGCGCCGAGGCCGCCGAGGCGACCGTCCACACGCTCGAACGACACGTCCACAGCCTCCAGCAGCGGCTGCGGGAGGCCGAGGACGAGCACACCCGCCTCGCCGCTGTCCTGACCGAGGAGCGCACGGCCACCGCCACCGGGGAGCAGGAGCTCCGCTCCGCCCGCCAGCGCGAGTACGAAGAGCTCCAGCTGCGCCGCGAGGCCGAGCAGCGCGCCGAGCGGGCCGAGCGCGAGCTGAGCTCGGCCGGAGAGCGGGCCGAGCGCGCTGAACGCGACCTGGGCTCGGCCGAGCAGCGGGTCGAACAGGCCGAACGCGAGCTGGGCTCGGCCGAGCAGGCCGTGGCCGGCAAGGGCGCCGAGCTCGCCCGTGGCGAGCAGGAGCTGCAGGGCAGGATCGGCGAGCTAGAGCGCCAGGTCGCCGAGCTGCGTGTGCAGCTGGCCGAGGAGCGCGGCGCCCGCGGGCGCACCGAGGCCGAGCTCGGCGCGGTCCGCCGCGCACACGGACAGATGCAGGCGCTGCTGGCCGAGACCAAGGAGCTGATCCAGCGGCTGCTGGCCGCCCAGCGGGCGGAGGCCGCGGCAGCCGCTGTGCCCGTGGCCGCGCCGAGTGCGCCTGCGCCGCTACGGCGCGCCGCGCCTGCCATCCCCGAGACGCCCGCACCCGTCGAGCCGATCGCGCCCGTGCCCGTCCAGCCCACGGCGCCCGCTGCCGAGGCTGCCGCCGGCGAGCTCGAGCGGGCCGCCGCCGAGACCGCCCAGGGGGCCGAGATGGCGGCCGCGCTGGCGGCCGCGGTGGAACGTCTGCGTGCGCGGGCCGACACCGCTGGGGGCGAGCAGCAGCTTGCCGCGGCCGAGCAACAGCCCGTCGCGGCCGAGCAACGACCCGTGACGGCGTCCGGCCCGGGCGCGACTCCGACGCCGCAGGCACCGGCGGAAGGGACTCCCCAGGCGCCCCCCGAGCCGGCCCCGCACCAACCTCTCGAGGCGGCGCCCGAGCTCGCCCCGCGCAGGCCCCACAAGCACAGCATGTCGCTCATCTCGCGCTGGCGGAAACGGCGCAAAGAGCGGCGCGAGCAGGTCCGGTCCCGCCGGGCCGGCACCTAGCATTGCGGCTGCCGTGAGCAAGGTCAGCTGCGCCCACCTGCACGTTCACTCGGAGTACTCGCTGCTCGACGGCGCGTGCAAGATCGACGCGCTCGCGGAGCGGGCGGCGGCCTTCGAACAGCCGGCCCTGGCACTCACCGACCACGGCGTGATGAACGGCGCCGTGGACCTCTACAAGGCCTGCAAAAAGCACTCTCTGAAGCCGATCGTGGGCTGTGAGATCTACTTCGTGGACGACCACGCGACGGCCTCCCAGGCGCGCACCGAGCGCAACCACCTGACCCTGCTGGCGTCCTCGGCCGAGGGCTACCGGAACCTCGTCAAGCTCTCCTCGGCCGGTTTCCTGGAGGGCCTGCAGCGGGGCAAGCCGACCGTCGACATGGGCCAGCTCGAGCGCCACCACGAGGGCGTGATCGCGCTCACCGGCTGCCTGGCCTCGCGCTTCTGTCAGCGGCTGCTGGAGGATCGCGACGACGACGCCCGCGCGCACGCGCGGGAGCTGCTTGGGGTGTTCGGCGAGGACAACGTGTACTTCGAGGTGCAGAAGAACGGGCTGGCGGCCCAGGACAAGTGCAACGAGGGGATCGTGAAGATCGCGCGCGAGCTCGGCGGCAGCCTCGTCGGCACCGGCGACGTGCACTACTTGCGCCGCGAGGACTACGACCACCACACGGCGCTGCTTTGCGTGCAGACCAAGAGCACGATCCAGGCGCCGAAGCTGCGCTTCGAAACGAACGAGTTCTACCTGCGCGACAGCGAGGAGATGGTGGCGGCCTTCGCGGAGTGGCCGGAGGCGGTGGCCAACACGGTCGAGGTCGCGGAGCGCTGCGAGGTGGAGCTCGAGCTCGGCAAGCAGCTGATCCCCCGCTTCGAGACGCCCGACGGCACCAGCGAGCGCGACTACCTGCGCGCGCGTGTGGCCGAGGGGCTGCGGCTGCGCTACGGCGACCCGCCGCCGGCGGTGGCGCTCGAACGGATGGAGAGCGAGCTCGACGTGATCGACCGGATGGGCTTCAACGCCTACTTCCTGATCGTCTGGGACTTCGTCAAGTTCGCCAAGGAGAACGGCATCGCGGTGGGCCCCGGGCGCGGCTCCGCGGCGGGCTCGATCGTGGCCTACTGCCTGGCCATCACCGACGTGGACCCGCTGCGCTACGACCTGCTGTTCGAGCGCTTCCTGAACCCCGAGCGGGTGTCGATGCCGGACATCGACATCGACTTCTCGGTGCGCGGCCGCGAGCGGGTGATGCGCTACGTGGCGGACAAGTACGGACGCGAGTCGGTGGCCCAGATCGTGACCTTCGGCAAGATGTTCCCGCGCCAGGCCACCCGCGACGCCGCCCGCGTGCTCGGATTCGACTACGGCATCGGCGACCGCCTGGCGAAGCTGATCCCCGACCCGATCATGGGGCGCTCGCCGTCGTTCGAGGAATGCCTGAAGGGCGGCCAGCCGCTGCGCAAGGCGTGTGACGAGGAGCCCCAGGCACGCCAGATCGTGGAGGTCGCCCAGGGCCTGGAGGGGATCGTGCGCAACTCCTCGATCCATGCCGCCGCGGTGGTGATCGCCGACCGCCCGCTGACCGACATCGTCCCGCTGCAGCTCGCCGACGCGGGGGTCGACGAGAACGGGGAGCGTCAGTTCCGCACCGTGACGCAGTTCTCGATGGACCCGATCGGCGAGATCGGGATCCTGAAGATGGACTTCCTCGGGCTGCGCAACCTCGACGTGATCGAGGACGCGCTGGACATCATCGAGCGCTCGACGGGGGAGCGCCCGGACATGACGACGCTGCCGCTGAACGACCCGCGGACGTATGAGATGCTCGCCCGGGGCGACTCCACGGGCGTGTTCCAGTTCGAGTCCGAGGGCATGCGCGAGGCGCTCAAGAAGGTGCGCCCGGACGAGTTCAACGACCTGATCGCGCTCAACGCCCTCTACCGGCCCGGGGCGATGGACCAGATCCCGGTGTACGCCAAGGGCAAGCACGACCCGGCCTCGATCACCTACCGCGACCAGCGCCTGCGGGCGATCCTCGAGTCCTCCAAGGGCGTGATCCTCTACCAGGAGCAGGCGATGCAGATCGCCAAGGAGATCGCCGGCTTCTCGGGCGCCAAGGCCGACGACCTGCGCAAGGCGATCGGCAAGAAGAAGCGCGAGGCGATGGCCGCCCTGAAGCCGGAGTTCGTCGAGGGCTGTCGCGCCTCGGGCACGAGCGCCGATGTGGTCGAGTTCCTGTGGCAGACCAACGAACGCTCGGCCGACTACTCCTTCAACAAGAGCCACGCCGCCTGCTACGCGCTGATCGCCTACCGCACGGCGTGGCTGAAGGCCAACTTCCCGGCCGAGTACATGGCCGCCCTGATCTCATCGGTGATGTCCACCAAGGACAAGGTGCCGTTCTTCGTGGCCCGCTGCGAAGAGATGGGGATCGAGATCATGCCCCCCGACGTCAACCTGTCCGACCACGAGTTCACGGTCGGGGCACCGAGCTCGCAGGACCTGGTCGGCAACATCCGCTTCGGCCTGGACGCCGTCAAGGGCGTCGGCTACCAGGCGGTGGAGGCGATCAAGCGGGCCCGCGAGAAGGGCGGAGAGTTCTCCTCGCTGTGGGACTTCTGCGAGCGCGTGGACTCACGCGCGGTCAACAAGAAGGCGATCGAGGCGCTGATCAAGTGCGGTGCCCTCGGCTCCACCGGAGCCACCCGGCGGGGCATGCTCGAAGTGCTCGAGCAGGCGCAGGGGGCGGGGCAGAAGGTCCAGCAGGACGCCCTCATCGGCCAGTCCTCGATCTTCGACCTCGGCGAAGCCGAGCAGGACGGCGCGGCCGGCGCCGCGGGGGCCGAGGGCAACGGGGACCCGTTCGGCGGGATCGGCCTTGGCCGCCCCGTGCACCCACCGATCCCGGCGGAGGAGTTCGACCAGCCGGCGTTGCTGGCGGCCGAGAAGGAAGCGATCGGCCTGTTCGTCTCCGACCACCCCCTCAAGCCCCTGCGCGAGGCGATGCGGGCACGCGTGGACTGTCCCCTGTCGGCGCTGGAAGAGCGCCGCGACAAGGACCTCGTGACGGTCGGCGGGATCATCACCGAGGCCAAGCGGATTCGCACCCGCAACGGCGACCCGATGATGTTCGCGACGCTCGACGACCTCGGAGGATCGGTGGAGCTGCTGGTGTTCGGCAGCGCCCTGGCGGACTGCGAGCAGGCTCTGCACGTGGACCAGGTGGTGCTGGTGAAGGGGCGGGTGGACCACAAGGAAGCCGGCAGCACATGCCTGATCGTTCAGACCGTCGTGCCCTATGCGCCCGACCAGCAGGAGCTCGACCGCGCGCGGGCGCGCGCGAAGGCCACTGCCGCGGCCAACGCCACCGGAGCCAAGCCGCTCCACCTGTCTGTGTCGGCTGACTCGCTCTCGGCGGATGTGCTGGCGGAACTCAGGCAGGCGATCGAGGAGTCCCCGGGCCAGGCCGAGGTGCTACTCGACATCCACACCAAGACCGGGACTCGTCGGGTGCGCCTGGGCAGCGCCTTCCGCGTGCGCCACACGCTCGCCCTGCGGGCAGACCTCGAGAGCGCGCTCGGGGCGATGCCGGCGGCCGCCACCGCCTGAGCCGGTTCAGCGGCGCGCCGCTCGCCGTCTGGCCGCCAGGCCGCGGGTGCGGAGCTTGCGGGCCAGCGCTACTTCCTCGCGCGTGGGCCCGCCCTTGCCCTTGCCCTCGCCGGGGGTCTCCAGCACGCAGGGCAGGCCGTCGAACTGGGGGGCCGCCAGGAAGGCGGCGCAGCCGCCGGAGCCGAGCTCGCCCTCGCCGATGTTCGCGTGGCGGTCGCGGTTGCTGCCCAGCGGCGTGGCCGAGTCGTTGAGGTGCAGGCACCCGAGCCGCTCGCGGCCGACCCGCTGCTCGAACTCGGCCATCACGGTGTCGACTCCGGCACGCGTGCGGATGTCATAGCCGGACGCGAGCAGGTGGCAGGAGTCCAGGCACACGCCCAGGCGCCGCTCGCCGCCCGCGCCCTCGATCAGGGAGGCGAGCTCCTCGAAGCTGCGCCCGAGCGTCCCGCCGGCGCCCGCGGTGTCCTCCAGGTACAGCGGACACTCCCCGCTCTCGGCCAGGGCCTCGCGGATCGTGGCGGCCGCCCGCTTGATCGCCCTGCCCGTGTCTCCGGTCTTGGCGGAGCCGGGGTGCAGCACGACGCCGGCGGCGCCGATCGCCTGGCCCGAGCGCAACGACGTGGTGAGCGATTGCAGTGATTTGGCACGCATGTCGCGGTCCTCGCTGGCGCAGTTGATCAGGTAGATGGCGTGGATCACGATCGCCTTTACCGGGCTGGCCGCGAGCGCCTCGCGGAAGGCCCCCGCCTCCTCCTCGGAGTAGACGCGGCTCTTCCACATGCGCGGGGACTGGTTGAAGATCTGGATCGCTTCGCAGCCGCGCTCCACGCCCCGCTCGACCGCGTTCGGGAGCCCGCCGGCGGGGGAGACGTGGGCGCCGATCAGCATCGGGAGCGGATTATGAGGACTGCGGCGCCGGGGCCCGGTTGTGTGCCGGCTCGCCGCATCCCGGGCGGGTCGCAGGCGTTGCGGGCCTGGCAGCCCGGCGACGCCCGTGCTGTGGATCGCGGCGCAATACCCTGCAGCCCACATGCGGGTCCGTTTCGCGCCGTCTCCCACGGGTGCGCTGCACATCGGCGGCGCCCGTACGGCCCTGTTCAACTGGCTGCTGGCCCGTCACTACGGCGGCGAGCTGGTGCTGCGGATCGAGGACACCGACCGCGAGCGCTCGACGCCCGAGAACATCGAGCAGATCCTCGACGCGTTGCGCTGGCTCGAGCTCGACTGGGACGAGGGGCCGATACTGCAGACCGACCGCACGCCCCGCCACTCCGAAGCGCTGCAGGGGCTGCTGGACTCCGGGCACGCATACCGCTCGACGGCGACGGCAGATGACGTCCGCGCCTACAAGGAGATCCACGGGGCATCCGCCGGCTACCGCGGGCGGGAGGAGGGGGAGGGGGCCGTGCGCCTGCACGTGCCGGCCGAGGGGGCGACCGTCGTCCACGACGTGATCCGCGGCGACACCCGCTTCGAGCACGTCCACCTCGACGACCCCGTGATCGCGCGGGCAGACGGCTCGGTGCTCTACAACTTCGCGGTCGCGATCGACGACCTCGACGCCGGCATCACCCACGTCGTACGCGGGGAGGACCATCTCTCCAACACCCCCAAGCAGGTGCTCGTGCTCGAGGCCATGCGCGAGTCGGGCCTGGCCGACGCGCCCCTGCCTGCCTACGCCCACCTGCCGCTGCTGCACGGGCCCGACGGCAAGAAGCTCTCCAAGCGCCACGGGGCGGCCTCGGTGCAGGAGCTCCGCGACCAGGGATTTCTCCCGGAGGCTGTACGCAACTACCTCGCCCTACTGGGGTGGGGGGCCGGCGACGACGAGACCGTGCTCGATACCCAGGAGCTGATCGAGCGCTTCACGCTCGAGCGGGTCAGCCGCAACCCGGCCCGCTTCGACGAGGTCAAGCTGAGGTGGCTGAACGGGATCTACATCCGCAAGCTGCCCGTCGAGGAGCTGACCCGGCGACTGGAAGAGTTCACCGGCCGCACCGGCCTGCGCCGGGCCGTGGAGATCAGCCAGGAGAAGATCCACACGCTGGCCGACTTCTGGCCGCTCGCGGGTCCGCTGCTCGAGCAGCCCGTGGATGACCCGGCGGCGCGCAAGAAGTGGCTCGACGAGGACGGGCGGGCGGTGCTGGCCGAGGTTCGCAGCTCGCTTGAGGGGCTCACGGAGTTCGACGAGCCCGCGTTGGAGCAGGCCCTGGAAGGGGTGATCGAGTCCCGGGGCGCCAAACCTCGCCAGGTCTACCAGCCCCTGCGCGTTGCTATCACCGGCTCGACGGTGTCCCCCGGCATCTTCGAGAGCGTGGCCCTGCTCGGCCGCGAGCAGACGCTTGGACGGATAGACGAGGCCCTTTCCGGGGCCTGACCCGGCGCCACGGCGCCTGAACCCGGCGGCACTCAACCGTTCGGCCGTGGGTGCCGATACGGGAGCATCCGAGGCAACCAGCCGGGCCACGATCCGGCGACCCCCCAAGGAAGGGACCTGAACGGTATGCAGGCAACCGCTACGGCGAAGAAGCTGGGTGCAGAGAACAAACGCAGGCAGTCCAGCAAGACGCGCTCGGAGACGCCCGCGGCCCCGGCACAGACGCCGGCCAAGTCCCAGGGCGCGGCGCCCGGCGCTCCCCAGCGCCACCAGGACGAGGGTCACGGCCGTCGCCTGACGATGGCCTTCGAAGCGCTGGAGGCGTTCCCGGCGCTGGCGGAGTCACGCGACAGGCTGCTGGCGGTCATCTCCAAGGACCACGTTGCCACCGCCGACGTGGTCACCGCGGTCGAGTCCGACGTCGCCCTGATCATCTCCGTGTTGCGGCTCGCCAACCGGGCCCGCGACGGCAAGGGCAGGGTCGAGACGATCGTGCAGGCCGTCGAGCTGCTGACCCCCCAGACGGTTGAGGCGGTCGCCTCCCGTACCCGGACCTTCGACTTCTTCGAGCGGGCGACCGTGTGGGACAGCGCCCCCGAGCGCTTCCGCCTGCACGCCCTCGCCACCCAGCACGCGGCCGATCGCATCGCCTCCGAGGTGGGCTACGAGGACCGTGACCGGCTCACCGTCACCAGCCTGCTCCACGACGTCGGGAAGCTCGTGCTGCTGCACGCCTACCCCGGCTACCCCTCACAGGTCCACCGCGGAGCCCGCACCCCCGAGGAGCGGGTCCACCAGGAGCGCCGCGAGCTCGGGGTAGACCACGCCCTCGTCGGCGGCGTGCTGATCCGCCGCTGGGGCCTGCCCGCGAATTTGTCCACGCCGATCGAGCGCCACCACAGCGCCCAGCCCGAAGGGGAGGCGGCCTTCATCCGCCTGGCGGACATGCTCGCCCACTACGCCCAGGGCGCCCGCGTGTCTCCCGCCGAGATGCTCCTCACCGCGCGCAGCATCGGCCTCACCCCCCAGCAGCTGCGGGTGGTCCTGTATGAGCTTCCCAACTCCAGCAACCAGCGCCAGCGTCACGTTGACCCGTGCCCACTGTCGACCCGCGAGCTCGGGGTCCTGCAGCGCCTGGCCGAGGGCAAGGTCTACAAGCAGATCGCCCACGACCTGATGCTCTCCACCAGCACGGTGCGTACGCACCTCCACAACATCTACGGCAAGCTCGGCGCCGTCGACCGTGCCCAGGCGGTCCTGATCGCCACCGAGCGCGGCTGGCTGTAGCCGCCAGCGCCGGCTCTCGGCTTTCGGCCTTCCCGCTCGCCGAGCCGGGTCAGCGGGTTCGCCCCATCTCCCGGGCCGTGTGATCGGGCCAATACTGTTCGTGGCGTGAGCATTCTTCGCTCCCGCCGGCGGGCAGCATGATCTCGATCACGACGAAGTCGCCCTACGCCGTGCTCGCCCTGGCCGAGCTGGCCCGCAGCTCTGACGGCAAGCCGGTGCCGATCGGCGAGCTGGCCCGCCGCCGGGACGTCCCGGTCCAGTTCCTCGAGCAGCTCTTCGCGGCCCTGCGGCGAGCCGGAATCATCAGCTCCCAGCGGGGCGTCCACGGTGGCTACCGCTTCGCTCGGGAGCCCTCGACCGTGACCGTCCTGGAGATCGTCGAGCTCCTCGATGGCCCGCTGGGGCGGGACTCGGAGGGTGTCTTCGCCGACGCCGCCGACGCCGCCCGGAAAGTGCTGGCCCGCACCACCATCGCCGACATCGTCCAGCGCGAGCTGCACGACGCCGGGGCGAGCATGTACCACATTTAGCGACGCCATCGGCCAGCCGGCCGATGGTCGCGGTCGCGTGCGAGTGGGGGTGTCGGACAGGGTCGCTCGCCCGGCAGAGCCGCCCAGTAGCCGGCAACGACGAGCGTGTTCGACACTGAGGCTGCGGCGCAGGCGGCTGCGGGACAGGTGCAAGCGGGCGGAGACGCGGTGACGATGGACGGCGTCGAAGTCGGCGAGGTCGTGGCGAGCGCGTAGCCTCACGCGGGCTGCTCCCCTGTAGCCATCTCACGTGGCAGGCCTGTCACTTAAGTGGCCCCTGGAGTTATCCGATAGTTCAAGCGACATGCGACGACTCGCTCTGTCGTCATTCGCTCTCCTTACGGTCGCTGCGCTTGCGCGCGCGCCCGCGGGGGCGGCGGCCCGTCCCTCACCGCCGCGGCGTTGCGTTGAAGGTCACGTCCAAGGTGTCCTGATCCAGGACGAAGACGGGGATCTGTTCCTGGGGCATGACGCCGAGGGTCGTGAGGACGAACTCTACGGGTGCGTTTGGGGGCACCGCCCGCATCATCTCGGCCGGTCTGTCCGGTGCGTCCGGAGACGCCCCGGGGAGGTCGAATGCAACGGCGTCCTGCACTATGCGTTAGGCGGTCCGATGGTCGCCGTAGAGGTCCAGTCGGACGTTGAATCGGTCGATCACACCGGGGTCTGCAGCTGGCGAATGTACGTCCGTGACCTCGACAGCAACCGTGAAATCGCGTCATTCGCGCCCTGGATCCAGCCGGAGAGTGGAACCGCGAAGCAATCGCGCAGCGCCCCAGCGGTCTCTCTCGAGCTCTCCAACGAAGCCATTGCGTGGATATCCAGAAAGGGCGGCTGCGGACGCGGCTCGTCATACGAGGGCGATTACCAGGTCGCGGCAGCCAGGCTGGGAGGTCAGGCCAGTCTCATCGCAGAAGCCCCGGACGTCGAACTGACGGGTTTCGACCTTTACGCCGACCGCTTTCCGGCGGGGTGGGTTCCCGGTCTCGCCTGGGCCGAGGGAGGCAAGGAGATGGTCGCCTTTATTCCGGGGCCGGGTGCTCAACCGACGGCTCCCGAACCGGACTGAGTTCAGCGCACGGTTCGACGCATCGGCACCAAGCGCCCTGCCCTCGAGCCGCAGTCGCGGAATCTGGCCCGCGCTCGGCGGAGCTACGACCAGCGCGTCGGCCGACGACTGGGAGTGTCGCGGGAACCTGCGCGCCTAGAAATCAGGCGCGCGCCGTGCGGGGCAGGGGACCTCTGAGCAGCGCAGCGCCAGGGCCCGTGCCCGGGGGTGGGATGGCGATCCCAGGAAGCAGACCTGCGAGCCCATCTGTCCGTACGGGCAGGTCCACCCGCTGTAGGTGAAATACGAGTTGCTCTCGGAGCCGTTGTCGTGGTTCTTGGCGTGGAGGTGCATGACGGCGTTGAGAGTCCCCGACGCGGCACCGCACGACGCATCTCCGCGAACGTAGACCCGCCACGCGGGCCCGCCGCCGGTGGTCGAATACGGGACCACCGCATGCAGGTGCCCGCAGACCCGGCCGCTCGAAGCGTCTCGCGCTGGCGCCTGCCCGGCGGCGAGGGGTGGGCCCGCAACGAGACTCAGGGAGCCGGCGACGGCGAAAGCCACCAGCAGGTGTCGCATGGGGGGCGCGCCCGTCACCCCCCAAGCATGACACCGACCGGCCCAACGGCGGGCGCCCACCGCGCCCGCCGTGGCCGTGCCGGTTCTCAGCGCACCTTCAGTGGCACGGGTCCGGCTCTATTTGGTCCCTTTTGAGAACACCGTCGAGGCTGTGATGAGTTCGCCTTTTTCGAAGCCCGCCATGTAGTCGTTGCCGGTGATCCGGAGTTCGTTACCCGGTTCGCCGGTCAGCACCCCCGAGGCTTCGTCGAATTCGTCGTATGACGGTCCGGTCGTGGCGCTGCCATTGCGCCAACGCGGGGCGAGTTCTCCGGTGAACGTTTCGGCAAAGGCTCCCCCCGATTTGCCCGCCTGGCATTCGACGGACAGCGCGATGCCTCGTGTGCGGTCCCGGATCACGCCGGTGCCGACGGGCGCTTCTTCAAGGCTCGACGGCCACGGAAGCCGAGACGCCGTCACCACGGGTGCCAGGCATTGTTCGGAAGAGCACTCATACAGATCAAACAGAACGGTTTCGTCGAGACCCAATCCCAGTTCCGAATTCCAGATGTTGCCGGCATCGGACTTCTTGCACGTCAGCGCGAGTGTTTCTTTCCGCGCTTCATGGGCTTGCGAGCATTCTTCAAACGATTTGTATCTACCCTCCGCGATTTCTTCTTCGCACCGTTTGTCCAGTTCTCCGCGTACCGCGTCTTCGCGTTCGGTCACGCAGTTTTCGAATTCCATTCCAACGTATCCCGCTTTGCGACAGGCCGCTTCGATTTCCGCAGTCTCCGCGTTCGAACCGCCTTCGTCCACCGTGCGAGACCATGTGAATGTCAGTTTGCCCCACGAGATCGTTTGGGTTTTTTCGATGTTCCAGACGTTTTTCGTCGGCTGCCCGGAGGTGATCTTCGTGTCGCCCTTCGGTCCTGTCAGCTTGTCGATTCCGCTCACCGACAGCGTTCCCGGGCCGAATTCGCCGGGGTGTCCGGGAAGGGCTTCTCTGAGCTCCCCGGAGCGTTCGTTGAATTCGAGCGTGCTTTCGCCGAGCAGCGGGGTCAATGTCCCGGTGTAGGTCGACAGCAGTTGCCCGTGGCACTTGACTTCCAGCGTCATGCCTTCGGTCGGGTCCGGCTCGGGAGTGCCTCCCAGGAGGTGGCTCTTCCAGGGGAGTTTCTGGGCAACGAGTTCGTATCCATTGGGGCATGGCGCGCCTTTGGACTTCTTGCACGGAGCGATGTTGAAGCTCGTGACTTCGTCCGTCCCGGTGCCGCCACCGACCGGATTTAGGATCGTCTCTTCATCGGTGACGTTCGTGGTGCACGGGTACTGCCCGTTGATGAGGAACGTCAGTTTCCCCTTGGTCTTGACTTTCTCGCTCTGCCCTTCAGGGATCGGCTTCCCGTCGCTCAACCAGTGCTCGCACGATTCAGCGCAGAACGGGGGCAGCGCGATCGGGGCGAAGGTGCTGCCCTCGAGCTGGCCCACGGGGGTGATCACTTCCTGCTTTTCAAAGGCGCCGTTGCCGCCGTTCGCGGAAGCGTTCCAGCGCACGTCGAAGATCTTGCCTTTCTGCTCGGTGTAGACGAACACGTCGCCGACGTAGGGCAGGAGTTCGGTCGGCGAGATGCCGATGATCTTGCTGTCGGTGTAATCAACCGCGTAGAAGTATTCGTTCGCGGGGACGACCCGCACTCCCTCGGCGCCCTGCCCGGTTGACGCCGTGTAGCCTTTGTACTGTTTGACGTTGCCGGACGAGTCGATGCTCTCGACACAGCCGCATTCCTCGGAGGCGACCAGGATCGTGCCGGCCCAGGGCCCGTACCTCGCTTCGTTTGGCACGGTCGTCGGGCCCTCGGTCGTCGTGGGTGTGCCATCGACGGGTCCCACGTTTGCGGCCAGCTCGACGGGAGGCCCGCTGAAGGGCACCTTCCAGACGTCACCGGACGCCGTCGAGACGACAAGGTCGCCACTGAAGGGACCCAGGCACCCCTGCGCGATGCCGCCGCGGAGAGTTCCGGACTCAGGAGAGAGGTTGGCAAACACTTCGGGCGTCGCGCCGTCGTGGCGAATACGGTCGATCTGTCCGGGTTTGCCGGTGCCGTAGTAGACTTCGCCCTCTTTGAAGCCACCGGCTTCAGGGCAGCCGGACGTGTTCCGAATCGCTGCGAGATAGATCTCGTCGGTCAAACCGGAGACCGTGCCGAACTGGGTGTCGGCGCCCGCCGTGTTGACGAGTTCGAAGTTATGGGGAAGGCCGTTGGGGTAGTTGACCGAGAGCAGAAGTTCGTTCTCTTCTTCGTCGTACTGAAGCCCGATCGGTTTGTTGAACGGCGTGTTGAGCGTGTGGACGGTGATCAGGGCGGATGCCGACGATGCGATCACCGCCGAAAGCGCGAACATTAGTAGCGCGCACACGGAGGTCGACGCAACGCGCGCCGCGAGTGATTGCAAGTGCATGAGAGGCCCCTCTTCTCTGTAGATGACGTTGTGGCGGATGTTGGGTGGGCGGGAGACGGATTGCGTGTTCGCGCTACGACGGGGACGGCGGTGCCGCTGCCGCCGCCGCGGGCGAGATAGTCAGCGCACCTTCAGTGGCAGGGTCATCGTCGTGATGTGCCGGGCGGCGTCCTTGACTTCGACCTCGATCGCGTAGATCCCGAGTTTGACCTTCTTGCGCTTCATCGTGCCCGACAGCACCCCTGTTTTGCCGTTGAGTTTGAGGCCTTTCGGCAGCGCCGCCTTCTTTTTCCATTTGAAGGGCGGGTCTTCGCCGCCGGCGACGAGCTGGGTTTCGTAGTGCACTTCCCGTTTGGCCGTCGGCAGGCCGGCCGTTTCGATCAGTACCGGCGAGCAGTGCAGCACGAGCTGCAGGTTGGTGACCGGCGGCGGGACCTGGAAGGCCGGGGTCGTCGTGCTGCCGCAGCCGGCCTTGTGGGCTTCGACCTGGTAGTAGCCGGGCAGCGTGTCCCAGCCGAATTCCCCGAGCGAGCCGGTCGTGTCGGAGTTTTTGCGGTTCGCCGGCGACATCACCGTCGAGCCGTTCGGGACCGCGGTGAACGGGCCGAAGCTCTGTGGGCCGGCCAACAGCGTCACCGTCGCTCCCGACACCGTCGCGTCGGCGTGGTTGCCGTCCACGACCACGCCGCTCGGGTCCACGTAGGCGTTGAATTCTTTCGTTTCTTCTTCCGAGGGCTGCGGGCAGCCTTCGATCTTGATTGCGATTGTAAGCGGGCCGTGAACGGGGTAGAGCCTCGGCAGCAGGCCGGCGAACTTCCCGGATGAGGCCGGACCTTCGTGCAGCGTTACGGGTGAGGTCGTCTGGACTTCCTGGGTCTGCGTGTTGGTGCCCGTGACGGTCGCCGTCACGTTGCCTCCGACACAGGCGTTCGTCTTCAGCGGCGCTTCGTTTTGCCAGAAGAAGAGGGGGACCGCGACGCTGTTGGCGAGAAACACCGTCTCGGTTCCGGGCATTTCGGTGCCCGCGGGCGGCCCGACCGGTGCGACCACCGTGAGATTGACGGTGCTGGCGGCCCTGCCGGAGACGGTGAACTTCGGCGACGTGGCGCTGTCGTAGGAGTACGAAGGGGCGACATTCGCGACATATTCGCCATCGCCGACGCCTTCGATCGTGTATTCGCCGAACGCATTCGTTTCAGACTGGAAGCACTCTTCTTCCGCACAGACGACGACGATCTCTGAAGGCACCGGGTTGCTGTGCTGTTCGGTTACGACGCCCGTCACGGAGCCCGCTTCCGGCAGCTTGAGGTTCTTCGTTGCGTTCTGCCCTTCGGCTACCGCGAAGGTACCGGAGCTCAGGCGCGCGTACCCGCTGTTCACCGGTGGCGTGGCCGTGATGCGGTAGGGGCCCGCCGCCACTTCGGCGAACGAATAGCCGCCTACGGATTCGGTCGTCGCGGGGTGGCATTTCCCGGATTCCTGTTCGCACAGCGATACCTGCACCCCGCTCAGCGGGGCGCCCGATTCCGAGGAGATCTCGCCGCTGACCGAGCCGGCCCCGGTCAGCTGGAGGTTCTCTGTCGTGGCTGCACCGGCCAGCACGTCGAATTCTTCGGATTGGGTGGTCGCGTACCCGCTGTGTGCGGGCGGGCTCGCGACCAGCACGTAGAAGCCCGGGGGGACGTTCGCGATCGAATAGTGCCCGCCGGCTCCCGACTGCGCGGACAGGCAGGCGTGCGCTTCCTCTTCTTCTTCGCACGCTTCGACCGTCACCCCTTCGACGCCTTCCGCGGCTGCGTTGGTCACCATGCCGGACAGCGAGCCGGTTTCTTCTTCTTCCGGTTCTCCGCCGTGGCCGAGCACCGCTTCGACGGGTTCGCCTTCAGAGCTGACGGCGAACGTGGCCGTCAGCGCTGCGTCGGCAGGGCAGTTTTCTGGGGGACCTTCCCGCAGGATGGCCGCGGCATCCTTGAATTCGAGCGCCATCTGAGTTCCGGTTCGGAACGACGCGATCTGCTTCCTGCCTTCGTAGAGGCAGCTGACCTCGGGCATCGTGTCCGGGAAGCTGACCCTCAGCTGCACGCTCCCGGACAGCAGCGCGCTCTGCTTCACCGAGAATTCGAGCATCCAGGGGAGACGGGCGGCTTCGCTCACAACCGGCCCGGCACTGGTGGATTTGCAGGCTCCCAGCATGTTTTCGTAGTCACCGGAGAAGAAGGCGCTGGTGACCTGGGCGCGATCCGTGGTGCCTGCGTTGTTCTGGAGCGACCCTATGTACGCGCTTTCTTCGCATTCGACCCGTCCAACGTTCGTGGCGAGAACCGCGTTGCTGCTCGTGGCAGCCAGCGGCGCGCCGTTTGCGAGCGGCCCCTTGGCCGTTCTCAGCGTGAGCGAGGTCGCGCCCGCGAACGCGCACGGCGCGACCGCCAGCCCGAGTGCGAGCGTCACAACCACGCTCGCACAGATCCCGGCGAGCCCATTGATGCCCCTCATCACGCCCTCCCTCGTTGCCTTGCATGGCGACCGGACCGGCCACGCCTGCGGCGCTGCCGGTCCGCCCCCTGTCTTGTCGTCTACGCGGCTTCCGAGCGGTTCCGCGTGTTTCATCTTCCCTCTGGGCCCCGGCCCCCGCACTAGGGAAATCCCTAGACACTGAACATTTCGTTTACACTCGCGCGGCTATGGGGGAGTGCCATCTCGGCCTCGCTTGAGGCCCTGCAGGACGACGCGCAGCTGCTCGAGCGCGAGGAAGAGCTGGCGCGTGTCACCGACGCGGTCGCGGCGGCCCGCGCCGGCAGTGGAACGCTGTTGGTGCTGGACGGCGCGGCGGGCATCGGCAAGACGCAGCTGCTTGCGGCGTCCGAGCAGATCGCGCGTGAGGAGGGTCTCGCGGTGCTGCGCGCGCAGGGCTCGCAGCTGGGCCGGGCGCTGCCCTGGATGACCGCCCGCGAGCTGCTCGCGCCGGTACTGGAAGGACTGCCCGCGAGCGTCAGGCGCAAGATGCTCGCGCAGGCGGGTGACGAGGCCGCCGAGCTGTTCACGCCGGCTTCCTCACGCGTGGCCCGCGAGGGCGATGCCTCGCTGATCCCTCGGCGGGCCCACGCCCTGACCTGGCTGGTGTCGGATCTGAGCGAACGGCTGCCCGCGCTGATGCTGCTCGACGACGCGCACTGGGCGGACGAGCCGTCGATGCAGTTCCTCGCCCACCTTGCGGGGCGCCTTCCTGAGATCCACTGCTCGCTGCTGATCGCGCGCCGCCCGCGCGCGCGTGGAGCACCACCCGGTGCGCTCGACCGCGTGGCCGCCACACCGGAGAGCGACGTGGTGGAGCTGCGCCCGTTGACCGAGGCGGCGGTTGGGCGTCTGGTCGGCGCGAGCATCGACGCCGAGCTTCCGGATGGCGTGGTCACGGCCTGCGCGGAGCTCACGGGCGGAAACCCGTTCTACGTCCAGGAGCTCGTGCGGGAGCTGCGTCACTCCCATGAGCGCGGCGAGCGGATCGACGCGCAGTGCGTGCTGAGCGCGACCCCGGCAAAGGTCGTCGAGAGCGTGCGTGTGCGCCTGGACTCCCTGGGGGGCGACGCGCTGGCGCTCGCGCGCGCCACCTCCGTGCTCGGCCTGGGCGCCCACCTGCGACACGCGGGCTTGCTCGCCGAGCTCGATGCCGACCGCTCGGCAGAGGCCCTCGACTCGCTCGTGGCGACCGACCTGGCCGCCGCGGGGCAACCGCTCCGGCTCGCACACCCGCTCGTCGCTGCCGCGGTGTATGAGGACATGCCCACGGCACAGCGACAGGGCTGGCACCTGCAGGCTGCCCGGATCCTGTCAGGGGAGCAGGTCGAGCTGACGCGCGTGGCCGCGCACCTGCTGGTGGCTCAGGCGGGAGGGGATCCGTGGGTCGCGAGCACGCTCCTCGACGCCGCACGAAATGCCGCCGCGGAAGGCGCGACCGAGCTCGCCGCGAGCTATCTGGAGCGCAGCCTGCAGGAGCCTCCCGCGGCCGAGATCCGCCCGGAGCTGCTCGGGGAGCTCGGACGACTCGAGGTCTCGCTCGGGCGCAGCGAGGGCGTAGGGCGCCTGCGAGCCGCGCTCGATCTGGCACCGGACGGCGGACGCAGGGGGGAGCTGATGCTCGAGCTCGGGCGCGCACTGATGGTCGGAGGCGAGCCGGCCGCCGCGGCAGCGGTTCTCGAGGAGGGCGTCGCGGCTGTCGGAGATCTCGACCCGGAGCTCAGCCGTGAGCTCGCGGCCGCACACTGGATGGCGGCCACGCTCGTCACCGGCGCAGGCTCACCCGCGATCGAGCTGCAAGAGGGCGATCGAGATGCGCGGACCGAGCCCGCGAGCCGAGGAGAGCGCCAGCTCCTGGCCAGGCTCGCCCAGCAGCGGGCGTTCGAAGGCGCCTCCCCGCAAGAGCTGTCCGAGCTGTGCGAGCGTGCCTGGGGCGACGGCGAGCTGCTCGCGATGGAGGGCTGCGACGGGCTCACCTGGTCGCTCGTCACCGGTGCGCTGCTGCTCGCCGACGAGCTCGAGCGCGAGCTCGAGCTATGCGACGCCGTGATCGCCCAGGCCCGTGCCGCCGGCTCGCCGATGGCATATGCGACCGCCTGCTACTGCCGTTCGCTCCCGCACCTCTATCTCGGCGCGGTCGCTGATTCACTCGCCGACGCGCAGGCCGCGCTCGCGGCGCGCGACGACGGCTGGGTCACGTTCGAGGGTGCCGCGCTGGCCGCGTTCGCATTCGCGAGCATCGAGCACGGCGACCTCGCCGGCGCAATGGGGGTGCTCACGCCCGCGCTGGGCGACCCGCGGTTGCAGCAATCGGTCGAGTATCTCCTGCTGACCGCAGCCCACGGATGTGCGCTGCTCGCGGGCGCCCGTCCCGCGCGAGGCCCTCGAGGAGCTCCTGGCCGTGGGCCGCATGCTCGAAGCGAGCAGCCTGCGCACGTCCGCCCTGGTCCCCTGGCGCGCCGAAGCCGCACTCGCCGCTGCGCTGGCAGGCGATCCCCGACGCGGGCGTCAACTCGCCGCCGAAGAGCTGGAGGCAGCCCGCGCGTTCGGGGTTCCGCGGCTGGAAGCCGCGGCGCTGCGAGCCGCGGCGCTCACCGAGGGAGGCGATCGTGGGCTCGAGCTGCTGCACGAGGCACGCGAGCTGCTGGAGGGTGCGCCGCGCCGGCTCGAGCGCGTGCGCGTGCTCGTGGAGCTCGGCGCGGCGTTGCGTCGGCGCGGCCAACGCTCACAGGCCGGGCCCTACCTTCGCGAGGCGCTGCGCCAGGCGGGGGAGGGAGGGGCGTTTGCCCTCCGCGACCGAGCGGCCGCCGAGCTCGCGGCGGCCCGGATCGGCGGCGGCGTGACACGAACCCTGCCGGACCAGCTGACCCCCAGTGAGCTTCGGGTCGCACAGCTGGCGGCGGCGGGGCACAGCAACCGCGAGATCGCTCGCATGCTGTTCGTGACGGTCAAGGCGGTCGAGTACCACCTCAGCAACTGCTATCGCAAGCTCAACCTCGAGCGCCGCGGACAGCTAGCCGCTGCGCTGCAGCGCCGCGGGCGCAACCCCGAGGACTGAGAGAGGGGGAGCTGCTCGCCGTCGGCCGTCCGCCGGGGCTGTCGCGCTACCTGGTTCGGGGGCGGCCCGGCAGATGGTTGCCCTGACCCGCGCGGGCCGCTCCCGGGCGACATGCCGGCGCGAGCCTATGGCCGGCCGGGTGCCCGGTCGAGCGATGCAACCGGACATTCACCACGGCAAGGCCGTCCGGCTCTATCGCCGCAGGGTGAAGTCCCTTTCCGCCGTCAACGCTGCGCCGTCCACGGGGTCGAAGCTGCCCACCGCCGTCAGCTTGAGCTCCCCGTCTCTTCTCAACAGCGCCCTGCCCTCACGGGTGAGCGACACTCTCAGCGGCGATCGCGTTGCCGTGGCGAAGCTGGTGGTCCCGCGAGCCAGCAGCGCGGGCTTAGCGGAGAGGTGTTTCGCCGCCGGCGTCTCTCGGTACCACTCGACCACCAAGGTGCCCGCCTCCGGCATCTCGAACGACATCGTGTACGACCCTGCCCTGAGCAGCCGCGAGCGCGCCGCGCCCTTGCCGCCTGGGCGCAGCTGCTCGGTGAGCGTCGCGAGAACCGCTGCCCTCGACGGCGGTGTGATGCCGGAGGGTGCGTTGCCGGATTCGGTTCCGCCGGGCGGTCGTTCCGACTGCGGTGCTTCGACGCTGAACACCTTGGAGCCCATCAGTTCGGAGGCAAGGAATTCATTGGGCGGACAGCCCATATACGGGCCGCATTCAATGCTCGGCCGATGCGAGAAGAACACGAACAGGCACGCTCGCTGTCCGGATGCATCCAGGAGCGACGGCACACGACCGGTGTTGAACGTGACGCTTCCGTTGGACGTCTGCGGGGCGCTGGTCCACACCGTTTCGACCGATTCGTTTTCGATCGGCGCGATGTTCCCGGAGCATTCTTCGGGCGTCGCCTGGTCCTTGACGACGGCAAACCAGTCGCAGTGCGCGGCTTCGGTGCATCCCGTCCACGTCACCGACCCGGCGACATCCACGGTCGTCCAGCTCGGGTCCGTTTCAGCGAGGGTGATCTCACCCGAAGAGGCGAATGCGCATCCGGCCGACCAGGCCATCGTGAGCAAGCAGACGAGCATGGTCGCCGTCGCGAGCCACGCGAGTCTCGGTCGTTGTCCATTCGGTTGAAACTCGTCCATCGATCCCCCTCCGAGCCTCGAATCGTAACGTCGGCGCGATCAGTTACGCCTACTCCTCGAGTCCCACCTCGTGGAAGGCCTGGGCGGAATCGCGGAACCACCTGAAGCGCACCGCGCGGCCGTCCTTCACGGTCCAGACGTAGACCTGGCGGTCCTCCGTCGGGATGCCGCTGGGGCTCGTCGCGCTCACCACCCCGACGACGACCACGTCCTCTCCCGCGTCCACGACCCGCTCGATGTCGAAGCGAAAGTCCGGATAGACCTCGAGCACCTTTCCCAGCGCCCCGCGACCACGGAGCGTCCCGGTCTCGATCGCGTCCGGCGGGTTGACGTACTCGAGGTCCTCGTCCACCAGAGCTCGCGTCGACTCGCGGGCGTTCCAGCGCCTGTGGATCGTTTCGACGATCTCGACGTTCTCCCGCGACACGTCTAAGGCCCGGGCTCGAGCTCGTCGAAGTCCACCGGCTCAGCGTAGAAGCCGGGGTTGTTGGTGGGCTGGACACTCCCCACAGCAGGCGCGTGCCACGCCGCGGTACTCACTCCCCATCGCATCCGTGCGCGCAGTACAGACAATGCAACGGTGGCTTCTTGACCTTCCCGAGACGCAATGCCTGCTGCGGGGGCTCGTGTAGTGCCCAGCCCACAAGCATTGGTACCAGAGCCCTTCGCGGTGTCAAGCGTGGCGGCGAGATTCGCCTGCGCATACCTGCGCAACCCTCTGAAAAGCTGTCCAGCACTGGGGTTCGGGGCGACTACCCGCCATCATTCCACGGCCGCTTCTTCGGTTTCTTCCTGAGCTCGTTCCTGGGCTTCGAGACGTAGTTCGGCTTCTTGTTCGGCCTGTTCTTCGCGCGCCTGCCCGGCCGCACCGGCCGTCCCCGGCTGCTGGACGGGAGGACCGCCGCGCGCATCCCGTTCTCGCGCCGGCGGCCGGGGCACCCTGTTCGCTTGCGGCGCGGGCTTCCTGGCCGGACGATGTCCGTCCCGCGACCTGCGCGGAGGACGTCTGCGTCCAGGCTTCCCGTGCGGGCGGAAGTGGGGCCGTCCGACCGCGTCGCGGGACGATGCAGGCTGGCCGTGCGGGATCGCCCCGTCGGCGGCGGTCCCGGTGGCGGCGGCGAGCAGGATGGCCCCCGTGGCGCAGGCAACGGCGAGGCCCGCTCTCGGCCTCGATCTCGTGTTCCGGCGCGCTCGTTCGGTCATGCTCTCCTCCAGCTAACACCGTGGCGGCCACCAGCGCGTCGGTAGCGGCCGAGCGCCCGCGGTGGGGAACGGTCGCGTGTTGCCAGATCAGGTGGGCTTAGCTACGCTCGCGTGGGGTGGTGAACGCCGGCCACACCCACGGACGGGACTACGGATCGATGTGATGACGGCGGCCGAGCGGTGGAGAGACTAAGGAGCACCTGTTGATGAGCGGCGACCGGGGCCTGCGATGGCCCCAGCACCTGCGTGCCCAGCTGGCCGCTGCGCTGCTCGTGGCACTGCTCTCGGCGCTCGCCCTGATCGCGGCCCGCTCCGGTTGGGTGCTGTCGCCCGGTCGCGGGACCGTGCCGGTGGCCGCCTCGCCGGTGCCGACGCCGCGGATGAGCGCGGGCGAGCTGCCGCAGGCGGCCCTCGGGCCCGCGTCTGCCGCGCTCGGTGCGGCCGAGCCCTCCTATCACGTCCATCCCGGCGCCCAGAGCGCCCACGCGCTCAACCGCGGCCAGGGCTTCGCCGCGAGCTTCGCCGCCGGCGGCGTGCGGATCTCCTCGAGATCGCTCGCTTTCGCGATGCGCACCACCGCGGCCGGCTTCGGCGCCTCGCCGGCCCCGGTCGCGGCGATCCGCCCGCAGGTGTCATCCAACCGCGTCGCCTACAACCGCGCGGGGATGCAGGAGTGGTACACGAACGGTCCCTTCGGCCTCGAGCAGGGCTTCACCGTGCAACGGCCCGCCGCCTCCTCGCAGCAGGACGGCGTCTACACGGTCACGATGGCGCTCTCCTCCACGGCCGCGGTCGCGCTCGGAGGAGACGGCCGCTCGCTGCTCGTGCACGCGCCCTCCGGTGGCACGCTCCGCTACGGCGGTCTGCGCGCCACGGACGCCGCCAACAGGCTCCTCCCCTCGTGGCTGTCGCTCAGTGGCGGGAGCGTGTCACTGCACGTGCGCACCGCGGGCGCTCGGTTCCCGGTCTCGATCGACCCTCTCCTCACCGATGAAGGCCTCGCCATCGAACTCGGCGAGGCTGAAGGCGAAGCGCCCGAAAAGCCCGAGTTCGGCTGGAGCGTGGCGCTGTCGGGGGACGGCTCCACTGCCGTGGTCGGAGCGCCCGACGGCACATTTCACACCGGGGCAGCCTGGATCTTCCACCGTGAAGGGGCCGTCTGGTCACAGCAGGGAAAAAAGCTCAAAGCTCCCGGGGCCGGCGAAGAAGGTGTGTGCGAAGGCGAAGAAGCCGGCGAAGAAGGCGAAGAACCCGCCAGCTGCGCCTTCGGATCCAGCGTGGCCCTCTCCAAAGGACGGCAACACCGCCCTGATCGGCGCCCCCCACCGCGGCTCGACTCCCGGTGTGGCCTGGGTGCTCAACCGCTCGGGATCGACCTGGACCATGGAAGAAGAACCGCTGCGCGGTTCCACGGAAACGGGTCAGCAGAACTTCGGCTTCAGCGTTGCCCTCTCCTCCGACGGCAAGCATGCGCTGGTCGGGGCGCCGCTCGAGCACGGCGGACGCGGCGCCGCATACGTGTTCGAACACATCGAAAACGGATGGACGGGCGCGATCCCGCTGACGCCGACCGGCGAGGGCGCGGGCGGCCATCTCGGATTCAGCCTCGCCCTGTCAGCCGACGGCCAGGACGCGATCGTCGGGGCGCCCATGGACGCGCTCCACAAAGGCACCGCCTTCGTCTTCGAACACATCACAGGCACCTCGTGGGCCCAGATAGGCAGCCCCCTGACCGGCAAAACCGAGAGCGGTGAAGGCCATTTCGGCGAAAGCGTGGCGATGGCCGGAAACGGCAGCACCGTGCTCGTCGGGGCACCGGCCGAAAACGCCAAGGTCGGGGGGGTGTGGACGTTCGTCTTCGTCGCGGGCAGGTGGAACGAATTCGGGCCGAGGCTGGGGGGCCCCGGCGGCGCCAAGGAAGAATTCGGCCGCGGGCTGGCTGTCTCCTCTGACGGCTCGCTGGCGATCGTCGGAGCACCGAAAGCCAACGCGCGCCAACAAGGAGTCGGGGCAGGGTCGGTGACGCTCTACCAAGCCCTGAAAGCGGAATGGTCCCTACTGCAGACGCTGGAAGCCGGCCCCCTGGAGAATGGCAACGGCCAGTTCGGCAAGAGCGTCTCGATGACAGAAAACGCCGAAACGGTCCTTGTCGGGGCACCGCACGAGTCGTTCAAAGTCGGGGCCGTGTGGCTGTTCGGCAAACGGCCGACCGTCGAAGAACTCCAGCTGGGCGAACAGTCGAAGGGCAAGGCCAAAGGCAAACTGGACGGCGGCAACAAGCTCACCGTCATCGGGCAGAACCTCAAGGAAGCCGCGGCTGTCTGGTTCGGATCCAACAAGGCCCTGGAAATCGTGGAACGCAGCGGTGAAGCGGACGGCAAGCAGAAGCTGGTGGTCATCGTGCCGCCCGGCGACGAACCGGGCGAAGTCGACGTAACCGTCGAAACCGCCGACTGGCTCAGCGCCGTCAAGACCAGCGACCAGTACCTGTACGTGCGCACCGCGGGCGAAGAAGGCCAGGGCGGCGGTGGCGGCGGCCCCAGCAACAAAGGGGGCCACGGCAAAGGAGGGAGCAACGAAGTCCCGATCTCGTCACTCAACCCGCCGAAGACGCCGACCACGACGACCACAACCACCACCAAAGGCACCGGCAACACCGCCGGCAACAAAAACGTCGCCACGCCCTCGTGTGTGGTCTCGCTGCGCAGCAGCAAGGTCTCCGTCGCCACTCACGCCCGCGCGATGATCTCGCTGGCCTCCCACGGCGACGGCGACTGCGACGGGCGCCTGACCGTGCAGGTGAGCGTCAAAAAGGGCAAGCACACCCAGCTCAAGACGATCGCCTCGGGAACGTATGTCGCCACCGCGGGGCGCAATCTCTCGGTTGCGTTGAAGCTGAACTCGACCGGGCAGGGCCTGCTGCGGGCGGGCCACGGGCACCTGAAGGCCAAGCTGCTCGTCACCAGGAGCTTCCCGACCGCGCTGAAGGCCTCGACGACGAACGTCACGCTCTCGCTGGCCAAGAAGAAGGGCTGAGCGCGGGCCGCGGCCCGGGCCGCCCCCGTGGCGAGAGATAGGGCGCCCTCCACTATCGTCGCGCTCGTAATGGGCGCAATCCCGATCAACATTGCCGACCTCGTGGGGGGCACGCCGCTGCTGTCGGTGCCCTCGCTGCTGGAGGGGCCGGCGGGCGAGAACGGGGTGGAGCTGTTCGCCAAGCTCGAGGCCTTCAACCCCGGCGGCAGCGTCAAGGACCGCATCGGGGTGGCGATGATCGAGGCGGCCGAGGCGGAGGGGCAGATCGAGCCCGGGCTCACCACGATCGTCGAGGCCACCAGCGGCAACACCGGAATCGCGCTGGCGTTCGTCTGCGCCGCCAAGGGCTATGAACTCGTGCTGAAGCTTCCCCAGGGCATGAGCCGCGAGCGCGCGAGCCTGCTGCGCCTATACGGCGCCCGCGTGGACATAACGGAGTCGATGGGGGGGATGCAGGAGGCCGTCGCGGCGGCACGGGCGATGGCCGAGCGTCCCGACGTGTTCCTCCCCGACCAGTTCTCCAACCCGGCAAATCCCGAGGCCCACCGCCGTACCACCGGACCCGAGATCGCACGGGCGCTCGGCGACGACGTGGACGTGCTGGTGGCGGGGGTGGGAACCGGCGGAACGATCACCGGCACCGGCGAATACCTGCGCGAGCACGTCAATCCGCGGCTACGGGTCGTGGCGGTCGAGCCGAAGGGGTCGGCGGTTCTCTCGGGTGGGACCCCGGGACCCCACCACATCGATGGGATCGGCGCGGGCTTCGTGCCGCCGGTGCTGAACCGCGAGCTCCTCGACGAGGTCATACGGGTTTCCGACGAGGACGCGATCCGCACCGCCTGGAAGTGCGCCCGCCGGGTCGGAGTGCTGGCGGGGATCTCCTGCGGAGCGGCGATGTTCGCTGCGCTGGAGGTCGCGGCCCGGGAGGAATCCCGCGGCCGGCGGATCGTCGTGGTGATGCCCGACTCCGGCGAGCGCTACGTCTCGCAGGCGTTCTTCGCGCCGTAGAGCGCGCCCACACGGCCGCTACGCTGTGCCCATGGCCGGTGTGGGTGCATTCGCCGGAGTCGCCAAAGAGGTCCGCCGCGATGTGCGAGCCGCCCGCGACCGCGACCCGGCCGCCCGTGGGGTGTCGCGCACGGAGATCCTTGCCACCTGGCCGGGTATCCACGCGCTGCTCGCCTACCGCGTGGCCCACGCCCTGATGCTGGGCCGCGTGCCGCTGCTGCCGCGGCTGCTGTCGCTTCTCACCCGCGCCTTCACCGGCATCGAGATACACCCCGCCGCCGACATCGGCCAGGGCCTGTTCATCGACCACGGCGCCGGCGTGGTGATCGGCGAGACGGCTCAGATCGGCGACAACGTGACGCTCTATCAGGGGGTCACCCTGGGCGGCACCGGGTTTGCCACCGGCAAGCGCCACCCGACCGTGCAGGACAACGTCACGATCGGCTCCGGCGCCAAGCTGCTGGGACCGATCACGATCGGCCACGGCGCCAAGATCGGCGCCAACAGCGTCGTCATCACCGACGTGCCGCCGAACTCCACCGTGGTCGGGAACCCGGGCCACCCCGTGCGCGTCGACGGTCAGCGCGTGGAGGGCCCGGACGCCGACTGGATCCACCTGCCCGACCCGATCGCCGAGGCCATCCAGGCGCTCTCGGCCCGCATCGCGACGCTCGAACGGACGATCTCCGAGCTGTCCGAGGGAGAGCCCCAGCCGATCGCCGAAGTGCGACCCCTGCGCACCGTCAAGGGGCCGAACCCGGCCGGCGGCTGACGGCCGCCCACGCGGGCCCGCGCCGTTCTGGCGCGCCCGCCGAAGTCGCATCTATGCTGGCCTGGAGATGCTCGAAAACCCGCACGCAGAGCACCTCGAGGAGCTGCTCGAGGGCCTGAACGAGCCCCAGCGGGAGGCCGTCACGCACGGCGAGGGACCGCTACTGATCCTGGCCGGCGCGGGCAGCGGCAAGACCCGCGTCCTCACCCACCGGATCGCCTTCCTGATCTACACAGATCAGGCCCAGCCGAGCGAGGTGCTGGCGATCACGTTCACCAACAAGGCCGCGGGCGAGATGCGCACGCGGGTGCAGGAGCTGCTCGGTCACGCGACCCGGGGTATGTGGGTGATGACCTTTCACTCCGCCTGCGCCCGCATCCTGCGCGCCGACGCCCACCGCCTCGGCTACACCCGCCAGTTCACGATCTACGACCAGGCCGACGCGCGGCGGCTCACCAAGCGCTCGCTCGACGCCCTCGGGGTGGATACCAAGCGCTACACCCCCGCCGCCGTCCACAACCAGATCTCGTCGGTCAAGAACCAGCTGGTCGATGCCGGGACCTACCGGCAGTCGGCGGCCGCGGGGCCCTACGAGGAGATGCTGGCCGACGTGTACGACCTCTACGAGCGTGACCTGCACCGCATGAACGCGATGGACTTCGACGACCTGCTGTTCCGCACGGTGAACCTGCTGGAGCTGTTCGACGACGTTCGCGAACGCTATTCGCAGGCCTTTCGCCACGTGCTCGTGGATGAGTACCAGGACACCAACCACGCCCAGTACCGGATGCTGCAGCTGCTCGTCGGCGGGGGGCGTGACCATGGTGGGAGGGAGGCTGAGGAGGCCTCCGCCGGGCCTCCCGCCTACGCGGGGCCGATCGGCCATCGCAACCTCGCCGTGGTCGGCGACGACGCCCAGTCGATCTACAGCTTCCGCGGCGCCGACATCCGCAACATCCTCGACTTCCAGCAGGACTTCCCCGACGCCCGCGTGATCAAGCTCGAGCAGAACTACCGCTCCACCGAGACGATCCTGTCGGCCGCCAACGCGGTGATCGCGAACAACCGCGGCGCGATCGCCAAGCGCCTGTGGAGCGACCTCGGGACGGGCTCGCCGATCGAGCTGCGCGAGCTCGAGGACGAGCACACCGAGGCCCGCTTCGTGGTGGGCGAGATCCAGCGGCTCGTGGACGAGGGCGCTTCCCGCTCTGAGATCGCCGTGCTGTACCGCACGAACGCGATGTCGCGGGTGATCGAGGACACGCTCGTCCGCCGCGAGATCGCCTACCAGGTGATCGGTGGCACCAAGTTCTACGAACGCGCCGAGATCAAGGACGCGGTCGCCTACCTGTCACTGCTGGCCAACCCGTCCGACCTGGTGAGCTTCACGAGGATCGCCAACTCGCCCCGCCGCGGGCTTGGCCAGACCTCCCTCGCGCGCGTGATCGCGCACGCCAACACGCTCGACGAGCCGGTCTGGAACGCCGCCGCCCAGCCCGAGCGCGTCCCCGGCCTGGGCCCCGCCGCCGTCAAGGCTCTGAGGCGCTTCATGGACACCATGACCGAGCTGCGCGAGCTGGCCGGGAGCGTCCCGGTCGCCGAGCTGATCGAGGCGCTGATGTCGCGCAGCGGATATCTGGAAGCGCTGGAGGCCGAACGCACGATCGAGGCCCAGGGCAGGATCGAGAACCTCGAGCAGCTGGTGGAGGTGGGCCGTGAGTTCGACGCCCTGCAGGGTTCCGGTGCGGCTCCCGGCGCGGACGACGGCGAGGGGGAGGGGGAGGGCGCGCTGGAGGAGTTCCTGGGCCAGATCGCGCTCGTGGCCGACGCCGACCAGCGCACCGACGACGAGGGCCTGGTGACGCTGATGACGCTCCACAACGCCAAGGGCCTGGAGTACCCGACCGTGTTCATCGCCGGCTGTGAGGACGGCGTGTTCCCGCATTCGCGCGCGGTCGAGGAGGGCGGCCTGGAGGAGGAGCGCCGTCTGTTCTACGTGGGCGTGACGCGGGCGATGCGATCCCTGTATCTGACCTACGCCCGCCGCCGCTCCCTGTTCGGGGCCCAGAGCTACGGCCTGCGCAGCCGCTTCCTCGACGAGATCCCGGCGGAGCTCATGCACCGCCCGGCCGAGCGACCGCTGCGCGCCGGTCTGCTCGGCGGGTCGCGCTCGCTGCACGGCGCCGCCGCGACACGGGAGCGTGCAGCGGGCGACCTGCCCAGCTGGGACGCCCGTGGGGGCGGGTCGACCGCCGGCGAGCTGCCCCGCTTCCGCCTCGGCGAGGACATCGTCCACGCCGCCTTCGGCGATGGGGTCGTCACGGGCGTCGAGCCCGGCGGGGTGATCGTGGTGCGCTTCGCCGGGGACGGCAGCGAGCGCAAGCTGATGGCCGACTACGCGCCCTTGAGCCGCCGATGAGCGCGCGGGCTAGCATCTGAGCCGATGAGCGCGAGGATCATCGACGGTCGCGAGCTGGCTGCCCGGATCCGGGCGGAGCTGGCCGGATCCGTCGAGGAGTTCGTGGCCGCCAGCGGCCGCCGGCCCGGCCTGGCGACCGTGCTGGTCGGCGATGACCCCGGCTCGCAGGTGTACGTCGCCGGCAAGCAGAAGGCCTCCCGCGAGGTCGGCATGGAGGCCTTCGACCGGCGCCTTCCCGCCACGGCCACCGCCGAGCAGGTGGCCGACGAGCTGCACGCCCTCAACGCGAACGACGACGTCAGCGGCGTGCTGCTGCAACTGCCGCTGCCGGGAGGACTCGAAGGTCCCGAGCTGACCGCCCTGATCAGCCCCGAGAAGGACGTGGACGGTCTCACGCCCGTCAATGTCGGGTTGCTCTCGATCGGGCGACCCGGTCTGCGCCCGTGCACGCCGCTGGGCGTGATGGAGCTGCTGGCCGAGGCGGAGGTCCCGCTGGAGGGCGCCGAAGCCGTCGTCGTCGGCCGCTCCAACCTGTTCGGCAAGCCGATGGCCCAGCTGCTGCTGGAGGCGAACGCCACCGTCACGACCTGCCACTCCCGCACCCGCGACCTGAGGGCCGTGTGCTCGCGTGCGGAGGTCCTGATCGTGGCCGCCGGTCGCCCGCGCATGATCAAGGGCGACTTCGTCGCGCCCGGGGCGAGCGTGATCGACGTGGGCATGAACCGGCTGACGCCGGAGGAGGCTCACAACAAGAGCGGCCTGGTCGGCGACGTCGACTTCGCGGCTGCCGCCGGGGTGGCCTCAGCGATCACACCCGTTCCCGGCGGGGTCGGACCGATGACGATCGCGATGCTGCTGCGCAACACGCTCGAAGCCGCACGCCTGCAGCACCCCCAGGTGCCGGCCGGGCGCGAGACCGCGGTCCACGCGCGATGAGCACGCGCTCGGGAGCCGCCGGGGGCCTGCGCCGCCTGCGCCGTGGTGAGCTCATCACCTTGGCCGGCATCGTGCTGCTGCTCGTGTCCCTGTTCGTGCCCACCTACCACAGCCCGGGCGGCCAGCTCGACGCGTGGGACACCTTCGGACCCGCCGTGGCACTGGAGCTGGCGGGCGCGTTCGCCGGCCTCGCCCTGGTGATGGGCGCCCTCACCGAGCGGACCACCGCGCTACCCGTGTCCACCGCGGTGTGGTGCGTCCCGGTCGGGCTCGCCGCGGTGATCGCCTCCCTCGTCAGGCTGCTCGAGCGCCCCGCAGCCGCCAACGGCCTCGCGGCGGGGAGCTGGCTCGCGTTGTTCGGTGCGCTGGCCATCCTGGCGGGGGCATGGGAGACGCTGCGCGACGAGCACACGTCGTTGTACGACCCGGCGAGCCCGCCGCCACAGCCGCGCCCGTGATCTCGCGCGAGGAGGTGCTGCACGTGGCGCGCCTGGCGCGCCTGGAGCTGACCGAGCAGGAGATCGAGCCGATGGCACGCGAGCTGTCGGCCGTGCTCGATCACATCGCCCGCATCAAAGAGCTCGACCTCGACGACGTCCCGGCGACCTCCCACGTGGTCGAGGTGACCAACTCCCTGCGCGAGGACG
This sequence comes from uncultured Solirubrobacteraceae bacterium, assembly GCA_963846255.1. Lineage (GTDB taxonomy): Bacteria > Actinomycetota > Thermoleophilia > Solirubrobacterales > Solirubrobacteraceae > Palsa-744. Next base: position 582,442 of record CAWJVE010000002.1, read on the forward strand.
TGGTCCGCCCGTGCCTGCCCCGCGAGGTCGCTCTGGCCCAGGCCCCGGAAGTGGGGGACGGCGGCTTCCTGGTGCCCAGCCCCCAGGCATGAGCGCCGGTCTGCTCGAGCTGTCCGCCTCCGCCGCCGCCGCCGAGATCGCCTCCGGCACGGTCTCCGCGGACGAGCTGTTCGACTTCTACCGCGAGCGAGCGGCAGGCGACCGCGCCGCCGGCGCGCAGGGCCTCGGCTGCTTCACGTGGGTGGCCGAGGACACCCCCGCGGCACCCGCCTCCTCACCGCTCGGTGGCGTCCCGCTGGCGGTCAAGGACCTGTTCTGCACCGAGAACGTCCCCAGCCAGTCGGGCTCGCGGATCCTCGAGGGCTATCTGCCGCCCTACACGGCCACGGCCGTGAGCCTGCTGCAGGAAGCCGGTGCCACCCTGCTCGCGAAGACCAACCAGGACGAGTTCGCGATGGGCTCCTCGACCGAGAACTCGGCCTACGGGCCGACGCTCAACCCCTGGGACCGCACCCGCGTACCCGGCGGCTCCTCGGGCGGGAGCGCGGCGGCGGTGGCCGCCGGCCTGGCCCCGTGGGCACTCGGCACCGACACCGGTGGGTCGATCCGCCAACCCGCCGCCCTGTGCGGCGTCGTCGGCCTCAAACCCACCTACGGGACCGTCTCCCGCTACGGCATGATCGCCTTCGCCTCCTCGCTCGACCAGGCCGGGCCGATCACCCGCGACGTCGCCGACGCGGCCCTGCTGCTGAGTCACATGGTCGCCCGCGACCCCTGCGACGCCACCTCCCTGGAGGCCCCGGCGCCGACCGCGCTGCCCTCGGCCGAGCGCCTCGACGGGGTCACACTGGGCGTGCCGGGCGAGCTCACCGGCGAGGGCATCGAAGCGGGCGTTCTGGAGGGCTTCAACGCCGCCCTGCGGCGCGCCGAGGAGCTCGGCGCGAGCGTCCGCGAGGTCCACCTCCCGCACGCCCCCCATGCGCTGTCGGCCTACTACGTGCTCGCCCCCGCGGAGGCCTCCTCCAACCTCGCCCGCTACGACGGCGTCCGCTACGGCCTACGCGCCGAGGGGGCCGAGGACCTGCTCGACATGTACACGCGCACCCGCCACGACGGCTTCGGGCCGGAGGTCAAGCGGCGCATCATGCTCGGCACCTACGCGCTCTCCTCCGGCTACTACGACGCCTACTACGGCCACGCCCAGCGCGTCCGCACGAAGATCGCCGAGGACTTCAACAGGGCCTTCGGGGAGGTGGACCTGATCGCCACCCCGACCGCCCCGAGCATCGCCTTCGGGCTGGGTGAGAAGACCGGCGACCCGCTGGCGATGTACCTCAACGACTACTGCACGGTGCCGATGTCGCTGGCGGGCATCCCCGCGATCTCGATCCCCTGCGCGCTGAGCGAGGGGCTGCCGGTGGGGCTCCAGCTCGCCGGCCCCGCCTTCTCCGAGAACCGGCTGCTGGACGCCGCCCACGCGCTCGAGCGGGCGCTCGAGTTCGACGGAGCCGGTGCTCGTGTCTGAGGCGGCCCCGGCCACGCGGTCCAACGGCGCGGGCGCCGGCGGGCGGCTGGAGGCCGTCATCGGCCTGGAGATCCACGTCCAGCTCGCCACCGCCACGAAGATGTTCTGCGGCTGCCCGTTGTCCTTCGGCGACCCACCCAACGTGCACACCTGCGCCGTCTGCCTGGGCCTGCCCGGCGCCCTCCCCGTGGCCAACGCGCGGGCGATCCACTTCGGCCTCATGATCGGCCTGGCACTCGGCTCGGAGCTGGCCCCGCGGTCGCTGTTCCACCGCAAGAACTACTTCTATCCCGACCTCCCGAAGGGCTACCAGATCTCCCAGTACGACGAGCCCCTGTGCAGCGGGGGCGAGCTGGGCGGGGTGCGCATCAACCGCGTGCACCTCGAGGACGACGCCGCCAAGCTCGTCCACGTCGGTGCCAGCGGGCGCATCCACGGCTCCGAAAAGAGCCTCGTCGACTTCAACCGCGGCGGCACCCCTCTGGCCGAGATCGTGACCGAGCCCGACATCGGCTCCGCCGAGCAGGCGGGGGACTTCCTGAGGCTCCTGCGCAGCACCCTCCGTGCCCTCGGCGTCAGCGACGTGAACATGGAGCAGGGCTCACTGCGCGCCGATGCCAACATCTCCCTGCGCCCGGCCGGCAGCTCCGAGCTGGGCGTCAAGACGGAGCTCAAGAACATGAACTCCTTCCGCTTCATCGAACGCGGGATCCGGGCCGAGCTCGCCCGCCAGGAGAAGATCCTCAGCGGCGGAGGACGGGTCGAGCAGGAGACCCTGCACTTCGACCCCGACAGTGGCTCGATCACCTCGCTGCGCTCCAAGGAGGAAGCGCACGACTACCGCTACTTCCCGGACCCGGACCTCGTCCCCGTGGCGATCGTCGGAGAGATGATCGAGGCCGCCCGCGACGACATGGCCGAGCTGCCGGCCGCCAGGGCCGAGCGCCTGCAGGCCGAGGCGGGCCTGAACGCCGAGAGTGCCCACGTGGTGGCCTTCCGCGGCGAGCTCGGCGACTTCTACGAGCTGGCGCTCGCGGCGGCCGCCCCGGAGGTCGAGCCCCAGGCGATCGCCAACTGGCTCACGGTCGAGCTGCTACCGCGCCTGGGGGAGGTCGAGGATCCCGCCGACTCGCGCGTCACGCCGGAGGCGCTGGCCGCGCTGGTGGCGCTCGTGTCGGGGAAGCAGGTGAGTGTCGGCGTCGGCCGCCAGGTGCTCGACCGGCTGGTGGCCGAGGGCGGGGACCCGCAGGCGATCGTCGCGAGCGAGGGTCTCTCCTCGATCGAGGACGAGGGCGAACTGGCCCGCATCGTGGCCGACGCCGTGGCAGCCAACGAGGACGCCGCCGAGCGCGTGCGGGCCGGCAACGCCAAGGCGATCGGACCGATCGTCGGCCACGTCATGCGTGAGACCAAGGGCCGCGCCGACGGCGCCGAGATCTCGCGCCTGATCCACGCCCAGCTCGGCGTCTGAGCGCCGGGCTCAGCTCGCCTCGAGCAGGAACCGCTCGAGGCTGCCGGGGAACTCCGGCGCGGCGGCCACGAAATGCCCGGCCCCCGGCGTGATCACGCGGCGCGCATTCAGAGCGGCCGCGACCGCGTCGCACATCCGCTCGATGACGGGGACGTGATCCCCCGATGCGACCAGCGTCGGGATGCCGGCTTGCGCGAGCGCGTGCAGTCGCAGGCGCGCCTCGCCGGGAGGTCGGCTGCCGTGGGCGCGGCGGACACCTCGCTTCACCTGCTCGGGGAGCGGCCCGTCGTCGCTGATCGGCGCGCCGGCGATCGTGAGGAACTCCCGCAGCGTCGCCGGATCGGTCTCCAGCCCGTGTGTGAGGACGGAGTCGCCGATGCTCCGAAAGCGACGGACCTCAGGATCGTCCGCGGGCTCGAATATCGCCGGCTCGAGCAGGGTCAGCGAACGCACACGCCCCGGCCTGCGGGCGGCCGCGATCACCGCTCCCACCGCCCCGTAGGAGTGCGCGACGAGGTGCGGGCGGTCATCCAGCAGCGGCAACAGGTCGGCCGCGTCGACCTCGAAGTCCTGGCGACCGTCCAGCGGCGGCGGGCTGGGGGGATAGCCGCGACGATGAGCGAACGCGAGCGTCCAGCGCTCGCTGAGCCGCTCGAGCCCGGACCACGTTGTCGCGGGGCTCGCACCGCCGTGGACGAGCAACACCTCGGGCCCGCTGCCCGCGCGGGTCACGGCGATGTCGGCTTCGTCGTGCACGCGGGAACCACTATCAGGGCTAGCCGGCAGCGGGGCGCGGCCTTGGCTGTTCTACGGGCGGGCCCGCGGCCAGGGCCGCACGGCCGGCGCCCCGGCCTAGCACTCGGGACATCCCGTGGCGGGACATTTTGGACGCCCGGCCAATGGGCGAGAACCGTTGCCCCGACAACATGTCGGCCATGGATCGGATGGCCGCGAGCCTCTACCCCTCAGCCCAGCGGCGATTCCTCCTGTCTCCCGGGGGGCCCGTTCGTGTGGGCTCCCCGGGAGCTCGGATCCTCCGCCCATAGCGGAACCACGGACGGCTAAAACGGGGCGCCGGACTCCCTCCCGGCGTGCCACAACAGTCTGCGACCGGGCGGGTACCTCCATCCGCCCGGTCGCAGCACTCTCCTCGATAGACTTATGGGCGGAATGGACGAGTCGTCTTCACGCTCGATGGGGCGCACCGCGATCGCCGTGATCGTGGCGCTGGTGGCGCTGTGGTTCCTGCTCGTTCCGATCATCCACCTGATCTCTTGGCTGTTCGGCATCGTCCTCGTCGTGGCGGCGATCGTCGCTCTGATCTGGGCCCTGCGCGTTCTCCTCTAGCCGGCCGGCGGGCGGGCGGCGCGTGGCCTATCTCTTCATCGCCTTCTGCTTCGGCCTCTCCGGGGGCATCGTCGGGAAGCTCAAGGGCAGCTCCTTCACGATCTGGTTCCTGATCTCGGCGATCGTGCCGATCCTCGGCCTGATCGCGGCGATCGCCTACCGGGTCGAAAGCGAGGAGCTGCGCCGTCAATGCCCCACCTGCGGGCGTGTGACGAAGATCTACGACGCGATCTGCACCCGTTGCGGGACCGAGCTCGAGTTCCCCGACGTCGCGATCGCGCCCGAGTCCCAGAGCCGCGCGCCGTCCGCGGGCTCGCGCTGACCCCCCGGTCGGGGCCGGCGCCCGCCGGCTTGTAGGACGCATGCCCGGCGATCAGATTTAGGCCGCCCTAAGCGCCTCTCTCGCCTACCCTGCCGCCATGGGCACAGAGGCGAAGACGGTTACGGCGCGCGCGGAAAGGCCCCTGTCGCGGTGGATCCACCGCGCCGGCTACCGCGACGAACGTGACTTCCTGCTGCGCGTCGTGCAGCCCGGGCTCGTCGGCCTGATCGACGGGACGATCTCCTCGCTGGCCCCGATCTTCGCGGCCGCCATCACCTCGAACTCGCACACCGCCCTGGTAGTGGGCCTCGGGGTCGCGCTCGGGGCCGGCATCAGCATGGGCTGGTCGGAGGCCGGCTCCGACACGGGCGAGGAGACCGGACGCGGCTCGGCGGCCGTGCGCGGCACGATCACGGGGGCCATGACGATGTTGGGGAGCATCTTCCACACGCTCCCGTTCATCATCTCCGACGTCCACACGGCGCTGATCGTCGCGGGCTGCGTGGTGGTGGTCGAGCTGTTCGTGATCGCCTGGATCAGGAAACGCTTTCTGCACATCCCGTTCCGCCGGTCGCTGTTGTTCATCGGCAGCGGTGGCCTGATCTCACTGGCGATCGGAGTAGCTCTCGGCGCTTCCTGAAAGGGCCTGAAACCCGCTGGTACACTGGTTTTTCCCCTTTGGAAGCAACGAGCGCGAGGTCTGACCAGATGCGGGCAGTCGATGCCTTGATGGAGTGCCTGAAGGCGGAGGGCGTGGACGTCGTGTTCGGCCTTCCCGGTGGTGCCAACCTGCCCACCTACGACGCCTTCGTGGATGCGGGCATCCGTCACATCCTGGTCCGCCACGAGGCGGGCGGCGGCCACGCCGCGGAGGGCTACGCGAAGGCCACCGGCAAAGTCGGCGTGGCGTTCGCCACCAGCGGCCCCGGCGCCACCAACCTGCTGACCCCGATCACCGACGCGATGATGGACTCGGTCCCGGTCGTGTTCATCACCGGCCAGGTGCGCACCGACCTGCTCGGCACCGACGGCTTCCAGGAGGCGGACACGATCGGCATCACGATGCCGGTCGTCAAGCACTCGGTGATGATCCAGAACCCGCAGGAGCTCCCGCGGGCGATCCACGAGGCCTTCCAGGTGGCCCGCACCGGCCGTCCCGGCCCGGTGCTGGTGGACATCCCCCAGGACCTCTCCCGCGCCGACATCGCCTACGAGCCGGTCCTGGACGTGCGCCTGCCCGGCTACCAGCCCCGCGTCGAGGGCAACCAGAAGCAGATCCGCCAGGCCGCCAAGGCCCTGGCGGCCGCCCAGCGCCCGGTGATCTACGCCGGCGGCGGGGTTGTCAACGCCAACGCCTCGCGCGAGCTGCGCGACTTCGTCACCTCCGACAAGTTCCCGATCACGTGCACGCTGATGGGCCTGGGCGCGTTCCCGGCGCCCCACCCGCAGTGGCTGGGGATGCTCGGCATGCACGGCACGCGGTCGGCCAACTACGCGATGGACGAGGCCGACCTGATCTGCGCCGTCGGGGCCCGCTTCGACGACCGCATCACCGGCAAGCTGTCCGAGTTCGCCCCGCGCGCGAAGTTCATCCACATCGACGTGGACCCGGCCGAGATCTCCAAGAACGTGCCCGCCCACATCCCGATCGTGGGCGATGCCAAACACGTGCTCGCCAAGCTCGCCGTTGAGTACCGCGAGATCGAAGCCGACCCCGCCCGGCTGGACGCGTGGTGGTCGCGGATCGAGTCCTGGAAAGCCAAGCACCCGCTCGGCTACGAGGACACCACCGACTCCGAGATCAAGCCCCAGTTCATGATCCGGGCCCTGTACGAGGCCACCGGCGGCGACGCCATCATCACCAGCGACGTCGGCCAGCACCAGATGTGGGCGGCGCAGTACTACGACTTCCCCGAGCCCCGCCGCTGGATCAACTCCGGCGGCCTCGGCACGATGGGCTTCGGCCTGCCCGCGGCGATGGGCGCGGCCGTCGGTCAGCCGGACAAGCTCGTGTGCTGCATCGCCGGTGACGGGTCGGTGCAGATGAACGCCCAGGAGCTCGCCACCTGCGCCCAGAACAAGATTCCGATCAAGGTGTTCATCATGAACAACGGCTTCCTGGGCATGGTCAGGCAGTGGCAGGAGCTCTTCTGGGACGGCCGCTACAGCCACGTCGACATGGGCCAGTTCCCGGACTTCGTGAAGCTCGCCGAGGCCTACGGCGTCACCGGCATGCGCCTCACCGACAAGACCACGCTGGTCGAGGACTTCAAGCGCGCGATCGCAACCGAGGGCCCGGTGCTCGTCGACGTGCGGGTCACGCGCGAGGAGAACACCTACCCGATGATCCCCGCCGGGCACGCCGCCCGCGAGATGGTCGGCTGAGGATGGGCGAGCCCGGCACCAAGGAGCCGCTCAGCCTCGAGGAGCTGCAGGCGTCCGCCAGCCTGCGCACCGGGCGCAAGCACGTCCTCTCGATCCTGGTCGAAAACAAGACCGGCGTTCTCACCCGCATCGCGGGGCTGTTCGCCAGGCGCGGCTTCAACATCGACACGCTCACGGTCGGTCCCACCGATGACGAGCAGATCTCGCGCGTGACGCTCACCGTCGACGGGGCGCTGCACCCGATCGACCAGGTCACCAAGCAGCTGCACAAGCTCGTCAACGTGCTCAAGATCCGCGATCTCGAGCCGGGCGAGACTGTGGCCCGCGAGCTGGCCCTGTTCAAGGTCTCCGCCGACGGGGTCCAGCGCGGCGAGCTGATGCAGATCGCCGAGATCTTCCGCGGCAAGGTCGTGGACGTGACCAAGCGCGCGGTCATCATCGAGGTGACCGGCACGACCGAGAAGATCGAGGCCTTCGAGACGATGGTCCGGCCGTTCGGGCTGATCGAGATGATGCGCACCGGCGAGATCGCTATCTCGCGCGGGCGCAGCGAGACCTAGCGCGCCCTTGACGCGGGCCACCCGCGCCGACTCCCCCCTGAGGCTCGGACACGACGAGCTGCAGCGGCTGGAGCAAAACCTGCACGGGGCCGTCCGGCGGGCACGCCGCGTCGGCGCCCCGGTGCTCGGCGGGATCTCGCTCGAGCTGCCGGCCGGGCTCGGCCCGGCGGAGATCGTGTGCGCCTCCCGGCGCGCGGGCGAGCAGTGGTTCGTGTTCGAGCAGCCCGACCGTGGCGCGGCGGCGCTGGCCGGGCTCGGCGCCGCGATCGTGCTGGAGGACGAGGGCCCGTCCCGCTTCAGGGCCGTGGCGGAGCGCTGGCGCGAGCTGTGCGCCGAGGCCGTCGTCGATACCCCCGACGGTCCCCCCGGCGCGGGGCTGATCGCCTTCGGCGGGTTCGCCTTCGCCGCCGACGGCGCACGCGCACCTCACTGGCGCGGCTTCGCGGCCGCCTCGCTGACGGTGCCCGAGGTGGCGATCGCCCGCGCCGTCACCGGCGGCGGGGAGCGCGTGGTGCTGACGCTGACCGCGCTGGCCTGTCCGGACGACCTGCCGCAGGATCTGCTGGACCGGCTCAGCAGGCGTATGGAGGAGCTGCGCTCGCAGGAGCTGCCGCTGCTGGACCCCGACCCCGCGGGCGAGTTCGTGCTGGCCAGCGCGATGCCGCCCGAGCACTACGAACAGGCGGTCTCACAGGCGGTCGCGCTCGCCTCGCAGGGGAAGCTCGAGAAGATCGTGCTCGCGCGCGAGGTGCTGGTCCAGGCCCCGAGGCCGTATGACCCGGCGGCCGTGTTCGGCATGCTGCGGGCCGAGTTCCCGTCCTGCTTCTCCTTCTGCGTCGGCCGCGGCGAGGCCACGCTGGTGGCCGCCAGCCCGGAGCTGCTGCTGCGCCGCGAGGGCCAGCGTGTCAGCACGCTCGCCCTCGCCGGCTCCACCCGTCGTAGCGCCGACCCCGCCGTCGACGCCCACCTCGGCGAGCAGCTGCTGCGCGATCGGAGCTACCGCGAAGAGCACGCGATCGTGGCCCGGCGCATCGAGCGCACGCTGCGCGCCCACGCGGTGTGGGTGGCGGCTGCGCCCGAGCCGCAGCTGGTGCGAATTGCCAACATCCAGCACCTGGCAACACCGATCAGGGCCCAGCTCGTGGCGCCGATCGACGCCCTGGCGCTGGCCGAGGCGATGCACCCCACCCCCGCCGTCGGCGGCGAGCCGCTGGCGCAGGCGGCGCCGCTGATCCCGGCGCTGGAGGGCCTCGACCGGGGCTGGTACTCCGGCCCGGTCGGCTGGACCGACGCCAACGGCGACGGCGAGCTGTGCGTGGCCCTGCGCTGCGCCCTGCTGCGGGGCGCCGAGGCGCGCTGCTACGCCGGCAATGGGATCGTCCGCGACTCAGACCCCGCGCGCGAGCTGGCCGAGACCGAGATCAAGCTGCAGGCCCTGCTCCCGCTGCTTGCGGGCTGAGCGCTCGCGCACAGGCCTCCCAGATCCGCCGGTGCAGGCCGACGTTGCCCGCCCGCGGGGTGCGCACCTCGACGATCGACGCGTGCCGCGCCCGCAGCGCCGCACCCAGCGCGGCGCGTAGGCCGTCGAGGTCATCCACCGGCTCGTGGTGCAGGCCGTAGAGCTCGGCCGCGTGGCGGAAGTCCAGGCCGGTGGGCGTGGCCACGTGGGCGTCGTAGAGCTCCTGCTCGGGAATCCCCGCGACGGGCAGGAAGTCGAAGATCCCGCCGCCCTCGTTGTTGACGAGCACGATCGTCAACGCGATGCCCAGCCGCCTCGCCGCCAGCAGCCCGCCGATGTCGTGCGCCAGAGCGACGTCGCCGATCAGCAGCACGACCGGCTCGGCTCCCGCCGCGGCCGCGCCGAAGGCCGAGGACACGGTGCCGTCGATGCCGTTGGCGCCCCGGTTGCAGAGCACCCTCGGCGGGTCCTCGCGGACCGCCCAGAAGCTCTCGATGTCGCGCACCGGCATCGAGGAGGCCACGAACAGCGTCGCTTCGGCCGGCAGCAGTGTCCCCAGCTCCGCCGCCACCGCCGGCTCGCAGAGGGGGTGCCCGTCGAGCACCTCCGCCAGCGCACCCGCCGCCAGCTCGTCGGCCCGGCGCCAGCCGTCCAGCCACTCCCGCTGCCCGCCGCCGGCGCCCGCCGGCTCGCCGCCCGCCGGGTCCACGGCGAGCCGCTCGAGCACGCCCGCGGGCTCCAGCGCCAGCGAGCGGCTCACGCTCGAACTCGGATCCTGCCAGGCGCCCTCCGGGTCGAGTGCCAGCTGCTCGACCGAGCCGAGCCCCGCCAGCCAGGAGCGAAGCGGCTTGGATACCGGCAGGTCGCCCACTCGCAGCACCAGGTCCGGCTCGTGCGCGGCGGCGAAGCGGGCGTCGCGCAGCAGCATGTCGTAGTGGGCGATGGCCCCCCGGCCGCGGCGGGCCCCCGACATCGGGTCGGCCAGCAGCGGCCACCCGGTGGCCTCGGCGAAGTTCGCGGCGGCCCGCTCCAGCCCGTTGCGGCGCTCGTCGCGACCGGCGATCAGCACCCCCCGGCGGGCCTCGCCCACCAGCCCGCTCAGCTCCCGCTCGGCGGAGCTCGAGGATCCGCTCGGCGCTGTGCGGCGCACGTGGGGGCGCTCGTCGGCGCGGCCGCTGTGGTCCGCTGGGAGCTCCTGCTCGACGATCAACGGCTCCCGCAGCGGGAAGTTGAGGTGCACCGCCCCCGGCCGGTCTTGCAGCGCGGTCCAGTAGGCACGGCAGGCGAGCGTGCGGATGAAGCGCAGCTGCTGCGGGCCGGCGCCGCCGTCGAGGGAGACCTCGAAGAACCACTTCGCCGCGCTGCCGAACAGCTTCAGCTGGTCGATCGCCTGCCCGGCTCCGTTCTCGCGCAACTCGGCCGGCCGGTCGGCGCTCAGCACCAGTAGCGGGACCCGCGCCTCGCGCGCCTCGATCACGGCCGGCGCGAGCTCTGCCACCGCCGTTCCCGACGTGCAGGCCACGGCTGCCGGCAGGCCGCTGCGCTTCGCCAGCCCGAGCGCGAAGAAGCCCGCGCAGCGCTCGTCGACGTGCGAGTGGCATTGCAGGCGGGGCTCGCGCGCAAGCGAGAGCACCAGCGGCGCCGAGCGTGAGCCGGGGGATGTGCACGCGTGGCGCAGCCCGCACCGGGCCAGCTCGTCCACGAACGCCCGCAGCAGCACGTAGGTGTCGGTCGCGGCGCTCAGCTCGTCAATCCTCCTAGGATCGGCGCGTGCCGGAGAGCATCGTCCTGCTGCACGGCTTCGGCGGCACCCGCCATGCATGGGACGGCGTCGTGGCCCATCTCGATGCCCAACGCTATCGCCCCCTGGCTCTCGACCTGCCCGGGCACGGCAGCGCCGCCGCCGTGCGGGAGCCGATCACCTTCACGGGTTGCGTGCAGGACGTGCTCGACCGCAGTCCGGAGCGCTTCAGCCTGTGCGGCTACTCGCTTGGTGGGCGCGTCGCCCTGCTGCTCGCTCTGACCGCTCCCGCCCGCGTGGAGAGGCTGGTGCTCGTGTCGAGTACCGCCGGCATCGAGGATCCCGCCGAGCGCGAGCAACGCCGCCGCGACGACGAGGGCCTCGCCGGCGAACTCGAGACGATTCCCTACGAGCGCTTCATCGAGCGCTGGCGCTCGCAGCCGCTGTTCGCCGCCGAGCCGTCCGCAGTGGCGGAGCTCGCCCGTGAGGATCAGCGCCGCAACAGCCCCGCCCCTCTCGCCGCTGCTCTGCGGGGCCTCGGCACGGGGGAGATGGAGTCGCTCTGGGATCGGCTCGGCGAGCTGCCGATGCCGGTCGCACTCGTGGCCGGCTCGCGTGATCAGAAGTTCCTCGCCATCGCCCGCCGCATGCGGGGGCGGATTCCGCGGGCCGCACTGCACGTGCTCGAGGGCGGCCACGCGCTGGCCCTCGAGTGCCCGGGGGCGCTTGCGGAGGTGCTGGCTCAACCGTGAGAGAATGGCCACGTGCCTGAGGGCGCCAAGAAGACGATCCAGCTCGGTGCCCTGCGCATCGACTTCCGCGTCGAGGCCGGTGACTCGAACGGCAGCGTCACGATGTTCGAGTGCTTCGTCCCGGCCGGCGCCGGCGTGCCGCTGCCCCATAGCCACGACGGTTTCGAGGAGACCGCCTACGTACTGCAGGGGACGTGCACATGGACGATCGACGGCGAGGTCGGGGAGGCCGGGCCCGGAGAGTCGGTGTGCATTCGTCGCGGGCAGGTTCACGGATTCGAGAACCGTGGCAGCGAGGATGTGACGTTCCTGGCGATCGCGACGCCCGGCGTGTTCGGCCCGGACTACTTCGAGGACGTGGCGGGCGTGCTTGCCGCGGCCGCCGGCGGCCCGCCCGACGTGGCCGCGATCTTCGAGGTCATGCGCCGTCACGGACTGACGCCCGCACCGCCGCCCGCAACCGTCTAGGGGACCCCCAGCCCCGGCCCGTCGGGGAGCGCGATCTCTCCCTCCCGCGGCGGCAGCGGGTCCTCGAGGTCCTCGAACAGCGCCAGCGTCGCCAGCCCGCAGTGGGCGAGCGGACCGCTCGACAGCAGTGCGGCGGAGGCGTGCACGGCGGCGGCCACGCCCAGCGGCCCGTCGAGGCCGGAGGTCAGGTACACCTCGGCGCCGGAGGAGCGCGCCACGGTGGCGGCCGCGAGCAGGCCGCTGATGCCGCCGCAGCGCGAGAGCTTCAGGCATACCGCGTCGGCGGCCCCGGCGCCCAGCGCGCCCGGCTCGGCGGCGGTCTCGTCGATCGCCACTCGGGCCTGCACCGCCTCGCGCACGCGGCGGATGTTCTCGAGCCCGTGGGTGGGCTCCTCGACCAGCTCCAGGCCGACGGCTTCCAGGGAGCCGATCGCGGCGACCGCCTCCGGCACGCTCCAGGCGCCGTTGGCATCGACGCGCAGCCCCACCGAGGGCCCGACGGCCGCGCGCATCGCCGACAGCCTGCCGGCGTCGTCGCCCACGCCGACCTTTGCCTTGACGACGCGGAAACCCGCCCGCGCCGCGGCCGCGGCCTGCTCTGCGGCACCCGCACGATCCTCGGCCGTGACCGTCGCGTTGACCGGCACCCCGCGTGCCGGCTGCTCGCACAGGAGCTCTGCCAGCGGGCGCCCCTCCCTGCGGGCCGCCAGGTCCCACAGCGCGATGTCCACGGCGGCCAGGGCCGCGGGCAGCTCGTCGATCGCCCGGCATCCGTCGAGCAGCTGAGCTCCCCCGGCGACGGCGGGAGCGCCCTCGAGCAGCGGCCGGTAATGCTCGAGCGCCCGCTCGGCGCGCTCCAGGCTGACGCCGTCGTATGGCTCCAGGGGGGCCGCTTCGCCGAAGCCGCTGACGCCGCGCTCGTCGGTCAGCGTCAGCGTCAGCAGCTCGCGCTCGTTGACCGTCCCGAAGGATGTGTGCAGCGGCGAGCGGAGCCTCAGCGTGTGGCGGGAGAGCTCGAACCTCATGAGGGGATCCCGCCGCTGGCGAGGATCCCGGCCGAGAACAGCACGCAGAACAGCAGCTGCAGCAGGCCGGTGCGGGCGAGCGCCCCGTTCAGCGCACCTCCGTCCACGCGGGTGCGCACCACTCCGACCAGCGCCAGCGCGAGCGGGATCGTCAGCCACGGCAGCAGCAGCCAGGCTTCCATCGAGCCCAGCAGCCACGGCAGCGGGGCGAACAGGAAGGCGCCGGCGAGCATCGCCGCGTACAGCACGCGGGTGCGCTGGCGTCCGAGCCTCACCGCCAGCGTGCGCTTGCCGGCGCGGCGGTCGGTCTCGAGGTCGCGCACGTTGTTGACCACCAGGATCGCGCTCGCCAGCAGCCCCACCGGGATCGCGCACACGAACGCCTGCCAGGGAAGCTGCTGGACCTGTACGAAATAGGACCCCGTCACCGCCACGATCCCGAAGAACAGGAACACGAACAGCTCGCCGAGCCCCTCATATCCGTACGGGCGCGGGCCCCCGGTGTAGAGCACTCCCGCCAGGATCGACGCGGCCCCAACCGCCAGCAGCTCCCAGCCGGCGACGGCGATCAGGTAGATCCCGCAGGCGCACGCCAGCCCGAAGGTGACGTAGGTGGCGATCAGCACCTGCCCGGGCGGCACGAGCCCGCCCGCGGTCACGCGAACCGGGCCCAGGCGGTCCTCGGTGTCGGCTCCGCGGCGGGCGTCGGAGTAGTCGTTTGACAGGTTTGTGCCGACCTGGATGAACATCGCTCCCAGCAGCGCCGCCACGAAGGCGAGTGCTTCGAAGTGACCGGCGCCCAACGCCAGCGAGGTGCCGACGAGCACCGGTGCGATCGCGGCCGGCAGCGTCCGCAGCCGCGCCGCCATCAGCCAGATGCGTGCGGTTGCCAAGAAGCTAGGCCCGCTTGGGGAAGCGCGAGAAGTCCGGCTTGCGCTTCTGCTTGTACGCGTCGCGACCCTCCTGGGCCTCTTCGTTTTCGTAGAAGAGCAGGTTCGCGTCGTGGGCGAGCTGCTGGATCCCGGCCAGCCCGTCTTCGGCCGCGTTGAAGCTGGCCTTCAACAGGCGCAGCGCAAACGGGGACAGGGCCAACATCTCGCGGCACCAGCCGACGGTCTCCTCCTCGAGGCGATCGAGGGGCACCACCGTGTTGACGAGCCCCATCTGAAGCGCTTCCTGGGCCGAGTACTGGCGGCATAGGAACCAGATCTCCCGCGCCCGCTTGGGGCCGACGAGGTTTGCCAGCAGGCCCGCCCCGAAACCGCCGTCGAAGGAGCCCACCCGCGGTCCGACCTGGCCGAAGCGGGCGTTGTCGGCGGCGATCGTGAGGTCGCACACCAGCGCGAGCACGTTGCCGCCGCCGATCGCGTAGCCGGCGACCATCGCCACCACGGGCTTGGGCAGCCGGCGGATCTGGATGTGCAGGTCGGTGACGTGGAAGCGCCCGACCCCGGCGCGGCCGGCCGCGTCCTCGTGCAGGTAGCCGGTGTCCCCCCGCACGCGCTGGTCGCCGCCCGAGCAGAAAGCGTCCGAACCCTCGCCGGTGAGCACGATCACTCCGATCGAGGGGTCCTCGCGGGCGTCCTCCATGGCCCTCGAGATCTCGATGATCGTCTGCGGGCGGAAGGCGTTACGAACCTCCGGACGGTCGATCGTGATCTTGGCGATCCCCTCCTCGGGCGCGGCCGACTTCTCGTAGCGGATGTCGGTGAAGACATTCGAATCCGCCGCTGTCCAGGTGGTGCTCACGCGGGCGAAGGCTAGCCTGTGGGCCATGCTGGTCGACGGATGGCTCGCCCGCGCCGCCGATGCGCGACCCGGGCATCCGGCGCTTCAGACCCCCGCGAGAACCCTTTCCTACGAGCAGCTGTACGCCACCGCGTGGGCCGGCGCGGACGAGCTCGAAGGCCTCGGCGCCTCCCGCGGAACCCGCGTCGGGATCGCGCTGCCCGCGGGCGCCGACTTCGCCCGCGCGCTGCACGCGTGCCTGCTGCTGGGCGCTCCCGCGGTGCCGATCGACCTGCGCCTGTCCGAATCCGAGCAGCAGCGGGTGCGGCGTGGCTGTGCGGTCGTCGTGGACGAGGCGCTGCCGCCGGCCGCGGGCGGCGCGCGGAGCGGAGGCGCAGGGCCCCGTCGCGGTGGTCAAACCGGCGACGGCGTACGGGCGCGCCACGATCTCGACGCGACCGCCCTGGTGCTCTACACCTCGGGCACGAGCGCCGAGCCGAAGGAGGTCGAGCTCACCTACGGCAACCTGCTGTGGAGCGCTCTAGGCTCGGCCGTCGCGCTCGGGGCTCCCGCCGACGAGCGCTGGCTGTGCGTGATGCCGCTGTCGCACATGGGCGGCCTCTCGATCCTGGTGCGCAGCTCGATCTACGCCACCACCGCCGTGCTCCACGAGGGCTTCGAGCTCGACGCCACGCTGTGCTCGCTGCGCGGGGAGCGGGTGAGCGTCGTGAGCCTCGTCGCGACCACCCTGCAACGTCTGCTGGACGCGGGCCTCGAACACGTCGAGGGTCTGCGCTGCGTGCTGCTCGGGGGCGGCCCGGTCTCTGCCTCGCTGCTGGCGCAGGCCCGCGCCGCCGGGGTCCCCGTGGCGCTCACCTACGGCCTCACCGAGGCCTGCTCCCAGGTCGCCACCGCACCCGTGGCCTCGCTTGCGGGCGGTGACGCAACGGAGGTCCGCGCACCGCTGGCGACGGACGAGCCACGCCGTGCCGCCGTGCCCTTGTTCTGCACCGACGTGCAGATCGCCGTCGACGGCGAGATTCTGGTGCGCGGGCCGACGGTCGCCCCCGGCGCCGTCGCCTCCGACGGGTGGTTGCACACGGGCGACCTCGGCGAGCTCGACGGGGCGGGCCGGCTGTCGGTGCTCGGGCGGCGCGCAGAGACGATCATCAGCGGCGGCGAGAACGTCGCGCCGGCGGAGGTGGAGTCCGTGCTGGAGAGCCATCCGCTGGTGCTCGAGGCGGGCGTGTTCGGGGTCGCCGACGGGCAGTGGGGCGAGGCGGTCAGCGCCGTTGTGGTGCTGCGGGGAGGTGAGGGCCCGGACGAGCCGCAGAGGGTGGAGGAGCTGCGGGCCCACTGCGCACGGACACTGGCGCCGTACAAGGTGCCGAAGCGGATCTCGCTCTCGCGGACGCCGCTGCCCAGGACGCGGTCAGGCAAGCTGCTGCGCAGGGAGCTCGTGTGATGTTGCGAAGAGAGCTCCGATGACCTTCGACGCCGAAGCCCACCGCCGCACCAGCCTCGAGAACTGGGAAGCGGCCGCCTCGGGCTGGCGCCGGCAGCGGGAGCTGATCGACGCCTTCGGGGCGCCGGTCGCGCACTGGATGATCGAAGCCGTCGAGCCCCAACCCGGCGAGCGGGTGCTCGAGCTGGCGGCGGGGCTGGGGGAGACGGGGCTGCTCGCCGCCGAGCTGGTCGTTCCCGGCGGCGAGGTGATCGTCTCCGATCAGGCCGAGGCGATGCTCGCGGGGGCCCGTGAGCGGGCCGCCGAGCTCGGCATCGAGAACGTCAGCTTCCAGGTGCTGAGCGGCGAATGGATCGACCTGCCGCTGGCAAGCATCGACATCGCCCTCTGCCGCTGGGGCTACATGCTGATGGCCGATCCGGGGGCGGCCCTGGCCGAGACCCGGCGCGTGCTCGCCCCCGGCGGCCGGGTGGCGGCGGCCGTGTGGGATTCGATCGAGCGCAACCCCTGGGCCTCACTGCCCGGACAGGAGCTGGCCGCACACGGGCTCGGCCCGCCGGGCGCCGACCAGGTGGCGGGAGCCCCCGAGCAGACCGGCGCCGCCCAGCAGCCGGCCACCGCCCAGCAGCCGGGACCGTTCGCGCTCGGCGACGCCGGCCGCTTCGCGGAGCTGCTCGCCGACGCCGGCTTCTCCGAGGTCGCCGTCGAGGGCCTCGAGCTGGTTCGCCGTCACACTGACTTCGAGGAGTTCTGGGACACGACGCTCGACATCTCCCGTCAGTTCCACGATGCCGTGATGTCCCTCCCCGAGCAGGAGGCCGCGGCGATCCGGGACGGGCTGCGGCGGCGCCTTGAGCCCTACACGAGCGGGGACGGGACACTCGAGATCCCGGGCCGTACGTTGGTGGCGAAGGCGAGCGCTTGAGCCGACCGCTAGCCTGAGCGCCCATGATCTACGACGACGACGCCGATCTGGGGCTGCTCGCGGGCAAGACGGTCGCGATCATCGGCTACGGCTCCCAGGGCCACGCCCACGCTCTCAACCTCAAGGACTCCGGCGTCGACGTGGTCGTCGGACTGCGCGAGGACTCCGCCTCCGTCGCGAAGGCGCGCGAGCAGGGCCTCGAGGTGCTGTCCCCGGTCGAGGCCGCCAGCCGCGGGAACCTGATCATGATCCTCGTCCCCGACGAGCTCCATCGCGAAGTGTGGGAGAACGAACTGCGCGACGGCGTCGCCGAGGGCGACATGCTGCTGTTCGGTCACGGCTTCTCGATCCACTACAACGAGGTGACGCCTCCGGGCGGCGTCGACGTGGGGATGGTGGCCCCCAAGGGACCCGGCCACCTCGTACGCCGGCAGTTCACCGAAGGCAGCGGCGTACCGGGCCTGATCGCCGTCGAGCAGGACGCCTCCGGCAACGCCCGCGCGCTGGCACTCGCCTACGCCAAGGGCATCGGCTGCACCCGCGGCGGGGTGATCGAGACGAGCTTCAAGGATGAGACCGAGACGGACCTGTTCGGCGAGCAGGCGGTCCTCTGCGGGGGCGCCTCCGAGCTCGTCCAGGCGGGCTTCGAGACGCTCGTAGCTGCGGGCTATGACCCCGAGATGGCCTACTTCGAGTGCCTGCACGAGCTCAAGCTGATCGTGGACCTGATGCACGAGAAGGGGCTCGCGGGAATGCGCTACTCGATCTCCAACACCGCCGAGTACGGCGACTACACCCGCGGCAAGCGGGTCATCACCGAGGAAACCCGCGCCAACATGCGCAAGATCCTCCAGGAGATCCAGTCGGGCGAGTTCGCCCGCGAGTGGATCGCCGAGAACCGCGCCGGGCAGGAGAACTTCAAGCGCATGCGCGCCGAACAGGCCGACACCCAGGTCGAGCACGTCGGCCAGGAGCTGCGCAGCCACATGGACTGGATCAAGCCGGCCTTCTAGGGACACCGGAGGTGCTCGCCTACCTCTTCTGGCACCGCCCGCGCGAGGGGGCGCCGGCCGGGGACTACGAGCAGGCCCTGGAGACCTTCCACCGCTCCCTGGCCCACCGGCCGCCGGCGGGGATGACGGCGGTGGCGTCCTATCGCGTCGCCGACCTGCCGTGGCAGGCGGCGGACGCGGCGGCACCGCCGGGCGCGCCAGGCACTCCGGCCGCCGGCGCGCTTCGAGCCCCCGCCTACGAGGACTGGTACCTGGTCTCGGACTACGCCGCGCTGGGCGTGCTCAACGAGGCCGCCGCCGGGCGGGGCCACCGCAGCCGCCACGACGAGATAGCGGCACTCACGGGTCCGGGCGCCGGGGCGGTGTACGGGCTGCTCGAGGGGGAGCCCGACGCCACCTCGCTGGCCGTCGCCCGCGTGGCGGTGTGGATCACCACCCAACCCCATTCGGCGGCGAAGGGCGCCTCCACCGGAGGTCTCGGGCCGGCGGAGCTGCTGGGCGACGGGATGGACGGCGCCAGCGCCAGCCTCTGGCGGCGCCAGATGGTGCTCGGTCCCGCCCCCGAGCTCTGCCTGCTGGGGCCCGAGTCACCGCCGGGCGCCCGCGGGGGTCGCCTGCCGCGCGGCTGGAGCGCTCGGGTGCTCGAACGCGAGCTGCTGTGGAGCCTCTGAGCGCCGGCGGCGTTTCGCTAGACTCGGCACCCTCGCCGCGACTGGCGTTCGGGTGGAGTTCACCACCGGGAAGCGGCGAGCAGCCGTCGCCGCGCGCCTGGGCACCCTCAATCGAGATGACGATCCTTCGAGCGGAAGGAAACGAGGAGCCCCGATGACGACCAGCCCCACCACCGAGCAGCAGTCATACGTGATTCCCGAGCAGCTCAAGCCGCGCGACGGGCGCTTCGGCTGCGGTCCCTCGAAGGTGCGCCCCGAGGCGCTCGAGCACCTCGCCGGACCGGGCGCGGCGGTGATGGGCACCTCCCATCGCCAGCAGCCCGTGCGCTCGCTCGTCGGCAGCATCCGCACGCGCCTGCGCGAGCTGTTCGGCCTGCCCGAGGACTACGAGGTGGCGCTCGGCAACGGCGGCACGACCGCCTTCTGGGATGCCGCCGCCTGCGGGCTGGTGCGTGAGCGTGCCCTGCACCTGACCTACGGCGAGTTCTCGAACAAGTTCGCAACCGTCACGCGCGGTGCTCCGTTCCTGGGCGAGCCCGTGATCGTCTCGGCCGACCCCGGCGGGGCGCCGGACCCGGCGGGCACCGGGACGCAGGCCGCGGAGGCGGGCGCCGACGTGATCGCCTGGGCCCACAACGAGACCTCGACCGGGGTGATGGTCCCCGTGACCAGGCCCGCCGGCGCCGCGGACGCCCTCGTCCTGATCGACGCCACCTCGGGTGCCGGCGGACTGCCGGTGCGGGTGGCCGACGCCGACGCCTACTACTTCGCCCCGCAGAAGAGCTTCGGTGCCGACGGCGGCCTGTGGCTGGCACTGCTGAGCCCGGCGGCGCAGGAGCGGATCGCCGAGCTGGCCGCCGCCGAGCGCTGGATCCCCGAGTCGCTCTCGCTGGCGACCGCCCTGGAGAACTCGACCAAGGACCAGACCTACAACACGCCCGCGATCGGGACCCTGCTGCTGCTCGACGACCAGCTGCGCTGGATGCTCGAGGGCGGCGGCCTGGACTGGTGCGTGGCCCGCACCACGGCCTCGGCCGAGCAGCTCTACGGGTGGGCCGAGAACAGCCCCCACGCGAGCCCCTTCGTGCAGGCGCCCGAGCAGCGCTCGCTGGTGGTCGGCACGATCGACTTCGACGAGCAGGTGGACGCGGCCGCGCTGGCGGCGACGCTGCGCGCGAACGGCATCGTGGACGTCGAGCCCTACCGCAAGCTCGGGCGAAACCAGCTGCGGATCGGCATGTTCCCCGCCGTCGAGACGGCCGACGTACAGGCGCTGACGGCGTGCATCGACTGGGTCCTCGAGAGGACGGCACGATGAGCGCCGCGGCAGCCAAGACCAGCTCGACCCCCACCAGCGGCGACGCCGGCGAGCGCCCGCGGGTGCTCGTCAAGGAGAAGATCGGCGAGTCGGGGGTGGCGCTGCTGCGCCAGCACTTCGACGTCGAGCTCGGGATCGACTGGGACGACGACGAGCTCGCGCAACGGATCGGCGAGTACGACGGGATCGTGATCCGCTCGGCGACCAAGCTGACGGCCGAGCTGCTCGATCGGGCCGACCGCATGAAGGTCGTGGGGCGGGCCGGCGTGGGCGTGGACAACGTCGACGTGGAGGCCGCCACGCGGCGCGGGATCGTGGTCGCCAACGCGCCGGAGTCGAACGTCGTGACCGCGGCCGAGCACACGATGGCGCTGCTGCTGGCGCTCGCGCGCAACATTCCCCAGGCCTACGCCTCGCTGATCGCCGGACGCTGGGACCGCTCGAAGTACTCCGGCGTCGAGCTGTACGAGAAGACACTCGGCGTGCTCGGCTTCGGGCGCATCGGTCAGCTCGTGGCCCAGCGTGCCCGTGGCTTCGGAATGCGGGTGGTCGCCTTCGACCCGTTCGTCAGCGCCGAGCGCTACCGCGAGCACGGGGTGGAGAAGGCCGACAGCCCGCAGGAGCTGTACGCGAGCGCCGACTTCCTCACCATCCACCTGCCGAAGACGCCCGACACGATGGGCTTCCTCGACGCCGACGCCTTCGCCGCCATGCGCGACGGGGTGCGGGTGCTGAACGTCGCCCGCGGCGGTCTGATCGACGAAGACGCCCTCAAGGACGCGCTCGACTCCGGCAAGGTCGCGGGCGCGGCGCTCGACGTGTTCCCGCAGGAGCCGATGACCGAGAGCCCGCTGTTCGCGTACCCCAACGTGATCGTCACCCCGCACCTCGGCGCCTCCACGGCGGAGGCGACCGACCGGGCCGGCTATCAGAGCGCCGAGCAGGTGGTGGCCGCGCTCACCGGTGGGGTCGTCTCGACGGCCGTCAACATCCCCGCCATCGCCGCCGAGGACATGGAGGCGCTGGGCCCGTTCCTGCCGCTGGCCACACAGCTCGGCCGGCTGGCGATGACGCTCGCGGCCGGCAGCTCGGTCGAGCGCATCGAGGCCGCCTTCCTCGGGCGGATCGCCGAGTTCGACACGCGCCTGCTCGGCCTGGCCGTGATCGTGGGCGCGCTGCGGGGACACACCGAGGACCAGGTGAACGTCGTCAACGCTCCCTCGATGGCCGCCCAGCGCGGCATCGTCTATGAGGAGAAGGTGGTCTCCGAGGCGGAGGACTTCAACGAGCTGATCCGCGTGACCGTGATCGCGGGTTCGGAGCGGGTGGCGGTGGCGGGCACCGGCATCGGCCCCAGCCGCGTGCCCCACCTGGTCGAGGTCCAGGGTCGGCGCCTGACGATCGAGCTCGAGCCCCACGTGACCGTCTTCCGCTACCGCGACCTGCCCGGGATGATCGGGCGTGTGGGCACGGTCTTCGGCGCCCACGGGATCAACATTTCCTCGGCCGCCGTCGGCCACGCGGCGGACGGCGCCAAGGACCAGGGCCGGCTGGCAGCGATGGTCGTCACCACCGACGCCGCGGTGCCGGAGGAGGTCGTGGCGGAGCTCGTCGACTCCGAGGACTTCGTCAACGGCTGGTCGGTGGACCTGGGCTGATTCGAGTAGGGTCGTCCGCGCGGATAGCTTGATGCGGACGGTTGTGATCACAAAGCACGGAGGACCCGGGGTGCTCGAGGTTCAGGAGCGCCCGGATCCGAGCATCGGGGCGGGCAAGGTCCGCATCGACGTGGCCGCCTCGGGGATCAACTTCGCCGATGTGATGGCGCGCATGGGGCTCTACCCCGACGCCCCCAAGCCGCCGTGCGTGGTCGGCTACGAGGTCGCCGGCACGGTGGCCGAGGTGGGGGAGGGCGTCACCGGGTTGAGCCCCGGCCAGCGTGTGCTGGCGGGGACCTCCTTCGGCGGTTACGCCTCGCAGGTGGTCGTGCCCGAGGACGACGTGGTCGCGCTCCCGGATCGGCTCACCTTCGAGCAGGGCGCGGCGATCCCGGTCAACTACGCCACAGCCTGGGCGGGCCTGATCGGTTACGGGTCGCTGCAGCCGGGCGAGCGCGTGCTGATCCACTCCGCCGGTGGCGGTGTCGGCATCGCGGCCACCCAGATCGCCAAGCGCAGCGGCGCCGAGATCTACGGCACCGCCTCGCCCTCCAAGCACGAGCGCTGCCTCGAATTGGGCGTGGACCACACGCTCGACTACACCCGCGACGGATGGGAGCGGGGGCTGCCAAAGTTCGACGTGATCCTCGACGCCGTCGGTGGGCCCAGCTTCAGGCGCAGCTACAACCTGCTCCGCCCCGGTGGCCGCCTGGTGGCGTTCGGCGCCTCTGCGGTCGTGTCCGGCGACCGCCGCAACATCGCCACCGCGCTCAAAGCGGTCGTGCGCATGCCGCGCTTCAACATGGTCAAGCAGATGTCCGAATCGAAGGCCGTGATCGGTCTCAACATGCTGACCCTGTGGAAGGACCGCGGCTCGCTTCGTCCCTGGATCGAGCCGCTGCAGGCAATGCTCGACGACGGCACGATCCAGCCCGTCGTCGGTGGCGAGTTCAGCTTCGCCGAGACCGGTGAGGCGCACGACATGATCACCTCCCGGCGCAATGTCGGCAAGGTCGTCATCACCCCTTAACGGGTGCTACCCTGCGGCTCAGTGCCGTTTTCTGGTCTCGCCCTCTCACTGCTTCTGCTCCCCCCTCGGGGGGAATAGTGCGTGGCGGCCGCGTAGCCGCAAACCCAGCAGAGAGGAAACGACCAGCGAGACAAGAAAGTGAGCAGTGACGGCATGAGTGGCACAGGTGCAGCCAAACGGGACGAGAGCGACCGCGTCCTGATCTTCGACACGACGCTGCGGGACGGCGAGCAGTCGCCCGGCATATCGCTCAACAAGCAGGAAAAGCTGGAGATCGCCCACCAGCTCGCGCGGCTCGGCGTGGACGTGATCGAGGCCGGCTTCCCGATCACCTCGCCCGGCGACTTCGAGTCGGTGCAGGCCATCTCGAGGGAGGTCGAAGGGCCCGTCATCTGCGGGCTGGCGCGGACCGGCAAGCAGGACATCGACGCGGCCTGGAACGCCGTGCGCGACGCCGCCCGCCCGCGCATCCACACCTTCATCGCGACCAGCGACATCCACATCGAGCGCAAGCTCCAGACCACCCGCGAGGACGTCAAGGGACAGGTCCGTGCGGCCGTGGCCCAGGCCAGGGAATGCACGGAGGACGTCGAGTTCTCACCCGAGGACGGCTCGCGCTCGGACGTCGAGTTCATGGCCGAGGTGATCGCGATCGCGCTCGAGGAGGGGGCGACCACGATCAACGTGCCCGACACCGTCGGCTACACGATGCCCGACGAGTACGCGGCCATGTTCGAAGAGCTCTACCGGCTGGTGCCGGCCTTGCGCGACGTGGTCGTGTCGGTGCACTGCCACGACGACCTCGGTATCGCGGTGGCGAACTCGCTCGCGGGCCTGGCGGCCGGCTGCCGGCAGGTCGAGTGCGCGATCAACGGCATCGGCGAGCGCGCCGGTAACGCCTCGCTGGAGGAGATCGTGATGCTGCTGCGGACGCGCGAGCCGAAGCTCGGTCTGTGGACGGGCGTCGAGACGACCGAGATCGCCCGCACCAGCAGGCTCGTCTCACGTCTCACCGGCTACCAGGTGCAGCCGAACAAGGCGATCGTCGGCCGCAACGCGTTCGCGCACGAGGCCGGCATCCACCAGGACGGTGTCCTGAAGGAGCGCGCCACCTACGAGATCATGGACGCCACCACCGTCGGGCTGCGCAGCAACTCGATCGTGCTCGGCAAGCACTCCGGCCGCCACGCCCTCAGCAAGGCGCTGGCGGAGATGGGCTTCGAGCTCGACGGCCAGGCTCTCAACATGGCCTTCAAGCGCTTCAAGGAGCTCGCCGACCGCAAGAAGCAGATCACCGCGATGGACCTCGAGGCGCTCGTCACCGACGAGCTGCGCGAGGAGATCGCCGGCTACTCGTTGGAGTGGTTCGAGGTCGAGGCCTCCTCGCTGCGCCCGCCGCACGCGCGCGTGTCGGTGATCGACCCCGAGGGCGGCTCATCGACCGGTGCCTTCACCGGCGACGGGCCGATCGACGCCGTGTTCCAGGCGATCAACGCCGCCACAGGCGTGCCCGTCAAGCTCAGCGACTTCACCATCGGCGCCGTCACCGAGGGCCAGGACGCGCTCGGGGAGGTGTCGGTCGTGGTCGAGTTCGAGGGCGTCACGGGCGCCGGCCAGGGTGTCTCCACCGACATCATCGAGGCCGCCGCGCGGGCCTACGTGCGGGCGCTGTCGGTGGCCGTGGTGCGCTCGCAGGCCAGCGACGCGGTCGGTCTTCCCGAGACCGCGGGCTCGTGATGCGCACCGAGATCGCCGTTCTCTGAGGCGTACCGGCAGGGCGGCGCGGCTGCGGCTGCGTCGCCCCGCCTACGCAGGCGGGCCGGGGAGTTCGGCCAGCTGGATGACCGAGAAGACGAGGATCAGCGCGCCGATGCCGATCAGGCCGTAGCGCGCCTGGCGCACCGGGAAGTGACTGCTGATCCCGACCAGGAACAGCACCGTCGCCAGGAACACCGTGTCGCGCACGTACTTGTCACCGGTCGCGCCGGCCGCGGTCCCCCTGGCGAAGGAGGCATCGGCGGTGTTGTCCTCGCGGGTCGCGATCTGCGCCTGCGGGATCACGTACTGGG
This sequence comes from uncultured Solirubrobacteraceae bacterium, assembly GCA_963846255.1. Classification (GTDB taxonomy): domain Bacteria; phylum Actinomycetota; class Thermoleophilia; order Solirubrobacterales; family Solirubrobacteraceae; genus Palsa-744. Next base: position 607,374 of record CAWJVE010000002.1, read on the forward strand.
GCATGTAGGAGGGGCCCGGCGGGGCGTTGGGGTTGTGGGCGGGATCGGTGGCCAGCCAGGCGTTGAACGCCGGCCGGTAGCCGGGACGCAGGCGCTTGACCGCGAGCCGCTGGGCGTTGGCGTTGCCGGTCGAGAAGGCCGAGAACCAGGCGTTGAACGAGACCGAGTCGAGCGTTCGGATCTGGAGCGCTTCGAGGTCCGCGCGATTGGCCTTCGTGCGAGCTGCCGATGCCTTCGCGAGCGACACCGAGGACTCGGTTCCCCACTTGGCCGCGGCGTAGCCGGAATAGGCCGCCAGCACAGCCACGAACGAGAGCATCAGCGCCTCCACGATCGACAAGGTGCGTTCGTGGCGGTGCGGGGCGGGCGCCGTCGTGTGCTCGGCGTGCTCGCCGATCTCCTTGCCGACCTCCGATGGCGAGAGCCCCTCGGGCATCGCTGCCAAGCGTATGTCCCGCGGGTGTCGTACCCGCGGCGGGAGGAGCCGCTGGAGTCGGGTTCTAGCTTGGGCCGCGCTCGAGCTGCGTGGAACCCTCGAAGTGCGGCGCCCACGGCTGTGCCGAGCTGGTCCACACCTCGATCGACGGCTGCACCCAGGAGGCGTCATCGAGCGTGCCGGCCTTGATGAAGATCATCTCGGGCATCACGGCCGCGACGCTGAACATCGGCGAGCCGCAGGCCGAGCAGAAGTTGCGCTGTGTCTCCCCGCCGTGATCCTCGCCGATCGTCGCGTAGCTGGCGAGCGTGTCCCCTTCGGCGCTGAAGCCCTCACTGGGCACGGCCACGACCACCGAGAAGGGGTTGCCGGTCTGGCGCTGGCAGTCGGTGCAGTGGCAGGCAGCCTGGACGACCGCGTCGCCCTCGGCGGTGAAGGTGACGTTGCCGCACAGGCAGCGGCCGGTGATGGGGGAGGAGGTCATGGCGCGAACAGTACACCCGCGCCGAGGGCCGCGGCTGGACGCGCGGCGTGCGCGCGAGCCTCGGCCGGAGTGTCTGTGATAACGTACAAACGTATGGCGACGGCGGTCAAGCCCGACGCGGTCAAGCCCGACGCGGTCGGCGAGCGCGTGAAGGCGCTGCGGGAGGCGAGCGGACTCTCGCTGCGGGACCTGGCCGAGCGCAGCGGCGTGAGCGCGCCGATGCTCTCACAGGTCGAGCGAGGGGACACGAGCCCCACGCTGACGGTGGCGACACGGATCGCCGCCGGCCTGGAGCTGACGCTCTCGCAGCTGTTGAGGCTGGACGAGGGAGGCTCCGTCACGATCGTTCGTCCCCGCCAGCGCAGCCGCGGCGGCAGCGCACGGCGCCGGCACACCTACGAGGTGCTGACGCCCTCACAGCCGGGCCAGCGGTCCGAGCTGTCCCGGCACACGCTCGCGGCGGGAGGTGCCACCGGCGCCGAGGACGATCCGCCCATGCACGAGCCCGGCAGCCGCGAGACCGCGCTCGTCGAGAGCGGCTCGGTGGTGCTCGTGTGTGACGGGCAGCGCCACCACCTCAACACCGGCGACTGCGTGACCTTCGACGCCGACCTGCCCCATCACTTCGAGAATCCGGCGGGCGAGCCCGCGGTCTTCCTCGCGGTCCTGTCCGCGGGGCTGAGAAGGAGCTGAGATGCCAAGGACCATGTTCGAGAAGATCTGGGAGGCCCACGAGCTCGACGGCTCGGGGCTGCTGTACATCGACCTGCACCTCGTCCACGAGGTCACCAGCCCGCAGGCGTTCGACGCCCTGCGGCTGGCCGGCCGGGGGGTGCGGAGGGCCGATCGCACGCTTGCGACGGCCGACCACAACACGCCCACCGACGGCACCGCGACGGCGGCCCTGATCCGCGACGAGCTCTCCCGCGTCCAGGTCCAGACGCTCGAGCGCAACTGCGAGGAGTTCGGCATCCCGGTGTACTCGCTGGGCTCCGAGCGGCAGGGGATCGTGCACGTGATCGGCCCCGAGCTCGGCGTCACCCAGCCCGGGATGACGATCGTGTGCGGCGACTCGCACACCTCCACCCACGGCGCCTTCGGAGCGCTGGCGTTCGGGATCGGCACCAGCGAGGTCGAGCACGTGCTGGCAACCCAGTGCCTGATGCAGTCTCGGCCCCACTCGATGCGGGTCCTCTACGGCGGCGAGCTCGGCTTCGGCGTGACCGCCAAGGACCTGATCCTCGCGACGCTCGGAGACCTCGGCGTGGGCGGCTTCAACGGCCACGTCGTGGAGTACGCCGGCAAGCCGATCCGCGAGCTCTCGATGGAAGGCCGCATGACCGTCTGCAACATGACGATCGAGGGCGGCGGCCGGGCCGGCATGATCGCCCCCGACGAGACCACCTTCTCCTGGTTCGAGCAGGCACGCCCCGGCGCGCCCGCCGGCGCGGAGCTCGAGGCGGCGATCGAGCAGTGGCGCGAGCTGCCCACCGACGAGGGGGCGAGCTTCGACAAGGAGGTCCACATCGACGCGGGGGAGATCTCCCCCCAGGTGACGTGGGGCACGAACCCGGGGATGGTTCGCGCGGTCACCCAAGCTGTGCCCTCGCCCGAGGAGTTCGACACCGAGCCCGAGCGTGAGGCCGTCGAGCGGGCGCTCCGCTACATGGGCCTCGAGCCCGGGACGCCGTTCGAGCAGATCGAGGTCGACCGCGTGTTCATCGGCTCCTGCACGAACTCCCGCATCGGCGACCTGCGGGCGGCAGCCGGGGTCGTCGCGGGCCGCAAGGTGTCCGACAGCGTGCGGGCGATGGTCGTCCCCGGCTCCCAGCAGGTGAAGGCCCAGGCCGAGCAGGAGGGCCTCGACCGGATCTTCACGGAGGCCGGCTTCGACTGGCGCGAGGCCGGCTGCTCGATGTGCCTGGGGATGAACCCCGACATCCTGGAGCCCGGCGAACGCTGCGCCTCGACCTCCAACCGCAACTTCGAGGGCCGCCAGGGCCGGGGCGGGCGTACCCACCTCGTGTCTCCTCAGATGGCCGCGGCGGCCGCCATCGAGGGGCGCTTCGTGGACATCCGGGGTTGGGGCGAGTGAGCGCGCCCACGCCGGGCGCAACCTGGCAGCAGGCCGACCTCGCTGCCAGCTTCCTGGAGCGTCGCGGCGACTTCGTGCCGATGCTCGACGTCCAGGAAGACGTCGTCACCCGCCTGCTGGAGCGCCACGGACGGACGATCTCGCGCTTCCTGGACCTCGGCTGCGGCGACGGCGCGCTGACGCAGCTGGTGGCCGACGCCCATCCTTCCGCCGAGGTCGTGATGGTGGACTTCTCCGAGCCGATGCTGAAGCGTGCCGGCGAGCGCCTGCGGCGCCTGCGGGTCAACGCGACGCTCTGGCGGGCCGACCTCAACGATCCCTCCTGGAGCGAGCAGCTACCCGACGCCCGTTACGACGCGATCGTCTCCGGCCTCGCCATCCACCACCTCCCGGGCGAGCGCAAGCGCTCCCTGTTCGCCGAGCTGTTCGAGATGCTCGAGCCCGGCGGGGTGTTCGTGAACCTCGACTACGTGCTCGTCGAGGGACCGCTGCAGGGACTCTTCGACGAGCAATGGCACCAAGCGCAGCGCCCGGAGGGGGACGCCGGCGGGACGCACGACGCCGACCAGGCCATCCCCGACGATGAGGACGACGATCGCCCGGACCTCGCCGAGACGCAGATCGGGTGGCTGCGGGAGGCCGGCTTCGAGCAGGCCGAAGTTCAGTTCAAATGGGCCGAGGCGGCCGTGATGGCGGGCTTCAGGCCCGACAGAGAGGAGCGTTAGCAGTGGAAGCGATTGAGACCATCTCCGGCGCCACCAGCCACCTCGACCGCGCCGACGTCGACACCGACCAGATCATGCCCAAGCAGTTCCTCAAGCGGGTGGAGCGCACCGGCTTCGGCGAGTTCCTGTTCTACGACTGGGCCAAGGAGCCCGGCTGGGACCTGCCCGCCAACCCGATCCTGGTGGCCGGAGAGAACTTCGGCTGCGGCTCCTCGCGCGAGCACGCCCCCTGGGGCCTGCAGGACTACGGCTTCCAGGCGATCGTGGCCCCCAGCTTTGCCGACATCTTCTACTCCAACTGCACCAAGATCGGGCTGCTGCCGGTGGCGCTCGACGAAGAACAGTGCCGCGCCCTGGCGGCCGCCGGCGAGGGCCAGGTCGACCTGCGCGCCCAGGAGATCCGCTACCCCGGTTCCGACGGGCAGCTGGTGAGCGTCCACTTCGACATCGATCCGGAGATCCGCCACCGCCTGCTGGAGGGCCTCGACGACGTCGGCATCACGCTCCAGAAGGATCGGGAGATCGCCACCTACGAGGCCGAGCGCGAGCGCAGCGGTCCCGTGACGACGGCCCTCTAGGGTCTCCGGCATGGCACACCATGTAGTCACCCTTCCCGGGGACGGGATCGGCCCGGAGATCATGGCCGCGGCGGTCGGGCTGTTGGAGCGCATCGGCGACTTCGAGTTCGAGGAGCACGTCTTCGGAGGCGCCTCGATCGACGCCCACGGGACCGCCCTCACCGACGAGGTCCTCGACGCCTGCCGCAATGCCGATGCGGTGCTGCTGGCCGCCGTGGGAGGTCCGAAGTGGGACACCACCGACCCCTCCAAGCCCCGCCCCGAGAAGGGCCTGCTCGATCTGCGCAAGGGGCTTGGCCTGTACGCCAACCTGCGGCCGGTGAAGCCGATCGAGGCGCTGTACGACGCCTCGCCGCTGCGCGAGGAGCGCATCCGCGGGACCGACCTGCTGCTGGTCCGGGAGCTCACCGGCGGCATCTACTTCGGCGAGAAGACCCGCACCGCGGACAGCGCCAGCGATGTCTGCGCCTACACCACCGGGGAGATCGAGCGCATCGCCAGGACCGCCTTCGGAGCCGCCCGGGCAAAGGTCACGAGCGTGGACAAGGCCAACGTGCTGGAGACCTCGCGCCTGTGGCGTGAGGTCGTGAGCGAGCTGCACGCCCGCGAGTTCCCCCACATCACGCTCGAGCACATGCTCGTGGACAACGCCGCCATGCAGCTGGTCTCAGCGCCGCGCCACTTCGACACGATCGTGACCGAGAACATGTTCGGAGACATCCTCTCCGACGAGGCCGCGATGCTGACGGGGTCGATCGGGATGCTCCCCAGCGCCTCCCTGGGGGAGGATGGACCGGGCCTGTTCGAGCCGGTCCACGGCTCCGCCCCGGATATCGCCGGCCAGGGCGTGGCCAACCCGTTGGCGATGTTCCTCTCGGCGGCCATGATGCTCCGTCACGGACTCCATTCGGGAGCCCAGGCGTCGGCTGTAGAATCGGCAGTGCAGCGTGCGCTCGCGGCGGGGCTGCGCACACCCGATCTAGGAGGAGGATCGGGCACCGCGCAGGCGACCGAAGCAGTGCTCGAAAACCTCTGATCTCAGGAGTAATCGCCAACGTGCAGCCCACCGAGCTCATCTGGATGAATGGAGATTTCCGTCCGTGGGAGGACGCGAAGGTCCACGTCCTGACCCACGGCCTGCACTACGGCACCGGCGTCTTCGACAGCATGCGCTGCTACGACACCGAGCTCGGGCCGGCGGTGTTCCGCAACGCCGAGCACATCGACCGCCTGCTGCGGTCGGCCGAGCTGTACTACATGCCGGTCCCCTACAGCGCCGAGGAGCTACGGTCGGCCACGCTGGAGCTGGTGGCCCGCAACGGCCTGCGCTCGTGCTACATCCGCCCGATCGTCAACCGCGGCTACGGGCAGATGGGCCTGAATCCGCTGGAGGCGCCGGTGGATGTGGCGATCGCCTGCTGGGAGTGGGGCGCCTACCTCGGCGAGGAGGGCAAGCGCGACGGCGTGCGCGCGAAGGTGTCCTCGTGGCGGCGGATCAGTCCCGACTCGCTGATCCCCCACGCGAAGGCCTCCGGGCAGTACCTCAACAGCGTGCTCGCCAAGGTGGAGTCGCTGAAGGCCGGCTACGAAGAGGCGATCCTGCTCGACGACCACGGCCACGTGTGCGAGGGCACCGGCGAGAACGTCTACATCGTGCGCGAGGGCGTGATCGCCACGCCCGGACAGCACAACTCGATCCTCGACGGGATCACGCGGAAATCGATCATCCAGATCGCCCGTGACCTGGGCTACACGGTGGAGGAGCGCAACGTCGCGCGCGCGGAGATGTACCTCGCCGACGAGGTCTTCCTGACCGGGACCGCGGCCGAGCTGGTACCGGTCCGGGAGGTCGACGACCACAAGGTCGGGACCGGCAAGCCGGGCGAGGTCACGCGGGTGCTGGGGGCGGCCTTCGAGGACGCCGTCCACGGCCGCACCGAGAGCTATCGCGAGTGGCTCGACGTGGTCGGTGGACAGGCGCTGCAGACGCCCTCCGGCGAGGCCGCCGCGCCGAGCCCGCAGACCACGACCGCGGGGTAGGCCCCATGGTCGACATACAGCTCTACGACGCCACCCTTCGAGACGGTATGGGCGGGGGAGGCATGACGCTCACGGCGGCCGAGAAGGTGCGGGTCGTGCACGCGCTCGACGCCCTCGGCGTGCACATGATCGAGGCCGGCTTCCCGGTCTCGAACCCCAAGGAGCAGGAGCTGTTCGAGCTGCTCTCCAACGAGCGCCTCCAGGTGGCAGAGATCGTCGCCTTCGGGATGACCCGCCGCCGCGGCGTGCCCGCCGAGGAGGACGAGGGCCTGGCCGTGCTGGCCGCTTGCTTCGCTCCCGTCTGCACGCTGGTGGGCAAGAGCTCGGTGCTGCACGTAGAGAAGGTCGTGAAGGCCTCACGCGAGGAGAACCTGCAGATGATCGGCGAGTCGATCGCCTATCTGGTCGGGGCCGGCAAGCGGGTGCTGTTCGACGCCGAGCACTTCTTCGACGGCTTCACCCTCGACGCCGGCTACGCGCTCGACTGCCTGCGGGCGGCCGCCGATGCGGGCGCCGAGCGGCTGGTGCTGTGCGACACCAACGGCGGCTCGCTGCCGCCCCAGATCCGCACCGCGCTGGCCGTCGTCCGCGAAGCCCTCCCGGAGGCGGCGCTGGGAATCCACACCCACGACGACTCCGGTTGCGCGGTGGCCAACACGTTGACCGCGGTGGAATCCGGCGCCACCCAGGTGCAGGGCACGATCAACGGCATCGGCGAGCGCACCGGTAACGCCAACCTGGTGACGATCATCGCCGACCTGCAGCTGAAGATGGGCGTGCCGCTGCTGGCGCCCGAGCGCCTGGCGAGGCTGACCGAGACCGCCCACTTCCTCGACGAGCTGCTCAACCGCTCGCCCAACCCGGCCCAGCCCTACGTTGGCAAGCACGCGTTCGCCCACAAGGCGGGCCTGCACGCGGCGGGGGTGCGCTCCGACGCGAACACCTTCGAGCACATCGACCCCGAGGTCGTGGGCAACAGCCGCGACCTGCTGATCTCCGAGCTCTCGGGCAAGGGGGCGATCGTGGAGAAGGCCGCCGGTGCCGGCATCGCGGCCGACGACGAGTTCGTGGCGCGGGTCCTCTCGCGCGTCAAGGAGCTCGAGCACGAGGGCTTCCAGTTCGAGGCCGCCGACGGCTCCTTCGAGCTGCTGATGCGCCGCGAGCAGGACCGCTACGAGTCGCTCTTCCGTCTGGAGTCCTGGCGCGTGACGGTCGAGAAGCACGCCGACGGGAACGTCGAGACGGAGGCCTCGATCAGAGTCTGGAAGGACGGCAAGCGCTACTGGGCGGCGGCCGAGGGCAACGGCCCCGTGAACGCCCTCGACAAGGCCCTGCGCAAGGCGATCGGGGACCTCTACCCCGAGCTCTCGGAGATCGAGCTGGTCAACTTCAAGGTGCGCATCCTGGACGAGTCGAAGGGCACGGGTGCGGTCACCCGGGTGCTGATCGACGCCTCCGACGGCCACGACGTGTGGGGCTCGATCGGCGTCTCGGAGAACGTCATCGGGGCCTCCTGGGACGCGCTCCTGGACTCGCTCGAGTACGGCCTGGCCCACCGTGGGCAGTCCGCGGCTCCCGCGTCTGCGGGCTCCGCTGCGACGGCGTCATCCACGCCGCCGGCCCCCAGCGCCGCCGGCGCTCCGGGCACCTCGCGGTGAGCGAGCCGATCCCGCTCGCCCGGCCGCTGCTGGGCGAGCCGGAGGAGCAGGCGGTGTTGGAGGTGCTGCGCTCCGGGCAGCTCTCGCTGGGGCCGCGCCTGGGGCAGTTCGAGCGGGCCTTCGCCGCCTTCGTCGGCTCGCCCTACGCGAGCGCGGTCAGCAGCGGGACGACCGGACTGCACCTGGCGCTGCGGGCGGTGGGCGTGTCCGACGGCGACGAGGTCGTGACCAGCCCGCTGTCGTTCGTGGCCTCCGCCAACGCGGTCCTCTACGAGCGCGCCCGGCCGGTGTTCGCCGACATCGATCCGGTCACGCTGAACCTCGACCCGAAGGCGGCGGAGGCGGCCGTCGGGGAGCGCACGAGGGCGCTGCTGCCCGTGCACCTGTTCGGCTACCCGGCGGACATGCCCGAGCTCGAGCGGGTCGCCGCGCGCCACGACCTGGCGATCGTGGAGGACGCCTGCGAGGCCCTTGGGGCCCGTCACCGGGACGGGCCCGCGGTCGGCGCTCGCGGGCACCCGGCGGTGTTCGGCTTCTACGCCAACAAGCAGCTGACCACCGCCGAGGGCGGGATCGTCACGCTCGCCGACGAGGCCATGAAGGAGCGCATCGACTCGGAGCGCAACCAGGGCAGGGCGCCCGACATGGGGTGGCTCGACCACGACCGCCTGGGCTTCAACTACCGCCTCTCGGAGCTGGCGTGCGCGCTCGGGATCGTGCAGCTGGGGCGCCTGCAGGAGATGCTCGCCGCGCGGTCGGCGGCCGCCGAGCGCTACCGCCAGGCGCTGGCCGGGATCGAGGGCCTCGAGCTGCCCTGTGCGGACTCCGGCGGGGAGCAGCGCGGCTGGTTCGTGTTCGTCGTGCAGCTGCCGGACCGCTGTGACCGCGACGAGGTGGTGCGGGCGATGGCCGCGCAGGGGATCCAAAGCAAGCCCTACCTGCCCGCGATCCACCTGATGAGCTTCTACCGCGAGCGCTTCGGGCACCGCGAGGGAGAGTTCCCGGTCTGCGAGCAGGTGGCGCGGCGCTCGCTGGCGCTGCCGTTCTTCCCGCAGATCACCGAGGCGCAGATCGAGCGGGTATGCGAGCGCCTGCGAGCGATCGTGGCCGGGTAGCGGCGCTGAGCCGCCATACACTGCGCGCGTGTCGCGCCTGTCCGAGCCCCAGGACCCCGACTTCCAGAGGCTGAACTCCTCGATCGCCTTCGACCGCCGGCTGTGGCCTCAGGACCTGGCCCAGTCGCGCGCCCACGCGAGGATGCTGGCGGCGCGGGGGATCATCGCGGAGGAGGACCTCGACCGGCTGCTGGAAGGACTCGAGGTGGTCGAGGGCGAGCTGCGTGGGGGCGACTTCCCCTTCGCTCCCGACGACGAGGACATCCACATGGCGATCGAGCGGCGCCTGACGGAGATCGTCGGCCCCGTCGGCGGGCGCCTGCACACGGCCCGCTCGCGCAACGACCAGGTGGTGACCGACCTGATGCTCTACACGCGCGAGCGCGCGGCCGCCGCAGTGGAGCGCATCGGCTGGCTGATGGGGACGCTGCTCGACCGTGCCGAGGAGCACGCCGACTGGGCGATGCCCGGATACACCCACCTGCAGCGGGCCCAGCCCGTGTACCTGGGCCACCACCTGCTGGCGTACTTCTGGATGTTCGACCGCGACCGCGAGCGGTTCGCCTTCACCGAGCGCCAGTGCGGACGGCTGCCGCTCGGTTCGGGTGCGCTGGCGGGCGTCAACTTCGACACCGACCGCCGCCAGGTGGCCGCCGAGCTGGGCTTCACGAGCGTTGCGGAGAACTCGCTGGACGCCGTCTCGGGCCGGGACTTCGCGCTCGACTACCTCGGGGCCGCGGCCACCTGTGCCACCCACCTCTCGCGCCTCGGTGCGGAGCTCGTGCTGTGGTCCAGCAGCGAGTTCGGCTTCGTCCAGCTGTCGGACTCGTGGAGCTCGAGCTCCTCGCTGATGCCCCAGAAGAAGAACCCCGACGCGGCCGAGCTGCTGCGGGCCAAGGCACCCCGTGTGGTCGCCCATCTCAGCGCCCTACACGGGGTCATCCACGCCCTGCCACTGGCCTACAACAAGGACCTTCAGGAGGACAAGGAGCACCTGTTCGACACCTCCGACACACTTGATCTGTGCCTCGCGGCGGCCCGCGGGATGCTCGCGGGCGCGCGCTTTGACCGCGAGGCGATGAGCTCCGCGGCGGGGGACGAGCTGGTGGCTGCGACCGACGTGGCGGACCTGCTGGTGAGGCTCGGCACGCCGTTCCGTGAAGCCCACGGGATCGTGGCCGGGCTGGTCCGGGGAGCGCTGGACGCCGGCAGGCCGATCTCAGAGCTGGACGAGCGCGAGCTCGCCGAACACAGCCGCCTGCTGGCCGACCACCGCGACGAGCTGTTGGCGGTGCTGGCTGCGGGGGCGCCGCTGGAGTCGAAGGTGTCCGAGGGCGGCACCTCGACGGTGCGCCTGCGCGAACAGCTGGCGCTCGCCCGCGGTGCGCTCGAGCGCACGCCGGCGCCGTGAGCGCCGCCCGCGCGGAGCCCGCCGCGCCTGGGCGCAAGGCGTCCGATGAGGACGCGGGCCGGGCCTCCGGCAAGCGCGCGCGCCGGGCCTCCGGGCGCCCTCTGGGACCCGCCTTCTACGCCCGTCCGGTGCTCGACGTGGCCCGGGAGCTGATCGGCTGCCGGGTGGTGCACGAGCACACCGAAGGCGTGATCGTGGAGAGCGAGGCCTACCACGAGAGCGAGCCCGCCTGCCACGCCTTCGTCGGCCTCACACCGAGGACGAGGATCCTGTTCGGGCCCCCGGGTCGGGCCTACGTGTACCGCTCGTATGGCATCCACGCGATGCTCAACGCGGTCTGCGAGCCGGAGGGAGTCGGGGCGGCGGTGCTGATCCGGGCCCTGGCCCCGATCGGGGGGATCGAGCTGATGCGCGAGCGCCGGGGAGGGGCGGCCCGGGATCGGGACCTGTGCTCGGGACCCGGCAAGCTCACCCAGGCCCTCGCGATCGAGCTCGGCCTCAACGGCGGCTCCCTCGCCAAGGGTCCGGTGAAGATCCTGCCGGCGAGCCGCGACTGGATCGGTGTTCGGGTGGTGGTGGGCCCGCGGGTGGGCATCAACCACGCCGTCGAGCTGCCCTGGCGCTTCGCCGCGGCCGGAGACCCCAACGTCTCGCGCCCGCGCCCGCCCGATCCGGCCCCGCCCGAGTCGGCGCGAGGAGCCTAGGGAGCGCTCGCGCCGCCGGCTTCGGCCCCGCCCGAGGAGGAGCTCGGCGGAGCCTGCTGGGTCGGCGCCGGGGTCTGCGCGGGGGCGCTCGGTGCTTCGTGGGTCGGTGCAGGTGCGGGCGTCGGTACGGGTGTCGCCTGCGCGTGTTCGCTCGGTGCGGTGGGAGCCGGCGAGGCGGAGTGGGTGGGGCCGTGGGTGGCACCGGAGCCTTTGCCGCCTGCAGATCCCGACCCCTGCGTGGTCGAGGGGGCGGGGCCTTCAGAGCTGCCGGAGCCTTCCTTCGAGGAGGAGCCGCCGTTCTTGGCGTTCGTTTCGCGGGAGGAGTCGATCTGCAGGGCGGAGGTCATGAAGTTGTGCCAGATGAGGGCGGGGAAGGTGCCGCCGAGGACCGGACCGCCGTCGAAGTCGGTGGTCATCGGGATCAGCTTTTCCGGGTAGCCGACCCACACGGCGACCGTGTACTTGGAGTCCCATCCGACGAACCAGGCGTCGCCATAGTTGGAGGTGGTGCCGGTCTTGCCGGCGGCGAACTGGCCGATCGAGGCGGCCTTGCCGGTGCCGTACTGGAGCACCGTTTCGAGCATCCCGGTCTCCGTCTGGGCGACCGAGACGGGGAGGATCCGCGTGGTCGTGACGCGGTTGCGGTCCGTGTGGTTGCCGTCGGGGAGCTTTGAGCCGGCGCTGACTTCCTGGATGCCGACGGGCTGACCGTCCTGGGTCATCGTGCCGCTCACGCGGTCGCCGTTGTGGGCGATGGTCTCGTAGGCGTGGGCCATGTCCAGCGGTGTGACGCCGACGGTGAGCCCGCCGATCGTCATGGCGGGGTTCGTCGAGAGGGGGGTGGTGATGCCCATCTTGTGGGCCAGCAGGGCGATCTTGTGGGTGCCGACGTCGAGCCCGACTTCGGCGTAGATCGAGTTGTCGGAGAAGGCCGTGGCCCCGACCAGGGTGTTCGAGCCCGAGTACGCGCCTTCGTCGTTGTGGACGACGAAGCGTTCGGGGCCGTTGGGGGTGTGGACGACGAACACCTTCTGCTTGGAGGTCCACACCGAGTAGGGGGAGATGCCGTGCTCGAGGGCGGCGGCCAGGTCGAAGGCCTTGAAGGCCGAGCCCGGCTGGCGCTCCCCGTCGGTGGCGAGGTTGAAGGGATAGCGGTCGTAGTTGCGCCCTCCGACCATCGCGCGTACCTCGCCGGTCGAGTTTTCGATCGCCACCAGTGAGGCGGTGGGGCCTTCTTCGCCGAAGTAGGAGTTGACGGCCGCTTCGGCGGCGCGCTGTAGTTCGAGGTCCAGGGTGGTCTTGATCTTCAGCCCGCCGGCGAAGGCCCGCTGGGCGCCATAGCGTTCGATCACCTGCTGCTGGGCCCAGCTGGTGAAGTAGCCCACGTCCACGCCTTCCACGGGTTCGGCCTCGGGCGCCTGGATCTCGGAGGCGGCGGGGAGTGGCTGGGCGACGCTCTGCTCGTAGATCGGTCTCGTCACGTAGCCCTGGTCGAGCATCTGGCGCAGGACGGTGTTGCGGCGGGCGAGGGCGGCGGTCTTGTCGATCGCCGGGTTGTATTCGCTCGGAGACTGGATCACGCCGGCCAGCAGGGCGGCCTCCGACGGCTGCAGCTGCTGGACGCAGAGCTCGTGACCGGGCGTGCCGCAGCCTTCGTGCTGGGGCTCGTGGCCGAAGTAGGTCTGGGCGGCGGCCTCGATCCCGTATGCGCCGCTGCCGAAGTAGATCGTGTTCAGGTAGGCGGTGATGATCTTGTTCTTGGACCACTTGTGGGACAGCTGGTAGGCGAGGGCGGCCTCGCGGAGCTTCTCGAAGATCGTGCGGTGGGACTGGGCCTGGAGGGCGTTCTTGATGAACTGCTGCTCGATCGTGGAGGCGCCCTGGACGCCGCCCTGGCTGCGGATGTCGGCCAGCAGGGCGCGGCCGATCCCGCGCAGGTCGACGCCGCTGTTGTGGTAGAAGCGCTTGTCCTCGATCGACACGACCGCCTCCTTGACGATCGCGGGGATCTGGTTCGGGGTGAGGATCACGCGGTTCTGCTGGCTGAGGACGCCGATCGGGTGGCCGAGGTCGTCGTACAGGAACGAGCTCTGCTCGTTGTGGTACAGCGAGAAGCGGGTCAGCGAGGGGAGGTCGGCCACGATCGAGACGAACACCCCGAACACGAACGACACCAGCGCCAGCAGCGCCAGCGACATCACGATCGCGATCAGCCGCAGGAGCTTGAGCCGCGGACGGGCGGCGACTGGCCCGATCTCGGCCTGGGGTATGGCTGGCTGGTCGTAGACGCTCATGCTCGTGAGGCGGGGGAGCGAGACCTGCAGCGCGAGGACCGTACCCGAAGCGGCGGCGCCGGAGGGGTGGCGGGCGGCGCGCCAGGCCCTCAGGATCGACCCTCGGGACCGCGAGAGAATAGCATTCGACCCTGCATGGGAGCCGCACATGAGCCCGCCGCGGGCGCCCCACAGCGGCAGGATCCGAACCTTGCGCGGCTCGCTCAGGAGCTCTCCGGGGGCGCGGTGGATTCGCTGCCCGAGGGAGCCCTGGTCGAGCGGCTGGCGGAGGCCGCGGCCCGGGAACGTCCGCTGCGGGTGAAGCTCGGGATCGACCCCACGGCGCCCGACATCCACCTGGGTCACGCGGTGGTGCTGCGCAAGCTGCGCCAGTTCCAGGACGCGGGCCACCGCGTGGTGCTGATCATCGGCGACTACACCGCGCGCGTGGGAGACCCGTCGGGTCGCTCGAGCCTGCGGCCGATGCTCTCCGACGAGGAGATCGACGCCAACGCCGCGACCTTCCAGGAACAGGCCATGAGGATCCTCGACGAGGACCCGGCCCGGCTGGAGGTGAGGCACAACAGCGAATGGCTGGCGATGCCCTCGGTGGAGCTCCTGAAGTTGATGCGCCACGCCACCGCCGCCCAGCTGCTGGAGCGGGAGGACTTCGCCAAACGGATGGCGGCCTCCGAGCCGATCTCGCTGTTGGAGATGCTCTACCCGCTGTTACAGGGCTACGACTCGGTGGCGGTGGAGGCCGACGTGGAGCTGGGGGGGACCGACCAGAAGTTCAACCTCCTGTTCGGGAGGGACATCCAGCGCGCCTACGGAAGCCCCCAGCAGGCGATCATGACGATGCCGATCCTGGTGGGGGTGGACGGGACCCGCAAGATGTCCAAGTCGCTGGGCAACCAGATCGGGATCCTTGACCCGCCGCAGGAGATGTACGGCAAGACGATGGCGATCCCCGACTCGGCGATGGCGGAGTACTACCGGCTGCTGCTCGGCCGCGAACCCCCCGCCGGCGTCGAGGAGGGTGCGGGGGCCGCGAGGGACGCCAAGCGGGAGCTGGCGAGGGAATTGGTGGCCTGGCTTCACTCCGACGCAGAGGCGCAGGAGGCGGAAGCCCACTTCGAGCGGGTGTTCGTGCAAAAAGAGAATCCCGAGGAGATGGGGGAGGCCGAGTTCGGATGTAGTGACGGCAAGGTCCACCTGCCGGAGGTGATCTCCACCCAGTTCGGGGTCTCGCGCTCGGAGGCCCGCCGGCTGATCGACCAGGGCGGCGTCTCGCTGGGAGATGACGCCCTGGCGGCGGGGGAGCACGACGTCCCCTGTGAGCGGGCGGACGGCCAGGTCCTGAGGGTCGGTCGCCGCCGTTTCGTGCGCCTGCGGGCCGGCGGCTAGGAACCCCGGCTCGGGTCCGCAGCCCGGCGGCTAGGAACCCCGGCCAGAGCCCGCAGCCCCGCGTGCGGGCCGCCGGGAAGGGGCCGACGCCCGCCTCGACGCCCGCAGAGAGCGGGATCCCCGTCGAGAGGGCGCCGAGGAGCCCTGGTCCCGGAAGGCCGAGCGCTATACTCCTGGGTCGGCCCAAGGGCGCCTCAGGGCGTCGGGTCGGTCGGTCTCCCCCTTGGGGAAGCCCCCCTCGGGAGGCCCGGCGGTCTTTGAAAACTCAACAGCATGCGCATCTACGATCGCTTGGCGATCGTGGTGTGCGTCCAGGTTCGACCCGTCGGCGGGCCGCCTTTTGGCGTGCTCGGCGATGGCAAAGAGTCAAAGCAGAGAAGTACCCCGTCATGGTTCGGGACCAGCGTGTATGGGTCCCGGCCGCCGCGCCGGCAGCGCCTTCGGGCGTCAAGGAGCGGTACGCCATGACAGCTTTTCGTGTGAAGTTCTTCACGGAGAGTTTGATCCTGGCTCAGGACGAACGCTGGCGGCGTGCTTAACACATGCAAGTGGAGCGACGAACCAGGGCTTGCCCTGGGGCAGAGCCGCGAACGGGTGAGTAACACGTGGGTTACCTGCCTCGATGACCGGGACAACCCGAGGAAACTCGGGCTAATACCGGATGTGCCCGCAAGGGGAAAGGAAGCTTCGGCCTCCGCATCGAGATGGGCCCGCGGCCCATTAGCTTGTTGGTGAGGTAACGGCTCACCAAGGCTTCGATGGGTAGCTGGTCTGAGAGGACGATCAGCCACACTGGGACTGAGACACGGCCCAGACTCCTACGGGAGGCAGCAGTGGGGAATCTTGCGCAATGCGCGAAAGCGTGACGCAGCAACGCCGCGTGGGGGAAGAAGGCTTTCGGGTTGTAAACCCCTTTCAGTTGGGACGAAGCTTCGACGGTGAATAGCCGATCGGAGTGACGGTACCTTCACAAGAAGCACCGGCTAACTACGTGCCAGCAGCCGCGGTAATACGTAGGGTGCAAGCGTTGTCCGGAATTATTGGGCGTAAAGAGCGTGTAGGCGGCCCGATTAGTCCGCTGTGAAAGTCCAGGGCTCAACCCTGGAATGCCGGTGGATACTGTCGGGCTAGAGTCCGGAAGGGGCGAGTGGAATTCCTGGTGTAGCGGTGAAATGCGCAGATATCAGGAGGAACACCAATGGCGAAGGCAGCTCGCTGGGACGTGACTGACGCTGAGACGCGAAAGCGTGGGGAGCAAACAGGATTAGATACCCTGGTAGTCCACGCTGTAAACGATGGCAACTAGATGTGGGGGGTGTCGACTCCCCCCGTGTCGAAGCTAACGCATTAAGTTGCCCGCCTGGGGAGTACGGCCGCAAGGCTAAAACTCAAAGGAATTGACGGGGGCCCGCACAAGCAGCGGAGCATGTGGTTTAATTCGACGCGACGCGAAGAACCTTACCTGGGCTTGACATGTGAGTGACAGGTGTGGAAACACACCCTCCCTTCGGGGCACTTTCACAGGTGGTGCATGGCTGTCGTCAGCTCGTGTCGTGAGATGTTGGGTTAAGTCCCGCAACGAGCGCAACCCCCGTCGCATGTTGCCAGCATTTAGTTGGGGACTCATGCGAGACTGCCGGTGACAAACCGGAGGAAGGTGGGGATGACGTCAAGTCCTCATGCCCCTTATGTTCAGGGCTACACACGTGCTACATTGGCGCATACAGAGGGCTGCGATACCGCGAGGTGGAGCGAATCCCTTAAAGTGCGTCTCGGTTCGGATTGCAGGCTGAAATTCGCCTGCATGAAGGCGGAGTTGCTAGTAATCGCGGATCAGCATTGCCGCGGTGAATACGTTCCCGGGCCTTGTACACACCGCCCGTCACACCACGGGAGTGAGCAACACCCGAAGCCGGTGGCCTAACCCGCAAGGGAGGGAGCCGTCGAAGGTGGGGCTCGTGACTGGGGTGAAGTCGTAACAAGGTAGCCGTAGCGGAAGCTGCGGCTGGATCACCTCCTTTCTAGGGAGCACCTAGCGGTGCCCCGGCCCCAGGGTCCACCAGGACCCGCGCGGCCACGCAGTAACTCGTTACAGCGTGGTGTCAAAGCAGGCCGGGCCTAGCATGTCGACCGAACCTGACTGGCCAAGCGTCCTTGCCGGCGCGCGTCCCTTCTGCTTGGGGATTCGCGGGGTGAGACGCACAAACAACCGGCCAGCATGCTGTTGAGTTTTGAGAGACCGGCGTTCGCGGCGTGTTCCGCGTGAACGTGTGCCTCCCAGCCGGTCCTTGAAAACTGCACAGAAGCCACACAGCCGCCCATCGATAAGCGGGCGGCTGAAAACGGGTATCACACGACTCGGCTGAAACCGAGTCGGATCACCGTCAAGATAGTAAGGGCACACGGTGGATGCCTTGGCACCAAGAGTCGATGAAGGGCGTGAACGGCTGCGATAAGCCACGGTGAGGCGCTGAATAGCCTTTGACCCGTGGATGCCCGAATGGGGAAACCCAACGCTGGTAATGCGGCGTTATCCCCGGTTGAACACATAGACCGGGAGAAGACAAGCGGGGGAAGTGAAACATCTCAGTACCCCGAGGAAAGGAAATCAACAGAGACTCCCTGAGTAGTGGCGAGCGAAAAGGGATCTAGCCCAAACCCGGCGGATGTAAGTGGACATACGTTGTCCGTTGGGGGTTGTAGGGCATTTGTTCCGGGTCATGTCCGGCCCGGCAGAAGTTACAAAATCGTGTGGTAGTCGAAGCGCGTGGAACCGCGCACCATAGAGGGCAATCGTCCCGTAGACGAAACTGCACGATCTTCTGTCAAGTGTTCCTGAGTAAGTCCGCTCCCGTGAAACGCGGACTGAAACTGGGGGGACCACCCTCCAAGGCTAAGTACTACTTGGTGACCGATAGCGGACAAGTACCGTGAGGGAAAGGTGAAAAGAACCCCGGAAGGGGAGTGAAATAGTACCTGAAACCGCGTGCCTACAAGCGGTGGGAGTCCCCTTGAGGGATGACCGCGTGCTTTTTGCATAACGAGCCGGCGAGTTACTCGTCTGCGGCAAGGTTAAGCGATGAGCGGAGCCGTAGCGAAAGCGAGTCCTAACTGGGCGACACAGTCGTAGGCGGTAGACCCGAAACTGAGCGAGCTACCCATGGGCAGGCTGAAGCGGGGGTAAGACCTCGTGGAGGGCCGAACCGACCTAGGTTGAAAACTGGGCGGATGACCTGTGGGTCGGAGTGAAAGGCTAATCAAGCTCAGTGATATCTGGTTCTCTCCGAAATATATTTAGGTATAGCCTCGGATAAATTGCGTGTTGGCCGTAGAGCACTGTTTGGACTAGGGGCCCTACCAGGTTACCGACTTCAGGCAAACTCCGAAGACCAGTCACGTGTACTCCGGGAGTCAGTTGCTGGGGGATAAACTTCAGCGTCGAAAGGGAAACAGCCCAGACCGCCAGCTAAGGTCCCTAAGTACTAGCTAAGTGGGAAACGATGTTCGAGTGCATAGACAACCAGGAGGTTGGCTTAGAGGCAGCCACCCTTGAAAGAGTGCGTAACAGCTCACTGGTCAAGTGTTCGAGCGCGGACAATTCAACGGGGCTCAAGCTAGTCACCGAAGCTGCGGGTGCGTGAGATCTTCGGATCGATCGCGCGGTAGGAGAGCGTTCCCAAGCCAGTAAAGCCGCGGCGGAAGCCAGTGGTGGAGGCTTGGGAAGTGAGAATGCCGGCATGAGTAACGAAAGAGGGGTGAGAATCCCCTCCACCGATTGCCCAAGGATTCCTGAGTAAAGTTCGTCTGCTCAGGGTTAGTCGGGACCTAAGGCGAGGCCGAAAGGCGTAGTCGATGGCCAACAGGTTGATATTCCTGTACCACGTCGCATCCATTTGACCGATGGGGGGACGAGGGAGGCTAAGGGAACCCAGGCGATGGTTGACCTGGGGTAAGCATGTAGGGGTGGCCCTTGTTAAATGCGGGGCCGCATAACCTGAGGTGCGATGCCAGCTGGCGTTAAGCCGGCGAGTCCCCGACGCCAAACCTCCAAGAAAATCCTCTAGGGAGGATGCGCGTGCCCGTACCAAAACCGACACAGGTGGGCAAGTAGAGAATACTAAGGTGATCGAGATAACCCTCGTTAAGGAACTCGGCAAAATCGCCCCGTAACTTTGGGATAAGGGGCGCCCCAGTAGGGTGAAGCTCTTCGCGAGTGGAGCCCGAGAGGGCCGCAGTGAATTGGCTGAAGCGACTGTTTACCAAAAACACAGGTCTCTGCTAAGTCGAAAGACGACGTATAGGGGCTGACGCCTGCCCGGTGCCGGAAGGTTACGTGGAGTTGTTAGGACTTCGGTTCGAAGCAGCGAAGCTAAGCCCCGGTAAACGGCGGCCGTAACTATAACGGTCAAATGGCTGTTACAAAATTCAGCTATATGCTGGGATATCCGAGAATCCCGCACTACGAGTACCGTCCCAAGTGGGCGTTACCGTGAAAATGTGACGGGTGCGGACAATCAGCAGGAAAGACTGTCGAGAGATGAAGCACGGTGCTGGTTTGTTGCCGGCGTCGTGGAGGGCGAGGGAAGTTGGTGCGTGTCGATAAAGAGATGCGAGAGCCGTCCGCTGGGCTTTTATGTCCAACCGGAGTTCTTCGTGTATCAGCATCGAGACCGACGCCAGCTCCTTGAGCTCGCGAAAGATGTCATCGGTTGCGGCAGGATCTGGCCTGAGCCAGGCAATCCGGCCGTGCTGGTCCTCGGCGTGAACTCGCGTGCGGCACTTACGGCGCACGTGCTTCCGTTCATGCGGCGGTACCTCCTGTTCTCATCGAGAGGACGAGATATGCGACTGTTTGAAGAGGCCATGCGCCTGTTCGGAACGGGAGCACATTTGAAGCCGGAGGGTCTCGCCGCGATTGTGCGTCTCGCGTATGCGATGAACGCGAACGGCAAGCAACGCACGAGGCCGATCAATGATGTTCTCGACGGAATCCTCAGAGGCCATACGCTGAACGCCTCCCCTTTGGAGAGGTGAAGATATGGTCCGACCTCCATGGCGACATGGAGAGCTAGGCGGAACCGAAACGGCCTAGCCGTCTCTCAGTTTGGGAGACGTAACAAAAGTGCCTAAGGTAAAACGTTGCCCCCCGCGCAGGTAACTGTGCGGTGCGCATCTGGCTATATGCTGGAAAACCTGAGAATCCCGCGCTACGAGTACGGTCCCAAGTGGGCGGTACCGTGAAAATGTGTCGGGTGCAGAAAACCAGCAGGAAAGGCTGATCGCGCGTTAGCCGAATCTAGGCTTCGCACATCCGAGAGGGCTGCCTCTCATCGACGCAATACGCGTCAAGGAGTGTGGGGTTGGAACGATTCGACGACGTCGCTCAGAATCCTCAGAGGCCATACGCCAGAGGTCCAGGACACTGGATCATGAGATGGTCCCATCTGCATGGCGACATGCAGGGAGTGTGGGCGAAAGGACCCCACTCCGCTCAATTCCGAAGTCGGAAAAGAGTAAGGCATTAAGCGAAATTCCTTGTCGGGTAAGTTCCGACCTGCACGAATGGCGTAACGACTTCAGCGCTGTCTCAACGAGGAGCTCGGTGAAATTGCAGTCTCGGTGAAGATGCCGAGTACCCGCGGCTAGACGGAAAGACCCCGTGAACCTTTACTACAACCTGGTATTGGGATTCGGTGCATTTCGCTCAGGATAGGTGGGAGGCTTTGAAGCGCTGGTTGCGGCTAGCGTGGAGCCAACCTTGAGATACCACCCTTGGTGTATTGGATTTCTAACAGCACTCCGTGAATCCGGGTGCTGGACAGTTCCAGGCGGGTAGTTTGACTGGGGCGGTCGCCTCCCAAAATGTAACGGAGGCGCACAAAGGTTCCCTCATCACGGTTGGAAATCGTGTGTAGAGCGTAAAGGTAGTAAGGGAGCTTGACTGCGAGACTGACAAGTCGAGCAGGTGCGAAAGCAGGTCTTAGTGATCCGGCGGTAGCAAGTGGAAGTGCCGTCGCTCAACGGATAAAAGGTACTCCGGGGATAACAGGCTTATCGGGCCCAAGAGTCCACATCGACGGCCCGGTTTGGCACCTCGATGTCGGCTCGTCGCATCCTGGGGGTGGAGTTGCTCCCAAGGGTTGGGCTGTTCGCCCATTAAAGCGGTACGCGAGCTGGGTTCAGAACGTCGTGAGACAGTTCGGTCCCTATCTGCCGTGGGCGTTGGAGAGTTGAGAGGATTTGTCCCTAGTACGAGAGGACCGGGATGAACGCACCTCTGGTGTATCTGTTGTCCTGCCAAGGGCATCGCAGGTTAGCTACGTGCGGATCGGATAACCGCTGAAAGCATCTAAGCGGGAAGCCGGCCTCAAGATGAGCTCTCCCATCCCCTAGAGGGAGTAAGACCCCTGGTAGACCACCAGGTTGATAGGCCGGATCTGGAAGCACGGTAACGTGTGAAGGAGACCGGTACTAATCGGTCGAGGGCTTGACGGATTTTTTGTGATTCTCGCAGTGGCTACTGTGCAGTTTTGAAGGACCGCTGGAGGGCACGCGGTCTCTCACCTTTTTCCGGTGGTTTTAGCGAGGGGGAAACACCTCTTCCCATTCCGAACAGAGCAGTTAAGCCCCTCAGCGCCGATGGTACTTGGCTCGCAAGGGCCCGGGAGAGTAGGACGCCGCCGGTTTATTGATTCACCGTGAGGACGGCCGTCCACAGGACGGTCGTCCGCGGTGAGCTACCCGCTGCGTGCTCCGCGCGCGCACCAGGTCGTGCCGATCGGCGGGCCCGATGGGGGACAGGCACGGCTGTGAAACGCGCCGTCCTTCCCCGGGCCGGCGGGTCCGCTGGAGCCGCATCAGCCTTCGCGCGTGCGGGTGCTCCGGCCGGGGCTCGTGCAGCGCCACCCGCGCCGCCTGAACATCACCGGCAACCTCCTGCCTGTCGACCTCCCAGTCGACGCTGCGGTCGTCCTCGAGTAGCAGAAAGGAGCGGATCAGCCCGGCGGCGGCGAGCGCACGCTGCGTGAGTGTCGATGTCCCTCGTGAGAACATGTGTTCGCAAGCTAAGGACGCCTGCGGACGGAAGCCTCACGAACACGTGTACGTAGTATGCTGTGGCGCGGAAAACGGCTTCGTAGAGCCGTTTGCGGAGTCACGGAGATGCAACGCCGGTTGCAATCCAGGCGCTCGGGCCAGTTCGATATCGGGTCCCGCCGCCGGGCTCACCCACCCCGACCAGCCACTCAGGAGTCGTGAAGGTCACGAGCCCTGAGGGGCGAACTAGAACGCAAGGAAATGGCTGTTACCCTCTCCACGCGCCCCATCACGAGAACCATTCTCGGTTCTCGCCGGCGGCGCCCACCTGTCATGGAGAAGTTCGTCATCGAAGGCGGCGAGACGCTCTCTGGGACGCTGAGCCCGGCTGGGAACAAGAACGGCGCTCTGGCGATCCTGGCCGCGTGCGTCCTCACCGAGGAGGAGGTCGTTCTCCAGAACGTCCCCCGTATCCGCGACGTGGAGGCCATGCTCGCGATCCTCGACGCGATCGGCGCCCGGGTGGAATGGCGCGGGCAGAACGAACTCGTCCTGTGCGCCGCTGCGGTTCACACCGTCGAGATCGACCGTGAACTCGCGACGCGACTGCGAGCCTCGTTCCTGCTCGCGGGCCCGCTGCTGGCACGCTTTCACCGCGCTTCCATGCCGCCTCCCGGCGGCGACGTGATCGGCCGCCGACGCCTGGATCCCCACCTCGACGCCTTCCGCGCGATGGGGGCCACCGCGGTCTCCAACGGCGAGATCGTCCTCGACGCCCCCCAGGGACTCCAGGCCACCGACGTGTTCATGGACGAGCCCTCAGTGATGGCCACCGAGAACGCGCTGATGGCCGCCGCCCTCACCCCGGGCACGACCGTGATCGGCAACGCCGCCTGCGAGCCCCACGTCCAGGACCTCGCCCGCATGCTCGTCAAGATGGGCGCCGACATCCAGGGCATCAGCTCCAACGTCATGACGATCAACGGGGTAGAGCGCCTCCGCGGCTGCCACCACACGGTCGCCCCCGACCACATCGAGATCGGCAGCTTCATGGCCCTCGCCGGGGTCACCGGCGGAGAACTGCGCATCAAGGACACCGTCCCCGGCGACCTGCGGATGATCCGGCTGGTGTTCGAGCGGGTCGGCCTCTGCTCGATCCTCGACGGCAACGACGTGATCGTCCCCGGCGGCCAGCGCCTCGTCGTGCAGGCCGACGTGGGGGAGTACAAGAGCAAGATCCAGGACGGTCCCTGGCCCGCCTTCCCCGCCGACCTCACCTCGATCGCCGTCGCCCTCGCCACCCAGGCCGAGGGGTCCATCCTGGTCCACGAGTGGATGTTCGAGAACCGCCTGATCTTCACCGACAAGCTGATCCTGATGGGCGCCGACATCGTCCTCTGCGACCCCCACCGGGCGATCATCACCGGCCCGCGCAAGCTGCGGGGCGAGCGCATGGAGTCACCCGACATCCGCGCCGGCATGGCGATGCTCCTCGCCGCCCTGTGCGCGGACGGCCGCAGCGAGATCGGCAACATCCGCCAGATCGACCGCGGCTACGAGCGCATCGACGAGCGCCTTCGCGATCTCGGTGCCCGCATCGAGCGCGTGGCAACAGAGCCGGTCCCGGCCTAGGCTCCGCGACGACGGTCCCGGCCTGAAGGCCCACGACGACTTAAGCTTCGGAGGGATCTCATGATCCATCCGATTCCCAGCGGCACGCGCGACGTGCTCCCCGACGAGACGCGCGAGGTGCGCGCGATCACGGACACCCTCAGGGCCGTCTTCGAGCGCCACCTCTACGGCGAGATCTACACGCCCGCCCTCGAGTACGAGTCCGTCCTCGCCCGGGCCGACATGGCCGAAGCCCAGCCGACCTACCGCGTGTTCGATGAGACCGGCGCCGTGCTCGTCCTGCGCTCGGACATGACCGTCCCGATCGCCCGCGTGGTGGCCACCCGCTACGGCTCCAGCGAGCCTCCGCTGCGCTTCTGCTACTTCGCCCACTGCTACCGCGGCGTCCGGCCCCAGCGGGGCCAGCCTCGCGAGCTGCTCCAGGCCGGCATCGAGCTGATCGGCTCGCCCGCTCCCCAGGGCACCGCCGAGGCCCTCACGGTCCTCTGCCACTCCCTCGATGCCACGGGGCTGAAGGACTACCGGGTGGGCCTCGGGGACGCATCGCTGTTCCCGGCCCTGATGGAGAGCCTGGGCGTGCCCTCCGAGGCCCGCCAGGGGCTGCTCGAGGCCCTCGTCCTGAGGGACTTCGTCGGGCTCGGAGCGGCCCTCGAACGGGCCGGCATCACCGGCGAGGCGGCAGCCCTGCTGGCCGAGGTCCCCCAGCGCCGCGGCGGACCCGAGGTGCTCGCCGACGCACCCCAGCAGGCCGAGGCCGCCGTCTCCGGGCTGCGCCGCCTGCACGAGCTGCTCGAGCCCGAGGTCGCCTCGAGGCTGATCTTCGACCTCGGCCTGGTGCGCAACATCGGCTACTACACCGGCGCCGTGTTCGACGTCTACGACCCCGCCCTCGGAACGCCAATCGGCGGCGGGGGCCGCTACGACGAGCTGCTCGGGCGCTTCGGACGCAGCCTCCCCGCGGTCGGGTTCGCCCTCGGGGTGGACCGCCTCCACATCGCCCTCACCGGCGAGGAGCAGGGCACCGGGAGGATGCTCGAGGGAGACCGCAGCGACGGTCTTCGCCCGCAGCGAGCCGCCGCCGGATGACGCCCCTGAACGGACTCACGATCGCCGTCCCCCGGGGCGCCCTGTTCGGCGACACGGTGGCGATCCTCGCGGCGCTCGGGATCGATACCGAGGAGCTCCGGACGAACGACCGCAAGCTCCTGTTCGAGGACGTGGGCGTGATCACGATGCGCCCCTCGGACGTCCCCACCTACGTCGAGGCCGGATCCGCCGATTTGGGCGTCACCGGCAAGGACGTCCTGCTCGAGCAGACAGCCCAGGAGCCGGGCGAGCACGGCCGCCACGTTTACGAGCTGCTCGACCTCGGCTACGGCCGCTGCACGATGGTGCTGGCCGGCAAGGCAGGGGAGGACACGGCGATGGAGTCCCTGCGCCGGCTGGGGGTGATGCGGGTCGCCACCAAGTACCCCCGCGTGGCCGCCCGCCACATGGAGGAGACCGGCCGCCAGGCCGAGATCGTGGAGGTCAAGGGCTCGGTCGAGCTCGCCCCCCTGACGGGCCTGGCCGAGGCGATCGTCGACCTCACCGCCACCGGCACCACCCTGCAGGAGAACAACCTCGTGATCCGCGAGGAGCTGTTCACGTGTACCGCGAGGCTGATCGCCAATCCGGTCTCCCACAAGCTCAAGGCGGCGGCCGTGGACGACCTGCTGACCCGCCTGCGGGAGCTGCAGGGCGCCGCTTCCGCGTCCGGTCCCGCGGACGGGGACTGAGGTGCGCCTGCAGCGCATCGATGCCTCGGCCTTCGCCGAGCTCGGCGCCGAGGCCGTGGCCGCGAGCCTGCGCGCGATGGTCCCCGACGCCGCCTCTGTGGCCGAGGACGTCCGCGCGATCGTCGAGGCCGTCCAGCGCGAGGGGGACGCGGCCGTGTCCCGTTTCACCCGTGCCTTCGACGCCCCCGACGCGCCCGACCGTCCCCTGAGGGTCACCCAGGAGGAGCTCGACACGGCCATCACCCAGCTGCCCCTCGAGCTCGTCGCCGGCCTCCAGGTGGCGATCGCGAACGTGGCCAGCGTGGCCGAGGCGGGGATCCACTCCGACGGCGCCGTCACGCTCCCCCAGGGCCAGACGATCGCCTTACGCGAGGTGCCCGTGTTCTCGGCGGCCGTGTACGTGCCGGCCGGCCGCGCGCCCTACCCGAGCACCGTCGTGATGGGCGTCGTTTGCGCCCGCTCCGCGGGGGTGGTCGAGGTGTCCGTGTGTGCTCCTCCGGGCCCGGACGGGGAGATCGACCCCGTGATCCTCGGCACCTGCCGGCTGTGTGGCGTTCACCGCGTCTACCGCATGGGCGGCGCCCAGGCGATCGCGGCGCTCGCCTTCGGCACCGCCAGCGTGGACCCCGTCGAGGTGATCGTCGGTCCGGGCAACCTGTACGTCCAGGAGGCCAAGCACCAGCTCTCCCGCAACGTCGGCATCGACGGCTTCGCGGGCCCCAGCGACCTGTTCGTGGCACTCGCCGGCGTCTCCGGGCCGCGCGAGCTGGAACTGGCCGCCCTCGACATGCTGGCCCAGGCCGAGCACGGCGAGGCCAGCCTGGTCGTCGCGACCTCCCCCTCACCGGAGGTGTGCGGGGCGCTCGCCGGGGAGCTCGAGCGCCTCGTCCTGGAGCGCCCCACGGTCGCCGACGCCGCCTTCGGGATCGTCGCCGTCCCGGGGCCACGCGAGGCGATCGCCCTCGCCAACGCCTTCGCCCCCGAGCACCTGCAACTGATCGGCGCTGAGCTCGAGCAGCTCGCCCCGCTGGTCAGGAGCGCCGGCTGCCTGTTCATCGGCTCCGCCAGCGGGACGGCCTTCGGCGACTACGTCGCCGGCTCCAACCACGTGCTCCCCACCGCCGGTGCGGCCCGCTTCGCCTCCGGCCTCTCGCCGCGTCACTTCCGGCGCACGATGACCGAGGTGAGGATCGGCGAGGCCGCCCCCAAGCTCGCCGCCGCCGGCGCCCCGATCGCGCGAGCGGAGGGCTTCGAGGTGCACGCCGAATCGATGGAGGCCCGGATCGTCAGCGAGAATGAGCTGCCATGACCGCAAGGGCGATCACATGAGCCGCGGCGCGAGCATCGAGCGCAACACCGCCGAGACGCAGGTGAAGGTCGAGCTGGCCCTCGAAGGCAGCGGCGCCGGCACCCGCAACACCGGCGTCGGCTTCCTCGACCACATGCTCGACCTGCTCGCCCGCCACGGCCATCTCGATCTTCAGCTGACCGTCACCGGCGACCTGCAGACCGGTGCCCACCACACCGCCGAGGACACCGCCATCGTGATCGGCCGGGCACTGGACGAGGCCCTCGGAGACCGCTCCGGGATCGCCCGCTACGGAGCCGCGATCGTGCCCATGGACGAGGCCCGGGCGAGCGCCGTGATCGACATCTCCGGAAGGCCGTTCACGCTCTTCGAAGCCGATCTCCCGGCCGGCTCGACGGGCGGTTTCGAGCACGAGCTGACGGAGGAGTTCTTCCGTGCCCTGGCTACTAACGCCAAGCTCACCCTCCATCTGCGGGTGGAAAGCGGCAGCAACGCCCACCACATGATCGAGGCCGCCTTCAAGGCCTTTGCCCGGGCCCTGCGGGCCGCCGTCGCGCTGGATCCCAGCGAGCAGGGCGTGCCCAGCACGAAGGGTACGCTGGCCGGATGAGCGACACCCCCCGCGTCAGCGACGACCCGCGGGTCACCGACGAGCAGCTCGAGCTGGCGATCGTCGATTACGGGATGGGCAACCGCCGTTCGGTGGAGAAGGCCCTCGAGCACGTCGGCGTGCGCGCCACCATCACCAGCGACCACGGTCGCATCCGGGCGGCCGGAGGGCTCGTGCTCCCGGGCGTGGGCGCCTTCCCCCGCGCGATGTCCAACCTGCGCGAGCTCGGCCTCGATGACCTGGTGCGCGAGCTCGTCGGGGCGGGCAGCCCGATGCTGGGGATCTGCCTGGGCATGCAGCTGGCCTTCGAGTCCTCCGCCGAGCTCGGTGGGTCGGAGGGCCTGGGCCTGCTCCCCGGGGAGGTGCTCCCGCTGCAGACGCGTGGTGAAAAGCTCCCCCACATCGGCTGGAACGAGGTCACCTTCCGCCACCCCGGCTCTCCGCTGCTCGACGGGATCCCCGAGCGCTGCGCCTTCTACCACGTGCATTCGCTGGCGCCCGTGCCGGCCGAGGAGCGCGATGTCCTGGGAACGGGGGAGTACGGGTCTCCATTCGTCACCGCGGTCCACCGCGACAGCTTCTACGGCGTCCAGTTCCACCCCGAGAAGTCCTCCGCCGCCGGCATCCGCCTGCTCGCCAACTTCGCCCGCATCTGCATCGCCGCGCGGGCCCCCGTCGCCGGGTGAGGCTCTACCCCGCGATCGACATCCTCGACGGCAGCGCCGTGCGGCTCGTCAAGGGGGACTTCGACGCCAAGCGCACGTACGCCAGCGACCCTCTGACAGCGGCCGCCGGCTGGGCCGAGGCCGGGGCCGAGGCGTTGCACGTGGTCGACCTCGACGGCGCCCGCAAGGGCGAGCCCGTCAACCTCGACCATCTTGGGAGGATCGCCGTCGAGCTGGGGCTGCCGGTCCAGTTCGGCGGCGGCCTGCGCTCCAGGGACGCGATCGACCGGGCCCTCGCCGCCGGTGCCACGAGGGTGATCCTCGGGACCGCCGCCCTGAAGGATCCGCAGCTGCTGCAGGAGGCCCTGGCGGCACACGGGCCCGAGCGGGTGCTCGTGTCTGTGGACACCCGCGGCGGGCTGGCCACGAGCGCGGGCTGGACCGAGACGGGGACCCGCTCCGCCGCTGAGGTGATCGAGACGCTCGTCCGGGACGGCGTCCAGGAGATCGTCCACACCGACGTCGACCGCGACGGGATGCTCGAAGGCCCCGATCTGGACGGCTTCCGCGAGCTCGCCGGCTCGGTCCGGGCACGACTGATCTACTCGGGTGGCATCGGCCGCATCGAGGACCTCGAGGGCCTGGCGGCACTCGGCCTGCAGAGCCTCACCGGCGTGATCGTCGGCAAGGCCCTCTACGAGCACCGCTTCACGATCGCCGAGGCGAAGGAGGCGCTCGCGGGCTAGCGTGACGGCATGCACCTCAAGCGGGTGATCCCATGTCTTGACGTCGACGCCGGCCGCGTCGTGAAGGGAGTCGAATTCGTCGCCATCCGCGACGCCGGCGATCCCGTGGCGCTGGCCGCCCACTACGACGCCGAGGGAGCCGACGAGCTGATCTTCCTCGACATCACCGCCACCCACGAAAAGCGCGACACGATCGCCCGCCTCGCCCGCCGCACCGCCGACGAGGTCTTCATCCCCTTCACGATCGGCGGCGGCATCCGCTCGGTGGCCGACGCCCAGGCGGTGCTCGACGCGGGCGCCGACAAGGTCTCGATCAACTCCGCCGCCCTCGCCCGGCCCGAGCTGCTCGACGAGCTCGCCAACAACTTCGGAGCCCAGTGCGTGGTGATCGCGATCGACGCCAAGGCGGTGACCGGCGAAGACGGCCTTCCGGACGGCAGCGACCGCTGGGAGGCCTACGTCGCCGGTGGGCGCTCGAGCAGCGGGCGCGACGTCGTGGCCTGGGCCCGCGAGGCCGAGCAGCGTGGGGCCGGGGAGATCATGCTCACCAGCATGGACCGCGACGGGACCACCGCGGGCTACGACCTCGCCCTCACCGAGGCCGTCAGCGAGGCCGTCGGCATCCCCGTGATCGCCTCCGGGGGAGCCGGCCGGCCCGAGCACCTCGTGGACGCCATCGAGGCCGGCGCCGACGCGGTCCTGTGCGCTTCGATCTTCCACTACCGCCGCTTCACAGTCGCCGAGGCGAAGGCGACCCTGGCCGACGCCGGGGTGCCGGTGCGCGTCCCCGCATGAGCGGGGCAGCAGTGGTCCTCGAACGCCTTCACGAGCATCCTGGGGGCGAGGAGCTGGCGAGGCTCGCCCGGCGCCATCGGGACGTGGCCCTCGTCGGCGGTGCCGTCCGCGACCTGCTGCTGGGGCGAACCCCCAAGGAGCTCGACGTGGTCGTCGAGGCGGAGGCGTCGCGCTTCGCCGGCGAGCTGCTGGGGATGCTCGAGCAGCGTCAGGAGGGCACCCCCGTGCTCACCCTCCACGATCGCTTCGGGACGGCGGCGGTGGTGTGGCCGGCGGGCAGGGTCGACGTCGCCGAGCGCCGCGCGGAGAGCTATCCCGAGCCCGGCGCCCTGCCGGAGGTGGAATCCGGAAGCGAACAGCAGGACCTCGCCCGCCGGGACTTCACCGTCAACGCCCTCGCGGTCCCCCTGTCCGGCGAGCGCGCCGGCGAGCTGGTTGCCCTCGACCACGCTCACGCCGACCTCGAGGCCGGGCTGCTCAGGGTTCTGCACGACCGCAGCTTCATCGACGACCCCACCCGCCTGCTGCGCCTCGCCCGCTACCGGGCCCGGCTGGGATTCGAGGTCGAGCCCCACACCGCGGAGCTCGCCGCCGTGGCGGTGCGCGATCGCGCCCTCGACACCGTCTCGGGGGGACGCATCGGGGCGGAGCTGCGGCTCGCGCTGGAGGAAGCCGACGGGCTCGCGGCGCTGCAGTCGCTCGGCGGGCTCGGCGTGCTCGGGGCGCTGGGACTGGCTGGCGCCCTCGACGGGGCGCGCGCCCGGCGCGCCATCGAGCTGCTCCCGGCCGACGGCTCCTTGCCGGCGCTGCTGCTCGGACTACTGCTGTTCGAAAGCCTCCACGACGGCGACGAGAGAGAGGCGTCGCTGATGCGCGGCCTGCTCGACGGGCTCGAATTCGGCGCCGGCGAGCGTGAGCGGGTGCTGCGGGCCGCCTTCGACGGCGGGGCGCTCGCCGAACGGATGGCGCGATCCCCGCGGCGCTCAGAGCTGTACGCGACCCTCGCCGGTCGCGACCCCGAGGAGGTGGCGCTCGCGGGCGCGCTCGTGGTCATGCCGGAGGGCGAGAGTCCCACCGACCAGGCTCGGCTCTGGTTCGAGGACCTGCGTCACGTCCGCCTGGAGATAACAGGCGACGACCTGCTCGACGCCGGCGTGGCTCCCGGCCCCGAGATCGGGGTGCGCCTGCAGGCGGCCCTGGCGGCGAAGCTCGACGGCCGCCTGGAGGGCACCGGCGCCACCGCGGAGCTGAAGGCGGCCCTCGAGGTGGGCGAGTGACCACAGCGAGAGCGGCCACATGAGCGCCCGGGAGCCCGCCGTGGGGCACGCCGAGCTGCGCCACAAGCTCCCGGGGGGAGCCGTGGTGCTGTTCACCGACCGCTCCAGCGGCAGCTTCGCGCTGCCCGCAGATCCCGGCGAGGGCGCCGTCGCAGCCGAGCAGCGAGAGCGTGTGCTGGAGCTGACAGGGGTCGCGGAGCTGGCCCGGGGACGCCAGGTACACGGCTCGACGGTCCTGCGCGTCTCGGCGGCCGGGGCGGACCTCGCCGATCTGCCGCTCGCCGACGGCCAGGCCACCTCCGTGAGTGGGCTGGGCGTGATGGTGGTGAGCGCCGACTGCCTGCCGGTCGCCCTCGCCGGGGAGGGAGCCGTGGCGATGCTCCACTGCGGCTGGCGGGGTCTGGCCGCCGGAGTCCTCGAGGAGGGGGTTCAGGCCGTGCGGGAGCTTGCCGGAAGCGGGCCGCTGTCGGCGGTCATCGGCCCCGGGGCCGGACCGTGTTGCTACGAGGTCGGGCCCGAGGTCCACGAGGCGCTCGCCGTGCGCCGCGAGGACGCCCTCCTCGACTTATCGTCGGTAGCGCGCTCCAGGCTGCTGGCGGCCGGCGTGCAGGAGGTGGAGACGGTGCAGCTGTGCACGATCTGTGACCCGCGCTTGTACTCACACCGCCGCGAAGGAGCCGCTGCCGGCAGGCAGGCTGGAATCGCATGGTTGAGCTGATCGCCGGGATCGACCCGAACCGGGTCGGCGAGAACCTGGCCCGCATCGGCGAGGAGCTCGCGACCGCCGTCCTGCGGCGCCCGGCGGCGCCCGGCGGGGGCGAGCGCAGGCCCGTGGAGGTGCTAGCAGCCACCAAGTACGTGGCCCTCGAGGACATGCCGCTGCTGGCGGAGGGCGGCGTCACGCTGGTGGGGGAGAACCGCGCCCAGGACCTCCAGGCCAAGGTCGAGGCCTATGGCGACCTGTTCGAGTGGGACTTCATCGGTCAGCTCCAGAGCCGCCGGGTGCGCCAGATCGCCCCGCTCGTGCGCACGATCCACTCGGTGGCCTCGGAGTCGGCGATGCGGGAGCTCGAGCGCCACCGCGACCTGGCCCGGCCGGGTCTGAGGCTGATGATCGAGGTGGACCTCGCGGGCGAGTCCACGAAGGCGGGTGTGCCTCCCGACGAGCTCGACGGCCTGATCGCCGGCTCCCGTTTCCCGGTCGCGGGCCTGATGGCGATGCCGCCGCTGTCGAGCGAGCCCGAGGACAGCCGCCGCTGGTTCGCGGCCCTGAGGGCGCTCGCGGACGAGCGTGGCCTGCAGGAGCTCTCGATGGGAACCTCTCAGGACTACCGCGTGGCCGTCGAGGAGGGCGCGACCGTGGTGCGCATCGGCACGAGCCTCTACCGCTGAGGTGCCGCGTCCTCCACCGCCGGGACAGGACGGCCCACGGCGGCCGCCGACGAGCACGGGTGGCGGCTTCCGGCACCCCAAAGCACTAGCATCTGCAGGGAATTCGGCTCGTCGGGCGAAAACGCATCTAGATCGATGGCACTTCGGGACTCCTGGCACAGTGCACTGGTGTATTTCGGCTTGGCCGAGGAGTATCCGGACGACTACGCCGAGGACCAGGAGCCGGAGACCGAGATCGAAGACCGCTATCGCGAGCGGCCCAACGTGCGCCGGCTGCGCCGCCGCCGCGACGAGTTCGACGACATCTTCTCCGACGAGGACGAGGAGCCCGAAGCCGGACGGCGCTCCGGGCGTGGGCGCCAGGCGGCCGCGCTGCGTTCGGTGGGCAACGGCAACGGGGACGTCCGCGTCCATCTCGTGATCCCGAAGTCGTTCAACGACGCCCAGCAGATCGCGGACAAGTTCAAGGACTCGATCCCCGTGATCATCAACCTCCAGGGCGCCGACACGGAGCTGTCCAAGCGCCTGATCGACTTCGCCTCCGGGCTCACGTACGCGCTCGACGGCGGCATGCAGCGGATCGCCGACAAGGTCTTCATGCTGACCCCCCGGAACGTCGAGATCTCCGCGGAGGAGCGCGCGCGGCTGATCGAGAAGGGCTTCTTCAATCAGTCCTGAGGCGCCGAGCGCCAGCCGTGGCGCCGACGGTCTGCGCATCGGCCTGATCGGCTGCGGGAACATGGCTCGCGCGCTGGCCCGCGGCTGGGGCCGGCCGGCGGCGTGCTTCGACCCTCTGCCCGACAGGGCCCGGCAGCTGGCCGAGGAGCTCGGTGGCCGGGCGATGGACAGCAATCGGGAGGTGGCCGAGAACGCCGACCTGCTCGTGCTGGCCCACAAGCCGGCCCAGCTTCGGGAGGTCGCCGCCGAGCTGGGGGAGGGGGCCAGGGGAAGGGCCGTGGCCTCGATCCTCGCGGCCACCCCGCTGGCGGACCTGCGCGCCGCCTACCCGGACTCGAGCGTGTACCGTTTTCTGCCCTCGCTGCCGGTCGAAGTCCGCCGCGGCGCCATCGTGCAGGCACGCGGATCGGGCGGAGGCCCGGGTGGCGCCGGCGGCCCCCAGGCCGCCGAGCTCGACGAGGCCGTAGCTGCGCTGTTCGGAGAGCTGGGGATGCTCGTGGTCCTGGACGAGTCGCTCGTGGACGTGGCGATGGGGCTGATGTCCTGTGCACCGGCCTACGTGGCGCTGGTGGCCGAGGCGCAGATCGACGCGGGCGTGCGCCGCGGGATCCCCGCTGCCCAGGGGGCCCCGCTGGTGGTCGAGACGCTGGCCGGAACGGCGGAGCTGCTGCGCTCCCGCGGCTACGACACGGTCGCGGTGCGGCGCGAGGTCACCTCACCCGGAGGAGTCACCGCGCGCGGGCTGGACGCGCTCGAGCGCGGGGGGCTGAGGGCGGCCTTCAGCGACGCTCTCGACGCCGTCCTGCGGTAGCGGTCCCATGGTGCTCGCCAGCACACGCACGGACGTGGCCGACCTTCTCTCTACGGTCATCTACGTGTACTCGCTGGTGATCATCGTGTACATCATCACCAACCTCCTGTTCGCCGCCGGACTGCGGCCGCCGTACAACCGCACGACGGACGCGATCCTCGGCTTCCTGCGCGAAGTCAGCGAGCCCTACCTGCGGATCTTCCGGCGTGTGATGCCGTCGTTCGGGGGCTTCGACTTCAGCCCGATCATCGCGATCTTCGCACTGGCGATCATCAACAGCGTGATCGTCCGGGGCATCATCCACGGCTGAGGGCACGGTGGAGGGCGGCCTTCATCGTGCGGCCGCGGCCGGGCGCCCGGTGCTGCGCTCGTGGCTGCTCGTGGGGCTCGTGGCGGTGGTGGTCCTGGTCGTGGACCAGATCACCAAGCACGCCGTCGAAAGCTCGATCGTGCCCGGCGAAGAACGCCGCTTCCTACCCGGGGTGCAGCTGGTGAACACCCGCAACCGGGGTGTCGCCTTCGGCTTCCTCCCCGGCAGCCACGTCGGCGTCACGATCCTGATCGCGCTCGCGCTGGTGGTCCTGCTGGTGTACTTCGGCCGCCACGTCACCCGGCCGCTGATCTGGCTGCCCACGGGAATGCTGCTCGGGGGCGCGATCGGCAACATCCTCGATCGGGTCCGTCACGGGAAGGTCACCGACTTCGTCAAGTTCCCTCTCGGCTGGCCCCCGTTCAACCTCGCCGATGCGTCCATCACGATCGGCATCGTGCTGCTGTTCCTGCTCGCCGAGCAGGGCCGCCGGAGCTCGCCGTGAGCTCACCCGATTCGTTCTCGATCGTCCTGCAGGACGAGGCTCTGCTCGTGATCGACAAGGGCCCCGGGGTGGTCGTCCACCCGGGCCGGGGACACCACGAGGACACGCTCTCGGTGCGTCTGGCGCCGCTGCTGGCGGGGGGTGAGGCCGAGCGTGCGGGGATCGTGCACCGCCTGGACAGGGATACCTCGGGACTGCTGGTGGTGGCTCGCACCGAGGAGGCCCATCGCCGCCTCCAGGCGGCGATCGCCGAGCGGCGGGTGCTGCGGGAGTACCTGGCCCTGGTGGAGGGCCGCCCGCCGGCCCGGACGGGGACGATCGAGGCCCCCATCGGCCGTGATCCGCGAGTCCGCACGCGGATGACGGTGGGCGGCGCCGGCGCCCGCGAGGCGCGCACCCACTTCACCCTCGAGCGCCCGCTGGCGGGCTTCTCGCTGTTGCGGGTCCGCCTCGACACCGGCCGCACCCACCAGATCCGGGTCCACCTCAACGCGATCGGCCATCCGGTATGCGGCGATCCGGACTATGGGCGCCCCGGGGTGCTGGGGCTCGAGCGCCAGTTCCTCCACGCCACCCGCCTCGCCTTCGAGCACCCCTTCAGCGGCGAGCCGATCGACCTCGAGTCCCCGCTCCCCGAGGACCTGAGGGCCGCCCTCGAGCGCGCCGAAAAGCTATCCTGAGGGTGTAAAGCAAGTCCTCGACCCGCGCGGTCAAGGATCGCGGCCCTGCCCGACACGGCGCCATTCGCCGGCTCGGGTCCCGTGATCGCCGCACGGCAACACAACCAAAAAATAAAGGGAGGTGGCCCGTGCCGGAGGTAGGCATCGCGGAGCTGCTCGAGGCTGGAGTCCACTTCGGCCATCAGACGCGCCGCTGGAACCCCAAGATGCGCCGCTTTATCTTCGGCGAGCGCGGTGGCATCTACATCATCGACCTGCTGAAGACCGCGGCTGCGCTGAAGGCCGCCCAGGAGTTCGCCTCCACGCTGTCCCACCGCGGTGGGACGGTCCTGTTCGTGGGCACCAAGAAGCAGGCCAGGGACACCGTCAAGGAAGTGGCGGAGGCGGCCGACATGCCCTACGTCAACAATCGCTGGCTCGGCGGGCTGCTGACAAACTTCCAGACCATCAACCAGCGCATCCGGCGCCTACACGACCTCGAACGCTACGAGGCCGAGGGCCAGCTGGCGCTGCTCCCGACCCGCGAGCGGATGTCCGCCCAGGCCGACCTCGAGAAGCTGCGGTTGAACCTCGGCGGCGTGAAAAACATGCAGCGGGTACCCGACGCGATGTTCGTGATCGACCTGAAAACCGAGCTGATCGCGGTCAAAGAGGCCCAGCGCCTGAGGATCCCGATCATCGGCCTGGTGGACACGAACTGCGACCCGGACGGGATCGAGTTCGTGATCCCGGGCAACGACGACGCGATCCGCTCCTGCGCCCTGATCACCCAGGCGATCGGCCAGGTGGTCTCGGAGGGTCACTCGATCTTCCGGGCCGAGGAGGAACGCGCCCGCAAGGAGGCCGAAGAGCGTGCCCGCCTGGAGGCCGAGGCCCGTGCCCGCCGCGAGGCCGAGGAACAGGCTGTCCGCGACGCGCAGGAGAAAGCCGCCAAGGAAGCCGAGGAAAAGGCGGCCCGCGAGGCCCAGGAGCAGGCCGCCCGCCAGGCCGCCCAGGAGCCCGCTCCCGCCGCCCCGGCAGCTCCCACGGCTCCCGCGGTGGCGCAGCCCGCCCCGGCGGCTGCCGCGGCACAGCCTCCGGCTGAGGCGGCACAGGCGCCGGCCCCGACGCCCCCTGCGGCGACGCCCGCGGCTGAGGCACCCGCCCCGGAGGTTCCGGCTGAGCCCGCTGCCCCGGAGGTTCCGGCTGAGCCCGCTGCCCCGGAGGTTCCGGCTGAGCCCGCTGCGCCGGAGGTTCCGGCTGAGCCCGCTGCGCCGGAGGTTCCGGCTGAGGCACCCGCCCCGGAGATTCCGGCTGAGCCGGCTGGGGCGGATGTCCCAGCTGGGCCCGCTGCCCCGGAGATTCCGGCCGAGCCCGCTGAGCAGGCACCCGTCGCCGAGGCGCCCGCCGAGGCGGCGGCCGAGCAGACCCCCGAGCAGGGCGGTCAGTCGACCGAGGA
The DNA here is from genome assembly GCA_963846255.1 of uncultured Solirubrobacteraceae bacterium. GTDB lineage: Bacteria > Actinomycetota > Thermoleophilia > Solirubrobacterales > Solirubrobacteraceae > Palsa-744. The sequence goes on from CAWJVE010000002.1 coordinate 643,961, forward strand.
GCCTGCACCCGAGACCAGTACCGACCAGACGACAGCGGAGACGAGCAGCTGATGAGCACTGTTGAGATCGCGGCAAAAGACGTGAAGGCCCTGCGTGACCGCACGGGCGCCGGGATGATGGACTGCAAGAAGGCCCTCACCGAGGCCGAGGGAGACCTCGAGAAGGCGATCGAGATCCTGCGGGTGAGGCAGGGCAAGAAGATCCAGGACCTCGGCGAGCGTGCCGCCACCGAGGGCACGGTCCAGGCCTACATCCACGCCGGCTCGAAGGTCGGGGTCCTGATCGAGGTCGACTGCAACACCGACTTCGTGGCCAAGAACGACGACTTTGTGAACTTCGCCCGGGAGGTCGCGATGCAGATCGCAGCCACCCCCACGGTGAAGTTCGTGAGTCGCGAGGAGGTCCCCGAGGAGCTGAAGGAGGCCGAGACCCGGATCTACGAGCAGGAGGCCTCCGACAAGCCGGAGAACATCCGCGAGAAGATCGTCTCGGGCAAGCTCGACTCGTGGCTGTCCACGATCGTGCTGCTCGAGCAGGAGATGCACAACCCGAAGTTCGACGGCAAGACGGTCCAGCAGCTGCGGGACGAGCTCACGGCCACCACCGGCGAGAACGTGGTGATCCGTCGCTTCGTGCGCTTCGGCATCGGCCAGTAGGCCGCTCGGGCCCGCCCGCCCTGATGGCCAGCGCCCCTCGGGTACGCTGCTGAGCGCTTCGATGGCCCCTGCCTTCAAAAGGATCCTGCTGAAGCTGTCCGGGGAGGCCCTGATGGGCGACCTCGAGTACGGCACCGATCCCGCGCGGCTGAACGCCGTCGCCCGCCAGGTCTCCGATGTGCGCGACCAGGGGGTGGAGGTGGCGATCGTCGTGGGGGCCGGGAACATCTACCGCGGAATGAAGGGGGCCGCGGCGGGAATGGACCGCTCGACGGCCGACTACATGGGGATGCTGGCCACGCTCCTGAACGCTCTTCCGCTGCAGGACGCGCTCGAGAAGATCGGCACCGACACCCGCGTCCAGAGCGCCCTCGGGGTATCCGAGGTGGCCGAGCCCTACATCCGCCGCCGGGCCATGCGCCACCTCGAGAAGGGGAGGGTCGTGATCTTCGCGGCGGGCACAGGCAACCCGTTCTTCACGACCGACACGGCGGCCGCCCTGAGGGCCGCCGAGATCCACGCCGAGATCATCCTGATGGCCAAGAACGGGGTAGAGGGGGTCTACACCGCGGACCCGGCCATCGACCCGGAGGCGAAGTTCATCCCGGAAATAACGCACATGGAGGCGATCGAGCGTCGCCTGCGGGTGATGGACTCCACGGCCCTGGCCCTCTGCATGGAGAACGGGATGCCGATCAACGTGTTCAACATGGACGACGACACCAGCCTGGCGCGGATAATCTCCGGCGTGCGCGTGGGCACCCTCGTCACGACAGCTACGGGAGATACGGGTGGCGGCTGAGAACCTCATCGACGAACTCCTGAAGGACGCCGGCGAGCGGATGGGCAAATCCCTGGAGACCGCCCAGCACGAGTTCTCCACGGTCCGCACGGGCCGCGCCAGCCCGTCGCTGCTGGATCGGATCGTGGTCGACTACTACGGGGCCATGACCCCGCTGAACCAGATCTCGACGATCTCGGCGCCGGAGGCCCGCCTGCTGAGCGTGCAGCCCTACGACAAGTCCTCGATCAAGGCGATCGAGAAAGCCATCAACGAGTCCGACGTCGGCCTGACGCCCTCCAACGACGGCAACGTCGTGCGGCTCGTGGTCCCCGAGCTCACAGAAGAGCGCCGCCGGGAGCTGGTGAAGGTGGTCAAAGTGTTGGCCGAGGAGGGCCGGGTGGCGATCCGGAACGTCCGCCGCGACACGATGCAACACCTGCGCGAGCTGAAGGCCGAGGGCGAAGCGTCATCGGATGACGAGCACCGCGCGGAGGTCGAGCTGCAGAAGCTCACCGACGGGCGCATAGGCGAGCTCGACGGCATACTGAAGACCAAGGAAGAGGAGATTCTGGCGGTGTGATGGCCGCCGGGACAGCGGCGCGCTATCTGGCAATCATCACCGACGGGAACGGGCGCTGGGCCCGCGCCCACGGGCTGCCCGTCAACGATGGGCACTCCGCCGGCGCCGACACCGTCAAGGCCCGGCTGCGCGACGCCGCCGAGCTGGGGATCGAGGAGTTCACGGTGTACTCCTTCTCGACCGAGAACTGGTCGCGTCCGGCGTCCGAGGTGGCCGGGCTGATGGGCATGTTCTCGCGGCGGATCGCCGGAGAAACGCCGGAGCTTGACCAGGAAGGGGTGAGGATGCGCTTCATCGGGCGCAGGGAGGGGGTGGAGTCCGGCCTGGTGGAGCAGATGGAATGGGCCGAAGGCGTGACCGCCTCCAACACCCGCATCACCCTCTACGTGGCGTTCAACTACGGCGGCCGGGCGGAGATCCTCGACGCCGCCCGCCGTTTCGACGGGGGAGACGAGGAGGCCTTCAGGAGCTGCCTGTATGCCCCCGACATGCACGACCCGGATCTGATCATCCGTACCAGCGGCGAGCGCCGCCTGTCCAACTACCTGCTGTGGCAGTCCGCCTACTCGGAGCTGGTGTTCCGCGACGAGCTGTGGCCGGACTTCAGCCGGGAGGCACTGGAGGAGTCCCTGGCCGAGTACTCCGAGCGCCGGCGCAGGTTCGGCGGGCGGTGAGGCCGCGCTGATGGCGGCCCGGGAACGGCCCACCAGAGGAGGCTCGCCGCGCGGGCGTGCGGGGCAGGGGGGAGGCGGCTCGAAGCCCGGGCGCCGGCGTGGCAGGGGCCCTGCCGGTCAGGGGGGCCGGGCGGGCCGCTCGGACCTCGGCGCCAGGGTGCTGGCCGCGATCCCGGCGATCGCCGTGGCCCTGTTCCTGGTGATCGAAGGAGGCCTGATCTTCACGATCGGGCTGATCGTGCTCGGGGGAATCTGCCTGCACGAGCTCTACGGGATGTACGCCCGCGCCCGTCCGGTGCGCCTGGCCGGCCTGCTGGCACTCGCCGGGCTGCTGCTGGCGGCCTATTACGGCTCCCAGTTTCAGATCCTGCTCGTGGCCGTGATCGCCCTGCCGCTGACCTTCGGGCTCACCCTGCTCACCCCGCGCCCGTCGATCGGCTCGATCGCCATCACGATCCTCGGGATCTACTGGATCGGCTTCGCCCTCGCCCACGCCGTCCTGCTGCGCGACCTGCCCCACGGCGAGGCGATCGTGATCGACGTGCTGGTGGGGACCTTCCTCGGCGACACCGGCGCCTACCTCGGGGGCCGGATGTTCGGGCGCCGGCCGCTGGCCCCCTCGATCTCCCCGGGCAAGACGGTGGAGGGGCTGGTGATCGGGATGGTGTGCGCCGTGCTGGGCGTGTGGATCGCCGGCCGCTACGAGGAATGGCTGCCGGGATCCCACGCGCTCGTGCTCGGTCTCGGGGTCGCCCTGGTGGCCCCCGTCGGCGACCTGTTCGAGTCGTTCGTCAAGCGCGAGGCCCACATCAAGGACTCGGGCGGCCTGTTCGGCGCCCACGGGGGAGCGCTCGACCGCCTCGACGCGGTCCTGTTCACGGCGGTTGCCGGTTATTACATCTGGGCGGCGTACGTGCACTAGCGGCTGTTCTTGGCTCAACCAAGCCACAGTTGCACCGCCCAGCCACCCCTCGCCACAGTTTTGCAGGGCGGCGCCGACGGAGTGGAGCAACCTCCCCACCCGTGTCGACGTGGTCGGGATCCACTAGCCGTGAAGTTGGGCGCGACACGACCCCATCCCCTCAAATGGGGGAGCGGTCCCATTGCGAATCGCTCAGCCACGGCACGCCGGGCAGCGCGAAATGCGGCGGGCCCCGGGCCCGTGCCGCGCACACCTGGGATCTACCCGCCGGGTCGGCCGTCCCAAACAGCCTCCCGAAACAACCTGACCGAACCGGGGCGGGATTGGCTCAACCGAGCCAAATCTCAGCAATGGCGGGGGTGTCTGCCTAAGGGCGGCGTACGTGCGCTGAGGCCCGGGGGTGGCTCCAGCCCCACGGCTTCAAGGGCTTCCAGCGGCTCGTTGAACCATGCGAAGCGAACGACCTTTTCGTCACGAACGTCGAACACGTAGCCACGCACAACATCGACCTCGACGCTGCTGCCGACGCCGCGTGCGAGCACCCTCACTCGCACCGCCACGCGGTTGCGTGCATCGTAAAACTCGAGCGGCTCGAACCGACGTGTTGGGTAAACGTTATGGACGTTCTGGGCGGCGACCGCGAATCCCTCGTAGCCCCGGCGCGTGCCGGGCTCGACGGCATACGGAGGGTTGACGTACTCGATGTCGGGGTCCATCAGTGCGGGCACCACGCCGAAACCCTCCTTCTGCCAGACGTCATAGAGCCGTCTGACGAGGTCCACGTTCTCCTGCGACACCGCTTACTCCTTGAGGCCAAGGTCGGCGAGGGCACGATCGCCGTCCAAGTACAGGACGAGCCGCATCACCTTGCCGTCGCGGACGTGGAACAGGTTTGCGCCCGTCGCCCGAAACTCCGCAACCGCGAGTCCACTGATGCGGCCGCGTCCCTGCTCACGAAAGAGAACGAGGACACGCTCCTCGTCGAGCTCCTGGTAGCGCTCCGGCTCGGCACGCACGTCATGCCAGTTGGTCATGTAGTCGCGCCAGCGCTCACCCATCGCCGGGACGCCGTTGATGCTTTCGGGCGATGGCCCGTCGGCGAATACGAACTCGATGTCCCGGTGCGCCCAATCGACCGAGCTGTAGTCGCCACGTTCCCAGTCCGCGAAGATCGAGCGCACGAGGTCCAGGTTCGCCGACACCGTCTACCCCTCGAGCCCGAGCTCGGCAACCGCGCGAGCGGTGTCCCAGTAGCGAATCATCTTCACCACCTTGCCCTCCTCCAATTCGAACACCATCGTGCCCTCGCCCGCCACGTCGATTCCGCTCGTCCTCCCGCGACCGGCGTACACCGCTTGCACGACGATACGGCCGTCCTCGAGCTCACGGTAATCACTCGCGGTCGTGTACACGTCGCTCAGTCCGTGCATGAACTGGGCCCATCCTTTGGCCATCGCCGCAAGTCCCGTCCAGCTGCTCGGCTCCGGTCCATCGGGGATCACGAAGTAGATGTCGGGATGCGCCCAGTCGCTCCGGGTGAAATCCCCGCGTTCCCAGTCCGCGTAGATCGAGCGCACGAGCTCGAGGTTCTCCGACACCGGCTACTCCTCCAGTCCGACCGCCGAGAGCGCGTCACGCCAGGTCGCGTAGGCCCGCACCTCGCCGAACGCTCCGTCGCGGAAATCGGAGACGACGAGACCCAGCGGCTGGCTGATCGGTTGCGCCGAGTCCTTGATCCGTCCCGTCATGTGTACCAGGGCGACCACGCGATCATCCACCGCGCGGACCTCCTCCACGTCGTAGCCGAGGCCGTCGAAATTGTCTGTGAAGCCGGCCACCAGGCGGCGCAGGCCGTCGTGTCCGCGGTACGCGGATCCCTCGAGCCAGCGGTCGCTCGTGTACCAGGCCGCGTCGGCTGTGAAGAACATCAGGGCGTCATCGAAATTCCCGGCGCTGAAAGCGGCAAAAGCCCCCTCTACGAGATCGATGTTCTCCTGTGACACGTCGCGGTCTACTCCTCCAGGCCCACGGCCCGGAGGGCCTCGGCCGGATCGGAGTACATCTCCATTCGCGTCTGCCTGCCGTCAAGGATCGTGAAGACCTGTGCGAGCGTCATGTCGACGGGCAACCCCGTCGACTTCGAGCGGGCGTGCTGGCGGAGGATCACGAGCACCTGCTCGTCACCCGCGTCGTGGATCGCCTCGACCTCGATCTGCCAGTCATCGAACGGCTCCGTCCATTCACGTATGAACCTGCGCGTCTCCTTGAGACCTGCGTAGACCCGCTGCTCGGGCCACCCGTGGAAAGCCGTCATGTCCCAGACGAAGTCGGGTGCGGTTGCGTCGGTGAGAAAGTCGCCCTCAGCTTGGAAATGGTCGAGCGCGCGACGAATGATGTCCACGTTCTTCTGGGACATCGCCTAGCTCTCGACCCCGAGATCGGCGAGGGCGCGGTCGCGGTCCCAGTAGAGGACCAGCTTGACCACCTTGCCATCCCGGATGTGGTGGACGGTGGCGTTGCCCGATCGCACCCGACCGAGCTGCATACCGCTGGCCTTGGCGCGCCCCGTGAACTGGATCAGCACCAGCACCCGCTCGCTGTCTATCTCGCGGAACGCGGTTGCCTCGGGGCGCAGGTCCTCCCACTCGCTCTGGAAGATGCGCCAGCCTTCGGCCATGCCCGCAACCCCTGTCCACCTTCCCGGATCGGGACCGTCGGCGTATTCGAACTCGACGTCCGGATGCGCCCATCCCACCGAGCTGAAGTCGCCCCGGTCCCAGTTCGCGTGGATCGAACGCACGAGATCCAGATTCTCCGACACCGTTGTCCAGCCTCACGCCCGCGACCGCGACCGCACGGCCTCAGGTCTGTCCCACCACCGGGGCGATGAAGAGGTCGTCGACTCCTTGCACGCCGCCGCCGGGCTCACGGGGAATCTGGCTGGTGAAGGCCTGAGCCGCGTCCTCGCTCTCGAACACGAGCATCGCCATGCCCTTACCGCCGGTGTGCATCTCCCCAGCCCAGCATCCGCTGACGAACCCAGGAGCCCCGGACGCCTGCGGGATCACCTGCTGCTCTAGTACCTGGGCGGCTTCATCCCCGTCGCTGAACGTGACGGTAAGGAACGCTGCGTGCATCGTGTCTCCCCTCAGGTTGTCCAACTCGGCGCGAGCCTAGCCGACCGTGGTTCGGCGCCCCCCACGACGTGCTCCTTAGAGATCGACTTGAAGCGGCAGCGGCGTGCCGCCCCGAGGTGGCCGCTGCCGTGGCCGGTGGGAACCGCTCCGTCTCCCAGGGGCGCCGGCTCGCGGAGCATCCTTGCCACAGTCCACGATGGCCGTGCCCCCGCGCACAGGGAAATGTGGCCGCAGTTTGCGCGAATGTCAAGCCCTGGTGGCGCGAGTACCGCCTGGCCGGGCCGTTGCTCTGGCGTAAGCGGAGCGCGACCAGCCGCGTCTTCCATGAGTTGGATGACGCGCTCCAGGGGGTTCATCGGCGGCGGGGGCGGGAATCATGAGCGTCGGCGTTGCCGGCGGCGGGGACGGCTCGGGGGGAGCTCAGGCCTGCCCCGCGAGCCCCACGGCGGCGAGCGCCTCGTCGTGGTTGAGGTAGCCCCGGATGCGCGTGATCGCCCCGTCGCGGAGGTCGAACGCCATTCCCAGAGCCGAGTCGACGGTGGCGCCGCTGCCCCGTCCGCGCCCCTCCAGGCGCCCCAGCACGAGCGCAGCGAACGACCCCACGTCGCGGGCGTTGAATGCTTCCACGGTCTGCTCGGCGATTCTCAGGTTTGTCTGGGAGATGGCGTCCTCGCTCTCGTGAGCCGGTCATTCTGATCAACCCCCGGCGCCGTCCCGGCCCCATGGCCGGACTGGGCCCCCGGTCCTACCGGGAGGGCCGCTCGCACGTATGCGACATCGAGACGATGTTGTTTCCAACCTTCGCCCAGGCGTCACGTTCTTATATGTGAGGGCGGGGGAACCGCCGGTTTCTGCAGCGCGCTACCCGGTGCGCGGGGAGGTTTGGCCGCGCCCCCCAAAGGGCCTCGCATTTCCCGCTCCCCCGTCCTCACCTCAAGAAAAGGGCCAGAGCGGAGGCGAGCCTTCACCTCCGCTCCAGCCCAGGCACGAAAGGGGGAATCGTGCCTTAGGGGGCCACCCCTCGTGGCCCCACTCCCTGTAACCGCCCGTTCGCGCCCCAGGCGCGGCTTCCGGGCGGGATATCGCGCAGGCGTACTAGGCGAGCAGCTCAGCGGACTACAGCGGCGGTTCCTGGGTGGACCCGCAGTCGAGCACCGTGAACGCCTTCACGCACACGGTCTGCGACTGCCAGCGGGCTTTGAAGCTGTTCACGAATTCGCTCAGCGCACGTTGCTTGGCGTTGGCGCCATTGGCCGTGGCGACGACCTGCTTCTGGATTGCCTGGGAGAGGATGTTCAGGCGCACACGCAGCAGCAGGTCGGCGATCGTCTGACCGCTGTTGCGCAGGAACTTCCGGAATTCGCGTCGGTGGGGGAACTGCTCGGCGCGGATGTGGTCGAAGTGCCGCTTCACGGATGCTTCGCTGAGATTGATTCCCAGCTGGGCCGCTTCACCGATCACCCAGTCGCTGCTGATCAGGAATCCCATCACCTCCTTGATCGTCGTGCCGACGGGCAACCGAGGGGCCTTGGCGCGGTGCTTTCCGCTCTTTTCGGGCCCCGAGGACACGCGTGCCACCTTGGCCCAGTGGTTGAACGTCGCGCCCGTGATCGGGTACTGGCCCGCGCAGGCGAGGACCACTTCCGGCGGGGCGGGGATGGCGGGCACGAGTGCCGGGGCGGGCAGGACGCCGCCGGGCGGAGCAGCGGCCGGCGCGGGCGGAGGCGGTGGGCATGGCCCCGGCACGGCGGCGGCCGAGGCGGAGCCGAGCGGGTTCGCGAGGGCGACCAGCAAGGGCAGCAGGGCCACGCCGACCAGGACCGCGTAGTGGCGCGCTTTTGAGAGGCGATGCACGGTGGCGGTCGGCATCCCGCTCACTGCTCTGCCCCTCTGATCCCGTCCCAAACCCCGATGTGCCGATGGTAGCTGTGGGATCATGGCCCCGGTGCCCGCGCGCAAGCGCCTGTTGATTCTCGGCTCGACCGGCTCGATCGGAACCCAGGCGCTCGACGTCTCCGACCGCAGCGAGGAGCTCGAGCTGGTGGGGCTCTCCGCGGAGAGCTCCTGGGAGATGCTGGTCGAGCAGGCCCAGCGATTCGGCGTGAAACGGATCGCGCTGGCGGACGCCGACGCCGCGGCGCGCGCGTCGGAGGCTTGGACGGAGGGACAGGTCCTCGGTGGCCCCGAGGGTCTCGTGCGGCTGGTGGTGGAGGCCGAAGCCGATCTCGTCCTGAACGCCCTCGTCGGCTCCGCCGGCCTCGGTCCGACGGTGGCCGCGCTGGGAGAGGGGATCGACCTGGCCCTCGCCAACAAGGAGTCGCTGGTCGTCGGCGGCGAGCTCGTGACGGCTCTCGCCGAAGCCACGAACGCCCGCATCGTGCCCGTGGACTCCGAGCACACCGCCCTGCACCAGCTCATCTCCGGCCAGCCCCCGGGGGCGGTTCAGAGGCTGACGATCACGGCCAGCGGGGGGCCCTTCCGGGGACGCACCCGCTCGGAGCTCGAGGACGTGACCGTCCAGCAGGCGCTCGCCCACCCCACCTGGGCGATGGGGGGCAAGATCACGATCGACTCCGCCACGTTGATGAACAAGGGGCTCGAGCTGATGGAGGCCCACCACCTGTTCGCGGTGCCCTACGAGCGGATCGACGTGCTCGTCCATCCCCAGTCGCTGGTCCACGGGCTGGTTCAGCTCGCCGACGGCGCCATGCTCGCCCACCTCGGCCCGCCCGACATGCGCATCGCGATCTCCTACGCGCTCCACGGCGGGGAGAGCGTCGAGCTCCCGATCGTCCCGCTCGACCTCGCCCAGGTGGGGGAGCTGACCTTCGAGCCGGTGGACCTCGAGGCCTTCCCCTGCCTGCGCCTGGCCGAGCAGGCGGCCCGCCGGGGCGGCACCGCCCCCTGCATCCTGAACGCCGCCAACGAGGTCGCCGTCCACGCCTTCCTCGACGGCCGCCTCCGCTTCCTCGGGATCTCCGAGGTGATCGAGCAGACCCTCGAGCGCCTGGACAGCGAACCGATCCGCTCCTTCGAGTCCCTCTACGAGGCCGACCGGCGAGCCCGGGAGCTCGCCGGGGACGCCGTCTCGCGGCAGCTCACGCGCTGAGCCGGCCGGCACGTCGCGCCCGGCGCGGCGCGTCCTGCCACACGCCCTGCAGCACGACGGTTCCCCCCGGGTCCCCGTCGAGGGGCCTGCCACACTGAACCGGTGAGCTGGGTCCTAACGCTCCTCGGGATCTGCGCCCTGATCGTCCTCCACGAGCTGGGCCACTTCGTGGCCGCGAAGGCCGTCGGGATGCGGGTCGAGCGCTTCTCGCTGTTCTTCCCCCCGACCCTGTTCAAGGTCCGCTGGGGCGAGACCGAGTACGGGATCGGCGCGATTCCCCTCGGCGGCTACGTGAAGATCACCGGGATGAACCCGGAGGAGCTCAAGCCGGCAACCGAGGGGGCCGAGGTCGATCCGGAACTGCTGCGCCGCGCCTACTACAACCAGCCGACCTGGAAGCGGGTCGTGGTGATCGCGGCCGGCCCGGCGGTGAACATCGTGATCGCCTTCCTGCTGTTCTGGGTGGTGCTCCACAGCGCCACCATCAGCGGCGCCTCGACGCTCGAACGGCTCGATCCCTCGGTCCACACGATTGCCACCAACACCTCGGTGCTCGCCCTCGCCCAAGGAAAACCCCCTGCGGCCGGGGTGCTGCGTCCGGGAGACCGCATCGTGGCGATCGACGGCCGCCACCTGGGCTTCGCTGCCTCGCGCGCGGCGATCGCCTCCCACACCTGCGCCGGAACACCCACCGACGGCTGCCGCGCGAGCCGCCCGGTGCAGCTGACCGTGATCCGCAACGGCCACCGGCTCACGCTGAGCCTCTACCCGCGCTACAACGCGGAAGCCAAACGGATGCTGATCGGGATCGCCTTCGGTGCCCCCAAACCATTCGGCGTGCTGGCGTCCGCCGGGGCCTCGCTGAGCGAGATGTGGCACGTCACCACCAGCACCGTCAGCGGCCTCGGCAAGGCGCTGACGAGCTCCAAGACCCGCGGTGAAGTGTCGAGCATCGTCGGGATCACCGCCGACGCCCACGAAGAGGTTCAGGCGGGTGCCAGCGACGCGCTCGTGTTCCTCGGCTTCGTCTCGCTCGTGCTGGCGGTGATCAACCTGTTCCCGTTCCTACCCCTCGACGGCGGCCACATCCTGTGGGCGGTGGCCGAGAAGGTCCGCGGCCGGCGCATCTCGCTGGCGGCCATGTACCGCTTCAGCTCGGTCGGGATCATTGTGCTGCTGTTCCTGGTCATCAACGGGATCAGCAACGACATCAGCCGCCTGACGGGCTGACGCAGACCCAGCTCTTCACCAGCCCCGCGAAGCGCTCGGGGCGGGCGGGGCCGAACAGCTCCTCGAGCTCGCGGCGTCGCAGCAGCGAGATCTCCTCCCAGCCGCCGGCCACCCCCAGGCGCCAGTAGCGCCGGCGCAGGCCCACGGGCAGCCACTGGGCGCCCGGCAGCAGCGAGTGGGGCTCGATCGGGAACGAGTAGGCGGGCGTCTGCACATACCAGCCCCGGCCCACCCGCCGCAGCTCCCGGGCGAAGGCCTGGCGGCGGGCCGGGGGCACGTGCTCGATCACGCTCGAGCAGTACACGAGGTCGAACTCGTCGTCGGCGAAGGGCAGCCCCTCGGCCGGGTCCGCGACCACGAACGGTCCCGGGTACTCGGGGCGCTCGCTCACGTCGAGCCCGGTGATCGCGAGCTCGGGCTCCAGCCCCCGCAGTCCGAGGCGCCCGCAGCCGACGTCGAGCACCCGTCCCTCGGGCGGCAGCCCGGCGAGCGCGAAGAAGCGCTCGTGACGGCGCGCACGGGCCCTGGAGGCGAACGGCTCGGCGATGCGCGCCAGCGGCCGACGCGCGGTGGCGTAGACCTCCGGCATCATAGAATCAGCCTATGGCCTCCAAGCGCCAGATCCACGTGGGGGGCGTCGCCATCGGCGGGGGCGCTCCGGTCGCGGTCCAGACGATGACCAAGACCGAGACCGCCAACCTTCCCGCCACGATGGCCCAGATCCGCACCGTGGCCGACGCCGGCGCCGACATCGTGCGGGTGGCGGTGCCCCGCGAGCAGGACGCCCAGGCGCTGAAGACGATCGTCGCCGAATCGCCGATCCCGGTGATCGCCGACATCCACTTCAACCACACGCTGGCGCTGAAGGCGATCGAGGCGGGAGCCCATTGCGTGCGCCTGAACCCCGGCAACATCGGCGGTCCCGAGAAGGTCGCCGAGGTGATCGCCCTGGCCAAGCAGCGCGGCACCCCGCTGCGCGTGGGCGTGAACTCCGGCTCGCTGCCCAAGCACCTGCTCCAGCTCGAGTACGACAACCCCGTCGAGGCGCTCGTCACCGCCGCGATCGAGACGGTCCAGTTGATGGAGAGGCTCGACTTCACGAACTTCAAGGTCTCGATGAAGTCGACCTCGGTGCCCAACACGATCGCCTCCAACCGGCTGCTCGCCGAGCGCATCCCGTACCCCCTGCACCTCGGCGTCACCGAGGCGGGGACGAAGTGGTCGGGCTCACTGAAGTCGGCGGTCGGGCTCGGGACGCTGCTCGCCGACGGGGTCGGCGACACGATCCGGATCTCGCTGTCCACCTTCCACGCCGAGGAAGAGGTGAAGGTGGCCTGGGAGATCCTCAAGGCGCTGAAGCTGCGCGAGCGGGGCCCCGACCTGATCGCCTGTCCCACCTGCGGTCGCCTGCAGTTCGACATGGACACCGTCGTGGCCGAGGTCGAGCGGCGCCTGGAATCGTATGAGGACCCGATCGAGGTGTCCGTTCTGGGCTGTGCCGTGAACGGCATCGGCGAGGCCCGCCACGCGGACTTCGGCATTACCGGGGCCAAGGACATGGGGATGATCTACTCCAAGGGGGAGCCGCTGAAGAAGGTGCCCACCGACCAGCTCGTGGATGAGCTGTTCAAGGAGATCGACCGCTACTACGCGGCCGGCAAGAACGTCCAGCGCGACGAGCGCGAGGCCGACGAGGCGCGCGCCTGGCTGGCCGAGAACGAAGACCTGACGGCGATGACGCCCGAGCGGATCGCTGCCCTCGAGGCTGCCGCGGCCCAGGACGACGCCCTCGCCGAGGAGGTGCTGGGGTCGATGCTGACGCCCGCCGCCGGCGCCCCGAGCGCGGCGGACACGAAGCCCGCAGCGCTCGACGAGGAGCTCTCTCCCGTCGCCGGCCGGCGCTTCAGCCGCTAGCTGTTCTCAGCCGGCGGCCGAGAAGCGCTCCGCCACCGCGCTCCAGTCGACGACGTTCCACCACGCGTCGATGTAGTCGGGGCGGCGGTTCTGGTACTTCAGGTAGTAGGCGTGCTCCCACACGTCGACCCCCAGCAGCGCGGTCTTGCCCGAGGAGATGGGGCTGTCCTGGTTGGGGCTTCCCAGCACCGCCAGGCCGGAGCCGTCGCGTACCAGCCACGACCAGCCCGAGCCGAACTGGTTGACGCCGGTTTCCTTCATCTTGGTCTTCAGGTCCGCGAAGGAGCCGAACGCGGAGTCGATCGCGCTCGCCAGCTCGCCCTGCGGCTCGCCGCCCCCGTCGGGGCTCATGAACTGCCAGAAGAGGCTGTGGTTGTAGTGGCCCCCGCCGTTGTTTTTGACCGCTCCCCGCTTGTCCTCGGGAACCTGGCTGAGGTCCCGCAGGACATCCTCGATCGGGGTGTCGGCGAGCGCGGTGCCCTCGAGTGCGGCGTTGACTTTGTCCACGTAGGCCTGGTGGTGCTTGTCGTGGTGGAATTCCATCGTCGCCTTGTCGATGTGCGGTTCGAGCGCGTCGTAGGCGTAGGGCAGCGGCGGAACGGAGTAGGCCATCGCAGAAGGCTCCTTGTCGAGTTTTTCCGGCGGGTGGGGGTCACGGCTGTTCTATCAGCCCGCGCCCGGCGGATGTAGCTGATCGCAGGTAGGCTCACGCAGCCCTACCCGGCCCCGCGACGATGACACGGCTCTCCCAATTCCTGCTGCCCACCGAGAAGCAGCCGCCCAGCGACGCGGAGGCGATCTCGCACAAGCTGATGGTGAGAGCCGGGCTGGTGCGTCAGATGGGGGCCGGCATGTGGACCTGGTTGCCGGCGGGCTGGCGGGTCCACCAGCGGGTGGTGGGGATCATCCGCGAGGAGATGGACGCGATCGGGGGCCAGGAGATGCTGATGCCGGTGCTGCAGCCGGCTGAGCTCTGGCGGCGCACCGGCCGGCTCGGAATCGAGGAGCTGTTCAAGCTCAGCGACCGCAAGGGCTCAGAGCTGGTGCTCGCGATGACCCACGAGGAGGCCGTCACCTTCCACGTCGCCCAAATAGTGCGTTCCTACCGCGACCTGCCCCTGATCCTCTACCACTTCCAGGTCAAGGAGCGCGACGAGCCACGCCCCCGCGCCGGGGTCCTGAGGACGCGCGAGTTCATCATGAAGGACGCCTACAGCTTCGACCGCGACCAGGAGTCCCTCGAGCGCAGCTACGCCATGCACGTGGAGGCCTACGACCGCATCATGGAGCGCACCGGCCTGCGCTTCTACCGCGTCGAGGGGGACGTCGGGATGATGGGCGGGACGGGCGCCCACGAGTACATGGCCCCGTGCGCGGCCGGCGAGGACGAGGTCGTGCTGGGGGAGGGTTTCGCCGCCAACTCCGAGGTCGCCGAGCGCCTGCCAGGAGTCGAACGCGACGGTGAGGGCTTCGTGCGCACCGGCGAGCGCTTGACGGTCGAGCCGGCGATCGAGGTGGGGAACATCTTCAAGCTCGGCACTCGCTACTCGGAGGCCCTGGGCGCGAACTACCTGGACGAGAGCGGCACCGAGCAGCCGATCTGGATGGCCTCTTACGGCATCGGCCCGGCCCGCCTGGTGGCGGCCGCCGTGGAGCAGTTCTCCGACGAGCACGGCATCTCCTGGCCCCGCGCGCTGGCCCCCTTCGCGGTCCACCTGGTCTCGCTCGGCGCCGCCGGCACACCCGAGCGCGACGCCTGCGATCGCGTCTACGAAACGCTGCTGGAGGGCGGGGTGGAGGTCCTCTACGACGACCGCGACGCCGGGCCAGGGGAGAAGTTCGCCGACGCCGAGCTGCTCGGGTGCCCGCTGCGGCTGACCGTCGGGCGCCGCTCGCTGGAGTCGGGCGAGATCGAGGTTCAGGTCCGCCGCGAGCGCCAGGAGCGCCCGCCGCTGGCGCTCACGGAGGAGCCCGGCCAGCTCCTGGGCGCGGTGGACGAGCTGTGGCAGAGCACCCCCTAGGGGTCCGCCGGCTGCTGGGCCTGGACCGCTCCGGGCCGCCGCCCCCGGAGACCCTCTCGGGAGCGCCCCTGCGGGTCTGGACGATCCCCAACGCGGTCGGGTTCGTGCGCCTCGGGCTGGTGCCGGTGTTCCTGGCGGTGGCCCTGTCGAGCTCCGACGGCACGAGTGCCGGCGCCGCGGTGCTGTTCGCGGTGATCGCCGGAGGCGACTACCTCGACGGGATCCTGGCCCGCGTGACGGGCCAGTACAGCCGCCTGGGGACGCTGCTGGACCCGATCACCGACCGCGTCCTGATCGTGGCCGGCGTGGTCGTCTGCTGGCACTTCCGGCTGCTGCCCCGCTGGGCGCTGGCGGTGCTCGCCGCCCGTGAGCTGCTGATGCTCGTGTTCGGCCGCTACGGACAGCGGCGTGGGGTCGAGTTGCGCATCAACTGGCCCGGCCGGGTGGCGGTGTTCCCGCTGATGGCCTCGCTGTTCTTCGCCATCACGGGTCTCGAACGGCTCGCCGAGATCCTCCTCTACGTGGGGCTCGTGCTGGCCATCACGGCGACGGTGATGTACCTTCGCTACGGGCTCTCGGAGATGCGCCGCAAGGCGCGTCCATAGCCTCAAGCTCAACCTGACATTCGGGCTATACTTGGCGGACCCGGGGCTCGGGGAGCGCTCCTCTCCCGAGGACTTGCTCCCGGGGTCAAAGGCCCGCGAGAGAGAAGAGGCGACGATGGACGAGACGTTCCCGGACCTGGGCTCGCTGAGCGACGCAGAACTCAAAGACGTGATCCGCCAGCTGACCGAGGAGGAGACCGAGATCTCCTACCGCCGGCGCATCCTGCACGGCAAGATCGACATCCTCCGGGCGGAGCTGGTGAACCGCCTGCGCCACAAGCACGAGGGCGGCGAAGCCCTGATCACCGGCGAGGACGTCCAGCGGCTGACGGACATCCTCTCCCAGGGCTCGGCGGAGAACTAGACCGCCCGAGTCGATGGCCATGCACTGCACGGAGTGCGGCTTCGTCAACAGCGAGGGAGCCAACTACTGCCAGCGTTGCGGCGCTCTGCTGCCGCGCGTGGAGGGGGACGGGGACCCGGCCACCGCCACCTACCGCATCGGCGAGACCGGCGAACTCGTGCCGGTCGAGATCGGCGAGGTCACCGAGCGCGGTCCGGCGTTCGTGATCCGTGCCGGAGGAGGCCGCGTGGGGGAGAGCTTTCCCGTCAACGGCGAGCGCATGAGCATCGGCCGCCGCCCCGACTCCGAGGTGTTCCTCGACGACATCACCGTCTCGCGCGACCATGCGCTGCTGATCCACCGCGGCGAGGACTGGTACCTGGACGACTGCGGCTCGCTGAACGGCACCTACGTCAACCGCTCGCGGATCGAGTCACACCAGCTGCAGGAGGGCGACGAGGTGCAGATCGGTAAGTACAAGCTGACCTTCCACGTGCGCTGATGGCCGTGTCCTCGACATCCGCCGACACCGCCGCCGGCGCGGCCGGCGCCAATCCGGCGCCCGCTGCGGGCGAGGCGGCCAAGCGGCCGAAGTCGCTCACGATCGGGGCGGTCTGCAAGGCCCTGGCGCAGGAGTTCCCCGACATCTCGATCTCGAAGATCCGCTATCTCGAGGATCAGAAGCTGCTGGCCCCCCGCAGGACCCCGGGCGGCTACCGCCTCTACACCCAGGCCGACGTCGCCCGCCTGCGGACGATCCTGCGCATGCAGCGCGACGAGTTCCTGCCCCTGCGGGTGATCCGCCAGGAGCTGGCCGCCGGGCGCGCCGAGGAAGCCGACGTCCCGGCGCGGCGGGAGGGGGCCCGCACCTGGAGGACCAGCATGAGCGTGCGCGAGGGCACCGGCGCACTGCATTCCCTGGAAGAGGTCCTCGAAGAGACCAAGGCAGACGCCAAGCTCGTCCGCGAGCTCGAAGAGTACGGGGTCGTGAAAGGCGAGATACGGGGAGGGGTGCGCTACTTCGACGATACCGAGCGGGAGATCATCGACGCGGTCGCCGAGCTGGCCCGCTACGGCGTCGGCGGGCGCAACCTGCGCGTGTTCCGCTCCTCCGCCGACCGCGAGGCGAACCTGCTGCAGCAGATCCTCGCCCCGGCCCTGCGCTCGCGCAACCCCGAGCGGCGCAAGGAGGCGGTCGAGGCGCTCGAGAATCTGGCCGTCGTGGCAACCCACCTCAAGCACCTGCTGCTGATCCGCGATCTGCGCAAGATCGTCCGGTGATGAGCGCGCAGACGCTGCGCTCGCTGATCCGCGACATCCCGGACTTCCCCAAGGCGGGGGTCAGCTTCAAGGACATCACGCCGCTGATCGAAGACGCCGGCGCGCTGGCCGAGGCCGTCGAGCTGCTGGCCGACCACGCCCGCCCGCTGTCGGTGGACTTCGTCGTCGCCGCCGAGGCGCGGGGCTTCCTGCTCGGCCCGGCCGTGGCGCTGGCGATCGGGGCCGGCTTCGTGCTGGCCCGCAAGCCCGGCAAGCTCCCGTATGAGACGGTCAGCGCCGAGTACCTGCTCGAGTACGGCTCCGGGCAGCTCGAGCTGCACACCGACTCCCTGCACGCCGGGGGGCGGGTGCTGGTGCACGACGACCTGCTGGCCACCGGCGGCACCGCTGCGACCCTGTGCGAGCTGGTCGAGAGCCTCGAAGGTGAGGTGGTGGCGTGCAACTTCCTCGTCGAGCTGACCTTCCTCGGCGGCCGCGAGCGGCTCGCCGGGCGCGAGGTGCACTCGGTGCTCAGCTACGAGTCATAAGCTCTCGATCGTGCCCACCGCGCGTCGCAGCCGCACGATCTCGGCCTCTCCGGATCAGCTCTGGGAGCTGATCGGCGACCCCCACCACCTGCCCCGCTGGTGGCCGCGGGTGACGCGTGTGGAGGACGTCGAGGGAAGCGCCTTCACGGAGGTGTTCGCCACCAGCAAGGGGAAACTGGTGCGAGCCGACTTCGACCTCGTCCATCGCGACGAGCGCGAGCACACCCTGCGCTGGGCACAGCGCCTGGAGGGCACGGCCTTCGGCCGCGTGCTGCGCTCGGCCGAGACCGAAGTGCGACTGACGCCGGTTGAGCAGACCGCCACCGACGTCACGATCGAGCTGCGCCAGTCCCCGGCCGGCTTCTTCGCGCGCTTCGGCGGCTTCATGATCCGCCGGGCCGCCACGCACACGATCGACGAGGCCCTCGACGGGCTGGCGCGGATCAGTGGCTGATCGCCCCCAGCCCGCGGAGATGCGCTGGTGGGGGTGGGGCGACCCAGCCCAGCCGCCGGCGCTCGGAGCGCGGGCCCTCACCTACCTGCGCGAGCACGTCGGCATCAGCGAGCGGCCCCGCCCACCGGTGGCGCTGTCGCGCGTCGGGCTGCCGCCCTCGCGCCTGGGCGAGAGCCAGCTCGATCGCCTGCGGGCGATCCTCGGGGCCGACGGGGTCAGCGCCGAGCACCCCATCCGGGTGCTGCACGCGGCCGGCAAGGGCTACCCGGACCTGGTGCGGATGCGTGCCGGGACACCCGACGGGGCCCCCGACGCGGTCGTCTTCCCCCGCTCCCACGAGCAGGTGATGGCGCTGCTGCGGGCCTGTGCCTCCTCCTCGCTGGCGGTGGTGCCGTTCGGGGGTGGCACCAGCGTCGTCGGCGGGGTGGCCCCGCTCAGCGGCCAGCACGCCGCGGTGATCGCCCTCGATACACGCCGTATGGCGGAGATCCTCGAGCTCGACGCGGTCTCGCGGACGGTGACGGTGCAGGGAGGGATCCGTGCGCCGGCACTCGAAGGCCGGCTCGCCGGCCAGGGGCTCACGCTGGGGCACTACCCGCAGTCGTTCGAGTACGTCTCGATCGGCGGCTGCGCGGCCACGCGCTCGGCCGGGCAGGCCTCCACCGGCTACGGGGCGATCGACAAGATGGTGCTCGGACTGCGCCTGGCGGCCCCGGCCGACGAGATCGCGCTGGCGCCGATCCCGGCCACCGCCGCGGGGCCGAGCCTGCGCCAGCTGCTGATCGGCTCCGAGGGCACGCTCGGGGTCCTGACGGAGGTCTCTCTGCGGGTGCGCTCCGCCCCCTCCACGGGCGTCTACGAGGGCATGTTCTTCTCCGGCTTCGCCGAGGGCGTGGAGGCGCTCCGGAGGCTCGCGGGTGAGCACTCGATGCCGGACGTGGTGCGGCTCTCCAACGAGCGTGAGACGCAGCTGTCGCTGCTGCTGGCCGAACAGGGCCCGCTGAAGGGCGCGCTGACGCGGGCCTACATGGGCGCCCGAGGAGTGGCGGGGGGCTGCCTGGCGATCCTCGGCTTCGAGGGCTCCGAGGAGGAGGTGTCCTCGAGGCGCTCGCGGGCCAAGGAACTGTTGCGCCGCCATGGCGGCAGGCCGGCGGGCAGCTCGCCGGGTCACGCCTGGCTGCGGGGGCGCTTCGCCGGGCCCTACCTGCGGGACGACCTGCTCGGCCAGGGGGTGATGGCCGAGACGCTCGAGACGGCGGCCCAGTGGTCGAAGCTGCTGGAGGTCGACGACGCGGTCACCGGGGCGATCTCGAGGGCCCTCTCGGAGCAGGGCACGCCCGGGATCGTGATGTGCCACGTCTCACACGTCTACGAGACCGGCGCCTCGCTCTACTACACGCTGCTCGCCCGCCAGCGCGAGGGCCAGGAGATCGCCCAGTGGCAGGTGGTCAAGCAGGCGGCCACGGACGCCCTGCGCGATAGCGGCGCCACTATCACCCACCATCACGCGGTCGGTCGGGACCACGCCCGCTGGCTCGCGGACGAGATCTCCCAGGGCGGGGTCGCGACGCTGCGAGCGGCGAAGGCCGAGCTCGACCCGAGCGGGATCATGAATCCCGGCAAGCTGTTCGCGGGTCCCGAGCCTATTCCAGGCTGAACGGCCCCGAGAGGACCACTTTGCCCGGTTTGGCCGGGTGGCTGCTGGTCTCACGGGTCAGCAGCAGGTGGCTGTATTTGCCGGCGTCCGCGGGCAGCAGCGCCCCACCGGCCAGACGGTGGGTTTTGCCCACCGGGGGAGCTTTGCTCAGCGGCTCGGCGCTGGAAGGCGAGTTGTACAGCCAGACCGCATAGAAGAAGTGTTTGCTTTCGGGCAGGTTCTGGGCTTCGATGTAGAAGGCCCGCTTGCCGGCTTCGGAGAGCACCTCCACCACGCCGAGGGAGCGGCTGCCGGCGGACGGCGAGCGCAGCGTGAGCTGGTGGACGGTGGGCCCGTGGGTGTTGGCGGCGGTCGTCCTGCTGGGGCTGCTGGTGCCTTTGTGTTTGCTCGAGCTGCCGCCCGTCAGCAGGATCACGGCCACGACCACCGCCACGATCACCGCGGCGAGGATCAGGATCCCGCCCAGGCGCGAGCTCGAGGGGGAGCTCGGCGCGGGCCGCGCCGGGGGCGCGCTCGGCGGGGCTCCGGCCGCTTCGGCCGCGATGGGCGGTGCGGCTGCGGCCGTGCTGGAGGCCACTGCGGCGGGGGGCGCGAGCGTGTCCTGGTGCAGGTGGACGTTGTTGGCCTCGGGCGCCGGGATCTCCGGGAGCGCGTTCGGCGTCAGCTCAGCCAGCGCGCTGGACACCGCCAGGGCCCAGGTGCGGGCCGCTTCGGAGTCGCTCAGGTAGGTGCGCGTCTTCAGCCGTTCGGCGATCCCGGTCTGGCCCAGCAGGTAGTCGCCGACCTCTGCACGCTCGTCCGGGGTCAGCGACCGCGCCTCCCTGGGTGCGAGCACCGCGAGAGCCGC
This sequence comes from uncultured Solirubrobacteraceae bacterium, assembly GCA_963846255.1. Taxonomy (GTDB): domain Bacteria; phylum Actinomycetota; class Thermoleophilia; order Solirubrobacterales; family Solirubrobacteraceae; genus Palsa-744. Next base: position 664,703 of record CAWJVE010000002.1, read on the forward strand.
CTGGGCGCGATCATGGACCGCCCCGGCCGGGATGTGGAGCAGGGTTGCGACCTCGGCGTAGCTCTTGCGCTGGCTGAGCAGGAGCGACAGCGCAGCCCGCTGGTCAGGTGGAAGGGAATCCATTCTGCTCATGGTGGGCAGTGTGTGTTAATCGGACTTAATCGACGCGACCCGGACGGCTCCGGGTTCCTGATCGTAGGCTATCGTGGCGCCGGAATGGCCACCGCCAGCATCGATCAGATCAACAAGTTGAACCAGGGGATGCGGGGCTTCGACCGCCTCTACGGTCTCGAGTGGATCGCCTGCAGCGACACCGAGGCGCGGGCGCAGGTGACGGTGCGCGAGGAGGTGACCCAGCCCTACGGGCTGGTCCACGGAGGGGTATACGCCGCGATCGCGGAGTCGATCGCGTCGGCTGCGACGGCCTTTGCAGTCGCCGAGGACGGGTGCATCGCGATGGGCCTCTCGAACAGCACGAGCTTCCTGCGGCCCGTTACGGAGGGCGTCGTGGAGGGGTTGGCCACGCGCGTGCACCGAGGGCGGACCACGTGGGTCTGGGACGTCAGCTTCAGCGACTCCGAGGGACGCACGTGCGCGCTGACACGCATGACCGTGGCGGTGCGGCCCGCCCCCGACGGGCACGTGGCGATACACAGGCGCGTCGAGCCCGGCTCCTGATCGGCACGCCCGGTTGTGGCGCTGACCGCGGTCGCGCCACTCAGTGCAGCGGGCGCAGCGGGCTGGGCACCTGGGAGCTGAAGGGACGCCCACTGAAGGCTTCGGTCTGACGGGCGGGCGGGAGCGGGTCCCCGGGTGCACCGGGGGCGTTGATGGGGACCACGTTGCGGGCCGCTTGGCGGGCCAGCTTCGGGTTGGCGGCGATGATGTCGATGACCACGTTGCCGCTGGGGATCATCACCACCCGGCCCCCGTGCGCCGCGAGCGCCGGCAGGCCGCGGAACTGCACCCGGCGGGTGCGGGCCGAGCCCCCCGGGATGAACGTGTTTTCGGGAGAGCTGACCACCAGCAGGGGCGGCAGGCAGGTGCCCTGTCCACCGGTCAGGCAGCCCCCGTACTGGACGCTGAAGGCGCCCCCGGGATCGTGGGAGACCTGCTGCACGGTCAGGCCCCGGAAGCTGTCTCCGAGCCAGTACACCCGGAACGGCGCCACGATCATGCTCTCGAGCTGGTTGTGGGGGATCGCCTGGACCTGAATTGTGTTGCCGCACCCGCTCACCAGCACGGCCAGCGCCAGGACGGGCGCGAGCAGCGGCGCCCGGTGCAGCCGTTGTGCCCTCATCGCCCGCGTATCGTGAACGTGCGGGCTAGCCGCGGTAGCGGTTGGTGATTGGCATCCGGCGATCGCGGCCGAAGGCACGGGGGGTGATCTTGATCCCGGGAGGGGCCTGGCGGCGCTTGTACTCGGCGAGGTCCACGAGCGCGATCGCGCGGTCCACGTCCTGTTCGGGGAGCCCCTGGGCGATCAGCTGCTCGCGGCTGAGGTCGAGCTCGACGTAGCCCTGGAGGATCTCGTCGAGCACCGGATAGGGCGGCAGGGAGTCGTCGTCGCGCTGGTCGTGGCGCAGCTCGGCCGAGGGAGCCCGCTCGATGATGCTCGGCGGGATCGGCGCCGTCACCGCCCGCATGGCCGCTTTGGGGAAATCCTCGCCGAGGAAGAAGTCGGGCGAGTTGCGCCACCGGCAGAGCCGGTAGACGAGCGTCTTGGGGACGTCCTTGATGACCGCGAAGCCACCCGCCAGGTCGCCGTAGAGGGTCGTGTAGCCGACCGACATCTCGGACTTGTTGCCGGTCGTCAGGACCAGCCAGCCGAACTCGTTGGAGAGGGCCATCAGCATGTTGCCGCGGATGCGGGCCTGGAGGTTCTCCTGGGCGAGGCTGGTGTCGGTCTCGGCGAGCTGTCCCCTCATCGCCTGCGCGTAAGCGTCCACCATCGGCTCGATCGATAGCTCCACGGCGGCGATGCCGAGGGCCTCCGCCAGCGCGTGGGCATCGCCCTGGGTCTCCGACGAGGAGTAGCGGGAGGGCATGATCGCGGCGCTGACGGCCTGCGGGCGCAGGGCGTCGGCGGCCAGGCACGCGACCAGGGCGGAGTCGATGCCGCCGGAGATACCGAGGACGACGTGCTCGAAGCCGTTCTTCAGCACGTAGTCGCTCAACCCCAGCACCAGCGCGTGGTAGACCTCGGCCTCCTCGGGCACCAGCAGCTCCGCCAGCGGCTCCTCCAGCGGTGGCTTGGCAGCGGACGCGGGGGCGGGGAGGGGCGGCAGCTCGATCACCTCCATGCGGCTGCGACGGGCGGCGGGGCGGTGGGAGGCGTCACGGAGGCGGGCGGCTGCGGCGGCCTGGAGGTCGACGTCGCAGAACAGCAGCTCCTCGCGGAACTGGGCGGCCCGGGCGATGGTGGCCCCGGTATGGTCGAGCACGCAGGAGTGGCCGTCGAAGATGAGCTCGTCCTGGCCCCCGACCAGGCCGCAGAAGGCGACGTGGGCAACGTTGTCGCGGGCGCGCTGGGCGAACATCCGCTCGCGCTCGGAGCCCTTGCCGGCGTGGTAGGGGGAGGCGGAGATGTTGACGATCAGGGTGGCGCCGCTGAGGGCCTCGTCGCTGGCAGGGGGCCCGGGCTCCCAGATGTCCTCGCAGATCGTCAGGCCGAGGCGGTCCGCTCCCAGGTCGATGACGGCGCCCGAGGAGCCCGCCTGGAAGTAGCGCTGCTCGTCGAAGACGCCGTAGTTGGGCAGGTACACCTTGCGGTAGACGGCGTGTACGGCGCCCTCATGCAGGACGGCGAGGGCGTTGTAGACGTCGTCGGCGCGCTCGGGGAAGCCGACCACGGCGACGATCCCCGTGGCCTCGGCGGCGAGCCCCTGCAGAGCCTGGGCGGCGTCGGCGAGGAAATGCTCCTTCAGCAGCAGGTCCTCAGGGGGGTAGCCGGTGAGGGCCAGCTCGGGGAACAGCACCAGGTCCGCCTGCCGGCGGCGGGCCGCCCGGATCCCGTCGCGAACGAGCTCGGCGTTGCCCGCTACGTCCCCGACGGTGGTGTTGATCTGGCCGAGCGCCAGGCGCATGCCCGGGGCGGCTAGTTGGTTCCGGCGGGTCGCCTGGCCCCGGTTCGGGAGTTTGAGTCGCGGCGGCTGGAGTTGGCGGTGGTGCGCTTGGAGGTGGGCTTGCGGGCGTTTCCGACCCGCGGGCGCACGCCGGCTGCCCGGCAGAGAGCCGCGACGGCCCACTTCAGGTCGAGCGCCAGTTCCTCGATGTCGGGGAGGGCGTCGTAGTCGCCCAGGAGTCCGAACCCGAGGTGCCCGTCGTAGCTCATCACGGCGATGCCGAGGGCCTGCTTCTGGGCGAGCGGGACGACGGGGTAGAGGATCTCCAGGCGCCGCCCCAGCAGATACAGCGGGAACTGGGGTCCCGGGACGTTCGTGACGACGAGGTTGAAGAACGGCTGGCGGGCCTGCAGGCGGGCGGCCTGGCTGAGGATCGTGGGCGGGGCGAAGCCCGCGAGGTTGGTGAGCACCTGGGCCCCCACGGCCTGGCCGGATTTCTTCAGCTCATCCATCGAGGAGGCGATCTTGCGGAGCACCTCGGCCGCGTTCTGCACGCCGACCGGCAGCGGCGCCCACATGGCGGCGACCTGGTTGCCGAGCGCTCCCCGCTGGGTCTTGCTCCTCACCGACACGGGCACCATGGCCTTCAGGACCAGATCGTCGGTCTCGTGCCCATGGCGGCGCAGGTAGCGCCCGAGGGCCAGGGAGACGGACGCCAGGACGGTGTCGTTGAGGGTCCCTCCGAGGGAGTCCTTGACGGCTTTGAGGCTCGCGATGTCGACGTCGAGGAAGGTGTAGCGGCGGTGGGGTCCGATCTCCACGTTGAAGGGGCTCGGTGGCGCGGGGGCCTGGATGCCCGCGATCGTCGTGGCGCCGATGCTGGTGACGGCGCCGGTGAACCTCGAGACGGCACGCCTGGGCCTGCGCAGTACGGCGCGGGCGCCGCGGACCATCTCTCCCGGGACGGTCGATCGCTCGATGAGTGCCTCGCCGAGCAGCTTCGCCTGGCCGGGTAGCGGTTTCGCGGCCCACGCCGTGGCGGGCGCGGTCGGCGCCGCGGGTTCACGGGCGGTGTCGAACAGGACGGTGGTGATGTCCACTCCGGAGATGCCGTCCACGAGCGCGTGGTGGGTCTTTGCGATCAGGGCGAAGCGACCGCCGGACATGCTCTGGACGAGCCAGATCTCCCACAGGGGCTTGGAGCGATCCAGGCGCTGGGAGAAGATCCGTCCCGCCAGGCGCTTGAGGGCCTCCTCGCCCGCCGGCTTCGGCAGGGCGGTGTGGCGTATGTGGTAGTAGGGGTTGAAGTGGGGGTCGTCGGTCCACACCGGCCGGCCCTGGCCGAAGGGGACGTACGCCAGGCGCTGGCGGTAGCGGGGGACCAGGTGCAGGCGACCGTTGATGTGCTCGACGAGTTCCTTGAGGCTCGGAGCGTCGCCCTCGAAGACCATCACGGAGGCCACGTGCATGTGGGCCGTGGAGTGGTCCTCCAGGTGCAGGAAGGTGGAATCGAGCGCGGTCAGGCGGTCGGGATTCGCCACAGGGCGATTGTCGCACAGGTCAAACGTCGACGATCGTGAGCAAAGGCCGACAAAGCTGCGCAAACCGTGCCGCCGGTTCGCGGCCGAGCCGACGGATTGCTCCCGCCGGGATCCGGACGCCCCGGAGCCTGCTCACGGCGGGCCCCAGATCAGCTCACGTGGCGCGGGAGGACTTCAGGTCCGTGGGCGCGAAAGACGACGCAGACCGAGCATTTCGTAGGCGGCCTGGCGAGAGATCTGGGCCTCCCGGGCGATCCGGCTCACCGGGATCCCTGCCTCGTAGGCGTCTACCACGCGCTCCCTCAGCTCCGCGGAAGCCGCCCTGCGGGTCTCCTCCGCCCGCAGGCGCCGCTCAGCCGCGAACTGGAGCCCGATCAGCTCAGGAATGGCCTCTGACATCAGGATTGTAAGGTTACCTGACAGCACGAAGACCTGTCAAGTGACCTTACACCAGCCTAATTTTGGCGCCCATTTCTCAGGGCATCAGACGGCGCGGGTCCTTCGCTCGCACCTGACGTTGATCGGCGCCGCGCCCCTTCAGACTGGGTCGTCGGCTCACCCGAAGCAGACCATGCGCCGAGAGGAAAGCCCCCGTGATGTTCGCTCGGTGCATAGATGATCACGGCCATCGGAGGGACCTTTCTCGTCGTTCTGCTGCTGGTGGCCGCCCGGCGGCTGGGCTATCTGGGCGGAAACGCCGTTATTTTGGGCGTGATCGGGGCGCTCGGGAGCCACGGTTGGCTCCGGAGGGGACGCGCAGTAGACTCCTGGGCGAGCGAATGAGGCTCGCTCCATAACCGCGGCTCTGCCGCTGATGGCCTCTACAACGCCAATCCGCGTCGTGGAGGTCGTACATGGAGTTCGCTAAGCCTCGAATCGCTCATGGCGAGGACTGCCCGCGATCGCTCTACTGGTGGCGGTCACAGGCGCTGGTGGAGTCCTCGCCCGCTATGGCCTTTCGTCCGTCGTCCACGGTGATGCGTTGCCGTGGATGACGGTTGCGGTCAACGTCGTGGAGATGAAGCGGCCAACCTTACGGCGCTCCCCGCGTTCTAGAGAGTGAGGGAGTGCCGAGAGGTAGGGCCTCCAGCAGGGAGGGAAACGGCTCGAGGAGGCTCCGGTCCTTAGTCCGCCGGAGCCTCCTCGAAGCGCTTCCGGGCTCGCGGGTGCGGCTGCGGGCGGTGCCTCCCGGTGTGGCAGATCGCCTGCGGGGACCCGGCTACCCGATGCCGAACCGCGTGACCACGCGCTGAAGTTCGGACTGCGGCGTCTCGTGCGGGGCCGGCGGCGGCGGCTTGATCGCGGTGCCGGTCGGTCCGGGCGGTTGCAGGCCTATCCGAGCGACCACCCACGTGCCGTTGCGCTCCGTGGCGATCCACGTCGCGTCCGGGTCGGCCTCCTGCCGGCGGCGGGCCTCGGCTAGGGCCTCGTCATGCGTCATCACAGAGTGATTGTGGCAAACATCATCCGGTAGGTTCTGGCCGTGGGCATCGTGGACACCGCCTGGCGTGGTGGTAGCCCGCGGCGCTCCGCCAAATGCCGCGCCCATGCACTTCTACGCGACCGAGTCGCGCCGCGGAAGTACCAGCACGACGACGAGGATGAGGGGCCAGAACAAGAGCAGTGCTGCAACGAACCAGCCGCCAAAGCTGCGACCTCTGTTGGTCGCCAGTCGCGCCACCAGCAGGGAAGGGCCGATCCAGATGATGAACAGCGTGAGCCAGAAGAACGCGGCGTGGATCATGGGCAAATCCCGCTATTTGCGGGGATGCAAAAGCCGCTCGACTGCTGTGGGTGCGTCCTGGGGGGTCGTGCAGGTCGAGGCCGACGTCCGCTTGTGCCTTACGGCCACTTCGACCTCGCCCGGCTTACATACTGATCGCATGGATTCGACGGCGAGGATCGCGCGAGCACGGGCCTGGGCGATTTCGGCTGCTGAGGGGGTCTTGTAAGAGCTACCGCAGCCCGCTACGGCGATGGCTCCGGCGACTGCCGCGAGTCCTAACGCGCCGGATCGCATGGGTCGAAGTATCCCGGAACGGAGCGGGGCTTGTGCTTATCGGCATTTCTGCAGACAATGACCATGTGTGACCAAGCGCACACAAGCCTGTCACAATGCACCCTAGGTTCGAACAAATGTTCGACCCGCCGAGTCGGCCCTGAAGGGCTGAGCGGGGGACCCAACGCCGCCGGATCGCCGCACAGGCACCGGTGACAGGGGCGAATCGACTGCTGATGCAGTTGTAACGCCCGGTAGGCACGGAGATATCGGATGTCTCTGTGCTGACCGGCCGTGAGCCCGGCAGCTAACCCCGTAGGCGGACAAACCCTGAAGGGAGCTCTCACGGATGCATGCCATTTCGCCTACCGAAGCGCTTGCGCGCGATCTCACCCCTGCGACGCTCGCAGACCAGAGCATCGCGGCCGAACCACCCGAACGCGAGCAGACCGCCCTGCACGTAGGTCGCCGGCAGCTGAACGTTCTCGAGGGACGCCGGGCCCGGATCACCGGACACCTGCTCGAGGACGGCCACCCTGGCTCCCCCGACCTGATGGTGGTCCTCCAGCGCCGGGCGGGCAGCCGGTGGCTCACCGTGGCTCGTTCACACACCCGGGGGGGAGGGCGCTTCGCAATCAACTACGTCGCCCACACACCCAGGAGCGAGGCCGTTCGCGTGCGCTTCCCGGGCGACGATCTGGCTTCTTCCTCGACCCGCCGTATCGGCCACCTGAACGTCTTCCGCGCGGTCGACGCCTCGTGGTACGGGGGAGGGGGTGGGCTCGCCTGTGGCGGTGAGCTGACTAGCTCCACGATGGGCGTCGCCAACCGCACCCTCCCGTGTGGCACCCTGGTCGACATCCGGTACGGGGACCGTTCGGTGACGGTTCCCGTGGTCGACCGCGGACCGTTCGTCGCGGGCCGCGAATTCGACCTCACCGAAGCCACCAAGCGAGCCCTCGGGTTCGAAGGGGTCGGCGAGGTTTGGAGCACCCGCTAGCTCGTAGCTCACAGCGCGGGCGGCCGGCACGACGCCGGGCCGGTCGTCCAAGCGCCGATAACATCGCCCACACGGGGGCTGACATCAGAACACCACGGGTCCTGCTGCGCCGCTGGCGCCCCGAAGACCTAGCTCCATTCGTCGCCATGGGCGCGGACCCGGAGGTGATGGAGCACTTCCCCAGCACCCTCTCGAGCGCGGAGAGCGCGGCCCTGATGAGCCGCAACCAGCGTGGCCTGGAGGAGCGCTCCTACGGCTTCTGGGCGCTCGAGGTCCCCGGGGAGGTGGCCTTCGGCGGGTTTCTCGGCATCGTCCCCGTGCCACCCGAGATGCCGTTCGCGCCGGCGGTCGAGATCGGCTGGCGCCTGGCCCGCCCGCTGTGGGGCCGGGGCCTTGCCAGCGAGGCCGCCCGCGCCGTGCTCGAGCGCGCCTTCGCAGACCTCGAAATGAACGAGCTCGTCGCCTACACGGCGGTCGGCAACGACCGCTCCCGGCGCGTGATGGAGCGCCTGGCGATGGCACGCGACCCGGCGGAGGACTTTCTGCACCCCGGCCTGGCCGCCGAGGATCCGCTCGCGCCCCACGTCCTCTACCGCCTCACAGCGTCGGACTGGAGGCGCAATAAGCTCGAGTCGTGTGCGGGCGCTACACCAACACCGCCGGACCCGCAGAGCTGAACGACCGCTTTCGGGTCCCGTTCGAAAGCGACGCCGGCACCCACCGTTTCAACATCGCCCCCACCGAAGAGGTGCTGGCGATCGTCAACACGGCCGAGGGGCACGCTGCTCGGCTGCTGCGCTGGGGACTGGTTCCGCCGTGGGCCAAGGACCTCAAGGGTTCGGGCAGGCTGATCAACGCCCGCATGGAGTCGGTCACAAGCACGCCCGCCTACCGCGCCCTGATCCCAAAGGGCTCCCGCCGTGCCCTCCAGCTGGCCGATGGCTACTTCGAGTGGCTGGCACCGGAGCGCCGCGGATCCCGGGCGGAGCTCGGGCCTCGCCAGCCGTTCTTCTTTCAGGTTGACGGCGGTGCCCCGTTTGCGTTTGCCTCGCTTTGGACGCCGGCAAAGGTGCAGGAGGAGTGGGTCGTCAGCGTCACCCTGCTGACATGTGATGCCTCCCCGAATCGGACCGCCGCCGCCATCCACGCGCGGATGCCGGTGATCCTCGCCGACGAGGACGCCCAACAGGCCTGGCTCGACCCTTCCCTCGGCGCCGAGGAAGCGCTCTCGCTCTGCGGTCCCCTACCGGAGGACAGGCTCAGCGCCCGCCCGGCGAACCCAGCCGTCAACAAGCCGGGCGACGCGCCGGAGGGCCCAGAGCTGCTCAGTGCCCCTCAGGAGGGTTCGGCGGCCACCCTCACGGAATCGCGAACGTGATCTTCCCCAAGGCGGAGTCGTTCTTGTCACCCTCAGGGTCCCCGAGGCCGACATAACAGATCTTGTCCTTCTTGCTGGTCCCGCAGGTCGTCCCGTTACCGCCCACCGCTCCAGCGGTGAGCGTGAATTTCGTCGCCGGTACGTTGCCCGAGCCGTCCGCTTCCACCGAGACGATGTTGCCGATATTGCAGTAGCCCTCTCCCGAGGCTCCCTTCTTGCCTTTTATGCCCTTGGTGCACTGGACGATGAAGAGGCTGCTGTTGGGGACGAAATGTTCCCCGGATACGGTCACTTCGGTGCCGCCAGTAACGCCCATGGAGGGACTCACGACCATCTTCGGCTTCGGCCCCTTGGCGTCCACGTTCGCGGCCGCCAGCCCGAGCACGGCCAGCCCCGCGAGCACCGTCACGGTCAACTTCGCCATCGCTGCCCCCTTCTTGGTTGTTCGCCCCCGCTGTGCGGGGCGAGGATGCGTTCATTCCCGTACGCACCACGAGTCCTATCGCACCGTTCGAGCGCTGTCAACGCTTCCGGCTCCGCCGGGCAGAGCGCTAAAGGGGAGGGCCGCTTTTGGGGATGAGGGGATCGAAGCGACCCTCCCGATTTGCTTCGGAGGGGCCTTCTCCGTGAAGGCCAATGAAAATGCTGGCACGCGCTTCGGACGACTAAGCAGCTGGCGTGCTTCGTGGTGTGTCCGTCCGGTGAACCGTGTTGACGGCGGGGCGCCTCGGGACTATGTTGACTAAGTGCTATGAGCGACCCTGGCGCGGTCGCTCAAGCCTGCTTCCCACCGGAGTCGAGGCGAGGAGAACCTCATGAGGAGGATCAAGATCCTGTCGGCGAGCTTCTTGACGCTGCTCGCATTCACCGCAATCTCGGCCGGCGCGCAGGCGTCGAAGCTGGTGCTCATGTCCGGCGGCAGCGCCGTGGCTCCCGGCACGGGAACCTTCGGGACGCTTCGGTTCGGCCCGTGCGGGTCGTTCAAGTCCACCGGAGCACTGACGGACAATGAAAAGATGGCCGACAAGGCCGTGTTCACCACGTTCGAAAACAGCCCCGGCGGGTGCGGGGAAGGAGGACCGGCGGCAACGGGCCAGCTCGAACAGGTGGCCGTCACCTCCAACGGGATGATCACGCTCAGGGGCGAGATCACCTACACGACCGAGTTGCCCAAGAAATGCGAATACTCGCTTACGAAGCTCAGAGGCAGCTTCGCCGTGCCGGGCACCACCTCAGCACAGGTCTCGGGGACCGCCAAACGGCTGATGTCCGGGAGTGAACACGGCTGCAAAGGGGCGATTCACCTGACCGGCGAGGAAGCCACCCTCGGCGATCTCGAATCCGGCACCCCGTTCGAAGCAGTGATGTAAGACCAATACCTCAGGAGGCCCCCGACGTCAGCCAGCGCGCCGGGTTCTGCACGAAGATCGTGTCGAACACGCCGTCGTCCATCACGCCCAGCTCGCGCAGCGCCGGCACGACCTCGTCGAACACCAGCGTCATCGACCAGTTGCGGATCGCTCCGGCCGTTTCGAAGGTCGCGGCCGCCTCCGGCGGGAACCAGTCGATCGAGGCGCAGAAGTCCTGGGAGACCATCAAGCGCTCGGCGTGACCCCGGCGCAGCAGCTCGGCCGCCGTCTCGTTGCGCTTGTCGATCGGCTGGAACATCTCCAGGCCGTAGCGGTCGAGACCCACGTACACGCCCCGCTGGACCAGGCCCTCGATGTAGGAGACGTCGTCGGTGTCCCCGCAGTGAGCGATCTGGACCCGGTCCAGCGGCACGCCCTCCTCCTCGAAGATGTCCACCTGGCGGGGACCGGTCTGCACCGCCGGCATCGAGTGGGCCATGATCGGGGCACCCGTGCGCACGCACGCCCGGGCCACCGCCCGGTGGATCTTCTCGACCCGCTCGGTGACCCCGGCCGCGTCAGCGGCGCACTTCAGGAACGCGGCCCGGATGTCGGTCCCCTGGATTCCCGTCTCGATGTCCGACACGAAGTGGTCGGCCATCACGTCCACGTCCCGGTTCTCGAAATAGTGGGGCAGGTAGTCGTAGCTGTAGATCCCCGTACAGGGCACGATCCGCACGCCGCTCTGCTCGGCGACGGCCCGCATGAAGCGCACGTCCCGGCCCCCGAACATCGCCGTCGGGTCCACGATCGTGGCCACGCCCCGCTCCTTGGCGGCCCCGACCGCCTCCAGCGCCGCCGCCATTTCGGCGTCGGTGTCATACATCGAGGGCCACTGGGCGGCCACCGCCTCGTCGCGGAATTGCACGTGCTCGTGGACCAGCACGGTCCCCAGCTCGCTGCTGTCGACCGGCCCTTGGACTGTGTGCACGACTGCCATCGTCTGCCATCCCTCGCTCTCGGCGCTCAGCGGTATTGCTCGCCCCAGTGGGCGTCCTCGCGGATCTGGGCCTTCAGCAGCTTGCCCGCCGGGTTGCGCGGCAGGGGCTCCTCGCGGATCGATATGTACTGGGGCACCTTGAAGTCGGCCAGGTGCAGCTTGCAGTGGCCCAGCACCTCATCGACGTCGATCTGCCGCCCCGCGACGGCCACCAGCACGGCTCCCACCTTCTCGCCCATCATGCTGTCGGGCACGGCGATCACCGCCGCTTCGGCGACCCCGGGGGCACTCGCGAGCGCGTTCTCGACCTCGATCGAGTAGACGTTCTCGCCGCCCCGGTTGATCATGTCCTTCTTGCGGTCGACGATGTACAGCAGGCCGTCCTCGTCCACCCGCGCAAGGTCGCCCGTGTGCAGCCACCCGTCCGTGAAGGTCTCGGCGTTGGCCTCCGGCTTGTTCCAGTAGCCGCTGACCACGTTGGGGCCCCGCACCAGCAGCTCCCCGACGCCGCTGTCGGCGTCGGGGTCCTCGAGCGAGAGGTCCACGACCGGCATCGCGAAGCCCACCGAGTCGGCGTGGGCGGTGGCCTCCTCGTGGGGCAGGAACGAGGTCAACGACGAGGTCTCGGTCAGGCCGAAGCCATTGCCCACGCGGGCGTTGGGGAAGGCCTCCATGATCCTCGCCACCATCGCCTCGTCGATCGGAGCGCCGCCGTAGGAGACCCAGCGCACGCCGCTGACGTCGGTCTCGGCGAACCCCGGGAAGCGCAGCAGCGCGTGGTAGATCGCGGGCACCGACACGAGCTGGTTGACGCCGCCCGGGTCGATCGCCCGGCAGAAGCCGTCCAGGTCGAGGCCGTTGGCGAGGATCTCCACGCGACCCCCGAACTCGAGCATCGGGATCAGCTGGCTGTTGCACCCGGTCACGTGGAACAGCGGCACCGACACCAGGGTGGAGATGTTCGGCCCCTCGCTGCGGTCGATGGACAGGCAGCGGATGGCGTTCTCGCTGTTGGTGAGGAAGTTCTCGTTGGAGGTCATGGCTCCCTTGGGGAAGCCGGTGGTGCCGCTCGTGTAGAAGATCGCGGCCAGGTCCCCGGGGGCCCGCCCGGCAGGCTCGATGCGGTCGCCATCGGGAAGCTCGCCACCCGGCTGGAAGGTGTAGGCCGCTTCGCAGTCCTCGACCACGTAGGCGACCTCCTCGTCCTTGAACCGCGTGTTCACGGGCACGGCGACCGCGCCCAGCAGCTGGGTGGCGAAGAAGGCCAGCACCCAGTCGATGCCGTTGGGCATCCGGATCGCCACCCGGTCCCCCGCGGTGACCCCAGCGGCCAGCAGCCCGCCGGCGACCCGCGCCGAGCGCTCCCACAGTTCCTCGTAGCTGCAGCTTGCGCCACCGACCTCCAGCAGCGCCGTTGCCTGGGGGTCCCGCTGCACGCTCGCGGCCAGCATCGCCGTCAGCGAGCGCGGGAGCTGCTCGTAGCGGGCGAGGCCGTCGGCGTCGCGCGTGACCCCGGACTCGTCGAACGGGTTGCGGCCCCGGGGCAGCGGCTCGATCACGCCGCTCCGCCCGCTCATGATCTAGGCCGGAGCTGGGGCGGCGAGCTGCTCGGCGAGAATGGCGGCGAGGTGCGCCCGCTGGCGCGCTCCGCCTCCGAGCATCGCGGCGTCGAGTTGGGCCCGCTTGTACAGCCAGTGCACGTCGGCCTCCCAGGTGAAGCCGATGCCGCCGTGGGCCTGGATCGCGCTGGCCGTCACTTCGCGGCCCGCGTCGGAGGCCGCGGCCTTGGCCATCGCGGCTGCTCCGGGAAGCCCATCGGGGTCGGCGTCGGCGCTCCAGGCGGCGAAGGCGGTGGTCGCGCGCGCCTTCTCGGTGTCCAAGAGCATCTGCGCACAACGGTGGGAGACCGCCTGGAAGGCGCCCACAGGGACCCCGAACTGCTTGCGGTCCTTGACGTACGCGACGGTCATCTCGAGTGCCCGCTCGCAGACGCCCACGAGCTCGGAGCTGATCGCCACCAGCGCCCGGTCCACGCCGCCGGCGACATCTCCGGGAAGCTCCTCGCCGCCCTGGGCCCGCACCCGCGCGGCGGAGCGCGTCGGGTCGATCGCGTCCAGGGGGGTCAGCTCGGCATCGGCCGCGGCCACCAGCCGGGCCCTGCCGTCCTCTTCGGCGAGCACGATCACGTCCGCCTCGACGGCTCCCACCACCAGCTCGGCAGTCCCGTCGGCGGCGCTGGCGAGCGCGCCGAAGGTCTCTCCCGCGGCAAGGCCGGGCAGCCACCGCTCGCGCTGCTCGGGCGAGCCGGCGTGCTCGATCATCGTGGAGGCCATCGTGCTGGGCAGGAACGGAACCGGGGCCAGCGCGCGGCCCAGCTCCTCACACAGGATCGAGAGCTCGATCCGGCCCAGTCCGCCGCCTCCGAACTCCTCGGAGATGGCGATACCGGGCCAGCCCAGCTCGCACAGCTCCTTCCACAGCTCGGTGTCGGTCGTGCGCGCCTCGGCGTGCTGGCGCACCCGATCGGGGCGGGCCCGCTCGGCCAGCAGGGAGCGCGCCGTGCGCTGGATCTCGCGCTGGTCGTCTGTGAAACCGAAGTCCATGTCCCTAGGCGGCGAACTTCAGTCGCGGCAGGCCGAGCACCCGCTCGGCGACGATGTTCTTGAGCACCTCCGTGGTGCCGCCCTCGATCGTGTTGCCGCGGGCGCGCAGCAACTCGTAGCTCCAGTGGTCGCCGAAGGTGAGCGCCTCGGCGCCGATCACGTCGGCGGCCAGCTGGGTCAGGCGCTGGTTGGTCTCCGACCACAGCCACTTCACCAGCGAGCCCTCGGGCCCGGGCTGGCCGTAGCGTTCGACGTCCGTCAGCCCCTTCCAGGCCAGCAGGCGGATCGACTCGCAGCGGACGTGGATATCGGCCAGCGCGTCCGCGTACAGAGGATCGTCGAGCAGGCCCTTGGCGGCCGCGGCTGCGATCACGTCGTCGAGCAGCTGACGCAGGCGGATCTGCAGCGCGAAGCCGAGGCCGGCGCGCTCGTTCATGAGCGTCGTGAGCGCCACCTTCCAGCCGTTGCCGACGCCGCCGATCACGTTGACGTCGGGGATCTTCGCCTCCTCGATGAAGAGCTCGTTGAACTCGGCCTCGCCGGTGATCTGGCGCAGGGGGAGAACCTGGACGGCGTCCTGCTCCATGTCCATCAGGAAGTAGGTCAAGCCCTTGTGCTTGGCGGCGTCGTTGTCGGTCCGGGCCACGAGCATGCACCACTTCGAGTACTGGGCTCCGCTGGTCCACACCTTCTGGCCGGTGACGACCCACTCGTCGCCGTTCTTGACCGCCCGCGTTTTGGCCGCCGCGAGGTCCGAGCCGGCGTCGGGCTCGGAGAAGCCCTGGCACCAGATCTCCTCGGCCGAGAGGATCGGGGGCAGGTAGCGCTCCTTCTGTTCGTCGGTGCCCCACACCATCAGCGTGGGTCCCCCGAGCAGCAGCCCGAGGGTGTTGGCCGCCAGCGGAACCCGGGCGCGGCCGATCTCCTCGTAGTAGATCGCCGATTCGGTCAGGGTGGCGCCGCGCCCGCCGTACTCCACGGGCCATGCGGGAGCGGCCCAGCCGGCGTCGTACAGGCGTCGCTGCCAGTCCTTGCGCCAGCTGTTCTTGGCGTCCTCGCTCCCGTCGATGGGCTCCGGGTCGGGCGGGTTGTCGGCCAGCCAGGAGCGCAACTCGTCGCGGAAAGCCGTCTCCTTGGGGCTGAAAGTGAGGTCCATCAGGCGCTCTGACGAACAGCCTATCCAGGATCGCAAAGCGGTGTCTGCGCCGCCGCGAGCGACGCTAGATTCAGCTGTCCGTGAGCGCAGCGGACCGCACCCTGCGGGTGGCCCACCTGGACGCCGACGCGTTCTACGTGTCGGTCGAGTTGCTGCGCCATCCCGAGTTGCGGGGCCTCCCGGTGGTCGTGTCGGGCTCCGGACCGAGGGCGGTGGTCACGACCGCCAGCTACGAGGCCCGTCGCTACGGGGTCGGTTCGGCGATGCCCGCCTCCCGCGCCCGGCGGCTGTGCCCCCAGGCGGTGTTCCTGCCGCCCGACTTCGCCTTCTACCGCGAGGCCTCGGGTCGGATCATGGCGATCATCCGCGAGCACGTCGAGCGGGTCGAGGTCGTCGGTCTCGATGAGGCCTACCTCGACCTCGAGGGCCTGTTCTCGCCGCGCACGGCGATGCGACGCCTGGTGGCGGAGATCAAGGCCTCCACCCGGCTCACCTGCTCGGTGGGGATCGGCCCCAACAAGCTCGTGGCGAAGGTCGCCTCCGACGCCGAGAAGCCGGCTGGGCTCGTGTCCCTGACCCGTGAACAGGCCTGCGAGCGCTTCGCCGGCTCGCCGCCCGGCCTGGTCCCGGGAATCGGCCCCAAGACCTCCGAGCGCCTCAATGCCCTCGGCCTGAGGACCCTGGCGGCGCTCGCCGGGGCACGGGAGGGCGTGCTGACCGCCAGCTTCGGGCCGCGCCTGGGACGCGAGCTCCAGCGCCGGGCGAGGTTCGAATCCGACGGCATCGTGGGGGCGCCGCGCAAGGTCGCCTCCGAGTCCAGGGAGCGGACCTTCGACCAGGACATCGCCGCCCCCGAGCAGCTCCACGAGGCGCTCACGCGGATGGCCGGGGAGCTGTGCGAGAGCCTGCGCCGCCATGGGCGCCGGGGGCGCACGATCTCGATCAAGGTCCGCCTCGACGACTGGACGACCGTGACCCGCTCCCACACCGTCGAGGCGGCCACCGACGACACGGATCTCGTCACGGCCGAGGTCCTGCGCCTGCTCGACGAGTACGCCCCGCCGCGGCCGGTGAGGCTGCTGGGGGTGCGGGTGGCCGGCTTCGTCGCCGCCGGCAGCCGGCCGGGCAGCGCGGATGCCGTCCCCGGGGCGCTCGCGGCCGGCCCCGGTGCGACGGACCAGCTCGCCCTGCCGCTGGCCCACGCCCAGTAGAATCGGGGCGTGGCGAAGGCAGAGGTGGGCGAGCTCCAGCTCGACTACGAGCGCAGCGGCGAAGGCCCGCCGCTGCTGGCGATCATGGGGATGAGCGGGACCTACCTGCACTGGGGGGAGCCGTTCATGGATCGCCTGCGTGAGAACTTCGAGGTGATCGTCTACGACCATCGCGGGGTCGGCTCCTCCAGCCGCCTGGAAGGCCCGATCACGATCTCCCAGCTGGCCGCCGACGCGGCCGGCCTGGTGAGGGCGCTGGAACTCGACTCGGTCCACGTCCTGGGGATCTCGATGGGAGGGATGGTCGCCCAGGAGCTCGTCCTGGCGGAGCCGGAGCTGGTCCGCAGCCTGACGCTCGGCTGCACCTACTGTGGTGGGCCGGGCAGCTCACTCGGTTCGGCCGCGGGCGAGCGGCTGGGTGAGGCGATGCTCTCCGGCGACCGCGACCGCGCCCTGCGGGCGGCGTATGAGGTCAACCTCTCGCCGGCGGCCGTAGCCGAGCCGGAGCTTTGGGAGCGCTACCAGTCGATTGCCGCCGAGCGCGCCGTGGCGGTGCGGGTGATCATGGCCCAGGCGGCCGCCTGCGTCCAGCACGACACGCACGATCGTCTTCCCGGCGTGAGCGCCCCGACGCTCGTGCTCCACGGCTCCGCAGACGAGATGATCCCGGTCGAGAACGGGCGCCTGATCGCGTCGTTGATACCGGAGGCCCGCCTCGAGATGCTCGACGGCGTCGGCCACCTGTTCTTCTGGGAGGAGCCAGACACCTCGGCGGAGCTGCTGCGCTCCCACGCCGCCGTCCCGGCTTGAGCGAACTGGAGATCCGCGCCGGGGGCGTGATGCTCGCCGGCGAGCGCTCCGGCCCCGAGGTGGGGCCGGCGATCGTGCTCCTGCACGGCCTCACGGCCACCCGCCGCTACGTGGTGATGGGGTCCAACGCGCTGCAGCGGGGTGGCATGCGTGTGCTCGCCTACGACGCCCGTGGCCACGGGCAATCGAGCCCGGCACCCGGGCGTGAGTACGGATACGAGCACCTCGCCGAGGACCTGGCCGCCGCCATCGGCGAGGTCGGGGACCCGCCGGCGATCCTGGCGGGCGCCTCGATGGGCGCCCACACGGCGCTGCGCCTGACCTTCGAGCACCCCGGGCTGGTGAGCGGTCTGGCGCTGATCACCCCGTCGTTCCTGCCCGACGCGCGCACGGAGAGCGAGCTGGCGAATTGGGACGCGCTCGCCCGAGGGTTGCGCGAGGGCGGGGTAGAGGGCTTCGTGCGGGCGTACGACCTGGACTCCGTGCCCGCCCGCTGGCGGAGCACCGTCGAGACGGTCCTGCGCCAGCGTCTGGCCGCCCACGAGCACCCGGCGGCGGTCGCCGATGCCCTGGAAGTGGTGCCGCGCTCGCGTCCGTTCGAGAGCCTCACGCAGCTGGAGGAGGTCGCGGTTCCGACGGTGGTGATCGCGAGCCGCGACGAGGCCGATCCGGGCCACCCGTTGGCAGTGGGGGAGGCCTACGCCGAGGCCATCCCCGGCGCTCAGCTCGTGGTGGAGGCTGCCGAGGACCCGCCGCGATCGCCGATCGCGTGGCAGGGAGGGCAGCTCTCGAAGGTTCTGCTGGAGCTCGCCGCACGCGTCGGGTAGTACGTGATAACGTACGGTTGTATGCCAGTACGTGAGTGGGACGGCTCCAGCTACGACCGCATCTCGGGGACCATGGAGCGCCTCGGCCTGGATGTACTCGACCGTCTGGAGTTGAGCGGCGATGAGACCGTGCTCGACGCGGGGTGCGGTTCGGGCCGGATCACCGAAGCGCTGATCGCGCGCCTTCCTCGAGGCCGCGTGATCGCGGTGGACGAGTCCGAGTCGATGACCCGGGCAGCGCGCGAGCGGCTCGGTCCCGGGGTCGAGGTCCTGACCCAGGATCTGCTCGAGCTCGACCCAGGGGAGCCCCTCGACGCGATCCTCTCGACCGCCACCTTCCACTGGATCGCCGATCACGACCGGCTCTTCAGGCGCCTGCACGCGTCACTGAAGCCCGGCGGCCGGCTCGTGGCCCAGTGCGGGGGAGAGGGGAACATCACCATTCTCCGCGGAGAAGTCGCCCCGATCATGCGTCGAGACCCCTACGCGGAGCACTTCGCCGGCTTCCAGCCCCCCTGGAACTACGCCTCCGCGGAGACCACCGAGGGCCACCTGCGGGCGGCCGGATTCGCGAGCGCCCGCTGCTGGCTGACGCCGGCGCCCCGCAATCCCGAGGAGCCCCGCGAGTTCCTGGCCACGATCGTCCTCGGACCACACGTCCAGCAGCTGCCGGAGGATCTCCGCGGTCCCTTCATGGACGACGTCATGCAGCAGCTTGGCGAGCCGGTGACGGTCGACTACGTGCGACTGAACATCGACGCCTCGGCGTAGCGCGGCAGTAGCATCCGCGCGGATGCGAGACGTGGAGCAGCCCCGTTGGACCCCAGGCGTCGCCCGGTTTGCGGGGCGAGCACGACCGGCGGCTGCCGCGATCCTCGCCTTCACGCTGGGCCTGCTGGTCGCGGCCTGCGGGTCGGGATCCTCGACCACGAACTCCGAATTCCTCTCGACCAAGCAGACCAAAGGAGCGATCGAAGAAAGCATCCTCGCCCAGCGCCACATCCACGCCACCGTGGTCTGCCCGACCGAAGTGGTGCGGGAAAAGGGCGTCACCTTCCAGTGCGTCGCCACCACTCCGACCGGCGCCAAGACGGTCTTCCGCGTCGTCGAGGCCAACAGCAAGGGCTACGTCGAATACTCCTCCGCGCCCAAAACCCCGGAAAAGAAGCAAACTCCGGAAAAGCATGTCGTCAAGCGGAAAAACGGGCCCAGGAAATCTTGACGCCCCTGCGGAGATTCTGTTAGCGTGCCGCGGCGCCATGGAGGCTGGTGTCCCTGGAGGGATCGAGTCTCCGGCTATAGGCAGGAACCGCCGCTAGCCCGCTAGGACCCGGGTGGTGGACGCTCGTCGTTGCCACGAGCGGAGGGCCTGCCGCACGGTTGGTCAGTTCGATGGTGGCGAGGAACGCTGTTTTTCCAGTGAGGAGCACATCGACATGATCGTTCAGGCGCAGGAGGCGCAACGGCCTCCACGTGAGCCCATTGACGCCGCGCGTCTGAGCCGTTCAGACCACACAGGTCCGTCACGAAGGCTCCGCCGCGCCGGACGTTTCGGTCTCCTCGCCTGTTTCCTCGCTCTCGCCGTCTTCTTTGCCGCCGCCCAGGCGGCGCTCGCCGACGGGTCCGCCGGTTGGTACGGCGGTGGCGGCGGTTGTTACGGGTTTTACTGCAACCGGGGCCCGACCGGCCCGACCGGTCCGCAAGGGCCTAAGGGCTCGACGGGGGCCACTGGGGCAACGGGCGCCACTGGGGCAAAAGGGGTCACGGGCGCCACCGGGCCGACGGGTCCCGCCGGTGGGCCAGGACCCACGGGCCAGACCGGAGCCACGGGCAAAACAGGCGCTACCGGGGCGACCGGCGCCACGGGTGCTGAAGGCGTGAAAGGCACGACCGGCCCCACGGGTGCCACGGGCACTGAAGGCGTACCGGGGCGACCGGCGCCACGGGTGCTGAAGGCGTGAAAGGCACGACCGGCGCGACCGGTGCCACGGGCACTGAAGGCGCTACCGGGGCGACCGGCGCCACGGGTGCTGAAGGCACGACTGGAAAACAAGGCGCCACCGGGGCGACCGGCGCCACGGGTGCTGAAGGCGTGAAAGGCGCGACCGGCCCGACGGGTGCTGAAGGCGCCACTGGTAAAGAAGGCGCGACTGGTAAAGAAGGCGCCACCGGTAAAGAAGGTGCCACGGGCCCGACTGGCGCGACCGGCGAAACGGGCTCGAAAGGCGAAGCTGGTGCAACTGGCGCGACCGGCGGTACCGGCGCGACCGGTGAAAAGGGCGGTACGGGCGAACGCGGCGAAACCGGGCCGACTGGGACGACAGGTGAAAAAGGCGCCACGGGCGAAAATGGCGCGACTGGCGAAACCGGCACGACCGGGGGGAAAGGCGAAGCTGGCGCCACGGGCTCCCAAGGCGAAACTGGTGCCACCGGGGCGACCGGCGCCACGGGTCCTGAAGGCGTGAAAGGCGCGACCGGCCCGACGGGTGCTGAAGGCGCCCGTGGTAAAGAAGGCGCGACTGGTAAAGAAGGCGCCACCGGTAAAGAAGGTGCCACTGGCGCGACCGGCGAAACGGGCTCGAAAGGCGAAGCTGGCGCGACCGGCGGTACCGGCGCGACCGGTGAAAAGGGCGGTACGGGCGAACGCGGCGAAACCGGGCCGACTGGGACGACAGGCGAAAAAGGCGCGACGGGCGAAACGGGCACGAAAGGCGAAACCGGTGCGACCGGGGCGAAAGGCGAAGCTGGAGCGACCGGCGCTACCGGTGTGACTGGAGCTACGGGCCCGACAGGCGCGACTGGCGAAACGGGCACGAAAGGCGAAACTGGCGCCACGGGCTCCAAAGGCGAAACTGGCGCAACCGGGGCGACCGGTGAAAAGGGCGCGACCGGTGAACGCGGCGAAACCGGCCCGACTGGGACGACTGGCGAAACTGGCGCGAAAGGCGAAGCTGGCGCCACGGGCTCCAAAGGCGAAACTGGGGCAACCGGGGCGACCGGTGAAAAGGGCGGTACCGGTGAACGCGGCGAAACCGGGCCGACTGGGACGACAGGCGAAAAAGGCGCGACGGGCGAAACGGGCACGAAAGGCGAAACCGGCGCGACCGGCGAAAGCGAGCTGGAGCACTGGTGCTACAGGCGTGAATGGTGCGACCGGTCCGACGGGCGCTACGGGCCCGACCGGTGAAAAAGGCGAAACCGGTGCGACAGGTGTGACGGGAGCGACCGGCCCGGCCCTGTTCCTCTCATGTGGGGAGTTTGACTTCCCGACTATTCCGGGCGAAAAGTACCACGTAAGCGTAACCACGCCAGAACCTGGCGGCCGGACGCTTTACGAAAAAGAAGGAGTCGAAGCGAAAAGCGACGAGATAACGATCGGCGGCATCTATCCAGAAGCCGAAGAACGAGAAGTTGAAGCTTTCTTCCGTGATGAGGGACCAGGGGCCGGCAACGGGATCACTGGTTCGGTCACCACCACCTTCCACAACTGCGAGAAGCCGGAAGGACCGCGCGGTGCAACCGGCGAAACGGGTGCCACGGGTCCCACGGGCGAAACTGGCGCCAAAGGCGAAACTGGGTCGACGGGCGAAACCGGACCCACTGGCGCGACCGGCGAAACAGGGGCCACCGGTGTCACGGGGGCAACCGGCACGACTGGAGCGACTGGCGGAACGGGCGAAAAAGGCGAAGCGGGCGCAACTGGCGGCACCGGCGCTACTGGCGAAACTGGTGCCACGGGTGCCACCGGAGCAACGGGGGCGACAGGCGCCACCGGTGTGACGGGCGCAACGGCGCCGACTGGTGCCACGGGGGCGACTGGCGAAACTGGCGCCACCGGCGGAACTGGCGAAAAAGGCGAAGCCGGGGCCAAGGGCGAAACCGGACCGACGGGTGCAACCGGGGCTTCCGGCGAAAAAGGTGAACAGGGCACACCCGGCGCTACAGGCGCTAGTGGCGAAACCGGCGCGACGGGTGGAACCGGAGCGACCGGTGTGACGGGCGCAACTGGGCCGACTGGTGCCACCGGGCCGACTGGTGCGATGGGCGAAAAAGGCGCGAATGGGGCCACTGGGGGGACTGGGGCTTCGGGCGAAGAAGGTCCGGAAGGGCAACGTGGTCCGGAAGGGCACGAAGGCGTGGCCGGCCGTGAAGGCAAAAAAGGCGCCACCGGCGAACGCGGATCTACCGGGGCCACGGGTGAGCGGATGGGGCAACGGGCGTGACCGGGCGCGACCGGCGCGACGGGCGCCAGCAGGTGCGAAAGGCGAAACCGGGGCGACAGGCGCGACCGGCGAAACAGGCGCCAAAGGCGAAACTGGGGCGACCGGCGCAACGGGCGTGACAAGGCGAAACCGGCGCGACCGGTCGTGACGGGCGCTACCGGGGGCACCGGGGCCACTGGCGAAGCCGGCGCGACGAAACACGGCGCGACGGCGCCACGGGCGAAACCGGCAAAAAGGGCCTGGAAGGAGTCAAAGGCGAAACCGGCGCACCCGGCGAAAACGGCGAAAACGGCATGACGGGCGAACACGGCGAAAAAGGCGAAACAGGGCCACAGGCGCGACCGGCGAAACGGTGCCGGCGGCGCGACCGGGAACACGGGCGCGACGGGCGCGACAGGTGCCACGGACGGAACAGGCCCGAGCGGCGAAACGCGCGGCCGTCAGGCGTGAAAGGCGAAAGCGGAACCGGATCAGGTCCGGGCGGCTCGACCGGCCCGACCGGCTCCACCGGCGCTACCGGCTCGGCCACGGTCTACAACTCCAGCGGCACTCCCGTCGGAGGCCCGCTCACGTGGTCCAGGGCACAGGCGTCGCGGCCAGCAAAAAACTGACTGAGACGTTCACGGGCTCCGCCGCATTCACCTCGACCGAAACGTACCTCTGCACGGCGCTACGACTGACCAAGAGCACTCCGATCCTTGAGATCTCCTACGCGAGCGGGACGGAAGTCACGTTCGAATACCTCACTGGAGCGGCGAATGACACGATCCGCTTCCAGTGCACCGGTAACTAGGTATCCGGGCTCGGCGCCGGTTGCGCGCGACTCGCGCCGTTCCAGCATCGGGCTGAGGGCCGCCCAAATCGAAAGGCCACAGCGTGGACACCATGTGATCGGATCGCGTGGGCCGCGATCAGGTGCGCTGAACTCTCCAAGGATTGTCGGTGAGTGAGCCCCGGAATGCAAGGTGGCCAAGTTCCGCCAGAGTCGCTCGGTGGTAGCCCTCTCGGCGCGCCTCCAGAGGACGTCCGTCTAGACGAGAGTGCTGTCGCAGTCGATCACGAATGCGTCTTTCTGCATGCGTCTACAGCTGTCCAGCAGAGGGCCGCGACGATGATCGGACACTGCAGGTTCGGAAGCTTGACCGCCCGCGTCGTGAATGGCCAGAGGAGAGGTGCTCCTGCGCTCCCGTCTGTGATGTCGCGAAGAAAATGGGTAGCAAGTCCGAATGCCACCCCGCCGATGAGTTCCCGTCGTGGCGCGGACGCAAAGCGAACAGCGATCAGGGCGCACGCTAGTGTTACGAGCGAATGCGAGAAGGGGCGGGGCGAACCCTTCGTGATTCCGGTCCAACCGAATATGGCGTCGGGAACATGGTCGACGTCGATCAGCACGGCGGCAGCGAGAGCGCCGGCGGCGAACTGTCGTTGGCGTGGGCGGACTGCGCTGAGTGCCAGGAACGTTGTTGCGACGTGGGCGGCCTCGTCGAGCACGCCGCGCCGCGCCAGTGAACACCGGGTTTGATCCCACGGTTGGCACCTCGTATGACGGCGCACGCGACAAGCCGCGCGCATACGGACGTCACCGCGGTGGGCGCCTTCGGTGTCTCGGGCATGGGCGTCCTCACTTCGGCCGAGTGCGCGACGGTCAATTGCCAAGGGAGCGCATCCTGAGCGAGAATAGACGCTAGCCAATGCCGAGACCGGGAAGGGACAGGTCTCCTCGGCTCGAGCGCGCGAAGCTGCCAGACCGACGCGGTGGTGTAGCCCTCGGCCTGGGCGCGGCCAGCATCGGCCGCGCCCAGCAGGACCGCGACGCGAGACCTCGTCGGTCGAACGGGATCGCTCACGCTCGCTCCGGTATGGATCGATCAGGGTCGGGCAAGCCGACCCTCGGGCTAACCGTCATCGGTGGTCCACGTTACGTGCACGCCTTGTGCCACCGATCCACGCCACAGGTGCCTGGAACTGGGCGTCGAACCGGACAACATGGGCGTTTGGGCACATCGCGGCCTGCTGCTCGCGAGCATGCTGGCGGGCCTCGCACCGCTGCCGGCGGATCTCGTTTCTGGGCGCAAAGTCCGTCCGTCGACGGCAGGCGTCGCAACCGCGTCCGTGGGGGCCCGGGTTTGGGTGATCGCGCATACCCGCGG
Source organism: uncultured Solirubrobacteraceae bacterium (assembly GCA_963846255.1). GTDB lineage: Bacteria > Actinomycetota > Thermoleophilia > Solirubrobacterales > Solirubrobacteraceae > Palsa-744. The sequence goes on from CAWJVE010000002.1 coordinate 689,015, forward strand.
CCACAGCTGCACCGCCACGCTGCGTATCCGTGCTGGCGATCACGGCGTCTTGCTACGCGTGCGCGGCACGGCGACGCGGCGCTACTTGACCGGGCTGTTGGCCAGCCAGCGCATCGCTATCCGGACCGAACAGCCGGCGCATCCACGGTGTCGCGCTCTCGTGACCGCGACCGGCACGCTTGGCGCGGGCGGCGCAAACGCCTCCGGCGCGGGTGTCGTGCTCGGGACCTTCGACGTGGTCGGTGAAGAACAGATGCGCGCCTGGGCGGGCGCTGGCGGCACCGCCGTGGTCGTGCCCGTGATCTGGTCGCAAGCGCAGCCGACCGCACGCGGCAACGTGAACCTACAGAGGGCCGGCAACAGCGGCCAGAACGTGCTCGCGGAGGTCGTCGAGGCACACGCGGCGGGACTCCAGGTGTACCTCGAGCTCGACCTGCAGTACCCCCCCGAATGGGTGACGCACACGGTGCCCCAATACGTCGACCAGTTCGGCGAAGCCTTCTCCAGCCAGATACCAGGCCAGGACGTGCGCGACTGGGTCTGGGCGCAAACCGGCCGCGAAGCCGTCGCGAGCTTCGTCGCGGGCGCGCTGGGCGCTCTCGCACCGGAGCTCTCAGACGTGGCGGGGATCCGCGTGGGTGGTGGAGCGAACGGAGAGATGCAATACCCGCGCGGCGGCTCCACGGTGACCGGCGAACCGTCGTTCTGGGGCTATGACACGCCCGCCCAATCGGGCGCGGGAATTGCGGAAGGTGAGCAGGCCACGCCACTGCGCCGATACGTGTATGGACACGGGTCGGCCGCGCAGGACTCGATCTGGGCCGCGTGGTACGAGCGATCGCTCGGCCAGTTCGTCCACTGGTATGTCACCCGGCTTCGGGCTGGGGGCTGGCAGGGCCCCGTATACGTGCTCGAGCCCTCCTACGGCGTCCGCGAAAACTGGTCGCCGCGCTCCCCGGAATACGAGTTGCAGGTTGCGCTCGGCACCGACTACGCCGTACAGCTCGACTCTTACGACACGCTCGCGAACGTGTGGCCCTGGTCGACGTGGGCCGACGACCCGGAGCCCTACTACCACCCCGGCGACCCCATCGACTCGGACATGGCCGCCTGGCGTCAGCTGCTGGTCGATGCCCGCGAGCGCGGGATCGCCTCCAACATCATGGGAGAGAACACCGGAGGCGGCGGCGCTGCCGCGATCGCCCGGATGACGACCGGCGCCATGAGGGCCGGCTACCGCGGCATCTTCTACCTCGACTACCCGGCGCTGACGGCCGCCGGAGGTTTCCTGCTAGGGACCCTGACCTCCAGCTTCGAGACGCAGCTCTCCGACCTCGGGCGGTGAGCCTGCCATGCTCCGGTGGGTGTCAAAGGCGTGAGGCCGACGCGATCTCGTTTTGTCCCCGGCGTCGCACGCGAACCACGCAGTTCCAGGTGGCCACCTCGCGCAACACCGGAATATCCACGATCCACCTCAAGGACGGCCAGTAGCGTGGCTCAGCTGTGATGGTCTGAAGCTCGGGGCACGAGCGGATGAATCGCAGCGTGGGCCCAATGTGAACCGGCCATAGCGAGCTTCCGTACACGCACTTGGGCGTCTGTCCGCGCCTGCGCCTGCACATCCGCAGGCCGAGCCGGGGGCCGAGGAAGTGATACGGCGTCATGTCGTGGCCTCCCCACGGAGAGAACCAGTTGGTCCACGACACATAGCCCCAGCCGCCGGGCCGCAGCACCCTTGCGAGCTCGGTGATCACGCGCGTTGGTTCGGGAGTGTGCTCCAGTAGGTTCGATATGAAGGCTCCGTCCAGCGAAGCGTCCGCGAGCGGTAAGTCCATCGCGTCGCCCACAATCGCGCCATCCGGAACCCTGCCGCTCGCCTCCAGCGCTGCGACGTCGTTGTCGATCGGCAGCACCTCCGCTCCCGCCGCGCGGATGGCCGCCGCGTACCATCCGGGCCCGCAGCCGATATCAGCGACACGTTGTCCGCCCAGCGGGCCGAACCAACGCTCGAGGTCGACCACGGCGCGTTCCGCAAGCGTCCCGTAGAAGGCCTCCGGCTCGGCTGACTCCCTACGCCACAGGCGGCACAGCTCGATGAGCTCTGAAAAGCCCGCAGACGGCGCCTCGCCCTTGTTCAATGGGCGTGGGGGCAGGTAGGTGGACACCTTTGCATCTCCTTGTTCGGGTTACACCACGGCGCGTCACGCTCCCGATCAGGAGCCGGTGCCCGCCTGGCGGTGGGTGGTGGGTGGTGGTCGCTGCTCTCGAGGCGTGGTAGGTCGGAGCACCGAGGCTCATCGGAGCGCGCGCCGCCAGCGGCTCGGGGCCCGGCGGGCGCGTTTTTGGCAGCGGGCCCGGGAGCTGCCACACGACCACCGTCCCAGCGCTCGCACCGGTCGCCGCGAAGCGCTCGCGCGCATGGGCCCTTAACCAGGCGACCAGCGCCCGAGAGGCCGCCGAGTAGCCCTGTTCCGCCTGCAGCGAGCTCGTGATCACGAGCTGGGTGTGCGCTTCCCGTAAGGCGGACGGCGACACCTCACCGGCCTCCGGGTTGAAGAGCAGGGTGTAATCGGGCAGCAGAAACTGAATGCCGTCGGCGAGCGGCGCCACGCGGGTCCCGGCCGGGGCGTGGCTCTGCATCCAAGCCACCGTGCTCGCGATAGCGGTGTCGTTACGGGTGTGTGCGCTCACCCACGTGACCGCGTCGAACACTGCGATCACCGCCAGCGCCGCGACCGCCGCGCGCCGCCAGCGCAGCAGGCGAGACCCCTTCCACGCAAGCGACATGGCGGTCGCCACCAGCACTATCGAAGGGACCACGAGGTAGTAGAACATCTGCTCCTCGATCGTCCCCTGGGTGATCTGGAAGACGAGCATCGCGAGCGACCCAAAGCCCCACAACGCGACCACGCGCTGGCGCACACCGCCCCGTCGGTAAACCCATATTGCCGCGACCACGCCCAAGGCGATCAGGATGTAGGTCATGAGGAACGTGTCGAGGTCGGCCCCCACTCTCGACAGAAGCGACGGGGCGCCGGGACGGTTGAAGCCCGTCTGCTGCTTGATGCCCAGGAGACGCTCGACACCTGAGAACTTCTGCTGGACGAATTCGCCCCCACCGCCGGTAGCGACGGCGATGATCGGGTACGGCGCGTATGTCACCGCCGCCGTGAGCAGTGCCGTGATAGCGGTGGATCGGCGCAACGGATAGCAGCGCACGGCGCACCACAGGAGCGGCAGCACGTACAGAGCCCACGAGGTCTCCTTGGTGAGCAGCGCCAGGCCGAACGCGAACCCGGCCGCCATCGAGCGGCGACGCGTGACCGCGGGCGCCGCAGCCACATCCGTGGTGGTGGCGCCAGCCGCCCAGGCCCCGTCCTCGGCGAACCCCACCAGTACGAGGTAGCCGACAAGCACCCATACGGTCGCTAGCGTCTCGATGAAAAGGCGACTGTCGAAGCTCACGATGAACGGGTCGAACGCGAACAGGGCGGCTGCCACGAGGCCCCAGGCGCGCGAGCCCACCGAGCCCACGAGCTCGTAGACGAGCACAGCCGCCACCCCCGCGATAAGCACGTTAAAGACCCGCAGCTGGTAGATCACGTGGATGGCCGTGCCGCCGATGCCTAGCACGCGGATCACGAACGCCTGTAGGTAGAACGACAGCGGCCCGTGCAGATAAAAGGGGAAGCTGCCGAATACCAGCCGTCCGTCGGCCGCCACTCCTGCCGAGATCCGTGAGTAGATGCTCTCGTCGAGGAAGACGTCGTACGCGTGCCGGATGTGAAAGAGGCGCAGGCCCACCGCGACCGCGAACACGCCCACGGGTATCAGGCGAGCCGCAAAGCGGCGTCGCGATGGTGGGGCGGGCCGGGCTTGGTGGGTGGAGGGCTCCGGCGGCGCGGGCGCCTGAATGCTCACCTGCGCACCACCCGGTTGTAGACGTCCTCGGGGGCCGCGGCCGTGCCGGATGTGCAAGAGACGCAGCCCCACCGCTAACACGAACACGCCCACGGGTATCAGGCGAGCCGCAAAGCGGCGTTGCAAAGGGTTGGGGGGCCGGACCTGTAGGGCGGACGGCACCGGCAGAGCGGGCGCCTGAACGCTCACCTGTGCACCACCGTGTTATAGATGTCCTCCTGGGCTGCGGCCGTCGTGTCCCAGGTGAACAGTGCAGCGTGGCGACGGCCGAGCTCGCCCATCGTTGCGCAGCGGTCGGGGCTGCGCAGCAGCCGTCGCAGAGCCTCGCGCAGAGCATTCAGATCAAAGGGTTCGACCAGTTCGCCGGTCCCGGAGGGGACGGTTTCCCGCAGAGAGTCGATATCGAAGCCGACCACGGGCGTGCCGCAGGCCAGCGACTCGAGGGCGCTGAGCCCGAAGGTCTCATAGCGAGAGGGCATCACGCAAAGCTGGGATTCAGCCAGAAGCCGCCACTTCTCCCGGCCGCCGACACGCCCAGGAAGAGCGATCCTCGCGCTCGCCGGCGACCCAGCGGCCTGTTCGCCAAACGTCTGGGCGTCCCTTCCGTCGCCAGCTACAACCAGGGTGGCGTCCTCCTCTGGGAGCAGGGTGCCGCAGGCCCGCAGCAGCAGGTCCAGGCCCTTCTGCGCGATCTCAAGCCGGCCCAGGAAGACGATCTGTCGCGCGGCCGGTGCCGGTGGTGGCGCGAGCGCGGCCTCGATCTCGCCGTGCGCGACCCCGAAAGGTACGACCGCCACGCAGGCCCGCGGCGCTTCCGCGCGTAGCGTCTGGGCCAGGTCGGCCGACGGCGCGATCAGATGACTGTGCGCGCGCGTCCCCCACCGTTGCGCTCCCTCGAGCATCGCCCGCGGGATGTGGTATTGCCGTGCCTTCTCCGCGGCGAAGTACCCCTGCACGTTTCCCACCGTGGGGATGCTCGTCAGGCGCTTCACGCCGAGCGCCGAGAACGGCGGCGCGAACTCCTCGACAAGCAGATCCGGCCGGCGGCCGCGGGCGCCAGCCGCCAGCACGATCCCAGGCACCATCGCCTGATAGGAGAGCAGACTGGTGAAGTACTCCGTGCCGACTCCCACGTGGCGGTAGGAAACACCGTCCTCGCACCGGGCCCGCGCCCCGCGGTAGCGGGCGGCCACGACCTCCACCTCGTGTCCGCGAGCGGCAAGGCGGCGGTTGACCTCGTGGTTGCGCAGCGATCCTCCGCCCGAGCCGGGGCGTCGGTGATCCTCGAAGCCAAGATGCAGGATCTTCATTGCTCGAGCGTGCCGAGCGTCGCCGCAAGCCTGGAGCCGCCAGGCGCGGAGTTCGGCTCACGGGGCGCCTCATGTCCGCCCGAAGGGCCGCCGTCCTCGTCGACGCCTGCAGGGTGTGGAATATCGGACGAGGCGGCGGTGTGCTCCGGCGGGCTCAGTGCCGCTCGCGCGACGTACGCGGCGATTAGGCAGGCGGCGCACAGCCACACCCAGGGAACCTCCCGCGCCGCAATCAACGCGACGGCAACAACGGGCCAGATCAGCAGCGGGCGGAGCCGCGGGCGCTGTGCGCCGTGCCAGTGGCGCTCGGTCTGGATCGCCAGCGCGCCGACCGCCGAGAGTCCGCCCACCAGTGCTCCCGCCGCCAGCCCGTAAACGCCAAGCTCGGCGCCCGCCGCCATAAAGCCGAGCGATGCCACGCACGCGCAGGCGAGAATCGCGATGCACTCGCGCGCACGGCCGGCGGCGCGGAAGACCGTAGTCTGCACGACGACCAGGCCGTACGCTGTGCTGATCGCGGCGGTCAGCGGCACGAACCGCACGGCGCCGCCGTAGCCGGCGGGAAGCAGGTTCGTCAACAGCGAGTCGGGGACGCTCGCGACGACGACCAGCAGTGGCACGAGCACGGTGAGCACGTGCTGCAGATGGGCGGACAGCGTGGCCCGCTCACCCGCCCTACGCACAAGTTGCGGGAAGGCGGCGGTCGCGAGCGCGAGCGCTATGAAGAGCGGGGCGCGTGTGAGCGTCGCGGCCAGCTGGTACGAGGCGGCGACGCGAGACGGACCGAGACGCACGGAGATGAACAGCACGTCGATCACGGAGAGCAGCGTGACGAGGCCCTGGACAGCGCCCATGCCCGCGGCTGCGCGCCAAAGCCGCCGGGAGCCGAGCGCCGCGATCGAGGGACCAAGCTCGCCCCACATGGGGCGAAGCATCGCCAGCGTGATTACGAGCGCGCCGATCAGCGCGGCCGCAAACGCACCGGCCGGTCCGGCGCCGAGTGCCACCAGCGGTATGCCGGTGGCCACCTTGATCGCGACCTCGGCAACGATCAAGACCGCCAGCAGCCCGAAGCGTTCGTGTCCCTGCGCCCACCCCATTCCTGTGGACGCCATGAAGAACCCTAGTGTTGCGAAACCCAGCCACGCCATCACGTCCCCGCCCGCGAATCCAGCCGTCACGAAGACCGCGAGGGCCGCCGCCAGCATGCCCACCACAAAATTGAGGACGGTCGCGAACCACACGATCCCGCGCGCGCTTGACCCCTGCTCGGGGTGGGAGATCTCGCGAGCGAGCAGCCACGGCACCGAGGTATTGGCGACCGTGCCGGCGACCAGTGTGGTCGCAAGGGCGCCCGCGAAAACCGAGTATTGAGATGGCGTGAGCAGACCCGTCATGCTGAGCGCAAAGAAGTAGTTGAGCGCCCCCGCGATCGCGGTCGCTACGAGGATCCAGGATGCGGGAGAAAGCCGCAGCCGGTAACTGCGTCGGGGCGTGGTCTTGGGCCCCGGCCTCACGACAGAGGCGATCCCGCGAGTAGCCAGTCCGTGGGACGGGCGATGCGCACCTGAGCGCTATTGGCGGCGCCTATGCGCTCGAGCGCAACTCGTGCACCCCACTCGTCCGCGCTGGGCATCAGCGCTTCGATCCGGTCTCCGCTGCGCACCCACACATCCGTCTGTCGAAAGCTCGAAGCGAGCGTCCGGGAGGAACAGAGGTCGGCGGGCAGGGACACGTGACACGCGACGTCGCTCGGTCTGCGCTGTTCGGTCGCGCGGCCTGCGCTCGCACGGCTGAGGCGGCGCTTCTCCTCGGCGATTACCCCGAGCAGGCGGTCGGTGGTTGTGTCCCACGAAAACCCCGCCGCCCATGCGCGCGCGCGCTCGGAGAACCCGCGCGCTGAATCTGGGTGTGAAAGCGTGGTGAGGGCCTCGGCGATCGTCGTAGCTAGTGGGGCCCCCGGCTCGACGAGCCAGCCAGTGCGGCAGTGGACGATCGAGTCCTGCAGGCCGGGGACGCGGAATGCGACGGCCGGCACGCCGAGCGCGTTCGCCTCAATGACCGACAGTCCCCAGCCCTCGCCCGCCGACGGGTTAACAGTGAGCCAGGCTTCCGTCAGAAGGCGTTCACGGATGTCGTCGCTTAGCTGTCCGTGAAACCTGACGCGCCCGGCGATGCCCAGCTGCTGCGCTCGCCGTTCCATCGGTTCCAACTGCGGTCCGGAACCGACGATCGAGACGCTCAGCTGGGGAAAGTCGCGAACGACTCCGGGGATAGCCTCGAGCAGCAGCTCCATGCGCTTGTGCGGCACCAGTCTCCCGACGCAGACAATGTACGGTTGAGGGGCCGGCCTCACGCCCGCAATGAGCCGACCGATCGGCTGATCCGCTCCGCACGGCGCGACGTGGACGGCTCCGCGCAGCTTCAGGCGCGTACGCACGCCGGCACGGGTCGACGGTGAGATCACGGCGATCGTCCGCCACCCGTAGACGGCACGACTCACCGGTCCCTCGAGCCAGCGGCCGACACGGGCCATCGGCCGGCTGAAATATGTCGCGAACTGCTCCTGGTGAATATGGAAGACGAGACACACGACGGGTACGCTGCGCTTGGTCACTAGCGGCGAGAAGAAGGGGATGCCGTTCTGGCAGTCGATCACCGCATCCACGTGCCGCCGGTGGCGGTGCAGCCATGCCAAGGCGTGAAGGTAGACGGTGAAGGTACCGCCGGCGCGCCGGATATTGACCCCCTCAATCACCTCCTCGCTGGGAAGTCCCGGCGGGCGGGAGGTGAGCAGCGTCACCTTTACACCGCGCTGTACCATCCGGCGAGCGACCGACTCGCAATAGAGCTCCGCGCCGCCCGCCTGCGGGTGGCGCCGATCGCGCCAGTTGGCGAACACCACATGCCGCGGGCGCTCCTCGTCGAGGTTAGACGAGCGCGACATCGTCTTCTCGAAGGACGTCTCTCACGCCGGAGGCGCGGTCCCCCACGCGTGCGCGTACCGCCAGCAGCTCGCGCATGGCGTCATAGCCGTCGCTGAGCGGACGGAACGAAGATCCCTCTGCATCCTTCCAGGTGACGGGCACCTCGGTCACCTCGATCCCGGTCGCCAGCGCGAGGCCCACAACCTCCGCGTCGAAGGCGAAACCGTCCGCGCCGGAGCGCGAGAACAATACCTTCGCAATGTGTGAATGAAAGAACTTGAATCCGCACTGGGTATCCTGGACAGTCGGCGCCACTGACCGCGCGAGGATGCGGAACACGGCGCCACCTACGCGCCGGCCGATCGGCTGCGCGTCGACGTAGCGGGCGCCCTCGCAGCGGCGCGACCCGATGACGACTCTGCAGCCCGACGTGAGCAGCTCCATTACCGGACCGATCGTCTCGACAGGCGTCGACAGGTCCGCGTCGCAGAAGCCGACGTAGCGCGCGGTGGACGAAAGCACTCCCCGACGGACGGCTGCGCCCTTGCCGCGCTGACGGCACCCGATTACGTCGACCGGGATCCGGGGCGAACACACGCGGTCGGTGACCTCTAGCGTCCGGTCGGCAGAGCCGTTGTCGACGATCACCAGTGACGAGCTCCACGGCTGCTCGGCGAGAAATGCGACTAGCGCCTCGAGCACCGGCCCGATTCGTGCCTCCTCGTTGAGCGTTGGGATGATGACCTGCAGATCGGGGTGTGAATTCCGTTCGGGTGAGCCTTGCGAGTGCTGCATGTCGAGGGTTCCTCGCGATCCTTGTGGGGGTTTGGCCACTTTCGCCTGCGTGACAGACGCGTCGGACTTGGATGACTGTCGGGTCCGTGTGGGGCTTGGTCGCCCGGGGCACCACCCGTGGCGCCCGTCACGGCAGCCTGAGCTAAGAGCTGGTCCTTGCCCTACGCATTCGTCCTCCGTTTCGTGTCTCCATCGATGAACGCCCGGAACGCGACAGCCCTTCCGGAGCGCTGAGCTGATGGCGCTCTCATCCACATTGGCCCGGGGCGCCTTGTCTCGCCCGCTTCCCGCCATCCGGGCCGGAGCGCGTGCCATCCACAATCAATGTAGCGGCGTGGCACGCCTACCCGTCATTGTTCCGTTACGAATTTCGGCCGTGGCTGTGGACGTGTGTCCAAGCCGGCGAAGCTTTGAGCGGATGCGCACAGGGTCGATCCGCGAGCAGGACGCCTTGACGCATATCCGCATTCAGTGGCACTACCCATTGAGATGCAACACAAGCAATCTGCTCGCTGGCGCGCGCTGAGGCCGAGGCGATCCATCACACGGTGCCCTAGGTAGTCGTCGAGGCGCTGGTGCGCGCCCCGTACATCTCAGGCCCGCCGCCTAGCCACCCGCAGCGAGTGCCGCCGGAGGCGCCGCCTGCGCCTCGGGCACCTCGATCAGCGAGCCCCTGAGCAAGGCCGAGTAGCGGCCCCCGACCTCCACCAGCTCCTCGTGGGTGCCCCGTTCCACGATCTGCCCCGTGTCGAGGACGAGGATCTGGTCGGCGTTCCGGACGGTGGAGAGGCGGTGTGCAATGGCGATCGTGGTCCGTCCCCGGGAGAGCTCGTCGAGCGCCTGCTGGACGGCCCGCTCGGTCTCGGTGTCCAGTGAGGAGGTGGCCTCGTCGAGGATCAGTACCGGGGGGTTGCGAAGGATCGTCCTGGCGATGGCGATGCGTTGCTTCTCTCCGCCGGAGAAGCGGTAGCCGCGCTCGCCCACGGGTGTGTCATAGCCGTCGGGGAGGGAGACGATCAGCTCGTGGATCTGGGCCGCCCGGGCCGCGTCTTCGATCTGCTCGTCTGTCGCCTCGGGGCAGGCGAAGCGGAGGTTCTCGCGGATCGAGGCATGCAACAGGTAGGTCTCCTGGGAGACGAGCCCCACTGCCGCCGCCAGCGAGTCGAGCTTGAGGTCGCGGATGTCCACGCCGTCGAGGCTCACGCTTCCGCGCTGGGGCTCGTACAGGCGGGCGACCAGATAGGCGAGCGTGGTCTTTCCCGCACCTGTCTCACCCACCAGCGCCGTGCTGCTTCCCGGTGGCATCTCCGCGGAGATCTCCCGCAGCGTCCAGGGGGCCTCGGGGGCGTACTGGAACCACACCCCGTCCAGGCGCACATCGCCGCGGACCTCGGAGAGATCTTTGGCGTCGGGGCGCTCGACGATGTCGATCGGGAGGTCGAGGTACTCGAAGATCCTCCCGAACAGCGCCAGCGAGGTCTGGACTTCCACGCCCACGGACAGCAGCGATTGCATCGGGAACAGCAGGCGCGTCTGCAGGGTCGTGAAGGCGACGACGGTTCCCACCGAGATGGCTGCGTGGCCGTTGACGGTTGTGTACCCGGCGAACCAGTAGACCGCCGCCGGCATGATCGCGAAGCTCATCTGGACGGTGGCCATCCGCCACCGCCCGGCCATGCGCGCGTGCACCTCGAGGTCTGCCAGTTCGTCGGACTCGTTGCGGAAGCGGTCCACGAGCTCCCTCGAGCGCCCCATCGTCTTCGCCAGCAGGATCCCGGACACCGACAGGGACTCCTCCACGAGCGTGGACATGTCCGCCAGGCGGCTCTGGCGGACCGACTGGATGCGCCGCCGCTCGTTGCCCACCCGCCGCGTGAGCCACACGAAGAAGGGCAGCAGGATCAGCGAGAAGATCGTCAGCTCCCAACTCAGGACGAACATCGCGGTGACGGTTGCCAGCACCGTTGCGACAGTGGAGACGGTGGAGGTGGCGGTGCTCGTGACCACGTCGTCGATCCCGCCGATGTCGTAAGCGATCCGCGCCTGGACCTCGCCCGAGCGGGTGCGCGTGAAGAAGGCCAGCGACATCCGCTGCAGGTGCTCGTAGACAGCCGCCCGCAGGTCGTGCATGACGTGCTGGCCGACTTCGTTGGAGATCCAGGTCTGGGCCACGCCGATCGCCGCATTGATCACCGCCAGGGCGATCATCCCGGCCACCGCCCAGCTCAGCACTTCGAGGTCGTGGCCGATGATGCCCTTGTTGACGGCTTCGCGCAGCAGGAACGGCGAGGCCACGCCGAGGATCGCGCCGAGCACGATCAGTGCCAGCAGCCGCGCCATCCGCGCGCGGTAGGGGCCGAACAGTCGTGCGATCCGCCTCAGCGAGGCGGGCTTGAGCTCGGTGTCGTCGCGCGGCGGGTCGCTGCGGCCGCCCCGTTTCGCCGAAACGGCGCCCGTCCCGTGGCCGCCGTGGCCCCCACCGAAAGGCTGTGCACTCACCGGCATTGACTGTAGTGGCCCCGAAACGGCGCCTCCGGTCTCCCTCTGATGGGCCATGCCGTGCAGCCAGGATCGATCAGGGGGCGTAGCATGGGTCTTTGAGGGGGGGCGGGCACACAGAGGAGCTCGTTGGCCGCTCATCACCGCGCTGGGCGTAGCCCCCACGCCCCGGGCGCACAGATATGGCACGGAAGCGCCGCGCGGCAGTCGCCGCGTCCCCCTCAAACTGGAGCACAGGACCGATCGTCGCGAGCGCCGACGGTCGACGCAGGCGGTGGCTCGGCGACCTCGGTCGAGAGGAGTAGCGTACGCGCACACGGCGGCGCGGACGCTGCCTTCGGGGGAAGCTCTCAGGGGGATTGTCGGGCCCGCGTCGCTGCCTACGTGACGATCGACAGGAAGGGGCAACATGTTCGGCTCCAGGGTTGGAGTTGCCGGCTCGCGCGCGGCTTTGGTGGGTGTCGTGCTCGCCGCGGCGTTCTCGACGATGGCGGTGGCGGCCGCGAGCGCCGCGGCGGAAGCCGCGACGCATTGCGTGAAGGCCACGAAGGTCAAACCGCCGAAACCGGCAAAACCCCACTACACGGGCGGATACACCAACAAGGAATGCACCGTGGCCAGTGGCGGTCACGAAGGCAAGTACGAAAAACTACTCACCTTGAGCAGCGAAGAGGAACACACGCTGGCGGCACTTCTGGAACACGTCAAAGTCGAAGAAAAGGGCGATCCGGTCCCTTACGTGGTGTTCTCCGGAGCGAACGTTCAGATCGAGTCCGGAGCTGGTTCCGAGGCGGCCCCCGTCAACGGCGAGGGCAACCTGATCGTGGGCTATGACGAAAATCCGGGCACGCAGACCGGTTCGAACAACGTGATCCTCGGTGAAGGGCAGACGTTCACCAGCTTCGGCGACATCCTCGGGGGCGCCAAGAACAAGGTCACCGCCCCGTTCGCGTCCGTGACCGCGGGCCAGGAGAACGAAGCCAACGGCGAATTCGCGTCTGTCAGCGGTGGCGGGGGCAATGAAGCCAACGGGGAAGCGGCGTCCGTCTCCGGCGGAGGCGAGAACGCAGCCGATGGCCCGGGCGCCTCTGTCAGCGGTGGCTCACAGAACGAAGCCTCCGGGAGCGGCGCGTCCATAAGCGGGGGACACGACGGCCGCGCGGAAGGCAGGCTGTCTTCGCTCAGCGGTGGCTCCGAAGGTCTCGCCAGCGGTGAATGGGCGTCCGTCAGCGGCGGTGGCCACAACAGCGCCACCGGCGTTGAGGCCTCGGTCAGCGGCGGCACCGCGAACACGGCAAGCACGATCGTCGGTCCCAACACCTCGGGTGCCTCGGTCAGCGGTGGCAACAGCAACAATGCCAGCGGTCGCGACGCCTGGATCGGCGGCGGCAACGGCAACAAAGCCGCGGGCGAAGTTTCTTCGGTCAGCGGTGGCACCGGCAACAACTCGACCGGTCGCGCCGCATCGATCGGCGGAGGCTCCTTCAACGAAGCGAGCGGCGAAGAATCCTCCGTATTCGGCGGCGCCGGTCTGAAGGCGACCGGCCTCCAGGAATACATGCCATAGCCGCAACTCGCGCTTGTCCCGGCGGCTCAGCCTGACGGCGGGCCGCCGGGTTGCGGCGAGGTTTCTGGAGCCGGGCTGCCGCCTCACTGCGGCTGCGTGGCCTCCGGCATTCAGGCCCGATCGCGCGGCGGGTGTGGGCAAGGTCGGTCTCAGAGCCTCCATAATTCCCCCTGGTGACGGCTAGGAGATGACCGACCGGGACGAGGATCGGGAGCTGATCGCCGTCGCCGTCGAAGCGCTGTCGGAGATCTGGGGCCTCGGCAAGGAACCGGCGGCCGGGATCGCACGTGGTGCCCTGGATGAGATCGAGCGGGTCCAGCAGGAAGGGGAGGGGGCCACGGGATGACCCCCAACGGCATCGGCACCTCGCCTCTCACATCGGAGGAGGTCCGGGTGCTCGGCTGCCTGCTGGAGAAGCAGAAGACCACCCCCGACACGTATCCGCTGTCGCTGAACTCGCTGCGACTGGCGTGCAACCAGAGCACCAACCGCGAGCCGGTGGTCCAGTACGACGAGCCCACGATCCGCGAGGCCCTGCACAGGCTCGAGCGCCGCGGGTACATCCGCCTCGCCAGCGGGGCCGGCTCCAGGGCCGCCAAGTACCGGCACCTGCTGGCTGAAGCGCTCCCACTCGGGCGCCCCGAGGAGGCCCTCCTGTGCACGCTGATGCTCCGCGGTCCGCAGACCCCCGGCGAGCTCAAGCAGCGCTCCGAGCGCATGTATCCCTTCCCGGATCTGGCCTCCGTGCTCGAGGCTCTCGAGACGCTGATCGACAGCGAGCTCGCCAGGCGCCTGGAGCGCCGGCCGGGGCACAAGGAGGAGCGCTACGTCCAGCTGCTCGACGACGGCGCCGAGGAGCCCGAGGAGCCGCTCAGGAGCAGCAATCTGGAGCACACGGGGATCCCGGCGGCGCCCGCTCCCGCGGCCGAGCCGCCCGCTCCTGTGTCCGCCCCGCCCGCGGCCCCTGCGGGGGAGCTGCACGAGCTCCTCTCCCGGGTGGAGCAGCTGGAGCGGGAGGTTGCCGAGCTGCGCGCCCGCATGCGCCATCCTGTTTGACGGTGTTGACGTGGACGTGACGCATCTGGGAGGAGCGATCCTCGCCTCGGCCGATTCCTCCACCGGCGTGGGCATCCCGATCGCGATCGCGGCGGGCCTCGTGTCCTTCCTCTCGCCCTGCGTGCTTCCGCTGGTGCCGGGCTACCTATCGACCGTCATCGGGGTCACGCCGGTGGACCTCAAGGAGGGCGTGGGCGTGCGCCGGGTGCTCGTCCCGAGCCTGCTGTTCATCGCCAGCTTCTCCTCCATCTTCATCCTCCTGGGCCTCAGCGCGACCGTGCTCGGATCGGCCCTGAAGGAACACAAAGACGCCCTCACCCAGATCGGGGGCTGGCTGATCATCGCCATGGGCGTGTTGTTCCTCGCGAGCCCCTTCGTACGGGTCCTGAACGGCTCGTGGCACTCTGAGGCGCTGATGCGGAGGGCCAGGCGCGGCGGACCTCTGATCGCCGGCGCGGCCTTTGCGATCGCCTGGACGCCCTGCACCAGCATCACCCTCGGCGCCATCCTCACGCAGGCCGCGATCTCGAGCTCGGCGGCCCATGGGGCGCTGCTGCTGGCCTTCTACTCCCTCGGCCTCGCGATCCCGTTCCTGGCCATCGCGCTGGCGTTCGAGCGCATGACGGAGACCCTCGCGGTGGTCAGGCGCCACTTCCCGGTCGTGATCGCATTCGGGGGCGCCGTGATGATCGCGCTCGGCGTGCTGATCGTCACCGGGGAGTTCACGACGCTCAACACGTGGGCGTCGCAGACCGTGCCCTGGCAGGAAAGCGTCTAGGAGGAGACGGCTTCCGCCCCACTGGAGGCGGCCTGCCGGCGACGCTCCCGGTAGCGGGTTTCCCACGCTTCCTGGTTGCGTTTGGCGTCCCGGATGAAGGGCGAGACGCCGATTGCCTTCACGATCAGGCGGTTGATCGTGGACTCCGGGGAGGGGAGCGGACGCATCACGTCCACGAACAACACCACCCGGGTCTCGTCGGTGTCGTTCCAGACCTCGTGGTTGAAGGTGTCATCGAAGATCATGCTCTTGCCCTCTTCCCAGTGGCGGATGTCCTGGCCCACCCGGATCCGGCACGAGGCGGCGTCCTCGGGCACGATCAGGCCGAGGTGGTAGCGGAGCACGCCCTTGTAGGGACCGCGGTGGTCGAGGATGTGCTTGCGGGGCGAGAGGATCGAGAACATGGCCGTGGTCATGCCCGGGATTTCACGCATCAGGGCCGCCGTGCGGGGGCACAGTTCGACCCCGAGCTCGGCCTCGAAGCCGTACCCGTACAGGAACAGCGTCTTCCAGCGATCGTCGTCGGTGATCTCGATCTGATCCTTGGAGATGTCCTGGAAGTTCGGCAGCGCGTCGTGGTCCTCGAGCAGCACCGCGAGCTCGTCGCGGATCACGGTCCAGTTGCGCTCGATGTGCTCGACCCACGGGAACTGATCGGGTTCGAAGAAGGTGTGGTCGCCCACCAGGGAGCGCCGGCCGATGAAGCGCTCGAGCGGGAACAGGATCCGTTCGCCGACCGAGACCGTCAGCTCCACAAACCGATCCCGACGTGAGGCTGCCATCGCCGCCAGACGCTATCGCACGCGTTCTGCGAAGTCCCTGCGGCTGGCTCACCGGGGCCATCCTTAAAGAAAGACGCCCCACCGAGGCACTACCGGGGGGCGTCGATCTGAGGATTCGGTTGGGGTGCTTCGGAGCGCCGCCTTAGGGCGGCCGGGGGACGAGCCTCCGGCGCGGCCCTGAGTCCTACGCGGCCTCGCGCAGGGCCGCCAACTCGGGCGACTCGGCGAGCTTCTTCAGAGCCCGCTGCTCCAGCTGGGAGGCCCGCTCCGCGGAGAATCCGAGGCGCTTACCGATGGCGGTCAGCGTCTGGGGCTCCTCGGGGCCGGTCCCGAAGCGCATCGTGAGGACCTTCCGCTCGGTTTCGGGCAGCTGCGAGATCGCGTGGTGCACGATCCGCTCGCGCTCGTTGTCCCATGCGGTCTCCTCCGGCACCTGGGCGTCGGAGGGGAGCAGGTCACCGAGAGCGGTGTCGCCGTCCTCGCCGATCTGCTGGTCGAGGCTGACAAGGGCGGCCCGCTGGTGACGGACCTCCTCCACCTGCTCGATCGGCAGTCCGGTCTCCTCGGCCAGCTCCTCGATCGTGGGCTCACGGCCCAGCCTGACCGACAGCTCTCGCTCCACGCGCCCGACCTTGCGGGAGCGCTGGGCGACGTGGACGGGCAGGCGGATGGTGCGCCCGGAGTTCTCCAGGCCGCGCTGGATCGCCTGACGGATCCAGAGCGTGGCGTAGGTCGAGAAGCGGAAGCCCTTGCGCCAGTCGAACTTCTCGCTGGCCCGGATCAGTCCGAGCATTCCCTCCTGCACCAGGTCGCCCAGGGGCAGGCCCTGGTTCTGGTAGCGGCGTGCGTTGGACGCCACCAGGCGCAGGTTGGAGTTGACGAGCAGTTCCTTGGCGTGCAGGTCACCGCGCTCGATCCGCTTGGCGAGGTCGATCTCCTGTTCAGGGGTCAGCAGCGGGTAGCGCCGCGAGTGCGCCAGCAGCTGGTCGACAGCCTCGGGGATGAAGGTCTCGCTGGGGGCGAGGTCGGTGTGCTCGATGGGGCTGTCCAGGCGCCCGGCGGGAGTGGTCTCCGCGCTGGTCTCCTCTGAGGCAGCCTCGTTCTCGCCGTCTACGTCGGGGGTGACGACGGCGTCGAGCGTTGTGGTGGTGGGAGCGGGGGAATTAGGCATGGTGGGGCGTCCTTCTTAATCCGATTCGTGTAGTCGGAATTATACGCCTCGATAGTTGCGTTGTCAATTAGTCTCTCAGACGGTGGTTACAATTGCTCGTTCGACGTTTTGTACGTGCTCCCCTGCCTGCGGAGATCACCTGCAGAGACGATTCCCGCGCGGCTCAAGAGCAAACCCGTGGAGGGGACGGATGGTGCGGTCCGTCGCAGCGGTTCCATCGGCAGGTGCTGCCAGGGGGGCTGAGCCCAGGGGGCACGGACTCCGCGAATGAACATACACCGAAGGTGTCCGAAGGGAACACCCGGTGGCGCCCTCAGGCGGGGCTGGAACCCTCTCGGGGGCCTGCGGAGGCGCTCGCACCGGCGCCGGCGGGGGCGATCTCGAGCAGCTGTTCGCCGCGGTGATCGACCTGGAGGGTCGTGTGATCGAGGCCGAATTGCTCGTGCAGGAGCACCTCCAGCCGGCGCCGCAGCTCGTGGCAGTCGCGGTCCGGACCCACCAGGACGTGCGCCGAGAGCGCCGGAAAACCGCTTGTGATTTCCCACACATGGAGGTCGTGGACTTCCACGACGCCGCTCTGAGAGGCCAGGGCCGCGCCCACCGCCTCAGGGTCCACGCCCGCGGGGGCGGCCTCCAGGAACACCCGTGCGGAGGCCCACACCAGCCCGATGCCGGCCCGGATCATGATCGCCGCGATCACCAGCGAGGCGATCGGGTCGGCCCGCTCGAGGCCGGCGAGGAGGATCAGGAGGGCAGCGCCGGCGGTGGCGAGCGCCGCATACAGGTCCGTGAGCACGTGTTGGAGGCTGCCCTCGACGTTGAGGCTGCGCCGCTCCGCCCCTGACAGGAGCCGAGCCGCCACCACGTTGGCCACGACGCCCACGAGCGCGATCAGGAGCATCAGGGTCGCGTCCACGTGGGGCGGGGTGATCAGCCGGCGGATCCCCTCATAGGCGATGAAGGCGGCCAGGATCAGCAGCGTGATCCCGTTCGCCTGCGCCGAGAGGACCTCGGCGCGTGAATAGCCGAAGGTCATCGCGCCCCGGGCGGGGCGGCTGGCGAGCCGCAGGGCCAGCAGCGACAGGCCGAGGGCGGCGGCGTCGGCGAGCATGTGGGCGGCGTCGGACAGGAGCGCCAGCGAATGGCCCACCACGCCACCGACGATCTCCAGGGCCATCACGGCCAGCATCACCACGAGGGCCGCGGCCAGGCGCCTGCGATCGCCCTCCGGGCTTATGTGGTGGGCGTGGCCGGCGTGCCCGTGGGCCATGACCATCACGATACGCCCGCTCCGGGCGGCTCCCGAGCGCGATCCCTGCCCGCTCGAGCCTCCCGTACGCGATCCCGGCTCCCCCCGCCTTTACGCTCCCTGGCGTGAGCGGCGCACGCGGGCGGGCCCCGGCCATGAGCGCTCAGCAGACGGCGACCGTCTCGGTGGGCGTTGCCGCGGTCCTGGTCGCCCTCAAGCTGGGCGTCGGCCTCGGCACCCACAGCCTGGGCCTGATCTCGGCGGGGATCGAGTCCAGCGGCGACGTGGTGGCCGCGGGGCTGACCGTGTTCGCGGTGAGGCTCGCGGGGCGGCCGGCCGACCGCGGTCATCCCTACGGTCACAGGCGGGCGGAGAACCTGGGGGCGCTGGGCGAGGCTGCGATCCTGCTGGCCGGGGCGATCGTCGTGACGGTGGAGGCGCTGCGGCGCCTGATCCTCGGCGGCGCGAGCACCGATGTGCGCTGGTTCCAGTTCGCCATCCTGGGCGTCGCGATCGGGCTCGACGTGACCCGGTCCGCCGTGTCGATGCGCGCCGCCGTTCGCTTGAACAGCCCCGCCCTGCGCTCCAACGCGTGGCACTTCGCGGCCGACCTGCTCGGCTCGGTGGTCGTCCTCGCGGGCCTGCTGGCGGTCAAAGGCGGCATCCACGACGGCGACGCGATCGCGGCCCTGGTGGTGGCCGGGATCATGCTGTTCGCGGCCGCGAGGCTGACGACGGTGAACGCCAACGTGCTGATGGACCGCTCGCCGGTACAGGCGCGGGCGGCCGCCGAAGAGGCGATCGCCGAGCTCGGTGAGGATTTCGACGTCAGCCGCCTGCGCCTGCGGGAGTCGGCGGGGCGCTACTTCGCGGACGTGGTCGTGAGCGTCCCCCCGGGGCAGGCCGTGGTCGAGGGCCATCGGGCGGCCGACCTGATCGAGGGTGCCATCGGGCGTGCCCTCCCGGGCAGCGACGTGGTCGTCCACGTGGAGCCCCAGCGGCGGGGCCTCGACCTCCGTGACCGAGTGCTCGCGATCGCACTGACCGAGCCGCTCGTCAAGGAGGCCCACGACATCACGATCTTCGAACACGAGGGAACCACGAGCGTGTCCCTGCATCTCAAGTTTCCCCCCGACCTCGACCTCCAGACCGCCCACCAGACGGCCGAGCGGATCGAGCAGCAGATCCGGGAAAGGCCCGGGGTGGGGGAGGTGCAGACCCATCTCGAGCCACTCGAGCGGCCCCTCAGCAGCCACACCGCCGACGGTGGGGCAGGTGGCCGGACGATTCGGGAGGTCGAGCAGCTGGTGCGCGAGATCACGGGCTCCGAGCCCCGGATGGTGCGCCTGATCGCAACCGAGGCGGGGCTCGTGCTGTTCCTGACCCTGACTGTGGGGGCGGGGGAGTCCCTCACCGACGCCCACGCCCTGGCGAGCGAGCTCGAGGAGCAGCTGCGCAGTCGCCTCGGCGGCATCGCCGAGGTGGTCGTGCACACGGAGCCCTAGCCGCCCCGTGTAATAAGCTACGCGCGTGCTGAGCAACCGGCCCACGACCCGGACCCGCGGCCCCCTGCTGATCGCGCTCGCAGCTCTGGTGGTTCTCGCGATTGCCGCCTGCGGGAGCTCGAACTCCTCGACCACCTCGAGCACCGCGACCACGCCGACCGTGGAACACCACTCCACGACCGGTACCAAAGCGGCGACCACCACCGGTGGGGTCCAGCATCTGACCCTGGAAGCTGACAAGACGGG
Source organism: uncultured Solirubrobacteraceae bacterium (assembly GCA_963846255.1). Lineage (GTDB taxonomy): Bacteria > Actinomycetota > Thermoleophilia > Solirubrobacterales > Solirubrobacteraceae > Palsa-744. The sequence continues at coordinate 708,821 of CAWJVE010000002.1, forward strand.
CGAACTGAAATACAACAAGACCGCCCTCACCGCCAAGGCAGGCTCGGCGACCCTGACGCTGACGAACGACTCGCCGATCGCTCACAACGTGACGGTCGAAAACTCCTCCGGGGGTCGCGTGGCGGCCACCACCACCTTCACGGGCGGCTCACACACGATCCCCCTGAAACTCAAACCGGGCACGTACAAGTTCTTCTGCTCGGTCCCCGGCCACCGCATGGCCGGCATGGAAGGCACACTCACCGTCGAATAGGCGGGCGCCGCGGGCTCGCGCTCGCGGCTCAGTGCGAGTGCTTGCGGTGACCCGTGTGGTGGGTGCGGGCGAGGATCCGTTCGACGCGCAGGTGGGCGTGGGCGAGGCGAGTCCGCTTGGCGGTTTCGCTGAGTTTGCCGGCCTGGGCGGCGCTCTCGAGCTGCTGCTCGCGGGCGGCGAGGAGGGCTCTACCGAGGCCTTCGCGTGAGTGGCCCGGGGTGGATTCGGCGATCGCCCCGAGCGTCTTGCCCGAGCGGAGCTCCTTCGTGAGCTGCGTGGCGCCGACACCGAGGTAGATCCTCGCCACCTCGAGCATCCCGCCGCCGCTGCCCGAGCCCGGGCCTCCCGGTTTGACGACCGCCGCCTTGACCCGCTTGGGGAGCGTTGCGGCCTCTTTGGCGATGTGCTGGCGGCGCTGCTCGACGAGCGTTTCGATCAGACCGCTTTCGGACTTGCCCGGGGTAGCGGCGGCGATCTGGGCCAGCGACTTGCCTTCACTGAGCTCCGCGTTCAGCTGTTCGACGGAGATTCCTAGGTAGCCGGCCGCATCCTGCATGCGGGTGGGGTCGGGCAGGCGGGAGGGGTCGGCCGACACCGGCGCCGGGTGTACGGAATCGACCTCGACGACCGTCGCCGGGTGCCCCGACTGGCCCGTCGCGGTGACCGCGGCGAAGCTCGCACCCGCGAGCGCGGCCAGAACCACGGCGACGAGCGCCATCCTGCGGGAGATCCGTCCCCTCATTCCTCGTCAAAGGTTGACATAACTGGGCGACGTTCGCCACCGCGGGTGCCGCTCCGCGGGGGGCCACCGTCAGGGAGGGTGCGATGATCCTTCCGACCCTCAATCAGAAAGGACTCCATGTCGAGCGCGGAGAACGAGAACCCGGGAGACGCGTCCAGCCACGACCCGCGGGCCAAGCTGATGCAGGAAGTGGCCGAGCAGATGGACGCGATCGAAACCGACTTCGGCGACAGCTACGAAATCGGACGGGTGATCACGATCGTGGAAGTCAAAGGGCCAGACGGGAACGTGGGTCTGCGGGTCCGGGCCGGCATGTACCCGTGGGTGGCCATGGGGATGCTCGAGGCCGCCAAGAAGATCATCGAAGGCGGAGCGGAGTAGGGGGAGCAGGCGTGGCCGGGGCGGCGGACCCCAGCCGGGACGAGCCACGGTTCGTGTGCTCGAAGTGTGGCTGTGCGAGCGACGCTCGCTCCGAGGAGCAGGCGATCGACTACGGCTGGCACATCGACACCGGTGCTGACCCGCCGAGGTTCCTGTGCCCGGCGTGCCACGAAAGGCGCCCAGCCCCGACCCGGTAGCCGAGGCCGGGTCCAGACGCCTTCGGTCAGCGTCCGGAGGTGTCAGGGTGGCGGCTTACGTAGCGCACGGCGATGACCACGTAGAGGGCGACGCCGAGAACCCCCACGAAGATGGCAGCCGCCGGCGACCACCAGATCTTGGCGGCCGCGACCGCGGGCGTGATGATCAGCCAGGCCAGCCCGGCCCGGGTCACCATGCCGGTGGCGTTGCGCGCAGCGAACCGTTCACCGAACGTCATCGACTCCATGGTTGCGCACTTGGGCCCCGGCCGGCGAAGTTGAGCAGGAGGGCAGCCGGGGGCTAGTACGGTGCCGACATGGCCGTGATCCTGGAACATGGTTCGGCCCGCGGTGTCGGGCTGGCGGTGGCGCTGGTTGCTTTCGTCGCCAGAGCAGCGATTCGGGGTAACAGGCGTCGGAGCAGGCGAACCCCGGTGCACCGGACGGACGCGAACCCCCCGAGTACGCGGGAGCCCTCAAACACACCGGATCCACCGAAGGCTTCGGACCCTCCGAAGGCTTCGGATGTGCGGGAGACGGGGGACCCTCCGAAGGCGCCGGACCCTCCGAAGACACCCAACCCATTCGGTGACCCGGACTGACACATCACAGACCGAGGACGAGCCGATCCGGGTCGTTCGGTACGACCCGTCGTGGCCGTCACGGTTCGAATCCGAGCGAGCAGCCCTGCAGGACGCCGTCGGCGAGTGGGTCGAGGGCGGCATCCACCACGTCGGTAGCACCGCCGTGCCAGGCCTCGACGCCAAGCCCGTGATCGACATCCTCGTGGGTGTGCACGATCTCCCGTCATCGCGGGGATGTTTCGGGCAACTGGCCGCGCTCGACTATCGGTACGCGCCGTACCGCCCGCAGGAGATGCACTGGTTCTGCAAGCCCGACCGCCGTCACCGCACCCATCACCTGCATCTGATGCCGGTCGGCTCGGACCGGTATCGAGACGAGCTCGCGTTCCGGGACTACCTTCGGACACAGCCCGAAGTGGCGGCTGAGTACGCGACCCTAAAGCGGGCTCTCGCCGAGAGGTTCGCGAACGACCGCGAGGGCTACACGGACGCGAAGGCCGAATTCATCGAAGGTGTCCTCAGGCGCGTGCCGGTGCTCCTGCCGGACCGCTTGGAGTCCCTCAGTAGTCCGGGGGAGGCTTGTTCCCCTCGCCCCAATCCATCGGATCACCCGTAGGGCCAACGCGGGCCTCAGCTTCGGCCGTTTTGAGGATCACGTCGGATGACGTTGGCCCTTTGGCATTGCGCGTCACCCAGAAACCGACGATCAGAGCCAGGACGATGGCGCCGATGACGATGGCCCCAACCACGGAGTCAGCTTAACTCCTGGGTGTCCGCGAGCTTCGCGATTGCCACATGCGTCATGGCAATGACGAGCGACGCGCCGTGACGACACACGCGAGGGTGCTCGAGTGAATCGATCGCCCGAGCCGCTGCTGCAGCTCGAGGTGCTCACTCTGGATTGCCCGGCGTTGGGCGGGCGAGAGCCGCGACCACAGCGACGTCGTGTTGAGCAGCGAGCTCAGTTCCTCGGCGGTGTGCGCGACGGGCGTGGGCACTGCTGCGATCTCTGCGTCCTCGAACAGGCCGGCGGCGTAGGGCCGCGCCACGTCGTAGCTGCCGAGCCAAGCCCACAGCTCGGAGATATTCCCCCGGCGCTCGTAGGCGCCCGCGAGCGTGTCATCGAGGTCCCGGTAGGTCGGCCAGTCGGCTGAGATCTCCGGCGCGATCGCCGCAACCGCACCCAGCACCGCGTGCTGATCCTCCGCGGTGGCCGGATCATCGAGCCCGAAGTACTGAATGAGAGCGAGCGTCCCGCGCGGCGTGAGCACGTCCGCGACGCGTCGCCAGCCCACATCGGGATCGATCCAGTGGATCGCCGAGGCACAGAAGGCCGCCGCGAAGCGTTCATAGGCGAGTTCGACGTCCTCCAGTCGGGTGTTGAGGAATTGAACGTCGCCGGCATCGGCGAGGTTCTCCCGCGCGAGCGCGATCAGGTTGTCACCGGGCTCGATCGCCGTGACCCGCAGCCCTCGGGCGAGGAGGCTGCGGGTGAGCTGTCCTGTCCCGCAGCCGATCTCGAGCACCTCATCGCCGGGACTGAGTCCGGCGACCTCGCAAGCGCGATCGATGAGCTCCTCGGGGTAGGGGGGACGGTGGCGGTCGTAGCTGGAGGCGACACGGTTGAACACCGTTCCGTAGCTGCGCTGGAGGGTCCCGTCAGGCATCGCCACAAGGTAGGTGAGGTGCCCGACGCACGGCCGACGACGCAGGCTATTCGGCCCTCGGTGGCCCGAACCACATGCTCAGCGCCTCGCTCAGGCCCGCGTGGCTGCCCTCGCCCACCCAGGCCACGTACCCGTCGGGACGTACCAGCACGGCGGTGGGAGCGGCGACCGAGCCGAGCACCGGTAGCTCCCAGGCGCCGCCGTATTCGGCATCGATCAGGCGGATCCCCTCAGCTCGTGGAATCGGGTCGAACTGCCCGGGATCGCCGAAGTTCAGCAGCACCGGGCTGGCGTCGTGCAGCAGCTCGAACACCCGCAGCGGGCCGTCGGCGCCCGCGAGGTCCAGGTCGGGCATGCGGCGTCCCAGCAGTGGATGTCCCTCCCCGAGTTCGTAGTGGATGTCCAGTCCGGAGGCTCTCCCGGCGAGGTGTTTGCGGGGCTCGTCCATGGTTGCCAGCTCGGAGACCGACGCCCACCAGGGCCTTCATGCGCTCGTCCTGGCGCTGGAGCACGGTCTGGGCCATCGTGTGTTGGAGCGCGAGGGCTGTGATCGGGTGACGCTCGGCCTGGTAGGTGTCCAGGAGACTCTCCGGTGAGGTGCCGTTGACCACCTGAGCCAGCTTCCAGCCCAGGTTCACGGCGTCCTGGACGCCGAGGCTCAGTCCCTGTCCACCCGCCGGGTAGTGAACGTGTGCGGAGTCGCCCGCCAGCAACACACGTCCGGCACGGTATGCGGCCGCCTGGCGGGTCATGTCGGTGAACCTCGAGATCCAGGTGGGACTGTGGACCCCGAAGTCGGTCCCGTATGCCGCGATCAGCGAATGGCTGAGGTCGCTGATCGTGGGCTCACTACTGGGACCGAGCTCACGCTCGCTCGTGACCACCCGCACGGTCCTGCCGTCCTCGAGCAGGTTGAGGCCGTGGGCTCCGATGGCGTCGAAGCGAACGCCCTTCGGTGGCTCCTCGGTCAACTCGACTTCGGCGATCAGGCTGCTCCTGGTCGCATCCCAGCCCGGGAAGTCGATCGCGGCCTCCCTACGGATGACGCTCCGTCCTCCGTCACAGCCGACGAGATACTGCGCCCGCATCGACTGGCCGTCCGCCAGCGCGACGTCGACGCCGGTGTGATCCTGCACGAAGCCGGTGACCTCGCTTCCGTAGTAGATCCCGGCCGGCAGTTCGGCCAGCCACGCAGCCATGATCCGCTCGATCTGGTTCTGCCAGATGCCGAGCGAGTACGGATGACGCGTAGGGAAGTCACTCATGTCCAGCAACGCCGTCCCGAACATCGCGGCCTGGGCGGTCTGGCCCTCCGCCAGAAAGCGGTCGGCGACGCCGCGCTGGTCGAGGATCTCGATCGTCCGCGAGTGAAACCCGCCTGCCCGCGAGCCCACGAGGACGTGGTCGGGACGCCGCTCGACAACGGCGACGTCGATGTCGGCCAACGCCAGCTCGGCCGCCAGCATCATGCCCGTCGGGCCTCCTCCGGCGATCACCACCGCATGCTCGGTCATCGCTTCCCTCCGGTCGTCTTATAGGTCGACAAAAACGCTCCCATCTCGCCCTCCATTTCCGTTGTCCGTGGCTTGCGGCGGGCGATTATGAGGCATGTCACGTCGCCTCATGAGGCGATCGTTTTCGGTATAAATTGGAAGTGGAGGGGAGCGAGTAGCTGCCGTTCCGGGCATATGTCCGGCTATCCCGCTCCCCTTCGGCCTCGAGACCCTGGAATCGTTGGAGGGGGAGTGCGATGAAGCGGACAGCCCGGCTCGCGTTCATGGTCGGGGTCGTCCTGTCCGGCAGCGCCGTGTCGGCGGCGGCAACAGAAGTCCGTGGGCCTCCCCAGATCAGCCAGCTCGAAGCCCGAGCATCCGGGGGTCACTTCGAGCTGGGGGCCACGATCGCGCCGGGGAGACTCAGAACGCACTGGACGATCGAGGTGGAGAGGTTCCAGCCCTGCGGACCCATCAGAGAAAAACCCAAGCGAGAACCAAAGAAGGTCGGGTCAGGCACCCTTTCGTCCCGGAAGGGAGCGACGCAGGTGGATGCTCACACGCCTGTCAGCGAATCCGGTGCCCGTACCTTCGTGGTCATCGCCGTAAACGCGGACGGCGAAGCGACCAGCAAACATTCGATCCCGCAGGGTGAATGCTCCGCCGAATAGGAGCCAAGCCGCGGATGCCGATCGACGCTGGGAAAGATCCGTGGGACGCCAGGCTCACCGCACGTTGGGCTCGTCAAGCGAGAGAGTCGGCAAACGACGAGTCGCGTTACGAGCGAGGCTCCGTTCGCGAGCAACTGAGGTCGCGCAGGTTCTGGGCGGCACTGGGCGTACTCGCCGTTGCCGCTGGAGGCGCCGCGTTGTTGGGCAACACGGAATTCGTCGTTTCGGCGGCGCTGGCGGCTGTTCTCGCCTTGATGTCACCGCCCCGTAGGCGAGTTCCCCCAACGATGCGCGACCAGACACGCGGTGAGCGGCTTCGCTGACGGAGCTCACGGCCAGTAGCGCCAGAACGCCTCCTTGCGTTCTTGGGGGTCAGCAGTGCGGAACCATCGCCGTCCGCCGAGGAGATCGCGCCCGAGACAACGCACGTGTCTCAAGGAAGTCTCTCCGGGAGACGTTCAGCAATTCGTTCGCCAAGCCGGTCACGGTCAGCTGCCGTCACCAGCTCGGCCTCCGGCGCCTGCAGGAAGCGGAAAACCGCTGGCCCGATGTCGGTGTCCTCGAACCACGACATGCGCGGCACGATGTGAATGTGGAGATGACGGAAGCCTGGCTTCTCGGCGAAGAGAACGATGTACGTTCGCTCGCAACCGACGACGTCCCTGAGAGCGCTGCTCGCAGCCGCGAGCAGCGGAGACAGTGACGCGATCGCTCCGGGCTCCAGCTCGTCGAGCGCCTGGACGTGCCGGCGGGCACAAACGACGAGCCAGCCCGGAAGGCTGGACCAGCCGTGTGAAACCCGCCAGTGCGCGTCGACGTGGATCCGCTCACGGACCGGGAGCGCCTCTGTATCGGCCTGCAGATCGCAGATATGGCAGCTGGTCACCCCTCGAAGTTAGCTTGTCGGATATCGCGACGCTCTCCTCGACAATGCGCGAGGGGACCGCCGGTGGAGACTCGGTGCGGCGTAGAGTCTGCGCGATACTGCGGTGGTGGGCCGATGGCGAGCGGGCATCCTCGTCGTCATCGTCGGGGGAGTTGCGTTCCTGTCGGCGATGACCTTTCTGCCGTACTTCACCACGCGCTTTTGTGGTCTCGCCCAGTGCGCGGGCACTCTCACGCTCTGGGATGTGACCACGCGGCTGCCCGTGACCCTGACGATCGTGGCCGCAACCACGATCGCTTTGGCTGCGGTTGGGTGGCGAACGAACTCGAGGTTGCCCGTCCTTCTGGCTGCCTGCTTGTCGTTCTACCTGTTTGGGCAGTTCTTCCCGGTCGGAGGCGGAGAGTATGAAGGGCTCGGCGTTGGGTTCTGGTTGGCCACGTTCGGGACGATCGTCATGTCGATCGGCGGCGTGGTGGCCGTTTCAAGCGGCTTCGCTCAGGAGCGATCACCGGTGGGGCCTGCGGTGCGCGATCCATCGAAACAGTGGACTATCGCGGCGGGGCTCTGGTTCGTCGCAGGCGGTGTCCTCGCGGCGCTCGGCACCATCTCGGTGGCCCTGGTCATGTTCGCTGCTGGCGGAATCTCCCTTGCGTTCGCTCGGCTTGCTCGATAAGCGCGCACATGTCACACGGGAACGTAGAAACGCTCAAACAGATGGACACTCTGTGCGCTGTGGGCGCGCATGCTGCGGTCTGGGCCGACGCGGCTGGGGATGGCCGGCTAAGCGGCCAGATCGAACGGTGTAATCGACTCGGGCATCCATGCTTTCCGGTGGCGGCCAGGGTGTTCGTCTTGCCGGTGCGTGGCGAGGTGGACGGTCGCCCGGTCGTTGGCCGGCCGGTTGGCAATGAGTACGCGAAGCACGGGCGATTTAGCTTCGTGCTTCCTCCTGGTGAGTACGTGCCTTCGACTAGGGCTGCGCTCGGTCCGAGATGCATAACCGTGATTGCCCGCGTTCGCGCAGAGCGAGAATCGCACGCCGGAGTGATCTGCTTCGATTCTGCTCGATAATGCACGGCTTGGAGCAAACCGTCGGGCCGAGGCTCGCCGCCCCGCTGCTCAGCACTGACCGCCCGTTCAGGTCCGTAGCTGGACATCCGCAGTCGTCGCAGTGCCGGCCGAGCGTCCGGGTGCCACCTCGCAGCTCCAATAGAAATTCGTGTGGGCGATCACGTCGGCCGGCGATGGGGCGCCCCAGCGCGAGCAGTCCTCGGTTGTGTGCGCGTCACTGACGAGCAATGCGTCGTATCCGCGTACGAGCGCCCCGTGGAGCGTGGCACGGACGCACGCGTCCGTTTGGGCGCCGACGACAACGAGCCGTCCGACCTGGAGACCCGAGAGAACACTCTCGAGGCTCGTTCGCTCAAAGGAGTCGCCATAGGCCTTCGCGACGAGCGGCTCATCGTCGTCCGGCACTAGCTCCGGCACGATGTGCCAGCCATCGGTCCCTACCTTCAGCTGCTCGCTCTGATGCTGGATCCACACAACCGGAACGTGCTCTCGGCGGGCCCGTTCGACGAGGCTCACGATGTTCGTGACGACGGCATCACGTTCGTGCGCCCCTCCGACCACGTCGTTCTGGACATCGACCACCAAAAGGGCTGAGTGGGGTCGATCGTCAAGTGTCGTCATTGGCACCTCAGGCTAGCCGGGGACCCGTGTCCTCGCGTGCTCGATAATGCACGGACGGGAACGGCGTGCGCCCCTTCGGTCAGTTTGCGCGCCGGCGCTTCTTTGCTTCCCAACGGTCGAGGGGCGATTGAAGCCAGCGCGGGTTCCGTCCGCTCAGAATCACCGCGATGCAGACGATGCATCCGCCTAGCAGGACCGCTGCGAACACGACGGATTTGCCCGTGAGAAGGAGCGCGACGAAAACCGCGGCACACAGTAGGAAGAACGGCAGCTTGAAGCGGCTGCTGGGAAGATCCATCTACGACCGCAGTCTAGGCTGAGACCGGGCGTCCGGTCAGCTACTCGACGTGCTCGATAGTGCACGGCCTGGCGACTAGAAGGCCGGCCGTTGAACCGCGGTGACGACGCCGAGAATCCACGCGGCAGGTATCGGACCTGAGAAGCGGCTGTCGTCGGATTCGCCCTGTTGTCGCCCATCAGGAACCAGTGCCCGGCTGGTATCCGGATCGGTCGTGGGAAATCGCATCCTGCTTCTGGATTGGGGTGACACGCGCGGATGTATGTGTCCTTCTCGCGGACGAACCTGGACGTGCCGTGCGGGCGGCGATAGACGTGGCCTTCACGAATGTAGAGTTCATCGCCTGGTCCGGCGACGATGCGCTTGATGAATTCAAGCGTTGAGGCCTTTGGAAACGGGGCATCGCACGCAGCACCGCCTGGCTGCACAACGTGACGTTTGGGCCCACATTGGTAGCTGGCCGCGCCTTCTGGCGGGTGGTAGACGACAATCGCGCCGAGTGCGGGGCGCCCTGGCGAGATTGTCACTCGCGTTCCGATCGGGAGTGTGGGTTCCATCGAGCCCGAGGGGACCTTGTATGTCCGCGACGGTGAGGTCGTCGCTGAGCGGGCGCTGCTGGCCCCGCAGGCGGCGGCCATTGCTGCGACGGCGAGCCCGATCAATAGACCCTGTGGGGGGTATCGGATGCTCCGGTTGAGGGGGCTCACAGGGCGTGAGGCTACCGCCGAACGGGCCTTGGAACGCTCGCCGCTCGAGAACGCACGAACGGTGCTAAGTTGCGCGTGGCCCACGTTCGCTCTGTTAGCTGTCGGTTTCGCGCTCATCGCGAGCCTTACAGTTGAGGCGGCAGCTGCTTTAGCGCAGCCCCGAGCGGGCGCTGTAACCGACGTGTACCGCGGCGTCAGTCGTAACGCGTCGCACAACCACGCATCGGGCGACGTCGAATTGGTGGTCTGGAGCGAAGAACTCCTCGAACCGGCTTTCCCTCGGCACTGGACGGTCGAAGTGCTTCTGCGCGGTCGCTGCCCCGGCCATGTGCCTCGCCGCAGATGCCTTGTACTGGACGGTGCGGTCCACGGGGAAGCCGTCGAGGAACCCGACGAAAGGCCGGACTTTCCTAGCTCCGCGCGTCTAACGGCGACCGGCCACGTTGTCGGGATTGGGGCCGTTACGGCTTCCGGTGCCTTTCACGGCACCGGCTTCGTGCCTGGCGGGGAGCTAACCGCCGGGCTCCGCATCCTCGCGCAGCCGGTTCGATCTCGGTCTTCACGGCTGGCCCCTTCGTGACTGGCTTCTCGCCGCCGATTGGCTGTTCGACAACGAGTTGCGCGCCACGCCGAGGCGTCTGACGGGTGATCAGCGCTTCCCCGCTCGATAATGACGGACTGGCCCGGGTGAGAGGGCGAATGCCTGGCGTGTCGGACTGGTGACGCCCGCTCTCTCACCCGTCTGATTCCCGGCCGAGCAGGCGGGCGGCTCCCCTCGCGGCGGAGCCCGAGTCGGAGCGAGCGCAGCGAGCGGAGCGGTGGGGGGAGCCGCGGGCCTGTGGTCGATCGCGGTCGGGGCCCCCGATCGCGCGCAGCGCGGTTGGGGAGCGATCGACGGCCGGACGTGACTCGGGCTGGGGGCGCTTCGGCTTTAGGCCGCGACGGGCGCTAGGAACGGCGGCACGGGCGCCGTGAACCCGCGGCCTGGTCCTTCGGCCGCGCGTGGTTGTTGAGCCATTCGGGCGAAGCGGTCCGGGCTGCGCTCGTCGGGGAACGCTTCCCGGATAGTTGCCACTCCATCTGAGCCTTCCGCTCGCTTACCTCGAACGCTTGGGCGTACTCCTTCTGGGTGGGCCAGTGGTCTAGCTGCTGGGCCAGGAGGGCTAAGAGGACGACCGTGCTGGCGACTTTTGCGGCGTCGAGCACACGGCCCTCGGCGTCTTGCGCCCGGTGGCGAGCAGGTTGCGCGTGGGGGGCTCGCGCGCTACCTGGCTCTTCACTTCAACAAGAAGTCGCAGGCGCCTCCGGTTGGCTGGCGCGGCCACCGATCCACGGCTACGCGCGGCTACTTCTGGTTACCGACACCGCAAGCGAGGAAAGTCGCCCGCGAGAGCCTGCGTGACAAGCGGGAGCTCTGGCGCGCCTTCAACGACGGGCTGAGCGGTGATGCCGCCGAGCGTCGCGTGGCCGTGGCGCGGCGCGTCCGTGAACAGACGTCCTGGGCGATCGGCAACACGCCGCTCTACGCGACGTGAGGGGCCGCCGGGTCACGGTCCGTCTTGATCCTGTGCAGGCCGCCTGGCTGGACGCCATCGCTGACGTGAACGGCTGCACGGAGCGGCGGTGTTGCGCGAAGCCCTTAGCTGGTTGGCAGCCAAGGAAAGCGTGCGTGTTGAGCGCAACGCCCGCCTGGAGCAGCTCGAGAAGATCGCTGCCAGCGCTAGGGAGCAGGCGAAGCTGACGCCGCCGAATCGTCGGCGGCTATGTGGCGTTCGCGACGTGCTCGATAATGCACGTTATGTCAACTTGAAGGTGATAGGGCCATCGGGAGGCCTGTGCACGCGGCCCGCCCGGCCTGCCCCGTTCGGAGGCCAGGAGTCCCTATTGCGGAGGGCCCGGACCGTCTCCGCTTCGGCGGCGCATACCCAACGCGCGGCCGACGAGCGCAGCGAATACGGCCAGAACCGCCCAGAACGCCGCCTGCACGACCGCGTCACCGATCGGTTCGCCCGTGGCGAGGAACACGATCAGCAGCGGGATGAACACGGCCAGCAGGATCACTGCCGTGCGCAGCCCCGACGGTAGGCCCGCGAGCCAGCTGCTCACGCGCAGGTCACCCCGCCGCCCGAGGCCGGGTTTGAGCGCTCCACCAGTCCGGCGTCGTGGGTCTGTCGGGCATCTGCGCGGAGTATCTCGCACCCGGGCGTGGCGCTTCGACCGGTGGCGGAGATCCCAGCCCAGCCGACGCGGCTAGCATCAGGCTCGATCAGCGACCGGGAGGATCAGAGATGGCGAACACTTTGTACACGGCCAAGGCGCATGTGACCGGAGGCCGCATGGACGGTCACGGACGCACCAGCGACGGCGCACTGGAGGTCGATCTGCGGATTCCCGCCGAGATGGGCGGCCCGGGTGGCGGCACCAATCCCGAGGAGCTCTTCGCCGTCGGCTATGCGGCCTGCTTCGAGGGCGCCCTCGGCGTGGTCGCCCGCCGTAAGAAGGCCGAGGTGGGTGACGTCGCGATCGAGTCCTCGGTCTCGTTGCTCCCCGACGGCCAGGGTGGCTTCAAGCTCGAAGTCGGACTGGACGTCAACCTGCCCTCCGTCCCCGACATCGAAACCGCCAAGGAGATCGTCGCCGCGGCACACAAGGTGTGTCCCTACTCCAACGCCACCCGCGGCAACATCGAGGTCGCGCTCACGGCCAACGGCCAGGCTGTCGAGTAGTGACCGGCCCGCCCGGCTGACCCGCGTCGATCAGCGGCCGAGCGTTCGCTCGAACTCCCGCACCCGCGCCTGGAAGGACCCGATCAGCTCGCGGACCTGCGCGAGGCCTGCGCGCAGCTCGGGATCGCCGAGCTCCACCGGGAGCATCGAGTCCTGAAGCGTGGAGAGGGTCGTGTCGGCTTCCTGCACCTCCTTCGCGGCGGCGTCCAGGAAGGCTTTGACGCCCCGTCCCGGCGCTCCTCGCGCCGCGGCCGCGAAGGCTCCGTCATCGAGCTCGTAGCGGCGGGCAAACTCGCCGTGGGTACGCCGGATGCGCCCGTATGCCGCCTGTACCGGCCCGAACAGCTCATCCTCGAGACGCTCGCCGCTGCTGTCGTCGAGCAGCTCGAAGGCCTCGCTGAGATCCGCCAGCGCCACCGACAGGTGGTCGGCGGCCCGCTCCACCTCCGCGAGTAGCTCACGGCGGGCGTCGGCGGAGGCGTAGGGCACGCGACCACCCTAGAGCCCGCCGGGGCGGCGACGCGACAGCCGCCGTTCATGCCCGCCGGTGGTTCAGTTCAGCTGGTAGTTGAGCGCCACGCCCGCGGTGACGGTGCAGCTGACGACGCTCGCCTTCTTGGCCTTCTTCTTTTTCTTCTTGTGCTTGTGGCCTTTGGCGTTGCCGGGTTTCACCACGCCCGGGGCGGACTTCGCGGCGGCCTCGGGGGCCACGACACGGTTGTCACGTCCGCTGCCGAAGTCGGGCTCCACGCCCAGGTAGCGCACGTATTCTTCGTTGCCTTCGGCTTCACATTCGACCCCGCCGTTCTCTTCGATCACGCTCTGGACGGCTCCAAGCGTGCCGCCCACGTGGCCGGCCAGGAACTGGGCCTTTTCCTGGCCGTCGTTGATCGCGGACGCCATCGCCTGCCGGTAGGCCGTATTGGCCGCCGCGGCATCGGCTTCCTGGGCGACCGGGGCCGTGCCGACGCCTTCCACGCCGACGGTCCGGACCGGGGTCTCCGTCGGGGCTTCGGCCGATGCCACCCCCAGCATCCCCACGGCGATCAGGGCCGCCGCGGACGCCAGGATGGCTGTCAGCGCATACCGCATCGAAACATCTCCTACAGGTGGATGCTACCCCGACCCGGTCTTCGCTAACTCCCCCGCCCGGCGCAACACGTCGTCGAGCATCTCGGGGGTGAGCTTGCCGGTGAAGGTGTTCTGCTGGCTGGGGTGGTAGCTGCCGATCAGGCGCAGCGGGCGGCCATCGTGCTCGGCGCCGTGGCCGAACTTCGGCCGCGGCCGTACCACCGGAGCGGGCGGCTCGCTGATCTCGGCGTTCAGTCGCAGCGCCGCGTCCCAGGCGAACGCCCCGAGGCAGACCGCCACCCGTGCCCCTCCGAGCAGGCTCAGTTCCGCGGCGCTCCAGGGCAGGCACCTGTCGCGCTCCTCTGGCGTCGGCCGATTGGCCGGCGGAGCACATCGGACCGCCGCCGTCACCCACACGCCGCTCAGGCGCAGACCGTCATCTCGGCTCACCGACTCGGGCTGGTTGGCGTATCCGCATCTCCAGAGGGCGCCGAACAGGAAGTCCCCCGAACGGTCCCCCGTGAACATCCTCCCCGTCCGGTTGCCCCCGTGTGCGGCCGGCGCCAGGCCGAACAGCAGAATCTTCGCCTGCGGGTCCCCGAAGCCGGGGACGGGCCGGCCCCAGTAGGTCTCCTCGGCGAAGGCCGCGCGCCGCTCATGGGCGACCTGCTCGCGCCAGCGAACCAGCCGTGGGCAGAGCCGGCAGTCCGCCAGCTCGGCGTGAAGCGAGTTCATCGTCCGGTGCACTTGCGTAGCCACGAGCCAGTAGTACCATCGCAATCGGGATGCCGGTGTGGTTGTGGATACTGATGCTGGCGGCGCTCATCAAACTGCCGCTCGCCGCGTTGATGCTCTGGATCCCGTTTCGTGACGACGCCGCCATCAGGGCTCCGGAGGGCACCGACTCCGGCGAAGACGACGGTGGTTCGCGGGTTCTGCCGGCCGGGCCGCTGAATCCGCATCCGCGGGGCCCCCTCCCCCACCTTCCGCGCCGCGGCCCTCACGGCTCGCCGACGCCCGCCTCTCCGCCCCGCATCCGCCGCAGCTTCACCCCGCGGCGCACCGTGCCCACGCACGGCTGACGCGCGCTCAGCGGTTTCGCTTGCGCTGCTGGCGCGCCGCCTTGGCTTTCGCGCGGCGCTTGCGCAGGGTCACAGCCGGGTCGTTTCCCGAACGCCCTTCGGCGAGGTCGGCGTCGGTCGCGGGTGCGACACGGCGAGCGTCCCGGGCGATCACGTAGGCGATTCCGCTGAGCAGAATCACCGCCGCCACGATCGCGATCAGGATCGTTTTCTGGTCGTTGGTGGTGCTGCTTTCCGTAGAGCCGGTGGTGCTCGTGGTGCTCGTCGTGGTGGTGCTTTCTTCGGGTGTTTCGGCGAGTTCCTGCAGCGAGCTACCGCCGACGGACGCGGCAGATGCGGCTGGGGCGAAGGCCACGCTCGAGGCTCCGAGGGCGAGCACCAGCACGGTCCCCCAGGCAAGGAGCGTCGATCGGGTCCCCGTTACGCGCGCCACTCGCCGAGGATAGCGCCTCACAGGGGGCCGGATTGCACGCCGGCGTACACGTCCGAGCCGCTCGCAGGCCAGGCTGCCGGGGGCGCTCCGGGCGCTCCGCCCGGCACCATAGAATGAGCCGCCATGGCACCCAAACAACGCCAGGTTCGCATCGAACAGAGGGGCGGCATCGACGCCATCCAGGCGCTCGAGCAGCGCTCGGACGAGGAGCTCGAGTCCGAGACCAAATACAAGGCGGCGGCACTCGCCATCCTTGGGGCCCGGGCCTCCGAGCGCTTTGACGCGACCGCCGCCCGCGGCTACTTTCAGCGCGCCATCGCCGCCGCGCGACCGCAGGAGCGGATGCAGATCCGCCGCATGGCCGATGCCTCCCTGGCCCTCGCCGAACGTCGTGCCGGGGATCTCAAGACCGCCGTCGAGCGCCTCGGCCAGGCGCCTCCGAGCAGTCGCCAGCTGTTCGCCCTCAGGGCCATGGGGCTGCTCGTGCCCCCCGCCTCGGCCGGCATCCTCGCCCGCATTCGAGGCGTCATCTTGATCATCGTGCTCGTGATCGTGCTGCTTGCGATCGGCGCCGGCATCGTGAAGTTGGTCGCGCTGGCGTTCGGTGGGATCGGTTGGGCCCCGGCCGTCCTCCTCGGCCTGTTCGTGGTGATCGCGGCGATTGCGATCCTTGCCGCCGTCGGGCGAAGGCGGCGCAGCCGCGCGAAGGCCGCCGCCGCCTCGGGCTGAGGACTGGCCCCCACGCCGCCCGGGTCCCTGCGGCGAGACGCCCAATACGCTCCTAGCAGCACGTGTCAGCTCCCGTTCGCCTGATCGTCAACCCATCCGCCGGCGGTGGCAGGGCGGCGAGCGTCGCCCCCGCGGCCGAGCAGGCGCTGCGGCGGCTGGGGGTCAGCGTCGAGCGCAGCGACACCCGCGACCTCGAGCACGCCCGCGAGCTCGCCCGGCGGGCCGTGGGGGCCGGTGAGGTGGTCGCGGCGGTCAGCGGCGACGGCATGATCGGCGCGATCGCGGACTCGCTGAAGGACCTTCCCGGCGCGGTCATGGGGATCATCCCCGGAGGGCGCGGCAACGACCTCGCCCGGGTCCTGGGAATTCCCGATGACGCCGACGAGGCCGCCGCGGTCATCTCCGCCGGTCACACTCGGGCGATCGACGTCGGGCTGGTCGCGGAGGGGTCGGGCGAGCCCAGGGGGTTCGTCGGGATCGCCTCGGTGGGCTTCGACAGCGACGCCAACCGGATCGCCAACGAAGCGCCCCCGTGGCTGGGCGGCCTCGTGTACCTCTACGGAGCCCTGCGGGCTCTGGTGGCGTGGAAGCCGGCACGCTTCGAGCTGGAGCTGGATCCGCCGGGTGAGAAGGTCATCTTCAGCGCCTACACCGTGGGCGCGGCCAACTCGCAGTGCTACGGCGGCGGCATGCGCGCCGCCCCCGCCGCGCTGCTGGACGACGGCATGCTCGAGGTGCTTGTGCTCGAAAGCGTCAGCAAGCTCGCCTTCCTGACGCGCATCATCCCGAAGGTCTTCAGCGGCGAGCACGTGAACCTCCCCGGCGTACGCACCTTCCGCGTCCGGGAGGTGGCGATCAGCTGCGACCGCTCGTTCGACATGTATGCCGACGGCGACCCGATCGGCAGGCTCCCCGTGCGGGTTCGCGCGTTGCAGGGGGCGGTGCGGATGCTGGTGCCCCCCGCGGGTGGGCCGCATCCCGCCTTCGCCCAGCCGCTCCCAGCCGGCGAGCAGGGCGATCCGGAGAGCGGCTGATGGCCGCCGCCCTCGACGCCAAGCTGGCCCTCGCGAGAACCGTGGGGGCGGTCTCGCGCTGGCGGGGCGGTGGCGCCACGAGTGCTCCGGGGAGGGTCCTGATGCGTCTGCAGCCCGACGCCATCCGCACGCTCGGAAGCCGGCTGGCGCGCGGCAGCGCTCTGATCTCGGCCACCAACGGCAAGACCACGACCGCCACGATGACCGCCGCGATCCTGCGCCGCGCCGGCGTGGCGCTGGTCCACAACCAGGCCGGCGCGAACATGGCCGGGGGCGTCGCCACCGCCCTGCTCGGCGCCGCCGGATCACGGGGCGGGATCGCCGGCGAGCTCGGCCTGTTCGAGGTCGACGAGCTGTGGCTGGCGGCGGTCGCCGACGAGCTCGCGCCGCGCGCCGTCCTGCTCTCCAACCTGTTCCGCGATCAGCTGGACCGCTACGGCGAGCTCGAGCGGATCGCGGCGAGCTGGGAGGAGGTGCTCGGGGCCCGCCACACCTGCCCGGTCCTGAACGCCGACGACCCGCTCGTGGCCGACCTCGGCCGTGATCATCCGCAGACGCTGTACTTCGGCGTCGAGGACGACACGCTGACGATGGCCGGCATGTCCCACGCCGCCGACGCGAAGCACTGCCGACGCTGCGGCGCCCCGTACGTGTTCGACTCCGTGTACCTGGGTCACCTCGGCCACTACCACTGCGACAGCTGCGGCCAGCGGCGCCCGACGCCGGCGCTGACCGCCGGCGAGGTCGTCCTGCACGGCGTCAGGAGCTCGGAGTTCACGCTGCGATCCCCCGCCGGCGAGGTTCGAGTGGCGCTGGCGCTCCCGGGGCTCTACAACGTCTACAACGCCCTCGCCGCCGCCGCCCTGGCGAGCGCCCTCGACGTGCCCGTGGCGGCCGTCGGGGCGGGCCTGGCGGACGTCCGGCCCGCCTTTGGGCGCGCCGAGAGCATCACCCTCTCGCCGGTTGCGCGGGGCAACGGGCTGCCCACCCTCACCCAGCCGCGGGAGCTGCGGATCCTGCTCGTCAAGAACCCGGCCGGAGCGAACGAGGTGCTGCGCACACTGACGCTCGAGCCCGGCCAGCACGACCTGCTGGGGGTGCTCAACGACAACATCGCCGACGGTCGCGACGTGTCCTGGATCTGGGACGCCGACTTCGAGCTGCTCGCGGGGCGAATCCGGCGCGTCACCTGCAGCGGCACCCGCGCTGCCGACCTCGCGGTGAGGATGAAGTACGCGGGCGTCGATCCCGATCGGATCCACGTCGAGGCCGACCTGCCTGCCGCCCTCGCCGGCGCCTCCACCAGCCGGCCCGACCCTGACGCGCCCCTGTACGCGCTGCCCACCTACACCGCGATGCTGTCGCTGCGCGAGCTGTTGGTCGCGCGCGGCGAGGCGAGCAGCTCGTGGTGAGGGCGGCCTCGCCGGGCCGGTCCGCGACGCGGACGCGCCCCGCGGTGATCTGGCACGACCTCGAGTGCGGCCAGTACACCGCCGACCTCGAGCTGTGGCGCGAGCTGGCCGACCGGACCGCGCCCGGGGGCGAGCCGATCCTCGAGATCGGGGCCGGCACCGGCCGTGTGAGCCTGGACCTGGCTCGCCACGGACATGCCGTCACGGCCGTGGAGCGCGACCCCGACCTGCTGGCGGCCCTCAGCGAGCGTGCCGCAGACCTCAGCGTGAGCGCCGTGGGCGCGGACGCTCGCGCCTTCGGGCTGAGCCGCCGCGACTTCGCCCTCTGCCTGGTCCCGATGCAGACGGTGCAGCTGATGGGTGGCCCCCCAGGCCGGCTGGCGCTCCTGCGCGCCGTGCGCACCCATCTGCGTGACGGGGGCGTGCTCGCGTGTGCCCTGGTCGAGGACATCGAGCCGTTCGACGCCCGCTCCGAACACCTCCAGCTCGAGCCGGAGCTGGCCCGCCAGGGGGGTGCCCTCTACAGCAGCGCTCCGGTGCGCGTGTCCATCGGAACCCGACGGATCCGGATCGAGCTCGAGCGCCGCATCGAGGACACCGAGGACACCGAGGAGCCGGCCGGCGGCGCACCTCGTGCCGGCGAGCGGCCCCAACGCGAGGTGATCGAGCTCGACCGCCTCACCCCCGAGCGTCTGCAGCGGGAGGCTCGCCGGGTCGGACTGCGGGCGCTGGAGGTCCGCAGCGTGGCCCCCACGGAGCTGCACACGGCCAGCACGGTGGTGATCCTCGGTGTCTGAGCCCGGCGCACCCAACCACCCGGCCACCACCGGCGGACAGCCGCTGCTGCGGGTCTGCGCCCTGTACCCCGACCTGATGAACATCTACGCCGACCGCGGCAACCTGCTGGTGCTCGAGCGACGCTGCCGCTGGCGAGGGATCGGCTTCGAGCTGCACGCCAGCGGCCTCGGCGAGGAGCTCGACGGCGGGCGCCACGACCTCTTCTACATCGGCGGCGGCCAGGACCGCGACCAGGAACTGTGCGCCGCCGACCTGCTCGCCAACAAGCGCGCGGGCCTTCACGCCGCCGCCGCTCGCGGGGCAGTGATCCTCGGCGTGTGCGGCGGCTACCAGCTGCTCGGGCACTCCTACACGCTCGGCTCCGAGGAGATCGGGGGCGTCTCCCTGCTCGACGTGCGCACGGTGCGCAGCGACCAGCCGCGCCTGATCGGCAACGTCGCGATCGAGGTCGCCCTCCCGGGCGAGGCGGGCTCCGGAGCCGGGCGCGTCCTGGCCGGCTTTGAGAACCACGCCGGGCACACCCGGCTGGGCCCCGGTCAGCAGGCCCTCGGCCGCGTCCTTCGCGGTCACGGCAACGACGGCGGCTCGGGCCTGGAGGGGGCGATCGCCGGCAACACCATCGGCACCTACCTGCACGGCCCGCTGCTGCCCAAGAACGCCTGGTTCGCCGACTGGCTGATCGAGCGCGCCCTCGGGATCGAGCCCGCCGGGCTGGCAGCGCTGCAGGATGACCTCGAGGACGCAACCCACCTCAGCGCCCGCCGGGCGGCCGGCCTCTGAGCGTCCCGCTCGGCGTCACGGGGCGCCATCTGCCGCAAACTGGGCCCCTTCCGGGGCCGGCCCCGCCGGTGCGGGCCGGGGCCGCGCCTATGATCGGCGGCCGTGGAGCTGTCGGAATACCAGTCGCTCTCGAGGCGTACCGCCGTGTACCCGCGCGAGGCGGGCCTCTCCTACCCGACCCTCGGCCTGGCCGGGGAGGCGGGCGAGGTGGCCGAGCAGATCAAGAAGTCGATCCGCGACGACGGCGGCGAGCTGACGCCGGAGCGGCGCGCCGCCCTCTCCAAGGAGCTCGGTGACGTGCTCTGGTATCTGGCCCAGCTCGCCACCGAGCTCGAACTCGACCTCGACGAGGTCGCACAGGCGAACCTTGACAAGCTGCGCTCGCGCCAGCAGCGTGGCGTCCTCTCCGGCAGCGGCGACGACCGCTAGGCGACCGCGAAGCGGGCCAGCCGGTCGGCCAGCTGGGCCGGCACCAGGGCTCGCACGTGCACGCCCTCGGGCGTGTCCTCGCGGGCGATTTCGCCGGCGACTTCGTGCAGCTCGGCGAGGCTGGCGCCGTCGGTGTAGGGCACCAACAGCTCCACCGGGCGCAGCGTGTGCGCCAGTTCGGTCTCGATGCGGGCGCCCAGCTCCTGCAGCCCCTCTCCCGTTTCGGCGCTGACGAGCACCGCCTTCGGGTAGCGCAGGCGCACGTCCTCGCGGGCGTCGGGGTCGAGCAGGTCGGCCTTGTTGAGGACCAGCAGGCAGGGTCCGTCGTTGGCCCCGATCTCCTCCAGCGTGCTCTCGACCGAGTGGGTCATCATCTCGATCTGCTCGCGTGACGCGGAGGCGTCCACGACGTGCAGCAGCAGTTGGGCCCGGCGCGTTTCCTCGAGCGTGGCCGCGAACGCGTCGATCAGCTGGTGGGGCAGCTTGCTGATGAAGCCGACCGTGTCGGTCAGCAGGTACGGACGCCCCGACAGCCGCAGCGTGCGCGTGGTCGGGTCGAGCGTGTGGAAGAGGCGGTCGCGGACGCTCACCTCGGCGCCCGTGAGCGCGTTCAGCAGCGTGGACTTGCCGGCGTTGGTGTAACCGACCAGGGCGACCGTGGGCAGGGCGGCCCGCTCGCGCTCGGCGCGCTGCACGGCGCGGGTGCCCTTGACGTGCTCCAGGCGCCGGCGCAGGGCTGCGATGCGGTCTCGGGCCAGGCGCCGGTCGGTCTCGATCTGGGTCTCCCCCGGGCCCCTCGTCCCGATCCCGCCCCCGAGCCGCTCGAGGTGGCTCCACAGGCCCCTCATGCGGGCGAGGTTGTATTCCAGCTGGGCCAGCTCCACCTGCAGCTTGCCCTCGGCGGTGCCGGCGTGGGAGGCGAAGATGTCGAGGATCACCGTCGTGCGGTCCACGACCGGCATCCCGACCGCCTGCTCCAGGTTGCGCTCCTGACGTGCGGTCAGCTCGTCGTCGCAGGCGATCAGGTTGGCCCCGCACTCGCGCGCCTGCTCACGCGCTTCGGCCAGCTTGCCGCCGCCGAGGTAGGTGTCGGGGTGCGGGCGCTCGCGACGCTGCACGACCTCCCCCACGACGGCCACACCGGCCGTCCGCAGCAGCTCGGCGAGCTCGCTCAGGTCCGTGTCGGCGTTCGGTGCCGCGGCGATGCAGAAGGCCCGCTGGCGAGCACGCTGCGTGGGCTGGGCTCCATTGCGCTCTCCCCGCACAGGCGTCGCGTCCCCATCAGCGCGACCGTTGTGTGTGGATTCCATCCACCAACAAGTCTAGGACCTCCTCCCGGCTACTTCGCCAGTGTGCCGAGCCGCTGCACCGCCTCGAGCAGGCGCTCGTCGGGAGTGGTCAAGGAGATGCGGAACCACCCCTCCCCCGCCGGCCCATAGATGGCACCCGGCGAGAGCACCACGCCGGCCTGCTCGAGGACGTACTCGCAGTAGGCCTCCGAGCTCTCGTAGCCGGCCGGCACCGGCGCCCACACGTAGATCGTCGATTTCGGGGGCTCGACCTCGACGCCGATCTCCTGGAGCGCGTGACAGACCTGGTCACGGCGGCGCTTGTAGAGCGTGTTCATCGAGGCCACCTCGGCGTCGGCCTCCGGCGAGAGCGCGGCGACGCCCGCCAGCTGGACGGCCTCGAACAGGCCGGAGTCGATGTTCGTCTTCAGCCGCCAGTAGGTGTCCAGCGCCTCCGCGTTGCCGACCACCACCGCGCAGCGCCAGCCGGTCATGTTGTAACCCTTGGACAGCGAGAACACCTCGATCCCCACCTCCTTGGCCCCTTTGGTGGCCAGGAATGAGGGCGCGCGGTAGCCGTCGAAGGTGATCTCCGAGTAGGCGTTGTCGTGGACCACGAGGATGTCGTGCTCCCAGGCGAACTCGACAACCCGGTCGAAGAAGTTCTCGGGCACGACGGCGCCGGTCGGGTTGTTGGGGTAGTTGAGGTACATCAGCTTGGCCCGCTTGGCGACATCGGCGTCGATGCGGTCGAGGTCGGGCACGAACCCGAGCTCGGGCTCGAGCGCCATCAGCACCGGCTCGGCGCCGGCCAGCCACGGACCACCCGTGTAGACCGGGTAGCCGGGGTCGGCCGCCAGGGCATAGTCGCCGGGGTCCAGGAAGGCGAGGTTGAGGTTGAAGATCGCCTCCTTGGCGCCGATCCCGGGGATGATCTCCCGCTCGGGGTCGAGCTCCACGTCGAAGCGCCGATCGTAGAAGTCGCGGACCGCTTCCCTGAAGTCCTCGCGTCCGCGGTTGCTCGGGTACCGGTGGGTTTCCGGCTCGCTGACCGCCTCCTGCATCGCCTCCACGATCAGGGCCGGCGTGGGCCGGTCCGGGTCGCCGATGCCGAGGCTGATGACGTCCACCCCCGCCTCGCGCTTGGCGGCGATCTTGCGCTCGAGCTGGGCGAACGCGTACGGCGGGATGCGCTCCAGGCGCTTACTCGGTTTCATGCAACTCCCTTTCCAGGTCTTCGCTGAGGTGACCCGTGAACACGGGTCGCGCCCAGCCGGTCAAAGTCACCTGCAGATCCTCGCCCACCTCGACCCGGAGCTCTCCCCCGTCGAGTGAGACGACCACCGTCGCGGTCTCCGGCCGCGGCTGCTGATCCTCGGCGTAGGCGACGGCGGCGCCGCTCGCCCCCGTCCCCGAGGACAGCGTCTCCCCCACCCCGCGCTCGAAGATCCGGGCTCTGATGCGGGCCGCCGGGTCCGGCGTCGCGGCGCCCGCCAGCTCGACGTACCAGGACACGTTGGTGCGGTTGGGGAAGCGAGGGTCGTTGCAGATCGGCGGTCCGACGGCGCCGAGGTCGAGCGCCTGCAGCTCCTCCTCGGAGCCGACCCGGATCGAGCATTGGGGGTTGCCGATCGAGATGTGGCGGAAGCCCCACTCGTGGCCGTTCACGTTCAGCTGTCCGCGCCCGTCGGGCGGTCCACCGGGAAAGTCCGACGATGCGAGGCTCGCGAGCCCCATGTCCACCGAGCACGTGTCCGGCCCGGTGATCGTCGGGCGGATCCTGCCGGCGGGGGTGCCGATCGAGAAGCTGTCGGCGTCGGTCCAGCCGCGGTGGCGCAGGTACAGGATCGCCTCCCGGGCCCCGTTGCCCGACAGCTCGGCCTCAGAGCCGTCGGGGTTGAAGATCCGCAGGTCAGCCACGTCCTCGGGCGCGCCCGGCTCGGAGAGCAGCAGGATCCCGTCGGAGCCCACGCCGAAGTGGGCGTCGCAGATCCGGCGCACGCGAGCGGGGCTGAGCGCGAACGGGAGCTCCGAGCGCTCGATGATCAGGTAGTCGTTGCCCAGCGCCTGCCACTTCTCGAACCGCATTGCCGCAGCAGTGTATGGAGGGCCGGCGCCCCGGGCCTGGCCTCCCCGCCGCCGGCGGACGGCTCAGCGCCGGGCCGCCTCCACCCCGTCTGCGTACCGGAGGATCTCCTGCGCGACGCTCTCCGGCGTGCGCCCGCCGACGTCGATCAGGTGCACGTCGGGCAGCTTCCTCATCCACGTGAGCTGGCGCTTGGCGTAGTTGCGGGTGCGCTGCTTCATCCTCTCGACGTCGCCTTCGAGCAGCTCCTGGAAGCCGAGTGCCCTGCGCGCCGTCTCCGAGGCTCCGGCCGCGTTGGCGCGCACGACCTCCTCGCGCGCCCCCTGTTCGAGCATCCGCTCGACGCGTTCGTCGATGGCCTCATACAGCTCCGCCCGCTCCATCGTCAGGCCCACCAACAGGGTCGGGTGTCGAAGCTCCCGGCTCCACAGCTGCGATGGCCCCTCGGGCGGCTCGAGCTCCCCGAGGTCGAGCAGCTCCAGCGCCCGCACGATGCGCTGGCGGTCGTTGGGGTCGATCTCCGCGGCCGCCCATGGCGCGCGTTCGGCGAGCAGGGCGTGCAGCGGTCCCGGGCCGCGACGCTCGAGCTCCGCCTGCCAGCGCTCGCGCACCCCCTCCGGCGGAGGCGGTCGCAGATCGAGCTCGGCCAGTGCGGCGCGGAGATAGAGGCCGGTACCGCCGACCACGATCGGACGGCGCCCGGCGGCGAGCAGATCGTCGATCTCGGCATGCGCGAGCTCGGCGTACTGGCCGGCGCTGAAGGAGGCGTCGAGGGGCACCAGCGACAGCAGCCGGTGTTCCAGCAGCGCCTGCTCGGCCGGCGAGGCGGCGCCCGTCAAGGTCTCCAGGCCCGCATACACTTGGAGGGCGTCGGCGGAGACCGCGACCGGGTCCTCCCCCTGGGCACGCAGCAGCTGGGCGAGGGCCACAGCGACGGCGGTCTTGCCGACGCCCGTCGGCCCGAAGAGCGCGATCACGAGCATCTCTCTAGGCTCACAGGTTGTGCAGATCGAGGGCTCGAGAGTTCTGCTTACGGGTGCCAGCGGCGGCCTGGGGCAGGCCATCGCCCGGGGCCTGGCCTCGCGCGGCGCCCAGCTGACGCTCACCTCGCGACGGGTCGACCTCCTGCAGCAGCTCGCGCAGGAGCTGAACGCGCGGGTGATCGCCGCCGACCTCTCATCCGCCGCCGAGGTCGCCCGCCTGGCGTCTGAGGCGGGCGAGGTGGACGTGCTGTTGGCCAACGCCGGGATCCCGGCGGCCGGCCGGCTCGAGACCTTCTCGGCGGAGGAGGTCGACCGCACGCTCGACGTCAACCTGCGCTCGGCGATCGTGCTGAGCCACGCGCTGCTACCGGGGATGCTCGAGCGCCACCGCGGCCAGCTCGTGTTCATCTCCTCGATCGCCGGCAAGACGACCGTGCCCGGCGACCCTCTCTACCACGCCACCAAGTACGGCCTGCGCGGATTCGCGGCCGCGATGCGCATGGACCTTCACGGGACCGGGGTGAGCAGCTCTTGCGTCTTCCCCGGCTTCATCCACGGGGCGGGGATCTTCGCCGACTCCGGAGCCAAGCTGCCCCCGGGCGTCGGGACCCGCTCACCGGAGGACGTGGCCGACGCCGTCGTGTCCACGATCGAACGCGACCGGGGCGAGGTCGAGGTCGCGGCCTTCCCTCAACGCGCCGGAGCGCGCGTCGCCAACCTGGCACCCGACCTCTCGGCGGCCCTGGTCCGGCGGACCGGTGGCGGGCGGATTGCTCAGGAAATGGACCTCGCGCTGCGCGACAAACGCTGACGCGAGCGTCGGGAGGCTTCGCGTCAGAGCGTCGTCAGGACCTCGATGTCGTCTCCGCCGTCCATTGAGACGATGCTCGAATCGAAGGTGACCAGGCGCACACCGCGGCGACGCGCCAACGTCAGAAGGTGCGCGTCGGTCACCTGCCGGTAGCCAGCGATTGGGGGTACGTCGCTGTCGCCCAACGAGACGTCGTCGATGAGGAACTGATGGGCGGGATGTGCCCGCAGCGCCGACAGCACCTCTTTGGCCGCGGCAATGTCGATTGGGGCCGGCAGCACTTTGGGGTTGGAGGAGACGCGCACGAAACCGCTCTCCGTGAGCGGACAGGTCGCCCATCCGTGAAGACTGTTGGCCTCGAACCATGTCCGCATCCTCGCGTGGTGGACGTGTGAGTCCCACGCCAGCGCTATGAGCGCGTTGACGTCGAGCAGCGACAACGTAGTGCGCTCAATCCTCGTCGATCGCTCGCCGCACCATCTCCGGGGTGATCGGCGGCGTGCCCGCCGGCACCCGGATCACAGGCAGTCCATCATCAGCCTCCACCCGTGCGGGCGTCAAGCCTCGCCGTGCCAGCTCGGAGATAACCGAGCCGAGCGAGCGGTGCTCGCCGTTAGCCAGCTCGCGAGCGGCGGTCACCACATCGTCGTCGAGGTTCAACGTAGTTCTCACATTTTGATGCTAACGCATCATCGCATCAACGTACCTTCAGAAGAGCGTCGGCTGCAGGGCCTCCTGGGCGACCTCGATCGGCCTGTCGTCGGCGGCCCCGTGTCCGGTCAGCCTGAAGGCGCGGCTCTTGCCCTTACGTCGCACCAACTCCGAGAGTCGCTCGCGCTCCTGCGCCGGCGCGTAGGCGCCGCGTTTGTACAAATCGCGGTAACGCTCAACTAGCTCCGGCCGGCCCTCCTTCAGCCAGCTCATGAACACCTGGCGCACCTCTCCCCGCAGGTGCAGCGCGATGCCGTTGATGTTCGTGGCTCCGGCTTCCTCACACTTCTCCAGCAGCGCCTCGAGCTGTCGCGGGGAGTCGTTGATCCCCGGCATCAGCGGCGCGATCAGGACCCCGGTCGGGATTCCGGCGCGGTTGAGCTCGGCGACCGCCTCCAGCCGCGCCTTGGGGTGCGGTGTGTGCGGCTCGGTTGCACGCCACGCCTTCTCGTCGAGCGTGGGGATCGACAGGCAGGCGCTGAAGCTCGTCCGGGCCGCGATTTCCAACATCAGGTCGAGGTCGCGCAGCAGCAGCGGTGACTTCGTCAGGACCGAGCACGGGTTGTTGGCATCCCGAAGCGCTTCCCAGATACCCACCATCAGCCGGTAGCGCTTCTCGACCCACTGGTAGGGGTCCGTGTTCGTACCGAGCGCCACGTGTTCGCGTTTCCACTTGGGCCGCGCAAGCTCAGCCCGCAATACCTCGGGTGCGTTCACCTTGACGACGATCTCCCGCTCGAAGTCGCGGCCGGCGTTGAAGTCGAGGTACGTGTGGGTGGGACGGGCGAAGCAGTAAACGCAGGCATGGGTGCAACCTCGGTAAACGTTGATCGACCACCGGAACGGCATGCGCGACTTCTCGGGCACGCGGTTCAGGACCGATTTGGCCTGGACCTCGTAGAAGCGCATGTCGAGCGCCTCGGGTGCGTCGAAGCGGCGTACCGTGGCTGCATCGCGGTATCCCGGCAGCCGGCGCTGCTCCTCGGCATCGATCGTGAGGTTGTCCCACCGCACGAACATATGTTCGCATGGATCGACGACGGAAGCGGTGTGACCAGCGTGTGACTTTGTGCTCCACGTCACTCACGCCCGGGTGCGGGAGTAGCAGGTTCGACCTACTCGCGGGCGCGCTCGTGTTGCCCGCTCCAGACAGGGGGTTTCACAATGTGTGGGGATCTCATGGTGCGGAGCTATGCCGCGGTGCGGAGGGTTCCCAAAGCGCCGAGAGCGACGTCGGGTCCGAGGCGCGCCCTCGCAGCAACGGCGAAGCTCTTCCTGGCGGCGGTCTTGATCTGCATGGTCGTCGCGGCGCCGGCGACAGCCGCGACGGGCGCAGCGGCCTGGGGTAGCAACTTCTTCGGCCAGCTTGGTCAGGAAACCAACGGGCCGGAAACGTGCCCGGGTGAAGGGTGCAGCAAGAAACCGGTGGAGGTGGCCGGGGTGAGTGGGATCACGAGCATCTCGGCCGGCAAGAACTGGAGCCTGGCCACGCTCAGCGGGGGTACGGTCGAGGCCTGGGGCGAAAACTTCTTCGGCCAGCTGGGCGACGGCACGAAAGTCGCGTCCGCCGTACCGGAGGCGGTATCCGGGCTCACTGGCGTGGCGACCGTCTCGGCGGGCTCCGGATTCAGCCTTGCTCTCATGGAAGGCGGGACGGTGATGGCATGGGGCCGCGGCGATCTTGGACAGCTGGGCAACGGCGACAGCCTCGGCCCTGAAATCTGCGCGCAGGGCAGCGCCTGCAGCGAGACACCGGTGTCGGTGACGGGGCTGAGCGATGTCGTGGCCATCTCGGCCGGCGGCTCGCACAGCCTGGCCCTGCTCGGCGATGGCACAGTCATGGCCTGGGGCGCCAACGAACACGGCCAGCTGGGTGACGGCACCATCAGCGGCCCCGAACAGTGCAACGAAGACCACGAACCGTGCAGCGCGAAACCGGTGCCGGTGCCAGGGCTGAGTGGGGTCGTAGCCGTCTCGGCCGGTGCGGAGCACCTCAAGCTCGCCCCCAAGACCGGGGTGATCTCCGGCAAGCTGAGCGTGAAGGCGCCAGAGGGCATCTATAAGGGCGAGGCCACGGTGACGGTCGGCAAGGCCAAGGCCAAGCAGACGGTCTCGGTGAAATTCGAGATGAAGGTCGCCTAGCAGGGGCAGCACATCCCTGAGGGTTGGGGGCCGCCGCCCGGTGGCCCCCAACCCGTCACCCGCGCCCGGCGCGGATGGATCAGAACTCGATCACGCTGCGGATGCCGTCCTGGGCCTCCATCAGCTCGAATCCCCGGTTGACGTCCTCGAGGGTGATGCGGTGGGAGATGAAGGGGTCGACGTCGATGTCTCCGTCGAGATAGCGGCGTACGAGCGCGGGGACGTCCTCCCTACCCTTCAGGCCGCCGAAGGAGGAGCCACACACGCGCCTGCCGGTGATCAGGAAGCGCGGCACCACGTCGAGCGTCTCGCCCTTGCCGGCCACCCCGCAGACCGTGCACAGGCCCCATCCCATGCGGGCGGCTTCCACGGCCTGGCGCATCACCTTCACGTTCCCCGTCGCCTCGAAGGTGTAGTCGGCGCCGAAGCCGTCGGTCATCTCGAGGATCGCCTGCACCGAGTCATCGCCGCCCGCGAGCAGGTCCGTGGCGCCCTGGCCGCGAGCGAGCTCGAGCCGCTCGGGAGACAGGTCCACGCAGACGATCCGCTCGGCCCCCTGGAGCCTTGCTCCGGCGACGGCCCCGAGACCCACCATGCCGGCCCCGAACACCACGCACGTTGAGCCGGGCTTCACGGCGGCCGTCTTCATCGCCGCGCCGAGACCCGTCGAGAGGCCACACGCGAACAGGCATGCCCCGTCCAGGGGCGCCTCGGGGTCGATCTTCGCGAGGGCTATCTCCGGCATCACGGTGTACTCGGCGAAGGTGGAGGTGCCCATGAAGTGACGCAGCGGCTCGCCGTCACGCGAGAGCCGGGTGGTGCCGTCGGGGAGGTAGCCGAGGTTCTGCTGCTCGCGGATCGCGAGGCAGAGGTTCGTGAGCGGGCTGGCGCAGTGGATGCACTCCCCGCACTGGGGGGAGAACAGCGTCACGACGTGGTCGCCCTCGGAGAGGAGCGTGACCTCCGAGCCGCAGCGCTCGACCACGCCCGCGCCCTCGTGGCCGAGGACCGTGGGAGCGTAGCCGGAGGGGTCCGCTCCCGAGGCCGTGTACATGTCGGTGTGGCACACGCCGCAGGCCACGAGCCGGACGAGCACCTCGCGCGGCCCCGGCTCGGCGAGCTCCACCTCCCCCACCGTCAGCGGGCTGCCGAACTGCTCGAGGACCGCTGCGCGGATCTTCATCTGCTCGCCCGGGCGGCGAGCGACTCCTCGCCCGCGAGCGTCTGGCTGGTGGCGGAGTGGATCTCCACGGCGGCGAGCTCCCCCGCTGCGGCGAGGCCGCCGAAGTTGACGACCTTGTTGTGGCGGGTGCGGCCCCGGACCCTCTCGGGGTCGGTGCGCGAGGGACCTTCGACGAGCACCTCCAGCGTGCGCCCCACGAACCGCTGGGCGCGCTCGTGCGCCCTGCGCTGGACGACCTCCACGAGCCGCTCCATGCGCTCCACCTTGACCGGGTGCGGGACGAGTCCCTCGGTGATCTCCGCCGCGGCTGTCCCGCGGCGGGCGGAGAACAGGAATGTGAAGGCGCTGTCGAAGCCCACCTCCTGCACGGCCTCGAGCGTCTCCCGGAAGTCCTCCTCGGTCTCGCCCGGGAAGCCCACGATGATGTCGGTGCTGAGCGCCGTGTCCGGAAGGTGCTCGCGGATCAGCGCCACGCGGTCGAGATAGCGGCTGCGGTCATAGGTCCGCCGCATCGCCTTCAGGATGCGGCTGGAGCCGGACTGCAGCGGCAGGTGGATGTGCTCGCACACGCTCGGCAGCTCCGCGTGGGCGCGGATCACGTCCTCGCGCATGTCCTTCGGGTGAGGGCTCGTGTAGCGGATCCGCTCGATCCCGTCGATCCCGTCGATCGCCCCCAGCAGCTCCGCGAAGCTCCGCCTCCCCGGCAGGTCGCGGCCGTAGGAGTTGACGTTCTGGCCGAGCAGGGTGACCTCGATCACGCCGTCCTCGGCCATCTCGCGCACGTCGGCCACGAGCTCCTCCATGCGGGCGGCTGACCTCCCGCCCGCGGGTGGACGGAACGATGCAGTAGGAGCACACGCAGTTGCAGCCAACGCTGATCTGCAGCCAGCCCTGGTAGGGGCGCTCACGTTTGGCCGGCAGATGCCCGGTGAAGCCCTCGAACTCGAAGTAGCCCTGCGCGGTGAGCGAGTCGCTGGTGAGGAACTCGGCCAGCCGGTGGACCTGCCCCGGTCCGAAGGCCACGTCCACGAAGGGGAAGCGCTCGAACACCTCCTCCTTGACCGACTGCGCCCAGCAGCCCCCGACTCCGACGAGCTTGTGCGGCGCTTCGCGCTTGAGCCGCTTCGCCTCCCCGAGGTGGGCGATGAAGCGCCTGTCGGCGGACTCCCTGATCGAGCAGGTGTTGAACAGGATCAGGTCGGCGTCCTGGCGCTCGGCCGTCTCGGTGTAGCCGAGCGTCTGGAGCATCCCCTTCATGCGCTCGGAGTCGTGCTCGTTCATCTGGCACCCGAAGGTGGTCACGTGGAACGTGCTGGCCATGTCAGCGACAGGGTAGAGGGCGTCGCCCGGATGCGAACGAGCTCAGCCCGGAGGCGCCTCGTGGAACGCCGCCGCGTAGGAGATCCCCACGATCAGGCCGTCCTCGGTGAGCAGCCGGCTCACCATCTGCCCCCACGGCTCGGTGCGGGGCGGGTGCAACAGCTCGTAGCCCGCGTCCTCGAGCTCCTTGCTCGCCGCTGCCACCGCCTCCGGTCCCTCGACCTCGAACTCGATCGAGGCCTGGGGCACGGCCAGGTGGTCCGGCCATCGGGGCGTTCCGAAGCAGGCCTCTGCCGCCTGCGACAGCGGCCACACGCCGAAGTGGTTGGCGCCCGCGACGTTTGCGCTGGAGTAGTAGCCCTCGCCCTCGCCCTCCAGCGGGAGGCCGAGAGCCTCGATGTACAGCTTGTGCGCCTGCGGCGGGTCGGCAGTGATCACCGCGATGCTGGCTACGAAGAGAACATTCATCGTTCCAGCGTAGGATCTCGGTACGGCCCCATGAGCACGGTCGAGTCCCCCAGCCAAACCGACGCCGTCACGCGCTACTGCGCCGCGTCGGCCGCGAACGACCTCGAGGGCATGGTGGCGACGCTGGCTCCCGACGCTGAGCTCGTCTCTCCCCTGTCCGCCCACCTCGTGATCCGCGGCCGCGAGGACCTGAGCGTGCTCCTGGGCGCGATCTACTCGAGCCTGCGGGGCCTGCACTGGGACCCGCCGGCCTGGAACGGGTCCCGCGCCTACGTCGTCGGGTCCTCCCGCGTGGCCGGGCTGCAGGTCGACGACGCGATGATCTTCGAACTCGGCCCCGACGGGAGCATCGCCAGGATTCGGCCACACCTGCGGCCGTGGCTGGGGACCACGGTGCTGGCGCTGGTCCTGGGGGTGAAGCTCGCGCCCCACTACGACCTGGTTCTGCGCGCCGCACGGGCGAGCGCAACCGCCTACCGCCCGAGCTCGTCCCAGGCGAGCTGAGGCGCGGCGCTACGCCGCCGCGACCGCGGGTTCGCTGATGATCGGGGGTGCGGCCTCGTCCTTGTCGCGCTCGAGCGTGGTCACGACGTTCTTGTCCAAGCCCAGGGCGGCGTAGACCTTGCCTTCGATCTCCTTCGCCAGCTCGGGGTTCTCGTCCAGGTGGGCCTTGGCGTTGCCCCGTCCCTGTCCGAGGCGGTCGCTGCCGTAGGAGAAGAACGACCCGGACTTGGAGACGATGTTGTGCTCCAGGCCGAGGTCGATCAGGCACCCCGAGGAGGAGATGCCCCTGCCGAACTCGATGTCGAACTCGGCCTGGCGGAAGGGGGCCGCCATCTTGTTCTTGACGACCTTCACCCGCACCCGGTTGCCGACCGCCTCGGTGCCGTCCTTGAGCGTCTCGATGCGCCGGATGTCAAGCCGCTGGGAGGCATAGAACTTCAGTGCCCGCCCGCCGGGCTGGGTCTCGGGCGAGCCGAACATGACGCCCACCTTTTCCCGGATCTGGTTGGTGAGGATGCAGAGCGTGTTGGTGCGGTGGAGGTTCCCCGCCAGCTTGCGCATCGCCTGGGACATCATGCGCGCCTGGGCGCCCACCGTCTGGTCGCCCATCTGTCCCTCCAGCTCCACCCGCGGGGTGAGCGCCGCGACCGAGTCGATCGAGACCACGTCCACCGCCCCGGAGCGCACGAGCATGTCGGCGATCTCGAGCGCCTGCTCGCCGTAGTCCGGCTGGGACACGAGCAGCTCGTCGATGTCCACGCCGATCTCCTTCGCGTACAGCGGGTCCATCGCGTGCTCGGCGTCGATGAAGGCACACACCCCGCCGAGCTTCTGGGCCTCGGCCAGCACGTGGTAGATGAGCGTCGTCTTGCCCGAGGACTCCGGGCCGTAGAGCTCAACGATGCGCCCGCGGGGGACCCCGCCGATGCCGAGCGCGAGGTCCAGCGACAGCGCCCCGGTGGGGATCGCTTCGCAGCGCACCTGGGCGCCCTCGTCACCCATCCGCATGACCGACCCCTTGCCGAACTCGCGCTCGATCTGCGTGAGCGCGCCCTGGAGGGCGGCGTCCCGCGCCTTGGCGGCCTTCTCCTGCTCAGTCACGGGCATAGCTGTGCTCCTCCGGATCGCATTGGGAACGGGCAATGTATTGCTCCCCCCGGACGGAATTTGCTCCCAAAAAGCGGCACCAGCAAGCGGCAAATTGGGCCTTAGGAGATCACCTCGCCCGACCCCCGCAGGGGGATCCCCGACACGCGCAGGTGCAGCTTGGAGCCCCTCGTCACCTGCAGGCTGAAGGTCGACTTCTCAGGACCCACGAGGAACGTGAAGGAGGCCGTGAAGCCGCCCACCCCGTTCACCTTGGCGCTCCCCACACCGTGGAATTCGCGTCCCGAGCTCGTCACCGTGCAGCTCGCGCTCGTCAGTGCGCGCAGCCGCACGATGCCCGTCGGGGGGTAGGCGATCGATATGCGCATCGACTGCCTGCCCGAGAGCGAGGTCGAGAGCTGGTTCGAGACGCGGCCGCTCAGCCCCGAAAGCCTCATCCTGGCCGCGCCCCCGATGCGGCTGCACCTGGCCGGCGGGGGCGTCGGCGGTGGTTCTTCTTCCCCGCCGATCGGCGACGGCCACGGAAGTGGCGGTTCTTCTCCCCCACCCGCGGGAGGCGGCGTCGGCGGTGGCGCCGGTTCTTCCTGCCCGCCGGTCGGCGGTGGCGTCGGCGGTGGCGACGTTTCTTCTTTTCCACCCGTCCCGCTCCCGGCCCCTTCGCTCTCGGCCTGGGCCCACGTGTAGTAGGTGGAGGCACCGGAATGGGAGCTCACGATCAGTGCCGTCCCGCCCCGACCGCCCCCGCCCTGGTTGGTGGCGACTCCCAGCACCTCGGGCTGGGGCAGCGACAGCCCTTCGCCGAGGATCACGTGACGGTGGCCCCAGCAGCCACTGGCGCCGGCGCTGGCGCAGTCGAGGTTGGGACCGGGATAGCCGTCGTCGTACATCCACAGGTAGTACGCCAGCAACGGTCCGGTGCTCGCCCAGTCGGACCCGAAGCCGCGCCAGGGCGATTCGGCGGACGGCGGTCGCGGGTCGGTTCCGTTGCGCACGCCTTCCGCCGCCGCTTCGTCCAGGGCCGCGTTCAACCCCGAGATCGGCGTGTACCCGTAGGCGCTGCGGTCGAGGTCCGTGAGGATGAAGATCTGCCTGTCAGCCGACAGGCCGAGGAAGTCGCCCGGCAGCGGGTAGGCGGGCAGCGCCAGGGTCGCCCGGGCCGCGTTCAGCCTCGTGAGCAGCCACTGCTGGCATTCGGTGGAGCTTTCGTGCGAGCAGCCGGCCGGCATCGACCCGAGTGGGATGTTCGCGGCCGGATCCGCTGCCTTCGCGGCGGCGGGCGCGAAGGCACAGGCCGTGCAGGCCGCGGCTGTGGCGAGGGAACGACGGACGGCTCTGCGGCTGCGCAGGTGCGCGGTGATCCCTTGCACGAGCATCCTTGCCTCCCGGGCTCAGGGGATGAATGGCGGACCGCATGCGCTTTTGGGCGGGCGCACGCTGCTCCCTGAATCTGCGCATTTTGGCTCCGGCCCGAGCTTGGGAGGACGGATTTGGACGGGCGTACGAGGGCGCCCGGCCGGTCAGTAGAGGCGCCCCAGCACCCGCGTGCCGAGCGCCTCGTAGCGGGCCCCGCTGGGTGCCAGCCACGAGCGATACAGGGTCAGGGCCTGCGGCTGGAAGCGCAGGAAGGGGGTCGCCGGCAGGACATCGGGCCCCTCCGGCAGGCCGAGCAGGGGCTCCCTTCCGCGCACTCGTGCGACCGTCAGGTGGGCCCGGAAGCGCCGCCGCTCCGGCTCCCACGACACCACCCTGCCCAGCTCCGCCACCAGCTCCCGCTGCAGTCGTTCGAGACCCCCGTCGGGGTCGTCGTGGATCTCCACTGTGAGGTTGCGCGGGCGCCGCGGGGGCAGCCACAGCGGGGCCCCCACCGACAGCTCCCCCACCTCGGTCTCGCTCGCGAAGGGCACCGCGGCGAGCGCGTCGATCTCCCCCACCGGCCTGCCGCCGAGGAAGCACAGCGTGATGTGCAGGTTCTCGGCGGGCAGCACGCGCAGCTCCGGGCCACCGCGGCGTGCCGCCGCGGCCACCGTCCGGGCCCAGCCGGCGAGCTCCAGGCAGACCTGCTCCGGGGGGTCTACGGCCAGGAACAGCCGCGCGGTGGCGTGCCCGCCCCCGCTCATCCTCAGCCCGCGACCTCCCCTTCCAACACCCGCCGCAGCAGGTGCATCGCGACCGTCGTGGCCCGGTCGCGCACGTCGACCCGGGCGCCCGGCAGTTCGACCTTGCGGGTCAGCTGCCCGCCGCCCGCGGCGGGCCCCTCGCCACCGCCGCCGGCGGCCCGCGCAACGCTCAGCCACACCAGCCCGACGGGCTTCTCCTCGGTTCCCCCTCCCGGGCCGGCGACCCCGGTGACGCCGACGCCGAGGTCGGCGCCGAGCCGCTCGCAGGCTCCCTCCGCAAGCGCCACGGCGACCTCAGAGGAGACCGCGCCGTGGGCCTCGATCAGGGCAGGGTCGACGCCCGCCGCGCGCACCTTGACGTCGTTGTCGTAGGCCACGATCGCCCCCTTGAAGTAGTCCGAGGAGCCGGGCAGCTCGGTCAGGCGGGCGGCCAGCAGCCCGCCGGTGCACGACTCGGCCGTGGCCACCGTCTGCGGGGGACCTCCGCCCGTGCCACCGGCACGCAGCAGGTCGGCCACCTGCTGGTCCACCCAGCGTCCGTCGGTGGAGTACAGGGTGTCCGGGTGGCGGCGGGCCACGACCTCCTCGAAGCGCTCGTACACGTGCACGGCGGACGGGTCGAAGACGCTCACCACCTCGACCTCGCCACGTTTCAGGCAGGTCGTCACCTCCAGGCGCTCGAGCTCGACGCCCTCGCGTTCGGCCACCCGCAGGGTCTCGGCGATCTCCGACTCGGGGATCCCGAACAGCCGCAGCATCCGCTGCTCGACCGGGCGCGCCCCCGCCAGCGCGGCTTTCATCGCCTCGCTGGCCACGGCCGCGCCCCACATCGGCTGCAGCTCCCGTGGCGGGCCGGGCAGCACGACCACCGTGGGGCGCTCGCGCCCGGCCGGCGGGGGCACCACCAGCCCCGGGGCGGTCCCGACCGGGTCCAGCACGGTGGCGCCCTCGGGGACCGTCGCCTGTTTGCGGTTGCCCTCCCGCACGGCCTCCATGTCCACGTTCGGGAAGCGCTTGGCCAGCGGGCGCAGGATCTCGGCGATGCGGTCCTCGACCACCGGGTCGAGCTTCATCGCGCGGCCCTGGAAGCGCCCCACGACCTCGGCCGTGAGGTCGTCCGCCGTCGGACCGAGCCCGCCGCTGGTGACGACCAGGTCCAGCCCCCGGGCGGCCATGAAGGTGAGCGCCTCGTGCATGTCCTCGGGGCGATCGCCCACGATCGTCGTGTAGGCCAGCTGCACCCCCAGCTCCCGCAGCCGCTCGGCCAGCCAGGGGCCATTGCGATCGCTGACGCGGCCGGTCAGGACCTCGGTCCCGGTCACCACGATCCCGGCCCGGGCTCCCGGGCCGCCGTTCACTGACACGTCGGCTGGCTTCCGGCCGGCAGCGTGTGGCGCCCCCGGGCCCTCGTGATCGAGTAGCCGATCGCTTCGCTGGAGGGCGGCACGGTGCGGGGGCGACCGTCGATCACCATCGTGACGTCGCTGTTCCCCAGCGTGACCTCAAAGCGCCTTGCATGGTAGGTCGGGGTGCTGGACCCGGCCTGTAGCTCCAGGCCCGGGATCAGCTTGCGCCCGCCGTCACCGAGCAGGCACACGTACACGACCGAATTGGCGTGCAGCGACAGCGCCACGTCGCGCGGACGGCTGCCGCTGGAGGCACCGGTGGAGCCCTGGGTGCGGGCGTGCCCGCCGGTGGAGGTGTGGGTGGAGGCGCTGTGTTTCGATTTCGAGCCCGAGCCGGCGAGGAGAAGCACGACCAGCAGCACGATCACCGCCAGGATCGAGCCGACGGCGATGACGTAGCCCCGCGAGGGCCCACTGGCGGGGCTGCGGCTGCGACGCCGTTCGCCGCTGGGCACGATCGGCTCGCCGGGCCCGTCGCCCTGGTACTCCTGGGAGCGCCGGTATTCCTCCACCAGCGCCTTGCCGTCGAGGCCCAGCGCCTCGGCATAGGTGCGCAGGAAGCTCTTCACGAACGTGGGCCCGGGCAGCAGGCTCCACTCTTCGTTCTCCAGCGCGCGCAGGTACTTGGCGCGGATCTTGGTCGTGGCCTCGATCTCGGAGACGTCGATGCGCGCACGCATGCGTGCCTCGCGAAGCGTGGCGCCGATTTCGGGCATCTCGCTGGGAGAGGCTAGTCGCTGAGCGTCGCGGCGGGCTCGTCGAGCTCGGCCAGGAAACGCGGCAGGTCGGCCTCGGTGATCAGCACCTGCCGGGGCTTGGAACCTTCATAGCCGCTGATCACCTTGCGCTTCTCGAGCATGTCGATCATCCGCCCCGCGCGCGTGTAGCCGAGCCGCAGGCGGCGCTGGAGCATCGAGGTCGAGGCCGTCTGCATCTCCGCCACGAGCGTGATCGCGTCCCGCAGCAGCGGGTCCTCGTCGGGGTCGAACTCGTCCCGGGGTCCCTCCCCCGGGGGCGGCTCGACCTCCTCCAGCAGCTCCTCGCGCAGCTCCGGCTCGCCCTGGCGGCGCCACAGCTCTGTCAGCTTGGCGATCTGGGGCTCGTCGATGTAGGCGCCCTGGATGCGCTGCAGGCGCGAGCTTCCGACGGGGCTGAAGAGCATGTCACCCTGTCCCAGCAGCGACTCGGCGCCGTTCTGGTCGAGGATCACGCGCGAGTCGGTCTGCGAGGACACCGCGAAGGCGATCCGGGAGGGGACGTTGGCCTTGATCATGCCGGTGATCACATCCACGCGCGGGCTCTGGGTCGCGAGCACGAGGTGGATCCCGACGGCGCGCGCCTTCTGGGCCAGGCGGATGATCGAATCCTCCACGTCGGCGGGGGCGACCATCATCAGGTCCGCGAGCTCGTCGATCACGCACACGATGTAGGGCAGCGGGGCTTCGCTGCGGCGGGCCCTGGCCTTGTTGAGCTCGATCAGGCTGCGGGTGCGCGACAGCGACATGATCCCGTAGCGGGACTCCATCTCCTTGACCAGGTTGGCGAGCGCGTTGGCGGCCATCCGGGGGCTCGTGATGACCGGCGTGAGCAGGTGCGGGATCGACTCGTAGTGGTTGAGCTCCACCTGCTTGGGGTCCACCAGTACGAGCCGCAGCTCGTGCGGCGTGGCCCGCAGCAGCAGGCTGCAGAGCATCGCGTTGATGGCGCCCGACTTGCCCGCTCCGGTGGTGCCCGCCACCAGCAGGTGGGGCATCTTCGCCAGGTCGGCCCCGATCGCCTTGCCGGCCACGTCCTTGCCCAGCCACACCGTCAGCGGCGAGGAGTCCCGCGGGGGCTCCCCGAAGACGTCCCCGAGGCGCACGATCTTGCGGTGCGCGTTGGGCACCTCCACGCCGACCGCCTGCTTGCCCGGGATCGGGGCGAGGATGCGGATGTCGGTGGCGGCGAGCGCGTAGGCGAGGTCGTCCTTCAGCTTCGCCACCGCCCCAACCTTGGTGCCCGGCGCCAGCCGCAGCTCGTAGCGCGTGATGTGGGGTCCGGCGACGGTCCCGATCACCTTCGCCTGTACGCCGAAGTGCCCGAGCGCCTCCACCAGGGCACGCGCCGTGCGCTCCTGCCCGGTGGTGTCGGGACGTTCGGCCTCGGCTCCCGAGCGGGTCAACAGCGTGCGCGCGTCGGGCAGCTGCCAGACGAACTCGGGGTCGTCGGTGACCGAGCCCCGGAAGCGCCCCTGCGGGGTCAGCCCCTCGCCCTCCTCCGATGCCGGCGTGAAGGTCGCCCCGGAGGTGTCCTGCTCGGGCTCTCCGTCACCCTCCTGTTCGGGATCGGCGGCCAGCTGCAACTGCTCCTCCGCCGGCGCGGGAACCTCGGCGGGGGGCTCGGGCTCGACCGCGGGCTCCTGCTCCCAGATGTCGGCGACGGCCGCGTCCACGCCGGCGCGGGTGAGCGCGGCGGGCGCGGGAAAGTCGCCCTGGGCCGCAAGCACCGGGGCGTGGCCACCCTGTCCGGCGGCCGGCTCGCCGTCGAGCAGGCGCCGGCGCAACAAGCCGCCCGCCGTCGCGGCCAGGCGCCCGAGGTCACGCAGCAGGGTCCCGAGCGAGGACCCCGTCAACAACATCGTGCCGGTGATCGCGAGGAACACGACCAGGATCGCCACACCGACGCCGCGCACGAGCGGGCTTGCGAGTCGGAAGAGGGCTTCGCCGAGGACGCCTCCGTGGGTCTGCATGTGGACCGAGGTCCAGGCCTGGGCGTGGGTACCCGCGCCCGAGCTGACCCCCAGCGTGCCGGCCGCCAGCGCGAGCGTGATGGCTGCGAACAGGCACACCGCGCCGCCCCGCAGCGGC
Source organism: uncultured Solirubrobacteraceae bacterium (assembly GCA_963846255.1). Classification (GTDB taxonomy): domain Bacteria; phylum Actinomycetota; class Thermoleophilia; order Solirubrobacterales; family Solirubrobacteraceae; genus Palsa-744. The sequence continues at coordinate 747,859 of CAWJVE010000002.1, forward strand.
CGCTGCATGCCGAGGGCGGGCCCCAGCAGCAACGCGCAGCCCGCGGCCAGCAGCGCCAGCGGCGCGAAGATGCGCGCCCGCCCCAGGATCCAGCCGAGCGCGACCGTGAGGCCGTGGCCGACGCGGCCGCCGTCCCAGCCGCCGTAGATGACGAACACGAGGTACAGCCCGCAGGCGAGCAGCGCCAGCGCCAGCACCTCTCTGCCCCGCTCGCCGAGCAGCGGCGTGCGCGACCGCAGGCGGGCGACGCTCCCGCGGATGGCCGAGACGATCGAGTTCCGCTTACGGCGCACAGGAGCTTTGCGGCGCCGGGCGGGGGCGCTGCGGGGGCGCTTGCGTGAGGCGGAGGAAGGTCTCCGGCGGGTCGCTGGCATCGAGCGCAACTTCGACGCCACGCGCGCGTAACCTGCCTGCGAGGCTTACCATCGCTTAACACCCAGGCCTTTAGATAAAGATCGATGACCGACTTTGCCCGCAGCCCCCGTGTCCTCGTCGTCGAGGACGACGAGGACATCGCCCAGGCCCTCCAGCGGTCCCTGCGCATGGAGGGCTACGAGGTGCGTATCGCCCCCGATGGCCGCGAGGCGATCGAGCAGGGCCGCGTGTTCGCCCCCGACCTGGTGATCCTCGATCTCGGGCTGCCCCAGATCGACGGCGTCGAGGTCGCCCGCTCGCTGCGCGCCGACGACGACGTCCCGATCCTGATCCTCACCGCCCGCGACGCCGTCGAGTCGCGCGTGGAGGGCCTCGACGCCGGCGCCGACGACTACCTCGTGAAGCCGTTCGAGCGCCAGGAGCTGCTGGCCCGGCTGCGCGCGCTGCTGCGCCGCCGTCCGCCCCGTGGCTCGGCCCCGCTGCGGGTCGGGGACCTGATGCTCAACGCCGATACCCACGAGGTCTCACGTGGCGAGCGTTCGATCGAGCTGACCCAGCGCGAGTTCGAGCTGCTCGAGTACCTGATGCGCAACGAGCGCATCGTGATCTCCCGCCAGCGCCTGCTCGACGAGGTCTGGGGCTACGACCCCTTCTCGACGACCAACACGATCGAGGTGTTCGTCTCCAACCTGCGGCGCAAGCTCGAGTCCGGCGGCGAGCCGCGCCTGTTGCACACGATCAGGGGAGCCGGCTACGTCCTCCGGGCCTGAACGCTTCGCACCGGCGCGGCGTCTCGCCGCACGCGTGTCCGGTGCCTTTGACCGCCAGCCCATCAGGGTCCGCCTGGCGGGCGTCTCGGCGGCGCTCACGTTCGTGATCCTGTGCGGGTTCGCGATCGCGATCGGCTCGCTCACGGTCCACCGCATCCGCCAGGACTTCAACCGCGAGGTGCTCGAGAAAGCCGAACGCCTGCGCACGACGCTGAACATCGAGGTCGTGTTCTCACAGAGCGGCGACGAGCACCTCGTGATCACGCCCGGCCTGGGCTACTTCACCGCCGCCTCCGAACACGCCGCGATCCGCATCTTCGGCATCGACCACAGCGTGCTCGCCGAATCCCCCAGCCACGAGCCGTGGTTCGGAGAGCCGGAAGCGGTCGCCAAGACACTGCACAACTACCGCGTGCTGGCCGGCGCCGCCCCGGTCCGCGTAGACGGCGTGCCGCGCGGGCACGTGTTCGTCCAGTACGCCCGCAACGTCTCCGAAACGGAGTCCACCGTGCGCAGGGTCGAGCTGTTCCTGCTGCTGGGCGTGCTCGGAGGCACCGCGCTCGCGCTGCTGGCGGGACTCGCGATCGCGCGCCGCGCGATGGCGCCGATCGCCGAGCTGACCTCCAGCGCGGCCGAGATCGCCCGCACGCGAGACCCCTCCCGCAAGATCCCCGAACCCCTGGCCGAGGACGAGGTGGCCAAGCTCGCCCGCACGCTGCAGGGGATGCTCCACGAGCTGGACAGCGCCCGCAACGAGACCGAGGCGACGCTCGCGCGCCAGCGTCAGTTCGTGGCCGACGCCTCGCACGAGCTGCGTACACCGTTGACGAGCGTGCTGGCCAACCTCGAGCTGCTCGCGGAAACGCTGGACGGCGACCAGGGCGACGCCGCCAGCTCGGCCCTGCGCTCCTCGCGGCGGATGCGCAGGCTGGTGGCCGACCTGCTGTTGCTGGCGCGCAACGACGCCGCCAAGCCCACGGTCCGCGAGCGCTGCGACCTGGCCCGCATCGTGGTCGAGGCCGCGGGCGAGCTCGGAGCGCTCTCGGACGGTCACGAGATCGTGATCGACGCCAAGACGGCGCCCGTGCAGGGGGTTCGCGACGAGCTCCACCGCGTCAGCGTCAACCTGATCGAGAACGCGATCCGCTACACCCCCGCGGGCACCGAGATCCGGGTCGGCACCAGCACCACCCCCGCCGGCCTGGCGGAGCTGGTCGTCGAAGACGAAGGCCCCGGCATCCCCCCCGAGCTGGCCGAGACCCTGTTCGAGCGCTTCGTCCGCGGCGAGGGGGACCGCGGCGGCTCTTTCGGTCTCGGGCTGGCGATCGTGCAGTCGATCGCGACCTCGCACGGAGGCAGCGTCGCGCTGGAGCCGCCGCTGCGCGGCAGCGGCGCCCGCTTCGTGGTGCGCCTGCCGGCGGCCTCAGACCTCGACGACGACGGGCAGCACCATCGGCCGCCGCTTGAGTCGCTCGTAAACTAGCTTCGCCAGGTCGTCGTGGAGCACCTGCGCCAGCAGGTCCGTCTCGTGGATGCCCTCGCTCGCGGCGTGGCGCAGCGAGCTGTCCACCGTCTCGCGGATCTCCTCGGTCAGCTCATCCGCCTGGTCCATGAAGGGAACGCCGCGGAAGATCACCTCGGGGTCCGCGACCGAGGAGCCGTCCTGCTCGGCGATCGTGACCACCACGATGAAGATGCCGTCGGCCGAGAGCATGCGGCGGTCGCGCAGGGCCACGTCGGCCATGTCCCCGATCTCGACGCCGTCCACGAAGATCATCCCCGACTGCTCGGGCTCGCCGAAGCCGGCTCCGCGCTGGTCGATTTCCAGCGGCAGCCCGTTCTCGCCCTGGAAGATGTCCGCCGGGGCGATCCCCACCGCTTCCGCCAGCTTGGCGTGCATCCGCAGCCGCTTGAAGTCGCCGTGGAAGGGCATCACGTAGCGGGGCTTGACCAGGTTCAGCATCAGCTTGACCTCCTCCTCGTAGCCGTGGCCGGAGGCGTGCACAGGGGCGTCGCGAGGCGTGATCACCTCGCAGCCGATGTGGTAGAGGCGGTCGATCGTCTCGTTCACGGCGCGCTCGTTGCCCGGGATCGGGGTGGCCGAGAAGACGACCGTGTCGCCGGACTTGAGCTCCACCTGGGGGTGGTCGCGGTAGGCCATCCGGCGTAGCGCCGAGAGCGGCTCGCCCTGCGAGCCGGTGGAGATGATCACGACCCTGTCGTCGGGGAAGTCGGAGATCTCGCGCGGGCCGACGAGCGTCCCCTCGGGGATCTCGATGTGGTTGAGGTTGCGCCCGATGCCGACGTTCTTGCGCATCGAACGCCCCACCAGGGCGACCTTGCGATCGAGCGCGTAGGCGGCATCCACCACCTGCTGGACGCGGTGGATGTTGGAGGCGAAGCTCGTCACCACGATCCGTCCCGGGCAGCGGGCGAAGACCTCCTCCAGGTGCGGCCCCACGACCGACTCCGAGGGCGAGAAGCCGGGCCGGTCGACGTTGGTGGAGTCGCCGCACAGCAGCAGCACGCCTTCGCGGCCGAGTTCGGCCAGCCGCGAGACGTCAGCCGGAGCGCCGTCCACCGGCGTCTGGTCGAACTTGTAGTCGCCGGTGATCAGCACCGTTCCGAGCTCGGTCCCCAGCGCCACCGCGCTGGAATCGGGGATCGAGTGCGTCATGTGGATCATCTCCAGCGTGAAGGGGCCGAGCTCGAGCGATTCTCCGGCGTCGAGCTCGTTCAGATCGACGTCCGTGAGCTTGTGCTCCTCGAGCTTCGAACGGGCCATGGCGAGCGTCAGCGGGCCCCCGTAGACCGGCGCCCGCAGGCGATCGCCGAGGTCACGCAGCACCCACGGCAGCGCCCCCAGGTGATCCTCGTGGCCGTGCGTGACGACGATCCCTTCGATGTCCTCGGCGCGCTCACGCAGGTAGCTGAAGTCGGGCAGCACGAGGTCGATACCGACCATCTCGGGCGTCGGGAAGCGCAGGCCGACGTCCACCACCACCAGCCGGTCGTCGTACTCGACGACCGTCATGTTCTTGCCTATCTCACCGAGGCCGCCGAGCGGCAGGACCCGTAGCTTCTTACTCACGCGGGTGCGCCGGCGAGCAGCCCGTGGCGTTCGAGCATCGCGCGCACGGGGGCCGACTCCTCGGCGGTCGCCTCCACCAGCGGGAGCCGCAGCCCCCCGGCTTCGTGGCCGAGCATGTTCAGCGCCGCCTTGGTGCAGGTCGGATTGGAGGTGATGAAGAGCGCCTCGTAGACGTCGCGCAGGGACGCGTCGATTTCGGCCCGCTCGTCGGGCTCGTCGACCATCCGCCGCATCTCGTTGCCGACGATGTGGCTGGCCACCAGGATCCCGCCGGCCCCGCCCAGGTCGAGCGTCCGCGCCAGCGTGCCGTCGTCCCCGGCGTACAGGTCGAGACCGTCGATCGGCTGCAGCTCGTCAGCGTTGGCCTGCTTGACGGCCTCGATGCCGGGGATCTGGGCCAGCTCTGCGAGCAGGTCGGGCGGCATGTTGGTGCCGGTCCGGCCGGGGATGTTGTAGAGGATCGTCGGTTTGTCGGTGGCCGCCGCTGCCGCTTCGTAGTGGCGGCGCAGGCCCAGCCGGCTGGGACGGTTGTAGTAGGGCGTCACGGACAGGACCGCGTCGGCCCCCAGCTCGGTGGCGCGTTCGGTCAGGAACACCACCTGGCGGGTGTCGTTGGTGCCGGTGCCCGCGATGATCGTCTTCCCCAGCGGGCGCTCGGCGACCGCCAGCTCGATCAGGCGGAGCTGCTCCGCGTCGGTCAGCGTCGAGGCCTCCCCGGTGGTCCCCGCCACCACGAAGCCGTCCGAGCCGTTGTCCGCGAGATGACGCATCAGCGCCACGAACGCGGACTCGTTGACCGCTCCGCGGTCATCGAACGGTGTGACGATTGCTGTCAGGATCGCGCCCAGATCGGCCATCGCGCTCAGTATCTCACGCGCGCGGGGGCGATCATGAGAACAGCAGGTTCTCGAGCCCGACCATGGGAGAGGTCTCCAGCTCGCCCACGCGGCGGACCGCCAGCAGCACCCCCGGCATGAACGACTCGCGGCTGATCGAGTCGTGGCGGATGGTCAACGTCTGTCCGAGGTCGCCGAGGATCACCTCCTGGTGGGCCACCAGGCCGGGCAGGCGCACGGAGTGGATCGGCGGGGGCGGACCGCCGCTTGCTTCGGCCATCCGCTCGGCCGTCAGCGCGGCCGTGCCGCTGGGCGCGTCGAGCTTCGCGTCGTGGTGCAACTCGATGATCTCGGCCTTCGACATGAAGCGGGCCGCCTCGGCGGCGAAGCGCATCATCAGCACCGCCCCGATCGCGAAGTTGGGCGCGATCAGCACGTTGGCGCGCCGCTGAGGGTCCTCCGGACGCGCATCCGCCAGCGCCGTACGGTCGAAGCCGGTGGTGCCGATCACCACGTGGACCCCGGCCCGCACGCAGGCGAGCGCGTTCTCGAGTGCCACGTCCGGCGTGGTGAAGTCGACCACCACGTCGGCGTCGCCAAGCAGCTCCTGCAGGCTCGTCCCGAGTAGCGGGTCGGCGCGCCCGCTGAGCTCCATGTCGGGGGCACCCGCGACGGCGTCGCAGACTGTCATGCCCATCCGTCCCTCCGACCCGGAGACGACCACGCGGATCACGGCGCGGCGTCCTTCGCCTTGCCGCCGTTCAGGACCCGGCCATCGGTCATGTCCGCGCTCGCGCCGAGCGAGAGCGGCTCCAGGGCGGCGAGCATGTGCCCGCGCTCGGGCCCGATCCCGACAACCGACATGCGCTCCGGCGCGAACAGCTCGCGGGCCAGCTCGCGCAGATCCTCGATCCCGACGGCGTCGATGCGGGCCAGCATCTCGTTGACCGACAGGATCGGCATCTCGTGCAGCAGCGAGGTCCCGAGCCTGCTCATCCGTGCTCCCGTGGACTCCATGCCGAGCACCACCCGGCCCTTGAGGTTCTCGCGCGAGCGCACGAGCTCCTCCTCGCTGGCGGGGTCCTCCACCAGCCGCTCGAGCTCCGCCGCGACGACCGCCATCGCCTCGGCGAGCTTGTCCGGGCGGGTCCCGACATACAGCCCCACCTCACCGGCCTGTAGGTAGAGGTTGGAGAAGGAGAAGACCGCGTACGCCAGGCCGCGGCGCTCGCGCACCTCCTGGAACAGACGCGAGGAGGAGGTCCCGCCGAGGATCCCTTCCAGCACCCTCAGGGCGAAGCGCCGCTCGTCCCGACGCGCCAGGCCGGGGGCGCCGAGGCACACGTGGTACTGCTCGGTGTCCTTCTGCAGGAACTCCAGGCGCGCCTCGGAGGCGGGAACGGGCGTGACCTGCTCGCGCGCGGGCGCTGCCGCGGCCGCCGCGGCCGTGGCGGTGGGGATCGGCGAGGCCTCGACGAGCGCAAGCAGCCGGTCGTGGTCGACCGAGCCGGCGGCTGCGATCACGATCTCCGCGGGGCGATAGCGGCCCTCGTGGAAGGCAGCGAGCTGCTCGCGGGTGGCGGCGGCGATGACCTCGGCGCGGCCGATCACCGGGCGTCCGAGGGGGTGGGAGCCGAAGATCGCACGGCCGAGCAGGTCGAAGATGAGGTCCTGGGGGTCGTCTTCGTACATCGCGATCTCCTCCAGCACCACCTGGCGCTCGGCGTCGAGTTCGCCGAAGCGCGGCAGCGAGATCATCTCCCCCATCACCTCGAAGGCACGCGCCAGGTGCCCGTCGAGCACCCTCGTGTACAGCGACGTCGCTTCCTTGTCGGTGCCCGCGTTGATCTCGGCGCCCATGGCGTCGAAGATCTGGTCGATCTCCTCGGAGCCGAAGTGCTCGGTGCCGCGGAACAGCATGTGCTCGAGCAGGTGCGAGATGCCGGCCTCCTCCGGCCGCTCGCCGGCCGAGCCGCTGGAGATCCAGAACCCGAGCGCCGCGGAGCGGACGCTCGGGACCCGTTCGGTTGCGACCCTCAGGCCGGAGCCGAGCGTCGTCAGGCGATGCTCGGCTCCCGCGGTTCCGGAGTGCAGGTCAGTCGCGGTCGCGGCCATGGCGCGGACGGCCGGAGCCGCGGCTGCCACGATCACCCTCGCCTCGGCGCGGACCGCGGTCGCGGCCGTTGCTGGAGGGACGGCGCCCGCCGCCCTCGCGTCCGCCGCCACCGCCGCCACCGCCACCGCCGGTGCCGACGCCGGCGAGTTCCTCCACCGACTTGCCGGCGATGTCCGGGTCGGCAGCCAGGCGCAGGCCGATGCGGCCGCGCTCGCGGTCGACCTCGACCACCCGCACGCTGACCTCGTCGCCGCGGTTGAGCACGTCCTCGACGCTGTCCACGCGCTCGCCGGGCGAGACGTTGGAGATGTGCAGCAGCCCGTCGGTGCCCTTGGCCAGCTCGATGAAGGCGCCGAAGGTGGTCGTCTTGACCACTTTGCCGACGTACTCGTCGCCGACCTCGACCTCCTTCATCATCATCCGGATCCGCTCCACGAGCTCGTCTCCGAGCTCGCCGTTGGACGAGTAGATCAGCACCTGGCCGTCGTCGTTGACGTCGATCTGGGACTCGAACTCCTCCGACAGGCCGCGGATCGTTTCGCCGCCCTTGCCGATCAGCAGGCCGATCTGGGAGGGGTCGATCTGGATCGTCTGGATGCGCGGCGCGTAGCGGGACAGCTGCTCGCGCGGACCCTCGATGACCTCGGCCATCTTCCCGAGGATGAACGTCCGCGCGTTGTTGGCCTGGGTCAGGGCGTCGCGCAGGATCTCGAACGTGACGCCCGAGATCTTGATGTCCATCTGCAGCGCGGTGATGCCCCGGTCGGTGCCGGCGACCTTGAAGTCCATGTCGCCGAGGTGGTCCTCGACGCCGGCGATGTCGGTCAGGACGATGTAGTCATCGCCCTCTTTGATGAGGCCCATCGCGATCCCCGCCACGGGGCGCTTGATCGGCACGCCCGCGTCCATCAGCGACAGCGAGGAGCCGCACACCGAGGCCATCGAGGAGGAGCCGTTGGACTCGAAGATGTCGGACACCACCCGGATCGAGTACGGGAACTCCTCGATCGAGGGCACCATCGGCGCCAGTGCCCGCTCGGCGAGCGCGCCGTGGCCGACGTCGCGGCGTTTGACGCCGCCCATGCGCCCGGCCTCCCCGACCGAGAAGGGCGGGAAGTTGTAGTGGTGCCAGTAGTACTTTTTCGTTTCCAGGCCGAGCGTGTCGAGGCGCATCTCCTCCTTGAGCGTGCCCATGGCGACCACGCTGAGGGCCTGCGTCTGCCCACGCGTGAACAGCGCCGAGCCGTGCGTGCGGGGGGTGACGCCGACTTCGATCGTGATGTCGCGGATCTCGTCCTCGCTGCGCCCGTCGGGGCGCTTCTTGTGGACCGCGATGCGCTCACGGATGATCGACTTCTCGAGCGCCTCGAAGGCCATCTTGGCCGCGGAGCGGCGCTCACGGGCGGCCTGCTGCTCCTCTTCGGTGGCACCCTCGCGGGCGGGCGGGCCGTACTGCTCGACGATGGCCTCCTCGACCGCCTTGGTCGCGTCCTGGCGCTCGAGCTTGTCCTCCACCTGGGTGGCGGCGTCGAGCTGCGAGCCGTGCGAGGAGCGAATCTGGGCGAGCAGGTCCTCGTCGACCTTGATCGCCTCGTAGGATTTCTTCTCCTTGCCGGCCTTGGCGGCGAGCTCGCGCTGCAGCTCGCAGATCTTCTTGATCGCGGCGTGGGCGATGTCGAGCGCGTCGAGGATCTCGGCCTCGGGGATCTCGTTGGCCCCCGCCTCGACCATCAGGATCGCGTCCTCGGTGCCCGCCACGACGAGGTCGAGGTCCGAGCGGTTCCCCTCGTCGTCACCCTCGCCTTCGGCCAGCAGGTCCTCCTCGTTGGGGTTGACGACGAAGTTGCCGTCCACCTTGCCGATCCGCACCGCGCCGACGGGGGTCGGCAGCGGGATGTCGGACAGCATCAGGGCCGCCGAGGCGCCGTTCATGGCCAGGATGTCGTAGGGGTGGACGTGGTCGATCGAGAGCGGGATCGCCACCAGCTGGGTGTCGTAGCGCCAGTCCTTCGGGAACAGCGGGCGGATCGGGCGGTCGATCATGCGCGCCGTGAGCGTCGCCTTCTCGCCGGGACGGCCCTCGCGCTTGAAGAACGAGCCGGGGATTTTCCCGGTCGCGTACATCCGCTCCTCGACATCGACGGTGAGCGGGAGAAAGTCCACGTCCCGCACCGAGCCGGCGACGGCCGTGCAGAGGACCATCGTGTCGCCCTGCCGGACGACGACGGCTCCGGAGGCCTGCTTGGCCATCCTCCCCGTCTCAAACGAAATCTCGCTGCCCGCAATCTCCGCGGACACGCGCGTAACGGCGTCTTGAGCCATGTTCACTACCTTCCTGTTCCGCCCGTCGGTCGGCGGACCGTTTCTTTTTTATCTCTCCGAACGGTGTGAGCTTAGCGGACCGCTCGGGCCTACTGCAGGCCGCTACGAAGCACGTCCAGGCCCGGAAGCTCGCCCGGCGAGGCGGCTTCGTAGCTCCAGCTCACGACCCCGTCGGGGCCGCTCACGACCAGCGCCCGCTGGGGAAAGCCGCCCTCGTGGAGCACCCCGAACGCCCGGCAGGCGGCCCCCTTGGGCTCGAAGTCCGAGAGCTGCTCGCTGGACACGCCGAGCTTCTTGCGGAAGGCGCTCTGTGCCCAGGTGGAATCGCAGGAGACGCCGTAGAGGGCGTCCCCGGCCTGGGCCAGCTCTTTCGTCAGCGGCTCGTACAGCTGCAGCTGGTCGGTGCACACGGGGCTGAAGGCGAAGGGGTAGAAGACCAGCACCGTGCGCCGGCCCTGCAGGTCCTGCTCGCCGAACTCCTCGCCGTCGCCGCGGACCAGGCTGAAGCCGGGCGCCGGGGTGCCTGGCGGCAGGACCGCCACTACTTGCGCAGGCCGAGCTCTTTGATCAGCGCGCGGTAGCCGTCGAGGTCATGGCGCTGCATGTAGTCCAGGAAGCGGCGGCGTTTGCCGACCAGCATCAGCAGCCCGCGGCGGGAGTGGTGGTCTTTGCCGTGCTCGCGCAGGTGCTCGGTGAGGTGGTTGATGCGCTCGGTCAGCAAGGCGATCTGGACCTTGGTGTTGCCCGTATCGCGCTCGCCGGAGCCGAACTGGGTGGCTATCTCGCGCTTGCGCTCGCTGGTGATCGCTTGCATCGGCGGGACGGTAGCAGACCCCCGGCGGGCAAACGGCGGCCTACCGGCGGGCCGACGGCGGCGTATCGACGCCCCAGCGGCCCGCTAATTTGCGGCCCGCGTCAGCTCGCGCGTCAGCTCGACGTCGTGGCGCATCTGCTCGACCAGCGAGTCGGCGTCGGAGAAGCGCCGCTCCCCGCGCAGGCGGGCGAGGAAGTCCAGACGCAGCTCGCTGCCATAGAGGTCGCCGTCGAAGTCGAGGATGTAGGCCTCGATCAGCTCGCCCCGGCCGGTGTTGAAGGTGGGTCGCACGCCGATGCTGACCGCCGCCGGGCGTGGCTGCAGCCCTGCGCCGGAGGCGAGGCACGCGTAGACGCCGTGGCCCGGGCACACGAGCTCCTCCTCGGGGGCCAGGTTGGCGGTCGGAAAGCCGAGCTCGCGCCCGCGGGCATCGCCGTGCAGGACCTTCCCGCGCAGCTGGAAGGTGCTCCCCAGCATCCTGTTGGCCGGCTCCAGCTCGCCGGCCAGCAGCAGCCCGCGGATGTGGCTGGAGGAGACCACCTCGCCGTCGATTTCCAGCAGCGGGTGCACGAGCGTCTCGAAGCGCCCATCGGCGCGCAGCAGGTCCGGGTCCCCCTGGGCGCGGCGGCCGAAGCGGAAGTTCTCGCCCACCGACACCTGCCGCGCCCCGAGCGCCCCCACCAGCACGTCCTCGATGAACTCCTCCGCCGGCCGGGCCGCGAACTCCGCGTCGAAGGGGATCACGATCATCTCCTGCACCCCCAGCGAGGCGACCAGTTCGGCCTTGCGCTCGGGGTCGGTGAGCAGCCTCGGCGTGTGCTGGGGGGCGACCACCGACACCGGGTGGGGGTCGAACGTCAGCACGCTGTCGGCGCCGCGGATCACCTCGCGGTGGCCGAGGTGGACGCCGTCGAAGGTGCCGACGGCGATGCTTCGCGAGCGCCCGTGCTCGACTTCGGGCAGGGGGATGACCTTCACGTCTGCCGCGAAGCCTATTGGGGGGACGCCGTGCCGGCTCGCTCGAGCGCCCTGGCGAGCTCGATCGTGGGCGGCTGCTCCCAGGCCACGCCCCGCGGCGGCGGCCCGCAGGCCTCCTGCACGCGGAAGTCGCCGATCGCCGTGCGCCGCAGCTCCAGGCAGTAGCCGTCGCCGAGGTCGGCGATCAGCGAGCGCACGTAGGTGCCCGAGGAGCACTCGATCTCATACGCGGCCGTGGGCGGTGATCCGGCCGGGCCCTCCCGGCGCCAGAGCTCGTGGAAGGCGTGGACCGTGACGCTGCGGGGTGGCAGCTCGAACTCCTCCCCCCTGCGCGCCCGCCGGTAGGCGCGCTCGCCGCCGACCTTCACGGCCGAGTGCCGTGGGGGGCGCTGGAGCACCTCCCCGACGGGCAGCTGCGGCGGGCTGGGCGGTACGCGACCCGTGACGGTGATCTCGCCCTCGGGGTCGCCGGTGCTCGACAGCGCCCCCAGCTGGGCGACGGTCTCATAGCGCTTGGGCAGCTCCATGAAGGCCCGCTGCGATTTCGTGGCCCGGCCGATCAGCACCACCAGCAGCCCGGTGGCGAACGGGTCGAGCGTGCCGGCGTGGCCGGTCTTGACCCCTCCGAGTGCCCTGCGGACGGCGGCCACCACGTCGTGGGAGGTGATCCCGGCGGGCTTGTCGATCAGCAGGACGCCGTCCACGCGGCGGGTCTCCCGGGCGCGGTGGCCCTCAGGCGACCGGTGCGGCGGGCTGCCCGCCGGGGAGCCCGTTGCGCTGCGCGCCCACCTCGGCGCGCAGGAACTCGACCAGCTGCGCGAGCTCCATCGAGGTCGAGAAGCCGGCCGCGCGGGTGTGCCCTCCGCCCCCCTGGGCGCGGGCGATCAGCGAGACGTCCACACGGTCGTCGGTGGCCCGCAGCGACGCTTTCCGCTGGCCGGCCCGCTCCCCCCGCAGGACCTCGCGGACGAGCACCGCGACCTTCGTTCCGCGCAGTGCCCGCAGGTGGTCGATGACGCCCTCGGAGTCGCTTTCCTGGGCCCCGGCGGCGGCGAAGTCGGCGGCCGAGAGATAGACGACCGCGAGCTCCCCGTCGTCATAGAGCTGGATCCGCTCCAGCGCGATCCCCAGCAGGGCGAGCTTGCCGATCGTCATGTCCTCGTACAGCCGCCGGTAGACCCCGGGCACGTCCACGCCGGCCCGCAGCAGCTCGGCGGCCATCTCGTGCGCGCGGGGAGAGGTGTTCTCGTACATGAAGCGCCCGGTGTCGGTGATCAGGCCCACGTACAGCGCCTCGGCGATCTCCGGCGTCGGCGCGAAGTCGAGCTCGTTCATCAGCTCCCACACGATCTCGGCCGTGCAGGAGGCGCCGGGGACGACGTAGTTGATGGTGCCGAAGTGGGTGTTGTCGTGGTGGTGGTCGATGTTCAGCAGCAGCGGGCTGTCGCGCAGGACCCCGGCGGGGTTGCGGTCGACGTTGCCGCAGTCGAGGAACACGACGGTGCGCTCGCGCACGTCCGGCGGGGGCTCGCTGACCATGCCGGCCAGCGCGAAGAAGCTGTACTCGTCGGGCAGCGGCAGGTCCCCCGGCGAGATGAACATCACCGAGTCCTTGCCGAGCGCCCTCAGCAGGCCCTGCATGGCGGCCATCGAGCCGAGCGCGTCGCCGTCGGGCTTCTCGTGCGTGGCCAGGATGAAGCGCCGGTCCTCGCGGATCCGCTCGAGCACCAGCTCGCGCGCCTGTGTGTCGCCGGCGGCACTCACGCGCTCTGCCCCTCCCCCAGCAGCCGCTCGACCCGGAAGGCGCGCTCGGTGGTGTCGTCGTAGAGGAACTCGAGCGTGGGGGTCCGCTTCAGGCGCAGCTCGGCGGCGACCCTTCCCTGGAGGTAGCCGTGGGCGCCGCGCAGGCCTTCGAGCGTGGCCTCGCGCTCGGCCTCGGAGGCTTCCTCGCCGTGCTCTCCGAGCACGCTCACGTACACGCGGGCTTGGCGCAGGTCTGGGCTGGTGCGCACGTCGGTCACGGTCAGGAATCCAATCCGCGGATCCTTGAGGCCCCCCGAAATGGCGTCCCCGATCACCTGGTGGACGGCCTTATCGACCCGGCGCATACGCGGTGTGCTCATCCTAGCCCTCCAATTCCGCGCCGGGGCGCGGGTCCCTGCAGACATCTGGGCCGATCAGGCAGAGAGCTCGCGCTCGACCCTCCGTGTCTCGTACGTCTCCAGCAGATCGCCCTCGTGGACGTCCTGGAAGTTGGCCAGCACGATCCCGCACTCGAACCCGGCGCTGACCTCGCGAGCGTCCTCGCTGAAGCGGCGCAGGCTGTCGATGGTGGTCTCGTAGATGACCGTGCCCTCGCGGACCACGCGCACGCTGGCGCCCCGCGAGACGGTGCCCTCGGTCACGAACGAGCCGGCGATGGTGCCGATGCGGGAGGCTTTGAACAGCTGGCGCACCTCGGCGCTGCCCAGCGGGGTCTCGACCTCGGCCGGCTCGAGCATGCCCTGCATGGCCGCCCGCAACTCTTCGATCGCGCGGTAGATCACCGAGTAGGAGCGGATCTCCACGCCCTCGCGCTCGGCCACCTGGCGGGCTTCGCCCACCGGACGCACGTTGAAGCCGAGGATCACGCCCTCGGAGGCGGCCGCCAGGATCACGTCGGACTCGTTGATCCCGCCCACGCCGCGGTGGATGATGTTGACCTTGACCTCCTGTTGGGGGAGCTTGGCGATCTCGTCCTCGATCGCCTCCAGCGAGCCCGCCACGTCGGCCTTGACGACCAGCGCGAGCTCCTTGACGGTCCCCTCCTGGGCCAGCTTGAAGACGTCTTCCAGGGACACCTTGCGGCCCGAGCGCCGGGCCAGCGCCTCGGTCTTCAGGCGGTTGGCGCGTTCGCCGGCGAGCTGGCGCGCGCGGCGCTCGTTCTCGACCACGCGCACGAGCTCGCCCGCCTCGGGCACGCCGTCGAAGCCGAGCACCTCGACCGGCTGGCCGGGCATCGCCCGCTTGAGCTTTATGCCGGTGAAGTCGTGCATCGCGCGGACGCGTCCGAAGTGGGCTCCGGCCACGAGCGCGTCGCCCACCCGCAGCGTTCCGCGCTGGATCAGGATCGTCACCACCGGCCCGCGGCCCGGGTCGAGCTTGGACTCGATCACGGTCCCGGAGGCGTCGGTCTCCTGGTTGGCCTTCAGCTCCTCGAGGTCGGTGACGACCTGGATCGTGTCGAGCAGCGAGTCGAGCCCGACCTTCGTCTTGGCGCTGACGTCCACGAACTCCGTTTCGCCGCCCCATTCGGCCGGCTGCAGCCCGTGCTGGGTCATCTCGGTACGCACGCGTTCGGGCTGCGCGCCCTCCTTGTCGATCTTGTTGACGGCCACGATGATCGGCACCTGGGCGGCCTTCGCGTGGTCGATCGCCTCCTCGGTCTGGGGCTTGACCCCGTCGTCGGCGGCGACCACGATCACGGCCAGGTCGGTGACGCTGGCGCCGCGGGCGCGCATCGCCGTGAAGGCCTCGTGGCCCGGGGTGTCCAGGAAGGTGATCTCCTTGCCCCCGTGGTGCACCTGGTAGGCACCGATGTGCTGGGTGATGCCGCCGGCCTCGCCGGCCACCACCTCGGTCTCGCGGATCGCATCCAGCAGCGAGGTCTTGCCGTGGTCGACGTGACCCATGATCGTGACCACGGGCGGGCGTTCGATCAGGTCGTCCTCGGCGTCCTCGTAGACCGGCTCGACCGCGACGTCGTCGGCCGCGTGCACGATCTCGACCTGCTTGTCGAACTCGTCGGCGAGCAGCTGGATGGCGTCGTCGGAGAGCGTTTGGGTCAGCGTCGCCATCTCGCCCAGCGACATCAGCTTCTTGATCACTTCCGGAACCGGAACGCCGAGGTACTCGGCCACGCCCTTGACGGTGGAGCCGGAGCTCACGCGGATCAGGTCGGTGGCCTCCATGGCGGAGTTGTCGATCGGCGCGATCGTGTCGTCGTAGGTGCCGCGACGGCGGCGCCCGCGGCGGGGTCGGCGCTGGGGCTGGTTGGAGGGGCCGCCCTGCTGGCGGCGGGAGGCCTGCGAGTCGATCACCACGCGCCGGCGGCCACCGGGGCCGGCCTCGCCGGGCGTGCGCTCGCCGGTGCGCGAGTCACGCGTCGGACGGACGCGCTCGGCGGGGCTTGCGGCCTGGGCGGCGGGTGCGGCGCCGGGAGCGGGAGCCTCGCCGGGGGCGGCCGGAGCCGCCGTGAGCGAGGCCGCGGAATTGCCTGTGGCGGCGCCTGCGACGGGCGCTCGCGGCGGAGCCGGCGCGGCGGGTGCTCGCGGCGGAGCCGGCGCGGCGGGAGCAGCGCCCGCGGTGGGAGGCTGTGCGGCAGGCGCGCCGCCGGCCGGCTGCTGCGGGCGCGAGGACTGGGGCTGGGCGGCTGGACCGGCGTTTCCGTCGGGCGGGGCGGCGCCCGCGGCGGGCGCCTTGGGGGCGGGTTTCGCGGCCGGCTTGGACTGCGTGGCGGGCGGGCCCGCCCGCGTGTCGCCAGGCGGGTCGGCGACCGCGCTCGCAGCCGCCTTGCCGTCGGAGCCGGAGGCACCGTTGGAGCTGACGGGCGCCCCGGCGCCGTCCTCGCCCAGCGCCTTCAACGCGACGGCCTCATCGACCGAGGACGCGGCTGCCTTCGCCTCCACGCCGGCGGCGTGCAGCTTGGCGAGCAGCTCCTTGCTGGAGAGCCCGTGCTCCTTTGCGATTTCGTGTACCCGCTTCTTGCTCATGCTCTAGTTCGATTCTACGAGTTCGGGGCCGGCGGACACCCGCGCGCGCAGTGCCCGTGCGAGGCCTCCACGGTGATTTGCCCGCTCCAGACAGGACGGGTCGGCGCCTGCCGGACCCGGCCCCGTACAGAGGTAGGCCCCCCGTCCCGGCATCCGCTTGGGCGGATCGGCGACCGCCAGCAGCCGTCCTCCATCGTCACGCACCGCCAGACGCACCAGCTCGCGCTTGGGGGCACGGCGGCCGCAACCGATGCAGCGGCGAGAGGGTACGCGACGCCGGCGTTGCAGACCCTCGCCGGCGGCGTTCTCGGCGGCTATGTGGTCTGCCCCTCAGCGGGAGCGTGCTCGGCGGAGGTCGCTTCTGCGACCGACGCGGGCTGCTCCTCGGACGCCGGCGCGGTCTCGCCGCCGGCAGAGTTCTCGGTGGGCGGGTCGGAGGCCTCCTCGGCGGCCGCGGCCGGCTCGTGCGCCTCCTCGGCGGCGACCTCGCGATCTTCGACCGCGATCTCCTCCTCTTCGGCGGCGATCTCCTGCGACTCGGCCACGTTGAGGTCGGCGAGGTTGTCGCTGTCGATGGCGGTCAGCGCCTGGTGGCTTTCGAGGCCGCAGTAGCGAGAGTTGGGTAGCGCCGCGTTGGGACAGCGGCGGCCGTTTGACAGCATCGCCGAGCAGCGCCCTGCGACCTCCTCCTCCTCGTAGCCGTGCTCGGCCTCCTCGGCGGCGAACTCCGTCTCGGAGCGGATATCCACCCGCCAGCCGGTGAGCCGGGCGGCCAGACGGGCGTTCTGGCCCTCGCGGCCGATCGCCAGCGAAAGCTGGTCGTCGGGGACGATCACGGTCGCCTGCTTGGCGTCGTCGTCCACCAGCACCTCGCGCACGCGGGCCGGCGAGAGCGCCTTGGCGACGAAGCGGGCGGGCTCCTCGTTGAAGGGGATGATGTCGATCTTCTCGCCGCGCAGCTCGGACACGACCATGCGCACGCGCGATCCGCGGGGCCCGACGCAGGCGCCCACCGGGTCCACCCCGTCGGTGTTGGAGACGACCGCGATCTTCGAGCGGTAGCCGGGCTCGCGGGCGACGTTGGCGATTTCCACCAGGCCGTCGGCGATCTCCGGGACCTCGAGCTCGAACAGCTTCTTGATCAGCTCGGGGTCGCGCCGCGAGACGATGATCGCGGGGCCCTTGCTGGAGGGAGAGACCTCCTTGATGACCGCCTTGATCCGCTGCGAGTGGTCGTAGCGCTCGCCCTCCACCTGCTCGGACTTGGGCAGCAGCGCCTCCACCCGTTCGCGCAGCTGGACGAGCGTGTAGCGGGAGTCCGACTGCTGCACGATCCCGGTGATCAGCTCGCCCACGCGGTCGCGGTACTCCTCGAACATCATGTCCCGCTCGGCCTCGCGGATGCGCTGCAGGATCACCTGCTTGGCGGTCTGGGCGGCGATCCGGCCGAAGTCGTCGGGCGTGACGTCGCGCTCGTCGATCTGGTCGCGGTATTCGGCGAACTTCTTGGGGTCGATTTCCGGTTCCTCGGGTTCGCGCATCTCCCCCGTCTCCGGATCGATCGTGGTTTCCTCGTCGATCGTCTCGACGATCAGGTGCGCCTCCAGGCGCTCGGGGATGATCAGTTCGATGACCCGGAAGTCCGCGGTCTCGCGGTCCATCTCGACGCGCGCGTACTTGGCCGAGCCCGGCTGCTTCTTGTAGGCGGACAGGAGGGCGTCCTCGAGCGCGATCATCAGCTTCTCGGGCTCGATTCCCTTCTCGCGCGCAAGCGCGTGCATCGCCTCCAGGATTTCGCGTGACATGGCTCTCCTACTCCCCGATCAGGTTGGAACGGCGGATCTCCGCATAGGGGATCGCGATCAGGCCCTCCGCGGCGGCGAGCGTGATCTCCTCGTCAGTGGCGCCGACGAGCTCGCCGGTGAAGGTACGCGCGGGCCGCTGGCCCACGGGCAGTGGGTGACGCGAGCGCACCCGCGCACGACGACCCATGAAGCGGCGGAAGTGGGCCGGCTTGGTCAGCGGGCGCTCGCTGCCGGGCGAGGAGACCTCCAGCGAGTAGCGCTCGCGAAGGTCGTTCAGCTCCTTGGTGACCCGCTCGCACATCTCGAGCGTGACGCCGTCCGGATGGTCGATGTAAACACGCAGGCAGCGACCGCCGACGACCTCGGCGAGTAGCACCTCGATGTCCGGCTCGCTGGCCGCCAGACGCTGCTCTATGTCTGCCTGCAATGTGCTCACTGAACTGACTCCGTACGTAAAAAAAGCGGGCGTGCGCCCACTCTCGGTACTGCTGCCGAAGCGGTTAGCGACGGCCGAAAGCTGTGCTTCGAGGATAGCATCGCCCACGTTCCCGTGGGCGGCCTCACACCCGCGCGGCGTCGCGCCGAGCGCGGTCCCGATAGAGCCTGTAATCCTCGCGCTCGGGCCGTAGCGAACACGCCAGCGCGAGCGGCTGGCAGGCCTCGCGGTGGCGCCCGAGCAACTGCATCGAGCGGCCCAGGCAGAACAGCGCGTAGTCGTTCGTGGGGGAGCTTTCGGCGACCGCCTCGAACTCCGCGGCGGCACCCGCGTAGCGGCGCGCGTGAAACAGGGCACGGCCGAGCGCCTCCCTGATCGAGGCCTTGTCGGGCTCCAGGTCGCGGGCTTTGCTGAGGGGCACGATCGCGGCCAGATGGTCGCCGTGGTCCAGCAGCGAAATCCCGCGCTGGTACAGGTCGTACACGCTGTCCATCGTCAAATCTTAGCCCCCTGCAGGTGAGGCGGCTAGACCCTTTTTCCCCTGCCCCGGAGCCGCTCGACGGCGTCGAGAATCGACTCCGCGACCTCCTCCTTGGGCGCCCGCGGGACCTGCTTGGCGCTCGATCGAGCTGCCGTCCGCGGCGATCAGAATCGTGACCTCGTTGGCGTCCGAGTCGAAGCCGATGTCCGCTCGGGAGATGTCGTTGACGACCAGCGCGTCGAGCTGCTTGGAGGCCAGCTTGGCCCGTGCCCCGGCGACGCCGTCGGGACCGTGCTCGGCGGCGAAGCCCACCAGCGTCTGGCCGTCCCGGCGGCGCCCGGCGAGCTCGGAGAGGATGTCGGCGGTCGGCGCCAGCTCCAGCGAGAGCGTCTCGCGGCCGCCCTTCTTGATCTTGCCCTCGCTGGCGCGCACGGGCGCGAAGTCGGCCACCGCGGCGGTCATCAGCAGCACGTCGCAGGCGGGGAACTCGCGCTCGCACGCCTCCCGCAGCTGCTGCGCGCTGACGACGTCCACGCGTCTGACCCCGGCGGGCTCCGCCAGGGACACGTTGGCGCACAGCAGCACCACCTCGGCCCCCCGGCGCCGGGCCGCCGCGGCGACCGCCAGGCCCATCCGCCCGGAGGAGCTGTTGCCGATGAAGCGCACGCTGTCGATCGCCTCGCGGGTGCCCCCGGCGGTTACGAGCACCCTCGTGCCGGCGAGCGATCCGTCGCCGGCGGGCGATCCGCCTGCGAGCGTTGGAGCCTCGGCCGCTCCGTCGGGACCCTGCTCCCCGCGCAGGACGGCCTCGCAGGCCTCCAGCAGGCGCGCCGGCTCCGCCATCCGCCCGATGCCGTGCTCGCCGGCGGAGGCCAGCCGGCCGCTGGTGGGCTCGAGCACCCGTACGCCCCGCGAGCGCAACGTCTGCAGATTCTGCTCGGTGGCCGGGTGCTCGTACATGCGCGAGTTCATCGCCGGCGCGACCAGCAGCGGGCAGCCGGCGGCCAGGGCGCAGCTGCCGAGCAGGTTGTCGGCCAGGCCGGCCGCGAGCTTGGCGATCGTGTTGGCCGACGCCGGGGCGATCAGGAACAGGTCGGCGTTGGCGACCAGCTCGAGGTGGCTGATCGGGTCGTGGTCCGGCGGGGGCTGGTCGGGGAAGGCGCCGCGGGCGGGATCGCGCTGGAACTCGCTCACGAGCACCGGCGCCCCGCTCAGCGCGGCGAACGAGGCGGTGCCGACGAAGCGGCGGCTGGTGGGGGTCTGGACGACGCGCACCGCGTGCCCGGCGCCGGTCGCCAGGCGGACGAGCTCGAGCGCCTTGTACGCAGCGATTCCGCCGCTGACGCCGAGCAGTATGCGCGACATGGTCTAGCTGGTTCTAGAGCGTGCGAGGCCTGCCGGCAACCTCTGGCAGGGCGCTTGCGCGGCGCCCCGCCTGCTCGGAGGATGGCCTAGCGGTAGTGGTACTTCATCTTCCCGCCGGCTACCTCCTCGAGGGCAATCGTGAGGTAGTTTTTGGAGGCGGTCTCGATCATCGGCGGGGGAAACTCGTCGAAGGTTCCCTCACCGAGGTTGTGGTAGTAGCTGTTGATCTGGCGCGCGCGCTTGGCCGCGACGATCACTCCGGCGTAATTTGAGTCGACCTGCTCGAGCAGGCGGTCGATGCGTGGCGAGATCACTTTGCGGTACTACCTTTCCTCGTTGGCTCTCCAATGAGTCTAGCCGGAGCGGCTGGCCGCTCCCCCGCCCTGCCGGGCCCCGGCGATGTTGGCCGTGACGATCTCATACAGCTCGCCGGTGGCCCGCTGCAGGTCGTCGTTGACGACCACGTGGGCGAACTCGGGCTGGGCGCCCAGCTCCTGCTCGGCGACCGCCAGGCGCCGGTCCACCTCCTCGCGGTCGTCGGTTCCCCGGCCCTGCAGGCGCTCGCGCAGGATCTCCAGGGAGGGCGGTGAGATGAACACCTGCACGGCCTGCGGCATCGCCGCCCGCACCTGACGGGCGCCCTGGACCTCGATCTCGAGCACCACCGGCACGCCCCTCTGCACGCGGCCCTCGAGCTCCGAGCGCAGCGTCCCGTAGCGGCGGCCGGCGTAGTCGGCGTGCTCGACGAACTGGTCGGCCCCGACCAGTTCGTCGAAGCGCTCACTGCTGAGGAAGTGGTAGTCGACCCCGTCACGCTCCCCGGGTCGGGGAGCCCGGGTGGTGGCCGAGACCGACAGCTCGAGCTCGGGCAGCCGTTCGCGCAGGCCTCGGATCAGAGTGCCCTTGCCGACCCCCGATGGTCCCGTGATCACGAACACCCCGCTCAACGGCGAACACCCTATTGGGTGCCCTCAGACGTAATCGGCGACGAGGCTCAGCGGTGGAGCAGCGAGATCAGCTCGCTGCGCTGGCGTTCGGAGAGCCCGCCGATCGTCTTGCTCGGGGCGATCCTGCAGTGGGCGAGGATCTTGTTCACCTTCACGCGGCCGTACTTGGGTACCGCGAGCAGCATGTCGAAGACCTTCGCCGTCTCGACGTACTCCGGTGGGTCGAGCAGCAGCGTGTGGATCGATCGCCGGCCCGACTTCAGGTCGCGCTTGAGCTGAGCGCGCTGGATGCGGATCTGGTTGGCCCGTGCGAGCGCATCCATTCGCTGGTTCAGCGAGCGCTCTGGTGCCGTCGTGGGGCCGGAGGGCGTCGTACCAGTCGCCGTTGTCATCGGCGGCGAGTCTACACGCCACCGGCTGCCGATCAAGCCAAAACACCCTAATTCACCTAGACCTCAGCTTGAGGTGAAGATTCATCGAGGCTGGTCCACGGTCTGGTGTCGTTTTGCAGGGGTTTTGTTGCACCCTCAACGGGTCTCCTCGATGGATGAGGGTCGCGCGGCGGGGTCGGGCCGGCTAGGTCTCCGGAAACTGCGGAAAAGTATCTCCAGCGCTCACAGACGGACGCCGTGCGCCTGCAGCTCGAGGGCGATCCTGCGCCCCGCGGCCGGATCGCGGAAGGACTCGGTCCCGACCGCTACCAGGCTCGCGCCGACCTCCAGCAGCTCGCGCGCGTGGGCGCCCGTCTGGACCCCGCCCATCCCGATCACCGGGATCTGCACCCGCTCCGCCACGGCGGCCACCTGGGCCAGCGCCACGGCGCGGACCGCCGGGCCCGAGAGGCCACCGGTCCGCCCTCCGAGCCACGGCCTCGCGCCGGCGCCGGCGCCGTTGGCGGCGGGGGCGAGCGCCATCGCGCGCAGCGTGTTGATCAGCGAGACGGCATCCGCTCCCCCCTGCTCGGCGGCCAGCGCGCACGCCGGCACGTCCGCCGCATTGGGCGTGAGCTTGACGATCAGCGGCTTGGAGGTGGCGTCGCGCAGCTCCCCGAGCACGGCGCGCAGCTGCTTGGGGTCGGCGCCGATGTCGAGGCCCGTCTGCACGTTCGGGCAGGACACGTTCAGCTCGATGGCGGCGATCTCGGAGCGCTGCTCGCACGCCGTCACCAGCGTCCGCAGCTCCGCGGCACTCGAGCCCATCACGTTCGTAATAAGGGGCACGTCCCGGAGCTCGCCACCGGAACCGTGCCCGCGCGTGGTGATACCCGCAAGTCGCGGCAGATCAACATCGAGGTATCCCTCAAGGCCCTTGTTGGGCAGGCCGATCGAGTTGATCATCCCGGCCGGCACCTCCCAGATCCGGGGCGGCGGGTTGCCCGCGCGGGGTGCCAGCGTGATCGTCTTGGACACGTAGGCCGCGAACGGGAAGTCCTGCAGCAGGCCCTCCCCGAAGGCCTCCGCGGCGGCCACGGCGTCGAAGGTGCCGGACCCGTTGACGATCGGGTGGGCCAGCTCCAGCCCGCAGAAGCGCACGCTCACGCGGGCGCCCCGGCGTAGTCGCCCACCTGCTCGAGCTCGTCGGCGTCGATCACCGGACCGTCCACGCACACGCGCAGGTAGCGCCCGTCGCGGGCCGGCACCACGCACCCGAAGCAGGCGCCGAAGCCGCACGCCATCGGCGCCTCCAGGGCGAGCTGGGCGGGCACCCCCTCCCGCGAGCACAGCGCCCGCACGGCCTCGAGCATCGCGCCCGGGCCGCAGGCACAGACCTCCGCCGAGGAGTCCTCCCGCAGCTCGCGCTCGAGCAGCTCGATCACCGTCCCGTGATGGCCGGCGGAGCCGTCGTCGGTGGCCAGGCGGACCTCCAGCATCAGCTCCGCCGCGCGGGCCCGCTCGCCGTCGCGGAAGCCGAGCAGCGCCCGCGCTCCGCCGCCGAGGCGGTCCTGCAGGATCATCAGCGGGGCGATCCCGACGCCGCCGCCGACCAGCAGCACCCTCCGGCCCGGCTCCGGCGCGCAGAAGCCGCGCCCCAGCGGCCCCACCGAGAGCACCCGCTCACCGGCCTGCAGCTCGCACAGCCGGCGCGTGCCGGGACCCACGTCCTCGAGCAAAAAGTGGGCCTCCTCGCCGGTGTGGCGGGCGACCGACAGGGCGCGGGCCAGGTACGGGCGCTCGTCGGCGCCTCCGCCCCAGCGGTGCTCGGCCGCCAGCATCGCGAACTGCCCGGGGGCACAGTCGCCGCCCGGGTCGCGCACCCGCAGCAGGCGGTAGGCGCCGAGCGTCTCGTTGGCGGCGACCTCCAGCAGGCGGCGTTGCGGTGGAGCGCTCCTGCGGGCCCAGCTCACGCCACGCCGGCCCCGCGGGAGAGGGTGTCGGCGGTGGACGGGTGCCCGGCGGGCTCGCGTGGCTCGCGGTGCAGCTCCTGCAGGCACAGCACCTCGGGCTCGCCGTCGCGCTGGGCGCGGGCGATCGCGCGGGCCGCCGAGGCGCCGGCCGCGAGCGTCGTCAGGCAGGGGATGCCGTGGGATACCGCGGCCCGGCGGATCTCATAGCCGTCGCTGCGGGCGCCGACGCCGGTGGGGGTGTTGACGACCAGGTCCACCGCGCCCCGCTCGATCCAGTCGAGCACGTGCGGCGAGCCCTCCCCGAGCTTGTTCAGGGGCTCCACCGGCACCCCCATGCGCGAGATCGCCTGGGCGGTGCCGCGCGTGGCGAGGATGCGAAAGCCGTTGTCGTGCAGCGTCTGGGCGATGCCGGCGGCGGCGGTCTTGTCTTCGTCGGTGACGGTGATGAAGGCCGTGCCGCCGCGCGGCAGCGGCACCCCGGCGGCCGCCTGGGCCTTGGCGAAGGCGGTGGGGAAGTCGCGGGCGATGCCCATCACCTCGCCGGTGGAGCGCATCTCCGGGCCGAGCAGGGCGTCCGACCCCTCGAAGCGGTCGAACGGCAGCACCGCCTCCTTGACCGACACGTGGCTGCCGAAGCCGAGCCCCTGGCGCTCGCTCGGCAACCCGAAGGACGCGATCGTCTCGCCCAGCATGATCCGGCAGGCGAGCTTCGCGAGCGGCACCGCCACGGCCTTGGAGACGAACGGCACCGTGCGCGAGGCGCGCGGGTTGGCCTCGATCACGTACAGCTCACCGGCGTGGATCGCGAACTGGACGTTCAGCAGGCCGACCACGCCGATCGCCAGCGCGATGTCGCGCGTGGCGGCCCGGATCTGGTCGAGCATCTCTTCGCCGAGCGAGTGCGGGGGCAGCACGCAGGCGCTGTCGCCCGAGTGCACCCCGGCCTCCTCGACGTGCTGCATGATGCCCCCGATCCAGACCTCTTTGCGGTCGCAGAGGGCGTCCACGTCCACCTCGAGGGAGTCCTCCAGGAAGCGGTCGAGGTAGATGCGCCCGCCGTCGCCGGCCTCGCGGCGCAGGTAGCCGGCCAGGTCCTCCTCCGAGTAGACGATCTCCATGGCCCGTCCGCCGAGCACGTAGGAGGGGCGCACGAGCAGCGGAAAGCCGACCGACTCGGCGCTCGCGAGGGCCTCCTCGACGGAGGAGGCGGAGGCATACGGCGGGGCCTTGTAGCCCAGCTCGTCGAGCAGCGCGCCGAAGCGGGCGCGGTCCTCGGCCAGGTCGATCGCCTCCACGCTGGTGCCGAGCAGCTCCACTCCCGCCTGCTCCAGGCCGGAGGCGAGCTTCAGCGGCGTCTGCCCGCCAAACTGGACGATCACCCCGAGCGGCTTCTCCTGCTCGACGACGGCCAGCACGTCCTCGAGCGTGAGCGGCTCGAAGTACAGCCGGTCGGAGGTGTCGTAGTCGGTTGAGACCGTCTCCGGGTTGCAGTTGATCATGACCGCGTCGCGCCCGGAGTCGCGCACCGTCATGGCCGCGTGCACGCAGCAGTAGTCGAACTCGATCCCCTGGCCGATGCGGTTCGGGCCGGCTCCGAGGATCACCACCGACTCGCGCTCGCCGCGTTCGACCTCGTTCGCCGCGCGGCGCTCCCAGCCGGAGTAGTAGTAGGGGGTGCGGGCCGGGAACTCCGCCGCGCAGGTGTCCACCGAGCGGAACGAGCGCTCCCCTTCGCAGGCCGAGTCCGGGTCGCGTGCCAGCTCGCGCAGCTCGCGCAGGAACCAGGGGTCGATGTTCGTGGCCGCGTGGACGGGCTCGAGCTCGTCGTGGCGGCGCAACAGCTCGAGCAGCTGCTCGTAGCGCTCCGGGCCGGGCGTGGCGACCGCCTCCAGCAGCTCCGGTACCCCCAGGTGAGCGACCACGGGGTGCTTGTCGAGCTCGCGCGAGCGTAGGGCCTTGGCGAAGGCCTGCTTGAAGGTGCGCCCGATCGCCATCGCCTCACCCACCGAGCGCATGTGGGTCGAGAGCGTGGTGTCGCTGCCGGGGAACTTCTCGAACGCGAAGCGCGGCCACTTGACCACGACGTAGTCGATCGTCGGCTCGAAGCAGGCCGGCGTGACCCCGGTGATGTCGTTGTCGATCTCATCCAGGCGGTAGCCGACGGCCAGCCGCGCCGCGATCTTGGCTATCGGGAAGCCGGTGGCCTTGGAGGCCAGCGCCGAGGAGCGCGACACGCGGGGGTTCATCTCGATCACGAGGATCTCCTCGGTCTCGGGGTTGACCGCGAACTGGACGTTGGAGCCGCCCGTCTCAACCCCGACGGCGCGGATCACCGCGATCGCCTGGTCGCGGATGCGCTGGTAGAGGTGGTCGCTGAGCGTCTGCTGGGGCGCGACCGTGACCGAGTCCCCGGTGTGGATGCCCATCGGGTCCACGTTCTCGATCGAGCACACGACCACCACGTTGTCGGCGCGGTCGCGCATCACCTCGAGCTCGAACTCGCCCCACCCGATCACCGACTCGTCGAGCAGCACCTGGGTGATCGGCGAGGCCTCCAGGCCGCGGGCCACGATGCGCTGGAACTCCTCCTCGCTGCGGGCGATCCCGCCCCCGCGCCCACCGAGCGTGTAGGCGGGGCGCACGATGCACGGCAGGCCGATCCGCGGCAGCGCCTCGGTGGCGGCGCGCATGCTGGTCGCGATCTCGCTGCGGGGCATGCGCAGTCCGGCCTCGCTCATCGCGTCGCGGAACAGCTCGCGATCCTCCGCGCAGGCGATCGCGCGGTAGTCGGCCCCGATCAGCTCGACCTCGAAGCGCTCCAGCGTGCCGTCGTCCTGCAACGCCTTCGCCAGGTTCAGCGCGGTCTGCCCGCCGAGCGTGCCGAGCAGCGCGTCGGGGCGCTCGCGCTCGATCACCTGTGCCACCGCGCCCGGCTGCAGGGGCTCGATGTAGGTCGCGTCCGCGATTTCCGGGTCGGTCATGATCGTGGCCGGATTGGAGTTGACCAGCACAACCTGGTAGCCCTCCTCGCGCAGCACCTTGCAGGCCTGCACGCCGCTGTAGTCGAACTCCGCGGCCTGGCCGATCACGATCGGGCCGGAGCCCAGGATCAGGATCTTGTGGATGTCCTCGCGGCGCGGCATGCGGCGGCCTATGGCGCTCCGCCGTCCGCCGCCCCGATGCGCGTCAGGAAGCGGTCGAACAGGTACAGGCTGTCGTGGGGTCCGGGGCCCGCCTCGGGGTGATACTGGACGGCCCCGCCGGGGACGTCGAGCAGCTCGAGCCCCTCGACGGTGCGGTCATAGAGGTTCACGTGGGTCAGCTCGGCGACCCCGAAGTCGGTCTCCCAGCGAACCGGCTCGTCGGTCTCGATCGTGCGCGCGTCACCGGGCGCGAGGGCGGCGAAGCCGTGGTTCTGGGAGGTGATCTCCACGCGCCCTGTGTGCAGGTCGCGAACCGGATGGTTGGCGCCGCGGTGCCCGAAGGGCAGCTTGTAGGTCTCCAGTCCCACCGCCCGGCACAGCAGCTGGTGCCCGAGGCAGATCCCCCACACCGGCTTGCGGCCGATCAGCTCGCGCACCGTCTGCACGATCTCGGGCAGCGCGGAGGGGTCGCCGGGCCCGTTGGAGAGGAACACTGCGTCGGGGTCGTCGGCCAGCAGCTCGGCGGCGGAGCTCGCGCACGGGTACAGCGAGACGCGGGCTCCGCGGGCCAGCAGCTCGCGCACCATCGAGGCCTTGATGCCGGTATCGAGCACCGCGATGTGGGGGCCGTCGCCGTCGCCGTGGCGGGTGACCTCTTCGGGGCTGACGACACTCGCCAGGGCCTGGCCGGCCATCGGCGGCTCGGCCTCGATCAGCTCGCGGGCGCTGGACTCCGGCAGCGAGCCGGCGAACAGCCCGCCCCGCATCGCACCCGCGCGGCGGATGTGCTGGACCAGCGAGCGCGTGTCGAGCCCGCTGATCGCGGCGATCCCGCAGTCGGCAAGCCAGTCCAGCCAGCCCAGCTCGGCGCTGGGTGCGTCCTCGCGGTTACAGGCCTCGCGCATGATCGCCGCCCGCGCCCACACCCGCTCGGACTCCATCGCCTGGGAGCTGGCGCCGTAGTTGCCGATGTGGGGGTAGGTGAAGGTGATCAGCTGGCCCGCGAAGGAGGGGTCGGTCATCGACTCCTGGTAGCCGGACATGCCGGTCGTGAAGACCACCTCGCCCAGCGCCGGGGCGTCGGCTCCGCACAGCTCGCCGTCGAAGCGCTCGCCGTCCTCGAGCAGCAGGTAGCCCGGCCTCCCCGCCGTCACAGGATCAGCTTCTGGACGGCTTTGAACTCGGGTGTGCCGGCGCGCTCGAGCAGCTCGAACAGCACCGACTCGACGCTTCCGAGCTGGGCGCCGGCGTCGTCCATGCGCCGCAGCCCGAGCTCGTAATCGGAGCGGTGGCGAGAGGCGACCGCGTCTGCGGGCACGTGCACCTCGACGCCCCGGGCGAGCAGGTCGAGGACCGTCTGGCTGACGCATACGTGGGTCTCGATTCCGCACACGATCGCCTGTTCGCGTCCGTGCAGGTCGAAGCCCTCGGCGCGGGCGGCCGAGAAGACGGTCTTCTCGATCGCCGGCTGCTCACCGAGGCCGACCTCGGGAGCGGTGTGACCGAGGCCTTTCGGGTACTGCTCGGTGGCGATCACCGGCACATCGAGGATGCGGGCGCCCTGCACCAGCTTCGCGCACGCACGGGCGACCCCCTCGAAGGAGTCATAGGGCCGGAAGCCCTCCTGCACGTCAACCACCACCAGGGCCGCGCTCTCGCGTGACAGCAGGCCCATCAGGCGCCGGCCAGGGCGAGCGCCCGGTCGCGGTGGACGAGACGCCCGGCGGCGAGCGTCAACTGGACGCGCCCCTGCAGCCGCCGGCCCGAGAAGCAGCAGTTCTCCGAGCGGCTTTGCCAGCCGTGCTCGCCGGCCGTCCACTGCTCGTCGAGGTCGATCAGCACCACGTCGGCGGGATGTCCGCTGACGATCTGGGCCGGCTGGAGTCCGAACAGGGCGGCGCCCGCCGTCATCCGCTCGACGAGCACCGCGAGCTCGAGCGCCCCGGGCAGCACGAGTCCGCCGTAGAGGGCCGCGAAGGCGGTCTCCAGCCCGGTCGTGCCCATCGGGGCCTGCTCGAAGGGGACTTCCTTCTCCTCGCGCGCGTGGGGTGCGTGGTCGGTGGCCACGCAGTCGATCGTGCCGTCGCGAAGCGCACCGATCAGGGCGGTGCGGTCGTCCTCGCTGGTGAGCGGGGGGTGCATCTTCATCGAAGTGTTCATTCCCCGAACGGCCTCGTCGGTGAGCAGCAGGTGGTGGGGCGTGACCTCAGCGCTGACGTGCCACCCGCGCGCCTTGGCGGCCGCCACGGCCTCGGCCGAGGCGGCACAGGAGAGGTGCTGGAAGTGCACGCGCGCGTCCTCGTAGCCGGCGAGCTCGGCGTCGCGGGCGACCATCGTCGACTCCGCCACCGTGGGGATGCCGTCGAGCCCGAGGGCGGCGCTGATCGCACCCTCGTGCATGACGCCCGTCCGCGACAGCGACTGGTCCTCCTCGTGCAGCGCGAGCACGCCGCCGCACAGGCGCTGGTACTGAAGCGCCTTGCGCAGCACGCCAGCGCTCTCGACGGGCTCGCCGTCGTCGCTGAAGCCGAGCGCCCCCTGCTGGCACAGCTCCGCCATCTCGGTCAGCTGCTCGCCCTGCAGTCCGCGCGTGACGGCGCCCAGGAAGCCGACCGGGATGCGCGCCTCGCGGGCGGCCGTGTCGCGCAGGGAGCGCAGCAGCGGCGCCGAGTCGAGCACGGGATCGGTGTTGGGCATCGCGATCACGCCGCAGTAGCCGCCGGCCGCGGCGGCGCGGGTGCCGCTGTCGAGGTCCTCCTTGTGCTCCTGGCCCGGGGTGCGCAGGTGGACGTGGGGGTCGAAGAAGGCGGGCAGCAGGCGCACGCGCCCGTCCCCGTCGATGGTCTCTCCCCCGTTCTCCGGCGGCGGGGCGGTCCCCGGCTCGGCGAGCTCGGCGATCACTCCCTCGCGCACGCTGACGTCGAGCCTGCGGTCGATGCCGGCCCGCGGGTCGAGCACGTGCACGTCGCGCAGCAGCAGCTCCGCTGCGGGCGCCTGCAGCCCGCCGTACATCCGCTTCTCGGCGCTCACGCCAGCTGCCCTTCGCCGACGGGCTCGCGCTCGCGCGGCGAGGCCGCGGTCGCCACCGTGTCGGGCCTGGCCGCCGCCAGCAGCTCGTACAGGACCGCCATCCTCACCACCACGCCCGCCTCGACCTGGGCGGTGATGACGGCCTGGGGCGAGTCCACGATCTCGCCCGAAAGCTCGACCCCGCGGTTGACCGGCCCGGGGTGCATCAGCACCTGGGAGGGCGTCAGGCGGCGGGCGTTGATCTGATACCAGGTGGCGTACTCGCGCAGCGAGGGGACCCAGGTCTCCTGCATGCGCTCGTTCTGCATGCGCAGGGCGTAGACGACGTCGGCGGTGTGCAGCTCGTCGAGCTCGTAACGGACCTCGCAGCCGAGCTCCTCGATGCCGCGCGGGATCAGCGTCGGGGGCCCGGCGAGCGTGACCTTGGCCCCCATCCGCTGGAAGGCCAGCACGTTCGAGCGGGCCACCCGCGAGTGGGCCACGTCGCCCACGATCCAGATCGAGCTGCCGTCGATGCCGCCGAGGCGGCGCTGCAGGGTGTAGACGTCCAGCAGCGCCTGTGTCGGGTGCTCGTGCTTGCCGTCGCCGGCGTTGACGATCGCGGCGCTGCACCATTTGGAGACCAGCTCCGAGGCGCCCACCCAGGGAGTGCGCAGCACGATCGCGTCGGGCTTGTGCGCGCTGAGGGTCAGCACGGTGTCCTTCAGGGACTCCCCCTTCTCGACGCTGGAGCCGCTGGCGGCGAAGTTCACGACGTCCGCGGACAGGCGCTTGGCGGCCAGCTCGAAGGAGCTGCGGGTGCGCGTGGAGGCCTCGTAGAAGAGGTTCAGCACCATCCTCCCCCGCAGCGCCGGGACCTTCTTGATCTCGCGCTCGGAGACCTCGGTGAAGCGTTGGGCCTGGGCGATGATCCGCTCGATGCCGGCGCGGTCGAGTTCCTCGATCGAGAGCAGGTGGTTCATATCGACACCGTCACCGCCCTCGGCTCGGCGATCGCGACCTCGTCTAGGCCGTCGATCTCGCGCACCCGTACGTGGACGTGCTCGGCGGTCGAGGTCGGCAGGTTCTTGCCGATGTAGTCGGGCCGGATCGGAAGCTCGCGGTGGCCACGGTCCACCAGCACCGCCAGCTGGACCCGCTGGGGACGCCCGTAGGCGAACAGCGCCTCGATCGCGGCCCGCACGGTGCGCCCGGTGTACAGGACGTCGTCGACGATCACGACCGTCAGCCCGCCGAGGTCGAAGTCGATGTGGCTGGCGTGCAGGACGGGGGCGTCGGGCCGCGTGCCGACGTCGTCGCGGTAGAAGCCGATGTCCACGTCTCCGAGCGGCAGCTCACCGCTCGGAGAGCTGCTCGAGCTGCTCGTGCAGGCGCCTGGCGAGGATCGCACCACGACGGTGGATGCCGACGAGGGCCGGCGGCCGATCGAGCGGATTGCGCTCGAGGATCTCGTGGGCGATCCGCGTGAGCGCGCTGGAGATTTCCTCCTCGCGGAGGACGACCTTCTCGTTCGGCTGCATGCTTCCTTCCTGGCCTCTCGGGACCTGGTTAAAGGATCGGCGGCGAATGTATCAGGTCGGTGCGACCACCTCGGCCGGGCGTCCGGAGGACCCCTCGCCACCCTCCTCGGAGGCCTTCTCCGCCTCCGGCGGGCG
Source organism: uncultured Solirubrobacteraceae bacterium (assembly GCA_963846255.1). Lineage (GTDB taxonomy): Bacteria > Actinomycetota > Thermoleophilia > Solirubrobacterales > Solirubrobacteraceae > Palsa-744. Next base: position 779,118 of record CAWJVE010000002.1, read on the forward strand.
CTCGCGCGCCTGGCGCTCGGACCAGCGCACGAGCTGCGCCGGCCCGCGCTCCGGGAACGGCACCTCGATCGTGTCGAAGTCCCGCGGCGACTCGGTCGCTGCGAACACCGCGCGGGCCTCGTCGCGCAGCTCGCCCCCGGCATAGCGGCTGGAGACGTGGGTCAGGGCCAGCAGCCGCACCTCTGCCTCGCGGGCCAGCTGCGCCGCCTGGCGGGCGGTGCTGTGGGAGGTCTCCCGCGCGCGCTCGGACTCCTCCTCGGCGAAGGTCGCCTCGTGGATCAGGACGTCGGCCTCATGGGCCGCCACCGCGAGCGCCTCGCAGGGGGCCGTGTCGCCGGAGAGGACGATCTTGCGTCCCTCCCGCGCCGGCCCGGTGACCTGCTCCGGTCGCACGGCGCCCACCGTCTCGCCGCGCTGCAGGGCCCCGAAGTCGGGCCCTGGGGTGACACCCAGGGCGCGGGCGGTCTCGACGTCGAATTCACCGGGCCGGGGATCCTCCACCAGCACGTAGCCGAGACAGTTCTCGCGGCTGTGGCGGACCGGCACGGCCGCGATCGCGTACCCGTCCAGCGTGCAGGACCTCCGCGGGCTCGAGCTCGACGATGTTCAGCTCGTACGGGAGGTTGCCGTAGACGATCCGCATCGCGCCCATCAGCTCCCTCAGGCCGCGGGGGCCGTAGACCGTCAGCGGCGTGGAGCGGTCGCGCAGGGCGAAGGACTTGAGCATCCCGGGCAGCCCCAGCCAGTGGTCGGCGTGGAAGTGGGTGATGAAGACCGCGTCGAGCTCGGCCAGGCCCGACCGACCGCAGCAGCTGGCGCTGGGTGCCTTCGCCGCAGTCGAACAGCAGGCGGTCCCCGCCGCGCTGCACGAGCACTGCCGGAAGGCCCCGGCGGGCGCTCGGAACCGAGCCGCCGGTGCCCGCGAAGAAGATCGACAGGTCCATGGCCAGCACGGTAGCGTCCGGCCGGCCTCGCCGTTTGCGGCGGGCGGCCACGCCCTACGGCAGACGCACGTCCTTCAGGCGCACGGCCCGCGAGCGCTCGCGACGTGACAGCGTCGGACGCGCGCACGGGCGTGACGATCGACCAGTGACCCTCGGGGCAGCGCTGCACGCGCCAGAACCCGAGCCGCAGCGACTTCACCGACGCGGCCGGCAGCCAGATCGTCGAGAACAGGTGGCCCCGGCGGCAGCGGACGATGAGATTTCCGCCGACCCGGCCGCTTCGAAGCCAGGTGGCGGCCGCTTCGAGCACGACGGCGGCGAGCGCAGCCAGCACGAAACGCGGCGGCCGGCGCCTGCGTGGTGGGTCGACCCGTCCGTTGCCGTTGGCGATCTCGGCGTTCACCGGCGCGGCTTGCCCCGGCGGGGAGGCGCCAGTGAGCGCAGCCCGCGTTCGGCCCGCGAGCGCAGTTCCTTGTCTCTCTGGCGGAACGAGCGCAGCTCGGGAGCCGTGGTGGTCGCGCAAGCGCCGGTCGCCGGTGCGATGGATGCGGCGGCGCCGTAGGCGCACGTCCTCGACACACGGCTTCCCCGACTGGCTCGTGCACGGCGTCGTCGGCGAATCGCCCGACGCCTTGAGAGCGACATCGAGCGCGCATCCGCGCACGCACGCCGAGGCCGACGAACAGCTTCGCTGGCTGGCGAGCAGCGTGCGACCGGGTGTGCGCGGGGAGCGCGCCGAGGAGTGTGTGAGCGCGACCGCGGAACCGGCGAGTAGGAGCACCAGGACGAGGGCGAGGACGGCTCGCACAAGTCGATGGTAATGCCGCACGCGCGCCGGGCGCGGCGTTCGTAGCGAGGCTGCCCGCCTCAGGGCCCATGGAGGCCTAGAATCGGCCTCCTGCGCCCGTAGCTCAGTGGATAGAGCGCTCGCCTCCGGAGCGAGAGGTCGGCCGTTCGAATCGGCCCGGGCGCGCTGGATATTTGGAGACGCGTCGTGGTGCAGATCCTGCCTCTGGAAGCGGAATGGAAGCGTCCGTGGCGTTGGGCCCGCCACGTTGTTACGTCCGATGCATCCGGCAGTCTCTCGAATCAAGACTGGGCGAGGTGCGCGGATTTCCGTCCGATGAGCCGCATACCGTGCGGGGCGATCGTGAGTGGTCAGATCCCAGCCGAAGCTCAACGCGATGGCGCCTTCCGCGCCGCCGATACCCGACCGCGGCGGGTGGCGACGTCACCATCGGCCCGGTCGAATTCACGGTCTGTAAATCCGTCATGGGAGACGAGCGTTTCCGGTACTTCACGTGTGGGTGGCCGGGAATGCCCGCCGTCCAGGAGATCAACGCCGACTCACGCCATCTCGCACGTGGTCATCGACTCCCTGGAGAAGACTAGCTCATCGTCCTAACGGCCACGGAAACCAACCAGCTCATGGGTCGGGCCGTCTTCAACGACGCCACCTCTGCGGACTCAACGGCGCTCGGCCATGCGAGCCATGCCTCTGCCCCAATCGACCTCCACCGCCCCCGCCCATCCTCGAGAGCGGACTTGCGGACCGAGGGGTCCGCCTCCCGCTGCCGTTTCCCAGGGGCGTCTACATCGTCGCCATCGCCACCGCATACGCCTTCCAGGGCGACGCCTGGACGATGGCCGACGGCCGGGAGATGTCCTCATTGATGGTGTCCTCTCCTACACGCCCTCATCTACGGCGAACAACCCTAGACTGGCCCGCGTACTGAAAAACAACCCAAAGAGCCTTCGCCTCTTCAAGGCCCACGGCTTCGAGCATTTCCCTCGCCCCCGGCTTCCTGAAGACATCTGTGCGCGGCCCACAGGCCTGCCGCCGCTCTGACGCCGTTCGGCATCTCATCCGCTCCGCCTCCAGGCGTCCAGTTTCGATCTCTGAGACCAACACTTGCAGCCGGGGCCTTCCTGCTCGAACGGGATTTCCCGGCAGCGGTCGGCTTGTCCAGGGCGTGACAAGATCCCAGGTATTCCGCGCGCCTTTTGCGCCCGCCGTCCGTCGTGCCGCTCCCGCCGGTGCCCAGATTCTTCTAGCTTCGGGGCCAGCCGTTCTGCGAGCCCGTTCGAGCGCCGCGTCATCCAGCGAGGCGACGATAGCGTTGCGATCTCAGCCGACGACTACGTCGTTCCTGTCCTCGCCGCGACCTTGTTTTTTCTGTTCCGCAAGATCCCAGGGTGGGATCGACCTCGGCGCGCTCAAACGCATTTTCTATCTCGTCCGCGGGGCGTGCTCTCCGGTTTCAGGTTCACCACCCCCCAACACGCCCTGCTACCCGCTCCGCTCCGCCTTCACTCAGACTATCGTCCCTTCGGTCTTTCACCATAAACGATGTTACCGGCTCCCCGGCATCACTGCAAGAGCCTCACCGCTGTGGCCTCGCCCAAAACCCACGTCCTTGCTGTTCGCCTCAGCAAGCGGTAAACTTACACGCCACTACAGGGTTTGTGTGCCCTTGCGTCCCTTGGAGAACCCCGCCGGGATCACTACCCTGGTGGGGTTTCTTCGTTTACCCCCCTTGACCCGCGCCCGCGGCCCAGGTAGAATTATTACTAAGGTCGCAAAGCTTGCCAAAAGCAAGCCACACACAAAGATGATTGTGAGCAAGTAACTGCCTCTGTTACTGATTCACTATCCATTTCACTGATGGTCATGGAAGCTGTATTCAGTTATTGGCTACGAGATTGGGCCTCTCACATCATTCGGGCTTCCGCTCGACCATACGTAGTAGCTGATGGCGTCGCACGCTTACACAATAGTTCAGCAATCTCAAACCCCCCTCCAGCGGCTGTACTTGCCCCGGTACAGCGGGAGCATGTGGTATCACCGACACAGCTCTATTCCTGTTTGTAGCGCACGCATGTGGACACCAAACGAATGCGGTTGTAGATCGGGCTACTGGTAGGTGGAGACGATTACTTATGCCACTCGCATGAGAACGAACGATAAGGAGGTAGTTGGGTTCGTCTGAGTCTTCATGTCGATACCACTCATTCTTCTAAGAGACCGCGTGAATGATTCTGCTTCAACGGGACCGCTCCCGTATTGGGGCAGTACGTCTCCACCATCTCTTCTTCTAAGAGGGACCGCTTGGCGCCGGTTTCCCCTCAACACTTACAAACAGACATAGAAAGGAAGCAAAGAGTTGCTTGACGGCGAACTACCAGATCCAATCGACTGGAAAGGAGCAACGTGGCATTGTTCGCTCCAGGGTTCAAGCTGTGCTGACGAGTCCTATCATTGCAGTGAATACGGCTTATATATCTGCGATGCCTGCTACGCAGAAATGGATCATGAGCACATAGATAGGTCTCGCCTCCAGAAAGCGTTGAGACTATACGGCCCATACGCCATGCCTTTCGAAGAACTGTCCCGGGACGAGCAACAGGAGAAGGGATCCACTCCAATTCTCTTCCACGACGCCACGCGGTTCTGGAGAAGCGGCCATATGGATTGCCGATTTACCACCCGCTAACGTGCCTCAGACCATCTGCTCTCGGGTGGTCGGGATGATCGCCGGAGGATAGGTGCGCTACACAACCGCCACAATGAACGTGGCGGCGTGTTTGTGCCACACGCGTTGTGCTACAGGATCGTGCTACAAACTAGAGAAAACTAGTGTCGCAAGGCCGCAGGACACTACAGTTGGCCATTTGGACTATCACTAGAGATCAGTGTTCTTTGGTGGGGCAACTGGTGCTCGAGAATCCGTACACGCCTGGTTCAGCCGTGGCTATGCCGAAGCGGTTTACGGCGACCGTCCAGTACTTCCGAAATACACACTTGTAGCCCTTGAACTTCGGAAACGCTTCGAACTCCGTCCAAAGGGATCCGGGTTCCGTGATCGGGCTAGTCCAGCTTCGTTCGCCAATTCCAAATGTTCCTGAGCGCATGACTTCATGATGGTATTCGCCAAGGGTCGTGCAGTTCGTACTTAGGTGACAGCGGTCTACCCAGTCGATGACGAACCTCACGTTTGTCGGTGCACCATGTGGATTCACTTCGTCGTTCAGAAGGGCGGGGTGGACATTGCCGCAGTAACAAGACGTCTTTGAAACGCTTGGGAGTTCAGTTCCCGTCGCCGGTTCGCGCTGTAGTTCGGTTAGTTCTGTTTCCTCGTCATGTTCTTCTGTTGCTAGTTCTGCTGCTGATTCTCGTTCGAGGATTGCTTCGGACTCTTCTTCTTCTTCCTTATGTGAGATGCACGTCAACCATAGTTTTTCCTTGGCAACAGCCTTGCCATTGATCCTTCCCTGGATGCCCACTCTCAGTTGAGTTGGATGGGTCGTGGTGTAGTGGACGGAACCTTCGACATGACCGACTTCAGCGGTTTCTCCCGAGGCCAGAACTTCCTTCTTCCTCCCTGGGACGGTAAAGATCAGTTCATATTTGATGTGCGAACCCTCGGGATTGACGACTCCCGAGACAAGGATGCTCTTGCAGCGTTCGACCTCTTTGACAGCCAGGCCTTCGAACCTTGGCGCTTCAGCCGCTGTGGCGGTGCCCTCGCTGCCGATGGCGTAGACCAGCAGTAGCCCCACGATCAACCCCAGCAGGTGCCTGCCGTGCATACCTACCCCCTTGGTCTGGCTATGCGACTCCCGGAAGGAAGCGACAGCATGGTCAGTGTTCGGGGAAGGGGCAACGCTTCCCACCAAAGACCTGTGCAAGAACTGGTTCAGTCCGCGTCATGCCAAAGCGGTTAATGGCGACGATCCACCACTTCAACATCGCACAGTTGGGAACTTTGCTCAACCCGTACAGGAGTCCGCGTTCTGTAACTGGATTCCCCCATTCCTTTTCCGGCTTTTCTGTCGGGCCATCTGTAATGACTTCATGGTGATACACGCCCAAAGTGGTGCAGTTCGTTTCTGAACGACACCTTTCCACCCAGTCAAACACGAACTTCACGTTTGTGGGAGCACCGTGGGGATCAACTGTCGCATGGAGCAGGCCGCCATATTTGGGCGCACTACGTTCCCCCACTCCTTCGATACTCGGAGCTTCTGTGCCAGTCGGAGGTTCATGTTGAAGTTCGGACTGTTCTGTCTGTTCTTCGAGTTCTTCGCCTTCAAGTTCGGCGGCTGAGTTGGTTCCGATTATCGCTTCGGACTCTTCGACTTCTTCCTTGTGCGAGATACAGACCACCCAGAGAGATTCGCGCGCAACGGTCTTTCCATTGATCTTTACTTGCACCTGAAGCTTCACTTGTGCGGGATGGGTCGTAAAGGGGATAGACCCAATGATCGAGCGCACTTCGCTCGTTTCCCCCGAAGCAGGCGTTGCTTTGCATGTTTGGCGATATGCACGACCACTTCATACTTTGCGCTCGTCCCTTCGGGGTTGACGACCCCGGATACTTCGATGCTTTTGCAGCGTTCAACCTGCTTGATCGACAGAGCTTCGAACTTCGCGGCGTACGCCGCCGCCGCCGTGCCCAGGCTCCCCACGGCACCGGCCAGTAGTAGTGCGATGACTGCGCTCAGTAAGCGCTTGTGCATCATTCCCCCAAGCCCCCCATGTATCTGCGAACGGGGCTGATCGTACCGGATTAGGCACGCATCTGGCAAGAACTGCCCCGGAGAGGCCTTTTTTCGGGCCTTCTAAGGGCATCTGCGAAGACACCCGGCCCGCGCCCGTCGAAGAAAAGGACGCGCACAGGGAGCCGCCGAGGGGCGTTCAGCTTTGTGGCACAACCGGTCGATGATGTGAGCGGTACACCATCGCCCTGAGAGACGACGACCATCGAGGCGAGTTGAGCACCCCCTGGGGGGGTCTGGCCCGACGCTTCCATCCTGCTTCCAAGAGCGACGTTGCGGGAAGCTATCGCCTTGGCGAAGGGCGGCGGCGCTGCTTCCTGCCGGCCCGTAGGCTGGTCGTCAAACGGGCGCATGAACTCGGGGAGGATGCTCTTGCGATCGTCCCCTCGGAGTGGCTAGTGGCTCATGGGGCGTCAACGGACGGTAGGCATACCGAGTCCTCGCCGTCGAAGCCGTCCGCGGCTGAAGCGGCGGCGGAGGCCGCGCAGTGGGGCGGCACGAAGCCGACGACCCTTGACGACGCTGGTACGGCGGCGGGCGGCCCGTCCCTGGACGCGATGGGTCGCGCCCTGAACACGGGGTCGGTCAATATCGCGGAGCTTCGCCATAACCCGCAGGCGCGTGAAGAACGCACCATGAGGCTCGCGAGGCTCGACGCGTCCTATGCCGCGCATCCGGGACAGGCGGTCGCCGACGACGAGGCGTTCTTGGCTGCCGGGAACGATCTGCTCTCGACTTTGGAATACCAGCATGGCATTGAGGCTGCACGCCAGCAGGCACGCGCGGCAGCATTGCCACAGGACCGCGCTAAGGGATTCGAGGCGGTGCTGCGATCCCGCGGCGTACCGGATCCGAAAATTGATGTAGAAACGGCGGGTCTGTCACCTGCGGCGCCCGTGAAACTCGATACGCCGACGGCGCCGGCTAAGCGGTTCGTCGAGCTCGACCTCCCGACGATGACTAAGGCGGGGGAACTGTGGCGCTCCCGGGGATCGTCCACATACTCGTTGGATGACGCGGCGGCGGAGGTCCAGGGTCTTGGCCCGATGGCTAGCGTGAACAGGCCACCGGCTGCACCGTCGGAGCGTCGCGAACTTGACGAGGCGGTGCAGGCGTTCCAGCGGGACCATGGGGGCTCATATTTGACGGCGCTCGAAATGGTCACGGGCGGCACGGCGGTTCTGTGAGGTGACCGGCTGTGAGCTGGCACCACGCTACCGATAGCGAGATCGCTGATTCTCTGAGAGCTTGGGCACACGCGCATGGGCGTCCCCCGACGGCTGGGGACTGGCGGCGTGAGGGGTCGACGGTTGCGCATCCGTCTGTGTGTCTGGTGTGTAGTCGTTTTGGCGGCACGTGGAATGGTGCCCTGGCCGCGGCCGGTCTCGAGCCGAGGCCGCGTTGGCAGAAACGCTACTCGCGGGAGCTGATCGTCGATCTGTTGGAAGGGGACGCGAAGCGGCGCGGCCGTGCGCCGACGCGCCGTGACTGGGAAGCGTCTAGCGGCGACGGACGGCCGGCGATGAGCACGATCCTCACCTACTTCGCTACCTGGAAGGACGCCCTGGAGGCCGCTTCGTTGCCTGCTCGCCCGGCCGGCTGGCCTCGTGCCGCGAAGGCCGCGTGAGCGCGCCCGTTGTTCTATTCGAGGGTCGCGTAGAGTGGAGCACCATCTTCACCATCGTAGGCCGCCACGCTTAGGCTCATCGTCGCGAAGCTACTTGGGCAGCTGGCTGCGTAGTTCAGGGGCGAAAGCTGAGCGGATATGCCGAGGTAGAGCCGGCTGGTTTCGTGCGTGTTTTCTGGCGAGACCGGCTCGTTTTTCAGCTGCGGGATGTAGAAGTATTTGCAGATGGTATGGCTCGTGTTGTTGTAGTAGCCGGCGACTTCTACTTCGAAGTAACTTGTGGGGGTAACGGAGGCTTTGGTCTGTTCGGATTGCTCTTCGAGCGTCACGGTCCATGGGAAATGAAGGACGTGGACCGATGCTTTGCCCCAGTATTCAAAGTTGCCTTCTTCGTAGTAGAGGTTGTGTGTCCGTCCTTCTTCTATGCACGGTTCGTCGGCGAGCTCCCCCGTCGGTTCTTCGAGAATTATTTCCGGCGTCGCTACGTCGTTGGACTTGATCTTCCCATTTACACCGGCATCCTGGCAGTAAAGGGCGTGTCCCCATTCGTATTTGCCGTACCTGTCTTCTCGGTCTTCTATCGGAGCGACCAATCCATCTATCTTGCCGTAGAACGGGGTCCCCGCCTTCAGCTTGTGCTGCTTGCCGTTCTTCAGCTCGGAGAGTGTCCAGACTTCCGGCTTCGGCTTTTTGACGAGCGGGCGCGCGTGTCTCCGGACCTTCCGGGAGGCGTGATGCGACCGACCCTTCGCCTTGCTCGCCTGGGCAGCCGCGGTGATCGATCCGATGCTGGTGAGCGCGCACGCGACGGTCAACAGCACAATAACTCGAAGCCTCATCAGGGTCCCCCCCTTGTCGTGGCGTTTGTACAGCAGGGAGGCTACAACCCAGAGACCTGAAGCGAAGGCTCCCCCGGCGCAGCCAGCGCAAGGGGGTCGCGACGACTGCTGTGCGGGCAGTACACCCGCGCGGGCCGGGGAGCTGGGGTTCGAGGATACGAAGCAGCCGAATATTTCCCCAGCGGTCACGCGGCCTCGCGCGTCCCCTCGTGGCCGCCGGGGTCAATCCACGGGCCTCAGTGCACCTTGGAGGTCGTCCGTGTTCATGGCCTGCCCCCCATTCGGGCAGGGAGCCGAGCCTACCCTGCTGCGACTGCGCTGTAAAGGGCGAGGGGGACGCCGCGCAGCAGTCCGTGCGGTCGAGGCTCGGGCCAGGGAGGGGGCGTGGGCCGAGCCGTCGCAGGCGCCCCCTCAGACGTGACCCTGCCGGCAGCGTCGGAGGCTGACGAAACGCGCGGGCGGCTCGTATCCTCATGTGTTAGGTGTTCCGCTTGAAGCTGATCGCGTTGTTCCCGTTCCTCTCCCGCTGGATCGAGGTCTCCCCGGCGTGCTGCGGGGTCTGCCCGACGTGCATCGGGACGGCCGCGACCGGCCTGCTGCTCCCGATCGTGCTGAGCGGGCGCGAGAGCAAGACCGACGACTAAGCCCTGCTTGGCGGGCTAGGATCGTGCCTCCCCTACGGAAAGGGCGCTATGAACGAGAAGGCGGATTCGCAAACAAATCGAGGCCCGTATCAAAGAACTCCGCAGCGAGGCAAGCCAGCTCGAGCGCGTCGCTCGCAAGCTCGGCACCGGCTCAGGAAGGCCGTCTAAAGCTCGCGGCAAAGCATCCGCGCCGAAAGCCCGAGCCAAACGCTCCCGAGCCGCCAAACGGTCGACGCTGACGACAGACATGCTCGTGAGCGCGTTCAACGGCAACGGCGGCTCGCTCAGCGCCGCCCAGCTACGTCAGCGCCTTGGCCTGCCGAAATCCGTGAGCGACTTCGTTCTACGCAAACAGCTCGCCGAGGCGGTCAAGGCCGGGAGTCTCAAACGAGAAGGCGTGGCTCGAAGCACGCGGTACTTCGTCGGCTGACCGACGCTGCACGCGACCAGGCGCGAGGCATCGTCGGCCGGCCCTTTTAGCTCGAGACCGTCTCTGATGGCGGCCAAAACTGGCGCCTCTCGTCGGCCGTACTCTCGGGGGGAACGTAGAACTTGCGTTTCGCCGTCTGGTTCTTGAAGCGACTTGAGAACTCCACAGGGGCGCCCTTACTGGGGTCCCCCCCACGCCCGATCCACACGCGGGGCGGTCGGTAGCGAAACTCAGCGAGGAGCTTCGGATTCCGTTTTGCATTGGCCCGCACCTGGGTCACCGCATGCTGCGAGGGCCCGTAGATCGCGTTTTCAGCCCACGGGTACGTCAGCAGGTTCGCCTCGTCGACATCACTCTCGTCCGCCTCGAGGTCCGCCCAGCTCTTGGGGCGGCCTTGGACTAGCAGGACGGCTAGACGTGGGTCTAGTGCCACGAGCGTCGAGGAGTTCGGGGACGACATGTAGCTCACGCCAGCGTCCGGTGTCTTCGGGGTGGGGTCGTAATGGGCGACGGGGTGATCTGAGGTCACGAAAACGCTCGGCGTGTCGTCTGGCACGCGCATGCACAGGATCCCGAGCTCGTTGTACAGCTTCTCGGCGGTCTCTTCGACAGAGATGAGCATCATTGCCACCTCGGTGTCGGGGTGAGACTCGACGCCGATCTTTCCTGCCTCAACGTCGCTAACCAGTTTGAGCCTCATCGACTCGCGCTCCTCATACGTCTCATCGGGCTTTGCCATTACTCGGTGATAGTGGTCGTGATCCGAGAGCATCACCTCGAGCATCAACTCATTGGCGCGTTCGTCGCTCTCCCGTAGGCCCTCGCGTGCTCGCGGCGTCCGGTTCTTGAGCGTCGCGATATAGAGGATGAGCTTCTGAACATCTCGGCCGTCGACTCGGTAGCTGTCGTCCTGGACGATGCGCTCGATCACGGGCGCGGCATCGCTCTCGAATCGACCGAGGACCTCGTCGGGCTCGTCGACGACGGTCCCGTCCTCGAGCGTGACGCTGTAGTAGCCGTCGAGCACGGCTTCCTTGGCCGGCTTGACCTTCTCCGGCTTCCCGGTCTTCTTGTCCAGCCGCCACAGGAGCGTCTTCTTGTTGCGCGGTTCGATCCCGAACCGCCGCTGGTGAAACTGCGGCAAGTAGTGCTGGTTTTTGCCCGACATCGGTCGCGCTTCAGGCTAGCCGCTGACTCGGCGGGGCTCCGACGTAGAGCGGGGCGGCTCGCGCCTACTCCGGCCGCGTCAGGATTTCTGTGATGTCGGCAGCTTGCTTGGTCACTGTGTTGCCGTCTTCGAACCTGACGACGATGCTGCCGGGGAGCACGCCCTTTGCCGTGAGGCGCTTGCCTTGAACGGCGATCACGTCGCCTACTCGGCCATCGTTGAGTCGGACTTTGACACCGGCTGTGAGCTCTCCGAACTTCGCGACATCGAACCCACTCAGCAGACCGCCGCTGAGCTCGACCCGTGCGGCCTGCGACGCCCCCGGTAGAGGAGCGGGCGAAAAGATCTTCAGCGGTTTGTTCTCGTCGTCCACTGACTGCATCCTAGAGCGCGAGGACAGGCGCCGAATAGGCGATCGTCGCGCCCAGCAGCGCAACCGAGGCCACGAGGCGCACGGTCTTGGTGCGGAGAGGACGAGCATTACGTCTCTGGCTATCAAGTAGGTCGCTCAGCAGCAGCTCAAGGGCATCGCGTTCCGGCTTGTCCTGGTTCAGCGCAAAGAACGCGCCGGCGGACGGGCCGACCTCGAAGTCCTGGACGGCGAGAACCAACGCGCCCGCGACGATCGAGAACGCCAGCCCGAGGACGGGGATCCACCAGCGGCAACCGAACGCGGCGACCGCGACCGCGATGAGCGCACCATCGAACGCGACTACCGCTAGTGCTTGGCTGTCGAGGTTCTCGCCCCGAGAGATCATTGCGGCGAGCTGCGCCTCAGCGAGTTCGATCAGTGGCCCAAGCAACGGGGCGGAGTCTTCCACCCCATCCGGCTGCTTTCCGTGGCGACGGTCATCTTTGGCCCCGCGACCGTCCCGTGACGTATCGTCGCGGCCCATGCCGCTCGATCCCATCGTTTCGCTCTCCGTGGCGCTCGCTGAGTCCCCAGGGGCTTGTGCATGCGTACTCGGTGCCGGCGTGTCGCAGGATGCCGGGATACCGACCGGGTGGGACATCCTGCAGGACGGTCTGCGGCGGCTCTACCGGCTCGAGAACGAGACCGAGGAGAACCCCGAGCAAGAGACACTCGAGGCTTGGCTGCGAGAGCAGGGACACGACACGCTCGGCTACTCGTCGCTACTCGACCTCATCGCACCCGACCCCCCCACCCGCCGCAACCTGCTCGCGAGCTACTTCGAGGGCGCCGAGCCCGGGGCCGCGCACCAGCACCTTGCAGCACTAGCCGAGAAGGGAACGGTGCGCGTGTTCATTACGACCAACTTCGACCGCCTGCTCGAGCACGCGCTCGAGGCCCGCGGGATCGAGCCCGTCGTGGTGTCGGACGACGCCACGCTCGAGGCGGCCCCACGGAGAGAGCACGCGCCCGTGTTCATCGTGAAGGCGCACGGCGACTACCTGCAGGAGACGATCCGGAACACGCCTGCCGAGATTGCGGAGCTTGGGCCCGGACTCACGGCTGAACTCCGTGTGATCGCTGACCACTACGGGCTGCTCATCGTCGGGTGGTCCGGCAGCGATCCGGCGCTCGCCGGGATCATTCGGAGCGCACACAGCGGTACGGCGGATGGTGGCTATCGCGCCGCGAGGAGCCGGCCGAGCCCGCGCGCACGCTAATCGAGACGATGGCCGCCCGACTGATCGTGCGTCCCGGCGCGGGCGAGTTTCTGGGCGAATTAGAGCGGCGGCTCGCGGTGTACGACTCTCACGAGTCCGGTCACGACCCCGGGACGGTGCACGACGAGGTGCTCACGCTGCTCAGGCGCGATGATGACGTCGAGCTCGACGTCATCCTCCGCCGGGAGCGGAACGAGTTTGAGTCGACGGTCGAGAGAATCCGCGCCGACTTTCGCAACGCCCAGGCTGACGCGTTCACAGACGCCTGGGGGCCCCTCTACGCGGCGACGCAGCGGCGCATAGCCTCGCTGATCCCGCTCGCCCTGTATCGGGCTCCCCTACTCGATCGGGAGATCAACGAACACATGGCTTGGGCGAGCGGCGTTCCGGCGGAGAACGGGATGGTCATGTGGCTGCAGGTTTGGCAGTTCCCGTTGTGGGTGCTGGGGATGACCGTGGGCGCGCTCGCCATGAGACTCAAGCGTTACGCAGGGATCCGTCCCCTGCTCCAGGCGATGTGGACCGATCCCAACAACTACCCCTTTCCGCTGATCGGATTCACCGGCGAACTCGGCCCGCGGGTCGCGGCCCAATACGGGCCCGCGGCTCCCGCGGGACAGGAGTGGCTCTTCCCGGAGTGGCAGTGGCTCGAGGCCGAACTGAAGGCCATGGAGTGGCTTGCGTCCCGGTATCCCGAATGGCTTCGACGGGACGGCGAGCCTGAGGCGTCCATGACCGAACTCAGCGTCCTGCTCAACATCGCGGCTGGCGTTCGTCAACAAACGGTCGTCGCGTGGTGGTCGCTGAAAAAGGACGTCGCCCGTCGCTACGGCGAACGGCTTCACCGGAACGTCGGCGAGCGCAGGGAGGCCGCCGAGGCCCTCGGGCTCTCGCTCGAGGCGTTCGACGAGGCCGCGCCCCAGATCCTGGCCTCGGCCCACGGACTTGGGATGTTCCCGGATCTCGCGCGCGTCGCCGCGGCCTTCAGGAGCCCCGCGTGACGCCCAGGAATCAGGAGCCTCCACTGCACACCACTGCATAACTCGACCCGAAAAGACCCAATAAGACCCTAGCTCACCAGACCGGTGATCAATCCTTTCGCCCTGCAAACGCCGGGAATCCGGGCCGTGTCGCGTCATCGAAAGATGTACTCCGGAGCGAGAGGTCGGCCGTTCGAATCGGCCCGGGCGCGTCCTCGTTTATGGCTTGGTTGAGCGGTTTCCGGGCCTACGCCGCGTGAGCCTCAACAGGTGAATCGGTGCCCTCGACGGCCTTGGGGTCCATTCCGGGTCCAAACGACCCCTCCACGAGCGCAGCGAGTTCCGCCTTTTCCTTCGCGCTGAGCCGTAGTGCCTGCGCGTACACCCGCAGCCCGAGCGCCGCGTCGGTGTGCCCCATTTCCGGCATCACCACGGGCGGCGTTTCATCGAGCGCGTAGAGGAGCATCGCGTACATTGCCGGGAAGCTCGCGGGCGCACAGCTGAGATCGGCAAGTTCATCGAGCGCGAACCTCACGCCTACAGGGTCGAGGTTCTCGCCAGCCTGTCCAATGCGGACAAGCACCGGACGCTCTTGGCGGCGCTCAGCAGCCATCGGCATAACCCGACCGTAAGTTTCGAGAGCAGCGACGCCGAGTTCATCGGGAAAGCCGCCTTTGTTTACGACAGGCCGCTGGTAGATGGCGCAGAGGTCATGAGCGGCCGCTTTCTCGTCACGGGCCCGAACCCGCAGATGCAGATGCACGGCGACCTCCCCATCGAGATAGCGTTCGGGGAGGAGCTTGTGACCACACAGGGCCTCAACGAAATCCGAAAAAGCCGTCCGATCTATCGTGGCCCAACTCACCGCGATGGGTGGCTAGCGCTGTCACCCGCCCCCGAGCCTCGCCAGCTCCGCCGCGAGCGCTTCGACCCTCATCCGCTCACGTTCGAGCTGGTCCGCCGCAATACCTTCCGGCACGCCACCAGCGGCGGCAAGGTCATCCACCGCACTCGTCAGGCACCGGCTCGCGAGCACCGCCTTTTCAGCTGCTCGGGTTACTGATTCATCCAACTGTTCATCGTCTCCTGCTCGTCGTTTGTTACTGGGCGGTGGCCCATGCCCGTCGGCACAGGCCACCAGCCCCGGTCGCTCAGAGTTCGGCGACTTCCTTTGCTTTGTAGCCTTTTTTGCAGGCCCCTTCTTTGGGAAGCTTGATCGACCCGCCTTCCTTTTCCTGCACGCATATCTTCAGGGGTTTTGCCGAGACTTTGCCTTCTTTGCCTTCTTTGCCTTCTTTGCCTTCTTTGCCCGTTTCGCCTTGGGCGCCGGTTGCTCCCGTAGTTCCCGGTTCGCCTTTTGGCCCTGTCGGTCCCACCAGCGAAACAAAGTTGTCCCACATACCCAATTCCTTGGGTCCGTAAAGGACGTGGCTCGTCGTGTCGATAAAGAATTCACCTTCATTGCCGGTGCCTTGAGCGGGTTCCGATGTGCCGTGTAGAACGCTCAGGCCGCTGAGTCCCGTTTCGCCTTTCGCGCCCGTCGGCCCGGTGGGGCCAGTTTCACCATTTTCCCCTTTAGAACCATTGAGACCAGCGGGGCCGGTTGCCCCTTCTTTGCCCTGCGGCCCAGCGGGGCCGGTTGCCCCTTCTTTGCCCTGCGGCCCGGTGGCGCCGGTTTCCCCTTCTTTCCCCTGCGGCCCGGTGGCGCCGGTTTCCCCTTCTTTGCCCTGCGGCCCGGTGGGGCCGGTTGCCCCTTCTTTCCCCTGTGGGCCTTCTGCTGCTGCGCTTGGGTTGCACACGAGCTGACCCGAGGAGGTGACCTGGACAAAGCAACCCGTGGAATGGGTGTTGAATATCCCAGCAATGAACGCACGTAGCTGGGTGCCTTCGGTGCCGATGCGGGTCGTTCCCGAATCGGCGCTCGCCCCACCGTTTGAGATGTCGATGTTGTTGGACCCAGCATTGAGCGAGGACCCTGCCGACGCGCCGAGTGCCGTGTCGCTGCTGCCCTGGTTGCTTTCGAGCGAGCCGGCGCCGATCCCGACGTTGTTGTTGCCGCTGTTGGTCAGGAGCGAGCCGGACCCGATCGCGACGTTCTCGCTGCCGGACCCGTTGTGAAGGAGCGACTCGAAGCCGCTCGCGACGTTATTGGAGCCGTTGGTGTTGCTCTCGAGCGACAGATTGCCGCTCGCGACGTTCTCGGCGCCGGCGCCGTTGTCTAGGAGCGAGGCCTGCCCGGTCGCGACGTTATCGAAGCCGCTGGTGTTGTTCTCGAGCGAGTCGAAGCCGAACGCAGAGTTTCCTGCGCCGGTGGTGTTGTGGGCCAGCACGTCTACCCCGAACGCGGAGTTGCCGGAGCCGGTGGTGTCGCCCTTGAGCGCTTCAAAACCGCATGCCGTGTCGTTGGCGCCAGAGGTGACTTTTTCGAGCGATTCAAGCCCCGGCGTACACGCGAAGTTGCCTGCCGCGGCGACCGCGCTGCCTGCTCCCCCTACCAGCGCGAACGTGAACACGGCGACGAAAGCCAAGCCGACCATCGCCGGGCGCCTCTGCGCGAGCGCACGCACCGCCATTCCTGCCTTCCTCATCCGAAACAGCCTGAAGCCACGCATCACGACCCCCGTCTATCGAATGCAGGCGAACACAAGCGTCGCCCGCGCCCGAACATGGTCCCACCGGACTACTTTCGGTGTCCGCTCGTGTGGGCCCTCGGGCCGAGAGATCGACTTCGGCAAGGAAAGCCCCGCCAGCTGCGGGCACGGGCGCTCAAGCTCGAGCAGCAGCTCACAGAGATCCGCGCGTCCTACTCGCTGACGGCGTGTTTCATTCCCCGGCCTATGGACCCGGCCGACTGCGATGCGCTCGAGCGAGAGGTCGCGGCGACCCGTCAGCGCGCCGCCGAGCTGGAAGCAGATGCGACGGCTGTGCCCTTTAGACGACGAAGCAGCGGCGCTTCCGGCTGCAGGAAGAACAGATGGGAGCGCCTTGTCGACGACGCAGCGCTTGAAGGCGCACTCCACGGCCGGGCAGCCCAGCACGGGCTCCGCCTCGTGGTCGAGCAAATCGAGCACGGTCAATGGCGCGCCGCGCTCAAGGCGGAGCCCGACCGGCTCTCCCCGGCTGGCGCGATCCGCCTTTCCGCGGCGCGGGCCGACCGCCACCAGGCGCTACAGGATCTCTGGGACGCGGGCGAGCCCCGCAGCTAACGGGTTACGGACCCTTTGGGGTCCGAACGACACGGAAACCACATCCTCCCGGGCGCGTCGTCAAGCAGCCTGTAAACGCCGGCGTTTCTGTGGTCGGGAGCGGCGCGCACCGCGTCGGAGAACGCGCCGAGCGCAATACTTCGCGCGATGGCCTTCGCTCCCCCCGCCCGCCACTTGTTGCGCGCAAGGGACCTCGCGGACGCTCGCTACGCCGAGCCGTTGGGGGTCGAGGAGATGGCCGCCGCAGCGGGCCTCTCAAAGGCGCACTTCAGCCGCGAGTTCCGGCGGGCGTTCGGTGAATCGCCCTACGCCTACCTGCTGACCCGACGCCTGGAGAGAGCCGCCGCGCTGCTCCGGAGCACGGACCGCTCGATCGCCGATATCTGCCTGTCCGTCGGCCTGACGAGTCTCGGCTCGTTCACGACCAGCTTCACGCGCACGTTTGGGCTGTCTCCGGCGGCCTACCGCCAGCGTTTCCCGCCGGCCGCCGAGATGGCGCTGGTTCCTGGCTGCATCGTGCGGGCCTATGGCCGCCCGCAGAAGCGCACTTTTCGAGAAGACAGGAGCGAGCAACCGATCTAGCTTGGCTTCATCGTCCCCTGTTGAAAGGAAACCCGATGTTCAAAATCACAAACGCCCAACTGTGGGTCCAGGACCAGGAGGAGGCGTTGGCCTTCTACACAGAGAAGGTCGGCATGGAGATCGCCGCCGACGTCACGCTCCCCGAGCTGGGGGGCTTCCGCTGGCTGGCGGTCTCCCCCCCTGGCCAGCCGGACGTCTCGATCGTGCTGATGGCGGTCCCCGGCCCGCCGCTCATGGACCAGGAGACCACAGAGCAGGTCGAGAACCTGATGGCCAAGGGCTTCGCGGGAACGGTGTTCCTCACGACCGACGACTGCCAGAAGACCTACGAAGAACTGAAGGCCCGCGGCGTCGAGTTCCACGAACCGCCCGAGGAGCGCCCGTACGGGATCGACTCCGGCTTCCGGGACCCGTCTGGCAACAGCATTCGGCTGGGCCAGATCCGCGAGCTCGCCGAGCTGGAAGCAGTCGCCTCGCGCGGCTGAGGGGGCTCGCGAGGGTTGGACGAGACGCTCGCGGCTCGCCCGTTGCGCTCCTCTGCGGAGAGGCAACGCGGACGATCACTTCCGTGCGCATCCCACAGTCGCGCTATTTCCACGACCCCGCCCGCATCGCCGCGCAGACACCCTGGTTACGCGTGTGGGGACGGTCGAGGTCCCCTCGCACGACGCGAATCTGTCGTGCGATCAGCGGGAGCGGTGGGCCGAAGCGCGCGGTCCCCGCTCCCGCACTCGACACGCGCTGCCCCGCGAGCGCCGCGGACGGCCGGTGGCACAGGGGGTGTGGCGCTCGGGCCGCGACTCAGAGGGTGCTGATCAGGCGGCAGGCTTCCCGGTACTGCCGGGCGCTGGGGTCGTAGGAGAAGCCCCAGTAGGTGCTCCTCATCGTGGCCTGCATTTCCGCGTAGCCCATCCCCTCCGCGCAGTAGTCATAGGCCTGCGCGAACTGCTCGTCGGGGATCACCGGTTCGCCTTCGGCGTCGAGCGCCGAGAACCACAGCGAGGGGTTGCGGGAGCCGGCCAGTTCACGCGCCTGCCGGCTCGTTTCGGGGGCCTCGTAATGCATGATTTCGAACCACTTCAGGCGGTAGCCGTGCCGGTGCAGGCCGAAGTCGAGCACGTGCCCCAGCTCGTGGTAGAAGTTCAGGCCGGTGGACTGGCGTTCGCCTTCGCTGTGGTCGGCTTCGGTCCAGAGGTAATCGAGGTCGGGGAAATACATCACGAACTGCGGCGCGTGGGTCCAGTAGGTGCACGCCTCGGCCTCCATCGCCATGCAGTTTTCGGGCACGACCTGGATCACTCCCTGGCCGGCCGGCATGGCGTCCGTGGCCGACCCACTGCTGAAGGCGCGGAATCATGGCGTCGCCGGCGGGTCCTTCGACGGTGACCTGGCCCTCCGCGGACTGGGCGAACACGAACGGGGCGAGCAGGAACAGGACCGACAACATCGCGATCAGCCCCCGCCGCGGTTGAACCAGCCGGCATCGCGGCGTTGGTACCCCCGGCAGATGAACCCGAACCGCGTCTGGACGCATTGCCGATGCGTGCCGGGGCGTTTAGGCGGCGATCGCGGCCGACGCCGCAGGCCCGACCGGCATCGGCGCCGCCCACCGGCCCCCCTCTCGGACTACGCCGTCCTTGACGCCCGCGACCGCGGGCGGATACGGTCGCCCGTCAACCGATTTGAGGAGGCTTGAGCATGTTCGTAAGGGTCGTCCGCTTCACAGGCGTCGACGAGGAGCAGGTGGGCAACGTCATCAGCCGCATCAAGGCGGCCGGAGGGCCCCCGCCCGGCGTGGAATCGAGCGGCATCAAGCTGATGTTCGACGCCGCCGCCGGCACCGCGGTCGTGCTGCAGGAGTACCCCACGGCCCAGGCCATGGAGGAGGCGGCAAAGATCTTCGACGCCATGGACACCGCAGACACCCCGGGCTCGCGCGCCTCCGTGGACGCGTGTGAGATGAAGCTCGAGTTGTCGGCCTGAGTGGGAACCGGGCGCGGCCCGGATGCGGCCGGTTAGGCTACGCCGATGCCGGATCCTCGAAGAGCGATCGGCGCGGGCGCGGCCCTGGCGGCGATCCTCGTGCTCCTATCCGCCTGCGGCACGACCAACTACAACAGCGACCTGGGCGCGCTCGCGGGCGCCGTGGAACACTCCGCCAAGGGGCACCTTGTGCGTGTCAAGTGCGCCGGCGTGATCCCCTACGAACGCCAGAAGCAGCTCAAAAAGAGACTCCACTCGAAGAAGCGAATACCGCTACGTCTGCAAGGGCGAGACCGCCGCTCTTGCCGGCCCTCTCGAAAGCGCTCGACGAAGGTGATCCGGGTTTCGCTCGACGGCCACCACTGGCACGACGAGCACAGCCGAAGACGCCGAACTGGCCAGGGACGAAGCGCTCGGCTGAGGAGCAGCCGCTGATCCGCGCCGGGAAGGGGCAGCGTCGAGCCCCACTCCGGCGGCCGGGCCCCTCCTACACCACCACGCCGAAGTCCTCGGTGTACATCGCCCCGGCCTCCCCGCCCCCGAGCGACGCCGGCAGCCGCGGCACGATCCCGATCCCGACTTCACGGAAGGACGAGTTGAGGATGTTGGCGCGGTGCCCCGGCGACGCCATCCAGGCCGCCACGATCGCCCCCGGAGTGGCGTCCTGCAGGCTCCCGTAGGCGATGTTCTCGCCCACGCTGTAGAGCGCGTTCGGCCCCGGCAGGTAGCCGGAGTCCATGATCCGTTCCAAGAACGACCCGCCAGGACCCGCGTGTTCGAAGTAGGCACCCGAGGCCATGCTTTCGGAGTGGGCCTGGGCCGCCTCCTGGAGGTCGGTGTTGGTCGCGAGGGGTCCGTCGCCGTGGGCGGACCGTTCGCGGTTGACCAGGCACAGGGTCGCGGCCCTGACGACTTCGAGGTTGGCTTCGCTGGGTGCCAGGCTCGACCCTTCACAGGGGCCCGGCGCGGCGATCGTGACGGTCCCGTTCGGCCCCGCGCTGGCGGTCGCGTGCGAGACGGGCGGGCGTGGGCGTGGCGCACTGCGGTGGACGGTGGTGTGGTGCTTGCGAGCCCTCGCGTGGTGGTGGCGATGGTGCGAGCCCGAGCCGCAGGACGGATATCGCGAGCGGTGGGCCCGGGGATGGCGCCTGCTGCGGTGCCGGACCCCCCGGTTGCGGCTGTGACGGGTCCGCCGCGCGCAGCGGGCGGTGTGGCGGATCCTGCGGTGGTCCGCCCGCGCCTTGGCGTGGCGCCGCTGGGAGGCGCTCGCCGCGGCCTGCGCACCGGAGGCGGGGATCAGTGCGAGCAACACCAGCAGTGCCAGTCCCAGCATCGCTGCGAGGCCTCGCGGGCCCAGCATGGAGGGCCTCCGCGGGGGCCCTTCCGCGGGCCGTACGTGTGCCTGCGTGGGGGCCTGCTCGCGGGCAGGGGCGAGCACCGCAACGACCGGCCCTAGCGGGTACGGGAGCGCGCGGTACGCAGGGGATGTGGACGAACGGAGCTGTCGCACAAGGCCGACCGAGGCGAACCGGAAGGCGACACCTTAACCGAAATGCAGGACATCGTGCATCCCCCGGAAAGCACGGGCGCTTGCAACCTCGCGGCGGAAATACAGGACCGCTCCGGCGCTCCGGCGGCTCCTGCGCGCTCAGAGCAGGGGCTGCGCGTATTGAAGGAGCAGACCGGAGCGGCCCCTCGCTCGGGGGCCCCCGCAAGGGGGTAGCGGGGCCTCCCAAGCAATAAGTTTACAAAGGCGTCTCATATCTCCCGCTTATAGGTGATCTGGCCTAGTGGATCTCCGTGAGCGCGCTGATTGGTCGCTTCGAACGCCTTCTCGGCCGACCTGGTTGAATCCCCCGCGGCTCGCTCCGGCCCGTCCGGGCAGGCGGGTATCCCCGATCAGCTGCGACCCGGAACCCGGATCCAGCCCACAGCGAGGCGTCATGAGCTCCAACTGGACCGCAGCGGACATCCCCGACCAGGCCGGCCGCACCGCGGTCGTCACCGGCGCCAACAGCGGCCTGGGCCTGGAGACCGCACGGGAGCTTGCCCGCCACGGGGCAGCGGTCGTGCTCGCCTGCCGGGACACCGCCAAGGGCGAGCGGGCGCTGCAGGAGATCCACAGCTCGGTCCCCGCGGCCGAGCTGCGAGCTCCAGGCACTGGACCTCGGGAGCCTGGACTCCGTAAGGGGCTTTGCCGAGCGCCTCGCCGAGCGCGGCACCGGGAGTCGACCTGCTCGTCAACAACGCCGGCGTGATGGCCCCTCCCCGGCGCGTGACCAGCGACGGCTTCGAGCTGCAGATGGGCACCAACGTGCTCGGGCACTTCGCCCTCACGGGCCGCCTCATCGGCCAGATGCAAGGGCGCACGGACGCCCGCGTGGTGACCCTCTCGAGCAACGCCCACAAGTTCGGGCGCGGATCAAGTTCGACGATCTCCAGTCCGAGCGCCGTTACAACCGCTGGATCGCCTACGGGCAGTCGAAGCTCGCCGACCTGATGCTCGCGCTCGAGCTCGACCGCCGCCTGCAGGCTTCCGGATCGACGGTCAAGAGCGTCGCAGCCCACCCCGGCTACGCCGCCACCAACCTCCAGAGCGCAGCGGCACCCGCCATCGACCGCTGGGGAATGGCGATCACGAACGTGCTCGTGGCCCAGAACGCTGCCATGGGCGCCCTGCCGAGCCTGTATGCCGCCACCGAGCCCTCACTGCCGGGGGGCATCTACGTCGGCCCCGGCGGCATCGGCGAGCTCCGCGGCTACCCGCAGGTGGTCTCCCCCAGCCGCTCCGCCCTCGACCCCGAGGCGGCCGCACGCCTGTGGCGGATCGCCGAAGAGCTCACCGGGGTCGTGTTTCCGCTCGACGACGCCGCCTGATCGGCGTCGCGGCCGCCTATCCCCGAGCCGGTGGACCGCCGCCGGGCGGCGGGCCACCGGCCCCCTACGTCCCTATTCGATCGGTCCTTCCAGGTGTTCTTCCTGGTGGCTGGTGAATTCGATCACCTGCTGGAAGGTCGAGCGGTTGGTCCACGGGATGTGCATTTTTGAAGAAATGACCCTCCGGCGGGAATTCGATCTGGACCGGCGCGGCCTTCCATTTCTTCGGGTTGTTGCCCTGTTCGGAAGCGACATGTTCGAGTGCCGTCTGCATCGCGGCCCACAGCGATTTGCTGCACGTTTCGAGGTTGCCGCTGCCGCAGTAGCCCCGGCTGTACGGTTCGGCGACCGTTTCGCCGAGCTCCGAGCGCAGATCCTTGTAGACGTAGCCGTACCAGCCGCTACCGAAGGAGGAGCCGCCGCTGTTGGGGCCGTTGTCGGTCCCTTCGATCGAGCGCAGTTCGGGCAGCAGTTCGCCCAGCACCGGCCCCATGACGGCTTCCGCGATCGGCGTGAAGACGGCCTCGATCACGGCTGCCGCCGCGGCTTTCGGACGTTCCACCCCGTACAGGCTCGCACCGGTCTTGATCCACTTGGTGACGAGCTTGTCGGCCTTGACCGCGAGTTCCGGCCCGCTGCTCTTTTCCAGCACCTTCTGGATCGTCGGCCACACCTGGATCGCGCGGAAGTCCTGCACGGAGGCCTGGTTCATGATGCTGTCGAGGTTCGCCTCTGTCAGGCCCTCTTCGCTTTGAAGGTGCTCAGGAGGTCGCTGAACAGCTGCACCCGGTGCAGCGGGCCGTACGAGTAGTTTTCGGACGCCGCACCCCATTCGGGGGCCGGCTTGTTGTTCCAGTTGAGGATGTTCTGTTTGGGTGCCAGGATCGCGTGGGGGTGTTCTTCCCGCGACAGCCAGCCTTTCCAGTCATAGGGCCCGGTCCCGAGCGTCGGCAGGGCGGCGTCGGTTTCGGGGGCCAGCTTCGGCAGTCGCCCGGTCGAGATGTAGCCGACGTTTTTGCTGTCGACGTAGGCCATGTTGAACGTGGTCCCGAGGTTGGCGGTCGCTTCGAAGAACTGGGTCCGGGCTGTGCACGCGGTCGGAGTCGAAGTCGCTGAACGCAAGCTCGCCTTCCGGCTCGTGCCCGCGCGTGGAGCGGTCGATGCTGACGGCGTAGGGCTTGCCGTTCACCATCACCGTCCCGGTCACCGGGCCGTAGACGCTTTCTTTGATGATCACCTCACGCGCCGGTTCGCTTTCGGAGGGCGCCGAGTTTGCCGGCGTCCAGGTGCGTCATCGCGATGCATTCGCCGTCGTGTTCGTAGAATTCGCTCTCGCGGGTGACTTCGCCCCCTTCTTCGGGGTTGCACAGCTTCAGCAGGAACTGCTGGGTGTTCTCGTTGGTGGCGCTCGTCAGGCTCCACGCGAAGTCGCGTCCACGGCCGATGAACACGTAGGGCGAGATCGGCGCGACGATCCCCTGAGCGTCCACGCCGGGACCGTGGAGGTCGGCCTGGAAGACGATCTCCGGGTAGTAGTAGCCGAGCTGCGGACCCATCACGGCGATCGGATGCCCGTTCTTGGTGTTGCCGGCGCCGATGGCCAGGAAGTTCGAGGCCTTGTGCCGCGAGGCCGTCAGCGCCTGGTTCGCTTTCACCAGCTCCGGCGAGAGCGAGCCCGGTTCGATCACGGCGGAGCCGGCCGGCGGTTTGCCCGCCGGTTCCTTGTCGTAAGGGAACGGCGTGTTGATGGTCGTGGGAGCTTCGGGGTCGTTGCTCTCGCGCAGGTCGTGGAAGATCTTCAGGCCTTCGGTTTCGTTGAACTTGGCCTCCAGGCGGGCGAGGAAGTTGGAGTTGGTGACTTCGCCGCCACCGCCGTTGCCGAAGATCGAGCCGATGAAGGCGAAGCCGGCGATCGCCTGCGCCAGCCCAACGTGGGGCAGGCCGCCGGCCGCGTTGACGCCTTCGCACCAGGCTTCGAGGTCTTCGATCACCTGTTCGCCGTCGGCTCCTTTGGTGCGCAGGGTCGAGACCTGGTTGGAGACGAATTCTTCGACCTTCTTTGCTCGGCGTGAAGGAGCGCTGCGTGAGCAGCAGTTCAAACGCGTTCAGGCCGGGTGGGCTGAGCGCCGCGACGAAGGCCGGCCCGAGACCGGCTTCGAGCAGCAGACCGCGGTCCTTGTTGGCGATCCAGCCCGAGCCGTACATGACGTCGGCACGGGTTTCTCCGTAGATGTGCGGGATGAAATCGTTCGTCACGAACGATTTCGACGCCCGGCTTGGGTTCTTCCAGACAGTTGGCTTCGCCTTCTTTCATGCAGGGCGGGGGGTTCGGATCCCTTGGCGCGGAATTTCTCCGACAGGTAGTCCCTCGCGAGCAGGCCGGCGGAAACCCGCTCTTCGTGGGGCGTCAGCGCGGCGTACAACTGGCTCTGATCGGTCGAGAATTCGGTCGGGGGAACCGAGCCGGCCTCACCCGGGGCGAGGATCTGGTAGGCCCCTCCAGAGTCGTCGACGATTTCAGCCGACGCCCGCGTGGCCAGCACGAGGAGCGCCAGAGCGGCGACGCCGCAGAGGAGAAGCGTGCCCAGGGCGTTGCGTGCCCGCCCGAAACCAGTCGAGAACCCCTCAGTGCTCTGCACCCCCGCCTCCTAGCTGCCCCCCAGCCGTGCTGGGCGGCTGTCGTGTCAATCCCTCAACGCGTGGATCGTAGCACCCGCTCGGCGGATTTTTGGCTTCAGGATGCGCCCACCCGCGGCGCCCGGCGGGCGGTCAGCTGCCGGTCTCGCCCAGCTCCACGTAGCGGAGCACGGCGCGGCCGAGCACGATCACGTCGCCGTTGCGCAGCTCGGACTGCTGCACGCGGCGGCCGTTCACGAAGGTTCCGTTGGAGCTGCGGTCGTCGAGGATCCGCGCGCCCCTCGGACGCGGCACGAGGATCGCGTGGCGCCGCGAGACGGAGCTGTCGTCGAGGCGCAGCTCGGCGGCCAGGCCGCGACCGATGTGCAGCGGCTGGCCCTCGAGCTTGATCGTCAGCGAACGGTCGGGGCCCTGGACCTCGAGGTACTGGCCGGGGCCGGTGGGGCGGTCGGCGACCGCCTGGTGGCGGGTGCGTGCGTCGAGGCAGGCGATCGCGTCGAAACGCTCGGTCTTGCCGTCGACGGCGGGAGAGGGGATGACGGACTGGAGGCTCATGCGGCAAGCAAACCGGCCAAGGCTCAGGTTCGGCTCAGATTGGGCTAAAAAGAACCTAAATCTCGGACCGGAGTGGAGGGCTGACCAAACCCGAAATTAGCAGCTCCAGAGCGGGATCGGGGCGTTCTCTGGCCACGATTTCGAGCTGCCCCGTGGTGGCGGATGGGTGCATCGCCCGCCGACGTCCGGTGGATACCCTCAGCGGGGATCCCGCGAATGCTCTTCCTCCCACTCGCAAACGTCTCGATCGTCTCGGTGCTGGTGCAGATCTCGCCCCTGGTGCTGATGGTCGGGTGCTACTACAAGCGCTCCCGCACGCTGGCCGGCAGCTCCCGGGCCATCCCCGGCTGGCGCCAGGCGTGCTTCTACGCCGGCATCGCGGTGATCGCGGCGGCGCTCAGCGGCCTCGACGACCTCAGCGGCCAGCTGCTGTACATGCACATGCTGGAGCACCTGCTGATCGGCGACATTGCCTCGCTGCTGATCGTGCTCGGGCTGACCGCGCCGCTGCTGGCGCCGATCCTGCGGATCTCGATGTTCGACCGCCTGCGGGCACTGACCCACCCGCTGGTGGCCTTCCCGCTGTGGGCCGTGGACCTGTACGTGTGGCACATCCCGGCCCTCTACCAGGCGGCCCTGCGCCACCCGGGCGTGCACGCGCTCGAGCACGCGATGTTCCTCGGCTTCGGGATCCTGATGTGGATGCCGCTGCTGGGGCCGCTGCCCACGCCCGCGTGGTTCGGCAACCTCGGCAAGCTGTTGTACATCGTCGCAGTGCGCCTCACCGGCACCGTGCTGGGCAACATCTTCCTGTGGTCGGGAACCGTCTTCTACCCCTACTACCTGCACGGGGACGCGCTGCACCACATCTCCCCGCTGGCCGACCAGAACATCGCCGGCGCGGTGATGATGGTGGAGGAGTCGCTGCTGACGCTGGGACTGTTCTGCTGGCTTTTCCTGAAAGCGGCCAAAGAGGGCGAAGAGCGCCAGGAGCTGCTCGACTACGCCAACGCCAACGGCCTGGAGCTGAGCGAGGCGCGAGCCGCACGGGCGGTGGCCGCCGGGCGCGGCGCGGAGCTGCGCCGGCGCCTGGAGGGACGCGGGGCCGCGCAGGGAAGCCGTTAGGGCAGCACCGGCGGGTGCTCAGCCCCCGGCCACGGCGGGCAGGATCGTGAGCTCGGCGCCGTCGCCGACGGGTGTGGCGAGGCCGTCCAGGAAGCGGATGTCTTCGCCGGCCAGGTACACGTTCACGAACCGCCGCAGCGAGCCGTCGTCGTCGGCCAGCCGCGGGCGCAGCTCCTGGTAGCGCTCGAACAGGCCGTCGAGGACCTCCTGCACGGTGCTCCCCTCGAGCACAGCCTCGGACTGCCCCCCGGCGGCCGTGCGCAGCTGGGTGGGGATCTTGACGACGACCGTCATCAAACCGAGACGGGCTGCGCGACCGTGGCCTCGAAGGCCTCGACGCTGGGGGCGATCGTGCTCATCTGGAAGCTGTCGCGGACCGCGTCGAGCGTCTTCAGGCCCTCGCCGGTGATCACCAGCACGACCCGCTCGCCGGGCTCGATGTCGCCGCGCCGGGCGAGCTTGGCGAGCACGGCGGTGGTCACGCCGCCGGCGGTCTCCGTGAAGATCCCGGTCGTCTCCGCCAGCAGGCGGATGCCCTCGCGGATCTCATCGTCGCTGACGGCGTCCACCGAGCCGCCGCTGTCGCGGGCCAGCTCGAGCGCATAGGGCCCGTCGGCGGGGTTGCCGATGGCCAGCGACTTCGCGATCGTGGCCGGCTTCACCGGGCGGCACACCTCCGAGCCCGCCGCGAACGCGCTCGAGACAGGGGAGCAGCCCTCGGCCTGGGCGCCGTTCATCTTCGGCAGCTCGCCCTCGAGCAGACCCAGCTCGCGCCACTCGCGGAAGCCGGCGGCGATTTTGGTGTACAGCGAGCCGGAGGCGATCGGCACCACGCAGCGGTCGGGGAACTCCCACCCGAGCTGCTCGGCGATCTCGAAGGCGAGCGTCTTGGAGCCCTCGGCGTAGTAGGGACGCAGGTTGATGTTCACGAACGCCCAGTCCTTCTCGGCGCACAGCTCGGTGCAGAGGCGGTTGACGTCGTCGTAGCTTCCCTCCACGCCCACCACGTTGGTCCCGTAGACGCCGGTGGCGAGCACCTTCTGCTCCTCGAGGTCGGACGGGATGAAGACGTAGGAGTCCATCCCCAGAGCGGCCGCGTGGGCGGCCACGGAGTTCGCGAGGTTGCCGGTGGAGGCGCAGGCGATCGTCTCCAGGCCGAGCTCGCGGGCCCTCGTCACGGCCACCGAGACGACCCGGTCCTTGAAGGAGTGGGTCGGGTTGGCGGCGTCGTTCTTGACCCACACCTCGCTCAGCCCGAGGCGCTCGGCGAGCCGGTCGGCCCGTACCAGCGGCGTGCAGCCGGCCGGCAGCCCGACCCTCGAGGTCAGCCGCCCCGACGGCCCGGGAGGCCCTCCGGCGAGCGGCAGAAAGTCGGCGTATCGCCAGATGTTCTGGGGTCCCCCCTGGATCCGCCGGCGCAGCTCGCCGATGTCGGAGCCGAGGCGCGTGTGGTCGTAGCCGACCTCGAGGGGACCGAAGCAGCGCTCACACACGTACAGCGCGTCGAGCGGGTAACGGGCTTCGCACTCCTTGCACTGAAGATGACTGACAGCCATTGGGGACCCTTTCGCGTTGATTCTTCGCCGTCACGGTGTAGCGAAGGCCGCGGGGCCCGCCACACATCTTTCTGGAATTGGCACCTTCCCGCTGTGACATAACGGTGGTTGCCGGGGTTTCGTAGGGCCAGTCCCTTCACCCCTCTGGATGTGTCCAGCTATGTGGCGCGGAGTGTAGCACCCGTGCGGGCGGGGAATCATGCACATTCGCCCCCCGCACGATGCGGACTTAAAGGCTCCGCGGCGGGTGCGGTAACGCCGGAGGACCCCCGGTGTAGGCATCGCTGTGAGCACCTCCACGGGCGAGCGCGGGCGTGAGCGCGAGCAGAGCGATCGGCCCCGCCCGCTGCGGGTGCTTCCCAGCGCCCCCCGGCGGCGGATGCTGCTGATCGTCAACCCCTACGCGAGCACGGTCTCGCCGTCGCTGCGAGCGCTGGTGCTGCGAGCGCTGGAAAGCCGCTTCGAGGTCCAGGCCGTGGACACCCGCGCGCCGGGCGACGCGACCACGCTCTCGCGGGAGGCCGCCGCGGGTGACTTCGACCTGGTGGTGACGCTCGGGGGCGACGGGACCGTCAACGAAGCGGCCAACGGCCTGCTCGGCTCCTCCACCCCGCTCTCCTGCCTGCCCGGCGGCTCGGCCAACGTGTTCGGGAAGCTGCTGGGGATCCCCGGCGACCTGCTCGACGCCACCGAGCACCTGCTCGCCCTGGCCGACGACTGGCGCCAGCGCCGGATCGACCTGGGCGTGGTCAACGGCCGCTGCTTCACGTTCAACTCCGGCCTCGGGCTGGACGCGATGGTCGTCGAGCAGGTCGACTCCAACCCCCACCTGAAGGCCCGCCTGGGCCCCTACTACTACAGCTGGGTTGCCGTCTCCACCTTCCTGCGCCGCTACCTGCGCCGGCCCCCGCGGCTGCGCGTGCAGGCCGGTGGACGCACGCTCGACGGGGTCATCGCGATCGTCCAGAACGGCGCCACCTTCACCTACTTCCAGGACCGCCCGATCAACATCGCCGAGGAGTCCGAGCTCGACTCCGGGGCGCTCGCCGGGGGCGTCATGCGCAGCGCCGGCGTGCTCTCGATGCTGTCGATCGCCTGGCGGGCGTTCTCCCCCCGGGCACGCGTCAGCGGCAACCGCCAGGTCACCCCCCTGGGAGAGCTCCAGGAGCTGACGGTGAGGAGCGCCGACGGGCGGCCGCTGCCGCTGCAGGCCGACGGCGACTTCCTCGGCGAGGTGGCCGAAGCGCGCTACTCGATCCTGCCGGACGCGCTGAACATCGTCAGCTAGCCGCGGGACGAGGGCCCGGTTGCCGGCGGCCGCGGGACGCGCGCAGGCCCTACTGCAGCGCGGTGGCGCCGCCGGGCGTGACGCGGTAGGCGTCGAACACCGAGTCGATGTTGCGCAGGCGCGTGATGGCGCCCTTCAGCGAGTGGTTGTCGGCGACCTCCACCACGAAGCGGTTCTTGACCATCGGGGGCATCGACAGGCAGCGCGCCTCGACGATGTTCGCCCCGGACTCCGAGAAGGCCCGTGAGAGATCCTCGAGCAGGCGGTGGCGATCCCAGGCGTCGATCTGGATTTCGACCACGAAGCCGGTCGACTGCTCGCCTTCCCAGCAGACGTTGACGAAGCGCTCCGGGTTGCGCCCCAGCAGAGCCGCGTTGGAGCAGTCGCCCCGGTGGATCGTGATTCCGCGCCCGAGCGAGATGTAGCCGACGATCTCATCGCCGGGCACCGGCCGGCAGCACTTGGCCAGCCGCAGCATCACGTCGTCCACCCCTTCGACGTTGATCCCGTACTGACCCGAGGACTTCGTCGGCCGCCGCCGCGAACGCCCGACCCGCAGCAGCTCGCCGGCGGAGTCCTCGCCGTCGGCCGCCTCGCCCTGCTTGAGGCGCTGCATGACCTTGTTGACGACCAGCTTGGGGGAGATCTTGGCGGCGCCCAGGGCGATGTAGAAGTCGTCGGCCTTGCGGAAGCCGACCTCGCGGATGACGTCGGCCAGCAGCGCCGAGCCGGTGATCTTCTGGGCCGGCAGGCCCTGTTTGCGCAACTGTTCCTGGAGCAGCTCGCGGCCGCTGTGCTCGGTGTCCTGGCGCGACTCGGCCTTGAACCAGGCCTTGATCTTGTTGCGCGCCCGCGTGGTCTTGACCATCGCCAGCCAGTCCCGCGACGGTCCCCGCTCGCGCTTGGCGGTGAGGATCTCGACGATGTCCCCCGAGCGCAGCTCGTAGTGCAGGGGCACGATCTTGCCGTTCACGCGCGCGCCCACGCAGCGGTGCCCGATCTCGGTGTGGACCTCGTAGGCGAAGTCGAGCGGCGTGGCCCCGAGGGCCAGCGACTTGACTTCGCCCTTGGGCGTGAACACGTACACCTCCTCCTCGAAGAGGTCCGTGCGTAGCGTCTCCATGAACTCGCTCGGGTCCGAGAGCTCGTTCTCCCAGTCGAGCATCGAGCGCAGCCACTGCAGCTTGGCGTCCTCGCCCACCGACGGCCGCGCCGCGCCGGCGCCCTCGGTCCCGATCCGCGACTGGAACTTGTAGACCCAGTGGGCGGCCACCCCGAACTCCGCCATCTCGTGCATCTCGTGGGTCCGGATCTGGATCTCCAGGGGCCGTCCCTCGGGCCCGATCACGGTCGTGTGCAGCGACTGGTACATGTTGAACTTCGGCATCGCGATGAAGTCCTTGAAGCGCCCCGGCAGCGGCTTCCACAGCGAGTGGATGACCCCCACGGTGCCGTAGCAGTCCTTCACGGAGTCGACGATCACCCGCATCGCGGTGAGGTCGTAGATCTCGTTGAACTCGCGGCCCTTCTTGGTCATCTTCGAGTAGATCGAGTAGAAGTGCTTGGCGCGCCCCGCGATCTCGGCGGTGATCCCGAGCTCGGCCAGCTCGCGGCGCAGATATTCGCCGGCCTCCTCGACGTAGTGCTCGCGTTCCTCGCGCTGCTGGGCCACGAGGCCCTTGATCTCCTGGTACTTGCGCGGGTAGAGGGTCGCGAAGGCGAGGTCCTCGAGCTCCCACTTGATCGCGTGGATGCCCAGCCGGTGTGCCAGCGGAGCGTAGATCTCGATCGTCTCGCGCGCCTTCTCGATCTGCTTCTGCTTGGGCATCGCGTCGATCGTGCGCATGTTGTGCAGCCGGTCGGCGAGCTTGATCAGGATGACCCGCACGTCGGTGGCCATCGCCACCATCATCTTGCGGTAGTTGTTGGCTTGGGCCTCGTCGCGGGACTGGAAGTGGATCCCGGTCAGCTTGGTGACGCCGTCGACGATCGCGGCGATCTCCTCGCCGAAGCGCTCGCGCACCTCCTCGATCGAGGCCGAGGTGTCCTCGACGGTGTCGTGCAGCAGCGCCGCGCACAGCGTCTCGGTGTCCAGGCGCATGCTCGCGCAGATGCGGGCCACGCCGATGGGGTGCACGATGAAGTCCTCACCGGACTTGCGCCGCTGGGAGGCGTGGTGCTCGCAGGAGAACACAAAGGCGTCCTGCACGCGGGCCCGGTCGATCGGGACGGCCGAGTCGGCGGCGTGCTCGGAGACGATCGCGAACAGGTCGCTGAGCAGCCGCCGCTGGGAGACGCTGAGCGTCTGCAGGTCGCTGGCCGCGGGCACGCGCTCGTCGCTGACCGCGGCGGGCGGGCGGGCGTCGCCGTTGGCGGATACGCGCGCGTCGGTGGCCGCCGGCGCGGGCTCGTCGGTGGTCGCCGCCGGGTGTGGATCGTCGGTGACGCTCATGATCAAAGGTTAGGGAAAGAGATACCCGGATCCAAGCGCCGCATGCGGCCGCCTTCAGACGGCGAACAGGGCGAGCTCCTGCTGATCCTCGTGGCGCCGGCTACGGCGCGGTGCGGTGCCGGCCGCCGGCTGCTCGGCGGCCCGCGCCCGGCCCAGCACCAGACGCGGCTCGCAGACCCCGTTCCACTCGTTGATCTCGAGCGAGAAGGTCGCCTGCACCGGCTCTCCGTCGGCGCACCGGCAGCCGCCCGTCGCAGCCGAAGGCCACAGCCCGCGCACTGCGCCCGCCGGAGCTGACGCTGAAGCGCACGTGCCTGCCCTCCCCCATCGGCCTGCTGTCGGCGAAGCTCGCCCCCTCGAGCAGCAGCCGCACGCGGGGGTTCGAGCGCCCGAACGGGGCCAGCGACTCGAGCTCCTCGGCCAGCCCCATGTCGACCTCCGCCACCCGCACGACCGCGTCGATGTGCTCCACCGGGCACAGCTGCTCCGTGTTCAGCACCTCGCGGGCGTGGTCGCAGAGGGCGCTCGAGAACGCCTCCAGCTGATCGCGCGCCAGCTCCACACCGGCGGCCACCCGGTGCCCGCCGAAGCGGCGCAGGTGTCCGGAGCAGGCCTGCAGCCCGCCGAGCAGGTCGAAGGCGTCGATGCTGCGCCCCGAGCCACGGCCGCGCTCGCCGTCGAGCGCCACCATCACAACCGGGCGCCCGCTGCGCTCGACCATGCGCGAGGCAACGATCCCGATCACCCCCGGATGCCAGCCCTCGCCTGAGAGCACGTACGCCTCCCGCTCCCCCAGCTCGGCCAGCTGGGCTTCGGCCTGGTGGCGGATCGCGCGCTCGAGGAGCTGGCGCTCGCGGTTGGCCGAGTCCAGCTCGTGCGCCACCTGTCGGGCCCGCTCGGGGTCCTCCGTCAGCAGCAGCTCGAGCGCCGCGTCGGCGCGGTACAGCCGCCCGGCGGCGTTCAGCCGCGGCGCCAGCCCGAACGCCACCGCCCGCTCTCCGGCCCGCCCGGGCGTCACGCGGGCGACCTCCATCAAGCGCCCGCAGCCCGGGCCGCGTGGTGGACTCCAGACGGCGCAGGCCGCGCACCGCCAGCGTGCGGTTCTCGCCCAGCAGCGGGACCACGTCGGCGATCGTCGCCAGCGCCACCAGATCGAGCTCGGCCTCGAGCTCGGCCGGGTCACGTCCGCGGTCTGAGTACAGCGCCTGAGCGAGCTTGTAGGCGACCGCGGTGGCGCACAGCTCGCGGCACGGGTAGTTGCACACACCGGGGTGCACGATCGGGGCCCGCGGCAGCACCCCGTCCGGGCGCGGGGAGTGGTGGTCGCTGATCACGACCTCGAGTCCCAGCGCGAGCGCCGCCTCGACCTCCTCGACCGCGGCCACGCCGCAGTCCACGCTCACCAGCAGCGAGGTCCCGCGCGCGGCCAGACGCTCGATCGTGGCCCGGTTGAGCCCGTAGCCGTCGCCGGCGCGGTCGGGCAGATACCAGTCGACGTCGGCACCCAGGCGCCGCAGCGCCGTCACCATCACGGCCGTCGAGCAGACCCCGTCGACGTCGTAGTCGCCGTGCACGGTGATCCGCCGGCGTCCGTCGATGTGGCGCGCGATGCTCGCCACCGCCGCCCCGATCCCCTCGAACAGGCCGGGATCGTGCTGCTCGGTCGCATCCAGGAAGGCCCGTGCCCGCGCCGGCTCGCCGAGTCCGCGGCGCACGAGCGTCTGGGCGAGCGCGTCGCTGACCGCCAGCTCGGCGCGCAGTGACGCGACGTCTTGCGGGGGGCACTCGGGGATGTCAAGGCGCCACTCGTCCAGGCCGGGAGCGTACGGGCGGGCTGGGACGGAACAGGCGCACCATGGCCGCCCGCCCGGACAACCCCGACGCTGGGGGACGCCGCTAGATGTGCTCTGGCGCGGCCTGGCGGCCGGCGCGTTCGCGGCGCATGCCCTCGAGATACACCAGCCCGATACCGATCAGGGCGCCCGGGACGGCGTACAGGACGACCGCGATGTCGGTCGCCTTTTCGCCGGGCACCCCGAATTCGGAGAACTTGACCGTGCTGATGATCAACCCGACCACGATCGAGCCGAACAGCGACCCGATGAAGGCACCCACGATGCCGCCCCAGAAGCGGTCGGGCATGAAGATCGTGTAGTGCCAGATCGCCAGACCCATCATCACCCAGCCGAGCATCGCCATCAGCGCGACCTCCCGTGGCGGCGGTTGCGCGCGCGGCGCTGCTTGGGGCGGGCCTTCGGCTCGTCCTTCAGCACCAGGTCCTCGGGGGTGAGGTCGGCGGTGGGGTCACGCTCGGGTGCCACCTCGTCCGGCGCGCTGGGCTCGGGGGTCGCCGGGGCGGGCTTCGCCTTCGGCGGTGGCGGCGCGGCCGTGGCCGCGCGGCCGGCTTTGGCTTTCGCGGCAGCGGCTCCTGCCTTGGGCTTGTCCTCGACCTCGAGGTCGGCGACCAGCTCCTGGAACTCGTCGCGGGAGAGCTGCTCGCCCGGCGCCTCGGGGGCGATCAGGCCGCCGCGGCGGTTGCGGCGGCGCTTGCGTTCGGGCTCGACGTCCTCGGGCGCCCCGGCGGCGGTGGTGGCGTACGCGGGCACGAGGCCGTTTTCGCGCACGATCCGCTCGCGCCGCGAGCGGTAGCCGCCCTCGCGCTCCTTCCAGTGGGTCAGCACCGGAGAGGCGATGAAGATCGAGGAGTAGGCGCCGGAGGCGATCCCCACCATCAGCGCGAAGGCGAAGTCCTTCAGGGTTTCGCCGCCGAAGAACAGCAGCGCGAGCACCGGCAGCAGGGTGCAGAAGCTCGTCGCCAGCGAGCGTGTGAGCACCTCGGACATCGAACGGTTGACGATCTGCGAGAAGGCGGCACGGGGCATTCGGGGCACGTTCTCGCGCACACGATCGAAGACGATGATCGTGTCATAGAGCGAATATCCGAGGATCGTCAGCAGCGCGGCGACGGTCGCGGTCGTGACTTCGCGGCCGGTCAGCGAGTACACCCCGGCGGTGATCAGCAGGTCGTGCATCAGGGCGATCAGCACCGGGACCGCGTACTTCCACTCGAACCGCAGCGCGATGTACGCCGAGATCACCAGCAGCGAGGCGATGATCGCGATGACCGCGCTGTTGGCGACGGTTTTCCCGAACGTCGGGCCGATCGAGGTCGAGGAGAAGTTCTTCGTGCCCGACTGGAACCCTTTCGTCCCGAAGGCCCCGTTGGCGTCGCTGCCGAAGCGCTTTTCGAGCGTCTCCTGAAGCTGTTTGACCTTTTCGGGACCGAGCGTCTTGAGCGAGATCTGGAAGCCGTCGCCGCCGACGTTGGCGTTGCTGATTTTCTGGACCTCGGCGTTTGGATAGCCGCTCTGGGCGATCACTTTCGCGACTTCGCTCTCGCTCACGGGATGTGCTTTCTGCACGAAGGCGGTCTGGATGCGGGTGCCGGACTTGAAGTCGATGCCGAAGTTCAGGCCCCTGCCGCCGATCGCCAGCGCCCCGA
This sequence comes from uncultured Solirubrobacteraceae bacterium, assembly GCA_963846255.1. Classification (GTDB taxonomy): domain Bacteria; phylum Actinomycetota; class Thermoleophilia; order Solirubrobacterales; family Solirubrobacteraceae; genus Palsa-744. Next base: position 814,704 of record CAWJVE010000002.1, read on the forward strand.
TCAGCAGGATCGTCCCGGACAGCGCGAAGAACCACTTCGAGTGGCCCATGAAGTCGAACGTCCAGCCCTTGCCGCGGCGAGGGGTGGCACCGAGGGCCGCGGGGTGGGTGACGAAGCGCGAGCGACCCATCGCCCCCAGCGCGGCCTGCGTGGCCAGCACGGCGGTGAACAGCGACACCAGCGTGCCGATGCCCAGCGTGAAGGCGAATCCCTTCACTTCCGCGGTCGCGAGCGCGAACAGGATGAAGGCCGTCATGAACGTGACCACGTTCGCGTCCACGATCGCCGCAAAGCCGCGTTTGTAGCCGGTGGCGATCCCCGAGACGACCGATCTCCCGCTTCGGATCTCCTCCTTGACGCGCTCGAAGATCACGATGTTGGCGTCCGCGCAGACGCCGATCGTGAGGATCAGGCCGGCGATCCCGGGCAGCGTCAGGGTGACCGGGATCAGCTTGATGAGGGCGAAGAAGTAGGCGCCGTAGATGAACAGCCCGCCGACCGCGATCAGGCCGAGCATGCGGTAGAAGACGAGCAGGAAGATGCACACCACGGCGAAGCCCACGAGGCCGGCGATGAGGCCCTGTTCGAGCGCCGTTTTGCCGAGCGTGGCCGAGACCTGCGACCGCGAGATCAGCTTCAGGCGCAGCGGCAGCGCGCCGGACTGGAGCTCGTTGGCGAGGTTCTGGGCGGTGGTGATCGTAAAGCCGCCGGAGATCTGCGAACCGGTGGACGCGTCGATCCCTTCCGGGTACTGCGTGTAGTCGATCGACGGCACCGTGATCAGCTGGCCGTCGAGCTCGACGGCGAAGTGCTGCAGGGCCTCGTTCTTGGTCACGCCCGGCAGCTGGGCTTCCTGGCCGCGGCGCGCGATTTCCTTGGTGATCCGTTCGAAGATCGACTTGCCTTTACCGGTGAAGCCGAAGGTCACATTCGGCTGGCCGGTGCCGCCGGAGCCTTCGTCGAAGCCCTGCTGCGGGTTGGTGATGTCCGACCCTTTCAGCACCGGGTTGTCGTTGAGGACGTAGTAGCTGTTGGGGCTCGGGTTGGTGACCTTGCCGTTTTCGGTTTCGACCGGGTGGGCCTGCACGACCACGGTGCCCGGGTTGACGCGTACGGACTTCAGCTTGGCGCCCTTCTTCACGCAGCCCTGTTCACCGTTCTTGCACGTCGTCGGCGGTTCGTGCTCGAGCCCCTGGTAGAGGCTGCCTTCGGTTTCTTCGGGCCCGCGCACCACCGTTTCGTGGACGGTGTCGAGCAGGTACCAGGTGCCGTAGATGCAGCCGTTCTTCTGTTCGGGCGTGCAGCCCGGGGTCCAGGTGGTGTCGCTTCCGCGCAGCTGCGGCGGCCGTTTGGAGGCCCGCAGCACCGCCTGGTACTGGGTCAGGCCCGCGGTCGAGCCGCCAGCGCCGCCGGTGGTGGAGTCTCCGGTGACCGTGCCCGCGCTCGGTTCGGTCTTGCCGCTGGGCCCGATGACGTTCGTCTCCCAGTCGTAGAAGTTCAGCTGGGCCGTCGTCCCGACCGTTTCTTCGGCGTGTTTGATGTTGTGTTCGCCGGGCAGCGCGACGTCGATTTCGTCCTTGCCCGAGCGCTGAATTTCCGGCTGCGAGACGCCGATCTTGTCCACGCGCGAGCGCATGATGTTGATCGCCCGTTCGAGCGATTCGGTGTTGACTTTCGACTGGGCCGTGGGCCTGGCCTGGTAGATGAGCTCGACGCCGCCCTTGAGGTCGAGCCCCAGACGCGTCGGTTTGGCCGCGATCGCGATCGCCGAGCCGGCGAGCAGCCCCAGCACGATGAGCAGGATCAGGATGTTGCGACGCTTGTCGGTCACGGCCTGCTCAGCCTACTTGTCCGGAGTCAACACGAGCAGCAGTCCGCCGTCGTCGTCGTAGGCCGGGAACATGTCCGCTTTCGCGCTGGCCACGACGTCGCGTTCGCCGCTGACGTCCACCTGCACCTCCAGCGCCCGTACACCCCACTCGAGCACCGTGGCGACCGGGTCGTCCCCGTTGGAGAAGTTCAGCCCGAGCACCTCCTCCACGCGTTGGCCGATGACCTCCTCCTCCTCCAGACCGGTGAAGGAGAACGAGTTCTTGCCGCAGCCCACGATCCGGCCCTCCCCGTCGCACACGAAGAAGGCGGCGTCGGGAGCCGGGTAGTAATCGTCGAGCAGTTCGAACAGGAACGCGAAGCCGCACTTCCCACAGCCCTTGGGCTGACGCGTGAAGCCGATATTGCGGTCGAGCTCGCTCGTCCGGTGTCCACAGTTTGGGCAGATGAACGGGTGGGTCATCGTCGTACACAGACTACGAAAGGCTCGGCGGGAAGGCCGCCGGACAGTAACGCTGCCAGATTCGTCTCAGCGGCCGCTAAACGGCTAGAAAAGCGCCCGCCCGAGCTCCTCCGGGGCCGCCAGGCCGAGGTGGGAGAAGGCCGCCGGGGTCGCCGCCCGGCCCCTGGGGGTGCGCTTGATCAGACCCTCCTGCAGCAGATAGGGCTCGTACACGTCCTCGATCGTGTCCTGCTCCTCGCCGACCGCGACGGCCAGCGTCGAGAGCCCCACCGGGCCGCCGGAGAACTTGACGCAGATCGCCTCCAGGATGCGGCGGTCGAGGCGGTCCAGGCCGCGCGAGTCCACCTCCAGCATCTCCAGCGCTTCGCGCGCGGCCCGCGCTCCGACGACGCCGTCGAGGCGCACCTCGGCGTAGTCACGCACGCGCTTGAGCAGGCGGTTGGCGACCCGCGGGGTGCCGCGGCTGCGGGAGGCGATCTCATCGGCCCCCTCCTCCTCGATCTCGATCTCGAGGATGCTCGCTGAGCGGCGCACGATCACCGCCAGCTCGGTCACGGTGTAGGGCTCCAGGCGCGCCTGGATGCCGAAGCGGTCGCGCAGCGGGGTGCTCAGCAGCCCCGTGCGGGTGGTGGCGCCGATCAGCGTGAAGGGCGGCAGCTCGAGCGTCACGACCCGCGCACCGGCGCCCGCTCCGACGGTGATCGGCAGGCGGTGGTCCTCCATCGCCGGGTAGAAGGTCTCCTCCAGCGTGCGCGCGAGGCGGTGGATCTCGTCCACGAAGAACACGCTGCGGGGCTCCAGCGCGGTCAGGAAGGAGGCGATGTCGCCCTTGCGCTCGAGCGCCGGGCCGGCGGTGGCCACGAACGGCACCTCCAGCTCGGCCGCCACGATCTGGGCCAGCGAGGTCTTGCCGAGGCCCGGAGGCCCGGCCAGCAGCAGGTGGTCGAGCGCCTCGCCGCGGGCGCCGGCGGCCTCGATCGCCACGGAGAGCTGGTCGCGCAGGCCGTCCTGGCCCACGAACTCCTCCAACCGCAGCGGACGCAGCGAGCGGTCGAGCTCGTCCTCGGCCACCAGGTAGGGCGTCTGGATGCGGGTCTCGGCGGCCGTCATCGGCTCACGCACCCGTCCGCGCCAGGCGCAGGGCGCCGGAGATCAGCTCCTCGGCGCTCTCACCCTCGCCCTCGGCGAGCAGCTCCTCGGCCTCCTCGGGCCCGTAGCCGAGCTCGATCAGCCCTGCCCGGGCTAGCGTGCGGGGGTCCCCCGGGCGCCCGCGGCGGGCCACCAGCGGCACACGGCCGGGGACCCCCTGCGCTTCGGGGGCGACCTTCTCGCGCAGCTCCACGATGATCCGCTCGGCGGTCCGCTTGCCGATGCCGGGAACCGCCCGCAGCCTGTCGGCGTCGCCGGCCGCGAGCACCGCCACGAGCTCCTGCGGCGGGGTCACCGACAGCACCGCCAGGGCGACCTTCGGACCGACCGCCTGGACCGTCAGCAGCATCTGGAAGAGCTCGCGTTCGGCCTCGCTGTGGAAGCCGTACAGCACGAGCGCGTCGTCACGGGAGATCAGCTGGGTGTGCAGCGTCACCGTCTCGCCGCGGGGCGGCATCCGCTGCAGCGTCTGCGCGGAGGCGGCCGCCCGGTAGCCGACCCCGGAGCACAGCACCACCACGTGGTCGGGCCCCCTCACCGCCAGCTCACCCTGGAGCATGTCGATCATGGCGCCGCCCCGGCCCCGGCCCCGGCCAGCGCGAGCGCCAGCGGCGCGCGGTTGACGTGGCAGATGGCCACCGCGAGCGCGTCGGCGGCGTGGTCGGGACGCGGTTCCTCGGCCAGCGACAGCAGCGCCGCCACCATCCGCCCGACCTGCTCCTTGGGCGCGCGACCGTTGCCGCAGACGGCGCCCTTGACCTGCTGGGGGGTGTAGCTGAAGCACTCCAGTCCCCGCTGCCCGGCCGCCAGCATGGCGGCGCCACGGGCCTGCCCGACGGCGAAGGCGGTGCGCACGTTCTGGCCGAAGTAGAGCTGCTCGAGGGCCATCGCCTGGGGTTGGTGCTCCTCCAGCAGGCCGTCCACGGCGGCGTGGATCTCGGCCAGCCGGCGCTCCTGCGCGAGACCGGCGGCGGTTTCGATCACACCCCCGTCGAGCGCCAGCAACCGGCTCCCGCGCCGCTCCACGACGCCGTAGCCGGTGCTCGCCAGTCCGGGGTCCACGCCGAGCACGATCATGGCGAGTGATTCTGCGCCGCTGCCCGGACGCCTGCCTGTCGTAGGGTGGCAGCGCGATGGCTGGGCAGGAGATCGACTTCGCGGCGGAAGGGCTGCTCGACGGGCTCGAGGGCGCCGAGCGCGAGGAGCGCCTGGCGCTGCTGCGCGAGCTGGCGGCAGACGGCGCGACCCTCGATGACCTGCGGCGCAACGTCGAGACCGGCAGGCTCGTGTTCCAGCTCGCCGACCGGATCGTCGGCGGCCCGATGAACTTCACCGCCGAGGAGGTGGCGGAGCGCAGCGGCATCAGCATCGAGTTCCTGCTCGCCTCGCGCCGGGCTATGGGCCTGCCGATCCCCGAGCCCGGAGAAGCGGCCTTCACCGAAAACGACGTCGAAGCGGCCCGCCGTAGCGTCGTGGCCACCGGGGCCGGGGTCTCCGAGGAGGACCTGCTGGAGCTGCTGCGGGTGCTCGGCCGGGGCCTCTCCCAGGCCGCGGAAACGATGCGGGCACTCCCGCTGAAGCTGGTGTTGAGGGCCGGGATCAGCGAGCTCGAGCTGGCCCACCACTACGGCGAGACGGTGGCCCAGCTGTACCCGATGGTGGATCCGCTGATGAGCAACATCCTCGCCTCTCACCTGCGCCACGCCACCGAGACCGAGATCGTGGGCGCCGCCGAGCGCGACGGTGGCCGGCTGCCGGGCTCTCGCCAGGTGGCGGTGGCGTTCGCGGACCTCGTCGGCTTCACCAGGCTGGGCGAGGAAGTCCCGCCGGACGAGCTGGGGCGCCTGGCCACGCGCCTGGAAGCGATCGCGCTGGAGGTGGCCGACCCGCCGGTGCGCCTGGTCAAGACGATCGGGGACGCCGCGATGCTCGCCTCGCCGGAGCCCGAGCCGCTGCTGGAGGCCGCCCTCGGCCTGATCGAGGGTGCCGAGGCGGAGGGCGGCGACTTCCCCGAGCTGCGCGCGGGGGCCGCCTTCGGGGCCGCGCTGGCGCGGGCCGGCGACTGGTTCGGCGCGCCCGTCAACCTGGCCAGCCGCATCACCGCCGTGGCCCGCCCCAGCAGCCTGCTGGTGGACGGCCTGCTGTATGAGGCGGTCGGCAGCGGCTACCGCGGCTCGTTCGCGGGCGAGCGCCGCCTGAAGGGGATCCGCGAGCCGGTGGCCCTGTTCAGGATGCGACGAGCGGGGAGCGACTAGGCCGCGGGGGCCGCTGCGCGGCTCCACTTCGTCCGTCTCCCACAGGCGCCAGGGGGCGGCGCCGGAGTCCCACAGCTCGTTCAGGGCCAGGGCGTCCTTGAGCGTGTCCATGCACTGCCAGAAGCCGCGGTGACGGAAGGCGCGCAGCTCCCCGGCGGCCGCCAGCCGCGCCAGCGGCTCGCGCTCGAGCACGCTGTCGGGCGCCAGGCGGTCCAGGAACGAGCGCTCCAAGCAGAAGAAGCCGCCGTTGATCCAGTGCTCCGAGCGGGGCTTCTCCTCGAACGCGAGTACGCGGTCGTGGACGTCGAGGCGGGCCACGCCGAACTGCAACCGCGGGCGTACGACGGTCACCGTGGCGGGGGCCTCGTGGGCGCGGTGGAAGCCCACCAGCTCGCCGAGGTCGATGTCGGCGAGCCCGTCGGAGTAGGTGACGCACAGGCGCGGCTCCTCGGCGAGCTCGCGGGCCGCCGCCAGCACACGGCCACCGGTGTTGGTGTCGGCGCCGGTGTCGAGCACCTGCACGCGCACCCCCTCGGGCCAGCGCTCACCCGCGGCGAAGCGCTCGATCAGCTCGCCGCGGTGGCCGGTGGCGAGCACGAAGTGCTCGAAGCCCTGGGCCGCGTAGAGGCGGATCACGTGCCACAGGATCGGCCTGCCGCCGATCTCCACCAGCGGCTTGGGCACCTCGCTGCCGATTGGGCGTTCAGGCGCGTGCCGCGCCCGCCGCAGAGGATCACCACCGGCGGGCCGGCGAGCATCAGCCGGCGACGCGCTCGAGGACCTCGGAGGCGATGTCGAAGTTGGCGTGGACAGCGTTCACGTCGTCGTTGTCCTCGAGCAACTCGATCAGGCGCATGAGGCTGCCGGCCTGCCTCTCGTCGATCGGCACCAGGCTCGACGGCCGGTAGGCCATCTCGGCACTCTCCATCTCCACACCCGCGTCCTCGAGGGCCTGGCGGACGGCGCTGAAGTCGGCCGGCTCGGTGACGACCTCGAACACGTCCTCGTCGGCGCTGATGTCCTCGGCGCCGGCCTCGATCGCCACCATCAGCTGGTCTTCGGAGTAGCTCGTGCCGTCGATCACGATCGTGCCCTTCTTTTCGAACAGGTAGGCCACCGATCCGGGCTCGCCGAGGCTGCCCCCGTGCTTGGTGAAGATGTGGCGCACCTCGGCGCCGGTGCGGTTGCGGTTCTCGGTCAGGGCCTCCACCAGCAGCGCCACCCCGCCGGGGCCGTAGCCCTCGTACAGGACGCTCTCGATGCCGGCGGCGTCGGCTCCCCCGCCGGCCCCCTTGGCGATCGCGCGCTCGATGTTGTCCTTCGGCATCGAGGCTTCCTTGGCCTTGCGGATCGCGAGGTCGAGCGCCGGGTTGCCGACCGGGTCCCCGCCGCCGTCCCGGGCGGCCACCGTGATCGCCCGCGTGAGCTTCGAGAAGGCGGCCCCGCGGCGCGAGTCCACGATCGCCTTCTTGTGCTTGATGGATGCCCACTTGGAGTGACCTGACATGGCTCAAGTGTATTTCCAGGGCGCCGTTCCGGTGCGTCCAGGGCTCCCCGCGGCGCCCGGGGGCCGCGAGCGTGCGGCGCGCCGGGACATAGGATGGCGGCGTGGGCGCCCCAGTGGACCCGGAGATCTTCAAGGCCTACGACATCCGGGGCCTGTACGGCGAGCAGATCGACGCCGACCTGGCGGAGCTGATCGGGCGGGCCTTCGTTCGCGTGCTCGGGAAGCTGGCCGGCAAGGCGCCCTCCGAGCTGCGGGTCGGGATGGGCCACGACATGCGCCTGACCGCACCGGAGCTGGCCGCCCGCTACCGCGCCGGAATGGTGGCCGAGGGCGTGCACGTGCTCGACGCCGGTCTGGTGGGCAGCGAGATGGTCTACTACCTGGTGGGCTCGCGCGAACTGGACGGCGGGCTGATGTGCACCGCCTCCCACAACCCCAAGTCCTACACGGGCGTGAAGCTGATGCGCGAGGGGGCGCTGGCGCTGTCCGGCGACGAGGGCATCCAGGACATCCGCGTGGAGGTCCAGGCGCAGCAGAGCAGCCCCGCGCCGGAGGAGGCGCGAGCGGGATCGGAGCCGCCCGGCGCGAGCGGGCCGGCGCCGGGGAGCGTCGAGCAGGTGGACCTGTACGGCGAGTTCCAGCGGGCCGCACTGGGCTTCATCGACCCCGAGGTGATCAGGTCGGGCAGGCCGCTGAAGGTGGTCCTCGACGGCGCCAACGGCATGGCCGGGCCGATGGTGGGGCCGCTGCTGGAGGGTCTGGGGCTGGAGCTGATGGAGACCTACTGGACCCCGGACGGGAGCTTCCCCGACCACGAACCAAACCCGCTGTTGGAGGAGAACCGGCGCTTCATCATCGAGCAGGTACGGGAGCACAAAGCCGACCTCGGGATCGCCTGGGACGGGGACGCCGACCGCTGCTTCTTCATCGACGACACGGGGCAGTTCGTGCCCGGGGACTTCCTCACCGCACTGCTCGCCCAGTCGCTGCTGCGCACCCATCCCGGTGAGGCGATCCTGTACGACGTGCGCGCCTCGCGGGCGGTGCCGGACACCGTCGCGCAGGCCGGCGGACAGGCGTTCGTGAACCGGGTCGGGCACGCCTTCTTCAAGACCAGGATGCGCAAGGAGGGCTCGCTGTTCGGGGGCGAGGTCTCCGGCCACTACTACTTCCGCGACTTCTACTGCGCCGACTCCGGTTCGCTGCCCGCGCTGCTGATGCTGGAGCTGCTGGCCCGCGAGGGGCGCCCGCTGTCGAGCCTGCTGGCGCCCTACCGCTCGCGCTACTTCATCTCCGGAGAGGTGAACTCGGAGGTGCGGGACCCGGCCGCCAAGATGGAGGAGATCGCAGAGCGCTACGGCGACGCCCGCCAGGGGCGCCTGGACGGCATCTCGATCGACTACGAGGACTGGCACTTCAACGTGCGGCCCTCGAACACCGAGCCGCTGCTGCGCCTGTGCCTGGAGTCGCTCGTGTCGCTGCAGGACATGGAGCGCCGCCGCGACGAGGTGCTGGCCGTGATCCGCTCGTGAGCGGGGGCGAGCGCTCGTGAGCGAGGAGGAGGATCGCGCCGAGCTCCAGTCGCTGGAGCAGGCGGCGGCGGCCGGCATCCACCGCCTGGCGGTGCCCACGCCCTTCATGGTCGGGCGGGTGAACGCCTACCTGATCGAGGACTCGCCGCTGACGCTGATCGACTCGGGGCCGAACTCGGCCAAGGCCCTGGACGAGCTGGAGCAGCAGCTGAACGCACGCGGGCACGCGGTCGAGGACATCGAGCTGCTGGTGATCAGCCACCAGCACATGGACCACTTCGGGCTGGCCTCGATCCTCGCCCGGCGCTCGGGCGCGGAGGTGGCGGCGATCGAGCCGCTGGCCGGCTACCTGGCCGCCTACGGCCACGAAACCGACCTCGACGACGCCTTCGCCGAGGGGATCATGCTCCGCCACGGCATCCCCCGCGAAGTCGTGACCGCGCTGCGAGCCGTGTCGGCGGGCTTCCGCGCCTGGGGCTCGGCGGTGGAGGTCACGAGGCCGCTGTCCGACGGCTCGGAGCTGGTGCTCGGCGAGCGCACCCTGCGCGTCCTTCACCGCCCCGGCCACAGCCCCTCGGACACGGTCTTCCACGACGAGCGCCGCTCCACCCTGCTGGCCGCCGACCACCTGATCGGCCACATCTCCTCGAACCCCCTGCTGGCGCGGCCGCTCGGTAGCGAGCCCGACCCCGACGGTCCCCGCCCGCAGGCGCTCGTCACCTACATGGCCTCGCTGGAAAAGACACGGGCGATGGACCTCGACCTCGTGCTCCCCGGGCACGGCAAGCCGATCACCGAGCACGCGGCCCTGATCGACGAACGCTTCCGTATGCACGAGCGCCGGGCCGGCCGGATCCACCGGCTGATCGTCGAACAGCCCCGTACGGCTCACGAGATCGCCCAGGAGCTGTGGGGCAACGTGGCCGTCACGCAGGCCTACCTGACCCTCTCGGAGGTGCTCGGGCACGTGGACCTGCTGCTGGGGGATGGACGGGCCGTGGAAGACGAGCGCGACGGCGTCGTGCACTTCCGCGCCGGTTAGGCGATCGGGCTCCGCGGGGCGGCCGCGTCCGGCTGCGCGCCCGGCACGTCTCCCCGGTGCTCGCGCACGAGCTCCAGGAAGTACCGGTGCAGGCGCTCGTCGCCGCCGAGCTCGGCGTGGAAGCTGACGGCCAGCAGCGACCCCTGGCGGGCCGCCACCGGGTGACCCTCGAGCGTCGCCAGCAGCTCCACGCCCGCACCGTGATCGGCGATCCAGGGGGCGCGGATGAAGATCGCCCGCAGCGGCCCACCGGAGATCCCGCGGACGTCGAGGTCGGCCTCGAAGCTGCGGATCTGGCGACCGAAGGCGTTGCGGGCCGCGGTCATGTCCATCAGGCCGAGGTGCTCGCTGTCGAGCATGATCAGCCCGGCGCAGGTGCCGAGCACGGGCACGCCCCCGGCGGCCAGCTCGCGCAGCGGCCCGGCGAGGCCCTCGCGGTCGATCCCGAGCGTCATCGTGGTGGACTCCCCGCCCGGGATCACGAGGCCGTCAAGACCCTCAAGGTCGCCCGCAACGCGTACCTGGCGGGTGTCCGCGCCGAGCCCCCGGAGCATCCGCTCGTGGGCCTCGAAGCCACCCTGCAGGGCGAGCACGCCGATCAGCGGTTGGCCTGCCACTCCGGCCGTGGCGACCCGGCTACCAGCCGCGCTGTGCCAGCAGCTGCTCGTCGAGCAGCTTGGAGCTCTCGAGGCTCTCCATCGGGGTCCCGAGACCGCGGGAGGCGCCCGCCACCCGCTCCGGGTCCTGCCAGTGGGTGGTGGCCTCGACGATCGCCCGGGCGCGCGAGGGAGGGTCCTGGGACTTGAAGATCCCCGAGCCGACGAACACGCCTTCGGCACCGAGCGCCATCATCAGGGCGGCGTCGGCCGGAGTGGCGATGCCGCCGGCACAGAACAGGACCACCGGCAGGCGCTGCTCGCGGGCCAGGTCGCGGATCAACTCGAGCGGGGCCCCGTGCTCCTTGGCGGCGGTCGGAAGCTCCTCCTCGCGCGAGCGCGCCGAGCCGGCGGATGTCGCCGGTGATGCGGCGCATGTGGCGGACCGCCTCGACCACGTCGCCGGTGCCCGCCTCGCCCTTGGAGCGGATCATGGCGGCGCCCTCGCCGATCCTCCGCAGGGCCTCGCCGAGGTTGGTGGCTCCGCACACGAACGGAACCTTGAAGGCCCACTTGTCGATGTGGTTGGCCTCGTCGGCGGGCGTCAGCACCTCCGACTCATCCACGTAGTCCACCTCGAGCGCCTCCAGCACGCGGGCCTCCATGAAGTGACCGATGCGGGCCTTGGCCATCACGGGGATGCTCACCGCCTGCTGGATGCCGGCGACCATCTCGGGGTCCGACATGCGGGCGACGCCGCCGTCGCGGCGGATGTCGGCCGGGACCCGCTCGAGCGCCATCACGGCGGCCGCTCCGGCCTCCTCGGCGATGACCGCCTGCTCGGGCGTGACCACGTCCATGATCACCCCGCCCTTGAGCATCTCCGCGAGCCCGCTCTTGACCCTGAATGTGGCCTCGTCGCGCATCGACGCCAGTTTATCCGGGCCCGAGTTGACGCCGGAAGACGAGCCTCGCGTCTCCGCTGGGCGAGTAGGCCTCGACCAGCGCGACCGAGAAGCCGAGCGCTTCGTGGAACGCGCGCGACCCTTCGTTGCCGGGTCGGGTGATCGCCTTCAGCGAGCTGGCACCGCGCTCACCCGCGAGCTCGGCGAAACGGTTGTAGAGGGTGTGCGCGAGCCCCTGTCCACGGGCCTCCCTGCGCACCGCCACGGCGTGGATGTAGCCGATGCCTCCCGGGCCCACGAAACCGAGCAGGTAGCCGGCGATCTCCTCGTCGCGCACCGCCACCACCGAGGTCTCGCCGAACTCGTGCACATACAGGGCCTGGTGCAGGAACTCCATGCCCGGGTCCTCCCAGAACTCCCCGATTTCGCCGAGGATCGTTGCCAGGTCGGCAATCGTGGCCCGGCGCAGGACGACGCCGTCGGTCAACTACTTCAGGCGGAAGGCCCTGATGCGGTCGTCGTACTGCGCGGTGTTCTGCGCGTAGACGCCGTAGGCGAGGGCCTGGATGATGCTCAGCAGCGCCGCGTGGGAACGTACGAAGGCGGGGCTGTTGGAGGAGTAGTAGAGCTTGATCTGGGCGAGCTTGGCGACCTCCGAGAGGGTCGCGTCGGTGATCGCGGCGGTGCTCGCCTGGCGGTGGCGGGCGAGCTTCATCGCGCGCACCACCAGCGGGTGGGGACGTCCGGCAGAGAGGCCGACGACGAGCGTCGAGCTGTCGATCCTGCCGAGGCGGCTGAGGGCCTCCTGGGACGGGCTCGCGACGACCTCGACGCGGAGGTCGAGGAGCATCAGCAGGTGCCTCAGGTAGCTGGCGAAGAAGGCCATCTGGTCGGTGCCCGCGACGAGCACCTTCTCGGCGGCCACGATCGCGTCCACGAGCGACTGCACCTCGCCACGGGCGAGCTTGCGGGCGGTCTCCTCGAGGTTCAGGTGGTCGGCCGCGAGCGCCGCCTCGAACTCGTTCTGGTCGAGCGAGAACAGCGGGCCGGAGGAGCTGGCGCCCTCCTGGGCCGCCTTGGCGTTGACACGCCGGTATTCCTCGCGGGCCGCGGCCTGGAGCTCGGGGAAGCCCTCGAAGCCGAGGGCCTGGGAGAAGCGCACGACGGTCGAGCTGGAGGTGTTGGCGCGGCGGGCGAGCTCCTCAGCTGTTTGGAAGGCGGCCTCGTCGAGGTGGTCCACGATGTACTGGGCGACGTCCTTCTGGGAGCGCGAGCACTCGTCGAACCGGGCCTGGATGTACTTCGAGAGGCTCTGGTGCTCGCTGGTGCCGTCGACGGGGGGCTGCTCGGGGGTCTTGGTGGCGGCTCGCTTCATTTGCCCGCTCTTGTTCGACGTCCCCTTGCCGCACTCCTCCCCATATCCTCCGGTGCTCGTGAAGACCGAGCCATTACAGGCCCGCGCCGACCGGCTCGCCGAGACGACCTGGCTCGGTGGACCCCCGCGCGCCTTTGAAGCGGTCGGGCGGATGGGCTTCACGGTGCTGCTGGAGCAGGGGCTGCGCCCGTCCTCGCGCGTTCTCGATGTCGGCTGTGGGGCTCTGCGCCTGGGCTACTGGCTGATGCGCTTCCTGGAACCCGGCGGCTACCACGGCATCGAGCCCCAGCAGGACATGCTGCGCGTCGGGCTCGAGCAGATCGTCGAAGCGGACGTCGTCGAGCACGCCCAGGCACGCTTCGACGACAACCAGAACTTCGATTTCTCGGTCTTCGACACCGAGTTCGACTTCGTCGTGGCGCGGTCGATCTGGAGCCACGCCTCCAAGGAGCAGATCAGCGCGATGCTGGAGTCCTTCGCCCGCTCCGCCGCCCCCACCGGGATCTTCCTGGCGTCATACAAGCCCGCAACGCTCGCGGCCGTGGTGGCCGAGCGCGTGCCCCCGCTGCAGCCGGCCGCCGCCTCGATCTCGCTCGCGGCCCACCGGCCCGGGCTCGCCCGCCGTTGGCCCGGCCTGGTGCCCTTCACCGACTACAAGGGCAGCGGCTGGGTCGGTCGCGACGGCGTCTCGAAGACCTCGGGGACGGTCAGGCACAGCTTCGGCTGGATCGCCGGCGAGGCCGCTCGCCACGGGCTGGCGGTGCGCCAGCTCCCAGGCGAGGTCGTCTCCCACCAGTACTGGCTGCGGGTGGAGCGCAGGCGATGAGGCGGACGCTGTTCGAGGACCTCCACGAAGACTTCCGCGCCAGCTTCCGCACCTTCCTGGAGCGGGAGGTCGTCGGCGAGGAGGGCCGCTACGGAGATTGGGAGCGCGAGGGGATCGTCCCCCGGGGCGTGTTCGAGGCGGCCGGCCGGGGAGGCTTCCTGGCGATGTCCGTTCCCGAGCGCTACGGGGGCGCGGGCGCCGATGACTTCCGCCTCAACCTGGTGATCGGGGAAGAGTGCCAGCGGAGCGCCGTCGGCTCCTTCGGCCTCGGGATCACGCTCCACAACGACATCTGCCTGCCCTACTTCCTGCGCCTGGCCGACGAGCCCCAGCGCGAGCGCTGGCTGCCGGGGATCGTCAGCGGCGAGCTGATCACCGCCCTGGCGATGACCGAGCCGGGGATCGGCTCGGACCTGGCGGGGATGGGCGCCACCGCGATCCGCGACGGCGACCACTACGTGCTCAACGGGTCCAAGACGTTCATCACCAACGGCATCAACGCCGACCTGGTGATCGTGGCCGCCAAGACCGACCCCCGCGAGCGCCACCGCGGCATCAGCCTGCTGATCGCAGAGCGCGGCATGGAGGGCTTCGAGCGGGGCCGCAAACTGCACAAGCTCGGCCAGCACGCCCAGGACACGGCCGAGCTGTCCTTCGAGGACGTGCGGGTGCCGGTCGAGAACCTGCTCGGCCAGGAGGGCGAGGGCTTCATCCACCTCGTCTCCAACCTTCCCCAGGAGCGCCTCTCGATCGCCGCCTCGGCCGTGGCCGCCGCCGAGGCCGCCCTGGACTGGACGCTCGCATACGTCAAGGAGCGTCAGGCCTTCGGCCAGCCGATCGGCTCGTTTCAGAACTCCCGCTTCACCCTCGCCCAGCTGCACAGCGAAGTCCAGGTGGCGCGCGTGTATCTCGACAACTGCGTGGTGGCGCTCGACGCCGAGGACCTGTCGCCCGAGGACGCCGCCGGCGCGAAGTGGTGGTGCACGGAGCTCCAGGGCCGCCTGGTGGACGCCTGCCTACAGCTCCACGGGGGCTACGGCTACATGCTCGAGTACCCGATCGCCCGCGCCTACGCCGACGCCCGCGTGACCCGCATATACGGCGGCGCGAACGAGATCATGAAGGAGATCATCGGCCGCTCACTGGGCCTGTAGCTTGGCGGCCAGCTCGACGAAGTAGTCGAGCGACTTGGGGTTGGCGAGCGAGTCCACGCTGGCGGCCTCACTGGGCGGGGCGCCCATCAGGATGCGCTTCACGGGCACCTCGAGCACCTTGCCCGAGAGCGTTCGCGGCACCTCCTCGATCTGCATCACGTCGTTGGGCACGTGGCGGGGAGAGCAGTCCTCGCGGATGCGCTTCTTGATCTGGGCCGCGAGTTCGTCGTCGAGCTGGACGCCGGGCTCGAGCACCACGAACATGCCCATCCACAGCTCACCCCCGTCTCCTTTGGGGACGTCCACGACGAGCGAGTCGAGCACCGCGGGCACGCTGGCCGCCGCGCGGTAGATCTCGCTGGTCCCCATCCTCACCCCCTGGCGGTTGATGGTGGAGTCCGAGCGTCCGTAGATGAAGGCGCCCCCGCGCGGGGTGATGCGGATCCAGTCGCCGTGACGCCAGACCCCGGGATACATCGAGAAGTAGCTCTCCAGCAGGCGCTCGCCGTCCTCGTCGCCCCAGAAGTACAGCGGCATCGAGGGCATCGGCTCGGTGATCACGAGCTCGCCGACCTCGTCGATCACGCTGTGACCCTCCGCGTCCCAGGCCTCCACGGCGCAGCCGAGCATGCGCGCCTGCAGTTCGCCCTCGTAGACCGGCAGCAGCGGGCAGCCGCCGACGAAGGCCGTGCACACGTCGGTCCCGCCGCTGGTCGAGAACAGCCACACGTCGGGGTCCACCCGCTCGTACACCCAGCGGAAGCTCTCCGGCGCCAGCGGCGAGCCGGTCGAGCCGATCGCCCGCAGGCTCGACAGGTCGTGTTCGGCGCCCGGTCGCACGCCGGCCTTCTCGGAGCTCGCGAGCAGGCCCGCGCTGGCGCCCATGCAGGTCATCGAGGTGCGCTCCGCCAGCTCCCACAGGAAGCCGAGGTCGGGGTACGCGGGGCTGCCGTCGTAGAGCACGATCGCGGCCTCGCTGTGCAGGGCCCCGACGACGAAGTTCCACATCATCCAGCCGGTCGTCGTGAACCAGAACATCCGGTCCCCCGGGCGCAGGTCCAGGTGCATGCGCTTCTTCAGCTGCTCGAGCAGGATCCCCCCGTGCCCCTGCACGATCGCCTTCGGCAGCCCCGTGGTGCCCGAGGAATAGAGCACCCACAGGGGGTGGTCGAAGGGCACCTGCTCGAACTCCAGCCGGGCGCCCTCGCCGAGGCCCAGCAGCTCGTCCCAGCTATGGCGCCGGGGTCCCCCTCCCCCGCCGCGGCTGCGGTTGTGGCCCGGCGACAGGTAGGGCAGCTCGACCACGTGCTCCACCGTCGGCAGCTCGGCCAGGATCCCCGCGAGCGCCTCCGTGCGGTCGAAGTCCTTGCCCCCGTGGCGGTATCCGTCCACCGCCAGCAGCAGCTTCGGCTCGATCTGGGCGAAGCGGTCGATCACGCTGCGGGCCCCGAACTCGGGTGCGGCGCTGGACCAGATCGCCCCGATGCTGGCCGCCGCCAGGAACGCGATCAGGGTCTCGGGGATGTTGGGCATGTACGCCACCACGCGGTCCCCCTTGCGAACCCCGAGCGCCCGCATCCCTCCCGCGGCCGCGGCGACCTGGCCCGCGAGCTCACTCCAACTGAGGCTGTCCAGGTCGCGCAGCTCCGAGCAGTGCAGGACCGCGAGCTCGTCCCCGCGCCCGGGGGCGCCACGGCCGGCGGCGGGCAGCGCCCCCAGCAGCAGGTTCTCAGCGTAGTTCAGCTGCGAGCCCGGAAACCAGCGCGCGCCGGGCATCTTCCTGTCGGCGAGCACGACCTCGTAGGGGTGTGAGGCGCGCACGCCGCAGAACTCCCAGATGTCCGCCCAGAAGTCCTCGAGATTGGCCACCGACCACTCCCACAACTCGGGGTAGGAGGCGAAGTCGCGACCGTGGCGGGCGCCGGCCCAGCGCATGAAGGCGCTCAGCTCGGTGCGCTCACGCCACTCCTCCGACGGAGTCCACAGTGGCTGCTCGCGAATGGAAGGGGCGCTTGCCATGGTGACGGAAGGATATTCTCGGGCTCCGTGGATGCGTCTGGCTTGCGCGCGGAGTTCCCCGTCCTGGCCAGCAGGGCATACCTGAACGCGGGCACCGACGGCCCGCTGCCGGCGGTGGCGGCGCGGGCGGCGGCGGAGGAGCTCGAGCGCGAGCTGCAGGAGGGCCGCGCCGGCACCCACTTCCAGCGCCGTGGTGAGCTCGCCTCGCAGCTGCGTAGCGCCTACGCCCGGGCGCTCTCCTGTGAGAAGCACGACGTCGCGCTGACGACCTGCACGACCGAAGGCATCAACCAGGTGGTGGCGGGCCTGGAGCTCGGCCCCGGGGATGAGATCGTGACCAGCGACGAGGAGCACCCCGGGCTGCTGGGACCGCTCGGCGCCGCCCGTGAGCTGCGCGGTGTGAGCGTGCGCGAAGTCCCGCTGGCGGAGATCGCCGACGCGGTCGGCCCGTCCACGCGCCTGGTGGCCTGCTCGCACGTGGGCTGGATGAGCGGCTCGTTCGCGCCCGCCGAGCTGCGCGAGCTCGAGGTGCCGGTGCTGCTCGACGGCGCCCAGGGCGTCGGCGCCGTGCCGGTGGACGTGGGCGCCCTGGGCTGCGACGCCTACGCCGGAGCGGGGCAGAAGTGGCTCTGCGGCCCCGACGGCACCGGCATGCTGTTCGTCAGCCCGTCCCTGCGCGAGCGCCTGGACGTCTCGCGGCGCGGCTACAGCAACCTCGCCAAACCCGACGCGGGGCTGGACGCGGGGCTGCACCCCGACGCCCGTCGCTTCGACGCCGCCTCCCTCAGCGCCGAGGCGACGGCCTGCGCGCTGGCCGCCGTGTCGCTGCTGGAGTCCGCCGGCTGGCCGGCCGTCCACGAGCGCGCCCGCGGGCTGGCGGCACGGTTCGCGCAGGCACTGGCCGAGCACGGACGCGAGCCGGCCCCCCGCGGTGAGACGACGCTCGTGTCCTTCGCCAGCGAGGACCCCGAAGGCGAGCGCGAACGCCTCACCGGGGAAGGGATCGTGCTGCGCAACATCCCCGGGCGCCCGTGGCTGCGGATCTCGGTCGGGGCCTGGAACGACGAGAGCGACCTCCAGCGGCTGCTGAGCGCGCTGGCGTGAGCGCGACCCCACCCGCCGCAACCGAGCCGCCCGGGCTCGCTGAAGAGGTGCCGCTCGCGGACGCCCGCCGGCTCACGTGGCGCCCGCGACTGATGCCCGCCGACGCCGGCATCGTGCTGGTCGCCGCCGGCTGGCTGGTGCTGACCACCCACCGCCTGTCCCAGAACGGCTTCGCCAACATCTACTACTCGGCGGGCGTGAAGTCGATGCTGCACTCGCTTCACAACCTGCTCTACGTGTCCTTCGACCAGGGCGGCCTGATCAGCGTCGACAAGCCGCCCCTCGGCCTGTGGCTGCAGGTGGCCAGTGCGAAGGTGCTCGGCTTCAAACCGATCAGCCTGCTGCTCCCGGAGGCGATCTGCGGACTGGTGGCGGTGCTGGCTATGTACGTGATGCTGCGACGGCGGGTGGGCGGCTTCACCGCCCTCGGCGCCGCCCTGGCGCTGGCCGTGTTCCCCTCCTTCGTGGCGGTCTCCCGCGACAACGGCGTGGACCCGCTACTGCTCGCGCTGCTGGTGCTGGCCTGCTGGGCCGCCCTGCGGGCCTGCGACACGGGCAGCCTGTGGGCGCTGCTGGTCTCGGCGGTGCTCGTCGGGCTGGCCTTCAACACCAAGACGCTGGCGGCCTACCTCGCCGTCCCCGGGATCGTCGCCGGCTACCTCGTGTGCGCCCCCACCCCGCTCGGCCGGCGGGTCGCGAGCATGGCCCTGGCGGGGGTGGTGATGGTGGCCGTGTCGTTCGCGTGGATCCTGTACGTCGATTCGGTCCCGGCCGACGTGCGACCGTGGGTCGGGAGCACCACCGACAACAGCGAGCTCGGACTGACGTTCAACTACAACGGCCTCGGACGCGTGGAAGGCCAGGTCGGCGGGCCGGGACAGGTTCCCGCCAAGCCGGGTGCATACGTCCCGGTGCCCCACGTGCGCGCCGGCGCGGGCCTCGGACACCCGCCGCTGGCGGCCACCCTCAGCCTGAAGGGAGCGGCCCCCAAACCGCCGCCGGGGCCGGCCCCGACCGGAGGGCGCGAACCGCGCCCGATCCCGTTCGGCAAGTCGCCGGGGCCGTTGCGCCTGTTCAAGGCGGGACTCGGCGACCAGGCGGCCTGGTTCCTGCCCTATGCCCTCGTCGGCCTGCTGGCCTTCGCCCTGCTGCTGATCCCGGCGCTGCTGGCGCGCGTGCGGGCCGACCGCGAAACCCGCCGAACGGCGCTGCGCGACCCCCGCCTGGCGGCGCTGCTGGTGCTGGGCGGCTGGTTCGCGGTCGAGGCGGTCGTGCTGAGCGGATCCAAGGGGATCGTGCACCCCTACTACGTCTCCGCGCTGGCTCCGGGTGCCGCCGCGATGGCCGCCGCCGGGGCGTTCGCGTTCGCGAAGCTCGCCGGGGGCTCCCGGCGGATCCTCGGGATCCTGCTGGCGCTGTTGGCCATCGCCGCCACGATCGCCGTGCAGATCGTGCTCATGCACCAGCAGCGCTACATGGAGTGGTTCATCCCCTTCCTGATCGCCGGGGGCGCGCTCAGCTGGGTGGTGCTCGCCCTCTCCAGGCGGCTGGCGCCAGCGGCCGCGACGGTCGGCTTCCTATTCATGCTCGCCACCCCCGCCGCCTACGCCAGCACCAGCTGGCTGGCCCCGGTCGAGGGGACCTTCCCCGTGGCGGGCCCGCGCCACAACGCCGGTGAAGGCAAGTACGGCATCTCAGCGCGCTCGATCGCGGTCGACGAAGCCCTGATCAAGTACGTGGACGCACACCCTCTCCCGACCCGCTGGCCGGTGCTGACGGTCGCCGCCGACCAGGCCGCCCCGCTGATCCTGATGGGCTTCCCGGCCGCCTCCCTGGCCGGCTACAGCGGCACCGACCCGGCGCTCACGGGCGCCGGCCTGGCACGCCTGATCGAACGCGGAGAGGCGCGCTGGGTGCTGCTCGGAGGCCCCTACTCCCAGCGCGGCGGCAACAGGGCGACGGTCGCCGTGCTGCACGCCTGCCGCCAGCTGAAGCCGAGCCGCTGGCACAGCCCCTCCAGCTACACCGGCGGCGTGACCCTGTTCGACTGCGCCGGCGACGCCCGCGCCCTGGCGCGCTACAAACCGCCGCCCGGCTACGGGGCGCCGCCGCCCGGCCGCGGCTGACGCCTCACGCCGCGACGCGCAGCTCGCGCCGGAAGGCGCGCTCGAACAGCTCTCCCTCGCGGCGCGCGGCCCAGCTCGGCACGGCGGAGTTGCCGTCGGCCACCAGGCGCAGCTCCACCGTGCCGTCGCTCTCCTCCAGCAGCGCCAGGCGGACGAGCTGATCGCGCGAGCGCTCGAGGTCCTCGGCGAGCCGCAGCAGGGTGGCGCAGCGATCCAGGCGCTCGGCGTCGCCGGGGCCGAACAGGGGCGCCATCGGCCCGGGTGAGGGCATGCCCTTGCGGTGGTAGCGGGCGGACTGGGCGATGATCGCCGTCTCCACCGGGGCGAACCCCGGCAGGCCGCCGTTGAGGATCAGGTAGCGGGAGTGCTTGTGGTGGTCGTCGTAGTCGATCGACATGCCGATGTCGTGCAGCATGCAGGCCGCCCACAGCAGTTCCCGCTCGCGAGGGTCCCCCTCGTGCAGGCCGAGCGCCGCCAGCTTGTCGAACATGCCCAGCGCCAGCGCCGCCACGTGCTCGGTGTGGGCCGCGTCGACGGCGTACTGGCGGGCGAGGTTGAGCACGCTCGTGCGGCGGACGTCCTCGAACGTCGGCGGGCGCCCGTGGCCGCCCGGGGTTCCCCCGAGCAGGCGCTCGAAGAAGACGCCCTCGCGTAGGCCCGCCTCGGTCACCTCCAGCGACTCGAAGCCCCCCGCCGCCAGCACGCCGTGGACGACGATCGCCCCGGCCAGGATCAGGTCGGCCCGGGCCGGCTTGATCCCGGGGATGCTGGCCCGCTCACGGGCCGGCAGCTCTGCCAACCTGGCGATCAGCTCCTCCAGCGCCTCGCGCTCGACCACCATCCCCTGGACGCCGATCGACGGCAGGCCGGCGGCCCGCTGCGCCGCCGCGGCGAGGTTGCGGACGGTTCCCCCGAGGCCCATCAGGCGCCCCGTACCGGCGCCGAGGCTCTTCAGCCAGCGGGCCTGTGAGAGCTCCGCGGCGACGTGGGCCCGCAGCTCGTCCAGCTGCTTGCGCTTGGCGGGCCCGTTGGCGGGCAGGTAGCGCTCGCTCATCAGCACCGTGCCGACCCGCCAGGAGCCGCATTGGCGGGGCAGCCGGTCCTCCACCCGCAGCAACTGCATCGAGCCGCCGCCGAGGTCCAGCACGCAGCCCTGCTCGAGGGTCGTGGAGTTGACCGCCGCCAGGTAGGCGTAGTAGGCCTCCTGCTCGCGTGAGAGCACCCGAATCGCCCCCGGAAAGGACGCCCGGGCGGGCGCCAGGAAGACCTCGGCGTTGCGGGCTTCGCGGATCGCGCTGGTGGCCACGGCGTCCACGTGCTGCTCGTCGAGGCCGCTGGCGCGGCAGAAGTGGGCGAACACCTCGAGCGTCGCCAGGGCCCTGGCCACCGGGGCCTCGCCGAGCTCACCGGTGCCGGCCAGGCCCTCGCCGATGCGCACGGGCTCGTAGATCTCGTCTGTGCGCCGCCACCAACCGTCGCCGGCCATGAAAACGACCAGGCGGAAGGAGTTGGAGCCGAGATCGACGACCCCCAGCCGCTCCCCGGGCTTCATGTCGTGAGCGTATTGTCCGCGGCGGACCAGAAGGAAACGGGTGCTCAATCGCCCGTTGGGCTCCGCCGGCCAGGCGTTTCGAGGGGCCTCCGGGCGGGCAAACCAGAGGTCGGTGCCGATCGATCCCCAACACCCGGACCTGATCGCCTCGCTGCACCTCGATCCCCACGCCCCGCGTGCCGCCCGCCACTGGGTCAGGCGCGTGGACTCTCCCTCGCCGGATCTGCGTGACGCGGTCGCCCTGCTGACGAGCGAGCTCGTGACGCGGGCCGTGAGGCCGGAGGAGGTCGCCGACGAGGAGATGCAGCTGCAGGTCTGGATGCCCTCGGACATCGTCAGGGTCGAGCTCAGCGTGCCCCGCGAGCGCTTCTTCGCCCCCGAGGAGGAGCGCTCCGAAGACCTGGGCGCGATGGTCCTCGACCGCATCGCGGACCGCTGGTCGATCCAGCCGGACGGCCACTCGGTCTCGCTGTGGTTCGAGATCGACCGCCACCCCAGCGGCGCAGCCCAGTAACGGCGCCTCTCCGCTCGGGCCTCCCCCCGCCGCGGCGGGGGGCTGGGCCACAGCCTCGGCGATCAGGCCACCGCCGAGATGCCTGGCCGCTCGAAGCGCAAAAAAAAGAGCGCCCCCGAAGGGGCGCTCTCATTCCCAATTTGGTCTGCTGAAAATCGGGGCCCAGCCCGGCGGGCCCCGTTCTCAGATCAGCCGAAGGTGCCTACTTACCTTCTTCTTTCTTGGTCTTGCAGGCTTCCTTCTTTTCGACCAGCTTTTCCTTCAGTTCGGCGTAGTGTTCCTTGAATTTTTCCGACTGTTCCTTACGCTTTTCGGCGTCAGGTTTGCCTTCTTCCTTCTCTTCGCCCTGCTTTTCCTTGAAGGCTTCCTTCTTTTCGGTCAGCCGTTCCTTGTATTCGGCGGCTTTTTCCTTGCAGGCTTCGTCCTTTTCCTTGACGTTTTCCTTGCCTTCTTCGTACTTTTCCTTGCACTTTTCGGACTTTTCGCCGAGCTTTTCCTTGTAGGCTTCGTCTTTTTCAGCGAACTTTTCCTTCACGGCTTCAGTCTTTTCCTTGCTCGCGCCCTCTTCGCGCATTTCTTCAAGCCGTTCCTTCTGTTCTTCTTTTTTTTCTGCAAGGTTTTCCTTGCCTTCGGTAACTTTTTCCTTGCAGACTTCCTGCTTTTCCTTTGGCGTGCCTTCTGCGTATACGCCTCCTGCGACGACGGCGGCCATCGCGTAGACGGCGATCAGGCAGAGGGCGAGAATGCTAATGCGCTTCACGTATCCATCCTCTCTCGTGTGTCCTGATTCGTTCTCTCGCTCTGATCGCCGCCGGTGCCCCCTCAAGCTCTGCACGGGCGCAGACTGACGATCCATGCCTCACGGCGTTGTCCTATAGCGTCGTCCTACCGGGGGTCACCCGACTGCGGTCCGATTTGGACGACAAAGCGCGGTGAGTTCCCAGCTCCGACGAGGTAGCGCACGTCGAGACGGGCGTCAGGGCACGCTGCGCTCCAGCAGCGACATCCATGACTCCTACAGCCCCGGGCATGCCATCCTCCTCCTTGCCTCCTTGGGAAAACTCCGTTAGAGGGACCACAGCGCGGTGCCCCCCACAGCGCGTTTTATACCATGTCCCGCCGCGGAGTGCAAAGCCCTTTGTGTCGGATTGCGCATCGAAGCGAGTTTCGGCATAACGAACGCTTATGGGGACCCCCCTGGTCCCTGGTACAGGCGATGGCCGCTAGGCCGTGGCCGGAGCCAGGCGGACGGGCAGCCGCTTGAGCTGGTTGACGAACAGCGCTTCTGCGGCCACGGGCTCGCCGTCCAGCGCGATCTGCGGGTAGCGGCGCAGCGTCTCCTCGATCAGGATCCGCAGCTCCAGCCGCGCCAGAGCGGTGCCCAGGCAGAAGTGCCGGCCCCCGGCCCCGAAGGCCTGGTGCTCGGGGTTGCGGTGGATGTCGAAGCGGTCCGGGTCCTCGTAGCGGGTCTCGTCGCGGTTGGAGGAGACGTACCACATGACCACCTTCTCGCCCTTCTTGATCTGCTTGCCTCCGAGCTCGGTGTCGCGCGTGGCGGTGCGGCGGAAGTGGGCGAAGGCGGGGAACATCCGCAGCGCCTCCTCGACCGCCCCGGGGACCAGGGACGGGTCCTCGACCAGCTCGCTGAGCTGCTGCGGGGATTCCATCAGCGCCCGCATCCCGCTGGCGTAGGTCGCCTTGGTCGAGTCGTTCCCGGCCGCCATCAGCAGGAAGAAGCCCATCACGATCTCGATCTCCTCGAGTTTCTCGCCGTCGACCTCGGCGTGGACGAGGATGCTCATGAGGTCGTCGGTGGGGTTCTCGCGGCGCTCGGCGATCAGCGCCCGGCAGCGCTCGAACATTTCCGGGAAGTCCTTCTCGAGCACGCCGTCGATGCCCTCGGGCGCGAGCTCAGGGTCGTCCGGCGCCAGGGCGGCGTTCATGATCCGCGCCCACAGCGCGTCTTCGTCCTCGGACAGGCCCATGAAGCTCGAGATCACCCGCGAGACGACCGGCTGGGCCACTTCGGAGACGAGCTCGACACGCTCGCGGCCCTCCAGCCGATCGAGCACTTCGCACGTGATCGCACGGATGCGCTCCTCGTGGTCGGCGATCCGCTTCGGCGTGAAGCCGCGCTGGAACAGCGCCTTCACGCGGTCGTGCTTGGGCGGGTCCTGGCCGATGAACATCGCCCGTACGAGCTCGAGCGGGAAGATCTCCGCGAACACGGTCACGCCGCCGAGCTCCGAGGAGTAGGTCTCCCAGTCGCGGCTGACTGTGTGCACGTCCTCGGCGGTCGTGACCGACCAGAAGCCGGCCTCGTCGGGGTACTGGTCGATCTTCCCGGACCAGTGCATCGGGCACTTGGACCGCATCTCCTTGAACAGCTCGTACGGCGGGCCGTCCTTCCACAGCTCGCCCTGGGCGAGCTCCACATTCTCGATCCCCGGTTGCACGGTCGCCATGTGATCCCCTCTCCTTCGGATGCCGGTCCCTTAGGGACTTTACTCCGCGCGCGAGGGCGTCGCGGGCGCGGCGGGGCGCCCTGCGATCATCCGCCTGCAGATGAGCGATGCGGGGGCCCTCGAGACGCAGTTGCGCGAGCAGGACCTGCGCGCGGACTGGCTCGAGCAGCTGCGTGCCTGGCTCGACGACGCGCGCACGGCGGGCATCCCCGAAGCAGACGCGATGGTGCTGGCGACGGCCGATGCGGGCGGGCGCCCGGGCGGGCGGACCGTGCTGCTGAAGGGGCTCGACGAGCGCGGCTTGGTGTTCTTCTCAAACCGCGGCTCGCGCAAGGGCCATGAGCTGGCAGAGAACCCGCGCGTGGCGGCCGTGTTCCCCTGGTATCCGATCCGCCGGCAGGTGATCGTGGACGGGACCGTCGAGCTGCTCGATGAGCAGGCCTCCGACGAGTACTTCGCCACCCGTCCATACCGCTCGCGCATCGGCGCGCTCGCGAGCAGCCAGTCGAGCGTGATCCCAGGGCGCGAGGTGCTCGAGCGGGCGCGCGACGAGCTCCAGGAGCGTTACCCGCAGCCGGGAGGAGTCCCGCGGCCGGCGTGGTGGGGCGGCTGGCGCATCGCGCCCGCGAGCGTCGAGTTCTGGCAGGGCCGGCGCGACCGTCTGCACGACCGCCTGCGCTACCGGCGCGAGGGCCGCAGCTGGATCATCGAGCGGCTGTCGCCGTAGCGCGGCCGGCTACCTGGCGGGCGAGACCGCGACCGTGAGGTCGTGCGTGCGGATCAGGTCGGACGCCTTTTTCCAGCACACGTCCTGCTCCTCGGGGTAGTTGGTCGAGACGCCCTTGGCGATCAGACCCTCGACCTTCTTGGCGGCCCGCGCCGCGACCGCCGACAGGTGGCCGCCCTCGCGCGGAAGCGCCGCCTCCCGTGGGTCCCCGCGACCCGGGCGCGACCTCGCTCCGGTGCGTCCTTCGGCGGTGGTCCTGCGCGGGTTCTCGTTCAGATACAGGCGCAGCGCGCTCACGGTCCAGGGCAGGCCGGTGGGGCTCTCCTCGGCCTCGACGAAGCGTGAGAACTCGGCGCCGCTGCGCCAGCGTCCCGACACCTGCGCCACCCTGGCGAGGCTGTAGCTGGGGATTTCGTACACGTGTACGAAATCGCCGAGCCAACGCAGCACCTGGCGGTACTGGTCGAGCGCTCCGTAGCTGATGCCGACGTCGGCGGCGAAGTCAGAGAGCGTGCGCCCTGCTGCTCCCCTTCCATGCTGGGGCACGACGTCGAAGGAGGCCAGGGCCGCTTCCATCTTGCCCTCGAATGTCTTGCTGAGCGCACCGCGAGCGCGTGCGACGGCCGCACGCCACACGACCAGCTCGTCACCCGTTCGCTCACCGCCCGCCAGCACCGTGTTGGTGATCACGCCTCGGAATCCTATTGTCGTCCGGGACGGCACGTTTGACACTGTTCCGCTCGTTAGGCAGATTCGCTCACGCGACGCTGCGCGTTCGCGGAGCTAGCCGGCCGCGGCGGGAGCCGGATCGTCGCGGATCACGACGGTGTCGCCCACGGCGATGATCTCGTCGGCCGCCAGGCCCGCACGCGAGGCGTGCTCACGAATCGCCTCCGGGCTCGTCGCCTGGTAGATGCACACGGTTCCCACGCGCCCGTCGGGCTCGTCGAGCACGTAGCTGCGGATCCAGCGGATGTCGTCGGACATCTCCTCGTCGCCGACGGTTTTGGAGCGCCCTGCCGCCAGCCCGAGCTCGTCGCCCGAGCTCCACGCCGAGCGTCTGAGGATCACGTATGTGTTCAATGTGTCTCTCCTTTTCACGTTTCCCGGTTGGTTGCACTCGCTGGCAGCGACACTACCCGCCGCCTGCCGCAAGCTCGCGTGGCGTCGGTCACAGATCGGTCCGCTGGGACTAGGCGGGCGACCCGCGATGATCGGCGGCCCTGCCATCGGCGACGCCTCGCGCGGGCGTCAACTCTTAGGATCCCGCGCGATGACCGCCCCGCTGATCTTGGAGGACCCGGCGCCGCACGTTCGTCGCCTGGTCCTCAACCGCCCCGAGCAGCTCAACACGATGACCGCCGAGCTGTGCGAGGCGTTGCACGTGGAGCTGCGCAGGGTCGCGGCCGAACGTTCGGTGCGGGCCGTGATCGTCACCGGTGCCGGACGCGGCTTCTGCGCGGGGCTCGATCTCCACGGCTACGGAGCGGCGCCGGGCAACGAAGGCGACGATGAACCGCGTAACCGGCTGGCCAACCAGCAGCACATGTCGAGCCTGATCCTCGAGCTGCGGGCACTGCCCCAGCCCGTGATCGCGGCCGTGAACGGCCCGGCGGCCGGCTTCGGGCTCGCGCTCGCGCTCGGCTGCGACATCCGCTACGCCGCCGCGGAGGCGGTCTTCCGCGTGGCCTTCCTGAACATCGGCGTGTCCAACTGCGACATGGGAACGAGCTGGCTGCTGCCGCGGCTGATCGGAGCCTCCCGGTCACACGAGCTGATGCTCACCGGCAGGCGCTTCGACGCCGAGGAGGCCCTGCGCATCGGGCTGGTCGCGGACGTCGTCGCGGGCGGGTCGCTCGCGGACCGTGCACTGGAGGGGGCCACGCAGATCGCCGCATCGGCGCCGTGGGGAGTGCGGCTGACCAAGCAGGGGATGTGGGCCGCGCTGGAGGTGTCCTCGGAGCGGGCGGCCGTCGAGTACGAGGATCGCCAGCAGATCATGGCCACCTTCGGGGCCGCGCCGCCGGAGGCCATCAGCGCCTTCCTCGAGAAGCGCCCGCCCGCCTTCGAGGACTAGAACAGCCGCGGGGGCCGCTCGCAAAACCCCCGAATTGCAGGGCTGTCGTGCAAGGTATTGCTACCGGCTGGCCGCGCGGATAGGCTCGCCGCGGCTCCCCGGCAAACAAGGGCCGTATGCCCCCGAGCAGCCACGCGCTACCCCCTTGCGGCGTGGCCTGCCGGGGAGCCACTGATTTAGCTGGGAGAGAGCGGGACCTCCGCCGCAGGGGTGGCGGAGGTCCCGCGATCCGGGCCGAAGGCAGCTTCTGCCCGGCGGGGGGCTAGGACACAGAGAGCCTCCCGATGTACGTGCGGTGCTCAGGAAAGGGAGAGCGTCCCGACGAACGTGCCTTTCTTGACCTGCTTGCCGTTTTTGCGTTCGCCGCAGTGGTGCGAACCGGTGTAGGTCTCGTTGATCGACCCGCCGATCGTGTCTTCGGCGAAGGGACCGCTTTCGATCAGCCCGCTCAGGAGCTGGCCGGGTCCTTCGGCGATGTCCACGCTGAAGGTGCCCTGCGAGTTGCCCATGTGCTTCTTCTTGTTGAGCTTGATGATGATCTTGTTTTCTTCCGCCGCCGCACCGACGCCACCGGTCGTCAGGGCTTCGCAGCCGATCGCTTCGGCGGTCTTGAAGTGGGCCTCGAACTTGCCTTCGCTGGCCTTGCTTTCGCTGCTTTCGCACCCCGAGAGCGTGCCCTTGACGGTCACGTTCTGGACCTGTGCTTCGGTGCCCAGGCCCGGCGAGAGCTTGATCAGGCCGCCGGCGCTGCACGAGGTGCTGGCGGCGTTCGCTGAGGCCGTCCCGGCCAGCGCCATCGCAGCCATTGCACCGGCCACGATGGCCAGTCTCATTGCCCGCATGTGTTCCTCCTTGTTGGTTTGCTGAGCCTGCGGGGGCGCCCCACGCTGAACCGCTCGTTTCGTCGCCCGGCCGCCGTCCTACCTCTTAGAACGCGGCGGCGGGGCAAGGTTGGAGGCGATAGGGGCTCGCCGGCGCCGGAAGTAATGGGCCACCGGCGGCGGTTCAGGACCTGCGGCTTGGGTCAGGCTCCTCGCGATCCGGTGGTGCGTTCGCGGCTCCTGGCGGGTCCGGCGGTTGAGCTGGCGGCTCCTGTCGATCGTCCGGTCGCGCTTCGCGCCGTCGCACGCGGGCGCCCAGAATCGGCTCGATCGGGGTGGCCATCGCGATCAGCGCCACGACGAGCAGCGCGACGCCCAGGATGCGCGAGCCTCCCTGAAGGAGGAAGAGGACACCCACCACGAGCAGCACCGACGGGCCGAGGACCATCGCCCAACCGACGGCGCGCTCCGCCGGCGTGAGCTTTTCGCGGCGCTGCTGACGCAATCGCCGCCGCGCATCGTTGAGGTCTGCGAGCCGACCCATGCCCCTGAAGTGTGCCCACCCGCGCGGCACCTCGGCGCTCATCATCTGCCCGAACCGGCGCGACCCGCGCTCACGGGCGCGACGAGCCCCCGCGTAGCGAAACGGCCCGCGGTTACGGGCCGTTCCGAGGTGGGCCCGCCTGGACTCGAACCAGGGACCTACCGATTATGAGTGCGCTGAGGGGTTTGCGGCTGTTTGCAGCTGCTCGTCGGATTTGCTCTGAGGCGGGGAATCGTCGCTCGAGGCGGGGGGGCGCGTTTGCGGCTGCTGTTGCATACCGACGACTATCCGACGCTCGTGTCGATCTCTTCCCAGCGACCGGGCGGTCGCACCCGCCATAGGCGGCCCTGTGGGGAGTCCAGCACCAGCGGCGCCGTTGCGACCCATGCCACGTCGACCGCCTCCGGCAACTTGGGCGTCTCCTCGGGCGGAGGGAGCGTCCCCATCGTGAGCTCGTGGCCCGGGACGCTCGGGCGAACCCACACGAACAGGTGGCGCTCGTCGGCGGTAGCGGTGGCGAGCTTCTCTGCCTTCGCGTTCGCGCGCTCGGTGACCATCGCGTTGAGTGTGTCGAAGTTCGAGCTGGCCGACCCGTGCAGAGATGCCATGACCAGCGAGGTTTCGCCGGGCTTCGGCTTTCCCAGCCGGTTAGCGCGGTCGGCCCCGAGCGCGAACACCTCTCGCGTGGCGTGCGCGACCTCGCCGCTTGCGCTTTCCAGTCGGCGACGATTCTCAACGCGACCGAGGCCGCCGATCTGCTCGACGTCGTTACGCTCGAGGACCTCGAGGTGCCGGACGACTCCCCGCATCAGCGCCTTCACACGCACGTTGCCGTTGTTCGGGACTCCAAGCCACCAGTGATAGGCGAGCGAGGGCGCGGGCCATTCTCGCTCGATCGCGAGCCGATGTAGAGCTTCGATCGCCTCGTCGGCGGCGGTGGTGATCTCGACCGCGATCGTGCGCCCGTCGGCTATTACGACCTCGAGGTCCGGGGTCCTCTCGGCTGCGCCGGGCACGTCCAGCGCGCGTGCCGTCCCTCCGAGCTGCGCCGCAAGAATCCGCGCTGCGGCCTGCTCGTAGCCGTCGGGTGCACCGCGCGGCATCTACGTGCTGCGCCGGGCGATCCTGCGCAGCACCAGCAGCCCGACGAGCTCGTCCACGGGGCCAGGGATCGGCAGCAGCGCGAAGCCGAGTGCTGCCCGCTCCCACCAGCGCGCCTCTCGCCAGGCGCGGATCAGTCGGCGCCGCACGGTCTCGCCATGCGATTCGGTCCTCAGAACTTCCATACGTTCACACGCATGCCGGCGTCGATCGTGTCCGGGTCGATGTCGTGGAGGAGCGCGTCCGTAAGGAAGCCCACGCCGAAGACGCTGAGCGCAATCGGGAACGACAGCCTGTCGTCCACCCGCGTCGGGTAGGTGTGGACGAACCGCACCTCCCCTGTCGCCTCGCTTTCGACGGGAACGAGCGCCCACCCGTGAGACTGCTCATCCAGGACGGCGCGACGGACCTCGTCGAGCTCCTCCGCATAGGCCACCTCAGGCCCGTGATCGACGTAGAGGAACTCAAGGCCGGACTTCCAGATTGATCGGACCATCCTGCTGATCCTCTGCTCGAGTCATCGGGGCGCTCGTCTTGAGGTTCAGCTTCCCCGGGACGCCTTTCGCGGGATCGAACTCCTTCATCCCCCGGAGCACCTTTGGGCTCCGAGCCGAGACTTCCATCGTGCCGGGCGCGGGCCATACGATCGTGGTGTCGCCGAATTTCGCCATGACGGGTTTCCCGGCCTTTGTTGGGATCCCGCGCTCCGCACGCAGCATCTGGATTGGCTCGAAGTTCACCAGCGCCTCATCGATCAACGCGAGGGTTCCGTTGTTGCAGGTGTCGCAGACGATCCCGGGTGACAGGACGTGCTCATCAACGTTGCCCCACGCCTCGCTGAGGATGTGCTCGCGGCTCGTGAACCCACCCTCGTCCGTCAGGCAGAACAGGCAGCCCCGCTCGTGGCGGGCCCCCGACGGCGAGCTGCTCGTCCCGCTCACGGCCGCGAACGGGCGTACACGGTGCCGACGATCGCGAACAGCACGAGCAGCACCATCAGCACCACGGACCCGGTCCAGGCGCCGAGCACGATCGCAAGGAGGACCGTGACCCACGCCCGGCCGCCGTGGCCGCGCAGCCACACTCGCCGGGCCTGCCACCACGACCAAGCGCTCGGGTAGTCCTCGGCTTTGGGTTTCGTGCTCACGCCCAGTGCATGGTAGGGCGCAGAAACCGTGCAAACCCGCCTCTCGCCCGCTGCGGGTCCTCGGTCCTTCCCCGAGGGCGCGGGACAGTCCGCGCGACCCTACGCGGGCAGCAGGTCGTCGAGCGACTTGGTCTCGAAGTAGCTCGAGTGTGTGCGCTTGATCGTCTCGAGCGACTCCGCGCTCAGCAGCACGACGTCGAGCTCGGGTCGGCTGCGGGCGGCCTGCTCGGCGGCCTGGTAGGCGTCCTGCGCGGCGTCGTAGTCGGTGCCGAACTCCGCGACGGCCGTCTCCTGCCGCTGCGAGTCGCGCGTGATGAGGAAGTGCTTGATCTCTGCGTCGCTCATGGCCTACTCGTCTGATGATCGCAGGCGCTGCTGGATATACGCCCGCACACGATCCGGAGTTATGTCCTCCCGATCAACCGCGGCCAGCGTGTCGGCCATGATCCGGAGGTTCTCCCGCTCTTCGTCATCCCCAGCCCCGAACTTGAGGCCGATGCCGGTCTCCCGGCTGCGCTCCTCGACGTGGTTCGCCCAAGCGTCCTGTAAGACGGTGCGGAGTTGGACCTCAACCGGATATCCGAGGCGCCTCACGACGATATGCACGGCCCGGTAGCCGCTCTCCTTGGGCTCGGCGATGTAGTCCCGTTCGCGCAGGATCGCCCGTGCCCACGACTTCCGCAGCCGCCGGCGCACCGCCTGAAGCGTGTCGAGGTCGATCAGGACCGCACGAACTCCTCCGATGTCCTGCATCTGACTGATGTTCCCAGGCTCCCGGCCGAGCTTCTCGATCATCGTCGGGAGACGCTTGAGCCGCTGCGTGACCCCCGCCCGGGCGCCGATTCCCCCGGACGCCTTGTCGACGTGGTAGCGAAGGCTCGCAGCGACCGTCGTCAGCGATCGGCCGTGCAGGGTCCGCCACCACGTCAGGGCGTTGTAGGCCTCGTCGAGGGCGTCGAGGTCGAACTCGGCTTCAGCGGGCTCCGCACCGTCCCGGAGCACACGATCCCGGAAGTCGAGCCCGAGCTGTCCGGCACGGTTGACCTGGCCCTTCGTGAAGGGGGCCGCTTGGATGGGGCCGCGCGCCGCAGGCATTGCGGCTGTTCTATCGGACCGCGCTCAGCAGCGAGGCGCGAGCGCCTGGCGCGGGCGAGCGTGTCGGGCGCAGTAGTCGGCGAGGCACGGGTAGGGGCCCACGGCCTTGCGTGCGAGCAGCCGACGCAGCCCGCTCGCCTCTGGACGGCAGGACTCCGAGCACGTCCGGGTCTGCGGCCGGCGCCCGCGGAGACTCGCCCCGCATACGCAGCAGTGCCGCGCCTGGCTCAGCTACGCGCTCCAGGCCCACCGGCGCGTCGGGCCCACCAGCTGGCTCGGACGGCGCAGGAGCTGGGCGACGGCGCGGGCGCGGCCCCTCACGTCCTGGGGGCCTTAATCCGCACCGGGAAGAGGAATCGGGACCACACCCGGTGACCCGAACCCGAACAGCGTTACGGGCCCATCGGTGTAAGGCCCCGCGAACGCGAACGTCGTGTCGTCCGGAGAAGTGTCGTCGCCCACCATCGCAAGCACGAACTCGGGGGTCATGAACAGCAGCCGACCCTGCGTGAGCGCCACGCTTCGGCGCTCGTGGACCCAGACGCCTTGGTGAATCTGCACCGCCCCAGGTTCGACGACCTCGAGGTCGAGTAGCGCCATCTGCTTGTCCGCCGCGAACTGTGGATCGTGTTCGCGCACCTTCGTCAAGGCCCACTCGGGCATGAACTCCTCGGAAATCGGCGCGCTCACCATCACGTGTCCGGGCACGCGCTCGTATGCCACCTCCCTTCTGCGGCGGTGCAGAAGGTGCCCGTCGACGACCCGCAGGACCTCCTCGCCGGACGTCGTGGTGATCTCGAGGTTGAGGAGCATGACGTCGCCGGCGCCCTCCACGCGATAGCTGAGCGGCCGAGCGGACCCGACGCCGAACGGGGTCACACCCTGCAGGCCAGTGAAGGTGAACCGCCCCACTTTCAGCTTCGATAGGTCGTGTGGCTGAGGCTCGACGTAGACGTGATCGCGCACTTCGTCGGTGGATCGAACAATGCCCTTCCAGCGATAGACCGTCTCGTCATCGATCTTGAGCGGACCGTGATGGACGGCGTCGTGGCACGTGGGGCAGATGGCGATCATGTGCGCCCCGTCATGCGTTTCATAGACGGCCCACTCGCGGATGTGATGGGCGTGGGTCCGGCGCGACGAGCAGCCGGGGTTCGCGCACTTTCCGCCAGCCTCGCTCACAAGCTCGCCGACGAGGCTCGTCGGCACGTGGGGCCGCTTTCTAGCCACACCGAATGGTGTAGCAGTCAGCCATGCGGGTGATAGCTAACCCCCTCGAGGAGCGCGCCGGCTTGGACCCCTGAGCCATGGGCGATCTTGGCGACGACCCTGACGCCCGGGTCCCTGCGCCTGGTCTCGATTCGTGCGAAATCGGTCAGGTGGAGGTCAAAGAGCTCAGCCAGCCGCTCCTGCGTGATCTGATCGCAGGACGACCGACGGGGAGTGTAGGCGGGGGACCGGCGTCCGCTGCCTGTGGTCGGCTCGGCCCTTTCAGCGTGAGGCGTTCAGAATCGCCAGCATGGCGAAGAGGAAGACCTGGGTCCCGCCGGGCGAAGACGAAGTGCGGCGGGCGGCCGGTGCGCTTGTCGAGCTGGTCGAAGAGTCATTGCCGCAGCGCTTCTGGGGCGGTGAGCACGAATGGAAGGTGATGGCCGCGGCGGTCATCGTGCGTTTGGCCGACACCCTCGAGAGCATCGTGGCGGTCATGGACGCCGGACACGAGCTCGACGGCCTGATCCTTCTGCGCGCTTTCTACGAGCAGGTGGTCGTCTTCTGCTGGGCGTCGATCGACCGCGAAACGAACCCGGAGAGGTGGAGGCTAAACGCGATCTACTGGCTAAGAAAGCTCCACGAGGACATGATCCCCTATAGCCAAAAAGTTCTCACGCGCGCCGAACTCGAGGAGGCCGAAAAGGGCGTCCGAATGCCTCCGCTTATCCAACTGGCGGGTGAGGTCGACGAGCACTGGGGAGGGCGGCTCGTCGGTTTCCGTGCGCCATCGTCCAACGACATCCTGAATTTCAGCGGGCTCTATTTGCCGATCTATCGCATGGGAAGCCGTGCAGCACACGGCGAAGCCACCGCCCTCAACATCTACATCGATCACGGCTACCCGCGGCGAGTTGACCGCGCCACGAGGGACGAGAGGAGCGCGTGGTGGTCGTTGGCGATCCCGCTCTACGCGCAGGCACTGCTCGTGTGCAACGAGCAGCTCAACTGGCCCGACCCCGAGCGCGTGAGGGCGATCAACAACGCGATGTACGCACGGAAATAGTGCCATCCACTCCCGGCCGGAGTCGGCCCTCGCGGGCCACGAGCCCCCGGCTCGATTGACGTCGGATCGGGACAGGGGGCCCCGAAGGGGGCCCCGAGAACGATTTTGCGCCCAGCCGATGACGCGTTTCGCCAGTAACAGAGCCAGACCCATTCGGCATCTGGCTCTGTTAGTCGGCTTCTACAGGGGTGCCGCCGCATATCCCTGTACTGGAGCCATGGGCCCGCCTGGACTCGAACCAGGGACCTACCGATTATGAGTCGGCAGCTCTAACCAACTGAGCTACGGGCCCGTCACGGTTCGTGCCTGTGTCGGCACTCCCGCGCGCCGGGGACGCTACCAGCGAGATATGGGATGCTCCCGCCGCCGTCGTCCGTGCTCAGGCCGGCGGCATCGAGCATCGACCCACCACCGAGGAGAGACGGCATGGCAGCAGCACGGGCAGCGATAGTCACGGGAGCTTCCAGCGGCATCGGGCTGGCGATCGCCAAAGTGCTCGGCGAAGAGGGCCACGGCCTGACGATCGCCGCGCGGCGCCCCGAGAAGCTCGAGGCAGCCGCCGAGGGGCTGCGGGGCGAAGGCTTCGAGCTGCAGTCGCTGCCCGCCAACCTCGGCGAGGAGGCCGAGGTCAAGCGGATCGTGGACGCCCACCGCGAGCGCTACGGACGGCTCGACGTGCTGGTCAACAACGCCGGCATGGGTGTCGGGGCGCCCGTCGGGGAGATGCAGACGAAGTTCATCGACATGCAGCTGAACATCAACCTGCGCTCGATCTTCCTCTTCTACCGCGAATCGGTCGGCATGCTCAAAGAAGCGGGCGAGGAGCACCGCAACGCGCTGGTCGTGAACACCTCCTCGATCTCCGGCAAGCGGGGTGAGGGCTGGCTGTCGGTGTACTCCGCCACCAAGCACGGCGTGGTGGGTTTCACCGAGGCGATGAACAAGGAACTGGGCGGCGACGGCATCAAGTCGACCGCCCTATGCCCGGCGTTCGTGGACACGCCGATGACCGACTTCGTCAAGGAGCACGTCCCCCCGGATCAGATGATCCGTCCCGAGGACGTCGCCGAGTCGGTGCGCTACCTGCTCAAGCTCTCGCCGGCGTGCGTGGTCCCGGAGTTCATGTTCGTGCGGCCGGGCGACGCCCTCTAGCGACCGACCGCAGCGCGTCGGCGGCGGGCCGCAGGCGCCGGGCGCGGATCTCCCCGCGCGGGTCGAGCACCTCCAGCACGCTGCGGGGACGGGTGAGCCGCTCGCGGCGCAGCCTGCGGTGCTCGGCGATCGCCCGATCGAGCTCCAGGCCCTCGATGCTTTCGAGGCTGTCCTCCAGCTGCGAGGAGAGGATCGAGATCTCCCGCGGCGTCGCTGGCCTGGCCTTGCCGCGGGCGCTCGTGAAGCGGTCCCACGAGCGCGCGAAGGAGAGGAAGTCGGTGCGACCGCCACGGCGGTGGGCGGCGAGCATCGGGCACACGCCCCCGAGCTCGTCCACGTAGGCCCCGGCGATGATGCGATCGCTGTCGCGGACACCGGCGAGCATCGCCTCTCGCGTGGCCACCGGCATGCAGTCGATCGCCAGGCGCAGGCCGTGAAGGGACCCGTGTCTGGCGGCTGTGGCGGGAGCGGCGCTTTGACATAGGCTGTGGCCTCCGGGGGGCGACGGGAGCTCGCCGGGCGAAGGCGCGCCAAGCCTATGGCACGGCGTCCCTCTCAGCCAAGAAATCCCTGCTCCTGAAAGGAAACTTGCGGATGAAGCTCGGCGTACACCTCGGGTATTGGGGATTGGGCCTCAGCTCACAGGACCAGCTCGGGATCGTGCAGGAGGCCGAGCGCCTCGGCTACGACTCGGTATGGACGGCGGAGGCCTACGGGTCCGACGCAGCCACGGTGCTCGGCTGGCTCGCGGGCCAGACCTCGAAGATCCGGCTCGGCTCGGGGATCTTCCAGATGCCCGCCCGCTCGGCGGCGATGACCGCCATGACGGCCGCCACGATCGACCAACTCTCCGACGGGCGCATGCTGCTCGGCATCGGCTCCTCCGGTCCCCAGGTGGCAGAGGGCTGGCACGGGCAGCGCTTCGCCAAACAGCTGCAGCGCACGCGCGAGTACGTGGCGGTGGTGCGGATGGCGCTGGCCCGCGAACGGGTGGACTTCCAGGGTGAGACGCTCGAACTGCCGCTGCCGGACGGCCCGGGCAAGGCGCTGAAGCTGACCATCTCTCCGGTTCAGGAGCGGATCCCGATCTACATCGCCGCGATCGGCCCGAAGAACACGGCCCTTGCGGGAGAGATCGCCGACGGCTGGATCCCGACCCTGTTCTCCCCCGAGCACGTCTCGGAGTTGCGGCCGCTGCTCGAAGAAGGCGCCGCCCGCTCGGGGAAATCGCTCGACGGCTTCGACATCGCCCCCACCGTGAACGTGTTCGTGACCGACGACCTCGAGGGAGCCCGCAACACGATGCGGCCGTTCATCGCGCTGTACGTCGGCGGCATGGGCTCCCGCAAGCAGAACTTCTACAACCAGCTCGTATGCCGCTACGGCTTCGAGAAGGAGGCCGCCCAGATCCAGGACCTGTACCTGGAAGGAAAGCGCGAGGAGGCGATGGCGGCGATCCCCGACTCGCTGATCGACACGGTCTCCCTGTGCGGACCGCCCGACCGCGTTCGCGAGCGCCTGGCCGTGTACCGGGACGCGGGCGTGGGCACCCTCGGGGTGACACCGACGGCCTTCACCGCACCGGAGCGCCTGGAGCAGCTGCGCCTGGTGGCCGAGCTCGCGGCCTAGCGGCGCGGAGGAGCCCGGCGTGAGCGTCCAGCCGGGACGCGCCCGGCCCGTGGCGCCACGCAGACGGTTCCTGCTCGGTGCCTTCGGCGACCCGGGGCACGCTTTTCCGATGATCGCCCTCGGGCGAGCGCTGCTGGCTCGCGGTCACGAGGTCTCACTGCAGACATGGGCGCGCTGGCGCGAGCACGTGCAGGCGGAGGGAATCGGCTTCCTGGCCGCGCCCGAGTACCGCGTCTTCCCGACCGGCCCGGAGCCGTTGGACTTCTACGAGGCGGTCGTCCAGGCCACCAGGGACACACTGCCGGACGTGAGGGAGCTGGCCCCCGACGTGGTGGTGGCGGACATCCTCACACTCGCCCCGGCGCTGGCCGCGGAGCTCGCCGGCGTCCCGCTGGCGACGCTCATCCCCCACGTCTATCCCCACGCCGGCGACGGCTTCCCCGTGTACTCGATCGGCGCACGACTGCCGCGAGGAGCGATTGGCCGCTCCTTCTGGCGTACGGCTCAGCGACCGGTGGCGAAGGGGCTCGAGCTGGGCCGGCGAGAGCTGAACGCAACCCGCGCCGAGCTCGGCCTGCGGGAGCTCGAGCACGTGCACGGCGGTATCAGCCGCGAGCTCGCTCTCGTGGCCACCCTCCCGGAGCTCGAGTATCCGCGGGCCTGGCCGCCGTCGGTGAAGGTCGTCGGTCCCCTGATGTGGGAGCCACCGTCCGAGGAGATCGCATTGCCGAGCGGGAGCGCCCCGCTGGTGCTGGTGGCGCCCTCCACCGCCCAGGACCCCGAGCTCCGCCTGTTGCGGGCCTCCCTGGAGGGGCTCGCCGAGGAGCCCGTACGGGTGCTCGCCACCTACAACGGGCGCCTGCCACGCCGTCCCCTGCCGGTGCCGGCCAATGCGACCGTCGTCGAGTGGCTGTCCTACTCGCGCACGATGCCCCACTGCGACCTGGTCATCTGCCACGCCGGCCACGGGACGCTCGTGCGCGCGCTCACGAGCGGAGTGCCCGTGCTCGCCTGCCCGTCGGTGGGCGACATGAGCGAGAACGCCGCCCGTCTGGACTGGGCAGGAGCCGGGGTGCGCATCCCCCCGCGGCTGCTGGGGCCCCGATCGGTGCGGGTGGGCGTGCAGCGGATCCTCTGCGACCCCTCGATCGGCGCCCGTGCGAAGGAGATGGCGCGCAGGGCCGCCGGCCACGACAGCGGTGCCACCGCCACCGAGCTGCTCGAGGCGATGGCGGCGGCGGCCGCGCCCTCGAGTTCTGCGCCGTCCCTGCCCTGAGGCGATTCAGCGCGCAGC
Source organism: uncultured Solirubrobacteraceae bacterium (assembly GCA_963846255.1). Classification (GTDB taxonomy): domain Bacteria; phylum Actinomycetota; class Thermoleophilia; order Solirubrobacterales; family Solirubrobacteraceae; genus Palsa-744. The sequence goes on from CAWJVE010000002.1 coordinate 852,980, forward strand.
CAGGCCGCTGACGAGGCGGAGCGTCGCGTCCACCACCACCGAGCGTGGAACCGACTCCTGGTCCAGCCACCACAGGGCGACGCCGTAGAGGGTGCTGCGAATCGCCTCCCCGAGCGGCTCCAGCTCGTGCTCGGGGATGTCCGGCGCGAGCTCGCGCAGCAGCACCACGTCGGCTGCCCGCTGGCGGCGGCGGAGCTCCTGCTGGAGCCCAGCGAGCTCCTCGTCGCCGCTGATGTCCCGGAACAGGAAGCGGCAGCTGTCGGGGTGGGCCTCGACGTGGGCGAACCAGCTGTCGGTCATCGGCTCCAGCGAGCCGGCGTCCGGGCGGCGAATGAACTCGTCCAGGGGTGCTGCCGCGAGCTCGTCCCGGCGGCGCTCCAGCAGGCTTCTGGCCAGCTCCCGCTTGGATTCGAAATGGCGGTAGAGCATCGGCTTGCTGACTCCCGCGGCGGCGCAGATCTGCTCCACCGTGGTCGTCTCGTAGCCGCGCTGGGCGAACAGGCGGGCAGCCGCGTCCTCGAGCAGCTCGCGGCGCTGGGGGCCCTTCAGGCGGGTGCCACGGTTCTGGGCGGCGGTTTCCTCCCGAGCGGCGCGATCGCCCCGGGGGTGGCGGTCTTCCTGGGCGGAGCCTCGTGTCTGGGACGCTTTTGTTACCATTCGGTATACCCAATGGTAACAAGCTCTCGGGGAGGGATCACCTTGATCGCTTCACTTCACATCTGCGACGCTGGCCCATCCGATGCGCTGCGGGCGCTCTTTAGGGGGAGGCTGAGCCGGGTTCCGGGCGCGACCGCGGGAGATGTCGTGGTCGTGGCCCGCCTCTCCGAGCACCTGCTCCCCCGCCCCGACCGTCACCGGATCGGAGCGTTTGCATTCTGGAGCGACGAGGACGCCCTGGATCGCTTTTTAGAGGACCACGAGGCCGGCTCATTGCTGGCCGGCGGCTGGCAGATGCGCATGCAGCCCACCCGCCTGGTCGGATCCTGGCCGGGGCTCGGAACGCTGGCCGACCAGGAGCTGCCGATGGACATGGACGAGCCCACCGCGGGGCTCACGCTGGGCCAACTACGACCGTCCCAGCTCGTTCGCTTTCTGCGGGCGAGCGCGCGTGCCGAGCGGGACGCGCTCAGCGACGGTGCGATGCTCGCCGCGACCGGGCTCGCCCGGCCACCGGGAATGGTGGCGACCTTCTCGATCTGGCAGAGCCTCGCGTCGTTGCGGGGCTACATCGGCGGTGCCGGAGCGGATGGGCACCGGCGCGCGGTCCAAGGGCACGCCTCCACGCCCTTCCATCGCGAATCGGCCTTCGTGCGCATGCGTCCGCTGTCGGTCTCCGGCGAGGCTCCGTGGTGGCCCGGGCTCGAGGGCCATGTGCTCACAGCGAAGCCGGCGGACGTGCCCTCACCGGCCTGAAACAAAGCTCCGGGGGTGGGACTCGAACCCACAACCAATCGGTTAACAGCCGACTACTCTGCCATTGAGCTACCCCGGATCGGACTACCCTGGACTATCGCGTCCGGCGGGCTCATTGTACGGCAGGCCGGTCCGGATCCGTTAGCGCCGCAACGCCGGCCTCAACCTCCGCGTGGCAGTTCGAGCACAGCAGAATGCACTTCCGCGCCTCGGCGCGGGCTCGGTCGAGTGACCTCGTCACACCGCGCTGACTCAACGTGAATCGCTTGTCCGCCGGGGTGACGTGGTGGAACGCGAGTGCCGCCACGCATCTGCTGTAACCACAGAGGCGACACGCCCCACCGGCCTCGGCCACCAGGATCTGCTTGACACGCCGCCTGCGCTTCGAGACCGCGTCGGTGTTGCACTTCGCGCAGCGATAGCCGGCGTTCCTTCGCAGGCGGAACGTCGTCAGTCCGTGGCAGGGACAGACCAGCGTCAGCTCCCGGCGTCCTTCTTTGAACGCCTGCCGGCGTTCAGCCCAGCGCGTCTGCAGTCCGTACTCGCGCAACCGGATGCGAATCGTCGTTGGCGCGCGCCCGACGACTCCCGCGATCTGCGCAGTCGAGAGGCCCTCGTTCACGAGCTCTTCGAGTCGCTCGCGATCGATCACCCCCTTCGCCGCGTGGCGCTCCCGGCCGTTCGCCTCCAGCCCGTGCTGCGCCATCCAATACGCCACCGTCGATTCATGCCGCCCCACGCGCCGCCCTATCTCCGCCAGCGACAAGCCATCCTCCAGGAGACGCTCGAGCAGCGCACGGTCCACCACACCAGTGTCCCGCCGGCTTGGGATGAAACTCTCTCGGCGCAGCAGGGGCCGGCGAGCACGGTCCGCCGCATCGCCCGTCCTCAACCCGCGCTGTTTCCGCTCTCCTCGAGCACCCGCTCGTTGGCCTGGTCGAATTCGAGCTTGATCTCCGCCTTGCGGCGGGCCAGTTGGGTGGTCTCGCCGCCCCCGCTCCCCCTGGCCCGTTGGATCTCGCGTTCCACGCCGGCGAGCTCGAGCTGCAGGCGCTGGACGTCCAGCATCGCCGCGTCGGGGTGCTCCCGGCCGGCCGCCACGATCAGTTCGGCCAGCAGCTCCTTCAGCTGCGGATCGTCCTCGAGCGCAACCGCCCCGGGGGGGTCCTTGATCGGGTCGGCGAGGCTCCCGGCCCGCAGCCGCGCCGCCGCCCGCCGTATCAGTGGGCTGGCGAAATGGTGCTCGAGATCCATCGCCGCCAGCGTCGCGGCTCCCTCCTCGGGGGAGGCGAGGCACAGGGCCAGGAAGGCGCGTTCGGTCTCCTCGCGGGCGTGCAGCTCTGGCGCCGCACCGTGCTGCGCCTGCGGCCCACCGGCCGCACCCGAGCCCTCCGGCCGGCGGCCTTCAGGCGGGCGGGTCGGACCGCGCCCCTCTCCCCCGCCGGCCGGCCGCGGTGCGCGCGCAGCCGCGGGCCCACGGGTTTCCGACAGCGCCTTCTCGGCCAGCCGGTCGGGCAGCGCCAGGCGGTTGGAGACCAGCCTTGTGAGCTCCATGCGGGTCGCGCTCTCGGGCAGTTCGGCGAACAGGGGCCGCAGCTCGTCGAGCATCCGGTCGCGGCCCTCCGAGGAGGAGTCGTCGCCGCTCTGCAGCACCCGCTCGACCCGGAAACGGATGAAGGGCACGGCAGCCTCGGCGGCGCGGGTCATCGCCTCGGGGCCCTCCCGCTGGATCAGCTCGGCCGGGTCGGCGCCTTCGGGCAGCTCGACCACGCGCAGCTCCAGGCGCTTCTTGACCGCCAGCCGGGCGGAGCGGAGCATCGCCTCCTGGCCCGCGCTGTCGGCGTCGAGCGCGAGCAGCACGGTGTGCGCCATCCGCGCCAGCTCGGAGACCTGATCGTCGGTCAGAGCCGTTCCCATCAGCCCCACCGCGTTGCGCATCCCCGCCTGGTGCAGCGCGATCGTGTCGGTGTAGCCCTCGCACAGGATCACCCGTCCCGCGCGGGCCGCGTGAGCCCGCGCCAGGTGCGCTCCGAACAGGTTCGAGCCCTTGTGGTAGACGGTGTTGTCGGAGGTGTTCAGGTACTTCGGCCGCTGGTCCTCCCGCATCGCCCTCGCCCCGAAGCCGAGGATCCGGCCCCGGATGTCGGCCAGCGGGAACATGATCCGGCTCCGGAAGCGGTCATATGGGCGCCCGTCCTGCTTGGAACGCTGGGCGAGCCCCGTCTCGAACAGCTCCCGCTCGGAGAAGCCCGATCGTCTGGAGGCGAGCAGCACGCGGTCCCAGGCGCTGGGCGCGTAGCCGACGCCGAACTCCTTCAGGATCTCCTCTCCGAGTCCCCGCTCGGCCAGGTAGTCCCGCGCCTTCCCCGCCTCCTCGGATTCCCACAGGCAGCGCTCGTAGTAGGTCGCGGTACGCCCGACGAGCTCGAGCAGCCGGGCGTCCCTGCGCCGCTTCTCTTGCTCCTTTGGGTCCTCCCGCTCGGGCACGAGCTCCACCCCGGAGCGCTCCGCGAGCAGCTCCAGGGCCTCCTTGAAGTCCACCCCCTCGGTCTCCTGGACGAACGTGAACACGTCCCCCGATGCCTGGCAACCGAAGCAGTGGTAGACCTTCTGCACGGGGTCGATCCCGAACGAGGGAGTGCGCTCGTCGTGGAAGGGACACAGGCCCTCGTAGCGGGCCGGGCCGGCACGGCGCAGCTCCGTGCGGGCGCCCACCAGCTCGAGGAAGTCCACCGCCTCCCTGACCCGCTCCTTCGACTCGCTCGTGTACAGCGCCATGAGCGCCAACCTAGCGGGCGAAGGCGCGCGGTACCTGGAGGTCCGTGTAGGCCCGGATCGCGTAGCGGTCGGTCATCCCCGCGAGGTAGTCGGTCACCCGTTGGGCGAGATCATCCCCCGGGGCATCTGCGGGCGGCGCAACGCCCTCGGACGGGCCGGGCAATAGCTCGGGGTGCTCGACGTAGTGCTCGAACAGGCGCCCGATCACCTCGGTGATCTTGGCGAACTCCTCCCGCACCGCCGGCCCCAGGTACACGCGCTCGAACATGAAGTCCCGCAGCTCGTCCATCGCCGGCCCGGCAACGGGGCCCTGCGCGATCTCACCCCGCCGGGCCGACTGCTCGACCATGTCGTGGACGAGCGTGTCGATCCGCGCCGAGCCCGTGTGGCCGAGCACCTCCAGCGGCCCGCGCGGCAGCTCCCGCTCGTCGAGCAGCCCTGCCCGGACCGCGTCGTCGATGTCGTGGTTGATGTAGGCGACACGGTCGATCACGCGCACTATCCGTCCCTCCAAAGTCCGCGGCAGCGGAGCCCTGGAAGAGTGCCCCGCGATCCCGTCGCGCACCTGCTCTGTCAGGTTGAGCCCGATTCCGTCGCGCTCCAGGTGCTCGACCACCCGCAGCGAGTGCTCGTAGTGGCGGAAATCGCGCCCGAAGCGCTCTTTCAGGCGCCCGTCGAGCGCCTCCTCGCCGATGTGCCCGAAGGGCGGGTGTCCGAGGTCGTGGCCGAGCCCGATCGCCTCCACCAGGTCCTCGTTCAGGCGCAGCCCCCGCGCCACCGTGCGGGAGATCGTGGTCACCTCCAGCGTGTGGGTCAGGCGCGTGCGGTAGTGATCGCCACGGGGCGCGACGAACACCTGGGTCTTGTGGGTCAGGCGCCTGAACGCCTTGCCGTGAACGATCCGGTCGCGGTCGCGCTGGAAGGGCGTCCGCAGCGAGCAGTCCTCCTCGGGGTGCGCCCTCACATCGGGGTAGGAGCGCTCCGCCAGCGGCGAGAGCAGCTCCTGCTCCTGGGAAGCGATCCGGTCGGCGAACTCCGCCGCCACCGTCCGAGGGTCGCCGGCGCTCAGTGCTCTCGTTTCCAGTCCCCCCGGAGCGTGATCTTGTGGATCAGATGGCTCCACTTGGTCTGCTCCCCGGGGTCCTCGCGGAACACGGGCGCCGCGTGCTCGGGCGGGGGCAGCTCACGGGCCGCGGACGCGTCGAGCCGCAGGTCCACGCCCCGCTCGTGCAGCGCGGCGATCGCCGACGCCTCCACGAAGCGCATGGTTTTTGCGTCGTCGTAGATCAGCAGGCCGTGGAAGATGTCCTCCTCCGGAGCGCTGAGGACGCTGCGGACGGTCCCGACGACCTGCCCGTCGCTGGAGTACACGGGCACCCCCTCGTGGAGCACCTCGTAGGAGATCGGCTGGCCCTCGTCCATCGGGGGACAAAGATAGCCGCGATCCCCGAGGGCACCCTCGCGCGGAGGGGTCGCCCGCGCGCCGCTAAGCGGCCGCCGCGGGGGCCAGGCGCACGTGGGCGTGATACTCGAGCGTCGCGGAGATCGCCCGCTCGACCTGCCGGAGCGCCGCCTCGGAGCCTTCGGGGGTCTCCGCCAGCGCCCGTCCGAGGGCCTCGGTCATGAACACGTGCGCCTCCTCGGTCAGCGCGAACGAGCCCGCCTCACAGGCGCTGCACACCACCCCTCCGGCGGCTCCCGAGAAGCCCACCAGGTGCTCCTGTGCGCCGCAGCTCGCGCACGCTCCGAGCTGCGGAGCGAGCCCGGCGGCGAGCAGCAGCTTGAGCCGGAACGAGAGCGCTCCCGCCCACGTCCCCGTGGAGTCCGCGGCCCCGCCCGCGGCCCCGGCCCGCTCGTCCAGGAGGCTCAGCTGGCGGCACAGCAGGTGAAAGACGCCCGGGTGGGGCTCGGAGGTCTCGAACAGGCGCCCCACCGCGTCGCACGCCCGCGAGGCGCTGTCCAGCGCCTGCCCGTCTCCCCGCAGCCGCGCGTGGGCCTCGATGGTGTGGGCGCCCGTCACCGTCAGCAGCTCCCCCCGGCCCTCGTGGAGCTCCAGCTGGAGCCGGAAGAACGGCTCCAGGCGTCCCCCGAAGCGGCTCTTGGCTCGCCTCACGCCCTTGGCGATCGCGCTCACCCTGCCCCGGTGCAGGGTGTACACGTGCAGGATGCGGTCAGCCTCCCCGTAGCGCATCGAGCGCAACACGACCGCCTCGGTTTGCAGCTGCCCCGGCATATGGTCAAGAGACTAGATCCCGCGCCGGGGCACCCCGCGGGTGTCCGCGAGCCCCCCGCTACGGTGTGGCGGTGGTCCCAGCGGGCCACCCCGCAATGCTATACTTTATGAAGTAATGGCGGATATCAAGGTGTACACGACAGATCCGTGCTCCTTCTGCCGCAAGGTGAAGGGGATCCTCGGCGCCCGCGGCGTCGAGTTCACCGAGGTCAACCTCTCCAAGGACCCGCAGGGCCGCGTCGAGCTGGCCCAGCGCACCGGGATGATGACCTTCCCCCAGGTCACCGTCGACGGGCGCCTGCTCGGCGGTTACGCCGAGCTCCAGGCCGCCGCCGACGCGGGGCGGCTCGACGAGCTGCTCGCCGCCTGAGCTTCAGCGCGCGCGGGCCGGTGTCCGTCGCCGGGCCCGGGGTGGGCGCTGACAGGTCTCGCACACGTAGGTGCCCCTGCCGGCGGCGGTGATCTTGACGATCGTGCTGCCGCACCGCCCACAGGGCTCGCCCTCCCGTAGGTGGACCAGGAACCGGTCCTGGAAGGAGCCCTTTACGCCGTCCACGTGGCGGAAGTCGTCGATCGAGGCCCCCTGCGCGTCGATGCCGGCGCTGAGCGACTCGATCACCCCCTCGCGCAACCTCTCCAGCTGCGCGGTGGACAGGGTTCCGGCGGCCCTCAGGGGATGGATTTCGGCGCGGTACAAAGCCTCGTCGGCGTAGATGTTGCCGACGCCGGCCACCCGTCGCTGATCGAGCAGCAGCGCCTTGATGGGGGCCCGGCGCCCGCGCGTCAGGGCACGCAGGTGGGCGGTCGTAAAGGCGGGGTCGAACGGCTCCAGGCCGAGCCTCGAGGCGAAGAACCGCTCGAGCTCCGGCTCCCCGGCCAGCAGCTCCCCGGTGCCGAACCGCCGCGGGTCGCTGACCACGAGCCGCAGGCGCCCCCGCGCCCCGCGCAGCGGCCCCAGCAGCATCCGCACGCGGGTGTGCAGGGGCTCGGGGTCGGGCTCCACCAGGACGGTCCCCGTCATCCGCAGATGTTGGGCGAGGTAGAGCTCATCGGAGAGCTCCCACACCAGGTACTTGCCGCGGCGCCCGAGCCCCAGCACCCGCCGTCCGCGCAGGGCGTCCTCGAGCTCCCCCGGGGAGAGCGGACGCCGACCAGCGCGCGTCGAGGACCTCGATCTGCTCGATCTTGCGCCCCTCCACCAGCGGCGCGAGCTGGCGCCTGATCGTCTCGACCTCCGGAAGCTCGGGCATCGGCCCAGCTTAGGCGGGGTCTCCAGCCGCGAGCGGGTGGGGCCGGGCGGGAGTTGGGCGTCGGTGCCGGAGGACTCCGAGCGCTAACGCCGGGCGCGGGGGTGGGCCGCGAAGTACGCGTCCTTGACGCGGTCCGCGGACAGGTGGGTGTAGAGCTGGGTGGTGGCCAGGTCGGCGTGTCCCAGCATCTCCTGCAGGGAACGCAGGTCGCAGCCCCCGCTGAGCAGGTGGGTGGCGAAGGTGTGGCGCAGCGTGTGGGGGCTCATCTGCTGATCGAGGCCGACGCGGCGGGCGTGGCCCTGAACGATCTTGTAGAGGCCCTGCCTGGTGAGCGGCGCCCCGCGGCGATTGAGGAACAGCCGTGACTGGGTTCCCAGGCCCAGCAGCACGGGCCGGCCGGCCCGGCAATAGCCGGCCAGCGCCGCCAGGGCGCGGCTGCCGATCGGCACGATCCGCTCCTTGGAGCCCTTCCCCCGCGCCCGCAACAGGCCCTCCTCGAAGTCCACGTCGCCCAGGTCCAACCCGATCGCCTCCGAGGCGCGCAGCCCGCAGGCATACATCAGCTCGAGCAGCGCCCGGTCACGCAGCGCCAGCGGGTCGCTGCCGTGTGGGGAGGCCAGTAGCTTCGCCACCTGGTCGCGGGACAGGACCCGCGGCAGGCGCTGGCCCTTGCGGGGGCCCTTGAGCTCCGCCGTGGGGTCGTGCTCGATCGCTCCCTCCATGCGCAGGTGGCGGTAGAAGGAGCGCACGCAGGCGACCTTGCGGGCGAGCGTGGCGGGGGCCACGGCGGCGTGCTCCGCATCTCCCTCCGATAGCAGTGCGAAGAACTCGCTCAGCTCGGCGTGGGTGACCTCGAGCACGTCGAGCTCACGCCGGTGCAGGAAGCCGGCGAGCTGGAGCAGGTCGCTGCTGTATGCCCCCAGGGTGTTGCGCGACAGTCCCCGCTCGAGCTCCATGTAGGCGAGGAAGTCGCCGATCAGTCCCTCCACCCCAGCGCTCGCACCGGCCCCGCCCGAGTCCGGTCGAGCGGGTGCGGTTGCGGGCGGTGTCATCCCCTCAGCTGTTCGCCCGCCCTGCGGGGGCCACCTGCAGGTGCAAGGCGCCGTTCAGGCGCGGGGCGGAAGGCCGCATGCTCTGGCCAGCCACTGCAGGCCGATCAGGGTCTTCGCGTCCCGGCACTCGTCGATCGCGTCCTGGAGCCTCTCAAGCGGCCAGCGGACGACCTCGATGCGCTCCTCCTCCCCGCTCTCGGCACCGTGCTCGTAGAGGTCCCGTGCGTGGAACAGGAACACCCGCTCGTCGGTGAAGCCGGCGCTGGAGTAGTAGCTCAGGATCGGCTCCCAGCTGCGGGCGCCCAGGCCGATCTCCTCGGCGAGCTCACGCTGTGCGGCCGCCAGCGGCTCCTCGCCCGGCACGTCGAGCCTCCCCGCCGGAAGCTCGAGCAGCTCGGGCTCCATCACCGCCTCGCGGGGCTGACGCACGAGCCACACCTGCTCCTCATCGCGGGCCACCACAGCCACGGCGCCCTGGTGGCGGACGATCTCGCGCGTCACCTCTTCTCCGTCGGCGTGGCGAAAGCGCTCGCTGCGGACCTCGACCAGGCGTCCCTCGTAAAGGGTCTCCCCGCCGAGCGCCTCGAACCCCCGCGGCACCCGCCCGCCGGGCGTCGCGCTCACAGTGTTCCCGCCGGTGCGCACGCCTCCCGCGCGAGCTCCGAGAGGGCCGCGCCGCCGGCCAGACCCGAGGCGAAGAACAGCGGGTCCTGGGCCAGGTCGCGTCCCATCGTGACGCTCTCCAGGCCGCAGGCGGCGAACCCGGGGAGGTCCACCGGGGCCCTGCGCCAGTCGTGGCGTGTGATCCGCACCGGGCGCTCGACGTCGAGCGAGAGCACCGGTCGTGGTTCGCCGGAGTCGCCGAACATCGACCCCAGCTTGGCCGCCAGCTCGGTGCCCACCGGCGAGCGCATGCCGGCCGGCAGGGCCACCGTGACCGGCTCCAGCAGCAGGTCCAGCACCGTCAGGGTGTGGTGTGAGACGCCACGGTGGCGCTCGCGCTCGTCGCTGGAGGACATGCGCGCCACGAGCAGCGTGGGGCAGCCCAGCGCGAGTGACACGTGGGCCGAGTCCAGCGCCGCCATGCCGCCGTGCCCGAGCGCCGAGGCGGACCCGACGATCCCGGGTCCGGGCCCGCACACGGCCGCGTCCCAGCCCAGCTTCAGCAGGCCGTGATGCAGGGCGCCGGCGGTGCTGATCGCCTCTTCCTCCCCGCCGAACGCCGCAGCGGCCGTAATGTGTCCCGCCAGCAGCCCCCGCCGGCGCAGCTCGCGAACGGTGCGCGAGTGCCCGCCCGGAAGCGCCCCGCCCTCGGTCTGGACGTAGCCGAGGCGCTGCCCCGGAGCCTGGCAGGAGAAGGCCCACGCCAGCGGGGCGAGCTGGCCGTGCAGCGCCAGCACGGCCACCGGACGCCCGACCGGAAGCTCGAGCGCCTCGTCGTCCACGGGCGCCACGATGTGCTGCAGGCTCGTGTAGTTGAGCTTCATCGCGCCGTCGGGCGCGTGCTGCTCGCCTTCCGCCGTGAGGCCCCGGGAGAGGTTGGCGTGCACCACGTCGAAGCCTCCGGAGCCGAGATCGAGGTCGAGCGCCTGCACGTTGACGATCACCGTGTCGCCGACCTCGGTGGCCCCCACGAGGCCCACGTCGGCCACCGCCCGGCGCCGTTGGGGGGACTCACCGGAGGACGAGGCGAGCTCGATCACGAGCGCCTGCTCGGCGGGCGCGCCACCGTCGTCGGCGGACGGCTCGGAGATCTCGAGCACCTCGACCACCGTGGCGGAGCGCAGCTTCAGCATCTCGCGACCACGCTAGCGCGGGACAACCGGCTCGAGGGCCGGCGACTGCTGCACGAGGGCGAGGGCGACCTCGAGCATCTCGCCCAGTGCCCCATCGGCGACGCTCTCCCCGGGCTCGTGTGGTCTGTGGGTGCCGTTGGCGAGGTTGACGCAGTCCAGCCCCGCCGCGATCAGGGCGTTGGCGTCCGACCCACCACCGCTGGCGATCCGCCGGGGCTCGTGCCCGCAGCGGCGCAGGGCCTCCTCGGCCACGCCCATCGCGCGAGCGCCCGCGGGCTGGCGATAGCCGGCGAAGGTCTGCTCGACGCTGACGTCCACGTCGCAGTCGCAGTCGGGCAGGTGGGCAGCGTCCTGGATGCGCCCCACGACCTCGGCCACGAGCTCCTCGGCGCGCTGCTGGTCGAGGCTGCGGACCTCGGCCGTGAAGGAGCAGGCATCGGGAACCACGTTGATGGCCCCACCGCCGGCGATCGAACCGACGTTGATCGTGGTCTGCTCGTCCAGCCTGCCGAGCGGCAGCGCGGCGACCGCCCGGGAGGCCGCCACGATCGCGCTGCGTCCGTCCTCGGGGCGGATCCCCGCGTGCGCCGCGGCCCCGCGAAAGCGCGCCTCCAGGCGGAAGTGCCCGGGAGAGCGCTCGACCACCTCTCCGATCGGGGAGGCGTGGTCGAACACGAAACCCATGCGGCTGCGTAGCCAGCCGACGTCGAACACGCTCGCACCGGCCAGCGAGCGCTCCTCCCCGACGGTGAACAGGAGCTCGAGATCGAGCGGCGAGCCCTGCTGGTGAAGCGTGCGGGCGAGCGCCAGCAGCACGACCACGGCGGCCTTGTTGTCGGCACCGAGGATGCCCTCGTTGGCGTTCTCCCACACCCCCTCGCTGAGCACCGGCTCGACCGGCGCCTGGGGAGGCACGGTGTCGAGGTGGGCGCAGAACAGCACCGCCCCCGGCCCCTCCTCGCGCGGGCCGGCGCCCGCAGCGGCCTGCCCGGCGGCCGGGAGACGGGCGAGCAGGTTGCCGCAGTCGGAGCCGGTCAGGGCAGCGGCGTCGTCCTCCCGGGTCTCGACGCCGAGCGCGCGCAGCTCGGCCATCACCCGTTCACCGCAGCGACGCTCGCTCCCGGAGGGACTCTCGATCCGGCAGAGCTCGGCGAACGTGCCGCTGAGATAGCGGCGCGCAGGCGTGCCGATCTCGACTCGCGGGCCGGCGCTCACGCGTTGGTCGAGCGCGCGGTGGGCGCTTCTCCAAGCGCCCGCTCGCCGTCCTCACCCGACTGCGGGGAGGAGTCCTCGGGTTCGCCGGAGTACTCCAGGGCGGCCGCGACGAAGCCTCGGAACAGCGGCGCCGGGCGCTCCGGGCGGGACTTGAACTCGGGGTGGAACTGGGAGGCCACGAAGAAGGGGTGCTCGTCGAGCTCGATCACCTCGACCAGCCGCTCGTCGGGAGAGGTGCCGGAGACCTTCAGCCGCGTGCCGGGGGCCGTCCCGACCGCGTTGGTCAGGCGCTTGCGCAGGAGGTTGTTGACCTCATAGCGGTGGCGGTGACGCTCGTAGATGACCGCCTCGCCGTACATCTCCCGCGCCACCGTTCCGCGGTGCAGCTTGATCGGGTCCGCGCCCAGCCTCATCGTCCCGCCGAGGTCCGCGACCTCCTTCTGCTCCGGCAGCAGGTCGATCACCGGATGGGGGGTCTCGATGTCGAACTCGGTCGAGTTGGCCCCCTCCATGTCCGCCACGTTGCGTGCGAACTCGGCCACCGCCACCTGCATCCCGAGACAGATCCCGAGGTACGGGATCCCGTTGCGGCGGGCGTAGCCGGCGGCGGCGATCTTGCCCTCGATCCCGCGGCCGCCGAAGCCACCGGGGATCAGGATCCCGTCGGCCTCGCCCAGCAGCTCCTCCGCGGCCCCTCCCTCCAGGGCCTCGGAGTCGATCCAGTCGATCTTGACCCTCGCGTCCTGCATCGAGGCGGCGTGGCGGAGGGCTTCCGAGACGGACAGGTAGGCGTCCTCGAGCTGCACGTACTTGCCGACCAGCGCGATCCGCACCGTGCGGGTGGCGCGGGCGGAGCGTTCGATCGGCTCCTTCCAGTGGGACAGGTCCGGGGGCCTGGCCTGGACCCCGAAGTGCTCGAGCAGGAAGTCGTCCACGCCCTGCTCGTGGAAGGTGAGCGGGACCTTGTGGATGTCGTCGACGTCGCGCGCGGAGACGATCGCCTCCACCGGCAGGCTGGCGAACAGCGCGATCTTCTTGCGGATGTCGCTCGAGAGGGCGCTCTCGGAGCGGCACATCAGCATGTCCGGCGCGATCCCGATGCGGCGCAGCTCGTTGACCGAGTGCTGGGTCGGCTTCGTCTTCAGCTCGCCCGCGTGGCCCACGTATGGGACGAGCGTGAGGTGGATGAACATGCAGCGGCGCCGCCCCACGTCGACCGGGAACTGGCGGATCGCCTCCAGGAACGGGAGCGACTCGATGTCCCCCACGGTTCCGCCGATCTCGGTGATCACGAAGTCGACGTCGCTGGACTGGGCGATCAGCGAGATCCGCTGCTTGATCTCGTCGGTGATGTGGGGGACGACCTGCACGGTGGCTCCGAGGTAGTCCCCGCGGCGCTCGCGGCGGATGACGGTGTCGTAGATGCCCCCGGCGGTCACGTTCGCGGCGCGGCTGGTGTTGGAGTCGGTGAAGCGCTCGTAGTGGCCCAGGTCGAGGTCGGTCTCGGCGCCGTCCTCGGTCACGAACACCTCGCCGTGCTGGTAGGGGGACATCGTCCCCGGGTCCACGTTGATGTAGGGGTCGAACTTCTGCAGCCCCACGCTGAGGCCCCGGGCCACCAGCAGACGGCCGATCGAGGACGCCGCGATGCCCTTTCCGAGCGCGGAAACGACCCCGCCGGTGATGAAGATGAAGCGCGTCTTGGCGGGGGCCTGCGCGTGGCGATCTGTGCCGTGAGAACTCATGAGGGCCTGCCAAGGGAGTCTAGATAGCGAAGCCCCGGAGTCCGTTCCACGAAGCCGGAAATTGAGCGCACCTCTCCGTAAAGGGTGATCGCCGCGAGCACCCCGAGGGCCACGAGCTGGCCGGTTCCGGACAGCGTCAGCACGAGCCACAGGCCGCCCACGGCCCCGAGCAGGCTCGCCCCGGTGTCCCCCAGCATGGCCCGCTCGCGCAGGTCGTAGGTCCCCGGCGACGAGCGCCGGCGCGGCGAACAGGCCGAGGGCCCACAGCGTGCGCACCTGACCGGACCCGGCGGTCAGCGCCGCCCCCAGGACCACCAGCACCTTGATGGCCCTGCCGGGCCGCAGGTCGAGCAGGTTGAAGACGTTCGTGCACAGCACCAGCACGCCCACGGCCAGCAGCCAGCGGCCCGTCGACTGCCCCAGCGCCCCCGCCGCGAGCAGGGCCAGCCCGAGCGCCCCCAGCGCCTTCAGCACCCCCGTGGTCAGCCGACCGTGCCGCAGGGCGCCGAAGTGCCCGCGCCATCCCCGCGGCGCCACGGCGTCGTTCTCGCGCGCGGGCCGACCGCCCCCGACGAGCGCCCCGCCATGGTCGCCGAGCGCGTCATCGAGCAGCCCCAGGCCGATCACCCCCAGGCAGTACACGAGGATCGGCGCGAACGGCCTCGTGAAGACCTGCGTTTCTCCCAGCCGCTGCACCAGCGTCAGCGGGATCAGGGCGATGCCGGCGGCCGCCAGCACGAGCACGCCGAACGGGAACGGCAGCTCGCGCGAGCGGTAGTTTGGCCTCACCGCCCCGCTGCGGCGCATCTGCGCCAGCAGCGGGCCCGACAGCACGGCTGCGGTCGCGAGGGCCACCAGGAACGGGAGGGCGTGCACGGGGCTGAAAGCTAACCCCGTCCGCGGACGCAGCTCAGGGCGCCTGGCCGGGGACCGTCACGGTCGGCAGCAGCGAGTCGGCGGTCGAGCTCGAGCCGTAGGTTCCGCGCTGGCCGGCGAGCGCGTAGACGAGCGCCGTCTGGCCCGCAACGGTGTCGAGGTCGTCCACGCTCGAGAGCCCCCTGCCCTTGTACCAGGAGATCTGCGAGGGCACGGTGGAGCTCATCTGCACCCCCACCGCCGTGGCACGGCCGGCGCGCGATCCCGGCCAGCAGCCCGGTGTCGAAGGAGGTGCTGGCTTCGCTCTGGGGCGCGCTCATGTGGGCCGGCTCCGCCCGCACCACCACCACGCCGTCGAGGTGCGAGAGCTGTCCGTCGAAGGAGCTCAGGAGGCTCGAGCGCACGCGGCTGAGAAGCTCGCCGTCCACGCGGCGCCCGCCGCTCACGAGCTGGCGACCGACCACGTATCCGAACCGTTCGAGCGTTTCCGGCGAGGCGGCCAGGTTCTGGAAATGGGTGCCGGCGGCGTCCTGTTCGATGCCGTCGAGGTTGAGCGGCTCGGACACGGCCACGACGCTCGGGACCTGCCCGCCGGCCTCGGTGACGGCGTCGTGCACGAGCCCGTCGATCCGTTCGGAGGAGCCCCCGAGGAACACCAGGCCGACCGAACGGTGACCGAGCAGCCCGTGCACCGCGAGCGGGTAGAGCCCGTTGGCGAAGGCTTCCTCGCTGGCCACACGCCCCTGCTGGTCGGCGAGCTGGTCGTGGGCGGCGCTGATTTCCGATTCGAGGTCGTGGACGATCCCGCTCTTGGCGCTGGAGACGAGGTTGGAGTCGCCGATCGCCACGCCGATCAGGACCCCGAGGGCGAGCGCGAACAGGACGGCGGCCAGGGACAGCGCGTGGTAGCGATAGTCGAACATCCCGGGTCCTGCGCTTCCGGCTGCTCAGCCGCCGGGCGGGCGCGCGCCCACCTGCGCGACCAGCTGCAGCTTCAGCCACAGCAGTTCTGCCACGTCCTTCAGCGCAGGGGTGCTCCACACCACCACGAGCATCGCGATCAGCCCCGCGGCGATCACAAGCAGCAGCGGCGTGAGCGCGGGGGCAGGACGGTACAGGCGGCTCACGCCCTTGGCGTCCACGAGGATCTCGCCGATGCGCAGGCGGGTCAGCAGCGAGGAGGACATCCCCCGGCGGTTGCGGTCCAGGAACTCGACCAGGTTGAACTGGGAGCCCACCGAAACGATCAGCCGGGCTCCCTTCTCGGCCGCGATCAGCATCGCCACGTCCCCGCTCGTGCCGGGGGCGGGAACGAGCTTGAACGCCAGCCCGAGCTCGGTCAGGCGCTCGCTCCCGGGGGCCCGGCCATCCGGGTAGGAGTGCACGACCAGCTCGGCGCCGCAGCGCAGCGCGGTCTCCCCCGCCGAGTCCATGTCGCCCACGATCATGTCCGGCGAGAGCCCCTCGGCCAGCAGCGCCTCGGCCGCTCCGTCCACCGCCACGACCACCGGTCGCATGTCGCGGATGAACGGGCGCAGCGCACGGAGATCGCGCTGGTGGCCCACGCCGCGGACCACGACCAGCGTGGGGCGGTCGCGGAAGTCGGTGGCGAAGCGGGGCAGGTCGATCCGCCCGGTCAGCAGCTCGCGCTCCTCGCGCATGTGCTCGATCGTGTTGTGCGCGAAGCGCTCCACCGCCTCCCCCACCTCGCGCCGGCGAGCCTCCGTCTCCTCCCCCACCCGCTGCGGGTCCAGCAGCTCTCCCCGCGCGAGCAGCTGCTCGCGCCACAGCACCTCCACGCCGCACTCCCCCCGCGGCGCCGAGCGGGCGCGGATCGTCAGCGGCTGTCCGTCGCTGACCTTCTCGAACAGCCCGTCGTCGGGCAGGTCCACGAGCAGCACGCCGGCCTCCACCAGCAGCTGGGGACCGAGGTTCGGGTACGTGCCCCCCGAGGAGGGACTGCAGTTCAACACCGCCACCGCACCGGCGGCGATCAGCTCCTCGGCGGACACGCGGTCGATGTCGAGGTGGTCCACCAGCGCGATGTCGCCGCGGACGAGGTGGCGGACGAGCAGCTTCGTGCGGCGCCCCGGGCGCACCGACCCCTGGATCACGCGGGCAAGCCGTGGCTCTGCGCCCGCGAAAGCGGGACCGGAGGGACTCCGGCTGCTCGCGGGTGTGGATGGCGTGGCTGCCATCGACTGCGAGAGTAACGCCCGCGATCACGCGCGCGCTCCGCTCTTCCTCGCGGCTCAGGCCGCGCGCATCATCGCCTCAGCGTGGCGGCGGGCCCCGTCCTGCTCACCCTCGCCTCCGAGCATCCTCGCGAGCTCCTCCACGACCTCCTCCTGCGACAGCTCCCGCACCTCGGTGCGCGTGTCCGACGGTCCCGCCTGCTTGACGATCGAGAAGTGCCGGTCCGCCAGCGAAGCGATCTGCGGCAGGTGTGTTATGCAGATCACCTGGGACTCGCGGGCGAGCTCGCGCAGCCGCGACCCGACCGCACGGGCGGTGTGACCGCCGATCCCGGCGTCGACCTCGTCGAACACCAGCGTGAGTCCCGATTCGTGGCCCTGGGCCGCGCTCAGGATCGCCAGCATCACGCGCGACAGCTCCCCGCCGGAGGCGATCTCCCGCACCGGCCCACCCGGCACGCCGGGATTCGGGGCGATCACGAAGTCCACCGTGTCGCCGCCGCCGGCTCCCACCTCGCCGCCGCCGAGCACCACCTCGAAGCCGGCGTGCGGCATCGCGAGCGTGGCCAGCTGGGCCGTGACGTCCTTGGAGAAGGGGCCGGCCGCCGCCCTGCGGGCCCGCGTGAGGGCGCGCACGCAGCGCTCGAGATCCTCGCCGGCGACCTGCAGCCGCTGGTCGAGCTCGCCGGCCGAGACCCGCGCGGCGGCCAGCTCCTCGCGCCGGCCCCGGGCCGCGCGCGCGTGTTCGTGCACGGCCTCGATGCTGCCGCCGTGCTTGCGCACCAGCCGCTCGACGGCCGCCAGCCGTTCCTCGAGCTCCTCGAGCGTCGATGGGCCCTCCGTGCCACCGTCGCCATCAGCCACGTCGCCGGCCCGCTCGCAGTAGGACGACAGCTCATAGGCGAGCTCCCGCGTCTCCAGCGCGAGCCCCCGCAGACGCTCGGCGAGCCCGTCGAGTTGCCCGTCAACGCCCTCCACCGGCCCCAGCGCCCCGCTCGCCTCGGCCACCAGCTGGGCCGCCCCGGGACCTCCGTCGCCACCCGTGCCCGCGCCAGCGGCCGAGGTGTCCTCGCCCAGCAGGCGCGCGCTCGCAGCCCCCGCCGCGCCCAGCAGCGAGTCCAGCGCCCGCAGGCGCTCGCGCGCGGCGAGCATCCGCTCGTGCTCCTGCGGGTCGGGCGCGAGGGCCTCGATCTCGGCTATCTCGAAGTCGAGCAGGTCGAGCTCCCGGTCGCGCTCGGAGCTCGTGGACTGCAACTGCTCGCGCCGGGCCTCGAGCTCGCGCACGCGCCCGTGGGCCTCCGCGCAGGCGCCGAGACGCGCGGGTTGCTCGGCCCCGCAGCGACTGTCGAGGATCGCCAGCTGGGCGCTCGCCAGCGTGAGGCTGCGGTGCTCGTGCTGGGCGTAGAAGCGCAGCAGCGCTCCCCCGATCGCGCGCAGGTCCGCCACCGCCGCGGTGCGACCGTTGATCAGCGCCCGCGTGCGCCCGTCGGCCCGGACGCGGCGGGCGAGCACCACCTCGCGCTCCTGCTCGCCGTCGTCCAGCAGCTCGGCCAGCTCGGCCTCGAGCTCCTTCCCAAGCCGCGGGGGAACCTCGAACACGCCCTCGACGTAGGCCTCCTCGGCGCCGGGGCGCACGATCCCGGCCCGCGAACGCCCGCCGAGCAGCAGGTCGAGCGCGTGCGCGAGGACCGTCTTGCCGGCGCCGGTCTCACCGGTCAGCACGTTCAGACCCCCGGACAGCCGCAGCTCCGCCTGCTCGATCAAGAGGAGATTCTCCACACGCAGCTCTACCAGCATCGCGAGCAGGTGTACCAGCGCCCGGGGACGGACCCACCGCCTCTGCGCAGCCACGCCGGCCGCGCCGGATCCGCGCAGGGCGCTCGGGCTGGGTGCCGATGACCAACCCTTTCCACGGAGGGCGGCGGCGTTCATAATGCCGGGGGGCGCCGGTGAACGGACACCCGGCCCGAACCTAGACTCGATCGGCGACACGGATGGCTGCCAACGATCCCAACGCACGCACGGATCCGCCCGGGCGGGACGCTCCGCGCTGGCTCGGAGCGCAGGAGCTGGCAGAGCGCCTGGCGGAGGAGGTGGCCCGGGCCGAACGCGACCTCGGCCCGCTGAGCTGCCTGCTGGTGGTGATCGAGGACCTCGACTCGGTCGTGGAGCGCTACGGGGACGAGCTCGCCGAGCAGGCCCTCACGCACCTCGCCCAGGCCCTGCGCGGAGAGCTGCGGGTCTTCGACCAGGTCGGGCGCCCGAGCGAGCGGGAGCTGATCGTGCTGCTGCCCGGAGCCGACGGCCCGCGGGGAGAGATCGTGGCCAGGCGCGCGCTGGCGCGGCTGCGGACGATCAAGATCGAAGTCGACGGCCAGCGCCGTCCGCTGCCGATCTCGATCGGGCTCGTCACCTGGACGGAGGGGCTCACGCCGCTGGCGCTCGTGGACGCCGCGCGGTCGGCGGCGAGGGCCTCCCACTGGACACAGAGCGGGGACGTCAGAGCGGCGGACTAATCTCGTCACGTGCTCTCCGGTTCTGAGCTGTGGCTACTGAGACTGATGGCCGACCGCGGCCTGGCGCTGCTCGACGCGGACGGCCTGATCGTGGTGATCGAGGAGGGCGAGGAGCTGCGGGTGGCGGCGGCCAGCGGTACGTCCAGCCCGCGGCTGCGGATCGTCCCCAGCCGCGGCAGCGCCCTGGGAGCGATCTACGCCCAGGGACAGCCGATTGCGCTCGAGCGCCCCCGCGGCGACGACGCGGCCTGGCTGTACGAGCTGGGGATCGAAGCCCGCTCGGTGCTCGTAGAGCCGCTGCAGCTCGAGGACCAGGGCGGCGGCCTGGTGATCGCGCTCGCCACCGAGCGATCCTTCAAGAAGCCCGACCGGGACGCCGTTCAGGCCTTCGCCGCCAGCGTCGCCCAGCGCCTGGCGGCCGAGCGCTCGGTCGAGATCGAACGCCTGCGCTACGGGATGCAGGCCCGCGAGCACGAGCGCACGCGCTGGGCGCGGGAGATCCACGACGAGAGCATCCAGGGCATCGGGGCCCTGCGCCTGCGGCTGGCCAACGCCCGCGACAACGAAGATCCGGCCGCCCTGCGGGCCGCGGTCGACACCGCCCTGGAGGGTCTCGGGCACGAGATCGACGGTCTGCGCCACCTGATCACCGAGCTCCGGCCCGCGGCGCTCGACGATCTCGGGCTGGCCGCGGCGCTCGAGGCCCTGGCCAGGCGCGCCCAGGCGATCGACGGGCTCGACGTGAGGACCGAGATCGACATGTCGGGCATCACCGCCGCAGCCACGGATGCTCCCAACGGCAACGGTGGCGGGGAGCGCATGGACCCGGAGCTCGAGAGCACCGTCTACCGGGTCGCCCAGGAGGCGCTCACGAACGTCAGCCGCCACGCAGAGGCCACCAGCGCCGTGGTCGCCGTCAGCGCCCACGACGGCGCACTCGAACTGTCCGTCACCGACGACGGCAAGGGCATGCCCGGCCAGGAGCGCCTGGGCCCCCGCGGAGACGGCCTCGAGGGCGGCTTCGGAATGTCGGGCATGCGCGAGCGCGCGGAGCTCGTGGGCGGCGAGCTGAAGTTCCGCCCGGGCCCGGGCAAGGGCACCGAGGTGGTCCTGAGCGTGCCCCTGCGCGGTCGCCCGGCGCCGGTCGCTTGAGTATCCCCCTGCGGCCGCCCGGCGGCGGTCGCCCGATCCTCAGCTGCGGGTGCCGCTGCTGCGGCGCACGTAGGCCGTGATCTCGGCCCGCGAGGAGATGCCGAGCTTCTCGATCGCGCGCGCCCGGTAGGTCTTCACGGTTCGCTCGGCGACCTTCAGCTGGTCGGCGATCTCGGGGTTCGTGAAGCCGTCGGCGATCAGCTGGATCACCTCCGACTCGCGCTCGCTGAGCGCGGGGTCGTCGCCGCCGACGCCGCTGTCGGATGCCGCCAGCACCGCTCCGAGCCGCGGGTGCAGGTAGTTGCCGCCCTCGACCGCGGTCCTGAACGCCTGCAGCAACTCGGCCGGCTCGGCCTCCTTCAGGACGTAGCTCCTGGCGCCGGCGCGCAGCGCCTGGCGCGCGTACTCGGGGTCCTCGCGCATGGTCAGGATCGCGACCGCGAGCGTGGGATGGGAGATGAACACCTGCGGCAGTGCCCCGAGGCTCGAGCCCCCCGGCATCGTCAGGTCGAGCGTCAGCAGGTCGGGCTTGAGCTCACGCACCTCACGGATCATCGAGGGGATGTCAGCCGCTTCGGCCACGACCGTGAACTCTCCGTCCTCGCGCTCGAGCACCGAGCGGATTCCGTCGCGCACGATCGCATGGTCGTCAGCGATGATGACCTCGATCGGACGGCTCAGAGAGGGCGCCTCATGGTCCATCAGCTGACACCGTAGCCGCTGGTCTGGACGACCCCCGGGCGCCGCCGGCCACCCCGCGGACACCCCTCCGCCGTCGCCCTTCGGGCCCGTCGCCGGCGCGCGCCGCTTTCCTGCGCATCTGCAGCCATTTCTGCCCATCTGCAAGGAAACCTGCACATCCCTATATGGGGGTGTACATACGCCGACAACGCGTGTACTATTTCCGCAAAGCTACTCAAGGCGTGGCGTAGTGCCACGTGAGAGGGACGGAACAGGAGCCTCGCCCCATGCAGGACGGGGCTCCCCGAAAAGGAGCTGGAATATGCCGCATGCCAACTCGCCGCACGCCAACTAGCAACACCAAGACGTATCGATAACGGGGACGGTCTACGGAGCGTCCCCGTTTTCGTTCCCGGGGCGCTCATCGCCCCTTCTCTGAGGTGTGACCCGCGCCGACCGGGCGCCGGCGGGCTTTGAGGCGGGCCCGGATCATCTGGCGCCCGCCGGGCCGCTGCATCACGGTCGCCGGCTCGGCCATCTTCCTGACCCTGGTCTCGAACGCCAGCTCGCTCTTGTAGTCCGCGTTCATGCCGTAGGTCGAGCCGTTGCTTTCGAGGACCTTGCTGAAGACCTCGACGAGGTCGTCGTCGAACTGGCTTCCCGCCCCTTTGCGCAGCTCGACCATGGCCTCCTCCGGGCTCATCGGCTCGCCAAAGGCTTCCCGCCTGAGCATGCTGTCGTAGGCACTGGCGATGGCGACGATGCGCGCCGCCAGCGGGATCTCGTTGCCGATCAGGCCGGCGGGATAACCGCCGCCGTCGACGCGCTCGTGGTGGTAGAGGATCGCGTCGGCAACGGGCCCGAAGCCGTCGAGCTTGCCGACCATGGCCGCACCGTCCTGGGGGTGGCGGCGGATCACCGCCCAGTCCTCGTCGTTGAGCTGGTCGGGGTGCAGCAGGCGGTCTGACCAGGTGAACTTGCCGATGTCGTGGAGCAGGCCCGCGAGGTGGATGACTTCCTGCTCGTCCTCCTCGCAGCCGAGCTCGATCGCCATGCCCCTGGAGTAGCTGGCGGCGGCGGCGGCGTGACGCAGGGAGGTCGGGTCACGCAGACCAAGGCCCTCCATGAACATCGCCGGCACCCCCCACTGGAACGAGGACAGCTGGCGGGTCCGCGCCTGCAGCTGCTCGGCGTGGGTCTCCGACCGCTCGAGCGCGACGGCGAGCTGGCGGAAGATCAACAGGACGGGGATCGCCGCCAGCAGCACCGGCAGACCCGCGCCGCGGTAGGCGAGCACGAGGATGATCGCGATCACCGCCACGGCGAGCTCGCCGGGCAGCAGGGGGAAGAACAGTTCGGTGGTCATGCGCCCCAGCGGGCGCCCGGTGGTGACCCGCTGGTGCATCGCGAAGACGACGAAGTTGAGAACCAGCAGGACGGCCACCCCGGCGAACAGCATCAGCACGAATACGAGGCTGTCGGTCGCCGACTGGGCCCCCAGGCGGGTGACGTCGCCCCCCAGCGCCCTCACCACGAGGCCTCCGGCGAAGCCGGCCACGCCGATCGCCACGAGGTTGTTCAGCCAGTGCGCCGGGCCGCGGCGGGCCATGGCCGAGTGCAGGGCGATCGCCGCCGCACCGCAGGCGCCCGCCGCCCCGGGGCCGAGCAGGCCCATCGCCAGCACCATCAC
Organism: uncultured Solirubrobacteraceae bacterium; assembly: GCA_963846255.1. GTDB lineage: Bacteria > Actinomycetota > Thermoleophilia > Solirubrobacterales > Solirubrobacteraceae > Palsa-744. The sequence goes on from CAWJVE010000002.1 coordinate 875,572, forward strand.
TCCCAGCGACGCGCTGAGGATGCCCGCGCGCGTCTTGATCGTGAACCATTCCCCGACCAGAGCGATCGCCAGCAGCGTCACGACCAGGGTGGCGGGACGCCATTCGTCGGGGTGGGAGACGTACACCGCCGCGGCGATCGTCGCGGCCATCAGCGCGAACTCGCCTGCGAAGAACAGTCGTCGCGTGAAGTCGGAAGCACCCATTGGCCGCTCTGTCAGTCCTTAACGACCGACAGACAAATGGCCTTTAGGCCGTCCCACCGGCCCTCGGCGGGCGGCGTCGGCCCGGCGGCGCGGGCGACGGCGCTCCCGGCCCGCTCGAGCGACGTCCTAGTCGGGCACCGGGTCCAGCGACAGCTCCCCGCTCTCCTCGGCCGGCTCGGGGGCGCCGCCGGCGCGCAGCTCACGCCCGCGCCCCCCGATCAGCGTCAGGCGGGCGAAGACGGCGGTCGAGACGCCGGCCCCCACGCCCACGATCAGGAATGCGGCCCGAGCCGAGATCAGGGCCACCAGCAGGCCGCCCAGCGGCAGGCCCACCGCCAGACACAACGCGGCCAGCGATTCGACCGCTCCCATCATCCGCCCCCGCAGGTGCTGCGGGCTGAGGCGCTGGACGAGACTGATCAGCGAGGGCCACTCCAGACCGTTGCCCACTCCGCCCACGACCGCGAAGGCACACGCCACCGCCAGCGACGGCGCCACCGAGAAGCCGATGAAGGCCGCCGAGAGCCCGAACAGTCCTGACACGAGCACGACCGGCAGCGGCCAGCGCACGTTGCGCGCGAACACGATGCTCGCCAGCACCGAGCCTCCCCCCACGCCGCCACCAGCAGGCCGTAGCCGCCGTCTCCCGCCGACAGGGTGTCCTTCGCGTAGGCGACCTCCACCGGCGAGCCCGCCTGGATGAACGTGAGAGCGACCGCCTCGGCGATCAACAGCGAGCGCAGGAAGGGGGTCTCGTTGATGTGGCGCAGCCCCGCCTGCAGCCGGGCTCCCACCGATTCCGCTCCGCCGGCTCCCTCGACGTAGGGGTTCAGATCCAGCAGCAGCCCCGCGCAGATGAGGAACGAGGCGACGTCGATCAGCAGCGCCGCCGCGACCCCGGCCCCGGCGGTGACGGCCCCGCCGATCAGCGGCCCCGCCACGAACGAGGCCGCGAAGGCGACGTTGACCTGGCCGTTGGCCCGGCGCTCGGCCTCCTCGGCCTGCTCCTCGAGCTGCTCCGGGGCCAGTCCCGCGCCGGCGATCGTGGCCTGCGAGCGGGCCACCCGGGCCACCTCCGTCCGCAGCAGCGCGCTGGCCGCCAGCGCGGCGGTGCCGTCGAAGATCGCCGCGACCAGCACCCCCGGCAGCCAGAAATGCTGCGACAGCCACGCCAGCACCAGCGTGACGAGCGCCTCGAACAGGTACAGGGCGCTGAGTTTGTAGCGCCGCCGGGAGGCCTCGATGCGGGTCACCACGACCGGCACCAGGAAGGCGGGCAGCGCCTGCCAGGCGAGCAGCAGCCCCGCCACCGCGAGGGCGTTGTGGGTGTGGTCGAAGACGGCCAGCGAGAGGGCTACGAGGCCGACCCAGCTGCCGAGCCGGTTGACCGTGTAGGCCACCAGAATCCGGCCCAGCTGGCGAGAGCGGTGCGGCGATCCCTCCTCGGCGCGGCCCAACACGGACGGGAAGCTAGCTCACGCACCTACGGCATCGTGGGCGTCTCCTCTCACCTCAAACGCTTACAAACCTGCATCCCCCTCAAGTTGCCTGCCGTGGATGCCGAAGCATGGACCGACATGACCCTCGCAACACACAGACCCCTGGACGAGCGCAAGATGGTGTTCACCAGCTCGCAGGCGGCACGCTACCTCGGCGTCTCGCTGGCGACCGTCCGTCGTTGGACGGACGCAGGGCACATCAACTGCTACCGCACCCCGGGCGGCCAGCGCCGCTTCTCGCGCGACCAGCTGGACACATTCGTCACGTCGATGGCCCACGCCGGCTCCGACGGCCACGACGAAGACCCGGCCGGTCCCCACACGCGCGTCGCGTAGCCGGGCTCAGCTGGCCAGCCGGCCGAACTTGTCGCGCAGGCGCCGGTAGAAGGACGACCCGGGCAGCTGGGCCAGCGTCGCACAGTCGCTCAAGAAGCTCGCCGCAATCGCCTCCCCGGCTCCTATCTCCCCGACGGGCCGCCCGTCGACGGCCACATCCAGCGGCTCGCGCGAGTTGTTGTGGATCGTGAGGCGGTCATCCGGCGCCACCACAAGCGCCCTCGCGGACATCGAATGGGGGGCGATGAACGACACCACGAAGCCTTCCACCCCCCACGCCATCACGGGTCCCCCGTTGGCGAGGTTGTAGCCGGTGGAGCCGGCCGGGGTCGCCACCACGAGCCCGTCACAGCGGACGCTCCCGGCCTCCTCCCCGTTGAGCGCGTACGCCAGCTCGGCCACCCGCTCGCCGACCTTGCGGTGGACCGCGACGTCGTTGATCGCGGTGCGCCGCTCGCCGTCCAGCTGTACGACGATTCCCGGCAGGCGCAGCAGCTCGAAGTCCCCGGCGAGGGCACGGTCGATCCCGGCCCCCGCCTCATCCGGCTCGACCGTCGCGAGGAAGCCGATCTCGCCGAAGTTGATCGCGAACACGGGGACGTCGGTGCTCGCGTAGTCCTGCAGAGCGCGCAGGATCGTGCCGTCCCCGCCCAGCACCACGCACAGGGCCACGTCGCGCTCCAGGGGGGCGTCGCGCACGAGGTTCGGCCCCGCGTCGAGGTCGTGCTTCTCGCTCTCCTCGGCGGACAGGCGCAGGCGGAAGCCGGCCTGCTCGGCCCGTTCGGCCAGCAGCCGCAGGGTCGGCTCGGTGTCGGCGGGGCGCTGGTGGGTGAGGACCGTGATCTCCCTCACGGCTCCACCTCGCGGGCCAGGTCCTCCAGCGCGGCCGGGGTCTGGGGATCTTCGCCGGGGTCGGTGCCCGCGGGCGTCAGCCAGATGAAGGTCTCGCGGTTGCCCTTCGGCCCGGGCAGGCCGGAGGAGTGGTAGCCGCGCACCGCCAACCCGAGGCCGAGGGCGGCCGTTCCGACCGACACCAGCGCCTCCCGTCGCAGGGCCGAATCGCGCACCACGCCTCCTCTGGGGACCCGACCGCGGCCGAGCTCGAACTGGGGCTTGACGAGCGCGAGCACGTCGAATGGGTCCCCCAGGCAGCCCACCAGCGCCGGCAGGATCTTCGCCAGCGAGATGAAGGACACGTCCACGGTCGCGAGATCGGGCAGCCCGGGGGCACCCGAGGGTGAGGTCGGGAGCATCTCCGGGGACAGCTCCCGGGCGTTGGTGCGCTCCATCACGAGCACGCGGGGATCCTGACGCAGGCGGTAGTCGAGCACCCCGTAGCCGACATCGACGGCGATCACCTCGCGGACGCCGGCCTGGAGCAGGCAGTCGGTGAACCCTCCGGTCGAGCTGCCCACGTCCAGGGCCCGCCTGCCGGCCACCTGCAGCGAGATGCCCTGCAGCGCGTTGGCCAGCTTGATTCCGCCCCGGGATACGTAGTCGGGGCCCTCCAGGACCGCCACCAGCTCGTCGGGGTCGACCAGTTCACCGGGCTTGGAGGCGCGGCGGCGGGCGGCTCCCAACTGCACCTCGCCGGCCATCACCGAGGCCGCCGCCCGGCTGCGCGAGGGAAACAGCCCCCGCTCCGCCAGGAGGACGTCAAGCCGTCGCTTGGGCATCCCGGTCAACCCTTGCACAAATACTCCTGGGTACAAATACGCCCGGGTGACCGGGCGTATTTGCGAGGGAGCGCCGCCTAATCCTTGCCCTTCTCGAGAGTGGCTTTCGCCAACAGGGCGGCGACGGAGGGATCCAGAGGATACAGGTCCGGCGCTGCGGGCACCGGCGCGGGTCGGCTCTGTGACCGATGTCACACTGCCGGAGCGCCCGGGCGAGCATATTGATGGCGATCCCCGAGTTGCATCGTTTCATCTGCACCTCTTTGGATCCCTCCTCCCCGAAGCGGCCCGCACTCCCCGGCGGGCCGTTTCTTTTGGCGGGTCGCCGCGACTGAGTCGCAGGCGGCGGCCCGACGCCCGGTGCTGCCCGGGCCACGGGATGAGGCTGCTCGGGCCGGCGCCCTCAGGCGCCGATGACCGCCGAACCCCCGCTCTCGGGCTCGCGCTGGGGATCGGAGATGGCGGCGCGGACGCGCTCGGCGATCCGGGCCCCGGTGTAGCCGACCTCCTCGTGCAGCAGCGCGGGCTTGCCGTGGACCACGTAGCGGTCCGGCAGCCCCACCCGGAGGATCCGAGGAGCCGCTCCGGCCTCGTTCAGGGCCTCCCACACCGCCGAGCCGAAGCCCCCGGCCAGGACGCCCTCCTCGACGGTCACGAGCAGGTCGTGCTCGGCCGCGAGCTGGGCCATCAGGCCCGCGTCGATCGGCTTCGCGAAGCGGGCGTCGGCGACCGTCACTGCGATCTGGTGCTCGCTGAGCAGGTCTGCCGCCTCGAGCGCCTTGCCGACGCCGGTTCCGTACCCGATCAGGGCCACCCGCGGGCCCGAGCCCGCCTGCACGGAGGACTCCAGCAGGATCTCCCCTGAGCCGATCGGGATCGCCCGCCCCTCTGCCGGCAGCTGCACCCCTGTGCCCTCCCCGCGGGGGTAGCGCAGGGCGATCGGCCCGTCGTCGTACTCGAGGGCGGTTCGCAGCATGTGGACCAGCATCGCCTCGTCGCGGGGAGCCATCAGCACGATGTTGGGCAGGCAGCGCAGATAGGCGATGTCGAAGGCGCCGTGGTGGGTGGGCCCGTCGTCGCCCACGAGCCCCGCCCGGTCCATCGCGAAGACCACGTTCAGGCTCTGCAGGCAGACGTCGTGGACGATCTGGTCGTAGGCCCGCTGCAGGAAGGTCGAGTAGATCGCGGCCACCGGCTTGACGCCCTCGAGCGCGAGCCCGGCGGCGAACAGCACCGCCTGCTGCTCGGCGATGCCGACGTCGAAATAGCGCTCCGGGAGCGCCTTCTGGAGGATGGACAGGCCGGTTCCGGAGTTCATCGCGGCGGTGATCCCCACCACCCGCTGATCGCGCTCGCATTCACGCACGAGGGCCTCTCCGAACACCTGCGTGTACTGCGGCGGGATGATCCGTTTGCGCCCGCTGGCGCCGTTGGCGGCCGCTTTCGGCCGGGCCGGAGATCCGTTGACGATCGAGTTGGGCTTGGCGGCGTGCCACTTCTCCATTCCCTCCAGGCCACCCTCCTCGGCCGGCGCGAAGCCCTTGCCCTTGACGGTGGCGATGTGGACCACCACCGGGCGTTCAGCGGCCAGCGCCTCCCGCAGCGCCTCGCGCAGCGCGCGGACGTCGTGGCCGTCGATCACGCCCATGTAGGCCCAGTCGAGCTCCTCCCACCACAGCCCCGGCGCCCAGAAGGCCTTGATCGACTCCTTTAGGTGGGGCCCGAGGCGCTCGAAGGCCACGCCGATCCCGATCGGGAGCCGCGTCAGACCACCCTCGAGATCGGACCGTGCCCGCCACAGTTTGGGGTTCAGCCGTACACGGTTGAAGTAGCGGGACAGCGCCCCCACGTTGGGGGCGATCGACATGCCGTTGTCGTTGAGCACCACCACGATCGGGGTGCCCAGGCCGCCCGCCTGGCCGATCGCCTCGAAGGCCACCCCACCGGTCATCGCGCCGTCGCCGATCACCGCCACGACCCTGGCGTCGTTGTCGGGGTCGAGCTGGCGCATCCCCTCCTTGATCCCGACGGCGTAGCCGATCGAGGTGGAGGCGTGGCCGGCGCCCATGATGTCGTGGGGGGACTCGGAGATCGAGCAGAAGGGCGCCAGGCCGCCGTACTGGCGGATCGTGGCGAGCTGGTCACGGCGCCCGGTCAAGACCTTGTGCGGGTAGGCCTGGTGGCCGACGTCCCAGAGGATCTTGTCGCGGGGGGAGTCCAGGACCGAATGCAGAGCGACGGCCAGCTCGCAGGTGCCGAGGTTGGCCCCGAAGTGCCCGCCGATCTCCCCGACCGTGTCGATGATGTGCTCGCGGACCTCCTGGGCCAGCTCCACGAGCTCGGCGTCGCTGAGCTCGTGCAGGTCCTCGGGTCCGTTGATCTGGCCGAGCAGCTTCATGAGGTGCGGGTGAAGATGAAGTCGCTGATGTTCTCGAGCTCGGTGGTCGCGTCCGGGGCTCCCGCACCCGAGGAGACGCTCGCGATCTCCTCCAGGGCGCCACGGGCGGTGGCGTGTGACTCGGCGGCCAGCCGTCTGGCCTGCTCGATGCCGAACTCGCTCACGTATGTCTGCTTTCCGTGCCGCTCATCGCTGCCCTGTGGCTTTCCAAGCGCATCTTCGCTGCCGGTCACATCGAGGATGTCGTCGACGATCTGGAACAACACGCCCAGCTCGGCCGCGAAACGTCGAAACGGTCTGACGATGCGGGCATCATCGGTCCCCGTCAACAGTAGTACGCACAGCACAGAGGCGCCAATCAGGCGGCCAGTCTTGAGCTCGTGCACTCGCCGCAAGGTGCGGGATCCGCCGTCCGCGTGGGCGGTCACGTCGGCGTACTGACCCCCCACCATGCCGTTGACCCCGGTCGCGGCGGCGAGCTCCGCCGCCGCCCTCAGCAGACGCTCGGGCTCGGCCCGCTGGTTGGAGAGCAGGTGCCGGAAGGCCTCGGCGTAGAGGCCGTCCCCGGCGAGGATGGCCACGTCCTCGCCGAACTTCACGTGACAGGTTGGCTGCCCGCGACGCAGCTCGTCGTCGTCCATCGCCGGCAGGTCGTCGTGGATCAACGAGTAGGTGTGGATCAGCTCGATCGAGCCCGCCAGCGGCAGGACCTCGCGGTGGGGCACTCCGAGCGCACGCGCGGTGGCGAGGCTGAGCACGGGTCGAATCCTCTTGCCGCCGGCCAGCAGCGAGTAGCGCATCGCCTCGTCCAGGCCTCCGGTGAGCGGCTCCTCGGAGAAATGCAGCCGCTCGAGATATTCCTCGACCTCCTCGCGCAGGTGGTCTGGATAGTGGGCCTCCACGCAGCGCGGCTCGGTAGGCGCCGCTAGAGGAGTGGGTCCTGCCCCGGGGCCGGCTGGCTGACCTCGGCCCGGGCCAGGTCCTCGAGCTCCGCCGCCGCCTGCGTGGCCAGCGAGGCGCAGTCCTCGACCATCCCCGCGGCCGCGTCCTGGGAGAGCTCGCCCGAGCGCAGCTGCTCGGCCGCCCGCTCCAGGCGCGTGATGATCTCGTCGAGACGCTGTGCGCTGGTCATCGGCTGTGGGCATTCTCCCTGAGCTCGCGCAGCACTGCCGCGAGCACACCGTTGACGAAGCCCGGAGCATCCGCTCCGCAGAACACCTTGGCGCTCTCGACGGCCTCCTCGATCGCCCCCTCGGCGGGGATCGGGACGTCCGCCGGGATCTCCTGCGGGTGCAGCATCTCGACCAGGGCCACCCGCAGGATGCTTCGCTCCAGCGGCTGGATCCGCTCCACCGACCAGCCGTGAGCGTGGCTGTCGATCAGCTCGTCGAGCTCGGAGCGGTGCTCGATCGCCGCCGCCGCCAGGGCCCGCACGAACTCGCTCGTTCCCCGCGGGCAGGGTCTCGTCAAGGTCCCTGCCGGTGAGGTCATGCTGGTAGAGGGCGATCACCGCCGCCCGGCGCTGCTCGGAGCGGCGCATTCAGGCCCGCGCCACGTATTCCCCCGAGCGCGTATCCACCCTGATGCGCTGACCGGGCTCGACGAACAGGGGCACGTTGATGATCGCGCCGGTCTCGAGCGTGGCGGGCTTCGTACCCCCGCCGGAGGCCGTGTCGCCGCGCACGCCGGGGTCTGTCTGGCTGACCTCCAGGTCCACGGCGGTCGGGAGCTGGATGTCGCTGGGCTCGCCGTCCACGACCAGCACGTCCACCTCGCTGCTCGGGGTGATCCAGCGGAGCTCCTCCTCGATGCTCGACTCGCCGATCGCGATCTGCTCGAAGGTCTCGGTGTCCATGAAGTGGGCATCGGCTCCGTCCGCGTACAGGAACTGCATCTTCTTGGACTCCGTCCGCACGGGCCGGAACTTCTCCCCCGCCCGGAAGGTGCGGTCGATCACGTTGCCGTCGGAGGCCCGGCGCAGCTTGGTGCGTACGAAGGCCCCGCCCTTGCCCGGCTTGACGTGCTGGAACTCGAGGATCTTGAAGACCGTCCCGTCAACCTCGATGTGGTTGCCGTTCTTGAACTGGTTGGTACTGATCACGGCCTGTGAGGGTAGCGGCCGAAGCGCCCGTCCCCGCTCCGGGCGTGCTCGCTGGAAGGTGGCGTGTCTACATCGAATGCCGACTCAGCGAGGCGCGGCGTCGCGGCGTCCTGATCCCGGCCTACCGCGCCTCGCGCATCATGAGCGTCATCGGAGGGCACGCTCCGGCTTGCGCGATCGCGGTGACGTCAAAGCCGTGACCTTCGTATAAGCCCACGGTCCGGGGGTTGGGGGTCTCGAGGAACGCGGCCAGCCCGCTTTCGTCCACCCGGGCCAGACACCGCCGGAGCAGCTCGCCGCCCAATCCGCCACCCTGACTCCCGTGCTCGACGGCGAGCCACGGCAGATACCAGTGCGGAACAACGGGGTGGCCCTCCCCCATCTGCTCGAGAACGGCGAACGTGTCGTCGTGCTTGTCGGGTGAGACCGTCTCGCTGAGCAGCTCCACGATGGCCTCGCCGTCCGGCTCGGAGCCCGGGGCAAGCCAAAGCGCCACGGCCGAGAACCCACCGAGCGTCCACACCGTCTGCTGGGTGTACGCCGGTCCACCAAACGCTTCCACGAACCGCGGGAAATGCGCCAGGTATTGCCCCTCCTCCGGCCAGAGCCAACGCTCGACCGGGTCATCGGCGAACGCCGAGACGATCGTGGCGACGACGTTCGGCGCATCGCTCGCGGGCACCGTCGAAAGAGCAGGCCGGGTCATCCGCCAACCCTAGCCCACGAGCGTTATGGGGAATCCGCGTCGACGGCGTCGTGATCACGCGGCCCGCGACGGCCACGTCCCCGAAATCGTGTGGTTACGCCACCTTCTTGAACTGGTTGGTACTGATCACGGCCCGTGAGGGTAGCGGGAGGGGCGCTCTCGTCCGCCCCGACGGCGCCACGCCGCAGGACGTCGACGCTCGCGCGGGGGTGCTGGCCCGATTGGAAGTCGCCTACCCGACGGGACGAAAGCCCGAGCACATGACACGCATCCACTCGATCTTCCCGTCGCGAGTCGAAAAGTAGGCCTGTTGCTCGACCAGGAAGTCACCTTCGGGGTTTCGCACGGCGAATCGGTACCCGACCCGCTCACGGTCTCCGACGGTGTCCGTCTGGATGCCCTCGAGGCTCCTGATCTCGTCGCTCTCCTCGAACCACCGCTGCAGGATCTCCCGGATCAGGGTGTCGCTGTCGCTCGCCTCCCAGATGCGGTTCGGCGTCAGGCTGCGAAAGTCGATCTCGGGCGCCAGCAGCTGCCGCAGCTGCTCGTAGTCCTTGGCGGCAAGGGCGGTCGCGTAGGCGACTCCGATGCTCTGCGCGGTTGGCACGGCGTGAGTCTCCCAGATCGCTCGACCCCCGGCGGTCGCTCGGGCTGGACCCTGTTCGGCGTTGTGCCGGCCTCTAGGTGGCAGCCGCCGCCACCTCGCTGGCGCAGTGCAGGCACTTGGTCGCTGCGACCGGGAGGTCGCCGGACAGACAGAACGGGCAGGTCTTGGTGGGAGCGGGATCGCCGAACACGGTCTGGCCGCGGTGCGCCATGTAGGTGCGGTACGGGACGACGATGACGAAGTAGATCACCGCCATGAAGATCACGAAGTAGACGATCGCCGAGATGAACGCCCCGAAGTTGATCAGCTGGCCGTTGACGTGAACGCCGAGACCTGTCGTGCCGCCTCCACCGACGGCGTTGACCAGTGGAGTGATGATGTTGTCGGTGAACGATTTGATCAGGCCACTGAACGCGAGCGCGACCACAAGGCCCACAGCGATCACGATCAGCTCGCCCTGCATGAGGAAGTTCTTGAAGCCCTTCAGCACGATGGCCTCCTTTTCGCCGACGGCGCCGGCTTACGGGCGCCTAGCAACGAAACGCACATTACCTCTGCCGTCACGTCACGACCGGCCCTCTCTGTTCATGCCCGCGCGACCGACATCCGATGCTGTTCACGTGATGGACGATCGCTCCCGACGGCCACGCCGTGGCTGACGCAAGGCCCATCGGCACGCTCGAGGAGGAGCTCGCGCGCCTCGACGGCATCCTCCCCGAGCACGACCCCGAGCTCGCCGCCAGCCTCAACCCGCCCGTCCTGGATAAGGACCTGGGGATCCTGCGGGCACTCGTCGATCCCCACGAGCTGCCCTCCGAAATCGAGACTCTGCTGCGCTGGCACGACGGCCAGAGTCGCAACCGGTCGTGGCCGCTGATCGAAGCGGGGCCGCTGCTGAGCGCGGCCCAGATTGCCGAGCATCACCGCCACATGGGCGAGATGTGCGAGCCGTTCCAATGGTCTGACTCGTGGTTGCCGGTGGCCCACGAAGGCTGGTACACGACCGTCGTGGAATGCGCCCTGCCTTTGGCCGGCATGGTGATCGACGCGAGCTTCCCCGACACGCCGTCCCCGAAGGCCTTCTCGCTGGCCGTCGTGATGGGCCGAGCGTGCGATCTGCTGGAGGCCGGCATCGAGTTCACGATCCCCGGCTCCGGCACGCCGGAGGACCGCCAGGCCATGGAACGAGAGCGTTGGAAGCTGCGCAAGGACGTGCTCCAGCGCTCCTACCCCCACTTCATCCAGTAGCGGGCGCGCCGCGCCGGCCTACCGCTAGTTCAGCGGGTTGAGCACCAGCGTTTCTTCGAAGGTCTGGGTGGCCTTCGCTACGAGCCTGATCGGTTCGTAGGGGCCGCCTCCGAAGGAGGCTTCGAGCTGCTGTTCAGGCCCGCCCACGAAGTGGCTCGGCTTCTGCGCCCCCTTTGAGGCCGCGTACTTCAGCGCGGTGGACGATTCGGGCTTGCCCGACTTGACGGACCCGATCACGCTCCCGCGGATGCTGACGGATGTGGTCCCGCAGGTGAATTCGGCGACCGCGCCCGAGACGGCAGACAGGCCGATACCGAGCTTCTTCTTCCCGGCTTCGGATTCCACCCCGAGCGCGCCCTGGAGTTCCCCGCTGTCGATCCGCCCGGCGCTCGCCATCGGGCTCGTGCACTGCTCGCCGGCCTGGGCGCAGCCGGTGAGGCTGACATGGACCCCACCGAGGGTTTTGCGGCCGCTGAAGGCTCCGGACCCGGACAGTCCGCTGCATGTGATCTTGGCTTGGGTCGCCGGCTCGAGTTTCACGGCCCCCCCGGAGAGCGCGAAGCCACCTTTGATCGCACCCGGCTCCCATTCATAGGGCGAGCCTCCGCGGCTCTGCTTTGTGCACCCGGAGTCGTGGAAGGTCCCAGAGTTCTTCGGGTGCGACACACAGCGCCCGACTTCCGGTCCGCGGATCGGTTCACCGGGGGTGAATTCCCAGGACCCGAACGGCCCGTAGCCCATCAGGATGATGGCGGCGTCCGACGAGGTGGCGAATTCGAACCCTTCCGTCAGGGACGCCGAGCGCCCCAGCGGGGTCAGGCTTTCGACCGCAGTAAAGCTAGCGCCGGAGCCCTGGTACAGCACGACGCCGTCACCCTCGTTCACCAGCAGGTGTTCTTCATCCGCTGCGACCGCGATTTGCTGCTCATCCTGGGCCGGCGCCAGAGCGTCGAGCTTGCCGGCAAGGCTCCACGTTTCGACGCTGCGCTGGTAGATGGACCCTTCGCTGCTGTTCGCGCCCGCGGTGACGAACGCCGTGTCGCCGTTGGGAGTGAGCGCCACGAAACCTCCGCCGGGGAGCGCCGGGCCCTGCTGCCTCCAGGCTTCGCCTTCCCGGACGTACACCTTCACCTGATGGCTGCATTTGACGAGCGCCGTATGACCATCGGCTGAAAGCGCCACGTCTTCCCCGCACTGCGTTTCGCCTGCTTCGCCTTGCAGGATCGTCTGCTGGGTCCAGCTTTCGCCGACCCGCACGAACACCCACACGCCGCCGATTTCTTCGAACCCGGACCCGCGGTCGTAGGGAGCTCCGAACAGGACTGTGTCGCCGTTTTCGGAGATCGCGATCGAGTGGCCGAATCTGGAGCCGAATTCGGGTTTGACGCCGGTCGGTTCGAGCCGCTGCCCTTTGGCCTCCCAGACACCGCCTGACCGCTTCAGTACATAGCCGAACTGGCTTTCCGGGTCACGGCCGAAGGCCGAGGCCAGCGTGTTGCCGTCGGCGGACAGCGCGACGGTGCCACCTTCTTCTTCACCGACCTGGTGCTGTGGAACCCATTCACCTCCGACGCGTCCATACAGGCTGTCGCCGATGAAGGCCGTATCGCCGTCGGGCGTGATCGCGACGATCGGTCCGAGTCCTTCACCAGCTTCGTTGAACAGTTTCTTCTCGAAGTACGGGCCGCCGAACGCGACGCCGACGATCAGCGACATGAACACGGTCAGCAGAACCGCAAGGACCAAAGCGCGCCGCACCACCAGCATTCGCCGCCGCCCCGCTACAGAGGTCTCAGTCGACATCAAACAAGCTCCCCCACCCGTTGTCGAAACCGGTCCGAACCTTACCACCGAGAGGCCCGCTGGTGAACGCGCCACACTGGCTGTGTGCTGACCGCCTTCGGCGTCGTCGTCCTGACGTTCATGATGCTGATGTACGCGCTCGAGAGCCGTGGGCCGCGTTTCGTGCTCCTGTTCGCGATCGGGTGTGTGCTGGCCAGCGTGTACGGGTTCCTGGCGGGAACCTGGCCGTTCGGCGTGGTGGAGCTGATCTGGGCCGCGATCGCCTGGCGCCGCTGGACTCAGCTCGCCGGCGCGGATGCGACCCCGGCCGCGGGCAGCTCATCCAGCCAGGGGCGCGGGATGAAGGGCGGCACGGGTCCGGGGTAGTCCGGGAACAGCTCCCTGGCCGCGGCCGTGGAGGGCCGCCCCGCCAGCTGCGGGCGCAGATCCTCGAAGGAGTCCAGGGCGCGGACGCTGGAGAGGATCTGGAAGCTGGCGGCGTTGGGCGGCGCGGTCGTGAGGGTCCCGTCGGCGAGCAGCGCGTCGGCGCGGTCGAGCATCCCGGGCAGCTCCTCCACAGCCCGCCGGGCGGCGGCTTCGTCGGCCCCGATCGCGCGGGCGTAGTAGTGCGCCACCGGTATGGAGGTGCGGGCGGCCAGCGCGGGTGCCGGCATGCCGGCCGCCCCTGCCAGCCAGCGGCGCAGTCCGGGATCCCCGAGCAGTCCCCAGCGGAGCATCAGCCGGGGCGCGTTCTGGAGCACGCGCTCGCCCCAGGCCTCGGCCTCCTCCACGCGGGCCCGCAGGGCGGGATCGGCCGGATACAGCGGAGGCTCCGGGGCGATTCGCTCGAGCGCGCGGGGGATCGCCAGCGAGCCCTGGACACGGCGTCCGTCGAGCTTCAGGGCCGGAACGGTGCCCGCCCGGAAGCCGGCCAGGCGCAGATGGAGCTTCTGGGCCCCCACGAGCACATCGACGGTCTCGTACGGAATCCCCTTCAGCTCGAGCATCGCCTTCGCCGCCATCCCCGGGTGGGACATCGAAAACCAGTACAGCTTCGCCGGAGCGCTCATTCGATGACCGTCAGCTCCTTGGAGATGGACGTGAAGATCCGGTTCTCCTGCTCCCCCACCGCCACGAGGTCCTCGATCCGCACCCCGAACTCGCCCGGCATGTAGACGCCCGGCTCGACGGTGACGACGTTGCCGGCCTGCAGCTGAGCGTCGCCTTCGGTGCGTGACAGGCGCGGACCCTCGTGCACCTCCAGGCCCACCCCATGGCCGAGCCCGTGTCCGAAGCGCTCGCCGAGACCGGCCCGCTCGAGCACCCCGCGGGCGGCCGCGTCGGCGTCGCGGCCGCTGACCCCCGGGCGCACCGCCGCCAGGCCGGCCAGCTGGGCTTCGAGCACGCTCCCATACGCCTCCCGCTGGCGATCGGAGATCCCCGCCCCCGTGGCATAGGTGCGGGTGCAGTCCGAGCAGTAGCCGTCGAGCAGGGCGCCCCAGTCGATGATCAGGAGCGTGTCCGCCGCGATCACCTCCTCCCCCGGCTGGGCGTGCGGCAGCGCCCCCTGGGCGCCGGCCGCCACGATCGACTCGAAGCTCGGCCCCTCCGCTCCCAGACGGCGCATGCGGAACTCGAGCTCGACGGCCACCTCGCGCTCGCTGCGCCCCACGACCCCCGCTTCGAGGGTCTGGTGCAGGGCTTCGTCGGCGAGCTTGGAGGCCTCGAGGATGCGGGTCAGCTCGCCCTCGTCCTTGACGGCACGAAGGCGGGCGACCTCGCCCGGGCACGCCACGAGCTCCCATTTCTCGCCCAGTGCCTCGCCGAGGCGGCGGTGGGAGCGGACGCTGAGAGCAAGCTCGTCGAAGCCCAGGCGCCCACCCCCATCCGGGAGCGCCGCAGCAACGGCGGCAAACAGATCGCCGGTGACGATCTCGCGGCGGAAGATCTCGGGCACCTGCTGGGCGGACTGGGTTTCGTAGCGGAAGTCGGTCAGGAACACCTGCTCGGTGAGCGCCCCCGGCGGCTCGGCCGCGATCAGCGCGAGCCCGTTGCTGCCGGTGAAGCCGGTCAGGTAGCGCAGGTCAAAGCGGGTGCTCACCACCAGCCCGTCGAGCTCGAGCTCGGACAGCCGCTCGGCAAGGCGCCGGGTGCGCTCCCGCAGCGGAGCCGGACCGCCCGCGCCGGGGTTCGGCGGGAGACTCATGCGGCCACCCTGTCCAGCTCCTCGCGCAGCGCCGCCAGCGCGTCGCGATAGCCGCCGGGGCCGCGACCGGAGATGGTCGTGAAGCAGAGCTCCCGGATCACCGAGAAGCGCCGCCACTCCTCGCGGTTCTCGATGTCGGAGAGGTGGATCTCCAGGGCCGGCAGGCTCGCGATCTCGAGCGCGTCGCGGATCGCCCACGCGTAGTGGGTCCAGGACCCCGGGTTCAGCAGGATCGCGTCGGCGTCCCCGCGCAGCGAGTGCAGGTGCTCGATGAAGGCGCCTTCGTAGTTGGTCTGGAAGAAGCGCACAGCCAGCGATTGGGCATGGGCGTCGTGCTCGATCTGCTCCTGCAGCTCGGGCAGGGTCATCGTTCCGTACAGCCGCGGGTCGCGGCGCCCGAGCTGATCGAGGTTGACCCCGTGCATGACCTCGATGCGGTAACGCGAGGCGTTCACCCGGCGAGCTCCTGGACCGCCGCCCGCACGTCCCCGTCGGGAACCGAACAGCCCTGTTGCACGTCCCCGGGGGCCTTCACGAGTACGAACGGAACCTCCGCGCCGAGGCGCTTCTTGTCGTGGGAGATGACCGCCAGCACCTCCTCCGTGGGGGCACCCGACAGCTGCACCGGCAGCCCGTGGGAGAGCAGCAGCTCGAAGACCTCCTCGCGCAGGCCATCCTGGCCGGACAGGCGCAGCGCCGCCAGCAGCCCGAGCCCGACCGCCTCGCCGTGGCGGTAGCGCCCGTAGCCGGTGGTGGTCTCGATTGCGTGCCCGACGGTGTGGCCGAGGTTCAGCACCTGACGGAGTCCTCCGTCGCGTTCATCGGCGGCCACGACCTGAAGCTTGGTGCGTGCGCACGAGAAGATCATCCGCTCATCGACCTCGCGACCGCCGGAGACCGCCTCCCACAACGCCCCGCCGGCGATCAGGGCCGTCTTCAGCACCTCCACCCAGCCCGCCGCCAGCTCGGCTCCGGGCAGGCTCGCGAGCACGGCCGGATCGACCATCACGCCGGCCGGCTGGTGGTAGGCGCCGACGTAGTTCTTGGCGTCGGGAAGGTCGACACCGGTCTTGCCACCGTAGGCGGAGTCGACCTGGGCGACGAGGCTGGTGGGCACCTGCACGTGGGCGATCCCGCGCTGGTAGGTGGCCGCGCAGAAGCCGGCCAGGTCTCCGACGACCCCGCCCCCGAGGGCCACGACGTGATCGGCGCGGGTCAGCCGCGCGCCGAGCAGCTCCCGCCACACGCGTTCTGCCTGGGCCAGGGTCTTGTGCACCTCCCCGGGCGGGAGCGTGACGCTGCCGGCGAGCGTGCCGAGCCGGGACCCGTAGAGGGCGACCACGTTCTCGTCGCTGACCAGAAACGGGCGCGAGGCTCCGCGGTCCAGCGGCCACAGCGCTGCCGCGCGGCCGTCCTCGAGCAGCCCGGCGGCGAGGAACACCGGGTATTCCCCCGCGCTCGAGCGGGCCCACAGCATCCGCGTACCGGGGCTCGCGGCGAGCTTTGCGAGGCTCGCGGCGACGCGAGCGAGAGTTCCCCGCACCGGGGCCACGACGACCGCGTCGGCGACCTGCACATACAGCTCCTGGCGGGCGCGGTGCAGCGCGAAGAAGGCATCCCTGTCGGTGGCCAGGGGCCGCTGTCCGGGGACGCGAGCGCCCGTCACCCGCTCCCAGCAGCTCGCCGGATCGACATCGAGCAGCACCGTCGTGTGTCCTCGCAGGGCATCCCTGACACGCCCGGAGAGCACGCTCCCGCCCCCGAGCGACACGACCGCCCGCTCCCCGGCGCCCGCCAGCAGACCGCACACGACCTCCTCCTCCACGGCCCGGAACGAGTCCTCGCCGCCGCGCTCGAACTCCTCGGCGATCGAATGCCCGAGCCGCTCCACGACGAGCGTGTCGCTGTCGAGTGGGCTCACGCCCCAGGCGGCGGCGAGTTCGCGGGCGGCACTCGACTTGCCGGCGCCCATGAACCCGATCAGGACGAGTGCCATCCGATCCGCTGCCTGTAGGCCTCGACCGCTTCGAGCATGTCGTCGATGTGGTCCCCGCCGAACTTTTCCCGGTAGGCACCGGCGAGCACGGTGGCCACCATCGCCTCCCCGACGACGCCGGCCGCCGGCACCGTGCAGGAGTCGGTGCGCTCGCGCAGGGCCTGGGCCGGCTCGTGCGTCTCGGTGTCCACCGACCGCAGCGGCTTGGTCAACGTCGGCAGCGGCTTCATCGCGGCCCTCACGACCAGCGGCTGACCGTCCGTCATGCCACCCTCCAGGCCTCCCGCCCGGTTGGTCTCGCGGTAGTAGCCGCGAGCGGCCGAGTAGAAGATCTCGTCGTGCGCCTCCGAGCCCGGCAGGCCGGCCAGCGTGAAGGCGTCTCCGATCGAGAATCCCTTGATGGCCTGAATCGAGCAGATCGCCATCCCCAGGCGGCCGTCGAGGCGCTGCTCCCAGGAGACGTGCGAGCCGACGCCCGGCAACAGCCCGAAGGCCTGCACCTCGAAAACCCCGCCGAGCGACTCGTTGGCCCGGCGCTGCTCGTCGATCTCGCGGACCATCGCCCGCGTGGCGTCCGCGTCCAGACAGCGGACCGGCGACTCGTCGACGCCGGCGAAGTCCTCGGCCGACAGGGCCCGGCCGGGTGCGGGCGCCCGCACCGAGCCGATCTGGATGACGTGCGAGTAGATACCGACCCCGAGCGCCCTCAGGAGCGCCTTCAGCAGGGCGCCGCCGGCGACCCGGGCCGCCGTCTCGCGTGCGGAGGCGCGCTCGAGGATGTTGCGGACGTCGCTCTGCTTGTACTTCTGGGTTCCCACCAGGTCGGCGTGTCCGGGGCGCGGGAGATGGACCTGGGCGACCTCCTCGGCCCCCGGCCACGGGCTCATGCGTTCCTCCCAGTTGGCGTAGTCGCGGTTCGCGATCTGCAGCGCCACCGGGCCGCCGAGCGTGCGGCCATGGCGCACCCCACCCGTGACCTGGGCGCTGTCACGCTCGATCTTCATGCGCCCGCCACGGCCGTGACCGAGCTGGCGGCGGGACATGTCGCGGTTGATCTCCTCCTCGGACAGCTCGAGTCCAGCCGGAAGCCCCTCGACGATGCAGGTCAGGCCGGGCCCGTGGGACTCGCCGGCCGTGATCAGGCGGACTGACACTTCCAGCAAGCTTATTGGCCGTCCGAGCAGCCCTCGCAGCGCACCCGCGCCCGCAGCCCCGCCGGCCGCGGCTCGGAAACCGTCAGGGGGTGTGGATCAGCACGCCGGCCAGCGAGCTCATGCCGAGGCCGGGGATCGCGACCAGGTTGGCCCGGCGGAGCACTTCCAGCCCGGCTTTCGACTGCTCGCCGTAGAGGCTCGCGACCGCGGCCGCGGAGGCCGTCGCGGGCGTGATGCTGACGAGCCGCAGTTCGAAGGTCTGGACGGTCTGGGTACCCGCTTTGAGGTACTGCAGCGTCTCGTTCTGGCCCGCCTTCAGCTGGATCGCCTTGCATTCGAAGGCGCTCGGCAGACACTTCCCCTGGCCTTGAAGGATCGTTTCCGCCGCAACCGTGAAGGTCGCCGTCTTGCCGCCGTTGCTGACGCCGCGGAAGACCACCAGGGGCTCATCCCTGGAGGGCAGCGGGGTCAGCAGCTGGAGGCTTTCGTAGGGCTTCAGTCCTGCGCCGCCTTCGCTGGGGGACCCGGCGACGGCTTCGCCGAACAGCACGGACACCTGGTAGACGGTCTTGGGCTTGGAGGGCTTGGAGCCACCGCTGTGGTTGCCCGACCCACCCTTGGAGCCTCCGCTCGAGCCGCCCGATTTGGACGAGCCGCTCGAGGATCCGCCGCTCGATGAGCCGCCCGAGGATTCGCCGGCGGTCGAGCTGGCACCCGAGGATTCACTGCTCGTAGATGAGCCGCTCGACGAGTTCGGGGGGCTCGAGGTGCCGGCAGCCTTGGCTTCGGCCGCGATCGTGGACGGAAGCAGGGCGAACGGGTTGTGCGAGCCACCCGCCGTGGGCTTGGCGCCGGTGGCGGTCTCGGCGACGGCGTTGGAGGTGGTCACCGGCGTCAGCGCGAGGGCGGTGGTTTCGCCCGCGTTGGCGCTTGCCGAGTTGCCGGGGGAAGGAGTGACCGCGCTCGAGCCGCCGCCCGAGCCGCCGAGGATCACGAACGCGATCGCTGCCAGCATGGCCACGCCGACCAGCACCACCAGCGGCAGCATGCGGCGGTCGCGCAGGTCCTCCCGGAGCGCGCTCAGGTAATTGGTGACTGTGTTCATGGTTTTGCTCCGATGACGGCCGGGGGCGCGGACGATGAAGCGGATGAGGAGCCGCTGCTCGATGAGCTGCCGCTGCTGGCGGAGGTCGCCGAGCCGCTGCTCGAGGCGCCCGCCGAGGCCGGTTCGGGCGGCATCGTGTAGGCGCTCGCGGTGACCGTCGCGGTGAGGTGGGGGTTGCCGCCCGCCTTGCCCTGGACGACGACGGGTTGGAGCGTCACGCCCTGGATCGTCAGCAGGCGACCGTTGACCTTCAGGGTGCCCGAGCTGGTTTTGGTGGCGAAGCTGGTCAGCTGGCGGAGCATCTTTTCGAGTCCGAAGTAGGTGCCGTTGAAGACGAACGTGAACGGCATCTGCTGGAAGCCGCCGGAGGAGGCCGTCGCCGATGAGGACGGGGATGAAGCGGGGGCCGAGGGACTACCCGGCGCTTTGCTTGCGTCCGCTGAGGTGATCGACGCGAATTCCACGCTCTTCTGTTTGGAGGCCTGCGCCAGTTCGTACATCAGCGAGGGCACTTCCTGGGTCGTCGGAACCGCTTTGCCCAGGTGCACGATCGTGCCGTAGCTGGCGGCGTACTTGGCGCGTGCCGCCCGCGCCGTGACGAGTTCGCTGTGGGCGCTGGCAAGCTGTGCTTCCGCCGCCGCCACCGAGGCAGCGGCCTGGCTGGCCTTCTTGCGCTCCGGCGAGACGAACATCAGGTACACGACCCCGAGGAAGGCGACCGCGATGACACCGATCAGGACGAGCCGGTCACGAGCGGTCATTTGGAGCTCCCCGTGCTGCTGCCGGCCGGGGCGCCCGCGGGCGTGGCCGGATTGGAGACGTTGGTCGCGCTGCTCGGAATGCTCGCGGGCAGCGGTTCGAAGGTGACGTTCACGGTGAAGGTGGGGTTCGGGCTGGGGCAGCTGGTGGAGCCGCTGCTGCCGGAGCCGGTGGCGCTCACCGAGCTCGTCAGCGAGGCTTCCTTGACGCCCTCGATCAGGCGCGTGCGCTGAAGCATTTCCGCGACCACGGTCTGGCTGTTCGCGCAGCCGGTGAGGATCACGGTGGGGACGGTCCCCGGCGGTGTCGCCGAGGTCACGGCGCTCGAGCCGGAGGCGGAGCCGCTGCTGCTCGACCCGCTGGAGCTGCTGGGAGCTGCTGCTTTTTTGCTCGCTTCGGTTTCCACGATGGTGCCGTCGATCGAGGCGATCGACACCCCCGAGGGAAGCACGCGGCTGAGTTCGTGCAGTGCGTGAGCCCAGTCGAAGCGGGCGTTCATCAGGCTTTCGGCGGCGGTCGTGCGAGCTTCGCTCTGGGCGATCAGGCCGTTGTAACGAGCCAGCGCGCCGGCGTCGGAGCGGGCCTGTTCGGCTTCGGTGGTGACCTTCGCCGCCTGCGAGTTGTCGCTCGAGATCTCGTGGTTGGCTTTGCCGTACACGAACACCAGCAGGGCCAGCACGCCCACGAGTCCGATCACCGCGTAGGCGCCGCCCTGTGAGCGGCCGAGTCCAACGCCGGCTCCCACCCGCCGCTCGACGGGGATCAGGTTGACGGCCTTCATCGCGAGACCTCCTCGACCGCGAGCCCGGCGGCCACGGCCAGGCGATGTGCGGAGACCTCGCCACGGGCGCTACCGGAAAGCTGGATCTCGTGAGACTTGACCTCGATGCCGAGGGCGCCCTGGAGCGCGTCGGCGAAGCCGGGAATGTCCTGTGCGGCTCCGCTCAGAACCACCTGGGAGACGTCGCCGCCACCCTCCTGGGAGCGGTGGAAGTCCAGCGAGTTGCGAACCTCGCCGTAGATGTCGCGGATGCCGCTCTCGAGCACTCCGTAGACGTCGTCGTCCTCGTCGCTGCCGAAGCCGCCGTCGACATAGGAGTCCTCGTAGGAAACCTGCCCGTCGGCGCCGTAACCGCCCGCCGGCTGCACGGGGCCGGCGCCCTCTGGGGCCTGGAGCTCGCTCGGGCCGGGCGCGCCCTCGGGCGCGGGGATCGGCGCCGCGAAAGCCTCGGGCCCGACGCCCTCGGCAGGAGGCAGCTGCTGGCCGGCGAGGGGCTGGGTCGGTGCCTCAGAAGGGGCGGGCTGCTCTGCGAGCGCCGGGCCCCATTCGTCGCTGTTGGGGGCTTCATGGAGATTGGCGGCGAACAGCAGCGCCCGCGCCTCGGGAGTGCTGATCTCGCGCTTGGCGGCCAGCTCCGCGGCCATCGACTCGATGCCACCGGCCACCACGCGGGTGAAGCGGCAGATCGGACCTTCGGCGATCGCCATGTTGGTGAGGCCGTCGACGTTCAGGTACAGCACCCGCGGGGTCTCCCCGGGGCCCTCCTGGTCGGGGAGGTGGGGCTCCGGCTCGTACAGCGAGCGGATCAGGGCGAAGGCGGACAGGTCGATGCCGACGGGAATCAGGCCCGCCTGCTCGATCGCGCTCAGCAGCCGCTCGATCATGTCGCGCTGGGCGGCGACCAGGACGACACGCTGGCGAGGCCCCGCCGGCGTGTCAATCACGCCCAGCGGGTGGAAGTCGAGGACGGCATTGTTGAGCGGCATCGGCACCTGCTCCTGTGCCTGGAAGTTCACGGCCGCGGCGAGTTCCTTGGCATCCGTCACGGGGGGCAGCTCGAGCGTCCGCAGCACGGTCCGCTGGTTGGCGATGCCCACGCGGACGCGCTTGCTCAGGCCGCTCTCGCCGAACAGCTCCTTCAGCGCCTCCGCGAGTCCCGCCTCGTCGTTCACTTCGCCGTGGTGGAGGGTGTCGGGGGCCAGCGACATGGAAGCCGCCTTCTCGACCATCACCGAGCCACTCGCGCGGCCCTGAGCGGCCGCGATGAAGCCCGGCTGGATGTCGAGCCCCACGACCGACCCACCCGGGCGGGCGAAGCTGAGGTTCATGAGGTCGGTGAGGTTCAGGCTCTTGAGGTCCGGGACCTTGAGCCGCTTGAGGTCGGGCAGCTTGAGGCTGCTGAGGCTCGGCTTCGCCTTGAGGGCGTCAGAAGTGGAGATTTGGGGCAGTCTCATAGTGAGGGGGCGTTCCGGGCGGTCGGCCTGCACGAGGGGTATCGGCGGCAGCCTCGACGCGCTTTAGTGCAGAAAGTTGCTGGTGTAGGCGTGAAGGACCGGATCGCCCAGGAACACCGCGAAAACCGCTCCCATTGCCAGGAAGGGACCAAACGGGACGGCCGTCTTCCGCCCGGCCCCCACACCGTGGTGGGCCATCACGAAGACGCCGAACACGACACCCGCCACCAGCGCGACGAGCAGCGCCGGAGCCACGGCAGCGCCGAGCATCAGCCCGAGGACGCCCGCGAGCTTGACGTCGCCCATGCCCATCCCGGCGGGATAGGCGAGCGCCGCGAGTAGCAGGAAGCCGCCCGCCGCGACGCCCGCGATCAGGCGTTCGGGCTCCCCGGCGGGATCCAGCGCGGTGCCGATCGCCAGGGCCGCGATCGCACCGAAGGCGGTCATGCGGTTGGGGATGATGCGGTACTCGAGGTCGATCAACGCCGCGGGTACGACCAGGATGATCACCAGAATGCTCATCGCGATCGAGACGGGCGTGTGGTGGACAAGGACGGCGCCGACGCACAGCAGGCCCGTGAGGGCCTCCACCAGCGGGTAGCGCACCGAGATCGACTCACCGCAGCTGCGACAGTGCCCCCGCAGCAGCAGCCACGAGAGCACGGGGATGTTGTCGTAGGGCTTGACCGGCGTTCCGCATCCGGTGCAGTGGGAGCCAGGCTTGACCAGCGACTCCTTGCGGGGCAGCCGGTAGGCCACGACGTTCAGGAACGAGCCCACGATCGCGCCCATCAGCCCAGCGAATGTCACCGCCTCTGCCACGTTCAGATCATCGACGGCCCGGCCCGGGTCCTTGAGCCGGGCAGCCCCCTTCCATCGCCTCCCGCCGTGCCCCGGCGCAGGGACCTCACCAGGCGCCGGTGCGACACCCGCCCGCTTTCGCCGCCGAGGTACAGGTGCGTTGGACTTCGCCGGCGCCGTTGCGGGTGATCGTGAAGGTGTCTTTCGACTGCGGCGCGATGGCCGTGACCACATATCCCTTACCCGATTCGGCTTCTTCGGCGATCTGCAGGTAGGCGTTGTGGTTTCCTTCTGCGATCTGCAGCGAGTGATCGTATTCCTGCAGCACCGAGGGACTGATTCCCGAATAGCTGGCGGAATGCTCGGTCGAGAAGGTCTCGGCCGCGAGTGAGGCGGTCCGCGCCACTTCCTTGGCCGCGGTGTCAGAGGCCTTGCCCTGCTGATCGAGAAACGACGGAATCGCTATCGCCGCAAGCACACCGATGATCAGCATCACGATCAGCAGCTCGATGAGCGTCAGCCCGTCGTCGCGGCCAAGTGCTGGGCAGGATCCACGCATAACCGCTCTTTCGACATCTTCCCCGCTTCGCGTTAGCGTCACGCGCAGCGCCTGGGCGACCCGGCCACAGTCGTTCTCGCCGTTGAGCAACATGAGGGGCGGCCCGTGGGCCGCCCCTCTGTGAGACTCTGGAACGCGTCCGGGCTCACGCCCGGGCGCTGACTACCATTCGCCGGAGGCGGGGCAGCCGGTGCCGGCTTTCGCCGGAGCGCAGGTGCGTTTGATTTCGCCGTTTTTGTTTCGTTCGATGGTGAACGTGGCACCTTCGGTGCCTTCAGCGACGACCGTGTAGCCGACGCCCGCTTCCACTTCCGTGGCTTCCTTCAGGTAGGCTTCTTTACCGTTTTTTTCGGTCAGGATCGACGGCTCGTATTTCTTGAGTTCCGCCGCCGAGATGCCTTTGTAGGCGCCACCGTTGTCCGTCGAGTAGGTCTCAGCTGTGGTCTCAGCGGTACGCGCAAGCTCCTTTGCCTGCGACGCCGTGGCCTTGCTCTTCTGACTCAGGAACGACGGGATTGCGATTGCGGCAAGGATGCCGATGATCAGGATCACGACCAGAAGCTCGATGAGCGTAAAACCACCCTCATCCTGAGAGCGCTGGCGCAGTCGGTTGAGCATTGCTTGATCTCCTGGAACTGTTTGTCTGGGCGCCAGTTCCGGTGTGACCGCTCCATCGCGGTGCTCCCCTCTCGTGCTCACTGCCACAGAGGGCCGCCGGCGTGTCCATGCGTCATGTGTGACGCTGCCTTCACCTCGGCTCTGGCCTTTAGTGCGAGGCATCGGCACGCAGTTCCCGCCGGTTGAGCACTGCAAACATGTATGGACCGATCACGGACCCTAAGGGACCTCAGACGCATTCACCTGCGGGGCGACATGGGCGTCCCGATACGGGCGGCCCGGCGCCGTGCCCTGCGCCCGACACCGACGACCAACCCGGAATCTGGCTACGCGCTGGGAGATCTGCTGATTACATCACGGAGGACCTGTGCTGAAAGTGTCCCTCCGTGTGACTGGAACAGCAAGAGGGGCGACCCGTGGGCCGCCCCTCTGTGAGACTTGGGCGCGTCCGGGCTCAGGCCCGGACGCTGACTACCATTCGCCGGAGGCGGGGCAGCCGGTGCCGGCTTTGGCCGGAGCGCATTTGCGCGAGATTTCGCCGTTTTTGTTTCGTTCGATGGTGAACGTGGCACCTTCGGTGCCTTCAGCGACGACCGTGTAGCCGACGCCCGCTTCCACTTCCGTGGCTTCCTTCAGCCAGGCTTCTTTACCGTTTTTGGCGACCAGGATCGACGGCTCGTATTTCTTGAGTTCCGCCGCCGTGATGCCTTTGTACGACCCGTTCTGGTCCGTAGCGAAGGTCTCAGCCGTGGTCTCGGCCGTACGCGCAAGCTCCTTCGCCTGCGCCGCGGTGGCCTTGCTTTTCTGGCTCAGGAACGACGGAATGGCGATCGCGGCGAGAATGCCGATGATCAGGATCACGACCAAAAGCTCGATGAGGGTAAAACCACCCTCATCCTGAGAGCGCTGGCGCAGTCGGTTCAACATTTGGAATTACTCCTGACTTGTCTGTTGGGCGCCAGCCCCGTGGAGTTCGCCTGGTTGCGAAACGTCCCCGTCACCATTCCTGGATCGGGGGCCGCCGGCTTTGCTACGCATCGCTGTGATGCTCTGCCCTGCTACCCCGGTTCTGGCTTGTCAGGCCGTCCATCGACCGCGTTGGACAAGTTC
Source organism: uncultured Solirubrobacteraceae bacterium (assembly GCA_963846255.1). Classification (GTDB taxonomy): domain Bacteria; phylum Actinomycetota; class Thermoleophilia; order Solirubrobacterales; family Solirubrobacteraceae; genus Palsa-744. The sequence continues at coordinate 900,672 of CAWJVE010000002.1, forward strand.
TTAAACCGCGCACGTAGCCGTGGACGCATGTGCCCAAAAGTGCCTACAAACCCGGGCCCCAGGGTGCAGGGCTTGTCGGACGACACCCATCTGGGGGAGTCGCATGGGACCCCCCTGCCGCCGTCCCACGGGGCGTGCTGCGGAGTGACGCTTCGAGGGTGCTAGGCCGAGGTCTCGTCGGCGGCCCGGGCGTCCGGCTCTCCGCCCTCCGGCACCGCGGTCCCCTGCGGGGACTCCCCCGGCGCGGAATCCTCAGAGGCCGATCCAGCGGCGTCCGCGTCGGCCTCCCGGCGCTCGCGCCAGGCCCCCTGCGCTTCGACGTTCGCCTGCCGTATACCGGTGCCCGAGCACCACGGGCAGGTTACGTTTTGTGGGCTTTCGCCGAGGTTTGAGATCACCTGACCCCTGCCCCCACAGGGCATACACTCCCGCGACTCATCCGAACCGCTGCTGACCCCGTCCCCGCTTGCTGTCTCGTCGGCCACGAGCCGCCCAGGGTAGCGCCCGCGCCGGTGCGGGAGCCGTGAGCGACCCGGCCGAGCACGCACGCCTGGGTGATCTCGCGGGCGCAGCCCGGGCCTCCGGACGTCTCGCCCTGGATACCGAGTTCATGGGCGAGGGGCGCTACCGGACGCTGCTCTGCCTGGTCCAGCTGGCGATTCCCGAGGGCCAGGGACTCGACGAGCGCATCACGATTCTCGATCCGCTCGACGGCGAGCTCGACGCCTCGCCCCTGAACGAGGTGCTGGCCGATCCGGCGGTGCGCCTGGTGGTCCACGCGGGCCGTCAGGACGTCGCGCTACTGCGGCGTCGCTTCAGCGCCGAGATTGCGAACGTGTTCGACACCCAGATCGCCGCCGGCTTCGCCGGGCTTGGCGCGCAGAGCTCCTACGACTCGCTGCTGACGGCCCTTTTGGGTCTGCGGCTGGCCAAGACGGCGAGCTTCACGCGCTGGGACACCCGCCCGTTGTCGGCTGAGCAGGTCGCCTACGCACGCGAGGACGTGGTGCACCTGCTCGAGCTCGCCGAGGTGCTCGAAGGCCGCCTGCAAGAGCTCGGCAGGCTCCAGTGGGCCCTGGAGGAGTGCGAGGTGGTGGCAAAAGCCAGCGACGAGCGCGACCTCGACACGATCCTGCGGCGCCTGCCGCGCGTGTCGGGCCTCAGCGCGCGGGCCACGGCCGTCGCGCGCGAGCTCGTGGCCTGGAGGGAGTCCGTGGCCGAGCGCCAGGACCGGCCCGTCCAGGGAGTTCTCAGCGACGCGACGCTGGTGGAGCTCGCCCGGCGCAGCCCCGGCTCACAGGAGGCGCTCGGGCGGATCCGGGGACTTGGAGGCGGGGTTGGCGGCCGCCGCGGAGCGGAGCTGCTCGAGGTCATCCGGCGGGGCACCGAACGGCCCGCGGACACCGTCCCATCAACCCCGCGGCCGCCGCCGCCCAAGCCCGACGACCCTCCGCTGGTGGCGCTCGCCGAGTCGCTGGTCCGCGCCCGCGCGCGCGAAGCCGGACTGGCGTATGAGCTGCTGGCCACACGAGCCGAGCTGCAGGCGATCGTGACCGCCACGCGGGCAGGCGGCGAGGCCGACGTTCGCACCCTGACGGGCTGGCGCCGCGAGGTCGCCGGGGAGGAGCTGCTGGAACTGCTGGGCGGGCGCACCTCGCTGAGGGTCTCGGGCTCCGGATCCGAGACGCGCGTGCAGATCGCGCCCACCGGCGGTGCCGGCGAGGCCTGAGGCGCGGGCAACCGGGCCCTGCCACCATCGCGCCGGAGCCGAGCCTTGGCGCGGTGTCGCGCGAAATGGGGTCCTCACCCCATTCCGAGCCACCGCATGGGGCCCGATACTGCGGTGGCCCCATGCGGGGACGAGGCGGTGCTCCCCCACGTCCTCTCCCCGATCCGCGGCGGCGAGAGGCGAGGGCAGCATTCCGCTTCGCCTCTCGCTGACGCCGCGAGATGGAGCCGGCTAAGCGGCTTCATCTACGCGAAAACGGCTCTCTGGAGCCGTTTTCGCATGTCTGTGACTATTCGATGTGGTTGTAGACTTCGAACAGCGGCAGGTACATCGAGATCACGATGAAGCCGACCATTCCGCCGATCACGATGATCATGATCGGCTCCAGGATCGAGGTGAGGGCTTTCACCGACGCCTCCACCTGTTCCTCGTAGAACTCGGCGATGCGGGCCAGCATGTGGTCCAGGGCGCCTGTTTCCTCGCCCACCCCCACCATGTGGGTGACCATCGAGGGGAAGATCGAGGCCTGAGCCAGGGGTGCGGCGATCGTGCCACCGCGCTTGACCGAGGCGATCACGCCGCCCATCGACTCCTCGACGACGGTGTTGCCGGCGGTCTTGCCGGTTATCTCCAGTGCCTGCAGCAGCGGCACGCCGGCGGCGGTCAGCGAGGACAGCGTGCGCGACCAGCGCGCGACGCAGACCTGCTGGACGACGTTGCCGATCTTCATCGGGATGCGAAGGATGATGCGATCCCACTGGCGCCGCCCCCATGGGGTTTTTTTCCACCGCACGAACAGGAAGATGGCGGTGGTGGTGCCGAAGATCAGCGCCCACCAGTAGCCGGTGACCAGTTCCGAGAGGAGCACAGAAACCTTCGTCATCGCCGGCAGTTCACCACCGAACTGCTTGAAGACGCCGACGAACACGGGCACCAGGAAGCCCACGAGCGCCATCATCACGCCGACGGCGAAGATGATCACCATCGTCGGGTAGATCATGGCCGATTTGATCTGGCGGCGAAGGGCCGCGTCCTTCTGCAGCTGGTCGGCCACCCGCAGGAGGGCGTCCTCGAGCACACCACCGGCCTCCCCCGCCTGCGTCATGGCGACGAACAGCGTGTTGAACACCTTCGGGTGCCGTGACATCGCGTCGCTCAGGGAGAGCCCGGCCTCGACGTCCTTGCGGACGGCGATGATCGTTTCTTTGAGGAATTTGCTCTCGGTCTGCTCCTCGAGCACGTACAGCGCCCGCAGGATGCTCATCCCGGAGGAGATCATGGTCGACAGCTGGCGGGCGAAGATGGCGAGTTCGGTCGCCTTCACGCGCTTCATGAAGCCGAATTCGATCTCCCGCGAGCCGTGCTTGTCGGAGATGTCGAGAACGATCAGGCCACGGGACTTGAGCTGGTCCGAGACGGCCTGCTTGGACTCCGCCTCGACCTCGCCCTTGGCTTTACCTCCCGCGAGATCGAGGGCCTTGAAGACGTACGTGCTCATGACAGTGACCTACGCGGCCGCCAGCGAGGGCGCGCCGAGCAGTCGCCTCAGCTCCTCCGGCGTGCTGGAACGCTGTTCGGCCATCTTCAGGCCGATCTTGCCTTCGCGCACGAGCCCCGCCAGCGCCGTGTCCATCGTCTGCATCCCGACGCTCGCGCCGGTCTGCAGGACGGAGTAGATCTGGTGGGTCTTGCCCTCGCGGATCAGGTTGCGTACGGCCGGCGTGGGGACGAGCACCTCGGTGGCGACCACGCGCCCGGACCCGTCGGAGGTCGGGATCAGTTGCTGGGTCATGATTCCCTGGAGCGCCACGGACAGCTGGACGCGCACCTGGTCCTGCTGGGAGGAGGGGAACACGTCGATGATGCGGTCGACCGTCTGGGCGGTGTCCTGGGTGTGGAGCGTGCCGAACACGAGGTGCCCGGTCTCAGCCGCCGTGAGGGCGGTGCTGATCGTCTCGAGGTCTCGCATCTCGCCGACGAGGATCACGTCGGGGTCCTGGCGCAGGGCTGCCTTCAGGGCCTCTCCGAAGCTCGTCGCGTCGGCTCCCAGCTCGCGCTGGTTGACGATGCACTTCTTGTGCCCGTGCAGGAACTCGATCGGATCCTCGATCGTGAGGATGTGCTCCTCACGGGTGCTGTTGATCTCGTCGATCATGGCCGCCAGTGAGGTGGACTTGCCGGACCCGGTGGGGCCCGTGACGAGCACGAAGCCGCGCGGCTTGCGCGCCATCTCGTGGACGACGGCGGGCAGACCGAGATCGTCGATCGAGCTCAGCCCGAAGGGGATCAGCCTGAAGGCGGCGCCGAGCGAGGCGCGCTGGAAGTACGCGTTCACACGGAAGCGGGCATGGCCGGGGATCGAGTAGGCGAAGTCCAGCTGCCAGTCGGTCTCCAGGCGCTGGCGCTGATCGCTCGTGAGGATCGAGTAGACGATCTCACGGGTGTCAGCGGAGGACAGCTTGGGGTACTCCGTGAGCGGGGACAGGCTGCCGCGAACACGGACGGTGGGGTGGGCTCCGACGCTTAGGTGAAGGTCGGAGGCGCGGCGGTTGACGACCTCCATCAGGAGGTCTGCGAAATCGATGTCCATGGCCCACACATCGGCCCGTGACAGCAGGCCCAGGCCCCTTTGAGCGACACCTGGACGAATATTCGAGAACGGCCGGGACCGCCCCGGCGCCGCGGGCGGCCGCGGCTCAGCCGCTGCCGATGATGCGTGTGATCTCGGCGATCGAGGTCAGGCCCTGGCGGACCTTCTCCAGGCCGTCGTCGCGCAGCCTCGTCATGCCCGCGCGAACGGCCACCTCGCGGAAGACCTCGGCCGGGCGGCGCTCGAGCGCGAGTGCCTGCAGCTCGGTGTCCATCCGCATCACCTCGTAGATGGCGATCCGGCCTTTGTAGCCGCTGCCGCCGCAGCGCGGGCACCCGACATGCTCATACGCCTCGAGCTCCATCCGCCCGCTGAAGCCGTTCTCACGCAGGGCCTCGGCCGAGATGATCGTGCGCTGCTTGCAGTGCTTGCAGAGCATCCTCGCCAGCCGCTGGGCGACCACGCAATCGAGCGCCGAGGCCACCAGGAACGGCTCGACCCCCATCTCCACCAGCCTGGTGATCGTCGAGGGCGCGTCGTTCGTGTGCAGGGTGGAGAGCACCAGGTGCCCGGTTAGCGCGGACTCGACCGCGATCTTGGCGGTCTCGCGGTCCCTGATCTCCCCCACCATGATCACGTCGGGGTCGGCACGGACGATGGCCCGCAGGCCGGCCGAGAAGGTCAGGCCCGCCTTCGGCGCGACCTGTAGCTGGGTGATGCCGTCGACTTCGTACTCGACGGGGTCCTCGACCGTGATGATGTTCTTCTCGGGGGTGTTCAGGAGTGCCAGGGCGGCGTACAGCGTGGTCGACTTCCCCGAGCCGGTGGGTCCGGTGACGAGCACCGCCCCGTGGGTCTCGCGGCAGGCCCGTTCGAAGCGCTCGCGGTCGACGGGGCCCATGCCGAGCTTGTCGAGCTCGAACATCACGTTCGACTTGTCGAGGATGCGCATCACGACGCCCTCGCCGTGGACGCTGGGAAGCGTCACCACACGCAGGTCGACGTGTCTGCCGTCGACCGACAGCCCGACACGGCCGTCCTGGGGCATGCGCCGCTCGGCGATGTCGAGGTCGGCCATGATCTTGATCCGCGAGACGACCCCGCCGGCCATCTTGCGGGGCACGGTCGTGATGTCCTGGAGCACGCCGTCGATGCGGAAGCGGACACGGATTTCGCGGTTCTCCGGCGCGAGGTGCAGGTCGGAGGCGCCCCTCTCCACGGCCTGCGCCACGAGCCGGTTGACGAGCTTGACGACGGGCGCATCCTCGGATCCGTCGTGCAGGGCGACGACCTCGGCCCCGTCGCTGTCGGCCTCCTCTTCTCGACCTGGCCCTCGACCACGTCCTCGAGCCGGTTCAGACGCGAGATCAGCGCGGCGATGTCCTCCGGCGGGGCGACCGCTACACGGACGTCGTAGCCGGTCATGATCGCCATGTCGTCGATCGCCAGCACGTTCGACGGGTCCGCCATCGCGACCAGCAGCGTGTGCTCGTCGGCGAACGACACCGGGATCGCACCGTGGCGCCTGGCCACCGGGATGCTGATCAGGTTGGCCGCGCTCATGTCCACCGAGAAGGAGGTCAGATCGAGGTGCTCGAGGCCGTAGCGCTCGGCCAGGGCCCGTGCGAGACCGTCCTGGGTGAGGGCGCCGCTCTCCAGCAGCAGCCGCTCGGGGGCAGTGCCAGAGTTGCGGGCGACCTCGAGGGCTTCGTCGACGGCCGCCCGTGAGGCCAGCCCCAGCTCGACGATCACGTCGGTCAGGAAGCGCCGGGTTGCGCCGGGGCGTGATCCTTTGGAGGGAGCCGGGTCGGGTGTCTTGGAGCGCCCGCCCGCGGCGGATGCGTTGGCGGCGTCGGAGGGCTCCAGCTCGTCGAGTCCGGTGTCCTCGCCGTCGAGCTCCACGTCATCGGGCGCGGTCACCGACACGACCGGCTCGCGCTCCTCGCCGCCGGCCTCCGCGTCGGGGTCCACCAACTGCACCTCGGGCTCGTGGGTCTGGGGCTCAGCCACGGGCGCCCCCAGCCCCCCGCGTCAGGCCGACTCCGACCGCGGTCAGCCTCTGGCAGCCTGCTGCATGAGCTCCCTGGGAGCGCTACGGCCCGTCCACAGCTCCAGGCTGAGGGCTCCCTGCGCGACGAGCACGTCGAGCCCGTCGACCGTATGTGCCCCGTGGGCCCTCGCTGCGGCGAGCAGCGCTGTTCCTCCCGGGCTGTAGGCGAGGTCGACGACATACGGGTACCTACCGACCTGATCGAACTTCAGCCCCAACTTGGTTGAGTAGTGGGTGGTCGGTGGCCGAGGGTTCGAGAGGCGCTCCGGCCGCCGAAACCCCGCCCGCTGCCCCCCGGGGCAGCTCCAGGGCGGTGCAGTTGACGAGCAGATCGGCCGCCCGCGGGCGCTCGACGGGGACCGCCCCGAGGTCCCGGGCGAGCGCCACGGCGCGCTCCGGGGTGCGATTCCACACCCACACCTCGGCCGCACCGGCCCGCAGCAGGGCCCACACGACCGCCCGCGCGCTGCCGCCGGCGCCGAGGACCTGGGCACGCATCCCGCGGGGCGGGACAGCCGAGCGCCTCCAGCACCCCCGGGGCATCGGTGTTGGCGGCCGCGATCTCCCCCTCGGGGGTGAACGTGAGCGTGTTCGCGGCCCCGATCTCGCGGGCCTCCTCGCTGGCGCTGCCGGCCAGCTGCAGTGCGGCGTGCTTGTGCGGGATCGTCACGTTGGCGCCGAGGAAGCCCGCGGCTCCCAGCGCGCGTGACGGTCTCGGTGAACAGCTCGGGCGGGACGGGCAGGCGCTGGTAGCGCCAGTCGGCCAGGCCGAGATCGGCCAGGGCGGCGTTCTGCATCGCCGGCGAGCGGCTGTGGGCGACGGGCCAGCCGAGCACGCCGAGGCGGACGCTCACTTGTGCCTGCACACCGGGGGTCGCCCGCCGTTGGCGGCGACGGCGGCCTGGTAGGCGGCCGCGTCGGCTTCGAACTGCGCCGCCGTGACCGAGAACACGTGCTCGCCGCAGCCGTCCGCGCCGGCCACGTAGTACATGTAGGCGACGTGGGCGGGATGGGCGGCCGCGTACAGCGACGCCAGCCCCGGGTTGGAGATCGGGGTCGGCGGCAGGCCTTTGTGGGTGCGGGTGTTGTAGGGGGAGTCGATCTGCAGGTCTCGACTCCGTGAGTTCGCCCGTCAACGTCGGCTCGCCGCGGGCCAGCTCGAGGGCGTAGTAGATGCTGGCATCGACGCCGATCGGCATCCCCGCGCCGCAGGCGATTGAGGATCACGGCGGCGATCTTGGGACGGTCGCCGGGGATCAAGGCCTCGCGCTCGATCAGAGAGGCGAGGTCAGCAGCTGGTAGGGGGTCAGGTGCAGTGCCCGGGCGCGGGCATCGAGACCGTGACCGACTTTTTCCGAGAACGCCACCAGCTGGTCTTCGACCAGGCGCCCGACGGAGTCCCCGGTGTAGATTTCATACGTCGCGGGAAACAGGAAGCCTTCGAGGTTGGGCGTGCCGGACGGCGCCCCATATGGACCGGATACAGCATCGGCGAGCTGCGGGAGGCATCCAGGTAGTTGCCCCGGAGCCCGTCGCGGGCGGCGATGCGGGCGATCTCCAGGCGCGTGGACCCCTCCGGGATCACGACCTTGACGACCTTCGGGCGGGTCGCGACGTGATGGCGTCGCCGGAGCGAGGTGAGGCAGCGGCGATCCCGGCCCCGCAGATCACAGCCGCGACGGCCATCAGCAGGATCAGGCGGCGCACCGGCGGGACGCGGCGGCGGCGGCGGTCGCCTGCGGCTCGCGGCGCGGCGGGCGCTCGCGCGGCCCACGCGGCTGCGAGGGCCCGGGTCGTTCGACGCGGGACAAGGGGCCAATGACCTTAACGACCGCCGCCCCCGGCCCGCGCGGGTAGGTGGCGGCGGGCCCGGTCGCGCTAGCGGGATCCGGCGGCCAGCCAGTCCTCCAGCAGATGGGCGGCGGCGCGGGAGTCCTCGGCGGCCCGCGAGTCGCCGGCCGAGGCGCTGGGCGATCTTGGTGGTGAAGCGCTCGTCGTAGAGCTGCACGGGGATCTGCTCGCCGAGGCGCCCGGCGAGCCTCTCGGCGAAGGCGCGGGTCTCTCGCGTCTGGGCGGTGTCGGCCCCGTCGAGACCCGAGCGGGAGCCCGACCAGCATCGAGCTGGGCCTCGCGCTCGGTCGCCAGCGTGCTCAGCCTCGCCGAGGCCCCGGCGTGTCCCCGGCTGGGTGACCGGATCCAGCGGGGTCACGATCGTGCCCGTCGGGTCGCTGATCGCACAGCCGCAGCGCGCCGCTGCCGTAGTCGAGCGCGAGCACCCGCACCGCCTATTGTCCTCCGCCGTCCGCGCGGCCCGACCGCCACGGCCGTCCGCGGCGGCTCATCCGCTGCCGAGCGCCTCGACGATGGCTCGCCGCGCGCTGCTCGGAGCTCCTGCAGACGCTCCGGGATCGCGACCCCCTGCCTGGGCGATCGTGTCGCGTCCGCCGCCTCCGCCGCCGACCTCGGCGGCCGCCAGCTTCACCAGCTGCCCCGCCTTCAGGCCCCGCGCGACGAGCTACGGGGGCGACGCTCGCGACCAGGCTCACGCGGCCCTCGCCGGGGCGGCGAGCACGATCACGCCGTCTCCGAGGCGGCCCTTGACGCGGTCGAGGACCTCGAGCAGGGTCTTCTGGTCGGGAGCCTCGGTGCTGGCCAGCAGGACCCGCGCTCCGTCGAGATCCTCGGCTCCGGCCAGCAGCTCTCGATGTCCGCCGAGGCCCCCGCCGGCCCTTGCGGGCCGCACGCTTCGAGCTCCTTGCGGGACCTCAGCACGGCGCGCAGCGCCGCGGGAGCGTCCTCCGGCCGCGAGCGCAGCTCCGAGACGATCTCGGCCAAGCAGGCCGTCGTGGGCGCGCAGCAGCTCCACCGCGGGCGGGCCGCTGAGCGCCTCGATCCGCCTGACGTTGGCCGAGCTCGAGGTCTCGCTGATGATGCGGAAGGCCCCGATCTCCGCCGTGCTGCGCACGTGGGTGCCGCCACACAGCTCGCGCGAGTACTCGCCCTCGCCGATCTGGACCATCCTCACGATGTCGCCGTACTTCTCCCCGAACAGGGCCATCGCGCCCAGGTTGCGGGCCTCGTCGAGGGTGGTGGTGATCGGCCGTATCGGGTCGTTGCGGTAGATCCACTCGTTGACGAGGTCCTCGACGTCGCTTGCAGCTCCTCGGCGGAGAGCGCGGCCCCATGGCTGAAGTCGAAGCGGAGCTTGTCCGGGCCCACATAGGAGCCGGCCTGGCGCACGTGTGTTCCGAGCACCCGTCGCAGGGCCGCCTGCAGCAGATGGGTGGCCGTGTGGTTGCACTCGGTGGCGCGCCTGGCGCGGTGTCGACACGTGCCAGCACGGCCTCGCCCTGGGCCAGCGTGCCCCGTTCCACGACGACGCTGAGCGCCTGGTCATCACCGAGCCTGAAGACGTCCTCGACCCTCGCGCGGCAGTCCCCGCTCTCACATTCGATCGTGCCGATGTCGGCGACCTGGCCCCCGCCGGGGGCGTAGAACGGGGACTCCGCGAGCTTCACCAGGTAGCGCCCGGCGCCGTTGCGGCACCGTTGCCGCAGGTCTCACCGCCGCCGGCGCCCGCTTGCGGAGCGTCGGCGGGAAGGCTCTGGACGGCGGCCACCGTGGTGGGCTGCTCGGTCGTCTCATAGCCGGTGAAGCTCGTCACCGACGATCCTCCGCCGGCGAACGCGCTCGCGGCCTCACGGGCGCGGGTGGAGTCGCTCGCGCCGGCGCTCGCCCGCGTGCCGGCCCGGCCGCGCTCGCGCTGGGCGTCCATCAGCTCCTCGAAGTCGCCCTCGATCGAGAGGCCCTCCTCGGCGAGCAGCTCGCGGGTCATGTCGTAGGGCAGCCCGAACGTGTCGTGCAGGCGGAAGACGACCTCGGCCGACAGTGCCCTGGCGCCGGCCGAGCGCGCGCGCTTCACCTCCTCTTCGAGCGTCTGGGTGCCCTGGTCGAGGGTCCGCCCGAAGCTCTGCTCCTCTGCCGCCAGCCACATGTCGATCACGTCGGCCTGTTCGAGCAGTTCCGGGTAGGCGCCGCCCATCAGCTCGGCCGACCCGCTGCCCGTAGCGGACGAGGAAGCCCGGGGCGAGCTCCAGCACCCGGCCCTGGTGGATGGCACGGCGCATCACCCGCCGCAGGACGTAGCCGCGATCCTCGTTGGAGGGAACGACCCCGTCGGCGATCAGGAACGTGCACGCGCGGGCGTGGTCGGCGAGCATCCGCAGCGCGCGGTCGCTCGTGAAGTCCGCCCCGTAGCTCGCGCCGGACAGCTGCTCGCCGAGTTCGATCAGGGGCATGAACTGGTCGGTCTCGAAAACCGACGGCTTGTCCTGCAGGATCGCCGCCATGCGGTTCAGGCCGAGGCCGGTGTCGATGTTGTTCGCCGGCAGTGGCTTCAGCTCACTCCCCGCCCCGCTCTGAGCGGGGCGCTGGTCGTACTGCATGAACACCAGGTTCCAGTACTCCAGGAAGCGCTCGCTGTCGCCGCCCGGGCGGTCGCTGTCGGGGCCGTACACGGAGCCGCGGTCCAGGTACAGCTCCGAGCACGGGCCGCAGGGACCGGTGGGGCCGGCCTGCCAGAAGTTCTCCGAGCGGGGGCACAGGACGATGCGCTCGCGCGGCATGCCCACCTCCAGCCAGCGCTCGATGGCCTCCGCGTCCGGGCCCAGGCCGAGCTCCTCGTCGCCTTCGAAGACCGTCACCCAGATGTCCTGCTCGCGGAAGCCGAAGACCTCCCGCGAGAGCTCCCACGCGAACGCGATCGCCTCGCTCTTGAAGTAGTCGCCGAAGGAGAAGTTGCCGAGCATCTCAAAGAACGTCAGATGCCGGGCGGTGTTGCCGACGTTGTCGATGTCGACCGTCCGGAAGACCTTCTGGCAGTCGGTGAGGCGGGGTGCGGGCGGTACCTCTTGGCCGAGGAAGTAGGGCTTCAGCGGGTGCATCCCGGCGACCGTCAGCAGCGCCGAGGGGTCGTGCGCGGAGGGCACCAGCGAGGCGGAGGGGATGCGCCGGTGCCCGCGCTCCTCGAAGAAGCTCAGGTACCGCTCGCGGATCTCGTCCGAGGTCATCACCCTCAGGATCTTAGGTGTGGCCTGCGCTCAGCGGAGGGAGGCGATCTTGGCGTGCCCGACGACCTGCTCCCCGTCGTACAGGCAGGCGATCTGTCCCGGCGCCGTCCGCTCCATCGAGCGCTGCAGCCGCACGAGGCCGTCGCCGTGCTCCCCCGGCGGGGGGCTGCCGTGCAGGCGGCAGGCGTGGAGCCTGCCGTGGGCGCGCACGCGCACGCCGTCCACCCGGCCTCCCGCGCGCAGCAGGGTCAGCTCCCGCAGCGGCAGCTCGTCGGTCAGCAGCGCCGGCCGGGGGCCGACCGTGACGGTGTTCGTGGCGGGGTCGGTGTCGAGCACGTACAGCGGCTCGGAGCCGGAAAGGCCGAGCCCGTGCCGCTGGCCAACGGTCAGCAGGTGACGCCCGGGGTGCTCGCCCAGCTGCACGCCCTGCTGGTCGGTGATCGGCCCAGGGCGCCGCCCGATGTCGGCGTGGCGAAGCAGGAAGCGCTCCTGGCCGGTGCCCGCGAGGAAGCACAGGTCCTGGGAGTCGCGGCGTCGCGCCACCGACAGCCCGGCGCGCTCGGCCAGCTCGCGCACCTCGGGCTTCGTGAGGGCGCCGAGCGGGAAGCGCATCCTCTGCAGCGAGGCGACGGACAGAGCGCTCAGCACGTAGCTCTGGTCCTTGCGCTCGTCGCAGGCCATCCGCAGCAGGCCCTCCTCGCTGACGCGGGCGTAGTGGCCGGTGGCAAGCGTCTGCGCGCCGAGCCGCTCGGCCAGATCGAGCATCGCGTCGAGCCGCACGTGTCCGTTGCAGGCCACGCAGGGGTTCGGCGTGAGCCCCTCCCGGTGGGCCTGCAGCCAGCCGTCCACGACACCGGCCCGGAACTCCTCGCGCAGGTCGATCGAGAAATGCGGGATCCCGAGCTCGTGAGCGAGCGCCCTGGCTCCCCTGACGGCCTGGGCCGAGCAGCAGCTGAGCTCGCCGTCGCCCTCGGGATCGGACCACAGCTCGAGCGTCACCGCGACCGCATCCTCGCCGGAGCTGCTCACCAGCAGCGCCGCCACGGCGCTGTCCACGCCCCCGCTCATGGCCACCAGCGAGCGTCGCGGGCTCGGCGCGAGCGGCGGGCAGGCGCGCGCCGCGGCCCCCAGCGCCCGGTGCATCGCGTCAGCGGCCAGCTCGGCGGCGTGCAGCTTTGCGGCCGAGAGCCCGCCGAGCTCCGCGGCGATCTGATCCGCCCCCAGACGGGCGGCGTCGAGCAGGCTCGTTCCCCGCAGCAGGCCGACGGTGGCGCTTCCGGCAGCGATGATCGCCCCGCAGCCGCTGGCGTCGAAGCCGGCGTCGTCGATCGGAGCGCCGTCGCCGCCACCCAGCGCGAGTGAGATCCGCACGAGGTCTCCGCAGGCGGCCCCGCCGGCGGCGCCCGTGAAGGCTCCGGGGGGGGTGCGGCCACGTCCGAGGGGCCGTTCCAGATGGGTGATGAGCTGCTCGCTGTGCGGTCGCACCCAGCGAGTGTAGGCCTCAGCCGGTGCGGACTTCCTTGATCGCCTGTTCGATCGAGAAGGAGTCCTGCAGCCCCGTCAGCGAGTCGGTGCGGTGCGGGCCGATGATCAGGATCGTGGGCGTGCCGTAAACCGGCATCTGGCGCGTGATGGCGCCGTAGGAGGCGACGTTCTGGGCGCTGCTTTCGAACACGTCCACCCCCTTGCGGCTGCCGCCCACGGAGTGGACCTGGCTGCGCACGGCGCGGTCGTTGGATCCGGCCGGGTTCCAGAAGAACAGCAGCGCGACCTTGCCCTGACCGACCGCCGCTTCGACTTCCCGCTGACCGATGGGGGCGCCGACGGTGGGGGCGCCGATTGTGGTCGGGGCGCTCTTGTGGGCGGGCGCCGCCGGGGCGGCGTGCTTGACCGTCGCCTTGACGTGTGTGGTGGTTCCGGCGTGCTTCGCGGTCGCCGTTACGTGCGTGGTGGTGCCCGCGTGCTTCGCGGTCGCCGTTACGTGCGTGGTGGATCCCGCGTGCGTGGTGGTCTTGGCGGGCGTGCTGGAGGAGCCCGCGGATCCGCTTGCGGTGCCCGACGAACCGCTTTCGGCGGGGGTCGTGGAGGTCGCCTGGGCCGATTTTTCTTCGAGCTGGCGAGCGTTGCTTTCGGAGGTGGAGACGGCGCCGTGGGCCTTGGCGATGGCCTTGGTCAGGCCTTCGACGCCGGGTGCCGACCCGTGATAGACCTGGCCGGAGGAGGAAGCGCCCGAGCCGGAGGCCGGCTGGGAGGAGGCGCTCGGCGCCGAGGAGGAGGCTGAGGAGCCGCCGCCGGAGCCTGAGTTTGAGTGGTGGCCGAAGGCCACGAACCAGGTTGCCGCGGCGAGCACGAGTACCACCAATGCGATCTGGTACGGGCGGGAGATCTGCTGCATCGCCAACCTTTTCGGCAGTTCGCGGACGAAAGTTGAACGGTGGTTGCAGGCTTGGACGAGGCCCCCTGCCAACCGGCCCCCCGACCGGCGCTGCGGGCACCCTTGCCCGGCGGCCCTCGCGGGCGCCGCCGAGAGGCTCGCCAAACCCCCTTAAAGCGCGTGCTGGCCGCGCAGCACCGCGTGCACGACGGCGTCGAGCGCCACCGGCTCCTGGCGCTTTTGTTGCATGTCTCGCAGCAGCGTCTGGGAGTCGCCCACGATCGCCACATACGTCGCCCCGATCGAGTTGGCGTGCGAGAGCTGCCCTTTCAGCGAGCGACCGGCGAGATCCATCTGCGCCGACAGCCCCGCCCCGCGCGCCTGGGTGAGCAGGCCGAAGGCGCCGGCCCGAGCCGTGGGGGAGCGATCCTCGAGCGCGACGAACAGCTCCACCGGGGCGGGCGCCGTCGCCGGTACCTCGCCGGCGAGCAGGATCCGCTCCACGCCGGCGGCCCAGCCGATACCCGGCGTCGGGGGGCCGCCGAGCTCCGCCACCAGCCGGTCGTAGCGCCCTCCGCCCCCGACCCCGCTCTGGGCGCCGAGCGCGTCGGAGGTGAACTCGAACACGGTGCGGGTGTAGTAGTCGAGGCCGCGCACGAGGGTGGGATCGACCTCGTAGGAGACGCCGGCCGCGTCGAGCAGCCCGCGCACCTCGGCGAAGTGGGCCGCGTCGTCGTCCTCGAGCTGGTCCAGCAGCAGGGGGGCCTTCTCCATCACGGCGCGGGTGCCGGGGTGTTCGGAGTCGAACGCCCGCAGCGGGTTGAGCTCGATGCGGGCCGTGACCTCCTCCGAGAGCTGGCCCTCGTTGGCGCGCAGGTAGGAGGTCAGGAGCTCGCGGTAGGCACCGCGGCTCTCGGGGCTGCCGAGGCTCGACAGGCGCAGGCGCACCTGGCGCACCCCTAGCGAGCTCAGCAGGGTGCTGGCGAGAGCGATCGACTCGGCGTCCAGAGCCGGGTCATCCGAGCCGAGCGCCTCGGCCCCGACCTGCCAGAACTGCCGGTGTCGCCCGGCCTGGGCACGCTCGTGGCGGAAGAAGCTCGACAGGTACCAGAGCTTCACCGGCTGGCGGCGCTTGTGCATGCCGTGTTCGACGTAGGCACGGCAGATCGGGGCGGTCCCCTCGGGGCGCAGGGTCAGTTCCCGGCCACCGGCGTCCTCGAAGCTGAACATCTCCTTGCGGACGATGTCGCTGGAGGCTCCGACGCCGCGAGCGAACAGCTCGGTGGACTCGAAGGTCGGGGTCTCGATGCGTTCGTAGCCCGCCGGCTCGAGGATCGCCCGGGCGCGGGACTCCAGGGCGGTTCGCGCAGACGCCTGCTCTCCGAGCACGTCGAAGGTGCCCCGCGGGGCTTTGATCTTGGGGGCGCTCAACGCGCGGGGGCGCCCGGGCCCGCAGCTCCTGCGGCCGCCGGGACACTCGCGCGGAGCTCCGCCAGGAACGGATTCGTGTCGCGCTCCCGCTGCAACGTGGTGACGCCCATGTGACCCGGGTAGACCACCGTCTCAGCGGGGAAGCGGGCGAGCAGCGAGCCGATCGACCGCTCCAGCGTGGGCCAGTCCCCACCCGGCAGGTCCACCCTTCCGACCGACCCCTGGAACAGGACGTCGCCGGACAAAAGAGCGCCGGGGATGGCGTACGTCAGGTGGCCCGGGCTGTGGCCCGGGGTGAAAAGGACCTCGATGTCGAGCCCGGCCAGCTGCAGACGCTCCCCGCCGGCGAGCGTGTGGTCGGCCTCGTAGCTCTCGAAGGGACCGAACCCGGGTGGGACCCAGCTCATCACGTCCGAGAGCACGGGACGCTCGATCTGCGGGCAGTACACGGGCGCGCCGGTGGCCCGGGCGACGGGCGCGACGGCCCCGATATGGTCGAAGTGGCAGTGGGTGAGCAGGATCGCCTCGAGCTCGACCCCGAGTGCCTCGACGGCCTCGAGCAGCCGCTCGGGCTCGTCCCCCGGATCGATCATCACGGCCGCGCGCGAGCCTCCGTCGGGGCGCACTATGTAGGAGTTCTCCTGGACCGGGCCGACCGTGAACGAGCGCACGTCGGGGGCGTTCACGAGCCGGCTCCCCGGCGGACCTCCGCGGAGGCTTTGCGGCGGCGACGGCGCTCATACACCCATTTGTCGGTGTAGTAGCTGATCGGGATGTACATCAGGAGCACGATCGGGAACAGGGCGAAGGCGCTTGACGTCTGGTGCAGCAGCAGGATCACGATCGCCACCATCAGGATGGCGGCGACCATCGCTCGCACGAACGCGCCGCTCCAGGTCGGCGGGCGGTCGCGGCGGTCCTGAGGCTCCTGGCGGGACTTGGCAGAGGGCGCGGCGCCCTTCTTCTCGGCCGCCGTCGGCTTACGGCCCGTGCGCCCGCGAGACTCGACCACGCCGGCCGCGTTGCCGCGGTGCTTGGTGCTGCGCTTTCTGCGTGTCTGTGCCATCGCTCGCTAGGAGCGTAGTGCCTCCGAGGGCGGGTGGCCTCAGCGGGCGCGCCCCGCGGTGCGGCGCTTCGCCGGACTAGCGAGAGAGTTCGAGCGGGTTGCTGAGTTCCAGCTGGTGACTCTGGGTCCCGGCGCCGTGCCTGCGGGCCGTCTTCTGCTCGTACAGCGCGAGGTCCGCCTGCTGGACGAGATCCTCCGGCGAGATCGTCCTGCCGGTGGCGGAGCCGATGCTCATCGGCACCCCGTCCGGCAGGCCGATGTCGCTGAGGTCGACCGTCTCGGCCCGCCGTCGAAGGCGCTCGGCGGCACGCCGCGCTTCGGCCTCGTCGGCGTCCGGGAGCAGGACGAGGAACTCGTCTCCCCCCCAACGCCCGTAGACGTCTTCGGTACGCAGGGCCTGGCGCATGCAGTCCGCGACCGCGCACAGGACCCTGTCGCCGGCGCGGTGTCCGAAGCGATCGTTGGTCTCCTTGAAGCGGTCGAGGTCGATCATCAGGACCGAGACGGGCCGTCCGGAGCGACGGGCACGAGCGGTCGCCCGGGTGAGGTGCTCGCCGACGGCCCTGCGGTTCGGCAGGCCCGTGAGGGCGTCGGTGCGAGCGCTGGCCGCCATCCGCTCCGAGAGCGCGGTCAGCCGCGCGACCACGAACAGCAGTGCCACCGCGAGCACGGTCACGAGCGCGAACACCACCCACGGCAAACGCTGCTGCCAACCGTCGATGGAAGCGAACAGGCGGCTGTCGGGGACGGCGATCACGAGCCGCCAGGAGGTGCCGGGCACGTTGGCGACCGTGAACGTCCTGGCGGAGCCTGAACCGCCGACGGCACCCAGCGAGGAGCGCCCGATGGCGTTTGCGAGCGAGGGGTCGAGTTCCCGCAGCCGGCGTGCGCCGGTCTTGGGACTTGCGGCGACGATGTTCCCCGTGGCGTCCACCAGGTAGACCCCGTGGGGGCCAGAGGCGATGGTGTGGTCTACGAAGGCGCCGAGTGTGGAGCCGGAGGTCGGGTAGGCCGCGCTGAACACGCGTCTTCCGCTGGCTGTCGAGAACGGCACGGCGACGGCCGCGACCGGCACGCCGCTGACGGCCGACGGGACCACCCCGGAGATCGCGACCCGCCCCTGCTCGGCGGCCGCCAGATGCGCGTAGCGATTCGCGATCGGTTTGCCGGTGAGCGCAGGGTCGGCCGGCACGACGTCGAGCGCCCTGCCGTGCGAGTCCAGGAGCACCGCGGCGCCACTGCCGAAGGCCGAGACCACCGTTTCGAAGCGCTGCGCGGTCACCGTCGGCGCGGAGAGGAACTGCCCCGCGGTCCGACGCTCACGATCGGCCTGCTGGGCGAGGAACGTGGACACGAAGGTGGCCGAGCTGGTGCCACGCAGCTTGAACACGGACAGGATGTGCGAGCGCGACTGGCTCTCGGACATGGCGATGCCGACGCCGAGGGTCGCGATCACCAGCGTGAGCGCCAGAGCCACGGCCGCGACCTTCCAGCGCTGCGCGCTCCTCAGCAGGCCACGAGAATGCGAGCCGTCTTCGCCCGGTTGGGCTGAGTGACTGTGGGCGGGGCCGTTCAGCACGCGCATCGACGTGATGCCCTCCCCGCTCAAATACTCAACGCGGCCGGACGGACGTTCGAGGTGCGGCGTGTGCGTGGAAGAGCCGGGCGCTCAGGGCGTTGTCCGGACCCGAACGGTCCTCAGGAGCCCAGCGCGTTCTCGATCAGGTGGCGGGCGGGATCGAAGCCGGGCATCGGCATATCCTCGGGAAAGCCCTCCATCGCGGCGCGAGGTGCGAGCCCGACGAGCTCGGCCTCGGCCACCGGCGCCCGGCGGGCCACCGCGGCCACGACCTCGGCAAGGGACAGCTCGAGCGGGCGCTCGACGTTGAGGGACACCTGCGCGCCCCTCCCTTCGAGCAGCACGCCCATCGCGCGCACACCCGGAAGCCCATCCGGGCCTCCCTCCCGGATCGACGCCGCCACCGAGCGGGCGAGATCGAGATCGGCCTCCGGTGCGAGCAGCAGGTTGAAGGCGACGAGCGGCTCCCTGGCAGCCACCAGGGTCGCCCCGGCCCGCGGATGGAGTGTGTGTGGGCCGAAGTCGGGGACGAGCGGCTGACCGGTGTCGCTCATGCGCCCACCGAGGCTTGCGACCCCACCCCGGCGTAGCTCCGCTCGCGTACGTTGCGCGCGTCGCTCGGAGGCCGTCAGCTCGCCGTAGAGGAAAACGGGCACGGCGAGCTCCTCGGCGATCCGGTCGGCCAGCACGAGCGCCTGGGCACACGCCTCGCCCCTTTGATCCGGGTCGAGGTAGACGACGGGGGCGACGTCGAGCGCGCCGACATGGGGGTGTTGACCGGCTTGCGGCTGCCCCTCCCCCGTCGGCCCCATCACGTCGATCTCCTCGACGGCCACGGCGGCGGCACGCAGGAGCGCGTCACCAAGCTCGCTGGGCGACGCCGCGAGCGTGAACACGGAGCGGTTGTGGTCGGTGTCGCTGTGAGCGTCCAGCAGCCGCACGCCGCCTGCTCCCTCCAGCGCACGCTCGAGCGCTTCGATGACGGCGGGATCACGACCCTCGGAGAAGTTCGGTACGCCCAGGAGGGGCAGTTCGGCCATCGCCCGAGCGAGGCTATCCCGGTGGACCGTGGGCCGCTTGCCCGTGATCCGGAGCGAGCGGGGGCACCTCGGTCCGGCGAGTGCCGAGCGTCCCGATCGCGTCGTCGTCCGAGCGTCTCCGGCGCGGGCGGCAAGACCGTCTGGCGCGGCTAAACTCCGGCCCCGGGCCGGAGTAGCTCAGCTGGTTAGAGCAGCGGAATCATAATCCGCGTGTCGGGGGTTCGAGTCCCTCCTCCGGCACTCCAAACCCTCTGCAAATCCAGGGTCTGCGCGATCGCGGCTGCCCGGAGAGCCGATTTGGTCTCAATCGCTGATCCTCTCAGCGGGGGTGGCTCATGAGCACCAGCGACACCGGCAGCACACCGGCGTCCAGCTCTGCCGCGAGAGCGCGCGCCGACTGGACGGTGAAGCCGCCGGAGATCTGCGAGCCGGTGGACGCGTCGATCCCTTCAGGGAACTGGGTGTAGTCGACCGACGGCACCGTGAGCAGCTGGCCATCGAGCTCGACGGCGAAGTGCTGCATGGCCTCGTTCTTGGTCACGCCCGGCAGTTGGGCTTCCTGTCCGCGGTGCGCGATTTCCCTGGTGATCCGTTCGAAGATCGCCTTGCCTTTGCCGGTGAAGCCGAAGCTCACATCCGGCTGGCCGGTACCGCCGGCGCCTTCGTCCCAGCCCTGCTGCGGATGTCTGAGGTCCGCGCCGGTCAGCGCTGAGTTGTCGTTGAGCACGTAGTAGCTGTTGGGGCTCGAGTTGATGATCTTCCCGGCTTCGTTTTCAACCCGGTGGGCTTGCATAAGCACGGTGCCGGGGTTGACGCGCACGCTCTTGAGCCTCGGATCGGCGCAGCTGATGCCTTTTGGGAGTTGCGCGCAGAGCTCAGCTTGCGTTTCGGCTGGGCCCACGAGGATCTTTTCGCTGGCAGTGTCGAGCAGGTACCAGCTGCCGAACATGCATCCGTTCGTCTGCCGCGGCGTGCACCCGGCGGCCCATGTCGTGTCGTTCGGGCGCAGGAGCGGCGGCCGTTTCGCGGCCCGCCTGACCGCCTGGTACTCGGTAAGGCCCGCGGTGACGGCGCCGGGACCGTCGAGGGTGGCATCCCCGGTCACTGTCCCGCTGCTTGGTTCGGCTTTGCCCGAGGGGCCGATCACATTTGGCTCCCAGTCGTAGAACAACAGCCGGGCCGAGCCGCCGATCGCCTCGTCGGTAGACCGGTTTTCGGCCGTGGTCCTCGGCACTGTCACGCGCATCACGCCACGTGTCGTTTCGACAAAGCCGGGGACCCCGATCGCCGCGAGACGCCGCCGGATGATCTGCTCGGCTTCGTCAACCTTCGCCTGTGTGAGGCGTTCCCCGTACGGTCGGACCGCATACGCGAGCGTGACGCCGTTCGGAACCGCCGCGGGGCTTGTCGGACCGCTCGAGGCGCTCTTCGCGCCGCCACTCCCGCACGCGGTGATGACGGCGCAGCAGGCCACGAGCGCGAGCATCCGTCCCCCCTGAGTCACGCCCGGGATTCTAAGGCGCGCGACCGTGCCAACAGCCGCCCGACACGATCGTTACTGTGATCCTCGAGGGGGGCGCCTGCGACATGCTCGGCCCAAATCCCTCCCGGGCTGAGCTTCGACCGCACGGACTGCTGCGCGGCGTCCCCCTCGCCCTTTACCCGGCGATGATCGCCCGTTCCTAGCGTGGAGCTCGGCTCCCCGGTCCGCGGTCTTTACGGCCCGCAGAGCAGTCGTCGTGCTACCCCCCTTGCACGCGGCTGCGCCGGGGAGCCTTTGTGGTGCTGGCGCGGCTGGTGGATACTGCGGCGATGCCACGCCCCACCTCCAGCCAGCATTCTGAGCTGCTCGGCTGAGGTGACGGTCACGATGCGCGGCAGGCACGCAGCGCCGCAGACACTGCTCGGCAAGGGATCCGCCGAAGGATCTTTGACGCCGAGGATTGGCGAAACTCAGTCCCCTGGCGCGGACTGAGTTTGGCATCCTACGGGCTACCTCATGCGCGGATCGGCATAGAGGTTGTAGACCTGAAAGTCGCTGGTCTTGCCGCCGGGAACCAGCGTGATCCGCATCGGTTGCCAGCCGGAAGCGTTGCTGGGCTGCAGGTTGACGGGCGTCACAGGGGTCCACGTGGTGCTGTTGCCGTGGATCTGCCCGGTGTTCTTGGGGTTGCCCCAGGTGTTCGTTCCTTCGTATTCGACGTAGAAGGAGACACCCTCGGAGCCTTTTACGTCGCGCACGATCCCGCGGGCCGTCGGGTATGCGGATGTCACGCAGAGGACCGGGCTCACGGCCTTCGAGCCGCTCGGCAGGTCGAGCACGTTGCCGGTGCTGCCGTCGGACAGGGTTTGGCTGACGATCTGGGCGCCACCGCTCAGCTGCCACCCCTGGCCTCCGAAGTTGTCGTAGCTCTCTCCGCCTGGCAGCGTGTAGAAGTTGCTGTCTCCCGTGTAGAGGAACGGCTGGGAGAATTCGGATGCGCCGCACTGCGAGGTGTTGACCGCTGCCTGCGCCGGGATTGCCCCGTAGGCTCCGATCAGGAGCCCCGCGCCAAGTGTGTAGCGGGCTGCACGTCTGAAAAGGCACTTCATCATCTAGTACTCACCTTCCGGGTGTGCACTGGCGGCCGAGCTATCTCCCCTGCTTGGGAGACCTCTAGCTTTGCGTCCCCGGCTCGCGGCGGGTTTGCCCTTTTCAGTTGGTTTACGTGCCCATCGGGGCGCGGCGTTGTGATGTTGACCGGCACGCCCCGTGTCTGGACAAAGGGACGACGCGCATGTCGTCCCTTTCGGGACGGCCCCTCTTAGCCGCGAGCGCACCGGACCCCGGCACCCACGAAACATCGGCCGGCTCGCCCGCCCCGACGTCGCCACGAGGAAGGGGCTATTCTGCGCCTCCTCCCGACCGTTGGGGCGCCGGGAGCAGGGGACGAGGAAGGCTGAGGGCATGGGCGCAGGGAGCTGGACGCGTGGCGTCGTAAGGGCGGTTCCGGGCCACGGATTGCGGGCGACCGCCGTGGCGGTGGCGATCCTCGCAACCGCCACGGCGACTGCGAACGCGGGTGGACCGAGCAGGTCCGCCGGGTCGAAGATGGCGGCGCTGACCGAACAGGGCTCGAAGCTAACCGGTGGCGGCGAGGTAAAGAAGGGGGCCTTCGGCTACGCCGTCGCCCTCTCGGGGGACGGCTCGACCGCGATCGTCGGGGGACCCCAGGACAAAAACAGCGCCGGCGCCGCGTGGGTGTACGTCCGCTCCGGCGAAACCTGGGTCCCTCAGGGCGGGAAGATCACAGCCACCGGCGAGGTCGGACACGGCTTCTTCGGCGTCAGCGTGGCGCTCTCCGAAGACGGCGACACGGCGCTCATCGGGAGCCCCAAAGACGGCAAGGGCGAGGGCGCCGCGTACGTGTTCACCCGTTCCGGTGAAACGTGGACCCAGCGGGCGCGGCTCACCGGCGGCGAAGAGCTCGGACACGCCGACTTCGGGCGCCGGGTTGCCATCTCCTCCGACGGGCAGACCGCCCTGATGGGCGGCTACGCCGACAACAACGACGTGGGCGCGGCGTGGGTGTTCGTGCGCTCGGGTGAAAATTGGACCCAGCAGGGGCCCAAGCTGACGGGTGCCGGGGAGACGGGGGCATCCCAGTTCGGGGGCGACGTCTCGCTGTCGGGCAACGGCGACACGGCCCTGATCGGCGGCCCCGCCGACAACGGCTCCGTCGGGGCGATCTGGTTCTTCGCCCGCTCAGGTGACGAATGGTCTTCCCCGGACGGGAAGCTGACCGCGACCGGTGAGGTGGGAGCGGCGGAATTCGGGCGCAGCGTCTCCGTGTCGGACAGCGCCGCGAGCGCTCTGATCGGGGGACCGACGGACAGCAGCGACCAGGGCGCGGCATGGGTCTTCAGCTTCGACGGAGAAGGCTGGGGCGAGTCGGCGGAGCTCAAGGTCACCGCCACCAAGGGACACCCCGAGCTCGGCCGCGACGTGGCGCTCTCGGGAGACGGCAAAACCGCTCTCATCGGCGCGCCGAAGGCGCACGTGGGAGCCGGCGGCGCGGCGTATGTGTTCAATCTCCAGGAAGGGGCGTGGACACCCCAGGTCGCCCCCCTGACCGGAGCCACCGAGACCAAGCACGGTGATTTCGCCCGCAGCGTGGCGCTGTCGGACGACGGCGGCACGGCGCTGATCGGCAGCCCCAAAGATGCCCGTGTGGGGTCCGCCTTCACCTACGCCGAATAAGAGCCGTCCCCGACCGCGCAAAAGCGGGACACTGATCGGACCCCCAACCGAATGGAGGCCACGATGAGCAGCACCGCCGTGAGCGACCAGACAGCGGCACGCGGATCCGGCGGCCCGAGGGGAGTCCACATGGGCCTCGAGATGGTCGTCCTGCCGGTAGCCGACGCCGAGCGCGCCAAGCAGTTCTACACGGGCCTCGGCTGGCGCCTCGACGCCGACCTGTCCCCCGTGGATGGCTTCCGCCTGGTGCAGGTCACGCCCACCTGCTCAGCCACGTCGATCCTGTTCGGCGAGGGCGTCACCTCGGCCGCTCCCGGCTCGATCGACACGCTCCTGCTCGTCGTCGACGACGTCAACGCCGCGCGTGCCGAGCTGCTGGCGCACGGCGCCACGGTGAGCGAGGTCTTCCACGGCCCGGGCGCGGGCTTCCGCCACATCTTCGGAGGGCCCCGCGAGGCCGGCCGCGACCCCGAGGGCCGCTCCTATGTGTCGTGGGCGACATTCGAGGACCCGGACGGCAACGGGTGGGTGCTCCAGGAGATCAAACAGCGGCACCCGGGCCGCGAGTGGACGGCGGACGCGACCGGCGGCGTCGAAGGCCTGGCCGAGCTGCTGCACGAGACCTCCGAGCACCACGAGCACTACGAAAAGACCCACCAGCAGCACAACTGGTGGGACTGGTATTCCGCCTACATCGACGCCCGCCGCCACGGGGACGATCCCGATGCTGCGGTGAAGGCCGCCAACCGCTACATGGACGAGGTCAAGCACATCGCAGCCCTCTGATCGATAGCGCCGGCGGGGCGCCCCTCGCGGGCTACAGTCGTCCTATGGCGGGTGTGCCGGATTTCTCTGGTCCTGGCCCCTGGTCACTGCCTGTCGGCGGGTACGTGGTCGAGGAACTCGACCTGAGCCTTCCGGCCGTTCTGGTGGCACGCGATCCACGCACCCGCAGGCAGCTGAAGGTGCAGCTGAACCTGCCGTTCGCCTTCTCCGATGAGCACGGCGCCCAGCGCGAGATCAGCCTCGAGGACCGGCCGCACAGCGAGCCGGCCGGGCACGGTGTGGTGTACCTCGGGCCGCGTGAGCTGATGCCGCTGCTCTCGCCCCTGCGAACGCTCACCGGCGACGTCATCGACTACGCCACCGTGTGGCCCACCTCCGAGCTCCAGATCGAGACCTGGAGCGGGCGCAGCGTGATCGTGTCCGCCAACGACGGAGGCGAATGGGAGGTCATCGGTCCGGGCTTCTACATCGTCGGCGTGTTCGGCGAGCCCACGATCTGGACGGGAGGGGTGTGGCGGCAGTGAGCGGCGCGTAGGCGGCCCCGCTCCGCGCCCGCCGCCGGCGCTCGAGCTGGTGCTAGTGGACCACGACCTTGCCCACCATCCCTTCGGAGACGTGGATCGTGCAGCGATACGAGAAGCTGCCTTTGTGCGTGAAGCGGACCGTGAAAGACCCGTGCGACTGGGTGCGCGAGTGGAAGTGGGCTGCCGTGACGTTGTGTTCGATGCCGCCGTCGCGCCACTCCCAGGTGACGCTGTCCCCCGCGTTCACGTTCAGGGTGGAGGGATGAAAGCGCAGGTTCTGGAGCGTGACGACGTGCGTACGGGCAACGTGGCCGCTGCTGGCCAGAGCGGCCGCAGGCGCCGCGATCGCACCACAGGCCGCCAGCGCGAGCGCCGCCCGCCTGGCGGTGCGGGCGCGTGTGGCGCGCTTGCTTGTGGGGGACATGGGTCTCCTTCCGGGCTCGTCTCGTGGAAAGTGGCCGGGAGCCTCTCGCTCGATCATCTTTCCACTAGGACTCCGGCCGCTGCGCAACCTTTCAGCCAGCCGCATCCTGCGGTGCGCCGGGCACCCGCCAGCTACAGTCCATCCGTCATGTGCTCGCCGCGAGCACTCACAGTGGGGGTCTGATGCCGTCGCTGGACCCAGCATCGCTGCCTCAACACACCGACCGCCTGTTCCGGGCCGCGTGGGCCCTCACGGGCTCTCGCGAGGATGCCCAGGACCTCGTCCAGGAGACCTTTGCACGCGTCCTGGCCCGCCCCCGGGTCCTGCACGGCCAGGACGAGCTCGCGTACCTGCTGCGGGTGCTGCGCAACACCTTTCTGACGCAGCGGCGCACGGCGTCGCGCCGGCCGCAGATCTCCGGCAGCGAGCTCGACGACGTGGAACCGGTGGACCCACGTACGGGCGCCCGCCCCGAGCAGGCGGTCGAGACCCGCGAGGTGATATCCCGCATCGCCGCCCTGTCGGAGGATCACCGCCTCGCGCTGGTGGCCGTCGACGTCCTGGGGCTCTCCTATCGTGAGGCGGGGCGGGCCCTGCGCACGCGAGAGGCGACGATCGCCACGCGCGTGTTCCGCGCCCGCCAGCGGATCGCGCGCGACCTCGGCGAGGGCGCACCGGCCACGAAACAGCCCGAGCAGGCTCCGCGGCAGCGCGGCCCGTCGCAGCCAGAAAGTGGACCGACATCCGAGAGCGGGAATGCGAAGGGGTCTTCGGGAGTCTTTACAACCGAAGGACCATGATCATGAGACGCAAAAAAACAGAGGCACAGATCGCCCGAGAGGCTGACGGCACCCTGCCCGAGTCCGAGCGCTCCGAGCTGGCGGCGCAGCTCGAGGCCTCCCCCGAGCTCGCCGGCGAGCTCGAGCTGCAGCGCCAGGCCCTCTCGCTGATGAGCCGGCTGGACGCCGAGCAGGCGCCGGCCGCGTTGCACGCGAGCGTCCAGTCGCTGCTCGCCGCAGAACCGGCCGCGCGACCGCGCGCCCGCCGCTCGTGGCGGCTCGCGCCGGCGGTTGCGATGGCCGTCGCGGTGGTCGCGGTAGCGGCCGTGCTCCTTTCGGGCGGCTCCTCGAGCACCCCGAGCGTCAACCAGGCGGCAACGCTGGCGCTGGATCAGCCGACCCAGCCCTCGCCCCCTGAGAGCACCGACCGGCGTGCGGCGCTGCAGCGACGCGTCGATGGGATCTCCTTCCCCTACTGGCGCCACGACCTCGGGTGGAGCACCAGCGGAGCCCGCAGCGACACGTTCGCCGGCCGCTCGGCGAGCACGGTCTTCTACACCGGCCCGAGCGCCTCGGGCGGTACCGCCAGGGTCGGCTACACGATCCTGTCCGGAGACCCCCTGCCGTTGCCGAAGGCCCCGACCGTGGAGCAGCACGGCGTCCGCTACTACGTGCTCAGCGACCAGGGAGCGACGGTCGTGACCTGGCGCCGCAACGGTCACACGTGCATCCTCGCGTCCCGCGGGCTCGCCCCCGGGACGCTCCTGCACCTCGCCGCCTGGGCCTAACCGGCGCGCAGCTGGATCGTCAGGCTGCGGTGGGCCGAGCCTGCGCCCGGGGCGCTCAACGTCAGGCGCACGAGCAGCTTCAGGCGGTGGTGGCGGTGCAGGGCGCGCTGGGCGCGCGCGCTGATGGCGACCGTGAAGGACACCCTGCCCGCGTGGAGGTGAGAGCGGGAGAGGCTGCCCACCGGCGTCGCGGAGCCGGACGTCGAGACCTGACCTGCGGCGGCGAGCAACCGGATCACCAGCCGCGAGCCGCCGGAGGGCACGAGCACCGTCCCGTGGACGCCCTTGCCGTGTTGGACCGCGGCAACCGCGACCGCCGCTCCCGACAGCGACAGGCGGGCGCCCCCCGACAGCCCTCCGGCGCCCGGGGAGCCAGGGGAGCCCGAGCCACCCTGCGGGTTGGCGCCGCTTCCCAGGGAGCCGGGGGTGGTGCTCGGGCCGGTGCTGGTGTGTTTGTCGGTCGTCGTAGGGGTCGTCCCGGTGGTGGTCCCGGTCGTGGTGGTGGTCGTCCCGCTCGTGGTGGTCGTGGTGGTCGTCCCGGCCGGTGTGACGACCACCGTGCCCGTCATGCCCGCGTGGACCGTGCAGAAGAACATGTAGGTGCCGGCGGCGGAGAAGCTGCAGCTGCCTTCCCAGTTGGTCTTCCCACTTTCAGGAACGCCCGTGCAAACCGGTTTCGCCGGTCCCGACAGGAATTTGAGGCTGTGTTCCAGCGTGGTGGAGGCGTTCTTGAAGATCACGCTCCCGCCGGCTCCGATCGTCACTTCGGAGGGCGACCAGTGCTTCGTTTCCAGCCCGTTGACAATTGGAGGGCTGCCGGCGCTGGTGGCAAGCGCCGGCAGCCCCCCGAGGGCCGCGCCGAACACGGCGACGAGCGGCAGGTAGCGTGCTCGTGGGCCCACGTCATATTCGGACTCCGCCCGCGGCCGGATCCTTCCCGCCTCAGGTGGCGGGTCTGACCGGACGTCCCGCTTCGGCCTCCTCGACGGCGAGCGCAAGGGCCCGCCGGGCATCCTGCAGAACCGGCTCACCGTGAGAGACGACGACCCGTTCGAGCGGGAGCTCGAGCAGAGCCGCGAGCAGCGCGGCCAGGCCGCGCCGGTCAATCTCGACGTCCTCGAGCCAGCTCTCCGGGCACACCTCCAGGCGCCCCTCCCCCGCCCCGAGCAGACTGTCTCCCGGCACCAGTGCGCCCGCCCCGGGCAGCCAGAACACGATCTCCCCTGCACCCTTCAGCCGGCGGGCGCTGACGCCCTCGGGGATCTTGTTCGGGGCCCGCGAGCCGGTCGACGCGTCGGCGTCCTGCGAGCCTCCAGGCACGTAGCGCCTGGCCAGCTCGCCGCGGTCGCGGCGATGCCAGCGAATCGTCGTGAGGATGCTCACCTGGCGGCCCTCCACACGACCGTCCAGCCACGCCAGGAACTCCTCGCGACCTTCGCTCGGGATCAGCGGGTCGATCAGCACCGCCCGCTCCCCGAGCTCGTACAGGACGCATCCGACCATCCGCGGCCAGTCCTCATCCGCGGTCCAGGCCGGGTGAGCCGCCTCCCAGCGAAACAGGCCCGGGGCTATCTGCGCGGGATCCATCGGGGCAGCATTCCAGACGCAGGAGCGCCCGCCCGGGAGCGCCCTCCTAGCCGTATTGGCGGTAGGCGGCGACCCATTCGCGGGCGATCAGCAGCTGCGCACGGGCAAGCGTCATCTGCCCCCGGCACACGAGCCGGTTGAGTGCCCGCTCGAGATGATCCTTCGGATTCAGGTAGAAGCCCCGGCCGGCTGGATAGTCGGGCTCCGGCCAGAGGTTGCGCGGATCGTTCACGGCCCCGCCGAGCTCGAGCGGCACGAGGTGGTCGTACTCGTATCCGGAGGCGCCCTTGGAGATCCCGTAGGAGCGCATATTGGCCAGCTTCTCGGGCTCGCTCACCGACTCCGGTGGACGCACGGTCGCGGTCCAGCCGGCAGAGCAGATCGTAGAGTCGATCGTGTGCTGGGTGACCGCCGGGTTCAGGGCTCCGGGAGTGCAGCGTGGATCGGGCGTCGCGAACAGCCCGCTTCCGCGCTCGTGACAGCTGCCGGCCGGCGGCTGGGTCTGCACGGCCGACCCGCTGGCGTGCGAGTACGCCAGTCCGCCGCCGGCCGCGACCACGGCGAGCAGCGTGACCGCCGGCCCTACCAGCAGGGCTGGAACTTCTTCCCCTTCAGCGCGAGCGCGAAGCGCGCGCCCATGAAGCCGCGGGACTCATCGGCGGAGCAGAACCTCTTCGTGGCGACGTGGTACTCGGCGTTCAGCACCGGCTTGCCGGCGGCGATGTAGGGAGCGAAGGCTTCACATTCGTGGTACTGGTTGCACTGCTCGGTCAGGGCGCCGTCGAAGTAGCCCTCCAGTTCCGGCGTCTGCTGCGGGTCGTTCTTCTGCAGCACCGCCATCCCCAGCGAGTGCACCTCTTCGGCCACCCACTCGTTGTAGGTCAGCTGCTCGGTTCGCGTGATCGGAAAGCCGCTCTTGTTTTCGAAGGCTTCGATGTTGTCGGGCTCGACCGCGTCGAAGCCCTTTTCGCGGCACATTTCAAAGCGCCGGACCATGATCGGCTCGACCACTCCGAGCTGGCGTATGTCGATCCATCGCTCCCCGGGCCAGCCGTTCTTCTGACCCAGCACCGAGGCCGGGAACGAGCCGTAGTCGGGGCGGAAGTTCTCGGCCGTGCCGACGTCGATGTAGCAGATCACGTGCTTGCCGAGGGCGTGCAGCGCGCTCACCTGTTCGGCGCTCGTTTCGAAGCCGTCGATGTCGTAGGCGGCCACGGGCTGGGTGTTTGAGACCTTGCCCTGGAGCTGCCAGTACCAGGTCAGCTGGGCCGGCGGAGTCCAGTGCGTGGGCTCCTCGGCGGCGATCCCCGAGGCAGCGGCGGCGCTCGCGGCGGACAGCCCGGCCAACAGCACCAGGCAGGCGATCATCGCTCTGAGCGGACGGACCGGCACGGGCGAGTCACATGTTACGCCGCGCTGGTGTGGTGCCGGCCCGGCCCGGCGCCCGGCCGGGTGCGACACAGTCCGCGCCCCGCGCTCAGGAAGTTCCCAGCAACCGCAGAGGCTACGCTCATCCCGACCCCCGAGTCTGTGAGCAGGCCAACAGCTGCAACGCGGGAGGACCAAGTGAGCACGACCGAGACATCCAGCGGCGCAAGCAGCGCGACCACCGACTCCCCGGCCGGGGGCGGCACCCCCTCCCAGGACACCGGCCAGCGCATCCTGGTGGTGGACGACGAGGAGAACATCGTCGAGGTGATCACGATGGCGCTGCGCTTCCAGGGCTTCTCGGTCGAGCAGGCCGCCACCGGGCAGGGGGCGCTGTCGGCGGTCACCCGCTTCAAACCCCACCTCATGATCCTCGACGTGATGCTGCCCGACATGGAGGGCTTCGAGGTGGCGCGGCGCCTCGGGGCCCAGCGGGCCGGGGTACCGATCATCTTCCTCACCGCCCGCGACACCACCGACGACAAGGTCCGGGGGCTCAGCGGTGGCGGTGACGACTACATGACCAAGCCGTTCAGCCTCGAGGAGCTCGTGGCCCGCATCCGCACGATCCTCAGGCGCAGCGGCCAGGCCGCGCCCGAGACGGGCAGGCTCGTGTTCGAGGACCTCGAGATGGACGAGGAGTCTCGCGAGGTGACGCGCGGCGCACGGCAGATCTCGCTGACGGCCACCGAATACCGGCTGCTGCGTTACCTGATGCTGAACCCCCGCCGCGTGCTGACCCGCGCGCAGCTGCTCGACCACGTCTGGAACTACGACTTCGGCGGCGACGGCCGGGTGCTGGAGACGTATGTCAGCTATCTGCGCAAGAAGCTCGACGCCGACGGACCCTCGCTGATCCGGACCGTTCGCGGCGTCGGATACGCGCTCCAGGCCCCCAGACCCTGATGTCATCGCTCCGCGCCCGCATCCTGGCCAGCCTGCTGGTGCTGGCGGGAGCGGGCCTGCTGGCGCTCGCCGCGGTCACCTACACCGAGCAGCGCTCCTTCCTGGAGGGGCGCCTGGATCAGCAGGTGCGCTTCGCGGTGCCGCTGATCCATGGAACGCTCAGCCGCTCCGCCCAGGGGGGATCACTCGGCGGGCGCTTCGGCGCACCGGGGAGCCCCAGCGGCAGCGGCGCCTTCGGGCCCCCGGTGATCTCTCCCGGAGCCGGCGGCGGGCCCGGCGGCCCGCGCGGCGGCGGCGCGGGCGGGCCGCGGAACCTGCAGCCGGGTACCTACGGCGAGCTGCGCGACGCCTCCGGCAAGGTGCTGCGGCACGTCTTCATCACCTTCGGGCAACGCACCCCTGCAGCTCCCAAGCTCCCGGCCCACGTCCCCGTCGGCAGGCTCTTCACCGTCGGCTCGGTCGGCTCCTCCGGACCCCAGTACCGCGTCTTCGCCAGCCGTGACGTCGACACCGGCGGGCTGACGATCGCCGCCGTCCCCACCAGCGAAGTCCAGCAGACCCTCCACCACCTGCTGCTGGTCGAGGCGCTCGTGATCGCAGCCGTGCTGCTGGCGCTCGCGATCGTCGGTTCGCTGGTCGTGCGTCTCGGCCTGCGTCCCCTGGACCGGATGGAGGCGACCGCGGGCAAGATCGCCGCCGGCGACCTGTCCCACCGCGTCAGCCCGGCCAATGAGTCCACCGAGGTCGGCCGCCTCGGGCTGGCCCTGAACGCGATGCTCGATCGCCTCGAGGAGGCCTTCCAGCAGCGCGAGGCGAGCGAGGCCCGGCTGCGCCGCTTCCTGGCCGACGCCTCGCACGAGCTGCGCACCCCGCTGGCCTCGATCCGGGGCTACGCCGAGCTGTTCCGGATGGGCGCCACCGCGGACCCCGCCGCCACCGAGAACGCGATGCGCCGGATCGAGGAAGAGGCCGCGCGGATGGGGGTGCTGGTCGAGGATCTGCTCGCGCTCGCCCGCCTGGACCGCCCACCCGAGTACGAGCACGAGCCGGTCCGGCTCGCGAAGCTCGCGAGCGATGCCGTGGCCGACGCGCGGGCGGTGGCGCCGGAGCGGACGATCACGCTCGAGGCGGACCCCGCCGCGTGCGTCCTCGGCGACCCGCTGCAGCTGCGCCAGGTGCTCGCCAACCTGTTGCGCAACGCGCTCACCCACACGCCCGCCGACAGCCCCGTCGAGGTGTCCGTGAGCGAGCACGACGGTGCCGTCACGCTGTCGGTGCGCGACCATGGCCCGGGCCTGCCGACCGATTCGCCCGAGCAGTTGTTCGAGCGCTTCTGGCGAGCCGATCCAGGGCGCGAGCGCGGCCGCGGCGGCGCCGGCCTCGGGCTGGCGATCACCCGCGCGGTGGTGGAGGCCCACGGCGGCTCGATCAGGGCCCGCCAGGCAAGCGGAGGGGGCGCGGAGTTCCTCGTCAGCCTGCCCGCCGAGAGGGCTCCCCGGACGGCCGAGACCGCGACCGCCTGAGCACCTTGCGGGCGCTCGTCCAGAGGGTCAGCGAGGCGTCCGTGAGCGTCGACGGCGAGACGGTCGGCGCGATCGGCGACGGGCTGCTGGTGCTGCTCGGCGTCTCCGTCGAGGACGACGAGCGGGCCGCCGAGCGGCTGGCCAGGAAGGTGGCCGCGCTGCGCATCTTCCCCGACGCCGAGGGTCGCATGAACGAGCCGCTGGGCGAGCGCGAGATCCTCTGCGTGAGCCAGTTCACGCTGTACGGGGACACCCGTCGGGGCAACCGTCCGAGCTTTGTCGGGGCCGCTCCCGGCGAGCGGGCCGAGCCCCTGTATGAGCTCTTCTGCGAACTCACCGCGGCCCGCCGCGGGGTCTTCGGCGCCTATATGCAGGTCGCTCTGGTCAACGACGGGCCTGTGACCCTGCTGCTCGAGTCCTAGCCTCCGGGCCCTGGCGCCCGCCGGCGCCACGTCCGGCCCAACGCTGCGCCCAGCCGTGCAGCGGCCCCAGCAGCTCCAGCAGCTCGCGACCGTCGTCGCTCAGCACGTAGCCCTCGTCGGCGAGCGTCACGATCCCCGCCTCGCGAAGCTCCCGCAGGCGCTGGCTGAGCACGCTCGATGACATCCCCGCGCAGCGCTCCTGCAACACCCGGAACGCCAGCGGCGCGTCCCTCAGTTCCCAGATCACGCGCAGCGCCCAGCGCCGTCCGAGCAGGTCGAGCAGCGCCATCACGGGGCGGCCGCTGGCCGATCCGCGTACCGGAGTCCCCGGCTTCGGGGCCCGTTCCGGGCTCAAGGCCGCCTGCTTCGTAAATCGAAGCAAAAGCGGATATGCTGCGAAAACAAAAGCAACGAGGATCGGAGTCTAGATGAGCCAAGCAGCCCGCATACAGCCCGTGCAGGAGCCCTACTCGCAGGACGTCGCGACGATGCTCTCCAAGTGGATGCCGCCCGGCTCGGGCGTCGAGCCGTTGCGCCTCTTCCGGACGCTCGCCGTGCACGAACAGCTTGCCAGCCGCATGCGCCCGCTCGGCGCCGGAATCCTCGGGTCGCACGCGCTCGTGGAGCCCCGCCTGCGGGAGGTCGCGATCGCCCGCACCTGCGCCCTCACCGGCGCGGCCTACGAGTGGGGCGTGCACGCCGTCGCCTTCGCCCGCCCGCTCGGTCTCAACGACGAGCAGCTGCGCTCGACCGTCCACGGCGGTCCCGACGACGGCTGCTGGGACGAACGTGAGGCGGCGGTCCTCGCGCTCGCCGACGAGCTGCACCACACGAGCACGATCGGCGATCGGCTGTGGCAGAAGCTCGGCTCGCTGTTCGAGCAGGACCAGGTGCTGGAGCTGATCGTGACCTGCGGCTACTACCACGTGATCGCCTACGTCTGCAACGGAGCCGCCGTGCAGCACGAGGACTGGGCCGAGCCGTTCCCGCCCCCGGCGCCGTGACGTGCTAGACCCCGCCCGATGGCCAGCGGCGCGGACCCACAAACGGAGGGACCCCGCCGCCACCGCCGCAAGCTCGGGATCGCGCTGCTGGCGGTCGCGCTCGCGGCCCTGGTCGCGTTCGCGCTCTCGCGGCTGAACCTCAGTCGTGCCGGCCACGCGCTGATCACAGCCAGCCCCGGCTGGATCGCGTTGTCGCTGCTGTTGATGGCCCTCTCGCTGGTGCTGCGCTCGGTCTCCTGGCAACAGGTGCTGCGGGCAGCCCTCCCGGACAGCGTGATCCGCTGGCCCCCAGTGGTGCGGGCGACGATGATCGGCGTGATGGCCTCCGCGGTCTTCCCCGGCCGCATCGGCGAGCCGACCCGCGTGGTCGTGATCACGCGCCATATCGAGGGCCCGCGGGCGCGCATGCTCGCCGTCGTCGCGGGGACGGTCTTCTCACAGACGCTGATCAACCTGCTCGCCCTGGCGATCCTGGCGGCCGTCACCTTCTCGGGCGCCCCGTTGCTGAACGGCAAGGCGGCGGGCGTGATCACGGCGGTGGCCGTGCCGGTCGCGGTCGCGACGATCGTCGTCTTCGGCCCCCGCCTGCTGGCGTTCGCCCAGCGCTCCAGCTGGGAGCGCCTGCGGCGTGTCGCCGGCGCCCTCGAGCGCGCGCTGCGCCTGGCCCGCCAGGGACTGTACGTGTTCGCCCGTCCCCGCCACGGAGTCGGCGCCGTGGTCGCCCAGCTCGCCGCCTGGGCGCTGCAGTGGCTGGCCTGCTACATGATCGTGCTGGCCCTCGGGCTGCAGTCGCAGGCCACCTTGGTGACCGCCGCCGCGGTGCTGCTGGCCGTCAACGTCAGCGCCGTGCTCCCGGCCACCCCCTCGAACGTCGGCGTCTTCCAGGCAGCCTGCCTGGTGGTGCTGGCGGCCTACGGGGTCGGCACGGGCGCGGGCCTCGCCTACGGGATCATCCTGCAGGCCGTCGAGGTCACCACCGCCCTGGCCCTCGGCGTCCCGGCGCTGCTCGGCGAGGGGCTGCGCTGGCAGGACATCCGCAGCTCGGCCACGGGCGCAACCGACGCGGCCCCGCCCGGCGACGGCACGCCGGCGGGGGAGCCGGCCGAGCAGGCATCAGCCGACCAGCTCGCCTCAGGCGAGGAGCGTGCGGCGGGCGAGGAGCCGGCCTCGGCCGACGGACGCGCCTCAGCCGACGAGCGCGCGCAGTGACTGGCGCAGCGAGTGGGTCGTCTGCAGCACTGCCGTGGGCTCGTAGCCGCAGTGCGCCATGCAGTTCTCGCAGCGCGGGTCGCGGCCCCGTCCGTAGGCGTCCCAGTCGGTCGTGTCGATGAGCTCGCGGTAGGTCTCGGTGTAGCCGTCGGCCATCAGGTAGCAGGGACGCTGCCATCCGAACAGCGAGTAGCTGGGAATCCCCCAGGCCGTGCAGCCGAAGTCCGCCTTGCCCTCGAGGAAGTCGAGGAACAGGGGGCTGTGGTTGAGCCGCCAGCGCTTGCGCCGGCCGTCCGCGAAGGCCTCGCTGAAGAGCGCGTGGGTCTGTTCGACGCCGAGGAAATGCTCCTGGTCGGGGGCTTTCTCGTAGGCGTAGGCGGGCGAGATCATCATCTCGTCGACTTCGAGGTCGTCGTTGAGGAAGTCGAGCACCTCACGCACGGTTTTGGGCGAGTCGTGGGTGAAGAAGGTCGTGTTGGTGGTCACCCGGAAGCCCGCCTCCTTGGCGGCCCTGATCGCGCTCACCGCCTTCTCGAACACGCCCTCACGCTCGACCGAGGCGTCGTGGCGCTCCTGCAGCCCGTCCATGTGGATCGCCCAGGCGAAGTAGGGACTCGGCTTGAAGTTCTCGAGCTTGCGCTCCAGCAGCAGGGCGTTGGTGCAGAGGTAGACGAACTTGCGGCGCCTCACGAGCTCGCCCGCGATCTCGTGTATCTCGGGGTGGATCAGCGGCTCGCCGCCGGCGATCGAGACCATCGGAGCGCCGCTTTCCAACACCGCCCCGACCGCCTGCTCGACCGGCATCCGGCGGCGCAGGACGGGCTCGGGGTGCTGGATCTTGCCGCAGCCCGAGCAGGCGAGGTTGCACTGGAACAGGGGCTCGAGCTCCACGATCAGCGGGAAGCGCTCGCGTTTGGCGAGCCTCTGGCGTGCCAGGTAGGCACCCATCCGCACGCTCTGTCTTAGTTTCACAGCCACTTGCGCCGCACCTTATCCGCCCTGGACCATGTCATTAAGGGCGGCGGAGACGGTTCGCAGGGCCCGCGCGGCCCGCAGGGCCCCGAAGATCGCCCCGGGCCGCAGCAGCTCGTGGGAGGGGCTGTCGAGCACCACCCTGACGACCCCGAAGGGGCGCCTGCCGGCGTCGCCGGCCAGCCACACCGACTCCATGTCGACCGCGATCGCACCGCCCGCGTGCAGCTCCGCGCGGCGCTCACCCAGGGCCAGACGTGACACGCACACGATGGGACCGCAGCGCACCTTCAGGCCCCGGCCCGTGAGGCGCATCACCAGCTCGTCACGCAGCGCGCAGCCCACCACCCCCTCGGCGTGCCCTTCGTCGCCCGCCGCGTAGACCTCGTCGGCGACGATCACTTCGCCCGGCACCGAGACGGCGTCCAGGCCCCCGCAGAATCCGACCACGACCAGCGACCCCGCCGTCTGCAGCGACAGCCCGCGGGCGGCCGCACGGGCGCGGTCGGGACCCATCCCGGTGCGCCGCACCACCCGCCCGCGGGCGCCGCTGGCCACGAGCAGCGCCTCCAGCCGCAGGGGCGTCGCCAGCACGGCCTCGCCCACGCCGGCCGCGCCGACGGGCACCTCGGCGCCGGGCGTGGTGCTGCCCTCGGGCCCCGCCGCCGCGCTCATCCGCGCGCCAGTGCCGTCGCGGGCTCGGCCGCGCGACCCTCGAGGTCGGCCAACAGAGCCCCTGCCGCGGCGTGGCCGCTGAGGACCGCGCTCTCGAGCGTGGCCGGCCAGCCGGTGTCGGTCCAGGTCCCGGCCAGGGCAAGGCCCGGCAGCGCCATCCCCGCCGGCGGGCGCAGCGAGCCGCTGCCGGGGCCGGCCCTGAAGGTGGCCGCGTGCTCGCGGGTGACGAGGAACAGCTCGAGGCGGGCCTCGCGCGTGCGCGGCAGCAGGGCCCGCAGGGCGGGGACGTACAGCTCGCGGATCTGATCGACGCTCATCTTCATCTCGCGGGCGGCACCGGACAGGGACACGGCCAGGTACTGGTGGCCGGCCGGCGCGCCCCCCGCGCGGGTGCGATCGAAGATGTACTGGACGGGCGTCTGGACCCCTGCCGCGAAGGGCTCGTCCAGCACCCGGCGGTCATACAGCAGGTGCAGGTTGACGATCGGCGAGCTGCCCAGGCTCCGCCACGGGTCCACGCGGGCCCCCAGCAGCGGCTCCAGCAGCGCGGCGGCCCGCTCGTGGGGTAGCGCCACCACTACCGCCTCGGCGCTCAGGCCCTCCCCCTCCCCCTCCCCCTCTGCGCCCTCGCGGCCGCTGCCTCCCAGCAGCTCGAAGCCGCCCGCGGTCCGCGCCAACCCCCGCGCGCGCCAGCCGAGCAGCACCCGCACCCCGGCGTCGGCCAGGGCCCGCTCGGCGGGACGGCCGAGGGTGTCGGCCAGGGTGTGCTCGTGGAAGCCGATATCCCCCGCCCCGGCGCTCTGCAGGAGGCCGGTCTGGAACACGAACGCGCCCAGCTCCAGCGACGCCTCGCGGGCGGGCAGGTTCAGAGTCGGCAAGGCGATGAGGTCCCACAGGGACGCGATCGCGCGTGGGCTCTGGCCGTGGCGGGCCAGCCACTCACCCAGCGTGAGTCCCTCGAGCGCGTGCGCGCGGGCGGGCGAGAGGCGCATCAGCGCGAACGCAGCCCGTGCCGCCCCGAGGCGCTCGCGCAGCGGCAGGTGGCGGTAGCGGGCGAGCCCGCCGGCGAGATGCAGCGGCGGCGCCAGTGAGCCCCGTCGCAGCATGTAGGGCTCGCGGCCGGGTGCCAGGACCGGGATCTCCAGGCGCGGCTGGACCCTGACCAGCGAGTCGCTGCCGAGGCGTGCCAGCAGCGACCGGTAGGCGTCGCAGCAGCGCAGGAACACGTGCTGCCCGTTGTCCATCTCGAGGCCCTCGCGGGACACCGAGTAGGCGGCTCCGCCGAGTCGCGGACGCACCTCCACGAGCGTCACCTCGGCGCCCGCGTCCGCCAGCTCGAGTGCCGCCGTGATCCCCGCCAGGCCGCCCCCCACGACGGTCACGCGCCCCACGCTCACGAGCCCGCTCCGGCCAGCGCGCGGGCGGCCACCCACGCCTTCTCGCGTGTGGACAGCGAGACACGCTCGCGCAGCACGCGCTCGGGGTCGCCTTCGATGCGCTCCAGCAGGCGGTGGTAGATCCCCGCCATGGCTCGCACGCAGGCGGCGCTGCGGCGGTCCAGCAGCGGTAGGAGCTGCATCCCACGCTCGAACCACTGCTGCGCGCGGTCGGCCTCGAAGCGCACCAGCGAGCCCAGCTGATCGAGCTCGCCCCTGGAGCGCTCGGCGCCGGCTCCGGCGGGCGCCGCCGCGAGCGTGGCCAGCCGCGCCGGCAGCCCGGCGAGCGGGATCCCGTCGCCCAACCCGAAACGCCGTAGGTCCTCGCCGGGCAGGTACACCCTGCCGTTCTCGGCGTCCTCGCGGACGTCCCGCAGGATGTTCGTGAGCTGCAGCGCCACGCCGAGCTCGTCGGCCAGCGCCTCGGCGCTCGGCGCACCGTCGGCGGCCGGCCGCGAGCCGAAGATCGAAAGGCACACGCGGCCGACCGCCCCCGCCACGCGGCGGCAGTAGACGACCAGCTCCTCGAAGGTCTCATAGCGCGTTTCGTGCACGTCCATGCGTACACCCTCGATCAGCTCCTGCAGCGCACCCGCCGGGATCTGAAAGCGCGCGCTGGCGTCTGCCAGCGCGACCATCACGGGATCGCGGCCGGCGCCGCCGGCGCCGAGCCCGCGCAGCTGCACCTCCGCCTGCTGCAGGAGCTCCAGCTTCTGCTCGTCGGGGAGCTCGCCGTCGCCGATGTCGTCGATCCGGCGCGCGAAGGCGTAGGCCGCGCAGAGGGCACGGCGGCGCTCGGGGGCCAGCAGGCGGATTCCGTAGTAGAAGTTGGCCGCCTGCTCGCGGGTGATCGCCTCGCAGCGCGCGTAGCTGTCGGACAGCTCGCTCATGTGGGCGGTCGGCCGGGCCGCCCGGCGAGCGTCCGCGCGAGCGTCCCGAGGAACAGCCCGCGACCGGCGCGCGGCGTACCGGCGAGCACGTCGTGGCCGGCGCGCTCGACGGCGCCCAGCGCCGCCAGCCCACCGGCGATGAAGCCCGCCACGGCCAAGCCGGCCCTCCGCGGCAGAGCTCCCACGAGCGCCCGCCCGCCCCACAGCAGGCCGCGGCCGCGGGCCACCTCGAAGGCGACCACGGCGCGAAGGGCAGGGCCGGCGCTGTCGGCGAACACGTCCTGCTCGCCGGCGCCGAAACGCGCGAGATCCTCCAGCGGCAGGTAGATCCGCCCCTGCTCGCGGTCCTCGGCCACGTCCTGGAGGTGCTCTGCGAGCTGCAGGCCGGTGCAGATCGAGTCCGACAGCCGCACGCGCCACGGGTCGGCGGCCCCAAAGACCCCCAGCACCAGCTCGCCCACCGGGTCGGCCGACAGCCGGCAGTAGCCCTGCAGCTGCTCCCAGGTCTCATAGCGGGCCACCCGCTGGTCGACGCGGTTGGCCTCGATCAGCCTGGCGAACGGCTCCCGCGGCAGCGATCGTGCCCCCAGCACCGGCTGCAGTGACACCAGGATCGGATGGCGAGCCTCACCGTGGTAGGCCCTGTCGAGCTCCTGCTCGACCCAATCGAGCGCCTGCAGGCGATCACCCTCGAGCGTGTCGCCGAGCTCGTCCACGAGCCTTGCGAAGCCGTAGATCGCGAGCAGGTCCGAGCGCGCACGCCGGCCGAGCACCCAGCTCGCGACCGGGAAGTTCTCCCCACCCGAACGTGCCAGCACGTCCGCCGCCGCGGGCACCCCCGCGGGGGTGCCGCCGACCGGCGCGTCCGCTGTCGTCCTCACCCCTCTTGGCGCAGAGCCGTCAGGTCGGGGGCCGCGCCCTCGGTCTCGCTGTCGCCGCTTGTGAGCTCCAGGCACCGGCCCAGGGCCATCAACGGGAACGTCAGCCGGTAGAGGTGGTAGTTGATGTAGTAGTCGGAGGGAAAGCCGGTGCCGGTGTACTGGGGCTCGTGCCAGCTGCCGTCTGGGCGCTGGGTCGACACCAGCCACTCCACGCCCCGTTCGACCGCCTGCGAGCGCTCCCCGGCGGCGTGCAGCGCGAGCAGCGCCCACCCTGTCTGGGAGGCGGTGCTGGGGCCGTGGCCGATCCAGCGCGGGTCGTCGTAGGAGCGTGGGTCCTCGCCCCAGCCGCCGTCTTCGTTCTGGTGGCGCTCGAGCCACTTCACGGCGCGGCGGACGCACGGCGCCGAGCAGCTGACGCCGGCCGCCACCAGCGCGGGCACGGCGGCTCCGGTCCCATACACGTGGTTGACGCCCCAGCGCCCGAACCACGAGCCGTCGAGCTCCTGGCTGTCAAGCAGCCAGCGCACCCCGCGGCGGCTCGCGGGGCGCTCGTGCAAGCCGAGGAAGGCGAACATCTCGACCGTGTGGGCGGTGACGTCGGCGCTCGGCTCGTCGATCACCTCGCCGAAGTCCAGGAACGGCAGATCGCGGGCGAGCGTGAGCGTGTTGTCGGCGTCGAAGGCGCCCCAGCCGCCGCTGCGGCTCTGCATCCCCTCGACCCACTCCACGGCCCGCCCCACGGCCCCGTCGATGCGCGCCGCCAGCGCTCCCGCGGCGGCGCTGCCGTTCTGGGCCGCGTTGGCCGCGTGATGGGCGTGGGCGGCACGGGCGACGCGCTGCAGGGCGAGCACCACCTCGGCGGTGTCATCGACGTCGGGGTAGTTGTCGTTGGCGAACTCGAAGGCCCAGCCCCCCGGGCGCAGCTGCGGGCGCGCCACAGACCAGTCGCCGCTGCCCGTGACCTCCTCGGCGAGCAGCCACTCGGCGCCCCTGACCATCGCCGGGTGCTCGCCCGCCAGCCCGGCGTCGCTCAGCGCGAGCATCGCCAGGGCGGTGTCCCAGACCGGCGACTGGCACGCTTCCAGGCGGCGTGAGGGTCCCGCGGGAGCCCCGACCTCGTGACGGTCGTCGCGGTCCTCGATCATGAACCGCTCGATTCCCTCCAGACCGCGCTTCATCACGGGGTGATCGAGCGCGTAGCCCCCGAGGTGCAGGGCGATCAGCGAGTAGACCCAGGGCGGCTGGATCCCTCCCCACGAGCCGTCGGACTCCTGGCGGCGCACGATCCAGTGTTCGGCCCGCTCCATCGCCAGCCGCCGCAGCGGGCGCAGCGGGGCCAGCTCGTAGGCGCGGATCGCGCGGTCGAGGTAGCGCAGCAGGCGCGCGCTGGGGGTCGGCGCCGGCGGGTCATCGGAGGGCAGCACGGGGGCGATCAGCTCGTCCAGGCCGAAGCCCAGGGCGCGCACCGGCCGGTGGGTTTTGACGAGGCTGAGGGCGACGATCGTCTGCCGGGCCCAGCAGGCGAAGTCGTACACGTTCAGCGGCACCCACGAGGGCAACAGGATGACCTCCGGGGGCAGCGCCGGCACCCGCTCCCAGGACCACAGCCCGAACAGCGCCAGCCACAGGTGGGTGAACACGCGCGCCCGCTCGAGCCCGCCCTCGGCCCGGACGAAGGCGGCCGCCGCCTGCATGTGGGGCTCCTCGGCTCCGTCGCCCGCCAGGCGCAGAGCCCAGTAGGCCTCGATCGTGGTGGACAGCTCGCCCGGCCCGCCGTAGAAGTTGGCCCAGGTGCCGTCGTCGCGCTGCTGGGAGCGGATCCAGGTTGCCGAGCGCTCGGTCTGCGCCTGCTGGCGGATCCCGAGGAACTCCCGCAGGAGCAGGTCCTCGGCGTCCATCGTCACGTTCGTCTGCAGCTCCCCGCGCCACCAGCCGCCCTCCTCCTGGAGTGACAGCAGGTGCTCGATCCCCTGCTCCAGCGCGCGCTGAGCTCGGCCCGTGGCCTCGATGGTCTGCTCCGGCATGCGCGGAAAGCTAGATCTTTTTCCCCGCGGAGGGCTCCCGGGCGGGCTCTCGCATCGACAGCATCCTAGGCGGAGAGGCGGGCGTCGCCTGGGACGAGGACCTCAGGGTGTGCCGCCGTGATCACGTGACGGCGCAGCGTCTCCTCGCTGACGAGCCTGGGAGCCGCCGAGGTGAAGCGCAACAGCACGAGCCCGTCGCGCTCCTGGCGGGACGAAAGCACGAAGCCCGGGGCCGGCGGACGGGTGGCGTCGTGGCGCAGCGGTGGGTATCCGGTCTCGTCGATTTCGTCCACCAGCACCTTCCTACCCGGGTGCAGGTTTCGTAGGCCTGGGAGGTAGTACTGCAGCGGCGTCTCGCCGAGCTGCACGGTGGTCACCGCGCGGGTGCTCGAGGGCCGCCCGATGGCGTGGGCGAGCGAGCGCCAGTTGCCCCGTTGCAGGCGCGGGGACAGGTTCACGTCGATCGTGATGGCCAGCGAGGCGAGCACGATCAGGACGCCCACCAGGGCCCCGGAACGCCCGGTGCCGGGCGAGCCGACGAGGATCGCGATCACGGCGCTCACCGGCAGCATCGCGGCCACCAGGTTGCGCGGCGCCAGATAGTCGGCGCCGAACAGCGCCAGCGCCAGCGGCAGCAGGATCCCGGCCGCGGCCAGCAGCAGCATCACCGTCAGAGCTTCGCGCTCGCGGGCGCTCTCCTCGGCAGGCGAGCCGAGCAGCGCGCGCACCCCGATCACCAGCCCGGCGAGCACCGGCAGCGCCACGAGCAGCTCGACCCCGTGCCCGAGGGGCGCGCCCGAGTAGCCGGTGAGGTAGTACTGCGGGATCGCCTGCAGGCGGCTGGAGAGAGCCCAACGCCCGATCCACTGCGTGCCGTGTCCGCCCTGGGCGATCACCAGCGGCAGCAGCGCCAGCCCGGCCAACACGAGCGCCCCCGCGGCCTCCAGGCCGCGGCGGCGCCGCTCGCCCGGCGCCCGCAGCAGCCACAGGACCATGCCGCCGAGCAGGAAGACGGCGAAGTAGTGGCTCAGCATCGCCAGCGCGGCGCTCAGCACGAACCAGGCCATCCGCGAGCGCGTGGGGACGCGGTCGGCACGCAGGAAGCAGAGGATCGCGAGCCCGGCGGTGAACAGGAACAGCCCGTACGGGCGCGCCTCCTGGGAGTACCACACGTACAGCGGGTTGACGGCCACCAGGGCGGCCAGCAGGGTCGCCGCACGCCTTCCGGCGAGCTCGCTGCCGATCCCCCAGGCGACGGGCACGAGCGCGATCCCGGCCAGCGCCGACGGGAGCCGCAGCGCGACCGCCCCCGTCCCCAGCACCCGCGAGTCGGCCCACGCGATCAGGTACCAGAGGGGCGGGTTGTTCTCGGTGTGGACGACCGCGTGCAGGGTCGAGCCGAGGCTCGGGTGCAGGTCCCGCACGACCGTGAAGGCCTCGTCGTACCAGAAGCTCTGCAGGCCCAGCGTGGAGAGGCGCAGCACCGCCGCCAGCAGCGTCAGAGCGGCCAGCGGCCACCAGCGGGCGAACTCGGCGGCGGCGTCCCGGCTCCTGCCGGCGCGGGCCAGCGGCGGGGCGGCGGCGCTCACCGGTGGCAGTACCTCTTCCCCTCCTCGCCGAAGCACCCGTAGCGCAGGCGGGCGACGTCCTCCGAGCGCGGCGGCAGGTACCAGCCGCCATGCACCGGGCGCCGCCCATCGGCGATCGGCCCCCAGATCAGCAGGCAGATCTGGGTCCTCGCCTTCGGCGCTCCGGGGCTGGTGTTGCCGCACACGACCTCGCGCTTGGTGGTCGGGCCGAGCAGCTGGGTGTCCACCAGCAGGTTCTGGTAGGCGTGGCCGGTGTAGGCCCGCCAGGTGTGCAGGTCGGCGTTCAGGCGCGCGTTGACGCCCTGCTGGCGCGAGAGGTCGTTGACCGTGGCGATCAGCAGGAAGACGCCCAGCGCAACCAGCAGGAGGGTCTCGATCCGCCAGCGCCTGCCGGAGGATTCGCCTGAGCCCTGCTCGCATGGGCGCAGCGCCTTGGGCAGGCCGTCGAAGAGCTCGTCCCGACCCCCGGATGCGACCGGCTTCCAGGAGCCGGCGCTCATTTCACCGGTTCCAGCAGGGGAGAGATCTGGTGCAGCACGAACAGCGCCTGTACCCCGAGCGTCGCGGCCAGCAGGCGCCGGTCGCGCACGATCGCCGCCAGCGGCAGGGGCCAGAGGATGTACCAGGCCAGCAGCCAGGTGCTCGTGACCGTGATCGCGAGCAGCGTCCAGCCCGAGGCCGCGATCCAGTCGTAGCCGCGCCAGGTGCGCCACAGCAGGTACGCCACGATCGCCACCAGCACCGCCTTCAGCAGGTCGTGATCGACCGGGAACACGCCGGGCTTGCCGAACAGGTGCGCGATCTCGGTCGGGAAGCTGTCGCTGGAGACGAAGGCGGAGTCGCGGTTGAGCGCCGCGACGACGTTGACTCCGTGGACGCCGAAGGCCACGTAGGCGACGATCGCTCCGAGCAGCAGGGCGGCGAGCGTCCCGGCCACCGGCGCCAACCGCCGCCGGGCGATGATCATGAACGGCAGCAGCGCGGCCACCGTGACCTTGATCAGCGCGCCGGCCACGATCGCCGCCGCCGCCCACGCTTCCCGCGCCGGGGTCACCTCGGGCGCCAGCATCAGCGCGACGGCGATCATCATCGCGAAGATCATCAGCAGGTCGTTGTGGGCTCCGCCGAGGCCGTAGATCGTGAACAGCGGGTTGGCGCCGACCACCAGCAGGGCCCACACAGGGTCAAACCCGCGCAGGCGCGCGCAGCGCCACAGCAGGGCGAGCGTCCCCGCGCTGGCCAGCAGCGCCTCGAGCTTCATCCCCCACAGGGCGCCGGTCACCCCGAGCGGGGCGAGCGGGTAGGAGAGCAGCGTGTACAGCGGCCCGTAGGCCGTGGCCACGTGCTTCCAGTCCTGGCCGACGTAGTGGTAGACGGGGTCGCCCACGATCGACGCCGGGCCGTGCAGGTAGGGGTTGATGCCGTGCTCGACCCCCATGCGGGCGTAGGCGATGTAGCTGAACACGTCGGTGGACAGCAGGATCGGGCCCACGAAGACGATCAGCTGCACGGCCGCCACGAGCGCTATCGCCCGGCGCGGGCGCAGACCGGCGGCGTCGGCCCTGCGGGCGAGCGCCAGCAGGCCGGCGTAGGCGCCCACGCTCACGAGCAGGGCGATCAGGAAGACCCGGTAGCCGAGCCGCTCGCCGACCCCCGACAGCCAGCCGGCGATGTGGGGCGAGCGGGGGATCAGGGCCGAGTGCGCGACGGCCCCGTCGAGCACGATCTCGGCGGTGGCGGCGAGCAGCGCCAGCGCGAGAACCGCGGCGAGAACCTGGACCCAGCGCGCCGAACGGATCCGCAGCAGCCCCGTTTCGCCGTGTGCGACGGCGT
Source organism: uncultured Solirubrobacteraceae bacterium (assembly GCA_963846255.1). Classification (GTDB taxonomy): domain Bacteria; phylum Actinomycetota; class Thermoleophilia; order Solirubrobacterales; family Solirubrobacteraceae; genus Palsa-744. Next base: position 945,520 of record CAWJVE010000002.1, read on the forward strand.
TCACGCGGCGGGGCGGCTCACAGAGCGGTCCACACCGTCTTGGTCTCGAGGTAGGCGTCCAGGCCGTCGCGGCCGTGCTCGCGGCCGATGCCCGAGGCCTTGAAGCCGCCGAAGGGGGCCGAGGGATCGACCAGGCCCCAGGTGTTGACGTACACCATGCCCGCGCGCAGCATCGCGGCGAGCCGGTGGGCGTTGCCCACGTCACGGGTCCAGATCCCGGCCGCCAAGCCGTATTCGGTGTCGTTGGCGCGCTCGGCGACCTCCTCGAGGGTCGAGTAGGGCGATGCGACGAGCACCGGCCCGAAGATCTCCTCACGCGAGATCCGCAGCTCGTCGGAGGTGGCGCTGAACAGGGTCGGAGCGACGAAGTAGCCGCCGCTGTCGGCCAGTACCGTCTCGCCGCCCGCCAACAGCTCGGCACCCTGCTCGCGGCCGGACTCGATGTAGCCCATCACGCGGTCGCGCTGCTCGGCCGACACGAGCGGCCCGAGCTGGGTCTCGGGGTCCAGCCCGGGCCCCAGCCTGGCGGAGTTGGCCGCCTCGGCGAGGGCGCTCGTGACCTGGTCGAAGAGCTGCTCGGGCACGAACAGCCGCGAGCCCGCGTTGCAGGCCTGTCCGGAGTTGAAGTACAGCGCCTGGAAGGCGCCCTTCACGGCCGCCTCGATGTCGGCGTCCGGGAGGATCACGTTGGGGGACTTGCCACCGAGCTCGAGCGTCACCCGCTTCAGCGCTTTCCCGGTCTTGGAGGCGATCTCGCGGCCCACGGCGGTCGAGCCGGTGAAGGCGATCTTCTCCACGCCGGGGCTGTCCACCAGCGCGGCCCCGGTGGAGCCGTCGCCGGTGAGCACGTTGATGACGCCGGGCGGGAAGCCGGCCTCGAGCGCCAGCTCCCCCAGCCGCAGGGCGCTCAGGGGCGTCTGCTCGGCGGGCTTGAGCACGACCGTGCAGCCGGCCGCCAGGGCCGGGCCGAGCTTCCAGCAGGCCATCAGCAGCGGGAAGTTCCAGGGGATGATCTGGCCGCACACGCCGACCGCTTCGCTGCGCGTGTAGCAGTGCATGCCGGGGACGGCCACCGGCAGCACGCTGCCCTCGATCTTGGTCGGCCAGCCGGCGTAGTAGCGCAGGTGGGCGGCGGCCGAGCGGACGTCCACGAAGCGGGCGAGCCCCACCGGCTTGCCGTTGTCGAGCGACTCGATCTCGGCGAGCTCCTGGCCGTTGTCTTCGATCGCCTGCGCAAGGGCGTGCATCAGCTGCTCGCGCCCGGCGGCGACCATCGTCGCCCAGGGGCCGGTGGCGAACGCCTCGCGGGCGGCGGCCACCGCGCGCTCGACGTCCTCGGGCCCGGCGTGTGGGACGACGGCGATCTCGCGACCGCTGGCGGGATCCAGGGTCGCGAACGTGCGCCCGTCAGCGGCCTCGGGCCGCTCGGCGCCGATCACCAGACGCTGGGGCTTTGAAAGGAACGCTCGCGCCGGCTCGCCGAGCGCGTCGGGAAGTGTGGGTGCCGCGGTTGTCGTGCTCATGGCACGGCAGCCTACTCCGCCGGACGCGCTAGGCGGCGACGGCCAGCAGCGGCGCCGGACGCCCCAGCTCGAACCCCTGGGCCAGCTCCACGCCGATGTCCCGCAGGATCGCGATCGTGCGCTGATCGGCGACGCACTCGGCGACGGTCTCGCTGGCCATGCCCCGGGAGAGCTCGCGTAGCGCGGACACGATCAGCCGGTCCGTGCGCGAGGAGGGCAGCCGGCGGATGAAGTCGCCGTCGATCTTCAGGAAGCTGAAGGGCAGCTCGCGCAGCAGGTGAAGGCCCCCGTAGCCGACGCCAAAGTCATCGAGCGCGAGCTCGCAGCCCAGCTCGAGCACGGCCGCACAGAAGCGCCTGGCGCGGTCGATGTCCGGGATCGCCGCGGTCTCGGTGATCTCGAGTACCAGCAGCGAGGGCTCGACCCCGTAGCGATCGAGCATGCGCTCCAGCTCGCCCGCGAGCGAGGTGTCACAGACCGACAGCGCGGAGATGTTCGCGGCCACCCCGCCGGCGGCCAGCGCGGCGCCTTCACGTCCTGCCAGCAGCGCGATCACGCGCTCGAGCACCCAGCGGTCGATCTCGCCGATCAGCCCGTGGCGCTCGGCCGCGGGCAGGAACTCGGCCGGCGAGACGAGCCGGCCGTCGGGTTCGTCGGCGAGCCGCAGGAGCGCCTCGTGACGCACCACGCGGCGGTCAGCGAGCGACACGATCGGCTGGAAGTGAAGGACGAAGAGGTCGTTCTCGAGCGCCCGGCGCAGGCGCTCGAGCATCTCCTCCCAGGCGGTGGCTTTCCTGACGATCGGCATGATCCGCCGAGAACACTTCGACGGCGCCGCGGGGTCCCCTGCGCAACGCGGCCGGTGCACGGCGCCCGCCGACCCGCCCCGCGCGGCGGGGGTCCCGGGCGGGGTGCCGGCCTCAGGTCCGGCGCGGGCCGGCCCGCGGGCGGCGGGCGCGGTCTGAGATCACCAGCAGGAGTGCGATCAGGACGAAGTTCATCACCACCGAGGAGCCGCCGTAGGCCACGAACGGCAGCGTCACGCCGGTCAGGGGGATCACGCGGGTCACCCCCCCGACGATCACGAACACCTGCAGCGCGAGCACGAACGACAGCCCGGTGGCGAGCAGCTTGGAGAAGGAGTCCCGCGCCATCACCGCGATCGACAGGCCGCGGGCGACGACCAGCAGGTAGACCGCCAGCAGGGCGACAGCGCCCACGAGGCCGAGCTCGTTGACGATGACGGCGTAGATCATGTCGCTTTCGGGCACCGGCAGGATCGGGTGGCCGTGGGCTTCGCGCAGCAGCGAGCGGTCGAAGCCGGTGCCCAGCAGGCCCCCGTCCGCCTGCGCGAACAGCGACTGTGCGAGCTGGTAGCTGCCCCCCACTTCGCGTTTGTAGAGGGACGGGTTGAACGGTTCTTCCCAGGCCACCACGCGGGCGTGCACGTGGCTCACGTGGACGGCGAGGAACCACGCCCCGACGGCGAACAGGACCAGCCCGATGAACGGGAACGAGAAGCGCCCCGTGGCCACGTACAGGAGGGCCAGGAAGGCGCCGTAGAACATCAGCGAGGTGCCGAGCTCGCGGGTCAGCAGCAGCGTCGCCATCGCCGCCCCCCACACGATCAGCATCGGGCCGAACTGCTTCATCGGCGGGATCGTCAGCCCCAGCACGCGGCGGCTGGCGGTGACGAGGATCTGGCGGTTGTCGTGCAGGTAGCTGGCGAGGAACACGACGATCGCCACCTTCGCCAGCTCCGAGGGCTGGAAGGTGATGCTGCCGAGGTGGATCGACAGGTAGGCCCCGTTGACCTGCTGGCCGATCCCCGGTAGGCGCGGCAGCACGGTCGCCAGGATCGCGACCGTGACGATCGTGTAGCGGTAGCGCTCCAGCACGGCCACGCCCCGGTTTCGCAGAGCGATGATCGTGGCCGCGAACAGGATCAGGCCGATCACCATCCACTGCGCCTGCTGGCGCGCGAGGACCGGTTCGATGCGGTAGATCATCACGATCCCGAAGCTCGCAAGCACCGCCACCAGCGGGAACAGGTAGGGGTCCGCGTTGGGCAGCGAGAAGCGGATCACCAGGTGGGCCGCCAGGCACAGCCCCAGGAACAGCAGCCCGTAGCTCAGCGACAGGCTCGAGGCGTGGTTGAGCGTCAGGCTGGTGTCGGCGTGGGGCGTGTTGTCCTGCGCCTGGATGAAGATCGCGGTGAAGCCGCCGGTGACGAGCAGGGCCGCCGGGAGCAGCCCCATGAGCTCCTTGTTACGAGCGCTGAACACCCGCCCGAGGGTAGCCGCCTAAGCGGCAGCTGACGCCGTCATGACCGCTACCCTTGTTCGCGGAGTGCGCCCCTGCCACCACCGGGGCGGGGGGCCTGTCGGTGGGGCTCGTCGGTGCGCCTGCGCGCCAACCATGTTCCCGCCGCCAACTCGAGTCGTACCCGCAGCCAATGGATGACGATCGCCCACCAAGGCTCTGGCTGAGCATGTGGAAGCGCTTCGGCGTGGCGGCCATCCTGATCGCCGCCCTGAGCGGGACCGCGACCGCCACCGTGGCGCTGAACAAGCTCAACCAGCTGGCCGTCGAGGTGTTCCCCAACCTCAGCCACATCAAAGCGCCGAAGGGCCTGATCACCCCCGAATACTCAGGCGGACCGCAGACCTTCCTGGTGCTGGGAACCGACCGCCGAGCCCACTCCAACGACGCGCTGGACCGCGAAAACCCGCCCCACAGCGACACGATCCTGCTGGTCCGGTTCGACCCCGCTCACGGCCAGACGACGCTGATGTCGATCCCCCGCGATCTGCTCGTGACGATCAAAACCAAAGAAGGCTCGGTCTACGCCAACCAGAAGATCAACGCCGCCTACACCCTCGGCAGCCGCCTCGGAGGATCCAGCCAGGGCAGCCTGCTGGCGGCCGAAACGATCAAACGGGAAGTGTTCCCGGGCCTGAAGCTCAACGGCATCGTGGACGTCAACTTCGCGGGCTTCATCCGCTTGGTGGACACGCTCGGCTGCGCCTACGTGATGGTCGACCACCGCTACTACAACCAGAACGTCGGCAGCCCCGAAACCGACTACACGAGCATCAACCTCGAGCCCGGCTATCAGAAGCTGTGCTACGAAAACGCGCTCGACTACGTGCGCTACCGGCACACCGACTCGGACTTCGTGCGGGTGGCGCGCCAGCAGGACTTCCTGCGCGACCTGCGCGAGCAGATCGACCCCAGCGACATCCTCGGCCAGCTCGACACCGTCGCCAAGGCGGTCGGCCACGCGATCACCACCACCTTCCCGGCGTCGGGCACCGAGCTCGAGGAGCTCGCGAAGCTGATCGCCTTCTCGCAGGCCAAGCCGCTGCGGCAGGTGAAGTTCCAGAGCTCGAACGTCAACGCGGTCATCAACGGCGGCTCCTACGTGACCTCGACACCCCAGCTCGAGCAGGCGACGCTGGAAGAATTCCTCGGCTCCAGCCGCGAAGAAGAATCCACCCCCGCGCCGGCCCACTCGAGCTCCCACCACAGCCACTACCACCCGCATGTGATCAGCGCCCGCTCGGCCGGGATGGTTCGCACCAATGCCGAGAGCGAAGTCGTCAAGGCCGCCCTCGGGGTCCCCTTCCGCGTGCTGTATCCCGCCTACCAGACGGCGCCCTCAAGCCAGGAAACGACCCGCCAGTACGCGCTGCGCGACGAGCACGGTCACCTGCACCAGGCCTACGTCGTGGTCTGGCGCCAGAACGGGATCGACGGCTACTACGACTTCGAGGGCACGAACTGGCTGAACCCGCCGCTGTTCGCGCACGCCCACGAACGCACGCTCCACGGGCGGGAGTACAAACTGGTTTACGACGGATCCCACATCCACGTACTCGGGTGGCGCGAGGGGAACGTCCTCTACTGGGTCACGAACACCCTCCTGGAGGACCTCTCGAACGACCAGATGTGGGTGGTCGCTAAATCCGCCCAGAGCCTGCACTGAGCCCCGGGGGGCCACCGCGGGGCGGCGCGGGTGCAGCCCGCCCCAGGCGCGAGCCGGCCTGCCGGGCGGGGTTGTGCTCAGAGTGAGTGCGCGTCGAGCGCCTGGTTGACGAGCGCGTCGGCGTGGGCGTTCTGGGCCCGCGGGACGGTGCGGATCGACCACCGCTCGAAGCGCCCGAGGGCCGCCAGCGCCTGAGCGTGGAGCGGGCGCATGGCGGCGTTCTTGACCTTGTAGACGCCCTGGACCTGCTTGGCCACCAGCTCCGAGTCGCCCACCACCTCCACCTCGCTGGCGCCGAGCTCGGCGGCGTGGGCCAGCCCCAGCAGCAGGGCGCGGTACTCGGCGACGTTGTTGGTAGCCGTCCCCAGCGCCTCGGTGGGCTCGGCCAGCACGGTCCCGTCGGCGTCGGCGATGACGGCCGCGGCGGCCGCCGGGCCGGGATTGCCCCTGGCTCCGCCGTCGACGTGGACGACCAGCTTCAACGGGCGGCTGCTCGTGGCCGCGGCCAAGCCCTGCGGCTAGGCGTGGGCCAGCGGGAGCGTGTCGCCGGCGACACGCGCGCGGCGGCGGTCACGGATGATGCGTCGCTCGAGGATCGCCGGCTCGGCGCGGCCGCCCTGGCGGGCGCGGCGGTCGAACCTGCGCCGCTCGACGATCACCTCGACGTTCGGGTCGTCGCCGTAGTACTCGGTGAGCTTGCCGAGCAGGTCGCCCTCGAGGGCTGTGGGCACCACGCAGTAGATCATGCGCTCGCAATAGTAGGCGCCCGGGCGGCGCCTGGCAAGGCGCGCAAGCTCGTTGCCAGCGGCCTACAGGAAGACGGTGCCGTCGCCGGCCACGTGGGCGTTGGCGTGGCGCTCCTCGCGGGAGAGCTGCGCCAGTTCGGTGCCCTGCTCGAGCGGCCTGACCTGCGCAGAATCGCTTGTGAGGTCGACTTCGTAGCGATACCAGCAGAGCTCCCACGCGAGCGTGATGCGGAACGCCCCGACCAGGTGCTCGGCCGGGATGATGCACACGGCGGGGGCACCCAGCGAGCGCATCAGGCCGGCGATCCGGCGGGGGTACTCGCTGGCGTTGAAGACGCCGGCGGCGTGCTCCAGGGGACTGGCCTCGGGGGCGGCGATCGCGGGGTCGAAGTCGTGGGCCTGGCCTTCCGGGCCGGCGGCCCCGGCGGGCGCCCGGGCGGCGGCGTCGGCCTGCCGGCGCCGGCGGGCGGCCCGCTCGCCGGGTGGCGGCTCGTAGGAGGAGTCCCCCGCCAGCTCCTGCGCGGGGGTCGGCTCGCCGGCGCGCGACCCCAGCCGTAGGCGCTCGAGGAACCCCCGCCCGCGCCGGGGGGCGGCGATCGGCGTGAGCGTGGCCTCACCGTCGCGCTCGCGAACCCAGCCGGCGTCGGCGGCGCGCGGCGCACACAGCTCGCAGACGGTGCGGGGCCGCCCGTCGGCGAGGAAGACCTCGTGCTGCTCGCCCCGCAGCAGCCGCCGCGCGCACAGCTCGCAGGCGACATCGGGTTGGGATGTGACGATCGTGCGGGTTGCCATGTGTGGGAGCTGCGGCCCTACGCGTGAGCCGGGGCGTGCGCGCCGCCCGCCTGCTCTACGACCTTCTGGGCCAGATGCCCGGGAAGCTCCTCATAACGTAGGAACTCGAGCGTGTAGTCCCCCTGGCCGGCGGTGATCGAACGCAGGTCGGGAGCATACGTGAGCATCTCCGACATCGGCACCTCGGCCTTGATCTCGGTCATCGAGCCGATCGGCTCCATCCCCTGCGGGCGCCCGCGACGGCCGTTGAGGTCGCCGATCACATCGCCCACATGAGCCTCGGGCACCGACAGCGTCACCAGCATGATCGGCTCCAGCAAAACCGGGTCGGCCAGCTCGAGGGCCTGTTTCATCGCCTGCACGCCGGCGAGCTTGAAGGCGATCTCCGAGGAGTCCACGGAGTGGTGCTGGCCGTCCACCAGCCGCACCCTCACGCCCTTCACCGGGTAGCCCGCCAGCACGCCCGCGCGCATCGCCTCGCGTACGCCTTTCTCGACCGCCGGGATGAACGAACCGGGGATCACGCCGCCCTTGATCTGGTTGACGAACTCGAAGCCCTCGTCGCCGTCGGCGATCGCCAGCGGCTCGATCTCGATCTGGCAGTCGCCGAACTGGCCGCGCCCGCCGGACTGCTTCTTGTGGCGGCCGTGGGCGGCGGCGGGACTGCGGATCGTCTCCTGGTAGGGGACCCGCGGCGGCTTCAGCGCGACCTCCACGCCGAAGCGGTCGCGGAGGCGGTCGACGACCACTTCCACGTGCACCTGGGAGAGGCCCGCGACGATCTGCTCGCCGGTCTGCTGGTCACGGTGCAGGTCGATCGTGGGGTCCTCCTCCTGCAGGCGCCGCAGCGAGGACAGGACCTTGTCCTCGTCGCCGCGGCTCTTGGGCTCCACGGCGAAGGCCATCACCGGGGCGGGCAGCGTCAGGCTCGGCATCTCGATCGGCTCGTCGCGGTCGGCCAGCCAGTCCCCCGCCCGGGTCTCCTTGAGCTTCGCGACCGCGCCGATGTCACCCGGGCCGAATTCGGTCACGTGGTCGACCTCCTTGCCGTTGAAGACCAGCAGCTGGCCGATCCGCTCCTTGACGTGGGCGCGGGTGTTCAGCACCTGGCTGTCGGCGCGCAGCACGCCCTGGTAGACGCGCAGCAGGTTGATCCTGCCGGCGAACGGGTCGGCGCGGGTCTTGAACACGTAGGCGAACAGGGCGCTGTTCTCGTCGGCCCGCAGCTCGATCTCGCCCACCTCCAGGGAGCCGTGCTTGACCGGCGAGGGCAGGTCCTCGACGATCGCGTCCAGCAGGCGGGCGGTGCCGAGGTTGCGGGTCGCGCAACCACACACGACGGGGAAGATCTTGCCGTGGTTGGTGCCCTCCTTGAGCGCTCCCACGATCTCCTCGTGAGAGATCTCCTCGCCCTCGAGGTAGCGCTCCATCAGCGAGTCGGAGACTTCGCAGACCTCGTCCATCAGCTTCTCGCGATATTCCTGGGCGAGCTCGGCCTGGGCGTCGGGGATCGGGATCTCCTCGAAGCCCTTGGCGGCACCGGTGCGGCCGTTGTCGGGACCCGGCTGGCGGAACGCGGTCATATCCACCAGGTCGATCACGCCTTCCAGCTCGTGCTCGGAGCCGATCGGGATCTCGGTCGCCACCACGTGCGCCCCGAAGGCCCCCTTCAGGCTTTCCAACGTGCGGAAGAAGTCGGCCCGCTCGCGGTCGAGCATGTTCACGAACAGCATCCGGGCGATGTCGAGCTCGGCGGCCCGCGCCCACAGCCGGCTGGTGGTGACCTCGACGCCCATCACGGCGTTGACGACGAACACGGCGGCCTCGCAGACGCGTACCGCGCCGAGCGCATCGGCCACGAAGCTCGGCTCGCCGGGAGTGTCGATGAGGTTGATCTTGCGGTCCTGCCAGGGGATCGAGCTGAGCGTCGCGGAGATCGACATCTGGCGGGCCTGCTCGTCGGGATCGGAGTCCGAGACGGTGGTGTGCTCGGGCACCGTCCCCAGCCGCGTGGTGGCTCCCGCCTCGTACAGGAGGGCCTCGTGCAGCGACGTCTTGCCGGAGCCGCGGTGGCCGACGAGCGCCACGTTGCGGATCCTGTCCGCCGCCGGGCGGCCCCCGTTCCCTAGAGCCACATTGCCTGCCATCTGAACGCCTCCTCGTCGCTGGGAGCCCACGATAGCGCCGCGCGCGCTGGCCTGCCAGCGTGGCTGGCCGGGGCGTCCAGGGGCTCTCAGACGGGTCCTGCGGCGCCGCTAGGCGTCGAAGGCTTCCTCCTGCATCCGCGAGCGCAGACGCAGGACGGCCTTGGTGTGCATCTGCGAGACGCGGGACTCGGTCACGCCGAGCACCTCCCCGATCTCGCGCAGGGTCAGGTTCTCGTAGTAGTACAGGGCGATGACCAGCTTCTCGCGCTCGGGCAGCTTCGCGATCGAGTCAGCGATCCGGTCCTTGAGGTCTCCGAGGTCGAGCGCTTTCGCCGGGTCCGGGGCGCCGGGGTCCTCGATCGTGTCCATCAGCGAGACCTGGTCGCCGCTGGAGTCCGACACGCTCCACAGCTCGTCCAGCGCCACGATCGAGGAGTGTGAGATCGCCAGCAGGGAGTCGTTGAGTTCGTCCACTGTGATCCCCATCTCCTGGGCGATCTCCTCGTCGGTGGGCTGGCGGTGCAGGTTGTGCTCGAGCTTGGCGATCGCCTTCTCGACCTCCCGTGCCCGCGCCCGCACGCTGCGGGGGACCCAGTCGAGCGAACGCAGCTCGTCGATGATGGCCCCCTTGATGCGCATGATCGCGTAGGTCTCGAACTTGATCTCGCGGGAGAGGTCGAAGCGGTCGATCGCCGACATCAGCCCCCCGAGGCCGTAGGAGACGAGGTCGGCCTCCTCCACGTGCGGTGGAAGCCCGGCGGCGGTCCGTCCGGCCACGTACTTGACCAGGGGCGAGTAGGCGAGCACCAGCCGATCGCGGACGCTCACGTCGCCGTCGATCTTGTAGCGCCGCCACAGTTCGCGCAGCTCGATGGGCTTGACGTTGGTCTCCAGGGCTTCCTTCCCCGCCGTAGGGCGTGCGTTAGCGGCAGCCTAGCGGCCCGATCCCCCGCCAAGTTGCCCCGGCGCCGGCACCGGGGCCCCGCGGCGGCCCCGAAGGCGGAGGCGGGCGGCGCCGGAGACTCAGGCCCGGGGGTGGCTGCGCCGGTATGCGCTCTTCAACCTGGCGGACTCCACACGCGTGTAGATCTGGGTCGTGGAGACGCTCGCGTGGCCGAGCATCTCCTGGATGCTGCGCAGGTCGGCGCCCCCGTCGAGCAGGTGGGTGGCGAAGCTGTGGCGCAGGGCGTGGGGCGAGAAGCCCTCGACGATCCCGGCGCGGGCGCCCCACACCTTCAACCTGCGCCGCACGTCGCTGGTGGACAGCCGACGTCCGCGCACGCTGAGGAACATGGCGCTCGGCGCCGGGGAGCCCGCGTTCGCGGCGAGCGGGCGCCGGCCGCGCTCCAGGTAGTCCCGGATCGCCTTCTGGGCGGGCTCGCCGACGGGCACGAGCCTCGTCTTGCGGCCCTTGCCCTCGACCCTCACCTGCTCGGCGTCGAAGTCCAGGTCGCCGTCGTCGAGTGAGACGAGCTCGTCCGCCCGCAGCCCACACGAGTAGGCGAGCTCGAACATCGCCCGGTCACGCAGCTCCAGTGGCTTCGTGGCGGGGATCGCGTCGAGCAGGCGTCCGGTCTCGCGGCTGCTGAGCACGCGCGGCAGGTGGCGCCCGCGCCGGGGCGTCGAGACCAGCTCGCCGGGGTTCTGCTCGATGTGTCCGTGCTCGCGCAGGGCGTTGAACAGGGCCCGTGCGGCGGCCAGCTTGCGCGCCGAGCTGCTCGGCGCCAATCCGTCACGTGACAGGTGGGCGACGTAGCGGCGCACCTCGCGCGGTCCGATGTCCCGCGGCGAGAGCCCCTCGGAGGCCGCCCAGCGCGCCAGCTCCTGCAGGTCCGAGCGGTAGGCCCGGCGGGTCCGCTCGGCGCGGTCGCGCCGGACCAGGTCATCCTCGAGCAGCCGGATCGCCGCCGGCCAGTCGGCTCCCGGCTGTGGGGCGGATCGGGCTGGAGCCATCCTGGTTGACCTTCGCCGCGTGCTGGTAAGGGCCTGCCGGGAGGGGTAGATTCTGCGTAGATGGATGCCCCCACGATCCAGCGCTCGGTGAGGATCCCGGCCGGCGAGGCAGCCGCCTACGGGCCGGTGGGGCGCTCGCCGTGGCTGGACGTCGACTGGCGCTCCCACCAGCGCTGGCTGACCGTGGACGGCGACGTGGTCAACACGATCGAGCTCGGCGCCGAAAACGCTACCGACAGCCAGCCGCTGGTGTTCGTCCACGGGCTGTCCGGGTGCTGGGCCAACTTCCTCGAACAACTGCCGGTGATGGCGCGCGAGCACCGCGTGGTGACGCTCGACCTGCCCGGCTTCGGCTACTCGCCGATGCCCTCCAAGGAGATCACCATCCCCGGCTACGCGCGACTGCTGGACGCATTGCTCGCACAGCTCGGCATCGACGCCGCGGCCGTCATCGGCAACTCGATGGGCGGCTTCATCGCGGCGGAGCTGGCCATCTCCTTTCCGCAGCGGGTCGAGCGGCTCGTGCTCGTGTCTCCGGCCGGCATCTCGACCCGCGAGCCGCTGGCGGGGATCAGCCCGCGTCTGGGCTCCAGGAGCCCGGTTCCGGTGCTGGTGCGTGGCGAGCGGCTACTGGCCGCCTCCTCCGCCGCGCTCGCCTCCCGCTCGGATACCGTCGCGCGCCGGGCGCGGCTGCGCGAGCTGATGCTCTACCTGGCGGTGCGCCACGCCGGACGCCTGCCGGGCCCGCTGGTCGCCGAGCAGCTGCGGGGCGCGGGCAAGCCCGGGTTCTTCGGCGCCTGGGAGGCGATCATCGACTACGACTTCGAAGAGCGCCTGCCGGAGATCGCGTGCCCCACGTTGATCGTGTGGGGCGAGGAGGACCACCTCGTCAGCGTGCGCGACGCGGACGTGTTCGCCGAGCTGATCCCCGACTCGCGCAAGGTGATCTTCGAGGACACCGGCCACATGGCGATGCTCGAGCGCCCCGCCGCCTTCAACGCCCTGCTGCGCGACTTCCTGGCCGAGTAGCGCACGGCGCGGCGCCCTGCGCCGCCGCTCGCCGGAGGGCGCGGCTCAGCTTGTGACGGCGCCTTCCGCGGCGCTGCCCACGAGCTTGGCGTACTTGCGGATCGCCACGTCCAGGTGAGGGTCCTCGGGGAGCGGGCGGTAGGTGGCCACGCGCCCGGCGAGCTCGTCCGGGCTGAGCGCCACGTCGAGCACCCGGGACTCGACGTCGATCGTGATCTGATCGCCGTCTGCGAGCCCCCCGATCGGCCCGCCGCGGGCCGCCTCGGGCGCGACGTGGGCGACCATGAAGCCGTGGGTGGCGCCCGAGAAGCGCCCGTCGGTTATCAGGGCGACGGTCTCCCCCAGCCCCTCTCCGACGAGGGCCGCCGTGACCGCCAGCATCTCGCGCATCCCCGGCCCGCCGACCGGGCCCTCGCCGCGGATCACGACCACGTCGCCGTCCTTGATCTCGCCCGCGAGCACCGCCGCCATGGCCGCCTCCTCGCCGTCGAACACACGGGCCGGGCCGGTGTGGGCGCGACGGGCGTGGCCGGCGAGCTTGACGACGCACCCGTCCGGGGCGAGGTTCCCGCGCAGGATCGCGAACCCGCCAGTCGAGGCGAGGGCTTCCGAGAGCGGGAGCACGACACGCTGGCCCGGCGTCTCCGGCGCCTCGGCCGCGTGGTGGCCGATCGTGTGCCCGGTAACCGTCTCGGCGTCCCCGTGGAGCACGCCGGCTTCCTCCATGCGCTTGAGCACGAGCGGCACGCCGCCGGCCTCATACAGGTCGGTGGCGGCGTAACGGCCTCCGGGCTGGAGGTCGCAGAGCAGCGGCGTGCGCTCGGAGATGGCGTCGAACTCGTCGATCGCGAGCGGCACACCGGCTTCGCGGGCGATCGCCAGCAGGTGCAGCACGCCGTTGGTGGAGCCGCCGCTCATGGCCACCGCCGCGATCGCGTTTTCGAGGCCCTGCTTGGTGATGATCGCGCTCGGGAGCTGCCCCCGGCGCAGGACGTCCATCACGAGTTCCCCGGCCCGGCGGGCGACCTCGAGCTTGCTCCCGTCCTCCGCCGGCACCATTGAGGAGCCGGCCGGGGAGATGCCGAGCACCTCGAACGCCATCGCCATCGTGTTGGCCGTGAACTGGCCGGCGCAGGCCCCCGCGCCCGGCGAGGCGACCTCCTCCAGCTCGTGCAGCTCCTCGATCGTGATGCGCCCTGCCGCGTGCGCGCCGACGGCCTCGAACACCTGCAGGATGGTGACCTCCTCGCCCTTGAAGTGACCGGGCCGGATCGAGCCGCCGTAGAGCATCAGCGAGGGGACGCCGAGGCGCGCGAGCGCCATCACTGCGCCGGGGATCGTCTTGTCGCAGCCCGTGATCGCCAGCACGGCGTCGAAGCAGTGGGCCGAGGCGACGAGCTCGATCGAGTCGGCGATCACCTCGCGTGAGACCAGCGACGCGCGCATCCCGGCGGTCCCCATCGTGATGCCGTCGGAGATAGCGATCGTGTTGAGCTCCATCGGGGTGCCCCCGGCGGCGCGGATGCCCTCCTTCGCCTTGGCCGCGAGCACGCGGTTGTTGAAGTTGCAGGGCATCGTCTCGATCCACGAGTGCGCCACCCCGATGATCGGCTTGGCGAGGTCCTCGGCGCTGTAGCCGACGCCGTGCAGGTAGGAGCGCGCGGCGGCGCGCTCCGGACCCTCGGTGAGGGCGCGGCTACGGTGCCTGAGATCGAATCCGCCGTTGGCGCTCACGCGGCCCGAACACCGCCGAGCTCGCGTTCGGCACGCTCGCGTTCCCAGCGTGCCAGCCGGGCGAGGTCGCGGCGGACCCGCTCGGGATCGACCTGGCGGCCGGGAAGGTGCATGTTCGCCTCGCCGATCAGGCGCCGCTCGTCGGCGGTGATCGCCATCCACTTCGCCAGCACATCGTCGGAGTGGGGCAGCTTGGAGCTGCCGAACGGGCGTGTGTGGTCGGGGAACGTGATGCAGTACTCGCTCAGCAGCTCGCCGGTGGCGGGTACGTAGGCGACGATCGGCTTGTGGGGGTAGATCAGGTACGCGTACGGCGCGGAGGCCCTGCCCGCCGCGACGCCGACCGGCCCGAGCACGCGCAGGAACCCCAGCTCGCTGTAGATCTCCCAGTCCTCTTCGTTGACGCACGAGCGCAGCAGCGAGCGGGCGCGCTGCTCGGCACGACGTTCGCGGCCGGGGTCATAGCTCTCCTCGGCGCGCGCCCTGCGTGCGCGGGCGACCGCCACGCGGGCACGGGTGATCGTGCGCCGGAGCCGGGGACGGGCAAGCTCGAAGAACAACACCAGCAGCAATACGGCGGCGGTCCCGAGTGGGAGCGCCACGCCGCTAGCGGCCTGCAGGGGCCGCACCCCCGGCGGCGCGCGGAAAGAAGATCACGCGCTCCGCATCCCTGGGAACTTCGTCGAAGCTCTTGACGAGCTCGGCCTCACGGCGTCCGGCGAGGCCCTCCGTGGGCACGGCGGCCCACATACCTGCATCCAGCTCGCGGCGAAACGCCTCGATCAGCTCCTGCTCCTCGGCGGGTATGTCCACGTCACCCTCGGCGAGCACGATCTCGCCATGGCCGGGCTTCATACGGAGCAACCTCATCGCCAACGGGATTATGGCAAACGCTCTCCCCCGCTCTCAGGTTTCGCGCTGCCTCGCCAGCCCGATCGCGTCCACCGGGCCCGCACCGCCCCCGAGATCCGTCAGCCCGGCGGCAACCGCGGCTCCCGCGCGGGCACGGGCGATGCGGGCCGCCGTCGGCAGATCTCGGCCCAGGGCGAGCTGCGCGGCGAGGACCGCCGAGTGGGTGCATCCAGAGCCGTGGGCGGCTCCGCCGGGATGGCGCTGGCCCTCGATCTCGACGGCCTCGGCGTCCCGACCGGCGATGAGCAGGTCGGCCGCCAGATCGCGGTGCCCACCGGTGAGGATCACCGCGCCGGGGCCGAGTGCGAGCACCGCGCGGGCGAGCTGCTCGGCCTCGCCCGGCAGCTCCCGATCGCGCTCGGGCGCGCCCGCCAGCACGCGGGCCTCCTGGAGGTTCGGCGTCACCACGCTCGCCAGCGGCAGGATGTGCTCCGCCAGCCAGCGCTCGGCGTCGGGCTCGATCAGACGGGCGCCCGACTCGGCGACCATCACCGGGTCGACCACGACCGGCGTGCCCGGGGGCAGCTCGGCGAGCGCCACCCCCACCGCCCTGGCGGTCTCGAGCGTCCCCAGCATCCCGACCTTGACGGCGTCGACGCCGATGTCCTCGAGCACCGCCCTCACCTGCGCGAGCACCATCTCGGGCTCGACGGTCGCCACGGCCCTCACCCCGCGCGTGTTCTGGGCCGTGATCGCGGTGATCGCCGAGGTCCCGTGCACGCCACAGCTGGCGAACGCCTTCAGGTCGGCCTGGATGCCGGCGCCCCCACCGGAATCCGAGCCGGCGATCGTCAGTGCGGTCAGGGTCCTCGCGGCCACGCCGGCGGGAGCCTATTGCGGCCGGTCGGCCGGCCCCCGGCTCTGTAGGATCATGTCGATCATCAGTGATCGGTGTCGGTCGCGTGTTGCAGCTGCGACCGGCAGCGGAATCGCTGACACACCAAGGGGAACGGGGGCAGGCCAGGGGGCAGGGAAGCGTCGGGGGCGCGGCGGTGGCTGCAGGTCACGCGCGCCCGAGCCCGACGATCTCGAGCAGCCGGCGCTCCACCGAAAGGAAGAGCCAATGACACGTTGCCGAATCCGCCGGGGCCTCCTCGGCCTAGTAACCGCGGGCATCGCCGCGGGCCTGCCGGTGGGTCTCACAAGCACGGCGCAGGCCAACCCGACGCCGACCCTGTGCGTCTCCTACCGCGAATACGAACGCGTGATATCGGGCGGACGCTACGGCTGCCCCCCGGGATACGTGACGTTCACACTGGGCGCCGAAGGCAAACAGGGACCCACCGGTCCGGCGGGAGCAACTGGTGCGACCGGACCCACCGGCTCCGGCAGGGGACCGACCGGGCCCTCCGGGCCCGAAGGCCGGGAAGGCAAAGCGGGTAGAGGCGCCACCGGCCCCACGGGGGCCACCGGTGCGACCGGACCCACCGGCCCAAAAGGCGCCGCGGGGGTCACGGGCGCCACGGGCCCGACCGGACCGCAGGGCAAGAACACGGGCGTCAGCGGCCCCACCGGGCCTGAAGGCAAAGCCGGACCGACCGGACCGGAAGGCAAACAGGGGACTCCCGGCACGACCGGACACGAAGGCGTCAGCGGCGCCACCGGACCGAGCGGACCGGAAGGCAAACAGGGGACTCCGGGGACCGGCGGCACGGCGGGCTCCACGGGAGCCACCGGCGCGACCGGCCCCGAAGGCGTCAGCGGCACAACGGGCCCGACCGGCCCCGAAGGCCCGACCGGCCCCGAAGGCGTGACCGGGCCGACAGGGCCCGGTGGCAGTGGGGGTAATGCCGAAGCCGCCGAAGAGAAAGCCGAAGAAGCCAAACAAGAAGCCATGGAAGCCAGGCAGGAATCCAAAGTGGCCCGAGGGGAAGCCGAAGAAGCCAAACAGGAGGCAGAAGCGGCGAACGCGAGGGCCGAACAGGCCGAACTCAAGGCCGAAGAAGCGCTGGAAAGGGCCTCAGAAGCCGAAGCTCGGTCGGAGGAAGCCGAACGGCGGGCCGAAGAAGCCGAACGGCGCTCAGAAGAAGCGGAACGCCGGGGCGGAGAAGCTGAACGGCGGGCCGAAGAAGCCGAACGGCGCGCTGAAGAAGCCGAATCCCGGGCTGCAGAAGCCGAACGCGTCGCCGAAGAAGCGCGCGAAATAGCCGAAGAACACTGAAGCTTCCCGCGGGGGCCCGGAGCCTGCCTTCGGGCCCCTCAGCGGGGCGTCAGCTGCGCGAGCGGGCCCGCACGGCCGCATCCTCGAGATGGGCTTTGGGCGGGAAGATCGAGTAGCTCCCGATCGCCGTCGCGAGCAGGCGGCCGTCCTCGTGGTGGACCTCCGACTGCATCACGCCGATCGAGCGGTTGCGGCGATTCAACGTCGAGCGGCAGATGACGTCGCCCTCGGTCGCGGTCTGGATGTAGTTGATCGAGATGCTGATCGTGGCGATGCGCTCCTGCTCGGTCGTCTGGGCCCACAGCGTCGAGCCCATGCAGTAGTCGACCAGCGCGAAGGTGACGACGCCCGAGAGCAGGCCTCCCCGGTTGATGAGCTCGGGCCTGATCGTGACCCGCACCGTCTGGGGGTCCTCCCAGCGCAGTCCGATGAAGCTCGTGAGGTCGTCGAGCGAACGCGGCCCTCCACCGGGCCCCGGGGGGGCCGGGCGACCGGTGTCGGTGGCGGCCCCGGGGTCACCCTCGGCGGCGGCACCTGCGTCTCCCTCGGCGGGCGGGGGCGTGCTCACAGCGGGGCAGGCTATGAGAAAAGGCCGGCGGCAGGCGGCGGCAGGCCGCCAGGGCGGCCTCCCGCCGTACTCGGCTGAGACGTCACAAGCCGCGCGTAGCTTCGAGCGGGTGCACGCCCGCGAACGGCTCGGAGCCCTCGGGGAGGAGCTCGCGAGCGCCCATCTGCAGCGGCTCGGCTTCCGCGTGCTGGAGCGCAACGTCCGTACCCGCGAAGGGGAGATCGACCTGATCGCGTTCGACGGGCATACCCTCGTGTTCGTGGAGGTCAAGACCGCCCGCGCAGCCGCCGCGGGCAGCCGTCAGGAGGCGGTCCCGCTCGACTGGCTCGGCCCACGCCAGCGCCTGCGGATCAGGCGGCTGGCGCGGGCCTGGCTGGCGGACCCGCGGCGCCGCCATCCCCGTGCCGCGGCCGTGCGCTTCGACGCCATCGGCGTGGTTCTGGACGCGCGCGGACGGCTGCTCGCGCTCGAGCACCTCGAGGGCGCCTGGTGAGGTCAGCCGGCGGCGACCCCCACCTCTGCACCGA
The DNA here is from genome assembly GCA_963846255.1 of uncultured Solirubrobacteraceae bacterium. GTDB lineage: Bacteria > Actinomycetota > Thermoleophilia > Solirubrobacterales > Solirubrobacteraceae > Palsa-744. The sequence continues at coordinate 963,600 of CAWJVE010000002.1, forward strand.
GGAACGAGAGCAGCGCGTTGTTGACCTGCAGGCAGTGCGTCCAGGAGATCGCGTGCGGCCCTCCCTGGATCGTGACCAGTTCGACGTCCTTGATCAGGCCCGGCAGGCGCGCGCCGGTCTTCTCGTACGGCAGGATGCGGTCGGCGTCGCCCTGTATCACCAGCATTGGCACGTCGATCTTCGGGAGGTCCTCGCGGAAGTCGGTCTCCCAGGTAGCGACGCAGGCCACGCCGGCGATCGCCGACGCGCCGGCCGCGATGTTCCAGCTGGCCTGGAAGGCCTGGTCGCTGACAAGCGTTCCGCCGTACTGGTCGATGTTGTAGAAGTTGTCCAGGAAGCCCTTCATCCAGGCCGGGAGGTCGGCTGCGGCCTGCTTTTCGAAGTCTCCGAACATGCTCGCGGGAAGGCCCTCGGGGTTGTCGTCGGCCTGCAGCAGGAACGGCGGTATCGGGGACACGAGCACGCCCCGCGCGACTCGCGCGGAGCCGTACGTGCCCAGGTAGCGGGTCACCTCGCCGGTGCCCATCGAGTGCCCCACGAGCGTGGCGTCCTGGAGGTCGAGCTCGTCCATCAGCGCGGCCAGGTCCGCGGCGAACGTGTCGTAGTCATAGCCCGAGGCCGGCTGGCTCGAGTTGCCGAACCCGCGCCGGTCGTAGGTGATCACGCGATGGCCGGCCTCGAGCAGCACCGGCAGCTGCCTGTCCCACGCCCTGCCACTGAGCGGGTAGCCGTGGATCAGGACCACGGGCGATCCCGAGCCGTGGTCTTCGTAGTAGAGGTCGATCGACCCAGAGTTCTCCTCACCAACGTGGACGTGAGGCATGGGGCTCCCTTCGGTTGAAGCTGCCAGATCGGCCGGCGATTTCAAGCTCGCCGAGTCGCGCACCCGGGACGGCGTCACCACCCCACACGACTGATCGCCGGCGCCGCGGTCGAGGGCCCGTGAGCCAATGCTTACAGCGCTGTCAAGCCCCCCGAAAGGGCGCGGCCGCCTACAGCGCGAGCTGCTGGTAGGCGAGCGACTGGAAGGACATCCGGTGTAGCGGCGAGACCCCCTTGGCGATGATCGCCTCGCGATGCTCGGGGGTCGAGTAGCCGACGTGCTCGGCGAACCCCCAGCCGGGGTGGCGCTCCCCGGCGCGGTGCATGTAGCGGTCGCGGGTGACCTTGGCGATGATCGACGCCGCCGCGATCGCGGCGCTGCGGGCATCGCCGTCGACGACCGCCCGCTGGGGGCGTCCCATCTCTCCGACGGAGAAGCCGTCCACCAGGCAGAGCACCTCACCGGACACCGGCTCGGTGACGCCGATGAGGGCTTCCCGCAGGGCCGCCAGGTTGGTCTTGTGAAGTCCACGTCCGTCCACCGTGCGGACGCACCTGGAGACGACGTTCACCCGCACGGCGGTACGCATGACCAGCGGGTAGAGCGCCTCGCGGGCGTCCTGGGTGTGCTGCTTGGAGTCGTTCAGCGCGCCCAGCAGCCGCACCTGGCGGGTGCCCAGCCGCTCGTAGTCGAACAGCACCGCGGCGGCCACCAGGGGGCCGGCCAGCGAGCCACGGCCGGCCTCGTCGGCGCCCGCGATCAGGCGGCTGCCGAGGGCGCGGTCAAAGGCGAACAGCTTCCTGCCGGGGCGGCGTCCGCGCCGCCCGGAGCGCCCCCGCGCGGAGCGCGGTGAGCCCGTCTGCCCGCCGCCGCTGCCGGCGACCCCCACCGCGCGACGCCCCACTTCGATCTCAGATGGGGCCGATCCGGTCGATGGGCCAGTAGGTGAAGAAGGCCTCGCCGATGATCCAGGCGGTTGGAACCGGCCCCCAGAACCTGCTGTCGTCCGATTCCCCACGGTTGTCGCCCATCATGAACCAGTGCCCGGCGGGAACCTTGATCGGCTTCGCGAAGGTGCACTCGGGGTTGGCACCGCATTCTTTGATGTAGGAGTCCTTCTCGCGGACGAAGGTTGTGGTGCCTTTCGCCTTGCGGTACACGTGCCCGTCCTGGATGTAGATTTCGTCCCCGGGCGCGGCGACCACGCGCTTGATGAAGTTCACGCTGGCCTCCTTGTCGACCGGCTGCGAGCACGCTTCTCCGGGGGACGTCGACTTGCCGCAACGCTCGCTCTCGGCGCCTTCGGGGGGATGGAACACGACGATCTGGCCCACGCTGGGGTTGCCGAAGTTCATCCCGATGCGATCCACGAGCACCCGCTGGCCGACCGCGAGCGTGGGTTCCATCGAGCCGCTCGGGATCTTGTACGGCTTGACGATGAAGGCCTGGATGGCAAGCGCCAGACCCAGCGCGACGGCCACGATGACCACCAGCTCGACGATCGAGCCGGTCAGGGATTTGGAGCGTTTGCGGGCGTTCAGTGCAGTGCTCACGCCGCGTCATCACCGGCGGGGGCGGCCACGCCCTCGCCTGCATCGGGGGAGGAATCAGCGTCATCCGCCGGCGCAGCTGGCTCATCGGAGGGCGCCTCGCCCGCTCCGTCGCCGCTCGCCTGGAGCGCCTCCCCCCCCTGCTGGCCGCCATCGCCGCCAGCGTCCGCGCCTGCCGGCGCCGCAACCTGTTCGTCTGCCTGATCCGTCGTCTGCGCCTGGGCCTCGGTCGCCTCTGCCTGCCCCTCCTCGGTCGTGCCGGCCGCCTCGACGGCCTCCGGCGCCTGCGCCTGCTCCTCCACGGCATGCAGTAGCCCGGGCTCGACGACGTCCTCGGGGCCCGTGTAGCGGCGCTCGCGCACACGCGCACGCTTGCCGACCCTTTCGCGCAGGTAGTAGAGCTTGGCCCGGCGCACGTCGCCACGGGCCGCGAGCTCGATCCGCTCGATCTTGGGGGAGTGCACGGGGAACATCCGCTCCACGCCGACACCGAAGGACTGCTTGCGGACCGTGAATGTCTCCCGCGCGCCGTGGCCCTGGCGCTTGATCACGACGCCCTCGAAGACCTGCACGCGGCTACGGCTGCCCTCGATCACCTGGAAATGCACCTTCACGCGATCGCCCGGCGAGAAGCTGGGGACCCGGCGCAGCTGGGCGCGCTCGATCTTTTCGATGACACTGCTCATGAGGGGGAACCACCTTGACGCCGGACACGAGCGTGGCGTGACAGAGCGCGCTGCAGATGGTAGCGAACCACCGCCGCGCCCCACTCCGGTCCCGGGCTTCCTCGGAAGCCCCTCCCCACCGGGCCCGCCCCGCGTCAGGGCTCGTCCGTGGTGCCCTTCTCGCCGGCCCCTCGGGCCCGGCTCTGCTCCCGGCGCCACTGCTCGATCCGTTCGTGGTGGCCGGAGAGCAGCACATCCGGCACCCGCCAGCCGCGGTACTCGGCCGGGCGCGTGTAGTGGGGGTACTCGGGAAGGCCTTCCAGGGCGGCGCTGTAGGACTCCTCCTGCGCGGAGTGCTCGTCCCCGAGCGCCCCGGGGAGCTTGCGCATGACAGCGTCGCAGAGCACCATCGCCGGCAGCTCGCCACCGCTGAGCACGTAGCGGCCGATCGAGACCACGTCGCTGGCGAAGTGCTCGAGGATGCGCTCGTCGAAGCCCTCGTAGCGGCCGCACAGCAGCGTCAGCTCCTCCTCGGCGGCCAGCTCGTCCACAAGCGGGTCGTCGAGCAGCCGCCCGCCGGGCGCCAGGGCGATCACCCGCCGGCGCTCGCGCAGGCGCTCGGGGTCGACCCCGTAGCGCGCCCGCAGGGCGCTGTCGAGCACGTCCACCCGCAGCAGCATCCCGGCGCCGCCGCCGAAGGGGGTGTCGTCGACCTGGCCGGCCCCCAGCGGGGTGTGCTCGCGGATGTCGATCAGCTCCAGCGCGGAGCCGCCGGCGAGCACGTTGGCCACGTGGCGCTGGCCGCGAAACCAGTCGAACCACTGGGGGAACAGGGTGAAGACGTCGATCCTCACGACTGCTCCTCTGCGTCCTTTGCCCGGGGAGGCGCGTCCTCGAGGAAGGCCAGCTCGATGTCGATCGTGCGCCGCTGGGCGTCCACGCTGCGGACGGCGTCTTTGACGAGCGGCACCAGCAGCGTGCCGGGGGCGTCGCTGCGACGCACCTCCAGCACCTCGCACGAGGGGAGCTCGAGCAGGCCCGTGACCTCGCCGACCTCGTGATCGCCGTCGCCGACCCGGCAGCCGACGAGCTCGTGCGCCCACCACTCGCCCTCGCCGAGCTCGGGCAGCTCCTGGCGGCTGACGGTCAGCTCCTGTCCTCGCAGCAGCTGTGCGGCCTCCCGGTCATCCACGCCCGCCAATCGCAGGATCGGGCGCTGGGCGGTGCCGGCGAGGCGCACGATCTCGGCCTCGCGGCCGGCGAGCTGCACGGCGGAGCCCAGCGCCAGCAGGCGCGCCACGGCGCGGGTCACGTAGAAGCTGCCGTCGAGCCCGTGGGGCCGTCCCACCCGCCCGACCGGCACCTGGGCGGACGTCAATCGACGATGTCGAGGAGCACGTGGACGCCCTCGCTGGCGGCCGCGGCTTTGACCACCGTCCGCAGCGCGTGGGCGGTGCGTCCCCCGCGGCCGATCACCCTGCCGTAGTCGTCTTCCCCCACGCAGAGCTCGAGCACGACCGTCCCGTCGTCCTCCTCGAAGCGCTCGACCTCGACCGCCTCGGGGTCGTCCACCAGGCCTTCGGCGAGGTACTCGAGCAGCTGCTTTGCGTTTTCGGCGAGCATCGTGGCCGGCCCGAAGCGTACGCGCTCGGCTAGCGGGCCTTAGTCGGGATCCCCTGGATGTGCAACAGCTTGCGAACCGTGTCGGACGGCTGGGCCCCGCGCGCCAGCCAGCTGCGGGCCCGCTCCTCGTCGATCACGATCGTCGAAGGCTCAGTCTGGGCGTTGTAGTGCCCGATCGTCTCGATCACACGCCCGTCCCGAGGGGAGCGCTGGTCGGCGACGACCACCCTCCAGATCGGGTCCTTCTTGCCGCCCACCCGGGTGAGCCTGAGCCTTACCGACACGTGTTCCTCTCTGACGCTTTGCAAGGCGCCCACTGATCTGGGCGCAGAGGGCAGCTTAGACGGTCACCGCGCGTTCCGGATCAGCGCGCCGATGTCCGGCATCTTGCCGCGCCCCACCTGGCGCATGACCTTGCGCATCTGGTCGAACTGCTTGACCAGCCGGTTGACCTGTTGCACGCTCGTGCCGGACCCGCGGGCGATGCGCAGCCGCCGGGAGCCGTTGATCAGGTCGGGCTTGCGCCGCTCCTGTGGGGTCATCGAGAGGATGATCGCCTGGATCCGGTCAAGCTCCCGTTCGTCGATTTTGAGGTTCTGCAGCTGATGGCCGCCAAGGCCGGGGATCATCCCCAGCAGGCTGCTGAGGGGCCCCATTTTGCGCATCATCTTGAGCTGGTCGAGGAAGTCGTCGAGGCCGAACTCGTTGCGGCGCAGCTTGCGCTCGAGCTCGCGCGCCTCGTCCTCCTCGATCGACTGCTCGGCCTTCTCGATCAGGCTCATGACGTCGCCCATGCCGAGGATCCGCTGGGCCATGCGGTCCGGGTGGAAGCGCTCGAACTGCTCGAGCTTCTCGCCGGTCGAGGCGAACAGGATCGGCCGTTCGGTGACCGCCCGCACCGACAGCGCCGCGCCTCCGCGGGCGTCGCCGTCGAGCTTCGTCATCACTACCCCGTCGAAGTCCACGGCCGCCGCGAACTGCTCGGCCACGTTGACCGCGTCCTGGCCGGTCATCGAGTCGAGCACCAGCAGCACGTGCCGGGGCTCGACGGCGTCGCGGGTCGCCACCAGCTCGGCCATCAGCTGCTCGTCCACGTGCAGGCGCCCGGCCGTGTCGACGATCAGCACGTCCTTGCCGTCGCGCCGGGCGCACTCCAGCGCCCAGGAGGCGATCTCGACGGGGTCGCGGTCGGTCCCCTGCTCGTAGACCTCCGCGCCCGCCTGTGCTCCCACCTTCACGAGCTGGTCCACGGCCGCCGGGCGGTACACGTCGCAGGCGGCCAGCGCCACCGAGGAGCCGTGCTGCTCGTGCAGCAGGCGCGCGAGCTTGGCCGCGGCGGTGGTCTTGCCGGAGCCCTGCAGCCCGGCCATCAGGATCACGGTCGGGGGGCTGGGAGCGAAGTCCATCTCCGGCGCGTCCCCGCCCATCAGCGACGTCAGCTCCTCCGCCACCAGCTTGATCACCTGCTGGCCGGGGTTCAGCCGCCCGACCACTTCGGCCGCCAGGCAGCGCTCCTTCAGCTCGGAGGTGAACTGGCGTACGACCTTGAAGTTGACGTCAGCCTCGAGCAGCGCGAGGCGGATCTCGCGCATCGCCCCGTCGACGTCCTCCTCGGTGAGGGAGCCGCGCTGGCGGACGTCCGCCAGCGTCCCCTGGAGCCGCTCGGAGAGGGCGTCGAACACGCGGGGCTAGTGCTCGCGCCGCGCCCGCGGCAGCGGTGGGCTGCCGGGCGCGGGCGGCAGCGGCGGGCTGCCCGCCCCATCCGAGCCCGGCTCGGGCGTGCCCCCCCGGGCGCGTGCTTTCAGCGCCTCGCCGATGCCGCCGAAGGCCTGGGCGAACTCCGAGGGCACCACGAACACCGTGTTGCCGTCCCCTTCGGCCAGCTGGGGGAGCATCTGCAGGTATTCGTAGCTCAGCAGCTCGGCGTCCGGTTTGCCCTCGTGGATCGCGTTGAAGACCGTGTCGATCGCCTTGGCTTCGCCCTCGGCCCGCAGGATCGCGGCCTGGCGCTCGCCCTCGGCTGTCAGCACCGCGGCCTGCTTGGCGCCCTCGGCCGTGAGGATCTGCGCCTGCTTCTCACCTTCGGCCGTGAGGATCGCGGCGCGCCGGTCACGCTCGGCGCGCATCTGCTTCTCCATCGCCGAGCGGATGTCCGCCGGCGGGTCCACCGACTTGATCTCGACGCGGTTGATGCGGATCCCCCACTTGCCGGTCGCCTCGTCAAGGACGGTCCTCAGCTCGGTGTTGACGTTCTCGCGCGCGGTCAGCGTCGCCTCCAGCGTGAGGCCGCCGATCACGTTGCGTAACGTCGTGACGGTCAGCTGCTCGATCGCCTGTAACGGGTTCGCCACTTCGTAGGTCGCCGAGCGGGCGTCGGTGATGGTGAAGTACAGGACCGTCTCGATCGCGACCACGACGTTGTCTTCGGTGATCACCGGCTGAGGGGCGAAGTTGACGACCTGCTCGCGCAGGTCCACGAGCGGCCGCACGCGGTCGACGAACGGGATCACCAGCGCGACCCCCGGTTCGAGGGTGCGGCTGTAGCGGCCGAGGTGCTCGACCACGCCGGCACGCGCCTGAGGGATCACGCGGATCGTGCGGAAGGCGGCGATCAGGGCGAACACCAGCACCACTGCGATGACGATCACGGCAACCAACGTGCGCCTCCTCTGATTAGGGTGGGCCTCAACGCATCACGAGCGCGGTCGCGCCCTTGATGTCGACGACCTCGACCCGCTCCCCGGCCTCGATCACTTCGTCGTCGCCGAGGCTGCGGGCGGTCCACACCTCGCCCCCGTCGATCTTCACGCAGCCGACGCCTTCGCCGTTGGCAATCCGCTCGATCACCATCGCCTGGTGTCCCACCAGGGCCGCCGCACCCGTTCTGATCGCCGGCGGCAGGCGCCGGTGGCGGCTGGCGACGGGCCGCAGCGCCGCCACCACGGCCAGCGACACAGCCCCGAACGCGATCACGCTCACAAGCGTGCCGGCGCCGACCGCCGCGAGCAGCGCCGCGAGCGCCGCGCCGAGCGCGAACGGCAGCAGATACAGGCCGCCCGTGTGCATCTCGCCGATCCCGAAGGCGGCGGCTGCGATCAGCCACACGATCCAAATATCCATCAACGCTCACGATAGCTCCGGGGCGATCAGCGCGCGTGCGAAGTCCTGCGCGTCGAAGGGCCTCAGATCCTCGACCGACTCGCCGACTCCGATCAGCTTCACGGGCAGCGAGAGCTCGCGGGCGATCGCCAGCGCGATGCCGCCGCGGGCGGTTCCGTCGAGCTTCGTCAGCACCACCCCGCTGACCTCGGCGGTGTCGGCGAACATGCGCGCCTGGCGGACGCCGTTCTGCCCGGTCGTGGCGTCGATCGTCAGCAGCGTCTCGTGCGGGGCGCCGTCGAGCTGGCGGGAGATCACGCGCCTGACCTTGGCCAGCTCGGCCATCAGCTCGTCCTGCGTGTGCAGGCGCCCGGCCGTGTCCACGATCACCACGTCGGCGCCACTCGAGCGTCCCGCCGCGACGGCCTCGAAGGCGACCGCCCCCGGGTCCGAGCCGGCCGCCCCGGTGACGATCTCACAGCCCGCACGCTCGGCCCAGCCCGCGAGCTGCTCGGCAGCGGCGGCGCGGTAGGTGTCCGCCGCCCCCAGCAGGACGCTGTAGCCGAGCTCCTGGCGGATGTGCCAGGCGAGCTTGCCGATCGTGGTCGTCTTGCCGGTTCCGTTGACGCCCACGGCCATGATCACCGTCGGCTTGTTGCGCAGATCGATGCGGGGTTCGCCGACGCTCGCCGTCTGCGCCAGCAGCTCGATCAGCCGCTCGCTCAGCGCCTCCCCACCCTCGAGCCCCTCGGCCGAGGCCTCCTGCTCGAGCTGGGCCACCACCGCCGCGGTCGTGGGCGCCCCCACGTCGGCCATGATCAGCGCCTCCTCGAGGCGTTCCCAGGTGTGCTCGTCGAGCGTCGCGAACAGCGTCGCCTGGATCTCGCTGCCGAGCGCCTGGCGCGTGCGGGACATGCTGTCGCGCAGGCGGCGCAGGAATCCCCGGCGCGGCTGCTCCCCCTGCTCGCCGGCATCATCGGACGCCTCGGCGGTGATGAACAGATCGCTCCAGTCGCGCGGCACGAGCGGCGCGACCATAGCAGCGGCGGTCGCTCACGCGACCTCGGCGACCTCCTCGATCTCCGGCAGCTGTCCACTCTCGAACTCCAGGTGGCGCGAGATCACCTTCGAGACCCCGTCCTGTCCCATCGAGACCCCGAACAGCCAGTCGGCCGCCTCCATGGTGCGCTTCTGGTGGGTGATGACGATGAACTGCGCCTCGCCGCAGTAGCGCCGCAGTAGCGCCAGGAAGCGGTCGAGGTTGAGGTCGTCGAGCGCCGCCTCGACCTCGTCGAGGATGTAGAAGGGGCACGGCCTGGCCAGGAACACGGCGAACAGGAAGGCCAGCGCTGTCATCGACTTCTCGCCGCCCGAGAGCAGCGTCAGACGCTTGGTCGACTTCCCGGCGGGCGTGATTTCGATCTCCACACCCGGCAGCGCACGCTCGGCGAGCGAGACCTGATCATGCTCGTCCTCATCCTCGTCCTCGCCGCCCTCGGCGTCAGCCTGTCCCTCGGCCAGCGACTCCCCGCCGAGCACCGCGCGCGGGGCCTGCTCGTCCTCGACCAGGCGCAGCCGGCCGGTGCCCCCGGGGAAGACCTCGCCCACGAGCTGCTCGAAGTTGCGCGAGGCGGCGGAGAAGGTCTGCTCGAAGGTCTCCTCGATCTGGCGGTCGGTCTCGCGGATCAGGGCGCGCAGCTCACGCATCGCCGTCTCGAGGTCCTGGCGCTGGCCCTCCAGCTCCTCGACGTGGGCGAGCGCCTCGGCGTACTCGTCCTGGGCCAGTGGGTTGACCGGTCCGAGCTGCTCGCGCCGGCGCTCGAGCCGCTCCACGCGCGCGCTCAGCTCCGCCACGGCCTGCTCGTCGAGCTCCGGCGCCGGCTGCTCGGGGGCGGGTGCCTGTTCGCCCAGGCGCTGCAGGATCCCCTCCAGCTCGGCCTCGGCCTCGGCCGCGTGGTCGCGTGAACGCTGGGCCGAGACCTCGGCGTCGGTGACGGCCTGCCCGGCCTCTTTCAGCTCCGCCTGGATGCCCGCCTCGCGGGTGGCGAAGGCGGTCAGCTCGCCGGCGCCCTGCTGACCGGCACGGCGGTCCTCGCCGAGCTGCTGCTCGAGCGAGGCGAGTAGATCGTTGGCACCGGAAGCCGCCGTCTCGAGCGCCACGAGCAGGCGCGCGGCTCGCGCACAGAGCGCCTCGTCGCGCTGGTAGGAGGCCTGCAGCCGGCGCCGGCGCGCCTCGCGTTCGGCCAGCTCCTGTTCGGCGGCCTGCTGCCGGCGACGCTCGCCGGCGAGCTCGCCCTCGAGCTGGGCTTTGCGGACCGCCAGCGGACCGTGTGCGGGCGCCGCGCGGCGCTGCTCCATCAGCCATTCGCTGCGCCGCACGGACTCCTGCGCCTCGGTCTGACGGCGCTCGTGCTCGCGCAGCTGCTCGGCCGAGCCGCCGGCGGCCGCTTCCGCCGCGGACAGCTCGCCCAGCGCACCCGCGCTGTGCTGCTCGGCCTCCTGCAGGGCCCGCTCGGCCGCCGCCAGGTCGCGCTCCAGCCGGTCGCGCTCGTTGCGCCTGGCCAGCACCCGCTCGCTGCCCCCGGCGTTCAGCTGGCGCACCTCGCCGGCGGCCGTGAACCAGACCCGCCCGGCGGGCGTTACGGCCACCCCGGCGAAGCTGTCGGGCAGCTCCTCCAGGCGCTCCACGACCCACGCGTCCGAGAGCAGCCTCCCAGCCATCTCGAGCACCGGCCCGGGGCCGTCCACCAGCTCGAGCAGAGGCCGGGCGCCGGGCGCGGGAGGGCCGCCCGCAGATGGTCCGCCGGCGAAGTCGCCCCCCGCTGGGCGGCGCGACAGCAGCACGGTTCCGCCGTCGGCCCCGACCTTGTCCAGCAGCGCCTGGGCGCCCTCGAGGCCGTCCGCGAGCGCGGCGTCCAGCCGTCCGCCGAGGACCGCGGCGAGCGCCAGCTCGAACCCGTCGGCGACGCGCAGCTCCTCGCTGAGAGCGCTGGCGCCGTCCGCGCCGCGTGCGCGGGCGTGGTCGCGCAGGAACTGGTTGACGGCCGACAGCTCGGCCTCCAGGCGCTCGCGCTCACGGCGCACATCGCGTGCGCGCTGCTCGCTGTGCGCCAGCTGCTCGCGCGCCTGCGCCAGCCGCTGCTCGCGCCGCTCCAGCTCCTGGCGTAGCAGCGCGCCCTGCTGATCGAGCTGCCCGAGCTGCTCACGCTCCCCGGCCAGCGCCTGCTTGAGCTCGGCGAGCTCGCTCTCGATGCCCTGGCCATGCTGGGCCTCGACCTCGGCGAGGCTCTGCTCGAGCTCGGCGATCCGCTCCTGGGGGAGCTGGGCGGAGGCGTCCGCGGGGGCCTCCGAAGCAGCGAGTGTCGCCTCAGCCGCCTCAGCGGACACGGGCGCGAGACCGAGCTCGGCCGCCGCGCGGCTGACGCGGGCCTCCAGCTCGGAGGCGCGCTGGGCGACCTGTTCGCGTCGCAGCCCGAGCCGCTCGACCGCGGTGCGGGCCTCATACACCTGGCGTGAGAGCTGCTCGCGGCGGGCGGTCTGCTCGGCCAGCGCCTGCTCGGCCGCGTGGCGCAGCTCGAGTGTCTGCTGCAGCCGGGCCTCGACCTCCGCCAGGCGCTCGCGGGCGCCGGCGGACTGCGTCTCGGCGAGCGTACGCTGCTCGCGCCTGGCGCGCACGCGGTCGGCCGTCAGCTCGCGCCGCGCGTCGAGCACCTGGCGCTCCAGGCGCTCGTGCAGCTGGGCGGCTTCGGCCTGGCGCTTGAGCGGGCGCAGGCGGCTGCGCGCCTCGCGCTCGACGTCGAGCACCCGGTCGACGTTCTCCTGCGTGCGCTCGAGCTTCAGCTGCGCCCGGCGGCGGCGCTTGCGGTGCTTGCCCAGCCCGGCCGCCTCCTCGATCAGCATCCGCCGGTCGCGCGGCTTGGAGGTCACGATCGCGTCCACCCGGCCCTGGGAGATGACCGAGTGGGTCTCCTTGCCGAGGCCCGTGTCGGACAGCACCTCGAGCACGTCGGTCAGCCGGCAGCGGGCGCCGTTGAGCCAGTATCCGCCCTCGCCGCTGCGGTCGAGCCGGCGCAAGATCGAGATCTCGCTCATGGGCAGCTCGACGGCGCCGTCCTGGTTGTCGAGCACGACCTCGACCTCGGCCGCGCTGCGCGGCTGCACCCCGCGACCGCCGGCGAAGATCACGTCCTGCATCGACGCGCCACGGACCGCCAGCGGCGACTGCTCGCCGAGCGCCCACAGCACCGCGTCGGTGACGTTGGACTTGCCCGAGCCGTTGGGGCCCACGACGACGCTCACCCCGGGCCCGAAGTCGAGTTTGGTGCGCTCGGGGAAGGACTTGAAGCCCGCCAGCGTGAGTGACTTCAGACGCACGAGCGGCCTCCTACCCGGCGCGCTCGGAGATCAGTCGCTCGACCGCCTCCTTGGCGGCCTGCTGCTCGGCGAACTTCTTGCTGCGCCCGCTGCCGCTGCCGAGAGCCTGTCCGTCCACGCACGCGGTCACCGTGTAGCGCCGGTCGTGCGGCGGACCCTCCTCGGCCGTGATCTCGTAGCTGACCACGGCGCCGCGGCGGGCGAGCAGCTCCTGCAGGGCCGACTTGAAGTCCATCGGGTTCTGCAGCGCGCGCTCGATCTCCGGCGCGAAGGTCTCCACCACCGCCTCGGCCGTGGGCTCGTAGCCGGCGTTCAGGTAGCAGGCGCCGATCAGGGCCTCCGTCACCGACGCCAGCACGCGCTCGGTCTCCAGCAGCGCGGCGGCGCTGGCCCGCACCTCCGCGGGGGCAGCCTGGCGCATCAGCTCGGGCAGCCCGAGACGTTCGGCCACGGCCCGACAGGCCGGTCCCGAGACGGCCTGGGCGCGGATCTTCGTCAGCCGGCCGGCCCCGAAGCGCTCGGCCTCCAGGCGCGGATACAGGTGGGCGGTGATCGCCAGTCCGAGCACGCTGTCGCCGAGGAATGCCAGCCGCGTGTAGGAGTCCGCCCGGCGCTCGCTCCAGGAGGCGTGCGTGAAGACCTGCTTCGAGAGCGTGTCGGGCAGTTCCTCCAGCAGCTGTGCGAGCAGCATCATCGCGGTGGTCGGCAGCTTCACTCATGGGCGAGCACGAAGTCCACGGCCGCGCCGACGGACAGGATCTGCGCTGCCTGCTCGTCGCTCACGCTCACCCCATATGTGTCCTCCAACTCCTGCACGAGCGTATACAGATCCAGCGAGTCGGCCTCGAGATCCTCCTTGAAGCGGGTGGCCTCGGAGATCACGCCGGGGTCCACGTCCAGCTCGTCCGCCAGGTGGGAGCGGATCAGCTCGAACACCTGCTCGCGGGTGCGAACGCTCATGGTCGCGGCAGGCTAACGGGCTGCGCGGACACGGGTGGGCGCTTGAGCGCGTCGGCGGCCTCGAGCGCGCGCTGGGTGACGCCCACCAGGTCCTCCCTGGCGCCGCGGTCGGCGCGCACGATCGCCTGGGCGAAGCCGCGGCGGGTGAAGCGCCCGTGCGGCACGACGCCCAGGCGCCGCAGACCCAGCAGGTAGGCGCCCCCGGAGGCCTCCGGGTCGATCTCCTCGCGCAGACCGCCGAGCGCACCACGCAGCAGCAGCCCGCCGGCCTGGCCCCGCAGCGACGAGCGCGCGGCGCTCCGGATCGCGCCGATGATCGTCTGGGAGACCCCCTCGATCAGCTTCAGCGCAACGTTTCCGGTGAAGCCGTCGGTGACGATCACGTCGGCTGTCCCCGCGACCACGTCGCCGCCCTCGACGTTGCCGACGAACTCGAGCATGCCCCCGCCCGTCTCGCGGGCGCGCTCGGCCAGTGCGGCGTGGGTCTCGAGCACCAGCGCGCTGCCGCGCCCGGCCTCCTCGCCGTTGGACAGCAGGCCGACCCGCGGGCGTTGCACGCCCAGCACCGACGTGGCCAGGGCGGCCCCCATGTAGGCGAACTGCACGAGGTGCTCGCGCCGCGCGTCGGCGTTGGCCCCGACGTCGAGCAGCGTCACAGGGTGCTCGGGGACCGGCAGGGCCAGCGCCAGGGCCGGGCGGTAGATGCCCGGTGCGCGCTTGATGTTGAAGATCCCGGCCGCCAGCGCGGCACCGGTCCCGCCGGCGCACACGAGCGCGTCGGCGCGTCCTTCGGCAACCGCCCGGGAGGCCCTCACGATCGAGGCCTCGGGGTTGGTGCGGGCGGCCTTCACGGGGTCGGCGGCCTTCGCGATCGAGACCGGTGAGTCCTCGACCTCCACGCCCGCCGGCAGCTCGCCGAGCTCCGCCGCCGGCCCGAACAGCAGCACGCGCACGCCGCTCTCGGCGGCCAGCGCCGCGCCGGCCGCCACCTCGCGGGGGCCGAGGTCGGCCCCGTTGCAGTCCACGGCCACCAGCGGGTCCCGCTCGCCACCGCCGCGTCCTGCGGAGGGCGGGCCCTCAGCGGCCATTGCGCTCAGGAGTGGTCGTGATCGTGATCGTGCTCGGGTGCCGCGGTGACGACCTCCCGACCGGCATAGAAGCCACACACGGGGCAGACCCTGTGGGGTCGGCGGGGGCTGTGGCACTGCGGGCAGGCGTTGGTCGCCGGCGCGTCGATCCGGTGCTGGGCACGCCGCTTGGCGGTGCGGCTGTGCGACTGCTTTTTCTTGGGGACCGCCATTGGGGAGTGAGGAAGGCTACCAGCAGGCTCGTGCCCGCTACTCGAGTCGCAGCTCGCGTAGCTTGGCCCAGCGGGGGTCCGGAGGCTGCTCGTGATGGTGCTCGGGACCGGCCTCGTTGAGGTCGGCGGCGCACACCGGGCACAGCCCCGCGCAGTCCGCCCGGCAGAGGATCTTCGCGGGCATCGCCAGCGCGAGCGCATCCCGGGCCCAGGAGCCGAGGTCGAGCGTCTCGTCCTCGACGTAGGGACTGTCGAGCTCCTCTCCGGAGCCGGGCCGGTCGACCTCGCGGGCCTCGACCTCCACCAGCGGAGCGGCCGTGGCCAGGCAGCGCATGCACGGTCCCGTGACGGCGGCGGTGAAGCGCAGCAGCAGCGCGTACCCGCCGCCGCTCATGCGCGAGACGCTGACGTGTACGGGCACCGGCGAGGGCTCCGGCTGATAGCTCTCGCTGCCGAGCGTCAGCTCCTCGATCGGGACCTCGAGCGACATGCGACGCCCCTCGCCCGGGCTCAGCCGCAGCGAAGCGAGATCCAATTGCAGCGCCGCCGGGGCCATGCGGCCAAGGCTAGCGACGCTCAGCCCGCGCCCTGCAGCTCCCGCTTGAGCACCTTTCCGGTCGCGTTGCGCGGCAGCTGATCGACGAACACCACCTCACGGGGGACCTTGAAGCGGGCCAGGTTCGCGCGCACGTGGGCCTGCACCTCGGACTCGCTCAGCTCGCACCCCGAGCGTGGCACGACGAACGCCCGCAGCCGCTGGCCGAACTCGTCGTCCGGTACGCCCACCACGGCGACCTCCTCGATGCACTCGTGGTCGGCGAGCAGGTCCTCGACCTCCCGCGGAAACACGTTCTCGCCCCCGCTGACGATCATTTCGTCGTCGCGTCCCTCGACGAACAGGCGCCCGTCGGCGTCCAGGCGGCCCACGTCCCCGGTGCTCATCAGCCCCGCGATCACCTCCTTGCTGCCGCCGCCGGTGTAGCCCTCGAAGACCATCTCGTTGCCGACGAAGATGCGCCCGGTCTGACCCCGTGGCACCTCCCGGCCCTGCTCGTCGAGCAGCTTTACGACCGTGCCCATCGGGGGCCTGCCGGCCGTGCCCGGAGCGGCGCGCAGGTCCGCCGGCGTGGCGATCGTGGCCCACGCGACCTCGGTCGAGCCGTAGAGGTTGTAGAGCACGTCGCCGAACGCGTCCATCGCGCGCGTCGCGAGCTCCCCCGGCAGCGCCGAGCCGCTGAGGGCGATGATCCGCAACGAGCTGGTGTCATAGCGCGCGATCGTGTCCTCGCCCAGCTCGAGGATCCGCTGCAGCATCACCGGCACGAGCACCAGCGCCGTGGCCGAGTGGTGAGCAACCGCCCGCAGCGTGTCCTCGGCGTCGAAGCGCCGGCGCAGCACCATCGTCGAGGCCAGCGGCAGGGCGATCGTGAAGTGGGCGAACCCCCACGAGTGGAACAGCGGGGCGGCGATCATGGTGGTCTCGCGGGCCCGAAACGGGATCTTCGAGAACAGGGCCGCGATCGGCTCGATCGAGTCGGGCTGCCGGCGGGCGGCCCCCTTCGGGGTGCCGGTCGTGCCCGAGGTCAGGATCACCGTGCGGCCCGGCTCGCCCGGTGGCTGCAGGGGCCCGTCGTCGTTGCCCTCGATCAGCTGCTCGAGCCCGGCACCCCATCGCCCTCGCCCCCGGCGCCGTGGCCGTCCGAATCGGTCCACGACAGCAGGCACGTGCGCCCGCGGGCGCCGTCGCCCACGAGTCCCGTGAACTCCTCGTCGTAGATCACCGCCACCGGGTCCTCGCGGGCGATCACGTCAGCGATCTGCGGGCCCGCGAAGGCGGTGTTCAGATACAGCGCGCCGGCCCCCAGCTTCGAGACCGCGGCCGTGGCCTCGACGAAGCCGCGGTGGTTGCGGGCCATGATCGCGACGCCGTCGCCTTCGGAGACCCCGGCCCGCTGGAGCCCGCGGGCGAGGGCGTTGGTGCGCCGGTCGAGCTGCTCGAAGGTGAGCACGCCGCGCTCGTCCACCAGCGCTGCCCGGTCGGGGTAGCGGGCCGCCACGCTGCCGTAGGCCGCCGCCGGCGTGAGCCCCCAGCGGCGCATCACGCCCATCGAGCGGACCGCCCGGGACGGGCGGGTCGGCGCCAGCATGCCCGTGTCGAGCAGCACCTTCGCCGCCTTCAGCCGCTGTGTCAGTGCGCGGGAGTCCACGGACGTGACGCTATTCCGTCGCCGTCTCCGCCGCCTCGTGCCCGGGCGGGCGGACCGGCACGCCTAGCCGACTTCCGCCGGCTCCTCCTTGCCCTGCAGGCGCTCTCGGCCCCGCTGCACGGCCGCGATGAACTTCGAGAGGTTGATCTCCAGCGTGTTGAGGATCTCGTCGGCGTAGTCCTCGGCGCCGAGCCGGATCTCGCGCTCGCGGGTGCGGGCGTCCTCGATGATGTCCTCGGCGCCGCGCTCGGCCTGCTTGGTGATCTCCTCCTCGCCGACCAGCCGCTCCTGGCGCTCGCGGGCCTCCTTGATGATCCGCTCGGCCTCCTTCTTGGCCTCGGCCAGCATCTCCTGGCGCTCCTTCACGATCCAGCGGGCCTGCTTGATCTCCTCGGGGATCGTGGCGCGCATCTGGTCGAGGATGTCGTAGATCTCCTCCTTGTCCACGCGCACGGAGTCGCTCAGCGGGATGGTCTTGGCGTTGTGCACCAGATCATCGAGCTTGTCTATGAGCACCAGGACATCCACTAACCGGTCACCTCCGCGGGTACCACTGCATTCTTCATCGTGTCAGCTCCTCCTGCAGGCGGCGCGCAACCTCGTCCGGCACGAGATCGTCGATGCGGCCCCCGAAGGTCGCGAGCTCCTTGACTCCACTGGATGACAGGAAACTGTACTGCGGGCTGGCCATCAGGTAGACGGACTCGATCCCCGGGTCCTGCCGCCGGTTGAGCTGGTTCATCTCCAGCTCGTACTCGAAATCCGAGATCGCGCGCAGCCCCTTGACGATCGCGCGGGCGCCGACGCTGCGGGCGAAGTCCACCACCAGCGTCGAGAACGGCTCCACCCGAACCCCCTCCACGCCCGCCAGGGCGCGCTCGATGAAGCCGACCCGCTCGTCGATCCCGAACAGGGCTCCGCTCTTGCGCACCGAGCGGTTGACGACCGCCACCACGACCTCGTCGTAGAGGTTCGAGGTACGCCGGATGACGTCGAGGTGCCCGTTCGTGACGGGGTCATAGGAACCGGGGCAGACGGCGATGATGGAGGTCGATGGGGTCATGGCTGGCGGTGAATTGTGATGCAAGTGTCCCCGTAGCGTCGGCGACGCTCCACCTCGAGGTCGAGCTCGAGTGGCGCGCGGCGGTCGCTCTCGATCGCCACCCGGGCGCCGCGGGACAGCAGCGGGGGCACGATCTCGGCTAGCACCTCGCGCATCTCGCCGGCCATCTGGTACGGAGGGTCGATCAACAGTAGATCGTATGTCTCTTTGCACTCGCGGGCCCTGGCGAGCGCCGCGATCGCCTCCGCTCGGCGGATCTCGGCGCGCTCTTTCCCCAGCCCCAGCAGCGCCAGGTTCTCGGCCAGAACGCGGGCCGCACGGGCGTCGCGCTCCACGAACACGGCCGTCCGTGCCCCGCGCGAGAGGGCCTCGATGCCGAGCGCACCGCTGCCCGCGAACAGGTCCATCACGCGCTCGTCCTCGACCGGGTCGAGCATCGCGAACAGAGCCTCCTTGACGCGGTCGGAGGTGGGCCTCGTGGTCCTCCCCGGGGGCGCCTTCAGGCGCCTGCCGCCGAGGCTGCCCGCGATCACCCGCACCAGCGGATGAAGCCCAGGCGTGTGGTCCAGCCGCGCATGGCCGTGGCGTCTGCCATCTAGGCCGCCAGCGGCTCCTCCAGCTCGCCCCCGGCCGCCAGCCAGGCCCCCAGCAGGGCGTGCTCGGGGGAGCGCAGCTCGGGGTCGGTGGCCGTCATCAGCTCGCCGTGGCGCCGGGCCAGCTCGAGCAGCTCCTCGTCCTCGGGCAGGCGCGCGAAGCGGTAGCTGCCGACCCCGGACTGGCGCGTCCCCACGAGTTCTCCCTGGCTGCGCAGGCGCAGGTCGATCTCGGCCAGGCGGAAGCCGTCGGAGTGCTCGGCCAGCGCCCGCAGGCGCGCGGAGCGCCGGGCGCCGGAGGGGCCGAGCAGGTAGCACGTCGAGGCGTGCTCGCCGCGGCCGACCCGGCCCCGCAGCTGGTGCAGCTGGGAGATGCCGAAGCGCTCGGCGTTCTCGATCAGCATCATGGTCGCGTTGGACACGTCGATCCCGACCTCGATCACAGTCGTCGCGATCAGGACGTCGGCGGCGCCGCTGGAGAAGGCGCTCATCGCCTCCTGCTTCTCGCGCGCGCGCATCCCGCCGTGCAGCAGCACGAGCTTGAAGTCCGCCAGCTCTCCCCCTGACAGTCGCACCAGCTCGCTGCGGGCGGCGCGCAGCTCCTCGCCGGCCGAGGGGACGGGCTCGCCCTGCCCGGGCTCCGTCTCGCCGTCGTCGATCAGCGGGCACACGACGTAGGCCTGGCGTCCGGCGCGCAGCTCGGCCCGCAGCTGCTCGTAGGCCGCCGCCCGCTCCTCCTCGCCGAAGGCCACCTGCGTGCGCACCGCCGGGCGCCCGGCGGGCCGTTCGCGCAGGAGCGTCGTGTCGAGGTCGCCGTAGCGGGCCAGTGCGAGCGTGCGCGGGATCGGGGTGGCGGTCATGTGCAGGGTGTGCACGGGGCGGCGCCCGGGGCGCTCGCTGAGGGCCGCGCGCTGGCGCACGCCGAAGCGGTGCTGCTCATCCACGACCGCCAGCGCCAGCTCGGCGAACTCGACGTCGGGCTCGATCAGGGCATGCGTTCCGACCACCAGCGAGAGCTCCCCGCTGGCCAGCCGGGCCAGCACCTCCCGGCGCCGGCCCGCGGGGGTGGAGCCCGTCAGCAACGCCGCCGAGACCGACTCCGAGCCGAGCAGCCTCTGGATCGTGGCGAAGTGCTGCTCGGCGAGCGTCTCGGTGGGCGCCATCAGCGCCGCCTGGCAGCCGTGCTCCACCGCCCGCAGCATCGCGTACAGGGCGATCACGGTCTTGCCGCTGCCGACCTCACCCATCAGCAGCCGCTGCATCGGCGCGCTCCGCGCCAGGTCGGCGGCGATCTCGTCGATCGCCCGCCGCTGGTCCGCGGTCAGCGTGAACGGCAGCGCCCCGGCCAGCCAGCGCTCGGTCAGCTGCGGCGGATCGTGCAGCTCGACGGCGCCGGTGCGGCTGTGCCGGCGCGCCCGGCGGCGCAGGAACAGCAGCTGGCCGAACAGCAGCTCCTCGAAGGCCAGCCGCCGGCGCGCCCGCTCGCGCTCGTCCTGGCCCTCGGCGAAGTGCGCCGCCCCGAGCGCCGCCGGCTTGTCCGGCAGCCCGCCCGCCACCCGCAGCGCCGAGGGCAGCAGCTCCGGGAAGTCCGCCAGCGAGCCCCGGGCGCCGCGCACGAGCGTGAGGATCTGGGTCGAGCTGAGGCCCTCGCTGGCCGGATAGTGGGCGACCGTCCCCGAGCCGCCGGCGTCGGGGCCGGTGGCGCTCGATGAGACGCTCAGCCCACCCTCGACGGCGGGTGCGTGGTGGGAGACGCCGAAGCCGCCGCGGCCGTCGGGCTTGCCGTGCAGCAGCAGCCGCGTGCCGGACGGATAGCGATCGACCAGCCAGGGCTGGTTGAAGAAGCGCGCCCGCAGCGATCCGCTGGCGTCGGCCACGCGGGCCTCGACCAGCGGGCGCATCCCCCGCCTGCGCACCGGGCGGGCGGAGATCGAGCGCACCACCACCTCCACGGTCGCGGGCTCACCGGCCCGCAGGTCCGCCAGCGTGCGCGACTCGCGGCTGTCGCTCGGCAGGTGCTGCAGCAGGTCCCCGACCGTGTTCAGACCGAGCGCCGTGGCGCCGGCCGCCATGCGCTTGCCCGGCAGGCGCAGCGAGGCCGTCAGGCGCGAAGGCCGGGGCCAGCGCACGGGGGCCTCGAGCAGGCGCTCGCGCGGCAGTGGCTCGCCCGACGCGAACGCGCGCACCCCCTCGGGGCGGGCCGAGCGCCCCGTCCCGCTGGCGGGAGCGCTGTCCGTGGCGGTCGCCTGCATGTGCCCGGAGATGATGATCGCGCCGTCGGCGTCAGCGGGCCGGGCTACTCGGCGGCGAGCAGCCACCAGTAGGCCGACTGGCCGCCGTGGCGGAGCTCGAGCTCGACGCTGCCGTTGGCCATCTGCTCGAGCTGTGTGAGCGCCAGCGGCGCCTCCTCGCCCGCCAGCACGCTGATCAGCTCGGGCTCCGGACCCGCGTCGGCGCCCCGCGCGAGCTCGGCCATCACGGTCCGCAGCGTCTGCTCGGCGTCGCCCCACGCCGAGCACCTCGTCCTCGATGAAGCCGACGGCGTCGCCGCGCTTGAAGCGACCCTGGGCGTCGTCGCGTGCGGCCGGCGCGACGGCGCCGGTGCGCACCCGCGCGAGGGCGTCGCCGATCACGCGCGCGTTCTCCTCCACCGAGCGCGTCGGAGCCAGCGCAAGCGCGGCCGCGAGCCCGGTCTGCTGGCTGGTGGTGGGCGCCACCAGCACGGCCTTGTCGGACAGCTGCGCGGCGTGCTGTGCGGCCATGATCACGTTCGGGCTGTTCGGCATCAGCACGACCTCCTCGGCCGCGACCGCGTGCACGCCCGCCAGCAGGTCATAGGTGGAGGGGTTCATCGTCGCGCCGCCGTCGACCGTCAGCACGCCCAGCTCGGCGAACAGCTCGCGCACCCCGTCGCCGTTGGTGACGGCGACGGCGCCACAGCGCAACGCCGGCGCACCGGCTCTCGCGGAGACCGGCCGGCCGAGCCCGGCGCGGAGGAGTGCGAGCCGTTGGCGACGGCGGACCCGGCGTCGGCGGCGAGCCGGGAATCGCGCTCGGCCACCTGCAGCGCGCATGTCGGCCACGTCCAGACGCGAGACCTCGCCCGCCTCGGCGAACACGGCCGTCGCCCCCTCCGGGTCGTCTGTGTGGAGGTGGATCTTGAGCGTGCTCTCGTCGCCCACCACCAGCACCGAGTCGCCGAGCTGCTCGAGCGAGGCGGTGAAGCGCTCGGGGCGCAGGCCACTGCCGGTGACGGCGAAGTTGGTGCAGAAGCGGTAGGTCCCGGAGGTGTGCTGCGGATGGGTGATGCGCGCCGGGCTGTGGTGCTCCAGCGGCGGCGGATCCTCGCCCCGCAGGGCCGCCACGACGCCGGCGAACATGATCGTGAGCCCGTACCCGCCGGCGTCCACGACGCCCGCGTCGCGCAGCGCCGCCAGCATCTGGGGCCCGCGTTTGACCGATTCCTCGCCCGTCGTGACCGCGTGCTCGAGCGCAGCGGCGATCATCGCGTCCTGCGCCTCCGGCGCCGTCCCCGGGTCCAGCCGCGGGTTCTCGCTGGTGTGCGCCAGGTCGGTCGCGATCCTGTGCGCCATCTCGCGGGCCACCGTCAGGATCGTGCCCTCGGCCGGTTCGCGCACCGAGGCGTAGGCGCGGTCCGCGGCCCGCGCCAGGGCGGCCCCGATCAGGGTCGCGTCGATCAGCTGGCCCGGGCGGCTGACGAGCTCCTCGGCGGCCCCGCGGATCAGCTGCGAGAGGATCACCCCGGAGTTGCCGCGGGCGCCCAGCAGGGCCGCCCGCGCGACCGAATCGACGATCTCCTCGCGACCGATCTCATCCAGCGTGCGGTCCTCGTTGGCGGCCTGCAGACGGTCGAGCTCGTCGAGCACCGCGCGCAGGGTGAGCGCCATGTTGTCCCCGGTGTCACCGTCGGCGACCGGGAACACATTCAGGTCGTTGACCTCCTGCCGGCGCGACTCCAGGTGCGCCAGCGCACCGGCGACGGCGGCCCGGAAACGGACCAGGTTCCTGTCGGACACGCCCGACACCTCTATCACCTTCGGGGGACCTTCGCCTCCGCTCGGGCGCGCGAGAGGCTCACGGACGGGCACCCGCACAGCGGCTACGGAGCTCCCCGGCGGGGCGCTCGCAGCGCTAGGCGGCCTTGGTGACCTTGCCGGCTTTCAGGCAACGGGTGCAGACGTACACGCGCCGCGGAGCGGCGCCGACCATGATCCTGACCTTCTGCAGGTTGGGGTCGAAGCGGCGCTTGGTCGCGACCATCGAGTGGCTGCGGCTCTGGCCGAACGCCGGCCCCTTGCCGCAGCTGTGACACACCTTTGCCATCGGCGCCCCAGTCTAGAGGCTCGCGAGCCCGGCTCGAAGCGCAGCCATCCGCATGACCGCCTGGGCGGCGTGGCGGCCCTGGTCGCGCTTGTCCCCGCCCGCCCGCGCCAGCGCCTGCTCCATCGTCTCGCAGGTGAGCACGCCGAAGGCGCACGGAACCCCCGTCTCCAGCTGCACCCGCATGATGCCCGCGGCGGCCTGCTCGCAGACGAACTGGTAGTGGTCGGTCTCGCCGCGGATCACCGCCCCGAGGCAGGCCACGCCAGCGAAGCGCCCGCTGCCGGCGGCGTAGCGGGCCGCCAGCGGAAGCTCGAAGGCGCCGGGCACCTCGAGCACCTCAACGTCGGACACGCCGGCCTCCTCGAAGGCGCCGCGGGCGCCCACCTCCAGCCGCGCCGCGAGCTCCTCGTAGAAGCGCCCGACGGCGATCGCGAAGCGTTCGCTCACCGCTGCTCGCGCCCGCGCTCGCGTGCGCGTTCGTGCAGCAGCTGCTCGTCGAGGTTCAGACCCTGGTGGTGGAGCGTGTGCCCCATCCGCTGGGCCTTGGTGCGCAGGTACTCCTTGTTGTGCTCGTTGGGTGCGTGCTCGATCGGCAGCTGGCCGCTGACCGACAGCCCGTAGCCCTCCAGCCCGCGGATCTTCTTCGGGTTGTTGGTGAGGATCCGGATCGAGCCGAGGCCGAGATCCACCAGGATCTGGGCCCCGATCCCGTAGTCGCGAAGGTCGGCCGGCAGCCCCAGACGCTCGTTCGCTTCGACCGTGTCGAGGCCGTCCTCCTGCAGGCGGTAGGCGCGCAGCTTGTTGAGCAGGCCGATCCCGCGACCCTCCTGGCTGAGGTACAGCAGCACGCCTTTGCCCTCGTGCTCGATCATCGAGAGCGCGGATTCGAGCTGCTCGCCGCAATCGCAGCGCAGCGAGTGGAAGACGTCTCCGGTGAGGCACTCCGAGTGCACCCGCACGAGCACGTCCGGCTCGCCGGCGACCTCGCCCTTGACCAGCGCGACGTGGTGCTTGTCGTCCACCAGCGAGCGGTAGCCGATCGCCCGGAAGTCGCCGAAGGTGGTCGGCAGGCGTGTCTCGACGACGCGTTCGACGAGCTTGTCGTGGCGGCGACGGTAGGCGATCAGGTCGGCGACCGTGATCATGCTGAGGCCGTGGCGGGCGCAGTACTCGACCAGGTCCGGGACCCGCGCCATCGTGCCGTCGTCGTTCATGATCTCGCAGATCACGCCGGCCGGATTGAGCCCGGCCAGGCGCGCCAGGTCGACGGCCGCCTCGGTCTGTCCGGCCCGCTCGAGCACCCCGCCGGGGCGGCTCTTGAGCGGGAACACGTGGCCGGGCTGGACGAGGTCGTAGGGGCGGCTGGCGGGGTCGATCGCGACCTGGATCGTGTGCGCGCGGTCGTGGGCGGAGATCCCGGTGGTGACGCCCTCGCGCGACTCGATCGAGACCGTGAAGGGGGTTTCGAAGGAGGACTCGTTCTTGGCCGCCATCAGGTCGAGGCCGAGATCGTCGCAGCGCTCGGGCGTCAGCGACAGGCAGATCAGGCCGCGTCCCTCCTTGGCCATGAAGTTGATCGCCTCGGGGGTCGCGAACTGGGCGGCGAGCGTGAGGTCGCCCTCGTTCTCGCGATCCTCGTCGTCGCACACCACCACCATCCGCCCGGCGCGGATGTCCTCGATCGCCTGCTCGATCGTCGCGAACGGCGTGGCCGTGCCGGGGACGCTCACGCCCGCACCGCGACCAGTCGCTCGAGGTGCTTGGCGAGCACGTCCACCTCGACGTTCACGAGGTCGCCCTCACGGGCCTCGCCGAGCGTGGTGCGGGCGAGGGTCTCGGGGATCAGCGAGACCTCCAGGCCGTCGTCGTCCAGCGCGCTGACCGTCAGGCTGACGCCGTCGAGCGCCACCGAGCCCTTCAGCACCACGTAGCGCAACAGCTCCGGCGGGCATTCGAGCTCCAGCACGCGCGAGAAGCCCTCCTCGCGCACCGCGCGGACGCTCGCCGTGCCGTCCACGTGGCCCTGCACGACGTGTCCGCCGAGCCGGTCGCCGGCCCGCAGCGGCAGCTCGAGGTTCACACGCGCGCCCGCCTCCAGCGCGCCCAGGGTGCTGCGCTGCAGGGTCTCGAGCATCGCCTGCGCGCCGAAGCTCTCCGACGAAGGCTCGACGGCCGTCAGACACACGCCGTTGACGGCCACCGAGTCACCCTCTCGCAGTTCCCTGGACAGCGCCGCCGACACGCGCAGTCGTCGAACCTCGCTCGTCGCGCTCGATGCCGGACACCACGCCCAGCTCGCTCACCAGTCCCGTGAACATCGCTCCTCGCCGCCGGCGCCCGTCACCACTCGCGCAGCCGCGCGGAAATCAGCAGGTCCCCGCCCACGTTCTCCCAGTCGAAGGCCAGCGGCCGCACGGCCTCGGCGATCCGCTCCACGCCTTCGCCCTCGAGCGGGTCGCGCGCCGAGCTGCCGCCCAGCAGCAGCGGCGCCAGGAACAGCCGGATTTCGTCGATCTCGCCGGCGTCCAGGAACGCTCCCGCGAGGTGCGGCCCGCCCTCGAGCAGCACCGAGCTGATGCCCTGGCCTCCGAGCTGCTCGAGCGCCGCGCGCACGCGCGCCGGCTCGTTCTCGCCCGTGGCCACGAGCACCTGCGCGCCGGCCGCTTCCAGCGCGTCGGTCTCCGAGCGGGCGGCGGCGCGGGAGACCACGACGGTGAGCGGGACCGTGTCGGCGGCGGCCACCAGCTGGGAGGCCGGCGACAACCTTGCGAGCGAGTCGAACACCACCCGGCGCGGCTGCAGCGCCGCCTCGGCCTGCAGGCCGTCGGGGCGGGCCGTCAGCTGGGGGTCGTCGGCCAGGGCCGTGCCGATGCCCACGATCACCGCGTCCACCGACGCGCGCCAGCGATGGGCCAGCAGGCGGCTCTGTTCGCCGGAGATCCACTTCGAGTCGCCACTGCGGGTGGCGACCTTGCCGTCGAGCGTCATCGCCGACTTGAACATCACCCACGGGCGGCCCGACGCGGGCGTGCTTGCGGAAGGCCTGGTTGAGCAGGCGGGCGCTGGCGGCCAGCTCGCCGTCGGCGACCACGACCTCGACGCCCTCGTCGCGGAGGATCCCGAGGCCCCGCCCGGAGGCCTTCTCGGTGGGGTCGTCGGAGGCGACCACGACACGGCGGATCCCCGCCTGCAGGATCGCCTCGGTGCAGGGCGGCGTCTTGCCGTGATGGCAGCACGGCTCGAGCGACACGTACAGGGTCGCGGCCGCGAGGTCGGCCATGCCGCAGGCCTCGATCGCGTTGACCTCCGCGTGCAGGCCGCCGTATTCCTGGTGCCAGCCCTCGCCGAGCACCTCGCCGTCGCGCACCACCACGGCCCCCACCACGGGGTTCGGCTTGACCGCGCCGATGCCGTTGCCGGCGAGCTCGATCGCACGTGACAGGAAGACCTTGTCGGTGTCGGTACAGCTCGGCATCTCCATCGAGGATAACCCTAGGTGCGAGCCGGCCGCGGTCCGGAGCCGCAGCGCCCGCCGTGCAGCCGGTAGACGGTCATCACCGGCCCCGGCCGGTGGTAGGCCAGCGGGTAGTAGTCGAAGCTGAGGTCGAAGTCGAACTTGACGGGCTGCGCGCCGGCGCCGTAGGGAGAGGCGCGGAACACGACTTCGCCGTCTCGCGCCAGCGCGCGGTAGTAGGCGATCGCCTGCGGCACCATCCGCGGGTCGGCGAAGGCGCGCCCGGACTGGGTCGAGCCGCTGACGACCCAGCAGTAGTGGTTGGCCACGTAGTAGCCGATCAGGGACGGCGCCAGGGTGGTCTCGTAGCTCTCGATCCCGACCTCGCGGGTGTGCTTGGAGAGCGTCCCGCGGGCGTCGATGCGCGACACCAGCGAGGGGTACTTGTTCCAGCGCCGCGGCCCCGCCCGCGAGCCCTCCAGTTCGTCCGCCCAGGCGTTCGGCGAGACCGGCTCGACCACGATCCGCGAGTTGCGGGGAATGTGGGCGAGCATCCACAGCCGCGTGATGTTGCGGGTATCGGCGCGCGCCATCACCGCGCCGGAGTGCACGCTGTGCACGAGACCCTGCGCCAGCAGGCCGGCGCCCAGCACGGCGGCTGCGAGGAAGCGCACGGTCCGCCCGCGCCCGCCAAGCGCCCCCACCAGCACCACCACCGTGACGGCCGCCAGCAGACACGCGATCGGGAAGATCGGCAGCAGCCAGCGCCCGAAGTAGCGCCCCTGCAGACCCATGAAGGCGAGGAACAGCAGCGGCGCCGGCACCAGCACCCAGCCGAGGGCCTTCTCTCGCCGCCACACGAGCACCATCCCGGCGAGCGCCGCCAGCGCCGGCACCCACCCCAGCCCCCACGTGAAGCTCCACAGGTAGTACAGGACGCCCCCCTCGCGGGGAGCGCCCAGCTTGCCCTGGGCTTCGGCGGACTGGCTGGACTGGCGCACCAGTTCGGCGTGGAAAGCGTGCGCGTCGAGGACCGAATACGGGTTCGCGAGCACGAACAGAGCCAGCGCCGCCAGCGCACCCGCCAGCACGCACGCGAGCACGCGCCGCCACGAGTCCCGCTCCGGCCCTCGCAGGCGCAGGGCTGCGGCCGCCAGTAGCGGCACGATCACGATCCCGGCCGTGTACTTGGTCGCGCACGCCAGCCCCAGACCGGCGCCCGCCAGCAGGTAGTCGCGGACGCGGCCTTTGCGCAGCACCCCCGCCGTCCCCAGCAGCGAGGCGGTCAGGGGCGCCAGCGTGGGGACGTCGTTGAGGGCCAGGTGGGAGTAGAAGCTCGGCAGGAAGGCGACCGCCTCGATCGCCGCCGCCAGCAGTCCGGCTGCCCGCCCCAGCAACCTGGCGCCGAGGAGGTACAGCAGCCACAGCGCGATCGTCCCCAGCACCGCCGCGGCGACCCTGGCCAGCTCATAGACGGCGGCCGGGTCGCGCTGGAAGTGGCTGACGACGCCGTCGCCGCCCCCGTAGGCGATCGCGAACAGGAAATGCAGCAGGTACGTGAACGCCGGCGGGTTGGCGAAGTAGTGCGGGTTCAGCGTGCCCTCGCTGAACATCTTCACCGCGCGTGGGACGAAGTGGTCGGCTTCGTCGATGTTGTAGACGAACGGCAGCCCCTGGTGAGAACCCCACAGGCGCAGCGCCAGGCCTCCCGCGAGCACGACCGCCAGCGCACCCCAGGCCGCCAGGCTGGCCTTCGTCACACGCGGCGTCCGCTCCCGCACGCCGTCCCCGGCGGCTGCGCCCGCGTCGGTGCCGGCACCCGCGTCACGGCCGGCCCCTGCTCCGGCGCCGGCCGGCGCGGGCTCAGCAGTTGGCATATACGGCGTAGTAGCGGCTCGTGTAGATGCGCCGGAAGCCCTTCGGTGGGACCTGGTCCAGCGGATCGTCACCGACGTCCACGATCGCCTCGGAGAAGACCGCGCTGCCGAGCGGGTAGACCGCCACGCTGCCCGTCTTCAGCCGCTGCTCGAGCTCGGGGGCGCCGCGCTCGGCGTCGCTGCGCGCCTGGCTGCGGGCCACGATGTCGTGCTGGCCGACGCTGTCGAGGATCCAGCGGGCGTCGGGGATCAGCTTGTTGTTGGGCAGCGACAGCAGCGGGCAGCGGTGCAGCACGTCGGCCACCTTCGGGTCGTGCAGGGCGCTCGCGAGACCCTGGTGGAAGTCCTCGTGCTCGGCCAGTGTGGTGCGCAGGCTCGACAGGCTGATCGTGTTCGCGGCCGAGGCCGCCCCGTATGCAACCAGCACGACCGCAAAGGCGATCCAGCCGCGGCGCAGCAGCGTGCCGGGCTCGAGCATCCACCAGCCACCGACCGCGACCGCACAGAACAGCAGCGCGATCGTGGCCGCGCCGGTCAGGTAGCGGTCGATCACCGACGCCCCGCCGGCGCCCTCGAGGATGTAGACGGCATACAGCAGCACAAGCGCGGCGAGCGGCACCAGCGTCCGCCGGGGCGTCAGCACCAATGCGAGCCCCAGCCCCGCGATCGCGCCCAGGATGACCGGCAGGTGGTCGATCCGCACGCTGTAGCTCCAGACCGACCCCAGCACCGCCGTGAAGCCCTGCGTGCGTTCCAGTTCCTGGGCCAGCCCGGCTGTGGCCGTGAGCGAGTACAGGGGGTTGCCGGTGACGATCCCGTCGAAGGCCACCCACAGCAGCGGCGCGCTCGCCGCCAGCGCGAGATACGCGAGCATCCGCCGCGGGCTCGGCTCGCGGGGAGCCGGTTCGCCGGCGAGCGAGTCCCCGGGGGCAGATCGCGCGCCGCGTCTCAGGTACGGGCGGAGCCCCGACCAGCAGCACCACAGCCAGTACACGCCGCTGAGCACCCAGGCGTCGGGGCGCAGCAAACCGGCGGCCGCCAGCAGCACGAACACGGCCGGGCCGCGCCGGCGGCGTTCGAGCTCCAGTGCGAGCGCCCACAGGATCAGGGCCAGGTAGGAGATGTCGAGGTAGCCCTGTGCGGCGATGTTCTCGACGAAGAAACGACTCAGCAGCAGCAGTGCCGCGACGGCCCCCACCAGCGGGCCGAAGGAGAGCCGCCCGACACGGTAGATGCCGGCCACCGCGGCCACGAAGGACACGATCGAGCCGAGCACCATCAGGCGCGCACCGCCCTGGCCGAAGATCGAGCAGAGCATCCCGAAGGCGATCGCCAGCGGGTGCTCGGTGGGCGCCCGGTAGACCTGGAAGTCCGGCAGGTGCGCGTGCAGCAGGTCGCGTCCCCACAGCAGCGCGTAGAAGGAGTCGTAGGTCGGGTAGGTGGGAAACGCCAGGTAGCCGACCAGGGCGGCCACGCACAGCACCACAAAAGCGATCCTGGCCGGGGACGAGAGCAGCCCCGCGCGCAGCGCAGCCGGGCTGGTGGGGCCCGGGCGGACCCGGGTGGGCGTCGCGCTCTCCATCTGGCCTCACCCGCACCCGCGGGCGGCGGCGCGGTGACGAAGCGCGAAGACCACGTCCTGCGCTTTGGGATACTGCGTGCGGGCAAGTCTAGGCAAATCGCCCGAGCGATGAAGCTGATCATCCAGATTCCCTGCTTCAACGAGGCCGAGCAGCTTCCCCAGACGCTCGCCGACCTCCCACGCGAGATTGCGGGCTTCGACGAGGTCGAGCGGCTGGTCATCGACGACGGCTCCAGCGACCGCACGGTCGAGGTTGCGCGCTCCCTCGGCGTCGAGCACCTCGTGCGCCTGACCAACAACAAGGGGCTGGCGGCCGCCTTCCAGGCCGGCATCGACACGGCGCTGAAGCTGGGCGCCGACGTGATCGTCAATACCGACGCCGACAACCAGTACTGCGGCGCCGACGTCCCCAAGCTCGTGCAGCCGATCCTGGACGGCCGCGCGGACATGGTCGTGGGCGATCGCCAGGTCGCCGAGGTCGAGCACTTCTCGGCCGGCAAGAAGCTGCTGCAGCGGCTCGGCTCGTGGGTCGTGCGCCAGGCCTCCTCGACCTCGGTCCCCGACACCACCTCCGGCTTCCGCGCCTACAACCGCGATGCGGCGATCCAGATGATGGTCGTCTCGCGCTTCACCTACACGCTGGAGACGATCATCCAGGCGGGCAAGCTGCTGGTGGCCGTCGACCACGTGCCCGTGCGCACGAACCCGAAGACGCGCGAGTCGCGCCTGTTCCCGTCGATGGGCGCCTACGTGCGCCGCAACGCGATCTCGATCTTCCGCATCTACGCCCAGTACGAGCCCCTGCGGGTGTTCTGGAGCCTGGCACTGGTGATCGGCGTGGCGGCCGTGGCGGTCTGGATCCGCTTCGCCATCGCCTACGCCGACGGCAGCGGCAAGGGCCACGTGCAGTCGCTGATCCTCGGGGCGGTGCTGTTCATCGCGGCCGTGGTGCTGTGGGCGCTGGGCGTGATCGGCGACCTGCTCGCCGCACAGCGCGTGATGACCCAGCGCAGCTTCGAGCGCATCCGCCGGATCGAGTTGGCGCTGGCGATCGAGCCGAGTCATTACGAACGCACCGTGCCGGGTGCTCCGGACGCCGCCGGCAGCGCGCTGAGCGGGGAGCAGGGGGCGCTGAAGGAGCGCCCCGAGGAGCCCCTGGCGGCCGAGCGCGGCGGCAGGACGGTGAGGCTGTGAGCGGCGTCACCGTCTCCAGCGACGGGATCGTCACCGGTAACACCTTCGACAAGTACGGCAGCTCGAACCCGTTCGTGCGGCGCATGATGGACGCCTTCGAGCGCAGCGCCGAAGAGCTGCTGGGCCTGGCCGCCCCCGGCTCGGTGCTCGACGTCGGCTGCGGCGAGGGCGTGCTGGCCCAGCGCTGGGCCCGGCGGCTGCCGGACGCCCGGCTCGTCGGCATCGACCTCGAAGAGGCCTCGATCCAGGCGGGCTGGTCGCAGCACACGGCGCCCAACCTCGAGTACCGGGTCGTGGACGGCCCGCAGCTTCCCTTCGCCGACGACGAGTTCGAGCTGGCCAGCGCGATGGAGGTTCTCGAGCACATCCCGGACCCCGAGCGGATGCTCGCCGAGATGGCCCGCTGCGCCCGCACCCACCTGCTGGTATCGGTCCCGCGGGAGCCGATGTGGCGAATGTTGAACATGGCGCGGGGCGCCTACTGGTCGTCGTGGGGCAACACCCCGGGCCACCTCAACCACTGGTCGGCGCGCTCCCTGCGCGCGCTCCTGTCCGGCGCCGGCGAGGTCGTGGAGATGCGCTCGCCGTTCCCCTGGACGATGGTGCTTGTCCGCCTCTAGGACCGCGTCCCCGTCCACCGGCCGTCCCCGCCAGGCGAGCCCCTCCTACGCCAGCGGCGCACGCATCCTGGCGATCGGGATCGCCTCCACCGGGCTGCTCACGTTCGCCTACTTCTCGGTCGCCAGCCACGTGCTGGACAGCGCGCAGGCCAAGCGCATCGACGTCCTCTGGTCGGTGATGTTCGTGATCATCTCGGTGATCTACCGGCCGGTGGAACAGCTGCTCTCGCGCTCGATCGCGGGGCGCAGGGCCCGCGGTCACGAGCAGCACCAGCTGCGCGTCCCGATGCTGATCCAGGCCACCTTCGCGTTGCTGTTCGCGGCCGTCGCGGCGATCTTCCACGAACAGCTGATCAACAACGTCTTCGAAGGCGCCACGGGGCTCTACGTGGTGCTGATCGTGGGCACGCTCGCCTACGCCGCCAGCTACTTCGCCAGGGGCTGGCTCGCCGGCCACCAGCGCTTCGGGCTGTTCGGCGGGCTCGTGCTGATGGAGTCGCTGTCGCGCTTCTGCTTCGTGCTGGCGGTCGCGATCGGCCTGGCCAGCGGCGAGAACGCCGTCGCCCTCGGTATCGCCGCGGCTCCGCTGCTGTCGCTGGTGGTGGTGCCGGCGGCCTTCCTGCACGACCGGCGCAGCCCGCGGGAGCGCGCCGCCGGGACCCCGCCGGCGGCCGCCGAGCAGCCGCCCCCGGCCGCCGGGGCGGCGTCCCCCCCGGTCGCGGTGATGACGGCGGACGAGGCCGACGCCGCGTTCGCGGGCCCCGGCACCGAGGGCGTGCAGGAGACGGCCGCCCACGACGAGCTCTCGCTGCGCCGGGGAGGCTTCTTCGCGGTCTGGGTGTCGGGGATCATGCTGGCCGAGCAGACCCTGCTCAACGGCGGGGTCCTGACGGTGGATGCCACCTCCCACCAGCGGGCGCTGGCCGGGATCGTGTTCAACGTACTGCTGATCGCCCGCGCTCCGCTGCAGCTCTTCCAGGCGGTCCAGACCTCGCTGCTGCCCCACCTGACCGGGCTCGAGGCCACGGCCGGTCACGACGAGTTCGCCCGCGCGGTGCGCACGACGATCAAGGCGATCGCGGCCTTCGCCGGCGCCGTGGCCCTGGGGCTGCTGATCCTGGGACCGTGGGCGCTCGGGCATGTGCTGTTCGGACAGCAGTACAGCTACGGCCGCTGGGGCCTGGCCCTGATCGGGATCGGGATGGGCTTTCACCTCTGCTCGGGGGCCCTCAACCAGGCCGCCTTGGCGCGCAACCGGGCGCGGGCCGCCGCCGGCTGCTGGCTGCTGGCGGCGTGCGTGTTCATCGTCTGGATGCTCGCGCCGCTGGTCGGCGAAGAGGTCCTGCGCGCCGAGATCGGCTACGTCGGGGCGACCGCCGCCCTGGCCGGGTTCCTGCTCGTGCTCTACCGCCGCCCGGCGGCCTAGCGGAAGTCCTGCAGCGAGCGGTCGAGCTCGCGGAAAGCCTCGGCCGGGTCCGCCGCGTGGAAGATCGCCGAGCCCGCCACGAACAGCCGTGCTCCGGCGCGAGCGCAGGCGGGAGCCGTCCGCGGGTCGATGCCCCCGTCCACCTCGATCGCCACCGCCTCCCCGACCAGCTCCCTCAGCCGCGGAAGCTTCTGCAGCGAGTGCTCGATGAACGGCTGTCCCCCCCACCCCGGGTTGACGGTCATGCAGAGCGCGACGTCCAGCGTGCCCTCGAGCTCGGCGAGCGCGCCCGGCGGGGTCGCGGGGTTGATCGCAACGCCCACCCCCGCGCCCAGCTCGCGCACGAGGTTGACCGCGTAGGCCAGGTGCGGCGTGGCCTCGGCGTGGATCGTCAGCGAGTCGGCGCCGGCCGAGACGAAGTCGCGCACGTGGCGCTCCGGGCGCTCGATCATGAGGTGGGCCTCGAGCATCGCGCCCGCCTCGCGGACGGTGCCCGCGAGCGCCTCCACGACCAGCGGCCCGACCGTGATCGGAGGGACGAAGTGGCCGTCCATGACGTCGACGTGGATCAGCCCGGCGCCGGCCGCCAGCACGTCCTGCACCTGCTCGCGCAGGCGCCCGAAGTCGGCGGACAGGATCGAGGGGGCGACGAGGACGCTGTCGCGCAGCTCTGCCCGTGGGCTCATACGGCCTGCAGCATCGTGTCGCCGCAGTTGTTGCACTTCAGCATCGCGGTCGAGGCCATCCGCACGATCGTCGAGTGCTCGCCGCAGTTGGGGCACACGGAGCTGAGCTCGAAGCGGTGCAGGCAGTAGACGCAGCGGTAGCGCCCGGGGAGGTTGGTCGGTCGCAGCCAGGGCTCGCCGCAGTGCGGGCACAGCGGTCCGAGATCGACCGACGCCTTCGCGGGTCCGGGCGGGTCTCCCTCCATCACCACCTACCCCCTGCGCAGCGCGGCAATGAAGAAGCCCGCCGTGCGGTCGCGGTGCGGCAGCGTCTGCAGGGCCTCGCCGACCGGCTCGAAGTCGGGCCGAGAATCCAGGAAGGCGGCGATCAGACGCTCGTTCTCATCCGGAGAGATCGTGCACGTAGAGTAGACAAGCAGCCCTCCCGGACGGAGGGCATCGGCGCCGGCATCGAGAATCTGACGCTGCTGACGGGCCAGCGCCGCGATCGAATCCGCCCGCATGCGCCAGCGCAGGTCGGGGCGGGCCTGGAGGGTTCCCAGGCCGCTGCAGGGGGGATCCACGAGCACGCGGTCGAAGGGGGCTTCCGCGCGCGGCTCGGCGGCGTCGGCGACCTCGACCCGGACGTTGCCGGCGTGCATCCGCTCGGCCGCACGGGCCAGCACCCCCGCGCGGCGGCGGTCGCGCTCGACCGCCACGACCTCGCCCCGGCCTCCCATCAGCGCGGCCAGGTGGGTCGCCTTGCCGCCCGGGGCCGCGCACAGATCGAGCACCCGCTCCCCCGCCCGGGGGTCGAGCGTGCGCGACACGAGCATCGCCGCGCGCGCCTGGGCGATCACCGCCCCCTGCTCCCACAGCGGCGAGGAGTGCAGGTCGAAGGGCTCCTCCAGCACCAGCGCCTCGGGCAGGCGGGGATCGCCGTGGACGGCAACCGGCAGGCGCTCGGCGAGCGTCGCGGCGTCGGCCACCAGCGTGTTCGCGCGCAACGCGACCTCAACCGGCTCGTTGTCGGCCGCCATCAGCGCGCGGGCCTGCTCGGGCCCCAATGTGCCCCACCACAGCCGGGCGACCCACTCGGGATGGGAGTGCTTCAGCGCCGCCTGCTCGGGCGTGCCCTCGGGCAGTGCCCCCACCAGCGCCGCCGGCCCCTCGCGGGCGGCTCGCCGCAGGACCGCGTTGACGAGCCCGTGTCCGGCGCGGGCCTCGTGCTTGGCCAGCTCGACGGCCTGCGCGACGGTCGCGTAGTCGGGGGAGCCCTGCAGGTAGAGCAGCTCATACAGCCCCACGCGCAGGGCGTTCAGGAGCGGTGGGTCGATGCGGGCAGGGTCGCGTTCGGCCAGCTCGCCGATCACGTGGTCGAGCGTGGCCCGGCGCTGGATCGCCCCGTATGCGAGGCGCATCGCCAGCGCCCGTTCGCGCCCGTCGAGCTCCTGGGCCGCCGCGCGCAGCGCCTCGTCGGCGTAGGCGCCGTGCTCGAACACGCGCACCAGCACCGCATAGGCGCAGCGCCGCGCGGGCGAGACCTCCTGGGCGGCTGGGGAGCGGGGCATCGCGGCGGCGCCTAGCTAACCGCTGCGGGAAGCGCCGGCGAGCAGGATCTGCGCGAGGTCGTCGGCCAGCCGCCGGGACTCCGCGGCGGTGAGGGTGGCCGTCGTGACGCGCACCGCGGTGGGGCTGGACCCCAGCCGGAAGAGCGCCCCCGGGGCCACCACCCAGCCGCGTGAGAGCAGACCGGCCACCACCGCCGACTCCTCGGGCACCGGCACCCACACGTTCAGGCCAGAGGTGCCGTGAGCCTCGATCCCCTGCTCGCGCAGGCGCCCGAGCAGTCCCTCGCGGCGCTCGCGGTAGCGCTCGCGGGCGCCCGCCAGCTGCTTGCGCACCGAGCGGCTGCTCCACAGCTCCACCACCAGCGCCTGCAGGATGTAGCTGACCCAGCCGGGGCCGCACTGCTGGCGGCGCTGCACGCGGGCGACAGTGTGGAGATCTCCCCGCAGCAGCGCGAGGCGCAGGTCCGGCCCGAGCGCCTTGGAGACCGAGGTCGCGACCGCCCAGCGCTCGCAGGCGCCAAGCGAGCTGTGCAGGGGCCCCTCGCCCAGCATGCCGAGGTGGTCGTCCTCGATCCCCAGCACCCGCGGGTGGCGGGAGAACACGGCCGCGAGCTCGCCCGCGCGCTCGCCGTCGAGCAGTGCCCCGGTCGGGTTCTGGCCACGGGGGGTCATCACCGCCGCGACGGCTCCGGCGCGCAGAGCCGCCTCGAGCGCCTCGGGACGCATCCCGCGCCCGTCCACGGGCACCGGCTGCAGGCGCAGCCCGTTGGCGCGGAGCACGTCGAACAGGGACGCGTAACCCGGGTCCTCGACCGCCACGCGGTCGCCGGGGCGAAGGCTCGACTGCAACACCAGCTCGAGTCCCTCCAGCGCGCCGCTGACCACGCACAGCTCCTGGTCCTCACGAACGCTGCCGAGCTGCTCCACCGCCAACCGCTCGAGCTCCGGCACGACGGCCGGCTCTCCGTACAGCCGGGCCGGAGGAGCGCAGCGCGCGAGCGCCGCGCCGATGTCCGGCAGCAGCTCGGGATCGGGGTTTCCTCGCGATACGTCGCGAGCGCCCGCGGGAACCGCCATCAACGCCGCTCCGGCCGCGGTCGGCGCGGGGGTGGCCACGCGGGTGCCCCGGCGACCATCGGTCACCACCAGCCCGCGGCGCCGCAGCTCTCCCAGCGCAGCGGCCACCGTCGAGGGACTGACGCCTCCCTGGGCGGCGAGGGCCCGCACCGACGGCAGCCGCTGCCCCGGCGCAAGCGCGCCGTCGCTCACCGCCAGCTCGATCTCCTCGACGAGTCCCGCCGAGGTCCGCGCACTGATCATGTATTGTTCTGTGGCAGTCACAGTTCTGTACTATTACAAACTTCCGAGCAGGACGACCCCCGACCGCACAACGACACCCACTGGCAGGCGATCCGATGACAAACGAACCCACCTCCAGCTACGCCCCGATGACCCCGACCGCCCCACCGCCGTCCACCGCGGACGCCCCGTCCGGATCCGCCTCCGCGGCCCCCTCCGAGCGCGTGCGCCTGCGGCGCAAGCGCGAGCGGGGCCACTACGGCCGCGAGGTGATCGACGCGATCCTCGACGAGGCGCTGTTCGCCCACCTCGGGATCACCGACGCCCACGGGCAGCCGTTCGTGGTCCCCACCCTGCACGCTCGCCGCGACGCCGTCGTCTACTGCCACGGCTCGCTCGGCTCGCGCACGCTCAAGGCGCTCGCGCAGGGAGCCCCGGCGTGCCTGACGGTGTCGCTGATCGACGGCCTCGTGCTGGCGCGCTCGGCGATGCACCATTCCGCCAACTACCGCTCGGTGATGCTGCTCGGGAAGGCACGGCCGGTGACCGACGCGGGCGAGAAGACCGAGGCGCTCGAGGCGATCGTCGAGCACATCGTGCCCGGCCGCTGGCGGGAGGTGCGCGAGCCGAACGAGAACGAGCTCGCGGCGACCGCGGTCCTGTGCTTCCCGCTCGAGGAGGCCTCGGCCAAGATCCGCAACGGCGGCCCGATCGACGACGAGCCCGACCTCGGGCGCGAGGTGTGGGCCGGCGTGCTGCCGCTGGCGAGCGCCGCCGGCGCACCCCAACCCGACGCGCTGATGGACCCGGCGATCCCGCTGCCCTCCTATCTGAGCCCCTACCGGCGCCCCGGCGCCGCGTGACCTCGTAGGTAGGCGCCGGCGTCCATCGCCCGCGCCCCCGGCGGCTGGACCTCCAGCAGCTCCAGCACACCGGGCGAACAGACCAGCAACAGCCGCCCGTCGCGCGCCTGCAGCCCCGGTGACGCCTCCCCCGTGCCGTCTGCGCCGCCGGCCGGACCCTGATCCCCCGCGGCGGGCGCCGGATCGTCCTCGAACAGGGCGGCGCGGCGCACACCCAGCATGCTCCCGTCCGGGAGCTGCAGACGGGCCCCGACGTGCGGGTGCAGCGCCCGCACCGCCCGCTCCAGCTCGAGCGCCGGGCGAGCGGGGTCGAGCAGCCTGTCCGCAGGCGCGATCTTCTCCGCGTAGGTGATCCCCTGCTCGGGCTGCTCGGCGCACGGCGGATCGCGCTCCAGGGTGTCGATCAGCAGCCGCGCCCCGAGCACCTGCAGGCGCTCGGCGAGCGTGCCGTAGTCGTCGGTGGGCGCGATCGGCTCCTCCGCGGCGAGGCACACCGGGCCGCTGTCCAGGCCGGCCGTCAGGCGCATGATCGAGACGCCGGTGCACTGGTCGCCGGCCATGATCGCCCGCTCGATCGGGGCCGCCCCGCGCCAGCGCGGGAGCAGCGAGGGGTGCACGTTGAGGATCTCCTGGGTGGACAGCAGCGGCTCCTTGATGAGCGCCCCGAAGGCGCACACCACGACCACCGCGCGGCCGCCCGGCACGGCGGCCAGTGCCTCCGCGATCAGCGCCAGCGAGTCCGGCGCGTTGACGTCGTCGGGCTGCTCGACGGGCAGCCCGAGCTCGCGCGCGGCCTCGCCGACCGGGGGCGGACGCAGGTGCCGGCCGCGGCCCGCGGGCCGGTCGGGCCGGGTGATCACGAGCGCCGGCCGGTGCTCGCCGGCCGCGAGCCGCTCGAGCACGGCGGCGGCGAACTGCGAGGTCCCGATGAAGACGGTCGCCAAGCCCGCCGGGAGCCCTCGCCGCTAGGCGGCGCTCTCCTCTTCCTGGGCCTCGCGCATCGCGCGCATCGCCTCCTTGCGCGCCTCCCTGGAGATGTGGTCGAGGATCAGGACCCCGTCGAGGTGGTCCATCTCGTGCTGGATCACGCGCGCACGCAGACCCTCGGCCTCGATCGTCAGCTCCTGTCCCTCAGGGTCCTGGCCGCGCACGCGCACGCTCACCGGGCGCTCGACCTCGACGTGGACGCCCGGCAGGCTGAGGCAGCCCTCCTCGGCCACCTCCTTCTCCTCGCTGCTCCACTCGAGCTCCGGGTTGACGAGCGCCACGATCGGCTCCTCGGGGTCGGTGCGAAACACCAGCGTGCGGTGCAGCACGCCGAGCTGGGTCGCGGCCAGGCCGATGCCGAGGGCGTCGTGCATCAGTTCCCCCATCCGCGCCAGCTCCAGCTGCAGACGCTCGTCGAAGCGCTCGACGCGGACCGCACTGGCGCGCAGCACGGGGTCGCCGAAGCGGCGGATGACGCGCATCGCCGCGTCCCGTCTGGCCTTGGTCTCGGGGTCGAGCTCGGCCGGCTCGGGGGCCCCCTCCTCGCGCTCGACCTCGACGTCCGCGTCGGTGGCGCGGACGCGCTCGTGCTCGTGCTCGTGCTCGTGCTCGTCCTGGCGGTCGCGAAGCTGCTCGGGAGAGGACATCGTCGACGTCCAGCCTACTGCGGGTCAACGTCCACGCTGAAGCTGACGCCCGCGTGGGCGCGCCCGTCGGCGAGTGCCTGCACGCTCTCGCCGGCGGCGCGGACGGCGGACGGCCTGGAGCCGGCCTTCAGCACCAGCATCTGGCGCTCGCGCCCGCGCAGGCGGAACAGCGACGCCGGGCCGAGCACCGCCACCGCGGCCTCGGGCTGCCCGGCGGCGGGCGCCAGCCGGCGCTCGAGCTCGCCCCTGAGGGCCTGGGCAGCGGCGAGCGCCGCCGGCGCCTGCGGACTCGAGCAGACGATCCTGACCAGGTGCGAGAAGGGTGGGTAGTCGAGCGCGCGGCGGCGCTCGAGCTCGCCCGCCAGGAAGCCGTCGCTGTCGTGGGCGGCGGCGTGCACGATCGCGCGCGCCTCGGGGGTCACGGTCTGAACCAGCACGCGCCCGCGCCCGCCGCGGCCGGCGCGGCCGGCGAGCTGGGCGATCAGCGCGAAGGTGCGCTCCTCGGCGCGAAAGTCCGGGAAGCGCAGGGTGGCGTCGGCGTCGATCACGAGCGCCAGCTCCACGTCGGGGAAGTCGTGGCCCTTGGCGACCATCTGGGTGCCGATCAGGACCCCCCTCGAGGCCGCCTGGAAGCTCCCCAGGATCGCGCCGGCGCCGGCCTCGGTGGCCTGCTCGGAGCCCGCCAGGACGGCGTCGGCGTCGAGCCGGAAGACCGGGAAGTCGCCCTCGTCGAAGACGGTCGCGAGGTCGTGGGCGAGCCGCTCGGTCCCGGACCCGTGCCGCGCCACAGCGCTCGAGGAGCAGTGCGGGCAGCGCGCCGGAACCGGCTCGCGGTGTCCGCAGTGGTGACACGCGAGCAGCCGCTCGGCGCGGTGCAGGACGAGCGTGACGTCGCATTCCGGGCAGCCCCAGGTGGCTCCGCACGAGCGGCAGGAGAGGAAGTTCGACCAGCCCCGGCGGTTGAGCAGCACGATCGCCTTGGCGGCGCGCTCGCGGACCTCGGCGAGCGCCTGCACCGAGTCGGGATGCAGGGTGCCCGGCTGCCCGCGCATGTCGAGCACCTCAACGGGCGGCAGCGGGCGCCCGTCCACGCGTGCCACCAGGCGCGAGGCCGGCAGCCGCAGGGCGCTCTCCGGGCGCGGCGTGGCGCTGCCCAGCAGGAGCGCGGCGCCGGCCCGCCGCGCACGCTCCTCGGCCACCTCGCGGGCGTCGTAGCGGGGATCGCCCTCGTGCTTGTAGGAGGCCTCGTGCTCCTCGTCGATCACGATCAGCCCGAGGCTCCCGACGGGGGCGAACACGGCCGAGCGGGGACCGACGCAGATGCGGGCCTCGCCCTCGCGCAGCCGCCGCCACTCGGCGTATCGCTGGGCGGTCGTCAGGCGCGAGTGCAGCACCGCCACGGTGTCGCCGAAACGCTCGGAGAAGCGCGAGACGATCTGTGGCGTGAGCGCGATCTCGGGCACCATCACGATCGCGCCGCGGCCCTGCGCCAGCGCCTCGGCCGCGGCCCGCAGGTAGACCTCGGTCTTGCCCGAGGCGGTGACGCCGTGGAGCAGCCGCTGCTCGAAGCGCCCCTCGGCGATCGCGGCCCGCAACGGCTCCAGCGCCGCCTGCTGTTCGGCGCTCAGCTCGGTGCCGGGCACGATCTGCGTGCCCAGGGACGCGCCGGCGGGCGCCCTGGGGACGGCCCGGCGGCGGCCTCCGAGCCGCCGCGTGGCACCCGGCGGCAGCACCAGCCCGAGCGCCCTGGCGAGCGTCGAGCAGTATTCCCCGGCCACCCAGTGTGCGAGCCCCACGAGCTCCTCGGGAACGCCCAACTCCAGCGCCCGCAGCGGCGCCAGCAGCCGCTGGTCGGCGACCTCGCTGCGCTCGGACAGCCCTGTGACGACGCCCAGGATCGTGCGCGCCCCGAACGGGACCACCAGCATCGAGCCGACCGTGACGTCCTCGCGCAACGGCTCGGGGAGCAGGTAGTCGAACGGCCCGCGCAGGGCGCGGGCGCTGGTGATCGGCTCGACCTGTGCGATCGCGGACAAGCCCTCGACCCTAGAGCGGGCCCCGGTCAGAGGACCCGAGCCCGCCGGGGCGCGGCGACGGCACCCCGAAGGCGCCGTGCGCTACAGGCCGGCGGCCGAGCGCAGCGCGGCGGCGCGGTCCACGCGCTCCCAGGTGAAGTCGCTGTCCTCGCGCCCGAAGTGGCCGTAGGCGGCGGTCTTCTGGTAGATCGGGCGGTGCAGTTTCAGCTCCTCGCGGAAGGCGCCCGGGCGCAGGTCGAAGTGGTCGGCGACGAGGCTCGCGATCTGCCCGCGCCCGATCTTCTCGGTGCCGAACGTCTCCACCATCACCGACACCGGGTGGGCGACGCCGATCGCGTAGGCGACCTGCACCTCGGCGCGGTCGGCGAGGCCGGCGGCGACGATGTTCTTGGCCACCCAGCGGGCGGCGTAGGCGGCGGAGCGGTCCACCTTCGAGGGGTCCTTGCCGGAGAAGGCCCCACCGCCGTGGCGGGCCATGCCGCCGTAGGTGTCGACGATGATCTTGCGCCCCGTCAGCCCGCAGTCGCCCATCGGGCCGCCGATCACGAAGCGCCCGGTGGGGTTGACGAGGAAGTTGCGTACCAGCTTGCGTTCCTCGTAGAGGTCGGCCGGGAGCACCGGGCGGACGACGTGCTCGAGCAGGTCGGGCTTGATCAGCGACTCGACGTCGATGCCGTCGGCGTGCTGGGTCGAGATCA
This sequence comes from uncultured Solirubrobacteraceae bacterium, assembly GCA_963846255.1. Taxonomy (GTDB): domain Bacteria; phylum Actinomycetota; class Thermoleophilia; order Solirubrobacterales; family Solirubrobacteraceae; genus Palsa-744. Next base: position 1,005,120 of record CAWJVE010000002.1, read on the forward strand.
GGATCTTCTCGATCTCAACCGGGCGCCCGTCCTCGTAGCGGACGGTCACCTGGGTCTTGCCGTCCGGGCGCAGGTAGGGCAGCACCTCGCCCTTGCGCACCTCCGAGAGCCGCTTGGCGAGCTTGTGCGCGAGCGCGATCGGCAGCGGCATCAGCTCGTCGGTCTCGTTGCTCGCGTAGCCGAACATCATCCCCTGGTCACCCGCCCCGGCGATATCGAGCTCGTCCTCGTCGGCAGGGTCGTGGCGGGTCTCATAGGCGGCGTCCACGCCCTGGGCGATGTCGGGCGACTGTTTGTCGATCGCGTTGATGACCGCGCAGGTGTTGCAGTCGAAGCCGTAGCTGGCGTCGTCGTAGCCGATTTTGCGCACCGTCTCGCGGGCCACTTCGGGGATGTCCACGTAGGTGTCCGTCGAGATCTCCCCGGAAACCACGATCAGGCCCGTGTTGACCAGCGTCTCGCAGGCCACGCGGCCGTAGGGATCGTCCGTGAGCACGGCGTCGAGCACGCCGTCGGAGATCTGGTCGGCGATCTTGTCCGGGTGCCCCTCCGTGACCGACTCGGAGGTGAACAGGTACTCGCTGTCTGAGAACTGGGCCAAAACTAGGGCGGCAGTTTATGCAGCCCGCACGGCGGCGCGCTGCCCGCGCTCCACGAAGTCGATGATCAGGGGCACGCCGTCCATCGCGTAGCGGGCCCGCAGGCGGTTCTCGAGGAAGTAGGCGTAGTCGCGCGTGACACGGGCCCGGGAGTTGACCTGGATCGAGAAGCGCGGCGGACGCCGGTCGATCTGGTTCATGTAGATCAGCTTCAGGCGATGGCCCGTCGAACGCCCGCCGGCTCCGATCGGAGGCTGGCGAGCGGCGGTGGCCTCCGACAGGAAGCGGTTGAGCTCGGGGGTGGGGATCCGCACCGTCATGCGCTCGCCGAGCGCGAGCGCCTCGTTGAGGACCCGCTCGACGTGGCGGCCCGTGCGGGCACTGGCTGTCAGCACCTTGGGACGCAGACGCAGCTTGCGGGCCACACGGGCCCGTTCGTGCTCGAGCTCGCGCCCGCGCGCCTCGCCTTCGCCCTGCTCTTCCAGCACGTCCCACTTGTTCATCACCAGCGCGGTCGCACAGCCCGCCTTCATCGCCAGGTCGGCGATCCGCAGATCCTGGGCGGTGACCCCATCGGTGGCGTCGCACACCACCAGCGCCACGTCGGCGCGTTCGGCGGCCCGCCGCGAGCGCAGGGCCGTGTAGTACTCGACCGAGTCGGCGACCTTGGCGGCCCGGCGGATGCCCGCCGTGTCCACGAGCATCACCTCCTTCTCGCCGAAACGCAGGACCGTGTCGATCGCGTCGCGGGTGGTGCCGGCGCGCTCGGAGACGATCACCCGCTCGCGGCCCAGGAAGCGGTTGACCATCGAGGACTTGCCGACGTTCGGGCGGCCGATCACGGCCAGGCGCACCGTCTGCTCGTCGTCCTGGGGCTCGGCGTCCTCGGGCGCGACCCGGTCCAGCACCTCGACGATCCGATCCAGGAGGTCTCCGGTTCCGAGACCCTGGGCGGCGGACACTGCAATCGGGTCACCGAGGCCGAGACGGTGGAACTCGGCCGCCAGCGGGAGGTCCGCGGGGCCGTCGCACTTGTTGGCCGCGACGATGCTCGGCACGGGCTGCCTTCGCAGCAGGTCGGCCAGCTCTTCGTCGCCGGGCCGCAGCCCGGCGCGGGCGTCCACGACCAGCACCGCGACCTCGGATTCGGCCACCCCGGCGCGCGCCTGCTCGCGGATCGAGCTCGCCAGCGGGTCCTCGTCGAGCACGTCGATCCCGCCCGTGTCGACGAGCGTGAAGCGGCGGCCGTTCCACTCGCAGGGAAGATCCTTGCGGTCGCGGGTGACCCCCGGGCGGGCGTGGACGACCGCCTCGCGGGAACCCGTGAGGCGGTTGACGAGCGAGGACTTGCCCACGTTCGGATAGCCCACCAGTGCGACCTTCATGGGGATGAGTATGACCGCGCTAACTCGCGGCCCGGCCGCGAACCAGCTCGGCGATGCGGTCCACGACCTCCGCCACGGTGAGCGAGCTGGTGTCGATCTCGAGCGCGTCCGCGGCGGCCCTCAGGGGGGCATGGGCGCGGGAGCGGTCGCGCTCGTCGCGCGCCGCCAGCTCGGCCAACACGGCCTCGGGGTCCTGGTGCTGTTCGAGCGCACGCCGGCGGGCACGCTCGCGCTCGTCGGCGGTGAGGAACACCTTCAACTCGGCATCGGGGGCCACGACCGTGCCGATGTCGCGGCCCTCGGCGACCCAGTCGCCGTTGCTCAGCAGGGCCTGTTGTTTGCCCAGCAGGGCGGCGCGGACGGCCGGATCCGCCGCCACCAGGGAGGCCGCGGCGGCGACCTCCGGGGTACGGATGTCGGCGCTCACGTCGTGTCCGTCCAGCAGCACGCCCGGCTCGTGCGCCGGGGTGCTGTCGTCCAGCTCGACGTCCATCTCGGAGGCCAGCCGGGCGGGGGCGGCGTCGGGTTCCTGCAGCGAGAGCAGCGCCACCGCGCGGTAAAGGGCGCCGCTGTCGAGGTAGGAGAAGCCCAGCTCGCGGGCCAGCTCGCGCGCCACGGTCGACTTGCCTGCGCCCGCGGGGCCGTCGATCGCTACGAGCACACGGCCTGCAGGTCGGCGACGAAGGAAGGGTAGGAGACGGCCGCGGCGTCTATCCCCACGACCTCCACGCCCTCGCGCGAGGCGAGCCCGGCGACGGCTCCCATCATCGCCATGCGGTGGTCCCCGAGGGCGTCGATGGTGCCACCCCGCAGGCCCTCGCCTCCGCGCACCGCGAAGCCGTCCTCGGTGGCCTCGATGTCCGCGCCCAGACCGCGCAGGCCATCGACCACCCCCGCGATGCGGTCAGACTCCTTCAGACGCAGCTCGCCCGCCCCCCTGACCAGGGTCTCGCCCTCCGCGAAGCAGCCGAGCAGGGCCACGAGCGGCAGCTCGTCGATCGCCAGCGGAACCTCCTCGGCCTCCACCACAGTCCCCTCGAGCGCGCCGTGGGCGACGTCGAGGTCGCTGACGGGCTCATACGGGACGAGCTCCTCGGACTCCTCCTCGAGGTCCCCGATCACGATCCCCCGCATCCTGCGCAGGATCCTCAGGAAGCCGGTGCGGGTCCAGTTGACGCCGACGTCGCGGATCAACAGGCGCGAGCCGGGAACGAGCACGCCGGCGGTCACGAGGAAGGCGGCAGAGCTGGCGTCGCCGGGAACGGCGAGCTCCTCGAGCAGCAGCTCGTCCACGTTCGCCACCGTCAGGCGGGAGCCCTCGCGGACGATCTGCGCCGAGGCGGCCAGCAGCATCCGCTCGGTGTGGTCGCGGCTGCGCGTGGGCTCGATCACCGTCGTCGAGCCGTCCGCCGCCAGCGCCGCCAGCAGCACGCACGACTTGACCTGGGCGCTGGCCACGTCCAGCTCGTAGGTGATCGCCCGCAGCCGCGAGCCGTCCACCCGCAGGGGCGGGAAACGCTGCTCGTGGGCCTGCAGCTCGGCGCCCATCTCCCTCAGCGGACCCATGATCCGGTCCACCGGCCGGCGGCGGATCGAGGCGTCGCCGTCGAGGGTGAAGCTGCGGCCGTCCTGGGCGGCCAGCCAGCCCGGGAGGATCCGCATCAGCGTGCCGGCGTTGCCGACGTCGATCGGCCCCGCCGGGGCGAGCGCCTCACGCAGGCCGGTGCCGCGCACCACGACGGCGTCCTCGAGCACCTCCACCAGCGCCCCCAGGGCGGCCACGGCCCGAAGGGTGGAGTCGGTGTCGGCGGCGTGCAGGTAGCCCTCGATGCGGACCGGTTCCGAGGACATCGCGCCGAGCAGGGCGGCGCGATGGGAGATCGACTTGTCGGCCGGTGCGCGGATCGACCCGGACAGGCCCTCGGCGGGCTCGAAGCGCATGCGGGTGGCCGCGGACGCGGATGCTCCGTTGGCGCTCACGCCCGCGCTACCGGAAAGCCGAGGCCGTTGATCAGCTGCTGCGCCCGGCCGGCATCCTCGTCGCCCCGGATCCACAGCGCGATCACGCCCTGGCTGTTGTCCTGGGAGGGGGACAGGGCCATGTCGGCGATGTTGACGCCGTCGCGTCCGAGTGCCAGTGCGATCTCCGCAATCACGCCGGGCCTGTTCGGCACCGAGGCGCGCAGCTCCTGCACGGGCCCACCCACGAGCCCCGCGCCGAGCAGCTCCTGACGCTCGGCCCTGGCGCGCTCGTTCCACTCGCCGAGCGTCGGCGCGTCGCCCTCGGCGAGCCACGAGCGGACCTCCTGCAGGCGCACCAGGAGCTCGTCGATGCCTTCCGCCAGGGCGTCGCGGTTGGACATGTAGATGTCCGTCCAGATGCGTGTGTTGGCCCCGGCCACGCGGGTGGCGTCCCTGAAGCTCGGCCCCACCGCGGGAAGCCGCTGGGCACCCTCGTCCGCCGTCAGCGCCGCGGCCTGCTCGACGAGCGCGTTCGCGAGCACGTGCGGGAGGTGCGACACACACGCCATCAGACGGTCGTGGGTGACGGGGTCGATCGCCGTGGGGCGCGCCCCGATCGTGCTGAGCAGGCGATGCAGGCGCTCGTACAGGACCCCGGCGGTGGACCCGCGGTCCGGCGTCAGGTACCAGGTCGCGCCGTCGAACAGCTCCTCGCGGGCGTGCTCCACGCCGGCGGTCTCCGCCCCGGCGAGGGGGTGGCCGCCGATGAAGCGCTCGTCGGCGCCGGCCGCGGCGAGTGGGCGCTTGGTGGAGCCCACGTCGCTGACCACGCAGTTCGGCCCGGCGCCCTGCAGCGCGCCGGTGACCGTCGCGGCGATCGCCGACAGCGGCGTGGCCACGAACACGACGTCGGCGTCCGCGACCGCATCGGAGATCGACTGCGTGCTGGTGTCGATCGCGCCGAGCGCCAGCGCTCGGGAGCACACCTCATCGTCACGGTCGTAGCCGCTGACCTGCGCGCCCGCGCGTCTGCGCGCCGCCAGTCCGATCGAACCGCCGATCAGCCCGACCCCGAGGACGGCGACCTTCAACGACGCTGGCTCGGGGCGCGGGCCATCAAACCGTGCTGAGCGCCTTGCCCGCCAGCGCCGCCGCCTGCTCGACCGCGCGCGAGAACTCCGCGAACTCATCCGCCACGAGCGCCTGGGGGCCGTCGCAGATCGCCTCATCCGGGTTCGGATGAACCTCCACGATGATCCCGTCGGCGCCGACCGCGGCAGCCGCCAGGGACAGCGGCCTGACGAGGTCGCGGCGACCGGCCGCGTGGCTCGGATCGACGATCACCGGCAGGTGGGAGAGCTCCTTCAGCACCGGCACGGCCATCAGGTCGAGGGTGAAGCGGTAGGCGGTCTCGAACGTGCGGATGCCGCGCTCGCAGAGCATCACGTTGGGGTTGCCTTCCTTGAGGATGTACTCCGCCGCCATCAGCAGCTCGTCCAGCGTCGAGGACAGCCCCCGCTTCAGCAGCGCGGGGCACCCCGAGCGGCCGATCTCGGCCAGCAGCGGGTAGTTCTGCATGTTGCGGGCCCCGATCTGGACGACGTCCGCGACCTCCAGCACGGCATCCATGTCGCGCATGTCCATCAGCTCGGTCACGATCGGCAGCCCGGTCTCGGCCTTCGCCTCGGCCAGCAGCCGCAGACCCTCCTGGCCCAGGCCCTGGAAGGCGTACGGGCTGGTCCTCGGCTTGTAGGCGCCGCCGCGCAGCAGCGTCGCCCCCGCGTCGCGGACGACGTTGGCGGTCTCGAGCATCTGCTCGCGGGACTCCACCGTGCACGGCCCGGCGATCAGGGCGAAGCTGTCGCCGCCGATCTTGCGTCCACCGATGTCGAGCACGCTGCGCTCGCCGTGCGTGATCTGGGACGAGGCGAGCTTGTACGGCTTGAGGATCGGCACCACGCGGTCGACCCCGGGCTGTCCCTCGAGCCCGAGGCTCTCGACGTTGGCGTCCTGCTCGACGTCGCCGATCGCGCCGATCACGGTGACGCGCGCGCCCTGGCTGCGATGGGCGCGCGCCCCGGCTCGCTCGATCTTCGAGACGACGGCTGCGACCTCCTCGTCGGTCGCGCCCTCCTTCATCACGATCATCATTGACTCATCCTTTCAACTGGCGTCTGGGTTTAGCTGTGCGCTGCTGGGAGCTGCGGCCCGAGCCACGGTTGCGACGCGGCAGAGCCGGCTGCTCGTGAGGGAGGCGCCCACGGCACCCCGGAGGTGGCGCTCGGTCCCGACGGGGACCCGGTGCGGCCCTGCAACCCGCTCACGCACGGGCGCCCGGCCGGAGCGCCTAGCTAAATCGCCAGGCGTAGAAGGGCGACCAGACGGCGCTCGTCGCTGAGGTGCGCTGATATTCGCGTGCCGTCCGGTGCATGGTGATCCAGGGACGGTTGTAGCAGACAATCGCCCGCGGGTCCAGCGATGCAAATCGTCGACCCGTGCGTTCGCCCGCCGCGGGGCGAATCCCGCGCCTAGGTGCGCGCGGGGGCGCCCGCCAGGACCTCCTGGAGGGCCTCCAGGAAGCGGGCGTTCTCCTCGGGGAGCCCGTAGGTGACGCGCAGGGCCGGCTGCTCGGCCCCGAGTGCGGTGCCGGCCCGCACGAGCACGCCGCGCTCCATCAGGCCCTCGACGACCGCGGCCTCGTCGGTCTGCTCGCCCAGGCGCACCCAGCAGAAGTTCGCCTGCGAGGCCGCCACGCCGAGCCCGATCGCGGCCAGGCCGTCCTCCATCGAGAGGCGCTCGGCGACCGCTCGCTCGACGCGCCTGGTGACCTCGTCCTGGTGGCCGAGCGCCTCGACCGCGGCGGCCTGGGCGAGCGCGTTGACGCCGAACGGCTGGCGGACCTGGTTGAGCGCCCGCGGGAGCTCGTCGGAGCCGCACAGGGCGAAGCCGACGCGCAGCCCGGCGAGGCCGTGGACCTTCGAGAAGGTCCGCAGCAGCACGAGGTTGGGGTGACGCTCGAGCAGCTCGATCGAGGCGTCGGGGTCGTCGAGCAGGTTGAACTCGCAGTAGGCCTCGTCCACGATCACGCACACGTTGGCGAGGGACCTCCTCGAGGAAGCCGGCGATGTCGGCCAGCGGCAGCGCGGTGCCGGTCGGGTTGTTGGGGTTGCAGACGATCGCCAGGCGCGTGACGACGGTGATCTCGCGCAGCATCGCCGGCAGGTCGTGGCGGTCTTCGCCGTCGAGCCCGACCGTGATCGCGCGCGCGCCGGAGGAGGCCGCGAGCTGGGGATAGACCGAGAACGAGGGCCACGCGTAGAGGATCTCGGCGCCCGGCTCGAGCAGCGCCTCGGCGGCGGCGAGCAGGATGTCGCAGGAGCCGTTGCCGACCGCGATCCGGTCGCTGGGCACTTCGTAGCGGTCGCTCAGCGCGCGCCGAAGCCGCGCACAGGACGGGTCCGGGTAGCGGTTCAGCCGGCCCAGCTCGCGGTCCACCGCCTCCCTGACCTCGGGCAGCGGCGGATACGGGGACTCGTTGCTGGCGAGCAGCACCACCGGCTCCTGGAGGGCGTAGCCGCCCGCGGCCGGGTACACCGGGATGCGCCTGATGCGGTCTGCGAACTCGATCGCCACGGTCCTATTGTGCCGCGATCGGCCCCCGGCGGGCCGGGCGGGGGGCGAGGTGGGCGGGCGGGCCTGGCGGGCGGGCCTGGCGGGCGGGCCTGGCGGGCGGCCCCTATTGCGCTGCCGCGAGGTCCGCCCGCAGCGCCTGGGCCTCGCCCAGTACACGTGGGCCGGCTCGTGCTCCTCGGGGGCGTAGTAGTGGATCATCACCCTGATCACGCGCGGCAGCGAGCCGGGCACCGGGATCTCTCGCGCGCACAGCAGCGGCACGCGGTCGAAAGCCCAGCGCGCGGGCCGCGACCGCCGGGAACTCCGCGTCGAGGTCCTGGGTGACGGTGAAGATGCAGCTGACGACGTGCTCGTGGTGAGAGCGCGTTGCGCTCCATGATCACGCGCATCAGCTCGGTCGTGCGCTCGAGGATCTCGGCGGCGTCGTTGTGCTCGACGCTGATGGCCCCGCGCAGGGCGAACAGTCGCATGGCGGCGATTGTGTCAGAGGGCGCGCAGGCTTCCGAGCTCTTCGTCGCTCAGGCGGCGGTACTCGCCGGCTGCCAGACCCTCCAGCCGCAGCGGCCCGAAGCGGGTGCGCACCAGCTCGAGCACGGGGTGCCCGACGTGCTCGCACATGCGCCGCACCTGGCGGTTGCGGCCTTCGCGGATCGTGATCTCGATTTCCTGGGGAGCGAGTTGGCGCACGTCGCGCGGGCGCCGTCGGCCCGTCCTCGAGCTCGACGCCGCTCGCGCAGGGCCGCCAGCGCCGGCGCCGTGGCCGGGCCACCGCCCGCCGCGCGCGGTATGTCTTCGGCACTTCGAAGCGCGGGTGGGTGAGGCGGTTGGCGAGCTCGCCGTCGTTGGTCAGCAGGATCAGCCCCGTCGTCTGCCCGTCGAGCCGGCCGACCGGATACAGCCGCGCCTGCCTGCGCGCCGAGCAGCCCGACCACGGTCTCGCGTCCGTGCGTGTCGCTGGCCGTGGACAGGACCCCGAGCGGCTTGTTGAGGATGTAGGCAACCCGTGCCTCGGGCCCGCTCAGCGGTTGCCCGTCCACGCACACCAGGTCCGCCTCGGAGACGTCGAAGGCGGGGTCCGTGACCTTCACCCCCTCGACGGTCACGCGTCCGGCGCCGACGATCTCCTCCGACGCGCGCCGGGAGGCCACGCCGGCGTGTGCCAGGTACTTCGCTAGACGCATCCCCGTCCGCGGTCGCGAGCCATCGGCTGCCACCATAGGAGGCCGGGCGATCAGGGCCCGGCGCGACATGGACCTCGAGCTGCTCAACCGCACGCTCGCCGCTGAGGGCGAGCCCGGCTTTCGCTCCCGCCAGGTGTGGGGGTGGCTGGCCCGCGGGGAGAAGGGCTACGAGCAGATGACCGACCTGCCCGCACAGCTGCGCGAGCGACTGGCCGAGGAGGTGCCGTTCTCGAGCCTCACGCTGCTCGACCGGGCGCAGGCCGCGGACGGCACCGTCAAGGCCCTGTTCGCCACCGCCGAGGGACACCCGCTGGAGGCCGTGCTGATGCGCTTCCGCGACGGTCGGCGCTCGGTCTGCCTGTCCTCCCAGTCCGGATGCCCGCTGACCTGCACCTTCTGCGCGACCGGCTCGATGCGTTTCGCGCGCAACCTCTCGGTATCGGAGATCCTCGACCAGGCGCTGCACTTCCGGCGGCTCGGCCCGATCGACCACTGCGTGTTCATGGGCATGGGCGAGCCGATGCTCAACCTCGACGCCGTGCTGGGCGCCTGCGAACGGCTTCCGGACCTCGGCGTCACACACCGGCGCACGACGGTCTCGACCGTGGGCTGGGTGCCGGGGATCCGCCGCCTGGCCGAGTGCGACATGCCGGTGCGCCTGGCGCTCTCGCTGCACGCTCCCGAAGACGCGCTGCGCTCTGAGCTGATGCCCGTCAACGAGCGCTACCCGCTGGCGGAGGCCTTGGATGCCTGCCGCGAGTTCTACGCGCGCCGGCGCCGGCGCGTGTTCATCGAGTACGTGATGCTGGCGGGCGTCAACGACCGCTACGAGCAGGCGCTGGCGTTGGCGCGGGCGCTGCAGTCGCCCGGCGAGCACTCGTGCCCGTTCAAGGTCAACCTGATCCCCTACAACCCGACCGGCTCCCGCTACGAGGGCTCGGGGCGGGGGGCGATCGCCGCCTTCCGCGAGGCGCTCGAGCACGCCGGCATCCCGGTCACCGTGCGTCTCACGCGGGGCCGCGAGATCGCCGCCGCCTGCGGGCAGCTGGCCGCCGAGCGCCCGCCCGCCGCGGGCACCGCCGCCGACCCCGCACCAGAGCCAACGGGTGACGCCCCGCCGGAACTAGGCGGCGCTACCGCCGGCGCGGGCCTCGCCGGCGCGTAGCAGCCGCTCGCGCAGCTCGGCCTGCTCCTCCGGGGTCGGGTCCCAGCGGGCGATGTCGGGCAGCTCCTGCAGGCTGCGCAGGCCGAACAGCTTCAGGAACTGGACCGTGGTGCGGTACAGGACGGCTCCGAACTGGGAGCTTCCGGCCTCCTCGATCAGGCCTCGGTCCAGCAGCGAGGCCGTCGCCGAGTCGGCGCTGACACCGCGGATGCGGGCGATCTCCGGACGTGAGACGGGCTGCATGTAGGCGACGATCGCGAGCGTCTCCGCCTGTGCGGGGCTGAGCGTGGCCACCCGCGGGCGACTGAACAGGCGCCTGGCCGCCTCCTCGCTGGCGGGGTCGCTGGCGAGCGTCCAGCCGCCGCCGAGCTCGCGCAGGCGCAGCCCGCGCAGGCCGGGGGCGTACTGCTCGCCGAGCTCGGCCAGCGCGTCCTGCACCTCGAGCAGATCGGCGCCCGTGGCGTCGGCCAGCTCGGCCGCCGTGAGCGGGTCCGAGGACAGGAACAGCAGCGCCTCGATCGTGCGCGCCAGCTCCACCGGCGCCTCGCCCTGCCCGCCCGGCAGCGCGCGCAGCTGCCCCTCGCCGTGTCCCGGCTCGGCGCTCATGCAGGCACCTCCTCGCCCGTCTCCGTCTCAGCCACCTCGTCGGTGCCGGCCGGCCGCGTCACCCGCGTCATCGTGAAGCGGGGCTCGTGTCGGGGCTCGTGCGCGGGCTCGTGCGTCACCGCCGAGACGGCGATCTCGCCGAAGCACTCCTCCTGCTCCCAGGAGGCCTCGCCGCGTTTGTAGAGCTCGAGCAGCGCGAACAGGGTCACGGCCACGGTCATGCGGTCGGCCCCGCGGATCGCCTCCTCGAAGCTGAAGCTGCCCCGGCGCAGGAGCTCGCGCAGGTGCTGCAGGCGCTCGCCGATGCTGACCCGCGCGACGGCGATGTGCCGCACGTCGATCGCCGGCGGCATCGTCAGCAGACGCCCGATCGCCGCCCCCAGCACGTCGGGGTCCTCGGACCCGTCGGGGGCGGGCAGCAGCGTGCGGCGCAGCTCGGGCGGCAGCGGGGCAGCACGGAAGCGCACCCCGTCCTCGGCCGCCAGCAGGTCTTCCAGGTGCTCGCCGGCGGCGCGGTAGCGGCGCGCGTCGAGCATCCGTGCGAGCAGCTCCTCGGCGGCTTCGCCGGGCTCGATGTCGAGCAGCTGCTCGTCCTCGCCGGTCAGCATCAGCCGCGACTTCAGCTCCAGCAGGGCGGCGATCAGGAGGATGAATTCGGTCGCGCTCTCGAGGTCGAGCTCGCCCGAGCGATCGAGGTGGTCCAGGTAGGCCAGCACCACCTCCGCCAGCTCGAGCTCGAGCAGGTCGACCTCTTCGCGCAGGATCAGCGTCAGCAGCAGATCGAAGGGCCCGCTGAAGACCTCGAGGTCGAGGTCCAACAGGCGCACCGCGGCCGGCCCACTGAGGCTCATCCGCGCACCGTACCGAGCGCCGGCGACGCCCCTTTGGACCCGGGCGCCGCGGGCGCGCCCACGCCCATCAGCGAGCGTACGTCGGCGACCGTGTCGCTGGCGATCGCGTGTGCGCGCTGCGCCCCCTCGCCGAGGATCGCCTCGAGCCGGCCCTCGTCGGCGCGCAGCTCGGCGTAGCGCTCGCGGATCGGCGCGAGATAGTCGATCACCGCTTCGGCGACGGCGGTCTTGAAGTCCCCGTAGCGGGCCGAGGCGAAGTCCGCCTCGACAGCCGCCGGATCCTGGCCGCGCACCGCGGCGAGGATTTCGATCAGGTTGGAGATCCCGGGCTTGTCGGGGCCGCGGACGATCTCGCTACCGGAGTCGGTGACGGCGCTGCGCAGCTTCTTGAGGATCGCCTCGGGCTCGTCGAGCACGTACACGATGCCCTGCCCGCTCGAGAGGCTGGTGGACATCTTGCGCGTCGGCTCCTGCAGGTCCATGATCCGCGCGCCCACCTCGGGGATGCGGTGCTCGGGCACCTTCAGGACCTCCTCGCCGCCGGCGAAGCGGGCGTTGAAGCGCCGCGCCAGGTCGCGCATCAGCTCGAGGTGCTCGCGCTGGTCCTCGCCCACCGGGACCTCGTCGGCGCGATAGGCGAGCACGTCGGCGGCCTGCAGGACCGGGTACAGCAGCAGCCCGGCCGACACCAGCTCGCGCTGGGCCGGGCTCTTTTCGCGGAACTGGTGCATCCGCTGCAGGCGCCCGAGTTCGGCCAGCGCGCTCAGCAGCCAGGTCAGTTCGGTGTGCTCGGGGACGTCGCTCTGGCGGAACAGGATGCAGCGGGCCGGGTCCAGGCCCGCGGCCAGCAGGATCGCGGTCGTGTCGTGGGTGCGCTCGCGCAGTTCCAGCGGCTCATAGGAGACGGTGATCGCGTGCAGGTCGACGATGCAGAAGATGCCGTCGCCGCGCTCCTGGGCGCGATCCTGGGCGGTCACGTACTGGGCGATCGCCCCGATCTGGTTGCCGAGGTGCTTGCGCCCCGTCGGCTGGATCCCGGAGAAGCTGCGCATCGGCCGCGGCCCCCCTCGGGCTCTAGAGCGCCTCGCGCACTACCGGGCGCTTGGCGGCGGTGACCTCGTCCAGGCGGCGAACGGGCGTCGTGTACGGCGCCCCGGCGGCGATCTCGGGGTCCTCGCGGGCCTCGGCCACGATCGCCGCCACCGCCGCCGCGAAGGCGTCGAGCGTCTCCTTCGTCTCGGTCTCCGTCGGCTCAACCATCAGCGCCTCCTCCACCAGCAGCGGAAAGTACACCGTCGGGGGGTGGAAGCCGAAGTCGAGCAGGCGCTTGGCGAGGTCGAGCGTCCTGATCTGCAGGCGCCGCTTCATCGGGCCGCCCGAGAGCACGAACTCGTGCATGCACAGCTCGCCGAAGGCGAGCGGCAAGTACTCGGCCAGGCCGTGCTCCTGCAGCCGCGCGAGCAGGTAGTTGGCGTTCAGCACGGCCGTCTCCGAAGCATCCCTCAGGCCGTCGGCGCCGAGCGAGCAGATGTAGGCGTAGGCGCGCACGAAGGTGCCGTAGTTGCCGTGGAAGGCACGCAGGCGGCCGATCGACTTCGGGCGCTCGTGGTCGAGCGCGAAGCTGCCGTCGGGCCCGCGCGTGACCACCGGGACCGGCAGGTACGGGGAGATCCGCTCGGAGACCGCGATCGGTCCGGAGCCCGGGGCCGCCGCCGCCGTGGGGCTGGGTGAAGGACTTGTGCAGGTTGAAGTGCACGATGTCGAAGCCCATGTCGCCCGGCCGCGAGAGGCCCATGATCGCGTTCAGGTTGGCGCCGTCGTAGTACAGCGTGGCGCCCACGCCGTGCACGATCTCGGCGATCTCGGCGATGTTCTCGTCGAAGATGCCGAGCGTGTTGGGGTTCGTCAGCATCAGGCAGGCGACGTCGCGATCGGCCTTGCGGCGCAGGTCCTCGAGATCCACCCCGCCGGACTCGTTGGTGTCGAGCTTGACGACCTCCAGCCCGGCCATCGTGACCGTCGCCGGGTTGGTGCCGTGGGCTGGTGTCGGGGGTCAGGACCTTGTGGCGCTGCTCGCCGCGGTCCTCGTGGTAGGCACGCGTCAGCAGCACGCCGGCGAGCTCGCCCTGGGAACCGGCGCAGGGCTGCAGCGAGACGTGCTCCATGCCCGAGATCTCGGCCAGAGCGCCCTGCAGGCGCCACATCAGCTCGAGCGCTCCCTGGGCGTAATCGGCGTCCTGCAGGGGGTGCAGGCGCGCGTGCCCGGGCAGGGCCGCCGCACGCTCGTGCAGGCGCGGGTTGTGCTTCATCGTGCACGAGCCGAGCGGGTAGAAGCCGGAGTCGAGGTCGTAGTTGCGCTTCGAGACGCCCACGTAGTGGCGCACCAGCTCGGGCTCGGAGACCTCGGGCAGCGCCGCGGGCTCCGAGCGGCGCAGGCGCTGCGGAAGCAGCTCGAGCGGGGTCGACCGCGGGGACTTCGGTGCTCCGGGCACGCGAACGCGCGCCGCCCGGGCGCGCCCTTCTGGAAGATCGTGCGGCCCGGCTCGCTGCCGGGCCGGTCGGCGGGCGGTGACGCTCATGCCAGCAGCTTCTCCGCCGGGGACCCCGCCGGGCGCTCGGCCTCGAGCGCCGCGCCGAGCACCTCTACGAGACGGTCGATGTGCGGCGCGCGTGCGCCGCTCGGTGAGCGCCACCAGCAGGCCGCCGCGGTCACGCTCCGGCCGCTGAAGCGCGTGCAGGTCGAGACCGGGGTTGACCCCTTTCGCAGGCAGCGGCGGCGGACGGCTGCGACGTCGGCATCGAGCCGCAGCGCGAACTCGCGCACGACCGGCTGCTCGTGGAGCTTCTCGACCCCCTCGATCGCCGCCAGCTGCTCGCGCGCGTAGTAGGTGCGGGCCAGCAGCAGCTCGCCGAGCTCGACGATCCCGCGCCGCCCCAGCCAGCTCAGGTAGACGACGCCGGCGAGCGCGTTGAGCGCCTGCGCGGTGCAGATGTTCGAGGTCGCGCGCTCGCGGCGGATGTGTTGCTCGCGGGTCTGCAGCGTGAGCACGAAGCCGCGGCGTCCGTCGAGGTCCTCGGTTGCGCCGGCGATGCGGCCGGGCATGCGGCGCAGGTACTCCTCGCGGGCGGCGAACAGGCCGAACGACGGGCCGCCGAAGTCGAGCCGGTTGCCGAGCGGCTGGCCCTCGCCGACGGCCACGTCCACGCCGCACTCGCCGGGGGGCGCCAGCACGCCGAGCGTGATCGGGTCCACCTGGGCGACGACCACCGGCCCGTCCCCCGCCCCCTGTCGCTGCCCGGCTGAGCGCGGCCGCGTCCTCGACCGCGCCGAGGAAGTTCGGCTGGGCGAAGATCGCGGCGCTGGTGTCGGCGTCGATCGCGGCGGCCCAGGCCTCGGCGTCGGTGACGCCGTCGCGGCGTGGGCACCTCGCGCACCTCCATGCCGTAGCCGCGGGCGTAGGTCCTGAGCGTCTCGATCGAGTGCGGGTGCAGGGCTTCGCTGACGACGATGCGCCGAGCGCCCGTTGTGCAGCTTGGCCATGTAGGCGGCCGCGGCCACCGCCGAGGCGCCCTCGTACACCGACGCGTTGGAGACCGGCAGCGCGGTCAGCTCGGAGATCGCCGTCTGGTACTCGAACATCACCTGCAGCCCCCCTGGGCGACCTCGGGCTGATAGGGGGTGTAGGGCGTCAGGAACTCCGAGCGCTCGGTGAGCATGTCGACGACCGCCGGCACGTAGTGGTCGTACATCCCGGCGCCGAGGAAGCTGATCTGCTGCTCGACGCTGTGGTTGCGCTCGGCCAGCGCCCGCAGGTGCTCGAAGACCTCCTGCTCGGGCATCCCGGCCGGCAGGTCCAGCGGCTCGCGCAGGCGCACGGCCGACGGGATCTGGCGCTCGAACAGCTCCTCGAGCGAACCCACCCCGATCGCGGCCAGCATCGCGTCGAGATCCGAAGGGGTGATGGCGGTGTAGCGGCTCAAGCTCTTGCGACCCAGCCTAGCCCGCCAGGCCGGAGCGGTAGGAGGCGGCGTCGAGCAGCGCCTCGCGCTCGGAGGGGTCCGACATCCGGACCTTCACCAGCCAGCCCTCGCCGTAGGGGTCGTCGTTGATCAGCGCCGGGTTCTCGGCCAGGCCGCGCGTTGACCTCGACGATCTCCCCGGAGAGCGGCGCGATCACGTCCGAGACGGCCTTGACGGACTCGACCTCGGCGTAGGAGGAGTCCTTCGCGAGGGTGCTGCCGACGGCCGGCGGGTCGAAGAACACGACCTCGCCGAGCGCGTCCTGCGCGTACCAGGTGATCCCCAGGGTCGCCTCTCCCTGCGCCTCGTCGATCCGCGCCCAGTCGTGTTCGGCGTGGTAGAGCAACTCATCTGGATAGCTGGCCTCGCCATTGGTGTCTCAACCCTTTCTGTAGAGCGGCTTGGGCCTGACGACGGCAGCGCGCATCTTGCCACGGACGTCGATCTGCAACCGCGAGCCGTCGGCGGCCCGCTCGCGCGGCACGTAGGCCATGCCGACGCCCTCTCGCAAGCACGGCGAGTGGGTACCGCTGGTGACCTCGCCGCCGCCCTCGACGGGGTTGCCCGCGCGCGCGATCCCCTGGCCGTCGACCACGAACGCCACCAGGCTGCTGCGGCGGGCGGGGTCGCGGCGGGCCCGCGCGACGGCGCTCGGCGCCGATGAAGCCCGTCGGCTCCTTGCAGGCCCAGCCCAGCCCGGCCTCGATCGGTCCGCGCTCGAGCGTCAGCTCGTTGCCGTACAGCGGCAGGCAGGCCTCGATCCGCAGCGTGTCGCGGGCACCGAGGCCCGCCGGCGTGGCGCCGTGCGCGAGCAGCTCGTCCCACAGCCTGCCCGCGTCCTCGGTGCGCACATCAGCTCGACCCCGTCCTCGCCGGTGTAGCCGGTGCCGCACACCAGCGCGGGCACGCCCGGCCAGCGTGAGCGTTGGCGGCCCGCATGCGGGCCGGCAGCGGCTCGTCGCTCAGCCCGCTGACGATCCCGCGGGCGGCTGGGCCCTGGACGGCCAGCATCGCGAAGCCGGCGGCGAGCGTCGGTGACCTGCGCCTCGTCGAAGCGCATGGCGTGCTCCTGGAACCACTGCAGGTCGCGCCGTGGTTGGACGCGTTGGTGACGGTCAGGAAGCGCTCGGGCCCGAGTCGGTAGGTGATCAGGTCATCGAGCACACCGCCGTCCTCGCGGCACAGCAGCGAGTACTGGGCGCACGCCCTCGCGCGTGCTGCTCGTCGAAGCCGATCGCGGCGACGTCGTTGGACAGCAGCCGCTGCAGGAGCTCGAGCGCCTGCGGCCCGGAGGTCTCGATCTCGCCCATGTGGGAGACGTCGAAGACCCCGCAGGACTCACGCACCGCCAGGTGCTCGGCGACCACGCCCTGGTACTGCACCGGCATCTCCCAGCCGGCGAACTCGACGAGCCTGCCACCGGCCGCGAGATGGCGTTCGAACAGCGGGGTTCGCTGCAGCAGCGGCGGGGCCGTCGGCATCCGCGCCCAGGCTAGCGGAGGCCTCCGCTAGCGCAGGAAGGGCGGAACGTCGATCTCGTCGTCGGAGATCTCGAGCGTGGAGCGCTGGCGGTCGCTGATCCGCGGGCCCCTGTCGGGGCGGGCGGCGCGGGCCGCGCGCCGTCCTCCGACGCCCGGGCGGTGGTCGAAGCCGGTACCGATCACGGTCACCCGTACCTCGTCGCCCATCGCCTCGTCGATGACCGCTCCGAAGATGATGTTGGCGTTCGAGTCGGCGGCGTTGTGGATGATCTCGGCCGCGTCATTGACCTCGAACAGGCCCAGCTCGCGCCCGCCCGTGATGTTGAGCAGGATGCCGGTGGCGCCGTCGATCGACTCTTCCAGCAGCGGCGAGGAGATCGCCGCGCGGGCCGCGTCGGCGCAGCGGCTCTCGCCGCTGGCGCTGCCGATCCCCATCAGCGCCGAGCCGGCGTCCTGCATGATCGTGCGCACGTCGGCGAAGTCGAGGTTGATCAGGCCGGGGATCGTGATCAGGTCGGTGATCCCCTGGATCCCCTGGCGCAGGACGTTGTCGGCCTCGCGGAAGGCGTCGAGCATCGAGGTCCGCCGCTCGACCACCGCCAGCAGCTTCTCGTTCGGGATAACGATCAGGGTGTCCACGACATCGCGCAGGCGTTCGATGCCGTCGCTCGCCTGCCGTCCGCGCTGGGTGCCCTCGAAGTCGAACGGGCGGGTGACCACGCCGACCGTCAGCGCGCCGATCTCGTTCTTGGCGATCTCGGCGATCACGGGCGCGGCGCCGGTACCGGTGCCACCGCCCTCGCCGGCCGTCACGAACACCATGTCGGCGCCCTTCAGGGCCTCCTTGATCTCGTCGCGCGACTCGGAGGCGGCGGCCAGGCCGACGTCCGGGTCGGCGCCGGCGCCGAGGCCCTTGGTGGAGTCGTGGCCGATGTTCAGCTTGACGTCGGCGTCGCTCATCGCGAGCGCCTGGGCGTCGGTGTTAGCGGAGATGAACTCCACGCCGCGGAGGCCCGCGTCGACCATGCGGCTGACGGCGTTGGTACCGCCGCCGCCGACACCGACGACCTTGATCACTGCCAGATAGCTGGAGCTGCTCTCCATGTGTGAGCCGTTCCTAGAAAGTCTTCAGGGGGAATAGAGGGTTTGGCACGATAGCGGACGAGCGCGGCCCCGCGTTTGCACGTTATGCAGGGAACTTCGCCCTGTCAACGAAGTCCGGAAGCTTCGCAACGCGTGTTGCACGTTGCGAACCCTCGACCCAAGGTGGAGGGATCTGCGCCACCCCACCCTCGATCTGCAGTTGAGAGTTATCCGCCGGGTGCGGCCGCCGCACCTCCGGCAGCGGAGGCTTCGGAGCCTTCCGCAGAGGGCGCTGGTTCACCGCTTCCACCGCTCCCGGCAGCGGCGCCGGCGCTCGCCGGAGCCGCTGCTTCTTCATGGGTCCCGGCCGTCTGGGGTTCGCTGGTGCCCGCCCGTCTGGGGTTCGCTCGAGCCCGACGTCGGGGGGGTGCCGCCGGCCGGTTCATCGGCGCCCGTCGGCGTGCCCGAGCCCGCGTTGGGAGAGTTGGCCCGCAGGCCTTCGGCCAGCGCCGCCACCGAGGCTTCGGTGGCCGGGTCGACGGTGGTGGATTCTTCGCCGGCCACGGACTTGACCGGCGGCGGGACGCCTTCGGCGAAGCCGCCCGCGGCGGGACGTTCGGGCAGGCGCACGTCGATGTAGGCCGCGCCGGCCGAGCCTTCGTCGAGCAGCACGCGCTCCAGCGCGAGCCACTTCGCGTGCGCACGTCCGGCGTCGCCGAAGTACACCAGCAGCCCGTTGCGCATCGCCACCGTGACGCCGTGCCGGCCGGTGTAGACGCTCGACACCCGCGCCGCCAAGGACTTCGGAGCCGCGCCGAGCACGGCCAGCTCCGCGAGCACGCCGCCTTCGTGGACGCTCTGGCCCGGCTGTGGCTGCCAGCGCGCGCTGACGCTCGGCAGGCTGTTCGTCAGCACCGCCGGCCCGAGCACCAGCCCGTCGGCTGCGACCGCGGTGCGGGCGCCGGCGATCACGAGCGCCGCCACCGCCGGGCGCTCGGTGACCGCGATCACGAGCGTGTGCGGGAAGTGGGTGCTGGTGTGCAGGCCCCTCACGATCGCGAACTGCGCCACGGCCTCGCGCAGCGCGGCGGTGTCGAGATCGAGCGTGCTCATGCCGTGAGCGGCCTGGCGCAGCGCGGCTTCGATGGCGTGACCCTGAGGCCCCGCCACGCCGCTGATGTGCACCTTCTCGACGGCCACCAGTCCCGACTTGCGAAACCACAGCCAGCCTCCCGTCAGCAGCGGGATCGCCACCAGCGCGCAGATCAGAGCGATCCGGGCACGGCGCCGGGCGAGCGCGCGCGCGATCGCGGCCCGCGCCCGCAGCAGGGCCCGCGGCATGTGCAGCTCGCGCCGCAGATGGCGCCGGCGCCGGCGCCACGGAAGCGCGATCGGCGGGCGTGCCGTGCAGCGAACGGTCCACGGCCAGGGTCTTTCGACCCCGCGGGCCCATCCCCTACCGCCTGGCGGCTAGCCTCGCCACGGGAACCGCACCGCTCCGAGCGTGTGCACCTCCGGCTCGAGCTCCACGGCGAAGCGCTCGTGCACCCGCCGGCGCCCCTCCGCCATCAGCGCCACGACGTCCGCGGTCGAGCGCCGCACCGGTGTTCTCGATGAAGTTCGCGTGCTTGGGGGCGAAGCGGACTCCTCCGAGGGCCAGGCCGGCACAGCCTGCCTGCTCGAGCAGCATCCCGGCCGTGCGCTCGCCGGCGGCGCGGGTCGGCGGGGTTCTTGAAGGTGGACCCGAACGTCCTGATCCCCTGCGGCTGGGCCTCGTGGCGACGGCGGCGCAGTTCCTGCAGGGTGCCCTTGACCTGCTCCACGGCCGCCGGGCGCAGGTGCATGGCGGCGCGTCGGCGACGACGTCGCCCTCGCGCAGCGCCGAGCTGCGGTAGGCGAAGCCGAGCTCCTGCGGCAGGCGTCGCTCGTAGCCGGCGGGGCCGGCGATCTCGACCCACTCGAGAACCGCCGCCAGCTCGCCGCCGTAGGCGTTGGCGTTCATCCGCACGGCGCCTCCGACGGTGCCGGGGATGTTGACGCCGAACTCGATCCCGGACAGACCCTCGCGGGCGGCCCGGGCGGCGACCGCCGGCAGCCTCGCCCCGGCGCCGCAGAGCAGGCGCTCGGCCTCGGTCGAGATCGCCGCCAGCTCGCGGTCGAGCTTGATCACGAGGCCGGCTACGCCCTCGTCGGCGACCAGCAGGTTCGAGCCCGACCCGAGCACGGCCACCGGCTCGCCCGCGCGCTGCGCCCAGGCGAGCAGGAGCGGGAGCTCGGCCCTGCTGCCGACGCGGGCGAAGAAGCGCGCCGGCCCGCCGGTGCCGATCGTCGTCATCGGCGCGAGCGGCTCGTCGCGGCGCAGCGGCGCCGGCGCCGGCTCGGACCCTGCCTGCTGCGGGCCCTCTCCACTCATGCGGCCACCAGCCGGCGGGCGAGCTCGTCGACGTCGCCGGCACCCATCACCACGCATACGTCGCGCTCTCGCAGCATGCCCGCCAGCACCTCCTCGGCACGGCCTGCGTCGGGCAGCCAGTACACCGGCCCGCCGCAGGCCGCGTCGGCAGCCGCCTCGGCCACCAGCAGCCCGCTCACGCCGGGGAAGTCCTCGGCCCGCTCACGGGCCGGATACACGTCGAGCACCACCACCACGTCGGCCACCGACAGCGAGCGCCCGAGCTCGCCCGCGAGTGCCCTCGTGCGCGAGTAGAGGTGGGGCTGGAAGACGGCCACCAGACGGCGGTGCTCGAGCGTGCCGGCACCCTGCAGGGTGGCGGCGATCTCACTCGGATGGTGGGCGTAGTCGTCGTACACCAGCGCCCCCGCGGAGCTGCGCCCGCGGCGTTGAAAGCGCCGCGCCGCTCCCGGGAAGCGGGCCAGCGCCTCGATCGCGCCCGCCTCGGGGGCGCCCGTCAGGCGCACGAGCTCGAGCGCCCCCGCCGCATCGAGGGCGTTGTGCACACCCGGCACGGTCAGGCGCACCTCGTGCTCGTGCCAGCGAAAGCGCGAGCCTCCGGGGAGCAGCGCGGGATCGATCACGTCGTAGGCGACGAGCGGCCCTTCGCGCAGGGCGAGCAGCTCGGGCCGGTCCCAGATCACGGCCGTCGTGGCACCCTCCAGGAACTCCCTGAAGACCTCGCGCAGCTCCCGCAGCGAGCCGAAGCTGGTGTGGTGATCGAGCTCGACGTTGGTCAGCAGCGCGAGCTCGACCTCGAGCTCGAGCAGCGAGCGGTCGGACTCGTCAGCCTCGACGACCAGCCACTCGCCCTCGCTCCAGTGGCCGTTGGGCAGTCCGTCGCCGATCGTGGCGCCGATCAGCCAGCCCGGCTGCAGCCCCGCGCCCCGCAGCGCGTGCACGACCATCGCCGCGGTCGTGGTCTTGCCGTGGGTTCCCGCCACCGCGATCGTGCGCCTCATCGCCGACAGCTCCCCGAGCAGCCGCGCACGGGGCCACTCCGCAAGGCCGCGCCCGCGGGCCGCGGCGCGCTCGGGATTGCCGGCCGGCACGGCGCTGGAGTAGTACAGCTCCACCCCCTCGCCGGCCGGGAGGTTCCCGGCCGCGTGACCCACCTGAGGGTCGAGCACGCCGTCGGCCCGCAGCGCCTGCAGATAGGGGCCCTCGTGTGCGTCCGAGCCGCTGACCGTCGCCCCCAGCGCGTGCGCGGCGCGGGCGTAGGCGCTCATGCCGGCGCCGCCGACGCCGACCAGGTGCACGCGCCGCCCGCGCCAGGGCTGCGCCGGCGCAGTCATCGCCGGGGTTCCACCTCGGGGCTCATCGCGCGGCTGCCGCCAGCAGCTCGCCCGCCACGGCCGCGGCGGCGTCGGGGCGTGCCAGCGAGCTCGCTGCGCGAGCCATCGCGGATAGGCGCTCGCGGTCGCCCAGCAGCTCCCCGACCGTCGCGTGAGAGCTCGGCGGGGCGAAGCTCGGCGTCCACCACGGTCACGGCCGCGCCGGCCTGCTCCATCCAGCGCGCGTTCGCGTTCTGGTGATCGGCGGAGGCATGGGGATAGGGCACGAGGATCGCGGGCACGCCGTGGGCGGCGAGCTCGAACACCGAGCCGCCGGCGCGGGCGACCGCCAGGTCGGCGGCGTCGAGTGCCTCGCCGAAGCGCTCCACGTCGAGGTACTCCAGCAGGTGGTAGCTGGCCGGCAGCTCGCGCTCGGCCAGCTCGGGATAGTCGCGGGCGCCGCTGATGTGGAGCACGTGAAAGGGGGCCGAGGCGAAAGCCTCGACCGCGGCGAGGTTGATCGAGCGGGCCCCCAGCGAGCCGCCGAAGACCAGCACGCACGGAGCCTGTGCGGGGATGCCGAAGCGCCGTCGGGCGGCCTCGCGATCGCCCGGCGGCGCGGCCGGAACGGGACGGCCGGTGACGCGGTAGCGGGGCTCCTCGCGACCGGGGATCGGGAAGGCCAGGCAGACGCGGCGGGCGAACGGGGCCAGCAGGCGGTTGCTGAGCCCGAGGTGGCTGTCGGCCTCGGTGAGCACGATCGGCAGGCGCAGCGAGAGGGCCGCCAGCCCTACCGGCGCCGACACGTAGCCGCCGCCTCCCAGTACCGCGTCGGCCTTCAGCGAGCGCAGCAGCGAGCGCGAGCGGGGCAGCGCCAGCGCCGCGCGCGGCGAGCGCCCGCAGCGCCTTCAGCGGGTGCGAGCGGCTGACCCCTTCGACGGCGATCTGATGCAGCTCGAAGCCGGCTGCCGGCACGAGCGTCGCCTCCGCCCGGTGGCCGCCGATGAAGCTGACCTCGGCGCCCTCAGCCCGTAGCGCGTCGGCCACCGCGAGCGCCGGCACGACGTGTCCCGCCGTCCCGCCGGCGGCGATCACGATCCTCTTCGCCGTCGCGCTCACCCGCGTACCGACTCCGCTTCGCGTGCCGAGCCCGCGACCGCCCTGGTGGACCTGCGCCGCGCCGGGCGCACGGCCCGCACGTGGCCGGTGGCCCCGCCGGCCACGTTCAGCAGCAGGCCCATCGAGGCGAGCATCACGATCAGGCTGGTCGAGCCGTAGGAGACGAACGGGAGCGGCACCCCCGTCAGCGGCGCGAGGCCCAGCACCGCGAACGTGTTCAGCACCGCCTGGGAGACGATCAGCGTCGTCACGCCCACGGCGATCAGGGCGCTGTAGAGGCTGCGGGCCGACTTCGCCGCGCGCAGCCCGGCCCACGCGATCAGGCCGTACAGGAACATCAGCGCGAACACGCCGACGGCGCCGAGCTCCTCGCCGATGACCGCCAGGATGAAGTCCGTGGGCGCCTCCGGCAGGTAGAACATCTTCTGCACCGACTGACCCGGCCCGACGCCGAGCAGCCCGCCCGATCCGATCGCGATCTGACCCTGGACGGCCTGGAAGCCGCTCGAGGAGGCGTGCGCCCACGGATCCAGGAACGACGTCAGCCGCGCTCTCGCGTAGGGGCGCACCAGCGCGTACAGCAACACCAGCGCGAACACGCAGCCGCCGATCCGTGCGAGCTTCGCCGAGCGGGATCCCGCAGGCGATCAGCATCATCGCGATCGTGAAGGCGATCACCAGCGCGGTGCCGAGATCCGGCTGCGTGAACACGAGCAGGCAGGCCCCCGCCACCACCGTCAGCAGGGGGCGCATCAGCTCGCGCAGGTCGTGCACGCAGCCCGGGCGCTTGGCGAGCAACGTCGCCGAGTAGAGCACGAGCGCGATCTTCAGCAGCTCGGAGGGCTGGAACTGCAGCTGGCCGGGCCCGATCCAGCGCCGGGCACCGTTGACGCTGACACCCACGTGCGGGATGTGCACCGCCGCCACCAGCACGAAGCTCGTCGACCAGCAGGGGCCCGGTGATGGCGTGGACTTTGGCCACACCGTCGCGCGCCAACACGTGCATCAGCGCGAGACCCACGCCGCCGAAGACGAAGAACTTCAGCAGGTAGCTGCTCCCGTAGCCGCCGCCGTGCAGCAGCGTGCGGGCCGAGGAGGCGCTGTAGACCATCACGGCGCCGAAGGCCAGCAGGCACATCGTGGCCGTCAGCAGCATGCGCTGCTCGAGCGTGGTCTCGCGCGCGGGCCGGCGCCGACGGCGCGCGCCCTCGGAGGGTCCGGCTGCTGCGGCCCTTGGCATCGAGACGCTCCTTCGACGCGACCACCCGGAAGCCTCCCGACGTCCCTAGACCAACTAGACGCCGCGGCTCTGGCGGTAGAGCGTGAAGCCGATCGCTGCGCAGATCGAGGCCACGATCCAGAAGCGCAGGATGATCTTCGTCTCCGACCACGCCTTCAGCTCGAAGTGGTGGTGGATCGGGGCCATCAGGAACACGCGCCTGCGGGTCGTCTGGAACGACAGCACCTGGATCACCACCGACAGGGCCTCGATCACGAAGATTCCGCCGATCAGGATCAGCAGCACCTCGGTCTTGGTCATCACCGCCAGCCCCGCGATCGCCCCGCCCAGGCCGAGCGAGCCGGTATCGCCCATGAAGATCGTCGCGGGGAAGGCGTTGAACCACAGGAAGCCGATGCATCCGCCCACCAGACAGCCGGCGAGCATCGCCATGTCGAAGTCGCCGGCCAGGAACGTTATGCCGATGTAGGCGAGCAGCACGATCGCGGCGCACCCGGCAGCCAGCCCGTCGAGCCCGTCCGTGAGGTTGACGGCGCTCGTGGTACCGGCCACGACCAGGTAGATCAGCAGCGGATACAGCGGGCCGAGGTCGACGTGGTAGTCGACGATCCGCAGCATCAGCGTCGGCGCCAGTCCCGCCTCGTGCTGGGCGACGAACCACAGGCCGAGCGAGATGGCGATCGTGACGAGCAGCTTGGTGCGTGCGCGCAGGCCCAGCGAGCGTCGCTTGACGAGCTTCGTGTAGTCGTCGGCGAAGCCCAGCAGGGCGCACGCGACGGCCGCTCCGAAGACGCCCATCGAGCGCCATTCGAAGTCGGTCAGGATCAGGAACGAGACGGCGACCGCGAGGAACACGATCAGGCCGCCCATCGTGGGCGTGCCCGCCTTGACGTGGTGACCCTGGGGGCCGTCCTCGCGGATCTGCTGGCCGAACTCGCGCACGCGCAGGAACTCGATGAACTTGGGGCTCAGGAAGATGCAGATCAGCAGAGCGGCCATGCCGCCGAAGAGAATGCGTCCCATTCAGCGCGGCCCCGCAGCGGCGCCGTGCGCCTGGAGGGCCTCGGCGTGCGCTCCGCCCGCAGGGCCGCGCAGACGACCTCGAGCCCGACGCCGCGCGAGCCCTTCACCAGCACGGTGTCGCCCGGGGCCAGCAGCCCCGCCAGGAGCTGCGCCGCGGCGGCGAGCGTCGGGCGCCGTGTGGGCCTCGCCCGGGAAGGCTGCGGCGATCTCCTCTCCCAGCGGCCCCACCGCGACCAGCAGCTCGACACCGGCCGCGCCGGCCTGACGGCCGGCCTCGCGGTGCAGCGCCGGCGCCTGCTCTCCCAGCTCGAGCATCTCCCCGAGGACGGCGACGCGCCGCCCGGGGGCGCTCGCGGCGAGATCCTCGAGCGCCGCGAGCATCGACATCGGGTTGGCGTTGTAGCAGTCCTCGATCAACAGGCCTCCGCCCGCCAGCGCATGGCGCTGGCCGCGCATCTCGGAGAACTCGACCACCACCTCGCCCGCGGGCGTGTAGCCCAGCGCCCGCGCCGCCGCCACGGCGGCCAGCAGGTTGCGCAGGTTGTGTGCTTGCGAGAAGGAGGGCCGCAGCCGCAGCTGCTCGCCGCACGCACGGATCACGACCTCGCCGCCGGGGCGGCGCTCTGCCAGCGTCACGTCGGCGCCCGCCTCGCCGAAGCTGAGCGTCCGCAGGTCGGCCCGTAGGTGCCCGTCGAGGAGCGGCTCCCCGAACGGGATCACCGCGGTGCCGCCGGGCTCCATCCCGGCGATCAGCTCGGCCTTGGCGGCGGCGATCGCCTCGAGCGAGCCGAGCAGCTCGAGGTGCGCGGCCCCGACGTTGACGATCACGCCCACCTCGGGCCGGGCGATCTCGGTGAGCTCGGCGATCTGGCCGCGGCCGCGCATCGCCATCTCCAGCACGAGCACCTCGACCTCCTCGCCGGTGGCGAGGATCGCGAGCGGCATGCCGATCTCGGTGTTGTGGTTGCTCGGGCTGGCGGCCGTCCGCGCGCAGCCTGCGATCAGCGCCGCGAGGATGTCCTTCGTCGAGGTCTTGCCGGCGGAGCCGGTGATCGCGACCACCCTGGTCCCGCCCTCCCCGAGGTGCTCCCGCCAGGCACGCGCCAGCGCCTGCAGGCCGGCGAGCGGATCGGGATGCTCGAGCACCGCGCCGCGTTCGCTCGCGGCCGCCGCCGAAGCTCCATGGCCGGGGCCGACGAGCACTCCCCAGGCTCCGGACCGCAACGCCTGCGGGGCATGGGCGCCACCGTCGACGCGGGTCCCCTGAAGCCCGACGAACAGCTCCCCCGCCGCCACGCGGCGCGAATCGATGCCGAAGGCGGCGGGCCCCGGGGGCTCCTGTCCCGAGGGCGCTCTCAGCAGCCTGGCCCCGGCCGCACGGGCGACGCGCTCGGCGTCCCAGCTCCTCATCCGGAGCGGACCCCCTCCAGGGGGCGGGCGAGGGAGCGGAGCGCTTCCCTGGCGACGGTGACGTCGTCGAAGGGGAGCTTGCGTCCGCCGGCCAGCTCCTGTCCCTGCTCGTGGCCCTTGCCGGCGATGATCACGACGTCGCCGGGCACCGCTGCCGCCAGCGCCCGCGAGATCGCGGTGCGGCGGTCGACCTCGGTGCTGACGGCCTCGGCGGGATGGGCACCGCCGCCGGCTCCGGCGCCGGCGCCGGGCCGGAGCCCGCCGGAATCCCGGCCACGATCTCGGCGATGATCGCGTCGGGGTCCTCCGAGCGCGGGTTGTCGGAGGTGACGATCACGACGTCGGCCAGGCGGGCAGCGATCTCTCCCATCAGCGGGCGCTTGGCGCGGTCGCGGTCCCCGCCGGCGCCGAACACGCACACCACGCGGCCGCCACCGCCATCGGGACCGGCGATCATTTCGCGGGCCGCGACGCAGCACGTTCTCCAGCGAGTCGGGGGTGTGGGCGTAGTCCACCAGCACGGCGAAGCGCTGGCCCTCGTCGACCGCCTCCAGGCGCCCCGGCACCGCACGCCCCGTTCGAGCGCGCCCAGCAGCGCCTCGAGCTCGACCCCGAGACAGCGACCCGCCGCCAGCGCCGCCAGCGCGTTGGCGACGTTGAAGCGCCCCGCCAGCGGCAGCTGCACCTCACGCCGCAGCCCCTCGGCCTCAGCGTGAAGCTCGAGCGA
Organism: uncultured Solirubrobacteraceae bacterium; assembly: GCA_963846255.1. GTDB lineage: Bacteria > Actinomycetota > Thermoleophilia > Solirubrobacterales > Solirubrobacteraceae > Palsa-744. The sequence continues at coordinate 1,032,332 of CAWJVE010000002.1, forward strand.
CCGGCCTCGCAGCGGAGGCGGTGGCGGCGGAGTCGGCCTCGGCACCGATCGCGAACGTGACCGCACCGGTGAGCTCGTCCGCCAGGCGCCGGCCGTAGAGGTCGCCGACGTTGACGATGCTGGCGCCGGAGGCGGGCCCGAGGCGGGACGCGAACAGCAGGCGCTTGGCGCGGAAGTAGTCCTCCATCGTCGGGTGGAAGTCGAGGTGGTCCTGGGTCAGGTTGGTGAACACCGCGACGGCGAACTCGATCGCGTCGGTGCGCCGCAGCTCCAGCGCGTGCGAGGAGACCTCCATCGCGCAGGCGCGGTCACCGCCGTCGAACATCGCCCGCAGGTCGGCCTGCAGGTCGATCGCCTCCGGGAGTCGTCCGCAGCACCTCCTGCTCGTGGCCGGCGATCACCGACTTCACCGTGCCGAGCAGCCCGCACGGTAGCCGCCCGCACGCTCCAGCAGCCGGCGCAGCAGATAGGTGGTCGTGGTCTTGCCGTTGGTCCCCGTCACACCGACCACCTTCAGCTCGCGCGAAGGGCTGGCCGTAGAAGCTCGCCGCCAGCGGCGCCATCGCAGCGCGCGCCGACGCCACCAGCAGCTCCGGAACGCCGAGTCCCAGAGGCCGCTCGACGACCAGCGCCCGCGCGCCGGCCGCCACCGCCTGGGGCGCGAACTCGTGCCCGTCCTGGCGAAAGCCACTAACGCAGAAGAACAGCTCGCCGCCGTCGCACCTGGCGACTGTCGTAGGCCAGGCCGGTCAGCTCGAGCCCGGGTCCGCGTCCGCGGGAGCGCTGGCACCGATCGCCTGCGCTCCCTCGAGCAGCTGCTCGAGCCTCATCTCGGCGCCCGGCTGGACATCGGTGAGTGAGTGTAGTTTCCGGCCCCGGCGGAGCAGAGGGCTACTGGCCCGGGGCGACGTCCATGTACGGCAGGGCGAAGCTCATGATCTGGCCGAAGGCGGGCGCGGCCACGGTGCCGCCGAAGATCGAGCCGGTCTGGGGTTCGTCCACGACGACCGCGCACAGCAGCTTGGGATCGGATGCGGGGGCGAAGCCGATGAAGGACGCCACGTAGGCGGAGTGCGAGTATTCCCCGGTCGCAGGGTCGATCTTGCTGGCGGTGCCGGTCTTGCCCGCGAGCTTGTAGCCGGGGATCGAGACCTCGCTGGCGGTGCCCCCGGGCCCGAGCACGCCTTCGAGCATCTGCCGGATCGCGGCCGCGGTCGTGGTCGAGATGATCCGCCGGCCGGGCGGCTCGGTGCACCGGCCGTGCCCCCGATCGAGCTGACGATGTGCGGGGGCCGCAGGATCCCGCCGTCGGCGACGGCGGCGTAGGCCTCCACCATCTGCATCGGCGTGACGAGCTCTCCCTGACCGATCGGGAGGTTGCCCATCGAGGATCCGGAGTACTTCTGCAGCGGCAGCACCAGGCCCTGTTCTTCGCTGGAGAGACCGGCCCCGGCGGGGGTGCCGAAACCGAAGCGGCGAACCCAGTTGTTGAAGCTCGGAGCGCCCTCGACTTTGCCGATCTCGATCGCGCCGACGTTGCTGGAGCGGGCCAGGATTTCGCTCACCGAGAGCGTTTCCTCGGCGTGTTCGGTGTCGTCGTGGATCGTGCGGTCGGCGACCTGGATCTGGTCCGGTACCGCGAACCCGCTGCTGGGCGTGATCAGCCCCTGCTGCAGAGCGCCCGCCACCGTGATCACCTTGAAGGTCGAACCGGGTTCGTAGTCGAAGCTGACGGCGCGGTCCTCGAGTGCGCTGGGCGCCGAGGCACCGGGGTCGTTTGCGTTGACCTGTGGCCAGTTGGCCACGGACAGCAGTTCGCCGGTGCGCGGGTCCATCACGATTGCGGTGGCGTCTTTCGGTTCGAACACGCGGCCCACCGCCGCCAGCACCTGTTCGGTGCGCTCCTGGATGTTGGAGTCGAGCGTGAGCGAGACGTTGGTGCCCGGCTGCTCGGGCCGGCTTTCGCTGATCGAGAGCGGCTGGCCGAGAGCGTCGCTGACGACGCGTCGCTTGCCGGCGTCGCCCGCCAGCAGCGCGTTGTGCGCGTACTCCAGGCCCGAGAGGCCCTGTCCTTCGGTGCCGACGAACCCGAGCACCTGGGCGGCCAGGGCTCCGCGCGGATAGACCCGGCGCATCACCGGCGTACCGCTGATCCCGGGCACTTTGAGGGCCAGCACGGCTTCGGCCTGGGCCTGTGGCAGCGCGCGTGCCAGGTACACGAAGCCGCTGTGCTGGCTCAGCTTTTCGAGGATCACCGGGCCGCTCTGAGCGAGCAGCGGCGCGAGGCGCTTGGAGAGGGCGAGCGGGTTCTGGACCAGATAGGGGTCGGCGGAGAGATCTTGGGCGGGCTCGGAGACGGCCAGCTCGACCCCGTCACGGTCGGTGATCGAGCCCCGCCGGGGACTGACGGCCTCTTCGGTCAGGTGCTCGGTGTTGCCGGCTTTGCGCAGGGTGGCCCCGCGGAACACGTCGAGGTACATGGTGCGGCTGCAGGCGAACGCCAGCAACAGGAAGAACAGCGCGAAGATCGGCCCGGCGCGATGCTGGACGAAGTCCACGGCCGGGCTAGCCGCCTGCGCCCGTTTCCGAGGCCTGGGCCTTCGCCGCCCGAGGGCGAGGACACTTCGGCGCTCGCCGTTTCGCTGCTCGATGCTTCCCCGCCGGAGGACGTGGCGGCGCTCGAGGCTTCGGCGCCGGACGCTTCGGCGCCGGACGACGGTTCGCCGGACGCGCCTGCGGCGGAGGTCGCTTCGCCCGGGGACGCTTCGCCGGCCGTCGAGCTTTCGCTGCTCGTGTGCGTGCTCGAGCCGGCCCCGGCTTCACCCGCCGGGTGGACGGGCGTGTGCAGCTTCGCCGCGGCGCCCGCGGCCGCGCGGGGGTCGTGTGCGGCCCGCAGGAAGCGCAGCTGGGTCAGCGACACGGGGCTCATGCCGAGGCGGGTGGCCAGCTGGCGGATCCGTTCGGGCGAGGCGAGTTCGGCGTTTTCGATCCCGAGCGTGGCGTTCTCGCGCTCGAGCGTCTGCTCCCGTTCGAGCGACTGCCCGACCCCGACGTTGAGCTTCAGCAGGCCGAGCTGCAGGGTCACGATCCCGATCAGGGCGAAGGCGATCACGGCGATCGACCAGCGGCCGGTGATCACGCGGTCGACCAGCGGGTGCCGGGATACCCGCCCGACACCGCGGGCGAGTGCCGCGAGCGGGCGTGGCAGCCTGCTCCGCGGCACGGGTGGTGTGCTGCGGCGCCCCGAGGCAGGCCCCGACACGCGGCGGGGCGGCCTCACGCTCGCGAGGCCCCGTCCCTTGGGGAGCGCCGTGGTCCGGCGCGACGGCGCGGTTGCGGGAGCGGGACTCATCGCTCGTCTGCCTGTTGCAGCTTGCGCGCCGCGCGCAGGCGGGCCGAGGAGGCACGAGGATTGGCGGCGAGCTCCTCGGCGCCGGGGACGATGGAGCGGCGGCTCAGCAGCGCGGCCTCGGCCTCGCGGCCACAGGCGCATACGGGCAGGTCGGGCGGGCAGATGCACCCCCGTGCTCGCTCGGCGAGGAAGCGCTTGACGCGCCGGTCCTCGAGCGAGTGAAAGGCGATGGCGGCCAGCACGCCGCCGACACGCAGCAGCTCCCACGCCTGCGGGAGCGCGCGGTCGAGCTGTCCGAGCTCGTCGTTGACGGCGATGCGCAGCGCCTGGAAGGAGCGCTTGGCGGGATGCCCGCCGGCGAAGCGGGCGGGCGCGGGCATCGCCTGAGAGATCGTCTCCACCAGCTCCTGGGTGCTGCGCAGAGGCGCGATCTCCCGGCGCCTGACGATCGCGCGGGCGATGGCGCCGGCGTAGCGCTCCTCGCCGTAGTCGCGCAGGATCCCGGCCAGGCGGCGCTCGTCGATCTCGGCCAGGAGGGTGCCCGCACTGGGCTCGGAGTCGGGGTCCATGCGCATGTCCAGGGGTGCGTCATAGGAATAGGAGAAGCCGCGCTCGCGGGTGTCGAGCTGCATCGAGGACGTCCCGAGATCGAACAGGACCCCGTCCGCGTCGAACCCCTCGGCGGCGAGCTGGGCGAGAGCCTCCGCGTAACCGGAACGGATGAAGCGCATCTGGCAGCCGACCTCGCGGCTGAGCTCCGCGAAGCGCCGCTCCGACAGGGGGTCGCGGTCGATCGCCACCAGCGTGCCGGTGTCGCCCAGGCGCTCGGCGATCAGGCGGGCGTGACCGCCCCATCCGAAGGTGCAGTCGACGACGCGCTGGCCGGGATGGGGGTCGAGCAGCTCGATCGCCTCACGGGCGAGCACCGGCGTGTGGGGCGCCTGCGGCACCACCGCATCCGCCGTCCGGCCGGGCCGCCGCTCGCGCCGCGGGCGGGAGGCCTCTCCCCGCTTGGGCCCCTCGGCGCGTCCCTGGCGCCCTCCTGGCTTGCTCATCTCAAGAACCGGCATCGACACGCGCGGTGACCTCCGCAACGCTGCTCAGCAGCGCCGGGCGGTACTCGCTCCAGGCAGCCTTGTTCCACAGCTCCATCCTCTCTCCTGCGCCGACCACGACGACCTCCTTCTGCAGCGAGGCGTGTTCGGCCAGGAATGACGGGATCATTACGCGCCCCGCGCCGTCGAGCTCGGTTTCGTGGGAGCTGCCGAAGAAGAAGCGCTCGAGCTCGGGCAGTCGCGGCGAGAGCGCCGGCACCTCCTCGATCTGCCGGCTGGTGTAGCGCTCGTAGTCGGAGGGCCGCCACACGCCCACGCACGGCTTCAGATCCAGGGGCATCGTCAGCACGACCCCGTCCGACAGGGCGGCGCGGTAGCGAGCGGGGACCGTGAGGCGGCTCTTCGCGTCGAGGGTGTGGTCGAAGGTGCCGCGGAAGGGGACCAAGGAGGGCTCCAGACGAATACCGAGCCAGGGTGGAGGAGTGGGAGGAGCTCCTCCACCCGGGCTCGCTGAGCGCGAACCTACCCCACTCTCTCCCACTTTGCAACCCTTTTGCACATTTTTTCCCACGGAGCCACCCACCGCACCACACACCCACCCCGCTCTCCTCCCTCCTCCCACACCTCTTCCGGCCGTGTGATCGGTCCTCCGGAGCCCTCCACTTGCGCGTGTCGTGGACCCGACCGCGTACCATCCGCCAGCGGCTCCCGCGCCCCGGTGCCGGCGAGCTGGAAAGCGAGCTGAGGTTTGACGCCCACCGGTACCGCAGCGCCGAAGCGCGATTTCCGCGTTCTGCTCGCGCGCGCGGCAGCGGCCTCCGTACTGCTCGCGCTCGTGCTCGCGCTGACGGCCTGCGGATCGTCGAAGAAGAGCAGCGGGACCTCGGCCGACCCAGCCACCGTGATACCGGCCTCGACCCCGGTGTACCTGGCCGCCGAGGTCCGCCCCCGCGGGCCCCTGAAGGAAGCCACGCTCGATGCCGGGCGCAAGCTGACCGGTCGCAACGAACCCTTCGCCGGCCTACTGGGGGCGCTCCAGACGCCCGGCTCGCCGCCGCTGAACTACAGCCGCGACGTCGAACCCTGGCTCGGCCGCCACGGGGCGATCTTCCTCAGCACGCTGCACGGCACCGACGCGCTCGGGCAGGTCCTGCTCACCGGCGGGCAGCACCTGTCCTTCCCGTTCACGCAGGGAGGTGCCCAGGGGGCCCTCGTGCTCGACACGAGCGACACCGCCGCCGCCCGCAGCTTCGTGGCCGGGGCCGCGAGCCGGGCAGGAGCGAAGGCGAGCAGCTACCGCGGCGTGACGATGATGTCCACGAGCGCCGGGGACGCCTTCGCGATGGTCAAGGGCTTCGTCGTGCTGGGCAGCCAGGCCGCCGTCCAGAGCGTGATCGAAACCTCGCTCGGGGCTGCGTCGCTGTCGTCCTCGAGCGAATACGCGGCATTACGGAAGAGCTCCCCCCACAGGCGCTCGCCCACCTGTACATCTCGAGTGCCGCCTCCGGGCCCGGCGCCGGCGCGGCCGGGGAAGCGCTGGGAACGCTCGTCGGCCGCGGCGCCACGTTGGCCTCGGTGACGCCCGAAAAGGGCGCCGTCGCGGTCGACCTCGACGTGCTGTCGCCCTCGGGCGCGCAGGGGTTGCTGGGATCGGGCGCCGAAGGCGCACAGGCGCTCGGCGCCCTGCCGGGAGAATCGTGGCTGGCCCTGGGCGTGGGCAACACGCAGGCCGCCCTCGGTGCGAACATCGGGCACCTCGGCTCGCTGCTCGGATCGTTCGCCGACGAAAGCTCCTCCGCGAGCGGCACGTCGAGCCTGATCACGGGCGGGCTCGGGGGGCTGCTGAAGGCACTGCTGGGTCCGCTGCAGGACCTGGCCGCCAATACCCCCAAGGCGCACGCGGACTACGCCAGCTGGATGGGGCCGGCGGGCGTGTTCGCCTCCGGGGCGGGGCTGCTGGAACTGCGGGCGGGGGTCGTGATCGTGTCCACCGACGCGGCCCGCTCGAAGGCCGCCGTGGGTAAGCTCGCCGCGCAGCTGGAGGGCCAGGGCGCGACGCGTGCAACCGGCCTCGGTCCCGGGCACCGAAGAGGCGGCGTCGGTGAGCCTGCACGGGCTGCCGCTGCCGGTCGTGATCGCCTCCGGTCAGAACTCCACCGGGCAGGCGAGCTTCGTGATGGGCCTGGGGGCGAACTCGGTGTCGACGGCGCTGAATCCCCCGTCCACGCTCGCCGGCAGCGAACGCTCCAGCGCCGCCGCGCACGCGCTGGGCGAAGGCATCCAGCCGTCGTTGATCGTCGAGGTGCCGACGCTGCTGGCGCTGCTGGAAGGCCTCGGGCTGACCGAAACGAGCAGCTCGGGAGTGATGGGCTACCTCAAGGCCGCCTCGATGGTGAGCGGCGGCACGCGCGAGCTCGGCGGGGGCGTCGCGCGCGTGAAGCTGGTCGTGGGTCTCGCCGGCTCCGGCGGCTGAGCGGCCGTTCAGCCCGTGGTGCTCGCGGGCAGCGGTACGGCCCGCTGGAACTTCGGGGTGCCGTTGCTGATCGTGTCCACCCCGTAGCTGGAGAGGCTGCTTTCGCCGTCGGAGTGGATCGCGATCGGGCCCAGCACCGACGCCTGTGGGGGGGCTCCCAGCAGGCGTGCGATCACGGTCCGGCGGTCGGTGGCGTCGTGGCCGGCGGAGTCGATCGCGTCGAGCACCATTCGCATCGTGGCGTACCCGTCGAGCGCCCACGGGCCGGCGGATGAACCGAACGCCCGCCGGTAGGCGTCGAGCACGCTCTGGGCCTGGGCCGGGTAGGAGGCGGTCGAGAGCAGCGGCGTGGTCAGGTAGGTGGCGGCGGCCGCGGAGCCGAGGTGGGAAGCGAACGGGCCGCTCGCCATCGCGCTGTCGCCCAGCAGCGTGAGGCTCGGATCGGCCCGGTGCAGTTCCCGCCACAGACGGGCACTGGAGGCGTTGCCTTCGCCGGCCATGAAGACCGCGTCCGCGCCGCTGGCGGCGATCGTTTCGACGAGCTTTTCGAAGCTGCTCCCGGGGGCCGTGGAGATGCTTTCGTGGGCCGGCACGTGGATCCCCGTGGCCTGGGCCTTGCCGGCCACGATCGTGGCCAGCGCAGCGGCGAACGGATCCATGTCGTCGAGCACGTACACGCTGTGGACGTCGAGCGAGCGCATCAGCTCGACCTGGGCCTGGGCCTCGGCGAGGTCGCCGGGGATCACCCGCCCGAAGGTCTGCTGTCCGCTGGGATAGAAGCGCCCGGGCTCGTCCTGACCGGCGTCGAGCGGGGACGTCAGGCCGACATAGGGGCTGGCGGGGCTCACCTGCAGGACCCCGGCGCCGTTGATCAGCGGCAGCGAGATCGCCGTGGCCGCCGAGTCGTAGTCGCCCAGGTAGGCGATCGTGCTCGGATCCTGAGCGGCGCGCTTGGCGTTGCTGGCGGTGATGCCGGGGTTCCACACCCCGGTCTTGGGGTCGGAGTCGTCGAGCGAGACGTAGCCGATCTTGTACGGGCCGGCGTGCGCGCCCGCCTGGTCGAGGGCCAGCTTCTCACCGTCCACGATCTGTTCGGAGACCTGGCCGTCGGGCCCGTGCAGGGGCAGGCTCGAGTAGACCGTCAGCGACCCGCCCGTGGCTTCGGCTGTGTCGGGAGTGGTGCTGGCGGCGCACCCTGAAAGGATTGGCAAGGCCGCGAGAACGGCGGCGAGACCCAGCCAGCGGGCGAGCACCGGCGGGTTAGCTTCGGCGCCCCGGAAGGTAGCTCGCGAGGATCCTCAGCGACGCCCCTACCAACGCGATGGCGGCCGTCAGCAGGAAGGCGTCGAGGCCTTTGTCGCTGATCGACCACAGCACGATCCAGACGATCAGCCCCGCGGTGACTGTGAGTATCAGACCCATCGGGGCGGATCCTACCGGGCCCGCCCCAGCCCCGTGGCCAGTTCGGCGACGATCTCCCCCACGGCCGCGGCCGGGTCGGGATCCTCCGCCGCGGCCCGTACCAGCCGGGTCCCCACGATCACTCCGTCGGCGCCGGCGGCGGCCGCCCGGGCGGCGTGCTCGGGGGTGGCGATTCCGAACCCGAGGGCCACCGGTGCGCTCGAGACGGCCTTGGCGTCGCCGATCAGCCTCGTGGCGCTGTCCTGGACGCGGTCGCGCTCGCCGGTGGTTCCCACCACCGACACCGCGTACACGAATCCGCGGGCGTCGCACACGATCTCCTTCAGGCGGTCCGGCGGCGTGGTGGGGGCGACCAGCGGCACGAGCGCGAGCCCGGCCTGCTCGCAGGCCTGGGCCACGTCGGGCGAGGCGCCGTACGGCAGGTCGGGGACGATCAACCCCGCGGCCCCGCTGCGCTGCAGGCGCTCGACGAACGCGCTCGCCCCCGGGGCGAAGACCATGTTGGCGTAACACATGGCGACCACCGGCACGCGGTCCGACAGCCGCTCGGCGATCTCCAGCACCGCGGCCACGTTGGTCCCCGCTTCGAGCGCGACCGTGCCCGCCGCCTGGATCACCGGCCCGTCCGCGAGCGGGTCGGAGTACGGGAAGCCCAGCTCGATGATGTCGGCGCCGGCGGCCACGCACGCCTCGCCGATGCGCAGCGACTCCTGCGGGTTCGGAAAGCCGCCCATCATGTAGGGCATCAGCGCGGCCGCGCCCGGCGCCTGCGCGAACGCGCGCGCGATGCGCTCGTGCCCGGCCTGCACGGTGGTGCTCATAAGGCGCCCTCGCCAAGCACCTGGGCGAGGTCCTTGTCCCCGCGCCCCGACAGGCACACGAGGTCGAGCTCGCCGTCGCTCTGCGCCAGCACCCACGCCAGCGCGTGGGCGGTCTCGAGCGCCGGGATGATCCCCTCCAAGCGTGTCACCTCGCGGAAGGCGGCCAGCGCCTGCTCGTCGGTCACGGCCACGTAGCGCGCCCGGCCGGTGTCGCGCAGGTGGGCGTGCTGGGGGCCGGCGCCGGGGTAGTCGAGGCCGGCCGAGATCGAGTGGGCCTGCAGGATCTGCCCCTCCTCGTCGGACATCACCGCCGAACGGGACCCGTGCAGCACGCCCGGGCGCCCTCCGACGGTCAGCGGCGCCCCGTGGCGGGGCGTGTCGATCCCGTCGCCGGCGGCCTCCACGCCCACGAGCTCGACCTGCTCGTCGGGGATGAAGGCCGCGAACACGCCGATCGCGTTGGAGCCGCCTCCGACACACGCCACCACCCGCTCGGGCAGCCGCCCCTCGCGCTCGAGCAGCTGCTCGCGGGCCTCCTCGCCGATCACCCGCTGCAGCTCACGGACCATCGCCGGGTAGGGCGCCGGGCCCACGGCCGAACCGATCACGTAGTGGGTGGTTTCGACGTTGGCCACCCAGTCGCGAATCGCCGCCGAGGTGGCCTCCTTGAGCGTGCGCGAGCCGGCCTCGACGGGTTCCACGCGCGCGCCCAGCAGCTGCATGCGCTGCACGTTGGGGCGCTGGCGGACGGTGTCCTCGACGCCCATGTAGACGACGCACTCGATCCCCATCAGGGCGCACACGGTCGCCGTTGCGACGCCGTGCTGGCCGGCGCCGGTCTCGGCGATGATGCGCCGCTTGCCCATGCGCCGGGCCAGCAGCACCTGGCCGAGGGCGTTGTTGAGCTTGTGCGAGCCGGTGTGGTTGAGGTCCTCGCGCTTGAGGTACACGCGGCGGCCGACGCGCTCGGACAGGCGCGTGGCGAGGTACAGCGGCGTGGGCCTGCCTGCGAAGTCCCGCAGCAGCCCAGCGAGCTCCCCGAGGTAGCCCTCGTCGGTGCTCGCCTGTCGCCAGGCCTGCTCGAGCTCGGCCAGCGCGGGCATCAGGGTCTCGGGCACGAACTGCCCCCCGTAGGGGCCGAAGGTCTGCTCTACGAGAGGTTCCTGACGGGTCGCGCTCACGCCGGCTGCCCGGCCTCCGCGGGCTGTGGGTCGGCCGCCGCCACGGCCGCGAAGAAGGCCCGCATCCGCTCAGGGTCCTTGCGCCCCGGGGACTGCTCGGTGCCGCTGGCGACGTCGACCGCCCACGGCCGGGCGACCGCGATCGCCTCGCCGACGTTGCCCGCGTGGAGGCCGCCGGAGAGGATCATGGGAATGCGCGAGTGCCGCGACGCCACCAGCTCCCAGTCGAAGCTCTGCCCGGTCCCGCCCCGCAGCTGTTCGGCCGCCCGCGAGCTCGGCCTGGTGTCGAACAGGTGGAAGTCGACGTGGAAGCGTTCGCTGTCGCGGACGTCTCCGGCGCTCGCGACCTGGATCGCCTTGATCACGCGGGCGCCGGTCCTGCGGGCGAGCTGGGCGCACATCGCGGGTCCCTCGTCGCCGTGCAGCTGCAGCAGCGTCAGCCCCAGCTCGTCGGCGGTCGCGACGACGTAGTCCGGAGCCGCGTTGACGAACACCCCGCACAGCTCCACGCGGCGGCGCAGCTGGGCGCAGATGTCGGCCGCCTGCTCGATCGAGCAGCGACGCGGGCTGGGCTCATAGAAGACCATCCCGACCGCCCACGCCCCCAGCGAGCAGGCCAGTTCGGCGTCGGGCAGGGTGGTGAGCCCGCAGATCTTCACAGCGGTCGGTCCGTCTTGCGACATGGACCAACGGTAGCGGCGCCGCAGCGGGCTGCACAGCGCCAGGTCCGACGGCTGCGCGGCGACCTGGTCCGACGGCTGCGCGGCGCCGCACGCTGGTGCGCGGCGCCGCGTTCGGGGCCGGAGCCCCGGCTAGCCTTCGGGAGTGTTGGGGTTGGGGACGGAGTTGGGGCGAGCGCCGAGGGTGACGGTCACGGTCTTGCTTTCGTAGCCGCCGCTGCCGTTCGCGCGCTTGAGCCCGATCTTCACCGTCTGACCCGGTTTGTGGGCGGAGATGGCGGCCGCGAGTTCTTCCGAGCCGGCGATCTTCTTGCCGTTCACCGAGACGATGATGTCTCCGCCGACGGCCACCTGGCCGCCTTCGGTGTTGGTCGAGACGGTGCCGCCTTTGATGCCGGCCTTTTCGGCGGCGGTGCCCTTCTGCACGCTCTGGACCAGGGCGCCCGCCTTGACGGGCAGGTTCAGCGCGGACAGGGAGCCGTCGATCGTCAGCGAGGTGAGGCCGAGGTAGGCGCCACGGACGGTGCCGCCCTTCTCGAGCTCGTCGATCTCCGACTTGGCCTTGTTGATCGGCACCGCGAAGCCGACGCCGACGCTTCCGTCCGCCCCGCTGCCGCCGGTCTCGATCTGGGAGTTGATCCCGATCACCTGGCCCTGGGAATTCAGCAGCGGGCCACCGGAGTTGCCGGGGTTGATCGGCGCGTCGGTCTGCAGGACGTTGTTGATGGTGAAGCCGTTGGGGGCCGTGATTTCACGCTGCAGGGCGGAGATGATGCCGGCGGTCAGCGTGCGCTGGAGGTCGAACGGGTTGCCGATCGCATACGCCGGTTCGCCCACCTGCACGGCGCTCGAGTCGCCGAGCACGAGCGGGTGGAGCGTGAGGCCGTCGGTCGGGATGCGCAGGATGGCGAGGTCGTTGGACGGGTCCTTGCCGAGCACCTGGGCTTCGACGGTCTTGCCTTTTTCGAAGCTCACGTTGACCTTGATCGCGTTCTCGATCACGTGGTAGTTGGTCAGGATCGTGCCGTCGCTGTTGATCACGATGCCCGAGCCCGAGGCCTGACCCTGGCGTGAGCTTTCGCCGAACAGGAAGGGCGATTCAGATTTCTGCACGACGGTGGACGTGACGAAGGCCACGCCGGGGGCGTCGCGCTCATAGATTTCGTGCGGGGTGTAGCCGTGCGTCACCTGCGCGGCGTTCTTGGTTTCAGCCGCGGGCGCGGTGGTGGTGACGGTTGTGACGGTGGAGTGGCTCGAGCCGAGACCGCCGAAGGCGGCGATGACGGCTGCCACGAGGGCGCCCCCGAGCAGGGCGCAGCCGAACGGGACTAGGAATGATCGTTGCATGCTGGCGAGGATGATCGGGCGGGGTGAAGACGAACTAAAAGTCTCACCCCGAGACCATAAATCCCTACTCCGGGCTGACCTCCAGGCCGTCGAGCAGCGAGCGCAGCGTCTGGGCGGGGTCGGCGGCGCGCATCAGCGACCCCCCGATCAGCACCGCGGCGACCCCCGCCTCGCGCAGCCCGCGCAGCTGCGCCACCGTGCCGATGCCCGACTCCGACACGACCGCGACGTCCCGCGGGATCAGCCCCAGCAGCTGTTCGGTGCGGGACACGTCGACGCTGAAATCGCGCAGATCGCGGTTGTTGATCCCGATCAGGCCCGACCCCGCCGCCAGCGCCCGCTCGAGCTCCTGGGAGTCGTGGACCTCCACGAGCACGTCGAGCAGCAGCTCGCGGGCCAGCTCTGAGAGCGAGACCAGCTGCTCCTGGGAGAGCGCGGCCACGATCAGCAGCACCGCATCGGCCCCGGCGGAGCGGGCCTCGTGGAGCTGGTAGGGGTCGACGATGAAGTCCTTGCGCAGGACCGGCAGGCGGTGGTCGCTGCTGGCGTCGCTGAGGTCCTGCAGGCGCCCGTCGAAGTTCGCTTCCTCGGTCAGGACCGAGAAGGCGACCGCGCCGCCGTGTTCGTAGGCCTCCAGCATCTCGTGCAGGTCGGCGTGCTCGCGCAGGGTCCCGGCGGACGGCGAGCGGCGCTTGAACTCGGCGATCACGCCCAGGCCCGGGGCCCGCAATGCGGCCTCGAAGCGGGGGCCGGCGGCGGTGCCCTGCGGCGGCTCGGGCATCCCCGCCAGTGGCCGCGCCTGCTTGCGCCGCTGCAGCTCTGCGCGCGTCTGGGCCACGATCCGCTCGAGCACGCTCGCGCGCCCGGCCGTGGTGGCGGATTCGCCGGTGGCGCTCACGCGGAGCTCTCCGCCGGCGCGAGCCTGTGCGTGGCGGCCACGAAGCGCGACAGGGCCTCCGCGGCGCGGCCCTCGCTGAGGGTTGCGCGCGCGGCCTGCACGCCCTCGGCGATCGTGTCTGCGGCGCCCGCGACGTAGATCGCGGCGCCCGCGTTGATCAGCGCCACATCCTCGCCCGGCAGCGGGCCCGCGGGGCGGCCGTCGACGCCCAGGATCGCTTCCGTGAGTGCCGCGTTCTCCTCCGGCGTCCCTCCCGGCGGGGCCTCCCCGCCACCGCCGAGGCCGACCTGCTCGGGTGTCAGGACGTAGCTGGTGATCTCCTCCCCGTTGACCTCGACGACCTGTGTGGGGGCGCTGGCGGAGACCTCGTCGAGGCCGTCCTCGGCGCTCACCACGAGCGCGCGGTCCACCCCGAGCAGCGCCAGGGCGCCCGCCATCGTCCCCAGGAAGGCGGGATCCGAGACCCCGATCAGCTGCCGGCGGGCGCCGGCGGGGTTGGTCAGGGGGCCGAGCATGTTGAAGATCGTGCGCACCGCCAGCTCGCGGCGCACGGGGATCACGTAGCGGGTCGCCTGGTGGTGGGTGGGCGCGAACATGAAGCCGAAGCCGGCCACTTCGATGCATTCGGCGACCTGCTCGGGAGCGAGGTCGATGCGCGCGCCGAGCGCCTCCAGCAGGTCGGCCGAGCCGGACCGGCTGGTGGCCGAGCGGTTGCCATGCTTGGCCACCGCACACCCGTTGCCGGCGGCGATCAGGGCCGCCGTGGTGGAGACGTTGAACGAACTGCGCCCACCGCCCGTGCCGGCCGTGTCGAGCAGGTCCTCGCGCTCGACACGGCACGCGGGCGGCCAGCTCGCGCATCACGCGGGCCAGCCCGGCCAGCTCCTGCACCGTCTCCCCCTTCGTCCGCAGCGCGACCAGGAAGCCGGCGATCTGGATCTCCGAGACCTCTCCGTGCATGATCTCCGCCGAGCACCTCGGCGGCCTGATCCTCGCTCAGGGAGCCCCCTCCACAGAGGGTGTCGATCGCGCTGGTGAGGACCTCGTCGGGCACCTAGGCCTCCGGCCGGCGGCGCCGGCTCGCCGAGGAAGTTGGCGAGCAGCTCGTGGCCGTCCTCGGTGAGGATCGACTCGGGGTGGAACTGGACGCCCTCGGCGGGCAGCTCGCGGTGGCGCAGTCCCATCAGCACCCCGCCCCCGCTCGCCGACTGCTCGAGGCAGTCCGGCAGCGCCGGGTCCACGATCAGCGAGTGGTAGCGGCCGACCCGCAGCGGACAGCGCAGGCCGCTGAAGATAGTGCGGCCGTCGTGCTCGACCGTCGTGGCCTTGCCGTGGACGGGCGGGTGCAGCTTGACCTCGCCGCCGAAGGCCTGGGCCATCGCCTGGTGACCGAGACACACCCCGAGCGTGGGCACGCCCGCCTCGGGCAGCCGTCGCACCAGCTCCAGCGTGATCCCCGCCTCGTTGGGGGTGCAGGGCCCGGGCGAGACCACGCAGCGCTCGAAGTCCATCTCGATCAGCTCGTCCACCGTCGCGCGGTCGTTGCGGACGGTGTGCACCTCCGCTCCCAGCTCGCCGAGGTACTGGACGAGGTTGTAGGTGAAGGAGTCGTAGTTGTCGAGGACGAGGACCCTCACGCCCACTCCGGCTGCTGGCAGGCCAGCGAGATCGCGCGCATCGCGGCCTGGGCCTTGGCGACCGACTCCTCGTACTCGAACGCCGGCTGCGGCGTCCGCGACCGTCCCCCCGCCCGCCTGCACGTGGGCCACGCCGTCCTTGACGACCACAGTGCGGATGTGGATCGCGGTGTCGAGGTCGCCGCCGTAGGAGAGGTAGCCGACGGCGCCGCCGTAGCCACCGCGCTTGACCGGCTCGAGCTCGTCGATGATCTGCATCGCGCGCACCTTCGGAGCGCCCGAGAGGGTGCCCGCCGGCAGCACCGAGCGCAGCGCGTCCATCGCCCCGACGCCCTCGCGCAGCGTGCCCGACACGGAGGAGACGATGTGCATCACGTGGCTGTAGAGCTCGATCTCCATCAGTTCGTCGACGGCCACGCTGCCGTACTCGCACACGCGCCCGAGGTCGTTGCGCCCGAGGTCGACCAGCATCACGTGCTCAGAGCGCTCCTTCTCGTCGGCCAGCAGCTCGGCGGCGATGCGCCGGTCCTCCTCCGGGCGAGGACCCGCGCGGGCGGGTGCCGGCGATCGGCTTGGTCGAGACGTGCCGGCCCGGTGACCGTCAGCAGCGGCTCGGGGCTGGCGCCCGCCACCTGGAAGTCGCCGAAGTCCAGGAAGTACATGTAGGGGCTCGGGTTGACGGCGCGCAGGCCGCGGTAGATCGAGAAGGCCTCCACCGGCACGGGCGCGGACCAGCGCTGGGAGGGCACCACCTGGAACGCGTCGCCGGCGTGGATGTAGCGGACGACCCGCGCCACCATCGCTTCGAACTGCTCGCGCGGCATGTTCGACTGGAAACTGGGCGGCTCGCTGGCGCCGGCCCCGCCAGCCGGGCGGGGCACCGGACCGGCCAGCGCCTCACGCAGCTGCTCGATCCTGGCGGCGGCCTTGGCGTAGGCCGGCTCGACCTCGGGCTCCTGCACGAGATCGGCGTTGGCCAGCGAGCGTGACGGTGTGCTTGAGGTGGTCGAAGATGACGAGCGCGTCGGAGAGCATCAGCGCCATGTCGGGGAGCCCGAGCGGGTCGCTCGGCGGGTCTCCGAGGGGCTCGACGGTGCGCACCAGGTCGTAGGCGAAGACACCGACGGCGCCGCCGGCGAACGGGGGCGCGTCCTGGAGCGGTGCCTGCTTGAAGCGGCTCAGCTCACGGGAGGCGAGCTCGTACGGGTCCCCGCCGTCGCCGAGCGACCAGCGCAGCACGCTGCGGGGGCCGATCCCGATGAACGACCAGCGACCCACGCGCTGGCCCTGGTCGGCGGACTCGAGCAGGAAGGCGGGCTCGCCGGGCGCCAGCGCGCGTAGCTTCAGCAGCGCCGAGACGGGCGTCTCGCAGTCGTCGATGAAGCTGTAGCTCAGCGGCAGGAGGTTGTACTCGCGGGCCAGCTCACGCGCCCGCTCCAGCCCGGGCGCGATCTGCGGCGCCCTCGCCGCGGGGGCGCCGGGGACGGCGCCCGAGGGGGAGCTAGGAGCGACGGCCATCGAGCACCCGCTCGGCGTCGTCGAGCGAGCGCCCCCGGCTGCGCATCAGCACGAGCAGGTGGTAGAGCACGTCGGCGGCCTCTTCGTCGACCCGCTCATCGGACTCCTCGCGGGCGGCGCGCGCCACCTCCTCGGCCTCCTCCATGACCTTCTCGCCGATCCGTGCGGGGTTGTCGAGCAGCTCCACCGTGTAGGACCCGGCGGGGCGCTCGCGGGCACGGTCGGCGAGCGTGCGACCCAGCTCGGGAAGCGTCTCGTGGGGCGCCCTCGGGCTCAGCTGGCCGCGGTGAAAGCAGGTGCGCTCGCCCGTGTGGCAGGCGGGGCCGGCGGGTTCCACGAGCGCCAGCACGGTGTCGCCGTCGCAGTCCACCCGCAGTGCCCGTACGCGCTGGGTGTTACCGCTGGTGGCTCCCTTGTGCCATTGCTCGCCACGGGAGCGGCTGTAGAGGTGGAGCTCGCCGCTGTCGAGCGTCCTCGCCAGCGCCTGCTCGTTCATGTAGGCGAGCATCAGCACCTCCCCGCTGCTCCAGTCCTGGACGATGCAGGGAACGAGGCCGTCGCGGTCGTAGACGACGTGCGGATCTATAGGATCGAGGTGAGCTCCGCTCATGGCTGCCGATTGTAGGTCCAGCCATGCGGTCGGCCCGTTCCGCGCGGACCCGCCCCGCCCCCTGCCAACATCGCGTACCCCCCGCCCCAGCATGGCCTCGCTACTGGACCGCAAGCTGCTGTTCGTGACCGGCAAGGGTGGCGTCGGCAAGACCACGATGGCCTGTGCGATCGCGTTGCTCGCGTCCCGGGAAGGAAAGCGGACGGTGGTCGTGGAGGTCGGCGAGCAGAGCAGGCTGCCCGCCCTGTTCGGCGTCAAGCCCCCCTCCCCGGGCGCTGTCGCCGAACTGCGAGACGGCATCTCGAGCATCTCGATCGACCTCGACCGGGCGCTGCTGGAATGGCTCCAGGCCCTCGGTGGGCGGGTGCCCGGACGGGTGCTCGCGTCGAGCAGCACGTTCTCCTACTTCGCCGCTGCGGCCCCCGGCGCGAAGGAGCTCGTGAGCATGGTGAAAATCGCGCAGCTCACGCGCGGGGCGCACAAGCGCCGGGGCGGCTACGACCTGGTGATCGTGGACGCCCCCGCCACCGGACACGCGCTCGGCATGCTCGGCTCGCCGGGCACCTTCGGCGCGATCGCCCGCATCGGGCCGATCGCGGGCCAGACCCGCCAGCTGCTGGAGCTGCTCAAGGACGAGAGCGCCACCGGCTACGTGGGGGTGGCGCTCGGCACCGAGATGGCCGTCACCGAGGCGATCGAGCTGCAGGAGGGGCTCGAAGGCGAGCTCAGCGACAGCTCTCCACGGTGATCGTCAACAGCCTCCTGCCACGGCGCTTCTCGGCCCGGGAGATGGAGCAGATCGAAGCACTCGCCGACGGCGACGGGTCCGTGCCGGTGCCGGGGCCCGCGGACCGGCGCTCCTCACGCGCCCAGCTGCGCCACGCCGCCCTGCATGCCGCCCGCGCCGTCCACGATCGCGCCCGCTTCCAGCACAACCAGCTCGCCCGCCTGCGCCGGCGCCAGTTCGAGGTGATAGCCGTCCCATTCGTGTGGGAGCGCCGTCTGGAGCTGGAGGGGATCGGCAAGATCGCCGATCGCCTGGCGGCCAACATGCAGTAGCCGCCGCCCGGCCTGGCCCGCCGCCGCACGCGAAATCGCCGGCCACGCCGACGGGCTGCGCGCCTCAGGTCATCCCGAGACGGTCCAGCAGGGCCTCGTCGTTGCGCCAGCGGCGGCGCACCCGCACCGACAGGTCAAGGTGGACGTGGGAGTCCAGCTCGCGCTCGAGTTCTGCGCGTGCGGCGCTCCCGATGGCCCTGATCATGCTCCCCCGGGCGCCGATCAGGATCGCCTTCTGGGAGTCGCTCTCGACCCAGATCAGGGCGCGTACGCGGGTCAGCCCCTCGCGCGGACGATCGAGGTCCTCGACCACGACCTCGACGGCGTGGGGAAGCTCCTGGAAGGTCCGGCGGATCACGGCCTCCCTGATCAGCTCCGCCAACAGCTGCTCGAGCGGCTGGTCGCTGCTGACGCCGGGCTCGAACAGGAACGGCCCCTCGGGCATGCAGGCGGCGAGGTGGTCCAAGAGCTCGGCCACGCCGCTCCCGCGGAGCGCCGAGATCGGGAAGATCTCCGCCTCCGGAACCAGCTCGGAAGCGCCGGAGAGGACCTCCACGAGCCGTACGTGGGACAGCTTGTCGACCTTGTTCACGGCAACCGTGACGGGCACCGAACTCCCCGCCAGGACTCCGGCGAGGTGACGGTCGCCGGGTCCCACTCCCTGCAACCCGTTGAGCATCAGCAGCACGCCGTCGGCCCCGTCGAGCTCCTGCTGGACCCGTTTGGCCAGGCGGGCGGTGAGCGGGTCGCGCGGGCGTTGGGTCCCCGGCAGGTCCACCAGCACGACCTGTGAGTCGCCGCGGCTGATGACCCCGCGGATCGCCCGGCGGGTGGTCTGGGGCCGGTCGGAGACGATCGAGAGCTTCTGGCCGACGAGCGAGTTCAGGAGCGTGGACTTGCCCACGTTCGGGCGTCCGGCGAGGGCCACGATGCCGCTGGAGCTCACTAGCCACCCGCCTGCAGCAGGTCGTCCTGGAGGGCCAGCATCTCGCCGTCGTCGCGCTCGTGATCCATGCCCAGCAGGTGGAGCATCCCGTGGACCACGGCGGCCCGCAGATCGATCGTGTGCTCGGGGCAGATCACGATGTCGCCGAGCTCCCGCATCGCCTCCCCGGCCAGCTGCTCGAGCGCCGTCGATCGGAAACGACAGCACGTCGGTGGGTTCCGCGCGTCCCCGGTGGCGCGTGTTCAGCTCCTCGATCGTGAGGCGGATCCACGATCTCGACGGCGACGTGGCCGCCGTCGACACCGAGCCGCTGCGCGGTGGTCGTGCAGAGGCTGATGACGTCCTGCTCGGTCAGCGTCCCGCCGAGCCGCTCGCCGCCGAGGAGCTCGACCTCGAGCATCGGCCGACTCAGGCGCTGCGGATGGCCGGCCGCTGGACGCCATCGCCGCCTGACCGGGGCGCCGGCTCGACGCGGAGGAGTCTCGCTGGGTGTGTTCGTCGTAGGCCTCGACGATCCGCTGCACGAGCTTGTGGCGCACCACGTCCTCGCCGCCGAAGCGCACGAACTGGACCCCCTCGACCCAGTCCAGGATGTCGCCCACGACGATCAGACCCGATTTCTGCTCGCGCGGAAGGTCGACCTGGGTGATGTCGCCGGTGACCACCATCTTGGAGCCGAAGCCGAGCCGGGTGAGGAACATCTTCATCTGCTCGGGGGTCGTGTTCTGGGCCTCGTCGAGGATCACGAAGGAGTCGTTCAGCGTGCGACCCGCGCATGAAGGCCAGCGGTGCGATCTCGATCACGCCGCGGTCGATGTGGGAGGCGACCTTCTCCGGATCGAGCATGTCGTGGAGGGCGTCGAACAGCGGGCGCAGGTAGGGGTCGACCTTCGCCATCAGGTCGCCGGGCAGGAACCCGAGGCGCTCGCCGGCCTCGACGGCCGGACGGGTGAGGATGATGCGGTTGACCTCGTGGCGGGAAAGGGCGGCGGCCGCCATCGCCACGGCCAGGAACGTCTTGCCGGTACCCGCGGGCCCCACCCCGAAGGTGATCGTGTTGCCCCGCACCGAGTCGACGTAGCGCTTCTGGTTGACGGTCTTGGGCGCCACCCGCAGGCCGCGGTGGGTCCAGACCACGTCCTCCAGCACGCGGGCCGGTGATTCGTGCGCGTCGAGTGCCCCGGTGACGGCCGTGATCGTGCCGGGACCGATCTGGTGGCCGCGGGCGATCAGGTCGGCGAGCTCCCGCACCACCCGTTCGCCGAGCTGCATCTCGACCTCCTCGCCGTCGAGCGTGAGCAGGTTTCCGCGCAGGAACACGCGGCAGCTGAGATGCGACTCGAGCGCGCGCAGGACGGCGTCCTGGCTGCCGGCGAGCTCGGCAGCCACTTCGTTGGAGAGCTCGATCTGCGTCCTCATCCCTGCAGGGCCGTGCGCACCATGCCCGATACCCGCTTGCCGTCGGCGCGGCCGTCGACCACGGCCATCGCCTGGCGCATGGCGATGCCCATGTCCTTCGGGCCGGCGGCTCCGCTTTCGGTGACGGCCAGGGTGACGATCCCCTCGAGCTCCTCGTCGGAGAGCTCCGCGGGCAGGTAGGAGGCGATCAGCTCGGCCTCCGCCTCCTCGCCGCCGGCGAGATCCTCGCGCCCGCCGTCGCGGAAGGCGCTGGCTGCCTCGGTACGACGTTTGCGCTCGCGGCGGAGCACCGCGACCTCGTCGTCGTTGCCCTCCTTGGCGGCCTTCTGCAGCTCGGAGACGACCAGCCGCAGGGCGCCCACCTTCTGCTTCTCCCCAGCGCGCATGGCGTCCTTCAGGTCGGCGTCGATCTGCTCGCGAATCCCCATGCGCTTCACCTCCAAGGATACGGCGCCCGTCCAGTGTCCCCGGAGCGCGGGCCGCGGCGGCGGTCCGTCAGGGACCTTCCAGCGGCGGGGGCGTCCCCAGTCGCCCCGGCGAGGAGGAGTCGCGGCCGAACAGCAGCGCCACGTTCCAGTCGACCAGCAGCCGCAGCCGCCGGCCAAGGCCGGGCATCAGCAGCAGGTGGTAGGTGCGGGCGATCAGCCAGGCGGGAAAGCCCCGCCAGCGCACACCGAAGGTGATCGCGACGGCCTGCCCGGCGCCGAGCTCCGCGACCACGCCTTTGGTCTTGTAGCGAAACGGCTTGGCGGGAAGCCCCCGCAGCGCGCAGGCGACGTTGTGTGCGGCCAGCCTGCCCTGGCGGATGGCGTGCTGGGCGGTCGGCGGACACGGGTGGCCCGGGCGGGCAGGGTCCGGGACCGCGGCGCAGTCGCCGATCGCCCATACCGGCAGGCCGGCCACGCGCATCGTGCGATCGACCGGGATCCGGCCCCCGGCGGTCGAGCTCGAGGCCCAGCCTCGCAACCGCCGGGCTCGGCCGCACGCCCGCGGTCCACACGAGGGTGCGGGCGGGGATCGGCTCGCCGCGGGAGAGCCGGGCGCAGTCGGCGTCACGGACCTCCGCGAGGGTGGTGGAGGTGAGCACCTCGATGCCGCGCCCTCGCAGCTCGGCTTCGGCGAACCGTCGAGAGGCTCGGCGGGCACCTCCTGCATGATCCGCTCGCGGGCCTCGGCGAGCACCCAGCGCATCCCCTGGGCGGCGCAGCGGGGGTAGTACTCGATCGCCTGGGCGGCGAAGTCCTGCAGCTCGGCGAGCCCCTCGACGCCGGCATATCCGGCACCGATGAAGACGAACGTGAGGTACCCGCCCGGCGCCTCGTGGATCCTCGAGCGTCTCGGCGATGTCGAAGCAGCTCAGCACCTGGTTGCGCAGCGCGACGGCGTCGGCCAGCGACTTCAGCCCGATCCCGTGCTCGGCCAGGCCCGGGCACCGGCAGCGTGCGCGAGACCGAGCCGAGGGCGACGATCAGGTGGTCGTAGGGGAGCTCGAGCTCCTCGCCGTCGATGCGCGTCACCGTCAGCGTCCGGTGCGCCGGGTCACCGCCGCTGGACGTGCCCGATCACGAGGTCGGTGTGACGCAGCTGGGAGCGCAGCGGGACGACCACGTGGCGGGGGTCCAGGGTGGCGCCGGCGGCCCCGGGAAGCAGCGGCGTGTAGAGCATGAAGTTGGACTCGTTGACGAGCGTCACGCGGGCGCTCTGCGGCGGGCAGCCGGCGTTCCAGTGCGCGGGCCGCGTAGAAGCCGCCGAAGCCGCCGCCCGCGATCACGACCTGCCACGCCACGCCGACAGAATAGGGTGGGGCCGGTGAACGACTCCCTCTACGAGCAGGCGCTGGCGCCCTTTCTGCAGGAGGTGCGCGAGCTGCGCCCGCAGGGCGCGGAAGTGATCGACGCCCACACCCACCTCGGCCTCGACGAGGACGGCCGCTCGCTTGACGCTGGAGCAGCTGCTGGGCCAGCTCGACGCCGCCGAGGCCCGGCGCGCGTGCGTGTTCCCGCTGCACGACCCCGAGCGGGTGCCCTCCTACAGCCTCCCCAACGACCGCGTGCTGGAGTGGGCGGGCCAGAGCGAGGGGCGGCTGATCCCCTTCTGCCGGCTGGATCCCGCCGAAGGCCCGCTCGCCGAGGGCGAACGCTGCCTGGCCGCCGGCGCCGGAGGGCATCAAGCTCCACCCCCGGGCCCAGGACTTCGACTTCGACGGCGAGGAGATGCAGGGCGTCTTCAAACTGGCCGAAGAAGCCAAGGTGCCGATCCTGATCCACGCCGGCCGCGGCCTGCCGCCGCTCGCGGAGGGGCTCGTCGACCTCGCCCTGCGCCACCCCGGGGCCGTGCTGATCCTCGCCCATGGGGCGATCTGCGACCAGGGGATCCTGACCACCCGCCTGGCGGACCATCCGGGGGTGCTCTACGACATCTCCTGCTTCTTCCCCCTCGACGTGATCGAGCTGCTCGCGAGGGTTCCTCCCGAGCGGGTCGTGTTCGCCTCCGACCCGCCCGTACGGGCTGCCGGCGACCACCCTCTACATGGCGCTGCGGGTCGCCCAGCAGGCCGGCCTCGACGAGGCGGCCACGAGGGGGCTGCTTGGGGGGACGATGGCGAGCCTGCTCGACCGCGGCGAGCTGCCGCCGCCGAGCGAGATCAGGCGGCCCTCGACGATCACGCTCTCAGGGCGTCTCGCGCGCGTGTACGGATACGCGAGCCTGGTGGGACCGGCGCTGTTCACCGGGGCCCGTGAGCAGGCGAGGGCGATGCTGGACATGGCGATCGCCTCCTGCCGTGACCCCGAACCCGGCCGACGTCGGCGAGGAGCTGGAGACGATCGGTTCGCGCTGTCGGCGGCCGACGAGCTGCTCGGCAGCGACGACGGCATACGGCCGGCGATCGACCTCGTGTACCGCTCCAACGTGCTCGCCGCCACCGCCGTTCCGGGCTAGCTCGCCCCTGAACGCGCCGTCGCCGCGCGGCCGGTCGCGGCCGGTCCCTCGAGCCACAGGGCCTCCCACCCGGCGCACGCCGCCCTGCTGGCGCACGCGCATCCCCAGGGCCGGGCCGAACGCCTGGGCGACCTCCTCGCCCTCGCCCTCCAGCAGCCCGGAGGCGATCAGCGCCGCGGTGCCCGGTCGAGCGCCGCGGCGAGCTCGAGCAGCAGCCCCGCAGCAGGTTGGAGACCACGACCGGCGCCGCACCTCGCCGGCGGCAGGGGCGCTGACGGCGGTGAGCGGCAGCGCGCCGGCGCGCAGGTCGGCCTCGAGGACGTCGAGCTCGACCCCGTTGGCGGTCGCGTTCTCGCGTGTCGCCTGCACGCTGAGGGGGTCGTTGTCGAATGCGATCACCGGCGCGTAGCCGAGCTTGGCGGCCACGATCGCGAGCACGCCCGAGCCGCAGCCGACGTCGAGCAGGGCCCGGCGGGCGGGACCTCGCAGGACGAGCTCGAGCAGCAGCTGCAGGCACAGGCGCGTGGTCGCGTGAGCGCCCGTGCCGAACGCCTGGCCGGGGTCGATCACGACCTCCACGGACGCTCGGGGCCGGAGGCCTCGGCGGGCTCCCACGGGGGCGCACGCGGATCGCGGGTATCGCCGGTTCTGCGGGCGAGCGGCCCGGAGACGACGGTGGGGCGAGCACGATCGGGCGGTGGAAGCTGCGCCAGCGCTCACTCCAGTCGTCGGCCACCTCGCTCGTGTGGATGTCCACCAGTGCTCCCCCGGCGGCCGCGCGCGGCCTTCAGCGCCGGCAGGCTCGGGAGCTCGCCCGGGAGCCCCGTAGAGGGCGTATTCGACGTGGCTGTCCTGCTCGACCTCCTCCACGCCGCCCGGGCGCGAGCTCCAGCAGTTCGGCCAGCACGAGCTCCGCGCTGGAGCGCTCGACTCGGACCGCGAGCCTGATCAAGCGGCCTGGCTGCCGAGCGCCCGGCGGAGCTTGGCGAACACCGACTCCTGGGAGCGGAGGTTGTCCTCGGAGAGGCTCTCGTTGAGACGTTCCATCAGCTCCAGCTGCTCGGCGTTGAGGCGACGGGGAATGAGCACGTTGACGACCACGCGGAGGTCTCCGTGGCGACCGCGGCGCAGCCCCGGCATGCCTTCGCCGCGGATCGTGAGCACCTCACCCGGCTGGGTGCCGGGCGCCAGCTCGACCTCGAGCGGACCCTCCAGGGCCGGTACCTCGAGCGTCCCGCCCGAGCGGTGGCCAGCGGCGCCGCCACGTCGAGGGCGGTGATCAGGTCGTCGCCCTCGCGCAGGAAGCGATCGTCGGGCGGCACGCGGACCATCACGTACAGGTCGCCGGCGGGGGCGCCGGCTTCGCCGGCGTGACCATGACCGCTGAGGCGGATCCGCTGCCCGTCGGAGATGCCCGTCGGCACGTCCACCTGGAGCTCGCGGGTGACCGCCTTGCGGCCCCGTCCGCGGCAGCTGCGTGCAGGGCTTGTCCGGGACCTTCCCCTGGCCTTCGCAGGCGTCGCACAGCATCGTCCGCATCATCTGGCCGAAGGGTGTGCGGGTGACGGTCTGCACCTGCCCGACGCCGCCGCAACGCTCGCAGGTGTGGATCGGGGTACCGGGCTCGGCGCCGTTGCCGTTGACAGCGTCTCGCAGCGGTCCACGACCTCGTAGCGGGCCGGCGCCTGGACCCCGTGGGCGGCGTCGAGCAGCTCGATCTCGATCGCGACGGCGACGTCCCCGCCCTGGGCGGGGCCCTGACGGCCGCCGCCGGCGGCGGCGCCGAAGAAGGCGTTGAAGAGGTCGCCGATCGAGCCGAAGCCGTCGAAGTTGGGGGCGTACCCCCCGGAGCGCAGGCCCTCGTGCCCGTAGCGGTCATAGGTCGCCCGGCGCTCTTCGTCGGAGAGGATCTCGTAGGCCTCCGCCGCCTCCTTGAACTTCGCCTCCGCGTCGGGGTCGTGGGCGTTGACGTCGGGGTGCAGCTCGCGGGCGAGCTGGCGGAAGGCCTTCTTGATCTGCTGCTCG
Source organism: uncultured Solirubrobacteraceae bacterium (assembly GCA_963846255.1). Taxonomy (GTDB): domain Bacteria; phylum Actinomycetota; class Thermoleophilia; order Solirubrobacterales; family Solirubrobacteraceae; genus Palsa-744. The sequence continues at coordinate 1,057,715 of CAWJVE010000002.1, forward strand.
GAGGCGTCGTGCCGACGCCGAGCACCTCGTATGGGTCGCGGGGCATGCGTAGCAGGCTAGTTGGCGCCGTAGCTGTCCTCGACGAAGCGGGACAGCTCAGCGGCGGCGTCGCGTACCGTCGCGATGGCGCCCGCGTAATCCATCCTCACCGGGCCGATCACCGACACCGTTCCGAGTCTGCGCTGGGCGAGGCCGTAACCGGCCGCCACCAGCGCCAGCGAATGCATCGCCGGGAGCTCGTTCTCGTGGCCGATGCGCACGTACACGCCCGGCTCCGAGAGGGCGGTTCGGAGCACCCGCAGCAGCGCCACCCGGCGCTCGAGGAGGTCCACGAGCTGGTTCACCTTGGTGGTCTCCCCGAGATGCTCGTCTCCAGCAGGCGGGCGGTCCCTTCGACGTACAAGGACGACTCCTCGACATCGGAGGCAAGCTCTGCGAAGGCCGGGGCGAAGCGTTCGAGGAACGCCATCTCCGAGGACGGACAGGCCGGGGTCGATGAGGCGCTGCTGGAGCATGCGGGCCCCCAGCGCGAGACCCACCAGGCGCTCGTTGAAGTACTCACCGGCCCACGCCACCAGGCCCGGGTCGACGGGACGATCGAAGCTGGCGATCATCTTCGAGACCCCGCCCGTCGAGGTGATCAGCACCACCAGGACGAGCTGGGGCTGGAGCGCGAGCACCTCCACGTGGCGGACGGTGGCGGCGTTCGGGGAGGGCGCCGAGACGATCGCGACCAGGTTGGTCATCCGTGAGAGGGTTTCCGAGGTCGACCGGACGGCCTCGTCGATCTCCTTGCGGATCAGCGACAGCTCCAGCCGGCGAGGCTGGAGCGCGGCCGGCTGGCCGGAGCTGAGAAGCCGGTCGACGACGTACCGGTGGGCGGCGTCGGTCGGCACGCGGCCGGCGGAGACGTGGGGATGGGAGAGGAAGCCGTACTCCTCCAGCAGCGCGAGTTCGTTGCGCACCGTCGAGGGCCCGCAGTCGAGCTCGGGGTCGGCGGCGATCGTGCGCGAGGCGACTGGCTGGGCGGTGTGGAGGTACTCCTCCACAACTTTGCACAGGATCCTCTCCTGACGGGCGCTCAGCATGTGCCTGATTCTAGGCCCGCCCGTCCCCGCTCCAAATTCGCGGGACCGGCCCGCAAGCGCCCGCCTCAGAGCTCGACTTCGGCCTCGGCGTTGCGGATGATCTGGTTGCCGGCCTGTTCGGCGACCGTGTCGATCACCGCGCGTCCGTCCCTGACCTCGGTGACGGTGCCGGTCACGACGACCTCCTGCTCGGGAAGCCCCATGCCCCGGAACTGCACCGACATCCGCTTCAGGTGCTCGGGCCCGCCGGCGGCCTCGGTCTGGGCGCGGGCGACCTGGGCCATCGTCCAGAGGCCGTGGAGGATGCGTCCCGGCAGCCCCACCGAGCGGGCGAACTCCTCGTCCACGTGGATCGGGTTGAAGTCCCCCGACGCCCCGGCGTAGCGGACCGTGAGGTACCTGTCGGGCGTCACCCGCAGCTCGGAGATCTGGTCGCCGGCCCGAAGTCTCCGCCACGCGCGTCACGCCCCCCGCACGATGTTGGTCCAGGTGGCGGTGCAGACCCGCTCGCCGCGCTGGTTCTCGGACACCGACTCGAACACGTAGAAGGCGCGGCCGTCGCGCTCGGAGATGTCCTTCACGCTGGCGGTGGTGGTGATCTCGTCGCCGGCCACGACCGGCTGCTCCCACACGAACTCCTGGCCGCCGTGGACCATCATCGCGAAGTTGATCCCGATCTCCGGATCGAAGATCAGGGGCCCCACCGCGGGGGCGCTGTAGACGACGGCGAACATCGGCGGCGCCAACACGTCGGCGTAGCCCGCCGCACGGGCGGCCTCGACGTCGAGGCAGAGCGGGCTCGTCTCGCCGACCGCACGGGCGTACTCGCGGACCTTCTCGCGTCCGACCGCATACACGACCGGGTCATAGCTCTTGCCGATGGCTGTGGTGTTGACGGGCATTGGCGATCATGGCGCCCGGCGTGTAGGCGCACCGGACGCGCGGCGGGCGCCAGTCTATTGGGACGACCGCGCCCGCGCCCGGCGTGCTCTTGGCCCGCCGGCCGTCGATCCGGCGCCTGCTAGAAGCCCAGCTCGTCCTCGCCGCCGGAGGACCCGGCGCCGACCAGCTCCCCCTCGCGCTCTCCCGGGGAGTCGAGGAACTGGACGACGTCGGCGATGATGCTGACCGCCTGTCGTTTCTGCTGCTCGGTGGTCTCCCACTCGCGCCACTCGAGCCTCCCGTCGACGGCCACGCGGCTGCCCTTGCTGAGGTAGTGCTCGACGTTCTCCGCAGTGTTCCCGAACACGGACACGTCGAAAAAGTTGGGACGCTCCTGGTATTCGCCGTCGGCGTCCTTGCGGCTCGAGTTGCAGGCGAGGCGCAGGCTGGCCACGTGCGTCCCCGAGGTCGTCGATCGCAACTCAGGATCGCGAGTCAATCGACCGATCAATACCACTCGGTTGACATTGAAGCTGGGCATCGGCTGGTCCTTTCCGGTCGTAGCGGTCACCCCTTCGGCCAAGCTACGCGGAGCCTGTGACGGGATTCACCGGGACGGGCGCTTTCAGCGCCTCGAGCGCGAGCAGCGCGATCCGCCCCTCGGCACCGGCGGCGCCGATCGCGCGGCCCACCGGCGCGAACGCCGCCGGAGCCGCCAGTAGAGCACTCCGGCGACGTGGCGGCAGCGGGCCCAGGCGCGGCAGATCTCGACCAGCCGGGCCGGGGCCTTCGGCGTCAGCTCGACCTCGACCGCCACCGGAGCGGCGCCGTCCGTGACGGACCACACGACCAGGTCCGGGCGGTGCGAGTCGCCCCACCGCGAGCGCCACGACATCCGGGCGCTCGCCAGGCGTCCGCCGAACGCCCGCTCGTCGCGCAGGAGCTCGCGCTCGGCGGAGACGAGGTGTCCCGGATAGCGCCGTTCGAGCGCCACCGCGACCTCGGCGCAGACGATCTGGTGACGTGCGCGAGGCGGCCGACACGCGCGTGGGCTCGGCCCCCGCGAAGCCCGCGCTCAGCCATACCCGCCCGCGTCGCCGTGAACAGCGAGGGATCCTCGTGGAGCGGGCGCGCCCTCACTAGCAACCCCGCGCGCACCGCCGCCTGCAAGCGGCCGCGTGCGGACGGTTCGACTGCAACCCTCGTGCTCGGCCAGCGCCGGCGCGGTGACGGCTCCGAGGCGGGCGATCCAGTGCAGCATCTGGGCGTGGTCGGTTTGTTTGTTTCGACTGGCTCTCGACGGTCATCGTCACTCCTCTCTATCGATCGGCTCGGGGGCAGAACGCGGGTGATCCGCACCGGCGGACCCTGGGCGTGGGCGAGCGGAAGAACCGCCGCCCAACCGGTGCCGAGTCGCATCACCTCGTTCGGCTGCAGGAGCACCTGCCGGGCACGGGTGCGTGTTGTGGCCCCGCCGCTGTGACGGCTCACGCGCCACGCCCAGCGCGATCCGGCGACGCCGGAGATCAGCTCGGCCGAGGCCGGGACCACCTGCCGGTGGGCGATCAGCAGGCCGAGGTTTCCGATCACCTGCTCGGCCAGGGACTCGCCCCCGGCGCGCCGCAGGTCGGCCAGCTCCTGGGTGCCGAGCACGAGGCTGATGCCGGCCGAGCGGGCGCGGCCGAACAGCCGGACGACGTGCTCGGGGGCGACGGCCGAGAACTCGTCGATCAGAACGAGCGTCCTGACCGGGCGGGCCTGCGACGCGGCGACGACGGTCTGCAGGTCCTGCACGACGGCCGCGGCGAGCATCTGGCTGAGCAGCGGCCGGCTGTCCGAGCGCAACGTGAACAGCACCACCGCGCGCTCCCGGGCACACGCCAGCAGGTCCACCTCCGGGGCCCTTCCGGTCGCCGGCTCCAGCCAGGCTCCGGCGTCGGACTCCGACAGCACCGCCAGGCGATCCCGCACCCCGGCGAGGTCGGCCCGCTGACGGGGAGCGAGCGAGTCGAGGTAGGCGAACGAGGCCCGCGCGTCCTCGGCGGGAAGCTCACGGAGACGCTCCTCGAGGTTCGACGGATCGAGGTAGTCGACCAGCGCGGCGAGCGTGACCTGCTCGCCCGCGAGCCGCAGCGCGCGGACCTCGTGTCCGAGGTAGCGCTGGGCCTGACGGAGGTAGTGGGGCTCGGTAAAGCGCTCGGAGCCGAGCGCCTTGTCGGCGACCTCCGTCTCGGAGCCGCGGGCGAGCGGGTTGTAGACGCACGGGCCCTCGGGCGTCCACTCGAGGAACCTCCGGCCGCCGGCGCGGGCGGCTGCGGATCAGCTGCTCGCGCAGAGCGGCGTCCCCCTTCGGGTCGATCACGATCGCGCCCATGCCGTCGGTGATCGCGGCGACGGCGATCCGGGACTGGGTCACGGTCTTGCCAGAGCCGGTCGCGCCGACGACCAGCGTGTGGACACCGCCGCCGGGCCCGTCGAACGGGACGGTCACACGGCGCCAGCACTCGTCGTGGCCCAGCAGCAGGGTGCCGGTTCGCGACCGGCGAACGTGCCGGCTCACGCGAGCCGAGCCGATCCGGAACCGCGCGCCACGCGGCGAGGGTCTCGGGGTGCGGCCGGTCCGAGGACCCCGCCGGCGTCCACGCCGTCTTCACGATCCCGGCGCTGACAGCGGCGAACCCCCCAGCCCGCCAGACAAAGCCCCGAGGCCGATCGGCAGGGCTGCGTGGTGGAGGAGCCCGGCGCGCGAGAACGCGATTGCGACCGGGCCCACGGTCCAGCTCCAGTGCAGGCGGTGCCGGCGGAACAGGCGGGCGGCGATCAGGCCGACAAGCGCCGCCAGCAGGCACTCGGCGGCGACCGGCGTGAGACTGCCGGAAGACATCCAGCAGCTGGGTCGGGCGGCGGTCGGGCCGCGGGATGGGCAGGGATGAGCGAGGGCATGAGCCCTCCTTTCTGGTTGTGCCCCTCCGTCCGGAGGTGGCCGTGGAGCCGGTCGGCGACCGGCGAGATGGGTGGACCGGGCGCGGCGCGGCCGTGGCCGCGGGTGTCAGGGCGCCCGAGAAGGCGTGCGGTGAGCGCGGCACGGCGACTGCCGTCAGCAGCGCCCGCGGGTTCCGTAGTCGCCGGGCGTCGCGGCGCCGCGGACGAGCCGGGGATCAGCTCAGAGTTCGACCTCGCGAGGTGGCACCCCGAGTCCGCGCCTGGCGATGAGGGCCAGGACGTCTGTGTGTATCCAAGGTGTCGGCGAGCTCTTGCCGCCCTCCGGGAGCAGGCCCAGGCGGCGTCCGAGCCAGCTTGTCTCCCCGCTCATGTTCCCGTGGGCGTCGTGCTTCACCCTGCCGCAGCGGATGGCGATCTCGCTCATGCTGAGCGTCTCCTCGCTCGACCCACTCGAGCACCGCTTCGCGCAGCGCCCGGTTGAGCACGATCGGGCTCTCCAGCACGCGCTTGAGCTCGGCCCTCAGAACGCTGACGGAGACCGGCTGGCCCCCGGCCCGACAGGCCCGACAGGGGGCCGTTGCCGGTCACGCGGCGGCCGATGAGGCGCCGAATCGGCTCATAGCTCTCGAGCGCGGCGATCGCCTCGCGGAGGCTGACGGGATGGAGCGGGTCCGCGGTCGTCGCAGCGCCACCAACGCAATTGCCTCGGCTCGCGTGCGGTCGCCCGGGGGTGCAGCGCGAAGTGCCGCCGTTGCCGCGTCGGCGTACATGCTCCCGACGCCGACGCGCGAGGGGAGCGTCCCCGACGGTCGAGTGACCTGCGCTGCCGGCTCGGGTTCGCCGTCGAGGATCAGAGGTCCGCAGCCGGCGACGACGCGAGCGGTTCCCGCGTCAGGCGCCGGAGGTAATCGCGCAGACGATCGCCGCGTTTCGCGGGGGCTCCTCGGGGCCGAGGTGGGCCAGCAGCCTCGGCCATCGCCACCGGAAAGCACGTCGCGATCGACGCAGCAGGGTCGTCGCGCCGGCGGCCATCGCGATCACCTCTCGGAGGTTGCTGCTGCGATCCCGGTAACGGGTCAGAAGGCGAGGGACGGTCGAGGATTGGGGCATCGGCTCCTCCGGTCGTGATCTCGAAGCCACCGCGGGCGGACGCGTTGCAATGGCGGCAAGGGCTCTCTGGATCCACCACCGACATGGGCGACTGCGCTCGTCGCGCCTGGCGCGAGCTGGATGGAGAGGTGGTGTTGCCGAGCGGCGCTGAAGCTGCCCGGGGGTGTGGCGTGGGGAACTGCCTGTGTGCGGCCGAGGAGGAGAAGTGTTGAGGCGCAGGAAGCTACGGGCGCCCGGCGACGCGCCCCGCGAGCGACCCTGTCAAAACTTGAAAGTCGCCGCAGTCGCCCCCTCCCAGCGGTGCGCGGAGCCGCGCGGCGCAGGCCTTTCTGAGCCGGAGGCGTGCAGCCGCGGATCGCCTCGCCCGCGCGGCGACTGCGCCCCGATCGCGCGTCAGCAGTGGGGCAACTGCACCACCAGGACGGGTGACTGCGTGATCATCGCGGGCAAGCGCATGAGCGATCCGACGCCCACTCGCCCACGCCTGGGAGCTGAAGACTCCGGGTCAGTCGCGGTGGTGTTCGATGTCGCGGCCCTTCCGCTGCAGGCCACGGCCGATGGCCACGATCAGCACCGTGAACACCGCCACCCCGATCAACAACCACAGGAACCACGCCATGGCGGGCATTGTGCCACTCGACGGGCCGGGCGGCCGTCCGGCTGCGCGACGGTGCGGCCCCGATCCGATCCTCCGGCAGTGCGGCACCGGTCCTGCAGAGCGAGCGTAACTTCGCGTGCCCCCGATCCGTTCATCACTTGAGGGAGGTAGGGAGGATGAACATGCGGAGGGATCAGGGGACGCCCACGAGGACGAGGTTCGGCCTGCCTGCGCTGCTGCGCCGGCCCGGCGCCCTGGTCATCGCGGTGATCGCCGTGAGCGACGTCGCCTACCGGCTGCTGATTCGGGCATCGATCCGGCGCGGCCTCGGCATGCAGGATTAGCCGCCACCCGGGCGGCACGCGCCGCCGAGCGTCACCCCGCCGGCCTGATCGTCGGAGCAGAGCGCGGTGCATCGCGTGACGCTGGCGCTGTCCTCCCAGCAGCTTCTCGGCGGACCCCTGCAGCGCGACGCCGCGGTCCTGCTCGCGGTGATGACGTCGGTCGGGCTCGCTCTGACGCGGGCCATCAGACGAGGCCGGCGGCGCTATTCGCGCCTGTGCGTGGAGCCATACCGCGCCGATCACGCCGACGCGGAGGCAGTGCGCAGGATGATCGAGTCGCTGCACCTCGGTCCTGCTGCGGCCGTGGTGGGCGCGCCTGTGTGCGGGCCAGCCGTCCGATATCCCTCGAGGTCCACGCACGAGGGCCCGGCTCGGCGGCACGCGGGCTGGTTCGCGGTCAGCTTCCCGCGGGGACGGAGGCCGCGTCGAGGCGGTGCTGCGGTCCGCCTACCCGAACTGCCGACTGCGGGCGGTGGACGGTCCGGTTCGATCTCCGCCCATCGTCTTCGCGCTTCGCAAGAGGCACCTGTTCATCAGGCGGGCGAGGATGCTCGAACGGTTCGAGCAGCAGCGCGGAGCTGCCGGTGGACCGGCCTGCTGACGGTGATGGGGAGCTGCCCGGGCCCGTCGCTCGTGCAGCTCGCTTGACGCCGGCGCCGGACCTGTACCGGGCGCGTGGCCAAGCCAGCTCCACGCCTGACGACAGGACCGTGCACAGGCGCGGGAACAGGGCGGCGGAGGACGCCCGGGGATGGCGGACGACGCCGAGCTGCGCGGAGGACTCGATCTCGTGCACGTGCCGCTGTTCTTTCTCGAGCTGAGGGTCGCGTCCGCCAGCCGGGAGGCTGTAAGAAGATCGCCTCGGAGCTGCAGGTGGGGGCCGCGGAGAATCGGCTCGTGGCGCGCCGCTCGCGGCCGCTCAAGGACCCCGACGGGCGCTTCGCCAGGCGGGTGCGCCGGGGCGAGGGAGGTCCGTTGCCGTCGCTCTGGCGGGGGATGTTCGCCGCGGGGGAGATCGCGTGCTTGTGGCAGCTGCCGAGCTGCGAGTACTCGATCGTTCCGGTGCTGCGGGGGGGCGTGCCGGTGGCGCCGGCTCCGCCCGGGGTTCACCGGCCGTCCGGCGGGCCTCGGGTCGCTAGCGACGAATACGGCCCGGTGTCGATCGAGCTGCAGCCTGCGAAAGCAGAACACGGCCGTCCCGGGAACGGTCGAGCAGGGCAAGACCAGCTACCTGGTGGCAACCGTCGCCGAGGACCTGGAGCGGGAGCGCTGCGCCGTGATCCTGTTCGACCCGAAGGGCGACGCCGCGGACGCCGCCGTCAGCCTGGTGGACGCCCTCGCGGACGTGCACGGTGCTCGACCTCGCCCGTCCGACGTGCGGGTTCAACCCGCTCGAGGTGGACGCGCCGGCCGACGTGATCGCCGACTACGTCGTCGGCGGCGCTCCAGAACCTCTTCTCGGACGCCGACATCAGGGCGTCCTCGGACAGCTACCTGCGCAACGCGGTGATCGCCGTGCTCGCCTACGACCGTCGCTGCACGCTGTGGGACGCCGCCAGGCTGCTGTCGGTCGGCGAAGAGGGCTACGCGTTCCGCAAGCGCGTCGCCGCGGCCGTTCGCAGCCTTCCCGAGTTCAGCGAGATCAGCGCGTTCTTCACGGCGGAGATCGGCGCCCAGCTCGCGGACGCCCGCAGCATGACGACGGCGAAGCTCGACGCGCCCGTGAACAAGCTCGCGCGGCTGCTGAACTCGCCGTCGATCAAGCGGGTGCTGCTGAACGAGTCGCTGCGGGTGGACTTCGATCGCGTGATCGCCGGCGGCGAGGTGCTGGTCGTCAAGGGAGCGCTCGGAGCGATGGGAGCCGGCAACACCTCGGTGCTGATGCAGCTGCTGGTGGGGATGCTCGACGCGGCGCTCGCCCGCCAGCAGGATCTCGTTGCGGCCGAGCAGCGGGTGGCGGTGGCGCTGAAGGTCGACGAGGCGCCGTTGGTGCTGAACCGGGGCTTCGCCGAGACGATGGCGCTGAAGCGATCGGCGGGGCTGGAGACGGTGGCGTGCTGGCAGACGGACGCGCAGTGGTCGGACCCCGCGATGCGCGGACCAGCTCGACGCCCTCTTCGCCCACCGCGTGTACTTCGCGACGGCCTCGGTCAGCGACGCGCGGGTCGGCGGCGTCGCTGACGATGAGCGAGTTCTCCGACAGCGTGCGGCCGGGGATCGGCAACCTCTCCGCCCTGGGCCGCCCGGACGTCGCGCCTGCACCTGCCCAAGCACCACGCGATCGCCAGCTGGAGCACCACCGGCGGGCGCCAGGCGGCGTTCGTCGGCACGGACGATCCCGCTGCGCGTGGACCCGGCCCGGATCGCTCTGCACGCCGCCCGTCAGCACGCCCGCGGCGGCAGACACCAGACCGACCTCCGCCAGCGCCACTGGGACCGCCCCGCCGCCGAATCCTCCGCGCCGGCCCAGCTGCCTGGCGGCGGAGAGGTCCGCGAGCCGGCAACTCCGGCACGGTCGTCGCCGACGCCATCGCCGCCCGGCCACGAGCGGCTCCGCGAACCGGCGCTCCCGGAGAGGGCCGCAGCCAGCTTCCGCGAGCTGCTCGACATCGATCGCGCGCAGCGGGTTCGCTGGGGCCGTGGCGGGTCCGTCCGGCGGGACTTCGAGCCCGAGCCGCTGGACATCGAGGTGCTTGTCCTGACGTCTGCGCTGGGCCACCTACTCAGCAGCCAGATCCACCGCTGGTTCAACCCCACCCGCTCGCCGAGCACGACCCAACGGAGGCTCAAGCGGCTCTCCGATGCGGGCCTTGTCGAGCGCCTGCAGTTCCACCGCGGCGACGGCGGTGGGGCACCGATGTGTTACCGCCTCAGCGGGGAGGGTCGCGACCTGCTGATCGCTCTCGGCGCAGCCGAGAACGGCACCGAGACCGATCCGGAATCGATGCGCGGCCTGACGGCGCTGCCGCGCGACCCCGCCAAGGCGCGCCGAGTGCTGCGGCGGATTCGCCGCGAGATCCACGTCGCCGGCTGGGCCCTGTCGCTGATGGCCTCGATGGAGCTCGCGGGACGACCGACGTGCGCGGCCGGGAGCAGTCGGCCCTCAACCCGCCGGGGATGCGGACGGGTACGGGCCGGGGCTCCTACGGCCCCGACGAGCTGCGTCTTCCCGGTGGGCGGGTGCCGCACGACTTCCTCTCCAGCCGCGGATGCGCGGAGGGGTCGCCACCGGCGCAGCGGCGGGAGGTCGAGCGGTTCGAGACGGTGCGCCCGGACGCGATCGTCAGGACTCCCGGGACGGACATCCTCGTGGAGCTTGACGACCGCCTGCCCAGGGGCGCGGACGCCGCCAAGCTCGAGCGCTACGACCACTTCCTGACCGGCTGGTCACTGCACACGCGCCGCTACGGAGAGGGCGGTGAGGCCTCCGCCGAGGTGGTGTTCGTGTGCCGGGACCGCGACCGGGCGAGGGCGTGTGCGCGGGCCGCCGACCCGGTGCTGTGCGCCGCCCGGGCCTACGCGGGCGAGTATCCCTTCGACTGGGACTACACGGGTCGTGGGCGCGTGTGCTTCGCGGCCGAGCGCGACATCCACGAGGGCGGCCGGCTCGCCTACGGCGTCCCACCGCTACCCCCCTCGGTGCGCGCGTATGCAGCCGGTGGTAACGGACGAGCCGCGGCGGCAGAGGTCATGAGGAGAGAGCTTCCGCTCGGGACCGCCCGCGCGCCCGTATGAGGAGCGCATACACAACCGTTTGATTGTGTATGGTCCGCGGCGAGTGAGCGAGATGATCCTCCCAGTCCTCGAACCCAGGGAACGCGTGCCCGGCGGCTGTTGTGAAGCTCGGGTCGAGCCCGATCTCGGCTCGCCGGAGGCGGGCAGGATCGCCTCGATATTCAAGGCGCTGGCCGATCCGACCCGGTTGCGAATCGTGGACGCGCTGCGGAAGGCCTCGCCGGAGGCGATCTGCCAGTGCGAGCTGACACCGCTGTTTCAGATCAGCCAGCAGGCGCTCTCGAAGCACATGAAGCTGCTGGTGGGCGCCGGTGTGGTCGCCAGCGAGCGCCGCGGCTTGTGGACCTACTACTTCCTCACGCCGGCGGGCCTCGATGAGGCGAAAGCATGGCTGACCTGAAGGACCCCAGCCACGAGCTCCAGCTCAACGACCCGCAGACCCTGTACCGACGTTGCGTGCCGCTCTCGACGCTGTGAGCGAGGAGCGCCCGGGGCTGCCCCGCCGCGCGGCCGCAGAGGGTATGGCGGCATTCGCACTCGTGTTCGCGGGCTGCGGGGCGATCATCACCAACACCACCCACCAGGCGTCGCTCGGGGCGGTGGGCGTCAGCCTCACATTCGGGCTGGTGATCATGGCGATGGTCTATGCCACCGGGCACCTGTCCGGCGCGCACATCAACCCGGCCGTCACCGTCGCCTTCACGCTCACCAGGCACTTTCCCGGCCGCGACGCTTTGGCTTACATCGCCGCCCAGCTCGCCGGCGCCACAGCAGCGGCTTTCGTGCTCAGGGCAGCGTGGCCGGCCGAGCCGGCCAGCCTGGGTGCGACCGTGCCGAGCGTGGCCGTCGGGACGGCGCTGCTCTACGAGACTCTGCTGACCGCGTTGTTGATGTTCGTGATCACGGCCGTGGCGACCGACACGCGCGCCGTCGGCGCAGCGGCCGCGCTGGCGATCGGCGGCGCCGTGGGCCTCGACGCGCTCTTCGGCGGACCCATCACAGGCGCCTCGATGAACCCGGCCCGCTCCTTCGGACCCGCCCTGGCAGCCGGTGAATGGCACGACTTCTGGATCTACATCCTGGGGCCGGTCCTGGGGGCCTCCCTGGGCGCTCTCGCTTACCAGCTGATCCGAGTGCCCCGGACCCCGCCCGGCGGCGTGGCGGCCCGGTGACCCACGTCCTGTTCGTGTGCGTCCACAACGCCGGACGCTCGCAGATGAGCAGGGCGCTGTTCGAAGGACAGGTGGCCGGCAGGCACAGCGCCGATTCCGCCGGCACCTCCCCCGCGACGGCCATCCACCCGAGCGTCAGGGAGGCCATGGGCGAGGTCGGGATCGACCTCGCCGGCCGCGCACCGCAGCTGCTCACGGATGACCTGGCCCAGCGCGCCGGCGTGATCGTGACGATGGGCTGCGGGGATCGGTGTCCGTACATCCCCGGAAAGCGATATGTGGACTGGGATCTACGCGACCCGAGCGGCGAGAGCCTGGCCGTCGTCAGAGAGATCAGGGACCGGATCGGTGATCTCGTCCGGGAGCTGATCGCGGAGCTTGATCGCGAGGTTGCCGATGGTGGAGCTCAACCGAGATGACAGTTGCGGGGACAAACGAGGCCCCCCGAACCAATGAGCCGGAGGGCATAGACTTTCGCGCATGGGCAGGCGGGGGAGGTTTGGGCGAGTCATCGCCGTGTTGCCGTGGATCGCGCTCGTGGTCGGTGGAACGGCGGACGCCGCTGTCAACCCCAAGCCCGCGTGCTCACTCGTCTCAAGAGCTGCGCTAACTCGGATCCTCGGGCTGCCTCGGATGGCAGCCACGCCGTCGTCGGAATCCGCGGTCCAGCCCGATGGCTTCGGCGCGGCGCTCACCGAATGCAAGATTGAAGCGTGGCGAGGCGCTCGCTCTTCGGCCGGCCTCGCTCACGGGACGCTTGCCCACGTGACGATCACCGCCGCAGAAGAGGCTTTACCGAATCCGACGGAAACCGACTGGGGCGCGATACCAAAGCTGGCCAAGACAGAGGAAGGCGTACTGGACCGTGCCCAGCGACACCTCCACTACGAGCTTTGGGACGATGCTCCCGCGCAGGGCTACGGGTTCGGCGACTCTGTCAGCCAGGGGGCCGAGGCGGTATGGAGCGGTCGGCCCGGCGGTACCGAACACGCGTTCGAGGAAGAAGGGCCACCGAAGTGGCCCACGCGCGAGGTTTACATCGTGGTCGTTGCAGGGAAAGGCAAGCCAGCGGTCCGCTATCTCAACAGGATTGCCGCCGTCGCCGTCCCATCATTTGCGGTGACTCCCGGTGAATTTGACGCCGGGGAACACTCTGCCCCGCCGTCCGGCGTATCGGGCGGTGGTGGCGGCGGTCGATAGGCCACCTCGCGGGAGTCGCTGAGCGCAACGTCAAAGGGGGTCAAACGGGGTCCGCCGCCTCCCCTACTCGGACCCCACACAAGCAAAAAGCCCTGGTAGTCCAGGGCCTCTCCGCAGTACCGCTACCGGGATTCGAAGCCGGACATAGGGCCCATGCCTATTGGCATTTGGCTCAACCATGCGGTTTTGTGACCGTTGAACACCGTTGGAAACCGTTGGATTAGGTGCATGCCATTCCTACGCCATTCCTACGACGACTCGGAACCCAGCGGAAGGCTTCGAGCGTGGCGTTCTACGCCAAACGCCCCGCCGCTTCTAGCTCGAAATCGAATCGCACACGAACATACGTTCCATCCACACACCGCAATATCCTCGGGCTAAGAAAGCGCGGAGGATTCGTACCACTTTGATTTCTCTCCCCAGGCGTGACGCCACTTTTGGTTGATGGCATTCCCCTCGGAGCTGGCCTCGCTAGGGCCGCGCTACTTCTTCTTCCGAGGAGCCTTGCACACGACCGTCAGCATCTGCTTCTTCAGTCCGCTGCCGATGTCTATGGTCACAGTCTCGCCCACGGCGAACCGATATGGCGGCATCCATTCGTAGCTTTCCCTCGCCGGCTTACGCCCGCGAGCCCCCGTACTGGGGCCCGCCACAAGCGCGGGCCCCAAGACTAGGACGATGTCGCGCTACGGGGATTGCACGGTGATAAATTCAAACCCGTTCTCTGTCTTTGCTCCGGTGTTTGAGTAAATTGTGACTTTGACGGTTGCGGCGTTCCCGCTGCACGACGTGACACTGTCCGCCATCGCAGGATGCCCTTCGAAGATCGGGGTGATTACCGTGTCCGATCTGATTTCGGGGTTGACGCACTCAAAAGTACCCGCAATCCAATGGACTTCGTATTCGCCCGTGCCCGTGTTGGAGACCGTGAAAGTCCGTGCCGTTGATGGTCGTGCCGTTAGAGGTAACAGCACCGGGATAGTAGGTGGAGGAGCCGGTGGCGCCTTTTTCGCCTTTCGCACCTTTTTCACCTTGCGGTCCTTTTTCACCTTGCGGTCCTTCTTTACCTTGCGGTCCTTCTTTACCTTGCGGTCCTTCTTTACCTTGCGGTCCTTCTTTACCTTGCGGCCCTTCTTTACCTTGCGGCCCTTCTTTACCTTGCGGCCCTTCTTTACCTTGCGGTCCTTCGTTACCTTGCGGTCCTTGTTTACCTTGCGGTCCTTCTTTACCTTCCGCCCCGAGTTCGGCCGGCGTATATCTCCTTCTTGCAGGTGCCGGCTTTGGGGGTAACGATCGTCTTGCCTTCCTTTTCCGGCAGGCAGACCTTGGTGCCGCCAGCGGCAAACACCGTACCGACCGTTAGAACGAGTGCCCCGAGTACGACAGCTGCGAGAACCATGCGCTTCATCCTGAGCCTCCCATGTCCGGCGACGCGACGGCCATCCATCGCGCCTGTCGTCTGGGCGACTTTACACCCGGCAAGCATGGTCAGGACTCCCCGGCGAACCGCGCTACGAAGGCGCCGCATCGCAGTCGCCGGGGAGCCGTTCTTGACTACTGGGCTGTCAGGGGAGCGTCAGCATGCATCGGCTTGACCGCCTCAAACGGGACCCTCACGGTATGACCCGCACCGGGGCCTTCTAGCAACTGCACCCAAGCGAACCTCGGCGGGTGACGGGGTTCTGCGGGAGCAACGTAAACCGCGAGCAGGGTGCCCTCGCCATCTGGGTTAGGAACCTGAACCCGACGACCCTCGTTCCTAAACATGACGTTCCTCCATTGGTGCTCTGCCCAACGCCGGGACAGGGAGTCAAAGAAATCTCTCCCATGCCATGTGCTTCAGCCAAGGCCGAAGCACGGTACCTCGTGAAAATCTAGAGCCTTCCGCCGCTCAGCTCCAGACCTCCCCGAAGGGTCGGTTGAAAAGCAACCTGGCGCCCCGCATACAGCGGCAGCTTAGGAATCTCAGAGGGTCCGAGGCATCAGGCGCTTAGCGAGGCGGCGCTAGCGGGTATCGGCCCGTAGAAACCCAGGAATCTGCGGCCTGCTTGAAGCTAGCGTGGGACCGCGCGCTTGAGTCCTACGCGGCCGCATGGCGCAAGGTCGAGCCCGCCTTCGGCCATAAGCGCATCGGAGCCATTACCCGGCGGGACGTTCAAGCATGGGTCGATGAACTAGCGCAGAAGGGCACGCCGCGCTCAAACGCTGGCGAACGCTCTGGAACCGCTACTTGTGCTTCGGGCCCGTGCAGAGCGCCGATCAGAGAGTACGTCAACCCCACGACGAACCTTGAGCTCCCCGCCTCAGCCAATTCCGAGATGCGCTTTGCGACGAAGGACGAAGCGGCCGCGTTCATCGAGGCGCTGCCCACCGATCAGCAAGACGCTATGGGCCACGGCGTTCTACGGCGGCCTACGGCGTGGCGAGCTAGGCGCTGCGATGGACCGACGTGGACCTTGGAGCAAAGCCTGCGGTCACGGTACAGCGGGCTTTTTCAGGCGCTGACGAGGGCGCGCCGAAGTCCTCTGCGGGCGTCCGGCGCGTTCCAGTCGTGCCAGCGCTAGCTTCGCTGCTCAAGGCCCACAAGGCGGCTACCGCCGCAGCGGCTCTGATCTTGTTTTCGGCCGCACCGCCTCAGAGCCATTCGTTCCCTCTACCGTGCGCGCGCACGCACTGAAAGCGTGGAAAGACTTGCCGCTGCGACCCCATCGGCTTGGATCAGGCACGCCACACGGCCGCCAGCTTCATGATCGCGGCCAGGGCTAACGCCAAGGCGCTAAGCGTCGTCATGGGCCACGCCTCCATCGAGATCACCTTCAATCGCTACGGCCATCTAATGCCTGGCTCCGAGGACGAAGTTCGGCAGCGCCTGGCGGCCTATCTCGCCGCGAGCAGTGCGTCAGCCGTTCCCATAGCCGTTCCCACGGCGGCCTAGAAACAAGAAAAACGCCCGATTCTCGGGCGTTTTCGGAGTACCGCTACCGGGATTCGAACCCGGGTTTCCGCCATGAGAGGGCGGCGTCCTAGTCCCCTGGACGATAGCGGCGAGCAGGCCGCAGGCTAGCAAAGCGTCCCAGCGAAAGCCCGCAACGACGCGGCTCTGGCTGGCGCTGCCGAGTCCGGCCCTCGGTGGGCTCCGAGCCGGCTTTCGGTGGGCTCCTGAGCCGGCTCCGCGCCGGGCTTCTGGGGCCGGCGCGCTGGGGCCTTCCGAGCCCACCCCAGCTGGGTCGCGGACCTGGCCGGGAACGCTCGTTTGCGGCCCGT
The DNA here is from genome assembly GCA_963846255.1 of uncultured Solirubrobacteraceae bacterium. GTDB lineage: Bacteria > Actinomycetota > Thermoleophilia > Solirubrobacterales > Solirubrobacteraceae > Palsa-744. Next base: position 1,074,051 of record CAWJVE010000002.1, read on the forward strand.
TCGTGCGGTATCGTCGGCGGCCCGGCCAGTACGCGGATGTGGCGGAATTGGTAGACGCGCACGGTTCAGGTCCGTGTCTGGGCAACCAGGTGGAGGTTCGAGTCCTCTCATCCGCATAGGTTTCGCGGCTTCAGCGGGTCGCGCGGCGCGCCGTTTCGTGGCTCAAGAGGCGTCGGAGGCGCGCCGATAGGGCCCGCATGAGCCGCACTCGAGTAGTCCTAGCCGCCGTCTTCGCGCTCGTGGCAGGGGCCGCGGCCGTGTTCCTGCTGATGCCCTCGAAGCACCAAGCGGCAGCCCAGAACACGCCGGCGGCCTCGACGACCTCGATCCACACCGCGTTCTTCACGGTGCCGGTGCCGGCCGCATGGACGGTGCGCGAGCAGTCCAACGCGAAAGGTGCCCACCAGTTCCAGCTCGGCTCGACGAAGGCGACGATCAACGGGGTCGGAATCGGCCCCGGCGGGACGGTCGCCGTGACCATCACCGAATACACCCCGGCCGTCCTCAGCAAAGGCAAAATCGCCGGCAAGCCGGCCGGCAGCTATAGCGCCGCCGCCCTGCTCCCCTTCACCGTCGGCCAGCCGGCCCGGGCCGAAGGCGTCCAGGTCGCCCAGCACGCGACCGCGACCACCCTCGACGGCGCCCAGGCGGGCGAAGAGGCCTTCTTCTACGGATACAAGGGACGCGCCAACCTTCAGGTCGACGTAATCGCCAAGCACGCCGGCCGCCTGTACCTGGTCGAGCTCGACGCCGAACCGCGGCTGCAGGCCACGAGCAAGAGCGCCCTGTCGCAGATCCTCGGCGGCTGGCACTTCAACTAAGCCGGCTTCGGTCGCCCCAGGGCGACGGGCCGCCTCAGGCCGTGGTTGGCGCCAGCGCCCGAGCGGCCACCGGCGCCCTACCGACGGCGCTCCGCCGCGGACGGCCCGGACGGTCGCCGTTGAGCGATTCCGCGGGCGCAGAGGCTCCCGCGGGCGAAACGGCTCCGGCGGGCATGCGGCCCTCCGCCACCGAGCGGTCATGGGACCACAGGTGCTGGAGCGCGTAGGCGCGGTAGGGGCGCCACTGCTCGGCGAGCTCGGCCGCCCCCCGCGGGCTTCCGTCGCGTCCGAGCGCGATCAGCGAGCGGCGGACGCCCACGTCGCCCGGCAGGAAGGCGTCCGGGTCGCGCAGCTCGCGCATCGCTACGTACCCGGCCGTCCACTGCCCGATCCCCGGTAGCGCGAGCAGCGTCCGACCCACCTCGCCGCGGTCGACGCCACCATCCAGCACGAGCTCACCGCCATCGATCGCCCGAGCGAGCCCGACGAGCGCCCGGCCGCGCGCGAGCGGCATCCCCAGCGACGCCGGATCGATGTCGGCGAGCGCGGCCGCAGACGGGAACACGTGCGTGACCGCGCCGATCGGCTCCCGCAGCGGCTCACCGTGGGCCGCCACCAGCCGCCCCGCCAGGCCGCAGGCGGCACGCACCGAAACCTGCTGGCCGAGCAGCGCCCTGACGGCGGTCTCACAGCCGTCGACGCTCCCCGGGACCCGCCTCCCGGGGGCCGCCCGGACGAGCTCGCCCACGACCGCGTCCGATCCGAGTCGCTGCGACACCGCCACGGGATCGGAGTCGAGATCCAGCAGCCGCCGGCAGCGGCTCACCGCCGGTCCGAAGTCGCGCAGATCCTCGAGCCACAGCGTCGCCGTCACGTGATCGGATCCGACGCGAAGCTCGACCACGCCGAAGCCGCGGGGCAGGCGCAGACTGCGCCGATAGGCGCCCTCGAGGATCTCCTCGACCCCTGCCACCACCCGCGCCGCCAGGAACGAGATCAGCCCGTCCCCGTCGAACGGAACCCGCGCCGGCAGCCGCACCGTCAGCGCCGGTACCGGCTCCAGAATCCTGGCGCCGTGCCGAGCGAAGCTGTGTCGGGGTCATCGCGAACACCTGCCGGATCGAGGTGTTGAAGTGCCGCACGCTCGAGAAGCCCGACGTCAGCGCGACGTCTGCCACCGCCAGGTCCGTGCGCTCGAGGAGCATCCGCGCGGTCTGCGCCCGGGAGGCCCGCGCGAGCGCCAGCGGTCCGGCACCGAGGGCCTCGGACAGGCATCGGTGCAGGTGTCGCTCGGTGTAGCCGAGGCGGTGGGTGAGACCGCCCACGCCCTCCCGGTCGACGACCCCGTCGGAGATCAGGCGCATCGCCCGCCCGACCAGGTCGCCCCTGACGTCCCATTCCGGGGATCCGGGGGCCGCGTCCGGGCGGCAGCGCTTGCAGGCGCGAAAGCCGGCCTCCTGGGCAGCAGCCGCGGTCGCGAAGAAGCGCACGTTGCGGGCGTGGGGGGTCCTCGCCGGGCAGCTCGGCCGGCAGTAGATGCCCGTCGTCCTCACTGCGGTGATGAACCAGCCGTCAAAGCGGGCGTCTTTCACCCCGATCGCCCGGTAGCAGTCCTCGAAGGCCAACACCCTTCGAGCATCGCATCCCTCGGCTTCCCTGTCTGGCCGGAATCGGACATCACCATCCCGCCCCCGACCCCGACCCCGGCACGCCCGTGGGTGCCCCGCGGCCCACGGCCGGGCGGGGAACCCGCTCCCCGGGAGCGTCGTGGCGGCGCCCTACTTGGTTCACTGGTCGCCCGCCAGGCCCTGGGGGTGCTCGGCCTCCCGGCCCTCGGCCCCGAGGTCGTTCGCGGCGTGCTCGTCACCATGCCGCGCGCAGACGCTCAGCGCTTCCACCAAGGTCTCGTGCACGGGCACGACCTTCGGCAGCCCGACGATCGCGGCGAGGCGTTTCAAAGGCGAGCCGGCGGGAATCACCAGATGCAAGCCGCCACGCCGCTGGCGCAGGCGGTCGTGGAGCCGGAACAGCATGTCGAGCGCCGCGCTGTCGAGGTAGCGGGTCTCGCCCAGGTCGAGGACCAGGCAGTCCCCTTCGGGCTCGAGACTCCGGACCAGCGTCTCATCCACGAGCGAAGCGTTGGCGGCGTCGATGTCGCCCCGGGGACGGGCCACGCCCACGCCGTCGATCCGCTCGAACTCGATCGCGCTCATGGTCCCGCTGCGCTGCTAGCGCTCATTGTCCCTCCGCGCCAAGCTCTTTACGAGGGTCACGGTCGTGCCGTGATCGTCACGCTCGATATCCACCGAGTCCATCAGCCCCCGCATGATGATCAGACCCCTCCCCCGCCCCTTGGTATGGGCACGCCGCCAGCGGCCCTCGTCGTGGACGATCACCCGCACCTCGTCGTGCCGGCGCTCGCAACGCACCTCGAAGGTCGCTCGGCGCGCACCGTAGGCGTGCTCGATCGCATTGCTGGCGGCCTCGGAGGTCGCCAGCGCGATGTCGAACAGCTCGTCCTCGCCCGCACCCACGCCGGTCAGCCAGCGTCCGAGCGTCCGGCGTAGGCCCGTGAGCACGGCCGGGTCCGCCTCGAGCGTGAGCTCCAGGACAGGGCCCAGCGGGATCGCCTCGATCGCCAGCAGCGCCACGTCGTCCTCGAGCGCCATGCTCAGAGCCAGGGCGCGAAACACCCGGTCGGCCAGCGATGCGTCCTCGCGAGCGCTCGCATCCTCGGCGGCGCGGCAGAGGCGCTCCAGGCCCACGTCGATGACCTCGCCTCGCACCTCGATGAGCCCGTCGGTGTAGAGCAGCAGAGCGGTGTCAGGCACGAAGGGGTGCCGACGGCTCTCGTATCGCTGGCCCTTGGACACTCCCAGCGGAGGCCCCTGGGCCAGGTTCCACAGCGCGGCCCGCCCGGCGCCGTCAACGAGCACAGCAGGCAGATGGCCGGCGCTGACGACCTCGATCTGGTTCAGGTCGAGGTCGAGTTCGAGGATCGCCACGGTGGCCGCCCGGTTTCTCCCGAGCGAGATCAGCAGCTCGTTGAGCAGCGACATCACCTCCGGGAGGCCGTGTCCCTCGAGCAGGTAGGCGCGCATCGCGGTGCGGGACTCCGCCATCACCGAGGCCGCCAGCACGCCGCGACCGACGACGTCGCCGATCACGAACGCGACCCGTCCGCTGGGGAGCTGGATGACGTCGTACCAGTCGCCCCCGATCTTGATCCCCGAGCCCGCCGGTAGGTACTTGGCGCTGAATCGCAGGCCCGCGATCTGGGGGAACGCGTCGGGGAGCAGCGTCCGCTGCATGACCTCGGTGACGGACCGCTGCTCGGCCAGGCGGGCCTCGTCGATCATCAGCGCGGCGCTGTCGGCGGCCCGCTGCAGCTGCGCCACGTCTTCGTCCTGGAAGGCCCGCTTGACGAGCGTGCCGATGTGCATCACGCCGATCACGTGCCCTTCGACCTGCACCGGCACGCCGACCATCGAGCGGATCCCCCGCTGCACCAGGATCGGGTTGACGACGTCGGCACTCGTCAGGTCCTTGATCACGATCGGGCGCGCCTGCGCCGCCACTCGCCCGGCGAATCCGCTGGCGAGCGGGATCTGCACGCCCTCGCGCACCTCCTGCTCGAGTCCCCGGGCCGCCCGCGCCACGAGCACGCCCCGCTCCTCGTCGAGGAGCAGGACCGCGGCCGTGTCCACCCCCAGTTCCGAGCGGATCCGCTCGAGCAGCTGCGAGAGCGTGTCCTCGAGCGAGCGATACCCGAGCTCCGAGTCAGCCACGCTCTCCATGCTCCGTTTATACCCCGCTGCCAGAGCCTGACCCGTTCGCGGGGCCCGCAGGGGCGCTCCCCTCATCGGACTCCCGTGGGCCTATCTCGGCGCCCGGGCCGGTCTCGGGCTCGTGGCCGAGCTTGTGCTCGTCTCCCTCGCGCGAGCCGACGAAGCGCAGCGCCAGGATCGCCACGTCGTCGCGGTAGGGGCCCTTCGAGGAGCGGGATAGGTCGTCGAGGACGTCCACCAGCGCGTCTGCACCCGCGTCGGGGGGGCGATCCGCCAGGGCCTCCTCGGGCGGGCGCCCCTCCTCGGGCCCCTGGTCGGTGACCCCGTCGGTGTAGGCGACGATGCCGTCGCCCGCGGTCAAGCGGGCATGCGCGGGCTGCAGCTCGATGCTCGGCAGCACCCCGAGCAGCGTGCCGCTGCTCGCCAGCGCCCTCGGAGCGCCGTGGGCGGGCACCAAGATCGGGGGCGGGTGCCCGGCGCAGGCGACCGTGACGCTCAGGCCCGTGTCCGTCTCCGACAGCTGCACGCACGCGGCCGTGACGAAGCGGCGGTCGAGCTCCTGGCGCAGGAGCGTGTCGTTGAGCATCCGCAGCGCCTCGGCCGGCGAGGCGCCCCACTCGAGCAGGCTGCGCAGGGTCCAGCGAGACATCGAGGTCAGGGCCGCCGCCGGGACCCCCTTCCCCGAGACGTCGCCGATGATCAGGGCCCAGCTGTCCGGGCCCGTCTGGAAGGCGTCGTAGAAGTCACCCCCCACGAGACCGCTGTTGGGGACGAAGCGGGCCGCCACTTCGCAGCCCGGGATCGCTGCCAGGGCGGACGGCAGGATGCCCCGCTGCAGGGTCTCGCTCGTGGCCTCGCTGCGGGCGCGGGCCCGCTCCCGCTCGACCGCCAGCCGTCCGAGGATCACCCCGAGCACGACCGTCAGCAGCGTGAGCAAGACCAGCGCCACGATCGCCTCGGTGATCGAGCGGTCGGCCGCGTCGTGGGCATCCTGCTGGCGGGCGGCCTCGCGGCGGGACACGTCGAGCTGCAGCGCGGCCGTGCGAGCCCTGATCCCGTCGACCAGCTTCTTGCCCTGCAGCGTGACCGCGAACGTGCGCGCGGCCGCCGGATCGCGGCGGGCGGTGCCGAGCAGCGGCAGCACATACCCGGCCCCGTAGTTCCGCACCGCGGCGATCAGCGCCCGGCTCTGGCGCAGGTCGGCGTGGTTGGCGGCCGCGGCCCGCAGCAGCGCCTGCTCGGCGCCCGGCAGTTCGGTCCCCGCCTGGAACAGCGGCTGCAGGAACAGGGGGCGGCTCGTGATCACGTACCCCCGCAGACCGGTCTCGACGTCCACGACCAGGCGCTCCACGTCGAGCACGCGCACCAGGTAGTCGTCCGAGCGCGTGGTCGCCTGGGCGTCATGGCGCAGCCCCAACGTGTTGGCCAGCAGCAGCGCGACGCCAGTCGCCACCAGCAGCGCGCCCACGCCCACCAGCAGGGCGACCCTGTTGCGCAGCCCCCTGCCCGTGCCCCTGCCCGTGCGTCGCTTGCGCGGCGAGCCGCTCAACCCTCGGCGCCGGGATCCGGGTCCGCGGCGGGCAGCCAGTCGAGCAGGCCCGCGACCGCGAACAGCCGCCGTATGCGCGGGGATCCCGGGGTCAGCGCGAAGGCGATGCCCGCATCGCGGCAGAGGCGCTCGCACACCAGCACGCAGCGCAGGCCGGCCGAGTCCATGAACGTGACGGCCTCGATGTCGAGCAGGACCGCCGTCGATCCCTCGACGACGCCTCCCATCAGCTTGATGACCTCGGGAGCCGCCGCGATGTCGAGCTCTCCCGCGAGCGTGACCGTGGACTGCTCCCCGGTCGTTCGGATCCCGATCTCGAGGTGCCCGGAGGGGTTGGACCTGCGGACGGGTTGGGGGTCTGGCGGCATCGCTCGTCGGGCTTCCCGGCGCGGATGCTACCCGTGCTCCCCCGGGAGGCGGATCGGCAAACCTCCGCAAACTGCGACAAAATTGCCCCTTGACGGGAGTGTTGCCGTTCCCCTACGATTCACGCGCCGCCCTCTGAGCTGGTCGGAAGGCGGTGCGGTGTCCGAACTCGACCACGGAACCCGCTGAGGATGGGGATCATCCCGAAAGGACTAAATGGGGCGAGGGGGCGGCATGGAACGTCGATTTGGGGCACGGGTTCGTCGGTTGCTGGGCGCTTCCGGCGCGAAACCGCGTCCCCATGCCGGATCCTCCCGGCCCTCGCAGCGCCATGTGCGCCCGCGCACCTGGGTACTCACGCTCCTGATCGCCCTCGTCGTGGCGGTCGGCGCCACCGTCGCCACTGAGGCCCAGGCCGCCCGCCAGACCTCCCCCCAGCACGTGATCATCCACATCTCGTGCACCCAGGTCACGTACCTCTTCCTCGGCTTCCCCGAAGGCGTCACGAACGGCGTGCACCCGAAGGTCAAGGTCAACGGGAAAGTCATCAATAACTACAAAGCCGCGACGAACTTCTACGGCTCGATCGCCGAGACCCACGTCCCGGTCGAGATACCCGTCACCGGCAAGGTCCTGATCCAGGCGGGCGCCACCTGGAACACGAACGAAGTCACGGGCGAGAGCGGCACCAAGAAGGAAGAAAAAGAATGCCCCGGCGAAGGCACCGGCTCCTTCACGATCGAAAAGGAACAACGCCTCAGCGGCGAAGTGGCCTACACGAGCGCCGAACTGCAGGGCAAAGTCGGGCAGACGATCGAATACCACATCGTCCTCAAAAACAACGGCACCCTGCCGCTGCTGTTCTCGAACTTCGTGGATGCCAACTGCGAAAAAGTCAAAAACGTCCCGACCAAAGAACTGCAGCCGGGCGAAGGCGCCACCATCTCCTGTGAACACCCGATCACCGCGCTCGGGCTCTATACGAACGAAGCGTCGATCGAAGCGAACCAGAAAGTCGGCAAAGAGAGCTCGAATACGGTCAAGGTCAACGTTCCCGCGGAACCGCATTTCTCGCTCGTCAAGGAACAGAAGATCGCCGGCGAAGCGAGCTACACCAAAAGCGAACTCACGACCGAACTCGGCAAAGTCGTCGACTACAAGGTCATCGTCAAAAACACGGGCAACGTAAACCTGAAATTCGGCGAACTGATCGACGGCAACTGCGAAAACATCAAAGGCGGCCCCGGCGAAGCCGAACTGAAACCGGGCGAATCGGCCACCTACACGTGTGAACACACCTCCAACACCGTCGGCAAATACGCCAACCAGGCGACGGTCACGGGCACACCGCCGATGGGCTTCGGCTTCCCGCTGACGGAAAGCTCCAACAAGGTCGAAGTCAACGTTCCCAAAAAAGCGACCTTCACGATCGAAAAGCTCCAGCGCGTCGCGGGCGTCGGTTCGTTCACGAAATCCGAAATCACCGGCGCCAAAATCGGACAGGCCGTCGAATACCACGTGGTCGTCAAGAACACCGGCAACGTGGCGCTCAAATTCGGCACCCTCACCGACGCCAACTGCGAACTCATCACCGGCGGCGCCAGTGAACTCGCGCCCGGCGCCGAAACCACCTTCTCCTGTACCCACACGCTCGCCGCAGTGGGGCCCTACAGCAATGAAGCCTCGATCGAAGGCAACGAAGGCGCCGGCACCAAAACGTCCAACAAGGTGACGGTCTCGGTCACCGAAGAAGCCAGCTACTCGATCGAAAAGCTCCAGCGCGTCCAGGGCGAAGCCAACTTCACCAAAAGCGAAGTCACCGGCAAAACCGGCCAGACGGTCGAATACGAGATCGTCGTCAAGAACACGGGCAACGCGGCGCTCAAATTCGGCGCCCTCAAAGATGCCAACTGCGAAGGCGTCACACCGTCCGGGCCCACCGAACTCGCGCCCGCGGCCGAAGAGACCTTTACTTGCTCCCACGTGCTCGGCAACGCAGGCTCCTACACCAACGAAGCCTCGATCGAAGGCAGCAACAGCACCGGCACGAAGACCTCCAACCCCGTGGTCGCCAAAAGCGCATCCGCGCCGTCCTTCACGGTCGAAAAGCGCCAGCGCCTGGGCGGGGCAGGTCCGTACACGACGGGCACCCTCACGGGCGAAGTCGGCGAGACGGCCGAATATGAGGTGATCGTCAACAACACCGGCAACCAGCCGCTCAAATTCACGGCGCTGAAAGACACCGGCTGCGAAGGCATCTCGCCCTCCGGCGCCACTGAACTCGCGATCGGCGCAGAAGAGACCTTCACCTGCAGCCACGTCCTCGGCGTCGGCAGCTACACCAACGAAGCCTCGATCACCGGCAACGAAGGCACCGGCTCGGAGACCTCGAACAAAGTCACCATCACGGTTGCCGCCGAACCCTCCTTCACGATCGAAAAGCTCGAGAAGATCGCCGGCGAAGGCAGCTTCACGGCGGCCGAACACACGGCCGAAGTCGGCCAGACCGCCGACTACGAGGTGGTCGTCAAGAACACCGGCAACGTGCCGCTGACGTTCGCCAACTTCACCGACGCCAACTGCACCAACATCAAAGGCGGGCCCACCAAAGCGCTGGCCCCTGGCGAATCGGCCACCTACACGTGCGAACACGCCCTCACCGCCGCCGGCACCTACAGCAACCAGGCCTCCGTCGAAGGCGACCCGCCGGCCGAAGACGGCCTGCCGATCACGCACAGCTCCAACACCGTCGTGGTCAACATCCCCGAAAACCCCGAATTCACGATCGAAAAGCTCCAGCGCCTCAAAGGCGAAGCCAACTACACGGTCTCTGAACTGAAAGGCAAAATCGGTCAGACGGTCGAATACAAGATCGTCGTCAAGAACACCGGCAACATGCCGCTGACCTTCACGCCGCTGGAAGACCCCAACTGCGAAGGCATCACACCCTCTGGGACGACCGAACTGGGTCTCGGTAAAGAAGAGACGTTCACCTGCACGCACGTCCTCACCGCCGTCGGCAAATACCACAACTCGGCGTCGATCGAAGCCAACGACCCGATCAAAGGCAAATCGAACGAAGTCACGGTCGAAGTCCCGTCAGAACCGTCCTACACGATCGAAAAGCAGCAGCGCCTCAAAGGCGAAGCCAACTACAGCACGGCTGAAAAAACGGGCAAACTCGGCCAGACCGTCGAATACAAGGTCACCGTCAAGAACACGGGCAACGTCACCCTCAAATTCGCTGCCCTCAAAGACACCGGCTGCGAAGGCCTGACTCCCTCCGGCGCCACCGAACTTAAATCGCTCGAAGAAGAGACCTTCACCTGCACCCACGTGCTGGCTGTCGGCACCGCCACCAACGAAGCCACGATCGAAGGCAACGAAGGCGGGACCAAGACCTCCAACCCGGTGGTCGTGAAAGTCCCTGCCAACCCGGCCTACACGATCGAAAAGCAGCAGCGGATCGCCGGCGAACCGTTCTTCACGGTCTCCGAACTGACCGCCGAAATCGGCGAAACGGTCGAATACCAGATCATCGTCAACAACACCGGCAACGTGCCGCTGAAATTTGCGCCCCTGAAAGACGCCGGCTGCGAAGGCATCACCCCGTCGGGCGCCACCGAACTCATCGTCGGGACCGGCGAGACGTTCCTGTGCTCGCACGTCCTGGGCTCGCTCGGCACCTACACCAACGAAGCCTCGATCGAACCCAACGAAGGCGGGACCAAGACCTCCAACAAAGTAGTCGTCAAAATCCCGATGAAAGCGTCCTTCACGATCGAAAAGCAGCAGCGCCTCAAAGGCGAAGCCAACTACGGCAACGGCGAACTCACGGGCAAACTCGGCCAGACCGCCGAATACAGGATCACGGTCAAGAACACCGGCAACATCGCGCTCAAATTCGGAGCCCTGAAAGACGCCGGCTGCGAAGGCATCAGCCCGTCCGGCGCCACCGAACTCGCCGTCGGCGCGGAAGAGTCCTTCACCTGCAGCCACGTGCTCGCAGTAGGGACCACCACCAACGAAGCTTCCATCGAAGGTAACGAAGGCACCGGCAAACAGACATCCAACAAAGTCACTGCGAAAGTCGCCGCTGAACCGGCCTTCTCGATCGAAAAGCAGCAGCGGATCGCCGGCGAAGGCACGTACGGCTCCGGCGAACTGAGCGGCAAACTCGGCCAGACGGTCGAATACAAGATCGTCGTCAAGAACACCGGCAACCTGAAACTCAAATTCACCGCCCTCAAAGACACCGGTTGCGAAGGCCTCACCCCGACCGGCACCACCGAACTGAACGTCGGCGAAGAAGAGGCATTCACCTGCACCCACGTGCTGGCCGTCGGCACCACGACCAACGAAGCCTCCATCGAAGGCAACGAAGGCACCGGCACGAAGAGCTCCAAAGTGACCGTCAAAGTCGCCGCCGAACCGTCCTACACGATCGAAAAGCAGCAGCGGATCAAAGGCGAAGCAAACTACGGCACCGGCGAACTCACGGGCAAACTCGGCCAGACCGTCGAATACAAGATCGTCGTCAAGAACACCGGCAACGTGCCGCTCAAATTCGGCGCCCTGAAAGACACCGGCTGCGAAGGCCTGACCCCGAGCGGCGCCACCGAACTCGCCGTCGGCAAAGAAGAGTCCTTCACCTGCACCCACGTGCTGGCGGTCGGCACCTACACCAACGAAGCCTCCATCGAAGGCAACGAAGGCACCGGCACGAAGAGCTCCAAAGTGACCGTCAAAGTGGTTGCCGAACCGTCCTACTCGATCGAAAAGCAGCAGCGGATCGCCGGCGAAGGCTCCTACACCACCAACGAACTGGCCGGCAAACTCGGCCAGACCGTCGAATACAAGATCGTCGTCAAGAACACCGGCAACCTGAAACTCAAATTCACCGCCCTCAAAGACACCGGTTGCGAAGGCCTGACCCCGTCCGGCGCCACCGAACTCGCCGTCGGCAAAGAAGAGTCCTTCACCTGCACCCACGTGCTCGCCGTCGGCACCTACACCAACGAAGCCTCCATCGAAGGCAACGAAGAAACCGGCACCAAGACCTCGAAAGTGACCGCCAAAGTCACCGCCGAACCGTCCTACACGATCGAAAAGCAGCAGCGGATCAAAGGCGAAGCCAACTACGGCACGGGCGAAGTGACGGGCAAACTCGGCCAGACCGTCGAATACAAGGTCACCGTCAAGAACACCGGCAACCTGCCGCTCAAATTCGGCGCCCTGAAAGACAGCACCTGCGAAGGCATCACCCCGTCCGGCGCCACCGAACTCGCCGTCGGCGCCGAAGAGTCCTTCACCTGCACCCACGTGCTCGCGGTGGGCACCGCCACCAACGAAGCCTCGATCGAAGGCAACGAAGGCACCGGCACCAAGACCTCCAACAAAGTCACCGCCAAAGTTCCGGCCGAACCGTCCTTCTCGATCGTCAAGCAGCAGCGTCTCAAAGGCGAAGCCAACTACGGGCCCGGCGAAGTCACCGGCGTCCTCGGCCAGACGGTCGAATACAAGATCACCGTCAAGAACACCGGCAACGTGCCGCTCAAATTCGGCGCCCTGAAAGACAGCGCCTGCGAAGGCATCACCCCGTCCGGCGCGACCGAAGTCGCCGTAGGCGAAGAAGAGTCCTTCACGTGCAGCCACGTGCTCGCCGTCGGCAGCTACAGCAACGAAGCCTCGATCGAAGGCAACGAAGGCGCCGGCACCAAGACCTCCAACAAAGTCACCGCCAAAGTCAACGCCGAACCGTCCTACACGATCAGCAAGCAGCAGCGCCTCAAAGGCGAAGCCAACTACGGTGCCAGCGAACTCACCGGCACCCTCGGCCAGGTCGTCGAATACAAGGTCACGGTCAAGAACACCGGCAACCTGACGCTCAAATTCGGCGCGTTGACGGACGCCAACTGCGAAGGCATCACCCCGGCCGGCGCGACCGAACTCGCCGTCGGCGAAGAAGAGTCCTTCACCTGCACCCACAAACTCGCGGTTGGGAGCTACACCAACGAAGCCTCGATCGAAGGCAACGAAGGCACCGGCAAAAAGACGTCCAACAAAGTCACCGCCAAAGTCCCCTCCGAACCCGGCTTCACGATCGAAAAGCTTCAGCGGATCGAAGGCGAACCCACGTACGTCTCATCCGCCAAGTCCGGCAAAGCCGGGCAGAAAGTCGAATACAAGATCGTCGTCAAGAACACCGGCAACCTGAAACTGAAATTCAGCGCGCTCAAAGACACCGGCTGCGAAGGCGTCAGCCCCTCCGGTGCGACCGAACTTGAACCCGGCGCCGAAGAGTCCTTCACGTGCGCCCACACACTGGCGGTCGGCGCCAACAACAACGAAGCCTCGATCGAAGGCAACGAAGGCACCGGCAAAGAGACCTCCAACAAAGTCACGACGACCGTCGCCTCCGAACCGACCTTCTCGATCGAAAAGTTCCAGCGGATCGAAGGCGAACCCACCTACACGACGAGCGAAATCACCGGCGCGCTCGGCCAGACGGTCGAATACAAGGTCGTCGTCACCAACACCGGGAACGTCCCGCTCAAATTCGGCGCCCTGACCGACACCGGCTGCGAAGGCGTCACGCCGCCCGGCGCCACCGAACTGGCGGTCGGGAAAGCCGAGAGCTTCACGTGCAGCCACAAACTGGCCGTCGGCACCTACACCAACGAAGCCTCGATCGAAGGCAACGAAGGCACCGGCACCAAGACCTCCAACAAAGTCAAAGCGAAAGTCCCCGCGGAACCGTCCTACACGATCGAAAAGCAGCAGCGCCTCCAGGGCGAACTCACCTACGGCGCGGGCGAACTGACCGGCAAATCCGGCCAGACGGTCGAATACGACATCACCGTCAAGAACACCGGCAACGTGCCGCTCAAATTCACCGCCCTGACAGACTCCGGCTGCACCGGCATCACCCCGTCCGGCTCGACCGAACTGGCCGTCAAAGCCGAAGAGTCCTTCACCTGCAGCCACGTGCTGGCCGTGGGCACGACGACCAACGAAGCCTCGATCGAAGGCAACGAAGGCAGCGGCAAAAAGACCTCGAACAAAGTGGTCGCGAAAGCCCCGGCCGAACCCTCCTACACGATCACAAAGCAGCAGAAGATCGAAGGCGAAGCTTCCTACACCACCGGTGAAGTCACCGGCAAACTGAACCAGAAGGCCGAATACAAGATCGTCGTCAAGAACACCGGCAACGTGAAACTGAAATTCGGCGCGCTGAAAGACACCGGCTGCACCGGGGTCTCGCCGTCCGGCACCACCGAACTCGAACCGGGCGCCGAAGAGAGCTTCACCTGCACCCACACGCTGCGGTCGGGTACCTACACCAACGAAGCCTCGATCGAAGGCAACGAAGGCACCGGCACCAAGACCTCCAACAAAGTGGTCGCCAAAGTCGCCTCCGAACCCAACTTCATCATCGAGAAGCAGCAGCGGATCGCGGGCGAAGGCACCTACACCTCGGCCGAACACACTGGCAAACTCGGCCAGACGGTCGAATACAAGATCATCGTCCGCAACACCGGCAACGTGGCCCTCAAATTCGCCGCCATGAAAGACACCGGCTGCGAAGGCCTCACCCCGACCGGCACCACCGAACTTCCGGCGAACGCGGGCGCCGCCTCAGAAGAGTTCTTCACCTGCACGCACAAACTTGCCGTTGGCACCTACACCAACGAAGCCTCGATCGAAGGCAACGAAGGCACCGGCACCAAGACGTCCAACAAAGCCATCACCAAAGTCCCCTCCGAACCCTCCTACACGATCGAAAAGCAGCAGAAGATCGCCGGCGAAGGGAGCTTTGGCACCAGCGAACTCAGCGGCAAACTGGGCCAGAAAGTCGAATACAAGGTCGTCGTCAAGAACACCGGCAACGTCACGATCAAATTCGCCGCCCTCAAAGACACCGGCTGCGAAGGCATCACCCCGTCCGGCACGACCGAACTCGCCGCCGGCGCCGAAGAGAGCTTCACGTGCAGCCACACGCTCGCGGTCGGCTCCTACACCAACGAAGCCTCCATCGAAGGCAACGAAGGCACCGGCACCAAGACCTCCAACAAAGTGACCGCCAAAGTCAACGCCGAACCCTCCTTCACGATCGAAAAGCAGCAGAAGATCCAGGGCGAAGGCACCTACGCGACGACTGAAAAGACCGGCAAACTGGGCCAGACCGTCGAATACAAGGTCGTCGTCAAGAACACCGGCAACGTCACGATCAAATTCGGCGCCCTCAAAGACACCGCCTGCGAAGGCGTCACCCCGTCCGGCACGACCGAACTCGCCGCCGGCGCCGAAGAGGGCTTCACGTGCAGCCACACGCTGGCGGTCGGCTCCTACACCAACGAAGCCTCCATCGAAGGCAACGAAGGCACCGGCACCAAGACCTCCAACAAAGTGGTCGCCAAAGTCGCCTCCGAACCCTCCTTCACGATCGAAAAGCTTCAGAAGATCGCCGGCGAAGGGACCTTCGGCACGAGCGAAGCAACCGGCAAACTCGGCCAGACCGTCGAATACAAGGTCGTCGTCAAGAACACCGGCAACGTGGCGCTCAAACTCAGCGCCCTCAAAGACACGGGCTGCGAAGGCATCACCCCGTCCGGCGCCACCGAACTCAAAGTCGGCGAAGAAGAGTCCTTCACGTGCACCCATAAACTCGGCTCGGTCGGCTCCTACACCAACGAAGCCTCGATCGAAGGCAACGAAGGCACCGGCACCAAGACCTCCAACAAAGTGGTCGCCAAAGTCAACGCCGAACCGTCCTACACGATCGAAAAGCAGCAGCGCGTGAACGGCGAAGGCACCTTCGGGAGCGGCGAAGTGTCCGGCAAAATCGGCCAGACCGTCGAATACAGGATCAACGTCAAGAACACAGGCAACGTCACGATCAAATTCAGCGCCCTGACGGACACCGGCTGCACCGGCGTCACGCCGCCCGGCGCCACCGAACTGAAAGCCGGCGAAGAAGAGACCTTCACCTGCACGCACTCGCTCTCGGCGGTCGGCGGCTACAGCAACGAAGCCTCCATCGAAGGCAACGAAGGCACGGGCAAAAAGACCTCCAACAAAGTGGTCGCCAAAGTCCCGGCCGAACCGTCCTACATCATCGAGAAGCAGCAGCGGATCGCCGGCGAAGGCACCTACACCTCCGCCGAACACACCGGCAAAGTCGGCCAGGTCGTCGAATACAAGATCATCGTCCGCAACACCGGCAACGTGGCACTCAAATTCGCCGCCATGAAAGACACCGGCTGCACCGGCCTGTCGCCTTCGGGCACGACCGAAGTCCTGGCGGGCGGCGAAGAGTTCTTCACCTGCACCCACACCCTCGCCGCGGTCGGCACCTACACCAACGAAGCCTCCATCGAAGGCAACGAAGGCACCGGCACCAAGACCTCCAACAAAGCCACGACCAAAATCCCGGCCGAACCGTCCTTCACGATCGCCAAGGAACAGAAGATCGAAGGCGAAGCCACCTACGCCAGCGCCGAAAAGACCGGCAAAACCGGCCAGAAGGTCGAATACAAGGTCGTCGTCAAGAACACCGGCAACGTGCCGCTCAAATTCGGCGCCCTCAAAGACACCGCCTGCGAAGGTGTCGCCCCGTCCGGGACGACCGAACTCGCGGCCGGCGCCGAAGAGGCCTTCACCTGCACGCACAAACTGTCCGGGCTCGGCTCCTACAGCAACGAAGCCTCGATCGAAGGCAACGAAGGCACCGGCAGCAAGACCTCCAACAAAGTCACCGCCAAAGTCAACGCCGAACCGTCCTACACGATCGAAAAGCAGCAGCGGGTCAACGCCGAAGGCAGCTTCAGCAGCTCTGAAAAGTCCGGCAAAGTAGGCCAGACGGTCGAATACAAGGTGATCGTCCGCAACACCGGCAACGTCGCGATCAAATTCAGCGCCCTGAAAGACACCGGCTGCGAAGGCATCTCCCCGTCCGGCACGACCGAACTCGCCGCCGGCGCCGAAGAGACCTTCACCTGCAGCCACAAACTCGCGGGCGTCGGCAACTACAGCAACGAAGCCTCGATCGAAGGCAACGAAGGCACCGGCACCAAGACCTCCAACAAGGTCACCGCCGCGGTCGCCGCGGAACCGTCATACGCGATCGAAAAGCTCCAGCGCCTGGCAGGCGAATCGTCCTACGGCGTGGCTGAAAAGACCGGCACCTCCGGCCAGGTGATCGAATACAAGATCGTCGTCAAGAACACCGGCAACGTGCCGCTCAAATTCGGCGCCCTGAAAGACAGCAGCTGCGAAGGCCTCTCCCCGTCCGGTGCGACCGAACTCGCGCCCGGCGCCGAAGAGAGCTTCACCTGCACGCACAAACTGGCCGTCGGCACCTCCACCAACGAAGCCTCGATCGAAGGCAACGAAGGCACCGGCACCAAGACCTCCAACAAAGTCACCGCCAAAGTCAACGCCGAACCGAACTTCACGATCGCCAAGGAACAGAAGATCGCCGGCGAAGCCTCCTACACCAACACCGAACGGACCGGCAAACTCGGCCAGGTCGTCGAATACAAGGTCATCGTCAAGAACACCGGCAACGTCACGATCAAATTCGCCGCCCTCAAAGACACCGCCTGCGAAGGCGTCACCCCGTCCGGCGCGACCGAACTGGCCGTCGGCAAAGAAGAGTCCTTCACCTGCACCCACAAACTGTCGGCGGTCGGCTCCTACACCAACGAAGCCTCGATCGAAGGCGAAGGCGCCGGCACGAAGACGTCCAACAAAGTGGTCGCCAAAGTCAACGCCGAACCGAACTTCACGATCGAAAAGCAGCAACGGGTCAACGGCGAAAGCTCCTACACGAGCGCCGAACGGAGCGCCCAGGGCGGCCAGACGATGGAATACAAGGTGATCGTCAAGAACACCGGCAACGTGACGATCAAATTCGCCGCCCTCAAAGACACCGGCTGCGAAGGCATCACTCCCTCCGGCGCCACCGAACTCGCCGCCGGCAGCGAAGAGGCCTTCACCTGCACCCACGGCCTGATCAACACCGGGACCTACTCCAACGAAGCCTCGATCGAAGGCAACGAAGGCACCGGCACCCGCGTGTCCAACAAGGTCACCGCGAAAGTCTCGACCAAAGCCGCCTACACGATCGCCAAGGAACAGCGGATCAAAGGCGAAAGCTCCTACACGAGCTCCGAACTGAGCGGGGAAGTCGGACAGGTCGTCGAATACAAGATCACGGTCAAGAACACCGGTAACGTGTCGATCCTCTACGGCGAGCTCAAAGACACGGCCTGCTCGAGCATCAGCCCGTCGGGTGAGACCGAACTCGCGCCGGGCAAAGAAGAGACCTTCACCTGCACGCACACGCTGACCTCCGTCGGGACCTACTCCAACGAAGCCTCGATCGAAGCCTGCGGCGTCGGCACCCAGACGACCAACAAGGTGACCGTCAAAGTCACCGCGAAACCGTCCTTCACGATCGAAAAGCAGCAGAAGATATCGGGCGAAAGCTCGTACTCGACCGCTGAAAAAAGCGCTGAAGTCGGACAGAGCATGAGCTACCTGATCGTGGTCAAGAACACCGGCAACATCGGGCTCAAATTCAGTGCCCTGAAAGACAGCGGCTGTGAAGGCATCCTGCCGAGCAGCACCACCGAACTGGCGGCGGGCAAAGAAGAGAGCTTCACCTGCAGTCACACGCTGATCACCGCCGGCTCCTACACCAACGAAGCCTCGATCGAAGGCAACGAAGGCACCGGGTCCAAGACGTCCAACAAAGTGACGGTCAAAATCCCGACGAAACCGGCCTACACGATCGAAAAGCTCCAGCGGCTGAGCGGCGAAAGCGCCTACACCAAAAACGAACTCAGCGGCAAATACGGCCAGAAGGTCGAATACAAGGTGATCGTCAAGAACACCGGCAACGTGGCTCTCAAATTCGCCGCCCTCAAAGACACTGCCTGCGAAAACATCTCGCCGTCCGGCGCCACCGAACTGGCCAACGGCAAAGAAGAGGCCTTCACCTGCGAACACGCGCTGGCGAGCACCGGCAGCTACTCCAACGAAGCCTCGATTGAAAACGGCGAAGGCGCCGGCAACAAGACCTCCAACAAAGTCACGGTCAACGTCAAACCCGAAGCGAACTACTCGATCGAAAAGCTCCAGCGCATCGGCGCCGAAAGCTACGGCAGCGAAACCCGCGCGGTGACGGTCGGGCAGACGGTCGAATACGCGATCGTGATCAAGAACACCGGCAACGTGTCGCTGACCTTCTCGGGCTTCGCCGACGAACACTGCGACGCCGGCACCCTGGCGGGCGGCCCGAGCGGCGCCCTCAAACCGGGTGAATCGGCCACCTACACGTGCAGCCACGTGATCACCACCGGCGACCAGACGAAAGGCTCGTTCACCAACGAAGCCTCGATCACCGGCTCGGAAAGCACCGGCAAAAAGACCTCCAACAAGGTCGAAGTCACCGTCCCGGCTTCTTGCAAAAAGACGCCCTACGAGGTCGACGGGCGCTGGCACTACAGCGCCGGCGGCAGCCCCGGCAACTGGAGCTACACCGGCAACATCGTGTGCGGCAAACAGATCAGCTTCGGCCCGCAGGCGATGGAAGGCGAACAGCGGCTCAAACCGGGTACCGAAATCAAGGGCGGCTGGGACTTCCGCATCGACTTCAACACCAACTCGAAACCGTGGGTCGTCAAGTTCGCCGAAGGCCGCATCATCTTCCGCCACGTGGCCTGCGAAAAAGGCGAAACGCCGCTGAAAGAACTGCTCGAAATCAACCTCCCGGCGAAGACCTACGAAGTGCCGATCTTCAGCAACGAATGGTTCCCGAGCGCCAGCCAGTCGAGCGAATCCGTCTACCAGGGCAAAGCGACGCTCCCTGCGATCTGCGGCCCGCACGGCGAAAACAACATCCTGCTGGGCAAGAATTACTCCTCCGAAAACGGAGGCACCTGGGAAGGCTACATGACCCTCGAATAGGGTCCCGCCGGTGCCGAGCGCACGCGCGCGGCACCGGTTGCACGGCGAACCCAGGCGCTAAGACCTCCTCGCCCCAGGGGCTGCGGAAGGCGACCCGTGAGACGAGGCGCATGTGGGCCGCGGGGCGGGTTCCGTCGCTGAGGTAGACGACCCACTGGTACGGGATGCCCGCCGCAGCTCGTAGTAGGTGCCCAGGCGGGGAAATGAGCCCGGGGCCATCACGCGGTCGCCGTGGCGCACCAGCAGGAAGCGGATCGCGGGCTCCATCGGCTGGGTCCCGAGGTCGAGCGCCCCGAAGGAGTAGTCGACGCCCTCACGCGCCGGCAGCACCCGCTCCAACGCCGCTGCCATGGCGGCCGCCGCACGGTACTCGTAGACGTGCGAGTCCGGCCGCTCTTCGCGGCTTACCGACGCTCCCACGAGCGCCAGGCCCGCGAGCCCGGCGAGGGCCAGCGGCAGGCCGGCCGCCGCTCCCTTCCATCCGCCGCTCCAGCCGCTCCACGCGCCGCGCAGCGCCCTCCGACCGAGGTGCGGGCGAGCAGCACCCCGGCGAGCCCGCCGAGACCCAGCCACAGCGCCCAGAACAGCACCAGCCACACCCAGAACCCCAGCTCCGAGCCCCACCACAGGGTGTAGCCGAGGGTTTCCGCGAGCAGCTGTGAGGCGGGGTTGTTGGCCACCTGCTCCACCATCGCCGCACACAGCCCGAGCGAGATCAGGGCCGCGGCGCAGAGGTCCCAGCGGCGGCGCAGCGGCGCCGAGGAGCAGCACCGCTGCCAGCGCGGCCAGCACCGCCAGCGCGGAGTCGTGCTGTGCCGAGCTCGGCATGTGCAGGACGTCGAGCTTTCGCTCCCACTCGCTGGCCGGGACGTACAGCCACCAGGGCCGCTCCCCCACCGCCCGCACAAGCGCGTGCCAGCCGGTCGTGGTCCCGAGGGTGTGCCCGCGGTGCTCCACCGTGCGGGCGATCATCGTGAAGTTGCCGGGGCTGATTCCCGCAGCTGGTTGATGACCGGCGCCGTCCAGCACCCGCACACCACCACCACGGCCGCCAGCGCCCACGGCCAGACCCGCCCCGGCGGGCCGGGCGGCTCGCCGCGGCGGCCGCGGCGGCGACCTCGGCGCGGCGTTCTCGGCATCGGCCCCGCCGTCGAGAGGGCACGGCGGCGCGAACGCAGGCGACACGAGACCAGCCCCAGCGACGAGCCCCCCAGGCCGACAGCCCCAGCACGACCAGCGTCGGCGCCAGGTACATGAGGTGGGTCTGCAGCACGAACGAGGCTCAGCAGGGCGGCCAGCGGGAGCAGGCGATATTCCCCGCAGGCCAGCGACCAGCCGACGAACAGCAGCGCCAGGAAGGGAACAGGGCGGCGGCCGGGTTCCAGATGTCGTGCAGGGCCTCGCCCGGCAGCGACTGGCACATCAGCGAGATCCCGAAGGCGGCCGCGAACATCAGCACGAACCCGCCCCGGCGGCGGGCGAGCGCCACGCAGATCGACGATCGCGAGCGTGTTGAGCACGCACATCGTCACCGCCAGGCTGCCACGCTGCTGTAGCGGGCCGGCAGCGCCAACAGCCAGTAGAGCATCGGCCCCGGGCTGTGCATCACCTGGCCGTGGACCACAAGCCCCGCCTCGGAGTACTGGCCCACGAGCGGGGTAGTGGGAGGTCAGGACGTCCCAACCGCGGGTGGCGATGATGCCGTCGTCTCCCGCCGGGATCCATCCCGCCTGCTCGGCTTTCACCGTCGAGCTGATCACCGGCAGCGCCGCCAGCAGCCCCGTGGCGAGCACCAGCAGCCGCCGACCGACCACGACCCCATCGTGGCTCCGGCAACCGCAGCTTGGGCGCAAGGCGCGGGCGGCGCATGGCGCTGCAGGCTACTCAGGCGGTCACTCGGCCCTGCAGCTCCCCCTGTGCAGCCGGCTGCGAAGGACCTTCTTGTCGAACTTGCCGACGCTCGTCTTCGGCACCTCATCGATGAACGCGAACTCGTCCGGCAGCCACCATTTCGCCACCCTCCCGCGCAGGTGCTCCAGCAGCTCCTCGGCGCCCACGTCGGAGCCCTCCCGCAGCACCACGCAGCACAGCGGGCGCTCGGCCCAGCGCTCGTCGGGCTTGGCGATCACGGCGGCCTCGATCACGTCGGGGTGGGCCATGACCTCGTTCTCGAGCTCCACCGAGGAGATCCACTCGCCGCCGGACTTGATCACGTCCTTGGAGCGGTCGGTGATCTGGACCGACGCGTTCTCGTCCACCGCCGCGATGTCGCCCGTGCGCAGCCATCCACGGTCGAATTTGTCCGGCCGTGGCGCCTTCCCGGAAGTAGCCGGAGGCCACCCACGGGCCGCTCACCTGGATCTCACCGGTCGACTCTCCGTCCCACGGGAACCTCGCGGCCGTCGTCGTCGATCAGGCGCAGCTCCACCCACGGCAGCGGTATGCCCTGGCGGGCACGGTTGTCCCAGTAGGTGTCGTCGTGCTCGCCCTCGCGGGGGCGCGAGTAGGTCGCCACGGGGCTGGTCTCGGTCATCCCCCAGGCCTGGAACATGCGCACCCCGTGGCGCTCCTCGAAGTCCTTCATCAGCGACCGCGGCACCGCCGAGCCTGCCACAGGCGGCGTTGTTGAGCGAGCTCAGGTCGAGCTCGGGATGCTCGTCGGCGTAGCGCAGCAGGTCCTGGAAGATCGTCGGCACGCAGCCCATCAGGGTGGGGCGCTCGGCGTTGATCAGCGCGGCCAGCGATTCGGCGTCCAGGAAGCGGTCCGGCAGGATCAGGTCAGAGCCCGCCAGCGCGGCCCCGTAGGGCAGGCCCCAGGCGTTGGCGTGGAACATCGGCACGACCGCCAGCACCCGGTCTTCGCGCGCCAGCCCGGTGCCGTCGCGCATCAGCGTGGCGGTCGAGTGCATGCTGATCGAGCGGTGCGAGTACAGCACGCCCTTCGGGTTGCCGGTGGTGCCGCTCGTGTAGCACAGCGCCGCGGCCTGGCGCTCGTCGAGCTCGGGGAAGTCGAACGGCTCGGGCCGCGCGTCGGCCAGCAGCTCCTCGTAGCGCAGCGCGCCGGGCAGCCCGTCGGCGTCGCCGTCGCCGATCACGACGTAGTGCTCCACGCACTGCAGCTCGGGGGCCAGTTCTTCCATCAGCGGCACGAGCACGTCGTCGAGGAAGATCACCCGGTCCTCGGCGTGGTTGATGATGTAGACCAGCTGCTCGGAGAACAGCCGCACGTTGAGCGTGTGCAGGACCGCCCCCGTGCACGGGATCGCCATGTAGAGCTCGAAGTGGCGCTGGTTGTTCCAGGCGAAGGTCCCCACACGGTCGCCCTGCTCTATGCCCAGGCCCGCGAGCGCGTGGGCGGCGCGGTCGACGCGCTCGGCCAGCTCGGCGTGGCTGACGCGCTCGACGGTCTTCTGCGGGGTCACGCTCACCACCTCGGCCCCGTGGTTACACGCTCCGCATGCGACGGCGGATGTGGTTCAGCGTCAGCTGGAAGTCGTCCTGCATCATCCCCGGCAGCAAGTCACTCATGCCCCTCGTAGCTCCCTCCCTGTAGGCGACCTTGGCGAACCGATCGTAGATCGCGGCGGTCCGCTGCGCGACCTCCTCCCAGTCGAAGCGCAGGACGTGCTCGGAGGCCTCTGCCACGAGCCGGTCGCGTAGCCCGTCGTCGACGAGCAGGCGTTCGATCATCACACCCAGGTGCTCGGCGTCCCCGCCGTGGAAGCGCAGGCCGACGCGCTCGCCGTGCGGCACGACCTCGCGCAGGCCGCCGGTGTCGGCCACGATGCAGGGGCACCCCGAGGCCATCGCCTCGAGCGCCACCAGCCCGAAGGGCTCATAGATCGAGGGCACCACGCACAGGTCGCTGATGCGGTACAGCGAGTGCAGCACGTCGTCGCCGATCCAGCCGAGGAAGGTGCCGTGCTCGGAGAGCCCCAGGCGCTCGGCCTGGCTGCGCAGCTCGGCCTCGTGGGTACCGCTGCCGGCCACCAGGAAGCGAACCTTGCCGACCCGCTCGATCACACCGGGAAGCGCGTCAAGGGCGAGCTGGAAACCCTTCTCGTAGACGAGCCGGCCGACCAGCAGCACGAGCCGCTCGTCGGGCTCGGCGAAGCTCGCCCGCATCGCCGCCAGATCCCCGGATGGGCGCAGTTCCGTCGGATCGACGCCGTTGGGGATCACCGATACCCGTCGCTCGTCGATCCCGAATATGTCGGCGACGTGCCCGCGCATGTAGTAGGAGCACACGATCACCGCGTCCGCCCTGCCGGGCCATCCACAGCTCGACCCCGTGGATGTGGGACTGGGGCTGATCCTGCACCCAGCCCTGGTGGCGGCCGTGCTCGGTCGCGTGGATCGTGGTCACGTAGGGCACCTCGAGCCGGTCCGCCAGCGCCGCCGCCGCCCTCGCCACGAGCCAGTCGTGGCCGTGGATCAGCTCGTAGGAGTGCTCCTGGGCGAGGGCCTCCCCGGCCGCCAACATGTCCTCGTTCATCTGCTCCACCCAGGCCACGAAGCGATTGAGGTCCCGTGGCCAGCCGGGCTCGGGGACGCGGTGGACGGTCACCGACCCGTCCCCCGCCGGATAGCTCTGGACTTCGGGCCCCGCCCCCACCCCGCGCGTCAGGACGTCCACGCCCACCCCCTGGCGCACCAGCGCCTCGGCGAGCTTGCGCACGTGGCGCGCGAGCCCGCCCTCGATCACCGGCGGGTACTCCCAGGACAGGATGAGCACGCGGGCGCCCATCCACAGCACCCTACCGGCCACAGCGCCGGCCGGCCGCTCCGATACGCAAAGATGGGGCCATGTCCGGGCAGCCGCCGGTGTTCTTCTTCGCCGCCATGTCGCCGTACTCGTGGTTCGCCGCCGAGCGCATCAGCGGGCTGCTGCCCGAGGCCCGCTGGGAGCCGGTGTTCGCCGGCGGCCTGTTCCGCTCCGCGGGGCGCAAATCATGGGGCCTGGACGAGCGCCGCGAGCGAGAACATCGGCGAGTGCGAGCGCCGTGCCGCAGAACACGGCCTCGGCCCGATCTCCTGGCCCGAGGCGTGGCCCACCAACGACGTCCACGTGGCCCGCGCAATGACCTACGCCGGCAGCCGCGGCCTGCTGCGCGAGTTCGCGCTGGGGGCGATGCGCGCGGCCTTTCGTGAGGGCGCCGACCTCGAACGCCGGGAGGTGCTGCTCGCAGGTGGGCGCCGCGCGTGGGCATCCCCGCGGCGGAGCTCCAGGCGGCCCTCGAGGACCCGGACGTCAAGGCACAGCTGCGCGCCACCACTGACGGCGCCCACGAGCTCGGCGTGATCGGGGTCCCGACGGTGGCCGTCGGCGGGCAGCTGTTCTGGGGCGACGACCGCCTCGAGGAGGCCGCCCGGGCCGTCGGCGGTGGCTCCGCTGAGACCAGCGGCAACTAGGGCAGGGGTCCGTGCGCTGGCTGGTGGACGGCATGAACGTGATCGGGACGCGGCCCGACGCCTGGTGGCGGGACCGCCACGCGGCGATGACGAAGCTCGTGGACATGCTCGAGCGCTGGTCCGCCGAGAGCGGAGCCGACGTCACCGTCGTGTTCGAGAAGCCCCCCTCTCCCCCGATCCGCTCGACCGTGATCGTCGTCACCCACGCCCCCAAGCCGCGCCGTGACTCCGCCGACGACGAGATCGTGCGGCTCTTGCGGGCCGACGGCGAACCGCAGGCGGTGCGGGTCGTGACCTCCGACCGCTGGCTGGCCGACCGCGCCTACGCGGCCGGAGCGAGCGTCGAGCCGGCGGCGCCCTTCAGGTCCCTGATCGAAGACGACTGATGCCGCCCGAAACCCGCTACGCCGACAGCGACGGCGCCTCGATCGCCTACCAGGTGGCGGGCGAGGGGCAGCTCGACGTGCTGTTCCTGCCGGGGTGGATCTCCCAGATCGAGCAGCTGTGGGAGGCGCCGGCGAACCGCCACTTCCTCGAACGACTGGGTGCGTTCGCGCGCTTGATCCTGTTCG
Organism: uncultured Solirubrobacteraceae bacterium; assembly: GCA_963846255.1. GTDB lineage: Bacteria > Actinomycetota > Thermoleophilia > Solirubrobacterales > Solirubrobacteraceae > Palsa-744. The sequence goes on from CAWJVE010000002.1 coordinate 1,099,534, forward strand.
ACACCCGCGGCACCGGCCTCTCGGAACGCTCGCTCCACACCTACACGCTCGAGCAGGAGGCCCGCGACGCGCTGGCGGTGCTCGACGCCGCCGGCAGCGAACGGGTGGCTCTGTTCACGTACGCGCTGGGCGGGCTCGTCGGCGCCAAGCTGGCGGCGGAGCACCCCCAGCGGGTGGGTGCCCTGGTGATGTACGCCTCCGTCGCGCGGACGTCCTGGGCCCCGGACTACGACTGGGCCATGACCACCGAGCAGCGCGAACAGGGAACGGCCCTCGCCACCTCCACGTGGGGGGAACAGGACAGTCAGCTGCTCGCGCGGCTGGCGCCGTCGATGGACGGGGACCCGACGCTGCGGGCGTGGTTCGCCCGCACCCAACGCCTGTCCGCCAGCCCCCGCGAGGCGCAGATGATCGCCAGAGCCACCGCGGAGCTCGACGTGCGCGAGCTGCTGCCCACGATCTCGGTGCCCACGCTCGTGATGCACCGACCCCAGGAGCTGGTGTGGGACGTGCGCCACTCCCGCTACCTGGCCGAGAACATCCCCGGCGCGCGCTACGTCGAGCTCACCGGAATCGACTCGTTCCCGTTCCTGGGCGACAGCGAGGCGATCGTCGAGGAGATCTCCGAGTTCCTCACCGGGGGTCGAACGGGCACCGCCCCGGCACGGGACCTGCTGACGGTGATGTTCACGGACATCGTCGACGCCACCACGCTGGCGGCGAAGTTCGGCGACGGCCGCTGGCGGAGCCTCCTCTCCCAACACGACGCGATCGTCCGTACCGAGCTCGGGCGCTTCGGCGGACGCGAGGTCAAGACGGTCGGCGACGGCTTCCTGGCGACCTTCGAGGGACCCCCCTCGCACGCCCTGCGCTGCGCGCTGGCGATCAACCGCGCGGTCCACGAGCTGGAGCTCGAGGTCCGTATCGGGGTCCACACCGGCGAGTGCGAGCTGATCGGCGACGACGTCGGCGGGATGGCCGTCCACATCGCCTCCCGCATCGCCGGCCTCGCGGCCCCCGGGCAGGTGCTTGCCTCGGGGACCTCGTTCGGGACCGTCGTCGGCGGCCCTTTCGTGTTCGAGGACCTCGGCTTCCACGAGCTCAAAGGGGTACCCGGCCGCTGGCCGGTGTTCGCCCTCTTGACGAGCCCGTAGGCGCTTCGGGCCCTACTTCGCCGACGGTTCCGGCACGATGCGGATGTAGGGGCGGGGCTCCTTCCAGCCCTCGGGGTAGCGCTCTTTGGCCTCATCGTTGGAGACCGATCCGGCGATGATCACATCCTCACCCGGACGCCAGTTGACGGGTGTGGCGACCTTGTGCTTGGCGGTCAGCTGCAGGGAGTCGATGACCCGCAGGACCTCGTCGAAGTTGCGCCCGGTGGTCATCGGGTAGACGAGGATCAGCTTGATCTTCTTGTCCGGCCCGATCACGAACACGTTGCGGACGGTCTGGTTGTCGGCCGGGGTGCGGGCCGACGCGTCCCCGCTGGTGCTCGCCGGGAGCATTCCGTAGGCCTTCGCCACCTGGAAGTCGGGGTCGGCGATGATCGGGTAGTTGGGCGCTGTCCCTTGGGTCTCCTCGATGTCCTTCGCCCAGCGCTCGTGGTCGCTGGCCGCATCGACCGACAGGCCGATGATCTTCACTCCCCGCCGGTCGAACTCCGGCTTCGCGTTGGCCATATAGCCGAGCTCGGTCGTGCACACCGGCGTGAAGTCCTTCGGGTGCGAGAAGAGGACTCCCCAGGAGTCCCCCAGCCAGTCGTGAAATTTGATCCGGCCCTCGGTCGTGTCAGCCTCGAAGTCGGGTGCTTCATCGCCTAGTTGCAGCGCCACTGGAGGAGCTCCTTTCTCGGATTCTGCGCAGTTCTGCACGAACCTAACACCATCTCCGCCCGCGCCACGGCCCGGCGCGGGCGGCCGCCTCGGGAGGGCTGGGCGCGCCTGGTCAGACGGTGGCCGCGCGGCGGTAGCGGGCGACCGCCAGGGGGGCGAACACGGCCACGATCGCGGCCGCCCACAGGAATGCCTCCCAGATGTTGTTCCCGGCAGGCGCCCCGAGCCAGAGGGCACGCAGCGCGTCCACCATGATCGTGAAGGGGTTGACTTCCGCGAACGCCCGCAGCGGTTCGGACATCGAGCTGACCGGCACGAAGGCGGAGGAGATGAACGTCAGCGGGAAGATCGCGATGAAGCCCACCGAGTTGGCCGCCTCCGGCGAGGAGACGACCATCCCGACGAACGCGAACACCCACGAGAAGGCGTAGCCGAAGAACACCAGCAGGCCGAAGCCGGCCAGCACCTCCCCGACGCTGGTGTGGAAGCTGAAGCCGATGATGAGCCCGGTGATCACGAGGATCACGGCCGAGAGCAGATTCGTGACGATGTCGGCCGAGGTCCGCCCGGCGAGCACCGCGGCGCGGGCCATCGGCAGCGAACGGAAGCGGTCGATGATGCCCTTGTGAAGGTCCTCGTTGAGCCCGATCGCGGTCACGAAACCCCCGAAGGCGATGTTCTGGACGGTGATGCCGGGGATCAGGAAGTCTGCGTAGCTGTACCCCGGGGTACGGATCGCTCCCCCGAAGACGTACCGGAACAGCAGCACGAACATGATCGGCTGGACGGTGAACGCGAGCAGCAACTCGGGGGCACGCGGTAGGCGCACGAGGTTGCGCTCGGCGATCACGAGCGTGTCGCTGAGCAGGCGCCTCACCCGTCGCCCTCCCCGGCCGCCTCATCGTCCTCGGCGGCCCTGCCGGTCAGCGCCAGGAAGACGTCATCGAGGGTGGGTCGGCGCAGGGCGATGTCCTGGACACCCACGCCCGCGTCGTCGAGCAGGCGCACGGCCTCCACGATCGCCCCCGGCCGGCTGCGGACGGCCACGCACACCAGCTCTCCGTCCACCGACGGCGCCTCGTCGCCCATCACGCCCAGCACCTCGGCCGCACGGCCCGTGCGGGCGGCCTCCTGGAGATGAACCTCCAGGCGCTCCCCACCGACCCGGTCCTTGAGCTCGTCGGGGCTGCCACGGGCGATCACCCGACCCCGGTCGATGACCGCTATCGCCCCCGCCAGGCGGTCGGCCTCGTCGAGGTACTGGGTGGTCAGCAGCACCGTCGCCCCTTCGCCGGCGAGTGCTTCGATCGTCTCCCACAGCTGCAGGCGGCTGCGGGGGTCCAGCCCGGTGGTGGGCTCGTCGAGGAACAGCACCGGCGGCCGGGCCACCAGCGCGGCGGCCAGGTCGAGCCGCCGGCGCATGCCACCGGAGTAGCCCTTCACGACACGCTGGGCCGCGCCGCTCAGCTCGAAGCGCTCGAGCAGCTCCCCGGCCCGGCGTTTGGCGGTGGCACGGTCCATCCCATAGAGACGGCCGACCATCGTCAGGTTCTCCTGGCCGGTGAGGTTTTCGTCAACCGCCGCGTACTGACCGGCGAGCCCGATCAGACCACGCAGCCTGGCGGCGTCTCGAACGACGTCGAGGCCCGCGACGCTGGCGCTGCCCGCGTCCGGCTTCAGGAGGGTCGTCAGGACCCGGATCATGGTCGTCTTGCCCGCCCCGTTGGGGCCCAGCAGGCCGAGCACGGTGCCCTCCTGGACGTCGAGGTCAACGCCGTCCAGGGCCCTTACCTCACCGTAGGACTTGACCAACCCCTGCACCCTCACGGCGGGTCCTCCGTCTCCGTCCGGCGCCCGCGGGAGGGGGCCTCCCGATCTCTCGTCCCGAACTGGCGCCTCGCCGGACACGGGTAGCCAATCTAGCGGCCACCTGAGGAGCGGAAGACAATCAGCGATTTTTACGCTCTAAGGACTTGACAGAACCCCCATCTTGCGGATAGACGTTGCATTAGCAGCGGTCAGCCAGCCCTCCCGGTGATCGTTGCCGCCCAACTTGGCACTGGAGGCCAGACCCCCTGGAGGGAGAGGGACGAAGCCCGGCCGTTGCCGCCGGGCTTCGGGCGTTCTGGGGTGCGATTGCCCGTCCTGGGGTGCGCGGGTCGCGGGACGCGCTCTCCCCGCTGCGGGGCCCGGCCGCCCACACGGCCCACGTGGCCCCGTTCGCCCCTTGACGCCTGACTCGGGCCCGGCTAGTGTCAGGGGCGTTGGAGGGGTCGTTCAGGAGGGGGTTTGCAGGATGCAAAAGAGGATCTTGGGAGCGTCGCTTGCGGCGGCTGTGTTGTTCGCGGTCGCATGCACCGGCACCGCCTCGGCCAGCCTGGTCAAGGCCCTGCGCCTTCAGGTCGCCGGCACCGCCCTGCCGGTGGGCGCCCCGATCACGGCCTCGAGCTCCAACACGACGGTGGCCAACGCCTTCTGGAGCCTGGCCTGCTCGGAAAGCTCCCTCAGCGGCACGATCGGTCAGAACAACAGGGCCAAGAACGACTTCATCCCGATCACCGAAGGCCTGTTCGCCGGGGGCGGCAACGAAGGCCTGTGCACCTCGACGTTCGAATTCGTCACGGCCTGGATGCCGACCTCGCCGCCGGAACTGATCCTCGAACGCAAGGGCGACGCTGAGTTCCGCTTCTTCCGCCTCAGGCTGACGCCACTGGAAGACGTCAACGCGCCGAACGGACATCACGAAGCCTGCGTGGCGGCGTCGAACCTGCTCAGGGGCACCTTCCCGCTGAGCGCGACGCCCCAGCCACTGACGATCACCTTCACGAACTCGAAAATGCACCTCGAGGGCGATCACGGCAAGGAGTGCGGCGGCAAGAAAGGTCACTCCCCGTTCATCTCGGGCACGTTCACTTTCACCTCCGAAGGCCAGGTGGTGGAAGACGTGATCTTCGAACACTGATAGAGCCCGCTCCGCCGCGCCGCCCGGCGCGGCGCCAGCGACTGCGGGCGCTGGAGTCCTGGTGAGCGCCTGAGCGCTGGTGCCGGTGATCCAGGCGCCGCGCCCGTCGGCGCCGCCGGGGTGAGCGGATCAGTGAGCTGCGCTGAACAGCTGTACTTCGACGGTGGAGCCGCGTGAGGTGGCTTCGAACGTGCCCGTCAGGCGGGGTCTGCCTTCCAGCCCGATCCCGCACTCGGAACCCTGAGATTCGATCTTCATTTTCGCGGAGGTGAACGTCACCGCGAGCGGCTGGGGGGTCGTCGTGACGGGGAACGTCCCCCGCAGCGTGACGGCCGAGATGACGCAGGCTTCCTGTTTGCCTTTGACCTTTTCAATGTCTGCTTTCGGAACCAGCCTCAGCCGGGTGAAGTGGAGCAGGGCCTTGCCTTTGGTGCTCAGGGTCAGTTCGGGAGTCTGTTCGGGTTCGAAGGTGGTCACGAATTCGGGTCCCGAGGCGCACAGGCCTTCATTGCCCCCGCCGCCGAAGGCAGCGCCTTCGGTGATCTCGACCGAGTTGCCCTTGCCCTTGCGGTTCTGGGCCAGAGCCCCCATCATCGAGACTTCCGAGCACGCGAGGCTCCAGAACGCGTTCGAGATCGTGACGTTGGTGCTGCCCACCGTGATCGGGGAACCCCCGACCAGCCCCGTGCCCCCCACCTCGAGCTTCAGAGCGCCGCCGGCAAGGCTCGAAGCCGGAGCGACAGCCGCTGCGGCGATGGCGCCGGCAGCGATCAGCATCGTCCACGTGACCCTCATCCCTCGTTGCATCCTGCAATCCCCTCCCTCGGGCGCACCAGTGCCTAGGAGCGAGGTTATCCGGGCCCGAGCACACCGTCAAGGCTCAAGGTGCCCGGGCACCTGGGCGACCATTGCGGCGCCTAGTCTATGCGGACCAACAGGCGCGGGAGATGGGTGACGTGAGCGAGCCGGCGGAGGCGATGAAGCGAGCTGGGTTCACCTGGATCCAGGAGCGCTTCGGTGATCCCGCGGACGCGCTCGCGGCCGCCGCTGAGCTGATAGCCGCCCGCCGCGCGGAAGCTTCCCGACCACCACTGGCGGTGATCGGCGACTTCGTCCTTCCTCCACCCGGCGGACCTGACAGTCGCGACTTCCAGACCCTCCACTTCGACTTCGGCGTTCCGCTGGACCCTAAGGTCCTACGGGACGTCGGTCGCTACACGGCGCTCCACATCCCGCAGGACTTCGAGGGGCCCTCGGCACGCACGCGCCTGGTTCCGCTCACGGCGCTGCTGGGGCAACGAACCTGGCCGGCCCGAACCGAACTGCTGGCGCGCCTGGCCGACTACGGCAGGAGCCACGGAGCGTGGGATGACGCTCACGGCTACGTCGAGGGGAGCCTCGCCCGTGTCGTGGAGGCGGCCGCCGGATCACCGCTGCTCCCGAGCGTCAAGGCCGAGCCCGGCTTCCTGTGCGGCACCGAGTTCGACAACCTGCGCTCCGAGGTCGCGTTCTTCGAACGCCACTCGCTGAGCCTCGAAGCGGTGACGGTCGAGGTCGGCCTGTCACCGGGGGAGCTGCTCGTGTTCGACAACTTCGCACTCGCCCATGGCCGCCGCGGCTCCCGTCGAGCGGGCGAGCTGCGTCAGTGGGTGTTCGGTGAAGACGGAGTGGGCGTGGCCGAGCAGCTCGAGTTGCGCGAACGAGTGCTTTCGGCGTTCGAGCGGCAGGCGGCAGCCGACGCCGGCGTGACCACTGTGGTCGCCGCCGACGCCGGCTGATACTGCCTCCCGGCCTCCCTGGCCAAGGCCCGCCGGCCCCCGAGACGTCCGTATCTCGATGACGGGCGGGGTCAGCCGTTGAACGAGTGGAATTCGCCGAGCGCGATCGCGAGTTTCGGCGTGAAGGGTTCGAACTTGTACGGTTTGGTGGCGTCGAAGCCGACCTTTTCGGCTGCTTTCGGTTCGACGAACGGCAGCAGGGCTTCGACCGCCTGGCCGATGTTCTTCAGCAACAGGGTCCGCTCGTAGCCGTTGTTGTTCGGCGGCGAAATCGGCTCGGCGGTCTTCTGGATCCCGGTGATGGCGCCGAGCGGGCCACCGTCTCCGCCGGCCACGTCGCCTCCCACGACCCGTGCGAGCGTGCGGTGGTCGGACTCGATGCCCATGATGCGGGCTGCCGTGACCCGCAGGTCGGCGGTGCTGAAGTCACGCACCCCGACCAGATAGGCGGCGATGAACGCGTCCTCGAGGGTGACCAGGATGTTGAGCGTCGTCTGGGCGTCGGAGAACATCTTCGCCGGGTAGTAGAAGGACGTGAAGGGGGTCGGCTTTTTGGTGACGCCTTCCTCCAGCAGGTAGTGGGACATCTCCTCCTGGCGCGCCGCCACGAGGTACTGCTGGTCGTCGTCGGGGATGTTCTTGAAGAACGGCGCCGTGTTGATGATGTTGGTGTAGGTGGTGACCGCCAGGGCCTCCGCGATCTGGGCCGCTTTGAGGATTTCGACGTCGGTCGCGGTCAGCCCGCCCTTCTTGTGCTTCGGCTTCTTGTGGGCCAGGGCGGCAGCCGGTCCGAGCAGGCCCATTCCCGCCGCTCCGGCCCCCGCGGCGGCTGCACCCTTGAAGAAGTCCTTGCGGGTGGACGCTGCTATCAGGGGGTCTGTCGTGGCCGTCTGGCCGTTGTCGGCCTCGGCCCCGTTGCTTGTGGTGCCCATCGCCATGCTCCTTCTGTCGGGTGCGGGAAAGCTGTCTTGCGCGGCGGCACGGCCGCCTGCTCAAAAACCTTCTTCGCACGGCGGGGGCAAACGGATCACTCGCCAGGCCCGCGGGCCTGGCGAAGCAGAAGCCACGCCGACGACGGCCAGATCGCTGGCGGCGCCTACTCCTCCAGCCCCACGGCTTTCAGGGCTTCGTCCGGGTCGGAGTACATCTCCATGCGCGTCTCCTTGCCGTCCCGAATCGTAAACACCTGCGCGTAACACATGTCAACCGGCAATCCGGTCGTCTTCGAGCGACCACGCTGGCGCATGATGCCGACGACCCTGTCCGGCCCCGCGTCGTGGCGTGACTCGATCTCGAACGCCCAGTCATCGAAGGCAGCGGTCCAATCTCGGATGAACCTCCGAGCCTCCTCGATCCCCTCGTTCACCTGCTGCTCGGGCCAGCCTCCGAATTTCGACATGTCCCATACGAAGTCGGGCGCGACCACGTCCTCCAGGAACTCTCCGGTGGCCTGCCGATGGGCGTGTCCACGCCGGACGATCTCCACGTTCTGCTCAGACATCGCCTAGCCCTCCCCCTTCATAGCCGCCGACCCGGGGCGACGCCTACCCGTCGCAGCCATCAGGGGGCCGGCAGCTTGAACAGCACGGGCCTCGAGCGTTCGGTCGTCCCCGCCGGATTGGAGGCTCTCAACTCGGCCACGTATCCATAGCGGGAGTTGGACCGTTCGGGGATGTTGCGGATGGCCTCCTTGACGCTAACCCCCTCAGAACCGGCTGGAACGGTGCCGTCAGCGACTTCGTGGATCGGCGAGGTGCAGTTGATTTTCGGGGGGCATTTCACCCACAGAAGGACCACATAGCTCGTACGTTCGTCTTTGGTCGTGTTGATGACCGCTTCGGCGGTAGCGCTGGTAGCAGTCACGTTCGACACGAGCAGCTGCCTTTTCTCGACGAGGCGAACACGCCGAACCGCACTCGATGTTCCCCCACCAACTATGACCGCCGCCACAACCAGCGTGAGCAGCGTCGCAATCCGCCCCACCGTCATCAGGCCTCCCAGGTCCGATCTACCGCGCCGCGGGGCATCCTACCGGCATCCCCGCCGGCGTGTCCCTTGGAAGGTCGCCGCTTCGCAGAGCCGCCTGCGCCGGTCTGCGGCTCGGGGAGTTGCTGGCGCTGCGCTGGGAGCTACTCGCGCTCAAAGCGTCTGGGAGTCGCTCGAGGCGGCGTGTGCTGAGTCACCTGCAAATGATGCAGTGAGTTCAGCTATCTGACCCGGAGGCATGCTGACCGAGACAAGCGGGCATGCTGGGAGGGAAGCCACGGATTCGCCTGTGAACGTCTGCGCTTTGGCTTCGGCTCGGTAGACGATGGTGCAGGGCTGCACCGGGTCGGATGGTTCGGTGAACGAGCCGAGCGGCTGGCCGGTGTTCTCATTCTTGAGGGTGTAGGTGATCGGCACGCCGATAAGAGCTTCGCCGCAGGGCACATATGCAGTGCCCTCAACATCGAAGCGGTACGCGTCACCAAGGGCATGCGCGTCTGCTCGCAGGAAGATATTCGTCTCGAGAGGCGAAGGCGTGCAGGGGCCCGGCGGGGTCGGAATGGGGATCGGTGGCACAAAGACGCAGACGGTCTGCTTGACCCTGTGCCCGTGAAGCTTCACCGTCCGGGACTTCTCGAGGTATTGGGTTTTGCAATGTTCGTGCTTCGGATGCTTGAGCACATACAGCTCGGGAGCAGCCGCGTGAGCAGTCGAGGCCACTAGGGCCACGAGCCCGATCGTGAGCGCTGTCATCCCGTGTCGCTTGCTCATCGCGCCTCAGTTACTCCTGGGAGTCCCGAACGGTAGCCGAGGGGCGAGGCCTTCGCGAATGGAATGTGAGCGTCGGCGATCCGGGAGTCGGACCTCGGGAGGGAGCCGCCGGCGCACCCTGCAGGTGCCATTGCGCGGATTCGCCTCGGCGCCGGACGCGAGGGCGTGGGGCGGCACCAGCAAGCCGCGATACTCCTTGTCGTGCTGCGCGTGAAAGGCTCGCCGATGCCTCGGTCCGTGCTGGCGTTCGCGATCTTCACGCTGACCCTTTACGCGGTGCGACTCCCTGGCGATCACGGCCTTTGGCGTCACCCTGCCGGCGCCGCGGTCATCGTGGCCGTCTCCCTGCTGTGGCTGGCGGGCATCGTACTGTGGCGGGCGCTGTGGACTTGGTGGCTGTGGCTTGTCGCGGAGCTGGTGGGACTCGTCGGGCCGCTGTGGAAACACGAAAGCGTCACCAACTATGTGATCGGAGTTGTCCTGCTCGCGTTTCTCGTCTCGCCAGGGATGCGCTCGTGGGTCGGCTACCGCGAGCCTCGCTTCCTGGCCGCAGCCCGGGCTCGCTTCGGGCGCTAGCCAAGCTGCGCGTCAGGACGGCGGTGGATGTCCGGGGTCCTCTAGGTAGGAGTCGAAACGCATGGCGTAGGTGGCTTGCCCCTGAGTGAGGGCGCGTAGGTGACTTTCGTAGTTGTCCATTTCGCTCAGCGGGACACGGCCGATGAGCGTGAACACATCGCCATGGCGTTCTTGCCCTTCGAGGAGCGCTCGGCGCCGGCTGAGATCGCCGATCACCGCACCGAGATACTGCTCGGGGACCCCTTCGACTTCGACGACGTAGATCGGCTCCAGCAGCCTGTTCACCTATCGCATAACCCGGCCGGGTGAACGTCGGATCCTAGATGAAGAGGGAGCGGCCCTCGCCCTCGTAGAAGAGCTGGGCGTCGGCCGGCGCGCGGCTCTTGAGCTCCTCACCGAGTTGGCGGGCCTGGGTTTCGTCGTCGGCGAGGATGTAGAGGAATGACTCTGCTTGGTGGACGTCGTAGCCGGCGCCTACCAGCGCCGCCGCGAAGGCCTGGGCGTCGTGCCGGCTCGCTAGCTCGAAGTGGATCTGCGCACGCTGTGTCTCGGCCTCTGCCCCCCATGGCCCCTTGCCTTGGTGCTCGCTGATTAGCAGCGTGTCTTGGGCGGGGGGCGGCGGGAGATCGATGTGCTCCCATCCCCCACTCTCCGCTTGGCGGTGTTCGGCTTGCTCCTCAGCGCGAAGACCCTCGACCTCGAGCACACCTGCGACGACGGCTTGGCCGCGCTGAAGGGCGTCAGGTGATGGTGCGTAGATGCGTAGCCACTCCTCCTCGTGCTCCGCGATCAGCCCATCACCGAGCCGGCTGGCCGTGAGCGCCGCGGCACCGTGGGTTTTGAGCGCCGAGAACAGCCGGTGGGCGTGCCCGCTGGACTCAAACCGAACGGTCAGGCGGTAATCGAGATTGGAGTGCGAACCCATGCCAGCCTTGTCGTTGAGTTCGATCAGGCACCGCGGCACGCCGATTTACAGGCTATGTGCCAGTCGGGGCGGCCGGATTTGAACCGGCGACCCCCTGCTCCCAAAGCAGGTGCGCTACCAGGCTGCGCCACGCCCCGTTGACGGAAGGGTAGAGGCTGCGCTGGCCCGGACCGGAGCTGAGGCCCGGGACCCCGACCGGGCCGGGTGGGATCCAAGGGCCAGGGCGAGGCTGTGCCCGGGGTGGCGCTGCTAGCCTCGCCACCGCCATGGCCGAGATCCAGCCGCTCCGCGCGCTGCACTACGACCGGGCGGTCGTGGGGGCGCTCGCCGACGTCGTAGCTCCCCCCTATGACGTGATCGACGACTCCCAGCGGGCCGCCCTGCTGGAGCGCTCACCCGAGAACGTCGTCGCTGTTGACCTGCCCAAGGGAGACGGGGACGTGTACGGGCAGGCCGGGGAGCGCTTCGAGGCCTGGCAGCGCGAGGGCGTGCTGGTGCGGGATCCCGAGCCGGCCATGTGGGCCCACACCCAGCAGTACACGGGACCGGATGGCGTGGCCCGAACCCGCCGGGGGTTCTTCTGCCGGGTCCGGATCGAGCCCTACGGTCCCGGCCGGGTGCGCCCGCACGAGCGGACCCACCCCGGACCGAAGGAGGATCGCCTGCGTCTCACCCGCGCCACGCGGGCCAACATCTCGCCGATCTTCTCGCTCTACTCCGACCCCGAGCAGGCGGCCTGGGGGGCACTCGAGGGCTCCACCTCACAGCCCCCGTGGGCGGAGATCACCGACGGCGACGGCACCGTCCACCGCATCTGGCGGGTGTCCGACCCAGCGGCGATCGCTGCCGTCCAGGCCGCCACCGCACCGGCCGAGCTGCTGATCGCAGACGGCCACCACCGCTACGAGACGATGCAGGCCTACGCCGAGGAGCGCGACCGCGAAGGGGCTGCGGGGGACGAGCATCACTTCATCCTCATGTGCCTGGTCGCGCTCGAGGACCCGGGCCTGACGATCTTCCCCACCCACCGCCTCGTGACCGATCTCGACGAGGCCCGCCAGCGCTCCCTGCGGGAGGAGCTCGAGCGGGACTTCGACAGCGAGGAGGTGCCACTCGATCAGATCGCCCCGGACCCCGGCGACGGGCTGCTGCGGCTCGGCTACTTCAACCGCGCCGACGAAGTGCCCAGGCGGCTGACGCTCAAGGACCAGCGGATCGCCGACGAGGCGCTGGCCGGACACGCCGCCCCCTACCTCGAGCTCGACACCGGTGTTCTCGAGGCGCTCGTACTGAAGGGCGCCCTCGGCTTCAGCGACGAGGACATCTCACATTTCAACGGCATGTTCTACGCCCGCGACACCGAGGAGGCGCTGTCGATGGTCCGCTCCGGCGCCTTCGACGTGGCCTTCCTGATGCGGCCCACGCGCGTGGAGCAGGTGCGGGAGCTGGCCGCCGCCGGCGAGAACATGCCGCCCAAGTCGACCTTCTTCTTCCCCAAGCTGCTGACCGGCCTGCTCTTCAACCCGCTCGACTAGTCCGCCCCCGGGATATCCTTTCGGGCAACGGAAATAGCGGCAACGGCAAAGAAGAGGGGTCGATATGGCTGAGGCGCGAGGGCTTTCGAGGATCTCCGCGACGGCACGGAGGGATGGAACCGGTTTCAGGCACACCGTCCAGGTGCGCGATCACCAGCTGGTCGTGGACGAGGTCGTGGCAGCGGGCGGCGACGACTCGGCCCCGGACCCCCAGGAGCTGCTGGCGGCGAGCCTCGCGTCGTGTTCGGCCATCACGATGGAGATGTACGCCCAGCACAAGGGCTGGGACATCGGCCACGTGGAGGTGTGCGTGGAGTACAGCCCTCCCGAGCGGGGATGCATGACGAAGTTCGAGCTGGTCCTGCGCCTGCCCGACAACCTGCCCGACGAGCACGCCGAGCGGCTGCGCGTGATCGCCGCCAAATGCCCCGTCCACCGGGCGCTCGAGGGCGACGTGATGTTCCAGGAGCGCATTGAGCGAGTTCACCTGGCCGCCTAAGGGGGTTCCGGCGGCGGCGGGGGTACCCGCCCGCGTCGAGACCCCGGCTGCCGTGCTCGTGCCGCTGTTCCTCGGTACTGAGTCAGAGCCCCACCTCGTGCTCACCAGGCGCCGCTCCGACCTGCGTCGCCACGCCGGCGAGATCTCGTTCCCGGGCGGGCGCCGGGACGACGAGGACGCCAGCCTTCAGGTGACGGCCCTGCGGGAGGCCGAAGAGGAGATCGGCCTGCCCCGCACCGACGCCAACGTGATCGGCGAGCTGCCCGCCACCTCGACCTTCGCCACCGGCTACGTGATCCACCCGTTCGTGGCCACGATCCCGGGTGGAACGGCCTGGCAGCTGTCCCCACGGGAGGTGGACGCCGTGCTCGAGCTACCCGTGCAGGCGATCCGCGAGGGGCGCACCACCACGCAGCTGACCCGGCGCGGGTTCACCTTCGAGACCGACGCCTACGTCGTCGAGGAGCACCTCATCTGGGGCGCCACCGCGCGCATCATCGACCACCTGCTCGAGCGCCTGCGCGACGGCGGACCGCCGGCGGCGCCGCTCACGCTCGGATGAGCGCGCCCCCCTGGGCGGGCTCGAGGCTGACCCGGGGCCAGATCGGCCCGAGGACCATCATCAGCGACCCGAGCAGGGCCAGCCAGCTGCCCTCGCGCAGCGACAGCGCAACCAGGCCTCCGGCCGGCACCGGCGGCTCGGCCATGCGGTAGATCACACACACGGTCGCCAGCAGCCCGACGAGGACGATCGCACGACCCGCCCCGGCGCCCGCGGGGCCTGCACCCCGGGCGAGCGCCATCAGCGCGTCGATCAGGGCGATCCCGGCCAGCACCAGCAGCACCACTCCGAGATCGTGGAGCACCTGGTGAGCGGTGAGAGCGGCGATTTCCTGACCGCTCAATGAGGTCACGCTGCCGTGCACGCCCGCCGCCAGCTGTTGCAGGGTGCCGTTGCCGAACTGCGCGGCGAGGCTCTGCAGGGCGTTGGCCGCAAAGGTCGCCCCGTCGGGAGTCAGGTTGACCGCGTACCAGGGCAGGAACACGGCGATCGCGAGCAGCACCGCGCCGAGGGCCGACACGAGCAGCCCGTAGCGCGAGCGATCGTTTGCCATGTTGCGCTTTTCGGCACAAACTCGTCGGAGCTTGAACGGCGCCGGCTTCTAACGGCCGATCAACAGGTCTTCGATCGCCGATCGCGCCTGGCGCTGCCAGGCCGAGTTCTGGCCCTCCTCGGCCTCGAGCACGACCAGCGGGATCGCGTTTCGCTCACACATCCGCCGCGCGATCTGCTCCCCCTCGGCCAGAGCGGCGGCGGCGGGCGTGCTCCCGCGGGCCTCATAGACGAAGCCCCTCACGGTGGTGTCGATCATCTGGGTGAGAAAGAACTCAAGGCGCCGGGTGTGGAGCTCCAGCAGCTCCTGCTGCTCGCCCCGCGCGCCGGCCAGCAGCCAGCAGGCGATTCCGACCCCGTCGAGCGCCCCCCGCAGCGTCGCCAGCCGCTCGGGGGTACCCGGCCAGCACTCGGCGCCGACCCGCTCGATCTCCTGCCGTGTATCCGCTGAGCGGGTGGTGATCCGCACCGCGTGGCCCTGCCGGCTCAGCCAGCCTCCCAGCTCCCGTCCCCGGCAGCCGCCTCCGACGACCAGAATCCGCGCCACGGCCGGGCATTATGATCGCTCGCCCATATGGTCCCCGACGAGTCCCCCACCCCACCCGAGACGGTCACGATGGAGAAGATCGTGGCGCTGTGCAAGCGCCGCGGCTTCGTGTTCCCCTCCTCGGAGATCTACGGCGGTGTCGGCTCGACCTACGACTACGGCCACTACGGGGTGCTGCTGAAGAACAACCTCAAGAACGAGTGGTGGCGGGCGATGCTGCAGGAGCGCGACGACATCGTGGCGATCGACTCGGCGATCCTCCAGCACCCCCGGGTGTGGGAGGCGTCTGGACATCTCGCCGGCTTCACCGATCCGCTGGTGGACTGCCGCACGTGCAAGCAGCGCTTCCGGGCCGACCACCTGCAGGAGCTCCAGTGCGGGCGCAAACCGTCCCGCCATCCCGGCGAAGCGGACGAGTGCGACCTGACCGAGGCACGGGACTTCAACCTCATGTTCGAGACCACGATCGGGCCGGTCAAGGAGTCGGGGTCCACCGCCTACCTGCGGCCCGAGACCGCCCAGGGGATCTTCATCAACTTCAAGAACGTGCTCCAGTTCTCGCGCAAGAAACCCCCCTTCGGGATCGCCCAGGTGGGGAAGTCGTTCCGCAACGAGATCACCCCCGGGAACTTCATCTTCCGGACCCGCGAGTTCGAGCAGATGGAGATGGAGTTCTTTGTGCCGCCGTCCGAGGCCCAGCACTGGTACGAGCACTGGCTCGGCGAGCGCGAGCGCTGGTATGTGGAGCTCGGCATCCGCCCCGCCCACCTGCGCCTGCGAGCCCACGACGCCGACGAGCTGTCCCACTACTCCTCGGGCACCAGCGACGTCGAGTACCTGTTCCCGTCGAGCTCCAACCCGGAGGACCGGCGCTGGTCGGAGCTCGAGGGGATCGCCAACCGCGGCGACTTCGACCTCTCCCGCCACGCCGAATTCTCGGGCGAGAAGCTCGAGTACTTCGACCAGGGCAGCGGCGAGCGCTACGTCCCCCACGTGATCGAGCCCGCCGCCGGGGCCGACCGGGCGATGCTCGCCTTCATCGTCGACGCCTTCGAGGAGGAATTCGTCGAACGCGAGGGCACCGGCGAGGGTGAGCGCCGCACGGTGTTGCGCCTGCACCCCCGGCTCGCGCCCGTGAAGGCGGCCGTGCTGCCCCTGGTGGGCAAGGACGGCCAGCCCGAGCTCGCGCGCGAGGTCTACGCGGCGGTGCGGGAGAAGGTCCAGGCCGAGTACGACTCCGGCGGGGCGATCGGGCGCCGCTACCGCCGCCAGGACGAGATCGGCACCCCCTTCTGCCTTACGATCGACCACCAGAGCCTCCAGGACCGCACCGTGACGCTGCGTGATCGCGACTCGCTCGAGCAGCAGCGAGTCGCCATCGACGGCATCGACGAGGAGATCGCGCGGCGTGTTGCGGCACCGTGGAGGACGCCAAAGCTCTAGCCGAGAGGGGTTTCAGTTGGACTTCGATTTGACCGACGAGCAGCGCCTGATCAAGGAAACCGCCCGCGAATTCACCGACCGGGAGCTCGTCGAGCGCACCAAGATCAACGCCCGTAACCACCACTTCGACCTCGACCTGGTGGCCAAGATCGCCGCCCAGGGCTACCTCGGGGCGATCGTCCCCCAGGAGTACGGCGGGGCCGGGCTCGACTACCTCACCTACGGCCTGATCGTGGAGGAGATCGGCCGGGGCGACTCGGCGATCCGCACCGTGATCTCGGTCCAGACCTCGCTGGTCTGCTCGGCGATCCTGAAATGGGGCACCGAGGAGCAGCGCCTGACCTATCTGCCGAAGCTCTGCTCCGGGGAGTGGCTGGGGTGCTTCGGCCTGACCGAGCCCGACACCGGCTCCGACGCCGCCAATCAGAAGACCCGCGCTGTCCGCAAGGGCGACGGCTGGGTGATCAACGGCGCCAAGATGTGGATCTCGATGGGCGACTACGCGAAGGTCGCCCTGATCTTCGCCCAGACCGACCCCTCGCTCGGCCACAAGGGCCTCGCCTGCTTCCTCGTCGACACCGACCAGGAGGGCTACAAACCGCAGCCGATCGAGCACAAGATGGGGCTCCACGCGTCCGACACGGCGTCGATCGCCCTCGAAGACGTGGAAGTCTCCGACGAGCAGATGCTGGGTCAGATCGGCGACGGCTTCAAGGTCGCCATGTCGGCCCTGGACTCGGGCCGCTACTCGGTCGCGGCCGGCTGCGTGGGCATCTGCCAGGGCTGCGTGGAGGAGTCCGTCCGCTACGCCAAGGAGCGCGAACAGTTCGGCCGCCCGATCGCCAGCTTCCAGCTCGTCCAGGCGATGATCGCGGACATGGTCCTGAAGACCGACGCCTCGCGGATGCTCGTGTGGCGAGCAGGGTGGCTGAAGGACAAGGGCATGCCGAACACGCTCGAGACCTCGGTCGCCAAGCTCCACGCAACCGAGGCCTCGCTGGAATGCGCCAACCTCGCGATCCAGGTCCACGGCGGAGCCGGCTACGTGGACGACCATCCCGTCGAGCGCTACTTCCGCGACGCCCGCGTCACCACCCTGTACGAGGGCACCTCACAGGTCCAGAAACTGATCATCGGGCGCGCCATGACCGGCATCAGCGCGCTCGTGCCGGCCTGAGCCCGGTGACCGCGGGCGACTCCGGCGGGGAGAACCTCGTCCCCGGCGTGATCGGGGTCCTCGGCGCCGGCACGATGGGCGCCGGCATCGCCCAGCTGGCTGCCAAGGCGGGCGCGGAGACGCTGCTGTATGACCCGATCGAGGCGGCGCTTGAGTCGGGCCTGCGCAAGGCCCGTGAGGGCCACGCCAGGGAAGCCGCCCGTGGACGCCTGAGCGCGGAGGAGGCCGCGGCCGCCTCCGAGCGCCTGCACCCGGTGAGTGAACTCGGGCGCCTGGGTGCCTGCGAGTTGGTGATCGAGGCGGTCCCCGAGCGCCTGGAGCTCAAGCACGAGCTGCTGGAGAAGCTCAGCTCGATCGTGGCCGAGGACTGCGTGCTGGCGACCAACACCTCCTCGATGCTCGTGACCGAGATCGCCCGCGCCGCGACCTCGTCCGAGCGGGTTGTGGGGATGCACTTCTTCAACCCCGCACCGGTGATGAAGCTGCTGGAGGTGGTGGCCGGGGAGCGCTCCGCAGAGCAGCCCCTGCTGATCGCCGAGGCGACCGGCAGGGCGATGGGCAAGACCGTCATCCGCGCCGCCGACGGCCCCGGCTTCCTGGTCAATCGCTGCAACCGGCCCTTCGGCCTGGAGGCCCTGCGCCTGCTGCAGGAGCGCCTGGCCGAGATCGAGGCGATCGACCGCGTCTGCCGCATGGGCGGGGGCTTCCGGATGGGACCCTTCGAGCTGATGGACCTCGTCGGGGTGGACACCGGCTTCGAGGTCTCCAAGAGCTTCTACGCCCAGAGCTTCGGCGAGCCGCGCTGGAAACCGTCCCCCATCACCACCCGCTACGTCGCCGCCGGGCTGCACGGGCGCAAGAGCGGCCGCGGCTACTACGACTACTCCGGCACCGCCGAGGGCGGCAGCCATCGCTCCGAGGACCCGGGACCGATCGAGGCCGAGGTGGAAGGCGGCGAGGGGGTCGTGGTGATCTCCGGCGCGGGCACGCTGGCGAGCGAACTGCGCGACGCGGCCACCGCCGCCGGCTACGAGGTCCGCTCCCCCCACGCCCCCAGCGGCGGCGTGCTGCCCTCGCTGGCGATCGACTGCACCGGCTCCGCCGCGGAAGCCGAGGACGAGCTCGAGCCCGGCCACGGGGGCGCCCAGCTGCTGCTGTGCGCCCGCGCCTCGCTCACCCGCATGAACCCGGGAGGCAGCGCGGTCGGCTTCCACGCGCTGCCACCGTTCGCGGACACCCGTCTGGTGGAGCTCACACGAACGGAGAGCTCATCGCCGGTCGCAGCCGCCCGCGCCGAGCGTTTCTTCCACACGCTCGGCAAGCACGTGGCCTGGGTGGGAGACGCTCCCGGGCTGGTGCTCGGGCGGATCGTCTGCCAGGTCATCAACGAGGCCGCCTTCGCCCTCGGCGAAGGGGTCGGCAGCGCCGAGGACATCGACCTCGGCATGGAACTCGGCGTGGGCCATCCACGTGGACCGTTCGCGTGGGCCGACCTGATCGGCCTGGAGCACGTGCTGTCGGTGCTGAACGCGCTGTGCGACGAGTACCGCGAGGAGCGCTACCGGCCGGCGCCGGCACTGAGGCGGCTCGTGGCCGCCGGCAGGATCGGGCGCGGCGGCAGCGGCGGGTTTCTGCCCACCCGCACGTGAGCCCCGTGGCCGGATCGGATATCCCCTCGGAGGCCCGATCTCACATCCCGGGAGCGCCCCGGCGTTAACGGGGCAGATGAGCGCAGGACCGCCCCCCTTCCAGGTGTTCCTCGACGAGAACCGGGACGCGGTGTGGCGCTTCCTGGTGTCCTCGGTGGGCCCGTCCGACGCCGAGGACTGCTTTCAGGAGACCTTCATCTCGGCTCTGCGTGCCTACCCTCGCCTGCGGGCCGACTCGAACCTGCGCGCGTGGGTGTTGACGATCGCCCACCGCAAGGCCGTCGACTGCCACCGCGGTCGTGCCCGCCGGGCGCTCCCCGTGTCAGACGTGGAGACCCTCGACACCCGCGCCGGCGAGCGCTCCGAGCCCGCCGACGCTGAGCTGTGGGACGCCGTCCGTGAGCTGCCGCCACGGCAGCGCTCGGCGGTCGTGCTGCGGTTCCTGGCCGACCTCGCCCACCGCGAGATCGCCGCCGCGATCGGGTGCTCGGAGGACGCGGCCCGGCGCTCCCTGCACGAGGGTCTACAGAAGCTCAGAACGGAGGTGGTCATATGAGCCCCAAGACGGACACCGCAATCGGCCGCGCCCTGCGTGCCGGCCCCGGACCCAAGCGGGCCGAAGCGGCCGCGGCCGCGGCCGCCGGCGAGCGCCTGCTGGCGCGGATAGCGGCCGAGGAGCTCGCCGATGTCGCCTATCGACCCGTCGACTCGCCCTTCGGCACCCTCCACGCCGCCGTCACCTCGCGCGGGCTCGTCCGCCTGGCCTTTCCCGAGGAGCAGGAGCCCGCGATGGTGGAAGAGCTCTCCCGTCGCATCTCGCCACGGGTCGTCCGCAGCCCCCAGCCGCTGGAGGAACTCGAGCGGGAGCTCGACGAGTACTTCGGCGGGCGCCGGCGCAGCTTCTCGCTGAAGCTCGACTGGAGGCTGATGGGACCGTTCGCCAAGCGCGTACTCACCCGCACCTACGACATCCCCTACGGCGGGCACTCGACCTACGGGGAGATCGCCGCCGAAGCCGGTAGCCCCCGCGGGGCCCGTGCGGCCGGCAACGCGCTGGGGTCGAACCCGATTCCGATCGTGATCCCCTGCCACCGCGTGCTCCACGCCGGCGGCGGACTGGGGGGCTACGGCGGCGGGCTCGATCGAAAGCGCTTCCTGCTCCAGCTCGAGGGAGCGCTCGAGCGCTGACCGGGCTCGGGGTGTGGCGCTCGATCGCCGGCGCCCGGCGGTCGCCCGCGGGTCGCGGCCCGGGCGTTCGCTGGCCTTCGCTAGTCGGTCTTGGCCATCGCGGTCCACTCCGCCAGTGCGGGGTCACCGACGGGCAGCCCGGCGGGCCTGGGCACCTCGGGGGTGTCGCGCAGGTACCACTCGGCGTCCAGCGCGGCCTGGCAGCCGGATCCGGCTGCCGTGATCGCCTGGCGGTAGGTGTGGTCCACGAGGTCGCCGGCGGCGAACACCCCCGGCAGGTTGGTGCGTGTCGAGCGGCCCTCCGTGAGGACGTAGCCGTTCTCGTCCACGTCCACCTGGCCCCGCACCAGCTCCGACTGGGGCTCGTGGCCGATCGCGATGAAGCTTCCCGAGACCAGCAGGTTCTGCTCGTCGCCGGTCTCGGTGTTGACGAGCGTGGCGTGACCGAGGGCGCCGTTCTCGCCGGGCGCGAACTCGCTCACCCGGTAGGGCACCAGGAAGTCGATGTTCGGCTGTGAGCGGGCCCGCTCGAGCATGATCTTCGAGGCCCGGAACTCCGGGCGGCGGTGCACGATCGTGACCCTGGAGGCGAACTTCGACAGGAACACTGCCTCCTCCATGGCGGAGTCTCCGCCGCCCACGATCAGCGTCGGGGCGCCCTTGAAGAAGGCGGCGTCGCAGGTGGCGCAGTAGCTCACGCCGCGGCCTGAGAGGTCGGCCTCGCCCTGGACGTCGAGCTTTTTGTGCTCGGCGCCCATCGCCAGCACGACGGTCCGGGCGGCGTGCTCCTCCCCGCCCACCCACACCCGGTGCAGGCCGCCGGGCTCATGTGCCAGCTCGACGCGCTCGACGTCCTCGGTCTCCAGGCGGGCGCCGAAGCGCTCTGCCTGGTCGCGGAACTTCTGCATCATCTCGGGGCCCATCACGCCCTCGGGGAAGCCGGGGTAGTTCTCGACGTCCGTCGTCTGCTGGAGCAGTCCGCCCCAGGCGTAGCCCTCGAACACGAGCGGCCGCAGGTTTGCGCGTGCGGTGTACAGCGCCGCGGTGTATCCCGCGGGTCCGCTTCCGACGATGATCACGTCCTCGACGTCGCTCATCTGGCCTCCTGGTCCGCTTTCGAGAGCTTTAAGCCTCTCAAAACTCGACTCGCTTTACTTTGTATAGTGTAGCAAGGACGCATCGCAGCTTGCGACCCGCGATGCGCTTGCAGGGGTCCTCGTTTGCTGCACGAATCGAAGGCCCGTGCTGGCCACGTTCTTCAGTCAGCCGCTCGTGTGGTCCACGAGCATCATCGAACTCCTGACAGTACTCGGGCTGTTCTCGCTGATCGGCGGGCTGTACCGGCACTTCGAATGTCACGTGGGAACATGTCACCGGCTCGGCCACCCGGTACACGGCACCTCCCACCGAGCCTGCTACCACCACCATCCGACCCTCCATCGCAAAATGACGGTCGAGGACATCGCCAAGGCGGCGGAGGACGCCGCCTCCCGGGCGGTGGATCCGCCGGCCTGACCGCCGTCGGCGCGCGGTTGGTCAGCTTGGGCTGCTGGTGCGCTCCGCTTTCGCCGTCAGCAGGTAGGGGATCAGCGCCAAGGCCGCGAGTGTGCCGGCCTGCCAGAGCGCCTCCACCAGCTCGTTGGCGATGAGCTCGTCACTCTCGAGAAACTGGTGGCTCTGTTCGAGTTCCCTGACGATGTCCCAGATGTGAATGCCGAAGACGACGAGCACGGTGCCCGCAAGCCCGCACACTACGAAGTAGACCAGCGACTCGACCGGTCCCTCGGCCAGCGGCGGCAGCCACCTGGTCGCGGCCCAGATCCCCGCGACGAAACAGGCCGCGGCGACGATCGCGAGCACCACCACGACGCCACACGATAAGGGGCCGTCCGGCGCCCGACAGCGACCGCGGGTGCGCGCGGCCGGGGCCGCTCAGGAGCCCTGCAGGGCCCCCGCCTGGCCGGCCACCGCGGGGACGGCGCCGGGCGCGGCGGGCCCCTGCTCGCTCTTCCACTGGGCCACGGTTTTGCGCAGCTGGAAGTAGGCGATACCGCCGGGGATGGTCGGCAGCCAGAAGGAGATCGCGCGGTAGGAGAGCACCGCCAGGACCGCCAGGTCAAACGACACGCCGAAGGCCGCGAAGGCGCCGATCATGCCGCCCTCGACGCCCCCCAGGCCACCGGGCAGCGGCAGCAGGTTGGCGAGCGTGCCGACGAAGTAACACATCCAGATCACCGACAGCGGTGGCGGTGAGCCGAAGGCGTGGAACATCGCCCACAGCACGAGGATGTCGAAGGTCCACCACACGACCGCCCCGAGCACCCCCGGACGCCGTTCGCGGATCAGGTCTACGGCGGTGCGCACCCCACTGGCCGCCAGCGCGGGCGCCGCCACCCCGCGGTCGAGCAGGTGGGGGAGGCGTCCCGGTCCCGCCGCCCAGGCGTGCAGGCGGCGCTCGAGGTCTTTGGGCAGGAACGCGATCGCCCCCGTCACCACGAACAGCACGAAGCCGGCGATCGCGGGCACGACCGTGATCGCGAACGAGCCGCCGCCCGGGAAGGCGCCCGTCGCCAGCGCCACCCCGTCGATCAGCAGCGAGGCGGCGTACACGGCGTACAGAAGGGTCATGAAGGCGACCATCCGGCAGGCCACCAGGCGGGGAGGCATCCCTGAGCGCCGCAGGGCCCAGGCCGTCAAGGCGATGCCGCCCGCCCCGGCCGCCGCGAACAGCCGTGTGGCCACGAGTCCCGCCATCGTGATCTGGTAGCTGACCCGCCAGGAGATCCGCGAGGGGTCACGGGCGAAGACGGTCCGGAACAGCACCACGTAGCCGCCGAAGGAGATCACCTCGAAGGCGACACCGATGGCGACCCACCATTTGTCGCCCTTCTCGATCCGTTTGACGTCCTGCCCGACACCGGCGAGCTTGGGCAGCACGAGATACAGGAAGGCGACGATCGAGACCGCGAACACACCGAACGCCAACAGCTGACGGCGGGTGAGCCGCACACGCGGCATGTCGTCATCGCCGACGTGTTCGACCTGCACATCCCCACTCCCGGCCCCGGGGCTCTCGAGGTCGGCGTCGCCGGGGCCAGCCGGCGGCGGGCTGCGCTCCGGCCCTCCACCTTCGGGCTCGCCCCCCTCGTGGGCGCTGGCAGCCGGCGTCGTGCGCCCCTGCAGGCGCGACGCAGGCCGTTCTTCAGCGGGTTCCAGCGGGCCCTCCGGGCCGGCTTCGGGCACGGTCGTCCCGGCCTCCTCCGAGGAGGTTTCGTTGGCCTCGCGCTCGCGCTCCCCGCGATCCGCCCGCCGAACGGCGGCTCTCACCCGCACTCTGTTCAGGCCTCCCCGTGTGCCATCTCCTCCAGCCGCGAGACGATGCCCGCGACACGCCCCAGCGGCTCCGCCGCGCGTGGGGCGAGACGTTTGACCGCGACCGTCAGCGCGGCACCCCCGACCAGGTCGATTAGGTAGTGCTCGCCGAGGTACACCAGCGCGAAGCCGAGCGTCACCAGATACGCGTAACCGGCCACCCCGGCTCCACTACCCGTCTCAGCGAGCAGCGACGCGGCCATCAGGGATGTGGCGAAGTGCAGAGAAGGCATCGCAGCGAGGGGGTTACCGCCGAACACACTGTAGAGGGAGCCCCAGCCGTCTCGCCAGAAAAACTCGCCGTACTCCACCATCATGCGCCGGACCTCGAGGGCCTCCTCCCCCGCCTCTCCCTGGGTCGCCGCGTACCACGGCGGGGCCGTCGGAACCACCCAGTAGAAGGACGCTCCGATGTCGAACACGGCGTAGGTGAGGGCCGCCGCGCGCACGAAGCGGCGAGGGTGGCGGACCATGATGTAGAGCACGGCGCCGTGGGGCACGGCGAACCAGCTCCAGTGGGCCCACACGAGGACGCGGTCGAGCGCGGTCCAGCGGGGACCGTCGGGACCGCTTCGGGCCAGCGCCCGCTGCAGCCGCACGCTCGGCAGCTCACCCAGCCCGAGCACCCGGTCGGCCACGATCGGATAGCGGACGTGGACCCGCTGGGCCTGCGCGGAGCTGTCGTCGTGAGGGGTCTTGTAGGCCGCCACGTAGGCCCACATCTGCAGGCAGCAGGCGGCGATGTCACGCCGGCGCGAAGGGCGCGCGGCGACGCACAGCCCGACGGGTGCCGCGAACGCGACCGTCTGCGTCACAAGCGCCGGAGCGGGGATGCGACGGCGCAGCAAGGGGGCGGCAAAACCGGCGAGCACGACCCCCCACGCGGCTGCTCGGATCGCGCTCGGCCGCGACACAGGGCCGGGAGTATATGGGCGGCTCAGGGGACCCTAGTCGCGCGCGAGGGTGGGCCTGGCGGCGATCGCCGCCTGCACCAGCGCGCTCACGACCGGGCTCTCGGGGTCGGCCTCGGGGTGCCATTGCACGCCCAGCACGAAGCGCCGCTCGGGCAGCTCGATCGCCTCGGGCAGCTCGTCGAGGTCCGAGATCCCGCTCACCACGAGGCCCTCGCCGACCCTGTCCACGCCCTGGTGGTGGTGGGACTTGGTGACGTGCGCGAGCTCTCCCGCCGCGCTCGCCGCCAGCGAGCCCTCGATCAGCATCACGTCGTGCTCGGCCCCGTCGAAGGAGCCCAGCACGCGGCGGTGATCCTCGTGGCCCACGAGGTCCGGGAGGTGCTGCACCAGGGTCCCTCCCAGCGCGATGTTGATCAGCTGCATCCCACGGCAGATCCCGAGCACGGGCATGTCCGCCTCGATCGCGGCCGCCGTCAGGGCGATCTCGAACGCGTCCCGCTCGGGCACCGTGTCGTGCGTCTCGGGGTGAGCCGCCTCGCCGTAGCTGGAGGGATCGATGTCGGCCCCGCCGGCGAGCATCAGCCCGTCGATCAGCTCGAGTACCTCGCCCGGCTCGCCGACCGAGTGCTCGTCCGGCAGCAGCCCCAGCGCGAGGCCGCCCGCCCGCTGGACCGCGGAGGCGTAGCCGAACGGCACCAGCGCGGCACGCTGGTCCCAGACGCTCCACCGCGCCCGCTCGAGCGCCGCACAGATGCCGATCACGGGCCTCTTCACCCCACAAACCATAGGATCCTCGGGAGCCGGCAAGCGGTGTGGGCATCGCGGCGCGCGCCCCGGCCGGTCCTTTCGGCTTTGCAGAGGAGACCATGAGCGAGACCACGACCGAGCTTGAGACCGTCAACCTGCACGTCCGCGACGGCGCGGCCACGGTGGAACTGAACCGCCCGGAGGTGCTCAACGCCTGGAACGGGCAGTTCGGCGACGACCTGCGTGCGGCCTTCGAGCAGATCACAGCCGACGACGAGATCAGAGCCGTGCTGCTCACCGGCGGCGGGCGCGCCTTCTCCTCGGGGGCCGACCTGAAGGACGTCGGCGGGGGCTTCACCACCGAGGACGGCCGCCCGGACGTCTACCGCACGTTGACCGAGCGCTACCACCCGATCATGAAGTCGATCCGCGAACTGCCGAAGCCGGTGGTGGCGGCCGTCAACGGCCCCGCGGTCGGCATCGGCTGCTCGCTGGCCCTCTGCTGCGACCTGATCTTGGCCGCCGAGAGCGCCTACTTCCTGCTCGCGTTCGTCAACATCGGCCTGGTCCCCGACGGCGGCTCCTCGCTGTTCGTGCCCACCCGCATCGGCATGGCCCGGGCCACCGAGCTGTCGATGCTCGGCGAGCGCCTGCCGGCCCAGAAGGCCCTCGAATGGGGCCTCATCAACCGTGTCGTCGTGGACGAGCTGCTGCTCGAAGAGGCCAACGCGCTGGTGGCGCGCCTGGCCGCCGGCCCCACGCGCTCGTTCGCGGGCACCAAGCGCCAGCTCAACAACTGGCTGTATCAACGCATGGACGAGCAGCTCGAGCTCGAGGCCCAGATCCAGCGCGAGATGTCCCAGAGCAAGGACTTCTTCGAGGGCGCGATGGCCTTCGTGGAGAAGCGACCCCCACGCTTCACCGGCGCCTGAACAGTTCTCGTGTCATTTGTTATCAAGCCGGGACCGCGAGGCTCCCAATAGAATCCTGCGCGCCTTGGGCCAGCTGAGCTCCCTCCTCGCGTTCTTCACCCCCGAGTCCGGCGGCTCCCCGAACGCGAACGAAATCGACAGCCTCTACAAGGTCGAGCTCGTCATCGCCCTGATCATCTTCGTGGCGGTCCAGGGCGCGCTCCTGTACGCGCTGATCCGCTTCCGCAAGCGCAAGGGCGCCGTCCCCGCCCAGATCCGCGGCAACAGCAGGCTGGAGTGGGGCTGGACGATCGGGGCCGCGGTGATCCTCGTGGCACTCGCCGTGCTCACCTTCAGCAAACTGTCCTCGATCGAGAACCCGCCCAACTCGAACGCCGCCGGCTACAACGCCTCCGACGACGGGCAGCTCCTGTACGCGAGCACCAGCCGGAAGCTGCCCCCGAACGGCAAATCGCTCAACATCACCGTGATCGGCCGCCAGTACATCTGGCAGTACATCTACCCGGGTGCGACCGAACCGGACGGCCTCGGCGCCCCCTACTCGTACGTGGAAATGGTCGTCCCCACCGAAACCACGGTCTCGCTCGACATCGTCTCCGCCGACGTCGTGCACGCGTGGTGGATCCCCGAACTCGGCGGCAAGTTCCAGGCCGTGCCCGGGTACCACAACTACACCTGGTTCAAGATCCCCAAACCCGGCGTCTACAGGGGCCAGTGCGCGTTCCTGTGCGGACGCCTGCACGCGCGCATGCTCGCCACCGTGCGGGCCGTGCCGCCGGCGCAGTTCGAAGCCTGGCTGGCGAACCAGAAACGGCTCATCTCGCAGGCCAACCAGGCCGCGAAGGTGGCACGTGAAAAACTCGGCGCCCAGACCGGCGCAGGACAGGTCGAAAACCCCTAGGACCGGCAGGAGATCTCCGACCCCACGATGGCCACCTACGTAGCCCCCGTCCCCCATGTAACCGCCCACGAGGTGCAGACCAAGCCGACCGGCTGGACGCGCTGGCTGACCACGACCGATCACAAGGAGATCGGGATCATGTACATGGTCGCGACCTTCGTGTTCTTCCTGCTCGGCGGGGTCGAGGCGCTGATGATGCGCCTGCAGCTGGGGGCGCCGGAAAACACGATCGTCAGCCCCACCACCTACAACCAGCTGTTCACGATGCACGGCACGACGATGGTGTTCCTGTTCGTCGTGCCGATGATGGCGGGCCTGGCCAACTACTTCGTGCCGCTCATGATCGGCGCCCGCGACATGGCCTTCCCGCGCCTGAACGCGCTCTCGTTCTGGCTCTTCCTGGCGGGCGGGGTCGTGTTCTACGCGTCGATCTTCTGGAGCCCGCCGGAAGCCGGCTGGGTGAGCGTGGTGCCGCTGGCCGAAAGCACCTTCTCGCCGTCAGGGGGCCAGGACGCGTGGATCTACCTGATCCACCTCACCGGGCTGTCCTCGCTGCTGGGAGCGATCAACTTCTACGTCACGATCGCGCACATGCGCGCCCGGGGGATGAGCTGGGCGCGGCTGCCGCTGTTCGTGTGGACGATCCTCGTCTACGCCGTGCTGCTGATCTTTGCGCTGCCGGTGATCGCGGCCGCCGCCACGATGCTGCTCGCCGACCGCCACTTCGGCACTCACTTCTTCGACCCCGCCCAGGGCGGCTCGCCGCTGCTGTGGCAACACCTGTTCTGGTTCTTCGGGCATCCCGAGGTCTACATCATGGTGTTACCCGGGTTCGGGCTGATCTCCGAGATCCTGCCCGTGTTCGCCCGCAAGCCGATCTTCGGCTACCGGGCGATCGCGGCCTCCACGGTGGCGATCGCGTTCCTCGGCTTCCTCACCTGGGCGCACCACATGTTCACCGCCCCGATCCCCGAGGCGATCCTGGTCTTCGTGATGCTCAGCTCCTATCTGATCGCGGTGCCCACGGGGGTGAAGGTCCTCAACTGGGTGGCGACCCTGTGGCGAGGGACCATCGAATACACGACCGCGCTGCTGTTCGCCGTCGGCGGCGTCTCGATCTTCCTGATCGGGGGCATCTCGGGCATCTTCCTGGCCACCTTCCCGATCGACTGGCAGGTCAACGAAACGTACTTCGTGGTGGCCCACCTGCACTTCGTGCTGTGGGGTGGGGCGGTGATGCCGATCTTCGCCGGCCTCTACTACTGGTTCCCGAAGATCACCGGGCGCAAGCTCGACGAGCGAGCCGGTCGGCTCAGCTTCGGGCTGATCTACCTGGGCGTGCTGGTGACGTTCCTGATCCAGCACGTGATGGGCCTCGACGGGATGCCCCGGCGGATCTACGAGTACGACAACGTCGGGCACCTGCAGCTCTACAACCAGATCTCGACCCTGGGCTCCTTCATCCTCGCCGCCGGCGTGCTCGTGACGGTCATCAACTTCGCCCGCAGCCTCAAGCGCGGGGTCGTGGCCGGGCCCGACCCGTGGGTCGCGAACACGCTCGAGTGGTTCACCAGCTCGCCGCCGGCGCCGAACAACTTCGACGTCATCCCGCAGGTGCGTTCGGTCGAACCGATGAAGGACATCCGCCGCGAGATCGAGCGGCGCAGCTCTCCCGGCCACGCCCCAGGCTCGGCGACCGTGCCGGCCGGGGCCCGGCAGGTGGGAACCTAGGTGGCCCCCGCCGTCGGAACGGTCGTCCCCGCTCAGCCGGCGCTCGCCTCACGCACCCGCCAGCTGCTGAGCGACCTGCTCGAGCTGACCAAGCCGAAGGTCCAGTCGCTGCTGCTGCTGACGACCGTGGCGAGCATGTACGTGGCCGGCGACCCCTCCCTGGGGCTGGTGCTGCTGACCTGCCTCGGGGGCTATCTGTCGGCCGGCGGGGCCGGGGCCGTCAACCACTACGTGGACCGCGACATCGACGCCCTCATGAGCCGCACCGCCAACCGCCCGATACCTGCCGGGCGCATCGCCCCGCGCGTGGCGCTCGCGTTCGGGTGCACGCTGGCGGCCTGCTCGGTGGCGCTGCTGTGGCTGGCCGTCAACCCCCTCGCCGCGGGTCTGTCATTCGCCGGCTTCCTCGGCTACGTGTTCGTCTACACGCTCTGGCTGAAGCGGCGCAGCCCGCAGAACATCGTCATCGGCGGCGCCGCCGGGGCGGTCCCCCCGCTCGTCGGCTGGGCCGCCGTCACGGGGTCGCTGAGCGGCACCGCGGTGCTGATGTTCTTCATCGTCTTCTTCTGGACCCCGCCCCACTTCTGGTCGCTGTCGCTGCTGATGAAGGACGAGTACGCCAAGGTCGGCGTACCGATGCTGCCGGTGGTGCGGGGCGAGGCCGAGACACGTCGGCAGATCGCCCTCTACGCGGTCCTGCTGTACGTCGTCACCCAGCTGCCCTTCTGCGCCGGGGGCTTCGGCACGATCTACCTGGTGGCCTCGGTGGTCCTCGGCCTGGGCTTCATCTTCGGGGCCCAGCGGCTGATCTCCCGCGCCGACCGCCCCACGGCGCTGCGCCTGTACCTCTACTCGCTGGCCTACCTGGCACTGCTGTTCTGCGCGATGGTCGCAGACAAGCACCTGTAGGATGAGCCCTCGACCATGAACCGCCGCCTGGCCCGCAAGAACATCCGTACAGGCCTGATCGTGGCAGGGATCTGCTTCTTCATGTTCGGAATCACGTTCGTGGTCGCAGCTGCCTACGTCTCGTGAGCGAGTTCGATCCCGAGCCGCCCCCCGCGGGCGAGGAGATCCACCTGCCCGGGCCCAGCGTGCTGCCGGCGCTGACGGCGGTCGGCATCACGCTCACGCTGATCGGCCTGACGACCTTCATCGAGCTGACCTTCATCGGCGGCGTGACGACGATCTGGTGCCTGCTGCGCTGGATCAAAGACACGCGCCGCGAAGTCGACGAGCTCCCGCTCGACGCTCCGTGAGTGGGGGCGCGGTCCCCCGACCGCGCCCGGCCTACTCGACCAGCGGCGACCCACTCCCCAAAGCGGGCCGACCGCCCCTCTCACCCCACTGCCACCCTGTCCGGAACCGGACAGATCGCGCCATCGTCGGTCCAGCAGCGCACCACGTCGCGGACCGACAGGATGCCGACCGTGTCGGCCCCGTCCAGGACGATCAGGTGGCGGAAGCCTCCTCGCACCATCGCAGCGGCCGCCTCCTCGAGCGACCACTCGGGCGCGGCGTACACGACGTCATGGGTCAGATGATCTGCGACCACCTCGCGGTCGGGATCCTGCCCTGCGCCGATCGAGACCAGCAGGTCGCGCTCGGTGATGATCCCGGGGCCGTTGGCATCGGGGTCCATCACAACAGCAGCTCCCACGCCCCGTTCACTCATCAGCCTCGCCACCGATCTCAGCTCGTGGCCGGGCCCGACCGTCAGAATCGTGTCAGTCATGCCGTCGCGTACCTGCATCAATCTCTCGCCTCCAATGGAGTCTCGAGGCCCGCGGCCGACGGCGCCCGAACAGCGACGCCAACCTACGGGCAATTAGCAACTATTGCCTCAATCTAGAGCGTCGGGGCGCGGGCGTCAAGCGCAACCGCCCGCGGCCCCCGTGGGTGGCGCCCGGCCTCCCGCCACAGGTGACGATCCGTTGCCCCAAGCATTAGGATCCGTCCTCGCGATGGACTGGATGGCCGAGCAGCACAAGCACCGCCGCCCCCGCAGCGACGCTTCATGAGCCGGCGCCGCTCGGTCACGATCACCCTAATCCTGGCGCTGATCGCCGTCGGGATCGGTATCTGGCTGAGCTTCGAAATCCGCTGGTTCCCGGTCGCGGCGTCCAAGCAGGCCCACAACACCGACCGCCTCTACCACGTGCTGGTGATCGCCTCGATCCCGATCTTCGTGCTCGTCGTGACGGCCATCCTCTACAGCGTCTGGCAGTTCCGGATGCGCCCGGGCGAGGAGCTCAAGGACGGCGCCCCGATCCACGGCAACACCCGCCTGGAGGTGTTCTGGACCGCGATCCCGACCGTGCTGCTGCTGAGCCTCGTGGGCTACTCCTTCGTGGTGCTGCACGAAAACGAGAAGAAGCCGGCGCGCGAGATCAAGATCGGCGTCACCGGGCAGCAGTTCGTCTGGACCTACCAGTACCCGCGCGCCCTCACCGGCGGGGCGCCTCTGAACAGCTACGAGCTCTACGTCCCGCGCAACGAGTCGGTTCAGTTCCAGATCCACAGCCGCGACGTGATCCACGCCTTCTGGGTGCCCGCCTTCCGCCTGCAGGAGGACGCCGTGCCGGGCATCACGACCCAGTGGCGCGTGACCGCCACGCGGCTCGGGACCTACCCCGTGATCTGCAACCTGCTGTGCGGCGCCGGGCACTCGCTGATGCGCTCCGCGGTCCACGTCGTCAGCCAGGCCCGCTTCCAGGCATGGCTCAAAAGCCAGGTGACGGCGGCGGGCGGCGGCGGCGCGGGCGCGCCCCCTGCCGGGGGAGCGGCTGGGTAATGTTGGCCTCGAGCATGCGTCGCCGAACGTGCACAGGAAGGTCCGGATGGCCGCTCATCTGAAAGGCCCCGGGATGGTCCGCGCAGCCGTGATGTTCCTCGGCGGGATCGTGTTCGCCTTCTTCCTGACGTGGGTGATCCGAGCCGCCACCGGCCACGACACCTTCCACCACTACATCGACGGCGACGCGATCACGACGGTTGCCCTGCTCGCCGCCCCGCTGGGCTTCCTGGCCGGGCTCGGGGGCTTCGACTACTGGTTCTACTGGGCGTCGGGCCGCAAGACCCGCCCGGAGGATCACTCGGGCCACGGCGCCTACACGTGGAAGGACTACTTCCGGATCAACACCGACCACAAGGTGATCGGGATCCAGTACACGGTCAACTCCTTCATCTTCCTGCTGATCGGGGGCCTGCTGGCGATGCTGATGCGCGCACAGCTGGCCCAGCCGGGGTCGCATTTCGTGAGCGCGAACACCTTCAACGGCTTGTTCTCGGTGCACGCCTCGCTGCTGATCTTCCTGTTCATCATCCCCGTCTTCGCCGGACTGGGCAACTTCGTCATCCCGCTGATGATCGGGGCTCCGGACATGGCCTTCCCGCGCCTGAACGCGCTCTCCTTCTGGCTGCTGCCGGTGGCGGGGATCATGATGCTGGGCAGCTTCCTGGCCCCCGGGGGGGCCTTTGCCGACGGCTGGACGGCCTACACGCCGCTGTCGGACACGGCGCCCGTGGGGCAGGTGTTCTTCTCGGTCGCGGTCCAGTTCGCGGGCGCCTCGTCGATCATGACGGCGCTCAACTTCCTCGTGACGATCATCACCATGAGGGCCCCGGGGATGAGCTTCTTCCGGCTGCCGCTGCTGGTGTGGGCGAACTTCGCGACCTCGCTGCTGGTCGTGATCGCGACCCCCTTCATCGCCGCCTCGCAGTTCTTCATCCTGCTCGACCGGGGGTTAGGGTTCAACTTCTTCAACGCCGCCAAGGGAGGGGACGTGCTCATGTACCAGCACGTTTTTTGGTTCTACTCCCATCCGGCCGTCTACATCATGATCCTGCCGGGCTTCGGGATCATCAGCGAAATCATCGCTGTGAAGGCCCGAAAGCCGATCTTCGGCTATCGCATGATGGCCTTCTCGCTGCTGGCGATCGTGGGTCTCGGCTTCACCGTCTGGGCCCACCACATGTTCACGTCCGGGATGGCCGCCTGGATCCGCATCCCGATGGCCATCACCACGGCGATCATCGCGGTGCCGACCGGCATCAAGGTGTTCTCGTGGCTGGCGACGCTGTTCCGAGGGGTCCTGCACCTCGACACGGCGATGCTGTTCGCGCTCGGGTTCATCGTGACGTTCACCCTCGGGGGCATCAGCGGGATCATGCTCGCGATGATCCCCTTCGACATCCACGTCAGCGCGACCTACTTCATCGTCGCCCACATCCACTACGTGCTGTTCGGGGGCTCGCTGATGACGATCTTCGCCGGCGTCTACTACTGGTTCCCGAAGATGACCGGGCGCATGTACGACGAGCGCCTGGGCAAATGGCACTTCTGGACCACGTTCGTGTTCGTGAACGCGACCTTCGGGCCGATGCACGTGATCGGCCTGGAGGGTATGCCCCGCCGCGTGGCCACCTACGCCCAGGAATTCGCGGGCATGAACCTGTTCATCTCGATCGCGAGCTTCTTCCTCGGCGCCTCGACGCTGATCTTCGTCTACAACATGATCACCAGCTGGCGTGGCGGCCCACGCGCCAGCGCGAACCCGTGGCGGGGGATGACGCTGGAGTGGCAGGTGTCCTCGCCGCCACCGGTGTTCAACTTCGATCGCGTGCCCACGGTCGTCGGCGGTCCCTACGAGTACGGCGTCCCGGGCGCCGTGCACGGGATCTTCGCGCCGGCACCCGTGCCCGCCACCGTCGGAGCGGGGACGGCATCCCCGCACGGCCCATGAGCAACGAGACGGGCACATGAAGGAGATCCTGGTGGTCGCCAACCGCACGATCGGCGGCGCGCCGCTGCTCGCGGCCGTGCGCAAACGGGCGGCCGAGCCGGGCGGAGCGAGCTTCCGCCTGGTGGTGCCCCAGAGCACCCCCTCGGCCGGCCTCGTGATCTACGACGAGGCGGTCCGTGAATCGGCCCAGGTGCGGGTCGACCTGGCGCTCTCGATCGTCACCGGAGAGGGCATCGAGGCCTCCGGCGAAGTGGGCGACGCCGACCCCTTCCTGGCCACCATGGACGCCGTCGCCGAGCGCCGGCCCGACGCGATCATCATCTCGACCCACCCCGCCACCAGCTCCGGGTGGCTGCGCCGGGACCTCGTCGAACGGATCGAAAACGCCTCGGGGCTTCCCGTCGAACACGTCACCGTGGACCTGGAGAGCGAGGGGGTCCCCTTCGAAGTCGTGCTGGTGGTGGCGAACAAGACCTCCAGCGGCGACGAGCTCCGCGACGCGCTCGTGGCCAAGAACGCCCAGGAGGGCAAACACGTGTTCATCGCGGTGCTCCCGAAAGGCGACGGCACGGGCCCGACCACGGCCGAGGCGCGAGCCCGGCTGGCGCGGATGCTCGACCGCCTGCGCCGGGACGGTCTGGTGATCTCGGGGATGATCGGCGACCCCGACCCCTACACGGCCACGATGAACGCCCTCGAGTTGTTCACGGTCGACGATGTCGTGATCTCGACCCTGCCCAACGAGCGCTCCGGCTGGCTGCGAGCGGACCTGATCGAGCGGGTGCGCAGCTCCAGCCGCGTGCCCGTCGAGCACGTCGTCGTCGAGAGCACGGCCCAGAGCCCAGCGGCGGCCTAGCGGAGGACACGATGGAGGCCGCCAGCATCGCCCACGCCGAAGCGCACGAGCACCACGGGCCGCCACCCGCCAACGTCAGCTCGCGGGTCCCCGCGCCGATGCTCGGGATGCTGCTTTTCATCATCTCCGAGGTGATGGTCTTCGGGGCCTTCTTCACCGCCTACTTCTTCATCCGCATCGCCCAGGGGCAGCCCTGGCCGGACCCCGGGACCAAACTCCCGGTCGAGGTCGCGGGCGTCAACACGGCGATCCTGGTGTCGTCCTCGTTCACGATCCACTGGGCCGAGCAGGCGATCAAGAAAGGCAACCACTGGGGCCTGAAGGCGGGGATGCTGACGACCCTGCTGCTGGGCTGCACCTTCCTCTTCATCCAGATCAACGAGTACGCCAACATCGGCTTCGCCCCCCACGACCACGCCCAGGCGACCATCTTCTACGCGCTCACGGGGCTGCACGGGGCCCACGTGTTCATCGGCCTGTGCCTGCTGTTATCCGTGACCATCCGCGCCTTCCGGGGCCATTACAGCCCCGAGCAGCATCGCGGCGTCGAAGTGCCCGGGATCTACTGGCACTTCGTCGACATCATGTGGCTGGTCGTCTACACGACCGTCTACATCCTGTAGGCCGGGGAGCTCGTTGCTCAACCCGCTGCGCTCGGAGCGGGAGGCCTTCCGGCTTCTGCTCTACGTGCTTGTGGTGGTGCTCGTCGCGATCGTCGTGATCCTGGTCGTACGCGCGGCGACGTGAGGCGCCGGGACGACTGCATCGGACCGCCGCGGCGTGGCCGCGCAGCACGGGCCGCGCCCCGCGCCTATTTGACGGTCAGCGTGCCGTACATGCCCGCCGCGCGGTGTCCGGGGACCTCGCAGAAGAACGTGTACTTACCCGGCTTCAGGTTCAGGCTGACCGTGGTGGTGCCCTTCGAGATGAAGCTGCTGGCGGCGATCTTCGCGCCCTTGGCGGTGGCGCCGTTTTCGCCCGCTTCAAAGGCGATGTTGTGCTGGACGCCCGACATGTTGGTCATCGTCACCGTCACCGGCCCGGGGGTGGCGGTGGCCTTCGAGGAGGTGTATGCGAGCTGGCCGGCGGGGTTCGCGGCGATCGCCAGCTTGCCGGCTTTCTCGACCGCCGGCTTGCCGGCCCCCGGGGCTTCCACCGCGGTCGCCAGCAGGCCGGTGTCGGGGCCCGGCGCGGCGGCGGATTTTTCGACGTAGGCGGCCACATCGCGCGCAGTCTGGCCGGCCAGGAGCCCGGCCGGCATCGCCCCCAGCGGGTTGGGGTGGGCGATCTGGAATTCCACCACGCTGCGAATCGCGTTGCGCCCGAGCCCTTCTTTGATGCTCTGGCTGAAGGCCACGTCGAGGTCGGGTCCCACGATCCCCTTGGTGTTGGCCCGGGCGAGCGTGTGGCAGGCGCCGCACTTGGCCACGAACTGCTGCTTGCCGGTGATCAGGTTGGCGTTCTCGGCGCCCTTGACCGAGCACCCGCTGGCGGCGAGCACGGCGAGCCCGGCGAGCGGCAGCATCGCCAGCCGCGACAGGGCAGCCCGACGCGGCCGCGAGCACGAAGGGGTCGATCTGCGGGGGATCCTCAGCACTGGCGGGGGCGAAGACTATCCGAACAGCCGGTGGGCCCGTGGGGGAACCGCCGCCGCGCCGGGACGGCGCGGGTCAGGCCTCGGGGAGCCCCTGGAGCTCCCCCCGGGCCGCGGCGATCACGCCCTCAGCCACGCTCTCCCAGGACCACCGAGCGCGGACGGTCGCCACCAGCCCCTCGCGCGTACGCTCCCTGACCGCCGGCTCGCATTCCAGCCACGCCAGCAGCCGCGAGGCGATCCCATCCACCGCCCCGAGGCCCAGCTCGAAGGACAGCAGCGGCCCGATCGCCTCGGGCACCCCGGCGGCGAGCGCCCGGCTGACCTCCGCGAGCCCCGAGTGGGCTGCGCTGACGGGCAGCGTCCCGCAAGCGGCAGCCTCGGCGGCCACCATCCCGAAGGCCTCGGGGAACGTGCTCGGCACCACCATGGCGCTGCACGCCGGCAGCAGCTCCGCCAGCTCCTCGTGCTCCATGCGCCCGGTGAACAGGACCCGCTCCGGCAGAGACCGGGCCGCCGCGAGATAGCGCTCGGCGGCCGGGCCTCGCAGGCCGTCCAGGAACTCCAGCAGATAGCTGAGCGGCTGTTCGGAGGGGCCACCCTCCAGCGTGCGCCCGGCGCGGGCGAGCTCCCGCACCCGCTCCAGCTCGCCGGCTCCCAACGCCGCGAGGATCCCTTCCAGACCCTCCCGAAAGGCCCCGAAGCCGACCACCAGCAGGCGTGCCCTGGGCTGGCGCTCGAGTACCAGCGGGAAGGCCGCCAGCAGCAGGTCGGGGCCCTTGCTGACGATCAGCTTGCCGACGAACGCCACCAACAGATCCTCATCTCCCACTCGCGCAAGCGCCTCGCCGGCCTGCCGCGGGTCGCTGGCAAAGGCGCTGGCTGCCGCCGCCGGGTCTGCCTCGGGGGCGCGCTGCAGGACGCCGGCCAGGGCGGCCACGTCGGACATCGCCAGGTGGTGCTCGCGGGGGCCGAAGCGGGCAACGTCCACGCCCGGAGGGCCGAGCCGGGTGCGCTCCGGCAGGTGCGGGTCGGCGATCGCCCGCCACAGGCTCTCGGCCGTGTGGCGCGAGCCCACGAGCACGGCCCTGGCGGGCGCCAGCCCCTCGCGTGCGACGCCGAGGAAGCGCTCCGGTTCGGGCTTGACGGTGTACTCCAGCGCGCTGCCGTGGACCTTGACGGCGTAGGGCGTGGCCTGTCCGAGCGCCCGGGCGAGGATCACGGGCCCCATCACGAGGTGGTTGGCAAGCGCCAGCTCCGGGGCCACGAGGGCGGCCACCTCGGCCACCGCGTCGACGTTCGCCTGCAGGTAGCGGCCGAGCTCCGCTTCGCTCAGCTCGGCGAAGGTGCGGGACTCCAGCCCCTCGTAGCGGTCGGCGACGTACACCGGCAGCAGGCCGCCGATGTCGGGCCGGTAGACCGTGCAGCTGCCGCCCGCATCGGCCCCCGCCTCGCCCGCTGGCTCCCGCAGGCGCCTGCAGCGCAGCACCCCCGAGTCCCAGTCTGCGGCCGCGTCCGCGAACCCCAGCCGCTCCGGGTGGCGGTCCTGGCAGAGCAGGTGGACCTCGTGTCCGAGGCGCGCCAGGACCTGGGCGAGGCGCGCGTTGTAGACGTTGGAACCGGTCCCGGCCAGCAGGTAGCCGTGGAAGATGAGGATGCGCGCCACTAGATGGTCGATTCAACCATCCGCTCCGCTAGAGTCTCCCAGCCGTGAGCTCCAACCAGCGTTATCGCCTGCGAAACCGCGCCAGCGGGCGCGAGGTGCTCGTCGAAGCCGAGCCCGGACGCGTGTACACGGACCGTGACACCGACGAGCCGCTTGAAATCGTCGGGATCGAGCTGCCGATGGCGCCCTCGCGCTCGCGGCTGCCGTGGGCGGTCGAGAACCTCCGCTTCTGTCCCTGGTGCGATCAGCTCGCCCAGAAGGACCTCAACGACTGCCCCACCTGCGGACGGAGGATGGACCCCCTGTGAGCAGCCGCCGGTGGCTAGCGGCGGCCGGAGCGCTGCTGGCAGCGCTCGCGCTGGCAGCCTGCGGCGGGACCAAGGTCTCCGAAACCGTTCCCAAGAACACGCCCGAAATCACGCCCCCGAACGACACGAGCGCGGAAAAGGCCGCCGCCGGCTCGAGCACCACGACGACGGCGAAAAAAACCTCGACGTCCTCGGAATCCTCCGGAGAATCGTCCTCGGGCGCCGAATCGGAATCCTCGGGCGGGTCGGAAGCCTCCAGTGAATCCTCCGGCTCCGGCGCCTCGGGCGGGGCCTCCGCCGGGGGCGAAAAACCCACCAGCGAAACCGGCGCCGCCAAAGAAGAAGGCTCCTCCAGCCCCACCGGCGGCGCAAGCGCGCCGTAGCGCGCAGCGCCGGGCTCAGCCCGGGAGCGTCGGCGCCCCGGCCGCGGGCTCGAGATCGGTCGCCCGGACTAGGGGGTCGAGATCAGCGTCGCGCTGTAGGTGAGGCGGGCGGTCTGGTACAGGCAGTAGTACTGGACCGCGCTGCCGATCGTAGTGTGGGCCGTTTGGGTGCTCGTGCTGGTGCACTGGGCCTTGGTGCGGCTGGCCCGCCACGAGGTGTCGTTGCCGAAGTTGAGCGCCAGCGCGGGGGCCCAGGTGGGCACCGTCAGGGCGATCAGCTCGCCCTTCTTCACCGGGATGCTCGTCGGCAGCGGGAACTGGGCCGTCTGGCCGAAGTACTTTTCGAGCTTCACGGGCGGGCCCGAGGCGATCAGCTTGTAGGACAGGTTCGGCTTCTTCTGCGGAGCCAGCACCGCGATCCCGGCTTCGGCGGGGCCACCCTCGCTGGAGTTGAAGTACTTGATCTGCGCCGCCGTGGGCTTGGCCAACGTGACCGTCCAGGCCACGATCGAGCCTTCGCGGGTGATGTTCATCGGGTTGTGGGTGCTGCCGACCTTGATCTGGAAGCCGGTCGTGCGGCTGACGGCCAGGCAGGGACTCGCGGGACAGCTGGGGACGGCGGGCGTCTTGGCTTCGCCCACGACGCCGATTTCGGCGAGCGTGGCGGGAGCGACGGCGGGAACCGCCAGCGCGGTAGCCAGGCCGAGCAGGGCGATCGTGCAGATTCTTCTCATATGCGGGATCCAAACACTTCCGAGGCCCGTTTGTAGCGGTCCGGTATTCGTCAGGCCGCCGCGAGTTCCTCCGCGGCGGCCGCGATCTCGTCCGGATCACCCGCTGCCGGCGTCCACGGCAGGCGCAGAGGATCGTCGGCGTAGCGGGGGATCACGTGCACGTGGAAGTGGAACACGGTCTGCCAGGCGGCCGAGCCGCAGGCGTTCAGGAGGTTGACGCCGTCTGCCCCGAGCCGCTCGCCGAGGCGCTGGGCCAGCCGCCGGGCGGCCGCGGTGGTCGCGGCCAGGTCCTCGGGTGACACCTCGAGCAGGTCGCTGCTGTGCTCGCGCGGGATCACGAGCGCGTGCCCGCGGGTGGCGGGGGCGATGTCCATGAACGTGATCGTGCGCTCGTCTTCATCGACGATGCGGGCGGGCAGCTCGCCCGCCACGATCTTGCAGAAGATGCAGTCAGGGTCACGCATCACGTCGGCGAGGACCCGCCCTCGGCGAGCAGCTCGCGCGCGTACGCTACCGCCTCGCCGCGGCTGGTGATCTCCCCGGCGTAGCGTGCCTCGAGCAGCACCTCGAGCAGCTCCCCGAGGCGGGGTCCGGGGGTGAGCCCGATCTCCTCGGCGAGCTCGTCGCCGCGCACGGGGACCGCGGGAGGCCCGTGCTCGTGCCACTCGAGCGCGTCGGGGAGGGTCGCGACCGCGAGCTGCAGGTGTGCCGCGATCGCCTCCTGGGCACGGTCGCCCCGCGTCGCCAGCCGATCGGCGACCGACAGCACGGTGACGTCGACCTCGACCGGCGAGCAGGCGCGCAGATAACGGAACATCGTCCGCCGCGACAGCGGCTGGGGCTCGTGCACGAGAAAGCCGAGGCGCAGGTGGTTGCGCACCAGTCCCGCCACGAAGGACTGCAGCCGCTCGCTGCCGCGCAGCCTGCCCAGCACCTCCCGCGCCAGCTCTGCGCCCGCCACGTCGTGGCCGATGAAGGTTACGCGGGCACCGTCGGCGCTGATCCCGCGGGTGAGCGGCTTGGCGGCGTCGTGCAGCAGCGCCCCCCACGCCAGCGCCTGGCCGCGGGTGAGCTCGTCGGCGAGCGGCTCGGCCAGCACGGCTGCCAGGCGCCGGCGCAGCTGCGGGTCCATCTGCGCCAATACGCCCGCCACCTGCTCGCCCGCGCCGACGGCGGCGGGCGGCACGCCCCCACCGTCGGCGAGTGCGCGCGTGAGGGCGACCGTCCGCTCGAGCACCTCGAGCGTGTGCACATACACGTCGGCGTGGTGGTAGCGGCTCTGCTCCACCCCCCGCAGCTGCTCGAGCTCGGGCAGCACGACCGCGTTTGCGCCGACATCGGCGAGCAGCTCCACGCCACGGCGAGCCTGGGCCGCCGAGAGGATCCGGCGCAGCTCCGCGAACACCCGCTCGGCCGACACCTCCCGCAGGCCCGGTGCGCCGGCCCGCGCGAGCGCGAGCGTCTCGGGCTCGGCCTCGAGGTCGAGCTCGACGGCCACCCGGGCCAGGCGCATGACGCGCAGCGGGTCTTCCAGGAAGGCGCCCGGGGAGGCCGCTCGCAGGCGCCCTTCGCGAAGATCCTCGATCCCTCCAAGCGGGTCGATCGGCTCCCCCCCGGCGAGCGGCTCGGCGATCGCGTTGACGGTGAAGTCGCGCAGCCGCAGGTCCTGCTCGAGCGTCGGCGCCCGCAGCGGCTCGAAGTCGGCCTGCCATCCGTGCTCGGTGCTGACCACCCGCCAGCAGCCGTGGTCGGAGGAGAGCTCGAAGCAGGCGCTGCGGGGAGCGGCGCGGGCGAGCGCCCGTGCGGCCTGCTCCACGTCTCCCTCGAGCACCACGTCGACGTCGGCGCTGGGCCGCCCCAGCAGCCGGTCACGGGTGGCGCCCCCGACGAGCCACGCCTCGTGGCCCGCGAGCGCGTGCCGGGCGAGCTCGACCGGCGAGCGCTCAGCGGCGGGGTGGCCGGCGCTCATCCGCCCAGCGGCTCGGCGACGGCGGGGGCGCCGTCGCGGTGGTAGATCCTCGGCACGCGTGCGGTCAGCGCGCACGTGACCTCGTAGTTGATCGTCCCGAGGCGCCGGGCGACCTCCTCGGCGCCGATCCGCTCGCCCCCGTCGGAGCCGATCAGCACCGCCCGGCGGCCGCGCAGCCCGGCCGCGATTGCGCCATCGCCCACCTCCACGGTGATGCTGTCCATGCTCACGGTCCCGGCGAGTGGATAGCGCCGGCCCGCGATCAGGACGTCCGCGTTGTTGGACAGCGATCGCCTCCAGCCGTCGCCGTAGCCGATCGGCAGCAGCGCGATCGCAGTGTCCTTCCGAGCGCGGAAGGTGCGCCCGTAGCCGGCGCTCTGTCCCGGCTCGCAGGGCTTGACGTCGGCCACATAGGAGGACAGCTCGAGCACGGGCTCGAGTTCCTGCGCGGCGGCGTCCACGCCGAAGGGGTCCATGCCATAGATCGAGATCCCGCAGCGGACCATGTCGAAGTGCGCGTCGGAGCTGCGTATCACGGCGGCGCTGTTGGCCGCGTGCACGATCAGCTGCGGGTGCTCGCGCTTCAACGGAGCGGCCCAGCTCGTGAACGTCTGCAGCTGCTGCTCGAAGAAGCCCTCGTCGTCGGGTTCGTCGGCCGTCGCGAAATGCGTCATCAGGCCCGCCAGCACGACCCCGGGTGCCGCGCGGGCCGCCTCCACGACACTGCTCGCCTGCCCGACCTCGCGGGTGCCCAGGCGGCCCATGCCGGTGTCGAGCTTCACGTGCACGCGTCCGCCGCCGGCGTCGGCCACGGCTCGCACCTGGTCCTCGCGCCAGACGACCACGTCCGCGCTCACGGACAGCGCCCGCTCCAGTTCGCCCGCGTCGAGTGCCCCCATCACCAGCACCGGCACCCCGGTCACGCCGCCCTCGCGCAGCTCGAGCGCCTCGCCGGCCTCGACGACCGCGAGCCAGCCGGCCCCGCCGGCCAGCGCGGCGCGGGCGCTGGGCAGGGCGCCGTGGCCGTACCCGTCGGCCTTCACGACCGCACACAGCGCGGCGCCGCCCCGCAGGTCCCGTCGCATGCGCGCGCAGTTGCGCTCCAGAGCGGCCAGGTTCACGCTCGCGCGGGCGCGGCCGGGGGCGTCCACCGCGGCGTCCGGGGCCGCTCCGGCGAGTGTCTCAGCCACGTCCATCACCGCCGCGCTGCCCGGAGTACTCGCCCCCGGCGGCAGCGGCCGACCACACCGCCGGCAGCGCTTCGATCACGTCGCTCGCGATAACGCCCTCCGGGGCCCCCACCCGCCGTGCCGCCAGACGTCCGGCCAGCAGGTGCAGCAGCACCGCCCCGGCCGTCGCCGTAAAGGCGTCCAGCCCGGTGGCCAGCAGGGCGGCGACCACGCCCGTGAGTACGTCCCCGGTGCCGGCCGTTGCCAGGCCGGGGGCGCGGCCGGGGCTGACCGCCACCAGCCCGTCGGGGCTCGCCACCAGCGTGTCGTCACCCTTGAGGGCAACCACCGCGTCCGACTGGGCCGCCGCCGCGCGCACGTGCCGCAGGCGATGGGC
Organism: uncultured Solirubrobacteraceae bacterium; assembly: GCA_963846255.1. Lineage (GTDB taxonomy): Bacteria > Actinomycetota > Thermoleophilia > Solirubrobacterales > Solirubrobacteraceae > Palsa-744. Next base: position 1,141,934 of record CAWJVE010000002.1, read on the forward strand.
GTCGATCTCGCTGCTGTCGCAGCCGATCAGGCGGGCGAGCTCGCCCGCGTGCGGCGTCAGCACGGTCGGGGCCGCGCGCCCGGCGAGCTCCTGCAGGCGCCCGGCGTGGGCGTTGAGCGCGTCCGCGTCGATCACGGTCGGCAGCTGCGCCGCGTGGGCCACGGCGCGGGCGAAGGCGACGGCGGGCTCGCTGCGCCCGAGGCCGGGTCCGAGCGCGAGGGCCCCGCCGCGCGCGGTGGCCTCGAGCACGGCGTCCGCAGCCCGCTCGCTGAAGCTGCCCGACTGCGGGGGGTCCTCCTCGAGCGCGTGCGTCATCAGCTCCGGCACGCCGGAGGACGCCAGGATCGGCTGCAGCGAGCCGGGCACGCAGGCGGTCACGTAGCCGGCGCCGGCGCGCATGCTCGCGCGGGCGGCCATCGTCGGGGCCCCCGTGAGCCCGCGCGATCCGCCCGCCAGCAGCACGTGCCCGGAGCTGAACTTGGTCGAGCCGGACCCCCGGCGCGGCAGCTCCGCCAGCAGCGCCTCGGAGATCAGCCCGATGTTGCTGGCCTGCGGGGCCCCTCGCGGGATGCCGATGTCCGCCACCTCGACGGTCCCGGCACGGGCCTTGCCCGGGTTGATCCACAGACCCGGCTTGGCGGCGTGGAAGGTGACCGTGACGCTCGCCTGCACGGCCGTCGCCGCAACCTCGCCCGTGGAGGCGTCCACGCCGCTGGGTACGTCGATGCTAAGCACCCGGGTGCGGGCGCCGGCCAGCGCTCCGATCGCACGCGCCACCTCGCCGCGAGGCTCTCCCTGAAAGCCGGTCCCGAGCAGCGCGTCCACCACCAGCGCCGGCGCCCCCACCAGCTCATCCACACCGGCGGCGCCGGCGCGGGGGGACCCCTCGTGTTCGGTCCAGGGAACCCCGTCGAGGTCCAGCGGGGCGGGGCCGGGCAGGCGCTCGAGGTTGGCGCGTGCGTCCCCGGCCAGCTCTTCGGGGGCGGCCACGCAGACCACGTTGACCTCGCGGCCGCCGTCGCGCAGCATCCTCGCGACGACCAGCCCGTCACCGCCGTTGTTGCCCTTGCCGCAGAGGACCGTCACGGGCCCGTCCGGCGCCATCCGCTCGGCGACGCGGGTGACGGCCGCTCCGGCGTTCTCCATCAGCTCGAGCCCGGGCACCCCGCGTTCGGAGATCGCCCAGCGATCCGTGCCGCGCATCGTCTCGGCGTCGAGCAGCGGCTCGAGCCAGCTCGGCAGCTCATCCACGACTGCCGATCCTAGATGGTGCCCCAGCCCTCGCGGGCGCGCCACACCGTCAGCGCGCGCGCCGACCCCGGTCCGCGACGGCCCTCGCGGGCGCGGTGACTACTCGACGGTGACCGTCTTGGCGAGGTTGCGCGGCTGATCTACGTTCAGCCCGCGGTGCCGCGCGATCTCGTAGGCGAGCACCTGCAGCGGGATCACGGCCAGCATCGGTTGCAGCATCCAGTCGATCGGCGGGAGCCCGATGACGTCGTCGGCGTACTCGAGGATGTGGGCGTTGTCGGAGCTCGCGAGGGCGATCACGCGCGCCCCGCGGGCACGGACCTCCTGCATGTTGGAGGCGACCTTCTCGAGCACCGGAGAGTCGGTCGCAACGCTGACCACCGGCGTGGACTCGTCCAACAGCGCGATCGGCCCGTGCTTCATCTCGCCGGCCGCGTAGGCGTCGGTGGCGATGTAGGAGATCTCCTTCAGCTTCAGGGCCCCCTCGAGCGCCACCGGCAGGCCGATGTGGCGGCCGATGTAGAGGAAGAATTCGGCCCGCCACTGTGCCTCGGCGATCGGGCGCACCTGCTCCTGGACAGTGCTCAGCACCTCGTCGATGCAGTGCGGCAGCCGCTTCATCTCGCTGACCAGCTCGCCCAGGCGCTCGGGCGGGAGCTCGCCCCGCAGCTCGGCCAGGCGCAGGGCGATCAGGTACATCACGGCGACCTGGCACATGAAGGTCTTGGTCGCCGCCACCCCGATCTCCAGGCCGGCGCGGGTGAACAGCACCCCGTCGGAGTCGCGCGTGGCCTGCGAGCCCATCACGTTGGTCACGGCCAGCACGCGGGCCCCGCGCTCGCGCGCCATCCGCATCGCCGCCAGCGTGTCCGCCGTCTCGCCCGACTGGGTGATGCCGATCACGAGGTCCCCGGTGCCGATCACGGGGTTGCGGTAGCGGTACTCGGAGGCGATGTCCATCTCGACGGGGACCCGGGCCCACTCTTCGATCGCGTAGCGCCCGATCAGCCCGGCGTGGTAGCTGGTCCCGCAGGCCACGATCACGATCCGTGAGACGTCGCACAGCAGCGACTCGTCGAGCGCCCCCTCCTCGGACAGGTCGACGTGGTCGTCCTGGGCCGTGCGCCCGGAGATGGCGTCAGCGATCGCGTCGGCCTGTTCGAAGATCTCCTTCAGCATGAACGTCTCGTAGCCGCCCTTCTCGGCGGTTTCGGTGTCCCAGTTCACGCTCTCGACCTCCCGCTGCACCGGCTCGCCGGCGGCGGTGGTGATGCTCGCGCCCTCGGGTGTGAGCACGACGATCTCGCCGTTTTCGATCAGCTGCACCCGGCGGGTGTGCTCGAGGAAGGCGGGCACAGCGGAGGCGATGAACTGCTCGCCCTCCCCGCGGCCCACGATCAGCGGGCACTCCCGGCGCGCCCCGACCAGCACCTCGGGCTCCTCGAGGCTCATCGCCACGAACGCGAAGTGGCCCTCGAGCTCGGCGTAGGCGGCGCGCACGGCGGCGGCCAGGTCATCCTCGTAGTGCTCGGCGATCAGGTGAGCGATGACCTCGGCGTCGGTCTCGGAGCTGAACACGCTGCCCGAGGCGGCAAGGCGCTCCTTCAGTTCCACGTAGTTCTCCACGATGCCGTTGACGACCACATGGAGGCGGTCGGAGGTGTCGCAGTGGGGGTGGGCGTTCTCCTCGCAGACGCGCCCGTGGGTGGCCCAGCGGGTGTGGCCGATGCCCGTGCTCGGGGGCCGCTCGGCGACTGCCACCGCCGAGCCGCCCCGGTAGGCCTCCGGGGAGCCGTCGGCGAGCTTCGCGCGCAGCGCACTGAGGTTGCCGACCGCGCGTACGGACTCGATCCGCTCGGGCGTGACGACCGAGATCCCGGCGGAGTCGTAGCCGCGGTACTCCAGCCGGCTGAGTCCGGCTAGTAGAACCTCACGGGCGGAGCGCCCCCCCACGTAACCCACGATCCCGCACACCCGCTTGACGATAACAGCGGCGCAAGCGGCCGCTGGACGCTTATGTGAGCTCGCGCTGCACCAGCTCGACGAGGCGTCCACACACGTCCTGGGCCTCCTCGTCGGTGGGCGCCTCGACCATCACCCGCACCAGCGGCTCGGTGCCGCTGGGGCGCACGAGCACGCGTCCGCGGCCGGCGAGTTCCTGGGCGGCGAGCTCCACTCCGGCGTTGACCTGGTCGGCCTCGGCGAACGCGCCGCGGTCGCGCACGGGCACGTTCACGAGCCGCTGGGGAAGCTTATGCATGGCGTCGCGCTCGGCCAGGTCCCGCCCGCCCAGCGCCTCGAGCGTGAGCAGCGCGCTCGCGATCCCGTCGCCGGTGCTGTTGAAGGAAGCCTCGATGATGTGGCCGGACTGCTCGCCCCCCAGCGTCCAGGAGCGCCGGCGCAGCTCCTCGAGCACGTAGCGGTCGCCGACCGCTGTGACCGCGACCTCGATCCCGGCCGCCTGCATCGCCGAGTGAAAGCCGTAGTTGGTCATCACCGTCACAGCCACCCCGTCGCCGGGGAGGCGTCCGCCGGCACGCAGGTGCAGGGCCGCGAGGGCGAGCAGCTCGTCGCCGTCCACGACCCCGCCGTCCCGGTCCACCGCCATCACGCGGTCGCCGTCACCGTCGAAGGCGAAGCCGAGATCGTGGGAACCCTCCCGCAGCGCCGCCGACAGCCGCTCAACGTGGGTGGATCCGCAGCCGTCGTTGATGTTGCGCCCATCGGGCTCGTCGGCCAGCACCGTCACCTTCGCTCCCAGCCGCCGGAAGATCTCGGGCGCCACCCGGTAGGTGGCGCCGTTGGCACAGTCCAGGAGCACGTCGAGCCCGCCCAGGTCGAGCCCCTGGAAGCGCGCGTGGAGCTCGCGGAGGTAGTCCTCGTCGGCGCCGTGCAGCTCGCGCACCCTGCCGGGATGGACGTCGCCCGCCTTCGCGCCCGCCGGTGAGCCGCGGTCGATGTCGGCCTCGATCTCGAGCTCCTGCTCGTCGGTGAGCTTGAAGCCATCGGCACCGAAGAACTTGATGCCGTTGTCGCGGTAGGGGTTGTGGGAGGCCGAGATCACGGCCGCCAGGTCGAAGCCGTGACGGGCGATCAGCAGGGGGGCGGCAGGCGTCGGCAGCACCCCGGCCAGCAGCGTCTCGGCCCCGGCCTCGCTGGCCCCCGCGGCGAGCGCGCACTGGAGCATCTCTCCCGACTCGCGGGTGTCGCGGATCACCACCACGCGGGGACGCTCGCCCCGGGCCCTGGAGCTGGCGGAGCGGCCGAGCGCGAGCGCCAGCTCGGCGCTCAGCTCCTCGCCGGCGATCCCGCGAACCCCGTCGGTCCCGAATAGCTTGCGGGCCATGTCTGCTTCAGGCGAGCGCGCGCCGGCGCTCAGCGCTTGGAGAACTGCGGACGCTTGCGCGCCTTCTTCAGGCCCGCCTTCTTGCGCTCCTTGGCGCGCGAGTCGCGCGTCAGGAAGCCGCGGCGCTTGAGCTCACCGCGGAGGTTGGGGTCGGCCTCCAACAGCGCCCGCGAGACACCGTGGCGAAGGGCCCCGGCCTGGGCGGAGATGCCGCCCCCGTGCAGCCGGGCGATCACATCCATGCGCTCCTGATAGCCCACCGTCTCCAGCGGCTGGCGGATGTTGCGCTGCAGGGTCGCGCGCGGGAAGTGCTCCTCGAGCGTGCGCCCGTTGATCAGGTAGGTGCCGCTGCCGGGACGCAGGATCACGCGGGCGATCGCGGTCTTGCGCTTGCCGGTGGCGCGGTAGCGGGCGCCGGAGGCGAGGTCGATGGCGGCTGTGGCGATCGGCTCGGTGAGGACCTCCTCGTCTGCTTCCTGGGGCTCCTCGGAGCCCTCCACGACGGCGTCCTCCGCCTCCACGATCGCGTACGGGTCGACGTACTCCTGGGCCTCGCGGCCGAGGGGATCGACGCCCTCCGGAACGATGTCCACCTCCAGGTGGGCGCCGGGCACGACGGGTTTCTCGCGGGGGGTGGGCGCCTCCTCCCACTCCTCGTCCTCGGTCGCGGCTGCGGCGGTGGCGTCCTCGGCCTGCTCGTATGCCTGCAGGGCCGCGTCCTCGGCGGAGCCGGCGATCTCGCGGGCCTCCTCGCTGGGGACGGCGTGGGCCTCGTGGACCTCGCCGGCGGGGGCCTCGGCGGCGGGCTCCTCGGCCTGGGCGGCGGGCTCCTCGGCCTGCGCGGCCTGCGCCTCGGCCGGCGGGACGTCGACGGTGGCCTCGGCGGCCTCCTCGTATGCCTCCAGGGCCGCGTCCTCGGCGGACCCGGCGACCTCGCGGGCGTCCTCGGTGGGAACCGCGTGCCCGTCGGGCTGCTCGGCCTCGTCGCGCTTGTCCTCTGAGTCTGCCATCAGGCCTCTATCTCCAGCGGTTGCGGTTTTTGGGCGACGTGCGGGTGCTCCGGGCCGGCGTAGATCTTGAGCTTCGTGAGCTGCTTGCGCGCGAGCCGGTTACGGGGCAGCATGCCTTTCACGGCCAGGCGCAGGACCTCCTCGGGGCGGCGGGCGAGCATCTGCTCGAGGCTGCGCGAGCGCAGGCCCCCCGGATAGCCGGAGTGGCGGTGATAGAGCTTCTGCTGGCGCTTGTTGCCGGTCACGTGGATCTTCTCGGCGTTGACCACCACGACGAAGTCGCCGGTGTCGATATGGGGCGTGTACTCGGGCTTGCGCTTGCCGCGCAGAGCGTCGGCGATCTGGGTGGCGAGCCGCCCGAGGGTCTTGCCGTTGGCGTCGACGAGCAGCCAATTGCGCTCGCGATCGGAGGGCGTGGCGACGTATGTCTTCGTGGACGGGGCCATCAGCTTCATCTGGGCGGTGCGGCCAAGCGGTCGCGCACCAAGGCAGCCGCCGGGCTTAGCGCTCGCGCGGCGAAGCGCCCATCATAGGCCAAAGCGCCGCTTTCGCCCGCCGCCCTGCACGGCGGAGACGGGCGGGACTTGCTACTCCCACTCGATCGTGCCCGGGGGCTTGGAGGTGATGTCCAGCACCACGCGGTTGACCTCCCGCAGCTCGTTGATCATCCGCGAGGCGATCCGCTCCAGCAGGTCGTAGGGCAGCCGCGCCCAGTCGGCCGTCATCGCGTCGTCGCTGGTGACCGCCCGGATCACGACCACGTGGCCGTAGCTGCGCTCGTCGCCCTGCACACCCACCGTGCGTACGTCGGGCAGCACGCAGAAGGACTGCCACAGCTCGCGATACAGCCCCGCGGCGCGGATCTCCTCCTGCAGGATGTGGTCGGCCTCGCGCAGCACGTCCAGGCGCTCCTTGGTGGCTTCGCCGCCCACCACCCTGATCGCCAGGCCCGGTCCCGGGAACGGCTGTCGCCAGACCAGCCGCTCGGGCATGCCGAGCTCTTCCCCGACCGCCCGGACCTCATCCTTGAACAGTGCCCGCAGCGGCTCGACCAGCTCGAAGCGCAGGTCGCTGGGGAGACCTCCGACGTTGTGGTGGGACTTGATCGTGGCCGCTCCGGTGCCTCCTCCGGACTCGATCACGTCCGAGTAGAGGGTGCCCTGGACGAGGAAGCGGGCCTCGTCACCGTCGCCGTCCTGGGACAGCCGCTTGGCCTCCTCCTCGAACACGCGGATGAACTCCGCCCCGATCAGCTTGCGCTTGGCCTCGGGCTCGACCACGCCCTGCAGCTTGTTCAGGAAGCGCTGCTCGGCGTCAACGGCCACGAGCGGGACCTTGAAGGTGTCGCGGAACGTGCGAATCACCTGCTCGCCCTCGTCCTTGCGCATCAGGCCGTGATCGACGAACACGCAGGTCAGCCGGTCCCCGACGGCGCGGTGGACGAGCAGTGCGGCGACCGATGAGTCCACGCCGCCGGACAGGCCGCAGATGACGTTCCCCTCCCCCACCTGCTCGCGGATGCGGCGCACCTGTTCCTCGACGATCCCGGCCGGCGACCAGTTCGGCTCACAACCGCACGCCTGGGTCAGGAAGCGGGTCAGGATCTCGGTGCCATACGGGGTGTGGACGACCTCCGGGTGGAACTGGATCCCGAAGATCGAGCGCTCGGGATCCTCGATCGCGGCCACCGGCGAGGCCGTCGAGGAAGCCAGCGCGGCGAACCCCGGGGGCGGCTCGTAGACGGTGTCGCGGTGTGACATCCAGCACGTCTGCTCGGCGGGGAGGCCGCCGAGCAGCATCCCACCGTCGCCGACCAGCAGCTCCGAGCGGCCGAACTCACCCACCTCGGCCTGCTCCACGCGCCCGCCCAGCGAGTGCACGAGCAGCTGCATGCCGTAACAGATGCCCATCACCGGCACGCCCAGCTCCAGCAGGGCGGGGTCCAGGCGCGGAGCGCCGTCCGCGTAGACCGAGGCGGGCCCGCCCGAGAGCACGATCCCGCGCGGCCGCCGGGCGGCGATCTGCTCGATCGGCAGGTGGTGGGCGAGCAGCTCGCTGAACACCCCGCAGTCGCGGATCCGGCGGGCGATCAGCTGCGAGTACTGCCCCCCGTAGTCCAGCACCACAACCGTCTCGGGGGCCTCGGGATCCCGAGGCAGGGCACCGGCGGAGACGCCGCCGGCGGTCTCGGCGCCGGGCGGGCGCTCGGTCTCCGCGCCGGGCTCGGCGACGGCTCCCGGCGAAGACCCCGCCTCACTCATTGACGAGCGCGGCGACCTTCCCGTTGGTTGCACCCATGCCGACCCCCTGGTCGCGCTGCAGGGCCTTGCCCTCCGTCTGCAGCGACGGAGCCACCACGACCTCGGCGCGGTTGAACTCGGCCAGGTCCTTGTGGCCACAGGTGGCCATCGAGGTGCGCAGGCCGCCGAACAGGTTGAAGGTGCCGTCGTTCTCCCGGGCCGGGCCGACGAGGATCTCTTCGAGGCTGCCGTTCTGGGCGGTGGCGACCCTCGCCCCGCGCGGCAGGCTCGGGTGGAAGGTGGCCATGCCCCAGTGGAATCCGCGCCCCGGGGCCTCGTAGGCCCGCGCCAGCGGGGAGCCGATCATGACCGCGTCGGCGCCGAGGGCGATCGCCTTGGCGACGTCCCCCCCGTTGCGCATCCCGCCGTCGGCGATCACCTGGGCGTACTCGCCCGTCTCGAGCATGTGCGTGGAGCGGGCGTGGGCCACGTCCGCGATCGCGGTGGCCTGGGGCACGCCGATCCCGAGCACCCCGCGAGTCGTGCAGGCGGCTCCCGGGCCGACTCCCACGAGCACGCCGGCGGCGCCGGTGCGCATCAGGTGCAGGCCGGTGTGGTAGGAGGCGCAGCCGCCCACGACCACCGGTACGTCGAGGGTCGGGATGAACTCCTTCAGATTCAGCGGCTCGGTGACCGTGGAGACGTGCTCACCGGAGACGACCGTGCCCTGGATCACCAGCACGTCAAGCCCCGCCTCGAGCGCGATCTTGTGGTAGCGCAGCACCCGCTGGGGCGTCAGCGAGGCCGCAACAACGACCTTCTGCTCCTTGATCTCCTGGATCCGCTGGGCGATCAGCTCTTCCTTGACCGGCTCGCGGTAGATCTCCTGCATCTCGCGGGTGGCCAGCTCCTTCGGCAGCGAGGCGATCCGCTCGAGCTGCTCCTCGGCGTCCTCGTAGCGGGTGAAGATGCCCTCCAGGTTGAGTACCGCCAGACCCCCGACGCGCCCGACGATCCCGGCTGTCTCGGGCGAGACGACGCCGTCCATCGCAGAGGCCAGCATCGGCAGCGCGAACTGGTAGGGCCCTAGCTTCCAGGAGATGTCGATGTCGTCCGGGTCGCGGGTGCGCCGCGAGGGCACGATCGCGATGTCGTCAAATCCGTAGGCCCGTCGGCCCTTCTTGCCGCGTCCGATCTCTATTTCCATCTCGTCATCCTATGCTCCCGCGCGGACGGCGGGGAGGGCTCCGACGGGCTCCCGCAGGCGAACGGAGAGGGGCAAAAAACGCGCACAGCAGGCCAAAAAGCGGGGCTCGCGCTTCCCGTCCCGGCCGTGTGCGGAAGCATCGCCAATCGTGCGCTGAGCATAGCAACGGGCCAAGGGCGCCAGGGGCCCTTGGGTATGCTCGAACTCGTCCGAAAATGAGCAATTCGACAAGGCCCAGATACGACCCTCGGGAGCTTGAGCCGCGCCGTCAGCTGGCGTGGTCGGAGCATGGCGCCTCGGCCACCCCGCCGCTGTCGGACGACGCCCCCCACATATACATAAAGCCGTCGGCCCCGTTCACCTCCGGGAACGTCCACATCGGCCACGTCCGCAGCTACTCGATCGGGGACGCGTACGCCCGCTTCAGGAGGGCCCGCGGCGACGACGTCCTGTTCGCCTTCGGCTTCGACGCCTTCGGCCTGCCCGCGGAGCTGGCGGCGATCACGGGCGGCGAGCCGCCGAGCGGGTGGGTCAACAGCCGCGCAGAGCATATGAGGGGCCAGCTCGAGCGGCTCGGTTTCTCCTTCGACTGGTCGCGCACGTTCATGAGCTCCGATCCCGGCATGTACCGCTGGTCGCAGTGGCTGTTCCTGGAGCTGCTGGAGGCTGGCCTCATCTACCGCGGCACCGGCACCGTGGACTGGTGCGAGAACTGCCAGACGACGCTCGCCTCGATCCAGGTCGAGGCGGGCGGCACCTGCTGGCGGTGCCACGAGCCGGTGAAGCTGATCGGCACGCCCCAGTGGTATCTGGGCATCAGCGCCTACGTGCCCGAGAACGACACGCGCCTGCAGGAGCTCGAGGGGAGCGGCATCTGGGACGAGGTGGCGCTCGCCTCCCAGCAGTACGTGCTCGGGCGGGTCGACGGCGTCGAGCTCGAGCTGCGCGACCCCGCGGGCGAGGCGCTGACGCTGTTCACCCCCTACCCCGATGCGCTCGGGCAGGCGCGCTTCGTACTGATCAGCCCGCGCCACCCGGCGGCCGAGAGCTGGGCCTCCGGGGCGGACGTGGCCGAGCAGCTGGAGCGGCTTCGCTCCGGGGGCTGGGAGCGCAGCGCCCGCGAGGCCGACACGATCCCCCTGCTCGACACCGGCCGCGTGCTCATCGCCCCCGCCGGACGGGAGCTGCCGGTCGCGATCTCCCCGCTGGTGGACTCCCGCTTCGGCCCCACCGCGGTGCTGGGCGTGCCCGCCGAGGACCGCAGCGACGAGGTCCTCGCGAGGCGGCTGGGGATCGAGCCTGAGGAGGACGGGCCCGGCGGGGACACGACCGGCGTGGGCGTCACGCCGGCGGTCCGCTACAAGGCGGCCGACTTCACGATCTCCCGCCAGCGCTCTTGGGGAACCCCGATCCCGATCGTGTACTGCGAGAAGTGCGGAACCGTCCCGGTGGCGCGCGAGCAGCTGCCCGTGCTACTGCCGTTGGACGTGCAACCGACGGGCACCGGCAACCCGCTCGCCGAGCTGGACGACTTCGTCAACACGGCCTGCCCCGCGTGCGGCGGAACGGCCAGACGTGAGACCGACACGCTCGACTGCCATTTCGACGCGCTGTGGCTGTGGATCCCGGCATGTGTTCCGCCCGAGGAGCGGGACGGCACCCTGGAGCAGATCCTGGCCCTGCCGGACCTACGCCACTGGCTGCCCTCCGAGCGCCTGGTGGCCGGCTCGGACAGCGGCAACTTCGTGTTCGACCAGCGCATCGTCACCAAGGCCCTGCGCGACATCGGCCCGCTCGCCTTCCTCGCCGACGGGGAGCCGTTCGCGGGCTGCCTGTTCCACGAGATGGTGATCCGGGACGGGCGCAAGATGAGCAAGCACCTGGGCAACGTGGTTGATCCGGATGATTTGGTCGAGCGCTACGGGGCCGACACCGTGCGCCTGGCGGTTCTCTATGCCGCCCGCCCCCAGCGCTCGCTGAACTGGAGCGACTCCGCCGTGCTGCGCTGCCACCGCTTCCTGAACGGCGTGTGGGATTACACGCAGGCGAAGATCGCGGCGGGCGCGACGGCGCCGGAGCCGCAGCTCGCGGCCGGTGGCGAGGAGGAGAAGGACAAGACCGAGCACCTGCGCTTGAAACTGGACGAGTGGTGTGAGAACGGCGTCAAGCGCATCACCCAGGACATGGAGCAGCTCGAGATGCACACCGCGGTCCGCGACGTGATGCGGCTGTTCGACCGCATCAAGGACTTCGAGAAGCGCGTGCTCGCGCGCCAGCCCGAGCTCTCGAAGGTCAACTCGGAGGCCCTGCTGGCGGCGCTGCGGACCTTCACCCAGGTACTCGGCCCGCTGTGTCCCCACCTCGCCGAGCAGCTGTGGCTGGATCTCGGCGGCGAGCAGAGCGCCGCACAAACGCCGTGGCCCGTCGTATCGTTGCGGGTACCGGCATGAGCACCCATACCGCACAGCCGACTCGGGGCTCCAGGCAGCGGACGCGCTCGTGCGCCACCGGCCTGCGCTGCCACCGCTGTGATCACAGCTACGCGCTGGAGGACACGATCTTCTCCTGCCCGGACTGCGGCAAGGGCCTGGACGTGGTCTACGACTACGAGCTGGCGGCAAGCCACTTCCGCGACTTCCCAACCTCCGAGCGGCCCCGCAACATCTGGCACTTCGAGGAGCTGCTGCCGATCGTCGACGCCGGGGCCCAGGCGCGGGTGGGCCAGCACTCCGGCTACACGCCTCTGATCAGGGCCGACCGGCTGGGCGCCGAGCTCGGCATCGACAACCTCTACGTGAAGGACGACTCCTCCAACCGGCCGAGCCTCTCCTACAAGGACCGCGTCGTGTCGATGTCGGTCGCCAGGCTGCTGGAGCGCGGCAAGGGCGAGATCGGGTGCGTGTCGACCGGCAACGTCGGCACGGCCGTCGCCTCGCTGGCCGCGAAGGCCGGCGTGGACTCCTACGTCTTCTACCCCAACCGGCTCGAGGACACGAAGGCCCGCGCCTGCATGGCGCTCGGCGCGAAGGTGGTCCAGGTCGAGGGCAACTACGACGAAGCCAACCGCCGCTGCCGGGAACTGGCGGAAGCCACCGGGATGGACTTCGCCAACATCACGCTGCGGCCGTTCTACGCCGAGGGCGCCAAGACGGCCGCCTTCGAGATCGTCGAGCAGCTCGACTGGCGGGCTCCGGAGCACATCATCACCGCCGCCGCGGGCGGCACCCTCTCCTCGCGGCTGCACAAGGGGCTGCTGGAGCTGCAGCTGCTGGAGCTGGCGGAGACCGATTCCACACGCATCCACATCGCCCAGCCGAGCGGGTGCAACCCGATCGCCAGTGCGATCCTCGCCGAGGAAGCCGAGGTCCACCCCGTGACGCCGGAGACGGCGGCCCACTCGCTCGCCATCGGTGCCCCGGGTGACGGCTACCTGGTGATCGACGCGGTGCTCAAACGCGGCGGCAGCGCGGGCTACGCCACCGACCCGGAGATCTTCGCCGGCATCGACCTGCTGGCGGCCACCGAGGGTCTGCTGACCGAGCCCGCCGGCGGCACCACGGTGGCGGTGCTCGAGCAGCTCGCGGCCGAAGGTAAGTTCGCGCCCGGCGACACGGTGGTGGCGATCATCACCGGCAACGGCCTGAAGACGCTGGACGACCACCCGGAGAAGCCCTGGCCGGCGAAGATCGACTGCGAGCTCGATGCAATGATGGGGGCCTTGAACGATCTCAAGGGCACCGGCACCCTGGCCGAGAGCGCGCGCGAGCGCCTGCACGGCGGTTAGGCGGGAGGAATGGTGGAGGAAATCGACCCGATCCACGATCTCGAGCAGCGACGGGCCGAAGCCCGGCGAGCGGTCGACGAGGCCGGGGGCGGCGAGGCCGAGGGCTTCGAGCAGGCCGAGCAGGAGCTGATCGAACACGCCTCCCACGGCGACGAACACAACACCACCCCGATCTTCCGCGACGCCGAGGGCGTGACCGAGGAGGAAGGGGCGGTGGACGACCCCTACGGGGAAGCGGACGAGGAGCAGAAACCCGACTGACCCGAACCGCCCGACCGGCGCCGGCGCGCCGCGGCCGGGTCGGCACCGCGCTATAGCCTCTGCCCGGATGAGGCCCGTCTACCTCCTCGGCGCCTTCGTCCCGATCGCCGGCGCGCTCGACCTCGCGAGCGCCTCGGCGGCACTGGTGTTCACGACCTCCGCGCTGGCGATGATCCCGGTGGCCGCGCTGATGAGCCACGCCACCGAGGAGCTCGCCGCCCGCTCGGGCCCAGGGATCGGCGGGCTCGTGAACGTGACCTTCGGCAACGCCCCCGAGCTGATCATCGCGATCTTCGCTCTGGCGGACGGACTCCAGGAGGTGGTCAAGGCCTCGCTGGTGGGGTCGATCCTCGGCAACTGCCTGCTCGTGCTGGGGGCGGCGATGCTGGCGGGGGGCCTCCGCCGGGACCGCCAGACCTTCGGCCGCACCGCCGCCCAGACCCAGGCCGGAATGCTGCTGGTAACGGTCGCGGCGCTGGTGCTCCCGTCGGTGCTGGTGCTCGCCCGCCACACCGGCCTGCCGGCGGTGGGGCAGCTGCGCCACACCTACGGCGGTGACCTGGAAACGGTCTCCGTCGCGGTCGCGATCGTGCTGATCGGCACCTATCTCGCGGGCCTCGTCTTCTCACTGCGGACCCACCGCGACCTGTTCAACCCCCACGAAAAGGAGGAGGACCTGACCGACACCTGGAGCGCCCGCCGCTCGGTGACCGTGCTGGCCCTGAGCGGCGCGCTGGTGGCGGCCATGAGCGAGATCCTGGTCAGCTCGATCGAGCACACCGCCCGCGACCTCGGCGTGTCGCAGTTCTTCCTCGGGGCGTTCGTGGTGGCGATCGTGGGCAACGCCGCCGAGCACTACGTCGCGGTGGTGGCGGCGACCAAGGACAAGATGGACCTGGCCGTCAACATCGCGCTCGGCTCCGCCGCCCAGATCGGCCTGTTCGTCGCTCCGATCCTGATCCTGCTGTCGTTCTTTGTGGGTCCGGTGCCGATGGCCGCGGTCTTCAACCCATATGAGATCGCGGGGCTGATCGCAGCCGGCCTGGTCACCTCGGTGGTGGTGGCCGACGGGGAGTCGACCTGGTTCGAGGGCGTGCAGCTGCTCGCCCTCTACGCCGTGATCGGGATCGTCTTCTACGTCGCCTGATCAGTGCCCCCGGGCGCTGCTTAGACTGTCCGCGTGACCGACGACCAACTTGCCATCGGGGGTCAGCTGGGCCCTTACCTGATCGACTCGGTCATCGGCCGGGGCGGCATGAGCGTCGTGTACCGGGCCCGTCACTCGCGGCTCGGGATGTGGGTGGCGCTAAAGGTGCTCGCCCCAGAGCTCGGATCCGATGACGCATTTCGCGAGCGCTTCCTGCGCGAGGCCCAGATGGCGGCCGCTGTGGACCACCCGAATGTGATCCCGATCCACGACATGGGGGTCCACGAAGGCTCGCTGTACATCGTCATGCGCTACGTCTCCGGCGGGGACCTGAAGGCCCTGCTGGCGGGGGGCAACATCGACCCCCAGCTGACGATGCGGGTGCTCACGCCGGTGGCCCACGCGCTCGACGCCGCCCACGCCCGCGGCCTGGTCCACCGCGACGTGAAGCCCGCCAACGTGCTGATCCAGCGTGCCCCCGGCGGAGAGATCGAGCACGTCTACCTGACCGACTTCGGGATCGCCAAGAACTCGGCCGCGCTCAGCGGGCTCACGGGAACGGGCGTGTTCATCGGCACGATCGAGTACATGGCGCCCGAGCAGATGGAAAGCCGCGAAGTGAGCGCCGAGACCGACGTGTACGCGCTCGGGGCCACCGTCTACCAGTGCCTCACCGGCCGGCTGCCGTTTCACCGCGAACTGGCCGAAGGGGCACGCCCGCCCCTGGGAGCGCCCGACCCGGTCAGCACCGCCCGCCCGGATCTTCCGCCGGCACTGGACGCCGTCCTCGCGAAGGCGCTGGCGCGCCACCCGGCCGACCGCTATGCCTCCTGTTCGGCGCTGATGGATGCGTGTGAGCAGGCGCTGGCAGCAGGTGGTGCGCTCGCCGGGGCGGACGCCCGTGCGCTCGGAGCCACCGAACTGGCACCCGAGAGCTCGCCGTCCGCTGCCGCGCCCGCGGCCGCCGCCCCGTCCGGCACCGGTGCGGCGCCGGCCTCGTCAGGCACCGGCGCCCCTCCCCCACCCGCCCGACAGAGCCATCCTCGGCGAAGGCCTCCTGCGGTTGTGCTGGTCGGCGGCCTGCTCGTGCTGGCGGCCGCCGTGGGGGGCGTCGTCATCGCCCTCGGGGGTTCGTCCTCGAAGTCCGGGGGGCCCGCAGCGCAAGCGGCGCTCACCCCGGTGCCATCCAACCGCGTGACGGGGTCGGGGCAGGTGAGCGTGCATCTGGTGGGCGACAAGGCGACCGTGTCGTTGACGACCAACGGCCTCGATGGCGACGCTGAGCTGGTGCACGCGATGCACATCCACGCGGGCGGCAAAGGCGAATGCCCGCCGGCCTCGGCCGCCAAGCTGCACAACGGACACCTGGCGATCGACACCAACGACGGCATCGCCTTCTACGGGCCACCGGTGCAGTCGCTCACCACGAGCGGCAACACCGGTGTCGCGAGCATTCTCGTGTTCCAGCGCTACCCGGTCGGCGGGACGATCCGGTACTCGCGCACGATCGAACTGCCGGCCAAGGTGGCGGCCGAGATACGCGACAACAACGCCGTCATCGTGGTCCACGGAATCGACTACGACGGCAGCGGTGTCTACAGCGGCGTGCTCGACCGCAGCGACCTCAACAAGGCGCTGCCCGCAACCGCAACGGCGCCCGCGTTGTGCGGGCCGCTGAAAGGGCCACCGCAGCTGGCCGACTCCGCCGCGCGGCCGGTCACCTTTGTCGCCGCGCTGCGCCCCACGCGGTTGACGGTGGCCGAACTGTCGATCTGCGGCGTTCCCCTCCCCGAGAACGGGGCCGACATCCGGCGCCGGGTGCTCGCAAAGGGTCACGCACGCCAGCGGACCGCAGCCTGAGGATCTCGTCCTGTCCGATCAGCCGCCGGCCGGCGACCCGATCGCTCGGCACTCCCTCTCCCCGACCGAGCTGCAGCAGCTGATGGCGGTCGAGCGAGAGGGGTCGGCGTTTCTGGCCTACCGCGACGAGGGCGGGAGCCTGCAGTTCTTCTCGCCCGGCGATCGCGACGGCGCGAGCACGATCGGGCGTCGCGCGGAGGCGGACCTGTGCATCGCGTGGGACAGCCAGGTGTCCGGTCTGCATGCGGAAATCCACCACGCCGGGGGCGAATGGACTATCGCCGACGACGGGCTCTCTACCAACGGCACCTTCGTGGACGAGCGGCGCGTGGCCGGCCGCCAGCGGCTCCAGGACGGCAGCCGTGTGCGCGTGGGCCGTACGGTGCTGGCCTATCGGGCGGCACAGGCGACGGCCATCGGCGAGACCGTCGTCGCCACCAGCACACCCCGAGTGCAGCTCACCGACACCCAACGGAACGTGCTGGTGGCGCTCTGCAGGCCCTACCGGGATAACGACTTCGCCACGCCGGCCACCAATCAGGCGATCGCCGGCGAGCTGTTCCTCAGCGTCGACGCGGTGAAGATGCACCTGCGGACGCTGTTCGGGAAGTTCGCCCTCGGCGACCTGCCCCAGAACCAGAAGCGGGCCCGACTCGCCGAGAGCGCCCTGCAGAGCGGCGCGGTCGCGCGCCACGAGCTCAGCTGAGGAAATAGGAAAGCCCCGCCGGAGCGAGGCTTTCCCTTAGCGGGCCGGTAAGCCGGATTCTGTCATTGGGCAGCCATCCATCTGAGCGGCCTACCTGGACCTCGGCGAGCAGCCTGCAAGCGGTCCGATTTGGCCTTGCATCGGGTGGGGTTTGCCTAGCCGCCGCGTCACCGCGACGCTGGTGCGCTCTTACCGCACCATTTCACCCTTGCCGTTCCGCCGTTCACGTGGGACGGCGGCCTTGGGCGGTGTGTTTCTGTGGCACTTTCCCGCGGGTTTCCCCGGGTCGATAGCTCGACCACCTTGCTCTGTGATGTCCGGACTTTCCTCGAGGGCTTTGAGGCCCCCGCGGCTGCCTGGCCTGCACCTGACACGGTAGCGAGCGGCGGTCGCCGCGGCGCTCACACCCTCCTGAGCAGCCCCACGACCCGTCCGAGCACCTTGACCTCCTTGCTGCGGATCGGCTCCATCGTGTCGTTTTCGGGCTGCAGGCGGATGTGGTCCGGTTCGCGGAAGAAGCGCTTGACCGTGGCCTCCTCGCCGAGCAGGGCCACGATCACGTCGCCGTCGTTGGCGGTGTCCTGTGGATGGACGACGACGTAGTCCCCTTCCAGTATCCCCGCTTCCTTCATCGATTCACCGCGGATGCGAAGCACGTAGTCCCCTTCTTCGCCGCCCGCGAGCTGGGGCACCGGTACGTATTCCTCGATGTTCTCCTCGGCCAGGATCGGCTGCCCAGCCGCCACCGAGCCGAGCAGCGGCAGACCCTCGGCCCTGACCATCCCCTTGACGCTGTCCACGGCGCTCCCCACGCCCCGCTCGAGCAGCTCGATCGCCCGTGGCTTGGAAGGGTCGCGGCGCAGCAGCCCGATCTTCTCGAGGTTGGCCAGGTGCGCGTGGACCGTGGAGGAGGAGGCCAGCCCCACTGCTTTGCCGATGTCCCGCACGGTGGGTGGATAGCCGTACTTCGCCGAATAGCGGCGGATGAAGTCGAAGATCTCCTGCTGGCGTCTCGTCAGATCCATTCCTGGCGGCCCCTAGCGATCGCGGTTTCCCGGGTGCGTAACGAACATGTGTTCGCACTGTAGCGCCGCCCCTGGACGGACGCAAGATGCGGGCGCGGATCGGCGGGGCCGGGCCCCGCGGGAGGCCCATGGCCGGCGCCGGACCAGGGCTATACTCGGCCCCCGCTGCGCTCGTGGCGGAATTGGTAGACGCGCAAGGTTGAGGGCCTTGTGGGGAGTTTTCCCCGTGGTGGTTCGAGTCCACTCGAGCGCATTGGTGGACCGGCCCTTCCCTCGGTCGACGCCGCTCCGGCCGGTGCCGTCGGCGCGTACCACTCTCGCCGGAAGCCGAAACCCGCCCTCCCAGCGCAGGCAAAACGCCCACGAGACCGAGGTCTTCGTTACGGAGTTGCGGCGGTGATCTTCGCCTTCTTGGCAGCCACGAGCTTTTCTTCGCCGCTGACGGTGGCGCCGCCTCCGACGCTTTGGGTGAGTTCGCCCGCGCCGGCGCCGTAGCTCAAGAGGTTCGTGCCAACTTCCAATTGCAGGGCTCCGGTGAGCGTGTCGTAGCTCTTGCTCGGACCCGTCTTGGGCCTGCATTCGATCTTCACGTCTACTCCGGCAACTCGGTCCCGGATCGGGGAGCCACCAACCAACGCGGAGCTCCACGGGAGCCCAGCAGCCACCACCTCGACCTTTTCGCCTTTTGCACACACGGTGCCCGTTGCTTTGCACCCTTTTAGCGTGAGCGCGCTGACAGTGTCGACGCCGCCGCCGTCGGGGTTCTCGATCGCATTCACGTCCTTTACTTTGCACGTCACGCTCACAGAGCCGCCGAGATGGAACGTGATCGAGCCGCTCGCCTTGACGCTGATTCCGACCGCTTCCGCGATCCGCGTGCCGTTGCTGTACCAATGGCTCTCGCTCGGTGCGCCGAGCTGCGGCACGCCGTCGGGAGTGCCCATCCCGCTGGGTCCGTCGTAGCCGGTCTCTGCGTTGCAGAGGTATTCATTGGGAGCACATTCGCTGGCGGGCCGCGTGCCGTGCCCTTCCCAGTTCCAGTCGAAGCCTTCCGTGATGTCGTTCATGGCAGCCGGATCCTCGTAGTAGGCTTGCGGACCAAGCGAGCGCACATATTCGCTGGCGTGGGCCTCGATGCCCGCGACGATCGGCGCGGACGCGCTCGTCCCTCCCACGAGCCCCCAGCCCGCGTGATACACCGAGACCGGGGTTTCGCCGGCGCCGACCGCGGCGACGTCGTCGTCGGTGCGGTGCGTGCAGCCCGTGTCGGTCTGCCACGACGGCTTCGGCTCATACGAGGCGCAACCGCTTCCGGTGCCCTGACCTTCCGTCACGGATCCACCCGTCGCGGGAGGTTCGTTCCAGACCTTCTCCGACCAGCCTCGCGCATTGGCGCTTTTCGCGAGGGCCGTGCCACCGACCGCGATCACATCCGGCACCGATGCTGGGAAACCGATGCTCCTGTAACCGAGGTCAAAGTAGACTTCTTCGTAGCCTTGGTCCCCGGCAGCCGCGGTCGTGACGACGCCGGGATGGTCGTAGTCGGCGGCGAACTGAGTGCAGTGCGCGGGCCCGCACCAGCTTTCGTCGTTTTCGAAGATCCCCAAGCTGTTGCTGATCTCCGTCGCGCCGAGCCGGGCGGCTGTGTTCTCGGACGCAGCGTAGTTGGCCGTTTCTTCAACCGACTCGTTCGGGGCTTCGTTGGTCTCGACCATCATGATGTGGCACTGCGGGCATGTGGCCGAAACCATGTCGACGTCCAGCGCGGCCTCCTCGTCCCATCCCGGTTCTTCCTTCGGGTATTCCGCTTCGACCCCCGCCTGGTTGACCTTGTGAAAGCATCCGCTGGCTTTGGCGCACGGTGGCAGCCCGAAGTGTTCACGGTAGACAGCCAGGTCCGATTCGGCCGCCGGATAACCGCCGTAGTCGATGACCGCGACCGTCTGTGGCGCGCTGAGCGTCGAGGGGATCGCGTAGGCCGACTGCAGTTCCTGCGGGTCCAGGCCCCCGAACGGCCCGGCGCCGTCGTAGAGCACCTTGCTGCCGGGCAGCGCGTACCCCCCTCGGACGCGCTCGGGTCGCGGCAGGATAATCGCTTCGCATGCCCGTTCCGGACAGGCTCGATGCGGTCTCAGCGTTGTCCCGGTGATCGGCGCTAGCAACGGCTTGCGAAATATCCTCCGGTGCGCAGCCGCGGTCCCGGGGGTGATCAGCAACAGCCCGATGGTCAACCCCGCGAGACACGTGACGAGAGAAACCGCCCGTCGATCTTGCAGAGCTACCGTGGCTCTCCCCCTCATCCTGCCCCCTCCCGTGCTAGGCCTCGCCCGCCAAGCTATCAAAGTGCTGCGAGCTCGTTGCGACGTGACGGGCTCGTGGCGAGAGCATGTCGAACGCGAGAGCAGCGGCCGGTCGGTGACTTACGACGGGCCCCACCGACGACTTGCCAGCGCCACTACAGCAGCCGATACCACCCGAGCCGAACCAGCACGGCCCACGGGCGTGGTCCTCGGACCCCCATTCTGAGGCACCATTCCACCGACGCATACGAGACCGGATGACCGAGCAGCTCGCCGACTGCCATCCGGATATCGGCCAGCTTCATAGGCTGGCCGCCTGCCAGCACGCGGACAACAGCCCGCTGGATGCCCCCATTCCCGATTCGCTGCGGCGCTGGTCGCCTGATGGCCGATGAAGCCGCCCACGACTGCTGAGGAACCGCCGTCAGAACCCTCATTGTCGACTGATTTGGTGGGTTTGAAAGCTGTCCTACCAAGTGCATTGGCGGCGTAATAGAGGTGCCGTACTCAAACCCTCGCCGCCAACCGAGCGAGGCCCACACAGGCCAGTGACGATTCGTGGGCTGTGACTCTGTCCTGCCGTCGCTAGGCGCGTTGCACCGCCCGGAAGCCTTAGGTCTTCGACGGCACGATCAGGTACTTCTCACCCGTCGCCTTGCGCTGGTATCCGCGGATGACCTCGGGATCGAGGGCCTCTTCGAGCGAGATATCGCGCGTGAATTCGCTCGCGAAGATCGTCGTGATCTCGCGCGTCATGCGTTGGATGAGCTCCTGGCTGGCGTCCCGGCCGATCCGAGCGAGGTGGGCGCGAACGAGCCAGCCACCGATGCCCCAGGCCATGCCGGCGGCCCCGGCCATCACGGTCGTCGGCGCCGGGTCGAGCCGCCCATATATGTAGACCTGCTTGTGGGTTGGCGAGCCGTACTGCGAGACGGGCGGCGACTTGGCCACCAGAGCAGCCTCCATTGCGGCGAGGACCTGCCCCGCCAACGGGCCACCGCCAACCGCGTCGAATGCCAACGTCGCCCCGGTGTCGCCGATCTCGGCGGTCAGCTGCTCGCGAAAGTCCGGTGAGGTCGAATCGACGACGCGCTCAGCCCCGATCTCCTTCAGCAGGGCGGCCTGCTCCTCACTGCGGACGATGTTCACGAGCTCGACGCCGTCCTCGATGCAGAGCTTGTTCAGCATCTGCCCGAGGTTGGAAGCGGCGGCGGTGTGCACCAGAGCTGTGTGACCCTCCAACCGCATCGTTGAAATCATGCTCAGCGCAGTCAGAGGGTTGACGAACGCAGCCGCAGCCTGCTTCGGGCTGACGCCGTCGGGGAACGGGACGACGTCGCGGGCCGACAATCTGCGATAGCGGGTGTACATGCCCCCACCCCACGCCCCCACAACCCTGCCGAGCAGATGCTGCGCGTCCTCGCCCGCATGCACCACGGTTCCGGCGCCCTCGACCCCCGGCGCCAGCGACTTGCCGGCGCGTGCGGCGGCGAACTGCAGGAGATCGGGTGGGACTGTGGCGGTGGTGACGGGCCGTCCGACGGACACGTGGGAGCTGAGGGTCGACAGGTCCGCCGGGCCGAGCAGTGCGCCGAGGTCGGACGGGTTGATCGGAGCGCCTTCGATCCGGACGACGACGTCGTCGGACGCGACTTCGCCGATCGGGTCGTCCTCGAGCGTCAACCGGAGCTCGCCGTCAGGCGTGAATAGCGAATGGATCGTCATCGTCGTGTCGCTCATCTGTTTGCCTCCGCTACCCCTTGATGTCGCTTTCGTGATCAGTCCTCAGAGCTCGGCGGCGTGCCAGCCGAGGTCGAGCCCATCGTCTCCCCCGCCGAGGCCTCCCAGCCCCGGCCGGCGGTCCGGCTGCGCCGAGAGCCCTCATCACTACCAGCTGAAGCTCGCGAGTGCATTTGCGACGCTGTGCCGGCATCACAGCCGTGGGCTCTCGCTGCCGACCTCCCCTCCCCTCTCCGCCCGAGAAAACCGCGCTCAGGCGCCTTGGCGGCCCTAACAGACGGGGTACTCAAACCGCGACCTTCGCCTAGGCGGTCGGCGAGTGCCGCTGTCACGCGAAAGCGCAAGCGGCCGAGGAGACTTGGAGTGGTAGTTTGCTGGTCGCCGGCGTCCTGGGCAAACATGAGCAGGCTGATGAGCAGCTCGCGTTCGCGTGCGCGTTTCAGGAAACCAACGGTATGCCGCTGTGGGCTGCCCGTGCGCAGCTGGGATGGGCGGAGGCACTTGCCGCGCGGGGCGACGCCGCGGGAGCGCGCGAGCACGCGACCCGCGCACTGGAGCTATCGCGCGAGCACGGCTACGGGACCTTCGAGTCGCGTGCCGTGGCCCTCGCCGACGAGCAGTCGACGGCCGAGGCCTGACACAGCGTCGACGTGTCGACAGGCCGGTTGTCGCTTCGCGCGAAAAGCGGCACTACATGCCGCGCGCCAGCCGATAGAGGCCAGGCCCGGCGCGCTCGAATCGTCCGTGCCGTCGCGCGCCCACGAACAGGCACGCGTTTACGACGATGCAGACACGGGCTTGCGAAGGCATCGTTCGACAGCCACACAACCTCCCTGACGCGGACGGGCCGCTCAGCCGATTCGAGCGCCGTGATCACGGCCCGCTGGAGCTCGCCGTTGCCGAGACGTCGCGGGGCCGGCATCAACGACGCCGATGCTCCCCATGGATCTCCCATGCGGCCCTCTGAGCAGGCCGCCAGAGCACTCTCAAGTGCTTCTGGAGGGTTTGAGTAGTGTCCACTCAAGTGGATTCGCGGAGTCTTTCGTGGTCGTGCGTGCCGGCGAAGCGAGCGGGTATTTCGTAGGGATGTCAAAACCGACCGTTGCGACGATCGGCGTGTACGGCGCGTCACTCGGAACCTTTCTCGACGCGCTGCTCGGAGCCGACGTGACGTTGGTGCTCGATGTGCGGCAGCGGCGCGGGGTGCGCGGCCGCGAGTACGCTTGGGCGAACTCGCTGCGCCTGCAGGCTGCGCTAAGGGACGCATCGATCGAGTACCGCCACCACCCTGAGCTGGCGCCAACGACAGAATTGCGCCAGCTGCAGTATCAGGAGGACGACCGGCTCGGCGAGGGGAAGCGTAGTCGCAGCGCGCTCGCGCCGGAGTATCGCCGCCGTTACGTTCAGGAGATTCTCGATCGTGTCGACATGGGCGCCTTCGCGGCCAGCCTTCCGCGCCAACATGCCGCGGCCCTGCTTTGCGTCGAGCGCGACGCCCGCGCCTGTCATCGATCGCTGATCGCCGAGCGGCTGGCTCGCGAGCACGATACGCGCATCGTCGATCTTCTTCCCTGAGCCGTTGCGCGGAGTTACCCGGCTGACCGGTACGAATACCTGTGATCGCAAGCGGACGACGCGGTGAAATAGCGTCATCAGGCAGGCTGTGTCGCCGTGCCCGCGCTCCGCGCCCCGCTAGTCACAGCCCGGTCCGAACGGTGATCCGGCCGGCGTCGGCGGCATGCCTGAGAGCCTCATAATCGCGTTCGTTCTGATCGGCATATCCGTCGGCAAACACGCACATCGCCCGGTCGAACGTGTTCCCGGCTCCGAGATAGCTGCCGATCGCGACCGCGTCGCCTGAGCGTGCGTGAGCGCGGGCGAGGGCCCAGCCGCACAACTCGCCGTAGCGGCCGAGGACATCCGGGTCGAGCACGTCGACGGGGGCAGAGCCCTTGCCGTCCCACAGCTGGCGAACGTAGAAGTCGCGGTTGACGCCGTCGATCCACTCCGTTGTCCGGATCCACCCCAGCATGACGTCGCTCGCCGCCTGCATCAGCCGCTGGCCCTCCACCACGCGCCGTCCATGGTTCTCGTACTCGCTGCGGCCGAGATACGGCTCCAGCACCGACGCCTCGGCCTCCTTCATTTGCAGAAACAGCGGGTCGCGGTCATCGCGGCCGAGCATCAGCATGATCCAGGCCCGCGTGCCCACGCTGCCCACCCCCACGACCTTGCGGGCGGCGTGGATGTACCGGTATCGCTCAAGGAGCCCCCGCCGGTCCCGTGGCAGGGTGCGGCGGTAGTAGTGCATGACGGCGTCGACCGCCGCGGCGAGCATCTCCGGGTCATCGGCGCGGGCGAGCGCCTCGATGGGGACGACCAGCGGCGGGTCGTGGACGATCCGCGGATGCCCGTCCACCACCCGTGTGAGCTTGGTGAACGCACGCAGTGAGTCCTTCGCCCGCGCCTTGGCGATATTGCGTTCAAAGGCCCTGAGCTGCTTCCGGTTGACCCGCGATGCCCACTCTCGGACGATCTCCTCGAGGTCCCGGTCGAGGTGCACGTACCAGAGTTCCAGTGTCCGCAGCTCCGCGAAGCCGCGGATGGCCTCCCGGTAGGAGCGTGCGACGGCGAGATCGACGGACCGCCGCGCAACCCCATCGAAGCCGCGATCGCGTCCGACGACCTCGAAGCTGGCAACCAGACGCTTGACGTCCCACTCGAACGGGCCTGGGAGCGTCTCGTCGAAGTCGTTGATTCCGAACACGAGTCGTCGGTCCGGACCGGCGAATGTGCCGAAGTTGGCGAGGTGGGCATCACCGCACAGCTGGGCCTTCAGCGCCGTGCGGGGCTCCTGGGCAAGGTCCCAGGCCATCACGCAGGCGGCCCCCCGGAAGAACGTGGACGGCGTGACGAGCATGCGGCCGTAGCGGATGGGGATCAGCTCCGGCAGACGGGTGCTCGCCTGCTCCTGGAGCAGCTGAATCGGATCCGGCCGGGACGGGTGCGGTTGCCAACCGCCGTGTCTCGAGCGCGGAACCGCCGCCCGGGCTGCCCTGCCGAGCTTCCGCCGCTCGGCCGTACTGGGGTGGCTGAGCCGGGCCCGGGCGGGCTCCGGCCGCCATCGCGCTACCGAAGCCAACTCGCGCCCTGCGGCGTCGGGCCGACGCGGGGCGGCGCGCGAGTTCCAACAGCCGAGCGCATCCTCACGAGCCGGCGGCCGTCTGAGCCCTGTCGGCCGCCCGGAGATGAGGAGCGAGCCAACCCTGGAGGCGCGGCAGGGGCACCGCGCCAGCGAGCCGGTCGACCTCCGACCCGTCGCGGATCAGGACCAGCAGGGGAATGCCCTGCACGCCGTATCGGCGGGCGATCGCCGGCGCCTCGTCGATGTTGAGCTTGACCACCTTCAGGCGGCCGGCGTGCTCATTGCCCAGGCGCTCCACCAGGGGGGAGACCATTCGACACGGCCCGCACCACGGCGCCCAGAAGTCAACCAGCACGGGAATCGAAGCCGCGACCTCCTGATCGAACGTCTCGCCGCTCGCGTTCACGATCCAGGGCAGCAGCGTGTGACAGAGGCTGCAGCGGGGGACGCCTTCGGCGGTCGGACGTACCCGGTTCTTGGTACCGCAGTTGGGGCAGGTGACGATTGTCCCGCCGGGTTTCAGGAGGCGCTCCCCTGCTGGTCGGAGCGGGCGCCTTCGGGCTGTTCGGAGCTGGCAACGTTGACGGGCAGCTGAAACCGCAGGCTGCAGGCCACGATCAGCTCGCGCAGTTCGGTCTCGGCTCGGACGTGATGCACCTTGCCGCCCTCCTCGACGACGGCATCGGCGAGCTCGTCGAGCACGTCGTCCGTAGCGCGGGTCTGCTCGCCACACACCGGACACAGCTCGCCAGAGACCGCGAACCAACGCGAGCGGTCGCAGATCACGCCCGGCGCAGTGACGGCTTCCTGGACGTAGAGATCGTCGATCGCGGCCATCGACCCCGCCCACAGACACCGCTCCAGCCCGACCACCGCGTGTCCGTTCGCAGCCGCGCGTTCGAATGTCTCGGCGACTTGGCGTCGCTGCTCCGCGAGCTCATAGCGATCGAGCACGGCGCCCGCCTGCGCTTCGACCTCGCCGGCGCTGAGTGAGGTGTGGTCGGCGGCGAACCTGCCGGCGAGGCGTTCCTCGACCGGCCGCGGCAGCAACTCGATCAGGTGCGCGAGCTCCTCCTCGTGCCCGCCGAGCACGAGCACGGCGTCGGGATTGCTGCCGAACACGTCTTCGAGCCCGGCGGCCACCAACCGCAGGTGACGGCGCTCGAGCTCCTCGGCCTTGTGGGGGGCACGACGTTCGTTGACGGGTTCCAGGCGGGCCCGCTGCGTCTCGCGGCCGTCCGCCACCGGCCCGACATCGCGCAGGCGCCCCAGATAGAGCTCCCAGGCATTGGCGGATCGGCCGTCGACCAGCACCGCGAAGCAGCGGGGATGCTCCTCGAGCACCGCCAGCATCGGTCGCACCCACGGCGTCTCGTCGACAACCACGCGATCGCGCACGGCGCGGGGCAGCCTCACGGCCTCGAGCATGCCCGCGCCGCTACAGGAGATGATCGCCAGCGTGCCCGGCGTGTTAGCCGCCAGGTCCCGGACCGCTTCGATCCGCTCGATGTCCCCGCGCAGCGAGACGCGGGCCTTGTGATCGCGCCCGTCTTCCCGGCCGCGCAGATCGTGCAGCAGGCTGTCGACTTTGGCCGCAGCCGCGCGATGCGCGTCCCCGGTTACAGGGGGAATCGTCACGTACAACGAGACAACGGGGAGCGACCCGCCGTGAAACCGCATGATCCGCTCGAGCCGGTCGGCGGCGGGGAACTCGTCGGCCTCGGCGAGCGCGACCTCGGGCGTCCGGCGCCTGGCCGCCGCTGTCTCGGTCGTGGTCGCGGACACCATCGGTCAACCCTCGAGGACGGACTCGACCTTTTCGAGCAGCCGCAGCTCGGCCTGGGTGACGCCGGCGTGCTTGGGGTTGGCGATCGTCAGCCGCACGCGGTTGAAGTCGAGAATGCACATGTCAGGGCGGCGAAGGTGGTCCTCGGCGGCCTTAGCGACCTGCTCGATAAAGGTCATCGCCTCGTCGAAGTCGCGGAACGCCAGCTCGCGGATCAGCGCCTGCCCCGAGCGGCGCCATCCGGGATGCCCGGGCAGGCGCCGCTCGGAGAACGTGCGGGGGCACGCTCAGGCCGCCTTGACCTCGATGCGGCGGGGCCGCTCCTTTTCAGACTTCGGCACCCGCACCGTCAGCACGCCGTCATGCAGGTTGGCCTCGATCTTCTCCGCATCCGCTTTGCCGGGCAGCGTCACGCGGTATTCGAACTGACCGGTCCGCCGGGCACGCCGGCGCAGCACGCCCTTGCTCTCCTTCTCCTTGATCTCGCCCGAGATGATCAGCTCAGCGTCGCGCAGCTCGACGTTCACATCCTTGCGGTCGACGCTCGGCAGGTCCGCTTCGATGACCCATGCATCATCGGTCTCCTCGATGTCGGCGAGCGGCATCCACATGCCCTCGTTTCCTGCGCTGATCGGCGACCAGACGCTGTCCATCAATCGCCCACCTGCTCGTTGAGCTGCTCCAGTTCCTGAAACGGCTCCCAGCGCAGAGGCTGGGCGCGAGTCAGGCCGCGGGTCGTGCGCTGGCGGGGCGCGTCGCTTTGACGTGTGGCGAAGCCATCTCGCTCCTTTCGTATGGGGTTTCTTCCTCTTGCCCCTACTGCTAGGCCGTCGCGCGCGCATACCAAGCGCCATCACGACGCTCAGCATAGGCCTTGAACGCGCGGGCTCGGCGCCCTACGGACAGAAGGAGATTTGCTGACGCGACCGAGAGGAGCCAGCATGGCTAGGGCGGTAGGCATCGATCTGGGCACCACCAACTCGGTGGTCGCGGCGACGATGGAGGGCGGTCAGGCCGAGGTCATCCCGAACGCCGAGGGCGGCCGACTGACCCCATCGGTGGTCGCCTTCACCGAGGACGGCCAGCGCCTCGTGGGGCAGGTCGCCAAGCGCCAGGCGATCCTCAATCCCGAGGCCACGATCTACTCGGCCAAGCGCTTCATCGGGCGGCGCTGGGGCGAGGTCGACGAGGAGGCCAAGATCGTCTCCTACAAGGTCGTCAAAGGGCAGAACGACGCGGTCCGCTTCGAGATCCGCGGCAAGCAGTACGCGCCCGAGGAGGTCTCTGCACTGGTGCTGCGCAAGCTGGCCGAGGATGCCGCCAAGTTCCTCGGCGAGAAAGTCACCGAGGCGGTCATCACCGTGCCGGCCTACTTCAACGACGCCCAGCGCCAGGCGACCAAAGACGCCGGGAAGATCGCCGGCCTAGAGGTGCTGCGGATCATCAACGAGCCGACCGCCGCCGCGCTCGCGTACGGGATGGACAAGAAGAATCAGGAGACGGTGCTCGTGTTCGACCTCGGCGGCGGCACGTTCGACGTCTCGCTGCTCGACGTCGGTGACGGCGTGGTCGAGGTGCGCGCGACGAGCGGCGACGGGCACCTCGGCGGAGACGACTTCGACAAGCGCGTCGTCGACTGGCTCGCGGACGAGTTCAAGCGCGACCAGGGAATCGACCTGCGCTCCGACCCGCAGGCGCTGCAGCGGCTCTACGAGGCCGCCGAGCGCGCGAAGGTCGAGCTCTCGACGACCACCCAGACGCAGATCAACCTGCCGTTCGTCACCGCCGACGCGTCCGGCCCCAAGCACCTCAACATCTCCCTCACCCGCTCCACCTTCGATCAGCTGACCAAAGAGCTCGTCGAGCGCTGCCGCGGTCCGGTCGAGCGGGCTCTGGCCGATGCCAAGCTGACGGCGGATGACATCGACGAGGTGATCCTGGTCGGCGGCTCGACGCGGATTCCGGCGGTCCAGGACCTGGTGCGCCGTCTGACCGGCGGCAAGGATCCCAACATGACCGTCAACCCGGACGAGGTCGTGGCGATCGGCGCCGCGCTGCAGGCCGGCGTGCTCAAGGGCGAAGTGGAGGACGTCGTGCTGCTCGACGTCACGCCGCTGTCGCTCGGCCTCGAGACGCTCGGCGGCGTGATGACAAAGGTGATCGAGCGCAACACCACGATTCCTGCGCGTCGCACCGAGACCTTCTCGACGGCCGAGGACAACCAGACGGCCGTCGACGTCGTCGTCCTGCAGGGTGAGCGCGAGCTCGCGGCCGACAACCGTCAGCTCGCCCGCTTCCGGCTGGAGGGCATTCCGCCGGCGCCACGCGGAGTCCCGCAGATCGAGGTGACCTTTGACATCGACGCCAACGGGATCCTGAACGTCTCGGCGCGCGACACGCAGTCGGGCAAGGAACAGCGGGTCACGATCTCCGAGACCACGAACCTCGATCAGCGCGAGATAGAGCAGATGATCCGCGACGCCGAGGCGCACTCAGACGAGGACCGCCGCCGCCGCGAGGAGGTCGACGCGCGCAACGAGCTCGACTCGCTCGCCTACCGCGTCGATCAGCTCCTCGGTGAACTCGGCGACGGTCTGCCGGTGCACGAGAAAGCGCGGGCCGAGCAGCTCGTCGCCGACGCCCGCAAGGCCCTCGAAGAGCAGGCCGGGATCGACCGCGTGCGCCCGCTGGCGGCCGACCTCCAGCAGCTCGTGCACAGCCTGCCCGCGAGCGCCAGCGCAGGAGCCGGGGCCGGCACCGGCGGCAACGGTGCGGCCAGCAACGGCAACGGCGCCGGTTCCAACCGACGACGCCGAGGAAGAGGTGGTGGATGCCGAGTTCACGAGAGGATTGATGCACACGACCAGCGCGATCCGCCACGGCAGGAGCGGCCCGAGACGGATCGACATGCCGGCACGGCAGGCGGATCTCGACAGCGCCGGCCGGAGCAAGCTCGACCAGCGAGATCCGACGAGCGAGCTGGCGCGGATCGAAGATCTCTACAAGCGCGCGCTGGCCGACCTCGACAACTACCGCAAGCGCTCGAGCCGCGAACTCGAGCGCCGGACTGCTGAGGTCAAGGAGTCCATGCTGATGGACTGGCTGGAGGCGGTCGACAGCGTCGAGCGGGCCATCCAGATGGAGCCGGACGGCCCGTGCCGCGACGGTCTGCAGGCCGTCATGGGGCAGATGGACGCCGTCCTTCAGCGACAGGGTGCCCAGCGGATCGGGGCGCCCGGCGAGCGGTTCGATCCCGAGCGACATGAGGCGATCGCGGTGCGCGCATCGCGACGATGAGCCCGATCGCACGGTCCTCGAGGTGCAGCGCTCGGGCTTCGCGCTCGGCGAGCGCGTCGTCCGCCCGCGCAGGTCGTCGTCGCGCGCGCCTCCGAACATGCGCGCTGATGGCCGTCGCCTTCCGGGACTACTACGAGACGCTCGGCGTTCCGCGCGAGGCGAGTGCCGAGGACATCCGTCGCGCCTACCGCAAGCTCGCGCGCAAATATCACCCGGATGTCAACAAAGAGCCCGATGCGGAGGATCGCTTCAAGCAGATCTCCGAGGCCTACGAGGTTCTGCGCGACGACGAGAAGCGCGCCCGCTACGACCGACTCGGCGCGAACTGGAAGGCGGGCCAGGATGTGTCCGGCGCGCCCGGCTTCGAGCAGGGCTTCTCGGGCGCAACGGCGCGGGCTTCGGCGACGTGCGGGTCGACTTCGGTGAAGGCGACTTCAGCGACCTCTTCGAAGGCCTCTTCGGCCGGCGCGGGCGCCAAGGCTGGGGATCGACCGCCGGTTCGGGCGCCAACGGGTTCTCGATGCCGGGCGGCGACCAGGAGGCGGTGCTCGAGCTGACGCTCGAGGAGGCAGCGGCGGGCGGCAAACGGCGGATATCGCTGGGCAATGGACGCGACTTCGAGGTTGCGATCCCGCGTGGAGTAGCGCGACGGCCAACGGATCCGGCTGGCCGGACAGGGCAGCACCGGCACGGGCGGCGGCCCGCCCGGCGATCTGTTCCTGCGCGTTCGCCTGAGACCGCATCCGAGCTTTCGCGTCGAGGGACGCGATCTGTATGTCGATCTGCCGGTTTCACCTTGGGAGGCGGCGCTTGGCCCGAGGTGCCCGTCAAGACGCTCTCGGGCAGCGCCCGCGTGCGCGTGCCGGCCGGTTCCTCGAGCGGCCGGCGCTTGCGGCTACGCGGCGAGGGCCTGCCGAACGCGAGCGGGCCGGCGGGGAATCTGTACGCGGTGCTCGCCATACACGTTCCCAAGCGGCTACCAAGGACGAACGCGAGCTGTTTCAGCAGTTGGCGGACGTGTCGAAGTTCGATCCGCGAAAGGGCAGCTGATGGCCTCCGCGACGCGGCGCCCCCGAGGCGGCTCGCTCGTGAGGCGAGCGCCCGAGCTGATCGCGCCTGGCGGCCCTCGCCCGTGAGGCCGGCCTCCATCCGGAGGTCGTCGCCAGGCTCGTATCGCTCGGGCTGATCGAGCCTCGCGGCGGGACGGTCTCCGCGCCGCTGTTTCGGCGCGAGGATGCGCGCTTGCTCGCGCGCGCGGCGCGACTTCGCGTGGACCTCGGCCTCGACTACGCGGGCGCGGTGCTCGCGAGCGAACTGCTCGCCCGGATCGAAGAACTGGAACAGCGACTGCGCGTCCGGCGCTCCGACAGACAAAAGGCACGAGGTGATCGCATGGACCCGAACCGTCTGACGCTGAAGACCCAGGAGGCGCTGCACGACGCCCAGACCAAGGCGCTGCGCTACGGCCATACCGAGGTCGACGCCGATCATCTGCTGCTCGCCCTGCTCGAGCAGCCGGATGGCCTGATTCCACGGCTGCTGGCGCGTGCCGATCTCGACACGGGCGCGCTGCGCGACAGACCTCGAGCGGGCGCTCGAGAGCCGCCCTCGCGTGAGTGGACCGGGCGCCGCCAACGGACAGGTCTCGGTGACGCGCGATCTCGCCCAGCTGCTGGACGACGCGGAGCGGGAGGCGGAGCGCCTGAAGGACGAGTACGTGTCGGTCGAGCACGTCCTTCTGGCGATGCTCGCGTCGGGAGCCAGGACGCGCGCGGGCGAGCTGCTGCGCGAGCACGGCGCCGACCGCGAGCGCCTGCTCGAGATCCTCACGCAGGTGCGCGGCGCCCAGCGCGTGACGAGCGCCACGCCCGAGTCGTCCTACGAGGCGCTCGAGAAGTACGGGCAGGACCTCGTCGGCGCCGCCCGCAGCGGCCGCCTGGATCCGGTCATCGGCCGCGACTCGGAGATCCGGCGCGTGATCCAGATCCTCTCGCGCAAGACGAAGAACAACCCGGTGCTCGTCGGAGACCCGGGCGTCGGAAAGACGGCGATCGTCGAGGGGCTGGCCCAGCGGATCGTGCGCGGCGACGTGCCGGAGGGATTGAAGGACAAGACGATCTTCGCCCTGGACATGGGCTCGCTCGTCGCCGGGGCCAAGTACCGCGGCGAGTTCGAGGAGCGCCTGAAGGCCGTACTGCAGGAGATCAAGGCAGCCGAGGGCCGGATCCTGCTGTTCATCGACGAGCTCCACACCGTCGTCGGAGCCGGTGCGGCCGAAGGGGCGATGGACGCCGGCAACATGCTCAAGCCGATGCTCGCCCGCGGCGAGCTGCACTGCGTCGGCGCGACGACGCTCGCGGAGTACCGCAAGCAAATCGAGAAGGATGCCGCGCTGGAGCGCCGCTTCCAGCCGGTGATGGTCGATGAGCCGACCGTCGAGGACACGATCTCGATCCTGCGCGGCCTGCGCGAGCGCTTCGAGGTCCATCACGGCGTGCGCATCCAGGATGCCGCGCTGGTCGCGGCGGCGACGCTCGCGCACCGCTACATCACCGACCGGTTCCTACCCGACAAGGCGATCGACCTGGTCGACGAGGCGTGCGCGGTGATCCGAACCGAGATCGACTCGATGCCGCAGGAGCTCGACGCGATCACCCGCCGGGTGATGCAGCTGGAGATCGAGGAGGCGGCGCTCAAGAAGGAGAAGGACAAGGCCAGCAAGGAACGCCTCGCGGCGCTCGGCAAGGAGCTCGCGGACCTGCGCGCCCAGGCCGACGCGATGACCGCCCAGTGGGAGGCCGAGCGCCAGGCGATCCACAAGCTCCAGATGCTGCGCGGGGAGCTCGAGCAGTTGCGCCGCGAGATCGAGCAGGCCGAGCGCGACTACGACCTCAACCGCGCGGCGGAGCTTCGCCACGGCCGCCTGCCCGAGCTGGAGCGTCGGCTGGGCGCCGAGGAGAGCGCCTGAACGAGAAGCAGGGCGCGACGCGCCTACTCCGCGAGGAGGTGACCGAGGACGAGATCGCCGAGATCGTCGCCCGCTGGACGGGCATCCCGATCAACCGTCTGCTCGAGGGTGAGCGGGAGAAGCTGCTGCGCCTCGACGAGGTGCTTCACGAACGCGTGATCGGCCAGGACGAGGCGGTGCAGTCTGGTGGCCGACGCGGTGATCCGTGCGCGGGCGGGGATCCAGGATCCGCGCCGTCCGATCGGCTCGTTCATCTTCCTCGGACCCACCGGGGTGGGCAAGACCGAGCTCTCACGAGCCCTCGCGGCGGCGCTGTTCGACTCGGAGGAGAACATCGTGCGCCTCGATATGTCCGAGTATCAGGAGCGTCACACCGTCAGTCGCCTGATGGGCGCCCCGCCCGGCTACGTTGGCTACGAGGAGGGTGGCCAGCTCACCGAGGCCGTGCGTCGCAAGCCCTATTCGGTCGTGCTGTTCGATGAGATCGAGAAGGCCCATCCCGACGTCTTCAACACGCTGCTGCAGATACTCGACGACGGACGGCTGACCGATGCCCAGGGCCGCACCGTCAACTTCCGCAACACGGTCGTGATCATGACCTCGAACATCGGCTCGCTGTACCTGCTCGACGGCCTGAACGCCAACGGCGAGATCGCAGAGGAAGCACGCGAGCGCGTGATGGGCGAGCTTCGCGGCCAGTTCCGTCCGGAGTTCCTCAATCGAGTCGACGACATCGTCCTGTTCAAGCCGCTGACTTTGCAAGAGATCGAGCAGATCGTCGACCTCCAGATCGCCGACGTCAGATCGCGCCTTGCCGACCGGCGCCTCGATCTCGAGCTGAGCGACGCGGCCCGCGCGCTGATCGCCGAGGAGGGCTACGACCCCGTGTACGGTGCTCGGCCTCTGCGCCGCTTCATCCAACGCGAGGTCGAGACGCGCATCGGTCGGGCCTTGATCTCCGGCGAGATCGGCCAGGGTGCCGCGATCACGGTCGACGCCGAGGACGGCGAGCTCGTGGTCGGCTGGACGGATGCAGACGGCGAGCCGGACGGCGAGCCGGATCACGCGGACCGCACGACCGTGGCCGCCTGAGCGAAGGCACAGACTGCTCCGAGGCTGGCTGTGAATACGCGGCACGCATCTTCTCGAGCGCGGTCTGCTCTATCTGGCGAACCCGCTCCGCGCTGATCCCCATCCTTTCGCCGAGCTCCCTCAGCGTTAGCTCTTGGCTGAGCAGGCCATATCGTCCCTCGACGACTCCGCGTTCCCGGTCGCTGAGCTGCTCGAGCAGTCGCGGTACCTCGGCGGCGCCCATCTGTAGCCCAAGCTCCTCGTATGCCTCCTCGGCGCGAGCATCGCGTAGCGTGTCGCCGAAGGTCGGGCCGCCGCCCCCTGTCGTGTCGTCGATCGGCTGCTGCAGGCCCCGGGACGGGCGGTCGGCCACGCTGAGGCTCTGCAGCTGCTCAAGCGTGAGCTCGCTCGCCGCCGCGAGCTCCTGGACGCTGGGTTCGCGCGCTTGAGCGCGCACAAAACTGCGCCGGGCCTCGCGCACGTGCGCGAGCTGGCGCAGCGCGCGGTCGGAGAGCACGACCGGCCGGGACAGCTCGGAGACGACCTGCTGCATGGCCTGACGGACCCACCACGAGGCGTACGCCCAGAACGGGGTACCCAGATCGGGGTCGTAGCGCTCCAGCGCCCTAAGCATGCCGACGACCCCCTCCTGCATGAGCTCGGAGCGATCGACGCCGGGCGCGTGCGCGTAGATGCGCGCGATGCTGCCGATAAGCGGCATGAACGACTCGACCAGCCGGGCGCGCGCGCCCGGGCGGTTGCGGCGTGCCGCGCGCACGAGATCGGACTGGGTCTCGTGAAATGGGACCAGCTGGGCTGTGATCTGCTGGTGGGATGGTGCTGCTGAGAGGGAAGTGCTGGGCAAGGCCGGAACATGGGCGACTGCGCTGTGGGCAGTCATGATTGGTCACCTCCGTCGGGTGAGGATGTCGTGGGCGCGCGGGCTGCGGGTATCCGGGTCCGGTTGCGTGGCGATAGGAAGAGTCCCCGTCCCCGCCCTTTTCGGCGGGCGTCACACGAGGTGGCTGCCAATCATGGCGCGCCACGACAGACAAAGGTGAGAATCCACGAGGGGGAGGCTTCCCCTCACACGTACCCCATTTGGCGATCCCACCGTTTAATTCTGGCTCGGCTTGAGAGCGCCCGAGTTGCGAATCATGGCGGGCGGCCTATCTAGATGCCTGTGAGCACCCTCACCAGATCGCGGCTCGCCGGCGCCTGCACCGCGGGCTCGCCGTGAGCGCCACGACTGAAGAGCTCGCCGAGGCGCCGGACCAAGGTGGCGCTTTTCGCAGGCTGAGCGAGGATCAGCTCGCGCGCTTGGAGGCTCAGGGAACGCGGCGCCGCACGCACGCCGGGGAACGTCGCGCGCAACCGGCTTGCGCATCGGTGGATCGATCTAGAGCAGGATTCAGGCGCAGAGGCGTTGCTGCGGGAAGGTGGGCGTTTCCCCACAGGAGACTCCCGTCGGCGTCTGGCGTGGCGAGGTCCTGCGCAACCCGTCGAACGCGGAGCTGGGGCGCGCGGTCCGCCTCACGACGATGGCGAGCGAGCGCGTCTGCGATCTGCTCGTCGTCGGCTCCGGTCCGGCCGGCCTCACCGCGTCGGGCTATGGCGCGTCGGAGGTGAGCTTCGCCTGCTGGGCGCGATCGGAGATTCGCACCACATCCCACGCCAGGCCGAACTGCGCCAACGCGTCGATGAGCCAACCGCCGGGATCGAGCTGCCAGCGGGTGAGGCCGTGGTGAGCGGAGGTCGGGAATGCGTGGTGGTTGTTGTGCCATGCCTCCCCGAACGTCGGTAGCGCGAGCCACGCGAGGTTGCGCGACTCATCGCCGGTGCGGAAGCGCCGGCGGCCGAAGAAGTGGCACAGCGAGTTGATCGAGAACGTCGCGTGGTGCAGGAACAGGATTCGCACCGCGCCACCCCACAGCAGGCCCGTCAGGCCGCCGATCACCGAACCGGTTAGCGCCACCCCCAGGCCAAAGGGAAACGCGAGCCCCACGAGTACCCACAGCGGGAACGTTCGGTCGACGGCGCGAAGCACCGGGTCGGCGAGCAGATCCTTCGTGTAGCGCTCGGGGTTGGCCCGATCGACGCCGCGGAACATCCACCCGACGTGCGCGTGGAAGAGCCCGCGGATGGCGCCTCGCCAGCCCACGCCATGATCGACGTGCGGGCTGTGGGGGTCGCCGGGCAGGTCGCTGAAGCGATGATGCTTTCTGTGGCTGGAGGCCCACTCGATCACCGGTCCCTCAACCGCAGCGGACCCCAGCACGGCGAACAGCGCCCGAACCGGCCGGCTCGTCTTGAAGCTGCGATGCGTGAACAGGCGGTGGTAGCCGACCGTGATCCCGACGCCCGTGAGCGTGTAGCAGATCGCCAGCACGACGAGGTCCTGCCAGTACAGCGCGCTTCCCCAGGCCAGGAAGATCGCCAGCCCAAGAAGCGCCAGCGGCACCACGGTTACGACCAGGTTGGCGAGACGATCAACCGTCTCGTGTTCGATCGCGACGGAGTCTCTGGTTACTTGAACGGGCATCGGAGATCTCGAGGGAAGCCTCCGGCCTGCTGGCCGGCCAGGGCCGGCAGACCCGAATGCTCTAGATCCCGCGGCTAGACCAGCTGAACGTTGGCGGCCTTCGGTCCCTTGTCGCCGGCTTCGGCGTCGTAGGAGACCTTGGCGCCTTCGGCGAGCGAGCGATAGCCCTCGCCGACGATCGCGCTGTGATGAACGAACAGTTCCTTGGACTCATCGTCGGGCGTGATGAACCCGAAGCCCTTGTCGTCGCTGAACCACTTGACGGTTCCTGTAGCCATTTTCTTTCCTCCTGCGTCGGTAGTGCTGCGGACGCGGAGATTGCTGAGCAAAGGCTACGAGCGCTGGCACTGCGGTGTCGGGCGAACAGCCCGACCTGATGTACCAACGCTAGCACCCTCGGACGCGTGCAGCTCGGCCTGCCGCGGCGCTGCTGGCGAACACCCAGAGTGCGGCGCTGCAACGCGCTCTGATCCTCGTCATCGTGGTGTTCTATGGCAGCGCCCTCGGCCGGGCGTGGGAGGTCACCGGGATAGCCCGGAGGGCATGAGGGGAACGCGCGGCGCCTCCCGAGAGGTGGTCCGGCCGGCACCTCTGGCCGGGACCCCGACCGTCATGACTAGATCCTCCGGCCCCTGCGATAACCGAATCCGCCGCCCGTGAAGAAGAGCACGACAGCTACGAGCAGCAGCAGCCAGAGCAACGGGCTGACACCGACACCGCCCGCTACGGCGGCGATTACCAGGACGATCAAAAGCAACTCTATGAGGCCCATGGGCCCTCCTTTGGTTTGACTGCGCCGTGCGGCGCAGTCTTGCGACTACCCGAGCCGGATCCTCATCGAACCCCGAAGGTTGGATGCGAACACTCTTGCCGAGAGTTACCGCGAACAGCTCTGAAACAAGGACCTCGTCGAGCCAAGCACGCGCGCGCCTCCGGCCGACAGCCGCCCTATGAATCGGCGTCGCTGATGAACCCGCTCTTGGCCTTGGTGTACGCCATGCGATCCTCCCCGTAGCGGGTGGCGAGGTCTCGCTTCAAGGCCGCGTAGTCAGCGGCGAGCTGTGGGTTGGTCCGCAGGCGGTCCCGAAAGCGAAGGCACCGGTCCATGTCCTCGCGAACATCGACGAGGTGCAGGTGGTGCGTGCGCTCGGTGGCCGTCGGGTAGGAGAGGAAACGCCGGTGGACGAGGTCTGCGTTGAAGCGCTCGGGCAGCTGATATCCGGCGCG
This sequence comes from uncultured Solirubrobacteraceae bacterium, assembly GCA_963846255.1. Taxonomy (GTDB): domain Bacteria; phylum Actinomycetota; class Thermoleophilia; order Solirubrobacterales; family Solirubrobacteraceae; genus Palsa-744. The sequence goes on from CAWJVE010000002.1 coordinate 1,179,847, forward strand.
CTCCATGATGGTGGCGCTGCTCGCCTCCAGGTCCTCGACCAGCGCGATCATGTCGATCACGGCCTTGCCCGCGAGCCCACGAACGGAACTCGATCCGATGTGGTGGATCGGAACGCCGGGCAGCAGCGGGGAGAGCCGCTCTCGCTCCGCTACGAAGGCGGTCCGCCAGCGAGGGTCGTACTCGACGATCTCGATCGGCCCGTCGCCGGCCCCCAAGCCGGCGGGGTCAGGTGCCGCCCGGCCGAGCCGCTCCATTGACCGCATCGCCGCCACCGCGTCTCAGGCCGCGTCTCGACGGCAGCCGATCTTGTGCGTCATGACGCGAGATTACCCCTTCGACGGCCATCCAACCAAACGCCGGGGCGTCGCCGCGCCCGCGGTCGCACGGCCCCCTGCCTTACTCGAGGTCGGTCACCGTGTAGACGTCCTTCTGGCGCAGGACGACCGGTGCATCGAGTGAGTCCTCGGAGTGGTGGTGGATCGTGAACTGGTCACGCCCGAGCTGAAAGATCGCCTCGACGACGGCTCCCCCCTTGGCGTCCGACTCGCCAACGCGAACGCGTCGATCGGCGCCCAGGTAACGACATTCGATCTCGGCGATCCTGCGCGGGCGGACGATGCCGCCGGTACACGCCTCGGCTTGGTCGCGCAACGCCTGAAGCCGGGTGGCATCCACAGCGGACAACCTCTACACGCGGTAGGAACTGCGCCTGCGCCGGGAGGGGTCCGCTTCTCTCGGCGGGTACAGGGCGCGCTCCTCGCTCGTCATCTTCCTGATCACGAGCTTGCCCTGGGCGACCTGCTGACGGATGTCCTTGAGCTTCTCGTCGTGCCGTTCCTGCTGGCGAACCTGGTGCGGGCCGGGCATCTCTACTCCAGTCGTCGGGGTGCTCACAGGGGACACGAACCAACCTTGGAGCGTGCAAAGTGGTACTTCGACTATAGGCCATCACAGACCTGCAGACGTCGGTCACGCTGCTACGGTGACCAGCGTGGACGGCGCCGCCGTTCACGGGGTTCTTGCTCCTGAAGGCGCATCGCGCGGTTGGGGTCAGTCGAATCTCCCCCACCGTGGGCCCGTGCGAGAACGTCGCCGGGCCGCTAGGAGCATCACATGCAGCAGTCCACTTTCGCCGACCTCGGCGTGTCCGAGCCTGTTTCCGCCGCCCTGCGGGCGCGCGGGATCGAGCGCCCGTTTCCCGTGCAGCAACTGGTGATCGGCGACGTGCTCGACGGGCACGACGTGCTCGTCAAGTCCCCGACCGGATCGGGCAAGACGCTCGCCTTCGGGATACCTCTCGTCGACCGCATCCAACCGGGCTCGAAGGCCGGCCGTAAACCCGGAGCCGTGGGCGCACTGGTGCTCGCACCGACCCGCGAGCTGGCAACCCAGATAGCCGACGAGCTCGTTGCAATCGCGCGCCCACGCCGGCTTTCGGTCGCCGCCGTCTACGGCGGCATCGGCTTCAGCGCGCAGGTCAGGGCCGTGCGCCGCGCCGACATCCTCGTCGCCACGCCGGGCCGGCTCGGCGATCTGCTCGACCGCCGCGCCGTGTCTCTGGGCGAGGTCGAGGTGCTGGTTCTCGACGAGGCGGACAGGATGCTCGACATGGGCTTCCGGCCGGTCGTGGACAAGCTCGTCGCGCTCACGCCCGCCGACCGCCAGACGCTGCTCTTCTCGGCCACGCTCGAAGGCGAGGCCGGACGCGTGGCCCGTGCCTACACCAACCGCCCCCGCACACACGAGCACAAGCACCCAGCTGAGGCTCAGGGGACGGTCGAGCACCGCTTCGTGCGCGTGAAGCACGAGGGCCGCACCGAGCGGCTCGTGCGAGAGCTGAAGGAGCCCCGACGCGGACGCACGCTCGTGTTCGTGCGCACCAAGCGCGGCGCCGACCGCCTCACCAAGCAGCTGGTCAGGCACTCGATCCGCTGTGCGGCGATGCACGGCGACAAGTCCCAGGGCCAGCGCGAGCGCGCTCTCGCCTCCTTCGAGGACGGCCGCATCGACACCCTCGTCGCGACCGACGTGGCCGCCCGCGGGATCGACGTGAACGACATCACCCACGTGATCAACTTCGACCTCCCCGGCGCCAAGGAGGACTACGTCCATCGCGTCGGGCGCACCGCCCGCGCGGGCGCCAGCGGCGTCGGGATCACGTTCGTGCTCGACGACCAGGTCCGCGACGCCGTCTTGATGAGCTCGGGCCTCGGGCTCGACCGGGAGCTGAAAGAGGCCGGCCTACCCGTTGCGGGAACCGGCCGCCACACTGCGCCGCCAGCCGCCGGTCAGCCGCGCTCTCGCCGTCGAGGCCGCGGGAGATCTGCAGCCGGTCGCGCGCGGGTGCCCGCCCGCAGCTGACGACGGGCGCCGCGGGGGCGGCTATGCCCGGCCGTTGCGCTCGCGATGCTGGCACCCCGGCCAGCAGCAGGGGCGACGTTGACCTTCTTCGAGCTCTTCCCGGGTCCGACGGATGCGTCGCTCTCGCGTGGTCTGCTGCTTGGCGTCCTCGACCCAGCAGATGAACTCGTTGCGAGCCAGCGGCGTGATGTCCCTCCACACCTCGAGTGCTTCGGGGTTGCCCACCAGCGCCCCGCGCAGGTCTCCGGGAAGCTCGTGGACCACCCCGCCTGGCACCTTCGGACTCGACACGGGCCCATCGTAGGGGCACCCGAACGCACGCCGGCGCCTCAGGCGGCCATCGCGAACTCATCCTCGATCGCCCTATGGACGGCGTCGATGAGGCCGACCCGGGACTTCAGCTTCGTCGCCCTGTGAGCCTCGGCGTTCAGACCGGCCAGCTGACGAGCCGCCTCTTGCGCTGCTGAGGGGAGCTCCTCGGCCGCGACCACGCGATCGAGGAAGCCCGCCCGGACGGCGTCGGCGGGCGTGTACATGGTTGCGCTGTTGACAGCACGGTCGAAGTGAGCCGGGGTCAGACGGGAGCGGGCCAGGTCGATCACGAACTGGGGCATCGTGAGGCCGATCATGACCTCGTTGAGGCCGATCCGGAAGGGACCGTCGACTCCGAGGCGCAGATCTGCGGGAAGCTGGATGAAGCACCCGGCGGCCACGCCGTGGCCGGTGCAGGCGGTGATCACCGGGCGGGGAAACGTGAGGATGCGCTCGCACAGCCTCGCGCCGAGCGTGAGCATCTCGGGGAGCTGCTCGGGGGTGTCGCTGAAGACCTTCAGGTCGAAGCCGCCCGAGAAGCGTCCCGGGCGGCCGGTGAGGATCACGATCGCGTCCTCCTTCTCGGCGCGGTCGAAGGCCGCGTGGAGCGCTCGCAGCATCGGCACGCCGAGTGCGTTCACCTTTCCGTCATCCATCCTGATAGTCGCGATCCCGTCGCTCTGTTCGTATGCCGTCAGGGCGCTCATGGTGCCTCCGTGAGTGGTGGGCCGCGGATCGTAGCGTATTTCGTGACAGCGTCACGATATAGTCGCAGAGGACGTGCCGCGGAGGAAGCTGAGGACCCCGGAATTGAAGCGGCGGCTCACCGACGCGGCGGTCGAGGTGCTGTCCCGGGAGGGACCGGCCGGGTTCACCACGCGCGGCGTTGCCGGTGCCGCCCACACCTCCACCCCGGCGGTGTACGAGCTGTTCGGGGACAGGGCCGGGCTCGTTCGCGAGGTCTTCTTCGAGGGCTTCCGCGTGCTGCGCCTGCAGCTCGCCGCGACGCCCGAGACCGACGACCCGATCGCCGACCTGAGAGCACTGGGGGTCGGCTATCGGAACTTCATGAACGAGAAACCACAACTGGCCGGCGTGATGTTCTCGCGGCCGTTCAGCGACTTCGACCCCCGCCCATCCGAGCTCGCGGCGGGCGGGTCTGTGAGGACGCTGATCGTCGGCCGGGTCCAACGATGCGCGGACGCCGGGGCGCTCGCGGGTGACACGACGGACATCGCGCACGCTCTCGTCGCGCTGATCCAGGGACTCGGGCAGGCTGAGATCTCCAGGCGCCTGGGAACCACGCGGGAGTCGGTCGACCGCCGCTGGGAGCTGGCGATCGACGCGATGCTCGCGGGCCTGCGCGTAGACCAATCGTCGAGCGCCTCCGGGGTGCCACCTCCGGCTCCTTAGTGTGAACCCACGCGAGGCTCGGGCGCGTCGCCGGGGGCAGAGCCGAGGCAATCGACGAAGGCTTCACGACCGCGGAGGCGTCCGCTCGCAGCCAAGTGTTCCGGAGGGCTCCAGCGGCGGGCCCCGTAAGCCATTTGAGTGGAGGAACCATGCCAACCGTTCATACGCAGTACGTCACCTACGACCGCAAGGGCGGCCGGCGCCTGCACAGTGGGAGCGCCACCGACGACATCGTCACCCCGCTCGTGACCGGTGCCTCCGACGGCGAACCGTACGAGGCGTGGGCCCCGCCCTCGATCGAATGGACCGACGAAAAGGGCAAACACGCCGCGGATTTCGCCTTCTGGTCGGTCGTCGGCGCGGACGGCGGCGCCTCGGTGACGACCGAGCAGAGCCTTGACATCACGGTCGGCAGCTCCGACGTCCAGGCCGCGGCCTGGTACCTGCCGGCGGGCGGCAACGGCAAAGGCGGCCCGGCCTTCTACGTCGACGCCTTCGACGTCAACGAAGGGCGCTTCTTCAACGAGGACTTCGTCACCGTGAGTCCCGACGGGTCACTGTCGGCGAACGCGAACGAAACCGGCGTCGTGCCGACGGCCACCGCGGAGGAGATAACCGCGGTCTCCTCGATCGAGGGCGTTCCGTTCCTCGACTGGACCGAGTTCACCCAGCCGTCCCCCCAGGTCGTGACCGGCGAGGACCTCCATGCCCCCATCGAAGAGACGGCGGTCGCCTTCGCCTTCTATCAGACACCACCGAGCCCGGAGCCGCACAGGCCGAGCGTGACTGAGATCGGCACCTGGGTCTCCTGGGGCGTGAAGGTCGACGGTGGAGGCCCAACAGGGCGAGGCCCGGTCGAACCGTGGAACCCCTTCGTCCTGCAGCTGGCCGCCGGACTGGCGCTGGCCGACACGGCCAAGCTCGTGTCGCCCGAGCTGAGGGGCGCCGTGAGCGAGATCGCTGCCAAGCAGGTCACCCTCGCCTCGCACCAGATCGCCGGCCACATCGGGGGCGGGGCAGCCGAGCAGGGCTAGGCGCAACGCTCGTCGTCACCCCGATCTGAGGCGTGATATTGGGTCCCGTCCGTAACAAACGGGCGGGACCCGGACATTCAGGCTTCGATGAGCGACGACGAGCGGTTCGAGAGCCTCTACCGGCAACACGCCGGCACGGTTCTCAGCTACGCGCGCAGGCGGACCAGCGCGGCGGTGGCCGAAGATGTCGTCGCCGAGGTCTTCCTGGTGGCGTGGAGGCGTCTCGCGGAGGTCCCCAGCTGCCCGCGCCCGTGGCTGCTCGGCGTCGCCCGACGTACGCTCGCCAACCAGCGCCGCAGCGGTGTCCGCCAGGACGCGCTGCGCGATCGTCTGGCCGCAGACCACGAGGTCATCTCGCCGCCCGCGGACGGGATCGAGCGCCCGGTGCTGCGAGCCCTCGCACGACTGCGCGAGAGCGACCGCGAGTTGCTGCTGCTGCTGGCGTGGGAGGGCTTGAGCACGAGTGAGGCGGCCGAGGTGCTCGGTATCCGGCCACGCACACTCAGCGTTCGTCTGCACCGCGCGCGCCGCCAGCTGCGGGTGATTCTCGAGTCCGCCGACTCGGCCAGGTTCGAGCGCCCGACCGTACAGGAGGCATCGCGATGAGCCCTGACGTGATCGACCTGATCCGCGACGCGAACCCGCTGCCGCAGGAGCTGCCGTCACCGCCGATGAGCGAGCGTCTGTCGGCCCGCGGACGCCGCGAGTCGCCGCCGCCGGCGCACCGCGCGGCGAACCCCCGCGCTCGCCGCCCGCTCGCCCGCCCCTTCGCCGTCGGCGCCGCGGCACTGCTCGCCGCGGTCGTCGGCCTGGCGCTGGTGGGGCTGCCCGGCGGCGGTCGCTTCGACGTGGCCGCCGCGATCTACCGCGCCCTCGGGCCCTCCTCCGGCGTGCTCTACCTGGTCGACGAACAGGAAGCGCCTGGCGGGGGCTTCCACCTGCTCGAGAAGCGCTGGCGCACGGTGGACCCGCCGCGCGAACGCAGCGTGATCGTGCAGAACACGGTCCAGCAGCGCTCCGGACGCCACGTCAGCTGGACCGGCGAAAGCGCCATCCCGGCCGGCGGCACGTGGTCGACCTGGTCCACGGCCCACCCCTCGGTGGTCGAAGTGACCCGCGCACGGGGCATCCTCCTGGTCGACGAGATGTCAGCGCTGCGGGCGGCGTACCGTGCCGGGCGCCTGCACGTGGTCGGCAGGACCCGCGTCGCCGGAAGGCTCGTGTATCGCGCCCGCGTCACGCCGCTCCGCGGCAGGGACGGGAGGACTCAACCCGACGACGTCGTGCTGTTCGACGCCAAGACATTTGCGCCCGTCGAGATGACCGACTACGGCCGCTCGCGGCACGGCGGGGCGCCCGTCCCCACCTACATCGTGCGCTGGAAGGTCTTCGAGGACCTGCCCGCGACGCCGGCCAACCTGGGCCTGCTCGTGCTGCGGCCGCACCCGGGGACGCGGCTGCGCGAACGCCCCTGAGCGCAGCGCGGGTCCGACGCGCGGGCGGCCGAGCGCGCGCATCAGCGGACCGGCCGAGTAGTGAAAACGGACCATTTCCGAGACCCGGTCTGCCCCTTTCGTTACGGTACGCGGCTCGCAGGGAGGCCACGCGCGTCGAAGCGGCGGCGGCGCCGGCCGACCCACAACCCAAGGACGCCGTCTTCGGCGGCCGCACGCTAGACAACCATCATCGATTTGGGGGAAACATGAGACTTAGACGGACGACGGCGTCACCGACCAGGCGTCGCACTCCCGTAGTCGCGGCCGCGGCCGTGCTGGGCCTCGCGGTCGCTGGCTGCGGGAGCAGCGGATCCTCGACGACGCAGAGCAAAACGACCGCGAGCGCACCGGCGAGCAGCTCGACAGCGACCGGGACGACAACCGCGAGCTCGCCGGCCGCCGCGAGCACCCAGTCGGGCGGCACCACAGCTCCCGGCACCAACCTCGCGCTCGGGACCCCCGCGCTGGTCGACTACAAGCCGGGGGTGAACAACAACAGCCCCACCTACCGTCTGCAGGTCACCGCCGTCAGCATCGAGAAGGGATCCCAGGCCGAACTGGCCGGCGTGGAACTCGAAAAGTCAGAGCAGGGCAAGACGCCCTACTACGTGAAGCTGCAGATCCGCAACGAAGGCGCCGGCAACGCGAGCGCCGAAGACGGCGCCCCGGAAACCGGCTTCCAGGCGATCGACGACCGCGGTCAGCAGGGTCAGGAACTCACCGTGCTCGGTACCTACCGCCCGTGCCCGTCCGGTACCCCGCCGAAGCAGTTCACACGCGGGGTGAGTTACAACACCTGCCAGATCTTCCTGGTCGGTAGCGGCGGCTCGATCGTCAAGGAGCAGTGGATCGGCAGCGTGGACAAGTACAGCGAAAACCCGATCGTGTGGAAGGCGGGCTGAGCGGAGCCCACAGCCGTCGTCGCCGGGGGGCACGCCCCGCCGACGGTGTGACTTGGATCCGGGCCGGGCCGGCGGGCGAGCCCGCCGGCCGGGCCCGACTCCTACGGCGTGACCTCGGGCTGCGGCGGCGGGGTCTTGTAGAGCGTCTGGATCTGCAGGTAGGCCGCGATGGCCTCGGGGCCGAGCTCGCGTCCCAGTCCGCTGGCCTTCACCCCGCCGAAGGGGGCGGCCGGGTCGAGCGCGAAGTGGTTGACGCCGATGCTCCCCGTCTGGACGCGCTTGGCCACGTCGGCTCCGTGTTCCGGGTCACTCGTCCAGACGCTGCCCCCGAGCCCGTACTCGGAGTCGTTGGCGATCGCGATTGCGTCCTCCACACCGTCGTAGGGGATCACCGACAGCACCGGACCGAAGATCTCCTCGCGAGCGATCGTCTGCGTGTTCTCGACGTCCGCGAACACGGTCGGCTGCACGAACCAGCCGCGCTCCATCGCCTGCGGTCGCCCGCCGCCGGCGATCACGCGAGCGCCCTCGGCGCGACCCTTCTCGATGTAGCCCTCCACGCGGTCACGCTGGCGGGCGCTCGCCAGCGGGCCGATCTGCGTCTCGGGATCCAGCGAATCGCCGACCTGCAGCGCGTCCGCGAGCCCTGAGAAGACCGCCAGCATCTCGTCGTAGCGGGAGCGCGGCGCGAGCACGCGGGTGCCCAGATAGCAGGTCTGCCCGTTGTTCATCAGCGTCGCCGCGAACAGCGCTTCCCCGGCATCTGAGAGATCTGCGTCGTCGAGCACGATCGCCGCCGACTTACCGCCCAGCTCGAGCGTCACCGGGCGCAACAGCTCCCCGCAGCGCCGCGCGATGCTGCGGCCGGCGGCGGTGGAGCCGGTGAAGGCCACCTTGTCCACGCCGGGGTGTTCCACCAGATACGCACCCACCTCACGCCCCGCGGGGACGATGTTGACGACCCCCGGGGGCAGCCCCGCCTCCTCCACCGCCTCGGCCAGCAGGAGGCTGTCGAGCACCGTCTCCGGGCTGGGCTTGATCACCGCCGTGCAACCGGCCGCCAGCAGCGGGGCGAGCTTGAACATGGCCAGCGCCTGGGGGAAGTTCCAGGGCACGATCGCGCCCACCACCCCGACCGGCTTGCGGCTCAGCAGGATCTCCCCTCCGAGCAGCCCCTGGCGCTCCTCCGCGAACGGGAAGTCGCGGGCGATGGCGGCGTAGAAACGCGCGAGCACCGCCGGGTAGACCGCCTCGGTCGCCATCGCGATCGAGATCGGCATGCCGTTCTGCATCGAGACCCTCCGAGCGGTCTCCTGGCCGCGGCTTTCCAGGGCGCCAGCGAGGCGCTCCATCGCCTGGGCGCGCTCCTCGGCCGACCACGAGGACCACCCCGTGGGGTCCTCGAAGGCGGCGCGAGCCGCTGCGACGGCGGCGTCGATGTCGGCGTTCGTTCCCTCCGGGACGGAGCCGATGGGCTCCTCGGTGCTGGCACTGATCGCGGTGATGCGGTCCGAGCCGTTCGGGCTCGTCCACTCCCCCCCGATGAACAGCTTGTCGCTCTCGATCATGGTCTCGGTGGTGCTCATCGGGATCCTCCTCAGGCTCGGGCGCTGAAGCCGACCTGCATGCGCTTCACGCCATGGATGAAATTGCTGTGCAACAGCTCGGGCTCCTGCGCCTCGATGTCGGGCATCACGCGCAACAGCTCATCGAAGATCGAACGCAGCTGGGTGCGTGCCAGCGAAGCGCCGAGGCAGAAATGCGGCCCCCCGCCGCCGAACCCGAGATGCCGATTGGGGTCACGTGACAGATCGAAGCGCCACGGGTCGGTGAACGCCTCCTCGTCGCGGTTACCCGAGTGGTAGAAGAGCACCACCCTCTCCCCCGCCCCCAGCTGCTGGCCATGGATCTCCACCTCGCGGGTGGTGGTGCGGCGGAAGGTGAGGACCGGGGAGGCCCAGCGCACGAACTCCTCGACGGCCACGGGCAGCCTGTCGTCGAGATCCTCCATCAGCCACGCCCGCTGGTCGGGGTTGACCGTCAGGGCGCGCAACGCGTGGGAGGTGGTGTGGCGGGTGGTGTCGTTGCCGGCCACGGACAGCAGCACGAAGAACGCGCCGATCTCGGCGTGGGTCAGCCGCTCGCCCTCAACTTCGGCCTGCACGAGGGCCGTCATCAGGTCGTCGCCGGGATGCTCTTCACGGTGCGCCGCGAGGTCTGTCGCGAACTGGGTCAGCGTCCACAGGGCTTCGCCGAGCACCTCTATCGGGCGGCGGTCGCCGAAGAACTCGGGGTCGGCCACCGACACCAGCACGTCGGCCGCCGAGACCACCCGCTCGCGATCCTCCGGCGGCACCCCGATCATGTCCGAGATCGTCACCAGCGGCAGGCGCTTGGCGATCAACTCGACGAAGTCCCCACCCCCCGTCGGCGCAGCCTCCTCGACGATTCGCTTGGCGTTCACCCGGATGCCCTCCTCGATCCGCGCCACCTGGCGCGGCGTGAAGGCGGCCGACACCAGACCCCGCAGCTTGGTGTGACGCGGGGCGTCCATGGCCAGGAACGACTGCGACGCCTCGAGGATCTCCGGCGGGGCGTCGCCGAACTGTGTGCCGTGGGCCGAGCAGAACGTCTGTGGGTCCCGAGAGATGCGGCGGATGTCCTCGTAACGGACGATCGCCCAGTAGGGATGGCCCTCGCCGGGCATGTCGAGCACGTCCTCGGGCGGCTGCTGGCGCGAGATCGGCGCGTCGCGGCGCAGCTGCGCGAAGTAGACGTCGCGCTCCTCGGCGGGTCGGCCCCAGAACTCGAGGGCGCCGATGTCCACCTCTGGCGAGTGCGAAGCCTCCGAGACAGCCACGATCACCCCTGACTGTACCGGCTCTGATCGCGCGCCGAACGGGCGCTAAGGTGGCGCCCGTGTCGAACGGGCCACAGCGTCGCGCGGAGGAGATCCCGGTGGCGCACACGCCGCCCGGCGGGTACGGCAAGGAGTTCCCGAGCCCGATCCTCGCGGATTGCACCGAGGCGATCGTCGACGGCGCGCCCGACCTGCGTGGGACCTGGACGGTGGCCGAGGTCGTGACCGACGGTGGGGCGGTAGCCGACCATCCGGCGCTGGGGTCTGTGCAACGCATCGAGCAGTGCGGCGACCGCCTGGTCGTGACCGGCGGCGGGATCGTGCACGACATGCGCTGCGACGGCACCGAGGAGCACGGCGTCCACGACGTCGCCGAGTTCGACATGCGAACGACGATCACGGTCGTGGCCTCCTACGAGGACGGCGTACACGTGCTACGGCCGGTCGGCATCCCGATCGAGGTCACCCGCCGCCGCGAGGGAGCGGACATGATCTGGGACTATCTCGGCTTCAGCGCCCGGCTGCGACGCACCGGTCCGACAACAGGGGATGGTGAGTGATGACTGATGAGCTGCCGGCCGGTCCAAGGCTCCCGGCCGCTGTCCAGACGCTCGGCTTCGTGACCCGGCACACGGGCTTCCTGGAGCGCTGCCGGCGCCGTTACGGCTCGCGCTTCACGCTGCGTCTGATCGGGGGGCCTCCGATCGTGATGATCTCCGACCCGCGCGAGATCAAGGAACTGATGACCGCCCCGCCGGAGGTGCTTCACCCCGGCGAGGGGGCCAAAGTGATCGAGCCGGTCGTGGGACCGACATCAGTGATCGTGCTGGACGAGGACGCCCACCTCGAGCAGCGCAAGCTGATGTTGCCTCCCTTCCACGGCGAGGCGCTGCAGGCGTTGTCGGGGCTGATCGACGAGTACTGCACCGAGGAGGTTTCTTCCTGGCCCATCGGCGAGCCGCTCGCGCTCCACGGCCGCCTTCAGAGCGTGACCCTCGAGATCATCCTGCGCGTTGTCTTCGGACTCGAGGGCGGCGAGGAACTACAGGCGATCAGGGAGTCCCTGAGGGCGATGCTCGGGACGGGCGCGAAACCGGTGGAGATCCTCTGGACGTTGCCGGCGCTCGCGTGGACAGCGCCCGCGCGTCGGCGGGGGCGCAGACTGGAGCACGCCGACCGCCTGATCTTCGAGCTGGTCGAGCGCCGTCGCGCCCATGGCGAGCACGGCGACGACGTGCTCGCCATGCTGCTCGAGGCGCGGCACGAGGACGGCAGTCCGCTCAGCGACGTCGAGCTGCGCGACGAGCTCGTAACGACGCTCGTGGCGGGGCACGAGACAACGGCCTCGCAACTCGCGTGGGCGTTCTCAATCCTCGCTCGCACACCCGACCTGGCGAGCAGGCTCGGCGAGGAACTGCAACGGGGCGACGGCGAGCCGCTGCTGAAGGCCACGATCCAGGAGCTGATGCGGGTCCGCCCCGTGATCCCCAACGCCGAGCCGCGTGTGGTCCACGAGCCGGTGCGGATCGGCAACACGACCTATCCGGTGGGCGTGACGCTGTTCCCGAGCGCCTACCTACTCCACCACGACCCGACGATCTACCCGGACCCGTACGCGTTCAGGCCCGAGCGCTTCATCGACTCGCCACCCGGCAGCTTCACCTGGCTCCCGTTCGGCGCCGGCCGGCGCCGGTGCATCGGTGCGAGCTTCGCGATGCTCGAGATGCAGGCGGTGCTGCGCGAGGCGCTGACGCGCTTCTCACTCGCGCCCGCCGATGACGCGCGTGAACGGGCGGCCCGGCGCGGGATCACGATTACCCCGGCGAACGAGGCGACGGTCGTGCTGGCGCCTCGCCAGAGCGCGACGGCACGCGATCAGCCGCTGGAGGCACCGGTCGCCGCCTGAGGGCACCCGCTCACCGCCTGAGAACACCGGTCGCACTGGCCCGGAGCGGAAAACCGGAGCGTCCCGGAGCGCTCGCTTCTACAACCCGTGCGTCTTGGCGATGATCTCGCGCTGGATCTCTGAGGTGCCGCCGTAGATCGTGGAGACGAGGTTCATGCGCACGTGGTTCTGCATGTCGTACTCGGTGGCGTAGCCGTATCCGCCCATCATCTGCATGCCTTCCAGTGCCACCTTCTTGCCGGTCTCGGTGGCCTTCAGCTTCGCCATCGAGGCCTCCTGCGGGAACAGCACGCCGGGGTTCTCGTCGCACTGGCGGGCGACCGCGTAGGTCAGCAGGCGGGTGCACGCGACCTCGGTGGCGAGGTCCGCGAGGCGGTGGCTGAGGGCCTGGAAGGATCCGATCGGGCGCCCGAACTGTTCGCGCTCCTTGGTGTAGGCGAGCACGTCGTCGAGTGCCCGCTGGGCGAGGCCTGTGGACTGCGCCGCGATGATCAGGCGCTCGGTGTTGAGCCCGCTCATAAGCTGCATCCAGGCCTGGCCTTCGACGCCCACGAGGCTGTCGGCCCGGACCTCGCAGTCGTTGAAGAAGACATCGTTGACGACCTTGCCGCCCATCGTCTCGATGCCGCGGATCTCGACCCCGTCGCAGCCGGCGGGAACGGACAGCATCGTCATGCCCTTGTGCTTGTCCGAGCCGACCTCGGTGCGGCACACGAGCAGGATGTGCTCGGCGTGCTGGGCCTCGGAGATCCACGTCTTCTGACCGTTGATCACGTAGCCCCCGTTGCGCCGCTCGGCCTTGCAGCGCAGGTTCCCCACGTCGGAGCCCGCCTCGGGCTCTGACATCGCGATCGCCTCCACCGCCCCGCCGACGATGCCGGTCAGGATCTCCTGCTTCTGCTCATCGGTGCCAAAGCGCTCATACGGGCCGGCGCTGATGGCGCTGACCGAGAAGCCCCCGATCGGAACCTGTCCGCGGGAGATCTCCTCCAGGAACAGGCACAGGTCCACCAAACCCCCGCCGGAGCCGCCGAACTCGCTCGGGATCGCGACCCCGAGCCAGCCCAGCTCCGCGACCCGTTTGTACATCTCCGGGTTGTGGGGCTCGGTGTTGTGCTTGGTGAGGGCGTCCCGCTGCTCGCGCGTGCCGCACTCCCGCCGGGCGAGGTCGCGAATCGCCTCGACGAAGGCCTGCTGCTCGTCGGTGAGGGTGAATCCGTACATCGGCTGCTCCTCCGTCGGTCGGTGCTGTGTCGGTCGCGGACGCCGGGCAGCTCAGGCGGGCGCCGCGGCCAGGGCCGCGGACTCGCTGTAGAGCTCTCCCCGCTCGGCCTTCTCGGCCAACGACGCGGGCGGCTCGAAGCGCTTGCCGTACAGGCCTGCGAGCTCGCGGGCGCGGGCCACGAAGCCTGCGGGCCCGTTGCCGGCTGGTCCCTCGAAACCGTCGATGTACTGCAGCACGCCGCCGGTCCATCCCGGGAAGCCGATCCCGAGGATCGAGCCGATGTTGGCGTCCGCGGCGGTCTCGATCACGCCCTCGTCGAGGCACTTGACGGCCTCGATCGACTCGATGAACAGCATCCGCTCCTCGAGGTCACGCAGCGACAGCGAGGACGGGTCGTCGGTCTCCGGGAACAGCTCTTTGAGGCCCTTCCAGAGACCGGTCCGCTTGCCGTCCTCGTAGTCGTAGTAGCCGGCGCCGGCGAGCCTGCCGCCGCGGCCCTGCTCCAAGAGGCGGTCCACGACCTGGAAGGAGGTCCGCTCCTCGAACACGCCCCCTTCGGCCTCGATCGCCGCCTTGGTCGCGTCGCGGATCTTGCGGGCGAGGTTGAGGTTGAGCTCGTCGCTGAGCTGGAGCACCGGAGCGGGGTAGCCGGCCTGGCTGGAGGCCTGCTCGATCGAGGCCGCCGGAACGCCCTCCAGCAGCATGCCCACGCCCTCGTTGATGAAGGTCCCGATCACGCGGCTGGTGAAGAAGCCGCGTGAGTCGTTGACCACGATCGGCGTCTTCTTGATCTGCTTTGCCAGGTCCAGCGCCCGGTAGAGGCTCTCGTCGTTGGTCTTCTCGCCCTTGATGATCTCCAGCAGCGGCATCTTGTCCACGGGGCTGAAGAAGTGCAGCCCGATGAAATCGGCCGGGCGCGTGACGCCCTCGGCCAGCTCGGTGATCGGCAGCGTCGAGGTGTTCGACCCCAGCAGCGCGTCGGGCGCCAGGTGCGGCTCGATCTCCGCGAACACCTGCGCCTTGACCGCCGGGTCCTCGAACACGGCCTCGATCACGAGGTCCGCGCCCGCGGCCGCCGCCGGGTCGTCGGTGGGGGTGATCCGCGCCAGCAGCGCGTCTCCCTTTTCCTGCGTGGAGCGCCCTCGCGAGACGGCCTTCTCGACCAGTCCGGCGGAGTAGGACTTGCCGCGCTCGGCGTCCTGGAGCGAGACGTCCTTCAGCACCACCTCGATACCGGCTTTGGCGCACACGTAGGCGATCGCCGCGCCCATCATGCCGGCGCCCAGGACCACGACCTTCTCGGCCCGGTAGGGCTCGAGGCCCTCGGGCCGGCCGCGGTCGCCGCTGACGGCCTGCATGTCGAAGAAGAACGCCTGGATCATGTTCTTGGCGACCTGGCCGGTGAGCAGGTCCACGAAGTAACGGCCCTCGATCTCGATGGCGGTGTCGAAGTCGACCTGGGCACCCTCGACGGCGGCGGACATGATGTGCTGCGGGGCCGGGTAGTTGGCGCCCTTCAGCTGCTTGCGCAGGTTGGCCGGGAAGGCCGGCAGGTTCTGGGCCAGCTTCGGGTTCGACGGCGCGCCCCCGGGGATCTTGTAGCCCTTCACGTCCCACGGCTGGGCGACCGGCTCCTCCTGCGCGGCGCGCTGCTTGACCCAGGCCTTCGCGGCGCGCACCAGCTCGTCCTGGGTGGCCACCACCTCGTCGAGGATGCCCGTCTCGATGGCCTGCGCGGGACGCAGCCGCTGGCCCTGCATCAGGAGCTTCAGCAGCGCGTCGGCGATGCCGAGCATGCGCACCGTGCGCACCACGCCGCCGGCTCCCGGGAGCAGCCCCAGCTGCACCTCGGGGAAACCCATCTGGACCTTGGGGTCATCCACCGCGACGCGGTGGTGGCAGGCCAGGCAGAGCTCCAGGCCGCCGCCGAGGGCGGCCCCGTTGATGGCCGCGCAGACCGGTACCCCAAGCGTCTCCAGGCGGCGCAGCTGGCGCTTGCCGGCGCGCACCATCTCGGCCAGCTCGGGCGCGTCGTCCTTGCCCGCGGCCTTGAGGTCGTTGAGGTCCCCGCCGGCGAAGAACGTGTTCTTGGCCGACGTGATAACGACGCCGGTGACGGTGTCCTTCTCCGCCTCCAGGCGCTCGATCGTGGCGGCCATCGATTCCGCGTACGCGCGGTTCATCGTGTTGGCCGACTGGTTGGGGTCGTCGAGGGTCAGCACCACGATGCCGTCCCCGTCCTGCTCCCACTGGATGGTCGTGCTCTCAGCCATGATCAGATCGCCTCCACGACGGTCGCGATTCCCATGCCGCCGCCGACGCACAGCGTCGCCAGCCCGTAGCGGCCACCGGTGCGGTGCAGCTCTTCGATGAGCGTGCCGAGGATCATGCCCCCGGTCGCACCCAGCGGGTGGCCCATCGCGATCGCACCGCCGTTGACGTTCACCTTCTCCATGTCCAGGCCCATGTCGCGCACGAACCGCAGCACCACGGCCGCGAAGGCCTCGTTGATCTCGACCAGGTCGAGGTCCTCGACCGTCAGGCCGGCCTTCTTCAGGGCCTTGCGGCTGGCGGGCGCCGGGCCGGTGAGCATGATCGTCGGGTCCGCACCCGACAGCGCCGTAGCGAGGATCCGGGCGCGGGGCTTCATCCCCATCTCGGCCCCGGTCTGCTCGTTGCCGATCGTCAGCAGCGACGCGCCGTCCACGATCCCGGACGAGTTACCGGGGGTGTGCACGTGGTTGATCTTCTCGACCCAGTGGTACTTCTGCAGGGCCACCGCGTCGAAGCCGCCCATGTCGCCGATCGCGGCGAACGACGGCTTCAGTCCGCCGAGCGTCTGGACCGTGGTGCCCGGACGGATGAACTCCTCGTGGTCGAGCACGACGTTCTCGTTGAGGTCCTTGACGGGGATCACCGAGTTGGCGAAGCGTCCGTCGGACTCGGCCGCGGCGGCCCGCTCCTGCGAGCGTGCGGCGTAGGCGTCCACGTCCTCGCGGCTGAACTCCTCGATCGTCGCGATCAGGTCGGCGCTGATCCCCTGGGGAACGAAGTAGGTGTCGTAGTTGGTCTCTGGGTCCATCGCCCAGGCGCCGCCGTCGGAGCCCATCGGCACGCGCGACATCGACTCCACGCCGCCGGCGAACACGAGGTCCTCCCAGCCGGAGGCGACCTTCTGGGCGGCCACGTTGACGGCCTCCAGGCCCGAGGCGCAGAAGCGGTTGAGCTGCACGCCGGCCACGGTGTCGGGCAGGCCCGCCTTGATGGCGGCGGTCTTGGCGATGTCGGCTCCCTGGTCACCCACCGGCGAAACGCAGCCGAGGACGACGTCGTCCACGCGCGAGGGGTCGAGTTTCTCGTTGCGCACCAGCGTCTCGTGCATCAGGCCGACGACGAGGTCGACCGGCTTGGTGCCGTGCAGCGAGCCGTTGAACTTGCCCTTGCCGCGTGGGGTTCGGATCGCATCGAACACCAACGCCTCTGCGGCTGCCATCAGTGGGACCTCCCGGGTTAATCGTCCCGCCGTCTGCGGGTCACGGTCTGTGCGCGGACGCTACCACAGAAACGTTCATGCATGAACGCAAGTAACATGGCGGTGACGCCGGATGGCCACGACCACCACCCCCACCACCCGCCGCAGTCAGGCCGCTCGCAGCGCCTCGACCAGGCAGGCGCTGCTCGACGCGACGATCGCCTGCCTCGTCGAGGACGGATACGCCAAGACCACCACCAGCCGTGTGGCCGAGCGGGCAGGCGTCTCCCGGGGCGCCCACCTGCACCACTTCCAGACCCGCCAGGCGCTGGTGGCCGCCGCGATGGAGCACCTCGCGCAGCGTCGCGGCGAGAACCTGATGGCCGCCGCCGAGAACCTGCCCGAGGGCCGCGAGCGGATCATCGCTGGCCTCGACCTGCTGTGGTCGGGTTACGCCGGCCCGCTCTACCAGGCGGCGCTCGACCTCTGGACCCACGCTCGCACCGACCCCGACCTGCGCGAGCGCCTGGTCACGGTCGAGCGCAACCTGGACCGCGAAACCGCGCACGTCTCCCGCCGCCTGTTCGCCGACCTCGCGGAGCGTCCCGGATTCGAGCGACTGCTGGAGATGGCCACGGCCACGATGCGGGGGCTCGCGCTGCTCGAGACGCTCCACCCCGGCAGTGGGCGCAACCGCAGGCAGTGGACCTACTGCCGCGAGCGGCTCGTCGAGCTGCTCCAGGCCCTGTAGACCGCCCCTACCCGGCGGGCGGCTGGTCGATGCGCACCATGTTGCCCGACGGGTCGCGCACGGCGCAGTCACGCGTGCCCCACGGCTGGTCGGTCGGCTCCTGCACGACCTCGGCGCTCGAGGCCTGCAGCTTCTCGAAGGTCCCGTCGAGGTCGTCGGTGTGAAAGTGGACGCCGTTGAGAGCGCCCTTGGCGACGAGTGCGGCGACCGCGTCGCCGTCGGCGGGGCTGCCGTTCAGGTAGTTGGTGAGGACGATCCCGACCTCGGGCTGTGCTGCGGCACCGACGGTGATCCAGCGGAAGTCTCCGCGGGCCACGTCGTTGCGCTCCTCGAGGCCGAGGGTGTCGCGGTAGAAGGCCAACGCGACATCGGGGTCATGGACTATGACGAAGCAGGTTGAGAGTGTGAGGTTCATGTGAAGCAACACTAGGGAGCCATCGCCCCGGTCGCTTCTCCGATCCTGCTCTGTTACGTACCGGCCGGGTGAGCTCCCTGGCGATGCACCCCGGCACGTTCGCGAGCGCGCTGTGATCACGGGCCCGGTAGGCCGTCGGCGTCTCCCCCACGAGCTCGGTGAAGCGCGTGCTGAAGGACCCGAGCGAAGAGCACCCGACCTCCGTGCAGACCTCGGTGACGGACACGTCGCCCCGGCGCAGCAGCGCCTGCGCCCGCTCCACTCGCCTGGTCATCAGATAGGCGTAGGGCGTCTCCCCGTAGGCCGCCCGGAACTGTCGTGAGAAGTGGGCGCTGGACATCAGCGCGGCGCGGGCCAACTCGGCCACTTCCAGCGGGCGGGCGTACTCGCGGTCCATCAGGTCGCGTGCGCGGCGCAGATGGGCGAGGTTGGCGAGCTCCTCCGGGGCCACGTCGCGAGCGTAGCGACGTGGGATGATCGCTCCCCGCCCCCGCAGGCGAGGGGGAACCGGACCCGCGCTGAGATGGGCAAGCTGATCTATTCCGCGATCGCGTCACTCGACGGCTACGTCGAGGACGAGACGGGCGACTTCCGCTGGGCCGCGCCGGACGAGGAGGTGTTCGGGTTCATCAACGACCTCGAGCGCCCGATCGGCACATACCTCTACGGGCGCCGGATGTACGAGACGATGCAGTTCTGGGAGACGGAGGGGACGGGCGAGGACTCCTCCCAGGCGTCCCGGGACTTCGGGCACATGTGGCGGGCGGCGGAGAAGGTCGTGTACTCCCGCACCCTGGCGCAGCCGTCGAGCCCACGCACGAGCATCGAGCGCGACTTCGACGCGGAGGGAGTGCGGGCGCTCAAGGCAGCGTCCGGATCCGATCTGACGATCGGGGGCGCCAACCTGGCCGGCCAGGCGCTCACGACGGGGCTCGTCGATGAGTGCCATCTGTTCCTAACTCCGATCGTGCTCGGCGGCGGCAAGTCCGCGCTCTCGCAGCGGATCCGGGCGCGGCTCGAGCTGCTGGACGAGCGGCGCTTCGGCCACGGCGTGGTTCACCTCCACTACCGCATCGCCGGCGCGTGACGGCAGTCCTGTACAGGATCGCGGGAGCCTGCGCACGCGACCGCGTGGTGGTGCTGATCGCGCGGAGCGCCGCCGGCCGGCGCCCTCAGTCTCCCGACTCGTACTTGAAGGAGACGTTCAACCGAATCCTGTACTCCGCCGTCTTGCCTTCCTCGATCGTGACGTCCTGACGCACGACCTCGGCGATGCGCAGGTCGCGCAGCGACTTGCCCGCCACCTCGATCGCATTGGCCGCGGCCGCCTCCCAGGAGTCACTGCTGACACCGATCACCTCTGTCACCCGATAGACGCTGTCCGTCATGGCTCCTCCTCAGTGTTTGGCTGAAAGCCGAGAGTACCGCTCGGGGAGGGGCGGGACGCGCCCCCTCCCCACGCGGTTCGGTCAGCCGAGGGCCAGATAGATCGTGTCTCCGACCGCGACCTTGCTGGAGAGCTTCGCGGTCGCCGCCTTGGCGCCGTCGAGGGACATCCCCCACGCGTGCCCCGAGGTGGCGCTGGTGCCGTCGATCGTGGTGATCTTGCCCTTGCCGGTCGCGGGCGCATACCCGGACACACAACCCGCCGGTTCGGATCCCGCCTGGGCGGCTTCGAGCACAGCCCCGAGCGTTGACTTGGCGGCCGCCGGGTCGATCGTGACGGCGCACACCTCCAGTGCACCGGCTGTGGAGATGATCAACCCGAGTGGCGAGGGGGTGCCGCTAGTGAAGGCCTTTTCGTAGAGGAACTGCCCGCCCTTGCCCTTCGGGGGTGTCGCCGTGAAGGTCCCGCCCCCGAGCGCGCGAACGGCGTCCTGGCTGGAGTATTCGTTCGCGCTCGCTTCGCCGGCTTCGTAGACGAACCCGCCGCCGGCCAGCTGCTGTCCGACCAGGAAGTCGATCGGCGTGTGCCCGCTCGCGGACGTGAAGGCCGACTCTTGGGGGTTGATGCCACAGGCCGTCAGGCCCTGGACCGCCCAGGCGTTGGAGTCGGTGTTCGCCCCGAACGGGGCCGCGAAGGAGCCGTCGGACTGCAGATCGCCCTGCAGGTAGGCCAGACCCCGGCTGACGCTGGCGTTGCTGGTCGCCACGCCGGCGCCGCACAGCGCCGCGAGCACCGCCCCCGTCTCGTCGGGTTCGGCTGCCGATTCGATCGCCGCCTGGTTGCCCTGGACCTTCTGGTAGGTCCAGCCGCCGTCGCTGTGCTGGTTTTCCTCGAGCACCGTGACGGTCTTCTGGAGTAGGGCGGCGGGGATCCGCTGCTTGTCCTTGCGGGTGGGCGTCTCCTCGAGCGCGAGCGCCGCGGACACGGTCGCGGTGAACGCTTCGCTGCCGCCGTACCACCCGGGGGCAGCGGGGTCGTAGTCGGCGAGGATGCGGGCGATCAGGTTCTGCTTCGCCGACACACGCGCCGGATCGATGCCGGCCGCGTACGCGTTCAGCGCGCCGCGCTCGTAGTCGGCCGCCGAGGCGCCCACGCCAGGCCAGCTCGAGGGTTCGCCGACGAGCGCCAAGTACGCCGAGCGGGCGTTGGTGGAGCCGCCCTGCGGAACGACGCCGGAGGCGGGCTGGCCGGACGCGGCCAGAGCACCGAGCACCCAGTCGGTTTCGAATAGTCCGGAGGGCTGCTGCTGGGTCTTCAGGTAGGAGGCCCCGGCTTTGACCGCTGCCGACACCTGTTGAGGGGTAGAGGTCGCGCCCGCGGATTGGGCGCCGATCAGTGCCGCCGAAGCGACGGCAGCCGGCAAGAGCCGGGCGAGGGTGGTTCTCATGATTCGAACTCCTAGGTCAGGGGCGATGCCTGGCAGCCCCCCGAATAGGAGCCGAAGCACCGTCCGATCGCGCGGACAGGGTCCGTGTTCCCACCCCGGGTCGAGTGTTCGGACTCGGCCGCCGATCGGCGGCCATACCGTTGCGCGTCAGTTCCGGATTCACACCGGATTCCCCCGGCCTCGAGGCCGGGCGACTGTATCAACCGGCTCGCTACAGGGCGGACCGCCCCGCCGGCACGGGGATATGATCCGCTCGAGCCAGCGCAGGTTCCGCCCAGCGAACAAGGAGGGACGTGTCGATGAGGACCGTATTCCGCGCCAGAGCCTCCCGAGGAGCGGCCGTCGCCGTTGCCGCCACGCTGGCGAGCGCGGGGATCGCGCTCGCGGCCAAGCAGGTCAAGGGCGCCGCCTACATCGGGCATTACAAGGGCGCCGTCCAGGCCGTCGAGGCCGTTTCCTTCAAGGTCTCACCGAACGGCCACAAGGTGATCGACCTGTCCGTGGAGACGCCGTTCAAGTGCGGCGGGGGCTGCGGCGGTGTCGGGAGCCCGACCGGAGGCAGCACACGCATCACGGGCCAGGGGACCTTCGAGGTGAAGCTCAAGATCCCGGCGCCGGGTCCACCGGGCAAGAGCGAGGGCACCGACACCGTGACCGGCACCTTCCACGTGCACGGGAAGGCGAGTGGGACCGTGACCTCGCATTTCAACGCCGGCGGCGCCGGCGAGACGAAGAGCTGGACCGCGACGGGCTGAGAGCCGCCGGCGATGACGGCCACCTGAGACGCCCAGAGGCGGTCGGATACACTCGCCGACCGTCGGCGGGACTCGAGGAGGCACATGGCATACGCGGAGATCAACGGTCAGCGGATCAGGTATGAGGACAGCGGCGGAGACGGCCCCCCGCTGATCCTCGGACACGGCTTCCTGATGGATCGCGAGATGTTCGCGCCCCAGGTCGAGGCCCTGTCCCCCGAGTTCCGGGTCATCACCTGGGACGAGCGCGGCTTCGGAGAGACGGAGTTCGACGGCAAGGCGTTCACATACTGGGACTCGGCGTCGGACTGCCTGGCGCTGCTCGACCATCTCGGGATCGAGCGTGCGGTCGTGGGAGGCATGTCGCAGGGCGGCTTCCTGTCGCTGCGGGCTGCCCTGACGGCGCCCGAGCGTGTGCGCGCGCTGGTCCTGATCGACACCCAGGCCGGGGTCGAGGACCCACAGCGGCTGCCCGCCTACCGCCAGATGCAGCAGACCTGGCTCGACGTCGGACCGGTTGACGAGCTCGTCGAGACAATCGCGAACCTGATCATCGGCGACCCGCAGCTCAACGGGGCGTGGATCGCGAAGTGGAAGGCGCTCTCGCCCGCAGCCATGCAGGCGCCCGCCGACTGCCTGTTCGAACGGGACGACATCACCGATCGCCTCGGGGAGATCGGTTGTCCGGCGCTCGTGATCCACGGCACGGCGGACATCTCGATCGAGATGGAGCTGGCCGAGCAGCTGTGTGCGGGCCTGTCCGGCTGCGCGGGGGTGACGCGCATCGAGGGCGGCACCCACGCCTCCAACCTGACCCACCCGGCCGAGGCGAACGCGGCCCTGCTCGAGTTCCTGCGCGGGCTCTAGTCCGGCGCGAGCGGCCGATCCAGCCGCGCCGCGGCGCCGGCAGCTTGACCTAGCCCGGCGCCGGAACGTTCAGGTTCGGGAGCAGGCCGAACGCGAGGTCGTCGAAGGACGGCTTGACCTCGGGCAGCAGCGGGCCGTCGGCGAGCGTGCGCTCGAGCACGCCTTCGCGTGAGCGGTCGAGCATGCCCCGCACACGCCCGAAGTCGACGTCGAGCAGCCTGCCGTCGAGCTTGACGGGGCGACCCGCCACCAGCACGGTCGCGACGTTGGAGGGGTTCGCCTGCTGCACGACCGACGCCACCGGTTCCGCGAGCCCGAGCATGTTGAGGCGATCCTCTGCCCCACCGACGACGATCACGTCCGCCTGCTTGCCCGGCGTGAGCGAGCCGAGGCGATCCTCGGCCCCGAGCGCCCTGGCGCCGTTGACGGTCGCCCACGTGAGCGCGTCGCGGGTGCTGTAGGCGAGCTCCGTGGGGTCGCTGCGACGGCGATGGGAGCGGTCGTTCTCGAGCGCCCGTGCGTCCTGCAGCCCGAGCCGCATCTGACTGAACATGTCACCGGAATTGGAGGACGCCACATCGCAGCTGAGGCTCAGTACGAGCCCCCGTTCGATCGCCTGGCGGATCGGCGGGTGGCCCATGCCCATCTGCATCTCCGTCTCCGGTGTGACCGAGATCTTCGCGTCCGAGCGCTGCAACAGCGTCCAGTCGCGCTCGGTGCAGGCGTTGCAGTGGACGTGCACGATGTCCGGACCGAGCAGACCCTGGTGGGCGAACTGGTCGAGGCCGCTCGGCATCCCCCAGATGCACGCCGTATGGGTGGCCATCACGACCCCCAGCTCCCGCGCGGTCTCGACCTCGCGCGTGGTGTCCTCGAACGGGACCAGCCCCGGCTCGGTGAGCGAGATGCCCATCGTGACGAGATCGCCCGGCAAGCGCTTCCAGCTCGCGCTGCACACGCCTGGAGTCCTCCAGGCGCATCGCGTGCGAGGTGAAGTGGGGCTCGGCGCGCGGGGGCGCGAAGTAGCCGTATGCGAAGGTCGCCCTGATGCCGGCCTCGCGCAGGCCCTCGATCGCGCGGTCCGCGTGCTCAGGCGTGTTGTTGCAGTGGGAGAAGTCGAGGATCGTGGTGACGCCGGCGTCGAGCGCCTCGAGCGCGCCCGCGTAGTTGCCGACGTACACGTCCTCCGCGGTGTATCGCGGCGAGAGCGTCGAGCGCACGCCGAGGAAGTAGTCCATCAACGTCCAGTCGCTGCAGATCCCCCGCAACGCGGTCTGCCAGGTGTGGCGGTGGGTGTCGATGAAGCCCGGCATCACCACGCCGCCGCGAGCGTCGATCGTGCGGGCGTCCAGCTCCCCCAGGTCGCTGCCCACCGCCGCGATGCGATCGTCCTCCACCAGCACGGTCCCGCGCACCAGCTCGCCGATCCCCGGATCCATCGAGAGGACGTAGCCGTTGACGATCGCGAAGCGCGTGGACATGGGGTCTCCCCTCTCCGGTGCGGGGCTCGGGGGTGCCCGGGGCCGCCCGGCGGGCAGGCGGCACCTTAGAGGATCCGCGGCGTGCGCCGGCGCCGCTCGGGTGGTAGGCGGAGCCGGCGCATGCGCGCCAACCTGCGGGCGGCGCGCGGCGCCCGCTAGCTCACCGCGCGGGCCAGCCGCGACGACAACGAACGCAGCTGCTCGAGCAGCTCCGGGGGCTCCTCGACCTCGAAGTCCACGCCGATCATCGCGATCCGCACCGCCAACCAGCTGAGGTCGTCGTCGCCCGTGCGAAAGCGGCAGCGGCGGGCGCTCAGTGGCTCCACCGTGCCCCAGTGGGAGGGCACGCGGCCCGCGACCGCGTCGAACGGCGCGTGCAACGTCACAACCGCCTCGAAGCGGTTCGGCGCGTTGCTGATGCTGTCGGCGACGTAGGCGGCCGCGTCCTTCGCCGGCAGCGCCCGCGGCGCGAAGCGCACGCCCGTGGTGGCGGGCTTCGTCAGACGGTCGAGCCGAAACGTGCGCCAGTCCTCCCGCCGTCTGTCCCACGCGGCCAGATACCAGCGCCGGCCGTGGTTGACGAGTGAGTGGGGCTCCACCTCGCGCCGGCTGGCGGTGCCGTCGCGGCGGCGATAGCCGAACCGCACGAGCTCGAGGTCACGGCAGGCTCCGGCGAGCACCGTCAGGTGCTGGGGGTCGACGGTCGGACCCGCGATCGGCAGCGCGACTGTCGCCGAGCCGAGCGCCGCCACGCGCCGGCGCAGGTGGCTCGGGAGCACCTGCTCGAGCTTCAGCAGTGCGCGCACGGCCGTCTCCTCGATCCCGGTGACCGACGCCCTCGTCGCGGTGCGCAGCCCGACAGCGATCGCGATCGCCTCGTCGTCGTCGAGCAGCAACGGCGGCATCGCTGTCCCCGCGCGCAGCCGATAGCCGCCACTGGGCCCGGTGAGGGAGTCCACAGGGTAGCCCAGCCGGCGCAGGCGATCGACGTCACGCCTGATCGTGCGGGCGGACACCTCGAGCCGCTCGGCAAGCTCGCCGCCCGCCCATTCGCGGCGGCCTTGAAGAAGCGTGAGGAGCTCCAGGAGTCGGCTCGATGTCTGGATCACAGGCGCTTGATACTGACGAAGATTGAGGACCGGTATTGACCTAAATAGCCCGTAGCGTGCATCTCGTCCCCACCATCGACACAAGGAGCTACTTCTGAGATGCCCGAGCGAGACGGATACATCCCCGGCGTGCCCTGCTGGGCGGACACGGGCCAGGCCGACCCCGGCGCCGCGGCCGAGTTCTACGGCGAGCTCTTCGGCTGGGAGCTCGAGGACGTGATGCCACCGGGCGCCGGCCCGTACTTCATCGGCCGGATCCGCGGCGGCGACGTGGCCGCCGTCACCCAGCCCGAACACGCCGGCGACCCGGCTGCCTGGCGGACCTACATATGGGTCGAGCGCGCAGACGACACCGCCGAGCGCGTGCGGGCGGCCGGCGGAGCCATCCTGGCCGAGCCCTTCGACACCGGCGACGCCGGCAGGATGGCCGTCTTCGCCGACTGCGAGGGCGCCGTGTTCCGCGTCTGGGAGCCCAAGCAGCACAAGGGCTCCGCGATCGTCAACGAGCACGGCTCGGTCAACTTCAACACCCTCCACACCCGCGACATGGAGTCGGCGAAGGCCTTCTATCGGGCGGTGTTCGGCTGGGACACCCTCGAGCTCGGGCCCGGTATGGCGATGTGGACGCTACCCGGCTACGGCGACCACCTCGAGGCGAAAACGCCGGGCCTGCGCGAGCAGATGGCATCCGTCGGCGCCCCGCCCCGCTTCGAGGACGTGGTGGCATCGGTCGTCCCGTGTGAGGGCGAGGAGCCGCCGCGCTGGAGCTTGGCCTTCGCGGTCGACGACGCCGACGCGATCGCACGCAGGACTGCGGAGCTCGGCGGTCGGGTGACGGTTGCGCCGTTCGACGCGCCGTGGGTCAGGACCACCGTGCTGGCGGATCCGCAGGGCGCGACCTTCACGGCCAGCAAGTTCGTCGCCGAGAACAAGGATCTGCTGGCGTCGACGGCGGGATCCCAGGCCGCCTGAAGGCTGGGCCCGGGGCTGTCGGTGGGGCGCCGCGCACGGTGCCCCACCTCCGGCCTGCGATTCAGGCGCCCGCGACCGCCCGCGGGCCCAGCTTCACGGGCAGCGTCTTGAGCTGATTGATGAAGGCCGAGCGAACGTACTCGGGCGAGCCGTCGAGAGCGACCTGCGGATAGCGGGCGAGCGTCTCCTCGATCAGGATCCGCAGCTCCAGGCGCGCCAGCGCCGTGCCGAGACAGAAGTGACGCCCCCCGGCACCGAACGCCTGGTGGTCGGCTTTGCGACGCAGATCGAAACGGTCGGGGTCCTCGTAGCGAGTCTCGTCGCGGTTGGAGGAGACGTACCACATCACTACCTTCTCGCCCTCCTTGATCTCCTGTCCGTGGAGCTCGGTGTCGCAGGTCGCGGTGCGGCGGAAGTGCGCGAACGCCGGAAACATGCGCAGTGACTCCTCGACCGCGTCGGGCACCAGCGACGGGTCCTCCAGCAACAGGCGACGCTGCTGGTCGTCTTCCATCAGCGCGCGCATGCCGCTGCAGTAGGTCGCCTTGGTCGAGTCGTTGCCGGCGGCCATCAGCAGGAAGAAGCCCATCACGATCTCGTGTTCCTCGAGTTTCTCGCCTTCGACCTCGGCGTGTACGAGCACGCTGGTGAGGTCGTCGGTGGGGTTCTCGCGGCGCTCTGCGATCAGCTTGCCGCAGCGCGCGAACAGTTCGGGCACGAGCGTCTCCGTGATCCCGTCGATCCCCTCGGGGTTGAGGTCCTCGTCGCCGCCGCCTAGAACCGCGTTCATGAGCTCGGCCCAGATCACGTCTTCCTCCTCGGAGATGCCCATGAAGCTGCCGATCACGCGCGCGACCACGGGCTGGGCGACGTCGCCGACGAGGTCGCAGCGCTCACGGCCGTCGAGGCGGTCGAGCACGTCGGCGACGATCTCACGGATACGCAGCTCGTGGTCGGCGATCCGCTTGGGCGTGAAGCCGGCCTGAAAGAGCGCCTTGACGCGGTCGTGCTTGGGCGGATCCATGCCGATGAACATCGCCCGCGAGAGCTCCATCGGCAGCACCCCGCCGGCCGTCACGCCGCCGATTTCGGAGGAGTACGTACGCCAGTCGCGGCTGACTGTGTGGACATCCTCGGCGGTCGTGACCGACCAGAAGCCGCCCTCGGCGGGCAGGTCGGCGAAGAACTGCTCGGTGCGATGGATCGGGCATTCCGCGCGCATGCGCTTGAACGCCTCGTGCGGCGGTCCCTCCTGCCACAGCTCGTCCTCGGTCAGTTCGATGCTGCGGATGTCGCGGTCGACGGTCGCCATTGAAACCTCCCTATGTACGAGATGCTCGCTGCGCCGGTCTGGTTCCGGCCGGCGTCGATCTTGGAGAGTACTAAAGATTAGACACTTCTCTATACTTCCTCACCGCGTGCCGGCCGTCGGTGAGAGAAGCGAGCCCCTGGCCCAGGAGAACGGGCACGCGCGGCGCGTGCGGGTCACTAAGGAGCGCATCCTCGCCGCCGCCAGCGAAGCGTTCGCGCGCGAAGGCTACGGCGCCGCCACGATCGAGGCGATCGCGGCCGCCGCGGGAACGGCGCCGGCGTCGGTGTACAACCACTTCGAGAGCAAGGCCGGGGTCGCGCAGGCCCTTGCCGAGGACGCGCTCGCTGCCCACGACTCCTACGTGGCCGCCACCTGGGCGCTCGAGGCCTCGCCGCTGGAACGCCTGATCGCGGCGGCCGGAGCCACGCTTGCGTTCGCGAACGAGCAGCCGACCCTGTTCCAGGCCATGTCGCTGTCCTACCTGCGTCCGCTCGGCCTGTTCCCCGCGGACACCGCCCCGGCGGCCGCGATCGCGTCCCGCCGCGAACAGCAGCTCCAGCGGGTCGCCACCAATCTCCAAGATGCGATCGACGCGGGCGAGCTCGGCCCGTTGGACGTCCACGCGACCTCGCGCTTCATCATCGCCGCCTGGGCCGGCGTGCTGACGATGGAAGCCCGCCACGACGCCGACGCCGACCCGATCGCCACGGTCAGCGCCGGGATCCGCGTGATCATCAAGGGCGCCGCCGCGCCGGCGGCGCTCACCGCCGACGGACGGCTGCGCTCCCGCTATGAGCGGGCACTCCTGCGTCACGGCTTCGAGTCCGCGTAGGGCCGGCGCGAGCTCGGCTGAGCTCAGCTGGCGCCGGCGACGCTGAGCGCCCCGAACTCCCGCCGCAGGAACAGATAGGCGATCGCTCCCCCGATCAGCGGCACGACGAACCCGATCGCCTGATAGAGCACGACGGCGGCGACGGCATCGGTGTGGTTGACGCCGAAGGCGATCAGCATCGCCGCCATCCCGGTGACCGCTCCCAGGTTGGCGGGCAGCGGTATCGAGCCGCCGAGACCCCCGATCAGGTAGCTCATCGCCACGACCGCGAAGCCGGGCACCGGGTGGGCATCGATCGCGACGAAGGCCCCCTGCAGCACGAGCATGTCGAAGCCCAGATAGGCGATCGCGCCGAGCACGATCCTGCCACTGCCGCGGTGACGCAGCATCTGCCTGGTGTTCTCGACGGCCAGCGCCAGCGTGGAAACCCCGCGAGCCAGCTTCGGGCGGTGAGCGGACAGGCGCGGTGCGAGCCGCTCGGCGCCCCCTGCGACCGCCAGGGCAACCGCCAGCGCTCCGGCTACCGCGAGTGCCGGGACGAGCGTCAGCGCGAGGCTCACTTCGGCGGCGAACACGCCGAGCGCCAGCCCCAGCCCGAAGATCACCACCGCCAGCGCGTCCACGGTCGTGTTCAGGAACATCAGCGTGAACTGACGTTCGCCGACGCGCGTCATCGGCATCCCCAGACGATGGAGCATCCACGCTCCGACCCCCATGCTCCCGAGCGTGCCGCCGGGGACGACCATTCCGCCGCCCAGCTGCGCCCACGCCACGCGGGCGCCGAGGTGACGCCCGCGGCCTTCGGCCCGCAGCAGGTCGTCGGGGTCGAGGATGCCGCGCCAGGACACCACGTACCCGCACTCCGACAGTGTCTCGACGGCCATCGCGCCGACGATCCAGGAGGCGCTCACCCCCTGCAGACTTTCCAGCGCCTGCTCGAGCCCGGGGACGAGCTTCAGCAGCAGATACACGAAGACGATGAAACCGAGGAGCTGCAGCGCCCTGCCCCGTAGCCGCCGGCGCGCCTCGTGCAGAACCCGATGGGCCACGTGAAAGCGTGACCGTTGAGCATCGGTGGAGCCAGCGTCGGTGTCCGTCGCCACGGCCTCAGCTTTACAGCGGGTGCGGACCTCGCCCGCAGCGGTGCCACCGCGACGCCTACACCGAGATGTCGACCCCGCGCCTGTCGGCGTCATCGCAAACGACCCGGCTCAGCAGTCGCGACAGCGAGCCGCGTTGCGCCGGGGACAGGCGCTCCAGCATCTCAGCCACGTCGGCCTCGAACCCGCGCGCCACCCCGGATCCGAGCGAGCGGCCCTCGTCGGTCAGGGCGACCTGCACCGACCGGCGATCGGCCTCATTCTGGACGCGCGTCACGAGGCCCCGCGCTTCTGCTCTGTCCACCAGTCCGCTGACGCTCGACTTGTCGAGCTCGAGCAGCTTCGACAGCTGGTTCATCGACGGGGTCCGGTCGCGCAGCACCCCGAGCAGCCGCGTCTGGATGATCGAAAGCCCGGACGCTCCCGCGCGCCGCCCGAGGGCCCCCATCACGATGAAGGAGACCTGCGCCAGCCCGTCGGCGTCGCTCAGCTCGAGCCGGTCTCGAGCGGGGCGGGCTCGCCGAGCAGCCTTGGCAGCCATGTCGAAAACTGTACTTGAGTTAGTACGTGTCGCCAACTATTGTTTAGTACGTGCCGCCAACTAAACGGACCCGGACAAGCAGGAGGGCGAGATGGCGATGATGAACGCGGCTGTGGTTACGTCCTTCGGCGAGGCGCCCCGCTACCAGCAGCTCGAGATCCCACAGCCGGCGAGCCGCGAGGAGATCCTCGTGGACGTGCTCGCCGCCGGACTGCACCCGCGCGTGCGCTCCGGAGCGGCCGGCACCCACTACACCAGCAGCGGGCGGCTGCCGATGGTCCCGGGAATCGACGCCGTGGGCCGGCGAGAGGACGGCCGGCAGATCTACTTCGTGGTTGGCGACGACGCGCTCGGCACGATGGCCGAGAAGGCCGTCGCTCACGCACGGAGGTCGATCGAGCTGCCCGATGGCGCCGACGTGAGGAGGATCGCGGCGGCGATGAATCCGGCCATGTCCTCGTGGGTCGCCCTGCGCCGTCGCGTAGAGACCGTGCGCGACCAGACCGTGCTCGTCCTCGGCGCAACCGGCAGCGCCGGCTCGATGGCCGTGCAGGTGGCCAAGCGGCTCGGCGCGGAACGCGTGGTGGGAGCCGGGCGTGACACCGAGCGCCTGCAGTCGCTGGCCGCGATCGGGGCCGACGAGACGGTTCAGCTGAGCGACGACCTCGAGGCCACCGCGCGCGGGCTCGCCACGGCGGCGGCCGAGGCCGACATCGTGCTCGACTACCTCTGGGGCGAGCCCGCACAACACGCCATCACGGCGCTGTTGTCGTCGCGGACCGACCGCAGCCGAGCGCTCGACTGGATCCAGATCGGCGCCGTCGCCGGACCGAGCATCGAGCTGCCGTCCGTAGCCCTGCGCTCGGCCAACCTGCGGATTCAGGGCTGCGGCCAGGGCTCGGTCTCGGGCGAGACCTACCGCGCCGAGCTCCCATCGCTGATCGCCGAGCTCGACGCCGGCGGGCTGCACGTGACCGCGGTCCCAGCCCCGTTGTCGGAGGTGCGGGACGCCTGGGAGCGCACCGACGCTCCGGGCACCCGAACCGTTCTGGTCCCCTAGGAGGGACACGCCGGCGATGACACCCGGCGCCCGAGCTTCGGGGCTGGGCGCAAGTATGCTCGTGCGGTGGTCCGCAGGTGGGCAATCAGGCTGGCCTTCTCCCTGGTCGGCATCGCTATCGGGCTGCTGGTCGCCTCGGCGGTGGTCGAAGGGTTCTCGGTCAACGCGACCGCGCTGGTGGAGGCGACGCTGCTGTTCTGGGTCATCCACCTGGTGGTCCAGTTCCTGGCGATCAAAGTCCTGATCCGCCAGCCCTCGGTGGCGATCGCGGGCCTGCTCGCGCTGGCATCCACGATCGTCGCGCTGCTGATCGTGAACGTGATCGTCAGCGGCATGCACATCGGCGGGCCGAGCTCCTACGTGCCCGCCACCCTGATCATCTGGGCCTGCACGGCCGCCTCCGACACGCTCGGCACGCGGCGCATCCGCGACGACCGCGCCGAGCGACGGCAGGAGCGCCGCGGCAACTGATCCCACGGCCCGTGGCGCCTGCGACGCGCCGCCGGCCGCCACGCCTGCGCTAGCGCGTGGACGTCAGGATCAGGCGCCGGCGCCCTCCGGAGAAGGGCGCGAATGCTCGCGCTCGCCGGTCGGCGAGTGCGCCTCGCCCGGCTCGGCGTGGGCGGGCGCCCTGACGCCGTCAATCGCCGTCAGCACCACGACCAGGGCGCAGCCCACGAGCGCGGCGGCGACCCAGAAGGCCAGGTGGTAACCCGACGTCAGCGCCGCATGGGTCGAGGCGCCGCTCGCTTTGAGGCTGTTGCTGTGCGAGGTCGCGAGCGTGGCGAGGACCGCGAGCCCAAGGGCTCCGCCGACCTGGGCCGTGGTGTTCACCAGACCGGACGCCAGGCCGGCGTCCTGCGGGGTGGCGCCGGTCATCGCGACATTCATCAAGGCCGGGAAGGCCGTGCCCGCCCCGAGCCCCAGCAACAGCAGCGAGGGCGCCACCTGGGTGAGGTAGTTCGCATGCACCGGCGCGATCGCGAACAGGGCGAGCCCGGCGAGGATCAGGGTCAAGCCCGCGAACAGGGTCCGCCGCGGCCCCAGTGCCATGAAGATCTTGTCCGAGTAGCCGATCGACAGCGTGGCCATCCCGATCGTGGCCGGCAGGAAGGCGAGCCCGATCCGCAGCGCGTCGTAGCCGAGCACCCGCCTCAGAAACAGGGCGCCGAGGAAGAACATCCCGAACATGCCCGCGACCGACAGCATCTGGATCGCGTTCGCCGCCACGATCGGGCGCGAACGGAAGATCCGCAGCGGCATCAGGGGCTTGCGGGCGCGCGCCTCGCGCAGGAAGAACGCCACCAGCAGTCCGACCGAGGCTGCGCCGAGCAGCAGCGTGCTCGCCGCGCCCCAGCCGTCTTTCGCGGCCGGGTCGACAATCGTGTAAACGCCGAGCATCAGAGCACTGGTGATCAGCAGCGCACCGGGTACGTCCGCGCCCTCTCGCAGACCGATGCCCGGGAGGTCGGGGACCAGCCGCCGCGCGGCCACGATCGTGGCGATGCCGATCGGCAGGTTCACGAAGAAGATCCAGTGCCAGTTGATCGACTGCGTCAGCACACCGCCGGCCACCAGGCCGACCGAGCCCCCGGCCGAGGCCACGAACGCGAACACGCCGATCGCCTTGGCCTGCTCGCGAGGCTCGGGGAACATCGTCACGATCATCCCCAGGATCACCGCGGAGGTCATCGCCCCGCCGACCCCCTGCACGAAGCGGGCGGCCACCAGCCACGAGGAGCTCTGGGCGGCCCCGCACAGCAGCGAGGCGCAGGTGAAGAGCGTGACGCCGGCGAGGAAGATGCGCCGCCGACCCACCAGGTCGCCCACCCGGCCCGCGAGCAGCAGCAGGCCGCCGAAGGCGATCAGGTACGCGTTCACGACCCACGCGAGGCTCGAGGTGGAGAAGCGGAGGTCTTCCTGGATCGCGGGCAGGGCGACGTTGACGATCGTCACGTCGAGGACGATCATCAGCATCCCCACGCACAGCACGTACAGCGCCAGCCGACGCTCGCGGAGGGTCCCCGCCGCGATCTCCGGAGCTCGCGTGGGTGTCGTCATACGCCGGCTCCCTGGCCCAGCGCCTGGCCGAGTTTGTCGAGCAGCTCTCCGGTCCCGTGCTCGCGCTCTTGAGGAGTGTCGATGCCGTCGAGGAACACGCCCTGCTCGGTGTAGCGGATGTGCGTCCCGGCACCCGCCTCGATGAACTCGACCGTCGCGACCGACACGCTCATCCGTGCCTCGTCGCGGTGCATGTTGTAGGTGAGGACGATCCGCTCGTCGCTCACGATGTCTTCGTAGAGCGCGTCGTAGCTGTACACGGCCTCTCCGGCGTCGACGACGAAGTGCTCGCGACCGCCGACACGGAAGTCGAGCTCGTGCTCCTCGCCACCGCCGGGCGGTCCGAACCACTGGCTCTTGGCGCTCTTGTCCGCCCAGGCAGCGAACACCCGCGCCGGGGCGGCGTCGTAGTCGCGCTCGATCACGAAGGTCGCGTGGACTGCCGATCGCTTGCTCATCTCTTTCTCCTTGTCTTTGACTTGCGTGGCGCTCCGGACTCATCTCCCTGCTCGGCCAGGAACTCGCCCAGGCGGTCCAGGCGCTGCTCCCACTGCGCACGCCGTTCGCTGATCCAGCGCTCGGCGGTGGTGAGCGCCTGTGGCTCGATCTCGCAGGTGCGCACGCGACCGACCTTGTGCGAGCGCACCACGCCCGAGCCTTCGAGCACGTGCAGGTGCTGTACCACGGCCGGCAGCGAAATCGACAGCGGCCGCGCCAGCTCGCTGACCGAGGCCGGCCCATCAAGCAGCTGGTCGATCATCGCGCGCCTGTTGGCGTCCGAGAGCGCGTGGAAGACGACGTCCACGGCGGTGCTCGGGCGGGGACGGTGACGAATACTGAAGCATCCACTTAACTCTTAGCAGGTCCCCGCACCACCCACTCCCTACCCGCCACACGGGACGTCGTCGATCCGGGGCCGTGCGGCGTGGCTCAGCTGCTCAGGAGCGCCCGCGGGGAGGCGCCCCGCCGCTCAGGCGTTGACGCCGCCGTCCACGACCAGCTCGGAGCCGGTCGTGTACACGCTCTCGTCGGAGGCGAGATACACCAGCGCGTGGGCGACCTCCTCCGGCGTGCCGATGCGCCCGAGCGGGATGGTGCGCACGAGCCGGTCGATCAGCTCCGGTGTAGCTTCGCGCTGGCGCGTGTTCATGTCGGTGTCGATCTGACCGGGGTGCACCGAGTTGACCCGCACACCCGCCCCGGCCAGCTCGCGCGCCGCAACCTTGGTCATCCCGCGGACCGCCCACTTGCTGGCCGCATAGGCACTCAGCATGGGCCCGCCCATGAGGCCCGCCAGCGAGGAGACGTTGATGATCGAACCGCTGCCACGGGAGCTCATGTGGGCGGCCACCGTGCGCATCCCGAGGAACACGCCCACGACGTTCACGTCCAGCACCTTGTTGAACTGCGCCAGTGAGGTCGTGGCCAGCGGCTCGGCGAGGAACACGCCGGCGTTGTTGACGAGCACGTCGATCTGTCCCTGCTGCTCGAGCGCCCACGCGACGGTCTCGCTCCAGGCGTCCTCGCTGGTCACGTCCTGGGCGCGCCCCAGCGCTCCCTCGCCCAGCCGGCCGGCGAGCTGCTCGGCCCGCTCGCCGTCGGCGTCGGTCAGCACCAGCAGCGCGCCCTCGCTCGCGAAGCGCTCCGCCGTGGCCGTGCCGATACCGCCCGCGGCTCCGGTCACGAGCGCCACCTTCCCGGACAGCCGACCGGGCATCGCCTTCAGCAGGTGTGCACGTGGTGTTTGGAGCGGTACTTCTTGCCGTGCAGGCGACCGCTGATCGTGACGAGGGCCGTGCCTTTCGGAAGGCCGCGAAGCGTGATCACGGCCGTCGGGTGCTTGCCCTGGTGCACGTGCGCCTTCTTGCCTGCGACGAGCACCGTGACCTTCGACAGGCGCTGCTTGCCGGAGGGAAGCTTGATCGTGAGCTGATGGGTCGAGGTGCAAAGGGCCGGCGGTTTCAACAGCCCCGGTGCAATGGTCGTGCTCGGGGTCGTGGTGGTGGTCGTCGTCGTGGGCGTCGAGGTCGTCGCCGTTTTCGGCGGAACGGTCGCGTTGTAGACGTCAGGACCGAACGTCGGCAGGCCGGAGGCGCCGGCCATCCCGATGTGGGAGAGGCCGAACAGGTCCTCGATCGAGGCGAGCAGGCTGTAGTGGTTGTAGGCGGTGGTCGAGGTCGTTCCGCCGGGGATGAAGGGCGAGACCAGCACGGCGCCGATCTTGCCGCCGCCCGGCCCGGTGCCCCCGGGCTCGGCCGAGTTGGGCCCGGGTTTCTCCCCGCAGCACGCCGAGCTGTCGTTCTCGGACTCGTCGAAGGTCACGACCAGCAGCCCGCTTTCCTTGAAGGCCGGCGAGGAGGTGATCTGGGGCACCCAGGTCGAGAGGAATTCGTTGATGCCGGCGTAGCCCGCGGGGCGCCCGGATTCGGCGCAGGTCGCGTCGTGACCGTCGCTGCACACGTCGGGCGTGATGAAGGAGTAGTTGGGCGTGGTGGACGCGCTGGCGAGGTCGGCGGGCAGTCCCGAGAGGTTGACCACGTGGGCGTCGCAGTACGCGCCGAAGCCGCCGTTTTCGGTGATCTCCTGGAAGTACATGAAGGGGTCGTGGCGGGTGGCGTAGGTGTCGTGCGCGCCCTCGCCTTTTTCTTCATCGGCTTTGCCCACGAGCGGATGGCTGCAGGCTTTGGGCATGCTCTGCATGTATCCCTTCCACGTGTCGCCGGCACTCGTGAGCTGTTCGGTGATGTTCGGGACGCTGGACGGATACACGCAGCCGTGCCCTTCGGCCTGTTCGTCTTCGCCGAAGGGCGGCACTTTGGGTGCGAATTCTTCATACAGGGCGCAATCCGCCTGGGTCTGTTCGTTGGGCGCCTGCCCGGAGATCATCGCGATGTAGTTGTCCAGCGAGGCGTGCCCGATGCCGTAGTAGTTGGGCAGGAACAGGCCCATCGAGGGCAGCGTCTGGGCCAGGTAGGGCGACGGCGCGCCGGCTCCGAAGGAGGTGCCCTCGTTCTCGTTCTCCAGCACGATGATGAACACGTGCCGGATCGCCGGTATCGTCGAGACGGCCGGAGCCGGAGCCGGGGTGATGGCGATCGCCAGAGCGGCACCCAGACCCGCCACCAGCACGATGCCTGCTGCAAGCCATGGGCGCCGCGCGGTCAGCATGGGCGCCACTCTAACCCCTGGACCCCCGCCAACGGCCCGCCCCGGCGGCCTCCCCCGGCGCCGGATCGGGCACTCAGGAGTGGGGCCGCGAGGACTGGTGCCGCAGTCCCTCGGCGCGCAGCCGCCGACGCAGAGCGGCGGCGCCTGGCGGCTGGGCGGCGCGGTCGCCCTTCGGCAGCCGGATCTCGACCTTGCCGACGATCAGTTCGCCGGGGGCCCGGCCGTAGGAGCGTTTGGCGTCCGGCCCGGCGGCCTCGTAGACCACCGCCACCGTCACGCCGTGCCGCGTGCAGGGGTCGCTGAACGGGTATTCGAGGCGCAGGTGGACGGTCTGGCCGGCGGCCACGTTGCGGTCCAGGACGCCGACTCGGAGGCCTTCGGCACGGGGGCCGCAGGGTTCGCTCACGACCGTGTACTCCTCCGCCGCGCTGGTGACCGCGAAGGGCGCGTTGAGCGTCACGTCGGCTGCGACCACCCGCCCGTGGCGGACCTCGAGCCTGGCCTGCGGGACGCGGATGAAGCTCCCCGGCGGCGTCACCCGCAGGTCCTGCGGGTACGGGTTCGCGCGCGGACAGCGGTGGGCGACCGCGACCCCGTGCCCCGTTTCGGCATCGGAACCGTTTTCACAGGTGCGCCCGTGGTCGTCGTAGGTGATCTTCACCAGCGGCCCGACCGTGCCCGGCCCTTCGCCGGGGGTGTCGGTGCCGGGGGCCTCACCGTGGCCTTCGCCTTGGTTTTCGCCGCCACTGGCGTCGGGGAGCACGATCAGGAACGCGCCGAGCCCCGGCACGACCGGCACCGTGTGCAGCGAGCCACCCGCGCGGTAGGTCACGCTGACGGCGTGGGGACCGAGGATCCCGTACACCAGCGTGCGCCGGTGCGCCGCGGGCTGGTGGGTCCTCTGCGCCGGGCCGCGCGTGATCGCTTCCGGGAAGGCGGCGTTCTCGTCGGCGCCGGACACTTCGGCCGTCACGGCGCCGCCCCAGGCCTGCCCGCCGGCGACCACGTCGCCATAGGCGAGCACGCAGCTTCCCCGTTCGCTGGTCATGCCGCCCTCGGCGGCACCGCCCGCGTACGTGGGCAGCACGCCCGGGCCGACCGGGTGAAAGCGCAGGTCGTCGTGGAATGCGCCGTCGATCCCGAGCTCGCCGAGGACGCCTTCCTGGACCCGCCCGAGCTGGACGCACACGAGCCCCCGGGTGGTCCGTACGACGCGCATCCCCCAGGGCGGCGACCCGTCCGGATCGGCGACCCGAAGCGAAAGCAGCTTCCACTTCCCGGGCTGCGGCAGGCCCGCGCCCGCGGTCGGACTCGCGAACCGCGGGGCGGGCACCGCCGCGCCCGTCAGGATCACGCCGGAGGCCGCCAGTGCGACCGCGGCGCCACCCAGCAGCAGCAGTACGGCGGCGCCCACCAGCAGCAGCCGGGGCGCTCGCCGCAGGGAGGCACGGGTACCGCGCTGCGGCCGCTCGATCGCGCGCCGCAGCTCCAGCTCGAGGTCCTCCAAGGCTTGAAAGCGGTGACCCATCAGATGCTCCACTCGCGGGCCGCGCTTGCCGCCAGCGCCCCCTGGAGCGCTCGCAGCCCCCTGGACACCCGGGCCCTCGCGGTCGGCTCCGAGACGCCCAGCCGGCGAGCCACCTCCTCGTAGGGGAGGTCGTCGACGACCCTCATCCTGACCGCGTCGCGCTGGTCGGAGGTGAGGCCCTCGAGGGCGTCCCCCAGCAGCGCCCGCGCGCCCTCCAGGCCGGCGGCGCGCTCGATCGCGACGAGGTCGTCCTCGTGGGCGGTGGGCGTGCTGATCCCCAGCCGCCGCATGGCCGTGCGCTGGGCCCGGCCCTTGCGCAGGAAGTGCGACAGCTGCCTGCGCGCGATCGTCAGCACCCAGGCGCGCATCTCCTCGCGGCTGT
This sequence comes from uncultured Solirubrobacteraceae bacterium, assembly GCA_963846255.1. Classification (GTDB taxonomy): domain Bacteria; phylum Actinomycetota; class Thermoleophilia; order Solirubrobacterales; family Solirubrobacteraceae; genus Palsa-744. Next base: position 1,217,997 of record CAWJVE010000002.1, read on the forward strand.
CGGTGCGCACAGCGGGCCATCCGCGCCACGCCTGGGCGAAGGTCTCGGCCGTCAGGTCGAGGGCGACCTCGGCGTCGAATGTCCTGCGGGTCAGAAACAGAAGCACGAACTCGGCCTCCTCTCGGTAGAAGGCGACGAAGCTGTCGGGGTCGGCCATCACCACAAGGATTGCCGCCGGCGCCGATCCTGTGACGAAAGTCCTCGCGCCGCTCCGTCCAGCGCCCGCTCGGCGCAACGGCGATGATCTTCCTCACCGGAGCAGCCACTCGCCGCCGCGACCCAGAAAGGCCGATGACCCCGATGCGCAAGATCCAGAGCCAGGGCGTCCACCACATTACGCTGGTGGGCGCCGATCGCCAGACCTCGATCGACTTCTGGGAGGGGCTGCTCGGGATGCCCTTCGTGTTCGAGCAACCCAACCTCGACAACCCCGGCGAGAGCCACCTCTACTTCGATCCGGGCGACGGCCGCCTGATCACGGTCTTCACCGACGAGGGACGAACGCCCGATCCGGAGCGGACCCCGACCGATCCGGGCTGCGTCCACCACCTCGCGTTCGCGCTCTCGCAGGCGACCTTCGCCCAGACCGTGGAGCGCCTCGACGAGCGCGCGGTCGAGCACAGCGGGGTCAAGGACCGGGGTTTCATGGACTCGATCTACTTCAAAGACCCGCTCGGCCTGTTGATCGAGCTCGCCTCCTACCGCTTCGAGCCCCCGGCCGGGCACACGCACGCCGAGGTGCTGCTGGCCGCCCACCGGATCCGGGTGCAGCGGGGTGACTACAACATCGCCCCGATCCACCTTGCCGACGCGATCGAGCAGCTGGTCCGCGACTCCCAGGACTCGCTCTCGGCCGACCGCGGCCCCAAGGACGCCTACCGCAGGACGGCCCCTCAGGGCTGACCGACGTACTCGCGGCGGTCGACGAGGTTTCGCGGCGGATCGCCGCGCAGGAAGCGGCGCACGTTCTCGGCCGCGGCGCGTGCGGCCGACGCCAGCGTCCCACGGGTGATCGCCGAGTTGTGCGGCGAGCCGAGTAGGTTGGGCAGCTCGAAGAACGGCCTTCGGGTGGCGAACGAGCCGTGCCCGCGGGGCTCCTGCCACCAGACGTCGATGCCCGCCGAGAAGCCGGGGTGCTCGCGCAGGTGCTCGTACAGCGCGTCTTCATCGACGATCGCGGCTCGCGCCGGGTTTACGAGGATCGCGTCGTCCTGCATCAGCTCCAGCTCGTGGCGGCCGATCAGCCCACGCGTGGAGCGGGTCAGCGGCAGCGTGATCACGAGCACGTCGGCGACGGCGAGCAGCTCGTCCAGATCCGCGAGCGTTCCCGTCCAGTCGGCGCCCTCGGCACTCGAGTCGTCACGGCCGATCGCGTGGATGCGCGCGCCGAGCGCCCTGAACAGCGTCGCGCTCGCACGCCCGATGCCCCCGAAGCCGAGGACTCCGACCACCGATCCCCGGATTTCGCCGTTGAGCGTGCGCTGGTCGAACTCGCCGCGGGCGAGGGCGGCCTGGTTCTGGGGCAGGCGCTTGGCGAGCGCCAGCGCCAGCGCGAGCACGTGCTCGGCGATCGGAGGCGCGTAGGCACCCGCGTTGGAGGCCACCGAAACAGCGGGCGCGAGGCGCTCGAAGGGCACCCTGTCGGCTCCCGCCGACTCGAGCTGCAGGAGCCCCACGTTCGCGATCAGGTCGAACTCCTCCTGTCCCTGCAGCTCGCGCTCCAGGCTCAGCGACAGCAGCGCCCGAGCCGAGCTCAGCGCCCCCGCCCGCTGGGCCTGGTCGAGGTCCGACAGGTACACGACCTCGGCCTCGTCCGCCAGCGTGCCCGAGATCGCCTCACGCAGCTCCTCCCCGGCGCGGAAGGTCACGACGACCAGCGGTCGCCGAGCGTCCGGCGCCCCCGCCACCCGCGCTCAGCCCCGCGACCCGCTGCCCGACGCCGCGCCCGTCGAGGCCTCGGCCGGAGCGGACGCGTCCACGTTCGCCCCCGCCCTGATCGCCGACTGGGCGGCGGCCACCCGTGCGATCGGCACCCGGTAGGGGGAGCACGAGACGTAGTCGATGCCGGAGGCGGCGAGGAACTCGATCGAGTCGGGGTCTCCCCCGTGCTCGCCGCACACGCCCAGCGTGAGCTGCGGTCGGGTCTTGCGCCCCAGCCACGCCCCCATCCTGATCAGCTCTCCGACTCCCGGAGTGTCAAGCGTCTCGAACGGCGAGCGGTCGAGGACCTTGATGTCGATGTAGCGGGCCAGCAGGCTGGCCTCGATGTCGTCGCGGCTGAAGCCGAGGGCGGTCTGGGTGAGGTCGTTGGTGCCGAACGAGAAGAAGTCGGCGTGGTGGGCGATGCGATCCGCCTGCAGGCACGCCCGCGGAAGCTCGATCATGGTGCCGACCCGGATGCGCGTGGTCCCCACCTCGCGCCCGACGCGCTCGATCAGCTCGCGTGAGAGTTCGAGCTCGCGCTCGTATGCGACCAGCGGGACCATCACCTCGACGTCGCTGCCCGGGACCCGCTCCGCCGCGCCGAACAGCGCGCGCACCTGCATCTCATACAGCCGCGGGTGCAGCAGCCCGAGCCGTACGCCGCGCGTGCCGAGCATCGGGTTGGACTCCTGCAGCTGCTCCACGCGGCGGCGCTCGGGGGAGCCCGCCGGCAGCGACTCGGGGTGCGGCAGGAACTCGTGCAGCGGCGGATCGAGCAGACGGACCGTCACGGGGCGACCATCGAGCACGCGCAGGATCTCTTCGAAGTCGGCCTGCTGCAGCGGCGCCAGCCGCTGGATCGCCGCCTCCCGCTCCCGCTCGTCGGCGGCCATGATCACGGCCGCCATCAACGGCTGGCGCTCGCCGAGGAACATGTGCTCGGTGCGGCACAGGCCGATGCCCTCGGCGCCCAGCTCGATCGCCTTGCGGGCGTCGGCGCCGGTGTCGGCGTTCGCCCGCACCCCCAGCGTGCGCAGCTCGTCGCACCAGGCGAGCACGGTCTGCAGCTCTTCGGAGATCTCCGGTTCGACCAGCGGGACGTCGTCGGTGGTAACCGTGCCGTGACTGCCGTCGATCGCGATCCGCTCGCCGGCCCGCACGACGCGCTCGCCGATCCGTATCTCCCCGCGCGCCTCGTCCACCACGACGTCGGCTGCCCCCGTCACCGCGGGGCGCCCCATCCCGCGCGCCACCAGCGCGGCGTGGCTGGCCTTGCCGCCCTCGCTGGTGAGGATCCCGCGCGCCGCGTGGAAGCCGGCCACGTCGTCGGCCTCGGTGAAGGCGCGCACCAGGATCACGTTCCTGCCCTCGGCCGCCGCGGCGATCGCCGCCGGCGCGTTCAGCACGATCTCGCCCTTGGCCGCACCGGGTGAAGCGGCGACGCCCCGCGCCAGCACCCGCATCTCAGCGTGGGGATCGAAAGTCGGGTGCAGCAACGCGTCCAGCGAGGAGGGGTCCACGGTCAGCAGCGCGGCCTCGCGCTCGAGCAGGCCCTCGGCGACGGCGTCCACGGCGAAGCGCACCGCCGCCTGCGCCGGGCGCTTGGCGTCGCGCGTCTGCAGCATGTACAGGCGCCCCTCCTGGACGGTGAACTCCGTGTCCTGCATGTCGCCGTAGTGGCGCTCGAGCGCACGCAGGATCCCAAACAGCTCGGCCTGGATCTCGGGCATGAACTCGCGCAGCTCCGCCAGGTCACGGGGAGTGCGCACGCCCGAGACGACATCCTCTCCCTGCGCGTTCGCCAGGAAGTCCCCCGACGGCTCGGGCGCCCCGGTGAGCTCGTCGCGGGAGAAGGCCACCCCGCTGCAGCTGCGCTCGCCGAGGTTGCCGAACACCATCTGCTGGATGTTCACCGCCGTCCCCCACTCGTCAGGGATGTGGTTGATGCGCCGGTAGGCGATCGCCCGCGCGCCCTGCCAGGACTCGAACACGGCGGCGATCGCGCCGCGCAGCTGCTGCGAGGGATCCACGGGAAACTCGTACAGGCGCTTGAACTCGCCGGTCAACTCGCGCAGGGCGTCGACGTCCAGCTCGGTGTCCAGCGACACGCCGCGCTGCGCCTTGGCGGCCGCGATCGCCTCCTCGAAGCGCTCGCCCGGGATCCCCGCGACGACGTTGCCGTACATCTGCACGAAGCGGCGGTAGCAATCCCACGCGAAACGCTCCTCGCCGGAGCGCGCCGCCAGCCCGCGCACGGTGTCGTCGTTGAGGCCCAGGTTCAGGACCGTGTCGAGCATCCCGGGCATCGACTCGCGGGCCCCCGAGCGGACCGACACCAGCAGCGGGTCGGCGGCGTCGGCGAAGCTGCGCCCGGCCAGGGCCTCGAGCCGCTCGAGGGCCGCCTCGACCTGCTCCAGCAGGCCATCGGGGAAGGCGCCCGAGCGCAGATAGGCGACGCATGCCTCGGTGGTCACCGTGAAGCCCCCCGGCACACGCTCGGCGCCGAGCACGCGCGTCATCTCGGCAACGTTCGCGCCCTTGCCGCCGAGCAGCTCGCGCATCTCACGGGAGCCGTCCTTGAAGTCCACCACCCACGACACGCGGCCCTCGGGACCCGCGGCTGCGAACGTGCCGGCCGGGCGGTCGAGGAACCCCTGCGGTGCGGGCACGGGAGCGCTCACTCGCTCCCCACGGTATTGCAGTGCGCCATAGCGGCGGGGGCGATCACCGCAAATTGCGTCCCCCGGCGCCCGCCCTCAGCGTCCCTGAAAGCGGGGCGGCCGGCGCTCGATCGAGGCGCTTACGCCCTCGCGGAAGTCGTCGGTCGCACGCAGGCGGTCCTGCTCGCTCGCCTCACGCTCGAGGGCTCTCTCGACGCGCTCCAGCAGCCCCTCCCGCAGCGTGGCGCGGATCGAGCGAACCGCCAGCGGAGCGCTGAGCGCCAGCTCGGCGGCCAGCGCGCGGGCGCCCTCGAGGATCTCCTCGTCCTCCACCAGGCGATCGCAGAGCCCCAGCGACAGCGCCTCCTCGCCGCGCACCCGCCGTCCCGTCAGCAGCAGGTCGAGCGCCGTCTGCTGGCCGGCGAGGGCGGGCAGCGTGACGCTGAGGGCGAAGCCGTGGTGAAAGCCCAGCTGGGCGAAGTTCGCGCTGAAGCGGGAGGCGGGTGAGGCGACGCGGAAGTCCGCCGACAGCGCGAGCCCGAGGCCGCCACCGACGGCGGCGCCCTGCACCGCGGCCACGACCGGTGTGGCGCTCGCGAACAGCCGCAGCGCCTGCCGGTACAGGGAGCGCGGCTCGTCGGCTGGACTCCCCGGCGAGCCGAGGTTGGCGCCGGCGCAGAAGTGCTTGCCCTGCGAGCACAGCACGATCGCGCGGCACTGCGGGTCGCCGTCGAGGCGCTCGTAGGCGTCTGCCAGCTCGCGGATCAGGGCCGCGTCGAAGTAGTTGGCCGGCGGGCGGTGGATTTCGACGGTGGCCAGATGGCTCTCGTCGCGGACGACGGTGACGTCGCTCACTTCCACACCGCCGGGTGCAGGCCGCCCGCCCGCGGCCCCGCCGCCGCGACGGCGCTCACAGGCCCGGCTCCAGTTCGGCCGGTTCTGCGCTCTGCCAGGAGAACGCCAGCATCGACGGCGCCGTCAGGTCGAGCGCCGGCTCGGTGGTCGTGAACGACTGCACGTTGTCGCGATAGACGGCCGCGTTGTCGAAGCGGGCGAAGGCATCGCCGCGGGCCGGGCATTTGCGCATCCCCGCGAGCCTGCCGTGGCTCTTTTCATCGCTCGGCCCCTCGACCACGGCACCCGCCAGGATCGGCGCGGAGCCGTCGAGCGAGCCGAGGAGGTTCGCGACCTGGTGCTGGGGACAATCGGTGAACACGGTGCCGTCGCCGATGATGAACGACGAGCCCCACGCGTTGGCGCCGAGCACGTTCGCCAACCAGCGCTGCGCGAAGGTCGCGTAGGTGGGTTCGCCGACCAGGTGGTCGTACTCGGAGGCCATCACCGACAGGCCCAGCCCGTGGGCGGCGGTGTCGGATTCCGCCCACGGGAAACCGAAGCCGAACGGGTCGCTCTGTGACTGCCCCACGGCGCGTTCGAGTTTGCCGGCGAGGTCGCCGAGCAAGCCGGTTTCGCCCACCTCCAGGCCGCCGGGGTGGTCCTGCTCGCGGATCGCCCGAACGAGCTCGTAGTCGGCCAGGCCGGAGACGTCGTACAGGTTCAGGCCTTCGCCTTCGGAGCCCGACTGCGCTATGTAGGCACCGGCCCAGTGCGCCGCCTGTTCGAGGTAGTAGGCGGCTTCGGTGTGTGGCAGCCCGGCCGGCAGGCCGTCCGCCCCGGCGAGCGCGATCGAGAGCTCGGTGGCGCCCAGCTCGAGATCGTCGCGCCATTCGGTCTCGGGGTAGAAGCCATACGGGAGCACCGTCAGGAGGTTGCCCTGGGGGTCGGTGTCGGCGAGTTCGAAGATGTGCTCGCCGGACAGCAGACAGCGCGAGGCGAGTTCCGGGCGGCTGGTCTGGAACACCTGGAAGCAGAGCGCGAACGCGGCCGCGTCGCGCCCGGCGAGGTTGGGACTGACGGGCGCTCCCGCTGGCCCGGCGCGGAACACGGGCCGTTCGCGGATGTAGCGGTACTGGGGATTCGAGCCGCCATAGGTGTCGTCGGCCTGGGGCAGGCGCCAGATGTCGTGGTCGCCCACGGCTTCGCCGTTGCCCGAGCCGATCCCCACCTGGTAGTAGAGCGTGCGGGTGCTGTCGTTCCACATCTTCAGCAGCCATTCGACCCCGAAGCGGGCCTCGTCCGCGAAGTCCGAGGACCCCGCCGCGGCGCCCATCTGGCCGGGGAAGTCGCGCACGCCGGCCAGCTGCAGCGCGACGGCGTAGCTGGTGGTCTGCACGAACTTCAGGTAGTCGCCGGCGTCCCACCACCCACCGGAGGCGTCGATCCTTTCGCCGAGGCTCGGGAGTTCGCCCTTGAACACCCCTTCCGCGTTCGCCTTCGGGGTGGCGTAGGTCATGGCGTGCTCGTCGTTCAGGTGGGCGGGCGCCGAGCGGAGCGCCGAGGGGATGTATTCGGGGCCGTCGCGCTCGTTCTCGTAGAAGCTCAGCGCGTTGGCCAGCGGCTGCTGGTAGAGCGCCGCCGCGCCCGCGACCGTGAACGGCGGGGACGTGGCCGGCGTCCTGCCGGCGAGCTCGATCGTGTACGTGCCGGGTGTGGTGAGGGCGTCGAAGTCGATCGGGTAGACCTCGCCCGCGCGGGAGCTCCACCGCCCCAGCGCGGCCCCGACGGTGCCGCTCAGGACCACGTTCGAGCTCTGATCGAGCAGCGTGAAGCCGACACCGGTCTGGGGCTTGGTCGAGAGCACATAGGCGCGCTTGGGGGCGTTCGCCTGGTAGCCCGCCTGATCGACGCGGATGTAGGCCCGCGCGGCGGCTCGAGCGCTGCCGGCGAGCGGCCATAGCCAGCACGCCGCCGCGAACGCGAACAGGGCCGCGACGCGGGCGACGGCGGTCGCGGTCGGCGTGCCCGCGCGCATCCCGGCCAGCGTGCTTCAGCCCAAGAGGGCCTGGGCGCGGACCCAGAGGCGGCTCATGCCGCGCACCCAGCGATCGGGGTCCTGTGCCTTGCCGACCACGAACTCGTGCATCTCGGGGTGGGTGAGGATCAGGAAGCGGTCCTGCTCGACGCCCTCGAGGATCCGCGCCGCAGCGTCCTCGGGCGGGAGCACGTCGCCACCACCGATGATCGCGCTCGCCTTGGCGGCGTCGCCTTCTCCACCCGCGCGCAGCATCGCGGTGTCGACGGCGCCGGGACAGATGCAGGAGACCTTCACGCCCTCGGCGGCGTAGGTGATCGCGAGCCACTCGGCGAAGCCCACGGCGGCATGCTTGGTGGAGGCGTAGGCGGCGTCGCCCAGCGTGGTCAGGATGCCGGCCATCGAGGCGGTCGTGATCAGGTGGCCCTCGCCGCGCTCGATCCAGCCGGGCAGCAGAGCGCGGGAGGCGAACACGTGCGACATCACGTTGACCCGCCACTGGCGGTCCCAGTCCTCCAGCGGACCATCGGCCCCGGTTCCGGTGGCCAGGCCCGCGTTGGCGAACCATATGTCGATCGGCCCCAGCGAGGACTCGGTCTCCCCGACCAGCGCCAGCGTGGCCGCCTCGTCGCAGACATCGAGCTCGCGCGCCAGCACTTTGTCGGGGCCCAGCTCCTCGCTCAGGCGCTGTGCCCCCTGCCCGTCGAGGTCGGCCGCCACCACCGTGCGGGCCCCACCCGCGATCAGGCCGCGTACCAGCGCGCCTCCGATGCCTCCGGCTGCGCCGGTGACGACCACGATCCTTCCCTCGGGGTTCATCGCGCCGACACCATATTCGGCTCGCGCGATTCGCGGCTCCGCGGCGAGGAGCGCCGCTCCTGCTATCTCGGATTGAGGCGTACGAAGGCTCCGCGGAACGCCCGCGGGACCCTCCAAACGAGCTGAAAGGAAGCCGATGGCGAACTACACGATCACGAACCTGAAGCAGGACGTCGAGGACACCGCCGGTGCCAGGACCCCGTCGGTGGAGGGACGCTTCGCGCGCAAGTACCTGGACTCGCGCGATCTCGGCATCAGCTACTTCCGCTACGACCCGGGCTTTCGCTCGCCGGTCGGCCACCGTCACCGCGAGCAGGAGGAGGTGTACGTGGTGCTCTCGGGCTCCGGGCGGGTGAAGCTGGATGACGAGCTTCGCGACCTTCGTCAGTGGGACGTGGTGCGCGTCGCTCCGGAGGTCGGGCGCGCGTTCGAGGCCGGCGCGGACGGCCTCGAGTTGATCATCGCGGGCGGCGTCCGGCCGGAGGGCGGGGACGGCGAGCTGATCGAGGACTTCTGGGGCGAGTGAGCTTCAGCCGGCGTCCGCCGGGGACGCCCCGTACTCCTCGTCGCTGACGTGCTCGCCCCAGCTCACGGCGTTGCCGTCCTCGTCGGCCTGCTGCATCGCGATGTGGGTCATGAAGCGGTTCGGGGCAGCTCCATGCCAGTGGTCCTCTCCCGGCTCGAAGAACACGCGGTCGCCCGGGCGGATCACCTCCACCGGGCCTCCCCGGCGCTGGCAGCGCCCGATCCCCTCCGTCACGAAGAGCGTCTGGCCGTTGGGGTGGGTGTGCCAGGCGGTGCGGGCGCCAGGCGTGAAGTGGACGCTGGCGGCCGCCAGCCGAGACGGGCCGGAGGGGATGGCGACGCTGTCGAGAAGGACCTCGCCGGTGAACCAGTCGGCGGGACCGGGGACGGTGTCGAGGCTGTTCCTGGTGATCTGCATCGGACTGTCCTCCTGGTCGGGTCTTCTCGCAAGGCGCTACCGCGGTCCGCGACAGCGGGGCCTCTCGCCCCTGTCCTCAGGCCGCCCCCGCCACCCTCCCCGGCGAGGACGCGTGGATCGCCGGCCGGCGCCCGGCCCACGGCATCGTGCGCTCGAGCTCCGCGGCGACCGCGATCAGCAGGTCCTCACGCAGGGTCTGGGCGGTCAGCATCACGCCGATCGGCATGCCGTCGGGAGACTCGCCCAGCGGCAGCGAGACGGAAGGCTGGCCGGACAGGTTCGACAGCGCGGTGAACGGGCTGGGGGCGAAGACCGCGTCGATCCAGTCGGCCGCGGTGGCGATTCGCTCGTCGTCCTGGGCGGGACTGCCCGATGGCGTCGGGCCGGCCGGGGTGGTCGGGCACACGAACAGCTGGTGCTCGTCGAGGAAGCCGCCCCAGCGGCGGGAGATTGAATTGGCGGTCGCGGCCGCGGCTTCGAGCTCGAGCGCGCTGACAACGCGACCACGGGCGATGCAGGCCCGGGAGGCGGCCTCGACCGAGTCCTCGGCCTCCCCGCCCGCGATCCGGGCGAACGTCCCCGCCAGGACGGCGAGGTCGACCGACCAGGTCGTCTCCAGGCAGTCGCGCAGGCGCTGCTCGTCCACCGGCGGACACGCGTCCACGACCTGATGGCCCATCTGCTCGAGCACCCCGAGCACGTCCTCGACCGCGGCTCGGACGTGAGGGTCGACGGGCGTCCCGAACGGCGAGCTCGTGCAGCCCGCCACCCGCAGCGTCGGCAGCGGGCCCTCGAGAGCTCCGGCGAACGGCTGCGACGGATTGGCGAGGTAGTAGCGGTCGCCCGCTGCGGGGCCGCTGACCGCGTCTAGCAGAGCGGCGGCGTCGCGGACCGTGCGGGTGAGGGCGAACTCGTGCGCGAATCCCCCGACGGCCTCCCCCACCGCCGGGCCCACCGGCACGCGTCCCCGCGAGGGCTTCAGGCCGACCAGTCCGCACCAGGCCGCGGGAATGCGGATCGACCCGCCGCCGTCGTTGCCGTGGCCCATCGGCAGCGCGCCGGCCGCGACCAGCGCCGCCGTGCCGCCGCTCGAGCCGCCCGGACTGCGCGACGGGTCCCACGGGTTGAGCGTCGGCCCGTGGACGACCGCGGCCGTGTCGATGTTGAAGGCGAACTCGGGTGTCGCGGTGCGCACCAGCGAGACCAGCCCGGCGTCGCGGAAGCGCTCCGCCAGCGTCGCCCCCCGGCGCGCCACGTAGCCGTCGAGCAGACGGCTCCCGAAGCCGAGCGGCCGCCCCGCCTCGGGCAGCGTGTCCTTGACCGCGAAGGGCACCCCCGCCAGCGGCCCGTCGGCGACCATGGCGGCGTCCTCGTAGGGGCCGCTGACGACCGCGTTGAGCTGCGGCTCGACCGCCTCGATCGCCCGCAGGGCCGCCTCCCGGACCTCGGCGGCGTCGAGCTCGCGGCCGGCGATCAGCCCCGCCAGCTCGGTTGCGTCACATGCGGTGTAGTCGGCGAGGTCCACGAGCTCGCGGCGGAGCCTAACGGCGCAGCAGCTTCAGGACGTCCTCGGCACAGCCCCAGGAGAGGCTCACGCCGCTGCGGCCGTGGCCGTAGTTGTGTACACAGCGGGCGCCGTGCAGATCCTCGGCCTCGACACGGACCGACGGCCGGAACGGGCGCAACCCGACCATCTCTTCCAGTACGCGGGCGTGCGCCAGCCGCGGCTCGAGTGCGGCACAGCGTTCGAGAATGCCCCTCGAGACATCGGCGTCGGGCAGGGGATCTTCCGCGCCCGGCTGCGCGACGCCCCCCAGCACGACCCGCTCACCGTGGGGAAACCAGCAGGCCCACTCGGGCGCCCCGCGATCCTCCATGAAGAAGTCCTCCAGGCCCGGGTTCGCGACCACCACGTGCTGTCCGCGAACCGCCGTGAGCGAGTCGTCGCCAGCCAGCTCGCGGGCTCCGAGGCCGCTGCAGTTGACGACCAGCGGTGCGTGCCCGGCGGGCTCGGACAGCGAGCGCACACGCCGTGCCACGATCGTCGCTCCTGCGCCGAGCAGACGCTGCTGCAGGTACTCCAGGTAGCGCCCCATCTCGATCAGCGGCGCGTCGAGCTGGAATGCCGCCAGGCAGCCGTGCGGGGGATCGGCGGCTCGCAGGCGCAGGCCGGGGAACATCTGCAGCGGGGCGCTCCTCTGCTCCCGCGAGGCGACCGTGCCGTGGGCGATGCGCACGCCACTGGACGACTGGCGGGCGAGCTCGCCGAAGATCTCCAGGGAGGCGCCGGCCCAGCGCGCCAGAACTCCGTCCGGGTCCTGCAGCGGGGACGCGGCCCACAGGGCCCCGGCCACCCGAGAGGTCGTCTCGGCGGGGGGATCGGCCGTCCAGCACTCGACCGCGAGACCCGAGTCGGCCAGCAGTACGGCGCTCGTCAGCCCGATCACGCCGGCGCCGACAACGACCGCGTCCGGACCGGCCACGACGCCGCTAGGTGGGAAGGGTTCCGCCGTCGATGACGATCGACTGGTTGCTCAGGTACGCGTTCGCCACCACCGCCGCGACCAGGTCTGCGACCTCCTCGGAGCTCCCCAGACGCCCGACCGCCCGGCTGGCGGCAAGCTGCTCGCGCACGGCGCCCTCCGCCGGCAGCATGTCGGTGTCGATCAGACCGGGAGCGACCACGTTGACGGTCACGCCGTGAGCGGCGCCCTGGCGGGCCAGGCTGTGGGCGAGCCCGTGCAGCCCGGCCTTCGAGGCGGCGTAGTGGGCGCCGATCAAGCCACCCGTGTAGGCGGCCACCGAGGACACGAACACGATCCGCCCGAAGCCCCGCTCGAGCATTCCGGCGAAGGTCCGCTGGGCGAGCAGGAAGGGAGCCGTGAGGTTGACCGCCAGCGTCCGCTGCCAGTCCTCCAGGGCGACCTCGAGGATGCCGGTCGGGACGCTGCCGATGCCGGCGTTGGCGACCAGCACGTCGACGCCCCCGAGCCCGCCCTCGACCTCGGCCACAATCCTCGCCGGGGTCTCGGGGTCGCGGAGGTCCCCGCCGACGGTCATCGCCCGCCGTCCGAGCGCGACGATCTCGCCCGCCACCTGCTCGGCCTGCTCGGCCTCCCGCGAGTAGCCGACCGCGAGGTCGTGGCCCTGCTCACCGAGACGCAGCGCGATCGCGCGCCCGATGCCGCGACTGGCACCGGTTACGAGCGCTACCGACACTGCGGGCGGAGCCTCCGACCGCGGCCTAGTTGTTGGCGAGCTTCACGTTCGAGCAGTCGCTCGCGTGAAGCTCCCTGCAGAGGGCGGCATAGCCTTCGCGCGGCTGGTTGCGGTAGTTGGTGAGCCCGGCGTCGAAGCGCGTGCTGGAGGTGCCGCCCGTCCAGTCATAGACATACAGGCGCTTGATCTGCGGGATTGCGCCGGCGACGGCGAACATGTACTTGATCACCTTGGCCGCGCGCCGCAGCCCGGAGCCGTGGACGTTGCTGAAGGAGCCGGCGAATTTCACGATCCCGCCGGTCTCGGTGAGCCACACCTGACCGCCCAGCGCGCGCACGAGCTGGTGCGTGCGCCAGCTCTGCATGCGGTTGATGTCGGAGTAGTTGTGCAGGCCCCAGATCGACGGCATGACCGTGTGCAGGCGGCCGATCTCGCGCTTGAATTCGGAGATGTAGTTGAGCGTCGGGCTGATGTTGTCGGCGTCGAGCACATCCAGGCCGATCACGGTGCAGCCCTTGCAGACGCGCGCCAGCGCCTGGTAGTAGCGCGCGGCGGCCACGGCCGAGGGGCTCGAGAAGGAGCCCCGGACGTTGCCGCGGTTGGACTCGTCCCAGGACTGGTACTGGCGCACGTGGGGGAAGCGCTTGACGAATTTTTCGACGTCGTGTTGATAGCTGCTGACGCTCGGGAGCACGGTGGGCGTGAACTCGGAGTGGTAGAAGGCGACCAGCACCTGCTCGTGGTCCTGTTCGGCGGCGCGGATGAAGGCGATCGCGTAGTTCAGCGAGGAGACGTGCCTGACGGCGTCATAGGGCGCGATGTAGCGCACGATTTTCGTGTGCAGGCGCTGGTAGATGGGCTGGGCGAACATCTGCACGTGCTCGTCGCCGATGCCCGTCAGGAAGCTCGATGAGGCGCGCGCCCGCGGGGCACCCGCGCCGGCGCTGGCGGGCTGCAGCCAGAGGGCCGCGGCGAGCACGGCGAGAACCAGCGCCGCGGCGGTGCGGCGCCCAATCAGGCGGTTGGATCGGCGGCGGCTGGACATCCTCCTCCTCCGGGTGGGGGGTCGGCGGCGGGGTTCCGCGCGAGACGGTCAAGGCGCGGAGCCTCCGATCGTAGAACACGTCCCGGGCGCCCCACGCCGGTTCCGCCCCCGGCTGCAAGGTCGCTCTCAGCGCAACCCCGGCCAAGCCTCGGGGGGCGGCCGTGGAAGGCTACGCGGATGACCTCCTTCCAGACCGCGGCCGCGACGCTGGGCGGCCTGCTGGTGCTGGGTGCGCTGGTGTCCGTGCTGGCGCGGCGCAGCTTCCTGTCGCTGGCGGCCATCTACGTACTCGCGGGCTTCGTGCTGGGCGAAATCGGCGTCCTCAGCTTTCAGGGTGACACGGGCTTCATCGACGACCTCGCCACCGTGGCCCTGATCGTGATCCTGTTCCGGGACGGACTCGAGGTCGAGGGCGAGCTGGTGCGAGGGCACTGGCAGGTGCCGTTGCGCCACCTGGCGGTGGGCATGCCGGTGACCGCGATCGTGGTGACGCTGCTCACGCGCGTGCTGGTCGGTCTCGGCTGGACCGAGTCGCTGTTGCTCGGGGCGCTGCTCTCGCCGACCGACCCGGTGCTGTCCTCGCGGGTCGTGACCGACGAGCGTGTCCCGGCCCTCGTCCGACACACGCTGAACCTCGAGTCGGGACTCAACGACGGGCTGGCGCTCCCGGCAGTACTCGCGTTCGCGGCCGCCCTGGAAGCCGGCAAAAGCAACTTCGTGTGGTGGCACTACGTACTGCAGGACGTGGGCCTGGGACTCGTGTTCGGCATCGTGTGCGGGATCGTCGGCTCGCTGCTGATGCCGCGCGCGGGACCAGGCGGGGAGGCGATCTCTCCTCGCCAGAAGGCGCTCTACTGCTTCGGGCTGGCGTTCGCCACCTACGGGATCACCTTGCTGCCGCCGACCGGCAACGGCTTCATCGCCGTGTTCGTGGCGGCGATCGTGGTCGGAAACCGCCGCGAGGACCTGCGCGTGTGCTTCGCCGAGAACGGCGAGGAGGTCGTCGAGATCGTCAAGCTCGGGATCTTCACCGTGTTCGGTTCGCTGTTCACCGTGCACGAGCTCCTGCTCGACGGCTGGGGCGGGGTCGGAGTGATGGTGGGCACGCTGCTGCTCGCCAGGCCGATCGCGATCTTCGCCGCGCTGGCCGGAACCAGGGTCCCGCGCCCGGACAAGATCTTCATGTCGTGGTTCGGCCCGAAGGGTGTAGCCACGATCACCTTCTCGCTGCTGATCCTCTCCCGGGGAGTGCACGGCGCCGAGCGCATCTTCGACCTCGCCGCGCTGACGGTGTTCTGCTCGATCATCGTGCATGGCGCCAGCGAGATCCCCGGGATCCGCTGGATCGCCCGCCGCCAGCCCGCTCCAGCGCCGGTCGCCCCTCCGGGCGCGACGTAGGTGTTGAGCGGCCGCCCCTGGGGCGGCGGACGCCGCTCAGAAATGCCCTCCGACGGCCTCCAGGGAGATGCGACGGGTGTCCTCGGGGGCGGGCCTCAGGATCATGATCTCGGCGGGAACCCGCTCCAGCATCCAGCGCAGGTCCTCGTAGGTGAGCCCCGAATGGGGGTCTTCGTCGGCCGAGACGATGATGCGATCGAAGTGCTCGGCTTCGATCAGTTTCCGGAGGGCGTCGCGCGAGGAGCGCCCGCGGGAGATGCGCGAGTCCACCGGCACGCCCTGGACGGTGGCCCGCTGCTCGATCGCCTCCAGCAGCGGCATCCCGCGCGCGCACTGCGCCGGCAGGGCCGTGTCCAGGGGCAGGTTCATCGGCACGGTCGCCAGGAAGGCCGGCATGATCACGGCGTTCTCGGCCTTCGCCAGGCGGACCGCGGCCTCGAACGAGCGCCTGGAGATGGCCTGTCCGGTGAAGGGCAGCAGGATCCTTCTGACCGCCGTCGGGGCCGTGCGCTTCACGCGGCGGCGATGAGGGGTCGCCCAGTAGCCGCCCGCGACCCCGATCAGAACGGCCGCGATCGCGATCCCGACGACCGCCAGGACGCTCATGTCACACCCCCGGGGCCGCGATCCGGGCCTCGCCGTTCGCGCGCACCGCGCGGTCGGCGACGATCCGCACGTCGACGCCGGGCAGGCGCGCCATCAGGCGCTGGGGGAGCGGCGTGCGGATGCGCCCCACCCCGCGCGCGGGACGGGACCGCCCGAGCAGGATGTAGGTGGTGCCCTGCCGCGCCGCGAAGTCGGCCACCGCCGCCGCGACGTCGTCCGATTCCTCCTCGTACATTTTCGCCCCCAGGATCGCCGCCAGCTGTCGCAGCGCGGTCAGCGAGCGCTCGTTGTCCTCCTCCAGGCGCTGGCCCGGCCGGCGCACCCACAGCACGTCGAGGTCGGCGTTCAGACGCTGGGCCGAGCGCCACGCGCGGCGCACCAGCCGCTGCGCTCCCGGATACGGCTCCACCAGCGCCAGCAACCGCTCTCCGATCGCCTGCGGCGTGCCCTCGGCGAGGCTCTCCTCGCGCGAGGAGACGACTTCCGAGGGCCGGCGCTTGGCCCCCACCTCCTGTGCGACCTGGCGCAGGGCGACCTCGCGCAGGGCCGACAGGTTCTCGATGCGGAAGAAGTTGTTCAGCGCCGCATCGATGCGCTCACGGGGGTAGACCTTCCCGGCCCGCAGCCGCTCCAGCAGCGCCTCCGGGGTGAGGTCGACGAGCACCACCTCGTCCGCGCGCGCGACGACTGCGTCGGGGATCGTCTCGCGGACCCGCACTCCCGAGAGCTCGGTGACCTGGTCGTTGAGCGACTCCAGGTGCTGGACGTTGACCGTCGAGAGCACGTCGATCCCGGCAGCGAGCACCTCCTCGACGTCTTCGTAGCGCTTGGCGTGCTCGACGGCCGGGGCGTTGGTGTGGGCCAGCTCGTCGATCAGGCACACTTCCGGCGCCCGCGCCAGGACGGCCGGCAGGTCCATCTCTTCGATCACGGTCTCGCGGTAGCTGACCCGCCGGCGCGGGATCATCGGCAGGCCCTGGGCGAGCTTGGCGGTCTCGGCGCGCCCGTGGGTCTCCAGGAAGCCGATCACGACATCGCGCCCGGCCTCCAGGTCGGCGTGTCCCTCCAAGAGCATCTGGTAGGTCTTGCCGACACCTGCGGCCATCCCGATGAAGACCTTCAGGCGACCGGTACGTCGGGCTCCGGCCGTGACGGCCGGTACCTCGGAGCGGGTCGCTAGGTCCTCGTTCATAGAAGGATCGGTGGGTGGTGGAGCGGCGCTCTGAGGTTATCCCCCGAGCAGGTTGTGGACGATCAGGTCGATCAGCTTGATCCCGATGAACGGCGCGATGATCCCGCCGAGGCCGTATATCAGAAGGTTCCGCTGCAGCAGGGCGCTCGCGCCGATCGGCCGGTAGCGCACCCCCCGCAGCGCGAGCGGGATCAGCAGTGGGATCACGATCGCGTTGAAGATGATCGCCGAGATGATCGCCGAGCGGGGCGAGCCGAGGTCCATCACGTTGAGCACGTGCAGCGGGCTCTGGCCGCCGGGGGTGGCGGCCCAGGTGGTGACGAAGATCGCCGGCAGGATGGCGAAGTACTTGGCGACGTCGTTGGCGATCGAGAAGGTCGTCAGCGCGCCGCGGGTGATCAGCAGCTGCTTGCCCACCTCGACGATCTCGATCAGCTTCGTCGGGTTGGAGTCGAGGTCGACCATGTTGCCCGCCTCACGCGCGGCCTGGGTGCCGGTATTCATCGCCACGCCGACGTCCGCCTGGGCCAACGCGGGGGCGTCGTTGGTGCCGTCGCCGGTCATTGCCACCAGGCGTCCCTCCAGCTGCTGCTCACGGATCAGGTCGAGCTTGCGCTCCGGGGTGGCTTCGGCCAGGAAGTCGTCCACCCCCGCCTCTTCGGCGATCTTCGCGGCGGTCAGGCGGTTGTCGCCGGTCACCATCACGGTGGTGATGCCCATCGCGCGCAGCTGGTCGAAGCGGACCTTCATGCCCTCCTTGATCGTGTCCTTGAGGTAGATCACGCCGAGTACCTGGTTGTCGCGGGCCACGGCCAGCGGCGTGCCGCCCTCGCGGCCGATGCGGTCGAGCTCGGCCTGCAGCTCCGGCGGCGGCGATCCGCCTTCGCGGCGTACCAGCTCCACGATCGCGTCGCCGGCGCCCTTGCGCAGGCGGCGGCCGTCGAGGTCCACCCCGCTCATCCTCGTCTGCGCCGTGAAGGGGACGAACTCCGCCTGCAGCGTGGCCATGTCGTGCTCGCGGATCCCGTACTGCTTGGCGAGCACGACGATCGAGCGGCCCTCGGGGGTCTCGTCGGCCAGCGACGCCAGCTGAGCCACCTCGGCCAGCTCGGACTCGGGTACCCCCGGCATCGGGATGAATTCCGAAGCGAGCCGATTGCCGATCGTGATCGTGCCGGTCTTGTCGAGCAGCAGCACGTCCACGTCGCCGGAGGCCTCGACCGCACGCCCGGAGAGGGCGAGCACGTTGCGGCGCACAAGCCGGTCCATCCCGGCGATCCCGATCGCCGACAGCAGCGCCCCGATCGTGGTCGGGATCAGAGCGATCAGCAGCGCGATCAGCGTCGTCTCGGAGATCGGGGTGCCCGCGAACAGACCGAACGGGCGCAGCGTCGCCACCACGATCACGAAGATCAGCGTCAGCGCGGCGAGCAGGATGTTCAGCGCGATCTCGTTGGGCGTCTTGCGCCGTTCGGCGCCCTCTACGAGCGCGATCATCCGGTCCAGGAACGATTTGCCCGGCTCCTGTGTGATTTCCACGACGATCTCGTCCGAGGTCACACGCGTGCCGCCGGTGACCGCGCTGCGGTCGCCCCCGGACTCCCTGACCACGGGCGCTGACTCGCCGGTGATCGCGGACTCGTCGACGGTGGCGATGCCCTCGATCACGGTTCCGTCACCAGGGATCAGCTCGCCCGCCGGGACGACCACGACATCGCCCCGTTCGAGCTCGGCAGCGGGCCTGGTGGAGCCGTCACGCATCCGCGCGACGGTCTCCTTGCGCATCGAGCGCAGCGTGTCCGCCTGGGCCCGCCCGCGTCCCTCGGCGAAGGCCTCGGCCATGTTCGCGAAGATCACCGTCAGCCACAGCCAGAAGGCGATCACGAACGTGTACCAGGCCGGCTCGTTGCCGCCTCCGAGGGGCTTGCCGCCGAACACCTGGATCAGCCAGGTCACGGTTGTGATCACCGAGCCGATCTCGACCACGAACATCACCGGGTTGCGGATCTGCACGCGC
This sequence comes from uncultured Solirubrobacteraceae bacterium, assembly GCA_963846255.1. GTDB lineage: Bacteria > Actinomycetota > Thermoleophilia > Solirubrobacterales > Solirubrobacteraceae > Palsa-744. The sequence goes on from CAWJVE010000002.1 coordinate 1,236,691, forward strand.
GGGTCGAGCTTCTTGACGCTGTCCCACAGGGCGGGACCCACGATCTCGCGCCGGAACAGTGAGACCGCCTGGCGTTCATGCGCGGGCTGGGGCTGGGCGCTCATTTGATCACCAGCGTCCGGGGCCTCGACGCTGACAGCCGGTTGAGGGCGAGGTTGAGCTCGAGCACGTTGACGCCTTCCTCACCGGAGAAGCCCAGTCCGCGCGCCGACGTGTAGCTCGCGATCAGCCCGTCCACCGTCCCCAGCGACAGGCCCCTCACGGCGGCCACGCGATAGGCCTGGATCCAGGCGTTGGCCTTCGAGATTTCAGGGTCGAGGTTGGACGCTGAGGTGTTGACGGCGTCGACCGGGATGTGCCCCACGGTCAGGGCGCGGTCGTATCTACGCCCGCCCGGAGCGGTGTTCAGGGCCAGGTACGCCTTGATGTTTTCGGCGTCCGCTTCGGCCGTGCGGGTGCTGTTGGGGCCGCGGTTGGAGAAGGTGCTGGCGGCCGCGTTGTAGGCGCCGTCTTCGGTCGCGGACGGTCTGCTCTGGAAGTAGGCGGGCACCGGTTCGGTGACGAGTTCGCCTTCTTCTTCCTTGGGCTTCCCGTTCTCGCCGATCACGGGCCGCGCGAAGCTCTGCCCGATGATCTTCGAGCCGATCAGCTGATGCCCGATCTTCACCTGTTGCCCGTTTGCGTTGCCGGGAAAGGCCACCTGGGCCACACCGGTGATCGCCAGCGGGTAGGCAATCCCGAGCAGCAGCGTCAACACGAGGATCCCGATCAATGAGGTGACGATGTCGCGACGCATGGCCTAGTAGAGGTGTCCGGTCAGGCCCTGCACGATCGGTCCGAGCAGCAGGGCGGGGAAGAACGTCAGCGCGCCGACGAGGACGATCACGCCGATGAGCAGCACCGCGAAGGTCGGGTTGTCGGTGCGCATCGTGCCCAGGCCCGCCGGCGTGACGCGCTTACCGGCCAGCGCACCTGCGACCGCCAGCGCGAACAGGATCGGCGCGTAGCGCGCGACTAGCATGTCGAAGGCGCCGAGCAGGTCGGCGAGCGTGATCCCGTGCGACCCCGCGTTGCCGGCGTTGGGCTGGATGAAGCCCGTGTAGCCGGCGAAGGCCGAGCCGTTGTTGTTGGCCTGTGAGAGGTAGGCGTAGAAGGTCTCCGAGAACCCCTGCGGCGTGTGGCCGCCCGCTTTCGAGGTGGCGACTTCGGCGATCGAGGAGCGACCGGCCTTCGTCGCCACGCCGCTGGCCGTACACAGCAGCGCAGCCAGCGGGGTGATCAGGATCGCGAGCCCCGCCAGCTTGATCTCCCTCGCCTCGAGCTTCTTGCCCAGCCACTCGGGCGTACGCCCCACCATCAGGCCGCCGATGAACACGGCCAGCAGGACGTACAGCAGGATCGAGTACAGCCCGGTGCCGACACCGCCGAAGATCACCTCGCTGGCCGACAGGTTGGCGAACGGCACGGCCCCGCCGATACCGGTGAAGGACTCCAGCGCGCTGTTGACCGCGCCGCAGGAGGTGACGGTCGTGACGACGTCGAACAGCGCCGAGCCGGCGATCCCGAAGCGCTGCTCCTTGCCTTCCATGTTGCCCCCGGAGGAGCCCGCGATCGCGTGGGTGTGAAGACCCACGGCGTGCTGCGCGGGCGAGCCGTGGGCCTCGGCCACGTAGGCGACGATCACAGCGCCGAGGAACATGAACATCATCACGCCGAAGATCGTGTAGCCCTGGCGGCGGTTGCCGGTCATGCGCCCGTAGGTGAACACGAGCGCCGCCGGGATCACCAGCACCAGCAGCATCTCGAAGAAATTGGTGAAACCGTTCGGATTCTCGAACGGGTGGGCGGAGTTGACGTTGAAGAAGCCACCGCCGTTGGTGCCCAGCTCCTTGATCGCCTCCTGCGAGGCCACCGGGCCCATCGCAATGTGCTGGGTCAGGCCGGTGACCGTGTGCGCCAGCAGGTAGCCGGAGACGTTCTGGATCGCCCCCTGGGAGACGAGCACGATCGCGGCGACGATGGTGATCGGTGCCAGCACGTACAGGATCGTGCGCACCAGGTCGACCCAGAAGTTGCCGATGCTCTTGCCGCTGCGCGAGACGATCCCGCGGATCAGCGCGACCGCCACGACGATCCCGACGCCGGCCGAGAGCCAGTTCTGCACCGTCAGCCCGGCCATCTGGCTGAAGTAACTCAAGGTGGTCTCGCCGCCGTAGAACTGCCAGTTCGTGTTCGTCATGAACGACGAGGCGGTGTTGAACGTCACGTCCCAGGGCGCGGATTTGAAGCCCTGGGGGTTCAGGCCCGTCCAGTTCCAGAGGTTGGTCTGCGTGCGCAGGATCAGGTACAGCAGCAGCCAGCCCGCGAGCGAGAAGATGATCAGGCTTTTTGCGTACTGCTTCCAGTCCTGCTCGCGCTCGGTATCCACCTGCAGTACCCGATAGAGCAGCCGTTCGGGCCCGGTGAAGATCGGCGTCAGCCACACACGCTCACCCGTGTAGACGCGCGCCAGGTAACCGCCCAGCGGCATCGCCAGCGCGGTCAGGATGACCACGAACAGGACGATCGTGAGCCAGCCGAGGAACGTCATGCGCTCATACCCCCTGCCCGCGACCCGGCGCGGTCAGAGCTTCTCCCCGCGGATCAGCGCGTAGAACAGGTAACCGATCACGAGCACTGTCACGATCAGCCCGAAGAAGTCGGCACCACTCATATGCGCGACGAAGAAGGCGGGTGTGACGTCGACGCTCATATGCGGTCGATCCCCTCGACAAGGGCGAGCAGGATCGCGAACAGCGCGACCCCGAGTGCGATTGCGAGGATGTCCACCCCTTCACTATTCGCGACCGCACGTCACGGTCTCATTACGATCACCCCCCGATGCATAACGATTTCGTGAAGGCGCCATCGCCCCGCCCGGGCCGGCCCTTCGGGCGCCCGCAGACCGTTGGACCGTCAGGCCCTCAGACCGTCAGGCCGCGAAGCGATAGCCCACGCCCGGCTCGGTGACGATCAGCCGCGGATCGGAGGCGCCGTGCGGCTCGATCTTCGCGCGCAGCCGCGCGATGTGCGTGCGCAACGGCTGGATGTCCTCCTCGTAGCCGGGGCCCCATACCTCCCGCAGCAGCGCGCGGTGTGTCAGCAGACGCCCGCGATTGCGCACCAGCGCCCGAAGCAGGTCGAACTCGATCGGGGTGAGGTGCACCGGCTCGGCATCCCGCCGCACCAGGCGGGCCGCGAGGTCGATCTCCAGGCCGTCCACCACCACCTTGGGCTCGTCCTCGGTCGGGGCGCTGCGCCGCAGCGCGGCCTGCAGGCGCGCCACCAGCTCCCTCGCCCCGAACGGCTTCGTGACGTAGTCGTCGGCGCCGGCCTCCAGCGCCCTCACCTTCTCCTCCTCCTCACCGACGGCCGACAGCACCAGGATCGGGATCTCGCTCCACTCCCGCAGCCGGCGTGTCAGGGCCACCCCGTCTTCGTCGGGCAGGACCAGGTCGACGATCGCGGCCTGGGGCGGTCGCAGCGAAGCGATGTCCAGCGCCTCGGCCGCGTTTTCCGCGGCCACCGCTTCGAAGCCTGCGTCGCGCAGGACCACTTTCAACGCGCGCAGGATCTGCGGCTCGTCGTCGACGACGAGCACCCGCGCCGGCGCGGCTGCCGGCTCTGCACCCCCGACGTCCACGGCGCGCTAGCCGACGCCCGAGGGCGTCCGTTCGCCCACGTCCGCGGACGGAGGCTCGGCGACCGCACCGGACGCACCGTCGTCGCCGCCGAACAGCGATACCTGCCCCGGGACGGTCTCGAGTTGCGGCGAGGCGTCCGGCTCGAGCGTTCCCGCCAGCGGCAGCTCGAACACAAACGTGGATCCCTGGCCCGGCAGCGACTCGACATGCAGGGTCCCGCCGTTAGCCTCGGTGAACCCCCTCGCGATCGCGAGCCCCAACCCGGAACCGCTGTGGTCGGCGGAGCCGGCCGCGCGGTAGAACGGCTGGAATACCTCCTCGAGCTGCCCGGGAGGAATGCCCGGGCCGCGGTCCACGACCCGGATCACGATCCGCTCACCCGGTCGAGGCTCCGCCCGCGAGGCATCGACCCGCCCCTCGGGACCGGGCGGGCGACGGCCTCCGGGGAGGCCCCGCACGGCCCGGGCACGCACCGACACCGGGTGCCCACCAGAGTGACGGCGGGCGTTGTCGAGCACGTTCACGAAAGCGCGCGCCATCTGGGCCGGGTCGAGGCGCAGGAGAGGGAGCTCGGGATCGACGGACAGACTGAAACGCCCCTCCTCGCCCCTCAGCTCTGCGACCGCCTCGCCGAGCAGCTCCTCAACCGAGCACCAGTCCCGCCGCGGCGGAGCGGCGCCGGCCTGCAGCCGCGAGAGCTCGAGCAGCTTCTCGATCAACCGCGACAGGCGGCGGCTCTCGCCCGCGATCACCGACACCATGTCGGCCCGCTCCTCCGGCGAGAGCGAGTGCGACTGCAGCGCCTCGGCCGCGGCCGAGATCGCCGTCAGCGGCGAGCGCAGGTCGTGTGAGACCGACCGCAGCAGGGCGGTCTTGACGTTGTCGGCGCGGCGCAGGGCGGCGGCGTCAACCGCGCCGGCCATCAGCCGCTCGCGCTCGAGCGCGGAGTTGAGGATCGCCTCCAGCGAGGGCACGACGCTCTCTCTCAGGCGCCGCAGGCTGCCGGGGGGCGAGTCCGCCCCCACCAGGAGCGTCCCGATCGTGTCCGGGCCGTCGCGCAGGGGAAACGCGATCCTGCGCTCGTCACCCGCCAGGCCGGTCATCTCGATCGCCGCCGAGTGCAGGCCCAGCGCCCCCGCCACCCGCGCCGCAACCGTCGGCAAAGCCTCCTCGAGGCTGTTACCCGACAGCAGCAGCCGCGCCAGCTCGGCGGCGAGATCCGCCTCGCGCCGGCGGTCTTCGGCATCGCGGGTGCTCGTCCGTGCGATCTCGGCGACGGAGCTCGCCAGTGCCGCGACCACGATGAACGCCGCCAGCGCCACCCACAACCTGGAGTCGTTGATCGTCAACCGGCCGACGGGGGGCAGGTGAAAGAAGTCAAATGCAGCGGCGCTCATCACGCCCGTCAACAGCCCAAGCCACGCCCCCCAGGTGATCGACACCAGCAGCACCGCGGGGAGGTAGATCACCGACAGCGACACCACCGGCGCGAGCCCGGCGAGGGCGTACACGATCAGCGTGCACAGCGCGACCAGCGCCCCCGCGGTCAGCACGCCCACCGTGCGTGACGGCGGGTTCCTCGCGATCAGGAACCCGAACGAGCTCGACATGACCCGCTCGACAGCGTAGTTGACGAACGGGGCGGCGTCTGGGGGCCGCCCCGTTCTGTGCGCACTGCACTGGCCGGCGCTCCTCCCTCCATGCGCTACCGAGGCTGGTCGGGCCGCGGCCGCTGGCCGGCGATGAAGATGATTCCGCCAGCCCCGCCGAGGCTCGTGAGCAAGCCGTGACCAGACTGTGATGATCCCGTTACGGGAGCCCCCGGCGTCCGCCCATCGGGCCGTCACGGGGCCATTTCGCTCAAGTGTGGCGGCGCGGCGGCCGACCAAGCGCCTGAGCGTGCACTCTCGCCCCTTCGACATCCGACGTGCGGTCGCGACCGCACGCCCACTCCTGTTCGCGCTCATATGGGCCGGCGCTGCCCTGCTCGCCGGAACGGTCAGCGCGCGTGCCGAAGGGCCGGCCGCGGCCGCTACCGCCACCCCCCTCCCCGCGGGCGAATACGAAACCAGAAGGGTCTGCGAGACCCCGCCCCCGGGCGAGGCGAGCTGCATGGCGAGCGTCCTGGTGGCCCGCTCCGCCGCCGCCGCCGCCCACCTGCACCCACTGGGGCTGTCGGCGACCCGCCAGCCCGACGCCCCGTCCCCCGCCGCGGGCGACTTCGGACTTCGCCCCCAGGACCTCCACGCGGCCTACTCGCTCCCCACCAGCGCGCCCACGTCCCAGACGATCGCGATCGTGGACGCCTACAACGACCCGGCCGCGGAAACCGACCTGCGCACCTTTGACGAAGCCTTCTCGCTGCCCTCGTGCACGACCGCGAACGGCTGCTTCAAGCAGGTCAACCAGCACGGCGAAACGAGCAACCTGCCGTTCCCGAAAACCCTCGCCGAACTAGAAACGGCGCGCTCGGGCAGCAAAGCCGAAGCCGAAAACGCCGCAGAAGCCACCGGCTGGGGACTCGAGATCTCCCTCGACATAGAGACCGCCCACTCGGTCTGCCAGTCCTGCCAGGTGGTCCTGGTCGAGGCCACCGAACCGGTCGACCTGGATCTCGAAGCCGCCGAGCACGCCGCCGAGAGCCTGGGCGCGAGCGAGATCTCCAACTCCTACGGCGGCCCCGAGGAAGGCACCACGGCCCACGAGGCCGCCGGGCCCTTCGACCACGCCGGCACCGTGATCACGGCCTCGGCCGGCGACAACGGCTACCTCGACTGGAACTCCGGGCTCGGCGCGGTCGAATTTCCCGCCGCCTCCCCCCACGTGGTGGCCGTCGGTGGCACGCGCCTGAAACTCGGCGCCGGCGGCTCCTGGTCGGGCGAGACGATCTGGAACGGGGACGGCGCCGGCGGCGGCGGCTGCAGCACGATCTTCGGAGCCCCCAGCTGGCAGCTGTCGCTGGCGAACTGGTCGGCTGTGGGGTGCTCCGGGACGCGGGCGGTGGCGGACATCTCAGCCGACGCCGACCCCTACACCGGTGTGGCCGTGTCGGACTCGACCAGCTCCGAATGCGAAACGAGCTACACGGAAGGCAAAACCAAACACGTGCTGCACTGGTGCACGCTCGGCGGCACGAGCCTCGCCTCGCCCATCATCGCTTCGGTGTTCGCCCTCGCGGGCGGCAGTGGCGGCGTCTCCTATCCCGCCTCCACGCTGTACGCGAACGCGCTCACGACCCCGGCGGCGCTGCACGACGTCACCTCCGGCTCCAACGGGGAATGCTCCGCACCGTTCAACACCTCCAACGGGCTCTCGGGGTGCACCATCGAACAGGAGGCAGCCGCCTGCTCCAGCCACCGGATCTGTCTCGCCGGCAGCGGCTACGACGGTCCGTCGGGGCTGGGCACGCCCGCCGGGCTGGGCGCCTTCGAGCCCCAGCCGGGCAGCGGCAAAGAAGGAACCCCCGGCTCCGAAGGCGGGGGCGGCTCCGTCGGCGGCAGCCCTCCGGTCGGCTCACCGGGACCGGTCAGCGGCGAACCCCCCGGCTCGCCCGACCCGGGCGAAGATGAAGGCGAAAACGAAGAAGAAGAAGAATCGGCCACGACGGCCGGCAACGGCACGATCTCCGCCCTCGCCCTCAGCCCTGCCACCGCGGCCGGTGCCGCCCGCCATCACCTCTCCGAGCTCGCCTTCACCTTCACCGCCAGCGCCCCCGTGCACGTCCACGTGACGCTCTCGCGCAAGACCACCGCCCACCACCACACGCACTGGCACACGCTGCGCCGCAGCACCACGATCGCCGCCACCAGCGGTCACGACAGCGGCAAACTCACCACCGGACCGCTGGCGCCGGGCACCTACCGCCTGACGCTCACCACCCCGCACGGCCCCGCGCGCTCGGTACTGCTGCACGTCCGCTGAGGCACAGGGGCGGGCGCCGGCCGCAGCGGCGCCTGAAACGCGGCACCAGCAGCTCAGCTAACCGGAGGCGACGTCGATCCGAGCCGGCGCGCCGAACGGCACGAGCACGGCGGGCAGCTGCACCGACCCGTCCTGCTGCTGGCCGTTCTCGAGCAGCGCCAGGATCGTGCGCCCGACCGCCACGGCGGTGCCGTTGAGCGTGTGCACGGTCTCGACCGAGCGCCCGCCCCCGGGGCGCTCGCGGCGGGCCCGGATGTTCAGGCGGCGGGCCTGATAGTCGGTCGTGTTCGAGCACGAGGTCAGCTCCCGGTAGCGCTCCTGGCTGGGCAGCCACACCTCGCAGTCGAACTTCTTGGCCGCCGAGTTGCCGAGCTCGCCGACGGCGATGTTCACCACCCGGTAGGGCAGCTCCAGCGCCGCCAGCACCTGCTCCTCGATCGCCAGGATCCGCTCGTGCTCGGCGGGCGAGTCCTCCGGCTCCACGAAGCTGAACATCTCGACCTTGTCGAACTGGTGCACGCGGAAGATGCCGCGCGTGTCCTTGCCCGCGGCGCCGGCCTCGCGCCGGAAGCAGGGCGAGAAGCCGGCGTAGCGCAGGGGCAGCTGCTCGGCGTCCAGGATCTCGCCGTCGTGGAGCGAGGCAAGGGCCACCTCGGAGGTGCCCACCAGGTACAGGTCGTCCTCGGGCAGCCGGTAGATCTGCTGCTCGGTGTCGGGCAGGAAGCCGGTGCCGAACAGCGCCCGTTCGCGCACCAACACCGGCGGGATCACCGCTTCGAATCCGTGACCCGCGAGCAGCTCCAGGGCCCAGCGCACGAGTGCCAGCTCGAGCATCACCAGCGATCCACGCAGATACGCGAAGCGGGTCCCCGACAGCCTGGCGCCGCGCTCCATGTCGATCAGCGGGCCCGCCAGCTCGAGGTGGTCGCGGGGCGGGAAGCCGAGCTCCCGCGGGGAGCCCACCTCGCGTACGAGCTCATCCTCCGGCCCCGGCGCCGCGGTCGGGTCGGGGAGGTTGGGCAGCGGCGCCAGCGCGGCGCCCAGCTCCTCTTCGACCGCGGCCAGCTGCTGCTCGAGCTCCTTCACGCGGGCGGCGACCGTCCGCATGGCCCCGATCTCACGCTCGCGCTCGGCCGGGTCCGAGGCCGAGCGGATGCGCGCGTTGGCCTCGTTCTGCTCCGCCCGCAGGCCCTCCAGCTCGGGCAGCAGCGAGCGCCTGGAGGCGTCGAGGCGAATCACCTGCTCTAGCTCGGCGACGCAGTCCTCCCCGCGGCGGGCCAGGGCGGCACGCACGCCGTCGGGGTCCTCGCGGATGCGCTTGAGGTCGAGCACCGCTTCAGACGCGAGCGCGGCCTACTTGTCGGACAGCGTGATTTCGGTCGACGGGACGTGCTGGGCGTCGCGACCGGAGTACTTCGCGAGGAATTCGGCCACCGCCTGCGCCTGCTGCCCGACGACGATGTTCTGCGGCATGATCGCTCCAGAGAAGCCGCCGTTGCGCAGCGCGTAGAGCACCTGTTCGACTTTCTCCTTGCGGATGTTGAAGTTCGGCCCCTCGGTCTTGACGCGGTTGGTGATGCTGGTGGCCGAGCCCTGCGCGCCGGCGGCGGCCAACGTGTGGCAGCCCGAGCAGTGTTCGCGGAACAGCACGGCACCCTGGTAGTAGGGGTTGCTCTTCTTCAGCTGGACGCCCTGGGATCCGCAGGCCGACAGCGCCGTGGCGCACACCAGTAGGACCGTGGTCACGGCGAGCTTCATGCGCGGGGAATATATCGACCGCCGAGGCCCCGGAATCCCGCTGCCGCCTCGGCCCCCCGCCGCCGGCGAAAGTACCCGCGGCCCGGGGCCTCGCGGGCACCACCCCGCGGACCTCCTCAGAATCCGTGGGCGGTGGAGGCTGCGCGCAGGGCCAGCCCGGCGACCACGTAGGCCGAGATGGTCATCACCCCGAGCTCCCGACGCAGCACCTCGACGACGACCAGCTGCTGCTCGGACTCCGGCAGGGAGCCGACCTCGGCCGCCTCCTGCAGGCCCCGCTGGTCGAGCACCGCCTGGGCCGAGAGCGCGCGCAGCTGCTCGGCCACGAACGCCACCGCCAGGGGCAGCAGGGCGTACAGGTAGAACAGGCCTTCGCTGGAGTGGTGGCCGGCGGCCGCGAGCGAGGCGAGCGCGATCGCCAGGGCCACGGCGCTGCCCTGGCCGACGCGCAGCGCCACCCAGAAGGCGCGGCCCACCCCGGCGCGCACGTCCCCCGTCCACCACGCCCAGCTGCCCAGCACGGCAGCCACCAGGTTGAGCGCCGCGACCGTCAGCGCACCGGCGACGACGGCCTCATTCACCGGACGGTCTCGAGCCGATTGCCACTATGTAACACCCTGCCACAAGCAGTGATATAAACACCCGAGGTGCTGAGAAGCTATCTCCCGGCGATCGTTTTCCTCGTTCTCGGCGGGGCGGTAGGAACCACCTTCGTATATCTCAACTCGGTGCTCGGCCCACGCCGCGTGGCGGCCGAAAAGCACGAGCCGTACGAGTGCGGTCTGCCCTCGGAGATCAAGCGGGGGCTTCGCTTCGGGATCAGCTTCTACCTGATCGCGATGCTGTTCATCCTGTTCGACATCGAGGTCATCTTCCTCTACCCGATCGCGGTCGAGCTGCGCTCCTTCGGCAGCTACGCGCTCCTCGAGACGATCGTGTTCATCGCCCTGCTGTTCGTCGCATTCGTCTACGTGTGGCGGAGGGGGGCTCTGGATTGGAAGTGAAACGCGAGCCGCTGGCGCCGCCGGATGCGGGCGGCGATCAGGAGCGCCCGCTGGTGAGCCGGCTCAACTCGCGCCAGCTGCTGCGCGGGAACGAGCTGCTCGGAATCAACCAGCCCGCCCACCTGCGCGGCGCCGAGATGCTCGAAGGAGACGAGCTCGAACGCCACGTTCACGAACGCGTGCTCACGACGAGCCTCGACAAAGCGGTCGCGTGGGCGCGCTCGAATTCCTTCTTCCCGCTCGCCTTCGGACTCGCCTGCTGCGCGATGGAGCAGTTCCACGCAGCGGGCCCGCGGATGGACATCGCGCGGTTCGGCTACGAGGCCTTCAGGGCCTCGCCCCGGCAGGCGGACCTGATCATCCTTGCGGGCCGTGTGTCAGTCAAGATGGCCCCCATCATCCGCCGGCTCTACGACCAGATGCTCGAGCCGAAGTGGGCGATCTCGATGGGCGCCTGCTGCAGCTCGATGGGGGTGTTCAACAACTACGCGCTCGTCCCGGCCGACAAGTTCCTGCCGATCGACGTCTACGTGCCGGGCTGCCCGCCGCGCCCGGAGGGCTTGATGCACGGCGTCCTGAAGCTGCGCAAGATGGTGCAGGACGACCCCGACATGGGCTGGCGTGAGCGTTACGGGGCGCGCGGCACCGAGGAGGTGCTGCCCGAGCCCGGAGCCGAGGACCGCCGCGGCGCAGCTGGGAGCGTCCCGCCCGAGAGGGAACACCTTGCCTGACGCCACCGGCCTCGAGCTCATCGCCCGGGAGCTGCGGGTGGCCGAGGGAGCCGGATCGGGGGCCGCCGCGGGCAGCCCCGTCACCGACACGGTCTTCTTCCGCGGGCGCGCCACCCTGACGATCGAGCCGCAGCGCGTGCGGGCGGTGCTCGCCCACCTGCGCGGCCGCGGATATGGCTTCCTCTGCAGCGTCCACGGCGTGGACCACTATCCGCACGAGCCGCGACTGGGCGTGGTCTACGAGCTACTCGACATGAGCCGCGTGGACCGCATCACGGTGAAGCTGATGCTTCGCAGCGAGGAGCCGGAGGTCGACTCCGTCTACCCGGACGGCGAGGACGGACCCGGCTGGCCGACGGCCGACCATCAGGAGCGCGAGGTCTACGACATGTTCGGGGTCGTATTCCGCGGTCACCCCGACCTGCGCCGCATCCTCATGCCCGAGGACTACGAGGGCCATCCGCTGCGGCGTGACTTTCCCGTCGGCGGCGAACCGGTCAGGTTCACCTTCAACGAGCGCAGCACGAGCGGCGGCGGCGCGTGAGCGACCCGAGTGCGAGCGAGGCCGGCGCGGCAGCCCTCTCCGAGTACCGGCGCGGCGAGCAGAGCATCACGCTCTCGCCGATCGAGGAGCAGATCGCGCAGGTCGGCGCCGAGGAGACCCACGACGAGCTGCTGACGCTCAACTTCGGGCCCCACCACCCCGCCACACACGGGGTCCTGCGCCTGCTGGTGACGCTCCAGGGCGAGATCGTGCGAGACCTCAAACCGATCGTCGGCTATGTGCACACCGGCATCGAGAAGACCGCCGAGGACAAGTCCTACTGGAAGGTGATCCCCGTGATCGAGCGGATGGACTACCTCGCCTACTACTTCAACGCGATGGCCTACTGCTCGGCCGTCGAGGCGCTCGCCGAGGTGGAGGTGCCCCCCAGGGGCCAGTATCTGCGCGTCATCCACCTCGAGCTGAACCGCATCGCCTCGCACCTGATCTGGCTGGGAACGAGCGCGCTCGACCTCGGCGCCGTCTCGATCTTCCTCTACTGCCTGCGCGAGCGGGAGCTGATCCTGGACCTGTTCGAGATGTCCTCCGGACAGCGCATGCACACGCGCTACTTCCAGGTCGGTGGGGTCTTCGAGGACATCCCGCGGGGCTTCGAGCGCAAGCTGCGCGAGTTCCTGCGGCAGATGCCCGCGCGGGCGGACGAATACGGCGACATCCTCAACTCCAACGAGATCGTGCTGCAGCGGCTGCGCGGGACGTGCCCGCTGGACGCCGAGACGCTCCTGTCGCTGGGCGTGACCGGGCCGCTGCTGCGCGCCGCCGGCCACCCCTGGGACCTGCGCAAGGCCGACCCCTACTGCTCTTACGAGGACTTCGACTTCAAGATCCCGGTCGGCACCGTCGGGGACAACTACGACCGCTTCGCCGTCCGCCTGGCCGAGATCTACGAGTCGGTGAAGATCATCGAGCAGGCGATCGACGGGCTGCCCGAGGGACCCTTCATAACCACCGATCGCAAGGTGGCGCTGCCGCCGCGCCACGAGCTCGCGACCTCGATGGAGGCGCTGATCCACCACTTCAAGCTCGTCACCGAGGGCTTCCGGGTGCCTCCGGGGGAGATCTACCTGCCGATCGAGTCCCCCCGCGGGGAGCTCGCCTGCTACGTGCGCTCGGACGGCTCGTCCAAGCCCGCCCGCGTGCACATGCGCGACCCGAGCTTCGTCAATCTCCAGGCGCTCGCGCACATGGTCAAGGGCAGCTACATCGCCGACATGATCGCCACGGTCGCGATGCTCGACCCGATCCTCGGGGGTATCGACCGGTGAGCGCCCGCGAGGAGGGCGCACCGATCAGCCAGATCGTCTCGCCGGGAGGGTCCTCCTACGGCCCGGAGCCCGCCCGGGTGCACCGCTTCGAGCACGGCTCGCGCGCGCCCGGCTGGGACCGGGCCGCCGACCTGGAGAAGGATCCGGCCCTGATCCCCGACCCCGAGCAGGTGGACGTGCCGGCCTCGCTGCGCGAGGAGATCGAGGCGCGGATGGGCGACTACCCCGACCGCCACTCAGCTGTACTGCCAGCACTGATGGCGGCCCAAGACCTCCACGGCTGGTGCTCGCCGGAGGCCTTCCAGCAGGTGGCCTGCGTGATGCGGGTGACGCCCGCCTACCTCGAATCGGTGGCCACCTTCTACGACATGCTCGAGCTGCACCCGGTGCCCGCCCACAGCGTGTACGTGTGCACGAACATCTCCTGCTCGCTGCGGGGCGCCGACGAGCTGTTCGCGGCCCTCAGCGCGCAGGCGGGCGAGCTCGCGAACGTGCGCTCCTTCGAGTGCCTGGGCGCATGCGACATCGCCCCGATGGCGAGCGTGGACGGCGCCTACATCGGCCCCCTCGCCCTCGAGGACGTGCCCGTCCTGCTCGACGATCTCCGTGAGGGGCGCGACGTGCTGCCCGACCGTCACCTCTCGCGCCGCCCCGTCGCCGACCCGCGCGGGCGGGAGTCCTCGGGCGAGTCCCCCGGAGGAGGCTCCTAGATGGCGGCCGCCCCTCCCCTTTTGCTGTTCGACGGCATCGACGTCCCCGGGCTGCGCACGCTCGACGTGTACCAGCAGCGGGGCGGCTACGAGTCGCTGCGCAAGGCCCTGGCCCAGGAGCCCCAGGAGGTGCTCGACTCGCTGGAAGCGTCGGGGCTGCGGGGACGCGGGGGCGCCGGCTTCGCGATGGGCAAGAAGATCTCGTTCCTGCCGAAGGGGGCGATCGAGCGCTACCTGGTGTGCAACGCGGACGAGTCCGAGCCCGGCACCTTCAAGGACCGCGAACTGCTCGAAAAGAACCCCCACATGCTGATCGAGGGGCTCGTGATCGCCTCCTACGCCGCCGGCGCGAGCCGCTCGTTCATCTACATCCGGGGCGAGTACGTCGAGCCCGCCCGTGCACTCGAGCAGGCGATCGCCGAAGCCCGTGCGGCGGGTTACATCGGCGAGGACATCCTGGGCTCGCGCCACTCGCTCTCGCTGGTGCTCCACCGCGGCGCCGGGGCGTACATCTGCGGCGAGGAGACGGCGCTGCTGGACTCGCTCGAGGGCAAGCGCGGAAACCCGCGGCTGAAGCCCCCGTTCCCGGCCAACCAGGGCCTCTACCAGGGTCCCACGCTGATCAACAACGTCGAGACCCTCTCCACCGTGCCCGCGATCGTGCGGCTCGGCGGACAGCGCTACGCGGAGATCGGGGTGCAGAACTCGACCGGCACCAAGCTCGTCTCGGTCTCCGGCCACGTGCAGCGGCCGGGCAACTATGAGATCGAGCTCGGGATGCCCTCGCGGGAGCTGATCTACGACCTCGCCGGCGGACCCCCGGAAGGCCGCGGCGTGAAGTGCTGGTTCCCGGGCGGATCCTCCTCGCCGGTGCTGACCGCGGCCGACCTCGACGTCCCCTACGACTTCGACTCGATGGCGAAGGCCGGCTCGATGCTCGGCTCCGGCGCCGTGATCGTGGTGGACGACTCGACCCCGATCCTGGACGTCGCGCTGAAGGTGGCCAAGTTCTACCGCCACGAGTCCTGCGGCAAGTGCACGCCCTGCCGCGAGGGCACCAACTGGACGGTGAAGATGCTCGAACGGATCGAGACCGGAGAGGCCACGCCGATGGACCTCGAGATCATGGCCTCCGTCCAGGAGCACATCATCGGCAACTGCCTGTGCGTGCTGGGCGACGCGATGGCGATGCCGATCGGATCGATGATCGCGAAGTTCCGCGACGAGTTCGAAGCCCACATCGAACGGGCGCGCGAAGCGCGCCTAGGGGTCTAGATGCCGCGGCCGGCGCAGCGCATGATCTCCTTCACGATCGACGGCCGCGAGGTGACCGCGGCGGAGAACTCGATGCTGGTCGACGCCGCCAAATACGGCGACGTCGAGATCCCGGTGTTCTGCTACGAACCGAAGCTCGGCGCCCCCGTCGGGGCCTGCCGCATGTGCCTGGTGGAGATCGAGGGCATCCCCAAGCTGCAGACCGGCTGCTCGACCGCGGTCAAGGACGGGATGGTGGTCTACACCCAGACCGACCGCGTCAAGACGGCGCAGCGCTCGGTGGTGGAGTTCCTGCTCATCAACCACCCGCTCGACTGCCCCGTGTGCGACAAGGGCGGCGAGTGCCCGCTGCAGGACATCACCTTCGGCTGGGGAAGCGGGATCTCGCGCTTCGTCGACCCCAAGCGCCACTTCGTCAAGCCGCTCGAGCTGTCGCCGCTGGTGGCGATCGACCGTGAGCGCTGCATCCTCTGCTACCGCTGCGTGCGCTTCTCCCAGGAGGTCGCCGAGGACTACCAGCTGGTGCTGCTCGAGCGCGGCGCCCACTCCTACGTCGCGACCTTCGACGGCCACCCGTACGTCGCACCGTTCGCCGGAAACATCGTCGAGCTGTGCCCGGTCGGGGCCCTGACCTCGCGCCCGTACCGCTTCCGTGCGCGGCCGTGGGACATCGAGGACGCCGGCTCGGTGTGCACGCTGTGCCCCTCCCAGTGCAACGTCACGGTGACCGTTCGCGACGAGCGTGCGCTGCGAGTACTGGGGCGCGAGAACCCCGAGGTGGACGACGGCTGGCTGTGCGACAAGGGCCGCTTCGCGTACCAGTCCTTCCACGTCGACGAGCGCATCACGCGCCCGCTCGTGCGCGACGGCGGTCAGCTGCGGCCCGTCCCGTGGGAGCGCGCGCTCGAGCTGGCGGCCACGACGCTGAAGCGCGCGGGGGCCAGGACGGCCGCGCTGGCGGGATCCGGCACCACCAACGAGGAGGGCTTGCTGCTCTCGCGCCTGCTGCGCGAGGGGCTCGGCTCGCCGCACCTGGACTCGCGCCGCGCGGGCGGCCTGCCGCTCGAGCTGCACCGCGCCCTCGGGGAGCCCGCGCTGCAGGCGAGCACATCCGATCTCGAGTTCGCCCACGTCGTGCTGGTGCTCGACCTCGAGCCCGTCGACGACGCCCCGATCTTCGACCTGCGTCTGCGCAAGGGCGCCCGCCGGCGGGGCCTGCAGATCGCGCTCGCCTCGCCGCAGGCGAGCACGCTCGAGCAGAGCGCCGCCCTGAGCGTGCGCTACGAGCTCGGACAGGGCGCTGCCTTCGCGGCGGCGCTCGCCGCGGCTTTGCGCGAGGAGCCGCAGATGGCACAGCTGGCGCAGGCGGCGGGCTGCGAGGCGGCGGAGGTCCAGCGCCTGGCCGGGCTGCTGCGCGGTGAGGGTGGCGAGGAGCCGCGCGAGGTGGTGCTGCTGTGGGGCGAGCGACTGACCGCCGGGCCGCGCGGAGCGGCCGGCGCGCGCGCGCTGCTGGCGATCGCCGAGGCGCTGGGGATGGCCTCGACGCCCGGCGCCGGCCTGCTCGAAGTTCCGCTCGCGAGCAACGGCCGGGGCCTGCGCGAGGCCGGAGTGCTGCCCAACGCCGGGCCAGGGCTGAGCGAGCCGGCGGGCGCCGGTGCAGCCTCGGGACACGACGCTCCCGCGATCGCCGTGGCGCTCGCGGCCGGCGAGCTGAGCTGCCTGTACCTGCTGCACGCCGACCCCCTCGAGGACGCCTCCCAGCGTGAGCTGTGGGAGCGGGCCCTACACGGGGCCGGCAGCGTGATCGCCCACAGCGCGTTCCTGACCGAGGGCATCCGTGACCACGCCGACGTCGTCTTCCCGGCCGAGGTCTACGCCGAGAAGGAGGGCACGCTCGTGCACCCGGACGGCCGTCTTCAGCGCCTGCGCCCGGCGATCGAGCGCCCGGGCGAAGTGGACGCCGAGTGGCACGTGTTGTGCGCGCTGGCGCTGCGGCTCGGCACCGACCTGGACGTGCTGGGGGCCGCGATGGCCTCGCGTCAGCTGTTCGCGGCGGTCCCCTTCTACGGTGGTCTGACGCTCGAGGAGATCGGCGGACGCGGCGTGCGCTGGCAGCAGCGCGAGGCTGCCGGATCCTTCCCGGCAGGCGACCCCGGGCCACTCGCCGAGATCGCCGCGCAGGTGCTCTCCCAGGGCGCCAACGGGGACGGCGGCGAGCCGCTCGGATACCGCTCGCTGTGGGACGCTCCGGAGGTCCGCTTCTCCCCCGCCCTGGAGTTCCTGAACGCCTCACGGGAGCCCGCCTGAGATGGTGCTCGCGACCGTCGACTACGCCGAAGACTGGTGGATCCAGGTCATCAAGGCGATCATCATCTTCGCGGTCGCCCTGCAGCTCGTGCCGGTCGTGCTGCTCGCCGAGCGCAAGCTGCTGGGCCGCATGCAGAACCGCTACGGCCCCAACCGCGTCGGCCCGTTCGGGGCGCTGCAGCCGCTGGCCGACATCCTCAAGCTGCTGACCAAGGAGCAGTTCCGGCCCACGACCTCGGTCGGGGTGCTGTTCGCGGTGGCGCCCGTGATCTCGATCCTGACGGCCTGCGCGGCGTTCGCGATCATCCCCTTCGGCGACACCCAGAAGATCTTCGGCACCGAGGTCGGGCTGTACGGGATCGACGTCTCGATCGGGCCCCTGTACCTGTTCGCATGCGGCGCGATCGCCTTCTACGGGATCATGCTCGGGGGCTGGTCCTCGGGCTCGAAGTACTCGTTCCTGGGCTCGATGCGCGGGGCGGCCCAGCTGATCTCCTACGAGGTCTCCCAGGGGCTGGCGCTGGTGGGCGTGATCATCACCGCCCAGACGCTGTCGCTCACCCAGATCGTGCACGCCCAGACCGGGATGTGGTTCTTCATCCCCCAGGTCGTCGGCTTCCTGATCTTCCTGGTCGCCGGCTTCGCTGAGACCAACCGCGCTCCCTTCGACCTCACCGAGGCCGACGCCGAGCTGGTCGGCGGCTACAACACCGAGTACGGTGGCGGGCGCTTCGCCTCCTACTACTTCGCCGAGTACCTCAACGTGCTGGTGGTCGCGGGCGTCGTCGCCACGATCTTCCTCGGCGGCTGGCTGCTGCCGTTCGGGATCCATCCGCCGGGCTGGGTGGACCCGTTCGTGGTGCTGGCCAAGATGGCGATCGTCACGTTCCTGTTCATCTGGGCCAGGGCTACCCTGCCGCGCCTGCGCTACGACCAGCTGATGAGCTTCGGCTGGAAGGTGCTGCTGCCGCTGGCCACGCTCAACGCACTCGTGACGGCGATCATCGTGGTGGCGACCGACTGATGGCCGAGGCACCGGGCAACCCCGGCTCCGAGCAGTCGCCGCCCCCCGCGCCGGGCGCGGCTGCGGGCGCCGGCGAGCCGCCCCCCGCGCCCGCCAACGTGCCGGAGCGGCTCGGGGAGTGGCGCCCCGCCCTGGATGTGATCGAGGTCATGCGCACACCCAAGCCGGGGGCCACGCGCGGCACCTGGCGCACGTTCCGCGAGACCGCCCGCGGGCTGAAGACGACCTTCTCCCAGATCTTCGCTGGCACCACCACGATGGAGTACCCGGAGGAGAAGGCGCCGGTGTTCCCGCGTTTCCGCGGGCGCCACAAGCTGCATCGCTTCGAGGACACTGGCCTGGAGAAGTGCGTCGGCTGCTCGCTGTGCGCGGCCGCCTGCCCGGCCGACTGCATCCGGGTGGTGGCGGCCGAGAACACGCCCGAGCAACGGGTCTCGGCCGGCGAGCGCTACGCCGCCGTGTACGAGATCAACCTCGCCCAGTGCATCTTCTGCGGCTACTGCGAGGTCGCCTGCCCGTTCGACGCGATCACGATGGGCCACGACTACGAGATGTCCGACTACCACCGCGATGACCTCATCTTCACCAAGGAGATGCTGCTCGCCGAGCCGCTCGAGCGCACGCCGCTGAGAAACGAGGACGAATGAGCAGCGTGTTCTTCTTCATCGCGGCGCTGGGCGTGATTACCGGGGCGGTCGGGGTGGTGCTGCTGCGCGACCCCTTCTTCGCGGTGCTGGCGCTGGTCGTGCACCTCGTCTCGCTGGCGGCGCTGTTCCTGCTGCTGCGCTCGCAGTTCGTGGCGGCGGTGCAGGTGGTCGTGTACGCCGGCGCGGTGATGGTGCTGTACGTGTTCGTCGTCGCCTACGTCGGCGGCGAGGGCGAGGCGATCGGCGAGCGCCTGCGCGGCTCCTCCGAGGGGACCGGCGGGGGCCCGGTCGCCTCCGGCCTGCGGGGCCTCGGCGCCGTGCTCGGGGCGGCGGTGCTGGTCGAGCTGCTGATCGCGCTGCTCGGCACCGGCCTGGTGGCGATCGGGCACGACGGCGCGCCGTTCTCGACCTCCGGCGGGGAAGTCCACACCTTCGGCACCCCCGCGTACATCGGCAACCTGCTGCTCACCCGCTTCCTGCTGGCGTTCGAGATCGCCTCCTTCCTGCTGCTGATCGCCGCCGTCGGCGGCGTCGTGCTCGCCCGCCGCCGGGGCGGCATCGACGAGGACGAGCCCGAGGGCGTGCTGACGCCGCTGGACCTGGTGCGCCCGCGCCAGACCGGAACGATGGCCGAGGCGGTCGGCACGCCGAAGGGGCAGCGATGAGCATCGCCTGGTACCTGGCCCTGTCGGCGATCGTGTTCTCGCTCGGCGCGGTCGGCGTGATGGTGCGCCGCAACCCGCTGGTCGTGCTGCTGTGCCTGGAGCTGATGCTCAACGGCGGCAACCTGGCGCTGATCTCCTTCTCGCGCATGTGGGGCAACGGCGACGGGCAGATCCTGGCGCTGGTCGTGATGACGGTGGCGGCCTGCGAGGTGTGCATCGGTCTGGGCATGATCGTGGCGCTCTACCGCCGGCGGCTTCCGATCGACGTGGACGAGCTGCGAGAGCTGCAGGGCTAGGGCTTGGGCGCGACGACCTACGCCTGGCTGGTGCTCGCCTTCCCGCTCGCGGGAACGCTGGCGATCTCCCTCTCCTACCGGCGCATCGGCGCGGCGGCCGGCTGGGTCGGGACGGCCGCGATCCTGCTGTCCTTCGCGGCCGCGGTCGCGACCCTGATCAAGCTGCAGGGCCACGCGCCCTTGCACCGGCAGCTGGTGTCCTCGCTGTGGACCTACGCCTCGACCGCCGGCGTCAACGCCGAAGTCTCGATCCTGGTCGACCCGCTGTCGGTGTTCATGATCCTGATCGTCACCGGGGTCTCCTCGATGATCCACCTGTACTCGGTCGCCTACATGGACCGCGACCGGGGCTACGCGCGCTACTTCGCCTACCTGAACTTCTTCGTCTTCTCGATGCTGCTGCTGGTCCTCGGCGGCAACTTCGTGATCCTGATCGTCGGCTGGGCCTTCGTCGGCGCCGCCTCCTACCTGCTGATCTCCTTCTGGTACCGGCGCACGACCGCAACCGCGGCCGGGATCAAGGCCTTCGTGATCAACGTCGTCGGCGACGCGGGCCTCGTGCTTGGGACCTTCTTCATCTTCAAGCACACCCACACGCTCGACTTCCTGCGCACCTTCCACGCGGTCGAACACGGAGCCTTCGGGTTCAGTCCCAACAACGGCGACCTCGTGGCGGGCTGCGTGCTGCTGCTCGTCGGAGCGTTCGCGAAGTCCGCCCAGATCCCGCTCCACACCTGGCTTCCCGACGCGATGGAGGGACCCACGCCGGTCAGCGCGCTGATCCACGCGGCCACGATGGTGACCGCCGGCGTGTACCTGATCGCGCGCATGCACCCGCTCTTCGAACGCGCCCCGGCGGCGCAGGACGTGGGCGCCACCATCGGCTGCGCGACGTTGCTGATCGCGGCCACGATCGCGCTCGTGCAGACCGACATCAAGCGCGTGATCGCGTACTCGACGATGTCGCAGATCGGCTACATGATCATGGGCGTATCGGTGGGCGCCTACGCGGCCGGGCTGTTCCACCTGATGACCCACGCCTTCTTCAAGGCGCTGCTGTTCATGGGCGCCGGCTCGCTGATCGGCGCGATGGCCGGCGAGCAGTCGCTGGACCGCATGGGCGGCTTTCGCAAGGCGATGCCGTTCACCTACGGGTGCTTTCTGATCGGCGGGCTGGCGCTGTCGGGGGTGCCACCGTTTGCGGGCTTCTTCTCCAAGGACGAGATCCTGCTCGACACGGGCGAGCGCGGAGGCTGGCACTGGGCGCTGTACGGGATCGGCTACTTCGCGGCCCTGCTGACCGCGATCTACACCTTCCGCATGATCTTCCGCGCCTTCCACGGAGAGCCGGTGGCGGAGGCACGCGAGCTCGAAGAAGGCCATCAGCGCCACGCGCCGGAGCCCTTCAACCCGGCCAACGGCGAAGAGGAGGACCTCGACGTCGGCTTCCCGGGCCCCACCCACGCGATCGCCGAACGGGCCTGGCCGATGGCGGTGGCGATGACCGTGCTGGCGGTCGGGGCGATCCTCGCCGGGGTCGTGCAGATCCCGAAAGTGGACGACGTGATCACCAACTTCCTTCAGGGGTCCTTCGAGCACACCAGCTACTACCGCGAGCCGACCAAAGAAGGGCTGCTCGTGTTCGGCCTCGGCCTGGGAACGGTGCTGGCGCTGGTCGGGATCGCGATCGCACACCGCGTGTGGGTCGTCAAGCCGGGGACCTCGGAGCGCGTACGCCAGCGGCTGCAGTGGCTGTACGAGCTGCTCAGCCACGCGTGGTACTTCAACGAGCTGATCGACGCGCTCGTCGTGCGCCCGGTGGGAGCGGCGGGGGCGTTCGCCAAGAACACCTTCGAGCGCACCTTCGTGGACGAGACCCTGATCGGGGGCACGACCGGCATCGTGCGCGCGGGCTCGGCGGCGGTGCGGGCCGTGCAGAGCGGCTTCGTGCGCTACTACGCCGCGCTGCTGATCGTCGGCGTGGCGGGCGTGGGCTTCTACTTCCTGCTGCAGAGCTGACGATGGCGCCGCTCTCGATCATGCTCTGGTTGCCCGCCGCGAGCGGCCTGCTGGGAGCGCTGGCGGCACTGGCCGCCGGCAGGCGCCCGGCGCGGGCCTGGCTGCCGGGCGCGTTCGCGCTGGTGGGAGCCCTGGGCGCGTTCGGCCTGTCGCTGGCCTACATCGCGCAGTACAAGCCGGGCGGGGGGCTGCAGGACGTCACCGACGTCGTCTGGATCGCTGAACTGGGGATCCACTACAAGCTCGCCCTGAGCGGGCTGAACCTGTTCCTGCTCGCCCTCACGACGCTGCTGTTCGGGGTGGCGGTGTTCGCCTCCACGCTGCGCACCTGGGAGCGCCCGCGGCTCTTCTACTTCAACCTGATGCTGGCCGAGTCCGCCGTGCTCGGCGCCCTGCTCGCCCAGGACCTGGTCCTGTTCGTGGCCTTCTTCGACCTGATGCTGATCCCGTTCTACTTCCTGACGGGCGGCTGGGGCCGTGAGCCGGGGCGTGTGCGGGCGACGATCAAGCTCGTCATCTACACGTTCGTGGGCTCGCTGCTGATGCTGGCGGGCGCGGTCGCGCTCGGCGTGATCGCCTCCGAGCACTCCGGCCACCACATCACCTTCGTGCTCTCCAGCCTGCAGGCGATGGGCCTGCCGAACGGCTCCCAGGACTGGATCTTCCTGTGCTTCGCCGCGGCCTTCCTGGTGAAGATGCCCGCCTTCCCGCTGCACGGCTGGATGCCCGACGGCTACCGCGCGATGCCGATCGAGGTGCTGATGGTCTTCTCGGGCGTGCTCTCGAAGGTCGGCGCCTACGGCTTCCTGGCGATCGTGCTGCCGCTGATGCCCCACGCCTCGGTGCACTACCAGACGCTGATGCTGGTGATCGCGCTGACCTCGATCCTGTACGGCTCCGTACAGGCCTTCAGCCAGACCGACGCGCGCCTGATCGCCGGCTACTCCTCGGTCGCCCAGCTCGGCTTCATCACCCTGGGGATCTTCGCGCTCAACGCCCAGGGAGCCCAGGGAGCGCTGCTGCAGATGGTCAACCACGGGCTCGTGGTGGGCGCGCTGCTGTTCATCGTGGTGCTGCTCTCCAGGCGCGCCGGCGGCTCGGAGGACATCCGCGAGATGGGCGGGATCGCCTTCCGCGCACCGGTGCTGGCGAGCCTCTTCCTGATCGTCTCGCTGGCGACGCTGGCGATCCCCGGCTCGGGCAACTTCGTCGGTGAGTTCCTGATCCTGCTCGGCGTCTTCAACGCCAAGCTCGTGATCGCGATCATCGCCTTCAGCGGGGTAGTGCTGGCGAGCGTGTACGCGTTGCGGCTGTTCATCACCGCGATGCACAACCGCGTCGGCCCGGCGGTGGACTCACGCGAGGTCGCCCTCCCGCAGGCCGCCGTGCTCGTGCCGCTGATCGCCGTGGTCCTGTTCCTGGCGCTCTACCCGCAGCTGGCGCTGCACCGCAGCGAAGGCTCTGTCAAGAGCGCGGTCGCACCGGTCGCGCGCGCGTCCGGGCAGGGCGCCTACGCGCTGCGGCCCGTGCAGACGGTGACCGGCGCCGGCGGCTCCGTCCTGTCCGCCACGATCATCCCGGGGGCCCGCCCGTGAGCCTGCTGCTCGCGACCGCCCACCTGCGCGGCCCGCACATCGACTTCGGCGCCCTGTCGCCGCTGATCGCGCTGCTGGGAGGCGCGGTGGTGGTGCTGTGCTTCGGCATGCTCGGCTCGGGCTTCGCGCGGCGCATGCTCGTGCAGCTGCTCAGCCTGGTGGCGCTCGGGAGCGCCCTCGGCCTGACGATCTGGCAGTGGAACACGCACGAGGGGGTGGCCGCCGGGGCGCTGCGGGTGGACCGCCTGGGGCTCGTGCTGAGCATCATCCTGATCGCCGGGGGCGCCTGCGCGGTGTTGCTGTCGTGGCGCTCGCTGGCCGCGAAGGAAGCCGCCCATGGAGAGTTTCACGCCCTCCTGTTGACCTCGCTGGCGGGGATGTCGCTGCTCGCCACCGCCCAGAACACGGTGATCCTGTTCGTCGGCCTGGAGCTCCTCTCGATCCCCCTGTACGTGCTGTGCGCGACCGAAATGCGACGCGAGCACTCGCTCGAGTCGGGGCTCAAGTACCTGATCATCGGCTCGGTCGGGTCGGCAACGCTGCTGTACGGGCTGGCGATGATCTACGGCGCCACCGGCCACACCGACTTCGCCGGGATCGCGGGCGCGCTGTCCAAGGGCGACCTCGCGACCGACCCGCTGACGCTCACCGGGGTCGCGCTGTGCGCGGCGGGCCTCGCCTTCAAGGCCTCGGTGGCGCCCTTTCACCAGTGGACCCCGGACGTCTACGAGGGTGCCCCTACGCCGGTGACCGCGTTCATGGCGGTGACGACCAAGGTGGCGGCGCTGGGCGTCTTCATACGCCTCTTCGAGGTCGCCCTGATCGGGACCCGCAGCAGCTGGGCGCCGGCGCTGGCGGCGCTCGCGACGATCACGATCCTGGTCGGCAACGTCGGGGCTCTGGGGCAGTCCTCGCTGAAGCGGATGCTGGCCTACTCCTCGGTGGGCCAGGTCGGATACATGCTCGCCGGCGTGGTGGTGGCGAGCAGCCTGGGCGTGAAGGCGACCGTGTTCTACCTGGCCGTGTACCTGTTCATGAACATGGCGGCCTTCGCCGTGATCCTCGCGCGCGAGCGTGAAACCGACCTCGGCGACAGCATCGCCGCCGTCACCGGTCTCGGCCGCCAGCGACCGCTGCTCGCCTGGCCGCTGACGATCGCGATGCTCGGCCTCGCCGGGATCCCCGCCACCGCCGGCTTCATCGGCAAGTTCTATTTGATCGACGCCGCCGTCAGCGGGGGCTACGCCTGGCTGGGCGTCGTGATCGTGGTCGGGTCGATGATCTCGCTCGCCTACTACCTGCCGGTGATCGCGGCCATGTGGATGCGCGAGGCGCCCGCCACCGCCACCGCCGGCGAGGGCGAGGCCGAGCCAACGTCTGGGCCCCCGCCGCCGGGCCCCGCCGCGTTGCCGGTGCTCGCCGGCGGCTCCCCGGAGCTCGACCAAGAGCCCAGCGAGGCCCTCAGCACGCGTAGACCCCAACCCGAGGTGCTGCTGGTGGCGCTGGTGTGCGGGGCGGCGACGATCTTCTTCGGCGTGATCCCCCAGCCCCTGTTCGAGCTGGTCAGCCACGCTGCCGGAACGCTCGGGCTCTAGCTCCTACACCCGTCCCGCGTCGCGGGCGGCCTGCTCGGCCTGCTCGAGCTGGCGCTGGACGAGGTCCAGCCCCGCGTCCCAGAAGCCGGGGTCGGCGAGGTCCACGCCGACGATCCGCCCGAGCTCCTCGGGCGCGCGCGAGCCGCCGGCGGCGAGCAGCTCCAGGTAGCTGGGCACCATCTCCGCACCGAGCTGCTCGTAGCGCTCGTACACCGACAGCGCCAGCAGCTGCCCGTAGGCATAGGCGTACACGTAGCCGGGGGTGGAGATGAAGTGCGGGATGTAGGACCACCAGCTCAGATAGCCGTCGGTCAGCTCGACCGAGTCGCCGAAGAACTCGGTCTGGCTCTCGCTCCAGAGCTCACCGATGCGCTTCACCGACAGCTCCCCCTGCTCGCGCCGGGCGGTGTGCACGAGCTCCTCGAAGCGGCTCATCGCCACCTGCCTGAAGACGGTCGCGATCGTGTCCTCGAGGTTCTCGGCCAGCAGCGCCAGCCGCGAGGCGGGCGCGTTGTCCTCCGCCAGCAGCCGGCCGAAGACGATCGTCTCGCCGAACACAGAGGCCGTCTCGGCCAGCGTCAGCGGGGTCGCCTGGTGGAAGATGCCCTGGCCGGCGGCCAGCGCGAAGTGCACGCCGTGGCCGAGCTCGTGGGCGAGCGTGAGCACGTCCCGGCGGCGGAAGGTGTAGTTCAGCAGCACGTAAGGAAACACCGACGGGGTCGCCGCGGCGCAGAAGGCGCCGCCGCGCTTGCCGGGGCGCACCGGCCCGTCGATGTGGCTGTCCGAGAAGAAGCGCGCCGCCAGCCGGCCGAGCTCGGGCGAGAAGGAGCTGTAGCAGTCGGTCACGATCTCGCGCGCCTGGGCGTAGGGGTACTCGACCACGTCCTCGGTGACGGCGGCGCTGCGGTCGTAATCGGCCAGGCGGTCGATACCCAGCAGGCGCGCCTTCAGGCGGTACCACGCGCGCGGGATCTCATAGCGCCCGCGCACCGCCTCCAGGAGGGCGTTGACGGACTCGTCGCTGGCTTCATTGGCGAGGTTGCGCGCCGCCAGCCAGTGCGGGTAGCGACGCAGGCGGTCGTCGACCGCCTTGTCGGCCAGCAGCGTGTTGAACACGTACGCGCGCGTGCGTAGCCCCGGGGCGAGCGCCTCGGTGACAGCCTCGGCCGTCGCCCGGCGCTGCTCTCGGTCGGGGCTCATCAAGCGGCTCAGGGCGACGTCGAGCGCCACGGCCTCGTCGTCCGCGGCATCCGGGAGGCGCACCCGGATCGCCGCCGTCTGCTCCTCGAACAGGCGTGTCCAGGCGCCCGCGCCGGTCAGCGACTTCTCCGCCAGCACCTTCTCCTCGGGCTCGCTCAGCAGGTGGTCGCGGTAGCGGCGCACGCTGCGCAGGTGGTGGCGGCAGAAGTCCAGTCCCTCGCCGGCCAGCAGCTCCTCGGCGCGCTCGTCGGAGAGCGCCGCCCATTGCAGCTCGAAGAAGAGCAGCGCTGTCTGGATCGCGGTCTCCTGCTCCTGGGCGTGGGCGAGCAGCGCGCCGCGCTGCGGATCGGCCGTGTCGGTGGAGAAGTTCAGCGCGGCGAAGTAGCCGCCGCGAGCCGCCAGCTCCTGGATCTCGGCGAGCTCCCGCATGGCGGCGGCGAGGCCGTCGCCGCCGAGCTGCTCCAGGCGTCCCGCGTAGCTCTCGGCGAACGCTCGGGAGCGCTCGAGGGCTTGCGCCAGTCGCTGCCGGGCACCCTGCTCGCCCTCCCCGTCGACCAGCTGCTCGAGGTCCCACGCCGCCGCCTCGAGCTGCTCGTCACGGGTATCGCTGCCAGCGCTCGCCGCCATCGTTCGACCGCGCAGCTTAGCTTCCCGCAGCCGGGCGAGGAGGGCCGTTGCTACTCGTACTGCAGCGCCCGCAGCACGTTCAGCCGCGCGGCCCGTCGGGCCGGGAAGATCGCGGCGAGCAGGCCCGCGAGGATCGCGGCGATCACCACCACCACGAGCGTCCCGACCGGGATCGTGAAGGCCGGGTATTCGATCGCCTGCCCGATCATCAGCGCCAGCAGGACCCCCACGGGGATCCCGAGCGCCGCGCCGATCAGCGCCGTGATGACGCTCTCGTGGCGGATCATCCGGCGCACCTGCCGGCGGGTCATCCCCACCGCGCGCAGCATCCCGAGCTCGCGCGTGCGCTCGAAGACGGTCAGCACGAGCGTGTTGACGATCCCGAAGAGGCTGACGATGATGGACAGCGAGAGCAGCACGTAGAGCAGGTTCAGCAACGTGTCGATGCCCTTCTCCTGGTTTTCCTTGAACTGGCTCTCGGTCTGGAGCTTGGCGTCCGGGAAGGCGGCCAGCGCCGCTTGCAGGCGGTGCGTGTTGGCGGCGTTCGCGCCACCGGCCATGTCGATGAAGGTGAAGACGCTCTGCGGGTTCTGGTATTCGGCGTCGAAGCGCTCGGTCGAGATCGTGATGTCGCCGAACGGCGAGCCCCCCTTCGGGGGCACGAAGATGCCGTGCAGGTTCAGGTGCATGACGTTGCCCGTCGGCGTCTTGACGGTCAGCGGCGAACCGACCTGCAGGTGTTCTTCTTTGGCGTAGTCCTTTGACACGAACGCCCCGTCGTGTCCGAGTCCGGCGGGCACGGCCGGCGAGCCGTGCTGCCACTTGACGTGGATCACACGGCTGATGTCGCCCGAGACGCCACTGACGTTGATCTTGCCGCCGGGCGTGCGCCCCGAGCCGGCGCGGACGCCGGAGACGACTTCCACGCCCGGCACCGTCGCGACCGCTTCCGCCGAGGCGCTGGAGATCGGCGAGAAGTTGTTCGTCGCGGTGAGCGCGTAGTCGCCGTGGAAGACCTGGTTGATGGCGTTCTCGAAGGTCGACTTCAGGCCCGCCGCCAGGACCGCCACCAGCGTGACCAGCGCCAGCCCGATCATCAGCGCCGACGCGGTCGAGGCGGTGCGTGCCGGGTTGCGCATCGCGTTCCCCCGCGCGAGCCGGCCGGCGCTGCCGCCGATCTTCGTTCCGGGCCATCCGAGCACCCGCGCGAGCGGCGGCACGAGCGTCTTGGCGAGCATCGCGACGCCCACGAACAGGCCGGCCGCGCCGAGGCCGATCGCCAGCAGGCGGGTACCCGAGGAGAGCGAGCCGGCGAACAGTCCCACCAGCATCAGTGCCACAGCCACGCCGATCGTCAGCGACGCGGTGGCGTTTCCGTAGCGGGCAAAGCGCGAGGCCGGCAGCACGGCGCCCTCGCGCACGGCCGCTATCGGCGGCACCCGCGTCGCCCGGATCGCGGGGCGCAGAGCCGCGAGCATCGTGATCCCGACGCCCACCAGCAGCGAGACGATCACCGTGCGCGTGGCGAACACGGTCGCGGCCTGCGGCAGGTCGATGCCGAACGACACGAACAGGGAGTTCAGCCCCTTCGCCAGGGCCAGCCCGAGGAACAGTCCCACGATCGAGGCGAGCAGCCCGATCAGGAAGGCTTCGACGAGCACGGAGCGACGCACCTGCCGCTGGGTCGCTCCGAGAGTGCGCAGCGTGGCGAGCTCGCGCGTACGCTGCGCGATCGTGATCGAGAGGGTGTTGGCGATCACGAACGCGCCCACGAACAGCGCGACCCCGCCGAATGCCAGCAGGAAGTTCTGGATGATCGAGAGGAATCCGTTGGTGTTCTTCGTCTGCTGCTTGGCCTGGGATTCGCCCGTGCGAACCTGGGCGTTGGGGGGGAGCAGCGGCTTGATCTCTTCGACCAGCCGGGCGGGCGAGTAGCCGTGGGCGGCCGCGATCGAGATCGAGTCGAGCTTGCCTTGCTTGTGGAACGTCTTCTGCGCGACGGCGAATTCGAAGATCGCCATCGTGGCCCCGCCCAGCGAGGAGACACCGCCGATCTTGGCGATGCCCGAGATGCGCAGGTGCTGCTCGGCGCCCAGGGCGATCACGCCGATCGTCTGTCCGACCTTGTAGTTGTGCCGTTTGGCCGTGTTCGCGTCGATCGCGACCTGGCCGGGACCTTCCGGCCAGCTGCCGGCGGTGAGAGTGAGCGGATTGAAGCGTTGGTTGCCGTGCGGATGCACACTGAAGGCCAGGTCGGGGGCCCCGCCGACGGCGATCACTTTGCCGTCGCGCCCCACCAGCTGTGCCGTGTCTTCGACGGATCCCTGTGCTTCGGCGACACCGGGCACCGCGCGCACCTTGGCGAGCAGGGCTTCGGAGAAGGCGGGCGCCTCACGTCTTTCGCCGCCTTCTTCTTCTTCTCCGCTGACCGCGCTCTTGCCCTTGATCACGACGTCGGTGTGCTGATAGACGGTTTCGAAGACGGTCCCGAACGCCGATTTGATCGTGTCGGTGAGGATGTAGGTGCCGCTGATCATCGCGACCCCGAGCACGATCGCGAGCGCCGTCAGCGCCGCCCGCAGCTTGCGCCCGGCGAGGCCCTTCAGCGCGACGCGGATCACGCCGAGAGCTCGCCCATCACGGCGAGGACCTCCGCCGCCGTCACGCCCGCCAGCTCCTTGACGATTCGCCCGTCGGCGATGAACAGGATGCGGTCGGCGATCGCGGCCGCCCGCGCGTCGTGCGTCACCATCACCGTCGTCTGGCCGTAGGCGTCGACCGAGTCGCGCATCAGCTCGAGGATTTCCCCGCCGGTCTTGGAGTCGAGGTTGCCGGTCGGCTCATCGGCGAGCAGGATCGTTGGACGCGTGATCAGGGCACGCGCGATCGCCACACGCTGCTGCTCGCCGCCGGAGAGCTCCGATGGCCGGTGGGAGCCGCGGGCCGCGAGACCCACCTTGTCCATCAGCTGGCCAAGCCACTCGGAGTCGACGCGCTCGCCCGCGATCGCCAGCGGCAGCGCCACGTTCTCCTCAGCGTCGAGCATCGGCAGCAGGTTGAAGAACTGGAAGATGAAGCCGATGTGCTCACGGCGCAGGCGTGTCAGGTGGGCATCATCGAGCGTGCCGAGCTCGGTGCCGGCGATCGTAACGGTCCCCGAGGTGGGCTGGTCGAGACCGGCCAGCAGGTGCATCAGGGTTGACTTCCCCGACCCGGAGGGTCCCATCACGGCGACCAGTTCGCCGCTGCGCACGTCGAGGTCCACGCCCCGCAGCGCCTCCACGGCGGTGGCACCTTCGCCGTACCGGCGGATCAGGCCTCGGGCCGTGACCGGGACGGCGGCGACGGTGGCGGTCGTGGTGTTCTCGGCCAGCGGCATCCGCTGTGATTCACGCTACCCGATCGGACCCCCGCTACCCGTAAAGATCCTCTCAGGCGGCCTCCTGGGCCCGGCCGCGCCGCGCCGCGCCGCCTGGGGCGCGCGCTGTACCGTCCTGGGCCGGCGATGCAGACGACCCAGCTCGGCCACACCGGTATGGAGATCACGCGGCTCGGATTCGGGGCGTGGGCGGTCGGCGGCGGCGAGTGGGAGTTCGGCTGGGGACCGCAGGAGGACGAGGCGTCCCTCGCTGCCATCCACCGGGCCCTCGAGCTGGGCGTCAACTGGATCGACACGGCGGCCGCCTACGGCTTCGGGCACTCCGAGGAGGTCGTGGGCCGGGCCCTGCAGGGGCTGGCCGAGCCGCCCTACGTGTTCACCAAGTGCTCGCTGCTGGAAGGTCCCGGGCGCAAGGTGCTGCACAGCCTGCAGCGGGACTCGATCATGCGCGAGGCACACGCCAGCCTCGAACGCCTCGGCGTGCAGGCGATCGACCTCTACCAGATCCACTGGCCGATCCCCCCCGAGGACATCGAGCAGGGGTGGGCGGCGCTGGCGGAGCTGCGCGAGCAGGGGCTGGTGCGCCACATCGGCGTCTCCAACTTCAGCGTTGGCAAGCTGGAGCGCATCCAGCAGCTCGCGCCGGTGGAGACGCTGCAGCCGGAGTATTCGCTGATCGAGCGCCAGGCCGAGCCGAAGCTGCTCCCGTTCGCCGAGGCCGAGGGGATCGGCGTGATCGTGTACTCGCCGATGGGCTCTGGGATGCTCACCGGCGCGATGACCCGCGAGCGCGTACAGGGTCTCGCCCCGGAGGACTGGCGCCGCCGCGATGATCGCTTCAACGAGCCGCAGCTGTCGGAGAACCTCGCCCTGGTCGAGCGCCTGGAGCGGGTGGCCGAGCGCCACGAGGTCAGCGCGGGCGCGGTCGCGGTCGCCTGGACGCTGGCCAACCCGGCGGTCGACGGGGCAATCGTGGGCTTCCGCTCGGCCGCGCAGGTCGACCCCGTGCTGGCGGCCGCGGAGCTGCAGCTGAGCGCCGAGGACGTGCGCGAGATCGAAAACGCCTAGGCGTCGCGCCTAAGCGTCCCGCTCAGGGTCCCGCTCAGGCGTCCCGCTCGATACGGAGGATCACCGCTCGCCGGGCATGACCGGCGGCCTTCAGCAGCGTCGCGAGCTCCTCTTCGCGCAGCTCCTCGGCGACCCCCACCGAGACGACCAGCGGCTCGGTACCCGTGCCCGCCTGCCTGATCACCCGCGCTGCGTCCTCGGCCTGGCGCCGGAGGGCTTCCGGGGAGGGCACGGACAGCACCACCTGACCCGCCGCGGCGGCCTCGAGGTTGCCGTCCTCGTCGGTGGGGCCGGCCGCGACGACGATCTCGCCGCTGGCGATCGACGCGAGCGCGGCGTGTTCGAGCTGGCGCTCGAGGGCCCCGCCCTGGGGTAGCTCGATGATCAGCCTCGGCTCCGATGCCACCGCGCGAGGGTATCGCTAACGTGCCAACGGCGATGATCCTCGGTATCGGCGACGTGCACGTACAGGTGCCCCACCGGCGGACGGCCGAAGAGGTGATGGCGGCGGCCGCCGAGCAGGCGCTCGCCGAGGAGGGCTGCCACTCGTTCGTGTTCGCCGAGGTTCTCCAGGATCCCGGCCACTACGTCGTGCTGGAGAGCTGGAGCGACCAGGAGGCGATCGAACGCCACTACGGTTCGCCGGCCTTCGCCGACTACCAGCGCGCGATCACCAAGCTGCTGGTGCGGGAATCCGAGTATCGGCTGCACGTGGTCGCCGAAACACTGAGGCCGCTCGACAGCTCCACGATCCTCACCGGCCAGGACGACTGAGGCACGGCGGCACGGGCCGCGCCGGGGCCGACTGATCAGTCGCCGGCCGCCCTCGCGAGGCGGATCGCCTCGCGCTCGGCGAGCCGGTTTTCCCGTCGCAGCTGCGCGTCCGCCTCGCGGCGGCGCTCGACGTCGGTCTCGGGCACGAGCGGCGGGACCTCGACGGGCAGGCCCTGATCGTCGATCGCCACCATCGTCAGGTACGCGCTCGAGGAGTGTCGAGCCTCGCCGCTGCGGACGTTTTCGGACTCGACCCGCACACCGACCTCCATCGAGGTCCTCCAGGCAGCGTTGACGGTGGCGCTGAAGGTGACCAGCTGGGCCACGTGAACTGGTTCCAGGAAGGTCATGCGGTCCATCCCCGCCGTCACCACGCGTCCGTGGCAGTGGCGGATCGCGGCCAGGCCCGCGACCTCGTCGCAGAGGCGCATGATCACGCCGCCGTGCACGAAGCCGGCCGTGTTGGCGTCTGTGATCCCCATCCAGCGGGTGAGCACCGAGCTCGTGTCGGAGGGGCGCTGCGGCGGCACGCGCGCCCACTCTACGCTGCCCGCGTGGGACCCGCGGCCGTGGCCTTCGACCTCGACGGTGTGCTGATCGACTCCGAGGGCGTGTGGAACGAGGCCCGTCGCGGGGTGGCTCTGGCACACGGGGGTCACTGGAGCACCGACGCCCAGCGCGCGATGATGGGCATGAGCTCGCTGGAGTGGTCGCGCTACATGCACGAGCAGCTCGCCGTCGAGCTCGCTCCCGAGCAGATCTCCGAGCTCGTCGTGGGCCGGCTGCTCGAGCTCTACCGCCGCGGGCTCCCGCTGCTGCCGGGAGCGGTGGAGGCCGTCGAGTCGCTGAGCGGGGCCTGGCCCCTGGCGCTCGCTTCCTCGGCCAACCGCCCGGTGATCGAGCTCGTGCTGTCGCTCTCGGGGCTGGGAGATCGTTTCTCCGTGACGGTCTCCTCCGAGGAGGTGCCGCACGGCAAGCCCGCACCCGACGTGTACCTGGAGGCGGCCCGGCGCCTGGGTGTGGACGCCGGCGAGTGCGTGGCGGTCGAGGACTCCGCCAACGGGATCCGCAGTGCCGCCGCGGCGGAGATGAAGGTGATCGCGGTCCCGAACCGCGAGTTCCCGCCCTCGCCGGCGGAGCTGGCGCTGGCCGAGGAGGTGCTCAGCTCGCTGCGGGAGCTCGACCGGGCCCGCGTCGAATGGGTCGCCGCCGGCGCCTGACGCGCCGGCGCGCAGGGCATTACGATCGGCGCCGTGCCCAGCGGACCCGCCCGCGCCACCCGATGAGCGTTCTCACCCCCCGGCTGCGAGAACTCCTCGACGCGCAGATCGTGGGGGTGCTCGTGACCGAGCCCGCCAAGGGCCCGCCCCTGCAGTCGGTCGTCTACTACGTGCGCGAGGACGAGCGCCTGCTGATCTCGAGCGTCACCCACCGCCTGAAGGTGCGCGACGTGCAGCGGACGGGCTGGGCCTCGCTGTGCGTGATGGGCTTCGTGCGACCGTTTCCGGCGGCGACCTTCTCGGGCTCGGCCACGATCCTCACGGAGGACATCGGCCCCGCCACGGCGGCCATCGCGCAGTGCTTCCTGGGCACCGAGGAGCTGCCGGAGCAGCAGACCGACGAGGCGCTCGCGGGCGTCGGCCGCGTGATCATCGCGATCACGGTCGAGCGGGTCACGGCCGCGAACTTCCTCGAGCGCTGATCAGCCGAGCCAGCGGCTGGTGGCGATCAGCTCGGCGCGGTCGAGCGCCGCTTCGCGGTGCTTGTGGACCTCGAGGTAGGCAGGGTCGGCGACCATCTTCAGGAACGCCGCGGGGCTCGGGTACTCGACCACCAGGATCGCGTCCCACCACGGCCGCTCGCCGTCGCCGATGACCACCGCCCTGGCGCCGCCGGAGTACAGCACCCGTCCGCCGACGCCCTCGAGGTGCACGACGACCCCGCGCGCGTACAGCTTGTAGTGCTCGACGCCGTCCGGCTGCTTGAACTGCAGCAGGTTGATCATCACGACCGGCTCGTCGGCCGGAAGCCCGGCGAGCAGCTCGCGCGGGTCGCTGGTGGGGGTTACGTGCTCTGCCATTGGGTCCTCCTGGATTGAAGTTGCATGGTGCTCCCTCTCCGGCGGGTGCGCCCTGGTTGCGCCCCTCAGCGCACGACCTCGACGCGCGCGATCGTCGACATCGACTGGTAGTAGAGGTCGCGCCCGTAGCCGGGTGCGGGGAACAGAAAGCCCTGTGTGGGAGAGGGGACGGCGGTCCTCGCCTTGTCCTCGCCGGTGTCGAGGTCGAGCACCACCAGCTCGTCGTGGCCGAGGCGCAGGGCCGCCCGCCGGGCCGCCGGGACGTAGCTGAACAGCGGACGACCGGCGAGGGACATCGCGCGCCGCACGCGGCGGTTGCGCGGCGTCCCCCGGTCCTGCCAGTCGCCCGCGATCAGCTCGCGCGTGTCGGGGAACAGGATCAGGTGCCCGGCGTGGGCGAGGCCGTCGCGGCGCCACAGCGGCTCGAGCTCGTCCCCGGCCAGCCGCCACGCCCGCAGCACGGCGTTGCCGGCGTCGTAGGCCACCACCACGCCGCCGCGGTGGTCCCAGGCGGGCGGGTTGGACTCGGTTCCGTAGGGCAGGCCGCTGATCTCCACGCTGCGGATCGAGCGCTCGTCGTCGTGACGGACCCACCACAGGCGGACGGGGTCGGGCGAGCAGCCGGTGCCGAGCATCGCGCGGTCGGTCTCGTTGCGCCCGTTGTCCATCCACAGCACATGGTGCTCGGTCATCACGGGATCCCAGCCGTAGCTGCGACCGGGGCTCGGGCCATAGCTCGGGCGCCAGCGATCGTCGAGCAGCAGCCGCCCCGCGTCGCGATCCAGGCGCAGGCGGAAGGCGGTGCCGGCCCCCAGCGCGATCACACTCTCGCCGTCGCTGGAGAGCCTCGCGATCGAGGGCTCGCTCAGGCGCAGGGGCGCCGCCAACGGCGCCAGCGTGTCGGGATCGAGCACCGACACGGTCGAAGGCTCCAGCCCGCGCGGGGCGTCGCAGTCCTTCATCACAAGCTCCCCCCCGTCGAGCACCACGAACGAGTTGTACGGGCGTTCAACGGGCAGGCGGTGAGAGGCGAGCACCTCCAGCTCCGGCGAGAGCCGGTGGGCCCAGCAGCCGAACACCATGTGCAGGCTGCCGTTGCGGTGGGCGGCGATTCCCCCCGGCCAGTACGGGCCTCCGGGCAGCCGCGGCGTGGAGGCGCGGACGGCGAGCGTGTTCGGGTCCAGACGCTCGACCCAGGCCTCGACGTGGGAGGACTGGGGACCTCCGAGCGGGATCTCGTGGCGCAGCGCATACAGCTCTCCCGGCTCGCGCCACACGAGCGCGTCGGTCGCCCACGTGTCCCGGGCAGCGGCCACCGCCAGGCGCTCGCCGGGGGCGAGGCCGGGCCCCGGGAGGCCGTCGGGGGAGCCGTGGCGTCTGGACCCGCCGTCCTCGCAGGTCCATGGTTGCGGCCAGTAGCCGCTCCTCATCCGCTGGCCGCCCCCGACACAGGCAGGGAGCCTACTGGCGAGTGGGATCGGCGGGCGCAGCCGCCCGCGCGCGAGCCCTATCGGCGGGCCCAGCCGCCGGCGCGGCATAATCGGGGGCGATGTTCGCCTCGATGCAGAGGGCCCTGGCCAGTGGCCGTCCCTCCCCCTCCGAGCGCGAGCGGGCGCTGACCGCGCTCAAGCTCCGCTACCGCGAAGGGCGCCTCAGCACCGAGGAGCTCGAGGCGCGGGTCGAGCGCGTGTACACGACCGTCAGGCGCAGCGAGGTCGCCGCCTTCCTGTGGGCGATGCCGCTGCAGACGCTGCGCTGGCTGACGGTGCGCAAAGTACGTCGCCTGCAGACGACGGTGCTGAGATTCCACGTGGGCATCTACGCGACCCTGAACGCCACGGTGCTGGGTGCCTGGGTGCTGACCGGAGAGGGAACCTTCTGGCCGGCGGTGGTCCTGCTGCCGACCACCGCGCTACTGGCGTGGCACGCAGTGCTCTCGCGGCGTCTCACGCGCGCACTCGGTCGCCGCGGCTGGTAGAAGAAGCCCTCGTGGCACTGCTGAGCGAGCCGCCGCAGGTCCAGAGTCCCGCGGGCGAGGAGCACCTCGACGTGCTGATCCTCGGCGCCGGCCTGTCGGGAATCGGCGCGGCGTGCCACCTGCGCCGGACCTTCCCCCGCTCCTCGATCGCGATCCTCGAGGCCCGCGAGCAGATCGGCGGAACCTGGGACCTGTTCCGCTATCCCGGCATCCGCTCGGACTCCGACATGTTCACGATGGGCTACTCCTTCCGCCCCTGGGAGGACGCCCGCGGGATCGCCGACGGCCCCTCGATCCTGAGCTACATCCGCGACACCGCGGCGGCCTACGACGTCGAGCGGCTGATCCGTTTCTCACACCGGGCGATCAGCGCCAGCTGGTCCTCCGAGCAGGCCCGCTGGACCGTGACCACGCAGCGCAGCGACACCGGTGAGGAGGTGCGGCTCACGTGCTCGTTTCTGTACATGTGCACCGGCTACTACCGCTACGACGGGGGCTACAGCCCCGACTTCGCCGGCAGCGAGGACTTCAACGGCGAGATCGTGCACCCCCAGCACTGGCCCGCGGACCTGGACTGCAGCGGCAAGCGGGTCGTGGTCATCGGCAGCGGCGCGACGGCCGTCACGCTGATCCCCTCGCTGGCAGCCGAAGGCGCCGAGCACGTGACGATGCTGCAGCGCTCGCCGACCTACATCGTGCCGGTGCCGGCCCGCGAGCGCTTGGCGGAGCAGCTCGGGCGCTGGATCTCGCCGCGGCGCGCCTACGCGCTGGTGCGCTGGCGCAACGTGCTGTTCATGATCCTCGTCTTCCAGCTCTGCCGCAGGGCGCCCGGGCTGATGCGCTCGCGCTTCCGGCGCATGGCGGCGGCCGAGCTGCCCCCGGACTTCGACATCGACACCCACCTCTCCCCCACCTACAACCCCTGGGACCAGCGCGTCTGCATGGCCGCCGACGGGGACTTCTTCGCCGCCCTGCGCGACGGCAGCGCATCGATCGTGACCGCCGGGATCGATCGCTTCACAGCCGCCGGAGTGCGCCTCGCGGACGGCACCGAGCTGGCGGCCGACGTCGTCGTCACGGCCACCGGGTTGCGGATGATGATGCTCGGCGGCCTGGAGCTCGAGGTGGACGGCAGGCCGGTGGAGCTCGGCTCCACGATCGCCTACAAGGGCATGATGCTCGGCGGCGTTCCCAACCTCGCCTTCACGGTCGGCTACACCAACGCCTCCTGGACGCTGAAGGCCGATCTGGTGGCCGACTACGTATGCCGCCTGCTGTGGGAGATGCGCTCACAGGGCAGCTCGATCTGCGTTCCCCGCAGCCCCGGCGCGGGACTCCCGACGTACCCGATCCTCGACCTCAAATCCGGCTATGTGCTGCGCTCGGCCGAGCATCTGCCCAAACAGGCGGGCACGCTGCCGTGGCGGCTGCACCAGAACTACATCCGCGACATCCGCATGCTCCGCCACGGTCCCATCGACGACGAGATGGACTTCCCGCTTCCGGCGGGATCCGCCGACCGGACCGCGCTGGCGACGGCGGCCTAGCCGTGAGCGACCCCGCCTCCGGCGCCGGGGTCTCGCCCGAGATCGAGCAGGCCAACCGGGCTGTCTCGATGCAGCTGCCGTTCGAGGACCGCGACGACTTCGAAGACGCGCTGCGGGGCCGGCTCGGGTCGCTGAGCGACGGCGTCATCGCCCGCACCGACGGTCGCGTGGTGTGGGATCTCGACGCCTACGACTTCCTGGCCGGCGAGTGCCCCCCGAGCGTCAACCCCAGCCTCTGGCGTCAGGGGCAGCTGAACGCGATCCACGGCCTTTTCGAGGTGGCCGAGGGCATCTACCAGGTGCGCGGCCTCGACCTCTCCAACATGACGATCGTGGAGGGCGACAGCGGCGTGCTCGTGATCGACCCGCTGATCAGCTGCGAGTGCGCGGCGGCGGCGCTCGCCCTCTACCGCCGGCACCGCGGCGAGCGACCGGTGCGGGGACTGCTCTATACCCACAGCCACGTCGACCACTTCGGCGGCGCGCGGGGCGTGGTCTCCTCCGAGCAGGTCGCCTCCGGGGACGTGCCGGTGCTCGCACCCGAGGGCTTCCTCGAGCACGCCGTCAGCGAGAACGTGTTCGCCGGAACCGCGATGACACGCAGGGCCAGCTACATGTACGGCGCCTGGCTGCCGAAGGGCCCGGGAGGCCAGGTCGGCTCCGGCCTCGGACATACCGCCTCGCTGGGCACCGTGAGCCTGATCGCGCCCACCCTCGAGATCACCCACACGGGCCAGCGCGAGACGGTTGACGGCATCGAGATCGTCTTCCAGCTGACCCCCGGGACCGAGGCGCCGGCGGAGATGAACTTCCTGTTCGGGCAGCGCCGCGCCCTGTGCATCGCCGAGAACGCGACCCACAACATGCACAACGTGATCACTCCGCGCGGGGCGCTCGTGCGCGACGCCCACGTGTGGGCGCTCTACCTCGACGACGCGATCGAGATGTTCTGCGAGGACGCCGACGTCGTGTTCGCGGGCCACCACTGGCCGCGCTGGGGACGGGAGCGGATCGTGGACTTCCTCGCCAAGCAGCGGGACCTGTACGGCTACATCCACGACCAGACGCTGCGGCTGCTGAACAAGGGCCTGCTTCCAGCCGAGATCGCCGAGACGCTGCAGTTGCCCGCGGGGCTCGAGCGGGAGTGGCACTGCCGTGGCTACTACGGCTCGCTGAGCCACAACGTGAAGGCCGTCTACCAGCGCTACCTGGGCTGGTTCGACGGCAACCCCGCTCACCTGTGGCCGCACCCGCCGCAGGCGGCCGGGGAGCGCTATGTGGCGCTCGCCGGGGGAGCGGAGCAGCTGCTTCAGAGCGCCCGCCGGGCCTTCGAGGAGGGCGACTTCCGCTGGGTCGCGGAGCTCGTCAACCACCTCGTGTTCGCCGACCCCGACAACGCCGAGGCGAAGGAGCTGCAGGCGCGCGCGCTGGAGCAGCTCGCGTTCGGCGCAGAGAACGCGACCTGGCGCAACTTCTTCCTGACGGGCGCCGTCGAGCTGCGCGAGGGGGTGCTGGGTAGCGCCGCCGCGATCGCCCCGGAAGTCCTCTCCGGACTCTCGACCAGCCAGCTGCTGGACGCGATTGCGATCCAGATCGACGGTCCCCGGGCCGGCGGGACGAAGATCGCGATGCGCTGGTCGCTGCCGGACACCGGCGAGGAGTTCCTGGTGGCGCTCGAGAACGGCGTGCTCAGACACCGCGGCGGGCGCCCCTCACAGGAGCAGGTGCAGGCGACCGTGACGATCGAGCGCAGCGCTCTGGACGAGCTGATCCTGGGCCGGGCCGCGCCCGAGCAGCTGCTCGGGTCCGGGCGCCTGACGGTCGAGGGCGACGCCTCGGCGTTGGGGCAGATGATGTCCCTGATCGACCCTCCGGACCGCAGCTTCGCGATCGTCACGCCCTAGGCGC
Source organism: uncultured Solirubrobacteraceae bacterium (assembly GCA_963846255.1). GTDB lineage: Bacteria > Actinomycetota > Thermoleophilia > Solirubrobacterales > Solirubrobacteraceae > Palsa-744. The sequence goes on from CAWJVE010000002.1 coordinate 1,276,312, forward strand.
AGCGGGTCGCCGCCGGCCTCGGCCGTCAGCTGAACGCGGCCGAGGTCCCGATCACGTGCCCGCCGGGGTCCAGCGCCTGGACCTCGAAGCTGACGTAGCCGGAGGGCACCGCCATCGAGGTCTCAAAGCCGGCCTTCGGCCGCTGCGCGAGCAGCACCTTCATCTGGCCGCCGGCCGTGGCGGCTCCGAGCACGCGCCAGGCCGACGCCTGGGTGGCGCCGTTCCAGCTCGCGTACACCGTCGTCGCCGCGCCGCTGTGCACCGCCGCGCCCGCGGGCTTGGTCAACGGCAACCCGACCCACTGTCCGACCGTGGCACGGTAGCTGAGGTCCGGTCCGGGGAATTCGCCTTCGAACAGCAGCTTCCCGGCGCGGCTGTACTCGGAGAAGTACGGTTGGTTGCCCCAGCCCACGAACACGTTGCCGTTGGACAGCGGCTGGGTGTCGCCCATGTAGGCCGATTCCACCTTCTGGCCTGACCCGTAGCTGGCGAGCAGCGTCGCCCTGCGGGCACCCTGGTCGAGCTTCAAGACCAGGCCGCGCGACGGTGCCGTGGCGTCGACCTGCGAGCCGCCGCCGGTCAACTGGCAGCAGTGGTCGTCGAACATCGTGACCGTCGAGCTGTTCTGCAGGCGCACGTCGTGCTGCCACTGGAAGGCGGCTCCGGGACCGAAGCTGAAGCTCGATTTGCGGCCTCCGAGCGTCCACTCGATCGCGCCCGTGCGGGCGTTCACGAGGTAGGCGGCCCAGGTGTTGCGCATCGACACCAGGAACGTTTCCGGCCCCACCAGCTGGATCGAGTTGACGTGGTAGGCGTCCCACGGGAAGCCGTTGGTGGGCAGCGAGGCGATCGACTCGCCCAGCGGGATGTGCGCAAGCGCGTCCCAGTTGAACAGCAGCTTGCCCGTGTTCAGGTCGTACTCCTGGACGCCCGAGTCGATCATCGCGCCGTTGTAGGCCCCGCCGTACTTCGACAGGTCCTTCGGCACGTTCTTGTTGACGGTCACCCACGCGTGATCGCCGTCGATCACGAACTCGTGCAGCGTCAGCACCCACCCGCCCGTGGCCCGCAGGCGCGCGACCGGCTGGTAGTGCTGGTTGACGACCACGTCTTCGCCGCTTTCGGTGGCGCCGGTGCTGGTCACCTTGCCCTGCCACCACGCCAGCACCGGCTCGCCGTGGTAGCTCTGCTGGGAGAGGTTTGCCGCCGCCACCTGTTCGGGCACCGGCTGGAACCACACCGGCTGCAGCTGGCGGTCGAGGATCAGGGGACCGCTCTGGCCGATGATCGGCGGTTCGTTGAGGTCGAAGAAGTTGGTCGTGAAGATGTACCCGGGCTGGAGCTCGGAGGCCGGGGCGTGGGTCCCGATTTTGATCTGCGGCGGGTGCAGCGAGGGCGCCGAGACGAAGCTGTAGGCGCCGCTCATGCTGTATTGGCCGAGCGGGGGCCCTTTGTTGCCCGCGAAGGCCGCCGTCAGCCCGAGGAACAGCGCCAGCACCCCGGTCACCGCCAGCGCCATCAGCCGCGCGGCGCGGACGGTGTGCTGCCCGCGGGGCAGCGTGAGGAAGGTCATCAGCGCTGCCAGCCCGCACAGGATCGCCCCGATCAGGTACCCCAGCCGGAAGCCGTGGGTGAGCGCCTGATCGACCTGCTCGCCGGAGCCGATCAGGTTCGAGGTGCGCTGTGTGGCGAGCGTGATCAGGATCGCCAGGCCGAGGCCCCCACCCACCTGTCGCGAGGTGTTCACGAGCCCGGAGGCCAGCCCCGCCTGCCCCGGCTTGGAGCCCTGGGTGGCGGCGATCGTGGAGGGCACGATCGACAGCGCTATCCCCGCGGCGACGAGGATGCCGGGGATCATCACGTACACGATCCCGCTGCCGCTGGGGGCGATCCGCGTGAGCAGCAGCATCCCCACGGTCATCATGATCAGCCCGCTGCCGAGCACCTCGCGCACCCCGAGCGCGCCAACCAGCCGCCCCGCGCTGCGCGCCACGACCCCGATCGCGATCGTCATCGGCAGGAAGATCAGCCCCGTGTCGAGCGCCGTCAGCCCGAGCACCTGCTGCAGGTAGAGCGTGCTCAGGATCCACATCGGGAACAGCGCCGCGCTGAACAGCAGCACGATCGTGTTGGCGTTCTTCAGCGTCTGGGTGAGCTCCTTGAAGGGGATCAGCGGCGCCTTCGCGATGCGCGCCTCGATCACGCCGAAGGCCACCAGCATCAGGATCCCGAGCACGATCGGCCCCAGTGCCTCGAACGTGCTCCAGCCCTTCAGGCCCGCTTCCACGACCCCGAACACGAGCACCATCTGCCCCAGCGTCAGGGTCACCGCGCCCGCCAGGTCGAACGGCACCTGGCCCCGCGTGCCGCGGCGTTCGGTCACGACCCGGTAGGCGACCAATCCGGCCGCGATCGCGATCGGGGGATTGATCAGCAGCACCCACCGCCAGCTGAGGAATTCGGTGATGATCCCGCCGAGCAGCACCCCGGCGGCGCCGCCGAGCCCGTTCATCGCCGCCCAGATCCCAATCGCCCGGTTGAGCTGATGCCCGGGCGCGAACGAGGCCGTGATGATCGCCAGCGAGCAGGCCGCCATCAGCGCCCCCGCGAACCCCTGCAGGGCACGGGCTGCGACCAGCACGCCCTGGTTCGGGGCGAGGCCCCCGAACAGCGAGGCGGCGCCGAACAACAACAGCGCCAGCACGAACGTGCGCCGCTGCCCGAAGTGGTCGGCCGCGCGCCCGCCGAGGATCAGAAAGCCGGCGAACGTGATCGCGTAGGCGTCCACGACCCACTGCAGGGCCGGGTTGGAAAAACCGAGGCTCAGCTGGATGTGCGGCAGCGCCACGTTGACGATGCTCAGGTCGAGAATGACCATGAACTGGGCCACGCAGCAGACGGCCAGCAACCAACGCGAGGAGGGGTTCCGCGCGGCGCCGTCCGAGGGCAGCTCCGACGCCCTCGGGGTGGGGGCGGTCTCGACGCTCATGGCAGCGGTTTTAGCTGCGGGGGACGCGGGTGGCGCCTGGTAGGGTGGGCGCCCGAGCCCTCGAGCGACGATGGGAGCCCGGCCGATGCGCAGATTGCCACTGACCGCCATGCTAACGCTCCTGGCAGCGCTTTCGAGCACCTTGGTGCTCGCGGCCTGCGGCGGGAAAAGCAGCACCTCATCGACCAGCAAACCCACCACGACGCCGAGCTCGACGACGCCGACGACCACGACCAAGAAACACAACACCAAACCCGAATACTGACGGCGCCGGAGAGGTCGGTTTCGCGCCCTGGCGGGTCAGCCCGCACGGTCCGTTCGGACCGCCCGGTGCGCCCTCACAGCGAGGCGGCGTAGCTGCCCACGTGGGTGGCGCTGGAGCTCGCCAGCGTCGCGCCGGAGGCGTCGAGCGCCTGGACCTGCACGTAGGAGTAGCGCTTGGGGAGCGTGAGCGAGCTCTCGAAGCTCTGGGAGGGGATCTGGCTGATGGCCTTCAGCGATCCGGGAGACGCGCCGGCGAGCACGCGCCAGGCGGACACGCCGGTGGCGCCGTTCCAGCTGGCGTGCACGATCGTCTCTTCGCCGGTGTTGTTGAGGCTGGCCGCCACCGCGGGCGGAGTCACCGGGCGCCCCTGCCAGGGGAAGCGAAAGGCCCGGTAGAAGGACATGTCGAAGGGCATGTGGGCGTCGAACAGCAGCGAGCCGCCGCGGGCGTACTCGGTGATCGCCGGCACCCCCCCGTAGCCGACCAACGCGTTCCCGTTCGGGAGCGTTTGCATGTTGCCCTGGCTGGCCGCCAACAGGGGCGGGTTGCGGTGCGTGTAGGCGAACAGCAGGCGCGCGACCTTGGTGGTCGTGTCGAGCTGCAGGCGCACGCCGCGGGACTGGCTGTGGATCGGCGGGTTGGAGCCGTCGTCGAAGAACGTCAGTTCGCCGTCGGGAAGCATGCGCCCGTCGTGCTGCCAGGCCATCCGCGTCCCGGGTTCCATCTTGAAGGAGCTGTTGGTGCCGCCCAGGCGCCAGATGATGCTCCCGCCGCCGCCCTGGAGCAGGTACGCAGCCCACGTGCTGCGGGCCGAGATCAGCAGGTCGCCGTCGGGCTGGGGGTCGATCGAGTTGAGGTGGAAGTAGTCCCACGGGGTCGAGTCCTTGGGCGTTTCGGCCTCGGACTCGTCGGCGGGGACGTGGTCGAGGCTGTGCCATTCCCAGCGCACGAGACCGGTGCTCATGTCGATCTCCTGGATGGCGGTGTCGAGGATCGCCCCTTCGCGCTGCCCCTTCTGCGAGCGCAGGTCGCAGCGGATCGGGTTGAAGGCGGTGATGTAGGCGACGTTCCCGGGCACGATCTGGAAGTCGTGCAGGTCGGCCGGCAGGCCGTTGCCGCCGTGGACCCGGGCCACCACCTGGTAGCGCGAGTTCATGACGATGTCTTCGCCCTGACCGAAGCCGAGCGACAGCACGCGCCCCTTCCACCAGGTCAGGTCGCGCTGGCCGTTGAAGGTCTGCTGGCTGAGGTCCTCCGCCACCTGGCCGCCGGAGAGCGGCTGGAACCACACCAGCCGGCCGGCGGGGTCGTAGATCAGAGGGCCGTACTGGCCGGGGCCGGGCCCGTTGGTCGTGAGGATGTCCCCGGCGCCGGGGTCCTGGTCGGGGGTGGTCACGGTGAGCACCGGCGGGTGGGCGTCGGGCAGCGTGTAGAAGCTGAGCACGTCCGCTCCGGCCGCCGCCGGGTTGGGGAACGAGGCGGTCGTGCTGGTCACGACGGGCGTGTCCACCTTGAAGCTGAAGCTGAGCTCGCGCGGGGCCGGCCCGCCGAGCTCGGCCGTGACCCTCACCTGCTCCCCCGCCTGGAAAGGGCCGTCGGGAAGGAAGCTGGCACCGTCGCCCTGCGAGAAGGCCACCAGGCGGCCCCCGTGGCGCCCGCTGCTGGAGCCTTCGACGGTCAGCCGGCTGATCCGGGCGGGGGGAGCTCCGAGCAGGCTGATCGTGGTGTGGGGGTTGGCGGTCACGCTCCCGGGGGCCGGCGACACCTGCAGGCCGTCGAGATCGGCCGAGCCGACCGGGTGATCCGGCAGGCACTCCGGCGCCGCGGCGCTGGCCGTTTCGGATTCGAGCCCCAGGCCGGCCGATCCGGTGGCGAGCGCCGCGATGCCGTAGCCCAGTGCGGCGATCGCGAGAACGATGGCGGCGGCCTTGATCATGCGGATCGGTGCGCCAGGGCCCTAGGAGCCGTGCCCGCCTGTCGGCGGGCGCTCGGCGAGGCGCGCCGCGACGCCGTAGGCGAGCGCGGTGGCGCGGCCCACGGAGCCGTAGTCGAGGTTCTCGGGCGTGTCGGTCATGAGGTGGTAGTTGGCCTGCAGGCGCCAGGCGGTGAGCGAGCCGATGAAGGCGCTCCCGTAGCCCGCCCGGCTGGGTATGACGGTGTCGGTCGAGGCTCGCGCCCGCAGGTCGCGCTCGAGCTCGGTGTGCTGCTCGCGGGCCACCTCCTCGATCAGGTCGCGAAAGCCGGGGTCGGTGTGCTCCTCCATCCAGATCGGCCCCTCCGCCTCGAGCATCATCAGGTTCGGCGAGCCGACCCCGTCGAGGTTCAGGAACCAGGTCTCCCCCGGCGCCAGCTCGTGGCGGTGGGTGGCGAGGAACGCCCGGATGCCGTCCTGCAGCGTCTCCTCGGCCCCGCAGGAGACCAGCAGCAGGCGCAGGTCGGCGACGGGCTGCCGGCGCACCATCTCCGCGAGCGCCAGCAGCGCGGCCACGCCCGAGAGGTTGTCGTTCGCGCCAGGCACCGTCGGGCTGCGCCAGATGTCGGCCGCGACAGCCACGGCGAGCGAGCCGAGCACGGCGCCGATGAGCGCCGGGGCCCGCCGCCCGCGGGCGCTGGTCGCCAGCGCCCCGAGCGGCGCGACGAACCCCAGCCACCACTGTGGCAGCTGCCGTTTCAGCCTCGCCGTCAGCTGCGGACGCCGGCGGTGCAGCGCGATCATCAGGCTCTGGTCGTAGAAGCGCCCCGTCTGGGGGGCGTCGTGGTGTGCGTGCACGACCAGCGTGCGGCCGGCGAGCGGGTTGCCGGCGCGAGCAACGACGTTGACGGTGCTCCGCCGCCGGCGCACCGCCCGGCGCAGCAGGCGCGGCCCGTTCTGGGCCTCGTCGACGATCCCCGCCACCGCGATCGCCGCGCAGCACGTGGAGGCGCGCCGGCGCCCGGCGGCGGCGAGCAGCGCGGCGAGCACCCCGAGCGCACCCAGCATCGTGATCTGCGGCGGGAAGGTGCCCCAACTGGGCTCCTCCTCCAGGACCACCTGCTCCAGGCCCGCGCTGCGGAACCGCTCGGCGATCCACTCGGCCGCCGCGCGCTCACCGGGGGAGCAGGGCGTGCGGTCGATGGCAGCCAGGTGCTCGACCGCCTCGCGCAGCGTGCGCTCGTCGGCGGTCGGGCGGGATGGGCTCTGTTCGAGCACGTCGGACACTCCTCATCACAGGCTATGCACCCGTGCCCCGACCCGCGCCGCGCCACCTCGCGCCGGGCGGCGCTAGGGTCGTTTCGATGGGGACCACGAGCACCAGCCCCGCGGCCACGGCCGACCTCGGCGCCGAGGCCCGCCTGGCCCGCTACACGCAGGCGTTCGCCGGCCTGGAGGCCCCGTTCGCGTTCGTGGATCTCGACGCGATGCACTCCAACGCCGCCGAGATGCTCGCCCGCGTGGGCGGAAAGCCGATCCGGCTGGCCTCGAAGTCGCTGCGCTGTCGGGGCGTCCAGCGCCTGCTGCTGGACCGCTACGCGGGCCTTCGGGGCCAGCTCACCTACACCCTGCCCGAGACCCTGTGGTTGGACGCGGAGGGCTTCGAGAACCTGCTGCTGGCATATCCCAGCGTGGACCGCGGGGCCCTGCACGAGCTCGCTCGCAGGACCCGCGAGCAGCCGCACGGGGCTCCGATCGTGATGGTCGACTCGACGGAGCACCTCGACCTGATCGAGGCCGCCGTCGGCGGCGCGGGGCCCGTGCGCGTGTGCCTGGACTTCGACGCTTCGCTGTGGCTGGCCGGTGGGCGGGTCAAGGTGGGGCCCAAGCGCACAGCCGTGCACACGGTCGCGCAGGCGAGGGCGCTGGCCGAGGAGATCGCTCGCAGGAGCACGTTCTCGCTGGTGGCCCTGATGAGCTACGAGGGCCACATCGCCGGGATCGGCGACGGGCGCGGCGCGGGGGCCGCGGGCACCCTGCGCTCGGCGGTGGTCCACCGCATGCAGCGGATCTCCTACAAGGAGCTCAGCGAGCGGCGGGCGGCCGCCATCGCCGCGGTCCGCGAGGTGACCGAGCTCGAGCTCGTGAACGCCGGCGGCACCGGCGACCTGCAGCTCGTCGGTGGCGAGCCGGCGATAACCGAGGCGACGGCCGGCTCGGGCTTCTACGCGCCGCTGCTGTTCGACGGCTTCCGCGCCTTCAGCCTGCAGCCGGCCGCGATGTTCGCGATGCCGGTCTCGCGGCGCCCGGCGCCGACCACGGTGACGGTGCTGGGCGGCGGCTATCTGGCCTCGGGCGTCGGCGGGCGCGACCGCATGCCGCGCCCGTACCTGCCCCAGGGACTGGAGCTCGACGGCCTCGAGGGCACGGGCGAGGTGCAGACACCCCTGCACGGGCCCGCCGCCACGCGCCTGCGCCTCGGCGATCACGTGTACTTCCGCCACGTCAAGGCGGGCGAGCTGTGCGAGCACTTCGATCGCCTCTACCTGCTGGAGGGATCGGAGATCGTGGAGGAGCTGCCCACCTACCGCGGCGAGGGCAAGAGCTTCCTGTGAGCTGGAGCAACTGGACCGGAGACCAGACCTGCACGCCGCACCGGCACGCGAGCCCCGGGAGCCTGCAGGAGCTGGTCGAGGTCGTCGGGGGCGCTGGCGCAGAAGGACGCACGGTCAAGGTCGCGGGCAGCGGCCACTCGTTCAGTGAGTGCGCGCTGACCGACGGCGTGATGGTCCACATGGGGGGCCTTGCCAACGTGCTCGACGCCGACGGCGAGCTGGTCAAGGTGCAGGCCGGGGTCGTCCTGCGCGATCTCAGCGACGCTCTGGCGCGTCGCGGACGGGCACAGGAGAACCTCGGCGACATCGACAAGCAGACGCTCGCCGGGGCGATCTCGACGGCCACCCACGGCACCGGCCTGACGCTGCCCAACATCTCGGCCCAGGTAACCGCCATCGAGCTCGTCAGCGGCGCCGGCGAGGTGCTGGAGCTGACGCCCGAGAGCGACCCCGCAGGGCTGCTCGCGGCTCGCGTGTCGCTCGGCGCCCTGGGTGTCATCAGCGCCGTCACGCTGCGCACCGTCCCAGCCTTCAACCTGCACCGCGTGGACCGCGTACGCGACCTCGAGGACGTGCTCGGGAGCCTCGAGGGCGACATCCGTGACAACGACCACTACGAGTTCTTCGTGTTCCCGTATGCGAGCAACGCCTGCACCATCAGCCGCAATCGCACCGACGCCGCGGCGCGGCCGCGGGGCCGGCTCTCGCAGGCGGTCTCCGAGGTGCTGCTCGGCTACTACCTGGCCGAAGGCATGTTCCGTCTGACGCGGCGCTTCCACGGTCTGATCCCGCCCCTGAACCGGCGCGCGGCGCCGCTGGTGTCGGAGGGGGAGTACGTGGACAGCAGCTTCCGCGTCTTCTCCAGCGAGCGGCGCTTCCGCTTCACCGAGATGGAGTACGCGCTGCCGCTCCAGAACGGGCCCGAGGCGCTGCGACGGGTACTCGAGTGGGTCGCCCGCGAGCGCTACCCGGTGGCCTTCCCGGTGGAGTGCCGGATGGTGGCCGCCGACGACGCGCTGCTGAGTCCCGCCTTCGAGCGTGAGACCTTCTACATGGCCGTCCACCAGTACAAGGGGATGGAGTGGCGCCCGTACTTCGAGGCGGTGGAGGCGATCGCCGGGGAGTACGGCGGCAGACCGCACTGGGGCAAGCGCCACATGCTCGACCGTGGCACCCTGGCCACGCGCTACCCCCGCTTTGAGGACTTCCTCGAGGTCCGCGAGCGGCTGGACCCCGGGCGCGTGTTCGCCAACGCCTACACGGCTCGCCGCCTGGGCGATTAGCTCGGAGCGCGCGGGCACGCGTGCCGGATCCCGCCCCGCTCAGGCCTCCACGAGGCCCACGCGCGCGTGGTCCCGCTCAGGCCTCCACGAGGCCGTTGCGGATCGCGTAGCGGGTCAGCTCCACGCGGTCGTGCAGGCCGAGCTTCTCCATCACGTTCGCGCGATGGCTGTCGACCGTCTTCTCGGCGATGAACAGCGCCTGGGCGATCTCTTTGGTGGTGTAGCTTTCCGCGACCAGCTTGACGATCTCTGTCTCCCTCGGGGTCAGCGGCTGGCGCGGATCCTCGCCTTCGCGCGCGGCCCTCAGCGCCCCTTCGATCGTCTCGCTGCCGCCTCCCGGATAACGGAACTCGGCCCCCCGGAGCGTCGCCCTGACGGCCTCGACGAGATCCCGGTCGGCCACCTTCTTGACGACATAGCCGGACGCGCCCGCGCGCAGGGCCTCGCGCAGGTACTGCTCGTTCTCGTGCATCGTGAGGATCAGGATCGGCAGCTCAGGGCACCGTTTGTGCAGCTCGCGGGCGGCCTGCAGTCCGGTCATCCGCGGCATCGAGATATCGAGGATCGCGAGGTCGAGGTCGTTCTCGAGCGCGGCCCTGACGGCCTCCGCCCCGTCGGCTGCCTCGGCGGTCACCTCGAGGTCGGGCTGGGCGTCGAGGATGTGGCGCAGACCGCGCCGGACGAGGTTGTGGTCGTCGGCCAGCAGGATTCGCGACTTCAGCCTCGTCATCGCGCCAGCGGCACCTCGAGCCGCACCTCGCTGCCCGGGCCCTCGGCGGGGGGCCCGACACGCACACGCCCGCCGATCGCGCCCGCGCGTTCGCGCATCCCGCGGATGCCGTTCCCGTCGGCGCGGGGTCCCGCCAGTCCGCAGCCGTAGTCGCGCACGACCAGCGTCAACTGCCCGCTGCCGTCCAGGAGCTGCAGGTCGGTGCGCTCGGAACGAGCGTGGCGGGCGACGTTCGTCAGGGCCTCCTGGGCGACGCGGTAGACAGCCAGTTCCGTCTCCTCCGGGAGCGACGGAGGTTCGGGCTCGAGGTCCTGGCGGACGACGATCCCCGTGCGGCGGCTGAAGTTCTCCGACAGCGTCGCGAGGGCGCTCACCAGCCCCAGCTCGGCGAGCGTCTCGGGGCGCAGTTCGGTTGCGATCCTGCGCACGTCCTCGAGGCTCGCCCGGACCGCGTCCTGGGCTTCGCCGACCACCGGGCTCAGCTCTCCGTCGAGCCTCCCGTGGACACGGCTCAGCTGCAGCAGCACGGCGGTCAGGGTCTGACCGACCTCGTCGTGGAGCTCCTGGGCCACCCGCAGCCGCTCGCCCTCGTGGGCGGCCAGCACCGAGCGGGCCGACTCCGCCCGCTCGTGCTCGAGGCGCTCGAGCATCTCGTTGAAGGTGAGCGCCAGCTCGCCGGCCTCGGAGTGCTCCCCCACTCCGGGAAAGCGCGTGCCGGGCTGGGCCGCGTCCACCCGCCGCGCGAACAGCGTCAGCTGCTGCAGCGGCACGACCACGCGGCGCACCAGGATCAGGTTCACCAGCGTGACCAGGCAGAGAGTCACCACCAGCGCCTCGTCGGTGGCCACCTTCGAGAGCCGCGCGGGCGTTACGACCACGTAGATCACGAAGGTGGCAGCCAGCAGCACCGCCAGGTTGGCGAGCACGATCCGCCCGAACAGCGGTAGGTATCCGCGGCGAGGCTCGCGGGCAGCAGGCGACACGTCGCTCCGATCGCTCACGGGGACATTCTGGCCCTCCCGCGAGGAGCTGCCGATCAGCAGCGCTCCACTCTCCGGTGCGGGCGGGCGGTAGGCCTGCGCCGCTCGGCACCCTCGTCGCCCGGTACCTCGCCCGGCAGCGCGTCCAGCCTCGCGAGCATGCGGGTGCGGCGCGCGGAGAGCTGCTGCTCGCTGAGCCCGAGCGCGCGCCGGATCTCGTCCTCCGGGATGCCGGCGAGCAGCATCCCGAAGGTGATCTCCTCGTCCTGGCCGAGCCGGCCCCGAAGCAGCTGAACCATCGCCGCCGGCACCCGCGGGAGCAGCACCCGCCCGCGGGCCACCGAGCGGATCGCGCTGCACAGCTCCTCGCCGAGACTGCTCTTGCTCAGCAACGCGTGGGCGCCCGCGACGACGCAGTTGGCCGCCAGGTGATCGTTGGCGAAGGCCGAGAAGATCACCACCCCGGGCGGTTCTGGGAGCGCGCGCAGCTTGCGTGTCACCCACAGGCCGTTGCGGCCGCCGAGCTGGTAGTCGACGACCGCCACGTCCACCGCCTCGGCCTCGGCCTGTCCGACCGCCACCTCGGCCGTGGTGGCGACGGCCGGAACCTCGAGGTCCGGCTGGTCTTCCAGCAGTTGCACCAGACCCCAGCGAACCGCCGGGTGGTCGTCGACGACGAGCACCCGGGTCGGCCGCCGGGTGTCGGGCGCTCGGGGAAGGGGCTTGCGGTCGGCCCCGCGGCTGTCGAGCACGCGCGTCTGGCCGGGCTCTGCGGTGATCAGGATTCGTGCCATCTGAGGCTCCCTTCGGGGGTGAGGTGTTCTCGTCCCACACGATGGGACACGGACGCCGGCATCCGTATCGGGTCGGGACCCCATCTGTCCCGCGGCCAGGACGCGGCTCAGCGTGTGCCGCGGAAGCGAGAGAAGTCCGGGGGGCGCTTCTCGTCAAAGGCGCTGATGCCCTCCTGCGCCTCCTCGGAGGAGAGGAACTGTTCAAGGCCGCTGAAGGCGAGTGCGGCCTGCCCGGCGAGGTGCTCGCTGTCGGCGTTGAAGGACTGCTTCAGGAAGCGCAGCGCGGTCGGCGAGAGGGCGAGGATCTGATCGGCATAGCGGCGCACCTCGCTCGCCAGCTCCGCGAATGGCACGACGCTGTTGACGAGCCCCCACCGCTCGGCCTCCTCGGCGCTGTACTGGCGGCACAGGAACCAGATCTCGCGGGCGCGCTTCTCCCCCACCACGCGGGCGAGATAGCCGGTGCCGAAGCCGGCGTCGAAGGACCCCACACGCGGGCCGGCCTGGCCGAAGCGGGCGTGGTCGGCGGCGACCGACAGGTCGCAGATCACGTGCAGCACGTGTCCGCCTCCGATCGCGAGCCCGTTGACGGCCGCGATCACCGGCTTCGGGACCTCGCGGATCACGCGGTGGAGCTCCTCGATTTCGAACAGGCCGCTGCGCGAGGGGCCGTAGTCGCCACTGCTACGGCGCTGCTGCTGGTCGCCACCGACGCAGAAGGCCCTCTCCCCCGCCCCCGTGAGCGCGACCACCCCGACATCGGGGGCGGCCCACGCCCGCTTGAAGCATTCGATCAGCTCCTCGACGGTGTGAGCGGTGAAGGCGTTCAGGCGCTGCGGGCGGTCGATCGTGATCCACGCAAGGCCGTCCTGCTGCTCGTAGCGCACATCCGTCAGCTGCTGCTCGGACACGGTCCCCCCTTCTTCGGACTGCTCACGCCATCGTCAGCCCGCCGCTGACGGACAGGGTCTGGCCGGTGATATAGCCGGAGTCCTCACCGGCGAAGAACGCTATCGCCGCGGCGACGTCCTCGGGGCGCCCGAGCCGGCGCATCGGCACGGCCCGGGTGAGCGCCGCCAGCAGCCGCTCGGAGTCGGGCGCGGCGGCGGCCATCTCCGTGAGCATCCCCGTCTCGGTGGGGCCGGGGCAGACGACGTTGGCCGTCACTCCGCTGCTCGCCGCTTCACGCGCGATCGTCTTGGTGAACGCGACCACCCCGGCCTTGGCGCCCGCGTACACGGCCTCCTGGCTCGAGCCCACGCGAGCCGCATCGGAGCTGACGTTCACGATCCGCCCGAAGCCGCGCTCGATCATGCCCCCGAGCAACGCGCGCGTGGTTCGCAGAGCGCCTTCGAAGTTGATCGCGATCACCTTGCGCCAGAACTGCTCCTCGGTCTCCAGGAAGGGCAGGAACTCGTCCCAGCCCGCGCAGTTGACGAGCACCTCGACGGCCCCGAGGCGCTCCTCCACCTCCTCTACGGCGGCCGCCACGGACGCTTCGTCGGTCACGTCGAGCGTGACGGCCAGCGAACGCCTCCCGAGCGCCCTCACCTGGGTGGCCACCCCCTCCGCCTCGCGCTGGCGGATGTCGGCGATGGCCACGTCGCGGTCCGAGCCGGCGAGCGCCAACGCAGCTGCGGCCCCGATGCCACGGGCCCCGCCGCTGACCAGCGCCAGTCGCTCACCCACCGTGGCGGGTTATACAGGCTGCCCGCCGGGACCAGCCCGCGAGCTCAGGCGGCGCGGGCACCCGCAAGCGGACGCAGCTCCTCCTCGGGAGCCATCGCGCGCCGGGCCAGCAGGCCGTCCTCGTCCAGGAAGTAGGCCCCCATCCGCAGCAGCGGGGGCGAGTACACGTGCAGGGTCACGGCCGGGTCGCCGCCGCAGTGCAGGACGCGGTGGATGTCGCTCGCCGAGAAGGAGAACGTCCCGCCCGCACCGACCACGCGCTCGCGCGTGCCTCCATCGAGTGCGAGGCGCTCCTCGCGCACCCGCCCGCCGACCACCGCCACGGCTCCCGCCGAGCGGTCGTGGTCGTGAAAGCCGGTGTCGTTGTCATGGGTCCAGCAGATCAGCCAGGCCGTCAGGTGCTCGTCGAAGATCAGCTCCTCGTAGTGGCGCTCGGAGCCGTCGTGGCGTACGAGGTCGATCCACAGCTCGGGACGGTCCGCCAGCGCGCCTGCGAAGGCCTGCAGCTCGTCCCGGGACAGGTCGCGGCCGTGTGGACGGGGGACGAGCCGGAAGCGGTCGGCGGGGCTCATCGCGCCGGTACCAGCCCGCGCTGGGGCGTCTGTCCGGGTGCGTGCGCCACGACTCCCCGGCGCGGCTCAGAGGGCCGCAGGGACAGGGCCGGGAGGGGCTTGCCGAGGGCGCGCCGGGTGTTCTGCGCCAGCTGCTCGCGGGGCAGCTCCTGCTGCAGCTGGGACTCGGGTCGGGCCATCGGGCGATCGGAGCCGAACAGCAGCTGCGAGCGGCCGACCCGCGACTCGAGCGCGGTCCACGCCTCGGGGCCGTATGAGGAGCACTCGTAGAAGGTGTTCTCCTCGACGACCGTCAGGTCCGGCCCGCCTCGGGCGCGGAGCCGGTCGGCCTGCAGTGGAGCGAGCCCGGCGAACATCGAGAACACGACCCGCAGTTGCGGGTGGGCGAGGCGCCCGGCAGTGGCGAAGGCCAGCCACGCCGCCTGCATCTGCGCGACGTACACCGTCAGGGCCGGCCACCACAGGGGGTCCCGCAGCGCCGGAGCGGGCGCCGATGGGCCTGGCGTCCGCCCGGGGCCAGGGTGGATGAACAGCGGCGCGTCACGCTCCTGCAAACGGTTCAGCACGGGCCCGAGCCGGGTCAGCGCCTCGAGTCCGCCGAGCGCGCCGGCGGGCAGCGAGACCCCGACACAGCCGAGCTCGAGCGCACGGTCCACGTCGGCCGGCTGGGGACGGTCGAGCGGCACGGCTCCCCAGATCCCGAAGCGATCTCCGAGGCCGAGCGCTCCCGCGTAGTAGGCGTCGATCACCGCCAGCGCCTGCTCGCGGGGCAGCGCCTCGATGCCGAGCGGGCTCGAGATGCACACCAGCGCCCGCGCGATTGCGTCGCGGTCCAGGACCTCCGCGCGCAGCTCGGCGTCGCGCGTGGATGGGTCCAGCACGTAGGGTCGCTCGCCGGCCGCGTACAGGACCGTGAGGTCGTGCTCGAAGCGCACGAACGGGAGCTCCTCGCGCAGGCTGAGCTCGTGTACCAGGGGCTCGGTCCACACGTGCTGGTGTACGTCGATGAGGTTGAGATCCGCTGGCACGGTGGACCAGATCGTCCTTTCCTGGTAAATCCGACTGACTTTATGAAGTTTATACCGCCGCGCGCCGGATTTCAAGGGTCCGCTCGCCGCGCGCGCAGGAATCCCTCGCCGCTGGGCACGGATCGGCCGCCGACGCGGGTCCTCGCCATCGCGCGCCCCTCGGGCGCGCGACCCGCCCTACTGCGAGGGGACCCCTTCGAGGTCCACCGCCGGCAGCCCGTCGAGGCTCGACGAGTTCTTCTGGCGTTGGTAGTCCTGCAGCGCCTCGGGGCCGCCGACCCGGACCTTCTTCTCGGCCCACGCGTTCATGTGCGGGCGCCTGCCCTCGAAGCTCATCAGCGGCACCCCGTAGCCACACGAGTCGCCGATCCGGCTCACGTGCACCAGCACGATCGCGCGCCTGGAGGCGGGCACGCTCGGCTGCTCGAAGCCGCCTCCGGCCACCAGCTCCTCAAAGCGCTCCTCGCCCGGGACGAGGACCTCTCCGCGGCCGTGCAGGCGCAGGATCCGGGGCGGGCCCTGGAAGGCGCACAGCATGATCACGATGCGCCCGTTCTCGCGGATGTGGGCGATCGTCTCGGCGCCGCTGCCGACCATGTCCAGGTAGGCGACGGTGTGCGGATCGAGCACCCGCAGGGTCTCGATCGGACCCTTGGGAGAGGCGTTGACGTGTCCGTCGGCTCCCAGCGGAGCGGTGGCCACGAAGTACATCGACTGCGAGGCGATCCAGCCCTCCAGGCGCTCATCGATCTCGGGGAAGGTACTGGCCATCAGCCAAGGATCGCACGCCTCGCGGAGATGTTCAGGCGCACGTAGTCGAGCGGCAGGCGCACCCTCTCCGCGACCGCGGCGGCGAAGGGCTCCCGTCGCTCCGGCGCCAGGCGCTCCAGGTGGGCGGCCAGGATCGACGTGCGGATGAAGGCCGCCGGATCCTCCGGCTCGGTCGGCCGGGGCTCCAGCCAGCAGCGCACCAGCTCGAAGCCCGAGCGCTGCAGGCGCCGGGCCGTCTGCTCGGCGCCGGCGAAGTGCCACGGCGAGAAGCCCAGCAGCTCCGGGGCGAGCTCGCGCGAGACCTCCTCGATCGTCTCACGCACGCGCGCGATGTTGCCCTCGCCGCCGCACTGGGCCTCCAGCCGGCCGCCGCCGCGCAGGGCTGCAGCCAGGACCGGCCAAAGCCGCTCGTGGTCGGGCACCCAGTGAAGTGTGGCCGTGGAAACGATCGCGTCAACCTCCCCGTCGAGCTGCAGCTCGAGCGCGTTCCGGCAGCTGACGTCCGCGCGAGCGCCCAGGCGCTGCCGGGCCAGCTCCACCATCTCGCTGGAGGCGTCCACGGCCAGCACACGTCCGTCCGGGACCAGGCCGGCGAGCAGCTCCGTGACGCGACCGGTGCCGCATCCGACGTCGAGCACGGTGGAGTCGGGAGGGAGGCCCTGCAGCCGCGCCAGCACCTCGCCGGCCCACGCCAGCTGGGGCTCTGAGACGCGGTCGTAGGTGGGGGCGTCCCAGGAGGTGCCCGCTCGCGCTTGGCGGTTCACGAGCTCATCCTAGGCCCCGCCGCTGCGGCCAGATACGGTGTGCGCGGCTTGGACGCGCTGCGCAGAGGGGAGCACGGATACGAGCAGGCCCGCCGGGGCAGGCTCTGGAACGAGGCGACGGTGGAGCGCCACCCAGAGCTGATCGTGCGCCCCCGGGACGCCGAAGAGGTGTCCTCGGCGGTGCAGCTTGCCCGCCGCGAGGGCCTGCGCGTGACGGTCTGCTCGGGCGGTCACAGCTGGGCCGCGAACCACCTCCGCGACGGGGTGCTGCTGATCGACCTCGCCGAGCTGGACTCCGCTCGCGTGGAGCCGGCGACGTCGAGCGCCGTGGTGGGCCCGGGCTGCCCCGGAACCCGGCTGCTGGCCACGGTCGCCGCCCACGAGCTGTTCTTTCCCGTCGGACACTGCAACGGCGTGGCGGTGGGCGGCTACCTGCTGCAGGGTGGCTTCGGCTGGAACGGGCGTGTCCACGGCCCCGCCTGTATGAGCGTCGAGGCGATCGACGTGGTCACCGCCGCCGGCGAGCAGTTGCGGGCCGACGCCGAGAACCACAGCGAGCTGCTGTGGGCGGCCCGCGGGTCCGGTCCCGGCTTCTTCGCCGTGGTGACGGCCTTTCACGTACGCCTCTACCAGCGGCCGAAAGTGCTGGCCAACGCGCTCTACACCTTCCCCACGGACGTGCTCGAGGAGCTCTTCCGTTGGGTGGCCGAGATCGGCCCGGAGGTGCCCCGCAGCATCGAGCTGATGTTGCTCGTCCATCGCGACGAGACGGGGGAGCCCGAGATCGCCATGACGGCGCCCGTGCTGGCCGCCGACGAGGAGCAGGCGCGGGCAGACCTGTCGCTGTTCGAGCGCTGTCCGCTGCTGGCGGACGCCAAGCTGTCCGTCCCCTACGTGCCCGTCAGCTTCGAGGACCTGTTTGCGGGTAGCGCCGCGATCTACCCCGCCGGCCACCGCTGGGCGGCGGACAACATGTGGACCCACGAACCCGTCGAGGCGCTGCTCCCGGGCCTGCGCCGGATCGCCGACACGTTGCCGCCCCCGCCGTCGCACATGCTGTGGATGAACTGGGGATCCAGCCCGCCGCGGCCCGAGATGGCATACAGCGTCGAGGACGAGACCTACATCGCCGTCTACGGCGGCACCGCGGAGCAGACCGGGGAGCCGGCGGTGACGAGCTGGGTAACGGAGCGGATGCGCGAGATGGAGCCGCTCTCGAGCGGCATCCAGCTGGCCGACGAGAACCTCGGGCGCCGCCCGGCGCGGTTTGTCAGCGACGGGGGCCTGCGCCGCCTGGACGAGCTGCGCGGGCGCTATGACCCCCACGGCCTCTTCTGCCCGTGGATGGATCGCCCCCGGCAGGCGCCGGCGTGAGCGCGGCCGACCTCAGCCCCTATCTGGAGCGCCCGCTGACGGCACCCACGGCGCAGGAGCTACAGGACGCGGGGGCGGGACCGCGCGACCCTGGGTCGGCGCTCGCGCTCTCGCAGGTCGACCGCCTGCTCGACCCCGACCCGCTGGAGGTCGAGACGGGCTGGTGGCTGCTCCCCGACGGCACCGCCCAGGTGGCGGCTCGGACGCCGATGCCCGGGGTCAGCACCGAGATGGTGGACTGGTGGTTCGACTGGCACCCGCGCGAGGCCATCCGCTATCGCATCTGGCACCCGCTGGCGCACTTCGAGAACTCCCTGCAGCCGCCGTCCGAGCCTGGAGCCAAGCCGTACTGGGATGCGGTGCACCATCCCGTCGAGGACGTCGGCGCGGGGGTCGTGCACGCGCGCATCCACTTCCAGGACCCCTCGCGGCTCGGGATGAGCCCGGCGGCCCTCCGTGGCGCGCAGGTCGGCACCGTGCTGGCCGCCGAGGTGGGAGACGACCGCCGCCACGTACGCCACTCGCTGATGTTCCACGTGTTCCTGTGTGAGGGCGACGGGCTGCTGCTGCGCAGCCGCTTCTGGCTCGGCGCCGCGATCCGTCCCTACGGGCCCGCCGGGGCGCTGCTCGGTGGTCTCCTGAACCGGCCGGCCGTGCGCCGCAGGATGCTTCCGGCCGCGGCCCCACCGGCGCTGGCGCGCCATTGTGTGGAGGAGTACGCGAACCTCGCGGCGCTGCTGCCGGAGCTGTACGGGCGCTTCGCCGGCGGCCCGTCCTAGCCGCCCCCAAAAAGGCTTCCGAGGGCGACGGGGTACTTGCATCTGGGCCCCACCGGGGTGGTATTCTCGGCTGACTGTTCAAGGCTTGGAGTGGGCTGCCGTCGACCTGGCAGCACGCCGAGAGGGGAACCCTCAAGGAGGAGACGTGGGAAGCGGTCGGCGTCGCCCCGACGCCACAGATAGCTCCGGGGAACCAGCCGCGCGGGGGATGGCGGCGAGATCGCGGCGCACACGCCGTGTGGTGCTGCTCGCCGCGCTCGGCGCGCTCGCCCTCAGCGGGGTGCTGGCGCAGCCTGCGCTGGCCAATCGCAAGGTCAACATCGTCTTCTCCTGCGCCACCACGACGTTCGAATACAGCGGCTTCCCCGAACTCGAACACAACCAGGTGACCGAGCGCCTGCGTGCCGACGGCGTCAGCCAGTTCATCGAAAAATTCGAATTCAACGGTTCCACCGGCACCAGCGTCGTGCCGATGCCCGCGGCGCTGGCGGCCGGCATGCACAAGCTCAGCGCCGAAGCCCACTGGAGCACCAACGGCGTCGTCGGCGAGAGCGGCAAACACAAGGAACACAAGAGCTGCGGCGGTGAACTGAAGCCGAGCTTCACGGTTCACAAGCTCCAGCAGATCGCGGGCTCCAGCGGCGGCTGGACGCAGACCGAACTCAACGGCAAGATCGGCCAGACGGTCGACTACCAGATGAGCGTCTCGAACACCGGCAACGTCGCGTTCACGCTGACCGAATTCATGGACCCGAACTGCGACCCGGGCACGCAGCAGGGAGGTCCCGTGGGTGCCACCGTGGCCCCGGGCGAAATGCTTCTGTTCACCTGCAGCCACCTGCTCACCGGCGGGGGTTCCTACACGAACGTCGCCTCGGCTACGGCGAGGTACTCCCAGGGCGGCTCGGAATCCCACAAGTCGAACACGGTCGTCGTCAACGTGGTGCTGGAACCACGCCTGACGTTGTCCAAGGTCCAGGAAATCAAGGGCTCCGGGAGCGGCTTCACCTCGTCGCTGCTGACGGGCACCGTGGGTCAGACGGTGCTGTACCAGATCACCGCCAAGAACACGGGCAACGTGCCGCTCACGCTGAGCGAATTCACCGACATCTACTGCGACGAACACACGATCTCGGGCGGGCTTCCGGCCGGCACACCGCTGGCACCGGGTAGCAGCACCACCTACAGCTGCAGCGCCAAGCTCAAGGAAATCCCCGAAAACGGCAAATTCCTGAACGTCGCGTCGGTCGGGGACGCCCCGTCGGCCGGCGGCAGCACGGAAACCACGGCCAGCAACGCGGTCGAAGTCAAGGTCAAGGCCCCAGAAGCGCCGGGCCAGCAGACCACGACCACGACGGGAGGCGGCGCCAGCGGGTCCGGCGGCAGCAGCGGCTCCGGCAGCGGCTCGACCGGCACGCTCGGCGGCAGCACCAAAAGCGGCTCGACGGGCTCCACGGGCGACCCCAAAAGCGGCACGCTCGGCGCGAAAAGCTCCAAAAAACGTCACCACAACGTGACCGTGGAGCACAAGACGCCGAAGTTCACCGGCTGACGGACGGTGCAGATCGATCACGAGCGTGTGGAGGAGCTCGCGCGCAGGGAGCTCGCAGCGCTGAACGAGCGGACGCAGGGCTCGGCGGCGATGTACGAGCGCGCCAGCCGCTCGCTCAGCGGGGGCGTCGCGTCCTCCTATCAGCTGCGTGACCCGTGGCCGATCTACCTCGTCTCGGGCGAGGGGCCGCGCGTGACCGACGTGGACGGCAACAGCTATTGGGACTTCCACAACGGCTTCGGCTCGATGGTCCAGGGCCACGCCAACCCCGAGATCGTGGAGGCACTGCGGGCGCGGGCGCCGCTGGGGACCCACTTCGCGGCCGTCACCGAGGACACCGTGGCCGTGGCCGAGAACCTCGCGGTCCGCTTCGGGCTCGAACGCTGGCGCTTCGTGAACTCCGGCTCGGAGGCGACGATGGACGCGATCCGGATCGCCCGGGCGCTCACCGGCAGAGACACGATCGTGAAGATCTTCGGTTCCTACCACGGCCATCACGACGGCGTCATGGTCTCGATCGGGGTGCCCTACGAGGAGATCGGCGACCGTGAGAACCTCGCCTCACTCCCCTACGGGGCCGGCATCCCGAAAGCGGTGAGCGACCTCACGATCGCGGTGCCCTTCAACGACGCCGCGGCGATGGAGCGGCGGATCGAGCGCCTGTTCTCCGAAGGACGCCCGCCGGCCTGCGTGATCATGGAGGCGGCGATGATGAACCTCGGGGTGGTGCTCCCCGAGCCGGGCTACCTGGAGGCCGTGCGGGAGCTCACCGCGCGCCACGGCGTGGTGCTGATCTTCGACGAGGTCAAGACCGGGCTCGCGATCGCGGCCGGGGGTGCCACCGAGCGCTGGGGAGTGAAGCCGGACATGGTCACGCTCGCCAAGACGCTCGGCGGGGGACTGCCCTCGGGGGCCATCGGCGGAACCGAGCGGGCGATGAGCGTGGTCGAGGACGGCAGCGTCTACCAGGTGGGCACCTACAACGGCAACCCGCTGACGATGGCCGCCGCACGGGCGAGCCTGGAGCGGGTGCTGACGCCCGCGGCCTACGAGCACCTCGACGCGCTGAACGACCGCATCGTCCCCGGCTGCCAGGAGGTCATGGATCGCCACCGCCTGCCCGGCTACGCGGTCGGGGTGGGCTCGAAGGGCTGTGTCACCTTCTCGCCGCAGAAGATCGTGGACTACGAAACCTTCAAGGCCAACCAGGACGTTCCGGTGACCGAGCTGGCCTGGCTGTGGAACATGAACCGCGGCATCTACATGACCCCGGGACGCGAGGAGGAGTGGACCCTGTCGGTGACCCACACCGACGAGGCGATCGACGACTACATCCGAGTGTTCGCGGAGATGGCCGCGGCGCTCACGGAGTGAGCCGGCGGTACCCCGCGCTCACGGCAGCAGTTCGAGGCTGTCCATGATCTTGCCCCAGGTTTCGACTTCGCGGGCTTCGAGTTCCACGATCTTGCTTTCCTGCTTTTCGGTCGAGCGCACGAGCGACCGCAGCGAGGAGCCCTCGTAGGGCCGCAGGCCGGAGGGCAGGAAGCCGGGAGACACCCACGAGGCCAGGAAGGCGGAGTCGAACGGCGTCGTGGCGGAGGGCAGGGCCTTGAAGCCGCTGGCGGCCCAGCTGCGAACGTCCTGGCACAGCGCCGGCACCGGCAGGCTGATCATCCTGGCCACCTTTTCGGCGTAGGAGTGCACGGAGCGGGTCAGCGACGAGCTGCTCCAGCGCAACGAGCGAACGGCCTGCACGTAGGCGCGTCCCGCCGGCAGGTCGAGCCGGATGGCGGTCAGCACCATCGTTCCGATGACCTCGTCGCTGAGCTGTTCGGACTGGCTTTCCTCGGGTGAGCCGGCGGCCGCCAGCGGGCATTCTCCGCGCACCTTCGCGAGCAGCCCGCGGAGCGTCGATTCGACCTGATGGATGCGCGTGTCGGCGGCGTGCACGAGCGCGTAGTTGGCGCTCACGTAGGTGCGCGTGACCGAGGCGTTGCTGGCGCCGGCGGTGGCCGGCGCCAGCAGCGTGATGGCCGCTGCGAGGAGAGCAGGCAGCGTCGCCACACGGATGGCCATCGGCCAATCCTACGTCCCTCCCCCGTCCCGCCGCGCCGCCCGCGACCGCCGTCCGGCGAGTGGCCGGAGCGCTCCCGGACCGCTCGCTCAGCGGCGCCGGGGCCGCCCGCCTCGCTAGGGTTGCCCGGCCTTGATGAACGTTCTACGCGAGGCCGCGAGCACGCTGCGTCCCCCGGCCGGTGACCATCACGGCCCGCTCGCGCCGATGCTGGTCGGGCTCACGATCCTCACCGGCGTCGTGGACGCCGTCAGCTACCTCACGCTGGGGCACGTGTTCGTCGCCAACATGACCGGCAACGTCGTGTTCGTCGGCTTCGCGCTCGCCGGCGCCAGCGGGCTGTCCGCCCCGGCGTCGCTGGCGGCGCTGGGGGCGTTCCTGGTCGGGGCGATGCTGGGAGGACGTCTGGTGGCGCGCTTCCCGGCCCACCGGGGACACCTGCTCCGCTCCGCCGGCGGTGCCCAGAGCGTGATGCTGATCGCCGCGCTGATCGTCTCGCTGGCCGCATCCGAACCGTTTGGCGGTGGCTTGCGCTACGCGCTGCTGGTTCCGCTCGCGCTCGGGATGGGCATCCAGAACGCCGCCGCCCGGAAGCTGGCGGTGCCGGAGCTGACGACCACCGTGTTGACTCTCACCCTGACCGGGATCGCCTCGGACGGAACCGCACTCGGCGGCCAGGGAGCGAAGCTCGGGCGTCGCGCGGTGGCCGTGTCGGCGATGCTGCTCGGGGCCGTGGTGGGTGGCCTGCTCGCGCTCGAAGTATCGGTCGCGGCGGCGCTCGGGGTCGCCTGCGCGATCGTGATCGCCGTCACGCTGGCCGTGCACCTGCTCTCGAGTGGCGAGGCCGCCTGGACGCGAGCGTGAGCTGACGGCGCGATACGGGCGCACGGCAGCCGACCGTGGCCCCGCCTCAGCTGGCCAGCAGCAGCGGGACGTCGTGGTCGATTTCGGAGGGGCTCAGGTTGGCGGGGTAGATGGTGAGGAGCTTGCCGCTCGCGCCGACCCCGTAGACGAGCGCGGAGTGGTTGATGAATTCGGGATTCCCGGTGTCCCTCGCCGAGCCCACCCCCCACTGCTGCCACACCGGCGCGAGTTCGCCGGCCGAGCCGATCAGGTACTGCATCTGGCCGGTGAGCTGGTGCTCCTTCAGGAAGCGGGCCACGTTGGCCGGCGTGTCGCCGCGCGGGTCGACGGACACGGCCACCAGCTGAACCTGAGCGGCCTTTGATCCGAGCCGGCTGAGGGCGTTGTGCAGCTGGGAGGCGATCAGCGGGCAGACGTCGGGGCAGTGCGTGTAGAGGAACGTCACGAACACGGCCTTACCGCGGTAGCCGGCGAGGTTCACGGGCTGGCCCTGGTAGTTGTGCAGCGAGGCCAGTGCGGGCGCCTGGCGGACGGGCTGCAGCTGGGATCCGTCGAAGCTCGCGTTGTGAACGCTCGTCTCGCCGCCGGGCAACCGTTGCTTGCTGCTAGAGCCCGTAGCCACCAGCAACGCCCCTCCCGCCACGAGCAGCACGATGATGGCGATCGGCAGGTACACGAGCAGCCGCCCCGCGGGCCGCTGGTCCTGCGGGGGCGACGGGTCGTCGGGCTCGCCGTCTGACGAACCGGGCGGGCGGGTGTCGCCGGGCGCCTCGGTGCTCATCGGGGCCCAGTTTGGCAGAGGAGCCTGAACACCGCCGCAGCCCGGCCCCTACACCCCACCGGCCCGCGCCCTTCTGACCGCGAGCAGGGCCACGGTCGCCGTCAGCAGACCGAGGATGCCAACCACGAGCCCCGCGATTCCGAGCGCCTGGGAGGCGCCGCCGGAGGACTGGCCGGAGGTCGTGGCTGTGGTTGCCGTGCTCGCCGGCCCCGTTCCGCTCGCCCCCGCCTGTGGACCCGCCTCGTCGCCGGCCACTTCCTGCACGACGCCACCCTTGGCCGTCACGTTGATCCTGGGAGACGGGTGTTCTGCCGTCAGCGAAGGGTCGATCCAGTGGACGACCTGACCGTTGCTGTACGTCTGGACGGTGCGGAATTCCAGCGGCTTGCCGGCCGCGTTGTCGGGGATCGCAAGTGACAGCGGGAAGTTGATGAACTGGCCATTGTTGACCTGCCCGAGAGGACCGGTCCACGTCCACACGATCTGTGAGACCTCGGTGTCGATCGTTTCACCGTCTTCGGTGATCGGCGTGGCCAGCTTTGTTTCGAGCACGCGCGTGCTCCAACCGGGCACGTTTTCGTAGTCGACGCCGACGAAGCCCGCCGGGAACAGAACGTCCACCTTCGTGACGTGCGCGCCTTCCTGCTCGCCGGGCACTCTCACGTCGAGCGTCGCGAACGCCCCCGCCGGGATCGTGTTGGGGTGCAGGCTGATGTGCGCCTGGGCAGCCGCGGGCGCAACCAGCAGGCCCAACGCCAGCGACAGGGCGACCTTCTTGACGTGCATGGCTTCACTTCCTCCTTGTCGTTCGCGTCGGCAGCGGCCCGGTCATGAGACCGGCACCTTCACCACGCGGGTGAACTGTTCGAATTCAGAGATGCGGTCGACGATTTCGATCGACCACGTTCCCCCCGGGCTGAGCACGGCCGAGGTGAGGATGTAGTGGCCGGGCCCTGCCAGCGACGCCTTCAGGGGCAGCGGGCCGATGTCCTTCGCCGGCAGCTTTGCCGTGGCCGTGAGTTCCTTGGTGGCCGTGTACTGGACGCCGCTCTTGGCGTCGATCAGGTAGAGGTGGATCGTGTTGGGTCCGACTTTCGCCGGTTCCACGGTCATCTCCAGCAGCGCCGCGCCGATCCTCGTGTTGACCGAGAACGGGCCCGAGGCGGCGTCGATCGGCGGCGCATAGCTGACCAGGGCGGCCGTCACTCCGAACACGCACAGCATCAGCACGAGCTCCCCACGGAGCGTCCGACGCGCCATCAGCCCGGCGCCGCTCGGCGCGCCACCCGCGGCCACGATGCGCTTCAGGGCCGGGATCAGGCGCTCGCGGTTGGCCCAGCCGAGCACGATCAGCGACCCCAACAGAACCGTCTTGGCGATGATCAGGGCGCCGTAGGTGGTGTGCAGCAGTCCGTGAATCGAGCGGACGTCGATGTAGGCCTGGACCACGCCGGTGATCGCGATCGCGATCACCGCCGCCAGCGCCAGGGGTGAGAAGCGCCGCAGGGTGCCGAGCAACAGCCGGGAGCGCTCGCCCTCCTGCAGCTGCCGGGTCGCGGCGGGCAGGGCGAGCAGCAGACAGGCGATCCCGCCCACCCACACGCTGGCCGACAGGACGTGGAGCACGTCGACCGGGAAGAACACGCCCGTCGGGCTCTGGATGCTGGCGTGCCCGGCGAGCGCCGGGGTGATCGCCAGGTAGGAGCAGCCGAGGCCCAGCCCCGCCAGCAGCCAGACGGGTGTACGGCCGATCTCGACAGCCCCGTGACCCTCGTCGCCCGCTTGACCATCGGCGCCGCCTCGGGCCGGGCGGACGGGGGCCCCATCAGAGGAGGCGAGCCGGGGAACGGGAGTCCTGCCGGCGGCGCGGGCGGCGAGCAGGAGCGAAGCCAGCGCCAGCCAGTCGAGTGCGCGCACGGCCCACACCCAGCCGAAGCGGCTTTCCAGGGTGCTTTCGATGACCGTGGCTTTCAGCGAGCTCCACAGCGAGACGCCGGCGGCCGTGGCCCCCTGCAGCAGGATGCCGAGCAGGCTGACGAACAGACCCAGCAGGACCGCCACCGCGAGCAGCCGGCCGGCCCGTCGGGCGAAGGCGGCCGACGCCAGCGACCAGCGAGGCTCGGTGCCGGCGAGGGCGCCCAGCGCAGGGCCCCACACTGCCTGCATGAACAGCAGGCCCCCGATCATGAGCGCGATCGACAGGTAATCCAGGGCCCGCACCACCCCGAAGGCGATCTTCGTGAGCCGCCCCGCCTCGTTGCGTCCGATCAGGCCCGCGACCGTGTACTTCGGGGCGGCTCCCGGATGTCCGATGCTGAAGACGAGGCCTCCGTAGACGATGTGGGTGTCGGCCGAGATGACCCGATAGGTGCCCGTATAGGTGCCGTCGGGCAGGTGTGGCTTCAGGCCCACGCCCATCCAGTGCTCGTTGGCGTCGGGGTGGGAGACGTCGAGGTTGTCAACCTCGTCTCCCTGGGCGTTGTAGACCCGCACGGCGCCGGCGGTGCCGCCGACGTTCTGGTTGAACTGGAAGATCACCTCCGCCGGCTGGGTGGCGACGGTGATCCCCGAGGCGGGCGAGGTGCCGAGCAGTTGGGCGTGGGCGAAGGCGGGCGACGCGTGTGTCAGGGCGAGCAGCAGGAGGCCGGCCAGCGCAGCAACGATCGTCGAGGAGGGTGGCCCGCGGCGGGCGCTCTGCATCGATTCACCACGCCTCTCGTGGCGCATCGGCGGACTCGTCCGGGCCGCCGTCCGAGGGCGGGCCCCCGCCGCGGGCCCGCCGGCGTCTGACGACCACCACGGTCGCCAGTCCGAGCAGCACGATCAGGACGCCGGCGACGATCGCGCCGGTGGGCGCGCTGGAGCTCTCGGGCACCCAGAAGAGTTCGCCCTTGATCGCGCCCGCCTGGCTGCCGACCCTGATCGGCACCGTCCAGTCGAAGATCCTTGTCCGCTTTGAGGTGTCCTTGACCTCCGGCGGCGTCACCGGGCTCATCCAGTGGATGCGGTGGTCGTGCCATTCGAACTGGCCCGTGCGATCCACCGCTTCCCACTGCGGCGGCGCCGTTGCGCTGGCGGATGGCGGCACGGTCACGTCGGCGTAGAAGTTGGTGTTCAGGTAGACCGCGGGCGAGCGCTTGTTCTGTTCGGCGGCGCCGTTCGGCAGTACCCGCGCGTAGGGCTCGCCGGAGTAGCCGTACACGGTCACCGTCTTGCCGGTCCCGTTGCGCAGCAGCAGGCGGTCGGCGAACTCGAGCACTTCGACGCTCAGCCCGGGCACTTTGGGCGTGATCGAGGTGACGTAGGTGCGGTAGTGGTAGCTGGATCCCTGATCGTTGATCGGGTTGCCGCTCTCCTGGGAGGAAGAGACTTCCGCCCCGGCGACCGCCGTGATGGCCACCGAGAACAGCGCCGATACCCCGATCAGGGCAGGCAGGAGACGTCGTGTCATTGGGCTCCTCGTGAAGCTCGAAGGTGAGGACGGCTACGGCCGCGCCGGGCGGCCGGACGCGCGACGCGAGCCGCCCCCGCCGGGGGTGCTCAGCGCGTCGCGGGCAGAGGGCCCGGAGGCGGACGATTCGCCAGCGAGCAGGCGAGCAGCAGCCCGCCACGAGGGACCGCGGGCCCGCTCCAACGGAGCGGGCTCCTGAGCGCGGAGGGGCTCGGGCGAGGAGCGCCCGCGCGCGAACGACGCAGCGCCACCAGCGTCCTCTCACCCGGATAGCGACGCAGGGCGAGCAGCAGCGCGAGCGCCAACGCTGGAACCAGGCACAGGACGGTCGGGTCGAGCGAGGCGAGCGCGACCAGCAGTACGGCCGTGGCCCCCAACGCCGGGAGGGCAACCCTGCCCCAGCGAGGGAGCGGAGATCGGGGTCCTGCCGGGCGCAGCCGAGCGGGTGCCACGTCCGAACAGACTACTCCCGACCCGCCGCTCACGTTCCCACCGCCGACAGCAGCCACAGCCCGAAGCACGTGAAGGCGACCATCACGGTCAGCATCCAATACTGCGAGCGGACCGCTTCCTGGGCACCCTTGTACATCGTCAGGGCACGGTCGTGGGCGAGCGTCAAGCCGCCCACGTGGCCGGCCACCAGCGCCGTCACCTGGACGTACCAGATCGCGGCGAAGGAGATGATCGTGTAGTCGATCCATAGGGATGGTGGCCTCCGGTGCCGAAGATGTTGGCGCCGTTGCCGAGCGGGTCCGAGGCCAGGTAGCCGATCGCCTGCCCCTGCCAGATCAGCAGCGAGAAGTAGTGGGCGAGTACGTAGGCGAAGCCGATCGGGACGAGCGTGTGGGCGAAGGCGGCGCTCAGCTCGGCTCGCGTGTAGCGGAAGCTGACACTCTGAACGCCCCTGATGCCGAGCTCGTAGATGCCCCTGATGAGCGCCACGCACAGCAGCAGCCCGGTCGTGTACGCGAGCTCGATCGCGGGGGTCGGATGGAAGCTGAGGCCCGAGAAGATGCTCTGCAGGTGGGGCTCGAGCTTGCGCCACAGGACGTCGTTGGAGAAGCCGTCGAAGGTGGTCGTGCCGATCACCGCGCAGATCAGCATCACGGTGCCGGAGCGCACCGGCATCGCCGTGAGGGCGCTGAGGGGACGGCGCGCATACAGCTCGCCGGCCTCGTCCACGGTCAGGGGCGACATCCTCGAGAGCAGCCCGAAGTAGGCCCCGAAGCCATCCGCGCTGCAGGCCCACACCTCGTCTCCGCAGGCGAGCATGCCGGCCAGCATCAACAGGAAGTAGCCCAGCGACAGCGCCGCCAGGGTGGAGGGACTGTCGCGTTCGACGTACACGAGCTCCAACCAGGCGAAGCCCACCAGCAGACCCACCGCGGGCCATTGGCCGAGCCTCTCCGGGTAGCGCAGCGGCGGACGTCCGAAGGCTCTCGGGGCCAGGCGCCCCCCGAGCCAGCGGATCGCCCGGGCGCAGGAGCGCCACGGGCTGAGCACGGAGAAGACGTCGCCCAGCAGCACGCTGGCGATCGGCATCCCGATCCAGAAGATCACGTAGATGAAGGTGACGCTGAAGTTCACCGACCACACCTGGCTTCCGGCGAAGCCGCTGTAGACGACGAGCGCGAACACGGCGACCCCCAGCAGGCTCGCCACCGGCTCCACGGCCCGCGGAATTTGGAGCAGGGGTTTGCGGTGCTCGCTCTGAAGCTGCGGGCGGGTCCACAGCGCCGAGAGCGCTACGAACGACACCACCAGCACGATCCCGGCGGCCCAGCTGAACAGCCACACCGGTATCGGCAGGTCGGCACGGCCCACGATCCCGTGGGCCTCGGCGACGGCCGGGAACACGAGCGCCGCGCCGCAGGGGGCGAGTACCAGAGACACGAGCGCCGCGCGCGCCGGCAACCGCCGGGGAGCCTTCATCGGGAGGCGAGTCTAGGGCGTCGCGTTCGCGGGCGAGCCTATTCGCCGGATCTCTGGATGCGCCACAATCGACGCGTGGTGGTGCTGGCGCACATCGGCAACATCCCCGTCGAGGAGTGGCTCCCGTTCGTGGCTCCGGTCGTGGTGCTGTATCTGGTGGGCCGGCGCATGTCGCGGGCCCGGGAACGGGACGTGCTGCGGGTGATGGCCGAGGAGGCCCTCGACGAGCCCACCACCGAGCAGATCCTCGAGCGCTGGCGTCGCAAACGGCCCAACGAGCTCTCCGCCGGCCACGTGCCGATCTTCTGGCCGCCCGGGCCCGAGGGATCGACCGCCGCGGAGCTCGCCGAGCGTCTGGGATCCGAGCCCCGGACGATCGGGCCGCTGGTGGAGGAGCTCGAGGAACTGGGCTACCTCGAACGCGACGGAGCCGGCGGCGAGCTGTGGCTGACGATCGAAGGCTACGACCTGCTGAACGACGCCGAAGCCGTGCTCCTGCAGCGGGGCCGGGAGCGCGAAGAAGCACAGGCGCGCGAGGAACGGCGCGCCGATGAGGCGCAGGCGCTCGAGGAACGGCGAGCAGACGCCGAACAGCGCGCCCGCGAGGAAGAGCGCGCGCACGCCTCCTGACCCGCCCTCAGGCGAACAGCTGCTCGCAGAGCAGGAACACGTTGAGCGCGGTGATCAGGCCGGCTATCGCCCACGCGAGGCGGGTGGTGAGCCGGCTGCTGACGTGGACCCCCATCACGTCGCGGCGGCTGGTGAGGAGCACGAGCGGGATCAGCGCAAAGGGGATGCCGAAGGCCAGCACGACCTGACTCAGGATCAGCGCGCTGGTCGGGCTCACTCCCAGCGCCAGCACCGTCAGAGCGGGGATCATCGTCACCACCCTTCGCACGTACAGGGAGATGCGAACCTTGATGAAGCCGGCCATCACGACCTGCCCGGCGTAGGTGCCGACGCTCGAGGACGAGGCCCCCGAGGCGAACAGGGCGACCGCAAACGCGAGCGCCGCGCCACCGCCGACGAGCTGCGTCAGACCGGCATGGACGCCCTGGAGCGTGTCGATGCCGCTGTGACCGCTGGTGTGGAACAGCTGCGCGGCGACGGCCAGCATCGCGACGTTGATCACCCCGGCCAGCCCGAGCGCGATGATCACGTCGGTGCGCTCGAAGCGCAGCACGCGGCGGCGCTCGGAGTCGTCCCGGCAGGGCATCCGTCCCTGGGTGAGCGCCGAGTGCAGATAGATCGCGTGCGGCATCACGGTCGCCCCGATGATCGCGACCGCCAGGTAGAGCGACTCGCTGCCGGCGAGGTGCGGGATCAGGCCCTTGGCCGCCCCCGTTGCCGAGGGGCCGATCTTCAGGGTCTCGTAGACGAACCCGAGGAAGACGATCCCCAGCAGGGCCGTGATTGCCAGCTCGAAGCGGCGAAAGCCCTTCCTGCGGAGCTCGAGGATCGCGAACGCGATCACGCCCGTCATCAATCCCGCCGTGAAGAGCGGCACTCCGAACAGCAGGTTCAATCCCAGCGCGGCGCCGACGAACTCCGCCACATCGGTGGACATGGAGACGATCTCGGCCTGCACCCACATGAACCAGGACATGGCCTTCGGATAGTGGGCGCGGACACTTTCGGGAAGGCTTCGATCGGTGACGATCCCGAGCTTCGCCGACAGGTACTGGATCAGCATCGCCATCGCGTTGGCCAGCACCACAACCCACAGCAGCAGGAAGCCGAACCGGGCACCGCCCTGGAAGTTGGTGGCGAAGTTGCCCGGGTCGACGTACGCGATCGCGGCGACGAATGCCGGGCCGAGCATTGCCAGCGTGGACCGCAGGCGGCCTTTGGCGAGCAGCTGCTCGAGCGCGCTGGGTGCGAGTGGCCTGGGCTCGCCGAGCGCCGCCGAGGCGCCCTCCGCGACGGCGCCCTCGAGCGCCGGACGCAGCTCGCCCGGTGGCGGCGTCACTCCTGCTCCACCTCGACCTCGATGCGCATCGCTTTCGCGAGCTCGCCCCCGAGCGCCAGCTCGCCGTCGCCCAGCCGCACGAACACGGGGCCGCCGAAGGGCTGGCGACCGGTGACCTCGAGCCGGTCGCCGAGCGTCACCCCCTGGCCGGTGAGATAGCGGAGCATCTTCGGGTCGGAGTCCGACACGCGCACGAACCGCCCCACCGCGCCCGTGCTGAGCTCGTCGAGGCTCCGTGTCGGGGTCTCCTCGATCTCGAACTCATCCGTCGGGATCGGATCGCCGTGGGGGTCCACCGTGGGATTCCCCAGGCGCGTGGCGATCAGCTGCTCGAGCTCCTCAGAGAGCACGTGCTCGAGAACCTCGGCCTCCGCGTGGACCCGGTCCCAACCCATCCCCAGCTCCTGCGCCAGGAACAGCTCGATCAAGCGGTGGTGACGCAGGACCTCCAGCGCCACGGCTCGACCCTCACCCGTCAGGCGTACCCCGCGATAGGGCTCGTGTTCGACCAGGCCGAGGTCGTCGAGCTTGTGCACCATCGCCGACACCGAACCGGCCGTGACGCCGAGGCGATCAGCCAGGTCGTTGGTCGAGACGGCCTCGCCGGCGCTGCGGGACTGGAGGGCGTATACCGCCTTGGCGTAATCCTGCACGTTCGGAGAAACAGATCCCACGTCAGCCATACGAGAAGTTTAGGCACACCAAAATCAATTTTCAAGGGGGTCGCGAGCGCTGACAGCCCAATTGCAGAAGCCACATTCCTGCGAGCACAACCTCGGGGCGGTGGCTTGAAACTAAGATCGCCCAAGATCGTGCCGCGATACAAGATCCAGATCACGGAGTTGCCCCACTCCACCTCCCTTCCCGCTGCCGACCAGGATCCGATGCCCGACGTCCGCGAGCTCGCAACTGTCCAGGAAGCCCCGAACGAAGACCTCGCCAAGGACTGGAGCTGGCGGATCTGGGACGCGAAGTACGGCCCCTCCAAGCGCCCGGACCGGTTTCGGCTTGGGATCGAGCGGCTTGATAACGGCGCGCCCGGCGCGCGTCCCCGACGGGCTGGTGCCCCGGGGAACGGCGGCTGAAGAACCGCGGCGATTCCGTCAGATGTCCAGGCCGGCCGGCCTGCACTCAACCACGGGCGGCGGGCTGTCGAACGAGTGCCTGACAATCCACGCGCTGCTCATGGCAAACCCGTCGCGAGGCGGGGACGCAAAGCAAGAGGTCTCGTCCGCGAGACGGCTCGGCCGCCAGCCATTCCACGGAAGGTAGGCCAGTGAAAGCTTTGCGCGAGTGCGAGTCAGGAAAGACGTCGCAGGCCCCCGGGGCTCGTGACGAGTCGCAGGAGCAACAGCTCGCTGCCGCCCTTCAGGCGCCCGCGAGCCAGTCGGGACGTGTCGAGTTTGGGCGATACGTCGGATGGGTCGTGGGCGCGACGTCTTTTGTCGTGATCCTGCCAACCGCATTCGTGTGGTGGCTTCGGAGCGACGGCATCATCCGGTCTCCCCTGCTGACGCTCGTGATCGCCCTCGTGGCCACGCTGGCCGCGTCACGGGCCGGAACCGCGTACTGGGAACAACGCACCCGCCCGGGCGATCTGCTGTTCGGAGAGCTGCTGCTGTGGGGCTTCATCCGACGCTGTAACAGCGAGCGGCGGCTGTCCTCCGCGCGCTCCGTCCTGGGCTCGCTGGCCGACCCGCAGAGCGCTGCGGGCGACGGCCAGGAGACGGGCGCCCAGGCAGAGGCGCTGGAGAAACTCAGCGCCGCTCTGGAGGCCACGGACCCCTACACGCACGGCCACTCGCGCCGTGTCGCCCGCCACTGCTGGATGATCGCCAAGCGCATGGGCCTGGACAGCGACACCGTGGACCGCGTGCGGACCGCGGCGTCCCTGCACGACGTCGGCAAGGTGTACACACCGCCCGGAATCCTGCGCAAGCCCGAACGGCTCACCGACGAGGAGTTCGACGTCATCAAGCGCCATCCCGTGGACGGGGCCGAGCTGGTCAAGGCGCTCGGCGACGACGAGCTCATCTCGATCGTCCGCCACCACCACGAGCGCCTCGACGGCACCGGTTATCCCGACCGGCTCGTCGGCGAGCAGATCCCTATCGGCGCCAGGATCATCTCCGTCGCCGACACCTTCGACGCGATCACCTCGGCGCGGCCGTACCGCCAAGCCCGGGCCCACAAGAAGGCGCTCGACATCCTCAAGTACGAGGCCGGCACACAGCTCGATCCAGCGGTCGTGAAAGCGTTCTGCGCGATCTACTCCGGGCGCCGCCCGCTGGCGCTGTGGGCTTCGTTCACGAGCCTTCCCTCACAGGTCTTCTCGTGGCTCGGCGCCGGAGCGGCGACCGCGGCCTCGGCCGCCCAGGTGGCGGCGGTGGCCGCAGCGGCGGCAGTCGGCGTGACCGCGGCAATAGCGCCACACCACGGTTCGGGCAAGCACTCCCCGACGGGCGGTCACGTCCAGATCGCTGAGGTTGCCAGCCACCCCCTGACAGGGGCCAACTACGGAGATGTGGTCGCGACCCGACTGTCGCACGGGCCCAGCTCGAAACACAAGCTCTCGGCGGTCGCCGGCGGGTCCAAGCCCGCGTCTGCCGGAACGGGGAGCACCTCGGCCGGTGGACCCACCGGCCCCACCAACACGGCCGCCGCACCGTCCGGCCCCCAGGCCGGCAGCCCCGAAGCCGCATCCGGTGGCGGCGGCGGTTCCAGCCAGGTCAGCCACGAAGGCTCCTCGACGCCGAGCGAACCGGCCGGCACCGGGGATCAGTCCTCGGAAGTGAAAGGCTCGCCGATCGCCACCGAATCACCGAAGCCCGTGTCCGGCCCCAAAGAAGGCAAGGGCTCCACGGAAGGCAAAAAAGGCAGGGAAGAAAAGAACGAAGAAAAAGGCGGCTCGGAAGCCAAGGCCAAGGAAGAAAAGGCGGCCCGGGAAGCGAAGGAAGCGAAGGCCAGGGAAGCCAAGGAAGCCAAGGCCAAGGAAGAAAAGGAAGCCAAGGCCAGAGAAGAAAAGGCCGCCAAGGAAGCCAAGGCCAGAGAAGAAAAGGCCGCCAGGGAAGAAAAGGCCGCCAAGGAAGCCAAGGAAGCCAAGGCCAGAGAAGAAAAGGAAGCCAAAGAACTCAAGGCCAAGCAGGAAAAGGAAGCCAAAGAAACCAAGGCCAAGGAAGAAAAGAAGGCCAAAGAAGGCAAAGGCCTCATCAAAGAAGTGCTCGAAACGGTCACCGGCGGCTAGGCCCCCGGGAGAACGTTCAGACCGAGGTCGGCGCCGAGGCCCGCCTCAAGCTCCTCCAGACCGAGATCGGCGAGCGCGGCCACGCCGGTCCATCGCTCCCACCCCCGAGTCCGCCGACGACCCCGAACTCGATCCCCGCCCGAGCGGCTCGACGGGGTCCCCCATCGGCCCCCACCGGCCCCCAACGCGACCCCCAAAACGCAGCTCTCCTCTCGCGATTAGGGGGACCTGAGCGGGGGTAGAGGGTCAGGCACGGTCGTGCGAGCCCCGGTGGCGGGCACGACAACCGACGTGGAGCAATCAGGAAAGGAGCCGAAATATGGCCTCTCAAGCGAGAAGCTCCCAGGCACCGGCCCGAGAACTCGGCCACGGGGACGCCCAGACCAGTACGAACGGACAGGCCGAGGCGCGAGCCCTGTTCCGCGCGTGGCAGCGCGACGGGGACCAGCGTGCGCGGGAAAGGCTCGTTGAGCGCTACATGCCGCTGACGCGCCGGCTCGCGAGGCGGTACGTGAGGGGCACCGAGCCGCTCGACGACCTGTTGCAGGTGGCGTCGATCGGGTTGGTGAACGCGATCGACCGCTTCGACGTAACTCGTGGCCGGCCCTTCGCGGCCTTCGCCGTGCCCACGATCTTGGGCGAGATGCGCCGTTACTTCCGGGATTCGGGCTGGGCGCTGCACGTCCCCCGGACCGCCAAAGAGCGGGCCCTGGAAGTCCGCGATGCGGCCGCCGAGCTGCACGCCCGCGACGGGCGCAGCCCGTCGGCAAAACAGCTGGCCGAATACCTGGAGCTCGAGCTCGACGAGGTTCTGGACGCGATGGCGGCGATGGACGCCCACCAGACGTCGTCGCTGGACGCTCCGAGGCCGAGCGAGGACGGACCGGGCGTCAGCTATGCCGACAGCCTCGGCGCGGAGGACGAACGGTTCGACTTGATCGAGTGTGACGCGACGCTGTGCGCGGCGCTCGGCGAGCTGAAGTCTCGCGATCGCGAGATCCTCAGGATGCGCTACGTGGAGGAGCTCACCCAGGCCGAGATCGCGAGCCGGATCGGGGTCTCGCAGATGCATGTGTCGAGGCTGCTGCGTCGGTCGGTGGAGAAGCTGCAGCTGCTCACGCGTGCGCCGGCCGCAAAGCGGTAGGCCGGCCCCGCTGCCAGTTGGCACTCTTCGACGCTGATCGTCGGCCCGCCGGCCCGACGAGATGCCGGATCGCACGCAGGCGACCGCGATGCCAAGGGCAGCTCAGGTCCGTTTAGGCCTATCGAGCAAGCCCGCGAACTTTGCGGTCGTGCGCCAGGCACTCGGCGGGCTGGCCGATGCGACCGGCCTCTCCCCCGCGGATATGAACGACATCGGGATCGCGGTGACGGAGGCATGCAACAACGCCTCGGTCCACGCATATACCGACGGGGAAGGTCTGCTCGAAGTTGAGCTTCATGCAGGGGAGACGACCACCTTGGCGACGGTTCGCGACTACGGGGTCGGCCTCGGGGTCGACATCTCGAAAGCCTCGTTTCCGACCGACGTCGACGGCGAGCTGCTCGGAATTGGCCTGCCCTCGATCCAGGGACTGGCCGACCACGTGCGCTGGAGCGAGCCGGGCGACGGAGGGACGCTGGTTGAGATGCGCTTCTCGACCGAGCTGCTGCCGTGGACCGGGGACGGTGCAGACGGTGGCCTCGCCCACCTCAAGCGCCCGGCCATCGCCGCGGAGGATCTCTCCGGCACGATCGAGGTGGGCATGGCACCGCTCGCCGTGGCGCGAGGAGTGCTGCCGCGGGTGCTGCGGGCGACTGCGGCCCAGGCCGGATTCTCCTTCGAGCGCCATTCCGCAGCGCAACGGGTGGTGTCGGTGCTGCTGGCGGACATCTCGAGCTGGGCGGCCGCCGGCGCCGTCCAGGCGCGGCTCGCCCTGGCGAGCGGGTGCATCGACCTGGCCGTGGGACCGATGTCGCAGGCGGCCGCGTCGCGGCTCGCCACCGCCGTCTTCCCCATCGCTCCTCGCCTGGCGACCTCGGCCGCAGACCTGGGCGGCGGCAGCCAGCGCCTGGTCGTGACTCTCGACCGATGAGCATCGTCCACAGGCAGCCGGTCCAGCCAACACGGCGCCGGCCGCTCTACGGTGTTGGGGGGCGACGAACATGAATGCCGGAACATCACGGGTGGAGCGGCGGGCCTGGGCGGTGGCGCTGCTCGTCGAGACGGGGTCGATCCTGTCCAGCTCGCTGGACCTCGGGACGACGATGAGTCAGGTTGCGCAGCTGACGGTCCCCGACCTGGCCGACGTGTGCGTGATCGACCTCTGCGACGGCGAGGGCTCGATCAGCGAACTGGCGGTGGCCGCCGGCGACTCCGCCCTGGCCGCGGGTCTCGAAGCCCTTCGAGCCGCCTATCCCTTGGATCCCAACGGGGAGCATCCGGTCGCGCGGGTGATCCGCAGCGGCCGGCCCGAGCTGCTGGCCGAGATGAGCGAGGAGCTGTTGCGGTCGCTGGCACAGGGTTCCGAGCACGCGCGGTTCATGATCGAGAACCGGTACCGGTCCGCGATCGTGGCCCCACTCGCCGGCCGGGGGCGTGTCTTCGGCGCGCTGAGCACCCTGCGCCTGGCGGACAGCGAGCCCTACGAAGAGGAGGATCTGCTGCTCGTCTGCGAGCTCGCCAGGCGGGCGACGCTCGCGATCGACAACGCGCAGCTGTTCGCGCAGGCCCGCGGCGTCGAGCAGCGTTTAGAAGCTGTGCTTCGGAACCTGGCGGAGGCGATCACCGTCGTGGACAGCTCCGGGCGCACGGTGTTCGCCAACCAGGCTGCGCTCGACTTCCTCGGGCTCGAGTCCGCGCAGGAGTTTGCTCGGGCGCGGCCGGGCCAGATCATGGAGCGATTCATCGTGCTCGACGAGTTCGGGCACGAGCTCAACCTGGACTCGATGCCGGCGAGACGCCTCTTCCGCGGCGAAGACGCCCCACCCCTGTTGGTGAGGAACATCGTCAGGGCCACGGGCGAGGAGCGGTGGATCGTGGTACGTGCGTCTCCGGTGGTGGACCCGGCGGGCGGCGGGGTGCTGTACGCGGCGAACGTGTTCGAGAACGTGACGCAGGTCAAGCAGGCCCAGCTGGCGGAGGCGTTCATGGCCCAGGCGAGCCGGGTGCTCGCCTCCTCGATGGACTACAACGAGACGCTGACGCGCGTCGCGCGCCTGGCCGCCAGCGACCTGGCGGAGTGGTGTGCGGTGGACGTCCTCGGCGAGCGGGGGGAGCTGGAACGGGTGGCCGTTCACCACGCCGACCCTGAGATGCTGGCCCTTGCCGAGAGACTCGACCGGGACTACCGGCCGTCGTTGGAGGAGAAATCCGGCGTGCCGGAGGTGATCAGGACGGGGAGTGCTCGGATCTTCAACGACGTCACGGCCGACGCGCTGGCGACGTTCGCGCGCGACGAGGAGCATCTGCAGCTGCTGGCGGCAATGGACGCCCGCGACGTGATCATCGTGCCCCTGGCAGCGCCGGCGCGCACGCTGGGGGCGATCACGCTGGTGTCCTCGCACCGGGGGCGGCGACTTATCGATGCCGACCTGGACATCGCCATCAGGCTCGGCCGCCGCGCCGGCACCGCCGTCGAAAGCGCCCGCCTCTACACCGAGCGGAGCCGCATCGCCCGGGTGCTCCAACGTGCGCTGCTGCCGGACTCCTTGCCGGAGATGCCCGGTTTCGAGGTCGCGGCCTCCTACCGTCCGGCGGGCGAGCTGAACGAGGTCGGGGGCGACTTCTACGACGTGATCGCCTGCGGGGAGCGCGGCTGGATGCTCGTGATCGGGGACGTGTGCGGCAAGGGCCCCGAGGCCGCCAGCGTGACGGCGCTCGCGCGCCACACGCTGCGAGCCGTTTCGATGCTGGGGGCCGGCCCGGCGACGATGCTCGAGCTACTGCACCGCACGCTCAGCCAGCAGGAGCCCGATGGGCAGATGTGCACGGTCTGCCTGGTGCTCGTGAGCGAGGCCGCCGGCGTCGTGACGCTGACGGTCGCCCTCGGCGGTCACCCCTGTCCCCTGCTGGTCGGTCCCGGGGAGCAGGCCCATCCCATCGGGGAGCCCGGAACGGTCCTCGGGATGGTCGATCCGATCACCGTCAGCGAGACGTCGGTGGTGCTTGGCGAGGAACAGACGCTGATCCTGTTCACCGACGGGGTCACGGAGGCGGCACGGTCGGCGCCGCAGGGCGCGGTCGAGCTGACCGAGCTGGCGAGCAGATCGCGGGAGCTACCCGTGCGGGACCTGCTCGCGCTGCTCGAGCGGGCCGCCGTGGACAGCGGCGGCGGCCATCCCCATGACGACATCGCGCTACTCGGCATTCGGATAGCCGACCAGCAATCCTCGGATAGACTCGGAGCTTGATGGGAGCGCACGAGCAGCTGCGAATCGAGACCCAGCAGCGAGCCGACAGACTGATCCTCGAGCTCCATGGGGAACTCGACATGGCGACCTCTCCGCAGCTGGCCCAAGCCCTCGACGAGCTCGCTCAGAACGGACCCGCGACGGTCGTCCTGGACCTGCGGGGTGTCAGCTTCCTCGACTCCACCGGCCTGAAGGCGATCTTCAGCGCGCGCAACGCGAGCCGTGAGCGGGGACAGCAGCTCGCCGTCACGCCCGGCTCACCGCAGGTGCAGCGCCTGCTCAGCCTGACGCGGCTGGGCGAGCACCTGACGGTGATCGAGACGCCCGACGCCGTTCTCGTCTAGGTCGCCGGCGCCCCCCAGGCCGGCGTCGTGGGCGCGAGCGCCCATCGCTACCAGCGCCCGTACCAGCGACGACGGCCCCCGGCAGGATCAACGTTGCCGATGAAGAAGCCGACGATCCACAGGGCCACCCCGACGAGCAGGACGAACCACAGGAAGTGCGCGGCGAATCCGAAGCCGCCGAGCAGCACGATGAGAAGCAGCAAAACGACGAGGGCAACCATTTGATCCTCCTTTTGTCGGCAGCGAGGTTGTTCTACCCAGGCCCGCGGCCCACAAACAGCTACAGCGCGTCCTCGGCTGCGCGGTAGGCAATCTGGAGGAAGTCAGAGACGGTGTGCGCGGCGAAGATCGCCGAGATCAGCCGTGTCGGGCGCGGGGCGGCGATCTGGCTGAGTGTGAGCCCGGTGGCGATCCACTGGGCGAGACAGTAGGGGCATACGAGCAGCTCCCCGATCGCCAGGCGCATGCCGTGGCCGCACGGTTCCTCCTCGACCTCGCCGTGCCCGCTGGACTCCTGGAACCTGGTAAACGGAGCCCGCACGAAGCTCGTCACCTTGTCCTTGGCGATCAGTCGGCTGAGCTTGTGGCTCGCGACGCCCACGAGCAGCACGTCGGCCGCCGTGAAGTGCTCGGGAAGCTGGCGATGGCGGCTGCGCAGGAGCGCCAGCGCCCCGGCGACGCCGCCGGCGTAGACGCCCGCCAGAACCGCATAGGAACCCAGTGGCCGGTCCTGGCCGGGGGCGTAGTGGGAGGCAGGGCCCATCGCCCTCAAAGGCTCGTGTGCCGTATGCCACTCCTTCGTGCTATCGGCCATCGCTGGGCCTAGCTGCTCTTACGGCCGCCCTTGCCTCCGGCGGCGGCCTTCTGGGCCTTCGTGCCGCCCTGGCTCGTGGCGTTGCGTTTGGTGCCGGATCCCGAGCTCTTGCCGCCGCGTTTGGAGGAGCCCGGGCTGTTGGCGATCTTCGCCGCCCGTTCCTTGCTCATCCCCTTTTTGCGCAGCCCTTCGTACTGCTTGTCGTTCTTCACGCTCGGACCGTGATCTTTTGCCATCGTCGTGTTCCTCCGGGTGTCGTTGGATCGGCGCGGGCGCCGGGATCAGTCGTCTGCGAAGGCTCTGAACGCCGTCGCCATCTGCCTGTCTGCGCGAGCGGCCTCCTCGATCTGGGCGTCGTCGGCGTCGCCCGCCCCCCGCTCGGGCTCGGGCAGTTCCGAGTTGACCTCCAGCACGACGCTCTCGAGGAAGTGGCGCAGCTCGGTTTCGGCGCCCGGCTGCACGTCGGAGACCTCGATGCCGTCCTTGGTCAAGTGCGTCTCGCCCCAACGCCCGTGCGTCGTCCCGAGCAGCGCGAGAACGCTCTCGAAACGCTGTCTGAAGGCCTTCGAGGACCTACCCGTGAGCGTGATCCTCAAGGCGGTGTCCTCGATCTCCGCGCTGCTCCAGTCGATCTTGCGCTGCTCGGGAGCGGCCATACACATGCGCTACCCCAAGCGCGGCACTTTGAACAGCGATCGGCCCATCCGCCGGGGACCGCCGGCGCGGGCCGCGGCCCGGCCACCCCCGCCCACGCCCACGCCCGCGGGCCCTAGCCCGCAGGGCCGTGTTCGTCGAGCAGGTCCAGGACGGCGCCCTCGACGCGCCTGCGGACGGTGGCGTTCGACAGGTCGGGCCCGGCCTCGGGGAGGCCCTCGAGCGCGTCCGCGATCGTCGTGCCGGCCCGGTAGCGGTCGATCACCCTTGGATCGACGTATGAGGCACGGCAAACCGCCGGCGTGTTGCCCAGGTAGGAGGCCACCGTCTTGATCGCACCACGGACCTTCCGCTCACGCTGCGCGGAGCTCGTGTCACCATCGCTGGCGGCGAGCGCGACGGCCGCCAGGACGGTCGCGTTCCAGGTGCGGAAGTCCTTGGCGGAGAACTCGCCGCCCGCGTTCTGCTTGATGTAGCCGTTGACCTGTTCGGCGTGCGCCTCCATCCAGGTGCCCCCGTCACCGCGATAGGCGAGCAGCTGGGTGCCGCTGCGTCTGCGCTTGAGCGCGGCGATGACCGCTGTCACCTCGGGATCGGCGATCGCCTGGATGCGCCGCTGGCCGGACTTGGCGGGGAAGTCGAAGACGATCTCGCCGTCCTCCAACGTGACGTGCCGGCGCAGCATCGTCGTGAGCCCGTAGGACTCGTTGCGCTCGGCGTAATCCTCCGAGCCGATCCGAAAGAACCCCAGGTCGAGCAGGCGCACCGAGCAGGCGAGCACGACCGGCGCGGTGAGCTCACCGGCCGCGACCCGCTCCGACCGGCCTCCGGCGACGGGCTTCAGGTCGCGTGCCACGCGACGGCGCAAGCGCGGCAGGGCGTGGCCGAAGTCGAGCATTGAGTCGAACTTCTGCCGGTCGCGACGGGTGCGCCAGCGCTCGTGGTAGAGGTACTGCTTGCGCCCGGCAGCGTCCAGGCCGGTGGCCTGCAGGTGCCCGAGCGCATCCATGCAGATCCACACCCCCCGCCACGCCGGCGGGATCGCAAGCTCGGAGATCCGCTCGAGTACCTCGGGATCGTCGATGCGCTCTCCGTCGGGGTCGAGATACTCGAATCCCCGGCCGCGACCCCGGCGGGCGATACCGGGGGCGGCGCAGTCGGACCGCCTCAGCCGCGCCACCGCCGCTCAGCCCGGGGGCCGGCCGAGACCCGGGGCCCCGCCGTTCCTGCGCAGCGGATGGATCACGTGCGAGCGGCCCGGGCACGGGCGGGAGCCGTGCGCTTCGCTGCCAGCCGCTCGGCGAGTCGTGAGGCGAGCGCCATGATCGTGAGCGCAGGGTTGGCTGAGCCCTGGGTGGGCATCACGCTGCCGTCGCAGACGAAGAGGTTGGGCACACTCCAGACCCGCTGGTCGGAGTCGATCACGCCGGTGTCGGGCCTGCTCGACATCGCGCAACCGCCGACCAGGTGGGCGTAGCGGTCGATCGTGAGGACGTCCTGCGCCTCGGCGGCCTTCAGGATCTCATGGAGCTTGTTCTTGGCGAAGGCGATGTTCGCGCGGTCGTTCTCACATTGCGTGTAGTCCAGCCGCGCGATCGGCATCCCATGGCGGTCGGTCTCGTCCGCCAGTGTGACCCGGTTCTCGGCCCGCGGCAGCAGCTCGGAGAGGACGCCGATCGTGTACCAGTGGTTGTAGTCGCGCATGTACTCCCGCAACGCCTGCCCCCAGTGCCCGTCGGCGAGCACGTGCTCGGCCCATCCGATCGGCAGCGGGCCGACGGTCTGGATCGAGAAGCCGCGCGCGAACCCCCGTCCGGGGTCGGTCTCGTAGAACTGCTCGGAGCTGATCTCCGGGGGCGGCGCCTTGTACATGCGCATCTCTTCGGGAAAGCGCCCCGCGACCTGGGGGGCGCCCTGCACCATGATCCCGCGGCCGACGAGGTCGTTCTCGTTGCCGAGCCCATCGGGGAAGCGCTCGCTGGTGGAGTGCAGGAGCAGCCGGGGTGTCTCGATCGAATAGCCGGCGACGGCGACCGCCTCCGCGGACTGGAAGCACTCGCTGCCCTCGTGGAAGTAGGTGACACCGGTGCAGCGCCCCGTGGGGCCGGTCTCGACGCGGGTGACCATGCAATCGGCGCGCACCTCGACACCGTGCTCGAGCGCGTCGGGGATGTGCGTGACCAACGGGGACGCCTTGGCGCCCACCTTGCAGCCCTGCAGGCAGAAGCCACGGTAGATGCAGTGCGGACGGTGCCCGAAGGAGCCGTTGGCGATCCCCACCGGCCCGACCCGCATCTCGATGCCCAGCCGCCGGGCGCCCTCCCACGCCCTCAAAGCCCCGGCGCCGACGGGATGGGGGCCGTGCGGGTACCCGTGCGGGTCGCCCCAGGGCCAGAACTCGCCGGCCACCGGCAGCTCGTGCTCGAGGCGCTCGTAGTGAGGCTTGAGCTCCCGGTAGGCGATCGGCCAGTCCGCCGCCACCCCATCGCGTGTGTAGACCTCGAAGTCGGACGGGTGAAAGCGCGGCGTGTACCCCGCGTAGTGGATCATCGAGCCGCCCACGCCGCGACCGCAGTTGTTCTTACCGAGCTGCACGGGATCCCCGCCGCCGATGATCCGCGGCTCGGTCCAGTAGAGCTCGTGGGCGCCCGCCTCGTCCGACACCCAATCCTCGTCGGGGTCCCAGAATGGCCCGGCCTCCAGTACGAGCACTCGCCAGCCCCGCCTGGCGAGACGTTGCGCGAGCGTCGCACCGCCGGCTCCCGCGCCGACGATCAGCATGTCGACCGCCTCGTCGGGCCCGTAGCGGCGCATGCGCTCGCGGCCCGGCACGCCCCTCCGGTGGGGGTCCAGCAGGAACGCCGAGTCGTTCTCGGGCGGGCGCGACGCGCCCTTCAGCGCTACCCGCAGCCGCTCTCTCACTCGAGCCCCCGCTGGCGCACGTCGGCCACGGGGTCCACGGCGAACTCGGGTGGGGCCTCCCAGTGCTCCCGTTGCCCGGGGCCGAGACGGGCGTAGCCGCGCGGATAGGCGGGGCCCCCGAAGCCGATCTCGCTCCACGCCCACGGGTGCGAATAGAAGGCACCGAGGGCACCGCGCATCACCACGCTCCAGGCCCTCTTGACCGGCAGCTCCCAGTCCAGCTCCCCTTTGGAGAAGCGCTCCACGATGTCGTGCTGCAGCTCCGAGGAGGCAGCCGCGAACCCCTGCTCGCAGCCCTCCCGCTCG
Source organism: uncultured Solirubrobacteraceae bacterium (assembly GCA_963846255.1). Lineage (GTDB taxonomy): Bacteria > Actinomycetota > Thermoleophilia > Solirubrobacterales > Solirubrobacteraceae > Palsa-744. The sequence continues at coordinate 1,320,156 of CAWJVE010000002.1, forward strand.
GCGCTGCGGTCGAGGTCCACCGAGACCTGGCGCCAGGTCTCGGTGTCGGGGGGCATGTCGTGGTAGCGAAAGCCATCCAAACGGCCGGCGTTCAGCTTCTCGTCGACCATCTCGAGAACAGGGATCCGCGGGTCGCAATCCTGACCCAGGACGATGTCGCAGAACGCCCTCAGGGTGACTGCCTCGTGCTCGTCGAAGAACCGGATCGGCGGGACGTTCCCGACCCGCTCGAAGACCACCCCGCGGGTCACCGGGTCCCAGTGCTCCGCGCTGGCCAGAACGTCATAGTCCGGATAGCGGCCGCGCATCTGAGGGGTCGTTCCGCGACGCTGGCGAGGCAGCCCGGCAGGCGGCCCGGGACTGGTATCCCCACCCCGCTTGGGGAGGTGGGCCGAGCTCGAGGTGGGCGGGCTCTCGCTGCTCGCCACCAGCGTCAGCGCTCCCGCTCGGCCAGCGCCGCCACGAGCCCCATGCCGCCGACGAGAGCGAGCGAGCCGGGCGCCAGCAGCGGGGGGCCCATCACGACGTTGTACAGCGGCTCTGCGAACCCGCCCGGGCGCTTTCTGACCCCCTGGACGTGCGTGAGGACGCCCACCAGCCCGTCGAGGCAGTAGAGGGCCGAAACGGCAGGGAGCACGGTCGTCGCTGCGCGCTGTGAGCGGACACCCGCAAGCCCGGCGGCGGTGAGCAGAGGCGAAAGCGCGACCGGGGTCCACATCCACTTGTCGCCGAATGAGCCGCGGAAGTGCTCGAAGTAGATCTCCAGGCCGAGCGGCAGCGCGCTGAGCGCGGTCGCGCCTGCGAGCATGCGCTGCACCCGGCCTCGACGGAGGTTGCCCAACAGCCGCTTGCGGCTCATCGACCGGGGAGGAACTCGGGCAGCTTCTGGCGCAGCGACTGCGCGATGATCCGCCTCCTGCCGGGGTCCCCGCGCAGGATCGCGGAGGCGAACGAGCGAGCCTGCTCGATCGTGATGTGCGGCGGCAGCGGGGGGACCTCCGGGTCACAGCACACCTCGAGCACGGTCGGCCTGTCGCTGGCGAAGGCTCGCTCCCAGCACTCCCCGATGGCATCCGGGTCGTCCGTGCGCAGCCCGTTCAGGCCGAGTAGCTCCGCCCACCGTGCGTAGGGCACGTCGGGCAGTTCCTGGGACTCGACGAACTTCGGGTCGCCGGACATCGCACGCTGCTCCCAGGTGACCTGGTTGAGGTCGCGGTTGTTGAGCACCAGGACGATCAGCCGTTGGTCGGCCCAGCGGTGGCGGTACTTGGCGATCGTGATCAGCTCGGCGAGGCCGTTCATCTGCATCGCGCCGTCCCCGACGAGCGCGATCACGGGCCGGTCCGGGTAGGCGAACTTCGCCGCGATCGCATACGGGACGCCGGGCCCCATCGTGGCGAGGGTTCCCGACAGCGATGCCTGCATACCGCTGCGCAGACGCACATCGCGCGCGTACCAGTTGGCCGCCGAGCCCGAGTCGGAGGTCAAGATCGCATCATCGGGCAGGCGCTTGGAGAGCTCGTGGAAGATCAGCTGCGGATTGATCGGGTCGGCCGGCTCGAGTGCCCGGCGCTCGATCAGCTTCCACCACTGGGCGACGTTCTTTTCGATCGTCTCGCGCCAGGAGCGGTCCTGCTTGCGCTCCAGCAGCGGTATGAGCGCCTCGAGTGTGAGCGCGCTGTCGCCGACGAGGTTGACCTCCATCGGATAGCGGATCCCGAGCATGCGCCCGTCGAGGTCGATCTGCACTCCCCTGGCCTGGCCCTCCTCGGGCAGGAACTCCGAGTAGGGGAAGCTCGAGCCGACCATCAGCAACGTGTCGCAGTCCTGCATGAGATCCCAGCTCGGGCGCGTACCGAGCAGCCCGATCGAGCCCGTCACGAAAGGCAGGTCGTCGGGCACCGCGGCCTTTCCGAGCAACGCCTTCGCCACGCCCGCCCCGAGCGCATCGGCGACCTCGATCACCTCCCGGGTGGCGTGCAGCGCGCCCGCGCCGACGAGCATCGCAACCCTCTCGCCGGCGTTGAGCACCTCGGCGGCGCGCTGCAGCTCCTGGCCGTCCGGAGTCACACGGGGACGGGCGTAGCCGGGGCCGGAGTGAACGGTGCCATGCGCGTGCGGCGGCGTCGGCACCGCCTTTTCCATCTGCAGGTCATTGGGCACGATCACGCAGGTGACGGTGCGCTCGGAGAGGGCAATCCGCATCGCCCGGTCGATCAGGTGGCGGATCTGGCCGGGCTCGGTGGCCATCTGCACGTACTCGTGAGCGACGTCCTTGAACAGCGTGGTCAGGTCGACCTCCTGCTGGTAGTTGCCGCCGAGCCCGAGCCTGGCCTGCTGGCCGACGATCGCCACCACCGGCTGGTGGTCGAGCTTGGCGTCGTACAGGCCGTTGAGCAGATGGATCGCACCCGGTCCGGAGGTCGCCAGGCACACCCCGGCCTCGCCGGTGAACTTGGCGTGGGCGCACGCCATGAAGGCCGCCATCTCCTCGTGGCGGACCTGGATGAACTCCGGCACCTGGTCCTTGCCCCTGCCGAAGGCGCCGATGATGCCGTTGATGCCGTCGCCGGGATAGCCGTAGATGCGTTTCACCCCCCACTCGTCGGCGAGCCGGTGCAGCACGTAGTCGGCGACGTTCTCGCTCATGTCGGCCACTCCGATCGATTGTCACCCATATTCCGCGCCTACCCATGTAGCGAGGCGTCGAAACGGGCGCGGGCGCGTGGATCGGCTACAGCTGTTGGGGCATCGGCGAGCGGCGGCGCGTGCCCGCCGAGGCGCTCCCGGCAATTGGCGGACGTTCCTCGATGGCAACCGGGCGGTGCTCGATCGTGTCCATCCCGGCCCCCGGCGGGAGGACGATCGAGCTGCAAGCGTGCGTGTCGGCGAAGTGCGCACCGAGGAAGCGCGTCTGCGCGGCGACGAGCACGGCATACGCCATCGCTGAGAGATCCCGCAGCGATTGGTGGCGGTTCTGCCGCGTGCCCAGGTCTACCTGCGCGAGGCCGTCGAGCCCGGCGATGCGCCAGGCGTCGATCAACATCGCGATCTCCACGCCGTAGCCGGCGCTGAAGGGGATCTTCTCAAGCAGCTCGCGGCGTGCCGCGGTCTCCCCGGCCAGGGGCTGCTCGAAGACGGCGAGCTCCGGGGCGTGGAGGTTCAGCAGCGGCCTGGCCATCAGCTCGGTGACGCGGCCCCCACCCTCGCTCAGCACGGTCGCACCGGTGCGAAACGGGCGGCGGAAGGTGCCCTTCACGAGCTGGATGTCGGGGTCGCACAGCAGCGGTCCGATGAGCCCGCGGATGAACCCCGCGTGAAAGTCCGCCGTGTCCGTGTCGGCGTATACGACGATGTCGCCGGCGCTCGCGGCGAGACCGCGCCACATCGCGTCGCCCTTTCCCAGCGGGGGGCCGTACCCACGCAGGAGCTCGCGCTCCTGCACGACTTCGAGTCCTGCACCGACCGCGATCGACGCGGTCCGGTCCTCGGAGGCGGCGTCGATCACGAGCACCTCGTCGAGCAGGCCGGCATCCCGCAGGCGGGCGGCGGTCTGCGCGACGGCGCCGATCGTCTCGGCGACTTCGCGGGCGGGCAGCAGCAGCGTGATCGTGCCCTGCTTTACCTCGAGTAGCCGAGCGAGCGGGAAGTCGTCCGCGTGATAGCTGCGCCGGGCGCGCCAGTCGGCGCGCGTGAGGTCCCGCGCGAGACCGCGTGGCGCCCGCCCGTCGGTGCGGGCGGAGGTGCGCACTCGCACCTTGCGGCTACGGTGGATGGCGATCCCGTGGCGGCCGAGCGAGCGCGCCAGAGCCTCGTCCTCCAAGGCCGCGCGAGCCGGCAGCCCGCCGCAGCGGCCGTAGGCCGCGGCCGTCAGGGCGAGCGACGCGCCCGCGAAATGGGCGTGCTCTACGGTCGCCGGATCGGTGGCCTGGTCGAGCGCCAGGGACAGCCGCGCCGCGGCGCTGTGTTCACGTACGACGAGCGCATGGGGATCGAGCGCCCGGGACTCCGCCGGATCGAGTTCGATCAGCCCACCGAGCGCGCTCGCCCCCGCCCGCACGAGCTCCAGCTGCGCGGCGACCCAGTCATCGGCGACGATCGTGTCGGCGTCGGTGCTGGCGATCAGCCCGTTCTCGCGGCCGACCTGCAACAGCCGCTGGTGGGCGATGTCCATGCCGAGGCGCCGCGCCTGTCCCACTCCCTCGTGTGCGCGCAGCACGACTGTGTGCAGCAGGGGGTGCGCGGCCTCTGCTGCGACCTCTGCGACCACCTCACCGGTGCGGTCGCGGCAGCCGTCGAGAACCACGATCACCTCGTAGCTGTCTTCGCAAACGCCGCGCTGGCACCTCAGCGCCCGCAGGCAGGTAGCGATGCGCGACGCCTCGTCACGGGCCGGCACCACGACCACGGCCTGGATGCCCGGATCGGGCGCCGGCAGCCCGCCCTCGTCGGAGACCACGAGGCGGGGGCCCGCGTGGAGGCGCGCGTTCATGGGGCCGGCCGGGCTTCGGCGATCAGCTCGCGGCCGGCCTCATAGTCGCCGTCGCGCTCGTGGGTGAGCACCCCGACGAGCGTGCCCTCGCGTGAGTACCAAACGGTGAATGCGCCGCCCGGCCCCTCGGCGAGCTCGCACGCGTCGTGTCCGTCTCCCCAGGCGGCGTACTTGAGGGTGCGCCGGCCAATCGTCGACCAGAAGCCCGGCACGTCCTGCCAGTCGGCGTCCTCGCCGGCGAGGACGCGCCCGGCGACCTCGCCCTGGCCGAGCGCGTCGCCCCAGTGCTCCACCCGAAGTCGCCGGCCGGCCGTCGCGTTGCGCGCATACGCGACGTCGCCGACGGCGAGCACGCGCTCGTGGGCCCGCATCCGGCTGTCCGTGAGGATCGCCCCGTCCGCCACACCGAGTCCGGCCGCTTCCGCGAGCTTCGCCCGCGGCTTCACACCCATCCCGAGCAACACCAGATCTCCGCTGACGTGGTCACCTCCTTCGAGGTGGACGGTGTGGCCATCCTCCACGGCGCACGCCTGCGAGTCGAGCTCGAGCGTTACGCCGAGGTCCTCGAGCCAGCCGGCGAGGCGTGTGGCCGCGTCCTCCCCGAGACGCTGGATCTGAGGCGCTGGGTCCTGACCGATGAGGGTCACGTGCGCCCCGTTCATCGCCAGCGAGGCGGCGAGCTCGCAGCCGATGAACCCGGTGCCGAGCACGAGCACGCGGGTGCCCGGGGTGGCACGCGCCGCGATGCGTTCGCTGTCTCCGCGCTCGCGGATCGTCTCCACGTTGGGGTCCTCGAGGCCGGGCAGGCCGGGGCGCACCGGCTCGGCACCCGTTGCGAGCACGATCTCGTCGGCCGGCAGCGTGCGGCCCGGCACGGTCACGGTCCCGTCGTCGGGATCGATCGCACTCGCGCTGCATCCGAGGCGCAGTGCGACGGCGTTCTCTTCGAACCAGTCGCGGGACTCGATCGTCAGCTCCGCGGCGTCCAGCTCCCCGCGCACAAACTCCTTGGTCAGCGGCGGACGCCGGTAGGGCAGGTGTGTCTCGGCGCCGAGCAGGGTCACGTCGCCGGCGCCGCCGGCCTCCCTGTAGGCCCGGGCGGTCGCCATCCCCGCCGGACCCGCTCCGACGATCACGACCCGCTCGGGCGTGCTCATCGCGCGTCGAAGCGGTCGAGCCTGTATCCGTCGCTGCGGCCGTCGAACGCGTGCCATGTCGCGAGCTCGCGCCCGAGCCGGTCGTGGACCGCGTCGCCCAGCAGCGGCTCGTCGCGCCCGACGCCGCGCCAGCTGACCGCCAGCACGCTGGCGCCGTGACCGAGCTGCGTTCCGATCCAACTGATCGCCTGCTCCAATTCCGGTGGCTCCAGGTAATAGAGGATCTCCGAGCACACCACCACGTCCCAGGCGCCGGGCGGCGTCTGCTCGGGGAACGACGCGCGCAGCAGATCCACGTTCCCGACGCCCTCGAGGTGTCGGCGGGCGAGCTTGAGCGCGGAAAGAGAGAAGTCGATCGCCACCACGTGCTGGCAGCGGCGGGCCAGCAGCCCGGTGAAGACGCCGATCGAGCACCCGACCTCCAGACACAGGCGATGGGGCCCCGCCGGCAGCGCGTCCAGCGTCGCACGGTACTTCTCCCGCTCGTAGCTGCTGGTGCGGTAGCTCCACGGATCCGGACTGGACCGGTAGAGCCGCTCGAAGCGCTGTGCGGCGGCCGTCGTCATCGGCGCGCCCCGCCGAGCATGCCGCGGCCGAGTTTCGTCAGCTTCGCCTCCAGGCGATGCTGGCGGACGAACAGGTCGAGATCGCGCCGGGCGCGGTCGAGCGCGCCGCCGCTGACGAGCGAGCGCGACCCGCACACCCGAGCCGCCTCGGCGGAGATCGCCTGCGCGCAGTCAGACAGGGCGACCCGGCATTCGAGCGCGAGCGCCGCCGCTCCGGGCTCCGACGGGCGTCCGTGGGTCTGGTCGAGCACCGCGGTGGCGTGTTCGAGCCAGCGGTCGATGGTGGCGCGGGCCACCAGCATCCGGCCGAGTCCGTGTGCCTGCAGCTCGTCCGCGCGTTGCGGGTCCATCGCGGCGACCGTGTACGCGACGATGCCGTCGGCCAGCCCAGCCCAGGTAGCGGCCGTGCGGATCGCGTCGCGCGAGAAGTACGGCTCACGTGAGAGCTCGCCGGGCCCGCCGAGAAGGGCCAGGACCGGAGCGTCGTGGAACTCGACGCGGTGACTCTCCGAGGAGCGCAGCCCGGACCCGCGATACCAGCCGCGGTCCACGCTCACGTGGCTGCCAGTGTTGAGGTAGACCAGTCGCCGGGCGCCGTCATCGTCGGGGTCTGCGGCGATCACGAGCGCACGCTGTACTCCGCCGGCACCGGAGCAGAAAGTCTTTACGCCACGCAGCACCACGCCCCGAGCGCTGCGGGCGATGTAGGCGGGCGGACCCTCGCCGAAGGCGGGATCGGCGCCCCACACGCCGAGCAGCAGGCTCCCGCCGCGGATCCGGGCGAGCTCTTCGGAGCAGAGGGGCTCGCCGGCGCACATCTGCAGTCGCTCGAGGCCGTTGAGGTGTCCGTCGAGGATGCGCGCCGTCGATGCGTCCGCGGCCGCTACCGCGCGCACCAGCGAGACCTCGCCGGCGAGGCCCAACGCGCCGGGGGCGAGCGCCTCGGCACGGACGAGGTCGGCGAAATTCTCGTCGGGGAACCGGGGCGCACGGTCGAGCTCCTCGGCGCGCCCGGCGATCCGCTCGAGCGCTGCCGGAAGTGATTCCGAGCAGACACCCGCAGGAACCTCGGGGGTACCATCCGTCCGCGGCGCGAGCTGCTGGACGCTCACCGCGGTGCTCCGATCCGCAGCCGGGAAATCATGAACGCGCCTCTGCGGCGGAGTCGTTCATCGGCACAGGTGTCAGGCCGCGCTCGCGCGCCGCCGCCGTCAACCCTGCGAGCAGCGTGACCGTGTTGCTGCAGTCGCGGCGCAGCGCACCGGGGCCGAGCCCATCGTGCATCAACACAGTGTCCCCGTCAGCGAGCCTCCTCCGCGCGTGAGCGAGCATCGCACCCGGGTCGTCGCCGCGCCAGTCGTGGGTGTCGATCGACCAGCCCACGAGCTGCAGCCCGAAGCGTTCCGCCACGCTGACGCTGGCGTCGCTGCAGAAACCCCACGGCGCCCGCCACAGGGCCGGACGGGCGCCCACGCTCCTGAGCGTGTCGAGCCCCAGCTCGGTGTCACGCACGAGCTCTCGCTCGCCAAGTTCCGTGTGCCGCACGTGGCGGTGGCAGTGCAGCTCCACGCCGTGGCCCGCGGCGAGCACCATGCCGGCGAGATCGGGCCGCTCGAGAACCCTCTCGCCGACCATGAAGAAGGTTGCCCGCGCCTCGCAGCGATCGAGCTCCTCCAGCACGCGCGCCGTCCAGGTGGGGTCGGGGCCGTCGTCGAAGGTGAGGTGCAGCGAGCCGCACACGCGCTGCTGTCGCGGCCGGCGGCCGCGGTGCAAGTGAGGCGCGTGAACTGCACTCACGCCCCCCCGCTCGACTCGCTCCGATACTCGCGTAGGAACCCCTCGAACAGGCGGCGGTGGCCTTCCTCGTCGTGGAGGATGGCGACGACCATGTCGTTGGTGACGGGGTCCGACTCGTCGGTCGCCTCGATGATCTCGTTGTAGAAGTCGATCGCCCCGGTCTCCGCCTCGATCACGCCCTCGATCACGGGCACGATGTCGGTCTGGTGCTCGGGCGGCTGCAGATAGGACTGCTCGGCCTCGAAGTCCATCGAGCCCGGGACGACCCCGTACAGCTCCTTGATGCGGTTGGCGAACTGGGTGGCGTGCCCGAGCTCCTCCTTGATGTCCTCCCGCAGCGACGCGATGATCTCCTGGGCGCGCACGCCGTCGGGGTTGATCGAGTTGGCGAGGTAGCTCATCACTGTCTCGATCTCCATCCAATAGGCACGCTTGAGCATCTCGAGGATGCGGTCGCGCTCTTCGCGGGCGTCCTCGGCGAGGATCCCTCTGCTGCTCTGCGCCGTGGCCATAGAGCCTCCTGTTCGATGTCGTTGTCTGCCGTTTGCCTACCCAGGCGCACGAACCCCCAATCTGGCCCCCGCGGGCGCGCCGGCGAGGCGTGCCAGCCTGGTCTGCATCCAGGTCGCGTCGCGCGGCGCAAACCCCTCCCAGTCGTTGTTGAAGTACGCGAACACCTCGCCCCGGGCGCGCCAACGGTGCAGACGTCGGGACCAGCGCTCGAGCTCGGCCTCGGAGTAGTTGCCGCGGCGACCGCGGGTCCCGTAGTGGAAGCGGATGTAGCGCCAGCCGGCGGTCGCGGGCGCGATCTGGAAGGCGCGCTCGGGGTGGTCGCCGAGCACGAGTGCGACGTCGTGCTCGCGCAGCAGGGCGAACACGTCGTCGACAAACCAGCTCGGGTGACGGACCTCCAGCGCGTGGCGGCCCGCCGGCAGTTCCTCCAGCAGCCGTGCGAGCGTTCCGTCGTCGCGATGAAAGGTCTCAGGAAGCTGCCACAGCACGGCGGCGAGGCGGCCGGCGTCGCGAAGGGGAGCTAGCGGTTCGAAGAACCGTGCGATGCCCTGCTCGATGTTCTGAAGGCGCTTGACGTGTGTGAGGTAGCGGCTCGCCTTCACCGAGAAGCAGAAGTCCTCGGGTGTCTGCTCGATCCAGCGCTCGACCGAGGAGCGGCTCGCGAGGCGGTAGAAGGTGGAGTTGACCTCGACGGTTGAGAAGCGCCGCGCGTAGCACTCCAGCCAGCGACTGGCCGGCAGCCCGGGCGGATACAGCCGACCCCGCCAGTCGCGATAGTTCCAGCCCGAGCAGCCGACGAGGATCGACCTCATCGGCCCCTGCCGCCCTCTCGAAGCTCGTGCTCGGAGAAGCCTCCGGTCATCACCGCGATCGTCCGCACGCCGGCGCGCTCGGCTGCCTCCACGTCCCACGGCGAGTCGCCGACCATCACGGCCTCCTCGGCGGGCGCCCTGGCGCACCTCAGGGCGGCGTTCACGAGGTCGGGCTTCGGCTTGGTCGCCTCGACGTCGCCGGCGCTGGTCCATCCGTCGGCGAGCTGCGTGCGTCGAGCGGGTTCACGTAGTGCTCGATCTGGGACGGCTTGGCGGAGCTCGCGAGGACGACGCTGTGGCCATTGCTGCGCAGGTCTGAGAGCAGCTCGCCGGCGTCTTTCAGCGTCTCGACCTCGCCGATCATCTCGCCGTAGTGCTCGCTCTCCCGGGCGCGAATCTGATCGCCGAGCCTTCCCTCGACAGCGCACCTGGGTGGGGTCCCAACGTTTTCAGTGGGCGGCCATAGCCCGTAGTGAAGCCGGATGGGCCTGCGGGTGCTCGCTCATAGCACTCGCAGAGCCGGCAACAGCTCCCGCTCCGCCCAGTCGATGAACGGCTGCTGCTCCCCGCCCCCGATCTGGAGGAGGGCCACCTCGTCAAATCCCGCCTCCAGGAAGGGCTTGATCTTCTGCACGTGCTCCTCGACATCCGGCCCGCATGCGAGCTGCTCGGAGACCTGCTCGGGGGTCACGAACCGGGTCGCACCCTCGAACGAGTCGGGGTTGGGGAGGTCGGCATTGACCTTCCAGCCCAGGCCGAACCAGCGAAACTGCTCGTGGGCGCGTTTTACCGCCGCGTCGCGGTCATCGTCGTATGCCACGGCGATCTGGCCCACGCGTGGCTTGCCCTGCCCGCCCGCTTGGTCGAACATCTCGCCGAGCCGCCGCTCGGGCTCGACCGCGATCATCAAGTCCGCCTTCTCGCCGGCGAGCCGGCACGAGTCGGGACCTGAGACGGCCGCGCCGATCGGGACCCGAGCATCGGGAAGGTCCCAGAGCTTGGCGGACTCCACGTCGAAGTATGCGCCCCGATAACTGACGGGATCGTCCCCGTCCAACAGGGACGTGATGATGTCGATCGCCTCACTGAGCATCCGGTGACGGACACCCACCGCTGGCCAGCGCTGCCCGACAACGTGCTCGTTGAGGTTCTCCCCGGCGCCGAGACCGAGGCGGAAGCGCCCGCCGCAGAGAATCTGCATGGTCGCCGCCTTCTGTGCCACGACCGCCGGGTGATAGCGGATGGTGGGGCAGGTCACGTAGGTCATCAGGCCGATGTCGTGCGTTGCCCGGGCCGCGGCGCCGAGCACGGACCACGCGTATGGCGAGTGGCCCTGGGAGGCGAGCCATGGCTGATAGTGGTCGGAGATGACCGAGAACTCGAAGCCCGCCGCCTCCGCCCTCACCAGGTCCTCGACGAGCTGGTCCGGCGGCGACTGCTCGCACATCATCGTGTAGCCGAAGGCCGTCACGAGATGCCACTACCCCGGCGGCGGCGCTTCAAGCCGCTACGGGTCGCGCGTCCCGAGCGAGCGCCGGCGTACGGCGTTCGGGCCGGGGACGCTGGTCACAGGGGCAGGGACGCTGGTTGCCACGCCGGGCCCCTGGGTAGACCAGCAATGGCGACTCGCCCGCCGGGTGGCCGTGATGTCGACGATGGAGCGAGGCGGAGTGCGATGAGCGAGGGCGTCGAAACCGGCACGATCAAGACCACTATCCCAGCGCGCCTGGACCGGCTGCCGTGGTCGCGGTTTCACTGGATGGTGATCGTCGGACTCGGGACCGCCTGGATCCTCGATGGGCTCGAGGTCAACGTCGTGGGGTCGATCTCCAGCCGCATCGCCGAATCGGGGGCCGGGACCGGCCTGAGCGCGGCCGACGTGTCGGGCTGGGCCGCCTCGCTGTACATCGCCGGTGCGTGCCTGGGCGCGATCGTTTTCGGACAGCTGACCGATCGCTTCGGGCGCAAGCGCCTGTTCATGGTCACCCTCGGCATCTACCTGACGGGCACGGTTCTGACAGCATTCACCTTCTCGCCGGCCTGGTTCTTCGCCTGCCGATTCCTGACGGGCATGGGTATCGGGGGCGAGTACAGCGCGATCAACTCCGCCATCGACGAGCTGATCCCCGCCCGCCAGCGCGGGCGTGCGGACGTGTCGATCAACGGCAGCTACTGGCTCGGTGGCATCGGCGGCTCGCTGCTGGCGGTGGTCATGTTGAACACTGCGATCTTCCCCGTGAACGTCGGGTGGCGCCTGTCGTTCGTGCTCGGCGCGATCATCGGCCTAGCGGTCCTGCTGGTCCGTCGCAACGTGCCTGAGAGTCCCCGTTGGCTGTTCATCCACGGCCGTGAGCGGGAGGCCGAGAAGATCGTCGGCGACATCGAGCAGGAGGTCGGCGAGGAGACGGGGGAACCGCTCCCGGAGCCGGAGGGCGAGCCGCTCACCGTGCGTCAGCGCAAGACGATCCCACTGCCGCTGATCCTGCGATCGGTGATGAGCATGTACCCGCGACGCACGATCCTCGGGCTGTCGCTGTTCATCGGTCAGGCGTTTCTCTACAACTCGATCCTGTTCGGGTTCGGGAACCTGCTGAGCCTGTACTTCGGCACTCCCTCGGGCAACGTCCCCTACTACCTCGCGGTGTTCGCTGCGGGCAACTTCGCCGGCGCGCTGCTGTTGAGTCCGCTGTTCGACAGCGTAGGACGAAAGCCGATGATCGCGGGCACCTACCTGCTCTCGGGAGCACTGCTGATCGTCACCGGCCTGCTGTTCAAGGCGCACGACCTGGACGACATCTCGTTCACCGCCTGCTGCTGCGTGGTGTTCTTCTTCGCCTCGGCGGGTGCGAGCGCCGCCTATCTGACCGTCTCGGAGATCTTCCCACTCGAGACGAGGGCATTGTGCATCGCGGTCTTCTACGCGATCGGGACAGGCATCGGCGGGGTGATCGGGCCGCAGGTGTTCAGCCGCATGATCAATACCCACAGCTACGAGCAGGTCTTCCTCGCGCTCAGCTTGGGTGCGGTGATGATGATCCTTGGTGGTCTGGCCGAGCTCCTGTTCGGAGTCAAGGCCGAGCGAAAGGGGCTTGAGAGCATCGCCAAGCCGCTCACGGTCGAGGACAGCGCGCACGCGTCGGCCACCGTCCCCGTGGCCGCGGGCTAGCGCGAGGAGCGGCGCGGTGGAGCCTGTTGTGGTGGCCGTCACGGGAGCAAGCTCAGGGGTGGGGCGAGCGACCGCGCAGGCGTTCGCCCGCGAGGGCGCCACCGTCGGGCTGATCGCCCGCGGTCCCGAAGCGCTCGCGGAGACCGCGCGGGAGGTGGAGTCGCTGGGCGGACGGCCGGTGGTGCTGGAGTGCGACGTCTCGAACCCCGACGCGCTCGAGGCCGCGGCCGCCACGCTCGAGCAGCGCGGCGAGATCGGGGTCTGGGTGAACAACGCCATGGTCAGCGTGTTCGCGCCGGTCTGTGAGGTCTCGGCCGAGGAGTACCGGCGGGTCACGGAAGTCACCTATCTCGGCGTCGTCTACGGCACGCTGAGTGCGCTGCGACGGATGCGCGCCCGCGATCGCGGGGTTGTCGTGCAGGTGGGCTCGGCCCTCGCCTACCGCGGGATCCCGCTGCAAAGCGCCTACTGCGCCTCCAAGCATGCGATCCAAGGTTTCACCGAGTCGCTCCGCTGCGAGTTGCTGCATGAACAAAGCCGGGTCCGCGTGACGATGGTCCAGCTCCCGGCGCTCAACACGCCGCAGTTCGACGTCGTCCGCACACGGCTGCCGCGCCGGCCTCAGCCGGTACCGCCCATCTTCCAACCCGAGGTCGCGGCGAGGGCGATCGTGACCGCCGCCCGCGAGCCCGCTCGGCGCGAGTGGTGGGTCGGCGGCTCGACCGCGATCACGCTGATCGGCAACGCCCTGGCCCCGGGGATCGGCGACCGCTACCTGGCCGCGACCGGATACGACTCTCAGCAGACCGACACTCCGGTCGGGCCGGACAGGCCGGACAACCTGTTTCAGCCGCTGCCTGGCGACCGCGGCGCCCACGGTGACTTCGACGCCAGGGCCAAGGCGCGAAGCGCGCAGTGGCTGCTCACGCGTCATCGGCGGCTGCTCGCGGCGGGGCTCGGCGCGGCGCTCGCCGTCACGGGCGCACGACTGCGAGCACGATGAGCAGCGACGAGGAGCCACCACCGATCAGCGGATATGGACTGATCGGGGACTGCCACAGCGCGGCGCTCGTCTCCGAGCAGGGCTCGATCGACTGGTGCTGCCTGCCTCGCTTCGACAGCGGCAGCTGCTTCGGGCGGATCCTGGACCGCGAGCGGGGAGGGTTTTGCGCCGTCTCGGTGAAGGGCGCGACGGGAGCATCGGCGTCCCATAGCTATCTGGAGGACACATTGGTCCTCGAGACGGTCATCGCAGGCGCCCAGGGCACGGTGCGGTTGCTGGATTTCTTCTCGATGCGCGAGCACGGAGCGCTGGACCCGCGCCGCGAGCTGATCCGCATCGTGGAATGCCAGCGCGGCAGCGCCGAGGTCCGGTTCGAGGTGGCGCCGAGATTCGACTACGGGGCGGTGCGGCCGTGGCTGCGACGCGACGGGCGCGAGACGTTCAGCGCGATCGGGGGCAACGACGGACTGCTGATCTGGAGCGACAGGGAGCTCGCCACGGACGGCGACGAGTTGGTGGCGGACGGAGTCATCCACGCAGGGGAGCGCATGCGATTGGCGATCCACTTCGCGCACCCGCATCTGCTGGAGCAGGAGCGCAGCAGGCTCGATCCGGCGGAGGTCGACGCCCGCCTGGAGGAGACGCTGGGCTGGTGGCGTGGCTGGCGGGCGCGACTGGCACGGGACGGTGCCGAGCAACGGGCGGTCGTACGCTCGGCGCTCACGCTGAAGGCCCTCACCTACGCGCCGACCGGCGCGATTCTCGCCGCCGCCACCACGTCACTGCCGGAGGTTTTCGGGGGGGAGAGGAACTGGGACTACCGCTTCAGCTGGGTCAGGGACTCGGCGCTGGCCGCACACGCGCTGTCGGAGCTCGGATGCGAGCGCGAGGCGCGGCGCTTCCGTCACTTCATCGTGCGCAGCTCCGCCGGACACGCGGAGGACCTGCAGATCCTGTTCGGGGTCGGCGGCGAGCGGCGGATCACCGAGGAAGAGCTCGACCTCGACGGCTACGGCGGCTCCCGGCCGGTGCGCGTCGGCAACGGCGCGGCCGGTCAACTGCAGCTCGATGCACTCGGGGAGATCCTCAACCTCGCGTGGAGCTGGCACATGCGCGGGCACTCCCCCGACGACGACGAATGGCGCTTCTTTAGCGAGCTTGTGGACACAGCCGTGGAGCGCTGGTCGGAGCCCGACCGTGGGATCTGGGAGTGGCGCGGAGAGGCACGCCATTTCGTCCACTCGAAGGCCTGTTGCTGGGCGGCGGTGGACCGCGGGCTGCGGCTCGCAAAGGCCTGCTCACGCAGCGCACCCACCCGCCGCTGGAGGAAGGCTTCGGAAGAGATTCGCGAAGCGATCGAGGCTCACGGGTACGAGCGGGAGCGAGGTGTGTTCGTGCAGTGCTTCGACGAGCCGGCGCTGGACGGCGCGCTGCTGTTGCTGCCGGTCGTGGGGTTCGTGGACTTCGACGACGAGCGGATGCTCCGCACCGCCGACGCCGTGCGCGAGGAGCTCGACGCGAACGGGTTCCTATACCGCTACCGGGAGGACGACCGGCTGCCGGGCCGGGAGGGGGCCTTCCTCGCCTGCTCGTTCTGGCTGGCTGAGTGCTATGCGCGTCAGGGCCGCCTGGCCGAGGCCCGTGAGGTGTTCGACCGCGCGATGGGCGCCGCGGGCCCGCTGGGGCTGTTCTCCGAGCAGGTGGATCCCGACAGCGGTGCGTTGCTGGGCAACTACCCGCAGACGCTCACCCACCTCTCCCACATCGCCGCCGAGATCGCGCTCGCCCAGGAAGCCGACCACGTCGCGCCCGAGCCCGTTTGAGCGCCTGCGGCGTGGGTATTCGACGGGCATGGAAATCGGCGGCTTCTTCCTCCTCGTGGTCCTGCTGATCGTCGTCGCGGTGCTCGGCGGCGGCGTGTATGCCGTGGCGATGTGGCTGCGCGGCAAACAGCTCGACCCGGACGGCGACAGGGTCGAGGGCGAGGGCTCCGAGGCGCCGCGACCGGAGCACCTCGCGGTCGAGGGCGACCAGCAGTCCCGGGCCGTCGGCACGCCCTGAGCGAAGCCGACACGGAGTGGGCCAGTGGCCAGCGCGGACATCGAGAGCGCCCTCGAGCCCCGTCGCGGCGCCGCCGCGCCGGCAGTTGAGCGGCTGGTTGCGAGGGCCTTCATGGTCCCCACGGACGGGCCGGAGGCCGATGGCACGCTCAGCTGGGACGCGACCACGATCGTCATCGTCGAAGCCCGCGCGGGCGGACACGCGGGGATCGGCTATAGCTACGCGGCGGGCGCGGCTGCCGCGCTCGTGTCCGAGCTGCTCGCCGGCGTGGTGGTCGGCGGCGACGCGCTCTCGCCTCAACTGGCGTGGGCCCGGATGCGACGGGCGGTGCGGAACATCGGCTATCCGGGCGTCGCCTCGAGCGCTATCTCGGCGGTCGACGTCGCCCTCTGGGACCTGAAGGCACGCCTGCTCGGCACGGCGCTGTCGACGCTCCTCGGCCGGGTACGGGAGCGCGTGCCGGTGTATGGCAGTGGCGGCTTCACCTCCTACAGCGACGAGCAGCTCGAGCACCAGCTTGCCGGCTGGATCCAGCAGGGCATCGGCAGCGTGAAGATGAAGGTCGGCTCCGAGCCGGACAGGGATCCGCAGCGGGTTCGCCGGGCGCGCGCGGTCATCGGGCCGGGCGCCGGCCTGTTCGTCGATGCCAACGGCGCGTACAGCCGTAAGCAGGCGGCGGCGCTGGCCGAGACGTTCGTCGCCGACGCGGGCGTTTCGTGGTTCGAGGAGCCAGTCTCATCCGACGACCTCGAGGGACTGCGACTGCTGCGCGACCGTGTCCCCGCGGAGATGAGCGTCGCCGCGGGCGAGTACGGCTATGACCTCTTCTACTTCCGGCGGATGCTCGACGCGGGCGCTGTTGACGTGCTGCAGGCGGACGTCACCCGCTGCGGCGGCATCACCCAGATGCTGCAGGTGGCGGCCCTCTGCGCGGCCCGGGGAATGCGGCTTTCGGCGCATACGAGCCCGACGCTGCACGCCCACGTGTGCGCCGCGATCGAGCCGCTCGAGCACGTCGAGTACTTCCACGACCACGCCCGTATCGAGGAGCTCTTCTTCGAGGGCACGCCGCCGCTAAGGGAGGGCATGCTGTGCCCCGATCCCACCAGGCCAGGACTGGGATTGACGTTGCGCGAGGCCGTGGCCCGGCGATATGAGCGCTGATGCCGAACGTCCGTCGCGCCTACGAGCACGTACAGGGCATCTATCTTCCGATCGCGGTCGGGGTTTTCGCGCTCGTGGTCGGCACGCTGCTCGTGCTGGTGGTGCGCGGGGCGCGGCGCTCGACGCCGGGAGGCCGCTCGCAGGCGCTCACGCTCGAGGTCCTGTACGCGTGCGCGCTGGCGTGCGTGGCCGGCTATCTCGTCTGGGTGACCTTCACGGCGGAGAGCCCGATCGATCGCACGGTCGCCGATCCGGGACTGCGCATCAAGGTCATCGCCGGCCAGTGGAGCTGGCGCTTCCTCTACGCCGACGGCGTGAGCGTCACCGCGATCGACACCTGGCACCCCGCAGCGGCGTATGTGCCGACCGGGACCGAGGTCGAGATCGCCGGCGGCTCCGAGGACGTGATCCACGGCTTCTGGATCCCTGAACTGCACTACCAGCGACAGTTCGTGCCCGGCTACACGACGCACTTCGACCTGCTCTTCCAGAAGCCCGGCTACTACGAGGGCGAGTGCTCGGTGCTGTGCGGTGTGAACCACAGCGAGATGCACTTCGCGATCGAGGCGGTCAGCCCCGAGCGCTTTTACCAGTGGCTCGCCGCCGAACACGCAAACCAGGCTGCAGGCGCGTGAGCACCACCGTCCTGCCTGCCCGGCTCGCCTCCTCGACCTTCGCGTGCACCGACCATAAGCGGATCGCCAGATCGGCCTGCGCGATCGCGTTCCTGTTCTTCCTTGCCGGTGGCCTGCTGGCGCTGCTGATGCGCGGCCAGCTGGCGGCCGACGGCGGCGTGGTCTCCCAGCAGACTTACAACGAACTGTTCACGATGCACGGGTCGACGATGGTCTATCTCGTGATCGTGCCGGTGGCGCTCGCGGTGGGCATCTACTTCGTTCCGCTGCAGGTCGGGGCGGCGGAGATCGCGGGGCCACGTACGGCGCTCGCCGGGCTGTGGCTGTACCTGTGCGGCGGGACGCTGATGTGGTCGGGGTTTCTAACCAGCGGCGGCGCCGCGAGTGCCTCGTGGTGGGGATTCGACCCGCTGTCGAATTCGATCCATTCGCCCGGCAGCGGCATGGAACTGTGGATCTTCGGCGTGATGCTGGCAACCCTCGGGCAGATCCTGTGGGCCGGGTGCGTCCTGCTGACCGCGCTGCGGGCGCGCGCGCCCGGGATGACGCTGATGCGGATGCCGGTGTTCACCTGGACGATGGTGGTGACGTGCCTGATGGTTGTGTTCGGATTCCCCGCCCTGCTGGTGGCGCTCGGACTGCTTTGGGCGCAGCGACACTTCGGAGAAGTGCTCGTCGGGGGCAGCGGCGCCGTCGATTACCAGGCGCTGTTCTGGTTCTACGGGCACCCGGTCGTGTACGTGATGTTCTTCCCGTTCGTGGGGATGGTCGGGGAGGTGATAGCCACGTTCTCGGCCAGGCGGTTCTTCGGCTACTCGGCGTTCGTCGTGGCCCTGCTCGCCTTCGCGGGACTTTCGATGACCGTTTGGGCGCACCACATGTTCACCTTCGGGGTGCTCTCAAACAAGTATTTTGCGCTCACATCCACCGCGCTGATCGTGCCGGCGGGCGTGGAGTACTTCGACTTCCTGGCGACGATCTGGCGCGGGTGCCTGCGTTTCACCACCGCGTTCCTGTTCGCGCTCGGCTTCCTCGTCCAGTTCCTCGTCGGCGGGCTGACCGGCGTGATCCTCGCGTCCCCGCCGCTCGACTACGGGCTGAACATGTCCTACTTCGTCGTGGCGCATTTTCACTACACGATTTTCGCGGGCAGCGCCTTCGGCCTGTTCGCGGGCATCTATTACTGGTTCCCGAAGGTCACCGGGGTGATGCTCCGCGAGCGGCTCGGCAGGTTGAACTTCGTGCTGATGGTGATCGGCACCAACCTCACCTTCTTTCCGATGTTCATCCTCGGCGCGGACGGCATGACGCGCCGGATCGCCCGCTATCCCGCCTCCAGCGGCTGGCAGGGCCTGAACGTACTGGCGAGTGTGGGATCGGTGGTGATCGCGCTGGGGGTGGCCGTGTTCATCCTCAACCTCCTCATCTCGCTGCGTAACCGGCGCGCCGCCGGCGATGACCCGTGGCAGGGGCAGACGCTGGAGTGGGCCACCAGCTCTCCTCCCCCACGCCACAACTTCCACGCGCTGCCGCCGATCCGCTCCTATGCCCCGCTGCTGGATCTGCGCGAACCGATGGAGGCGAGGACGTGAGCCGCCCCGCGATCGTGCTGCTCGCCTGGGGCGTGTGGCTGGGCGCGCTGACGGGGCTGCAGGCGGTGTTCGCCCCGAAACTGATCCAGTTCTCGATTCCGGCCGTCGCGGCTGCCACATGCCTGCTGGCCGGCGTGGTGGTGTGGGTGCTGGAGGAAGGCCGGCACCACGGTGAGTCACCGCGGCTGATCACGGACAGTTCGGCCGCCACGATCACGCTGGTGCTCGGCTTGGCCGCGGCGCTGCTCGGCGCCGGGTTCGGACTGTGGCTGATCCTGATCGGCGCCGCGATCGCGGCGCTCGGTCTCGGGGGGCTCGTGCGCGAGCAACGGGCACGAGCACGCCTCGCCGGCCGTCGTACGCGGCCGCGCTCGCCAAGCCGGAGGGGAGCGGAGTGAGCACGAGCTCGCCGACCCTCGCGCATATGCTCGGCACCTGGACGGTGGACCCGCTGGTGCTCGGGGCGTGCTGTGGAGCCGGCGCCCTGTACCTGTGGGGGGCGCTTCGCTCGCGTCGGCACTGGCCGGTTTGGCGCACGGCCTCGTTCCTCTCCGGCCTCCTGACCGTCCTGCTCGCGCTGTTGTCGGGCATCGACGTGTACGCCGATGAGCTGCTCTCGGTCCACGTCGTGCAGCATCTGCTGCTGATCGTGCTCGCCCCCACCCTGATCCTGTGGGGGGCGCCGCTGCGGCTCGCGCTGGGCGCCTCGCCAGCGGCCGGGCGCCGGGCGATCGCCGGCCTGCTGCGCGTGCGCGCGCTGCGGCTGCTGACGCGGCCGGCGTGCGGCTTCACGCTGTTCACGGCTGTCGTCCTGGGCACGCACATGACGGGTCTCTATGAAGCGGCGCTGCGCAACGGGGCACTCCACGCCTGCGAGCACCTCGCGTACTTCTCCTCGGGCCTACTGTTGCTGCTCCCGCTGCTGGCGGCGGACCCGATCCCGCACCCGCCGGGCGCGATCGCGAGGTTCTGCTGGCTGATGGCGGCGATGGTGGTGATGTCCGTGCCGGCGGCCCTGTTCCTGTTCGACGAGAACGCGCGGTACCCGTTCTACCTGGCGCCGGCACGCGCGCTGCACGTCTCGGCGCTCTCGGATCAGCGCGCGGCGGGAATGCTGATGCTCGTCGCCGGGGGGGTCGCGATGGGGGTGCTGGCGATCGTCGTGGCGATGGGAGCGATGCTCGCCGAGGAGCGACGTCAGCAACGGCGTGACGCCTACCTGCCGGCCGACGGATCGGTGACGCCGGCGAGGACCCTGGCGGAGCTGTGAGGCGTCGCCTGATTGCGGGACTGGCGGTGGTATGCGGAGGGCTGGCGCTGGCCGACTTCGGAATCCACGGGAGCGCCGGCGCTGCGAGCGCCGGCAGGCCCCCCGTCTCCTCGGCGCCCGCCCAGGGCCACGCGTTGTTCGAGTCCTCGTGTGCGAGCTGCCATGGCATCGCTGCCCAGGGCATTCCCGGCCGGGCGCCCGGCCTGCGCGGAGTGGGCATGCTCGCGGCCGACTTCTACCTGCAGACGGGGCGCATGCCGCTCCCCTCCAGCCGCGCCCAGCCGCTGCGCACCAAACCGGCGTTCGGGCAGAGCCAGATCCGGGCGCTGATCGCCTACGTTGCGTCCTTCGGCGGCCCGCAGATCCCGCTGGTCCGCCCTGGTCGGGGATCGCTCGCCGAAGGCCAGCGCCTGTTCAGCCTGGACTGCGCGGGCTGCCACACGATCCAGGGGCAGGGCGGGATCGTCACCGGCGCGATCGTGCCCTCGCTGAACCAGGCGACGCCGACACAGGTCGGCGAGGCGGTGCGGATCGGCCCCTACGTGATGCCGCGCTTCGGCGAAAACCAGCTGTCCGCGGCGCAGGTGAACTCGCTGGCGCGCTACATCCGCAGCATCCAGCATCCCGACAACCTGGGCGGCTGGGGCATCGGTCGCATCGGCCCGATCCCGGAGGGCATGGTCGCCTGGCTGCTGGCCGCGGCGGCGCTGCTGCTGATCGCGCGACTGCTGGGTGAGCGCACGAGCGATGACCCCGGCGGCCCTGCACAGCCGGGCGGCAGCGCATGAGCCGTATCTGGAAGGCACTCGTGGTGTTCGTGGTGTGGCGGTCTGGAGGCCTGCGTGGCAGCGAGCCCGTGGCCGGCGATCCGTCTCGACGGAGCACCGGCTCCCCCGCCTGGGCCGAGCGGCTTGTGGTGCTGCTGCTGTTGCTCGTGCCGGCGGCGGCACTGGCCTTCGTCGCGCTGTTCGTGTTGCGGCCCGACACGCAGCTGCTGGGCCTCACACTGGGACTGGCGCTCGCCTTGCTGGCGGCCGCGCTGGTGCTGGGCGGACGCTGGCTCGTGCCGCAGGAAACGAAGGTCGAGCAGCGCCCACGCCTGAGCGATCCGGAGGCGGCGCAGCAGGTGCGCGAGCAGGCCGCCGGCGGCGTCGAGGGGATCACGCGCAGACGACTGCTGACGGGTGCCGCCGGGACCGCGGGAGCGGGGCTGGCAGCAGCTGTCGTGATCCCCGTCGTCGCGCTCGGGCCCGGCCTCGAGGAGCAGCTACGGCGCACTCCGTGGCGCCGCGGGCGGGCGCTGGTGGACGAGCAGGGCAGGCCGGTGCTCGCCGCCGACATCGTCGAACGCGGCTTCCTGACCGCCTTCCCCCAGGGCGCCGACCAGGAGGACCTTGGTTCCCCGGTGGTGGTCGTGCGCGTGGATCCGGGCACCTTGAAGCTCCCACCTGAGCGGGCGACGTGGGCCCCGCAGGGCATCCTCGCCTACTCGAAGATCTGCACCCACGCCGCCTGCGCGATCTCGCTGTTCCGTGACCCCTTGAGCCCTTCCACGGAGTCGCGCGGCCCGGCGCTGGTGTGTCCGTGTCACTACTCGACCTTCGACGTGCTCGACGGCGGCAGCGTCGAGTTCGGGCCCGCCGGGCGGGCGCTGCCCCAGCTTCCCCTGCAGATCGACGGAGCGGGGGCGCTGCGCGCGGCCGGACCGATGTCGGGGCCGGTCGGCCCGTCCTGGTGGGGGGACCCGTCGTGAGCCGCACCCCCCGCCACGTCAAGGACCCGGTGGCATTCGTGGACGAACGTCTCGGCGCGCGGGGGCTGAAGTTCCTGATGGACTACGTGTTCCCGGATCACTGGAGCTTCCTGCTCGGCGAGATCGCGCTCTACTCGTTCGTCGTGCTGGTGCTCACGGGCACCTTCCTGGCGCTCTTCTTCGATCCGGACACGACCCAGCTCGTCTATCACGGCAGCTACCAGGCGCTGCAGGGCCAGAGCGTCTCCGGCGCCTACGCCTCAACCCTGCACCTCTCCTTCGCCGTCTCCGGCGGTCTGCTCGCGCGCCAGATCCACCACTGGGCAGCGCTCGTGTTCGTGGCCGCGATCACGCTGCATCTGCTGCGGATCGTGTTCACGGGCGCGTTTCGCAAGCCGCGAGACGTCAACTACTTCATCGGCGTCACGCTGCTCGCGCTGGCGATCCTCGAGGGCTTCGCCGGTTACTCGCTCCCGGATGATCTGCTTTCGGGCATGGGGCTGGCGATCGCGTGGGGGGTCGCGATGTCGCTGCCCCTCATCGGGGGCCCGTTCGCCACGGCGCTATGGGGGGGCCGCTTCCCCGGTTCGAGCGTGTTCGAGTCGCGCCTGTTCATCGCCCACGTGTTCCTCCTGCCGGCGCTCATCGGCGGACTGATCGCGGTGCACCTGGCGATCATCATGCGCCAGCGTCACTCGCAGTTCCGGGGACCCGGTCGCCGCGAGGACAACGTGGTCGGGACCCCGATGTGGCCGGGCTACGCGCTGCGCTCGCTCGGCCTGTTGGCGGCCGTCGCGTCTCTATTGGCGCTGATCGGCGGACTGATACAGATCAACCCGGTGTGGCTGTGGGGCCCCTACCACCCCTACATCGGCACCAACGGCGCCCAGCCGGACTGGTACCTGGGCTGGCTGATCGGCGCCCTGCGGATCATGCCGAACCTGGAGATCAAGGTCTTCGGGCACACCCTCGTGCCCAACCCGTTCTTCGGGGGCGTGCTGTTCCCGGCGCTCGTGTTCGGGCTGCTGTATGCGCTGCCGTGGCTGGACCGGCGCTTTATCTCGAAGGACTACCGCCGCCACGACCTGCTCGAGCGCCCACGCGACAACCCCCGGCGCAGCGCGCTCGCAGCGGCTGTTCTGAGCGCTGTGGCGGTGGTCTTTGCCGCCGGTTCGGCCGACCGTCTGTTCTTCCAGTTCGGGTTCGGTTACGAAGGCGCCATCTGGTTCTTCCGGGGGGCCTTCTTACTCGTCCCCGCAGTCGTGTTCGTGCTCACCAAACGGATCTGCCGGCAGCTGTCGCGGGAGCGTTCGCATCCGCTCCGTGGCTGGAGCGGGCAGCTCGTGGCACGCGACGCCGGGGGAGGCTTCGACGCGGCTCTTGACGAGGCCTTCGACGCGCCGCTTGACGCGCGGGGGCCGCGGGCGCTACCGCCGAAGGGCTCTCAGTAGGTCTCTGGCGGGTCGTAGGGCCTGCGCTCTACGACCCGCTCGCCGACCACACGCCGTGGGCGCCAGGCGAGGACATAGAACAGCGAGAGCACCAACCCAAAGATGCCGGCGATCATCAGGATCAGCCCGATCGTCTGGATCGAGACGCCGGAGACGGTGGCGGTGACCGCGTAGCGCAGGATCGCGCCCACGGCGATAAGAAAGACTGAGCTTCCGATTGTCATGTCCCTGGGACTACCCGGGCCGCCAGGATCGAAAACTAGGCCTGGCCGGCGAGCGGCGCTCGGATCAGTGCTTTTTGTTGTCCACGGCCCTCTGCAGCTGGGCCTTGTTCATGCGCGAGCGGCCCTTGACGCCGAGGCTGCGTGCCTCCTGGTAGAGCTGTTCGCGGGTCCGCCCGCGTGGCCCGGGTTTACCGGAGCGAAGTCCACCGCGCCGTCCGGAGGAGATGTCGTTGATCGAGCTCGGGGAGCTGGTTTTCGTCTCGCCGCGGCGGGCGCGCTCCTTGTTGACGGTGCGGGCAGCGATCTCCTCGGCGCGTTTCAGGGAGACCCCTGACTTGCGCTCGTTGTCCTTTATGTGCTCGTACTGACGCTCGCGCTTGCTTCCTTTCGCTACACCGCGGGGCGGCATCGTGGACCTCCTTCGGGCTCGTTGTCCTGGATGGGCTTCCCCGCGATTCCTTTCAGGCCGTGGCGCCGGACAGAGCACTCGGCTGGCCGTCGCGGGCGTGGAAGCGAGGCAGAACCTCGTTTGCATAGATCTCGAAGAAGCGCTCCTGGTCGGGCCCGATCTGTTGCACGTAGAGCTCGTCGAAGCCGGCCTCCGCGTAGCGCTGGATGGCCTTCAGGTGGAGGTCGAGATCGGGACCGCATGGGACCACCTCGGCCACCATGTCCTCGTTGACCAGTTCGCTCGCCTGCTCAAAGTGCGCGGGGGTGGGCAGGACCTGGGCGAGCTCGCCGGGCAGTTGCTCGTTCGGCCATAGCCGGTGGGCGGTGGAGCGCGCCAGTTGCTCATCCTCGGCCCAGCAGACCTTCATCCCGCCCGCGACGAGACGCTGCCCGCCCCCGGCCTCGCGAAAGCGCTTGACCTGCTGCTCGTCGGGTTCGACGGTGCAGTACCCGTCGCCGATCCTCGCGGCGAGGTCAGTGGCCTTCGGCCCGAACCCCGAGATCAGGATCGGCGGGAGCTGCTCGGGGAGATCGTAGATGCGGGCTTTCTCCACCAGGTAGTGACGACCGTGGTGGCTCTGCATCCCGCCCTGCCACAGCGCGCGGATCACCTCCACGGCCTCATCGAGCATCTCCAGGCGCACGTCGGCCTCGGGCCAGCGGCCGCCCAGGATGTGCTCGTTGAGCGCCTCTCCGCTGCCCAGACCGAGAGCGAAGCGGCCCTCGAGCAGGACCGCAGAGGTCGCGGCGGCCTGGGCCACGATCGCGGGATGAATACGGACGGTCGGGCACGTGACGGCCGTCGTCAACTTGACCTGGGTGGTGGCCTGGGAGATGGCACCGATCGTCGCCCACACGAAGCCGCTGTGCCCCTGCTCCTCGTTCCAGGGATGAAAGTGATCGGAGATCCACAGACCGCCGAAGCCGGCATCCTCGGCCATGCGCGCCTGCTGAACCAGTTCGCGCGGGTCGAACTCCTCGCTGGACAGGAAATAGCCGATCTTCATTGCTGCCTCCTTGGGCTTGGGTCGACGGGCGACGCGTCTTCCCTACCCGCATGCCCGAGCCTCAACCGGCGCCGTCCTCCCGGCCCGGCCGGAAACTCGGCGCCCGTTTTCGGCCGCAGCGGGTGGGGTACCAAAGGGACGATGGGCCGAGACATTCCCCAAGTCCCGAAGACCTCCGATCAACTGCCCGAGGAGGCACCAGACGCACAGGTGCGCGATGACGTGCCCGAGGCCGTCCAAGGCGCTGCCCGCGAGACGGTGCTCCGCCATCTCGAAGAGATGCGGCAACGCACGCCCGTGGATGGCGAGAACGCCGAACGCGAGCGCGGCGGCGGAGCGGACCCGGCTCCGCGCGCCTGACTGGAAGAGGGCGAACGGCCAGTGGCTGCGAGCGATTCGCGCGGGAGGAGCGACGAGAGCCGTCACGAGACGCCGCTGGAGCGCCTCGACCGCAACCTGGAGGAGATGACAGGTGAGCTGCGCGTGGTCGTCACCGGCGTCCAGGTCCTGTTCGCGTTCCTGTTGATCGTGCCGTTCAATGTCGGCTTCGAGCACGTCGGCGAGTTCGAGCGCGGGGTGTACTTCGTCACGCTTCTGCTCGCCGCGCTGGCGGCGGTCTGCACGATCGCGCCGTCGGCCGAGCACCGCTTCCTCTTCCGCCGTGACGACAAGCGCCACCTGGTCTTCACCTCCAACCGGGTCGTGATCGCCGGGCTGGCGTTCCTGGCGCTGGCCATGTGCGGCTGCCTGCTGCTGGTCGCGACGAAGCTTTTCGGCGCCACGGCCGGCGTGTGTACGGCAGGCGCTGCACTCGTGGTGTTCGGAGCGATCTGGTTCGCGATCCCGTTGGCGCGCCTGCGGTCGCTCGAACACGAGCGGCGTGGCGAGGTCCAACCCAGACCGCCGAGCCCGGCCCCTTCCCCGCGCTGACGTTTACAAACGGCTCACATGGGTATCTACGCGAGCACTTCGTTGGTTCGACTCTCGAACCAGCCACCGAACCGTAGGAAGGGGACCAAGCCTTGCGGGAAGCGGACCAGTTCATCGATTCATGCATGCCGAAAACAAGGGGGTCGCTGCCCACCGGGCGAGCGGACGGAGACCGTCCGGCGCCGGGTGTCAGTGACGGCTTGCCCGCAGTGAACGCCACCGGCGCGGTCACCTGCTCCGCGCGCAGAGGTCGCCTGCGGCTCGCCGCAGGCGCCGTGCTCGCGGTCCTACTGCTGGGATTGGTCACGGCCGCGGGCGCGTCCGCCTTCGAAGCAAGGGGAAGCGTCGAACAGATCGACGTCACCGGCCTGACGGCCAACGCGCAGATGTCGCTGCTGAACTCGCACGGTAAGACTTTGTCCACGCAGAGCGCGGACTCGCTCGGGGGCCTGCTCTTTCGCAAGGTGAAGCCGGGGAGTGGCTACAAGGTTCGCCTTGCCTCCAACAACGAATCCTCGGAACCGATCACCGTCCACACCCAGGCCGCGGCGCCGTGGGACCCGGAAATCTACAACCAGTCGATCCCTGACAACGGCTACACGTACCTGACGACCCGGGACGGCACCAAGCTGGCGATCGACGTCCACCCGCCCTCCAGCCCGGCCGGCGAGCCCGGTGTGCCCTCGGAATTCCACTTCCCGACGGTCCCGATCCCGGGGGTGCCGACCCCCAGCTACACGGCGCCCTATCCGACGCTGATCGAGTACTCCGGCTACGGCTACGCGAACCCGAAAGGACCGGAAAACGGGATCGCCGTGCTCGCCAACCTGATGGGCTTCGCGGTGGTCGACGTGAACATGCGCGGCACCGGGTGCTCCGGCGGCGCGTTTGACTTCTTCGAACCACTGCAGAACCTCGACGGTTACGACGTGATCGAAACGATCGCCAAACAGCCGTGGGTCCTGCACAACAAAGTGGGCATGCTCGGCATCTCCTACGGCGGGATCAGCCAGCTGTTCACCGCCCAGGAGGACCCGCAGGGCCTGGCCGCGATCGCCCCTATGTCGGTGATCGACGCGACCGCCACGACCCTCTACCCCGGCGGCATCCTCAACACCGGCTTCGCGGTGGCGTGGGCCGAACAGCGCCAGCAGAACGCCGAACCGGCCGGGCCCGGGCAGGGCCAGGCGTGGGCCTACGAACGGGTCCAGGAAGGCGACCAGACGTGCGCCTCCAACCAGGATCTGCACGGCGAGGCGGCCAACCTGCTCGACAAGATCAAAGAAAACGCGACCTACGACCCACCCGTTGCCGATCCGCTGGATCCGGTGACCTTCGTCAACAAAATCAACGTGCCGACGTTCATGGCCTGCCAGTGGGAGGACGAGCAGACCGGCGGCCACTGCGCCGATCTGGCCGAGCACTTCACCGGTACGGACAAGAAGTGGTTCACGTTCACCAACGGAGCCCACGTCGATTCACTGGATCCGGCGACATTCGACCGAATGTATGACTTCCTGGAGCTATACGTGGCACAACAGGCGCCGATAGACAACTCGGCGGTCATAAAAGCCGCTGCCCCTGTCATCTACGACGAAGCCATGGGCCTGCCAAAGACGGACGTCATCACGCTGCCGTCGGACCCCATCCAGACGGAACTGACATACGAAAAAGCGCTGGCGGCCTTCGAAGCGCTGCCGGAGATCAGAGTGCTGTTCGACAACGGCGCCGGACCCTCGCCGACGGACACCCAATCCGCGGGCGATCCATATCCGGGCTTCGAAGACTCCTTCTCGTCCTACCCGATTCCAGGGACGACAGCCGAGACCTGGTTCCTCGGCCCCGAAGGCAAGCTCGACGAACAGCAGCCGGCGATCAAGGGAACCGACAGCGACACTTACACCTCCAACGCGAGCGCCCTGCCGTTGACCGACTTCGGCAGCAACACCGGCTCCGGAGGGCTGTGGGGCAACGCCTCGCAGTGGGAATGGAACTGGGAGCAGCCTCCGGCGGGCTCCGCGGTCTCGTTCGTGTCGGAACCGCTGAAGAGCAACACCGTGGCGATCGGCGGCGGCGCCGTGCACCTGTGGGTGAAGTCATCGACGCCCGACGTCGACCTCCTGGCGACCGTCAGCGAAGTGCGCCCGGACGGCAACGAGACGTTCGTGCAGAACGGTTATCTGCGGGCCAGTGAGCGCAAGCTCGCGACCAACGCCAACAACCTCCTCAAGGAGCAGCCGACGGAACTGGAACCGATCCCGACGATGCTCCCGAAAAATGTGAAGCGGATGCCGGCCGGCCGCTACGTGCCGGTGGTCGTCCCGCTCTACTTCGAGGGTCACGCCTACAGGACGGGGTCGCGAATCAGGGTCACGATCGCGGCGCCCAACGGAACCCAGCCGATCTGGTCGTTCAGCCAGACACAGCCGGAAGGCGGGACCGCGACGGTGTCGATCGCCTACTCGCGCAACAAGCCGTCGAGTCTGATCCTGCCGATCGTGCCGGGTGTCAGCGTGCCGACGGAACTGCCCGCCTGCCCGAGCCTGCGCAACGAGCCCTGCCGCGCCTACCAGGCGTACGTGAACAGCGGCTCGTAGGACATAGCGGCCGCGCCCCCGGCCAAGCGGTCGGGGGCGGGTCGTGGCCACGCTGCGGGGCACGGCCGAGCTTGACGGCGGCGGCGGACCGAGACCGCTGCATGGGCCGCGAGAGTTGCCCGTCAGGCGATGCCGAGCAGCGCGGGAACCTGGTCCATCGAGCCCACTATCTCCGCGCCCGCGTCACGCAGCTCGATGTCATCGGGCTCGGCCGCGTAGCCGATCACCCGCATCCCCGCGGCGACGGCCGCGGTGACTCCCAGGGGACTGTCCTCGACGACGACACAGTGTTCGGGCTCCGCCCCCATCGCCGCGGAGGCGTGAAGAAACAGATCGGGGTGCGGCTTGCCACGGGGAACCAGCTCGGCGGAGAAGAGCGCGTCGGCGCCGAACAGTGGACGCAGGCCCGTGAGTCGAAGCGTCAGCTCCGTCTTCTCGGGCTCGCCCTGGGTCGCGACGCAGAGCGCGATCCCCGCATCGCGGACGGCCCGCACCACCTCGGCCGCGCCGGGGACGGCCCGCAGGTCGCGTTCGAAGGCGACGACTCGGGCGTCGCGAAAGCGGGTCAGCCAGTCGGCCGGCAGTGGACGCCCGAGCCTCTGTTCGGCGCGCTCCTCCACCTCGCTCAGCGTCCTTCCCTTGTAGTCACGGAGAGCGTCCTCGAGGGTGGTCGGCAGACCGGCGTCCGTGAGCGTGCGCGCGAGCACGGTGTTGGAGATCGCCTCGCTGTCCACGAGCACGCCATCGCAGTCGAAGATCACGAGCTTCGGCGGACGAGCGGCCATCCCGGCTCCTATGGTGGCGTCTGAGGGCGCAGGTCGCCGGCGTTCGCCGTCGCGCGTTCAAGCAGGGTGCGGAGAGCCTGTTTCTCCGTCCGGGACGGGACGGGACGCACGAAACCGACGACTTCGAGTTCGACTTCGGCCGGGCCGGAGGTGAACCCGAGCAGGTCGCGGTAGACGTGAAAGAAGACCGTCCCGTTTCGGTGCAACCGCGTTTCGTCGAGCCTCGTCTGGGAGCCGTTCGCCACCCCGGGAAGGGGGTTGGGCATGGCCCTGATCGTGAACGGCCCGATCTGCATCTGCCCTTTGCGTTCCCGGTTGATCTTCGTGTGGATCGCTTCGATGTCTCGGACGAGGCAGGCGCGGCCGTGGGCGCTCTCGGAGCGGGCCTTGTTGAGGGTCACGATCGCCGCCGTAGGCCAGACTTCGACGCTGGATTTGATCAGCCTGCTGTCTATCGCGCGCCCGGCGGAGAATTCGGGAGATGCGATCGCCGCGACCCGGTCGGCTGGATTGGCGACGCCGCTACAGCGCGCGTACTCGAGGGCGTTTGGTCCCGGCGCGGGAACTTCCACCTCGCTACCGAGGCCGGAGAATCCGGTCAGGTCTCCGGGTCGGAGGTTGACGGCAGCTGCATAGGCAACCGCTTGGGACCTGGTCACGGTTGCCTCGGCCACTCGGGCATTCGAAGCGGCGACGCTTCCACATCCGGCGAGCAGGCCGGCGAGCAGCAGCAGGGGAGCCATTCGCGCCGCAAGCGGCAGTCTGTACGCGCGCATGTGATCAATATCGGCCTCGGCGCCCCTTGCTTAAGCCGCGGAACCGGGGGCGTGGGGCGTGACGTCGGGGGTCGGTGCGACGATGCTTGCGAAGATGAGGTTCTGGCACAAACACAAGTGGGGCGAGTGGGATCGCGCTTGGGGAAAAGGCAGCGCCAAAGGCTATGTGCAGGAGCGCAAATGCCTCATCTGCGGCAAGGTCCAGACACGGGTCATACGCTGACTACGAGCGGCCGAGCTTAGCCGTCGGGAGAAGCGGCGGGCTTCTGACGCTTGCGACCCGTCTGGTCGGTCCGTCCCGTGCCGATGCAGTCGCGGCAGACGATCCACCTGCCCTCCGGCTCCTCCTCGGGCAACCACCACTTCCAGCCGGCGCCCGTACACGCCTGGCATCGGTCCTTCTCGGCGATGTGCCTGTCGGCCTGGGTCATCGTGACCCAGCGTACCTGAACGCGCGCGGGTCGCTGCAGCGAGACACCAGCAGGAGAGCCCAGGGATGCCCCCGACCACCCGGACCACACAAGCCCTCCGGGTTAGCCCGGGCGACGCTGTGCGCCGCCCGGGCTATTGTCCCGGAGACATCGCTACGTCTGTTTTTTGCGTTCCTTCTTTTTCTTCGGCAGGAACTTGGCGGGCCATTCCGATTTGGCCTCGGCGAGCGATCCGATCATAATCGCGGTGTTCGACCCTGCAGCCGCAGGTAGGCCGATGTCGTCATTGACCAGCGTGTCGACGATTTCTTCCGCCGCACCTCCGCAGCCTTTCGCCGCGGGCACCGCGAAGGCGTTGTCGACCAACTTGGCGTTGGTGACGGTCAAGAGTTTTTCTTTTGCGTAGGTCTTGACCGTTCCCTTGGACCCTGCGATCGCTTCTTTCGGGTTGGGCGGATGAGTTGCCCCGGTCGTCAGGTGCAGGACCACCGGTTCTGAGTCTGAGCCGATGTAGCAGTTTTCTCCAAGGAGTTCGTTGTTGAGTTTGATCTTCAGCGGGAGGGTGACGGCGGGGCCGAGCGACGGGAGTTCAACCGCAAGATCGTCGACGAGCACGGAGCTCGCCGGACCCGCGATTTCGGCGGTAGCCGTCACTTCGCCGCCGAGATTGCCGATACCGACCAGACCCCCGGGGACTTCCTCGGGCACCTTCGCGAGCGTGTTGCCGTCCGCAGCCGCGATCAGGGGCTTCGGTTCATAGAGGAACATCGACGGAAGCCCGCCCTGCATCAGGATGGGCTTTGTCAGCGGGACCGCTTTGTGTGATGTACCGATGATGAATTCGCCCCCGGTGGTGTCGGAGACGACGCACGCCCCCGCCTGAGTGAGCGGACAGTCCGAGAACTGCAAAAAGCGTTCCTTTTCTTCCGGCGAAAGGGCGCTCGCGGTTGCGGCGAAGACCAACAGCATCGCCGCGGCGCCAGCCGCCACGATGATCGTGCGCAGCCGACCGAGCGCCCGCGCCGACCGAGTTTCGCCTAGGTACACCGTATCCAGCATGTACTTGCTCCCCTCTGGTGAAGTTTGGTGGCAGACCGTCCGGAGCCCCGCAACCTTGCCATGTGCCCCCTACGGTCCTGACCCGACAGAGCGACCGTACCCGCAGATGGCCGCCCCTAAACCTCGTCTTTGAGGTGCGGCGCTTTCGACAGGGTGAGCGAGGGGACTCGAACCCTCGATCGCCCCATCGCGTGGGCTTAGATGCCGAGCGCTTTGGCCTCCGGGGCAGCAAACTCGTAGTCCGTGAGGGCGCCGCTGGCGTGGAGCTGGACCAGGCCATTGATCTTCTCGGTGGTCGGATCCTCGGGCGCGCCGGCTGGCGGGGGCGCCTGCGGCGGCCTGCGCTCCTCTGCTCGACCCTCGCCGTGTTGCAGCCGACGGCTCCGCTAAGGGGCGGCGGGGAGGAAGGCGCGGGGATGGAAGACCGTTATCCCCGCGCCCCGTGCAGCCGCACCCGAGAGGATGGAACCCGGAGCTGCTGCCTGTTGCGTGCTATCGCTCAGGGCCAAACGGAGGGGCTTCCGCACAGCCCGACGTGCCGCTGCGATCGCCGTCGCCCACCGCAGCCATACGGCAGGCGGCGACAGCGAGCCCGGCTGCGATGACCCACCCGAAGCCGATGGTGAGATACATCATTTACTTCCCCCTTGCTGGACACAGCAACGATAGGGTCGGGGAATGATCCTGTCCAATACTTTTTTGCCCTCGCGGCATACACGGGCCGTATCTCGATAGCCCGTTAGACGGGACCGCCACGACGCCTCGGGGACAGCTCTCGCGAGAGGACGCGACCTCGGAGATGCTCGCCTGATCCGCCGCCGGCGCTCGGGCGACCCGACCACGGGGGCCGGGCCGCCGGTGCGTCCTAGATGCCGCTCACGGTTTGTGTTCGAATTCCACGTTGGCTTCTTGGAGTTTGCCTCCGAGAATCGCCGTGTAGTTCGCTTTCGCTTTGTCTTCTTTGCCTCCGACGACGTCCGCGACCGAACCGCTCGCGGTGTCGCCTTCGCCCCCGCTGATCGTCGCTACTTTGCCGCTGGCGGTGTTGCCACCGCCACCGAACACCGAGGCCGCTTCATTGCTTGCCGTGTTGTGAGAGCCGCCACTCAAAAACGCCAGCAGAGCACTCGCCTTGTTGTGCGTGCCGCCGGCGATCGCCGTCAGTTCCGCTTCGGCGAGGCTCCCGATGCCGCCTCCAATCCAGGAGGCCGGGCCACTGGCTTTGTTTTCCTCGCCTCCGCTGACCGTGGCTGCTTCACCTGCGGCGGTGTTTTTTCCGCCGCCGGCCACGGTCGAGTACCTGCCTTCGGCGACGTTTCCGTCGCCACCGGTGATTGTCGCCCATTCACCGGTTATGGCGTTTGCGACACCCGCGTCGATCCCACCCCAACTGGTGAATTCCTGAATTTCGCCCAGGATGAGGTTGTGCGAGCCGGTTTGGGTTTTCGGCGCTTCGTCGTAGCCGATCACGAGGTTCCCGGCACCGTTCTTGCTCTTGGTTTTGCCTTCTCCGTTCACGATCTGCACGTTTGCGCCGGTGAACTGAACCGTCGGTTTCGCCCCCACTCCTTTTTCGTTGTATGCCATATGGGGCAGGACGTTTTTCAGCAGCGCGGTTTCTTCGGGTGTGAACGGACTGCCGCCTCCGCTTTCGGGCTTCTCTTCGAATTCGGCGTTTGCGTTCTGTGCTTTGCCTCCGAGAATCGCGGTGTACTTCGCGGTGGCTTTGTTTTCTTTGCCACCGCTGACCGACGACCCTATACCTTCCGCGTTGTTCCCTGCTCCGCCACTCGCCGACGCTTCCTTGCCGCTCGCGACGTTTTGCGATCCGCCGCTGACCGCCGCTTTTTCGCCGGGGGAGCTGTTTTCGGAGCCCCCGCTTACCGTCGAGCTGGTGCCATTGGCGGTGTTGAAGGTCCCCCCGCTGACGCTCGACAGAATGCCGCTCGCCCTGTCTTCATATCCTCCGCTGATCGAGGCAAAGTTGTTTTCCGTTGCATTTTTCCAGCCGCCGCTGACCCACGCGTGTTCACCGTCAGCAACATCTTCCGCACCGCCGCTCACGGATGCGGCTACCCCGTCCGCGGCATTGCCGCTCCCGCCGCTTATCGATGACGCGCGGCCGCCCGCGTTGCCACTTTCTCCGCCGCTTACGGATGCGAAGATTTCGCTTGCGTGGTTGCCGACGCCGCCGCTCACCGTAGCGTCGGGAGCGGTCGCTCTACTGACATCCCCGCCCAGGACGGAAGCGAACGGGGCAGTGATCGCATTATTTTGCGCGCCCGCAACGATGCCTCCGTAGCTTGTGAATTCTTTTCTTTGGCCACCTATGACGAGGTTGTCCGAGCCGGTCTGCGTAAGCGGTTCCTCGTCCGGGCCGATGACGACGTTGCCGGCACCGTTCGTGGCTTGTTCAAATTCTTCGCCTGAGGTCACTTGGAGGTTCGCGTGCGATATCTGCACGGTCGGCTGGCCGGCTATCCCCGACGACTCGACCTGCACGTATTTGAGCAAAGCCTTCAACTGCGCTTCTTCGGATTCCGAGAAGTTGGCCAGTTTTTCGTACTTGCCTTCGTGTTTCGCGCTGGTTGCCGTGCAGTTCTTGTCTTCCCAGCCGCCCGTGTAGTGCGTTTTCGCTGGTTTCGGCGGTTTGACCTTCGTCGCCTTCACACACAGCGTCGCCGGAGCGGCCTGCGTTGTCGCCGCCGAAAAAAGGGCGGCGAGGACCACGATTGCAGCCGTCACCAGCACACGCGCGAAAGCGCGTGTGCCCGCATACTCCCCCTTGTCAGTCATCGATGCCTCCCGTCTTCGCTTTGAGACGGCGAGCGCCGGCGCAACAAAGGCGGGAGCCCCTCCGACCTCTGTTATCGGGCACCCACCCGCCGTCTAGATGTCCACGGGCGGAACATAACCGCGGGCGCACCGGAGGATCCTCGATTTAGTCCTAACGACCCAGCGAACGGCGCGCCGGCCGTCGCACCCGCGGACGGCCGGTCAGCGTGGGTTTCTGAGGGGTGAGCGAGGGGACTCGAACCCCCGACCGCCTGGACCACAACCAGGAGCTCTACCAACTGAGCTACGCCCACCAGGTTCGGAGGCGAAGTGTACCGTCGGCGGGTCAGATTGCCGGGGGCTTTCGTTGCGCGCCTGCGGCGGGCCCGCGGAGGCTCTCTTCGGCGGCGGCCAGGGCGCCGCTCGGGGACAACGAAGGGTCCGCGGCCGCCGCGACCCGCCAGGCCTCGAGCAGCTGGGGTGCCTCGGGGCCGAGCAGGGCGCCGATCTGGACCAGAGCCGCGAGCGGGTCGGCGAGCCCCGAGCCCGCGGACGCGGGAGCGGAGGCCGGCGCCATGGCCCGCGGTGCCAGCGGCGCAGGGGCGGCCGCGAGCACCCTGTCGGTCACGTCCTGGCTGCGGCGTTCGGCGGTCCGCCAGCCCCTGCCCATCGACAGTTCCTGGAGCTCGAGCTCGGGCCCCTCGAGGACCGTGATTTTCGCCTGCTGGGGGTTCCATTTGCGATCCCCCACCTCGATCACCTGCCCCGCCGCCCAAGGAGCTAGCAACGCCGCCAGCTCCCCCTCGGAGAGGTTGAAGCGGCAGAAGTTATGGGGAAACTGACGAAGCTCGACGTGATACATCGCCCACAGGCTTGCACGCCTGCTCCCCCAGCCGCGCGCGCATCACCTCGACGGCTTCCGGGTTGGAGTCGATCAGCACGTGGCGGCGCCCGTGGCGGCGGGCGACGGCGCCGAGGGTGCCGCTGCCGGCGAAGAAGTCCAGGCACCAGTCACCGGGCCGGGTCGAGGCGAGCACCATCCGCGAGATGATCCCCTCGGGCTTCTGGGTGGGGTAACCGGTCTTCTCGCGGCCGTTGGTGGGGACGATCGTGTGCCACCAGACGTCGGTCGGGAGCTTGCCCCGGGCGGCCTTCTCGGCAGTGACGAGTCCCGGCGCCATGTATGGCTCGCGATCGACCTCCTCGGCGTCGAAGTGGTAGGAGTCGGGATCCTTGACGTACACCAGGATCGTGTCGTGCTTGGCCGGCCAGCGCCGGCGGGCACGGGCCCCGAAGTCATACGCCCAGATGATCTCGTTCAGAAAGCAGTCCCGGCCGAAGATCTCGTCCATCAGCAGCTTGCAGTAGTGGGCCTCGCGGTAATCCACGTGCAGGTAGAGGGTTCCCTGGGCGCTCAGGACCCGCCGCGCCTCCTCCAGCCGTGGGAGCAGGAAGCCGAGGTAGTCGTCGAACTGGTCGCGGTAGCTGGAGCGTGACAGCAGCTCTGTGCGGTAGGTGCGCCCCCCGAAGCCCGTGCGGGTGGCCTCGGGGTCCTCGACCGCCCGCAACGTCCGGCGCACCTGGCGACGGCCGGTGTTGAACGGCGGGTCGAGGTAGATCAGCGAGAAGAACTCGCTCGGAAGTCCCGGCAGCAACTCCAGGCACTCCCCCAGCAGGATCTGGTCCTCGTCGGGGGCCACGGCAGCGCTCATCGGCCCGCGAAGCCTACGGTCGCTGCCCGATGGAGCGCGCACAGGCGCGCCGCTATGACGGCGCCGAGCTCGCCCCCGGGATTCGCGCTTCGGCGGACAGCTCAGCCCACTGGTAGAGCCTCCCGCACAGTCTCCGCCACCGCGCGACGGGGATCGCCTGCAGGCTGGCGCCCCCGCCCCCGGGCGTGAGCAGCACGCTGCTCAGGACCGCCGCGCCGCCGTCGCCGGGGGCGAGGCCCGAGTCGCCCCGCGCGAGTTCCACGCGATGGGTGCCCGCCGCCAGCCGCACCCGGACGGGAGGGGCACTGCCCACCACCAACGAGTTGCCGTCGAGCTGGCCCGAGATCGTGGCGAGTTGGTGTCCATCGATCGCCAGGTGCAGGGGACGCATCAGCTGGCCTTTCACCCACACGCTCCAGATACCGGCCTTGGGGATCGAGATCGTGCTGCGAAGGCGGCCGGCCGAGCCGAGCACGAGCCCTCCGCGCCCCGGCCGCCAGCCCGGTGGGCGGCGGCTTCGCCGCAGCGGCACCTGCACGACCTCGGGAGCTTCGGCCACCGTCAACGTGGGCGCGGCGGCGGCCTGCGGGGACCGCGCGAGCCGGCCGAGGCGGGCGCACTGTCGCGTCGCGTCGCCCCGCAGGGCGACATGGCGCACCGCGGCGGCCGCTCCGGCAGGGGCCCGTTGCCAGACCTCGTAGTAGGAGCCCTCCCACACCTCCCGGTAGGCGGCCGGCGGGCGGCTCGCGAGCGGGTCCCGTCGAGTGATGATCAGCGGGTAGGTCTCGAACACCGACGGGGCCAGGCGATCGAGGCGCACCGGACGCCCGTGGCCGCCCGCCGCGGACGCGGCGCCAGGCGGCGGGTAGACGAAATCGGGGCCCCCCACGTCGAGGTCCCGCAGGACGTACAGCGAGTATTCGTCGAAGTCGGTGAACAGCGTCGGGCCCTGCCCGGCAAAGCGGGTGTTCAGCCGCGCGAGCTCTTCGTAGCGGGCCGTGGGAGCGAGGTTCGAGACGTGGTACTGCCTCGCGTCCGAGACCAGCACGCCGGCCGTCAGAACGAGCCCGAGCGCGCCCGAGCACGCTACTGCGAGAGCCCGTGGCCGCAGGTCGATCAGCGCCCCCACCCCGGCCCACGCCAGCAGCACGACGGCCGGCGAGCTCAGCATCAGCGTCTTGGCCCCACCCCACACCGACACCGACTCGACCACGATCAGGCAGGCGAGCAGCATCAGGCCCAGCCACGCCAACAGCGCCAGGGCGCGAAGGTGCCACAGCTGCCACACGCCGAGCAGGGCGCCCGCCAGCGCCAGCAGTACGAGCCCGTGGGTCAGGGCCGAGGACGCCCCCGTCGGCTCGAGCTTGTAGCTCCCCCCCAGCCAGATGCCGAACAGCTGGATCGCCCGCAGCGCATGGACGAGGTTGCCGGGATTGGTCGTCGACGCGATCCCTTCGGCCACCTGCACCGAGCCACCGGCGGAGGTCCAGACGGGAAGCGCGGCGAGCAACACGACCACCACCCCCGCCCCCAGCGTCACCAGGGCCCGCCCCCGTGCGGCGCCCCCGTCGCGCAGCGCCGCCACGATCGCCGGCAGGAGCACCAGGGCGCTCAGCAGCGCCCACACGCCGAAGGCGGCGCCCAGCGCGGAGACGCCGCCGGCGAGAATCAGCGCGAAGGGGATCACCCCCGTGCCCGCAGAACGCACCCACCGCTCCCGGATCACGACGAGCGCCCCGAGGGCGAGGATCATGCCCAACGCCGTCACCTCCTTGATCGAGCCGAACAACTCGTAGGCGTAGACCAGCGCCCCGAGCAGGGCCGTCAACGCCGCCACCGCGGCCAGCGCCCGCGACAGGCCACCGGCCCGGGCCAGCAGCCAGGCCGCCCCGCATCCGCTCGCCAGCACGAAGGCGTTGAAGGGCTGGAAGGCCCAGATCAGCGGCAACCCGATCAGCATCGCGCTGGCCCCGAAGGCCGTGTCCGCACCGGAGGGGTAGTTGGCGTTGTAGTAGTCGTTGATCACCTGGCCGTAGGAGTTGCGCAGGTCGAGGTGGGCGTAGTGTTGGCCGTGGTGGAGCAGGTAGTCGGCGCCCGCCAGGTGCACGGCGGAGTCCGCCAGCGCCATGTAGGAGGAGAAGCTCGCCCGGCCCGCTGCGAGCACCGGCGCGAGCGCGATCACGTAGGCGCCGACGGGCAGCAGCAAAAGCCAGGGCCGCTCCC
Source organism: uncultured Solirubrobacteraceae bacterium (assembly GCA_963846255.1). Lineage (GTDB taxonomy): Bacteria > Actinomycetota > Thermoleophilia > Solirubrobacterales > Solirubrobacteraceae > Palsa-744. Next base: position 1,358,557 of record CAWJVE010000002.1, read on the forward strand.
GCGCTGCGTGCAGGATGGCCCGGGCACGTGAGCGTCCCACGACGAACCCGACCACCGCCACAGCCCCGGCCACGTACGGGGTCGCGGGCGCGAGCGGGTAGGCGTAGGTACACAGCTGGGTCACCGCGATCAGGCCCGCGAGACCGGTCGCGGGAAGCAGCGCCAGCGGCAGGAAGCAGCCGCTCAGGCGATCGACGAGCAGGCCGATGCCGACGCACAGCAGTGCGAGCTCGAGCGGGTACAGCAGCGTCGTGCTCAGGAACATCCGGGTGCACGCCCAGGCAGCTCCCGGCGCTGGCTGATGGGCGGGGCGGCTCGCACGGCGCTGCGCGGGAGCTTAGTCCGCCGGGCTTGCCCGGAGGCTCAGTCTGGAGCGGGCCGCGTGAACTGTGTGGCCAGGAACCGGTCCCACATGCCGGCTCCCATCATCCGCCGCTGCGCGATCAGCATCTTCGCGGAGGGCGTGACGCGCACCCGGATCGGCGCCGTGCCGCGGGCGATCGCCTTCTCGACCGCCTTGGCGACCGCGTCGGGCTCGCCTCCGAACTTCGCCAGCGGCCCCTTGTGGTAGGCCTCGACGGTCATCTTCGCGACTTCCCGGTTGAAGGTGTCATACACGCCGTCGGAGCTCTCTCCGTTGTCAGCCCCGTGCTCGAGCGAGCCGGCGGCGGCCTCCCCGAAGTTGGTCCGGATCAGGCCCGGCTGGATCACGGTCACGCCGACCCCGAAGTCCTTCACCTCGAAGCGCAGCGCGTCGCTGATCGCCTCCACGGCGTACTTGGTGGCGTGGTAGAGGCCCGCTCCGGGGAAGGTGAAGTTGGCTCCCATCGAGCTGATGTTCACGATCCGCCCGTAGCGCTGGGCGCGCATCCCGGGGAGCACCAGCTGGCACATCCGGATCAGCCCGAACACGTTCGTCTGGAACTGCCGGTGGACCGCGTCCATCGGGACCGACTCGATCGCTCCGTCCTGGGAGTAGCCGGCGTTGTTGACGAGCACTCCGACGGCACCCTGCTCGGCAACAACGCGCTCCACCCCGGCCTGCATCGAGCCTTCGTCGCACACGTCGAGCGCCAGCGTATGGGCGCCCAGCGCCCGCAGTGGCTCGAGCGTCGACTCGTTGCGGGCAGTGGCATAGACGGTGTGTCCGGCGCGGGCGAGCCGCTCGGCGGTGGCACGACCGATGCCCGTCGAGCAGCCCGTGATCAGGATCGCTTTCGAGGTCCCCGCCATCTCAGACCGCAATCTACTGCTCGGCAAACCTCGCCGACCTGCCCCCGCGGCTGGCGGCGCGCGCCACGGCGACGCGCGCCGATGCCGAGCGCGCCCGCGGCTACGCGCTCGCGCCCGTGTAGCGCAGCGAGCCCGGCGTGGTCAGATCCTCGCCGGTCTCCAGCAGCGTCTTCAGCCCGGACAGGATCTGGGGCCAACCGCCGTAGATCTCACCGTGGGCGTCCGGGCGCAACTCGTCGTGGGTGACGGTCAGCCGGCAGGAGTCGCCGACCGCTTCGATCTCCCAGGTCACACGCGAGCGACCCTCGCGCTGCACCTCCTCGCTCCACAGCGCGGTGAAGCTCTGCACCAGTCGCCTCGGAGGATCGACCTCGAGGTTCTCGCCGATCGCCATCTTCCCCGCCTGCGGGTTGGACAGCTCGTACTCCGAGCCCGCCCGCCAGTCGGAGTGGACCTCGAGCCCGAAGCTGTAGCGGCGCCTCAGCTGCGGGTCGGTGATCGCCTCCCACAGCCGCTCGGGGGTGGTGCGGATGTAGATCTCGAAGACCTTCTCGGTCGGCCCGGCGGTCCAGGGCCGCGCGCCGCTGTCTGTGGCATCCGTCGTCATGTCGTCCTCCAGTTGTTCCTTTAGTCCGCTGAGCATCGCCGCCCAGGGCTCCGTGTACTTGCTGACCCAGCGGTCGTGGACCTGCCGGATCGGGACCGGGTTGAGGAAGTGCAGCTTCTGGCGCCCCTGCCGGCGGGTCGTGATCAACCCCGCCTGCTCGAGTACCGACAGGTGCTTCATCACCCCGAAGCGCGTCATCGGCAGCCGCTCCTCGAGCTCGCCGAGGCTTTGCCCGTCCCGCCGGAAGAGCTCGTCGAGCAGCTCTCTGCGGGTGGGGTCGGCGAGCGCTCTGAAGACGGCGTCCATGATTCGCCCTCAGTATATGTGACTATTTGGTCACCTGTCAAGCGGGCCACTGGCGGCGGCCAGGTCGGACCGCTCGCCGCCAACTGGACCGATCTGACCCGCCACGGGCTTCATCCGTTCGGCGCGATGCACGCGCCCGACCCGATCGGCATGATGTCGGCCATGGAGGAGCCTCGCGTGCCCGCTCCGCCCCCTTCCGGGGGAGACGGAAGCGGCGCCGGTGCCGGGGGGGCGGCATCGTCGTCACCGACAGCGCCCACGCCGCCCTCGGCGGCGGCGCCCGCTCCCCCCGGCCCGGCGGTGACGCGCGGGCGGCGGATCACGGTGCGGCTGCTGATCTGGGGCACGACCGTGCTCGCGATCATCGGGATCTTCGCGATCTGGGCGAACCGCCAGGTGTTCAGCCCCGACAACTGGGCGGACACGAGCACCAAGCTGCTGCAGAACGAACAGATCCGCGACGCGACCTCCAACTACCTGGTCGAACAGCTCTACGCACACGTCAACGTCGAAGAAGAAATCAAGAAGCGCCTGCCCAAGGAAGTGCGCGCGCTCGCCGGCCCCGCTGCCGGCCTCGTACGCACCGGGGCGACCGAAGTCGCCAAACGCGCACTCGCCACAGCCAGGGTCCAGGAAGCCTGGAGGGCCGCCAACCGCGCCGCCGACCAGACGCTCGTGAACATCGTCGAAGGCGGCAAGGGTCCGGTCGCGATCAACAACGGCGTCGTGAGCCTCGATCTGGCCACGGTCCTCACCAACATCACAAACCGCCTCGGGCTGCCCGAAGTGGCCTCCAAACTGCCCGCCAACGTGGCCCATCTGACCGTGCTGAAGTCCAAGCAGATCAAGGCCGTCCAGGACATCGGCAAAATCCTCAAAGGCCTCGCCCTGCTGTTCACGATCCTCGTCCCGGTCCTCTATGCGATCGCGATCTTCCTCGCCAAGGGCTACCGCCGGCGCACCCTCATGAACGTCGGCTTCGCGGCCGTGTCAGCCGGCGTGATCGTGTTCCTGCTGCGCACCGTGGTGGTCAACCAGGTGGCCGACTCGCTGGTGAAGACCGAATCGGTCAAGCCGGCGGCGCACGCGGCGCTCTCGATCGCGACCTCGATCCTGTCGGATGTCGCCGGGGCGTTCGTCGTCATCGGCGTGCCGCTGATCGCGGCCGCCTGGTTCGCGGGCCCGTCCCGGTACGCGACGCGGGCACGGGAGTTCATCGCGCCCTTCCTGCGTGAGCGCCCGGAGTGGACCTACGCGATCGTGGCCGCCATCATGCTCTTGATCTTCATCTGGAACCCGATCGCGTCCACCGGCAAACTCGCCGGCATCATCGTGTACTCGGCGCTGGCGTTCTTCGGCGCCTACCTCTTACGGCGCCAGACGGCTGAGGAATTCCCGCCGCCATAGCCTGAGGCTCACCGGCCTGCTCGCGCTCGCGGCAAGCCTCTGCGCGTGCTCCTCCTCGCACTCGCAGCCCCGTCGACCGCCGCGAACGCACCCGCACCAGTGGTCTGATTCGGCGCTGCTGAGCCGGTGCCCGGGACGCGAACCGCGCGTGCTGTTCCCGAGCAACGAACCCGGACATCGCACCGGCCCGGGCGCGATCGTGTGGCGCGCCGCCGCCGGCTGCCCCGGGGGCGAGGGTGCCCGGGTCGCCCCGATCGGCGCGCTCCCGGCCGCCGGCTCGAGCGCGGGCATGGCGATCGGCCCGCAGACGCCGCTACCGGTCCAGGGGCCGCTGGCGGTGGGCGTAGCTCCGGGTGGACGGGTGGCGATCATCGGCCGGCCGGCCGGCGCCGGCGGTGCGAGCGCGGTCGCGCTGCAGGGACACGCCGAAGGACCGTTCGCCGCGATTCCCCCGGGGCCGCTCTTCACGACGCCGTTCGCTGCCACCAACGGCTACCTCGGCGATCTCGCGGTCGCCGGGGGGGCCCGCGGCGGTCGCCTGCAGCTGCAGGTCGAGCGCTTCTACGCCACCGGCTTCGTGCGTCACGAACTGGTGGCGGCCGGGCCCGGGGTGCGCCTGCTCACCCCCGCCCTGGACTACCGCAGCGACGCAATGCTCGTGTGGGAGCAGGGCGGCTCGATCGTGGTGCAGTATCTGCCCGCCAGCGGCCCACCGGGTACGCCACAACGGATCGCCGCCGCGGGCCCCGACCTGCGGATCGCGGCGCTCCTCAGCGACGACCGCCGTGCGGTCGTGGCCTGGAGCGAGCAGCGGGGAGACACCACCGACGTGTACCTGGACCGCTCCGGGAAGGGCGTCACGTTCGGCGTGCCACGGCTCCTGGAGAGCTTCGCCAACCCGCACGGCGTGGCCCCGCCCCCCGCCTCCCCGAGCCTCATCCGCCTCAGCACCGAGAGCGTGATGCTGGCGTGGTCGAGCCTCGTGAACGGGCGCTGGGTGATCCGCTCGGCGGCCGTGGACCAGGATCGGGTGGGCCCGCCGACGACCACCTCCGCGGGCAACGGCGACGCGCTGCTGGCAGACATCCAGCCCGGGCCGAGGGCAGATGCCCTGCTGTTGTGGACCGAGCCGGCGACCGGGACCACGCGAGCCGGGGGCACGACCGAACAGGCGATCTACGCGACCAGGGGCTTCCGCGGCGTGGGCAGCCGGATCGTCTTCGAAGCCTCCGAAGAGCTCGCCCCGGACGCCCCCAACAGCGAAGCCACGGTGGCACTCGATCCCGACAGCGACCGCGCCGTGGCGGTGTGGCGCGAAGGCCAGCTACTGCGTTATTCGGTCCGCGAAGCGGCCCCGCCGCGATGAGGGCGCCGCGGCGCGATGCTCTTCTCGGCTTCGCGCGCGGCCCTGTGCTCGGCGGCCAGGAGCGAGCGGCCCGCGTACAGCAGCCCGTAGTCGAGGTGGGCCCTGACTTTTTCGAGGCTGTGGCCGCCGGGATAGATGACGCCCCGCGCGCGGGCCCCGGCGGCGCTCAGTTCGGCCGCGAATTCGGGATCCTCCGAGGGGACCGCCACCGGGTCTTCTGAGGCGCCGTAGAGGAAGGCGTGCAGGCCCAGGCGGGAGATCACCGAGCGGTCGGCGTACAACGATTCGTGAAGGTTGTCGAAGAAGCCCAGCCAGCTCTCCACGACCGAGAAGCGCAGCGGGTTCGAGAGCTCCACGTTCATGGCCCCGAAGCCGCCCATCGAGTCTCCCGCGACTGCCCGCCCGGCGCGCGTGGGGATCGTCCGCAACATGCGATCCACGAGTTCCTGGACTTCCACCACGTAGGTCTCGCTGTGGCGCGTGCCGAGGTCGCGCCAGTTGTTCAGGCCGGGCGCATCCTGGACCATCACGACGATCATCGGCGCGATCACGTGGTGGGAGATGAGCCCGTCGAGGCTCGCCTGGATGCCCATTTCCAGGAACGCTTCGGCGTGCCCGTTGCGGCCGTGCAGCAGGTACAGGACCGGGTAGCGCCGCGCGGCGGTCGCGTAGGCGGCCGGCAGGTACACGAAGAACGAACCCCCGCCGCCGAGCGAGGCCGAGTGGAAGCGGGCCTGCGCCACCAGGCTCCCGCCCGCATCGGTGTGGACCGGGCTCAGCGCCGGCAGCGGCGCGAGCGCCTGCGGCGGGGCTGCGAGCGGGGTGGCTCGGACGTCTTCCGCCGTGGCTCCCGCTGTCAGGCCGAGGCGTTCGCCGAGGTGTGGCACCGCCAGCAGCGCTCCCATTGCCATGACCGCGACCAGGCCCAGCAGGCCGAGGAACATCCACAGACGACCCCGCCGCGGCTCCGGGACACCGCCGGCCCACGACCCGGCGCCGGCCAGCGCAGCCGCCGGCTCCAGTCGCGGAGGCAGAGCGGGAACCCAGGGCGGCGGCAGGAAGTCGCCGCCCCCGCTCCCGCCGCGGCCGGGCCAGCTCCAGTCGCCGGGGCCTTCGAGCCACAACTGGGTACGAGAGGTGCGCTCCACGCGGGGCATTCCGATGATTGAACGAAGCAGAGGCCGAAAAGCCAACAGGTGCAGAAAGCTGTGCAGAAGGGCACATCCCGGCGCCGGCACCGCGGGCTGCCGGCGTCCGGTCTGCGGCGAGGCCCCTCAGGCGGCGGCGTCCGCCTGCGCGAGCAGCTCGTCGGTGGCCGGATCGGGCTGGCCGGCGAAGAAGCGCTCGATCAGCAGGGCGAAGGGTGTCTCGGCGGGTCCCGCCCGCATGAAGAGCGTCATCGAGGAGTGGAGCTTCTGGGCGTCGAGCGGACCGAGGACGTCCTGCGCGGTTGGCCCCGAGAGGGCCAGCAGCACGCCGGCTGCCTCCCCCAGGCGGGCCCCGAGGAGCGGGTGCTCGAGGTAGGCACGTGCTTCGGCCAGCGAGGCGATCGCGTAGCGGCGCGAGGTGGAGCTGTGCCCGAGGCCCGCGAGCTGCGGGAACACGAACCACATCCAGTGGCTCGCCTTGCGGGCCACCCTCAACTCCGCCAGCGCCCGCTCGTAGGTGCCGCCGGCGTCCTGGGCCTGCACGAAGCGCTCGAGGTCGCTACTCGTCCTCGTCACGGTTGCTGCGCAGCCAGTCGTTGAGCTGCTGGGCGGCCTCCTCGACCGAGTCGGCGAGGCCACGGAAGCTGTCGCGCAACCGCTCGGCGTAGTGATTGACGGCGTCACCGGCCTCGGTGCGCACGTCGGGCTGCTCGTCGCGCCGCGGGTAGTCCCCGGCCACGATCCGGTCATAGGCGCCCGATTCGACCCACGAGATGAGCTCGTGGACGCGCTGGACCGACATCGGGTGGGTCAGGTTGAGGTCGCTCAGCAGGCGCGAGATGCGGTCGAAGGCGGAGGGCTTCTCGCGGTACTCGCGGCCCTGCTCGATGAACACGTCGAGGTCGAGGTTCGCGGCCTCCGCGCCGGCCGAGAGGACCATCAGCGTGCGGCAGATCGCCAGCGGGTCGCGCGTGACCAGGGCCGCCGCGCGGTCACTGCTCAGCTCGGCGGCTCGCGACCACTCCATCAGGGCCGTGCGCAGCGGGAACAGGGGCACAGGGATACCCGGCAGGACCGACAGCAGCATCAGGATCGTCAGGGCCGTCCCGTACAGAACGTGGTCGGAGAGCACGTGCCCGGCCTCGTGGGCGAACACCCCACGCAGCTGCTCCACGTCCAGCAGCCTGACCAGCTCCGAGTTGACGACCACCAGTGGCCGCGCCGCGCCGATCGTCATCGCGTTGGCGATCGGATCCTGGGTCATGTAGAGCTCGGGCACCGGCTCCATGTCGAGCGTCACGAAGGCGCGGGCGTGGGCGCGGTGGACGTCCCCCAGCTGGTTGTCCCCGAGGCGCACGGCCGACCCGAGGATCCCCCGCCGCAGGGCCCGCTCGTATCCGTACTCGATGATCTTGCGAACCGTGCTGTCCACGTACGGGATCGCCTTCAGCGCCGCCGTGGCGGCACGGTCCGCCGGGTGCTCGTAGGCGCGCGGGGAGATGTCCTTCAGCTGATAGCCCTCGGCCAGCTCCACTGGTGCGATGCTACTCCGGCTCGGCCGCCGTCAGTCGCGCACGGCGTTGTGCGGGTCGCCGAGCTGGCGGACGTGCTCGAGCGACTCGAGGTCCTCGCGGTCGAGGACGAGGTCGGCGGCGGCGTGGTTCTCCTCCAGGTGAGCTACCGACGAGGTGCCCGGGATCAGCAGGATGTGCTCGTCGCGTAGCAACAGCCACGCGAGCGCCACCTGGGACGGCGTGGCGCCATGCCTGGCGGCCACACCGGCGACGGCCGGGTCTGCGGCCAGCGCGGCGGGTCCGCCCGTGAAGGCCGATCCGAGCGGAAAGAACGGCACGAACGCGAGGTCGTGCTCGATACACAGCTCGAGCACGTCCTCGTGGGACCGGTCGAGGAGGCTGTAGCCGTTCTGCACACAGGCGATATCGGCCTGGGTCAGCGCCTCGTGGACCGTGTCGGTTGGCACGTTGCTCAGGCCGATGAGCGCCAGCTTGCCCTCGCCGCGGAGCTCTTCGAGCGTCCCGAGCTGATCCTCCAGGGGCACCTCGGCCTCGCCGCCGCCGATCAGGCGCAGGTTGACGAGCGCGACGCGCTCGAGCTTCAGCGAAAGCAGGTTTTCCTCCACCCCCGCACGCAGCTCCTCGGGTCGCTGGGCGGGGAGCCATGCCCCCTTCTCGTCACGGCGCGCGCCGACCTTGGTGACGATCTGCAGGTTCTCGGGATACGGGAACAGCGCTTCGTGGATCAGGTCGTTGGCGACGTCCGGGCCGTAGTACTGGGAGGTGTCGATGTGGTCGACGCCGAGCTCGATCGCCCGGCGCAGGACGGCACGGGCGGCGTCGGGGTCGCGTGGCGGGCCGAACACGCCCCGCCCCGGGAGCTGCATCGCGCCGAAGCCGATGCGCCCCACCGTGAAGGGTCCGAGGTTGCTCATGCCCGCCAGCTTACGGCGCGCGGGCGCTCAGGCCGTGATCACGGTGTGTTTTTTCGGGCCCTTCAGCTTGTCCTGCCCGGTGATCGTCGCTTTCCCCCCGAGGGACTCCGCGAGTTCGCCGGAGCCGCTGGCGAATTCGAAGATGCTGTTGCCGACTTCGGGCGTCAACGCGCCGGTCAGCACGTCGTAGCCCGTTTTGACGCCTTTCCTGGTGGAGCATTCGATCTTCAGTTCGACGCCCGCGATGTGGTCGCGGATCGGCGGCCCGACAAGCAGTTCGCTCGCCCACGGCAGGCCACCGGGAACGACGCCCAGTTTTTCGCCTCTGACACACACCGTCGGGCTGGCTTTGCAGCCGCTGAACGTGAGTTCCGTCGTGTGGTCGATACCCGGCGCGCCACCGAGCGGGTTTTCGATCGTCTCCTTGTCTTTGGCTTTGCAGGCGACGGTCGTGTGGTTCGCGAGGTGCAGGGTCAGCGTGGCCTTCGTGGTGACGAGCTGTGGCGCGCCTTCGGCGAAGACCTGCCCTTGACCGTGCCACTGCAGCGTCGCGCTCTGGAAGATCCACGCGGCACCGACCCCATGGTTGTCTTCGGAGCCGCCGATCACGGCCGTGGCGCCGTTGGGGGACAGCGCCAGGCTGCGGCCGAACTCACCTTTCAGTTTCTCGCCGCCGCCCGTGAGCTTGCCGCCCAACTGTGACCATTTGCCCGCCGAGCGGGTGAACGCCCACACGCCGCCGACGCCGCTGTTGTCTTCCGGTCCGCCGACCAGCGCGGTGTTGCCTTCTGAGCCGAGCGCCACGCTCGAGCCGACTTCGCCGGCCCCGGTCTCTCCGCCGCCGGTGAGTTTTTCGCCCTGCTGGGTCCATTTACCAGCGGATTCGGTGAACACCCAGGCGGCACCGGAGCCGCTGCTTTCGCGGGGGCCGCCGATCAGCGCCGTGGTCCCTTCCGCGGACAGCGCCACGCTCGAGCCGAACTTCGGTTCGCCACTGCCGGGGGTGAGCTTTTCGCCCTGCTGGGTCCATTTGCCGGCCGATTCCGTGAACACCCATACGGCACCGGCGCGGGCGCCGTCTTCGGGGCCGCCGATCAGCGCGGTCGTCCCAGCCGAGGACAGCGCGACGCTGAAGCCGAAGGAGCCGGTGCCGCTCTCGCCGCCACCGGTCAGCTTGCTCCCCTGCTGGGTCCATTTGCCCCCGGACTGCGTGAACACCCAGGCGGCGCCGGTGAAGCCGTTGTCGGCGAAGCCGCCGATCAGGGCGGTGTCGCCGTTGGAGGACAGCGCCACGCCGTAGCCGAAGCCGCCGCTGCCGCTCTCCCCGCCGCCGGTCAGCTTTTCGCCCTCCTGTGTCCATTTGCCGGCCGAGCGCGTGAACACCCAGGTCGCGCCGGCGCCGCTGCCGTCCTCAGGTCCACCGACGAGGGCGGTGTTGCCGTCGGAGGACAGCGCGACGCTCCAGCCGAACTCGCCGTTGCCGGTCTCGGAGCCACCGGTGAGCTTTCCGCCCTGCTGGATCCATTCACTGCCGCTGCGGATGAACACCCAGGCGGCGCCGGTGTTTTCCTTGTCGAGCGGCCCACCCACGAGCGCCGTGTTCCCTTCCGCGGAAACGGCCACGCTGGTGCCGAATTCGCCGTCGCCGCTCTCCCCGTCGGCGACCAGCTTTTCGCCCTGCTGGGTCCATTTGCCTGCTGATTCGGTGAACGCCCAGGCCGCGCCGACCTGACCGCTGTCGCCGAACCCGCCCACGAGCGCCGTGGTGCCTTCAACCGCGACGCTGTAGCCGAACTCGCCGGCTCCGGTCTCCCCCGTACCGGTGAGCTTTTCGCCCTGCTGGGTCCATTTGCCGCCCGATTCGGCGAACACCCAGGCCGCGCCGGTTTTGGCGTTGTCTTCGGGTGCGCCGAGGAGGGCGGTCGTGGCCGAGCCCGAAAGCGCCACGCTCCAGCCGAACTCGCCCTTGCCACTCTCCCCGCCGCCGGTCAGCTTTTCGCCCTGCTGGGTCCATTTGCCGCCCGAGCGCTTGAATACCCACGCGGCTCCCGTCGATGAGTTGTCGGTCGGGCCGCCGATCACCGCCGTGTTGCCTTCGGAGCCGCTGGCCACGCTCCAGCCGAACTCGCCGTTGCCGGTCTCTTCGCCGCCGGTCAGCTTTTCGCCCTGCTGGGTCCATTTGCCCGCCGAGAGGACGAATACCCAGGCCCCGCCGACGGCTCCGTTGTCGCGGGGGCCGCCGATGACAGCCGTCTGGCCGTTGCCCGCCAGCGCCGCGCTGTCGCCGAATTCGCCGCGACCGACCTCTTCGCCGCCCGTCAGCTTCGCTCCCTGCTGACTCCATTTCCCGGCCGAGAAGGCGAACACCCAGGCGGCGCCAACGAACGTGTTGTCGCCACTTCCGGCAATCAGCGCAGTCGTCCCTTCGGAGGACAGCCTCACGCTCGAGCCGAATTCGCCCTGGCCCGTCTCCCCGCCGCCGGTCAGCTTTTCGCCCTGCTGGGACCACGTGCTGCCCGAGCGCGTGAACACCCACGCCGCCCCCACGCGACCGTTGTCGGTGGGGGCACCGATCAGGGCCGTGTTTCCTTCCGAGTTCAGCCCGACGCTCCAGCCGAACTCACCGTGGCCGCTCTCACCCGTGCCGGTCAGCTTTTCGCCCTGCTGGGTCCATTTGCCTGCCGTGCGCGTGAACACCCACGCGGCGCCCGTGAAGCTGTCATCGCCGCTGCCGCCGATCAGCGCCGTGTTCCCATCCGAGGACAACGCCACGCTTCCGCCGAATTCCCCCTGGCCGGTCTCACCGCTGCCGGTGAGCTTTTCTCCCTGCTGCAGGAAGGGATCGATCTGCAGTGGATACAGGGCGTTGCCGGCGTCCACGTGCACCAGCAGGCGCCCGTCTTCGAGCGACAGCCAACTCTTCAGCGAGCGACCCCGTGCGTCCACGGCCTGCAGCCCCGTATAGCGGACCGCGGTCTTGCCTGCCCGACTCAACAGCACGCCATGCGCGCCCACTTCGAGCGTCGGGTGCGTGTTGCCCGAAAGCCCGATCGCGAGCGTGAGCAACCCCGGTGAGCTCCCTGCGCCGGTGCGCGCCGCCGGGGCGTGCTCGACCGTGAAGCCCTGCTCGACACCGAGCGGCCCGTTCGCGTACCACTCCCGCAGGCCGGGTAGGGCGTACGTCACGCGATTGCCGGTGCCCGTGGGGCGGGCCCCGGACAGCGGCTGCAGCGAGGAGCCCTTACCCCAGGCCTGAAGCTGCAATCCGAGGCGACTGGCACCGGCGGCCACGACCACGCCCGAAGATCCGAAACGCACCCGCAGGCCCTGGGCGGCGTTCTGCGCGGCAAGGCCACCGCCCGCCGGCCGCACGGCGTACGCCGGGCTTTCCCTGCCCACCGCCGCGGAGTACGCCCCCTGAAGGCTCGTGGCCGCGCTCGCCAGGCTCCTGGTCTGTGCGGGGGAGTGCGTCCGGACCACGGGCGCGAGCGAGGAGCCGGGCCGGGCGAGTGAGACCGCGCCGGCGATCGCGACGAGCAACACCAGCGCGCCCATCGCAAGAGCTCTTCTGGACGGCGCCACCCCGCCTCGCGCGTGACCACGACCGCCGATCACCGGCTGTGCTGCGGCTCTCAGGAACTCCATCTCCGCCCCCTCTTCTCGCGGTCTCCCCTGTGGAGCTTGCGCCGCCCCCGGCACGAGCACGCCAGACCCTACAGCAATTTCCAGCCGCTTCACCGGCTCGTGGCCCTTGACACTAAGGCGCCTGTGCGTTAGGACTTTCTGCACCTGAGGTGCCCGCGCACCTCTGCCATGGCGCAAAATCGGGGGCCGTCACCGACCGAGCGGACGCGTGCTCGCCTTTGGCGTGCCGATCCCAAATGACAGACAACCCAGGGGGGGTTCATGAGCACCTCGTCTCCAGCCAAAACCATCAGCGGCGCCGCGAGGCGGCGAGCAGCGCTCATTCTCAGCGGGGCCGCCGTAGCGATCGTCGCGTGCGGCGCGATGGCGTCGTCCGCGCTCGCCCTCTCGTGGTGGGTCGAAACGCCACCCGCGGAAGAACTCGCACTCGGCAAAAAGCTCTACCTCGGTTCCGCCGCCAAAGTCAACACTCCCTTCACCCTGAAGTGGCGAAAGAAGTTTGAAATCAGCTGCGGCGGCGAAGTTACGTACAACAACCTCTACATCGAAGGGCACCTCGGCATCGGGGCCGAAGGCGGGATCAACTTCGGGAAATGTGTCGCGAAAAAACCCAAGGGCACCGTGTTGATCGGCGAAAAAGTCAAAACGTTGCCGCTGGCGGGGACGATTACACCGTCGGGCTCGAAATATCTCTTCTCGCTCGCGCCCGAAACCGCTGTCGTCGCTTCGTTCCAGCTGGAACGTACCGTCAAGCCGCGTAAACACTACAAGGCCGCCAAAAACAAACTCTGTAAATACAACGTCGAAGCGGTGGGAAAACTCGAAGGTGAACTCGGCGGCAAACCCGCAGAAATCAGTACCGAAAAGACGCTCGATTTCGCGAGCCACGAACTCACGATGAAATCGACCAAAGAATGTGAAAGCGTGATGGCCGCCGTGCCCGCGGCGAGGAAGCCGCAGGCCGCTTCCGGCCTGACATTGAGGACAAAAGGGCAGGGCCCGCTGCCGGCTGGAGCGGCGCTCGAAGCGGTGAGCCACGACGCGCTTCTGGAAACAGCCGACGGGAACCTCGAATGCGAAGAAAACGTGTTCGCAGGACCGCTCACCAGCAACAACGGCACGACGGACGGTTGGCAGATAGCCGCGGCGATAGCGCAGGGCAACTTCGAAGGCATCCCCGGCGCGTGTAGAACCTCGGCAGAGGGTCCGGCCCAGGTCCAGTGGTCGGGCTTCCCCTGGGCCGCGGCACTCTCGTCGAAGGGCGCCATCAAGATCAAGTCCAAGCAGGGGATCGAGGTGACCGCGTCGTTCCTGGCCGCGGAAGGAGCGTCGTGCGCCTTCGTCGCCCCGCAGCTCGCGGGCGTATCCAACGTCACGGGCCCGGTCTCGATCACGTTCACCAAGCAGACCTTCAAGCTCGCCAAAGGAAGCGCCGCCAGCTTCTGTCCGCAGTCGGGCGTGCTCAGCGGCCACTTCACCCTCACCTCAGGCGGCGAACCCGTCGAAGCGGAAACGGCGGTCAGCGAAAAAGAACAACACGAAGAATCAGAAGAAGTCGTTGAAGAAGAAGCAGAAGAAGCAGAAGAAGAAGCAGGCCTGCCACTGGAAGGCAACAAGGGCAAGCTCGGCTACAGCGGAACCAGCGGCTGGGGCTTCGAAGCGTGAGCTGAGCGGGGTGGCCGCCGCGCCGCGTGCGGCCACCGCCGGCAAGATCCACCTGGGGCGGCTCCCGAACGGACATGTCGACGGGGTCGTCAAACAAACAGTCCCCCACCCCCGCCTCGTGCGGGGGTGGTCTGACGCGCCGCTCCCTGCTCCAGCGGGCGGCGGCGCTCGGCCTCGCGGGCAGCACCCTGGGGGCGCTCGAGCTGCTCGCTCCGCCACAGCGCGCCCTGGCCGGTGCAGGTCGCCGGCTGCCGGAGATCCAGTACGCGATCAGTCGCTTCACGCCCCCGGCCGTGCGCATCGAAGGCGTACGCGTGCGCGCCGCGCCCGTCTACACGACGTTCGCGACGGTCGCCCTTGGGCGAACCCCGACGGCGGCCGATCAGCTGACGCTGGCGACGGCCCTGGAAACGATCGAGTCGGTCTACCCGTTCAGCCCCGCGGGGGTGTTCACCACCCTCTCCTACGGTGTCCCCTACTTCGAACGGCTTCCCGGCGGCATGAGCGGTCCGCTGGTCTCCCAGCACATGCCGCGGCTGCTCTCCGACCCGCAGCGCTACGTTCTGGAGGAGGCGGTGCCGGGACCGACGGACGTCTCCCCCGCCAACCCGCAGATCACCAAGCTGCGCTTCAACGTGCCAGTCCAGATCGAGGCCAACGACCTGCTGTTGACCATGCGCGGCGACCACACCTCGGTGATCGACGAAGCACTGAGCTGGCTGGTCGGCGAAAGTGACACGCTCGCGGGCGCTGCGGCCGGTGAATCGGGGCTTGGCGGGCTGCTGAGGGTGACCTCGAGGCGACTGATGTTCAACCAGCCCGGGCTTCCACGGGCGGTGGCCGACCAGCACGGTCTGCCGTATGCCGAAACCGTCAATCCCAACTCGTCGATGTGGATGGGCTTCTCAGACCAGCAGGTCGGCACCAGCGGGCCGCCGCCGATCACCACCTTCATCGGCAACCCGCAATCCAGGCTGACGAGCGCGAGACCCGGCGCCTACTTCGCGCGTGGCTCGATCCAACATCTCTCTCACGTGATCCAGGACCTCGAACAGTTCTACGAACGCCCGAAAGAAACGTACATCCGTAGAGCCGCGGCGATGTTCAGCGCGAACCCCCCGCCGAGCCGCGGCTATCCCGACCAGTTCACGAACGGCGGCGGGCCGGCCTTCATACCCAACGTGGAAGAGGGCAACGACGCCCGCTTTGAAGCGGAAGCCCAGAACACCTTCGACGGACAGCCCCACGTGGGCCATATGAGTGGAGTTCAGCGCTCCAGCCGAACGCGATTCGGCACACCGATCCACATCCGCGCCGACGGGCCGGGCTTCGATTCGCTCGACGTGCCCGACGGCTCCGAACAGCCGAAGCTCCACTTCAGCATCTTCGTCCCGACGGCCGACTTCTTCGCCAACATGCGCCGCAACCAGGCCTCGCTCGACCTCGCCGAGCAGTACAGCGTGCCCGCCCAGAACCTCGGTCTGGAGCGCTTCATCACCGCCACCCGGCGGCAGAACTTCCTCGTGCCGCCCCGCCGCCACCGGGCCTTCCCGCTGCTCGAGCTGGCCTGAGCGGGATACGCTCTGCGCGCTGCGCAGGCGACCGAGCCAACGCACGCGACCGAGCCAAGGCACAGGCGACCGAGCCGATTGCCTTCGAGTCCGATGCCCGTACCCGAACCCCAGGCCATCCTCACGCCCCTCACGGAGGCGGCGATCTTCCTGACGGTCACGATCGAACCCGACGGCGAGGACACGGTGCGCGATCTGCTCGGCGACGTCAGCGGACTGCGGCGGTCGGTCGGCTTCCGCATCCCCGAGGGCGAGCTGACGTGCGTGGTCGGCATCGGCGACTCGGCGTGGAAGCGGCTGTTCGGGCTTCCACGTCCGGCGGGCCTGCATCCGTTCAGAGAGATCCGGGGCGCGCGCCACAGCGCGCCGGCGACGAGCGGCGACCTGCTGTTCCACATCCGCGCACGCCGTCTGGATCTCTGCTTCGAGCTGGCGCAGCGGCTCATCGAACGACTGCGCGGCACCGGACAGGTCGTGGACGAGGTTCACGGCTTCAGGTCCTTCGACGAGCGCGACATGCTCGGGTTCGTGGACGGCACCGAGAACCCGGACGGCGGCGAGGCGCGGGAGGCGGCCCTGATCGGCGACGAGGACCTTGCCTTCGCCGGGGGCAGCTACGTGATCGTCCAGAAGTACCTGCACGACCTCTCCTCCTGGGACGGGCTGGGGGTGGCCGAGCAGGAGCGGATCATCGGACGCACCAAGCTCAGCGACCTCGAGTTCCCCGACGAGCTGAAGGCCTCCAACTCCCACGTGGCGCTCAACACGATCGTCGACGACGACGGGAACGAGCACAAAATCATGCGCTTCAACATGCCCTTCGGCAGGGTCGGGGTGGGCGAGTTCGGCACCTACTTCATCGGTTACTCTCACAGCACCGAAGTGATCGAGCGCATGCTTTCCAACATGTTCAACGGCGACCCCGAGGGCAACTACGACCGCATCCTCGACTTCTCCACGGCGGTCACCGGGAGCCTGTTCTTCGTGCCCAGCATCGAGTTTCTCGACGACCCGCCGGGTCCGGGCGCCGTTGCCGCGGGAGGCGTCACGGCCTCGCCGCAGTCGGATGAGCCGGGCCGGCCCGAGGACCCACCGGCCCCCTCGGCGGATGCGCCGGTGGCCTCGCTCGAGGGCTCGCTGGGGATCGGCAGCATGAGGGAGGCAGGTCGGTGAACCACCTGCTGCGAGAGCTCGCGCCGATCAGCGAGTCAGGCTGGGAGCTGCTCGACGGCGAGGCCAGGGAGCGACTCGCGCCGGCACTCGCCGCCCGCCGCCTGGTGGACTTCTCCGGCCCCCACGGCTGGCAGCACTCGGCAACCAACCTCGGACGGACCGGCGCACTCAAAGGCGCCCCGGTCAAAGGGATCACGTCCCTCCAGCGGCGGGTGCTGCCGCTCGTCGAGCTGCGGGCGAGCTTCGCGCTTGCGCTGAGTGAGCTCCAGGACGCCGATCGCGGCGCCGACGACGCCGACCTCGGTGCGCTCGACGCGGCCGCTCACCAGCTCGCGACAGCTGAGAACGTCGCCGTCTTCCACGGCTGGCCCGGAGCGCTCAGCGGCATCGGCGAGAGCTCTCCGCACCGGCCGATACCACTCGGCAACCCCGAGAGCTACCCGCGGGCGGTGGCGCTCGCCGTGGAGCAGCTGCTGGAGAGCGGAATCGCGGGTCCCTACGGCCTGGCGCTCGGTCCGGACCAGTACCGGGTCGTGGGCGAGACCGCCGAGCGGGGCGCCTACCCGCTGCGCGAGCACCTACAGGGGATCCTTGACGGTCCGATCGTGTGGGCGCCCGGCGTCGCAGGGGGAATCGTCCTCAGTCTTCGCGGCGGCGACTTCGTGCTCGACTCGGGCCAGGACATCTCGATCGGGTACGCCTCGCACGACGGCAGATCCGTGTCGCTGTATCTCGAGCAGAGCTTCAGCTTCCACGCCGCAACCCCCGAGGCGGCCGTGGCACTGAGCGCGCGGGCGCCCCGAGCCGCACGCGCTCGCTGACGCTAGATCGCGCTGGTCGTGGCCCGACCGGAACGGATCGCGATCGTCACCGGGGCCTCGCAGGGGATCGGGGCGAGCCTGGTGGACGCCTTCCGTGCCTCCGGCTACGGGGTCCTGGGCACGTCGCGCTCGATCGAGCCTCGAGACGAGGCCGACTACGTGACCGTGCCCGGAGACATCACCGATCCCGGCACGGCGGAGCTCGTGACGCAGCGGACGATCGAGCGCTTCGGGCGCATCGACTGCCTGGTGAACAACGCCGGGGTCTTCATCGCCAAGCCGTTCACCGACTACACCCCGGCCGACTTCGACGCCATCACTGCCACCAACCTGGCCGGCTTCTTCCACATCACCCAGCGGGTCATCGGGCAGATGGTCGCGCAGGGCTCCGGCCACGTCGTGAACGTGAGCACGAGCCTCGTCGATCACGCCGACAGTGAGCAACCCGCGGCCCTGACGGTGCTCACCAAGGGCGGCCTGGCATCGGTGGCGCGCTCCCTGGCGATCGAGTATGCCTCGCGTGGGGTCCGCGTCAACGCCGTCTCCCTCGGCATCATCCAGACGCCGAACCATGATCCCGCCTCCTACGTGGGGCTGGCCGAGCGTCACCCGATCGGACGCCTGGGCACTGTCGGCGACGTGGTCGGCGGAGTCCTCTACCTGGAGCGGGCGACCTTCGTGACGGGCGAGGTACTGCACATCGACGGAGGACAGTCGGCCGGGGGCTGAGAGCGTTGTGGGCGCTGCAGCTCAGGCCGTGTCTCGGCGCGCGCTGAAGGCGGCGAAGCCGGGCTGCGGTCCGATCGTGGCCTCACAGAAGCCGGCCTCGTTCATGCGGGTGAGCAGCTCGTCCCGCCGCGGCGGCATCGCGTGCCCGCGGCGGTGTCCGATCTCGAACAGCGTCCGTGCCCGCCGGCTGAGGCCGTCGAGTAGGAACGTGGTCCCGGTGAGCCGCCCGCCCGGCCGCAGACAGCGAGCCAGTTCGTACAGCGCCTCGCTTGGATCGGCGAGCATGTGCAGGCCGCTGAAGCAGGCAACCATGTCCGCCTCGCCGGTCCCCAGCGGCAGCTTCGTCATGTCCGCGACGACGAACTCGACCTGCCCCAGCGAGCGCCTTTGCGCCCTCCGTTCGGCCCGCCTGATCATCGTCGGAGACAGGTCGGCCGCCACGTAGCGCACGTCCTGGCCGGGGCTCAGAGCGCGTAGGGCCACGCCCCCGCCACAGGGCACATCGAGGATCGTCACGTGCTCGGCCAGGCCGATCTGGGCGATGCTGCCGTAGAGGATCGAGGCGTCCATCCCCCACAGGGCGCGGCCCGCCACGGCCATCAGCCTCGGCCGCTCGATGAGGAAGTCATAGAAGGCGCCGAAACCACCGGCGCAGACGTTGGGTGCGGTGTCGCCCGCTCCGGTGGAGCTCGTCGGGGACAAGCTCGCCCCTAGCGGCGTGAACCCGCCGAACGACCGGGCGCCTTCTTCGGCCCGGCGCGATCCGGCCCGCGCCACTGGGGCACGCCCAGGACGATCAGGCGCAGCTGACGCTCGGCGACGTCGAGCACCCGTCGCTCGGCGAGCGGATCCGAGGGTGGGACGTTGAGCAGCTCCTCGACCGTCGCGACCATCGTGTTGACCATCAGCGCAGCGATCATGCCGAGGTCGTCCGAGCTCCACTCCCGCAGCGCCGGGAATCGCGCCAGGTCGGTGGCCAGCTCGCTGGTGACCAGCCGGATCTCGCCGCGAATCGCACGGCGCAGCGCCGGCACGCCGCTGCCCCGCTCGCGGGCGATGAAGCGGAAGTGCTGGCGGTTGTTCTGGACGTGGCTGGCGAGAATCGCCACCGAGTTGCGGATCACACTCGTGTAGTCGTCGCTCTCGCGGGCGCTGCGCAGCATCTCGCGCAGGCGCGTGAAGGACTCGTCCACGAGCGCGAAGCCGAGCTCGTCCATGTCCTGGAAGTGCCGGTAGAAGGCGGCCGGCGAGATGCCCGCGGCGCGCGAGACCTCGCGCAGGCTGAGGCTGGCGAACGGCCGGTCCTCGAGCATCGACAGCGCGGCCTCCAGCAGCCCCTCCCGGGTTCGCTGCTTGCGCTGGGCGCGCGTCTCACCGTCGTGAGAGCGCCGCCGACGGCGGCCGTGTGGGTGTGTAGAAACGCTCATCCCAGGGTAAACGGTCGTTCACAAACGGACGACGGGCAGCTCCTCTCTACCCGGGCCACGACCGTGTCAACAATATACACATCCGCCTTGACACCAGAGGAACCCTTTACTAACTTCAGCTAACGAGTGTTTACTCAAACACCTGTCCACCGCGCCGGCTCCGGCCTCCTGCGAGCCCTCACCGCCCCCCACGGCCCCGACCGCTTCCTCGAGCTGGTGGCCCCCCGGTTCTCCTCCGAGGAGGTCCGGGCCGAGGTGATCGGCGTCGTCAGGCCGAGCAGCGGCTCGGTGACCCTGCAGCTGCTGGCGAACCGCAACTGGCGCGGCTTCCGCGCCGGGCAGTCCGTCAACGTGACCGTCGAGATCGACGGCCGCCGCTACACGCGCTGCTACTCGCCGGCCTGCTCCGAGCACGACCGCGGACGCGAGCTCGAGCTGACGGTTCGGGCGCACCCACACGGCCTCGTCTCCCGTCATCTCAACACCGCAGCGCGCACCGGGATGGTGCTCGGACTGAGCCACCCGGTGGGCGACTTCGTGCTGCCCCGTACACGCCCCGAGCGGGTCCTGCTGCTCAGCGGGGGCAGCGGGATCACGCCCGTGCTCGCGATGCTGCGCACGCTTCTGGACGAGCAGCACCCCGGCCCGATCACGTTCCTTCACTTCACGCCGAACCGGCACGAGCACGCATACCGGACCCAGCTCGAGCGCCTCCAGCGCCGGCGGCCCGACGTCGGGATCCACGTCGTCGGCACCCGCGAAGGGCGCAACCCCCGCGGGGGTCACCTGACGCGCCGGCAACTGCACGCCCTCGACCCAGATTGGCCGGCCTCCCAGGTGTACGTATGCGGACCGCCCGCGCTGATCGCCGCCACGCGTTCGATCTGGAAGCGCGGCGGGGCCCCCGAGCACGTGCACAGCGAGAGCTTCCTGCCCTGCACCGTTCCCGAGGGCACCGGCGAAGGCCAGGTCCGCTTCGCGCGCAGCGGCGTCGAGGCCTCCTGTGCCGGCGCGAGCCTGCTGGAGCAGGCCGAGCGGGCCGGGCTCTCGCCCGCGTACGGCTGCCGCATGGGCATCTGCCACACCTGCACCACGCGCAAGCTGGCGGGGCGGGTGCGCGACATCCGCAGCGGCGCGCTCTCGAGCGCCGACGCCGAGGACGTGCAGCTGTGCGTGTCGGTGCCGGCCGGCGACGTCGAGCTCGACCTCTGAGCAGCACCCACCCCACTACATACCCGACCCCCAAGACACCACCCACGCCAAGGAGAAAGCACATGCCTGACGACAGACCGCAGCTTTCACCCGAGCAGATCGAGGCGCTCGGCGCCGAGCTCGACGCGCTGCGCGAGCGCGTGATGGAAGACCTCGGCGAGCAGGACCTGGCCTACATCCGCAAGCTCATCAAGACCCAGCGCGCGCTGGAGATCTCCGGGCGCGGTCTGCTTTTCATGAGCTTCCTGCCGCCCGCCTGGCTGGCGGGCGTGACCGCCCTGTCGCTGTCGAAGATCCTCGACAACATGGAGATCGGCCACAACGTGATGCACGGCCAGTACGACTGGACCGGTGACCCGGCCCTCTCCAGCAGCGGCTTCGAGTGGGACACCGCCTGCCCCGGCGACCAGTGGCGCCACTCCCACAACTACATCCACCACACCTACACGAACATCCTCGGCAAGGACCGCGACATCGGCTACGGGGTGCTGCGGATGAGCGAGGACGAACCGTGGCGCCCGCGCTGGCTGGGAAACCCGCTCTACGCGCTCGCGCTGGCGCTGTTCTTCCAGTACGGCGTGGCCCTGCACGACCTCGAGCTGGAGACGCTCGGCCGGGGCGAGGCGGAGCGCCCCCGGCGGGAGCTTCTCGGGGGCATCTGGCGCAAGGTGCGAGGACAGACGCTGAAGGACTACGTGCTGTTCCCGCTGCTGTCGGGACCGCAGGCCCCACTGGTGGCGGCCGGCAACGCGACCGCCAACCTGACCCGCAACCTGTGGTCATTCGCGATCATCTTCTGCGGCCACTTCCCCGAGGGAACGGTCGAGTTCGACGAGCTCGAGACGGCCGAGGAGACGCGCGGGGAGTGGTACATGCGCCAGATGCTGGGCTCGGCCAACCTCACCGGCGGGCCGCTGTTTCACATCCTCTCGGGCAACCTCAGCCACCAGATCGAGCACCACCTGTTCCCGGACATCCCCGCCCGCCGTTACGCCGAGCTCGCGCGCGAGGTGAAGGCGATCTGCGAGCGGTATGAGCTTCCCTACAACGCCGGCCCGCTGCACACCCAGCTCGGCTCGGTGTGCCGCAAGATCGTGCGGCTGGCGTTGCCGGGGTCGGGCTCCCCCACACCCGCGCCGCCCCGGTTGAGCGCCGCCGCGGGCCGCCGCGCGGAGCGAGGTGTGATGATCGAGGCGTGAAGCTTGGAGGCCCGGTGGGCTCGGGTGAGCGCTGAGCTGTACGACACCCTCGGCAGCGGATACGCCGCCAACCGCAGGACCGACCCGCGGATCGCCGAGCTGCTGTGGTCACAGCTCCGGGACGCGAAGAGCGTGCTGAACGTGGGCGCCGGGGCCGGCTCCTACGAGCCGCCCGACAGGGAGGTCGTGGCCCTGGAGCCGTCGGCGACGATGCGCGCGCAACGGCCGCCGGGGGCGCCGCGGTGCGTGGCCGCGAGCGCCGAGGCGCTGCCCTTCCCCGCCGGCAGCTTCGACGCCGTGATGACGGTCTTCAGCGACTGGTTCTGGGCCGACCGGCGGGCCGGCTTCGCCGAGATGCGCCGGGTCGCCCGTGAGCGGGTGCTGGCGCTGACGCTCGACCGCTCGGTGGCTGAGGAGTTCTGGCTCACGCGCGAATACCTCCCCCACGGCCACGACCTGTGGGGCTCGTTCGAGCTCACGCGCGAGCACTTCGGTGACGGCGAGGTCGTGGTCGTTCCGATCCCGGCCGACTGCACGGACGGCTTCTTCCACGCCTTCTGGCGGCGCCCCCACGCCTACCTCGACGCGTCGATCCGAAGGCCGATGGCGGTGTTCGAGCGCCTCGACGGCCGCGAGGCGGACGAGGGGCTGGGGCGACTGTCACGAGACCTCCAGACGGGCGCCTGGCAGCAACGCCACGGCGCCCTGGGCGAGCGCGAGAGCCTCGATCTCGGCTACCGGCTGCTCGTCGGAACGACCGCCTGAGCGGCCTGCTCAGCGGGCGCTCTCGGGCGGCCCGGAGGACCACGACGGCTCGCGTGCGTGCAGGCGCAAAAGGGCCTTCCAGGTCGCGGCACCGAGAACGCCCGTGGCCGCGATCCGGTGGTGACGCTGGAAGGCCGCGACGGCGCGGTCCGTCTGGGCGCCGTAGAAGCCGCCCACGGGCAGCCTCGCTCCGGCTGCGTTCAGGAGCTCCTGGGCCCAGTCCACCTCATCTCCGTCGGCTGCGGGACGGATCGTGGCCGGCGCCAGCGCCCGCCTCGGAGAGGAGGCCGGTGCCGCCAGGGCCGTCAGCTCTTCGGAGCTCGCCGACTCGAGGTCGAAGAAGCTCGTGCCCCCGAGGCCGTAGGCGCCGGCGAGCGCCCGGAACTGTCCCAGTTCGCCGGCGGCGGGCTGCCCGTAGAGCTGCCCGACCGGAAGTATCGGGCGCCCGTAGATCGCGTTTTCGGGAAGCGTCCTGGCGAAGGCGGCTTCCACGCTCAGGCTGAGGTCGCGCCAGTACAGCAGCGGCATGTCGAAGCCGAAGCCGCCGGGCCCCAGGAACACCGAGTAAGGGAATTCGGGGTGCTCGAGGATCTCCGGCTGCCCCGCGAGGGCGATCGGAAAGCGCGCCCCAAGACCGGCGCGCAGAGCGCGCACGTACGCCTGCGCCTGTCCGTAGCGTTTGTCGTAGGCGCCCTCGGCGTCGACGATCAGACAGCCGGCGCCCGTGTGAACCGCCGCGAGCGCGGCCTGCGCTTCGGGCAGCGGCTGGTTGCCGTAGGCGAACACCCACGCGCACACAGCCATTCCCTGGGCGCGAAGCCCGGCCACCAACGGCGCCGAGAACTGCAGTTCGGAGGTGACCCCGTCGGCCGCCTTGATGTACAGCGTGCGGGCACGAGCCTCGGCGGCGGAGCCGGCCAGCGACTGTGCGCTCGCCCCGGCGGGCAGCTGATTGACCCACAGCGCGGTCCCCGCCATCGGGTTCGGAGACGCAGCCCCCGCCGTCGCCGTTCCCGCCGCGAGCCACACCACGAGCGCCGCCAGCGCAGCCGGCCTCATGCCGCCGGGCTCGACAGGACACGGTCCAGCCGCGTAGCCACCGGCAGCCCGAGCAGCGCCACGGCTGCGAGGGCGAGGAAGGCGGCCGTCGGCATGTGCACGAGGCCCTGGACGAGCAGCGCGACAACGATCCCGCCGAGGTTGCCCGCGAGCCAGATGATCGCTCCGGCGGTGCCCGCGGCCGCGCCCGCGAGCTGCTCGATCGTGGTCAGCACGATCGGCAGCGCGGGCAGCAGGGTGGCCCCCATCACAACGAGCACGAGCGCGCATCCGGCGAGCTGCGGAATCGTGGCGAGCACCGCGCAGCCGAGCGCGCCGACCACCACCACGAAGAACATGAAGCGTCGCTCCGCATTGCGTCGCGCCACCGCCTGGGGGATCACCGCGCAGCCGATCGTGCCCGCCAGCACCATCCCGACGAGCAGGGCTCCGGCTTCGCCTTCGGAGATCCCGGACGGGTGCAGCAGCGTCTGCAGCCAGGTGGCGAGCGCGACGAAGATCCCGAAACCGACGAACACCAGGCCGCACAGCAGGCGCATCGTCGGCAGCGCCCACAGCGCCCGCGCCGCGCTGCCCTCGATCGCCGCGTGCTCGTGGTCGGGGTGACCCGGGACGAGCATCGCCAGCACGAGCGCGCAGCCCGTGAGCAGGCCGATCACCGCCTGCACCACCAGCAGCCGTTCGATCTGCCCGTGGGCGCCCACCGTGGGGCCCATCAGCAGCGCGATCAGCATCCCCACGAAGCCCGCCCCCGCCCCCACTGCGATGCCCGCGGGGCGCTGGTCGGCCGGTAGGTAGTGACCGGCGAGCTTGGTCACGGCGCTGAGCGCGAGCGGCTGGGCCACGGCCACCAGCATCTGTCCGGCGAGCGCCCAGGCGTACGTGTCGCCGCCCAGACGCACGAGCCCGCCGGCCGCGACGAGCACGCCGCTGCCGGCAAGCGACGGACGGAACCAGCGGTCCAGAAGTTTGCCGGCCGGTAGCGCCAGCACCACGTACAGCAGCGGGAAGATCTGGGCGAGCCAGCCCACGGCTCCTTCCGAGACGCCATAGTGCTTCGCCGTCTCGGTGGTGATCGGCGCGAAGGTGAGCCACAGCACCTGCGTGGAGGCACACACGCTCGCGTAGGCGATCATCACGCGCCATCCGCCGGAGGCCCTGGATGTCTGAGCCATCAGGGCAGCGAGCCTACCGCCCCGCCCACCCGCGCTCGACGGCCCAGCAGGCGATGCGCGCTTGCGCGAACCGCGCCTAGAACTCGAGCAGCATCAGCCCGACGGACACGCCCGGGCCGATCGTCACGACCAGGCCACGCTCTCCGCGGCCGGGTTTGCGCTCCTTGATCGTGCGGTGGAGCACGTAGAAGATCGACGGCGTGCCGACGTTGCCGTGCTCGGCGAGGGCGCGCCAGCTGACCTCGATGTCCTCGTCGCGCAGCCCCAGGGCGTCGCGGGCGTGCTCGAGGATCCGCCTCCCGCCGGGGTGCAGCATCCAGTGGTCGATCTGTCGCTCCTTGAGCCCGTTCGAGTGAAGGAAGGCGACCACCAGGTCGGCGAGCTCCTCGCCGGCGATTTCCGGCAGGTCGCGAGCGAGGTCGAGGTGGCTGTCGCCCGCGTCGCTCTCCAGCGTGACGGCGTTGAGCGTGTTGGGGATCTGATGGACCCGGCTGGCGATGATCCCGGGGCCGCTCGATCCGCCGCCGCTCAGCAGCGCCGCTGCGCAACCGTCGCCGAAGATGGCCGAGCCGACCGTCTTGGCGCGAGGGTCATCGGCGCGGGCCGGCATCAGGATCGAGCTCATGCTCTCGGCCGCCACCACCAGCACCTTCTGGGTGGCATCCCCCTGCAGCGTCTGGGAGGCCAGTCGCAACAGCGGCACCGCGCTCGCGCAGCCCACGCCGGTGACGTGGTACTTGTCCGTGCTCGGCGACATCCGGTAGTGCTCGATCAGGCGGTGCGCCAGGCTCGGGCAGCCGAGCGAGTACAGGCTCGAGGTCAGCAGCGTGCCCACCTCGGCGGGATCGATGTCGAGCTGGTCGATCGCCAGGACCGCCTGCTCGAGCAGCTCCTGCTCCACTTCTGTGGCCCGCCCCTGGAGGTTGCGCTCGAGGAAGTCCGCCTCGAGGTTCAGCTGACGCTGGCGCACGCCCGAGCGGGCGAAGATCCCCTGGGCGAACTCATCCTCGTCGAGACCCAGCCGCTGCAGGGCGTCCCCCTGGCTGGTCAGGGCGGCCCCATCCACGACGGCGAGGCCGGTCAGCCTCGCAGTCGGTCGCGCCCCCACGGACGCCCGCAGGTGCTCACGGCTGTACTTCCCTTGGCGGCGCGGCAGTAGATCGGGCGAGCTGATCTCGGTCTCCAAAGTTGCTCGGGGCCGGCTCTCGAACCGGCTCTCGGTCGGTCCCGAACCGGTTCGGGGTCCGCTTCTGGCATCCACATCCTGCCACGCGCGGGGGCCAGTACCCCCAAAACACCGCCCACGCGCGGCGGTTGCGCCCCCGTTGAGGCCCTCTTTTCGCCGTTTCTCGGGGCCGATTGCCGCATCCCCCCCTCCTTGCGGGGCATCCTCGGGCCCTTTTGCCGCGTCCCACCGGCAGATCAGCGAACATGACCGGCCGACGACCTAGCGAACGGGAGCCACATGCAACTGATCGGCGCGGGACTGCCGCGAACAGGCACGCTGACCCAGAAGGAGGCCCTCGAGCTGCTCGGTGTCGGCCCCTGCTACCACTGGGTCAACCTGATCACCGACCCCGATGCCGTCGCCATGTGGCACCGGGCGGTGGACGGCGAGGACGTCTTCGACGAGATCTTCGGCGGCTATCAGGCGACCGTGGACTGGCCCGGCGGCTTCTTCTACCGCGAGCTCGCGGAGCGCTACCCGGAGGCCAAGGTGCTGCTGAGCGTGCGCGAGCCGCAGAAGTGGGAGCACAGCTACCGGGAAACGATCTGGAACTTCACGCGCGGCGACTCCCTGGTCCGCCACCTCTCCGACGCCCGCCGCGAAATCGACCCCCGCTGGAAGCGCTACCTCGAGCTCGTCTCGCGGATGCTCTGGAGCGAGCTGTCGCCGTTCGGCGCCGGGGATCAACCCGAGCAGATGATGGCCCAGATGACGGCCCACAACGAGGCCGTGAAACGCGCGATCCCGCCCGAGCGGCTGCTCGTGTGGCGCGTCCAGGAAGGCTGGGAGCCCCTGTGTGAGTTCCTCGAGCTGCCCGTCCCGGACGTGCCCCTCCCCCACGCCAACGACGAAGAGACCTTCCGCGGCCGCGTGGTCAACGCCTGCCTCGACGCCCTCTTCGCGTGGCGCGAGCAGCAGGCGGCCGAGGGCTAGCGGCATGACGATCTGCGTGCGCCGCCTGCCCGGGCGCGCCCCCTAGGGCGGGCGGAGCGGTGCCGGCGGGGGTCACCCTCCAGCTGTTCAGCAGTGGCACGCTCGAGGCCGAAGGGTTCGAGGTGCCGGTGCCGTTCTTCCACATCCGCCATCCGGAGGGCGACATCGTGGTCGACGGCGGCAACCCGCTCGCCGTCGCCGAGGACGTCCGTGCCCACTGGGGCCCACTCGCCGACGTGTTCAGGCCCCGGATGAGCCCGCAGCAGCACTGCGCCGCGCAGCTCGCCGAGGTCGGGGTCTCACCCGAGTCGATCCGGTACGTCGTTCAGACCCACCTCCACATCGACCACACCGGTGCGCTCGGCCATTTCCCGGACGCGGCGGTGCTGGTCGCGGTCGCAGAGCTGGCCGCCGCCCGCGCGGCCGACCCGCCCCACGCGCGCGGCTACGTGCGCGAGGACTTCGAGCAGCCGGGGCTCGACTGGCGGGTCCTCGACGGCGAGCTGGACGTGTACGGGGACGGGACGATCCGCCTGCTGCCGACGCCCGGTCACTCGGCCGGCCACACCTCGCTGCTGCTCGAGCTCGACGGGACCGGGCCGGTCCTGCTCACCGCCGATGCATCCGACAACCGCGCCCAGTGGGAGGGACGGCTTCCCCCGCGGGCACTGTCCTCGCGCGAGGATGCCGAGCAGTCACTGCAACGACTGCGGGAGCTCGCGGCCCAGACCGGCGCGCTGATCGTGTTCGGACACGATCCGGAGAACTGGGCGGCGCTGCGCCACGCCCCCGACCACTACAGCTGAGCCCCCACAGCGCTGAGCACGCGCCGGCCGCGACCGGCCCACGAGCCCATCCTCACGGCAGGCCGAAGGGGATCAGCCCGGCGTCGATGCGGGTGGTGCTGCGGGCGTCCTCGCGGACGTAGCGCACGAACTGCTCGACCCGCTCCGGCTCACCGGTCACGGTGAAGACGACCTGGCTGGAGAGCAGGTGCGGGTGCTCGACGACCTCACAGCGCAGGCCCTCCTGTTCGGCGAAGCTCACCACTTCCTGCTCGAACGGCTTGCGGATCAGCCGGCCGATGGTGCACACGACCGTCTGCGTGGCGGCGCCCGGAGCGGTCCCCTCCGCCTCGGCCTGCTCCTCCTCGCGCCGCAGCTCGGCCTCGGACGGGGGCGGGTCCACGTCTCGCCAGCGCATTGCGCGCTCATCCCAGTGGCTGACGCGGATCGTCCCCGTCAGTCCGGCCCGCAGCAGCACCTGCTCGACGGCAGCGCGAGCGCTCGTCAGCGATTCACGGTGCATCGCGTAGACGAAGAGGGTGTTGTCGTCCCGCGACAGCACCACGTCGTCGGGCAGCCAGACCCCGCTCTGCTCGAGCTCCTTGCCGAGATCGAGCGGCTCGCCGAGGTCGAGCCGCAGACGCCAGTCCTGATCGCTGCTCATCCGTGGATCATCCCGGAGGGCGCGTGAGGGCCGGGGCGGCACGGAGCAGCGGGCCTAGGGCAACACGACGGTGGCCTGTCCGACCGGAATGGCGGCGCTCTGCCCGGGCAGGCCCGGGACCGGTGCGGCGCCCGAGGGACCGTTGACGGTCACGTAGCCGACGGTCACGCGGATGCTCCCGTGGCAGCGCCCGTTCATGAACTGGGTGAAGCGGACGTGCTGGCCGGCGCGGAGGTTGCTCTGGGTCGGCCCGAAGGTCCCGCCGCAGGCTTCCTGGAAGCCCGGGTGCCGCGGATCCTGCGGTGTCGTGGTTTCGATCTCGTAGTGGCTGTCGAAGTTCGTCACCGGCTCGCGGGCCACGAAATCGACCACCAGCAGGTTCTCGGGAGGACCTTGCATCGTGATCGGCCTGTATCCGCGCGGGACGCTGCGACCGCAGGCGACCACGCTCTGCTGGCCTTCGCAGTAGCGCCGGGCCTGCTCGAGGTCGGCCGTGACCGGACTCGAGAGGTCGGCCGCGGTCAGCGGCCCCGCGTTCGCGTTGAGCGGCACGTAACCGACGGCCGGGCAGGAGGCTTCCCGTTCGGGACGGTGCAGAACACGTTCGCGAATCGCAGCGGCTTGTTCCTGTGTGAGAAGCCGGCACGGCGGGGCGTTGCGGTATTCGGCCCCGGTGATGGCCCCGCTCCCCGAAAGCGTGGGAGAGCTCGTGGACCCGCTGTCGCCGCGGCACGCGAAGATCCGCCCCCCGCAACGGCGCCCGCTGCCGTGCGGGAGCACCACCAGGTAGGCGCCGTAGGGCGCGGCGGTGGCGCTCTGGACGATGGCGCCGCCGGCGGAGCGGTGGGTGACGCTGGTCGCGTCGGGCCCCAGCAGCCCGAAGTACACGTCTCGCAGGTCGCTGTCGGGACAGGTGCGCGCACGACGGGAGCGCGCATAGCACCCTCTGGAGGCATACCGCCTGTCGGCGAGCAGCGCGCTCGCTGGCTCGCCGTAGACCTGCTCGTTCACGAACGCGTCCCCGCGCCCGTCCTGCGTGCCGCATCCCAACCCCGACAGGTAGGCGTGGGCGAACGGGTGGAACTCGCCGTCGTCTCTGAATGCCCCGTCCGCCCCGATCACGCCGACGCGCCCATCGACGACGCGCCCGGGTTCGACACACAGCAGCCCGCGGGAGGTTCTCGCGACCCGCAGGCCCCACGGGGGCCCGCCCGCCGGGTCCGGCACCCGCAACGGCAGGAGGTGGACGGAGGAGGCGATCACCGTCCCTTCCCGTTCGGAGGGCACCGCCGCGACTTCGGTGCTCACCGAGCTTCCCGTGCGCAGCGCGCCCGTGGCCGCCAGAGCGGTGCCGCCTCCGATCGCGATCGCGACGGCGACGAGGGCGGGTCGCGCTCGGCGTGAATTCAATCGGCGATACCAGGGGACGTGTCTGCGCTCCCGGATAGCCCCGCGGAGGGATCTCTCGACGTGGTCGAAGTAGTCGTTCATCGCTCCTCCAGCTGCGAGCGCAGGCGCCGCAGGCCTCGGCTCACGTGCTGCCTGACGACGGCCTGCGAGCAGCGCAGCTCGGCCGCGATCTGCTCGTAGGAGAGCTCCTCGACCACCCGTCCGCGCAGCGCCTCGCGCGTCGCGACCGGGAGCTGCTCGAGCAGTTCGAGAACCCGCTCGTCGAGGCTCGCCAGCTCCTCGACGCGCTCCAGGTCCGCGTCGGTCAGCGACCACGACTCCAGCCGCAGACGCCGGCGGGCCGAGTCCTCGATCCGACCCCGGCGGCGGCTTTCAGCCAGCTTGTTGCGCGCGATCCCCAGCAGCCACGCGGCCACCGAGCCCCGCTCCGGCCGGTAGCGGCGGGCGGCGCCGATTGCGGCCGCGAACACCTCCGCCGACAGGTCGGCCGCCAGCTCCCGATTGCCGGTCTCGCGCAGGCACCAGCGCAACACCAGCGGCAGGTAGCGCCGATAGACCGCCACGAACGCGTCCTCGTCTCCGCTCGCCATCGCCACCACGAGCTCGCCGTCGCCGACGTCCTGCGATCTGGTCATCTACAGACAGGTTTGCGCGGCCGTGGGAGTTGTGACGGCACCCCGAGATCGCCGGGAAGACGTGGAGCTCGCTCGAAAAGACGTCGAGCGACACGCTCCCGGGCTCATGGTTCCCGCTCGCCTGGCGATTTGGAGCGCCAGAGAGCCCGGATGTTCGTGCAGGACGAATATCGCTTCACCGAGCCCATAGTCGAGCTCGCGAGCACCTCCGACCGCGACGTGATGGCGCAGGCCCTCGCGGCGCTCTATGTCGCGGGAGCGACGCTGGCGACGCTGACGGTGCTGCTCCCCCACTCCCGCAGCGCCAACGAGGTCGGACTGCTGGCGATCGTGGCGAATGCCTACCTGGTCGGAGCGGCGCTGTTCTGGCGTGCCCGCACGCTGCCCGATCGCGCCCTCCCGATCGCGCTGCTGTGGGGCACCACCCTGATCACCGGCGTCGCGTATTTCTCCGCCCAGGCTCCCAGCCCCCTGGTGTTCTTCTACCTATGGGTGTTCCTCTACGCCTCGTACTTCTTCAGCGCCCGGGAGACGGCGGTGCAGATCTTCTACGCCGGGCTCGCCTATGGCGGCCTGCTGGCCCTGCGACCGCCGGCGAGCGGTGTCGCCGAGTGGTGGTTGGTGGGCATCGGCACGCTGCTCGTCGCCGCGATCCTGATCCGGCTGATGCGAACCCGCGTGGAGTCCCTGATCGCAAAGCTCTACGACGCCGCCCGCAATGACCCGCTGACGGGGATCACCAACCGGCGAGGCTTCCGCGAGCAGCTCGACCTCGAGCTCGAGCGGGCGCGGCGGGCAGGGGGCGAGATGACCGTGGTCAGCGGCGACATCGACCACTTCAAGGAGGTCAACGACCGCGGCGGCCAGCAGGCCGGCAACCACGTGCTCAAGCGGCTCGCCGAGGTACTCGAGGCGCACAGGCGCAAGCTCGACCTGGTGGCCCGGGTGGGCGGCGAGGAGTTCGCCCTCGTGCTCCCCGACGCCGGGGGCATGGAGGCGTTCGCGATCTGCGAGCGCCTGCGCGTGGCGGTGCAGTCAGCATTCGAGCAGGACCTCGTGCCCGTCACGATCAGCTTCGGCCTCGCCAGCTTCCCGAGCCAGGGCGAGACGGCCGCCTCGCTGCTGCGAGCCAGCGAGGAGGCCCTGCACGCGGCCAAGCAGAGCGGGCGCGATCGCACCGTCCTCTACAGCACCGCGCTGCAGGCCGGGGCACTCGCCGACCCCGGCGCCCGCGACGTGGCGGGAGAGCGTTTCGTGGCGCTGGTGGTGGACCTCGCCGAGGCGGTGGACCTCCGCTTCAGCGGCAGCGCCAGACACTCCGAGACGGTCGGGCGCTACTCGGCCATGATGGCCCGCGAGCTGGGCCTGTCCGAGCCGCGGGTCGAGCGCGTGCAGCTCGCCGGCATGCTCCACGACATCGGCAAGGTGGCCGTCCCGGACCGCATCCTGGGCAAGCCCGGCAAGCTCTCCGACGAGGAGTTCGAGATCATCCGGGGCCACCCCGAGTTCGGCGCCCAGATCCTCGAGCATCCGCGTCTCGCCGACGTGCGCGAATGGGTGGGAGCCCACCACGAGCGCCCGGACGGCCGCGGCTACCCCCGCGGACTCGTCGGCAAGGAGATCCCGCTGGAGGCCCGCATCCTCGCGGTGGCCGACGCCTACGAGGCGATGACCAGCGATCGCTCCTATCGCTCCTCGATCGGGCACGAAGAGGCCCGCGCGGAGCTCCAGCGATGCGCGGGGACCCAGTTCGACGAGCAGGTCGTCGCCGCCCTGCTCAGGGTCCTGGAGCGAGAGGCGAGGAACGCCGAGCTCGCGCTCGCACACGCCCAGCCGCACGGATGAGATGTCACGCGCGAGGGCGCGTGCGCGATCTTGTCCTAGATGGAAATTGCGTGGGACTCAGCGCAGGACGCCGAGCTGTTGAGCGCGACCGTGCGCGGCGAGCGCCAGGCGTTCGCCGCCTTCTACCGGCGCCGGCTGCCGGCGGTGCTGGCATACCTGATGCGCGTCGGGGCCGGCCGGGAGCTGGCGGGAGACCTCGCCGCCGAGGTGTTCGCGGCGGCGCTGCTCGGCGCCGAGCGCTACGAGCCCAGGCACGCGAGCGCGCTGCCGTGGCTGTGCGGGATCGCCAGGCGAAAGCTCGCCGACAGCTACCGGCGGGGACGTGTCGAGGACCGCGCCCGCAGGCGACTCGGGATTCCGCGTGAGCAACTCGACGACGCCGACCTCGAACGCACCGTCGAGCTCGCGAGCAGCGACCGCTCGCTGAGTGCGCTCGTCGAGCAGCTTCCGCCTCGACAACGCGAGGCGCTGCTCGCCCGTGTGGTCGAGGAACACGATTACGCCGAGATCGCCGCGGCCCAGGGAGCGAGTGAGGCGGCGGCACGCCAGAACGTCCGTCGCGCGCTCGCTCGGCTGCGCGCGCAGAAGGGATGGGAGCAGACATGAGTGGCTACTACGAACGACTCACGGGCGAGCTCGAAGCCGCTGTCGCGCGACGGGCGTTACTGGCGGGGAGATCCGCACGTCGGCGCCGGCGAGCTCTGGCCGGGGCCGCGATCGCCGCGCTGGCTGCGGTCTGCGTGGCGCTCGCGATCGGAGCATCCGGCGGCGGTGTCCAGCCCGCCTACGCGGTCAGCGTCAACCCCGACGGTTCGGTCGCTTTGAGCGTCCGCGAACTACTGGGCGTGGGCCCGGCGAACGCCCGCCTGGCGCGCCTCGGTGTGCGGGCTCGTCTGGTCAGGCGCGAGACCGGCTGCACCGCTCGCGTGCGAGC
This sequence comes from uncultured Solirubrobacteraceae bacterium, assembly GCA_963846255.1. Taxonomy (GTDB): domain Bacteria; phylum Actinomycetota; class Thermoleophilia; order Solirubrobacterales; family Solirubrobacteraceae; genus Palsa-744. The sequence goes on from CAWJVE010000002.1 coordinate 1,391,948, forward strand.
CTCGCTGCTGCCGCCCGGGGAGCTCGGCCGGCAGACGCGCTCACTGCGGCTCCCGTCCGGCGGAGCGCGCGTGTCGCGAGACAGGGAGCTGGAACTGCAGGAGCAGCGCGTGGAGGCGGAGCTGAGGTTCCTGCAGTCGATGCTGCGCCCGACCCATACGAGCGGGGAGTTCGAGGTGGTGATCAACCCCGCGTCGATCCCGGCGGGTGAGACGTTGGTGCTCGCGTTCCGGACCGTCCGCAGCGGTAGCCGGGTCGCTGCAGACGGACAGCGGCGCGCCTCCCACGCGATCGGAGGAAGCATCGAGCTGGTCAAGGGTGAAGCGCCGGGGTGCCTGCCGAGCGAATGAGCGTGGGACCCGCCACGCGGATGACCGCGCCGTCGTGCAGGACGGCCCACACGCGGTAGGCGCCGTGGAAGCGTGAAACGAGCACCACGCTGGTGTCTGCTAGCGATCGACCTGCACCCGAAGGTGCTCGAGCAAGCGTACGCGGGCTTCCTCCGCGCCGCGTCCTCCGCCGGCGACCACCAGCCACGAGCTCCCTTCGCGTCGCGCCGTGAGGGGCTCCGTGCCGGCGCCGCTGGACGTGTTGAAGAGCCCCGGCAGACCGGGGATCGGCGTCACTCCGGGAATCGCCGCCGGCGCGGTGCGACCGGGCGCCTGGGCGTCGAGCAGCACCGAGGCGCGCAGCCCGCGGCCGGGGACGTAGTACTCGGTGTCGATGCATGAGAGGAAGCCGCGGCCGGCGATCGCGGCCGGGTAGGGGTGAACGGACGCCGCGACCTGCCCCCACTCCGTGCGCGCAGGAAAGCTCCCGCTCACGCGCAGGCGGCAGGCTCCGTCGGCCGGCGGCGCCGGCGGGTTCCAGATCCGCCACTGCAGGCCGGACCCCGCCACCCGGTGTTCGATCAGGCGCCGTCCGGCGGCGTCGAAGACGGCAACGGACCTGATCACGGTCGACAGGCGGGGATCGTGGGGCGTGCGCAGGACCGCCACGCGCATGCCGTAGGGCAGCCCGGCAGCCGGGAGCGCGGGCCGGCGGCGGCCGTCGCTGAACTCCACGCTTCTGACCCGCGGAGCGGTCAGCGCGACGGTTGTGTCCTCCCGTTCGCCGGCGCCCCAGCTGGTGCTGTCGCTGAGCACGAGTGTCGTGGCGGTCGGCAGGGGCGCACACCCACCCGTGACCACCCCCCGCAGGAACACGTCAACGCACCATCCGGCTTCGGCTCCGTTCAGGTTCGGCGACACGCGCACCGGCACCGAACCCTTGGCGCCGTCGAGATGGGCGAAGCCCGTGCCGGTTGCTTCCGCGGGAAGGTGAAGCGGCGCTTCCGGCGCCCGGGCTCGCCCGCCTGCGAAGGTCAGCGACACGGCGAGGGCGGCCAGCGAGGCGAGGGCGAGCACGACCGCAGCCCAGCGAAGGCGCCGCTCGCGCTTGCGGCGGCGAGCCTCTTCGATCACGCCCTGCTGTGGGGCCGGCGACCCGAGGGAGTCCCGCCCCTGCGGGGAGGGCGACGGTGGGGTGTCGCCTCGCCGCTCGCGGGGGGCAGGAGCGGAGGCGTCGTCGGCGGGGTGCTCGGCGAGCAGGGTCACGCGCGGGGCAACGAGATCGTCGCCTTCAGACGGGAGAGGAGACGCAGTCGCTGGGCCAGGCCGCTGCCACCGGCCACCACCAGCCATGCGCTCCCCCTCCGGGTCGCGGTGAGCTCGCCTTTGAAGTCACCCGGACCGTTCACATAGCCGCGGTATCCCGGTACGGGTGCCAGGCCGGGGATGGCAGCCGGGAGCGAGCCCGGGCGGGCGGCGTCGAGCAGTACGGCGGCGTCGAGAGGCCAGCCGTGCAGGTAGTACTCGACGTCCACGCAGGAGACGAACGCGCGGCCCACGAGCGGTTCGGGAAACGGCCGGATGGGTGCTGCCAGGTGGCTCCACTGCTCCCGTGCCCCCGGCAGGCCCGGCGCCGTCAGCGTGCAGGGGCCGCTACCGGTCACGGCCGGGGCGGGGCGGGGCTTCGGGGCGGGGTCCGGGAGCCGTCGGCCGTCCGCCGCCAGGGCGACCAAGCTGGGTTCCACCGGTGCGGCGAACACCAATCTGCCCGACGGCGAGCGTCTGACGTGGAGCGGGAGCACGAGGCGGGCGCCCCGCAGACCGTAGGGAAGCCCGGCCACGATGCCGGTGGGCACCCCGCGGGAACCGTCCACGAGCAGCGAGCGGACGGCGGGCGTGGTGAGCACAACGACCGAGTTCGTGCGAGCGTTCGCGCTCGCCGTGCTCAGCACGGAGACGATCGGTCGCGAGCGAACCGGCAGCGCCCCGCAGCCACCGCCGGCGATCTCGCCCGAGCCTTCCAAGAGGCCGATGCACCAGCCACTCGTCCCGCCGTCGAGCGACGGCGACAGCCGCACGGCGAACCCGCCCTTGGGATCGACACCGCCGGTCGCACCCCGGTGCCTCGTGGCGCTCCCCGCACCCCCTCCCGCCAGCAACAGGGTCCCGGCAGCAGCGACACCGAGGAGCACGCAACCGACGGCCGCGAAGCCGAGCAGGAGGCGTAGCCGCCGACGGCGCTTTGCCTCTCTGATGACGCCGCCGGACGGCTCCGGGCTCGTCCGGTCCTTTGGTGACGGGGGAGTTGAGATGGCCATCTGTCGAGGCGCGGCGTAGGGAGCCGATGATGCTAGCATGACTAGCGTCTTGCTGCTTCGCATCGACACCTCGGACGCAACGCCCCTACACGATCAGGTCGGGGGACAGATCCGCCGTTCGATCGCCGAAGGCGACGCGCGCCCCGGGGACCGTCTACCGCCCGCCAAGGATCTCGCCGCGGTTATGGGCGTGAACACGAACACCGTGCTGCGCGCCCTGCGCGAACTGCGCGACGAAGGGCTGCTCGAGTTCCGCCGCGGCCTCGGCATCCGTGTCGCCGGCACCCCCGAGCAGGGACTCGTGCTGTCGAAGACCCGCGAGCTGATCCGCCTCGGGCGCCGCAACGGCTATGACCCCGAGCAGCTCGTGGGTCTGATCCGGACACTGAGCTGAAGGGACGCCCGCGTCGGCGGACTCCTCGCCGCCGCCGTCGTCGGCCAACCGGACGGATCGACGGAGGACTAAGGGCCACGTCTGGCGAATCTGGCTGGATGTCCGAAACGCCGGACGGGATCTCGCTCGAGCGAGACCGCGAGCTGAACGGAATCAGGAGCTATGAACCTTGGGCGCGGCGGGTGCTCTTATGTGCGGTCGCGGTGCTGCCCGTGCTGGCCCTCTTGAACGTGTTCGGTCAGCACCCGAGCACCAGTTCGGCGAGTTCCGGTGTTGCGAACATGAACGTGACAGCCCCCTCCCGTCTCAGAAGCGGACTGATCTTCCAGGTCCGCATACAGATAACGGCCCATCGCGACATCAAGGAACTAGAGATCGTCCTGAACAAGGGCTGGTGGGAGTCCGTCAGCGTCAACTCGATGGTTCCCGAACCCACCGAAGAGGCCTCCGAAGAAGGGAACGTGGTGCTCTCATACGGCAAGCTGGCGGCGGGGAGGCAACACGTCAACTGGATCTACTTCCAGGTCAACCCGACCGACGTGGCAAAGCGCTCGGAGACGATCGAACTGCGAGACGGCACGACGCCCCTTCTGGCCATCCACCGCAGCATCACGATCTTTCCCTAAGGAAGCTCATGGACCTCGTCATCCGCGCCACCGTCATCTTCTCGTTCATCCTCTTGACGACTCGTATCGCCGGCCGCCGCGAGCTATCCGACCTGAAGCCGTTCGACCTGATCCTGCTGGTCGTGCTCGGGGACCTGGTGCAGCAGGGCATCACCCAGAGCGACGAGTCCGTGACGGGAACGCTGATAGTGATCTCGACCATCACCCTGCTCTCGGTCACGGTCAGCTGGCTGTCGTTCCGCTCTCGCATAGTGAGGGCCTTGACCGGGGGCCTGCCCACCATCCTCGTCCAGGACGGCCGCCCGATCGAGCGCAACCTCCGCCGCGAGCGGATCACGCTGTCGGACATCGAGGAGGAAGCCCGCGGGTCCCAGATCACCTCGATCTCCGATCTCCGCTGGGCGATCCTGGAGGACGACGGGCGTATCAGCTGCATACCCCACCAGCACTGAGGCCCGTCCGCGGCCGCAGATCACGCGGAACCGGTGCACGGGTCCACAGGTTGAGCTGCGTCCCCGGGGGTAACGACGACGTAAGCGATTGAGATAGGAGACGCGATGCCTCAACCTAGGACGAAACGCTCGGCGGCCGCTCAAAAGGCGGCGGCGACGCGCCAGCGCAAGCAGGCCAAAGACGCTGGTAGCGATGCCCAGAAGGCGGCCAAGGAGGCAGCGAAATCCGCCGGCAAGGCGGTCAAGTCTGCCGCGCGAGCGGCCAAGAGCGCGGGGAAGTCAGCCTCGAGTGGATCGAAACGCTGACGAGCCGGTCCGGCCATGGAGGATCACGCGTTCGGGTCGGGTATGCCGTTCACAGTGGGTGTGGAGGAAGAGCTGTTTCTCGTCGACCCCGTCACCGGCCGCCAGACGAATGCCTCGAGCGCGGTCTTAGAGCGCTTAGGAGCGACTGGCGGAACCGTCGAGCGCGAGTTGCACGCATGTCAGGTCGAGCTCATCACCGAGATCTGCCACACCGCGGGCGAGGCGGCCGAGATGCTCGTGGAACTCCGGCGTGCTGTGCTCGCTACGGGCGCCGGGCTGCTCGGCTCGGGCACACACCCAGCGGCGCAGGAGGGCGAGGCGGAGATCACCGACAAGGCACGCTACGAGCGCATCCACGAGCTACTCGGGGACGCCGTCGCGACTCCTGTCGCCGGCCTCCACATCCATGTGGGAATGCCCGACGCCGAGACCGCGATTCGCGTATTCAACGGGCTGCGGCGTCACCTACCGCTGTTGCAGGCGCTCGGAGCGAACTCGCCCTACCGACACGGACGCAACACCGGCTTGGCCTCGGCGCGCGAGGTCACGATCCGCGGCTGGCCGCGCTCGGGGGTCCCCCGAGCGCTGCGCGACTACGCCGACTTCTGCGCCCTCGCCGAGCTTCTGGCGCGAGCCGCCGACGTACCCGACTACACGTGGTTCTGGTGGAAGCTACGACCCCACCCGCGCCTCGGCACGGTCGAGCTCCGAGCGCTCGACGCGCAGGCCTCGGTGGATGAGACAGCGGCCCTCGTCGCGCTCGTGCACTGCCTTGCGCGTGACGCCGCCGAAGCAGACCCCGAGCCCGATCTTCCAACCGAGGTGCTCGAAGAGGGCCTCTTTCGGGCGGCGCGCTTCGGGGTGAACGCGCAGCTTCCTGACGCCCACGGCAACCTTCGCCTCCTCGCAGCGATGCTGGGTGACGCCCTCAACGTCGCACGCCCCCATTCAGCAGAGCTGGGCTGCGGCGAGCAGCTCGACGGGCTCGAGTCCCTGGTCGCACGCGGCGGCGGAGCCGGCCGCCAGCATCGTTCCTATGAGATCGCCGGAATGGACGGACTGCTCCGCGAGCTCACGGCCGTTACCGCAGAAGCGTAGTTCCGCGCTCAGCGGCCGACGAAACGTGCGTCGCGCCGCTCGACGAACGACAGCAGGCCCTCGCGCCCATCCTCTGTCGCGAATAGGCCCACCATGTCCGGCTCGAGCCGGGCGAAGGCGGCGGCCTCGCCCTCGACGCGCGCGCGGTGGGCCGAGTCGAGCGTGGCGGCCACCCCGAGGGGCGCTGACTTCGACGCGATCATGTGCGCCAGCTCGACTGCGCGCTCTAGCTGGCGTCCAGGCTCGACAACCTCCTGGACCAGACCGATGCGCAGCGCCTCCTGCGCGTCGTACTCATCGCCGGTGAGCAGCCAGCGCATTGCGTTGCCCCACCCGGCTTCACGAACCAGTCGCACGGTGGCGCCGCCGAAGGCGTAGATGCCGCGACGTATCTCGAGCTGCGCGAAGCGGCTGTCGGCGGACGCGATCCGGATGTCGGCCGCCAGCAGGAGCTCGATCGCGAGCGTCATCACCCAGCCCTGGACGGCTGCGACCACGGGTGTGCTCCAGTAGTCGTCCTTGCGCCACGGGTCTCGGTGACCGGGCCCGAAGTCGAGGCCGCCTTCGCCTATCACCGGGCCCACCTCGGCCAGATCGAGCCCGCCGGTGAAGTGCTCCCCGTGCGCGAACAGCACGCCACAGCGGATCTCAGCATCGGTTTCGAGCACGTGGTAGGCCGCGGCCAGCTGCTCGATCATGGCGAGGTTGAAGGCGTTGCGCTTGGTGGGACGGTTGAGGCCCATCAGCAGGACATGGCCGTCTCGCTCGACTGTGACCGCGTGTTCGGTGGACGCGGTGCTGGAGGCCGGGGCTGTGCTGCTCATCATCCACGCTCCTTGTCTTGAGGGGCGCCGGACCCTACCACGCCAGTTGCTTTTCCGTACTAGCTGAGCCCACGGATCAACCCCCGAATAGCAGTACTGAAGCTCGACGCGATCCCGTCAAGTCCTGTTTTACGACTGCCAGGGCGGCTATGATCGAGCCCATGAAGCACGCGCAGCTGGGTGAGGAGAACTGCGCGATCGCGCGCTCGTCGGCGATCGTCGGGGAGCGCTGGATCTGGGTGATCCTGCGCCAGGCGTTCAACGGCGCACGGCGCTTCGAGGAGTTCCAGCGAGGTATCGGACTGGCACGCAACGTCCTGGCGGAGCGCCTGGATCGACTCGTCGAGCAGGGCATCCTGCGACGTGAGAGCTACGCCCCCGACGCTGCGCGCGAGCTCAACGAGTACCGGCTCACCGCCAAGGGCCTCGCGCTGTTCCCGGCCTACACGGCGCTGATGGAATGGGGCAACGACTGGACCGAACTACCCGCACCGCCGGTGGAGCTCCTCCACAAGCCCTGCCAACACAGAACCCGCGTGCGCGTTGTCTGCGCTGAGTGTGGCGAGGCCATCGACGCCCACGACACCGAGCCGGTCGTCGGTCGGGGCCTCGTCGTCGGCGGCTTCACGCGGACGACGCCGGCGCGCGCGTCCGCACGCCGGACCGGCGGCTAAGAGCCACGTCGGCGCGCTATCCGTCGAACGCCAGGCGCTGGAGATGTCTGACGTAGCGTTCGTGGTCGGTCAGATATGGGGCCGGGACCCGGTCTTCGTGTAGACCTCTCGGCGGCGAGCCGCCACCGAGAGGGGTCAGCGGGGCCCCGATGCTCGATGGAGGGACGGCTCCGGTCGCCGAAGACGGACCGCTCGCGGCCGTAGCGGCTTGAGCTGCTGCCGAGCTTCCGAGGGCCACCGCGGCAAGCGCCGCGACACCGATCATGGGTTGAATGAGTCGCTTGGAGGTCATCGCCATTCCCTTCGATGTTCCGGTACTTCGCCGGGCATGAGGGCGATGATCGCCGGAGTCCCTGTAGCTGCTGCGAGAGGATCCTGAGGGTCTCCAGAGAGTCGATGGATCCGGGTTGGATTCCGGCGCAGTGGGTAATGCGCACGTATTGGCAGGTACACCACGGGGGCGGGAGACCGAATCACATGGCGATCAGCAGAACCGGGGCAGATCTGATGCGGGTGCACGCAGCCGCGAGGCCGGCCGACGATGCCCACAGGCGTCGTGCCACATGGACCGCGGGTCTGTTCGTCGTTCTGGCGATCGCTGCCTGGGCCGCGCTCCTAGCGCCGGCCGTGCAGGCTGCGACCCCTCCCGAACAGGATCCGTTCTACAAGTACGAAGGCGCCACGAAGCTGAAGCGGATCGCTCCCGGAACGGTCCTGAAGACCCGCAGCGTTCCCTTCTCGATCGAGGGCGTCCCACTGCCGGTGACCGCCGTCCAGCTGCTCTACCGCTCGACCTCAGAGCTCGGCAAGCCTGACGTCAACGTCACCTCCGTGCTGCTGCCGCCGGCGAAACCGAGCACGCCCACGGTCCTCTCCTACCAGTCCTTCTACGACAGCCTCAGCACCGAAGACGACCCGTCCTACGCGATATCGGGGGGCACCGGCATGGGCGGCGAAATACCGCAGGCGGAGTCGGTGCTGATCGCGCCGGCGCTGCTCGCGGGCGAGACCGTCGTGGTCCCCGATACCGAGGGCGAGGAAGCCGACTTCTCGGCCGGGCCGGTGTATGGCTACAACACGCTTGACTCGTTGCGGGCAGCCCTGAGCTCGTCGGCCACGGGCCTCGCGCCCGGCACGAAGATCGGGCTCGCGGGTTACTCCGGCGGCGCCATCGCCACCGAGTGGGCCGCGCAGCTGGCGCCGAAGTACGCCCCCGAAATCAACTCCGACATCGTCGGTGCGGCGATGGGCGGGGTGCTCGTGGACCCCGCACACAACCTCAAATACGTCGAAGGCAGCAGCAGCTGGGCGTCGATCATCCCGATGGCCCTGGTCGGCCTGTCGCGCGCGTTCCACCTCGACCTGACGCCCTACCTCACCGAATACGGGCAGGAACTGATGACCGAGGATCAGCACGACTCGATCACCAACGAGGAGCAGACCCCGGGCCTGACCTGGTCTCAGATCGCCAAGCCGCAGTACCCGAGCCCCGAAACCATCCCCGTGTTCGTGCGCACCGCCAACAAGCTGATCGTCGGCCGTACCGGCACCCCGACAGTGCCACTGCTCATCGGCCAGGGCAACGGCGGGGAAGAATTCGAAGGGACGCCCGGGAACAAGCCGGGCATCGGACCGGGCGATGGCGTGATGATCGCCGGCGACGTGCGAAGCCTCGCGCGCGAGTGGTGCAGCAGGGGCGTCGCCGTGAAGTTCACCGAATACCAGCACCTGGGCCACATCGAGGGCGCCGGGCCGTGGCTGCCCGAAGCGGCGGCGTGGCTCGCCGAACGCTTCACCGGACTGACCGCGCCGGACACGTGCGCGGAAATCGCACCCGGCAACCCGCTGACACCCCTCAAGAGATCGAAGTAGCGCTCACGCGCAGTTGACTAACGCAGCGATCTGAACGCCGCTCGCATCTCCTGCGCGAACAGCTGCGGCTGTTCCCAGGCCGCGAAGTGCCCGCCCCGATCGAGCTCGTTGAAATAGATCAGGTTGTTGGGATACGCCCGTTCTGCCCAACTCCGAGGCGCCTGATAGAGCTCGTCGGGAAACACGCTGATGGCAAATGGAATCGAGATCTTCTTGGCATCGAAGAAGCCCGCCTTGTTCTCCCAGTACAGACGAGCCGAGGAGATGCCCGTGTTCGTCAGCCAGTAGAGCGTGATGTTGTCCAGGATGTCGTCAAGCGTCAGGTCGCCCGGCGGGGTGCCCTGAACAACCTGTTCGACGAGCCCGGGCTGCCCGGCGCCGTCACCGTGGTCGAGAATGAACGACGCCAGGTCGACGGGTGAGTCGGCCAGCCCATACAACGTTTGCGGGCGGGTCGTCATGATCAGCGCGTAGGCGACGTGCTTGGCGTAGAAGTTGCTCAGCTGCTCATACGCCCGTCCCTCCTCGGCCGACAGACCGGAGGGCGCCGGTTCGCCGCGCAGGAACCCGTTTACCAGTTCGGGCGGAGCGGTACCGGGCATGTTGGAGTGGATGCCGAGCAACTCCGGGGCTGCCTGTTCTCCCATCGCCTGGGTGACGGCCGCGCCCCAGTCGCCGCCCTGCGCGACGAAGCGCGTGTATCCGAGGCGCTTCATCAGCTCGACCCATGCACGTGCGATGCGGGGCGGACCCCACCCGGGAGAGGTCGGCTTGCCGGAGAACCCGTAGCCCGGCAGCGAGGGGATCACCACGTCGAAGGCGTCTGCTGCGTTTCCTCCGTGCGCCGTCGGGTCGGTGAGGAGGCCGATGATCTTCAGCTGCTCGATGATCGAGCCCGGCCACCCGTGCGTGACGATCAGAGGCATCGCACCCTCGTGCTTGGAACGAACGTGAATGAAGTGAATGTCCAGCCCGTCCACCTCGGTGACGAACTGCGGCAGGGCGTTGAGACGCTCCTGGCACTTCGACCAGTCGTACTCCGTCCCCCAGTAGCGCGCGAGCTCCTGAATCATCGCGAGCGGCACGCCCTGGGAATCGTCGCTGACCGTCTCCCGCTCGGGCCACCGCGTCGCGGCTATTCGCCTGCGCAGCTCGGTGAGTTCCGGCTCTGCAAAGGTCCGCTGAAAGGGGTGCACGACCCCCTGGCCGGCTGCCTGCTGCGCTACATCGTCGTGAGTGGCGCTTGTGCTCATGGCCTGTACTCCTTCGCGTTCGTCAGGGGAAGGGCGGGTCCGCGCCGGCGACGCTATTCCCATGGGTGCGGCCCATACGGACTACGGACGCTGCGCCAACGGAAATTGCCGCAAAGAGCGCCAAATACGGCAAGGCGGACGCCGCCCTTGCTCGGGGCACACGCGCGTGGCGCGGGTGCCCCGAGCTCGGCGTTGTCACGCTCAGCCCGTGGCCACGATCCCCTCGCCGCCAACCGCGTCCGGCACCACCAGCGAGCCGATGCTCTCGAGCGAGCCGTTCGGCTGGACTTCGAACTCGTCGAGCGTCCCTTGACCGCCGCCCTGCACGTAGAGGAAGCGTCCGGCCGCGGCCGCGTCCACGGTTCCCGGGTGGGTCGTGGTGTTGCCGAGCTTGGTGAGCGCTCCGCCGAAGCCATCCTGGAAGCCCGTCACCGACGCGCTGCCGGCGTTGGAGGTGTAGTAGTAGCCGGCCGCGCCGGCCACCCAGCAGGTGGCCGCCTGTTCGGTGTCCACCGCGTCGAGCTGGAAGAGCCGGTTGTTGAGGGCCAGCGAGAAGCTCGCGAACGCGCTCGGGCCTGCCTCCGTGAGCAACACGCGACCCTGCCGATCGAACGTCACGGCGAAGGGCACGGCCCCGGGCAGCGATGTGACGACAGGAGCCGGAGCCAGCGTGTGGGCAGTGAACACCTCGACCGACTGCCCCGCAGCCTTGGTCGTGACGATCAGCCTTTCGCCGTTCGGCGTGAAGGCGATCTGACCCGGCGTGTGGGTGAACTGTTCGCCCGAGCCCGGCGCGACCTGAGGAAGGCCGAGACTGCGGTGGTTGCCGGGTATCGGGTACAGCTGCCCCCGGTCCAGCACGAGTCCCTGGATCGATCCGCCGGCGCCGGCGTTGAGCACGTACACGTACCCCTCGCTGGTGGTGACACTGACCGGGAAGACGCCGCCCGAGCCGATCACCTGACGGAGCTTCAGGCTCGTGCCGGCGACCGAGAAGACCGAGATCGTGTTGCTGCCCGCGTTGACGGCGAACAAGAGCCCGTCGGCGGAGTCGAGCGCGAGCGCTCCCTGGGAGGCGGTGTGGTCCACCACGGAACCTTCGAGCTGGCCGCCGTTGCCACCGGTGTCGTACACCCCGACCTGGGTCAGCGTGCCCGCGTTCGAGCGGCTGTAGGCGACCACCTGGTTGCCTACGAGGCGGTCGTTCTGTACGAACACGGCGCCCCCTTCGGCCGATGCGGCGTGGGCCTCGCGCGCGCCAAACGCGGACGTCGCGACTCCTGCACAGGCGGCCAGCACGACAATGGCTGCCGCTCCGAGACGTGCGATGCGATGCATACGATTCTCCTTCGGACTCGACGTGGGGTCTGCCGCCAGCGCAGTCCAGTGAGCGACCCCTGCGTTACAACCGACCTCCGACGGCTGCCCTCCCGGCAACTCCGAGCGGCCCCCTGCTCAAAGCACGGCGCTGCTCGCCGCGGTGGGGCGCGTGTCATGATCCCGCCGGCCACCGGCGCGGAGGTGCGGGTGGGGACGGCCAGGGCCGCGACCGCTGTCCGGCAAACGACCGAAGGGACGAACCACCGCATGCCCACTCTCGAGCCTGTCGATGAGAGCTTCTTCGCTTCGGCGCCCGAGCGCTACTCGGACACGTTCGCGATCGCTCGTTCGGCCGAGACGGTGTGGGCCGACCTGGTCTCGGACACGCCGCTGGCGTGGTGTCGCGGGCTGTCGTTGAGCTGGACCTCCGAGCGGCCCTTTGGGGTCGGCACGACCAGGCGGGCGGCGTCGCTGGGAGGGGCGATCAAACTCAAGGAGCGCTACTTCATCTGGGAGGACGCCCACCGGCAGGCGTTCTACGTCACCCACGCCAACCTCCCCCTCTTCAAGCGCTTCGCGGAGGACTACGTGGTCGAGCCCGACGGGGCCGATCGCTGCCGCTTCACCTGGACGTTCGCGATCGAGCCAACAGCGCTGGGCCGACCCGGCGCGCCACTGAACGGATTCACCTTCAGGCGCATGTTCGGCGAAACGCGGCGGCACTACGGCGCCGCTTGAACACACATGGTGGCGGGGCGGCTTGTTCTGGCGGGCGCGGTCATCGTGCTCGCGACGGCCTGTGGCAGCTCCGGTCGCGGACATTGCGCAGCCGACGAGTCAGCGTCGGGGTGCGCCAACGCGGCTTCGCGCGCTCCCATAGTCCGCCAGGTTGACGGACTTCTGACGGGCATCCCTCAGAGCGGCAACGCGCTTGGCTCCCCGACGGCGCCCGTCACGCTCCAGTACTTCGGCGACCTCGAGTGCCCGATCTGCCGGAAATTCACTCTCGGACCGCTTCCTTCGATCATCAATCGTTGGGTGCGCCCGGGAGAGCTGAGGATCGAATACCTGTCGCTCGAAACGGCGACGCACGAACCGGAGATCTTCAAGGAACAGCAGGTAGCAGCGCTTGCGGCTGGAAGCCAGGACAGGATGTGGAATTACCTCGAGCTCTTCTACCACGAGCAGGGCACCGAGGACAGCGGCTACGTCAACGCGGGATACCTGCGGGGGCTCGCGCAGCAGGTTCCCGGATTGAAGCTGGCCGAGTGGGACAAGGCTCGCTCTGACCCCACGTTCAACGAAGAAGTCAACCGCGATGCGGAACTTGCGGAAGTGGACAAGATGACGGGGACGCCGGCGTTTGAGATCGGGCACACCGGTGGTGCGACCAAACTGGTGCAGTCGTCACCCCTCAGCGAACCCGCGAACTTCGACGAAGCCATCGAACAGCAGCTGAAGGCCTGACCTCGACGGACGGCGGGCGCCTCTATAGTCCGGCGCCCGCCGGCCGCGGACGCCGGCAGGAGCGGACCCGCCGATGGATTTCACGACCGCAAGCTCACACGGCCAGACCTTCCGCTTCTGCGACTCCGGTCAGGGCCCGCCCGTGGTCCTCTTCCACGGCTTCCCCGACACGCCGATGGGCTGGGAGGACACGCGCCTGGCGCTCAACGCGGCCGGCTTTCGCACGATCGTCCCCTACCTGCGTGGCTATCACCCCGAGACGATCGTCCCCGGTCGCTCCTACGGCGGCAACGAGATCGGCGAGGACGCGATTCGGCTACTCGATGCAGTGGAGCTCGAGCGGGCCACGCTCGTCGGCCACGACTGGGGCGCTTCGGTCGTCTACCGCGCCGCCGCGATGGCGCCCGAGCGGGTGCGCGCCATCTGCCCGGTCGCGATCCCCCACCTACGCCTGCTCGAGCGCTCGCTCGCGCTGATCTGGGGTGGCCGGCACTTCATAACGCTGCGCCTGCCGAGCGGCCCGTGGCTCGTGCGGCGCAAGGACTTCGCCTACCTCGACGTGCTCATGCGCCGCTGGGCGCCGACGTGGTCGGGCCCGGGCCGGGAGGCCACGCTGGCGGACGTGAAGGCAGCGTTCGCCGATCCGAGGGTGCTGGAGGGCGCGATCAGCTACTACCGCGATGTCTCGCGAGGTGACCTCCTCGGGCGGATCTCGGTACCCGGGCTTGTGGTCGGCGGCACGGCTGACATCGTGCCGCCGGAGCTCTTCTCTCGCTCCGTCGAGTTCTTCGACGCCAGCTGCGAAGTGGTGATCGCTGACGGCGCCGGCCACTGGCCGCATCGCGAGCGCCCAGAGCTGTTCCACGAGCGCCTGCTCGCGTTTCTTTCCAGCCTGCCGGACTGACCCAGTTAGGCCCGGCAGCGCGAAGACCGGCATCCGTCGCAGGATCCAGCGATGTTGTTGACGAGCACGTCGCGGTCGCCGCCGAAGACGAAGGTGGGCCTGACGATCGAATACGGAACGCCGGCCTCAGCGAGCGCGAGCTCGACGAGAGCCTTGCCCGGTAGTAGGGAAGCGTTGATTCGACGCGATGGGTTGGCGATGCTGATGTGGACGATGCGCGTTCACGCCCGCGCGCTGGGCCGCGCAGAACAGCGCGCGCGAGTTGGCGATCGCGTTGGCGAAGGTAGTTGTGTCCGTGGTCGAAGCGAACCCAGTAGGTGTTGTAGAGGGTGCGTCACTCCCGCGAGGCTCTGCAGCGAGAGCGACGGGGTCATCGAAGCGGTAGGGCAGGGCCTGTACTCGTCCGTGAAGCGGGTGCGACCGGTTGGGATGAAACGTGAGCGTCCTCACCGCTGCGTCCGGAATCGAGCAGTCGCTCGGCGATGCGAGCACCGGAGTAGCTGAACGCGCCGGTGACGAGGTCGAGCCCCGCGTCGGCGCCCATCAGGACGCTCTCTCGCGCTCGAGCAGGCAACAGCGCCGCGAGAGAGCGGTGCGTAGCGCTCACCGAGTGCGAGCAGTGACTCGGCGCGCGCGCGCTCACCTTCAAGGTGACTGAGCATGTCCACGCCGAGATAGAGCGCGACGATCGCGAACGCAATATCGCTCGGCGGGCGCGACCGCGCTCGAATGGCGATCCCGCGAGGAGCTCTCGCAGCTTGGCCTGCGACCATGTCGACCCACGGCTGTATGCGCGCTACGACCTCCCCCCCGAGCTCAGCATCGGACGACGCCGCCGGAGACCATCTCGCCGAGCACCGTCACGTACCCGTTCTCGAGGTCCTCGGCGTAGATCGCGCGGGCGAGGCTCGCCAGCTCGAGGAGCGTCTGGGCCCGCTCGAACTCGGGGCCGTAGGCGCGCATCCGGCGAGCGCTCACCAGGTCGAGGGCCGCCAAGAAGCGCCTGATGGACGCCGCCGAAGTGGTGAGACGAGCCTCTGGCCGCCGTCGATGTTGTAGGTCGCCCCCGTCAAGGCCGTGTTGCTCATGATGTGAAGGGCGAGCGCGGCGACGTCCTCAGCCTCGACTACACGCCTGATCGGAAGCGTCGCGCGCAGCTCCTCGCGGCGCTTTTCGAGGTCACTGCCGAGCACGGCCGCCGACAGCGGCGTGTCGATGAAGCCGGCGGCGATCAGGTTGACGCGCACCGGGGCGAGCTCCAGCGCGAGGTTGGCCACCAGCGCGGGAATCGCGGCGGCCACCGTCAACTCGGTTCCTGAGCCGACGGCCGGCCGGGCGCCCTCCGGCGTCATGAACAGCAACGTCCCTCCCGGCCTGACCCCCTCGGCGGCATTACGGGCGACTTCGACGGCGAGCACGAGCTTGTCACCGAGGGCGTGGCGCAATTCGTCGGACGTCATCTGGAGCAGGCGCCCGTAGTGGGGACCGCCGGCCGTGACCAGGACGTGGTCGACCGGCTTCGGCAGGCCGGTGAAGAATCGCTTGAGCTCAGCCGGGTCGTTGACGTCGAAGGCGGCGCTACTGAGCGCTTGGAGGTCGTGCGCCGCCCGCTGCAGGGCCTCGCCGGGGCGGTGCCCGGTGATGATCACGTCGGCGCCCTCGGTGCGTGCGCGTGTGGCTGTTGCCAGCCCGATGCCCGAGCTCCCGCCGATCACGACCACGGTCTGCCCGAGAAGCTCGGGGTCGCGGCGCGTCGGAGCGGATGTGGTCGTGTCTGTCATCGGTTCTCCCTCCGGTTGGGTCGAGGGCTTGTCGCGAGGTTAGGCAGGTCTCGGTTACCCCCGAGATCCTCGCCCTCGTGCTGGACGCGCGGCGGCCTCAGCGACGCTGAGCCGCCGCACCTCGGGCCGAACTCCCGCGAGGACCGTAGAGCAGACGCTTGGGCACCGGCAGCGGGCTGAGCCGCTTCGTGGCCGAACCGAAGAACAGGCGTGGCTGAAGGGTCGCCAGCAGACCCCTGAGCTCATCTCGCTCGTCGTCGCTCAGAGAGCCCGGTCGCCCGCGCGCCTGTCCAAGGAGGGCCACCAGCCGGCGACGCTCGGCGCCGTCGAGCATGGCGAGATGTGTCGAGGCCAACACGGCGATCTCAGCGGCCGAGAGCACTCCCATGATCGGAAAGCCGTGTGCGAATCGCCTGAGCGGCAGTCCTTTGAGCAGCGGCCTAAGCACATGTCCATGCTAGGTGCACGATTCGACTCCGCAGCCGATGCGTCGCCACCGAAGTGACGGTCCGCCGCGGGCGACGGCAGTGGCGGGTACTACGACGGCGACGCCTGGGTCGGCTCTTCGGCCAGACGAACCCCGTCAGGCGACGAGGTCAGCCGCGCTGCCGAGAGCCGCCCGGGGGCCTCCCCCGTAGGGGCCTTGGTCACCCCGCGGCGGGCACGGGCGCGGAGGCTGTCGACGGGCAGCTCGCACCCGCAGTGCTCGCAGCGCAGCTCGACCGTGATCTCGTGACCGCAGTCCTCGTGCAGCACCTGCACCGGGCCGACCCCGCCCTTCCACTTCCAGCGATCTCCCCACTGCATCAGGGCGACCAGGGCCGGGACCAGGTCCGCGCCCTTCTCGGTCAAGACGTACTCGTGGCGCTCGGGTCGCTGCTGGTAGACGCGCTTCTCCAGCAGTCCCTCGCTGAGGAGGCTCTCGAGGCGGTCGGTGAGCACGTTGGCCGAGATCCCGAGGTCGGCCTGGATCTCCGCGAAGCGCCTGACGCCGTAGGTGACGTCGCGCAAAATCAGCGGCGACCACCACTCCCCCGCCACGTCCAGCGTGCGGGCGATCGAGCAGGGATGGTCCGCGAGAGCGGTCCGCTTCATGTCTGGAGCATATCGCTTGCATAAGCGAAGTGACATCGTGTATGGTCGTGCCCGACACGGTCCCTCTTCTAAAAAGAGCGACTTTTCGACCCGGCCCCACGCGGCCGGAAGGAGGCGCCAACATGCCGATGCTCGACGCATACATCCCCCACGGAGCGCTGCGGCCCGAGGCCGAGGAGCAGCTGCTCGCCCAGCTCACCGACGTGCTGATCATCAACGAGGGCGCTGATCCGACGAATCCACAGGTCCGCTCGATCGCGTGGCTGTTCGTCCA
This sequence comes from uncultured Solirubrobacteraceae bacterium, assembly GCA_963846255.1. GTDB lineage: Bacteria > Actinomycetota > Thermoleophilia > Solirubrobacterales > Solirubrobacteraceae > Palsa-744. The sequence goes on from CAWJVE010000002.1 coordinate 1,408,934, forward strand.
CCGTCCGGAGCATGTGTACGTCGCCGGCTCCCCGGCCGCCGCTCCGCGCTACCGCTTCATCGCCTCGGTACCCGAGGGCCAATACGACGCCGAGCGCCGCCAGGCGATGGTCCACAGCATCACCGAGGCCGTGCTCGACGCCGAGCAGGGAGCCCACGACCGCGACCCCTCCCGGGTCTGGGTATTCACGCCGGAGATCCCCGACGGGACATGGGGCGGCGCCGGGCGGATCGTCACGCTCGCCGACATCGCGGCCTTCGCGACCGGCGATGTGGAGGCTGCCCGCGCCTACGCCGAGGAGCGCCTGGCGGCGCGCCGCGGGCTCGCAGCAACCGTCTGAGTCGAGTACGTGAACGTCGTCGGTTTGCTCTTCGCGCCATTCACCAGGGCTCGCACCTTCACCTGTGGGGCCTCTGCGATCGCGGACGGGGTGACGGCCGTACAGGTCGTCGTGCCGGTGCAGTCAACATCGCTGGCCACGCCCTTGCCGAAGTCGATCGCAGTGGCGCCCACTCCGGGGGCGAAACCCGTTCCCGTCAAGGTGACCGGCGTGCCCCCGGCCCGCGCGCCGGTCTGTGGGCTGAGCGAGGTGATCGTCGGCGAGGCGTACTTGAACACGGCTTTCGGCTCGGGCGGGCTCGAGCCTTGGGCGGTGACGACGGCGACCGGCTGCTGGCCGCTGGCGCCCGGCGGGCTGACGGCGGTCACCTCTCCGGAGGAGACAACGTGCACCTCACTCGCTTCGGCGCCACCCACCTTGACCCCCACGACCGCCGTGAGATTGGATCCGTAGATCTTCAGCCCGGTGTCGCCCGCCGCCGGTCCTTTCGCGGGCTTCACACGCACCACCTTCGCGCTTTCATCAAAGCGTTCGCGGGTGACATCCATGATGTGAACTTCCGAGCCAACCTTCTTGTGGTAGTAGAGGGTCGTGCCATCGGTGCTGATCGACGGCGCCTCCGCGAAGGGTGTGATGGCCGCAATGTGTTCGACGAACACGAACGGTTCCGAGGTGCGCGAGCGGACGGAGCGGTAGATCGAAGGTTCCGCGCCCTGATTGGGCGAGGCGGCGGTGAAGAACAGTTCGAGTTCATTGCCGGTCACCGCTGCGCCGTATACCAGCCCAGCGGTCTGGTTGACCGAGTTGAGCTCGCTCGCGCTGTTCGGCGCAACGGCGAAGCTCCCGTTCGGGAGACGTTCATAGGCGACCAGACTCGCACTCGACGGTGCCGAGCCGCCGCCGAAGTCTCCGACACTCACGTACAGCATCTGACCGTCGGGGCTGACTCCGGCGTCGAAGTCGATCAACCCCGCGTGCGCGCCGGAGATCCCTTTTACGACGTGTACTCCGGTGACGGAGCCCCCGAAGAAGCTGCCCGCGTAGATCGTCGAGAGCGTTTCGAAGTAGCTCCGGTTGGTGGTGAAGAACAGGTTGCCTTCGTCGTCGAGCGACGGCGCTCCCGACAGGGCGCCGCTCACGTTGATTTCTTCGCCGAGGATTTCGCCCTGGAAGGCGAACGTCCCTGGTCCGGCCGCGGTCGCGTACTGCAGCCTGAAGGCTTCTTCCTGCTCGGAGCTGTTGAACAGCAGGTAGTGCCCATCGGAGCTGATGAACGGCTCCTCGGCGCTCGCCGAGTCGCCTTCGATGTTCACGGCCCGGGGGTTGGCGAAGGGCCCGAAGGACGCTTCCGCGACTGCCTCGCCGGCACCCGCACCGAGCCCGACCAGAATCGCGACCACCCCACACACACGTGCTGCGGTCCTACCCCTCATGCGGGAGAGACTACGCCCATGGGGCCGCCGGCCAACCACCGGCAAGGGTCAGGCCAGACCGGTCACAAACCGGAGGCCCCAAGCAATATGCGGTGTAGTGGACCCGGCGAGAAACACCGACTCCGGGGTCCTGCGCCTGATTGCAGGCGGCGACGAGGAGGCGTTCTCTGTCTTCTACCGCGAGCACCTGCCCGCGGTCATCACGTTCTTCGACCGCCGCGTGGCGGATCGCGAGCTTGCATTCGATCTCGCCGCTGAGACGTTCGCTGCGGTCGTGGTCAGCGCGGGCGCCTTTGAGCCCACCGGACCTGCTTCTGCGTGGCTGTTTGGGATCGCTCGCAACAAGCTGCGCGAAAGCCTTCGCCGAAGCAAGATCGAGCAGACGGCTCGGCGCCGGCTGGGAATGGAACCGATCGTGCTCGAGGACGCTGACCTCGCTCACCTCGATGACCTGGCGGATAGCGGAGGCGATTCCCTGGTACGGGCGCTCGACGAGCTGCCCGAGGGGATGAGGGCCGCACTTCTCGCGAGGGTTGTCGAGGAACAGGAGTACGGAGTGATCGCGGCACGGCTGAAGTGCTCCGAGCAGGTCGTCCGACAGAGAGTGCACCGCGGCCTGGGCAGGCTTCGAGCCAATTTGAAGGAGGAAACGTGAGCCAGGCAACCGACGAGCTCGAGCGCCAGCTCATGCGCGCCGTTCGCGCCCGGCGCAGCAGCCGTGCCCCGTGGCTGTGGGGCGGCCATAGGCGCACTTGGGCGCTCGTTGCTATCGCGATGCTCGTGATCAGCGCCGGTGCGCTCGCCGCTACTCGCCTCATCGACGGCAAGAGCCTCGCGACCCAGGGAGACGAGCTGGCCGTTCATGCCGAGATCCAAACAGCAGGCCAACCGGCCTGCCGGTTGGTCAAACCGTCGACTACTGGCCTCGCGCTCGCCCAGGGGACGCCTCTGGTGGAGATCGCCGAGGTCCTGCCATCGCTCAAGACACCCGTATCACCCGGCGAGCAGGCCGGCACTCTCGCAGCGCTGGCCCGGTCGCGAGTACAAGGCGTCCTCTTTGCCAGCACGCTCAGAACGATCGCCGTCAGCCCGCATCTCAAGCTCCTCGTCGCTGTCGGACCGCGCGAAGAATCTGTGGCTGATCCCGCCGTGTGCGCGCACTTACAGCTGGCTCGCGCCGAGGAACTCGCCAGGAATCGTCCCGCTGGTGTGCTCCGGCGGGCACGGTGGCGGCTCGGGCAGGGTCGCGCGACGGCGGCCCGCGTACAGACGCTGTACATCTATGAACTTCCGGTGCCGCTGCCCCATGGTGAGGTCGCCGGCGGCGGCACGAGTGATCCGATTTGGACAGGGCATCCACTGAAGCCAGGCATCCCGCTCGTGAGCGCCGGCCCCAACGGCTCGCGCGTATTCATCGGTATCGCCGCCGTTGGAGCAGCTCGTGTCCGCCTTCAGACCGACAACGCGTCAGCGATGAGAGGGCTGCCGACAGACGTACCGGTCGTGGAAGGCTTCTTCGCTGTCACCGTGCCTCGTAGGATCGGCAGCTTCAGGTTGCTCGAACTGGCCTCCAACGGCGGCGTGCTGCGGCCGGTTGACCTGCGCCAGTGAGGGCACCTACAGCGCGGCGCAGGAAGACCGGTGGATCACGTCGTCGATCGCGACGACGACGGTGTCGGGGGCCTTGTTAAGGATTCGTCCACCGATGACAGAGCCCAGATCGGCCCGACTCGGGCTCTACCCGGCCGGCAGCGAAGGGGCCGCGTCCAGGCGTACGAGCGTGAGCTGGCCTTCGGCGTCCTCGACCTCGATGGCCGCTGGGACGACCCCCTGGGAAGTCTCGACCGATATCCGTCTCGGCCCCGAGACGAAGTGCTCCAGGGACTCGGCGGGACCGCCGGGAGAAAGGGCCACGACGAGGATGTCGTCGCGATCGTCGTAGGTGATGCCGGCGAGCACGAGATCCTCGGCCTGGAGCTGGGCGCCGAGCCCGGGAGCGTCGATCTCGACCGTCGCCCGCGTGGTCGCGAGGGTTCGGCTCAGCTCATCGAAGAACGAGCGCCAGGTGTCCCGGCTCAGCTCGGTCGTGTCGGCCACGGAGGTCGAGGATACGCCCACCGTGACGTTTCTGCGGCGAGCCGCCAGCCCGGGGGCGCGAACTCGCAAGGGCCGGGCTTATCCACTCCGGCGCATATCGTGGTCCGCCATGTCTGAGCTCCGTTTCTCAGCCTCGATGGCTCGCGGCGAGGCCGTGTTGCGCTTTCCCTACGACGAGCGCCTGCGCCAACTCCTGCGGGCGATCCCGGGCCGCCGCTGGGATCCGGACGCAACGTGTGTGGTGCCTCCCGCTCGAACCCGAGCAGGCGGAGGCGCTCGCGCGCCTGCTGGCGAGCCTGCCAGGCGAGCCCGAGGTCAGCGAGGCGCTCGCCCGCGCGATCGGGCGCCGGCGGGCGAGACGTCGCGCGGATGAGTGCCTCATCGATCTCGCGCGGCCCGACGAGGACTGGTGGCTCAGCTTCGCCACCGACACTGCGCCCGAGGCCGTAGCTGAGCTGCTCGAGCACCCTGAGGCCCGCTGCCTGCCCGCGATCGGCCGCGCGCTCGTTCCGATCGACGATCGGTCCGCGCAGCATGGTCGAAGAGCTGCGCGCGCGAACCACGCGCGTGCGGCTCAGCGATGCCGCCGGCCGCGCGCTCCTCGCGCACAGCGCCCGCGCAGGGCAGGCCGGGCAGCGCCGCGGACCGCGAGCAGACCGCGGTCCGCAATCGTGATGAGCGCTACGACATCGAGTTTCGCCGCGACCGTCGCGGCGGGCATTGGATCCTCGTCGCGCCCGAGCACGCGCCGCTTGCGCGCGTGCTGGCCGGTCAGGCCGGCCTGCGTGCGCTCGAGGGTCCTGAAGGCACGCTCGGGCTCGCGGCCGACGAGCGCGACGCGAAGCTGCTGCTCGAGCTGCTGTCCGCAGCTCGAGGACGCGAGCGTCGACCCACGGGTCACGGCATGGCTCGAGCACGCAAGCACCTGGCACGGCAACATCGAGGTCGAGGGCCCCAGCGAGGAGCCCGTGTTCCTGCTGCTCGGCGACATCGCCCGCCTGCCGCGGGTGCTGCGCGAACAGGCCAGGAGCGCGCCGGGCGGAGCGACCGTGCCGCTCACGCTCGATTCATGGCGGCTGATCGAGGAGCAGCTCGACGGCTGGATGAGTGGGGCTGCGAGGCGCTGCATCGCGGCCCTTACCGACGGGCGGCCGGCGCCACCGGCGGTGCTCGAGCTGTCGACCGTTCACGAGGACCCGACGTTCGTGCTCGCACCCGGACACGATCCGTCGCTACTCGAGGCGTTCGCCGCCCTGCAGGGAGCGCTCCCGCGAAGGCCCAGACGCGGCCAGGAGGGCGAGCACGCGCGGCTCCCGGCGATCCGCGCCGACCCGTTCTGCGTGCCCGAGCTCGACCACTTCATTGCCTCCCGCGAGGTCTGGGTCGCTCCCGAGGCGCTCGAGCTGCTGCAGGAGGTCCGTGAGCAGCACGCCCGGGCCGCCGGGATCGTGGCGCTGTCGGGCGCCACGGACGCGCAGCTGGACGTTCGCGGCCTCGGCGGCGAGCTCAAGCCGTTCCAGCGCGCCGGGGTGAGATACCTGCTCGCCCAGCGGCGGAGCGCTCCTGGCCGACGAGCAGGGTCTCGGCAAGACGATCGAGGCCCTTGCCGCGATCGAGGCCGACTCTGCGTATCCGGCAGTCGTCGTGTGTCCGGCCAGCCTCAAGCTCAACTGGTTGCGCGAGCTCGAGCGCTGGCTACCGGATCGCAGCGTCCAGACACTCGCGGGTACCGGCCCCGCCCGCCCGAACGCCGACCCCTCCTAGCCTGGCCGCGGGCGCGGAGATCACCGTCGTGAACTACGACATCGTGGCCGCGCGGCTGGACGAGCTGCGGAGCCTCGAGCCCCGGGCGCTCGTGCTCGACGAGTCCCATTACTGCAAGAACGCCGCGGCCAAGCGAACGCGGGCGGTTCAACGACTCTCCGCTGTCCTGCCCCACGACGGACTCGTGCTCGCCCTCACCGGCACGCCCGTCATGAACCGCCCCGCGGAGCTCATCTCGCAGCTGCGGATCCTCGGGCGGCTCGGGGACTTTGGCTCCGGTGCACAGTTCGGCAAGCGCTTCCGCGGGCCCGATGCCCACCTGCGCCTGCACTGGCATCTTCGCTCGCGCTGCTTCGTGCGTCGCCTGAAGGCGGACGTCCTGCCGCAGCTGCCGCCGAAGAGGCGCGCGATCGTGCCGGTCGAGCTCGACAACGAGCCCGAGTATCGGCTCGCCGAGCGCGATCTGATCGCATGGCTTCAGAGCCAGCCGCTCGACCTGGGCGAGCTCCGGGCGAAGGTCGCGGCGGCGCTGCGCGCCGAGCGTCTCGTGCGCCTGAACGCGCTCAAGCTGCTTGCCGCGCGCGGCAAGCTCGCGGCCGCGCTCGCCTGGATCCATGACTTCTGTTCCTCGGGCGAGCGGCTCGTCGTGTTCGCCCACCACCGCGAGATCCAGCGGGCGCTGCTCGGACGCTTCCCTTCGGCACTCCACATCCTGGGTGAGGACAGCCACGCGGCCCGGGACGTCGCGCTGCGCGCCTTCCAGGCACCGGATGGGCCCGGGAACCAGCTCCTCATCTGCTCCATCGAGGTCGCAGGACAGGGGCTCACCCTGACCCGCTCCTCGAACGTGGTCTTCCTCGAGCTCGACTGGACGCCCGCCAAGCACGATCAGGCCGAGGACCGCTGTCACCGGATCGGCCAGGAGGACTCGGTCAACGCCTCCTACATCCTCGCTGCGGGCACGGTCGATGAGACCATCGCGACCCTGCTCGAGCGCAAGCGAGCGGTGATCGGGGCGGTCACCGACGGCCGCGAGGACGACGAGGAGGGCGTCGTCGACGCGCTCGTGCGCGAGCTCAGGGGCGCGCCCTACAAGCGCCTGCGCGCCGTTGCGTGACCGGGGTCGCGGGCCCGTGGCCCGCCCAGGTTCCCGGAGTACGCGACGGTCACGCGAGATTCGTGGGCGAATAGGGGCGCGTATACGATGCCGTGCGTGGAGCACGGGTCACCCCCGTCGGCGGGAAGCTCCGCATCGGAGAGGCACCTCGCCGCGAGTCTCGACCGGGATCCCCTCGGATCGTCGAAGGAGGCGATGCGAGAGATCGGCTACAGCACGGTCGATCTGCTCGTCGATCAGCTGACCGACACCACGATCCCGGCGATGCGGCGCGGGCGGGGCGAGGAGCTCCGAGCGCGGCTGCTGGGGCCGGCACCGATCGAGCCGCGCGGCTGGGATGAACTGCTTGCCCAGCTCGACAGGGACGTCCTGGGGCCGATGAGCCGGCTCGCCCATCCTGGCTACTTCGCCTTCATCCCGGCCTCGAGCACGTTCGCCGGTGCGCTCGGCGACCTGATCGCGGCCGCGCTCGACATCGACGTCGGCTCGTGGATGTCGGCCGCCGGCCCCAGCCAACTCGAGCTGACGGTGCTCGACTGGTTCAAGGAGTGGATCGGCTATCCCCCCGAGGCGGCGGGCATTCTCGTCAGTGGAGGCTCGGCCGCGAACATCACCGCGCTGGCGTGCGCGCGGGAGTCGCTTGTCGGGGCGGGGTCAGACCTCGCGGTCGCCTACGTCGCCGATCAGACCCACTCCTCGGTTGCGCGGGCCGCCCGGCTGATCGGCTTTCGTCCCGACCAGCTGCGCGTGCTCCCGACGGATGACGCCCACCGGATCCGGCTGGATGCGCTGGCCGGCGCGATCGAGGCCGATGTCCGGGCCGGCCGGCAGCCCTTGATCGTGGCGGCCAACGCCGGGGCGACGAACACCGGCGCCGTCGACCCGCTGGATGACCTCGCTGACCTCTGCCGCGACAAGCGCCTGTGGCTTCACGTCGATGCCGCCTACGGGGGTTTTGCCAGCTTGACCCAGCGGGGCCGCGATGCGCTGGCCGGCATCGAGGGCGCCGATTCGGTGACGCTCGATCCACACAAGTGGCTCTACCAGCCCGTCGAGTGCGGCTGCGTGCTCGTGCGCGATGGCCGTCGACTCCAGGAGGCGTTCACGATCGACCCCGATTACCTCGCCGACTACAAGAGCGAGGAGGTCAACTTTGCTGATCGCGGCGTCCAGCTCACGCGCGGCGCGCGGGCGCTGAAGATCTGGCTGTCGATCAACTACTTTGGACTCGAGGCGTTTCGGCAGGCGATCGATCGCGCGATCGATCTCGCTCACTCGGCCGAGGAGCAGGTGCGAGCGTCAGCGACCCTTGAGCTGATGTCGCCCGCGTCGCTCGGCATCGTGTGCTTTCGGCGCAGGTTTGTCGGCGTCGAGGACGAGGACACGCTCGCGCAGCTCAACGCAGAGCTCGTCCGTGGCTTCGAGGCGACTGGGCGTGGTCTGCTGTCCTCGACCAAGCTCGGCGGCCGCTACGCGATCCGCCTGTGCGTCATGAACCACACGAGCGGTCCGGCTGACGTCGACGCCGCGCTGTCATGGTTCGCCTCGGCTCCCCAGCCGAAGGTCGCCGCGCCGGTCTCCCTTCGCGCCTATGACGACGCCAGCGCCGACGTCTCACGCGGGTGGGGCGACACCGGCGTCTTCGACCGCGAGGCCGTCCGGCGGATCGCGCTGTTCGCCGATCTCGACGACGCCGCCATCGAGATCGTCGTCAAGTCGGCGGGCGAGCAGCGAGCCGAGGCAGGTGAGCCGGTCATCACCCGCTGGGAGGGGACCCGTCACTTCTACACGATCCTCAGCGGCCAAGCGGCGGTGCGAAACGATGAGCAGGCCCTCGGGACGCTCGACCCCGGCGACCACTTCGGCGAGCTCGCGGCGCTCGACTGGGGAGCGGAGTTCGGGTACGCGCGGACCGCGCACGTCGTCGCCGTGACGCCCCTGCAGCTGCTCGTGCTTCCCGCCTCCGCACTCCACGAGCTCCTGCGACGGGCCCCGGAACTCGACCGTCGGCTGCGCGCCACCGCCCGTCGCCGTCTGACCAGAGTGTGACCGTGGCCGCACGCCTCCGGGGCTCACGCTCGGAGCACCACCACCTCGCTGCCGAGGAACTCGTCCGTTGCGGGGATCAGACGTCGCGGAAGAGGTGTGAGGCCGACGGCGCGAGCCTCGCGCTCGAGCTGGGTGGCCGTGAAGCGCGCGAGCCGCAGCACCTCCACGCCTGAAGGCTCGAGCACGTCGCTACGGCCGCCCTCGCCGATGGCGAAACGCCAGCGCCTGACCTCGATCGTCCGTGCCAGCACCCGCATGGCCGTGGCGTGGCTGACGTACAGGCGGCCATCACGGCGGACGTGGTCGGCGGGCGGCGGCTTGTCCCCGTCCGCGACGCTGTAGGACGCGATCGCGGAGACGATCGCGCAGGCGAGCACGCCCCCGGGCCGCAGATGCTCGCGCGCAGCCGCGAGGAAGCGCGCACGGGGGCCGGCTCCGCCGAAGAGCTGGATCGTCTGTAGGGCGGCCACGCACAGCGCATAGCGGCGCAAGGGCAGGTCGAGCCCGCGTGCGTCCGCGTTCACGACCTCCACCGGGAGCGCGCCAGCGCGCCGGGTGAGCTCGCCCAGCAGCGCGGCGTCCACGTCGACGGCCGTCACGGGATGCCCTGCACGCGCCAACGCGAGCGCCACGCGACCGGTGCCACAGCCGACCTCGAGCACCGGGGCGCCCGGGGTGGCCGCAGCGAGCTCGAGCCACAGCGGCAGGTCGGTGCGATAGGCGCCGCACTCGAGGTCGTGCCAGATGACCGTCTCCTCGGCCGACCATACGGTCCTGGCGCTCATGCGCGGAGTATGTGGCACGCCCTGCCCCCGAGGGCAACTCGGGATCAGCGTCCGGGGCGTACAGCGTGTGGCGCGTGCCCGCGGCTTACTGCAGGATCGAAACGATCAGAAGCGGAACGTCACCCGCCACTGCCCCGGGCACCAGCGGGAGCCGATGCCCGTGACCTTGACCTCGAGGTAGTCGCCGGGAGCCGCCGTGCCCGATCCCGATGCGTTCGAGCAGGCATCCTTGCTCGCCGAGGTGACCGTGCAGGAGAGAAGCGTCGCTCCGCTCGAGTTGTCGATCACCGAGACGAGCACCGATTCGTTGCTGCCCAGAACGGCGCTCGTCGTGGCATAAACGTCCGTGACCCTCTCTCCCCCCGCAGGTGCGGGACCTGCCAATAGGTCACTACCGGAATAGCCGCCCGCCTTTGCCGGGCAGGGTCCCTGGCCCTTTCCTTCCAGCTCTGTGTAGTTCAGGCAGTAGCCGTTCGACACGCTTCCAGAGCTTGCAAAGGAGGCGATCGCCGCCGTCCCCGCCTGGCCCGTCGCGCCGGTTGAGCCCTTCGACCCTTCCTTGCCCGGCTGACCAGTCGCCCCCGTTGCTCCAGTTGCACCCGCGAGGCCCTTGGCTCCGGCTGCTCCCGTTGGGCCGGTCGCTCCGGTTTTGCCGGCGGGGCCTTCTTTGCCGCTCGCCCCGGCGGGCCCCGTCGCTCCCGCGACTCCGCCTGCTCCGGTGGGTCCAGCGGGTCCTGTTGCACCGGTGGATCCCCGGGTTCCAGTCGCTCCGGTCACGCCCTCAGGTCCGGTTGCACCGCCCTGGCCCGTGGCTCCGGTTGGGCCGGTGGCTCCGGTTGGGCCCGTGGCTCCGGTCGGACCGGTTTGGCCGGTCACGCCCTGCGGCCCTGTCGCCCCGGTCGCTCCGGTCGCGCCAGTGGGGCCGGCCGCTCCGGTCGGTTCGGGGGCCGGCGTGATCGCGATCGCAAACGGCTTGGTGCCCACGGGTATTTCTTTGCCGGCTTTGTTCGTCGCGACGTCGATCGGCGTGACCGCATCGTTGTCGCCGACGGCGACATAGGCGGTCTTGCCGTCCGGCGTGATCGCGATCCCGAGTGGTTCGCTGCCCACCGGTATTTCTGTACCGGCTTTCTTAGTGGCTAGGTCGATCGGCGTCACCGAGTTGTTGTCGATGTTGGTGACGTAGGCGGTCTTGCCGTCCGGGGTGATCGCGATCCCGAACGGTTCGCGGGGTTCGCTGCTGCCGACGGTGATTTCCGGTCCGGCTTTGTCGCTCGCCACTTCGATCGGCGTCACCGAGTTGCTGAAGTTGTTGGTGACATAGGCGGTCTTGCCGTCCGGGGCGATGGCAATGGTGATGGGTTCGCTGCCCACCGGTATTTCTTCACCGGCTTCGTTCGTCGTCAGGTCGATCGGCGTCACCGAGTTGCTGTTCTCGTTGGCGACGTAGGCGGTCTTGCCGTCCGGGGTGATCGCGATGCCGCGCGGTCTGGCGCCCACAGCGATTGCTTTGGCGGCTTCGTTCGTCGTCAGGTCGATCGGGGTGACCGAGTCGCCAGCTTCGTTGGCGACGTAGGCGGTCTTGCCATCTGGTGTGATCGCGATTCCGTCCGGGTGGCCGCCCACTTTGATTTCAGGGCCGGGCGTGTTCGTCGCCAGGTCGATCGGGGTGACCGAGGAGACGGCCCAACTCGTGACGTAGGCGGTCTTGCCGTCCGGGGCGATCGCGATCGCCAGCGCGCCACCGGTGACTTTGATTTCAGGACCGGCTTCGTTCGTCGCCAGAGCGATCGGCGTGACGGAGTTGCTGACCACGTTGGTGACGTAGGCGGTGCCCGGCGACGCACTCGCAGCCGCCGTGAAGACCCCTATCACGCCCGTCGATGAGACGGCGCCGAGGAGTGCTAGAAGCAGCGCCGCTCGCACCCGCCCGAAGCGGACAGCTATTACCCTCGCTCTTGGATTGGTGGATGGCATCAGAAGCGGAACGTCACTCGCCACTGCCCGGGGCACCAGCGAGCTCCGATGCCGGCGAGCTTGACCTCGAGGTAGTCGCCGGGAGCCGCCGTGCCCGTCCCCGACGCGTTCGAACAGGCACCCTTGCTCGCCGAGGTGACCGTGCACGAGAGAAGGGTCGCGCCGCTTGAGTTGTCGATCACCGAGACGAGCACCGATTCGTTGCTGCTCACAACTGCGCTCGTCGTGGCGTAGAGGTTTGTAACCGTCTCCCCCCCTGCAGGTGCGGGACCTGCCAACAGTTCACTACCGGAATAGCCGCTCGTCTTTGGCGGGCAGGGTCCTTGGCCTCTTCCTTCGAGCCCTGTGAAGTTCAGGCAGTAGCCGTTCGGCACACTTCCAGAGCTTGCAAAGGGGGCGATCGCCGCTTGGCCCGTCGCGCCGGTTGAGCCTTTCGACCCTTCCTTGCCCGGCTGACCGGTCGCTCCCGTTGCTCCGGTTGCGCCAGTTGCTCCAGTGAGGCCCTTGCCTCCAGTTGCTCCGGTGGGACCGGTCGCTCCGGTTTTGCCGGCGGGGCCTTCTTTGCCGTTCGGCCCGGCGGGGCCTGTCACTCCCGTGGGTCCGGTTGCACCCGCGGGTCCTCGGGCTCCCGTCGCTCCGGTCACCCCGTTTGGTCCGGTCGCACCCGTGGCTCCTCTCAGACCGGTTTCACCCGTGGGTCCGCTCGGTCCGGTCGCGCCCGTGACCCCACCCGCACCGCTCGACCCCGCCGGTCCGGTCGGTCCCGTTTCCCCGGTCGCGCCGGTCGGGCCCGTGGCTCCGGTCGGGCCGGTCGGGCCGGTGACCGGGGCGGTGTAGGTGATCACGACCTCCTGCGGTTCACCCGCGCCCGAGGCGAAGTTCCCGCTTGGTCTCGCGCCGGGGGTGATGTAGCTCGAGCCGCCGCCGCCGCCGCTACCACCGCAAATGACGAGTTCGTCGCCCCCGCCGCCCCCGCCGCCGTAGTAGCCGCCGCCTCCTCCGCCCCCGCCGCAGGAGCCGCCGTTGCCACCCTGACCGAGTTCACCTTCGCCCCCCATTTCGCCGAGACTCCTTGGGCTGGCACGCCCGCCTTCGCCTCCAGCGCTTTGGGTCCCACCGCCGCCGCCCACCGAGAACCCTTCCTCCCCCCTACAGCTGAGGCCTTCTTCCCCGCGTTCGCCGGAGGCGTCCCCGCCGGGGCCACCTTCGATATTGGACCCTTCCTTACAGCTAAGGCCTTCACCGCCGCCGCCACCTGCGACGACGAGGCGCGAGGAGAGCGTGCCTGATTCGGTGCGAAGGTCGGAGGCGCCGCCCCCTTCGCCGCCGCCGTCGGCGCCGGCACCCCCGCCGCCGAAGTCGGCGTAGAGGGTCTGCCCGGGAGTGACTGTGAGCGTCGCGGTGACGTTCGCCCCTGAGCCGCCAGCGCCGCCCACGGTGGACCCGCCGGCGGCGCCGATGGCGGTCACTTCGATGTGGGTCACGCCCGCGGGCACGACGAACTTCTGCTCGGAGCCTCCCCCGGGCGTGTAGGTCGTGCTTGCGGCGAACGCGCTCGCGCTGAAGCCCAGCACGGCCGCGATCACGAGCAGCAGTCCGACGCCCCCGCCCAAGAAGCCATCCCCCCTTCTCACCAGGACTCCCTCCCCCTCGTAGTGAAGCCCCGAGTCTGGCTCAGGGCCGATCAGCGCCTCCGAGCGCCCCGGAAAGATAGCGAAAGAGGGTCTCGTGGACGTGCTTCGAGCGTCTTGGAGGTGGTACGTTCGGCCTATAAAAATATGGCTACCGAGAACTCGCGACCCGCGCCCATCTCATAGCCTTCGAGGCCGTGGAAGTCCACGTCGCCGACCTCGCCGACGTAATCCGGTCGAAAGAGGCGGGCGGGCGCCCGAAGGATCTACAGGTCCTGCCGGCGCTCTACCGCCACCGAGCCCACACGAGAGGCGACACGCCCCCACGCTGAGTGCCCCCGGCTGGAGTCGAACCAGCGACCCTCGGATTAGAAGTTGCTCGCTGGAGGTGCATTTCGGCTTGGTAGAGCAAGATTAGACGAAGTTGGTGCCGGGATATTGGGGTTAGATTTGCCGACTCGGGGACACGGTTGGGGACACGGTTTTCTTGATTGAGAGAAGCTGCCTCCCCAAACATTCGCTCGATCGCTGTCGCGTCACCACGAAATCATCGCCATCCGCGATCACCTTCTCAATCTCTACACGAGCGCCCGGTCCAAATGCCTCGATGAAGTCCTCGGTCCATTCGCGGATTCCGGGCGGCTCTTCGTAGCTTCTGTCGGTGACCGCTGTGGCGAGGTTTTGCAACGCCAAGTCTGACGTGCAGACGCTGGCCAGAAGCTCGTCGGAAAGCTCGCCACGATTGACCATATTGACGCAGCACACCTGAAGGTCGATGGCGTCCTGCGACACCGGCTAGCCCTCCAAGCCCAACGCTTTCAACGCCGTTCCCCGGTCAGCCCAGAACGTTATCTGAGCGATCTTCCCGTCACGCACCGTCCAGACCGCAGCGGACGTAACGGCAACCTCGGCTGTCTCCTCTGCGCGCCGACCAAAATCACGCACCAGCACGAGCACAGCATCTCCAAGGTCGATCATCTCATCAATCTCCGACCTGTAGCTCGCCCACGGCGTCAGCCACTCCAACCAGAGGTAGCGCAATCCTGCAAGCCCGCGAAGGTTTCGCCATCTGCTTCAAGATAGCCACGAGCAAGACACTTGAAGTCATCCGCGATGTGGGGAGCTAGCAGCGAAGATGCCCGCGCCCATCGCGAGTCATCGCGGTAGATGGCAGTCACGTCCACGTCAGGCGCGGGATGAAACGAACGCACAAGCTCCACGTTCTCCTGTGACACCGGCTAATCGTCCAATCCCTCGGCTTCACGGGCAGCGTGGCGCGAGGAGTACTCGTGTAGCTCGGAGATGAGGCCGTCGCGAAACGCGAGTACGGCGAAAAGCGATTCTGCACCCTTGATGCCGCTGGCGCGGCCCGTTAGCTCCGGGCGGTACTCGATGAGCACCCTTCCGCTAGGCAGCTCTTCGATGTCGGCAACCGCGATGCGATAAGCCTGGACAGACTGCAAGAGGGCATCGCCACCTTCTGCCCACCCCACCTTGCCGATCCGTAGCTCTCTCATGATGTCGATCCAGCGAACGTCATCGTCCAGCTTGTCCAGAACCTCCCGAACAAGCGGATCGGGATCGCCGCTCGCGACACCAGCAGCGTAGGAACGGGGCCGGTCCCAGTGCCTCTCTAGGTTCCGATTGAGGGTCGCGTAGAACGAACGCACAAGCTCTACGTTCTCCTGTGACACCGGCTACTCCTCTAGCCCCACGGCTCTCAGGGCGGCTCCACGGCTGGGATAACCTTCCCACCGGGCAATCTTGCCGTCGCGAAACGTCCAGATGTCAGCCCCGCTGAGCTTTACCTCGTGAGTTGTATCCGGAGCCGTCGCGAACACGTCATATAACGTGACCACGCGCTCTCCGCAGTCGATGCCCCGTTCCATCTCGACACGGTAGCTCGCCCACGGAGCAAGCCAATCCCGCAAGGCGGCTCTCATTCCCTCAAGCCCAAGGTACGTCACATCGCCGCCGAGCAGGTTGGGGAAAACGCATTCAAAGTCCTCATGAACCAGGGGAGTGACTTCATCCGCCAGCTTCGCAGCCTGAACCGTGTCGCGCGTGAGCGCCACGAAGTCCGCGCCCGGACGGAAGAGCGGCAATCCGAGGATCACGTCCACGTTCTGCTGTGACAACCGGCTACCGCTCCAAGCCCAAGGTTTTCAGTGCGTCCTCGTGGTCGAGGAAGTACTCGATGAAAATGATCTGACCGTGCCGTACCGTATCGATCTGCGACCAACGCAGAACTCCCTCAGCGCGACTGTGCTCCCCCCGCGTGTCCCAGTGCCAGCGAACGAGCACTCGATCACCGAGTGGTTTGACTTCTTCGATCCGGCCACCACCAGGACCCACAAGTTCTTGAGTGCTCCGCAAGAACTCCAACGCCGATTCGCGCCCCGAAAACGTCGGCTCAGGCCATCTGGAATCGAGCCGCAAGAAGATGTTTGGGTCGAAGCTCGCCGTTACGGCATCCCAGTCGCCCTGCAGGAATGCTTCCGCGCTCTGACGTGAGACATCGACATTCTGCTGCGGCACCGTCTACTCCTCGACCCCCACGGCCTTGAGGGCATCGCTTCGACTCGAATAGCCGCGTGTCGCTGGAATGACTAGGCCACCTTCAAACTCGAAGACTTCCGCGAAGGTCTGATCGAGAGAGATGCCACCCTTGGCGGACTCTGCCGCGTACCAGTGCGTCACGCATACCACCGCATCGCCCGCGTCGATGAACTCCTCAACGTCCGCGCGCAAGCCGCCGAAAGCCGCTTGCCAGCCTTTCCAGATGACGCGAAGCGCATCAGTTCCGCGAACGCATGCCGGCAGGTCAGGCAGATGGTATAGATCGCGCACTTCAACATCGGGGTGATAGTAGGAGAGAGCATCCTCCACGTCAACGCGGTTCAGCGCCTGGAAAGCCCGCCGCATCGCCTCCACGTTGTCCTGCGACACCAGCTACTCCCTTTCCTCAGCGAGTCTTTCGGCGGCAGCACGAGCCTCTTCGACATCCTCCTTGGTAACGACCCTCGTGACAGTTTCCCCGGACCAGACGTATATCCACCCCTGGCGCGATTGAACGATGCCGGTCGCTTCCAACGGACGACCAGTCAGCCGCAGCACGACAAATAGCACTCCGCTACCAACGTCCACCACGTCCTCAAACTCAACCTCAAACTGGTCGAAGGAGCCAATCCAGTCCTGCCAAAAGTCGCGGATCGCAGCACGTCCTTGAAAGCTCCCAAAGCCCTCCGACTCCCAAACGGCACCGGGCGCAAGGAAGCGCGTCGCTCGGTCCCAGTCGCCGCATTTGACCGCATCGAAGGCGTTGCGGATCAAGTCGATGCGTACAGATGCCGTCGCGTCGGTAGCAACGAGACCCCTCTCCTCCGAGAGTCGTTCGGCGGCAGCACGAGCCTCATCAATGTCGGTGTAGATTCGGTTTTCCCGAATCAGCCCCTCACCCCAAGTCGAGACTGTGGCAAAGGAAAAGCTCATGGAATTGCTGCTGCCATGCGGGCGTGCGTGCTGGACGAAATGAGAAAAGACGACCCCGTTGCCAAGGTCGCAGGTCTCTTCAGCGTCAAGCCGCATGTCGTCAAACGCTCCAAACCAATCTTCAAAAAACCTACGTATCGCAGCAGAGCCCTCAAAGCGTTCCCCGACCAATCCATAACCAACTGCGTCCCACACTGCCTCAGGCATATAAAGGCCGATCAGCGCATCGATGTCGCCTGCGTTCTGGGCCTCAACGGTGCGACGGGCAAGCTCCACCAGACTGGAAGCTCCGGCTTCATCAGGCATCTTTGCGCTCCATGGCCAGCCGCTGTGCGGCAGCGCGAGCCTCATCGATGTCGGTGTAAGCGGTGACGCGCTCGGCACGGCCATCCACCCACGTCGTCACCAGCGCGAACCGGAGTTCTACGGACCCGCTGCCGCCGTGTGGCGTAGCACGCTGGTGGAAGATAGTGATAGTGACTCCGTTGCCCAGATCGCGCAGGTCCTCTACGACGCCCTTGAAGTCCTCGTAGGCTTTTTGCCAGTCTTCGTGGAAGGCGCGTACTGCCTCGCGTCCTTCGTGGACTCCAAGACCGACTGCTGACGTGTCCGAGACCGGATTTTGCGAGTACATCGCCATGATGCCGTCGAAGTCGCGCCGATTGAAAGCATCCGTACTTTGGCGCGTCAACACTGCAAAGTCGCGTGAAGTCGCAGACTCGGGCATCCCCCTACCCCCGCTCCCTGGCGAGGCGTTCGGCGGCAGCACGGGCCTCCTCGATATCGGTGTAGAGAGTCATACGTACGATCTTGCCGTCCTCCCACACGCCGACTGCTGCGCAGCGCAGTTCAACCTCGCCGCTTGTGCCGACTGGACGGCCCTTCATGGTGAGTATGCGCAAGCCAACTCCATTACCGAGGTCGAGAATCTCCTCTGCCTTGGTTTCGTACTCCTCGTAGGGGGCTAGCCGGCTCCAGCCAACGCGCCGGCTCAGACTCGGCGAGAATCGAGACGGTCGCGGACGCCGGTGAGCTCGCGTTGCTGGCGACCAGCCCCGCGTCCCTGAACGTCGCGCCGGTCCGCACCATCCCCGGAAGCATTCCGGCTCGGGCGCGGCCGAGCGTCTCGCATAGCCAGTCCTCGGCGGTGCGCTTCCTGTGGTAGCCGTCAGCTGGCCGTCCGCGGTCGGTCCAAGCCGGCCCGATCATGCGTTGAACCTGTCGGCAGTCGGGAAGCCGGTCCTTGGCGTACCAGACGGGTCCGCGCTTGCGTTGGACGCGGTAGACGTGCCCTGTCGGGCGCTGCGGCTGGACGCTCATCCGCGTCTACTCCGACGAGTCCCGCGTACTTCTCGGGACATATTCGGGACATATTTCGCCCCGGCCACTTTTCCCTCGACCCGCAAACCGCCGGTTTGCAGGGAGCTTTGAGCGCCCCCGGCAGGATTCGAACCTGCGACATTCGGATTAGAAGTTGCTCCCCGGAGGTCAGGTCCGGCCTTGTAGAGCCAACTTGGGTGCGGTTAGCCGGAGTTCGCCGGGGTCACAATTGCCGAGTGGGGGACCAAATCCGGAACCAAGTTCTCGGCTCCTGGGCCACCGCCGACCAAGCGGCGCCTGCGCACTGTTCGACATTCGAGAGGTGGTACTTTCGGGCTACAAGAACTAGGGGGTTGCTGGTGGCGGAGTCGGTTGAGCTTGCGACGATCCTGCTGACCGATCTGGTCGGCTCGACCCGGCTTGCGAACTCGGTTGGTCCGGTGCGTGCGGATCAGTTGCGCGAAGAGCACTTTGAGCTCTTGCGCGACGCGATCGCCTCCTGCGGTGGAAAAGAGGTCAAGAACACCGGCGACGGACTGATGGTGGCCTTCTCGTCGGCCTCTGGTGCTGTGCAGTGCGCCGTGGCGATGCAGCAGCTGTTTGAGCGCCGCTACCGCGACGCCGAGCAGGCCCTGCACATACGAGTCGGGTTGGGTGCCGGTGAGTCCACAGTCAAGGACGGCGACTACTTCGGTACGCCCTCGATCGAGGCCGCACGCCTGTGTGCGCAGGCTTCAGCGGACGGGATCCTGATCTCAGCCGGGGTGAAGATGTTCGCCGGTCGCTGTGAGGGAGTGGAGTTCTCCTCGGCCGGTGAGCTCGAGCTCAAGGGCTTCCCCGATCCGGTGGAGGCGTTCTCGGTGTCGTGGACTCCGCTTGCACGGGAAGCCGGTGAGCCGGCGGGTCGCTGGCCGCTGCCTGCCCTGCTCCGCTCGGTTCCGCCGGTCAAGTATGCGGGGCGAGTCGAGGAGCGCGCGGGACTCCGGGAAGCCATGACACTCGCCCGCTCCGGCCGGCGCCAGGTGATGCTGCTCTCGGGCGAGCCGGGGATCGGCAAGACCCGCCTGGCCAGCTACGGCGCCCACGACGCTCACGCCGAGGGCTTTGCGGTGTGCTGGGGCGCGTGCACCGAGGAGCTCGCGATGCCCTACGAGCCGTGGATCGGAGTCTGCTCGCAGATCGTGGAACACGCCCCACAGGAGCTGTTGGAAGCGCACGCAGAGCGCCACGGCGGGGAGCTCTCCCGGCTATCGCGCGAGCTGCGCACACGAGTTGCCGATCTGCCCGACCCACAGGGCTCTGACCCGGACACCGAGCGCTACCTGCTGTTCGGCGCCGTGACTGGCCTGCTCACCGAGGTTGCACAGGCGGTGGCGGTGTGCGTGGTGCTTGATGATCTGCACTGGGCCGACGCCCAGTCGCTGGGGCTGCTCAAGCACCTGCTGCGGTCAAGCGAGCAAAGCTCGCTGCAGGTGATCGTCACTTATCGGGACTCCGACCTCGGCAAGGATCACCCGCTCACCGCCATCCTGGCCGACCTGCGCTCGCTGCAGGGCGTACAGCGCATCGCCCTGCACGGCCTAGGTGCAGACGAGGTGGCCGAGATCATGAGCGCTGTCGCCGGCCATGAGCTCGAGCCAGATGCCATGGAGCTTGCCGCGAGGATCGCCACCGAGACCGATGGCAACCCGTTCTTCGTGGGAGAGGTCCTCAGAGGCCTGTCGGAGTCAGGGGCGCTCGTCTTCGACGAGGACGCCCAGCGCTGGAGCATCGACGGCTCCGCCGCCATCGCGCTGCCCGAGAGCGTGCGCGAGGTGATAGAGCGCAGAGTGGAGCGCCTGGGCGAAGAATCGCGAGATGCCCTGCGCCTGGCAGCGGTGATCGGCCGTGAGTTCGACCTCGATTTGCTCTCAGTCGTCGCCGAGACCGACGAAACCGAGCTGCTGGATCAACTCGAGACCGCGGTCGCCGCCTCGCTGCTCAGTGAGTCCTCAGATCGGGTTGGGCGCTTTCGCTTCGCGCACGCGCTGATCAACCAGACGCTGTACGAGGGTCTCGGGGGGACCCGCCGGGCGCGGATACACCAGCGCGTCGCCCAGGCGCTGGAGCAGCTGTACGGCGATGACCCCGGCGAGCGCGTGGGCGAGCTCGCAAGCCACTGGGGCAAGGCCACCAGTCCGGTCGACCTGGCCAAGGCCGTGACATACGCGCGCATGGCGGGACAGCGAGCACTCTCAGAGCTCGCCCCGGACGAGGCCATACGCTGGTTCTCACAGGCGCTGGAGCTGGCCGGGGATCGGACGGAGTCCTCAGAGCGATGTGAGCTGCTGATCGGGCTCGGCGAGGCCCAACGCCAGAGCGGCGAGGCCGCCTATCGCGAGACGCTGCTGGAGGCTTCGGGGATCGCATCCGAGCTGAAGGACGCCGCACTCGCGGCGCGCGCGGCGCTGGCAAACAACCGTGGCGAACCGAGCGTCTACGGGCAGGTGGACGAGGAGCGCGTAGGCGCGATCGAGCGGGCGCTGCAGCTACAGGGCCGCAATGGCGACCCGGGCACGCGCGCGCTGCTGCTCTCGCTGCAATCGCTGGAGCTCGTCTTCGAATTCGACCACCGACGCCGGCGCGAGCTGGCAGAGCGGGCGCTCGAGCTCGCGCGCGAGAGCGGCAACGAGCGGACACTCGCGCGCGTACTAATCGACTACTTCTATGCCCTGTGGGCGCCCGACACGCTCGCGCTCCGGGTCGAGCTGCTGCCCGAGCTGCTCGACAGCGCCGGGCGCGCCGGCGACCCCGCGCTGAAGTTCTGGGCCGCCAACCGAGAGGAATCCACGGCTACGGAGGGAGGTGAGGTGCAGCGCGCCGCGGCGGCGGCCCGGCGACGAACCGCCATAGCCGAGAAGCAGGGCGAGCCGACGATGCTCTGGAACAGGACCGAGATGGCCGCCTGTCTGGCGCTACTGCGCGGCGACCTCGCCAGCGCCGAGCGGCTGGCCGAGGAGACCATGCAGATCGGGGCCGACGCCGGCCAGCCGGATGCCCACATGATCTACGGCGCGCAGCTCCAGGAGATTCGCCTCTACCAGGGTCGCAGCGGGGAGTTGATCGAGCTGCTGGAGCAGGGCGTGACGGCGAACCCCGCCATCCCGGCCTGGCGCGCGGCACTCGCACAGGCCCTGTGTTGGCTCGGAAGAACCGAACAGGCCACCGCGATCGTCACCGACGCGGCCGCCGACGGCTTCGAGCACGTCCGCTGGGACATCACTCGCCTCGCGACACTGGCGATGTACGCGGAACCCGCCGCCCTGGCGGCCGTGCGCGACGCGGCCGGCGTGCTGTACGACCTGATCGAGCCCTGGGCCGATCAGGTCGCTTGGACGGGGGCGGTCACCTACGGCCATGCGAGTACCTCTCTGGGCCTGCTCGCCGCCACCCTCAGCAGGCACGAGCTCGCCGATGAGCACTTCAAGCGCTCCTGCGAGTTCCACGAGGCCAACGAGCTGTGGCTGTGGGCCGCGCGCGCACACCTCGGCTGGGCCGAGGCGCTCGCCCGGCGCGGCGAGCGCGAGCAGACACGCAGCGAGGCAGCCCGTGCGCTCGAGCTATCGCGCGAGCACGGCTACGCGCTGTTCGAGCCACGCGCAGCGGCACTGGTCGAGACCGAGTCAGCAGCCGGTATCTGACACCTCCAGTGTCGGCTCCAGCGGGCGCGTATGCCGTGATACGCTGCCGCCGGCGCGAGGCGGGCCGGGGTCTGATTGACCGCGAAAGGGGGTTGGGGAGGTGACAGGTGTCGCGGGTCTCGCTGGGTTGACCGCCGCTGCGGCAGTGACGAGCGTGCTGCTGCTCATGGGGGTCCGTCCACCGATTGCTCTCTCCGATCGCCTCGAGCGGTCGGCAACCGCGCTGCGTGCTCGTGGATTGGTCACCTTCGCCCGTCAGCTGCTAGCGGTCGCGGCGCTGGGCGCCTGCCTATCTGCTGGAGCGGCCCCGCAGGCCAATGCCGCGGTGACCGCCGAGAGCGTCGCCGCGGGAGCCGGGCGCGTTTGTGCCGTGCTGTCCACCGCCCACGTCGAGTGCTGGGGCGCGGCTTTCCTCGGAAATGGCAGTGGGGCCGAGTCGCCCAGACCTGTAGAAGCGCAAGGCATCAGCAACGCAATTCAGCTGTCTTCAGGATTATCGAGTACGTGCGCGCTGCTGTCCACAGGCCACGTCGACTGCTGGGGCTCGTCCTATTCGGCTACCCCGGTTGAAGTGCCGGGCATCAGCGGCGCGACGGCCGTATCGGCAGGAGGCGCCCAATACTGTGCCCTGCTCTCCACGGGTCAAATCGACTGCTGGGGCGCCAACTCCGCAGGCCAGCTCGGGAACGGCACAACCACAACCTCCTCCACGCCTGTGGAAGTGCAGGGCATCAGCAACGCAACGCAGGTATCGGCGGGAACCGAACACACCTGTGCGGTGCTGGCCACGAGCCACATCGACTGTTGGGGCGCAAACTCCGCAGGCCAGCTCGGGACCGGCACCACCAACAGTTCAGACGTTCCGGTGGAAGTGCAAAGCGTCAGCAACGCAACCCGAGTCTCGGCAGGAGGCGCCTATACGTGTGCCCTGCTGTCCACCGGCCAACTCGACTGCTGGGGCGCCAACTCTGCGGGCCAACTCGGGAACGGCACCACCACAACTTCCTCCACCCCTGTGCAAGTACAGGGCATCAGCAATGTCACCCAGGTCTCGGCGGCAGCCGAACACACCTGTGCGCTGCTGTTCGCCGGGCAAATCGAGTGCTGGGGATCCAACGGCGGCGGTGGGCTCGGGAACGGCACCACCAACAGTTCAGACGTTCCGGTGGAAGTGCAAGGCATCAGCAATCCAACCGAGGTGTCGGCGAAAGGTGAAAACACGTGTGCGGTGCTGTCGGCCGGGCAAATCGAGTGCTGGGGCCCTAACTCCTTCGGTCAACTCGGAAACGGCAGTACCACCGGTTGGAGCTCGGGCACGCCGGTTGAAGTGAGATTCAGCGGCAGCGCAGCCGACATCGCCGCGGGAGACGAACACACCTGCGAGCTGCTGTCCAGCGGCCAGGTCTACTGCTGGGGTCGCAACAACTACGGTCAGCTCGGCAACGGCACGACGGGCAATTCGGACACACCGGTGGAAGTGAACGGCATCAGCGACGCCACGCAGGTCTCGGGAGGAGACCGGCACACCTGTGCAGTGCTGTCCACCGGGCACATCGCCTGCTGGGTCTTAACAACTTCCGTCAGCTCGGCAACAACACGACCACCAACTCCTCCACGCCGGTGGAAGTTCAAGGGATCAGCGGCGCGACGCAGGTATCGGCAGGAGGCGCCGTGTCGTGCGCACTGTTGACCACCGGCCACATCGATTGCTGGGGCGCCAACTACTTCGGCCAGCTCGGGAGCGGGAGCATCACCGAATCGGGCACGCCGGTTGAAGTGGCCGGCGTCAACAATGCGACGCACATATCGACTGGAGGCGAACATGCGTGCGCGGTGCTGTCCACAGGCCAAACCGACTGCTGGGGCCTGAACGACTACGGCCAGCTCGGGGACGGCACCACCACCAACTCCTCCATACCGGTGCAGGTGCAAGCCATCAGCACCGCAAGCTCGCTGACGACGGGCCGGTACGACACATGTGTCTTACTAGCCACGGGCCACATCGCATGCTGGGGCCTCAACAGCTACGGCCAGCTCGGGAACGGCACCACCACCAACTCGGACGTGCCGGGTGAAGTGCCCGGCGTCAGCAGCGCAACCCAGGTATCGGCTGGTGGGTTCCCGGAACACGCGTGCGCGCTCTTGTCCACTGGGCCGGTCGACTGTTGGGGCTACAACGGCGACGGTGAGCTCGGCGAACCCAACGAGATCGATGCGCACACCCCAGTGCAAGTGATCCACATCAACGATGCAACCCGGATAGCCGCCGGCCAGACCCACACGTGTGCAATTCTGTCCGGCGGCACGGTCGACTGCTGGGGCCTGAACCTCAACGGTCAGCTTGGGGACGGAACTGCCTGGAGTACCGTGCCAACCGAACCGCTGGCGCCGTCGCCGCCTGGCGTCGTGACGGGCAGCCCGGGCTCGGTGACAGCGACTTCGGCGACCTTGAAGGCGACAGTCAACCCCGCGACTTGGAATGTCACAAGCTGCGAATTCGAATACGGAGGCACCAGCGAATACGGATCGAGCGTCCCGTGCTCGTCGCTGCCCGGGGCTGGTGCAACCCCTGTCGAAGTCTCTGCCCCGGTGTCCGGCCTCGCCGCGGGTAGCAGCTACCACTTTCGAATTGTGGCTACGAGCGGAGCGGGCACGAGTTACGGTGGCGACCAAACGCTCACGACGCCTCCAGACCCGCCGTCGGTCGTCACCGGCGCGGCGTCACCGGTGACGCAGACCTCGGCCACGCTGAACGCGACGGTCAACCCCAACGGCGCGACCGTCAGTGACTGCCACTTCGAATACGGCGAAAGCCCCTCATACGGCTCGAGCCTGCCCTGCTCCTCACTTCCGGGCGCCGGGACCGATCCAGTAGCGGTAGCGACAGCGATCACTGGGCTTGCTCCCGGCACGACATACCACTTCCGAATCGCGGCGACAAATCCCGGCGGGACAAATTACGGGAGCGACCGGACGTTCGCCACTCGGCCAGAAGCCCCGTCGGTAGTGACGCGCACGGCCTCGTTGGTGACGCAGACGTCGGCCACGCTGAACGCGACGGTCAACCCCAACGGCGCGACCGTCAGTGACTGCCACTTCGAATACGGCGAAAGCCCCTCATACGGCTCGAGCCTGCCCTGCTCCTCACTTCCGGGCGCCGGGACCAATCCAGTAGCGGTAGCGACAGCGATCACCGGGCTTGCTCCCGGCACGCCATACCACTTCCGAATCGCGGCGACAAACCCGGAAGGCACCAGCTACGGAAGCGATGAAACGCTCGCCACCCAACCAGAAGGTGAACAGGAAGAACCAATCCGGGAACGCGAAGAAGAAGCCTTGAAAGCTGAAGAAGAAGAAGAAGAAGCGCGTGCGGAACTCGAAGGCTATGGCAGGTTCGTGATCGAAGGCTATGAACCGGGTATTGGACTGCTTAGCGTGCGGAATCCGCCCGGGACGACGATCGAAGCCCTGAGCGACCAGGCGATCGATGAAGCGGGGCTTCCAGCCGGATCGCTTGCGGTCGTGGGTGGCGTTTCGTACTCACTGTCCGGCCTCCCCGCAGGGACGAGCGTCGATGTCAAGTTCGAGCTTCCCGCCGGAAGCAACCCGACGAGCGTGTTCAAGTTCACTAAAGGCAAATGGGAAGACGTCACCCATCTGGCAACGATCACGGGTGACACGATCACCTTCCACGTCCGGGATGGCGGGGAAGGCGATGAAGATGGCATCGCCAACGGCGTAATCGTTGACCCGCTCGTTCCGGTACGGCTGGCCTCGCCACCGCCTCGCGCAGAAGTCGGGCGCTGCACCCCGGCCCCGACCTCGAAAGAAGGCTCGAAGGCGGTCTATGGCGGCGACTACGGCAACGTGAAGTGCTCGAAGGCCGTAGCGGGTGGCAGATATCGCTGGAAGGCAGGCGCCGCCCAGACGGGGTTTACGGCGTCCGGTTCGAAGATGAGCGTGGAAACTCCGTCCCGGGTCAAGGTGAGCTGCAAGGCCAGCAGTGCGACAGGGGAAGTCACCGGACAAACCGGCGAGAACATCCAGATCGAGTTCTCCGGCTGCAGCGGAGCGGGCGGGACGGCGTGCACGACTCAGGGCCAGCAGACAGGAGTGATCTTGAGCTCGCTGCTCGGGGGGAGCGTCGGCTTCCTCGACGCGGCGAAGGGCGCCGTCGGCATCGATCTCGCTCCGGTCAACTCCTCGAGCCCCAACGTCGCCGAGTTCGACTGCGGCGCCACTCCGGAGCGCCTGGCAGGTTCCTTTGTCGGACAGCTGACGACGGTCGGCAAGATGTCCTCCTCGCTCCAGCTGCAGTTCAAGGGCAAGCATGGCACGCAGACCAACGAACGGCTCGAAGGCGAACCCGTCGAGGCGCTGAGTCTCTCCAGCGGGGCCCCGGAAGCCGCGCACACCGAACCCGCGGACCTGAGCACGAAGCTCACCCAGCGCCACACCGAACCGATCGAGATCAAGAACAAGCCGTGAGCAGCAGGCGCCTTCGTGCGACGCGACTCGGTTGTGCAGAGCGTGCACTTTGCAGGGCTTTTATGGAGTGCCCCCGGCTGGATTCGAACCAGCGACCCTCGGATTAGAAGTTGCTCGCTGGAGGTCCAATTCGGCTCTGTAAAGCCATGTTACATGAGGTTGGCGACGGTATCGCCGCCCCAGAATTGCCGAGTCGGGGACACGTTTCGGGACACGATTTGGCACGCGATATGCAAAACGCTGCCCGCCGGGGAGTGCCATCTCGGCTGACGTCACCGGCAGCAGCATTGCGACACCGTCGGCTAACTTCCTCGGCTGAGTGGGGCCGGCGATTGTGATCGCGAACCGAGCGTCGGCGGCCGAACTCACGCCGCCAGCGCCCGGGCGTTGACCGACTTGTCAAGCACCTCGTCGCGTGCGGAAATCGCCACGAGACCGAGCCGCCCAGCGCAAACAAAGGAAAACGTCACCAAGCGGTATCGGCGGCACCCTGGATACCGGCAGCGCCCCTACCGCCCCCTCAGCGAGCGACTTGTTTTTCGGGAAGCCATGGAGTGCTGCGCTACCGTCGCGACGCCTCTTTTCACGCGATAGCGCAAGCGGGCAGGACGACGTCGAGTGGTAGTTTGCTGGTCCGTTTGAGCTAGCTGGTCGGGGGTTGTGGTGGCGGAGTCTGTTGAGCTTGCGACGATCCTGTTGACCGATCTGGTCGGCTCCACGCGCTTGGCCACATCTGTTGGCCCGGTGCGCGCCGATCAGCTGCGTGAAGATCACTTCGGCCTGCTGCGCGACGCGATCGCCTCCTCAAGCGGCAAGGAGGTCAAGAACACCGGCGACGGGCTGATGGTCGCCTTCCCGTCGGCCTCCGCGGCCGTTCGCTGCGCCGTGGCGATGCAGCAGTTATTTGAGCGCCGCTACCGCGACGCCGAGCAGCGTCTTCACATCCGCGTCGGCCTCGGCGCTGGGGAGTCCACGGTCAAGGACGGCGACTACTTCGGCATGCCCTCGATCGAGGCCGCCCGCCTGTGCGCACAGGCACCGTCGGACGGCATCCTCATCTCGGAGCTCGCCAAGACGCTCGCCGGCCGCTGTGAGGGGATTGAGTTCTCCTCCGCCGGCGAGCTCGAGCTGAAGGGCTTCCCCGACCCAGTGCAGGCGTTCTCGGTCTCCTGGGCGCCGCTCGAGGAGGAGACGGGCGGCTCGAGCCGCTGGCCGCTGGGGGGACTTTTGCGCTCTGTGCCAGTCGTCTCCTACGTGGGCCGCACCGATGAGCGCGCCGCGCTCGAGGGAGCGGTGAAGCTCGCCTGCTCTGGTCAGCGCCAGGTCGTGCTGCTCTCCGGCGAGCCGGGAATCGGCAAGACCCGCCTGGCGAGCTACGCGGCCCACCACGCCCACGCCGAGGGCTTCGCTGTCGCGTGGGGCGCCTGCTCAGACGAGCTCGCGGTGCCTTATGAGCCGTGGATTGAGACCTGCTCACACCTGGTCGAGCACGCTCCGCGGGATTTGCTCGAGCGTCACGTCGAGCGTTACGGGGGAGAGCTCTCCCGCCTGGCACGCAACCTGGGCCGCCGCGTCCCCGACCTGCCCGAGCCCCAGGCCTCGGATGCCGAGACAGAGCGCTACCTCCTGTTCAACGCCAT
This sequence comes from uncultured Solirubrobacteraceae bacterium, assembly GCA_963846255.1. GTDB lineage: Bacteria > Actinomycetota > Thermoleophilia > Solirubrobacterales > Solirubrobacteraceae > Palsa-744. The sequence continues at coordinate 1,436,747 of CAWJVE010000002.1, forward strand.
CGCAGGCCTGTTGGGCGAGGTGGCCGTAGAGGTACCGCTGTGCGTCGTGCTCGACGATCTGCACTGGGCAGACGCGCAGTCGCTTGCACTGTTGAAGCACGTGCTGCGCACGCTCGAGCAGGGGGCGGTGCAGGTGATCGCCACCTTCCGCGACTCCGAGCTCGGCAAGGATCACCCGCTCACGGCCGTCCTCGCCGACCTGCCCCGGCTGCAGGGGGTGCAGCGCATCGCCCTGCACGGCCTCGGCCCCGACGAGGTCGCGCAGATCATGATCGCCGTGGCGGGCCACGAGCTCGAAGCAGACGCCCTTGAGCTCGCCGCCCGGATCGCCGCCGAGACCGACGGCAACCCGTTCTTCGTAGGCGAGATCCTGCGCGGGCTGTCGGAGTCCGGGGCGCTCGTCTTCGACGAAGCCGCCCACCGCTGGAGCATCGACAGCTCAGCCGGCATCGCACTGCCCGAGAGCGTGCGCGAGGTGATCGAGCGCCGTGTGGAGCGCCTCGGTGACCAGTCGCTCGAGGCGCTGCGCCTAGCGGCGGTGATCGGCCGTGAGTTCGATCTCGAGCTCTTGTCGGCCGTCGCAGAGACAGACGAGACCCAGCTCCTGGATCAGCTCGAGAACGCTGTCGCCGCGTCTGTGCTGAGCGAACCCTCAGAGCACGTGGGGCGCTTTCGCTTCGCGCACGCGCTCATCAACCAAACCCTCTATGAGGCTCTCGGGGGAACCCGACGGGCGCGGATGCACCAGCGCGTCGCGGAAGCGCTCGAGCGCCTCTGTGGGGAGAATCCCGGCGAGCACCTGGCCGAGCTCGCGCTGCATTGGCGGCTGGCCGCCGTGCCCGTCGAGAGGGCCAAGGCGGCCGACTACGCGCTCAAAGCCGGACAGCGGGCGCTGCAGAACCTTGCCCCGGCCGAGGCGGTGAAACTGTTCGCCGACGCCGTCTCGCTGACCGGCGGGACGGAAAGCCGCGAGCGCTGTGAAGCGCTGATCGGGCTCGGCGAGGCGCAGCGGCAAAGCGGGGCCGCCACCCACCGCGAGACGCTCCTGGAGGCCTCACGGACCGCTGCGGCGCTGGGGGACGCCGACCTTGCCGCAAAGGCTGCCCTCTCCAACCATCGCGGGATCACCAGCGTGCAGGGCGAGGTCGACCACGAACGGATCGGCGCGATCGTGCGCGCGCTCGAGCTCGACGATCCACCGAACCCAGCTCGGCGTGCGCCGCTCCTTGCGGTCGAGGCGATCGAACTCGTATACGGCCCCGACTTCGAGCAGCGCAAAGCGTTAGCGACGGAGGCCGTCGAGCTCGCTCGCAACGCTGCCGACCCAAGGATCCTCGCGGAAGTACTTCACCTCGCGAACTTCGCCTGCTGGACGGCCGAGACGCTCGAGTTGCGATCCGCACTCGCCGAGGAGCTGTCGCACGTGGTCACGTCGCTGCGCGACCCGGCGCTCGATTACTGGGCGCACTACGACGAGTATCACGTACGGGCAGAACGAGGCGACATCCCCGGAGCAGAGGCGGCGCTGGGGCGCTGGCAGCAGATCGCAAACGAGCTAGCGCAGCCGACTCTGCAGGCCCTCGCCGTACGCCAGCGGGCGGGTATGACGATCATGCGCGGCGACCTGGCAGTCGCCGAGGAGCTCGTGGAGAGCGCGCGTCAGATAGGCCAGCAGGCGGGCCAGCCCGACGTCGCCCTCTTCTATGGCGCACAGCTTGCCTTGGTGCGCCTGTACCAGGGGCGGGTGGAGGAGATAGTGACCGCGATCGAGCATGGCGCGAGCGCCTACCCCGGCATCTCCCCCTGGAGAGCCGGACTCGCGGACGCTCTGGCCTGGCTTGATCGGCGCACAGCGGCAGCAGCGATCCTCGACCGCGCGGCAGCCGACCGTTTCGGTGATGTGTCACCCGACCCGAACAGGGCGGTAGCGCTTGCCCTGTACGCCGACGCCGCAGCGCTGATGAACCACACGCCCGCCGCGGCGATCCTGTACGAGCTCACCGAGCCGTGGGCCGAACAGCTCATCTGGAACGGCACCGCGGGTTTTGGCCACGCGCGCCTGTATCTGGGTGTGCTCGCCGGCGTCCTTGAACGACACGAGCAGGCCGACCAGCACCTGGAGTTCGCATGCGCGTTTCACGAGACAAACGGACTGCCAATTTGGACGGCCCGCACCCACCTCGGCTGGGCCGAAGCGCTCGCCGCCCGTGGGGACGCCTCGCTCGCCCGCGACCACGCCGCCCGCGCGCTCGAGCTGTCGCGCCAGCACGGCTACCGACTCTTCGAGCCCCGCGCGTCGGCGCTCGTCGAGACGGCGTCAGCCGCCGAGGCTTGACGCCCGCCCCACTGTCCCGCTCGCACCGTCCCCGACGGAGAAGCGAGTGCCCCCGGCTGGATTCGAACCAGCGACCCTCGGATTAGAAGTCCGCTGACACCGCCCCGAACCGAGCAAACTAGGGCGAACGACAGGCCAGAAAACGGCTTTAGTCCTGGTGATTGAGGCTGGTTTGGTACCCAAAGTGGTACCCACGGGCTGCTGGTACCCACGTGGTACCCACGCCACGATACGATGCCCGGCGACCGCAAGAAGCTCCCGCGCTCGCGTCCGCTCGCCGGGGGCCTGGACACACCGGAGGCACCCGGCATGTCAGAGACAAACCCACCAGCCGCGCTCGTCCTCCGCGACCACATCGGCAAGCCCTTCTATGAGGCGAAGTTCCGCCACGACGGGCAGCAGGTCAAGCGCCGCATCGGCCCCGCATGGCTCGAACGCGACGGGGACGGCTGGCGCAAACGCAAAGGCCGCATCCCCGACGGCTACTTCGATGAGCGCACGGCGCACGTCGAGGCCGCGAACATCGTCGCCCACCACGTCAAGGACGCCACCGAAACCGAGCGGGTCGAGCACGAACGCCGAATCAGGGGCGTCACCTTCAGAGAGGTCGCGAGCGCCTACATGCAGTGGCTCACCGACACGAAGGGCGCCAAGCCCTCCACGCTGGCCGACTACCGGTCAATGCTGGCAGACCCCGACGTCCAGGCCAAGCGAGGCGACCAAACCTCCAGGGGCCACATCATGCGCGCGTTCGGGGATCAGCCCGCAGCCAAGATCACCGCACGCGACGTCGAGCGGATGCTCAAAGCAGTCGCCAAGACCGGCGTCGCAGCCAGGACCGTCAACAAGTACCGGGCCGTCGTCAGCGCGATCTTCAACTACGGGATGCGCGAGTCCACCTTCGCCCTGCCCTCAAACCCCGCCGCCCACACGGACAAGCGCCGGGAACCACAGCGCGACACCCTCCCCTACTACTCACCGGAGGAGGTCGAGGCCCTCGCCCGCGCCCTCGAGGCCGGCAAGCACCGTGACCCCTCCCGGCCAGCCGTCAGCAAGCAGGAGAAGGCTCTACGGGCCGGCGAGGACCACCAGGACGCCGTCCTGATCCGTACCGCCGCCTACGCCGGCCTACGACTCGGAGAGCTCCTCGCACTGCGCTGGGCAGACATCAACTTCACCAAGTCCACGATCACCGTCCGCCGCGCCATCAGCGCCGGGATCGAATCATCGACCAAGTCCGGGCGGATCCGGCGCGTCCCGCTCCCTGACCAGCTCGCCGCCGCTCTGGACGGCCTCAGCCGCCGCCAAGACTTCACATCCCACGAGGACCTGGTGTTCTGCAACCACCTGGGACGGGCGCTCGACGGATCGGCGCTGCGCAGGCGCTACAAGGCCGCCAGGGACGCCCCCGGACTACGACAGCTGCGCTTCCACGACCTCAGGCACACCTACGGCTCAAACCTCGCCGCCGCCGGCATAGACCTCATCACCATCCAAGCCGTCATGGGCCACAGCGCACTCGCAACAACCAGCCGCTACCTCCACGCCCGAGACGCCGCCGAGCAAGCCGAGACCTTCACAAAGGTGTTCCAGCCGGCAACAGCCGATCAGGCCGCCGAGGCCGTTTGAGGTGACAGACCGCCCGAGGCCTCGTCCCGCGTCTATCGCGCGGCTGCTTCCTCGATCTCGCCGCGCGCCGCGTCGAGGATCTCGGGAGCTAGGAAGAGTTGGCCCCATTTCCTGCCGGTGATCTCGACCAGAATTTCCTGGCTTCGAAGATCGGCGATTGCTGCGCGGGCTGTCGGCGGAGTCACGCCGAGTAGCTCGACGGCGCGGCTGGCCGAGATGTAGGGGTTGATGAAGAGGTGGTCGATCAGATCGCGTGCCGCCTGCCGGGCTTTGGCGTCAATCAGGAGCTCGTGGTAGCGAGCCTGGAGATCCAGCAGCCGCTCGGCGTCATCAACCGCGGCCTTGGACTGTATGGCGACGCCCTTTAGGAAGTAGACGAGCCACCCATGCCAGTCGCCGTGCGTGCTCACTCGCAGGAGGCGATCGTAGTACTCGGAGCCGCTGCGCTCAAAGTACGCCGACAGGTAGAGGAGCGGCTGCGAGAGGTGCCCTCGCTCGTGGAGTAGGAGGCTGATCAGTAGCCGTCCGATGCGGCCGTTCCCGTCGCCGAAGGGATGGATGGCCTCGAACTGGTAGTGGGCGAGGGCCGCCAGTAGGAGCGGGTGCTGTGACTTCTCGTGGAGGAACGTCTCGAGGTCCCGGAGCGCCTCCTCCATCTCCGGTTTGGGCGGCGGCGGCACGTATCGGGCGTCCTCGATCGGCGCGTGGGGATCGCTGGCGATCCAGTTCTGGTAGTTCCTGAACTCGCCCGGGTGACGCGACTCGCCGCGGACGCCGGCCATCAACCGCTCGTGGACCTCGCGCAGCAAGCGGAGGCTGAGGGGTAGGGTCTCCAGGCGGTTGAGCCCGTATTCGTGCGCGACGAGGTAGTTGCGCACCTCCCGTACGTCCTCGCGACCGACCGGAGCGTGGCCTGTCGCCTCATCCTCGTAGAGGTCGGCGAGCGTGCTGACCGTCCCCTCAATGCGGGAGCTGAGGACGGCCTCGCGTCGCAGATATGGCGCGATGAGCAGCGCCGGGTTGCTCAGGTTACGCCCGGTTCCGGCGAGGAGGCCCACGCCGGACGCAGCGTCGGCAAGGCAGGACGCCAGCTCCTCGTTGAAGGCGATGTCTGGCGGCAGCGGGGCCGGGACGAAGGCACTCGCGCCGGCATGGGTCGGAACGAGGCGACCCGGGGCGGCGGACGTGAAGATGGCGGGATCCATGAGTTCTGAACTTGGAAAGAGGGCTTACTAAGTCTACATCGCTTTGAAACGAATGTGCGATTTCCTTTCATTTCGTCGGGAGTACGGAAAGCCGCCTTTCAGAACTCCTCGGCGACGGTCGGAGAACCCGCCTAACGCTGGATCTCGCGCTAACGCTGGCATCCGCCTGGCCTGGGGCACCCGCTTCGCGGTCATCGGAGGGCCTCGCGAGACGTCCTAGGCGCGGCGCTGCACCATCCGCCTTAGCTCCCACCACGGTTCCCAAGCAGGGTCCGTCGGTGTGAGCATGCGGCCGCCAGGCGCGCTGCCAAGCCAGCGCCGATGTCGCGGCACGGGCGTGGCTGCAATGATCGGCGGCGGGGAGATGTCCGCGATGCGGTCCCTCTTTGCCGCGGCCGCTGTGATGGTCGCGTTAGCGGGCTGTGGCGCTTCTAGTGCGTCGATACCGGCTCCGCCCTCCCGGCGGGCGCCGTTGATGGTGTCGGCGCCGGGGCGACTGTGCCCACCGAGCGACACCGAACCGGAACGCGTGCTGAGCAAGTCTGCGGGCAACGTGCTGGTGCCGGGGCATCCAACCAGCGCCATCGTCTGTCGCTACTGGGGGCACTCGCCGCTCGGATTCGCTCCGGGCCGCCCCAGTCGCAGTGAATTTGGGCACGCCGAAGGAACGCTTGCGCAAGCCCGGCGCATCATGCGCCGGGACGTCACGGCGTATCTCGCCGCCGAGCTAAACGCGCTGCCCCGGATCGGACCACATGCGAACTGTGATGAGGAACTCAATGCGCGCTCTGAGCTGTTCCTCTTCCACTATCGCGGCGGCGGGGAAGCGCGGGTGCTGATCACGAGAGCCCGGTGCTTCCCGACCACCAACGGCCGCATCGTGCGTGGGGCGATCGGCTCCACACACGGCAACGGTGAAGAACACTGGATCGACGAAGGACTGCTCTGAGACGAGGCGCGCGAACATGGCCACGATGCCCACGAAAGGAGCGCGCCGCTCGGACGGCGGGCGTATCCTGCGTGCTGTGAGACGACGTGTCGGCGTGGCGGCTCTCGGCACACTGCTGCTGGCGCTAACGCTCGCCGCCGCGGCAGCCGGGAAAACCGGCTACGCGTTGAAGCACCCGGCCCACGAACACTGCCGTGCGGGCTACACGCTCGCGGCCCGGTACATGAGAGTTCATCGCCATCGGGTGCGACAGGAGTGGTGCGTGCCCCTACCGCGACCGGGCCGGGGGCCATCGCACGGACTACCGCCGCCGCCTACTGGTCACGGCACAATGACCGAAGTCTGGGTAGAAGAAGGTGGCCTGTTCACAACCGAGCACGACCGCCCGTCGTACATCCTTGTTCGGGCTGGCCTAGGGGTGAGGACGATGCCCGGCGAAGTGGGAGAGGGGCTGATTGGGTTGCCCGTCACGTTCACGATCACCGACAAAGCCACCGGGGCACCTCTCGGCTCGTTCAGCTGGCGCTTCAACTACTACTGCCACATCACCCTCAGCGTCCAAGGCGGCGAATGGTCACTAAACGCTCAGGCGCTCATTGGACCCGAATACGCCCGAGAGCAGCAGCAGACTCAAACCAAAGACGTGCCGTGTCCGCTCCCAGCGCTCACCGGCCAGGCATCCGATGGGGTGACGATTACCGCATCGTTTGCAGGAAGCGAAGGGCACGAACCGTCGAGCAGCGAACCCCGGACGCTGGTCAACTGACGACCGGGCACTGGCTGCGTAGTCTGTGGTGAGTGCGAAGTCGCTCCTCACGCTGGACAGCGACCGCCTCTCTAGCGTTGGGCTTGGCCTGTACGAGTTGTGGCGGAGCTACCGCACCGACCGCGAAGCCGCTTCCCATATCGGTGGCACGGGAGCAATGCCCGCCACGCGCATTCGGTCCCGGCGCACTGGCCTACTACCCACCGGGGGTGCTCGTCGCCGCTCATCCCACAAGCGTCCTGATTTGCCGTTACGGCTCGCTAGAAGACATCGGGCTACCGGGAGACCTCGCGGGAGCCCTATCCATTAGGCGCTCGGCGGTCACGAGCCACCTCGCCAGCGACTTCGACTCCCTGCCGTTCCGCAGGCCCAAAGGGAACTGTCCTGAAGTCGGCAAGCGCTCCGAGCTGTTCATCTTCCGCTATCCGAACGCGAGCACCGCACGAGTCCGGCTCCTAATGACGAAGTGCATCCTCGTGACAAACGGCTGGGTCTCGCGCGAAGGACTCGCCCTGCATTTCTCGTGGCCACGAGAAATCCGCTGGGCCGATGAAGGCCTGCTTTAGAGGGCGTTCGCTAGTCGTTTCGCCAGCCCTTCCTAGACGTCCAGGTCGTCGCGGTGGAACACGGGTCGTCTGGGCTGCGACGCGCGTTGAGGAGTCGGTGTGGCACGGCCAGTGGGCGGGTAAGGACGGCACATGTTGCTGCTCTTGGTACTCGCCGGAACGCTGCGGGAACACGGCCACAAAACTCCGTGGGCGTGGATCCTCGCTGCCGGGTGGCGCTTGTCATTCTCGGGATCCACTTCTTGCGGGGCTGGTTGCGGCGGTAGCATCGTCTAGGTCGTCGCGGGGTAGAACTTCTGCGTGAACAGGCGTGTGTCGGTGGCGATCCTGAGGGGGGTGGCGGTCGGGGGCCTCGCCGCGCTTTCATCGCGGACCCACCATCTGCCGTTGACTGCGACGCTGCTGGTGGATGTAGCTGTAGCCACTGCCCTCAGCCTCGCCTGGTACCTCTGGTGGGGACGCCTTCGACGTAAGCGTCAAAATCCGCGCTCTTGAACGGTGGGCGTCGGCCGTCGCCGCTCAGCCACGGTGTGCTAACCATGCCTTGTGACCCTCCGACCCTGGCAGCCCGTCGAGCGACTGGAAGCGCCAGCAATCGGGTAGCGACGGAATAGTGCTGGCGCTCGTGATTGGAATGGCAGGCGCGCTGCGGGTGACGATCATCGTTGTCGTCGCCGTTCTCCTGGTGGGCACGTCCAGCCGACTGCGCGTCGTCTGGCGTGCGTGGGCTCCGGAGGCGTGGCGCAACCGGCGAGCGCATCACGGGGACGACTCCAAGTAGGCGTCGAGCGTGTCGGTGCGGAACAGCAGCCGGCTGCTGTCACGGTGCGGCGTGAGCTTGCGTTACTGCAGGTCGTAAACGCGCGACGTTGGCGCGTCGCCGCATGTAGGCGGCGGCCTGGTCCCACGTTCAGCCACGTGTGCTGGTGGTGTCGGCGTGGCTGGTCGACCCGTGCTGCTACGGCATCTGCGGTCGCGCCCACGATGGTGGCGAGGTAAATGGCCACGGCGCTCGGCTTGTGGTTCCATCACCTGCTCGCACGCGGGACCATGAAGGTCGCGTTCGACCCGCTACTCCCTCTGGTCCTGTACCCGCTTGTGCTGCGTAGTGCGCAAACCGATTACGACGCTCGGCGCTTTCGCCTCAGCTGCCAACCCGCGATTGCGATCAGGCACAGCACGACGCCGATCGCCGCTTGCGCGCGCCCCGATGTGAGCGTAAAGGCTACGACGAGCACCACGACTATCCAGGCAGCGCAGGCCACGGCTTCGATCCTCGGCGTGTTCATCGGCTACCCGGTTTCGATCGGTTCCGCTCCTGCGACGTTCGGTGATCGGCGTTTGACGATATTGAAGCCGCCTTCGATCTGTGCCCCGCCCGTGGTCTGCGTCTTGGTTCGACGCTGACGGTGGGACGTTTCGGGTGTAGCGCTGTGAGCGCGTTGCTTGCGTCCCTCCGATTCGATGCTGGCAAGCAACCTTTCTATCTCGCCTTCAAGTTCTTTGATCGTCGGTTCGTAGCGCTTGCTGTGAACCTGGCCGAAGCTGATCAAGGTGAGCACTCCGAGACAGCCTCCGCGGCGATGGCAGACGGCGTGCTCTGCAACCCGGTACTTCGCTTCGAGACGCTTTTTGTTGTACGGCGCGGTCTTGCCACATGCCGCTAGGGACATCCCTTGCGCGACCAGGATCAGGGCAAGAGCAATCTTCACACCGGCAGACACTATCGCCACGCCCGCTATCGCCACGCTCGCCCGCGACCTCCCAGCAGCCCAATGAACCCCCCGAAGAACTTTCACGCCCTCAGCGCGACGGACCGACGCATCGCCAACGCCGGGACAGCTCACCCTTCCCGCTACGGAAACGGAGCGAAGTGCGCCGTGCCGCCTTGACGCCATTCAACCCGATGGCGGTGAACCGCAAGCGCCGTAGGATCAACGTCGGTCCCGGACGCGAGCAGAGACTCATGCCCGTGAGCGATCATTCGGACCTGATAGGTGAAGGGCGGGTCATCCGTCGCGGCGTCCTTCTTCCAGTCTTCGCTGAAGATACGTTCCCATTCAACGTCGTCACGTACGATCCAGGCGAGAGCGCCAGTCTGATCAACGACGACGCGCAGCGCTGGCCCGAGGCCAACGTGTTGGCTCTCGATCCTCGATTCTCGGTAGGGCGCAGTAGCCGCATCGTGAAGAATGCGACCCGTTCGAAGGTCTCGCACGACGACGCGCCATTCGTTGCACGCGCATCGCGTGTACTTGGCGTCCCCCGGTCGTTCCATCGCGTAGGCCAAAGTTGTGCCCGAGAGAACGATTGTGTGGTGCCATCCCGCCATCGCACAGTCGTGGTTCAGGCCGCAAACTTCTTGGTCGGATAGCCCGCCTTCGAACGCGTGTTCAACCGGCACGGATTGGTGGCCGTGAGCACACGCCGCAGTTGTCCAAAAGCCGGTCGCCGTTTCTTCGTAGGAGTACACGATCGCTTCACGGTCGGACAGGAGCGTTTTTGCGTGTCTACGCGGGCACTTCGGCCCAGCCGCCGCTACGCCGCCGGTCGGCAACGCCAACAACACGCCGAGCACCACGACGAGTACGCCTACCCGGGTGACGGACATACACAGGAAACATCGGCACGATGCCCAAGTTTCGTGAGACGGGCGACTCACGGAGCATCGACCGCAAGGACACCGATGGACCTTGAAACCAAGACGGACCCTCGAAGCCCCCTAGGCACGTCGCGCAGCCTGTCTGCTTCACCTGACCAGCTCCACCAGTCGGATACGTCGCCGTCGATAGATCATCTCTCAAGCCAGCACGTCTCGTTACAGAAGCCATGCCAGTCGATGACTCGTCCGTCCTGAACAATCGGTCGGGTGAACGTCACCCTTCAAGACTACCGCTTCGGAACGAGCCCTCGGCGTTCTGCTTCCAGCTCACAGGAGGCAAAGCGCGCACAGCGCTTGTGAAGCAGAGATTCCAGTACGGGTTTCATCCTTTCGTGCAACTACTGCAAGTTTGATTCGAGCCAGACTTTTTGTTCGTCAACCGGCGGTTTCCAGTACGACGCCTTGTTCATCTGGGCTTCGATGGCTTGAACACTTGGTTGGCAATGTTCATGCGGGCAGACGTAGTAGAGCTGCTGGTGACTCCACGGCAAGTTCAAGTATTCGCCCTTGATCAGGCACGCCAGATGTCGTCGGGTACAGATGTTCCGTGCGGCTGTCGCCTCCTTCGTCAGGAGCCGCCGTTCTTCAGTCTGCTTGCTCAGCTTCGAGCTGCCGCAAGCCGACAGGACGACAGCCAAGGTCAGGAGAAGCACACGAGACCGGGGCACGGCCCTGAATCTAGCCGCTCTGTCGGGCAGCTTCCAGCCAGCTCGCGCAGGCTCATCAACGCCATTCGGCTGCGGCAATGGGGGTGGGCCCCACCCAAGCGCTACCGCCGCACCGGCGCCTCGCTAACACGTTATCTACGGCCGGTCGTTGGGCTGGTCTTCGAGAAGTAGCGCTTCGATTCGGGTACGGATGTAGAGGCGTCTGCGTCCGACCTTTCTGGAGGGGAGGATTCCGGTGCGGGCCCAATGCTCCACCGTGGACTGCGGTACGTGTAGGAGCGCTGCGACCTCGGCGGCGGTGATCACGTCCGCCGCGAGGAGCGGGCGCTTATTCTGCGATGAACATGATTTCCGGCCCTTCGACAGTGCCGTCGCGGTTGTGCGCGACAAGCCGCACGTCGTAGCGTTCGCCGGCTTCCAGCCCCCTCACTTTCACCGCGCGTACTTCCTGCTGCGTCGTTCCGGTGAGCGCCCTGGCCGACTTCTTCTTAACGCACTTCTTCGATTCGTCGCACTCCTGCGCGTTGTATTCAAAGCGCGCCGTGGTGCGCAGGCCACCGGGGTTCAGCTTCCCGTGAAACACGACGCCCTTCGCGGTCATTTCGACAGGGCCGGTCACTAGTTCGCTCGGCGGGGAAGACACCGTGGCCGACGCGAAAGTCGGCACCGCGACCGCGGCCGCCAACAGGCAAATCAGCAGGGCAACGCCTCTGCCACTCACCCGCCCAGCATACACCCCGAGTCTCCCTGCCGTCCAGCGAGGCGAGGCGCCAGGCGACTGCTGCCAAGTCGGTTAACCGGAGCGGCAGACCTTCGACAGCCGCTTTGCCGCTAAGGCCGCTCCTGCGGGGCGTCTTCGAGGAGTAGCGCTTCGATGCGGGTGCGGATGTAGAGGCGTCTGCGGCCGACCTTTCTGGAGGGGAGTATCCCTGTCCGGGCCCAGTGCTCGATTGTTGATTGCGGGACGTGCAGCAGAGCGGCGACCTCGCGGGCGGTCATGACATCGGCGGCGGTGAGCGATTCCCCGATCCGGCGCCGCCCAGCGCCGGCGGCTGGTGCCGCCGGCGCTGCTCCGTTGGTGGGCGGTCTAGCCATCGGATTGCTTCTCCCCGGCGGCGACCTGGTCGTCGCCGGATTGGCCGTCGGAGCCGAAGGCGACGCGGCCGATAACTAGGTGCTTTGAGCGTTTGGTGCCGTCTTTGGCTTGCCAGCATTTACGCGGCGAGCGTGGTGGGACGGTGCGGCCATCCCCTCGGACGAGATGGCCGGCGCCAGCGCTGACGGGAGGTAGCGAGATCCGTCCATTGCGCGGTCGGCCGGGGCGTTGCTGCGCTCATCAGCCACGCGCGGCCGGCCGAGATTGGCTGTATGGCGATCCGCCGCCGCACGGTTGTGCTGCTCTTTGCCCTTGCGGGTGTGGCGCTGCTCGGCGTGGTGCATCGTCGTCCCCGGGTCTGGGTTTACGACCGCGTGGAATCTCACCCGGCGGCCCTGGACTACTACGAACCGACGCCAGCGCAGTCCGCGGCGATGTTTGCGCAGCTGACGGCACCGAAGGGGTTCCGCCGCACGTCGGTGGAATGCGACAAGAACGAAGCGTGCTTCCACAACCCGTCCTCAATGATCCTTTCAGAAACCCTCGTGGATCGCTGGGCGAGCGAAGCGGGCCTCGCTGTGGATCGCAAATACCCCGCGGTCTTGTGCGTCCGTCACCCCCACATCCGGCCGGGACATATCAGACTTATGGGCTGCGGCGGAATATCGGCGACCCGAGGAAAGTCTGAGGTCGACGTGTTCGCACATTCGCTCGTGCTCGGCGGGCCCCACGGCATCCGCCCCACAAATGCCCGCTTCAAGAAGCTTCAGGGCACCGAACTGCACTTGATCGACTTCGGTGTTCCCGACCTGAAGGCCATCCGCGACCAAGAAGCGGAATTCGCGAAGGAACGGGCCAGAGTCGCGAAGGAATCCGGCAAGTAGCCGAAGTATCACCAGCGGTCCGCCTCGATAGGCCGTTTCGTGCGCCCAGGCGGGACTTCGCGGTTGGCGGGCTTTGACTTTTCGCTGCTCTTTTCGTTTGGGCTCTCTTAGAGGAGGTCGCCGGGGGAGGGGCGAAGAAGTCAGGCGCCGACGCCACCGCCGCCTGGTGGCCCTCCGCCCCAGAAATCTCCGCCCGGGGGCTGCCCGCGCCCGCGCAATCCGAGCATCAGGCCGCTGATCAGCAGCAGCGCGAGTGCGCGCGCATGTTTGGAAGCGTCGGAGGCACCGGCGACGACACCCAATACGGCTCCCGCAAAGAACAGTCCATAAGCCAGCCTTACGCGCGCTCCGACGGCTCGGTCGATGTTCGGCATTCTACCCCCGCCACACCGCGCGTTCCGGCCAGTGCAGCCCGTGCCACCACTGCCTTCTCCGCAGTCAGCCGACTCGCCAACCTCGTGAGCGCCGCGGCTCACCGTAAGCCGCTATTCGCGCATCTTGCGCCAGCCGAGGTTCCACGGCCATGGGGCCAGCAGGTTGACCACGAGGGCGACGACGAGTCCGGCAACCGCGATCCAGGCGCCGGCTGAGACTCCCAGCCCCAGAAGGATCAGGCCGGCCACGGCCACAAGGAGCGCCAGTGCCGTTCGTTTCATCAGCTGCAACATGTCGGGAGGGATACCCGCCCCCGGTCGTCGCTAATCGGCTGATGGTGCGTCCATGGGCTCCTGGTCTTCGACCCCTGGAACCCGGGGGCTGGACAGCTCCGGGTGTGGGCGTTAGGCTCGCTCGGAACTGTCCTGTGGCGAGGAGGTGGTGGGATGAAGCGGCCCCTCGGGATCCTTGTGCTGATCTTGGTGATGGGTTTGGTCTACGTGGCGCCTGCGAGTGCGGGTAAGCGTGCTGGCCGGCCGACGATCACGCTGGAAACGGTCACGATCGAAAACCCGGAATTCCCTGAGGAACCGGAAGTTGAAGTCCGTGCGCTGATCGATCCGCACGGGCTGCCAACCAGCTATGAAGTCTGGATGGTCGAACCGGAATTCTTTTGTGAAGACCTCGAAGGCTGCCCCCACTACACGCCGGAAGTGATCAAAACGGGCAGCCTCGCCTCGGCGGAAACGGTCGTTTTCAGGGATGAAATCCAGCCTCAGTACAAGGAAGAAGTCTGGTTCGTGGCGCGCAACGCCGACGGCAAGACGAAGAGCCGTCACGTGAAGCTAAGCCCCTGTCATCGCAAGTACTGCCGCAAGTAGCGGGGCGAGAGTGAGAACGCGGGATCCAAGCAGACTCGCGCCCCGACGCCAGCCCGTACTCGGATAACAGGCTGCGGCCCGCTATTTGCGGGGAAAGGCCACGCTGTGGCTCTGGGTCGTGAGGTTTGCGGCAGCCCGGTCCGCCGCCGCTTCTATCTCGTTGACGGTTGGTTCGTGGTCCCCGTTGCGGCGTTGGAGTTGAACCTTGGCGAGTCCGAGTTCGCAGGCTGGCCGGTGATGCTTGCAGAGTCCCTGTTCTGCCAGTGCGACTCGGTGTGCCAGACGCTGCTTGTTGATCGTGAACCTTGGCGCGATGGCCTTGTTCGCTGCCTGTCCGGCGATCACGAGGCCCGCGGCCATTAGGAGAATCACGATGCCGGCAGGGACGAGCGGCCGCCACATGAGCAAATTATGCGCTTTTCTGCAGAGCGGCTTCGGCTCGACGGGCGACTTGTCTACAACCACACGTAGCTGATGTGCCGGGCCTGACGGTCATGAAAGGTCTCCTCAGCCCGGTAGGTCGCGATGACAAGCGCCGAGCAAGCGGAGGCCAGGGGCATCATTCGTGCGCGGGCCATGGCGATCCGCGACCTCCCGTGGCAGGACCTTGACGGTTGCGCCAAGCAAACGCTGATCCTGCGCGTGGGAACGCGCGCCTACCGGATCGTGTCTAAGACATTCTGGGAGCTCGGCGACCGGCCGTGGGAAACCGCCATGGTGATCACCATGGCGGCCCACACACCCAGTGGTTGGAGCCGCTTTTGGCCGCACGGCTTAGCAAAGCCACGGGGGTTCGGTGTTCGGGATAGAATCCTGCAGAGACGGGGCGGCCGATATTGATAAGCGGGTCACGATCTGGCGGAGGAAACCGGCGTTTGGCGCAAGCGCTAACGCGGCCCTCGCCGCTGCTGTTGCTGGTGGGATTGGGGATCGCGATCGCGAGCTTGTCGTTGGTGTCTGTGGCGGGCGCGAGCGTATCTAGCTGCACAGTTCAGGAAGCGCCGGCGCACGGGTCCCCACCGACCGCGGCCGTGCAGGAATTCCAGGCGGCTGTCATCCACGCCGACGCGGCGCGGCCGGGGGTCGGCAAGACGATGGAAGCGGCCCTGGGTAGCCAGTTCGGGGGTGTCTGGTTCAACGATGACCCAGTCGGGCTGGAAGTCGGTCTCGCTCCGGGCAGCAAGACACTCGGCGAAGCATCCGCCGCCCTCGACGCCTACTTCACATCTGCTTTGACCTCCTCGCAGCTTGAAAAACTGCGGGTGGTGGGCGTGCAGGTCTCCACGGCCTCGGTGCTCGCCGACCTAGCGACGGTTGACGGCGAACTCCGACAGACGCTGCCGTCCCTTCGGTACTCCATCGGTGAGAACAATCGTGGCCCGCAGTCCTCGCCGCAGCTAGACGTCGAACTCTACGGCGGTGTCACCGATGCTGAATGCGAGGCGGCGCTTACGATCGTCGAACGCTACGGGCCTCTGGCGTCACTGACTCGCACCAACATGGGGCAGCCGGGACCGGCCGAAGCTATCGACGCTCGTCCCACGCCCCCGAAGTCAAGCGCGATTAGATTCCGTGCGCGGCTCGGGCGCAAGATACGCCTGCAGCTAGCGGAGCCACGAAACGGCTCCGGACCCATCAACCTGACCCTCTCCTTTCTGCACGGGACTCGCGTCCTGAGCCTTCTGCACATCACAATCAACAGCGGCGGGCACGCATTTCAAACAGTCACGGTCACGTTGCCCAAGACCGCGCGCCGCGCCAATGCGCTGCGAATCCGCGCAGTCGATCAAACCGACAACGAGCATGGCGAAAAGACAACCTCGCTAAGACAGCCCCGGAAGCACTGAGTCCTTCCCCGGCGCTGCTCCCCCGGCGACTCACACTGCCGCAGGCCCGTTACCGGGTCGCGTCCCGACGAATCCCATCATTTCACGATGCAAGGGCGCCGTTCCACGTGCCCCCGAAGCGCCTGCAGACCATGCACACAGACGGATGCTGAAGCGTCGCGCCTTCCCGTTTCCACTCGGCTGCCGTCGGGCCGCGGCCATCGTGTTCGCGGGCCCAGGCCCTCAGCGAATCGATGATGTCACTGTCGGTGGCGTGAAGCCAGCGCACGGATCGCACGAGCTCACCTTCACTTCACGTCCGGTGCTGTGGCTCCCACGATCGTCTCGAGCGCCGTGATATAGGAGTCACCAGTCCGCTCCATCCAACTTTTCACCGTCTCGTCGAGCTCTTTTCGCTCCTCCGGGAAAGCTGGTGGTCTCCCGACGCTGCTGGCCGGGCCGCCGCCGGTCACGATCAAGGCGCCCTCATCCAAACTGTTTACCTTCTTTTCCGTGTACAACTTGCCCGCGGCCTCCAGCAATTTCATGCCCTCCGGATGGTCGACTAGCTCGACAAACCGGAGCGGCTTCGCTGGCGCCGGCGTCCCGCTGTCCAGCGCCGTGATGGAAGGCGCCGGCGGCGTCTCTACGCGCCCGTTAGTGCCGTAGATCCCGGCGACAGTCTTAGCGAATTGTTCCGGCCGTTCACCTTCCGCGCGTGCGACTTGTGCCTGCTGACGCGCCCCAGCGAGCTGACGATCCGCTTCGATCCCCTTCAAGTAGTCGTTGCCGGACTGCAGGTTGAGGTGGTCGAGCTGCTCGAACGCCGCGCGGCTCGTCTGGCCACCGACGGCTTGCGCCCGCTGCCAGCGTTCCTCGCGCGCCACGGGGTTGTGCAGGTACTCGGCGATGTTGAAGTTGCCGTCCAGCTTCACGCGGCCCAGCGCGTCACGGTCCGGCTGCGCAGGCAAACCCTCGGCAGCATCATTATCGAGGAGCTTCACCGCGTAGTCCCGGCGCGCACCCGCCTGCTCAACCTGCGCGATATCGCACCCCGCGGCCTCCAACGCCGCGCGGACCGTGCCCCTGGTCTTCCCGCACGCATCCTCAAACTCGGCGGGTGACAATCCCGACGCCTCGAGCAGCCGCTGCAGGTCACCGCGACGTTCACCATCACCCACCAGAGCGACAGCGTCCTCGTCGAAGACCGTCGGTGCGACACCGCCACCCCACTCGCTGGCCTCCGCTGCCGCTGCCGCGTCCGCGGCTGACGGCTTCGCAGGCGCGGACTCGGCCTGCCTCCGGCCGTCTGAGGCGGCCTTCCAGGTAGCGACCCAATCCGGAGGGACCATCGCAACAGCATCCTCGCCCATTTCCGTGGCGCGTTTCACGATCAGCCTACGCGCCGGCAGGAAGTCAGCGCCGCCGCCCTTCGCCAGGTCGATAGCGGCACGCAACGTCGACAGGTTACTGATCGCACCCGGGGCTTTATCGGCACGCTCGGCTGGCGCTGGGCTCACGTCCAGTGTCTTCACCGCGGAATCGAGCTCAAGGGCGCTCTCTGTGATATTCGCGGCGAGGTTGTGCTGCCCGTCGTCCCGCAGCGCGATTCCCGCGCGCGCCAACGCGACAAGAGCCTTGCGGTGCTGTTTACGCGTCGACGCGAGCACTACGCGTCACCTCCCGCACTCGGCCCGTCCAAAAGGATCAGGCGCGCCGCCTCGTACACGACACTCCCACGCTCCGCGAGAGCACCCGCGAGCTCCGCGGCGAGCCGCTGGCGCAAAGCCGCGGCGCGAGCCGCGGCTGGCCTTGAGCCGAGGCCGCGTTGGCAGAAACGCTACTCGCGGGAGCTGATCGTCGAGCTGTTGGAAGGGGACGCGAAGCGGCGCGGCCGTGCGCCGACGCGCCGTGACTGGGAAGCGTCTAGCGGCGACGGGCGGCCGGCGATGAGCACGATCCTCACCTACTTCGCTACCTGGAAGGACGCCCTGGAGGCCGCTTCGTTGCCTGCTCGCCCGGCCGGCTGGCCTCGTGCCGCGAAGGCCGCGTGAGCGCGCCCGTTGTTCTATTCGAGGGTCGCGTAGAGTGGAGCACCATCTTCACCATCGTAGGCCGCCACGCTTAGGCTCATCGTCGCGAAGCTACTTGGGCAGCTGGCTGCGTAGTTCAGGGGCGAAAGCTGAGCGGATATGCCGAGGTAGAGCCGGCTGGTTTCGTGCGTGTTTTCTGGCGAGACCGGCTCGTTTTTCAGCTGCGGGATGTAGAAGTATTTGCAGATGGTATGGCTCGTGTTGTTGTAGTAGCCGGCGACTTCTACTTCGAAGTAACTTGTGGGGGTAACGGAGGCTTTGGTCTGTTCGGATTGCTCTTCGAGCGTCACGGTCCATGGGAAATGAAGGACGTGGACCGATGCTTTGCCCCAGTATTCAAAGTTGCCTTCTTCGTAGTAGAGGTTGTGTGTCCGTCCTTCTTCTATGCACGGTTCGTCGGCGAGCTCCCCTGTCGGTTCTTCGAGAATTATTTCCGGCGTCGCTACGTCGTTGGACTTGATCTTCCCATTTACACCGGCATCCTGGCAGTAAAGGGCGTGTCCCCATTCGTATTTGCCGTACCTGTCTTCTCGGTCTTCTATCGGAGCGACCAATCCATCTATCTTGCCGTAGAACGGGGTCCCCGCCTTCAGCTTGTGCTGCTTGCCGTTCTTCAGCTCGGAGAGTGTCCAGACTTCCGGCTTCGGCTTTTTGACGAGCGGGCGCGCGTGTCTCCGGACCTTCCGGGAGGCGTGATGCGACCGACTCTTCGCCTTGCTCGCCTGGGCAGCCGCGGTGATCGATCCGATGCTGGTGAGCGCGCACGCGACGGTCAACAGCAGCACAATAACTCGAAGCCTCATCAGGGTCCCCCCCTTGTCGTGGCGTTTGTACAGCAGGGAGGCTACAACCCAGAGACCTGAAGCGAAGGCTCCCCCGGCGCAGCCAGCGCAAGGGGGTCGCGACGACTGCTGTGCGGGCAGTACACCCGCGCGGGCCGGGGAGCCGGCGGGCCACGCTACGAAGCCGAGATCATCGCCGGGTAAAGGGCGAGGGGGACGCCGCGCAGCAGTCCGTGCGGTCGGGGCTCGGCCCGGGAGGGATGTGGGCCGGGCTTGTCGCAGGCGCCCCCCTCGAACGTGACCCTACCGGCGGTGTCGGGCGACCGGCTGGGTGGCAGCGGCGCCATCGCCCCCGAATGGCCGCTGCCGTTGCCGGGAGTCGGAGGCCTGCTCATGAACCTCCTCCCAGGGGCGCCGGCTGAAGCATCGCTCGGCCTCCCCTCGCGGGCGCCCCGATGCCGCCCTTGGAGCGTACGCCCGCACCCCGCACCGGTCAAGACCAACGAGGAGGCTGACGGACCTTCCGTTCAGCAGAACGGAAGGTCCTGACATCCCAGAACCCTCCGTTCTGCTGAACGGAGGTTCGTGGAACTCCTGTTCAGCAGAACAGAAGTTCGACGGTGGAACCCACGGGCGGCTCGTATCCTCACGTGTAGATGGTCCGCTTGAGGCTGATCGCGTTGTTCCCGTTCCTCTCCCGGTGGATCGAGGTCTCCCCGGCGTGCTGCGGGGTCTGCCCGACGTGCATCGGGACGGCCGCGACCGGCCTGCTGCTCCCGATCGTGCTCAGCGGGCGCGAGAGCAAGACCGACGACTAGACGCGGACTACTAAGGCCGCCTGCCGCTGCTGACGGTCAATTCACGCGGGGTGGCGGCCAGCGGGCCCACCGAATGCCACCCGACAGGGGCCCCGGCCCAACGCCGGCGAACGGCCGGGGTCCCCTGTCGAATGCTCACCGGGGGTTGGCCTCGATCCAGGACGGCTAGCGGCTTACGAAAAGTAAGTAGCCAGTCTGGCCGAGCCGAGCGCCGTGACCTGGAAGCGACAAGGGGCGCGACCCGGGAAGCCTGGCCTGCTCGCGTGCACCGGTATGGCCCCAAACTGGCCCCACAAGGCCGGATATTGTGCGAGTCGCTACTAGAAAGTCCGCAAATACCGGCTGTTTTGGTACGCCCCCGGCGTGATTCGAACACGCGACCCTCGGATTAGAAGTCCGATGCTCTATCCAGCTGAGCTACGGGGGCCTGGGGGTCCGATCCGGCGGCCGCGAGAGGGCTGAGGACCCGCCGGGCACCATCGTGGCAGCTTGGGCGGTCCGTACGAACCATGGCGCGGGCTGGGCGCGGACGCCCAACTTAAGCGCGATTGATCCTGAGCGTGTAAAAGTTATGCCGTGAGCTCAGCCGAGAACGAAGAGGACCTGACCCGCAAGCAGCGCCGCGAGCAGGCGCGCGCGGACCGCAAAGCGCTCGAGGAGGCCTCGGCCGTCGACGCCGCCCGCCGCAAACGCTTTACGCAACTCGGGATCGTCGTGGCCGTCGTCGTGGCCGCCGTGGTCGTGATCCTGATCGCCACCTCCGGCGGCAGCTCCGCGCCGCCGAAAAAAGGCTCGGCAGAAGCCAACAACACGGTGGCCGAAGTCAACCATCTGCTGGCCAACATCCCCCAGAGCGGCAACTCTCTGGGCTCCCCGACGGCGCCCGTGACGCTCCAGTACTACGGCGACCTCGAGTGCCCGATCTGCAAGAAATTCACGCTCGGCGCGCTGCCGCCGCTGATCACGCACTGGGTCAAAGCAGGCAAGCTGCGGATCGAATACCACAACCTCGAGACCGCCACCCGCGAACCGGAAACCTTCAAGACCCAGCAGGCCGCCGCCCTGGCCGCGGGCAAGCAGCAGAAGATGTGGAACTTCATCGAGACCTTCTACCACGAGCAGGGCGCTGAGGACAGCGGCTACGTGACCGAACAGTACCTGCGCGGCCTGGCCGAACAGACCACCGGGCTGAACGTGGCCAAATGGGCGAGCGAACGCACGAACCCCGAATTCGCCAAACAGATCGAAGCCGACGCCCAATCAGCCAACTCGGCCGGCTTCACCGGCACACCGTCCTTCCTGATCGGCCACACCGGCGGGGCAGCCAAAACACTCGAATACTCCTCGCTGGAAGACCCGACCGGCTTCAACGAAGCGATCGAAAAGCAACTCAAGGCCTGATCCCGCCATGCGCGCACGGAGGCTCCGCATCGTGCTGATCGTGCTCGCGAGCATCGGCGTAGCGCTCGCGGGCTACCTCACATACCTGCACTACTCGGGCGGCGAAGTGCCGTGCTCGATCAAGGGCAACCCCTGCAGCCAGGTCCAGAAATCGCAGTACTCCGAGCTGGCCGGCGTCCCGGTGGCCCTGATCGGCCTGATCGGCTACATCGTGATCCTCGGCACGCTGCTGCTGCGTGAAACCGAGACCACCAGGTTCGCCACCGCGGGCCTCACGCTGGGCGGCTTCGGCTTCAGCGTCTACCTGACCTTCAGAGAGGTCTTCACGCTCGAAAAAATCTGCGAGTGGTGCGTCGGCAGCGCGATCCTGATGACGATCATGATGCTGCTCTCGCTGTGGCGGTTCCTGCTGCCCGGCCCCGCCTCCACGCCGTCCACCGGGCCCCCGGACGAGCTCACCGACGGCGATCAGCCGCTCGGGGACGAGCCCCGGTCCTCCACCGCCCTGCCCACGAGCCCCTAGCTCGCCCTCGGCGGCGCGCGGGCGCTCCCAGCCGGCGTCCCGTCTGGGCACCGGCGCCGCACTAGACAATTCGTCCAGTCACAGCGCAAACGCCCGAACGCTGGGCCTCGGCGGCCGAACTGTTCGCAGAGATGCCCTTCCGAGACTCGAGCAGCTCCCCAGACGCCTGGCCGCAGGAGGACCGGCCGGTGCTGGAGGAGGACCGACCGGTGCTCGAGCACCGGCCGCAGGCTGCCTACGGCGTGCCGGAGGCAGCCCCCGGCGGATACGCCGATGCGAGCATCGCGCGGCTGTTCGAGATGACCAGCGACCTGCTGGCCACGATCTCCCACGAAGGGCGTTTCACGCTGCTCAACCCGGCCTGGGAGAAGGTCCTCGGATGGTCCCGGGAGGAACTCCGAGCGGCTCCCATCGAGGAGTTCATGCACCCGGACGACCACGAGCAGACCGCCGAGATCATGCAGTCCGACGAGAGCGCCGGCGAGCAGACCTTCACGAACCGCTACCGCCACCGCGACGGCGAGTGGCGCTGGCTGCTGTGGAGCGCGAGCCGCGACGGGGACACCTGGTACGCCGCCGCCAAGGACGTCACCGACCGGATGCAGCTCGAAAACCAGGCCAGCCAGGCCGTTCATGACCCCCTCACCAAGCTCCCCAACCGTCTGCTCCTGCTCGACCGCGCCAAGCAGGCCATCGCCCGTCTGGACCGCAGCGACGGCGTGGTCTCGATGCTGTTCATCGACCTCGACAAGTTCAAGGCCGTCAACGACACCCTCGGCCACGAGGTCGGCGACGAAGTGCTGGTGGCGATCTCCAGCCGCCTCGCCGAGCTGATGCGCGACAGCGACACGGTCGCCCGTCTCGGCGGGGACGAGTTCGTGATCCTGGCCGTCGACCTGGAGTCCGAAGCCGAAGCGGTGGCGCTCGGGGTGCGCGTGGTCGAGGCCATCGAACAGCCCGTGGCGCTCGCCTCCACCGAAGTCCCGATGGCCGGGAGCGTCGGCATCTCGGTCGCCAGCGACCCCGCCACCGACCCCGAAACCATGCTCCGGGAGGCCGACGTGGCGATGTACCGGGCCAAGGCCGCCGGCGGCCAGCGCCCCAAGGTCTTCGACGAGCGCATGCGCACGGAGCTGCACGCGAACGTCCAGCTCGAGGTCGGGCTGCGCAACGCCCTGTCCCAGGACGAGCTGGCGCTCGTCTACCAGCCGATCCTCCCCCTGGCCGGCGGCCAGGCGGTCGGGGCCGAGGCCCTGGTCCGCTGGCGGGCCCGCGACGTGGAGCTGGTGGACGACCAGGAGCTGCTCCCGTCCACCTTCCTCCCGCCCGCCGCGGACAGCGAGCTGATCGTCCAGATCGGCTCTTGGGTGCTGCACTCCGCCTGCGCCCAGGCCGACCTCTGGCGGCGCAACGGGATCCCCCTCCCGGTTCACGTCAACGTGTCTCCCCGTGAGCTCACCGAGCTCGACCTCGCCGGTCGCATCGGCGAGCAGCTCGCGCGCTTCCGGCTCCCCGGACACGCCCTCTGCCTGGAGGTCAGCGAGGACTGCATCCAGCGTGACCCCGAGCGGGTACGCGCCTCGCTGCGCGAGGTCAAGCGCCTCGGCGTATTGATCGCGCTCGACCGCTTCGGCTCGGGCAAGTACTCCCTCGGGCTCCCGAGCAACCTCCCGCTCGACATCGTCAAGCTCGACCAGGGCCTGGTCGCGAGCTTCCACACCAATATGGAGAAGCGGGCCATGTTCGCCGCCACCATCGCCCTCGCCAAGGAGGCGAACCTGCGGGCCATCGCGGTCGGCATCGAAACCCCCCGTCAGCTGGCCCTCGCCCGCGAGCTCGATTGTGCCGTCGGTCAGGGCTTTCTGCTGCACAAGCCGGACGCCCCCGAGCGTCTGCGCCTCAAGCGCACCGGCCGGAAGGTAACGTCCGCCGCTCCATGGCGGACCACCGTGCGGCTGGGCGGCTGAACGCGCCGCCGGTCGAAGATCCCATCATCGTCGAGCAGAAGCGGGCGGCCGCGGCGGCCGCCGCCGGGCTGATCCGTGACGGCATGCGAGTCGGCCTCGGCACCGGCAGCACCGTCGCCCAGCTGCTGCCCCTGATCGCCGAGCTGGGCTGTGGCGAATTGCGCTGCGTGGCGACCTCCCCCGCCACCGAAGCGGCGGCAAGCGCCCTCGGCCTGACGCTCGAGCCCCTCGACTCGCTCGGCGAGCTCGACATCGCGATCGACGGGGCCGACCAGGTTGACCCCGCCGGTTGGCTCGTCAAGGGCGGCGGGGGCGCCCACACGCGCGAGAAGATCGTCGCTGCGGCCGCGGCTCGCTTCGTGGTGATCGTCTCCGCCGAGAAGGTCGTCCCGGCACTCCACGCCCCGGTGCCCGTCGAGCTGCTCACCTTCGGCGTGGAGCACACGCTGGCCGCGCTCGATCCGTGCCGCCTACGGGACAACGTCCTCAGCCCGGATGGGGGGCTCCTGGGCGACTACCTCGGCCCTGTCGAAGATCCCGGCGCACTGGCCACCCGTCTCAGCGCCACCCCCGGGGTCGTCGAGCACGGCCTGTTCGGACCGGAGATGGTCAGCGAGGTGCTGATCGCCGAGGCCGACGGGATTCGCCGCCGGGCGGGTGCGAAGCGCTAGCCGCCAAGCTGGCTGATCGTCTCGATCGCCTGGGGCTCCAGCGGCAGCGCGGCCAGCGCAGCGGCGACGTCCACGGCCCCGTCGATGCTCGCCTCCGGGGCCTCCGTGAGCCACCTCACCAGCCACCTGGAGGCCCAGCCGTCGTAGTCGTCGGGGCGCTGGGCGGCAACCAGCGGCAGGAACCTCAGCGCCACCCCCAGCTCCAGTGGCCGGTGACGGTCTTCGGCCACTTCCCGGGCCAGCGCCACCGCCAGCTCCAGATCCCCTCGATACAACGCGGCCTCGAGCTCGGCGGCCGGCCGATACGGTCTCGGGTTCATACGAACGTATGTTCGCATACGGCTACCAGCTCTGTCGCGCGCCACTGCGGGCCCACCGCGCGGTGCCCCCAGTGCGGGTGGCAGCGCGCGGCAGCCCGGCGAGGCAGCTAGTGCTTCCTCGGGCAGGGCGACTTGTAGGTCGCCGTCACCACCTCAGGCACGGGCGGCACGGCCCCGCCTTCGTCGAAGATCATTTCGGTCTTGATCGGGAAGCCCCCCTTGGGGCACTTCTTCGGGACGCGGCCGTAGTACACGGGCTTGCCGTGGACCTTGCGGGCGGAGCCGGCCTTGACGCTGATCGACTCGACCGACGCGAACGGGGCGCCGGGGACGGTGGAGACCAGTGGGACCTCGGCGACCAGCTCCGGGCCGAAGCCGCCCGCTCCGCCGAGGTGGACGTAGTGGCCTTTGGAGAGGATTTCCAGCGACACGGGCGAGTGGCCGTTGGTGAAGAACTCCAGTCCCCCTCCCGGGGCGTAGAAGGATTCGAGCGTCGCCCCCTCTTCCACCCGTTCGGAGCCGAAGGACACGATTCCCTGGACTTTGCCCACCGGACCCGCGGCCGAGCCGTGCGAGCATCCGGAGGGGCCGACCTGTTCGAGCATCGTCAGTGCGCAGGTGGGAAAGCCGGACGTGTGCAGCGCGGTGCCCTTCGGGAGATAGAAGTTCACGCCGATCAGCGGCGGCGGGAAGCCGCCGTATTCGGTCCCGGAGATCCTGTATTCGGCCTGGACGGCTGCGCCCGCTCCGAGGATGTTGCCGGTGTGGGGAAAGCCCTTGATCGGCACCGCGGCGGCTTTGAAGCGGACGGTCGGCTTGGCCTCGGCGAGGCTGGCCGCCGCGAGGCTCGCCAGCAGGCACCCGGTGAGGACGATGGATACTCGGCGCATCTGCTCTCTCCTTCGTGGACAGGTCCGCCTCGATCCGGGTAGCCCGGGGCCCTAGGCTCCGGCGAAATCGAGATCCCCGGTTGGGGAGTTGCATCTGTTGAAACCCATTACGACGTCGAACGTCTCGCCGGGCCACGTATTCGGGGGCGCTTGGAGCGCCAGGACGGCTGATCCCGCCCCGGGCCCCCAACCGACGGCCCGGCGGCCTGCCGCGAGCGCAACTCGGGCCAGGCCGGCGCGTTGCTAGGTGCTAGGTGCCGCAGTACACGCGGGTAACGGCTCGATGGATCGTGTCCCTGGCGGTCGCGCTCGGCCTGCTCGCGATCCTTGCGCCGGCCACCCTGGCAGCGGCGCCGCTCGGCTGGTCGGGGCCGCGGGTGTTCGACGAAGGCGGAGCCCCCACGGCCGTCTCCTGCGCCTCCGAAGGACTGTGCGTGGCGGTGGATGGGGCCGGCGACGCCTTCGTCAGCTCGAATGCGGGTTCGCCTTCGGCGAAATGGAGCCTGCAGCGGATCGACGGTGAACACGCCCTCAGTTCGGTCTCCTGCAGCCCCTCCGGGCTGTGCGTCGCCGGTGACCGGTCCGGACGGGTCTTCGCCAGCTCCAACCCGCTCGCGGGGGCGTCGTCCTGGGTGGGACCCGCCGCCGTCGCAAAAGGCGCCATCACGGGTGTGTCCTGCGCCTCGGCCTCCCTCTGCGCGGCGACCGCCGGCGGGGAAGTCCTCGTCAGCACCACTCCCACCGGTGGCGCCTCCCAGTGGCAGCCGACGCCGCTGGAAGTCCATGGATCGCTGTCGGGGGTCTCGTGCGTGGAAAGCCTCTGCGCGGCGGTCAGCAGCGCCGGCGAGGTAGCCGTGAGCACCCATCCTGCCGGCGGCGGCTGGCGGGTGAGGGCTATCGACCCCTCCCCTCCGACGACGGCGATCACGTGCGCGTCCACCACCAGCTGCCTGGCGGTGGACGAAGCCGGACAGGTGCTCGCCAGCGCGAACCCCGCCGAAGCGACCGCCACCTGGAGCGCCACGCCGGCGTCCCTGACGGGCGCCTTCACCGCGGCGTCGTGTGCGGCGGGGGGGCTGTGCGCTGCGGTGGGCGCCCACGGCGAAGCCCTCGTCTCCGACCAGGTCCTCTCCCCCGCGTCCGGCTGGGAACAGTCGCTGGCGCCCTCGGGGATCGCCCTCACCGGCGTCTCGTGCCTGCCGGTAGGTCTCTGCGTGGCCGTGGACGGCGCCGGGCGGGCACTTGCCGCAGTGGCCCCCGGACCGAGCGCGAGTGCTGCCAGCGCCGGGCAGATCACCTCCGCCGCAGCGACCCTCTCGGGAACCGTGGCCGCCAACGACTCCTCCCCCCTCACGTGTGTGTTCGAATACGGCCCCAGCGCGAGCTACGGCCTGTCGGTGCCGTGCTCGGGTACTCCGCCGGCGAACGCCGGAGCACAGCCGGTGAGCGCCCTCCTCAGCGGGCTCGCCCCGAACGCCACCTACCACTTCCGCCTGATCGTCACCACGCCGCGCGGCTCCCAGGCGACCGCCGACGGGATCTTCACGACCAGCGTCTCCAGCGCCGTGGCGGTCGTCCACCCCCACCCGTCGATCAGCGGCACCCCGGCCGTCGGGCAGAAGCTCACCTGCCAGAGCGGGGTGTCCAGCACCGTTGGCGTGCACCTGGCCTACTCGTGGCTTCGCGACCTGGTCACAATCGCCGAAGCCGGCTCTTCCACCTACACCCCGAAAGGAGTGGATAGCGGGGGTCACCTGCAGTGCAAGGTCACCGCCACCAACGGCGGTGGCAGCGCCTCGGCCACCAGCGCCTTCGTGACGATCCCTCCTTCGCGGCCGCTGGTCTCCAGCGGCGAGACGGCGGTCGGACGAGCCAGCTGGAGCAGCGGCCGGGTACGCGTGCCGGTGCTCTGCTCACCGAAAGCCGAAGGCGCCTGCTCGTTGCTGATGCGCGCCACCGCGCCCGCGTCGGGAGGCGGATCGGCCACCCTCGGTCACGCAGCCGCACGACTCTCCCCCGGCCAGCACCAGACGCTGTCGCTGGCCCTCGCCGGCAGTGGGCGGCGGTTGCTGGCCAGGCAGAAGCGGATCGCGGCGACGCTGACGGTCACGGGCACCGTGATCGGGGTGATCCGAGCCGCGCTCTCCAGCCAGACGGTGGTGCTCGTCTCCACGGGCCACAAGGCAAAGGGCGCGTCGGTGGCCTCCGCGGGAGGCTCCCCCGCGGGCGGCCGCCCACGGGAGCCCCGGGCACGCAGCGCGAGCGTGCTCGCAGCCACCCCCTACATGGGCTGGGACAGCTACTTCGCGCTCGGGGGGCACGTCAGTGAGTCGACGATCCTGATGCAGGCCAGCCGGCTGTTGTCACTCGGGTTGGCCCGTGAGGGCTACCGCTATGTGTGGATCGACGTCGGCTGGTGGCAGGGCTCCCGTAACTCCGCCGGGGCGATCACAGTCAGCCACGCCCAATGGCCCCACGGGCTTCGCTGGCTCGCGAGCACGCTCCACGCCGCCGGCCTGCGCCTGGGCCTCTACACCGACGCCGGGCGCAACGGCTGCGGCGGCTCCGGGCAGGGGAGCTACGGCCACTACCAGCAGGACGCCGCCACCTTCGCCTCGTGGGGCATCGACGCGGTCAAGGTGGACTTCTGCGGAGGCGCGGAACTGCACCTCAACCCGGTCACGGCGTACTCGGAAATCCACGCCGCCCTCGCCGCCGCCCACCGTCCGATGCTGCTGAACATCTGCAACTTCCTGCAGCCCGAACAGTACGCCGAAGGGCAGCCCACGGTGGCCGAATCGGCCTTCGCCTCCTATGCCTACGGGCCGGGCGTGGCCAACAGCTGGCGGACCGACACCGACGTGGGCCGGCCGGGGAAAGTGCACTTCCCGGAAGTCCTTCGCAACGTGGACGCCGACGCGGCCCAGCCCGACGCCGCCGGTCCCGGCCACTGGAACGACCCCGACTACCTGGGCCCCGACCAGGGGATGTCCGCGACCCAGTTCCGCTCACAGTTCTCGATGTGGTCGATCCTCGCCGCCCCGCTGATGATCAGCGACGATCTCACCCACATCGGCAGAGCGAGCCTCGCCATCGTCTCGGACCCCGCCGTCGTTGCGATCGACCAGGATCACGCGGGCGTGCAGGGGAGGCTGATCTCCACCCAAGGCTCCGGCCAGGCGTGGGCGAAGCCGCTGGCGGACGGCTCGGTGGCGGTTGCCCTCCTGAACCGGGGCAAAAGCACCCTCAAGATCTCGACCACGGCAGGCGCGGTGGGGCTGCCGGGCGTGCCCCGCTACTCGATCCAGAACCTGTGGACCGGCGCTTCGCGCTCGAGCACCGGCACGCTGGCGGCGTCGGTGCCGGCCCAGGCCACCGTCCTGCTGCGGGTCGGGATCGAATAGCGACCCAGGGCGACTTCCGCCGCGCCCGTGCGTAGCGTTGGCGGCCTGGCGAGCATCGAGCACCCCGTCTTCGACGAGCCCCGCGAACACCCGGGTTTTCGCTGCCTGCGAGCACGGGTCGGGCGCCAGGCGGGGTGCGAGCGGCTGGGGCTCAGCCTGTGGGAGATCCCTCCCGGTGAGGCGGCCTACCCCTACCACTTCCACCTCACCGAGGAGGAGCTGGTGCTGGTCCTCAGTGGCCGCCCGAGCCTGCGCACCCCGGAGGGGTGGCGCGAGCTGGAGCAGGGCGAGGTCGTCGCCTTCCTGCGCGGGGAGGCCGGCGGGCACCAGCTCGTCAACCGCAGCGGGCAGACCGTCCGCTTCCTCGCCTTCAGCACCAGCGGGGAGCCCGATGTCGTGATGTACCCGGACTCCGGGAAGCTGGGCGCCTTCGAGCGCCTCCCCGAGGGCGGTGGGCTGCGCACCATGTTCCGCCTCGGCGACGTCGTGGACTACTACGACGGTGAGGAGCCTCCGAGCGAGCAGTGACGGCCGCTGCCGCCGCCACGCCGCCCGCGAGCCGCGCTCCTCAGGCGGAGAACAGGCCCGAGCCGACCCACCCGACGCCGCCCTCGACGCCCGGGGGAGCGAAGAAGTAGCCGCCCCCCACGGGGGTGATGTAGTCGATCATCGGCTCTTCGTTGAGGCGCTTTTGGACGGTCGCGAACTGCCTTTCGGGGCTCTGGTTGAAGGCCACGAACACGAGGCCCTGGTCGGATTGGCCGGCCGCGTCGAAGCCCCGCGTGTAGTTGAACCCCCGCCTCAGGAAGCGCTGGTTCGCGGTCCGGGGAGTGCGTGGGTTGGCGAGGCGGATGTGGGCGTCGAGCGGGATCCGCTTGCCGTCGGGGTCGAGGTCGTAACGGGGATCCTCGAACTCGTCGCTGCCGCCGAGCGGAGCCCCGGTGGAGCGCAGGCGGCCGATCATGTTCTGCTGCTCGTTCAGGCCCACCCGGTCCCAGAACTCGATGTGCTGGCGGATGATGCGCACGACCTGGTAGGTGCCGCCGGCGGCCCACGCGGGCTCGCCCGCTCCGGCCCACACCAGTTCGTCCATCAGCGCTTCGTCGTCGGTGGGCGGGTTGGCCGTGCCGTCGCGAAAGGCGAACAGGTTGCGGGGGCTGTTGTGCGGGGTGGGCCCCCGCGCGGCGCCCGCGAAGCCGTCGATGTTCCAGCGCATCTGAAAGGAGCCGCGGACCGTGCGCAGCAGCTCACGCAGGGTGTGGGAGACGGTGTCGCGCTGGTGGGCGCAGATCTGCAGCAGCAGATCCCCATGACTCTGGGCCGGGTCGAGGTCGTCCACCGGGAACGTCGGCATCGTCACGAGCTCCCGCGGACGCTGGGCGGCGAGGCCGTAGCGGCCGTCGAACAGCGAGGCCCCGAAGGCGATCGTGACGGTCAGCGCGTCGGGTTCGTTGACCGGTCCGAGGATCCCCGAGTCGGCCGGCGGGGCGTCGGCCTCCAGCAGTGGAATGCCGCCTCCCACCGACAGTTCGCGCGCCCGCAGGCTGAGGGCTTTGAGCGCCTCCTTGAGGACGGTGCTGTCGGGTGCGATCGAATCCAGCGCCGCAAACGTGGCCTGGGCGGGAGCCGGCGTGAGGATGCCCGCCTGGTGGTTTCCCGAGGAGAACGGCACGCGGTCGCCGAGCTCCGCCCGGTTGACGTTCCACTCGTCCGCCGCCGAGGGCGAGGACGCCGTCGAAGCCGCGTCGGCCTGGTTGTGCTCGTGCGCCAGCGCCCCGACGCCGCCGACGGCGCCGGCCCCGAGCAGCAACCCGGAGCGCGTGAGGAAGGAGCGACGGTTGAGGGGCTTCACGGGTCGATCCGATCGGTGCGGAAGTCCGACGTGGGGATCTGGGGCGTCACCGGCGGCGCTTCGGTCTCGAGCACACCCGGGATCTGGGAGAGCGCCTCGAGGGCCCCTCCGAGCGTCCCGTCGAGCAGCTCCGCCTGCAGCTGGGTGAGCTGGCCGTTGCTCGGGAGGCTGCCGCCGTGGGCGGCGGCGATTTCCCGGAACGCCGCGCGGACGGCCTTCATTTCGGTGTCGACCGCCGGGATCACGTGCTCGAGTCCCCCCAGCAGAGGACGCTCCGTGGAGACCACCTCTTCGGTCGCTTCCACCCCGGCGTGGGTCGCCAGCACGCCTTCCTGACTCCAGGGGACGTCGCTGGCGCTGAGGAAGCCGCGGACCGCGTCCTCGAGGATCTCGTGGCCCCGGGTGGCATATTCGAGCGGTTCGATCTGGACCACCGGGAGCACCTTCGCGAGGCTGCGGACGTCGGTGGCCAGCGACGTGGCGACGCCGAGCAGGGAGCTCGGGGGGCTCGCGCCCCAGAGCCCGTATTCGATCCGGTGAAGGCCGCTGAAGTCCGGGCTGGCGGTGCCTCCCTGCAAGCCGCCGGGGGTGCCGTCGATCTTGCGGTTGAGGCTTGCCAGCTCCGCGTCCAGCGCGGTTTCACCGTCGAGATAGACCGCCCCCATGCGCAGGTAGTCCGAGAACGCGATCCGCCAGGCGGCCTTCGCCGCTTCGCGGTCGTCCGCGGCCAGCGCCGCCTGCAGTTGCGGAAGCTCGCCCTCCATCGACCTCAGCTGCTCCAGCGCGTAGGAGCGGTATTCGGCGAGCGGGCGGCTGAACACCGCGGGCGAGAACGGCTTCGTGTCGGGCGGCGGGGTGGCGTTGGGGCCGCCGGCAACGCCCTGGACCGAGTACACCAGGACTTCGCTGAGGACGTGCGGAGCGGCGAGCGAGTAGGTCGCCAGGGGGGTGAAGGTCTTGGGTGCTTGTGCCGCCGCTCCAGCCCGGCTCCCCCCACTGACCGCGCTCACCAGCACGAAGACCCCGACCGCGGCGCCCACCGCCACGAGGGCGGAAGGCCACCAGCGGGTGGCCTCGAAGTGTGGCATCACTCGACCAACGGCCGCCTCGGCCGGGTGCTTGCGTCGAGCAGGAGATCTTGCGGCCCGGGGGGCCGCCGGGGCTGAGTGTTCTGGCGGGACCCTTTCGACGATCGGCCCTTCCTTGCCCCTCGGGTACTCGAGCTGGCGATGCACGACTCGGCGCGAACCCCACAGGTTGGCCGTGGACGGAGCCAGGGAGCGTGCTCGGCGGGCTTAGAATCCCGGGCGATGGCCCGCGCCAAGACTCTCGCCAGCCTGTCCTAGGCGGACGCGGCGATGCCTGCGCGGAGCCGTAACGTGGAGGCCGCGCTGAAGGGCTTCGAGGCGTTCGAGCAGCGCGATGCCGAGGGCTTCATCAGGTACGCCACGGCCGACTGCGAGTGGCGTCCCTTCCTGACGGCGAGCGTCGAGGGCGGGGTATACCGGGGCGCCGAGGGCATCCGCCGCTGGTTCGCGAACGTGGACGGGATGTTCGAGAGCTTCTCGGTGGAGCTCGTGGAGGTGCAGGACCTGGGCGACCGCGTGGTGATGCTCGGCACGCTCAGGGGGCGTGGCCGCGGCAGCGGCGTTCCGGTCGAGTCCCCGCTCGGCATCGTGGTCGAGTTCGACGGCGAGGGGCTCTGTACCCGCGCGAGCGCGTTCGCGAGCCATGGGGAGGCACTCGCGCACGCCGCTGCCGGGGCGCCCTGAGCGGGCCGCCCGTTATGCCGGGCGGTCAAGCGGGTAGCAGGGCCAGCAACAACTGTTGACGCTCAAGGGGCGAAGTCACCGGATCTTCACGTGCGGGGGTACCGGAGCGGGCAGCACGCTCGCAGCCGGCGCCGTGGGGGCGGTTTGGCCGAGTGCCCTTCTGCGAGACACAAGGAGCCAGTGCGAGCATGCGCAACCCCGATGAATGGCTGAACCAGAGCGACTTCACGCGTCGCGCCCTGCTGCGCCGCGGGGGTCAGCTCGCGGCCGCCACCGCGGCGCTCAGCGGAGGAGGCTCGGCCTGGCGAGCCGCCGGAGCGCTGGCCGCCAAACAGCGCCTCCCCGACAGCCTGCCCAACCCCAAGCTCCCGGCCGGGACCGTCAACGAAGCGCTCCCGTTCGACCACATCGTGGTCGTGATGATGGAGAACCACTCCTTCGACAACCTCCTCGGGGCGCTGCCGATCTCCGGCCACAAGCGGGCCGACGGCCTCAAGTTCAACCGCCACGGCGAAGCTCGCAACACCAACCCGGGACCGAACGGCGAAGGGGTGGTCGAATCGTTCCCCCTCCCGACCACGGCGCAGGCCCCGAGCGTCGACCAGAGCTGGAACGCGACCCACACCCAGATCGACGGCGGCAGGATGGACGGCTTCCCGCGCTCGGTCGGCAACGACGAGCCGATGGGCTACTGGACCGAAGACGTGCTGCCGTTTGCGTACTCGTTCGCGCGCACCTTCACGCTCGCCAACCGCTGGTTCTGCTCGGCCCCCTGCCAGACCTATCCCAACCGGCGCTTCCTGATGGCGGGGACCGCCTACGGCGACATCGCCACCAACACCGAAAGCCTGTCGGATCCGGCGCCCCCGAACGGCACGATCTTCGACCGCCTGCACGCCTACGGCGTCAGCTGGCGCAACTACTTCACCGACCTTCCGCAGACCGCAATCATCCCCTCGGTGTTCGAGACATACCCGACGAACATCACTCCGATCGCCGAGTTCTTCACCGACTGCGCGGCGGGCACGCTGCCGTCGGTCAGCTTCGTGGACCCGGAGTTCGGGGCCCTAACGGACATCGGTGCGCCGCTGGCGGCGCTGCCACAGCTCGAACCGATCGCCAAGAAGCTCAACACGACCGGCGGCGACGAGGAGTCAGAACAGGACATGTCATACGGCGAGTACTGGGCCTACCAGGCCGTCAGCGCCGTCCTCAAATCTCCGGCCTGGCCGCGGACGCTGCTGATCTACACCTACGACGAGCACGGCGGCTACTACGACCACGTGCCCCCGCCGGCGGCGATCGCGCCGGACTCGATCGCCCCCGAACTCGGCCCCGAAGACGTCCCGGGCGGCTATGACATCTACGGCCCGCGGGTTCCGGGCATCGTCGCCTCGCCGTACTCCAAGCCCGGCGGTGTGACCAACGTCGTCCACGATCACACCTCGGCGCTGGCCACGATCGAGGCCAAGTGGAACCTGCCCGCCCTCACCTACCGCGACGCCAACGCGAAGACGGTGGCGGACTTCCTCGATCTGAAGGGGGCGCCGCAGATGCTCGAGCCGCCGGCCTTGACCGAACCGCCCGTGCCCGCCGAAGCGGCCACGAGCACCTGAGCAGACGACCGTGAAAGCGCCCAGACGGCTCCTGCAAAGCCCCCCGGCCCGGACCGGTGTCGCGGTCGCGGCCCTCGCGCTGGCGGCAATCGCGCTCGCGGGCGCGTACTCGGCCGCCGGCACGTCGCCGCGTCCGAGTTCGGCGGCGGCGTCAAGCCCCGTCCCGTCGGAGGCGGCCAGGACGCGACCGTTCAAGCTCCCCCGCGTTCGTCACGTGTTCGTGATCGTGCTCGAGAACGAGGACTACGCGAGCACCTTCGGCGAACCCTCCGCCGACCCGTATCTGGCGGGGACCCTGCCGGCGCAGGGCGCGCTGCTGGAGGACTACTACGCCACCGGCCACGAGAGCAACGACAACTACATCTCGCTCGTCTCGGGCCAGCCGCCCAACCCCGACAACCAGGCCGACTGCCAGGACTTCAGCGAATTCCCGCTGTCGGAGATCAACGCCGAAGGGGTCGAGGAGGGCGTCGGCTGCGTGTACCCCGAAGCGGTCCAGAACATCGGCACCCAGCTGACCGCCGCCAAGCGGACGTGGAAGGCCTACATGCAGGACATGGGCAACGACCCCAACCGCGAGACCGCCGCCTGCGGGCACCCGGGACTCGGCGAACAGGACCACACCCAGGAAGCGGTCGAAGGTGACGGCTACGCCACCCGCCACGACCCGTTCGTGTACTTCAAGTCGGTGATCGCCAACCAGACCTACTGCGACGCCCACGTGGTGGCGCTCGGCTCCCCCAGCGGCGCGATGCCGGCGGCGGCGCTGCACGGCGAGACGGGCCTCGCGAGCGACCTGAAGCGGACCTCCAAGACGCCGTCGTTCTCGTTCATCACGCCCAACCTGTGCCAGGACGGCCACGACTACCCGTGTAAGAACGAAGCCGGCGGCGCCTCGGCGCTGGCCGACATCGACGGCTTCCTGGAAACGTGGGTTCCGCTGATCACGAGCTCCCCCGCCTTCAAGAAGAACGGCTTGCTCGAGATCACCTTCGACGAGTCCGACGGCCCCCAGTCGGACGCCTCCTCCTGCTGTGAAGAGAAGGCCGGGCCGTCCTCACCCGAGCCCGGGATCACGGGACCCGGAGGCGGGCGCATCGGCGCAGTCCTGATCTCCCCGTTCATCAAGCCGGGGACCGTCAGCACGACCCCCTACAACCACTACTCCTCGCTCGCGAGCTTCGAGCAGCTCTTCGGCCTGCAGCGCCTGGCCGACGCGGCGACCGTCCCAGCCAGCTTCGGGCCGGACGTCTTCACGCTCGCCCGCGGGGCGAGCGGTTAGGCCGTCCGCAGCGACAGCTCGACGCCCGCGTCGAGGGGCACGGCCACCGACAGGTACCCGCTCGCCGGCTCGGAGACGTAGCGCAGGTAGGGCAGCAGGTCGGGGTCCTCGACGTTGAGGTCGGCCGCGATCACGGCGTGGCTGGCGAGCCGCGGCTCGAGCAGGCGTAGGACCTCCAGGTAGAGGTCGTTGCGCCCGTCGAGGAACAGCATCTCGACGGTCTCGTCGAGCTCGCGCAGCGTCTCGCGGGCGTCGCCCACGCGCAGTTCCACGAGGTCCTCGAGCCCGGCCTGGCGGAGGTTGCCGCGGGCTGCCTCGGCCTTCCCGGCGAGCAGCTCGGTGGTGATCAGCCTGCCACCGCAGTCGCGCAGGGCGGCCGCGATGAAGAGCGTGGAGATCCCCAGTGAGGAGCCGAACTCGACCACCGTGCGCGGCCGGCGGGCGACGGTCAGCAGGTACAGCATCGCCCCCACCTCGCGGGTGATGGCCAGGGGCGCGTCGCCGTAGAGGTCGTAGCGCTGCTCCTGCCCCAGGCGCCCGCCCAGCTCCGCCTCACGGTCACGCACGCGCTGCTTGGCCGGCCCGTCCTCGGCCGCCACAAGCTCGTACAGACGGTCCAGCACGGCGCTTACCGCCGGCGAGCTCAGGGTCGAGGACATTCCAGGTACCCCCTCGTCACGGCGTCCTACCCGCCGGTCCGACCGCCGGTGCCATCAGCGCGACGTGGTGGGGTCGGCCGCTCACGCCGGCCGGATGCTAGCTCGGGACGCGGGCCCGCGGACCCGGCTTGCGGGAACTACCTCACTTGGCCGCGGAGCAGGCCTTCCAGCCGCCGGCTTCGAAGGTGGCCGTGGAGCAGTACACGGTGTCCGGGAAGTAGGGCCCCATCACCGCTGCGGGGGAGCTGGTTTCGCTCACCGACTGGACCGCCTGGGCGAAAGAGGGCGAGGGCACCATGTTGCGGTAGATGACCAGACCGTTGGGGTAGGCGCCGCCCCAGGCCAGCCACGTGACGCCGTTGGCCGCGGTGGCGTTCGCCGGACGGGCGTCGGGGTCGGAGATCACGTAGGTGTAGTAGCCGCCCTTGATGGCCGCGTCGTAATCGGCCGCGCAGGAGACCACGCGGGTGGTCTGGCTGTTCTCGCAGAACGACCAGTAGCGGACCTGACGATTGAGGTAGGGCGGCTGGCCGGCGCGGGTGTTCGGGAACGTGGGCGCCTTGCCGTGGATCACCACCACGCCGCCGTACTGCCGTGAGATCGTGGCCTTCAGATAGGCGTTCTGCTGGTTGCTGAAGAGGCCGTAGTACTGGTTCGAGAGCGACGCCCGGGCCCAGGTGGGCGGGTCGGTGGCTTCGGGCACTTCCGGCGTGGGGACCCCGGCGGGCCAGTTGGAGTCGGCGATCGTTTCGTTCAGCTCCCCGCCGGTTTCCAGCGATCCGGCGCCACAGGCGCCGTAGCTCTCGAGCGTCGTGCCTTCGGCGCTCTGCAGCGTCACCTGGGGAAGGGGCACGTTGCCCTGCAGTTCGCCTGGCTTCTCAGGGACGTAGACCCGGTACATCAGCGTGGCGGTGGGGGTCGGCGCCCCCTGCGGGGTGTCGGCGATGTAGATCGTGTTGGGCGCCGGATCAGACGGCTTGGGTTCGAAGTCCACGTACTCGGTGTACTTGTCACCGGAGCCGTGACGGGGCTTTGCGAGGTAAGGGTTCGAACTGCCCGGGTCGGGAGCGATCTGCTGGTCGTAGGCCGAGTCGATCGTGACCGCCGTGGAGTCGTAGACGTGGAAGGAGAAGTAGCGCGCCTGCGGATATTCGCCGGTGATCTTCAGGCGCTCGCCGGGAGCGGGCACGAAGAAGTGGGCCCAGTAGGTGGCGTCGAGGTCGGGGTAGGCGAGGTTGACCGTGTCGGGATTCGAGCGCAGGCCCCACGAGCAGTCGGCCCCTTCAAGGGCTTCGGCGCCGAACGCGGCCGGGGCCGCCAGACAGAGCAGGGCGAGCGCCGCCGCGCCCGCGATCGTGGCCAGGGTCCTTCTGGGTGCTATTTCGGGCCTCCTGGCGTCGATGGGCACGTCGTCCCGGCGAGCGGCCGCGACGCAATCCCCTCCCGTCGCGTAGCCGCCCCCTGGGCGCATTCCGCATATTCATGATCGACATACCCAAGATGACGCCCCGGCTAAACCCGATCGCCTGCTGGCACTGCTCCCGACCGGACCTCCCCGTGCCGGAGCGGGAACCGCCCTACGGTTCGTTCTTTTCGACCGTGCCGGGGTGGTCGGCGAGCTTCAGCAGCGCTTCGTTCTGGGGATTCATGGCGGATTCTTCGTAGGTGGTGTAGCGCGTCGTGGCCACTTCGAGCTCGGGCGCCCCGTCGGCCTGGCCGCCGGCGTGCGCGAGCGACTCGGACACCAGCTCGACGGGCGCGAACGTGGTCGCGTCGACGTACATGGTCGGGTCGGGCAGGGTCTTCCCTTCGAACACCGGCTGGGTGTAGTTGACGGGGTGAACGGTGAGCTGCCAGACCGCGCGGCCTTCGAGCGTGCTCTTGCCGGCCACCGTCAGCTCGCCCTTCTTGATCAGTTCATGGAGCAGGGTGATCGGTGTCTGTTCGTGCGTCAGGGCTCCCACGGGGGTGCCGTGCAGAATCACGTTCGGTTCCATCGAGCTCCAGCGGCGGCTTTCGAGCGGGCTCGCGGTGAAGGCCTGTTCATAGGTCTGACCGTCCGATGGGGTGATGACCGACCGCAGGCGGCGCGGGTTCTGTGCGGTCCAGAGTTCCTCGTGGGTGGTCGTGGTCTTCCCGGCGACCGACTGTTCGGTCACCTCCGTCATGTGGAGCACGCCGGAGCCGGGACTCAGCGCCCGGTAGGCGTCGGCCAGCACGTTGGGGGTTCCACCGCCGGAGGATCCGAGGATCGCGAACGCCGCGAGTGCGACCGCCGCCATCGCCGCGCACGCCAGGGCGATGCGGCGTGCGCCGCGGGTCCGGCCTCGGTCTCGCCCCGCGTTCGTGCCCGTCGCCGGAGCGTCCTCCTGGAACTTGCGCACCGTCGTGTCCAGCCGTGCCAGGAGCGGCTCGATCGGCTGCGCCGGCGGGTCGAACGGGACGGGGTTGACCCGCTTCAGGTGGTCGGTCAGCTCAGCGGTGTTCACGTGGTCTCCAATCTCGTTTGCGAGGTACTCGCGGGCCGGCCGCTCCCGAGCGCTCGTCCAAGGCGTCGCCTGGCGCGGTAGAGGCGAACGCTGAATGTCGCCTCCCGTACGCCGAGCGCCCGGGCCGCATCGCGATGGCTGAGGCCCTCCCAGGCGGTCAGCAGGAGAGCGTCGCGGTCAGCCTCTGAAAGGTTTGCCAACGCCTCCCGCAGCGGTCGGTCGGCGAGTTCGGCCGCCTCCGCGGGGTCCTCCCCCAGCCCGAGGCCGGGCTCGAGGCGATCGAACGCCGCACCCTGGCGGGAAACGCGGCGGCGCTCGTTGGCGAGCACCCGCCGGGCCACGCCGAACAGCCACGGGCGCGGCTGCTCCGGGACGTCATCAAGGCGCCGCCACGCGACCAGGAACACCTCGGCGACGACGTCATCGGCCCTCGCGGGGT
This sequence comes from uncultured Solirubrobacteraceae bacterium, assembly GCA_963846255.1. Taxonomy (GTDB): domain Bacteria; phylum Actinomycetota; class Thermoleophilia; order Solirubrobacterales; family Solirubrobacteraceae; genus Palsa-744. The sequence goes on from CAWJVE010000002.1 coordinate 1,475,567, forward strand.
CGGTGCGACGCATCGCATAGCCCTTGACGGCACTCGCGTGCTGCTCGTAGAGCGCTTCGAAGAACTGCTTCGAGGTCACGAAGGCTATATGTCCGCGGAGGGCGATTCCTTACCACCCGCGGCCGCCCGTCGATCCACAAGGCGCTTCCGCCGCGACGGGTCGGACCACCCCCGTGGCATGATCGTCCCGTGGCCGACGCAAGAGACGACACGCTCGCGACCGGACCTGTGGAGCGAATCAAGTGGCGCGCGAAGGTTGCCGACCACGATTACGACGCCGCCGAGGCCTACCTGTCACTCAAGCTCGACACGGAAGCCGTCCACAAGACCGTCAAGCGACTGCACAAGGCGTCGCTCACGACACGCCGTGCCAACGACATCCTGCGCGCCGCCGGTCTGACCGCCGCGCCGCTGGACGATCCAGGCGTGATGAAAGACCTGATCAAGGTCATCGAAGGGAAGGCTCTGAGCCCCGTGCTGGTGGTCAGTGCCGAGTCGGGCGCCGACATTGCAGACGGCTACCACCGTACGTCGCTCGTGTACCGCCTCGATCCCTACGGAGAAGTTCCTCTCAAGATCGCCTGAGTCCGGCGACGCCCACGCGTTGTCGTTCTAGACCGGGCCGGGGCGAGCGCTGCAGGGAGCGGCTAGGACGCGCCTGTGTAGGCGAGCGCCGACTCGCGGGTGGCGCATCCCAGCCGTGGGGAGAGCGGGGGACCCAGGAATCGAACCTGGCGTTGCGGTTTTGGAGACCACCGTGTTACCGATACACCAGTCCCCCTGGCGGAAGGGCATTCTAGGGCGGTGCCGCGCGGGAAGCGGGAGGCGACACGGGCGTCCCGGAGCGCCGGTCACGGTGGGGGCCCGGCTGGGCGGGAGCCCCCGCGGGGGCCCGGGGCGATCCGCGCCTCGGCGGATCACCCCAGGCGCTGCCGCTAGGAGGCGCGTCCGTGCTCGCGGCCGTGCGCGCGCTCGGGCTCGTGGACCAAGCGGCCGGAGCCGTGCCCGTAGGGCCACGGGCCGTGACCGGATTGCAGCGGGAACGGCTGTTGGTAGGCCCGGTAGGTGTTCACGCCGGTGGGGAACTGGGCGTTGAACAGGAGTTGGCCCGAAGAGCCGAACTCCGAGAAGTAGGGCAGCGCACCCCAGCCCACCACCAGGTTGCCCTGGCTGGTCGTCTGGGCGTTGCCCTGAGAGGCCGCCACCAGGCCCTCCGGCTGGTCGTCGGAGGCGATCAGCGTCGCCGTGTGGGCCCACGGGTTCAGCTTCACGGTCACGGCCCTGCTGGTGGACAGCTCCGGCGTGCCGGCCGACTCGTTGTCGAACCACGTGTACACGCCGTCGCCGAGCGGCTCCGGGTCGTGCTGCCAGGCGAAGATCTCGCCTGCGTTGTCGAGGCTCTGGCCGGGGGCCGCCTGGAGCCTGAAGCTCGATGCCTTGCCGCCCAGCTGCCAGATGATGTTCCCGCTGCGCGGGCTCACCTTGTAGGTCGTCCAGGTGTCACGGGCGTCGATCAGCAGGTTTCCGTCCGTGTCCAACTTGACGGCGTTGATGTGAAACCAGTCCCACGGCGTGCTCGGGGAGGGCGGCAGCGGCTGCTCGCTCTGGGAGTAGGGCACGTGATCCTCGCTGTTCCACTGGAACAGGACCTGCCCGGTCTGGATGTCGACCTCCTGCACGACGCCGTCGATCACGGTCTGGTCCGACGGACCCCCGATCGAGGTGAGGTCGGCCGTGGCCGTCGTGTAGGCGAGGATCAGGGCCGTGTTCCACGGCGTGATCAGGAACTCGTGGCCGTCGGCGCTGAGGCCGTTGCCGGCGTTGACGGTGGCGATCTGCTGGAAGTGCTCGTTGTAGATGTAGTCCGTTCCCTGCGCGAGGCCGCCGAGCCCCGTCCCCTGCCACCACGTCAGCACGGGCTGGCCGCGATAGGTCTGCTGGCGGAAGTCGGAGGCCGTCTGACCGCTCGGGATCGCATGGAACCAGACCACGTTCCCGCTCGGGTCGAGGATCTCGGGACCGTTGGCGTAGGTCGTGCTGTCGCCGGTGGGGGTGATGAAGAAGTCACCCTTGCCGACGAACGGACTCGAGGTCAGGATCGTCACCGGAGGCGGAGTCGTGAGGTCGGCGCTGGCCACCGCCGCCCCCGTTAGGGCCAGCAGCGCGGCCCCGAGCGCGACCACCGTGGCTCCGATACTCCGCTGGAGGAGTTGTTGAACGGTCGAGCGCGGTGCGCTCGTTCCCTGTATCTGAATCATCTCGTTGCCTTTCGTCCTTGCGGTTCGAACTAGATCGCCGGCGCGTGGTCGGCCGGAGGACGCGACGCTAGCAGAATCCCTATAAAGTCCATTGACATTGTGAACATCACGGACGAACAGATCCAAACCCCGCGCAGAAGGCACGTCGCCCCCACCGTGCCCTACCCTGGGACCGCCATGCCAGACACCGCCGAACAGGTCATCGTCCTCGACCTCTGGACCGTGCCCGAGGAAGTCCGGGACGAGTTCATGGCCGCGGTCGCCACGATGTTCGAACGCATACGTGAGCTCCCCGGCTTCATCGAGGGGCAGATCCTGAGAGGAGCCAACCCGTCCCTGTTCGCCACCTATGCGCGAATCAGGACGGCGGCCGAGCGGGACGCCGCCATGATCGATCCCGAGGTGCAGGCGGTGACTCGCAGGCTGGGCGAGATCGCCGCGCCCAAACCCCACACGTACACGGTCGCGCGAACCTTCACGGCCCCCAGGCACAAGCGGCCCGAGGGCTGATCAGCCGCGCGGCTCGCGGCCCGGCGGCTGGGTCGGTTCCTCGCGCTCTGGCGACGGGGGGATCGGGCGGCTGACCACGTCGGGTCCGCTCAGGGTGAGGGCTTCGCCGTGGTGGAAGACCTCGAGCTCCTCCCCGGCGAGCAGCCGATAGCGGGCCTCGTCGGATGTGACCTCGACCTGCAGCCGGCGCCCGCGGAACAGCAGGCGGAAGGCGATTCGCTGCAGCTGGGCTCCGAGCCGCGGGGCGAACGTCAGCCGCCCGCGGTCCTGGCGCCACCCGCCGGCGCCCGCGACAGCCGCCAACCAGATACCGGCGAGCGACGCCAGGTGCAGTCCGTCGTGGGTGTTGTGCTCGAGGTCCTCGAGGTCGATCAGGCTCGTCTCACGCAGGTACGCATGCGCCAGCTCGAGGTGGCCGAGCTCGAAGGCCAGCACGGCCTGGATCGACGCCGACAGGGATGAGTCCCGCACGGTGAGCCGCTCGTAGTAGGCGAAGTTGCGCTCCTTCTGGGGCTCGCTGAAGGCCTCCCCGCAGAGCACCATCGCGAGCACGAGGTCAGCCTGCTTGACGACCTGCTTGCGGTACAGGTCGAAGTACGGAAAGTGCAGCAACAGCGGATACTCGTCGGGCTCGGTGGTGGCGAAGTCCCAGACCTGGTGATTGGTGAAGCCGTCTGACTGGGGATGGATCTGCAGCGCCTCGTCGTAGGGGAGGTACATGGCAGCAGCCGTCGCGCGCCAGCCCTCCTTCTCCTGCTCGTCGACGCCCAGACGCTCGGCGCCGGCGGGAAAGCGCTCGCTGGCGTCCGCCGCCGCGAGCAGGTTGCGACGCGCCATCAGGTTCGTGTAGACGTTGTTGTCGGCCACCGCGCTGTACTCATCCGGTCCCGTGACACCATCGATGCGGAACGACCCAGCGGCGTCGAGATGTCCGAGCGAGCACCACAGCCTGGCCGTCTGGACGAGCAGCTCGGTACCCACCTCCGCGGCGAACTCCTGATCGCCGGTGACCGACAGGTAGCGCAACACCGCGTCCGCGATGTCGGCGTTGACGTGAAAGGCGGCGGTACCCGCCGGCCAGTAGCCCGAGCACTCCGCGCCCGTGATCGTCCGCCATGGGAAGCTCGCCCCGCGCAGCCCGAGCAGGCGCGCCCGCTCGCAGGCGGCCCCGATCGTCGCGTGGCGCCATCCGAGCGCGTCGCGTGCAGCACGGGGCGCCGTGCAGGTCAGCACCGGCAGCACGTACGTCTCGGTGTCCCAGAAGGCATGACCGTCGTAGCCCGGCCCGGTGAGCCCCTTTGCGGCGATCGGCCGTTGCTCACCGCGCGCCCCCGCCTGAAGGATGTGAAAGAGAGCGAAGCGCACGGCCTGTTGCAGGTCATCGTCGCCGTCCACCTCCACGTCGGCCCCCTCCCAGAACTCGTCGAGGCAGGCACGCTGCTCGGCCAGCAGTGCGTCCCAGCCGCTGCGATGGGCGCTCGCCAGCGCCGCGGCAGCCTGATCCTGCAGCGCCGCCACCGAACGCCCGCCCGACCAGCCGTACGCGAGGTACTTGGTGACGCACAGCGGCGAGCCCTCGACGACGTCGGTCGCGAAGGTCACCCGCGCGAGGTCAACGTTCGCCTCCGAGCTCACATCCACCGGCTGGGCGCAGTCCACGACATGGTCCATCGCGGCGACCACGCGCAGGTCGCTGGTGCGAGTCGCGTGGAGGAGCACCGCGCGCGCGTCCTGTGCGAGGGCGCGCTCGGAGGCGAGCGGGGCCTCGATCCTGGCCCCCTCGCGAGGGTCGCGCCGACCCTCCGGCAGCGGCTCGTTGGCGACCAGCTCGGACTGGAGGGCGATCGGGAGCTTGCCCTCCACGGCCTCCACCTGGTAGCGGATGGCGGCGATCGCGCGCCGGGAGAGACTGACCAGCCGAGTCGAGCTCACGCGTATCACCCGGCCCGTCGGCGAGGCCCATTCGACGCTACGCCTCAACACGCCGGCACGCAGGTCGAGCACCCGCTCGTGGCTGAGCAGGGTGCCGTAGCGCAGGTCGAACGGCTCGTCCTCGACGAGCAACCGAAGCAGCTTCCCGTTGGTGACGTTCACGACCGTCTCGCTCGCCTCCGGATAGCCGTAGGCCGCCTCCGCATACGGGAGCTTGGAGAGCTCGTGGAAGCCGGCCAGATACGTCCCCGGGATGCCAAAGGGCTCACCCTCGTCGAGGTTTCCCCGTAACCCGATGTGCCCGTTCGCCAAGGCGAACAGCGACTCGCTCTGTGCCAGGTAGTCGAGGTCGAGCGCGGACTCCCGCAGCGACCAGGGCTCCGCCGAGAACGCCGGGTGCTGGATCACGGCGCCTGCAGCAGGTCGCTGAGATCCGCGACCACGACATCCGCTCCGTGGGCCCGCAGGGCGTCCGCCTGCCCGAGCCTGTCAACGCCCACGACGAAGCCGAAGCCACCCGCGCGGCCCGCCTGCACCCCGGCCAGTGCATCCTCGAAGACGGCAGCCTCGCGGGGCTCGGATCCGAGCACCCGTGCGCCTGCCAGATACGTGTCCGGTGCGGGCTTGCCGGCGAGGTGCTCGCGCTTCGCCACGTTGCCGTCGACGACCGCGTCGAAGAGCTCCTCGATGCCCGCGGCGGCGAGCACCTCGTGTGCGTTGGTGCTCGAGGAGACCACCGCCCTGGCGATACCCGCCCCCTGCGCCGCACGCACGTACTCGACGGAGCCCTCGTAGCGCTCGACCCCGTCTCGCTCGATCAGCTCGAGCACGAGGTCGTTCTTGCGCGTCCCCAGGCCGTGAACCGTGTCGGCCTCCGGAGGGTCCTCTTCGGTCCCGTCCTGCAGCTCGATCCCACGCGAGGCCAGGAAGCAGGCCACCCCGTCGTAGCGGGGCCGGCCGTCGACGTACTCCTCGTAGTCCTTGATCTCGTCGAACGGCACGAACGGCTCGCCACGCTGCTGCGCACGTGTGCGCAGGAATTCGTCGAACACCTGCTTCCAGGCCGCGGCGTGCACCTGCGCCGTCTTCGTCAACACGCCGTCGAGATCGAACAACAGGACCTTCACCCCGTCGGGCACGCCGAGCATCGGGCGAACCTAGCAGCGCGACCCCCGCGGACCGCCACTTTAGGGCTCGCGCCACTCCCACAGGTTCATCGGACCGAACGACTTGTATCCGAGCGCGGCGTAGACCCCCCGGCCGCTCTCGGAGGCCTGGAGGCTGGTGGTCCGCGCACCCAGCTCACGCGCGCGCTGCAGCAGCACGTACTGCAGGCTTCGGGCGAGCCCACGGCCACGAGCGTCGGCCACGGTGGCGACGCCGTACACACCGGCGTCGTGGCCGGCGATCGTCACCTGCACCGTGGACACCGGGCGGCCTTCGAGATGGACGAGCCCGACGAACGTGTCGGGGCCCTTCGGCACGTCGGCCACCGCGCGCCTGCAGGCCTCGAGTGGCATGCCGTAGCCGTCCGCCAGGACGACCTGCAGATCCTCGGCGCTCGGGTCCTCGGTGTACTGAAGCTCGGCCGCTCCATCGGGAGCGATCAGTTCACCCAGCCGGCAGGCCATCCCCTCGGGACTGGAGTCCAGAGCATGTCCCGCGCTACGTACAACGGCGGTCGCCTGCGCGTCGCTCCCGTGTATCCACACAGCCCACGCCCGCACCCCTGCCGCGGCATATACCGTCGCGAGCTCCGGCAGCGCCTCCTCCAGCGCGGCCGCGTCGCGGTAGGTGACACTGTTGAAGAGCGAGGCGCCCGGGACGGCGGGACTGACCTGGGCCACGATCCCGTCGAGCTCGTGGACCCACGCTTCGGACCCGGCCGGCGCCAGCGCTCGTATCCAGGCCGCGAGGCTCGGGAACTGCGTGGCCAGGAACTCCTCTCGGGTCACCTGCCGGGACTCTACGCACGCGGGTGGTCTCCGGGAGAGGGCCGCCCGCCGGCCACCTGGGTCTGCCCCGGCGGTCGGTCGCGATGATCCAGTCACTCCTCGCTAGATTGTGAATGCGGTGAGGGTTCCGGGGGAGCTGTCAGTGGCTGACGACGTATCGGCGAGATGCCGGTGGCTACTGGCCGCGATCGTCCTCGCGATCAGCGGCTCGATGCTCGTGTGGGGACTCCCAGCGGCCCGAGCGGCGGTGCCTGCCTCCGCTCCGAGCCGCGACGGTGTCCGTAGCGTGTGCCCACCCGCGGACAGCGTGCACATGCGCTGCCAGGCGCTTGAGCTGACCGCGCCGGCGGGTGGGACGGGCGGAGTGGCATCTGCAAGCCGCCCCGCAGTTCTCGCAGGCGCCGCACAGACGCCGGAATGTCACATTCCCCTCGCCAGCGAGGGCTGCTACGGGCTGCGACCCCAGGATCTGGATGCCGCGTACGCGCTTCCCAAGACACCGGTCTCGACGCAAACGATCGCGATCGTCACCGCCGGGGGCGATCCCACGATCAAGAAGGACCTCGCCAACTACGACAGCGAATTCGGGCTGCCGGGCTGCCCGGGGGAAACGTCGTGTCCCACGGTGCTCAACGGCCAGGGAAAGCGGCATCTGCCGGCCGTGGAAGGTGACGCGCCGCTCGAGACCTCGCTCGATATCGAGGTCGCACACGCGATCTGCCCCGGTTGCACGCTGCTCCTGATAGAGGCGAGCTCCGCCTCGCTGGCGGCCTTCGAAGAAGCCACCGACACGGCTGCGCGCCTCGGCGCCGATGAGATATCGCTCTCCTGGGGCGAAGCGGAGCCCGCTCAGGTGGTCCAGGAAGGTGCCGCCCTCGATCACCCGGGCGTCGTGATCACGGCGGCAGCCGGCGACACCGGTTACCTGAACTGGGCCTCACCGGAAGCCGAACGGGGACGGCCCGAATACCCGGCCTCATCTCCCGACGTAATCGCGGTCGGTGGCACCGACCTCGAACTCGGGCCGAGCGGTGAATGGCAGGGCGAACAGGTCTGGGACCAGCTCGAACCCGACGACGAAGCCGGGGGCAGCGGCTGCAGCACCCTCTTCGACGCGCCCTCGTGGCAGCTCGAACTCGCCGACTGGGAAACGGTCGGCTGCGACGGGATGCGCGCCACAGCCGACGTGGCGGCGATTGCCGATCCCAGCCTCGGAGTGGCCGTATACGACGCCACGAAGGACAGCGAAGGCCACAAGCCGGGGTGGCGCCGCCTCGGGGGCACCAGCGTCGGTGCGCCGTTGATCGCCGCGGCCTTCGCGCTCGCCGGAGGGGCTCACGGCGTGGCCTACCCGGCACAGACCCTTTATCGGAACGCGGCGTTGGACCCCGGACTGCTACACGACACCACGAGGGGAACGAATGGCGCCTGCACGCTCGCCTTGGGACGCGGCTGCAGCTTCCAAGAACAGGCTGCGGACTGCGTTGCGCGACCGATCTGTGTCGCCGGTCCCGGATACGACGGCCCCACCGGCCTGGGCAGCCTTGACGGGATCGGGGCCCTCGAGCCGCGGCTTGCGTTCCGGACGCCGCCGCCCTCGCCGGCCCGTCGCGAGAGCTCGTTCGCCGTGGAAGCCGTCGTCGAAGCCTCGGGACAGCCGGTAGCCGTTGCCTCGACGACCCCCGCGGTCTGCTCCGTGGTCGCCGGGGAGGTCACGTTGCTCGCCGCCGGACCCTGCACGCTGGCGGCGGCGCAGCCCGGATATCTGGAAGCGCAGCAGAGCTTCGCCGTCGAGCGCTCGCTGCAACAGGTCGGCTTCTCCTCCGCCACGCCCGCCGACGCCGTCGAAGGAGGACCCGGCTACCAGCCGCTGGCCTCCGCCAGCTCCGGGCTGCCCGTCGCGCTGGTCTCGCTGACCCCGGCGGTCTGCGCGATCCAGGGAACGGAGGTCGCACCGCAGGCGGCGGGCCTCTGCACGATCGCGGCCGAACAGTCCGGTGATGCCGAATACGAACCCGCGCCGCCGGCGACCCAGTCCTACCCTGTGGCTGCCGTCGTGCCCGCGGGCGGCCCACCGTCGGGAGGCGCGCCTGCCGCGGGCGGCCCGGCGGCGGAAGTGCTGTCGCTTCACGAAAACGCGACGCCCTTCACGGCGCATCCGGCCCTGCGCCTGCACCGGACTCCCTCCGTGTCGCGGCGCGACGGAGCGATCACCCTCTCGCTGACCGTCTCACCGAGTGGAACGCTCGGGTGGCAGATGACCTTTACTCGCACGACGCGGTGTTCCCGGCGCACCTCCTCTTGTGCTCGCGGGCCCGCACGCTTCGCCGCGGGACGCAGACCGAGCAGCGCCGGCACCTTCACGCTCACGGTGCACCCGAGCCCGGCGGCGCTGAAGCTCTTGCGCGACCACCGCGCCCTGCGCGTGCAGGCGCTCCTCGCGCTGACGACCTCGTCGGGGACCGTCGCGCACGTGCACTCGACGATCCTCGTGCGCTTGGCCTTGCCCAGGTGAGAGAGTTCTCGCCGGCCGGCTGCCTGGGCCGCGCCGGAGGGGGGCTAGGGCTGCATATCGGTGTTGACCTCGAGTGGCTGGAGGCTGTTGGCGGTGACGCTCATGGTCAGCCCGGCCGCAACTTCGGTCGAGCCGGAGAGGTCGATCAGCTGCGAGCCCGCGCTGGTGAAGGACGCCTGCGTGGTGGAGCTCATGTCGTTGACCGCGCCGGTCAGTGGTCCGGAGGCCGCGCCCTCGATCGCGTAGTTCGATGCGCCGCAGGTGAAGCTCGCGAACTGGGCCGCCGCCAGCGCCAGTTCGAACTTCCCAGCTTCGGTGCCCTGGAGCACGATCACTTCCAGTGGGAAGCTCACGATCGTCCCCATGGCCGCACCGGATGAGCTGCAGCTCGTGGCTTTCTGGGCGCAGCCGGCCAGCGTGATCGTCTCCCGGCCCTTTTCGGGGGAGGACAGTTCGCCCGCGCCCGAGCCTCCGCTGCATTCGATCTTTTCGGAGCCGACTTCGAGCACCGTCCTGCCGATCGCGTCGGTGAAGCTCCCGTTCGTGAGTTCGTACTTCCCCGCCGCCTTGCCCTTCTTCTGATCGACTTCCTTGCAGGCGTCTTCCGCGAACTCGCCCTTCTTCTGGGCGAAGCACTCGCCGGTCGTGGCCGCGTACCATTCGTACTTGCCGTTGCCGTCGGCGTGCCCTTTCGATAGGTGCACGGTCAGGCAGGCCGATTCCGCGTAGACCGACTTCTTCGCCGCGCGGCACTCGCCGAACTGTCCCGCCGGCGCGCCCAGTTTGTACCTGAACCCTTCCAGTTCAGACACTGCCGGGTGGCTCGTCGGCGTGGCCGTGAACACCAGGCAGCCGCCGGTGAGGGTCGCCGCCGGGCTTACCGGCTCCCAGCCCTGGCTGCCGTAGGCCCACAGCGCCTTCGCGTTGCCGATTTCGCAGGCTTTGATTTCGACCTGGCTGAAGCTCGCGCTGCTCGACCGGTACACATCCAGATAGCCGCCCGTCGAGCTCGGCAGCGGCGGCTCACCGACATTCGAGCCGTAGGAGCCGACGGCGACGGTGCCGGTCCCGCCGCTGGCCGTCGCGCTCACGCTCCCGAGCGTGGCTGTCGCCGGTTTCGAGGGTTCTTCGGTTTTGGCCGTGGCGAGTGCGGTGACCGTCGTGAACGTCGCGTCGCTGGAATAGAACGTCCCAGCCGGGCTTACCACCTGCAGACGGAAGTGATAGGTCTTGCCCGAGGACAGCCCGCTGACGGCCCCCGACACCAGAACCGGGGCCAACCCTTCCGGGAGCGGCGAGCAGGCTTTCACCGAGCCATACGCCGTCGAGGTCCCGTATTCAAAGCGACACGAGGTCGGTGTTTCACCCGCCGGGTTCACCGTCCCTTTCAGCGTCACGCTCGTGGTCGCCAGTTCGCCCGGCGCACCCGTCGCCAGCGCAGGCGTGTCGGTATAGAGCTCGGGCTCGGAGGTGAACTTCGACCACAGCAGCGCCGTATGACCGTCGCCCGACAGCACCGCTTCCGGGAAAAAGTAGCCCCCGATGCCCGGTGATTCGATGGGCATCGTGATGTAACCGGCCTGCTGGCTCCAGGTCGATCCCGTGCGCGTGTACTCGTAAGCGATCAGGCCTTCTCCGCCGTACCCGGCGATCAGCGCCTTCGATCCGGAGGCCGACAGCGACACGTCGGAGCCGAATTCCTGCCCGCCAGGACCGCTCGGGTTGGTCAGTTCTGCCTGCTGTTCCCATTCGCTGCCGTTGCGGACCCACACCCGTGCCGTACCGGTGATGTATTCCCCGGAGAGCGCCGTGTTGCCGTCCTGCGAGACGGCGACCGAGACGTTTCGCTGGCCGTCATAGTCGAAGTATTTGAACTGCCCGCTTTCCTTCCAGCTACCGCCGCTTTCGGAGTACGCGTACACGAGTTCGGCACCCGGCGCGGACACGAGCGCCACGTTGCCCGAGCCCGAGAGGGCGACGGCGATGCCGTAATCGGTCGGTTCGCTCTGGTTCGAGAGGATGCTCACCTGGTGCCATTCGGCGCCGACCCGTTGGAAGATGATCGCGGCGTCCTGCGGTTCGTCGGCCACCAGTGCCAGGCCGCCGCTACCGTCCAGTGCGAGGACGTTGCCGAACTCGAAGCCCGCCTTGTCGGTTCCTCCGTAGGCCGGCGTCTTGATGGGGTCCGCGATCGTCTTGGCATCCGGGCTCCAAACGCCTTCGTTGAGCGTGTAGGTCCAGATGTGCCCGATGTCGCTCGAGGTGCCGGCCGCGACGAGCAGCGTGCGGCCTTCTTCGGAGAGTGCCACGTGCGAGCCGAAGAAGTACCCGTCCGAGCCGCCCGGCGAGATCGTCTGCTGCAGCGCCCACACCCCATTCGACCCGCGCTGGAACACGTACACCGCCCCGGGCGCCGGCTGGGAGGCGCCCACGACCGCTGTGTCACCGTCAGCGGACAACGCCACTCCGCCGGGCTTTTCTTCGAGGTCCGGCTGCGCGGAGTAGGAGAGCGTTTCCTCGTACACGAACGGATCGATGCGGACCGGGAAGCGTGCACGGGCGGCATCGACATCGAGCAGGATCCGCCCGCCGCTCACCTCCAAGCGGCTGGGCAGCCGGCGCCCCGCCGCGTCCACCGCCACCAGGCCTCCGTAGCGGAGACCCGCGCCGAGCTCCACGGATCCGCCCTTCAGACGCGGCTTTCCGCCCCCGCCCGCGGCGAGCGCGATCGTGAGGTTGCCCGGTCTGCCGCCGGCGACGGTAAAGCCCTGCTCGACTCCGTAGGGGCCGTTTGCGTACCACTCACCGACGGCGCCGCGCGCGTAGTCGACGCGGTTCCCGTGGGCGCGCGCGGGCGCATCGGCGAGGGGGACGGCGGCGCCCGCGTCGGACACGCCGGCCAGCGACAGCGAGGCGCTCCCCCGGGCGCCACGCAGCGAGACGCCGGCTCGCGAGAAGGTCGAGGTTATGCCGCCGCCCCGCGCCTGCAGGCTTCCATCCGGCCCGGTCCGCACGCGGTATGCGCGAGCCGTGCCGCCCTGTGTGGCCGAGAGCTGCGCCCGCAGCGGCAGCGGCAGACGCTGGAGTCGTGAGAGAGCGGACCTGGCGGAGTGCAGGTGCGCCGGCGGCGACCCGGTCGTCAGGTTCAGGAGCGCGAGTGCGGCAAGCGCCGCGGCGGCTGCTGCGAGCAGACCGGCGATCAGCCGCCCCCGCAGCCCCGCGGACGTCTCGCTCGCCCGGCCTGCATGACCTGTGTCTCCGGCGTATGCGCTCACGCTGCCCACCTCCCCGTCCGTGCCGCCACGCCCCCAGGCGCGGCATTCCAGTGCCTATTGAGAATGATTGCAAGCGGAAGCCGAGCGCGATGTGAGATACGTCACGTGCCGCGCCGCAAACGGCTCATACAGGCTGCCCGCGGCCGGGCCTGGGATTGCTCCTATGCCACGGGCCGCCCCCGGCGCGGAGCGCGGTCAGCCGCGCCAGCGCGGGCATCGCTCCGAGCTGCTCGAGCGTCGCGGCGGCACCGGCCAGCTGCGACTCTGCCCGCTCCGGGTCTCCGCGAGCGAGCAGCCAGCCGCCCAGCTCGAGCTCGCAGACGGCCGACCAGTACGGGTACGAAAGCGCCCGAAAGGCATCCGTGGCGGCCTGCAGGCCGGCGGTCACCGACAGCTCGTCACCGGGATCGCCGGCCGCGTCGACCAACGCCTGTAGGCGCTCCAGCTGGGCGGCGAGATAGGGGGGTCGCGCCGCCTCCGCCAAGCCTTCCTTGACGAGCGACAGCAGTGACCGAGCTGCCTGTTTGTTTCCAACGCGCAAGGCCGCCTCGACCGAGTCGGGCCAGCCGATGCGGAAGGCATCGTCGGTCGCGGTCAGGGTGGCGAGCGCGCTACGCGCCATCTGCTCGCCGAGCGCCAGCGCCTGCTCGGGCTCGTCCGCCGCCAGCGCCACGACGACCGCGACGGCCCCGCGCATCGCCTGCAGCTCCTCGTCGTCCCCCTCGCCCCAGGCGTCGAGGTGGGCGAGCGTCGCCCGCGCCGCATCGCGGCGACCGCGCAGCGCGTGCACCATCGCCAGAGGTGCGTGGATGAACTCGCTCCCGGGACGTTCCTGGAGGTCCCCGAGGGCGTGCTCGGCCAGCTCCTCGACCTCGTCCCAGCGGCCGGCCAGGACATTGGAGATGCACAGGTTCGCGACCGCGATGCTCTCCCGCAGGCGGTCGCCGTTGCGCCTGGCGAGCACCAGGACCTCGGCGTGCTCGTCGGCGGCCTCGGGCAGGTCCCAGCGTGAGCCGAGGGTCGCCAGGTTCCCGCGCGCGAGGATCAGCTCCTCGCGGAGATCCTCCCGCTCCGCAATCTCGATCGCCTGCGCCAACATCGCGCGAGCAGACTCGGGGTCGCCACGGTGTTCGGCGATCATCGCCTGGTTGCTCAGTACGCGGCTCTCCACCGCTGGCAGCGCGTCGCGGCGCGCCAGCTCGAGCGCCCGCGCCAGCGGCTCCTCGGCCGCGTCATCCTCGCCGCTGTAGACCAGCGCACGCCCAAGGATCGCGTGCAGCCCAGCCTCCTCGGGGATCGGCGGGCCGTCCGCCAGTGCCGCAAGCGCGTTGGCCACGGTCCGCGCGGCGTCCTCGTTGCGATCCAGCCGGTGGAGGGTCTCTCCCAGGGCAGCCGCGTTGGCCGCCTCCTCGCGCCGGCGGCCGCTCCCGGCGATCTCCTCCGCGGCGGTCGTGAAGAGCTCCAGCGCCTGCTCGATGTGCCCGGCCCGCAGCGCCATCTCGCCGGCTGCCCTCGTCAGCGCCAGGCGCTCATCGTCGTGCGCGAGCTCGGCCGCCGACCGGTACGCCCGTTCGGCCGCCGCGGGCGCCCCGAGCGTCGCGGCTCGCAGCGCCGCCCGGCGCAGCGCGACGATCGCCTCGGTGCGCAACGCGGGGGCGTCGTCGTCGTCGCGAGCCGCACGATAGGCGTCGAGGTAGTGGGAGGCGATCACCTCGGCGACCTCCTCGCCGTCGTCGGGGAAGGTTCGCCGCAGGTACTCGGCGGCGGCACGGTGGCGGGGCTTGCGCTCTCCCCTGGGGAGCCTTTCGTAGGCGACCGTCCGCAGCAGCCCCTGGCTGAAGGCGTACTGGCCGACCTGCGGGGAGAGTGGATCGGTGCTGATCGAGAGCACCTGCTTGCGCACCAGGGACCGCAGCGTGTCGTCGAGCTCGGCCTCGGGCAGGCCGCCGAGCGCTGCCGCCGCGGCCCGCGGGAAGCTGCCCCCGAAAACGCACATAGCCCGCACGAGGCCGCGCTCGGCCGGCGTGAGAGCGTCGAGCCGGGCGGCGATCAGCGCGCCCAGCGTGGCGGGCACGTCGAGCTCTCCAAGCTCCTCGACGACCACCAGACGTCCCTCGCGCTCCTGCAGCGCTCCGCGACTCGAGAGCACGCGCAGCGTCTCGATCGCGTACAGCGGCACCCCCTCGGCGCGTTCGATCACCGCGGCCCGAACACGAGGGTGGAGCCCGTCCACGAGCGCGTCCAGGAGCTCCCCCATCTCCGACGCCGACAGCGGCCCCAGCTGCACGAGCGTGGCGCCGCCCCGCCCAGGGGACCAGTCCTCCGCTGCCGCCTGCAGCTGGTGGCGCGCGAGCGCAAGGATGAAGATCGGGCTCGACTGGGCCCAGTCGAGCAGGTGCTCGATGAACGCGAGCAGACCCTCGTCGGCCCACTGCAGATCCTCGAACACCAGCGCGACGGGAGCCTGCTCGGCCAGCCGGGCGAAGAACACGCGCCAGCCCGCGAACAGCTCCGCCCGCGGCATCGAGCGCTCGGCCAGGCCGAGCAGCACACCGAGACGGGGCGCCAGGAACTCGCGGTCGACAGGATCCGCGACCCATCTCTCCAGGCCCTCGTGAAGGCGCTGTGTGACCGTGGCGACGGTTGCGTCCTGGGCTATCCCGAGCCGCTGGCGAACGATGTCCGCGAGCGCCGAGTAGGCGATCCCCTCGCCGTAGGAGAGGCAGCGGCCGCTGTGCCACAGGACGGACTCGGCGAGCCCGTCCACGTACTTGTCGAACTCCCACAACAGGCGCGACTTGCCGATCCCCGCCTCGCCGGTGATCGTCACCAGGCGCGCAGCCCCGTGTTCGATCGTGCCGTGGAAGAGATCCTTGAGCAGGCGCACATCGCGGTCGCGACCGACGAGCGGCGGCTCCAGCCCGCGCTCGCGCTGGGCACCGCCCACGCCCGCCACGACACGCACGGCCCGCCACAGGTGCAGCGGTTCGGACTTGCCTTTGACCGTGTGCTCACCGGCGTCCTCGTAGGCGATCGCGAGCGAGGTCGCCTCGCGCGTGACGCCGTCCACGAACACGGTCCCCGGGTCCGCCGCCGATTGGGTCCGCGCCGCGGTGTTGACGCGGTCACCGACGACAAGTCCTTCCCCCGGCCTGTCCATCGAGGCCGCTCGGCCGGTCACGATCCCAGCGCGGGCGGCCAGCTCCGGAAGGCGGACCGCCTCGCCGAGCGCGCTCACCGCCTCGACCAGCTCGAGCCCCGCACGGACCGCCCGCTCGGCGTCGTCCTCGCGCGCCACCGGCGCACCCCAGACAGCCATGACCGCGTCGCCGATGAACTTCTCGAGCGTGCCGCCGTGGCGAGTCACGATCGTGCGGGCGGCGTCGAAGTAGCGACCCAGCAGCTCCCGCACGTCCTCGGGCTCGCGCGACTCCGAGAGCGTCGTGTAGCTGACGATGTCCACGAACAGGACCGAGACCAGGCGCATCTCCGGGACGTTGGGCACCGCTGCCGGCTCGGACGGCAGCCGCCCGCCGCACTCCCCGCAGAACTTCTGCCCGGGGGCGTGGGGCGCCGAACAGGAGGGGCAGCGGAGGTCCTGCGAGGCCCCGCACTCAATGCAGAATTTTGTTTGCTCCGGAACCTCGGAGCCACAGCTCCGACAGATCATCATCCACCCATTAGAACGGGCCGCGTCGCCGGATCCACAAAAGTCGCCGATTGAGCTCTATGCAGAGGCCGGAAGTCGGCCCGGCCGGACTTGTAGAGTTCGATGCGAATGGCGCCACAGCCGGCGAGCGGATCGATCGTGGTGGGGACCGACGGGTCAGAGACGGCGAAGCGCGCCGTACGGGAGGCCGTCCGGCTGGCGAAGGCACTTGGGGAGGAGATCCACATCGTGTCCGGCTACGCGCCGCTACGCGGCGCACGCATCGCCGGGGCACCCGAGGGAGCCGCCAAGGTATGGGCTCCGCTGCCGGACTCCGAGGTGAACGCGATCTTGGAAGCAGCTGCCGCGGAGGTGCGCCTGGCGGAGATCCGAGTGGAGACGCACGCCGTTCAGGGGGACGCCGCGGATGCGCTACTGCAGGTGGCGTCGGACGTCGGGGCAGGTCTCATCGTGGTCGGGAATCACGGCATGCACGGGGCCAGGCGCGTGCTGGGGAGCGTCCCTAACAAGGTCTCCCACCAGGCGCGCTGCAATGTCCTGATCGTCTCGACCGACGAGCCCTGAGGGGTCATCCGTAAAGGACCGACGGCGCTGGCTGTCTCCTTTGCTTTGAGGAGGGGTACATGTGGCTGGCGGTGCTTCCGCGGGGAATCACCTCACAGGCATCGAAAGCCGGCGCACTCAGCCAAGGTAGAGGCGGTAGCCCTCGGCGCTCGCTGTGAAGCCGGCCGACTCATACAAGGCGTGTGCCTCGGTACGGCTCTTTCGCGATGAGAGGCCCACTTTGTAACAGCCGGCAGTTTCGGCGATCGAGACGGCGGCCTCGAGCAGCCGAGCACCGACGCCCCGCCGGCGGCAGGCCGCGTCGACGACGATGTTCTCGAGCACCATCAACGGACGCCCGCCACGGGTCAGGTTGGCGATCACGGCACAGTCGGCTGTACCGATGACGGCACCGTCGAGTTCTGCAACCAGAACGGTTCGACCGGGTTGCGCCGCTATCTCTCTCCAAATCCGAGCCGCGGCGGCAGGTGTCAGAGCTGGATCCTCTGGATTCAGCTGTCCGAACAGGGCCAGCAGCGACGGAAGGTCGGACTCGGACGCCGGCCGAGTGGTGATCGCCACTGGCCCAGCTTAGGCATAGAGGGGGCAGCCGACATGCGGGCGAGAGGACTCGAACCTCCAAGGCCGCTAGGCCACCGGCTCCTAAGGCCGGCGTGTCTACCAGTTCCACCACGCCCGCGTGGGAGCCGAGCGTAGCCTGTATCTTCAACTGTTGATGCCGACCGTGATGCGCGACGATGAGCCCGACGAGGGCGTCATCATCACCCACCCCAACCGGGACAAGCCCGCGGTCCAGGCCACGCGGGCGACGGTGATCCTGCTGTTCCTCGTGAGCGCCGCACTGGTCCTGATAGTGACGATCGGTGGCTGGAAGGTGCTGGAGGGGGCTAAGCCGATCCAGATCGCCTACATCCTCGTCTACCTCGTCCTCGCCTTCTTCGCCGGGCGCTGGAACCGCGGTGTGCTGCCCGTCGGTGCCGGGCTCGCCGTGCTGCTGGGGATCTTCGCGCTGGTGGCAGCCCCGTCATGGTTCCAGCGGGACTCGTTCGGTTTTGAACAGCCCAGCATCAGCGCGAATCTGCTCGGCGTGATCACGCTCTTGATCGCGCCCATCCAGGTGCTGCTGGTGGCGTTCGCGATGCGCGGCTTCAACCAGGGCTGGAACGTGGAGCTCGAGCGTCGCGAGGTGCCCCCGGGCGCCGACCCGTACGCTCCCCCGTCACCGCATCCGGCCTGAGGAGCACCGGGGCGACCCCAGGTATGCTCGCCTCGGCGGCCGTACGCGCGGCGGTGGCGGAACGGTAGACGCGAGGCCCTCAAAAGGCCTTGTCCGACAGGGCGTGTGGGTTCGAATCCCACCCGCCGCATGAGCCGCCGGCGAGCCGCTCAGGGTCCGCCGGCCAGCTCCAGCAGCTGCGGCGCCAGCTCCGTCGGCGCAGCCAGGATCCCCCACGGCAGGTTCTCGTGGACCGGCAGCTCGAGCACGCTCAGACCCGCCCGTTCGCAAACCAGCGCCCCCGCGGCGATGTCCCACTGCTTGACCGTCCGCTCGAAGTAGGCGTCATAGCGGCCGAGGGCCGTCCACGCCAGGTCCAGGGCGGCGCTGCCGAAGCGGCGGATGTCGCGCACCCGGGGGATCACTCGCTCCAGCACCCTCGCCTGGGCCGCCCTCACCTCGGCGCTGTAGGAGAGCCCCGTGGCCACCATCGCGCTCGACAGCTCGACCTCGCCGAGGCTCCGCGGGCCGGCTCGGAGCACCTGCTCCCCGGCCTCGCTGAGCAGCAGGGCCGGCCCGTCCCTGGTGGCGCTGAACAGCTCCCGGCGATTGGGGTCGTAGATCGCCCCGGCGACCGTACCGGCGGCGTCGGTGACGGCCACGCTGACGCACCACTGCGGGATCCCGAAGAGGAAGTTGATGGTCCCGTCGAGCGGGTCAACGACCCAGCTCAGGCCGCTGGTACCCGGATCGCTGCTCCCCTCCTCCCCCACGAAGCCGTCCTGCGGGCGGCGTCGGCGCAGCAGCTCCCGGATCGCCCGCTCGGAGGCGAGGTCCGCCTCACTGACCAGGTCCGTGGGCGTGCTCTTGGCCCTCACCTCGGCCTCCGCACCCTTCGAGACGCGCTCCAGCAGGAGCTCCCCGGCGCCCCGGGCCGCCTCCTGCGCTAGCCCGAGGAGCTCGAGCGGATCGCTCACGAGAAGCCGGGTGGGCGCTCCTGCTCCCACCCGCGCTCGGCCTCGAGCTGGGCGGCGAGCGCCAGCAGCGTCGTCTCGTCTCCTTCGCGCCCCACCAGCTGCACCGACCGTGGCAGCCCGTCGGCCCCGAAGCCGGCCGGCACGGCCGCCGCCGGTTGGCCGGTCAGGTTCCACACGCCGTTGAACGGCACCATGCCCGCGACCGCGTTCAGCGTCCACAGCGCCCCCCGGCCCTCGAGCTGCCCGATCCGGGGCGGCGGCGAGGCCGTCGCGGGTGTCATCAGCACGTCGTGGTCGGCGAAGACCTCGTTCAGCCTGCCCGCCAGCGCTCGCTCGTTGGCCATCGACCATTGCAGGACGCCGTTCGGGATCAGACCTCCCAGCCGCGCCATCCCGCGCGTGCGCCGTTCGGTGCGCTCGGGGTGTTCGAGCGTCTGCAGGTCGTCGTGGATGCCACGCAGGTAGCGCACGATCACGGCGGGGATCGCGTCGGCACCGTAGGCGGGGTCCCGCTCGACGAGCTCGTGCCCGAGCGAGCGCAGCAGCTCCACGGTCCGCTCGAACGACCGGCGCACGTCGGCCTCGAGCTTTGTGAGGGTGCCCGGCGGAAGCTTCGAGGAGTAGGCGATCCGCAGGCGTCCGGGCGGCCGTGAGGCGGCTTCGGAGAAGGTGCCTTCGGGCGCCGGCGCCCGGTCCTCGTCGACATCGGTGGTACCCGAGGCGACGTCGTGGAACAGGGCCGTGTCGGCCACCCGCCGCGCGAGCACGCCCGTGACGCTGAGACCGTGCCACGCCCGGGAGCGGGGTGCCAGCGACACCCGGCCCCGCTGCGGCTTGAGCCCGAACAGCCCACACCAGGCCGCCGGGATGCGGATCGAACCGGCGCCGTCGGAGCCGAGCGCCGCTCCCACCAGGCCCGCGGCCACGGCCGCCCCGGTGCCGCCGGAGGAGCCGCCGGGGCTGCGCTGCAGGTCCCAGGGGTTGCGCGTGGCGCCCCACGTGGCGGTCTCGGTGAACGGCCAGATGGTCAGCTCGGGGACGTTCGTCTTGCCGATGATCAGCGCCCCCGCGTCGCGCAGCCGGCGCACCACCTCGCCGTCGTGCTGGACCGGGCGCTCGTTGGCGTTCGTGCCCCAGGCCGTCGGCTCACCGGCGACATCGATGTCGTCCTTGACGGCGATCGGCACTCCCAGCAGCGGGCGTTGGTCGCCACCGGCGCGCCGCGCGTCCGCCTGTTCGGCTTCCAGGCGCACACGCTCGTCGAGCACGCTGCGGAAGGAGTTCAGGGCCCCGTCCAGGCGCCCGATCCGCTCCAGGTAGACGCCCACCAGCTCGACCGAGGACACCGTCCCGTCGCGGATCAGCTCGGCCTGCCGGGCGATTCCTGCGTACGCGAGCTCAGTGGCATCCATCGGCAGCGCCCAATCTAGTGAAGCCACCCGGGCGCCATCAGACGGGCGTCACCGGGTTGTGCTTGGCCGGCCATGTGCGCACCTTCCCGGCCGCGTTGGCGAAGCGCCGGATTAGCTCCTCCCGCAGCGCGTCGGGCTCGACCACGGCGTCCACGACCAGTTCGGAGGCGAGGTGCAGGATGTCGATGTCCTCGGCGTAGGCGGCTCGCAGCGCCTCCGTCTTCGCCGCCCGCTCATGCTCGTCCTCGATCGCCTGCAGCTGGTTGTAGTAGACGGCGTTGATGGCCGCCTGCGGTCCCATCACCGCGATCGACGCGCTCGGCAGCGCGATGCAGCCGTCGGGGGCGAAGGCCGGGCCTGCCATCGCGTACAGACCCGCCCCGTAGGCCTTGCGGACGATCACCGACAGCTTCGGCACCGTCGCCTCACTGACGGCGCTGATCATCTTGGCCCCGTGGCGGATGATGCCGTCCCGCTCGACCTGCGTGCCGATCATGAAGCCCGGCACGTCGGCCAGGAACAGCAGCGGGACGTTGAAGGCGTTGCAGATCCAGATGAAGCGCGCCGCCTTGTCGGCCGAGTCGCTGAACAGAACCCCGCCCTTGTGCTTGGGCTGGTTGGCCACGATCCCGATCGGCGCTCCCTCCAGCCGCGCGAATCCCACCACCAGCTCGCGTGCCCAGCGGGGATGGATCTCCAGCAGCGAGCCCTCGTCGACCAGCCCCGCGATCAGCAGCTTGATGTCGAACGGCTTGTTCTCGTCGGCCGGGATCAGCTCTGCCAGCGAGCCACCCTCCCCCCCGCCCCCGACGGCCGCCGGCGGGCGCCCCGCGGCGGCGGGCGGCTGGGCGCGCCAGTTGCCCGGCAGGTAGGAGAGGTAGCGGCGCGCGGTGTCGATGCCCTCCTCGTCGCTCGCCACGAGCTGGTGGCCGCAGCCCGAGACGCCGGTGTGCATGCGGGCGCCGCCCATCTCCTCGAGGCTGACCTTCTCCCCGATCACCATCTCGGCCATCCTTGGGGACCCGAGGTACATCGAGGCGTTGCCCTCGCGCATGATCACGATGTCGCAGAAGGCCGGGATGTAGGCGCCTCCCGCGGCGCTCGGCCCGAACAGCACGCACACCTGCGGCACCACCCCCGAGAGGCGGACCTGGTTGTAGAAGATCCTCCCCGCCCCCCGGCGTCCGGGGAACATCTGCACCTGATCGGTGATCCGGGCCCCGGCGGAGTCCACGAGGTAGACCATCGGCGCCTGCAGCTCGAGCGCCCGCTCCTGGATGCGGAGGATCTTCTCGACCGTCTTCGGTCCCCACGAGCCGGCCTTCACGGTTGGGTCGTTGGCCATCAGGGCCACCGGCCGCCCGTCGATCCGCCCCAGGCCAGTCACGACGCCGTCGGCCCCCAGGCCGTCCTCCTGCCAGTTCGCCAGCAGCGCTTCCTCGCTGAAGCTGCCGTCGTCCAGGAGCAGCGCGACCCGCTCGCGCACCGGCACCTTGCCCTGCTCGAGCGCCTTCTCGTGGTGGCGCTCGGGGCCTCCGCCGAGGGCGCGCTCGGCGGCGCTGGGGAGCTCGCTCATCCCTAGAAGGCCGGGTTCGGCTGGGGCGACTCGCCCGAGTAGTCGTAGAAGCCCATCCCGCTCTTCTGGCCGAACCAGCCGGCGGCCAGCATCTTGCGCAGCACCGGCGGGGCCGCGAAGCGCCGCTCGCGGAACTCGTCGAACAGCACGTCGCAGATCGAGCCGAGCGTGTCCAGGCCGACGAAGTCCGACAGCAGCAGCGGCCCCATCGGATGGCCTGCTCCGGCCTTCATCGCCTCGTCTATCTCCACCACCGAGCCGACCCCTTCTTCGTAGGCGCGGATCGCGTCGAGCATGTACGGGACCAGCAGCCGGTTGACGATGAAGCCGGCCCTGTCGCTGGTGGGAATCGCGAGCTTGCCGAGTGAGCGGGCGAACTCCAGGGCGGAGGTGAAGGCGTCATCGGAGGTCGTCACGCAGCGGATCACCTCGACCAGCTTCATTACCTGCGCCGGGTTGAAGAAGTGCAGGCCCACGAACTGCTGCGGACGCGAGGTGGAAGCGGCCTGGTTGACCACCGGCAGCGAGGACGTGTTGGTCGCGAACACGGCCTCGGCCTTGACGATCTTGTCGACCTGCGCCCACATCTCGAGCTTCAGCGGCAGGCTCTCGGTGATCGCCTCGATCACGAAGTCGCAGTCGGCGAGGTCCTTGTAGTCGACCGTGCCGGTGATCCGGCCGCGCACGGCCTCGGCGTCCTCGGCCGTGGCGCGCCCCTTCTCGACCGCCCGCGCGAGCTGCTTCTCGATTTTGCCGATCCCTTTCGCGAGCTTCTCCTCATCGACCTCCCTGAGCACCACCTGATAGCCCGCCTGGGCGGCCACCTGGGCGATCCCGTGGCCCATCAGCCCCGCTCCGAGTACCCCCACCTTCTCGATCTGCTGCGCCATTGCTCTCCCTCGTCTCGCTTTCCTGGGTCGGGAGAGCCCGGGCTGCGGCGCTCCCCCGCTGAACGTCCCGGCGCACCGGCCATGCGGGCGGCTCGAGAGCGATCAGAGCCTAGCTCGTGCGCGCCGGCGCCCATCCCCGGGCGTCCCCGGCCGCGCCAATCCGGGAACCTCCGAGCGGATAGCCTGGGAACGGCGCGGCGGCAACGGCGCAGCCACCGTCCGCACTACTCGCCCGCGGGCGAGCAACCCGACAACCGAGAAGAAGCAGGAGGGCCAGCCATGAGCATCGTCTTCACCGAGGACCGCGGCTCGGTCCGCCACGTGATCCTCAACCGTCCCGAGAAGCGCAACGCGATGAACCAGGAGCTGCTGCTGGCGCTCGGTGAGGCACTGCGTGAGGCGGCCGCCGCGGAACACGTGCACTGCGTCGTGCTGCGCGGCGAAGGGCCCGTCTTCTCAGCCGGCGTCGACCTCGGTGAGCTCGGCCAGTCCACCGGTCGGGTGGGGCTGCTGCGCCCGTTCCGCAAAGTGTTCCTGGACTGCGCCAACGCCTGTGAAGAGATGGCCAAGCCGGTCGTCTGCCAGATTCGCCGGGCCTGCCTGGGCGGCGCGCTGGAGGTGGCGCTTGGATGCGACCTGCGGGTCGCCGACAGCGAGGCCCAGCTGGGCCTGCCGGAGGTCAAGTTCGGGATCATCCCTGACGTCGGCGGCTCCACCCGCCTGCCCGCCGTGGTCGGCCTCGGACGCGCCAAGGAGATGATCATGACGGCGCGGAGCATCGGCGCCCAGGAGGCGCTGGAGATCGGCCTCGTCAACCGCGTGGCCGCCCCGGCCGAGCTCGAGGACGCCACCGACGCGCTGGTCGAGGAACTGCTGGCCAACTCCCACATCGCCGTCGGCCGCGCCAAGCGCGTGATCGACGCCTCTGCCCGTCCCACGATCGCGCAGTCGCTCGAGATGGAGATCGACGTACAGGAGTTCTGCGTGGCGGCAGCCGCCGTGGCCCTCCAGCAGGCCTCGCCGCAGCCCGAGGGCGCGCTCGCCGGCTAGGGCTGGCCGCTCCAGTCGACCGGTCCGGCCACCAGCGTGTGGCTGCCAAGTGGGCGCCCGAGGATCTCCTGGGCCCGCCGCGAGCAGGCCAGCAGCGCCGCCAGGTCCACACCGGTGTGGATGTCCATCTCGTGGAGCATCGAGACGAGGTCCTCGCTGGCGAGGTTGCCCGTCGAGCCGGGTGGCACCGGGCATCCGCCGAGCTCGCCGAAGCTCGACTCGAAGCTCGCCACGCCGGCGTGGAGCGCGCTCAGCACGTTGGCAAGCGCGGCCCCGCGGGTGTTGTGAAAGTGGGCCGTCAGCTCCACCTCCTCGCCGAGCTGGGAGCGGGCGGTCCTGAAGAAGCCCTCCACCTGCGCCGGGTTGGCCATCCCGGTCGTGTCCCCGAAGGCGATCTCCTGGGCGCCGCCGTCGCGCAGCGCGGCCGCGATCTCCAGCACCCGCTGCGGCGGGACGTGACCCTCATAGGGGCACCCGAAGGCGGTCGACACGACCCCCTCGCAGCGCAGGCCCGCCTCGCGGGCTCCCTGGAGCACGGCCCGCGCTCCCGCCAGCGACTCCTCCACGGAGCGGTTGACGTTGCGGCGGTTGTGGGTCTCCGACGCGGACAGGAACACGTTCACCTCGTCGATCCGCGCCTGCTCGCGCAGCGCCAGCGCGCGCTCCAGGCCCCGCTCGTTGGGGATCAGCACCGAGACGCTCACGTCACTCGGGATCTCGACCGCGCTCAGCACCTGCTCGGCGTCGGCCAGCTGTGGGATCACCTCCGCCCGCACGAACGACGTCACCTCGATCCGTGGCAGGCCGGTGCGTGCGAGCGCGTTGATCAGCTCCACCTTCTCGGCCGTCGAGATCGTCTCGGGCTCGTTCTGGAAGCCGTCGCGCGGACCCACCTCGCGGATGCTCACACTGCCGGGCAGAGACGCCTGCCGGGAGTCCGCCGCGGCGCTCGGCGAGGGCTGCGCATCGCCGGGGGGCTTCATCTTCTGAAGCCTATACTCGGCCCGCGTGCCAGCGAAGAGCACTGATCCGGTTGCGGTGATCGGCGCCTCTGGCGCGCTCGGCTTCGGCCTGTCCCTGCGGCTCGCGCGCACCGGGGTCCCGATCGCGATCGGCTCCCGCGATCCGGAGCGGGCCCGCGAGACGGCCGCACGCGCCAGGCAGCACCTTCCCGACGGCGAGTTCTCGCCTTACGACAACGCCGACGCCGCCCGCGCCGCGCAGACGGTGATCCTCAGCGTGCCCTTCCGAAACCAGTCGGAGACACTCGCCAACATCGCCGATGGCCTGAGCGCCGGACAGCTGCTGATCGACGCGACCGTCCCCCTGGCCGCGGCGGTGTCCGGCAAGGCCACGCGGATGCTGGGCGTGTGGCAGGGGTCGGCCGCCCAGCAGGCGCTGGAGATGGCCCCCGAGGGGGTCCGCGTGGTGTCGGCGCTGCACACCGTCAGCGCCGCATCGCTGAGCGACCTCGACGCCGACCTCGACCAGGACGTGCTCGTGTGTGGCGACAAGCGCGCCGACAAGCGCGAGGCGGCACAGCTGATCGACCGCATCGACGGCCTGCGCTGCGTGGACTGCGGGCGCCTGGAGATGTCCCGCACGACCGAGGCCCTCACGGCCCTGCTGATCGCCGTCAACGCTCGCTACAAGATCCACGCGGGCGTGAAACTCACGCGGCTGCCCGAGCAGCTGTGGGACTGAGCCCCGATGAGGTAGTCGTCCTCTGCGGCGGAACCGGGGGGGCCAAGCTCGCGAGGGGGTTCGCCGGGGCGCTCGGCGCGGAGGCGCTCACTGCGGTCGTCAACACCGGCGACGACATCGAGATCTACGGCTCTTACGTCTCGCCCGATCCCGACCTCGTCTCCTTCTGGCTGGCGGACGTGATCGACGAGCGCGGCTGGGGCCTGCGGGATGACACCTTCGGCGTCATGGACGGCCTGCGGGAGCTCGGCGCCGAGGTGTGGTTCAACCTCGGCGACCGCGACCTGGCCTGGTGCGCCCAGCGCGCCCGGCTGATGGCCGAGGGCGGCTCGCCCACCACGGCCCTCGCCGCTATGAACGCGGCGATCGGCGTGCGCAGCCGGGTCCTGCCGATGAGCGACGACCCGGTGCGCACCTGGGTGAGGACGCCCTCGCTCGGCTGGCGCGCGTTCCAGCAGTTCATGATCCAGGACCGCGCCGAGGGGCCGGTGCAAGAGCTCGAGTTCCGCGGCGCCGAGGCGGCCGCGCCGTCCACGGCCGTGCTCGACGCGCTGGGCCGCGCCACGGCGATCGTGATCGGCCCGTCCAACCCGCTGGCGTCGATCGCCCCGATCCTGGCCGTGCCGGGAATACGCCAGGCGATGCGCTCCTCGCGCGCACCGGTCGTGGCCGTCAGCCCGATCGTCGCCGGCCAGGTCCTGAAGGGCCCCACCGCCGCCTTCATGGCCTACGCCGGACACGAGTTGAGCGCGGCCGGGGTGGCCGCCTTCTACGGCGAGCTGCTGGACGGGATCGTGGCCGACGAACCTGTGCCCGGGCTGGCGACCCTCGACACCGACACCCGCATGGACGACGCCGGCGCGCGCGAACGCCTGGCCGAGCAGACCTACCGCTTCGCCGTAGGGCTCGGAGGCCGCTGATGCGAACCGCCGCGATTCTGCCGGTGAAGCGCTTCTCGGAGGCCAAGCAGAGGCTTGGGGCCGGTGTGGAGCAGGAGCTCCACGACGCGCTCGTGCGCACCATGCTGGCCGACGTGCTGGAGGCCCTCGCCGCCACCGACGCGATCGAGCTGACGATCATCGTCAGCGGACAGCCGCAGCTGCCCGACTGGCACCGACCGGGCCTGACGGTGGTCCAGGACGACCTCGAGCAGGGCCAGTCCGCGGCCGCCTCGCTGGGCGTTCGTCACGCCCTCGCGGCGGGCTTCGAGCGGGTCCTGTGCGTACCCGGCGACTGCCCCGCGCTGTCCCCCGTGGAGCTGCAGGAGCTGCTTGCCGGCCAGGCGGCGGAGGGACCGCAGGTGGTGATCGTCCCCGACCGCCACGGGACCGGAACCAATGGCCTGCTGCTGACGCCCCCGGACGCGATCGATCCGAGCTTCGGTCCGGACAGCTTCGAGCGCCACCGCTCGCTGGTCCTGGCCGGCGGGGCGAAGCTGCGCGTGGAGCGCCCGGCCTCGCTGCTGCTCGACATCGACACCGACGTCGACCTGCAGGCCCTGCGTCGCCGGCTCGCCGACAGCGCCGGCGGGGCGCCGCGCACGCGCGCGCTGCTCGCCCCGGCGCCGACTGGTAGGTCCTAGAGCGAGTGCCGGAGCTGCGCGCCCACCCGCTGCCGACGCTGGGAGAGGTGGCGCCGGGAGACGACCTCGCGGCCCTGATCGCCGGCGCCGCACCGCCGGGGTCGCTCCACGACGGGACGGTCGTGGCGATCGCGCACAAGGTCGTCTCGAAGGCAGAGGGCGCGCTGGTGGCGCTGGCGGACGTGTCTCCGACTGCCCGCGCCCTCGAGCTCGCCGCCGACGGCGACAAGGACCCGCGGGTGGTGCAGGTGATCCTCGACGAGACCACCGAGCTGGTGCGAGCCGAGCGCGGCGTGCTGATCTGCCTCACCCGTCACGGCTTCGTGTGCGCCAACGCCGGGGTGGACACCTCCAACGCCCCCGACGGGGACACGGTCGTGGTGCTGCCCCGCGACCCCGACGCTTCCGCCCGCGCGCTGCGGGCACGCCTGCAGGACCTCCTGGGCGTGCGCGTCGGAGTCCTGATCAGCGACAGCTTCGGGCGGGCGTGGCGCCACGGACAGCTCGACGTGGCGCTGGGACTGGCCGGGCTGGCGGCGCTCGACGACTGGCGCGGGCGCGAGGACTCCCGCGGGCTCGTGCTCGCCGCCACCTGGCTCGCGGTCGCCGACGCGGCCGCGGCGGCGGCCGACCTCGCCCGCGCCAAGGACTCGCGCGAGCCCGTCGTGCTGCTCGAGGGCCTCGAGCGGTTCGTCGGCGAGGACGACGGTCCCGGGGCGGCGGCCCTGCTCCGGGCCCGCGAGGAAGACCTGTTCCTGTAGGCCGAGCGACCGCGCGCCGCGCTACCCGGCCGCGGCCGTACCCTGCTCGCCCGCGCCCCGGGCCAGCCGCCGCCAGAAGCGCACGAACTCCTTCTCGTGGGCGATGCCGGCCTCCAACGCCAGGCGCTGGCCCTCGGTCATGTGCTCGCCCAGCTCTCCCAGCAGCGCCTCGTATCCGGCCAGACGCCCGCTGTGGGCCTCCAGCTGGGTCTGGGCGAGCTTCACCGGATCGGCGCCGAAGAACAGCTTCAGCAGCCCCTCGTCGCGCAGCTCGTACAGCTCACCCGTCGGTTCGGCCCGCCAGCGGTCGAGCACTTTACGACCGCCACGGGTGAGGCGGTAGCTGCGCCGCCGCCGGCCCGTCTGCTCGCGGGTCTCGTCGAGCAGTCCCTCTCCGGCAAGCCGCTCGCACTCGGTGTAGAGCTGCGTGTGGGGCACGGTCCAGAAGTTGCTCGTGCTCAGCGCCGCCAGCTGCTTGAGGTCATACGGGGTCGCCGGTTCGGCCCGCTCGATCAGCCCGAGCACCACGAAGGAGGTCTGGCTCAGGCGGGGTCCGGAAGGACGACTTGACATGCCCACCACAGTAGCGTACGGTCTGAACGGTTCGATCCGAACTATTCTGCCTCGGCACCCAGGAGGAACCCATGACGCCCGCCACCTCTCCGACCGCCTCCCCCCAGATCGGCTCCGCCAGCGGCGCGCCCGCGCTCGGGTTCACCACGCTCGAGCAGGAGAGCGTGATCGACGAGCTCCCCGTCAGCGGCGAGCTGCCGCCGTGGCTGGCGGGTTCGCTGCTGCGGACCGGGCCGGCCCGCTTCGAGGTGGGACCGCGCCAGATGCGCCATTGGTTCGACGGCCTGGCGATGCTCCACCGCTTCACGATCGAAGGCGGGGGCGTGTCCTACGGCGGGCGCTACCTGGAGGGCCGCTCCTACCGGGCCGCGCAGGAGCGCGGCGAGATCTCCTACGGGGAGTTCGCCACCGATCCGTGCCGCTCGATCTTCAAGCGCGTGCAGAGCCTGTTCCACCCCGGGGGCGCGCTCACCGACAACGCCAACGTCAACGTCACCCGCCTGGGCGAGCGCTTCATCGCGATGACCGAGACGCCGATGCCGGTGCAGTTCGACCCGCACACGCTGGACACCGCCGGCGTACTCCCCTTCGCCACGCCCGGTGAGCTCACCACCGCCCACCCGCATCTCGACCGCGACGGCGGCGGGATGCTCAACTACGCGGCCAGCCTCGGGGCGCGCTCGAGCTACCGCTTCTTCAAGGTCCGCCCGGACTCCGCAGGAGGCCGAGGTGATCGGCTCGACGCCCGTCCGCCGGCCCGCCTACATGCACTCCTTCGGCCTCACGGAGCGCTTCCTGGTGCTGGCCGAGTTCCCGTTCGTGGTCAACCCGCTGGACCTCGCCCTGGCGCGCCGCCCGTACATCGAGAACTACCGCTGGAAGCCGCAGCGGGGCACGCGCTTCGTGCTGTTCGACCGCTCCACCGGCGAGGTCGCCGGCGAGCTGCGCACCGAGGCCTGCTTCGCCTTTCACCACGTCAACGCCTTCGACGACGGCGACGAGGTCGTGGTGGACCTCTGCGCCTACCCGGACCCCGGCATCGTGGAGGACCTCTACCTCGAGCGGCTGCGCGCCGGGAAGCCGTTGGCGAAGGCCGAGCTGGTGCGCTTCCGGCTCGATCCGCGGCGCGGCTCGGTGGCCCGCGAACGGCTCGTCGAGGGTGACCTCGAGCTGCCGCGGATCAACTACGGACGCTGCAACGAGCGGCCCTACCGCTACGCCTGGGGGCTGTCCTGCGGGGAGTCCGGCTTCCTCGAGAAGATCGCGAAGGTCGACACCGAGCAGCGCACCACTGCGTTCTTCTCCGAGCCCGGCCTCTACCCGGGCGAGCCGGTGTTCGTGGCCCGTCCCGGAGCACACGACGAGGACGACGGGGTGCTGCTTTCGGTGGCGCTCGATCCAGAGGCGGCCAGCTCGATGCTGATCGTGCTCGACGCGGCCGAGCTGCGGGAGCTGGCGCGGGCCTCGCTGCCCCACCACATCCCCTTCGGCTTCCACGGCCAGTTCGACCGCTCCGTCAACGGGTAGCGGCGGCGGATCTCATAGAGGGTGGTGCGCTCCGCGGCGGGGCGAGCAGCCCGGTGGGCAGCGGCGACGAGTTCCTCGGGCTCCAGGCGCGTGCCGTGGTAGCTGCCGGCGAGGCGGCTGATCGACTCCTCCATCAGCGTTCCGCCGAGGTCGTTGACGCCCCAGCGCAGCGACTCGGTGGCGGCCTCGAGACCCATCTTGACCCAGCTCGCCTGCACACTGGGAATGCTGCGCCCGAGCGCCAGGCGGAACACGGCCGTGTGCTTGAGGTTCTCCTCGCGGGAGATCTCCTCGACCCCATGGGTCCGCCCCAGCAGGGTCTGGAAGGGGATGAAGGACAGCGGCACGAACTCCGTGATCCCGCCCGTGCGCTCCTGCAGCTCGCGCACCACCCGCATGTGCTCGGCCAGCTCCCAGGGCTCCTCGATGTGGCCGAACATGACCGTGGCCGTGGAGCGCAGCCCGGCCCGGTGTGAGGCCTCGATCACCTCCACCCAGCGGCCGACCGGCAGCTTGTTGGGCGAGATCCGTTCGCGCACGCCATCGTGGAGCACCTCGGCGGCCGTCCCGGGCGTGGATCCCAGGCCGGCCTCGCGCAGGCGCCCGAACACCTCCCCGGGCGGCAGCCCCGAGATGTCGCACATGTGGGCGATCTCCATCGGGCTGTAGGCGTGGAGGTGCAGCTGTGGAGCCGCCCGCTTGGCGACCCGCAGCCAATGCAGGTAGTCCTCGAGCGTCCAGTCCGGGTGGATGCCCGACTGGATGCAGATCTCGCTGGCGCCGAACTCGACCGCCTCCGCCACCCGGCGCAGGAACTCCTGCTCGTCGTGTTCATAGGCGTCGGGGGAGCGCTTCCCCTGGCCGAAACCGCAGAAGGCGCACCCGACGGTGCACACGTTGGAGACGTTGATGTTGCGGTTGACGACGAACGTGACCGTGTCACCGGCGAGCTCCGAACGCAGCTCGTCGGCGGCCTGGCGGATGTCCTCGATCGCCTCCGGGCGCGTCTCGGCGAACAGCGCCGTGAGCTCCTCCGGCGCGAGCGCGGTGCCGTTGCGGGCGCGCTCGATCGCGCCCGGTACGAGGTCGCGGCGGATCGGGGCGGGCGGCTCGGTGCGCCCCGAGCCGCGGCGCGGAATGAAGCTCCAGTAGCGCGAGCGGATCGTGTCCAAGACCGTCCCCGACAGCCACTCCGGATCGATGTACTGCGGATATACGCACAGGCGCTCGGTGAGCGCGAAACCGTCCTCCTGCAGGCTCCGGCGCACCTGGTGGACCGATGGGAACGGGTGCTCGGGGGAGATGTGGTCGCCGTTGGCCGACAGCCCGCCGAGATCGCTGGCCCCGGCGCGCACCAGCCGCACCCACCAGTCGGCCAGGTTCGGGGGGATCTGCACGGCCACGTCGGGCATCAGCCGGCGGGCGTGGGCGACGATCTCCTCCATCTCCGCCACGCTCACCGGCGTGGCCCACGAGGGAAGCGCGACCGCCACCGGCTCCTCCGCCACCCCGGTCTGCCAGTAGCGGCGAGCGGCCGCGTCGGCGATCGTGGCCGGCTCGCGACCGTAGTAGCGCTGGTGCGGGACGAAGTTCTGCAGGATCACCTCCTGCAGGTGCCCGTACTCGGCGTGCACCTCGGCCAGCGCCTGCAGC
Organism: uncultured Solirubrobacteraceae bacterium; assembly: GCA_963846255.1. GTDB lineage: Bacteria > Actinomycetota > Thermoleophilia > Solirubrobacterales > Solirubrobacteraceae > Palsa-744. Next base: position 1,507,167 of record CAWJVE010000002.1, read on the forward strand.
GAGGCCAGCCGCTCCTGCGGGCTCTCGCCGATGCCGACCAGGATCCCGCTCGTGAAGGGGATCTTCAGCTCGCCGGCGGCCCGGATCGTCTCCAGCCGTCGAGCCGGATGCTTCGTCGGGGAGCCCGCGTGGACGGTCTCCATCAGCCGCTCGGAGATGGACTCGAGCATCAGTCCCTGGGAGGCGCTCACCTCCCGCAGCCGGCCGAGGTCCTCGCGGGAGAGGACGCCGAGGTTGGTATGCGGGAGCAGGCCCCGTTCGAGCGCCCGCTCGCAGGTCCAGACCACGTAGCCGGTGAAGTCCTCGTGGCCGTAGGAGCTCAGCCGCTCGCGGACCTCGGGGTTGACCTCGGGGAGCTCGCCGGTGAGCACGAGCAGCTCCTTGACCCGCCGCCGGGCCGCCCCGTCGAGCATCCCGAGCACCTCCTCGGGGCTGTAGAGGTGTGCTCCGTGGGTGGCGAACGAGCAGTACTTGCAGTAGCAGCGGCAGGTCCTCGACAGCGACAGCGTGAGGTTGCGCGAGAAGGTGATGCGCCGGCGCATGCCCTAGGACCGCTCCCCTTCAGCGACGCGCCGGCTCGTTGGCGTCGGCGGCGGGCACGCCCCCATTATGCTCAGGCCAAGGTGAGCAGGCGACCCGGACCGCAGGTGTACCTCGCCCGCCACGGCCGGACCGCCTACAACCTCGAGGGGCGCTTCCAGGGCCAGCAGGCCATCCCGCTCGACGATGTCGGCCGTGGCCAGGCGCGGGAGCTGGCCGAGCGGGCCGTGCCGTACGGCTTCGTGGCGCTGTGGTGCAGTCCGCTGTTGCGGGCGCGGGAAACGGCAGAGATCGTCGGCCGGCGACTGGGGCTGGAGCTTCACGACGACGAGCGCCTGATGGAGACCGACGCCGGCGACTGGACAAACCTCAGCTTCGAGGAGGTCCGGGCCCGTGAACCAGAGCGCTTCGACCAGTTCATCTCCGTCGATCCCGACTTCTCGTTTCCGGGCGGGGAGTCGTTCGTCGAACAGGACGTCCGCGTGGCCGCGGCCATCGCCGACGTGGAGAAGGGAGCCCTGCCGGCGCTGGTGGTGTGCCACGGGATGGTGATCCGCGCGGCGCTCACGACCCACGCCGGGCGGGGTGTCGAGAACATCAAGCGCGTCGCCAACGGCGCCCTCGTCCCGCTCGACCTGGAGGCCGCCGAACAGGCCGACCTCGGCGGCGGGGCCGCGACGGTCGCCACCTAGGGCCTCAGCTAGCGAAGGATTACGCAACCCGTGCTCGCGTGGGCGATCAGCGTCCCGTCCGCCTCCACGAACAGGCGCCCCTCCGCCGTCGCGGTGCGCCCGCCCGAGTGGACCACGGTGCCCTCGGCCAGCACCCGTCCCGTGTCGGCGGTCATCCCCCTGATGTAGCGGACCTGCAGATCGGTCGTGGTGTAGGCCGAGCCGGGATCGAGCGTGGTGTGCACCGCGCAGCCCATACAGGAGTCGAGCAGCGTCGCCGCCACCCCACCGTGAACCGAGCCGATCGGGTTGTACATCCACTCAGCCGGGTCCATGGCGAACACTGCGCGCCCGCGCTGCACCTCGACCAGCGAGAACCCCATCAGCCGGGTGATCGGCGGCGGCGGGACGGTCCCCTCGGCGATCGCGGTCATGTACTCGAGACCCGACAGCGAGGACGCCCGCGCGGCGGTCTCGAGCGGGTCGTGCCAGCTGAAGGTGCGGCTGCGCTCCGCCGGGTCCGCCCGCTCCAGTGGCGGCGTGGGGCTCGGTTCCGTCACCCGATCCACCCTAACGCGGCACCCCTACCCGGCCGGGGGCGTGGAATCGGCCAGCAGTCGCGCCACCAGCGACGCCCCCTCTCGAGCCATGCGCGAGCGGGGGACGACCAGGTCGAATCCGGCGGCCACGGCGCGCTCGCGCACGTCCGCCTCGACGTGGGAGTAGAAGCCGAGCGTGCGGGGAGCGCTCCCTGACAGCCGGGCCGACTCGCCGGCGCCCGCGTCCCGCCCCTTCCCCACTAGCCCGGCAACCAGCGCGATCCCCTCCTCGCTGCCCGAAGTGAGGTCCACGACGAGCACCCGCGGGCGCTCCTGCGCCGGACCCCGCAGCCGCTCGCTGACCGAGGCCGGGTCCGCGAGCAGCTCGAGCTCCTCACCGGACCCCTGCAGCTGGGCGGCGATGCGCGAGCCGAACATCAGGTCGCCGCACAGCACCAGCACACGCGCCATCAGCGGCTACTGGGCACGCAGGCGGCGGAACTCCTCGCGAGCGGACTCCGGGCGGCCCCACATCTGCACCACCTCGGCCCGGCCGATCCGCGTCTCGCGCAGTACCAGCTCGCCCTCGATGCCGGCCTGATCGAGCAGCGTGAGGGTGCCGTGCACGGTCGGCGCGGCCGCCGCGTGCCCGAAGCCGTTCGCCACCAACAGCTGCCAGTGCCAGTCGTAGTGGGAGTACGGGCGGGCGTTGCAGGTCGTCAGGTACAACGCGGCGTCGACGTAGCGCGACTCGTCGGCGATCCGCAGGTCGAGCTCGAGGTCGGTCCAGTCGGCGGGGAGCTCGTCGAGGATTCCCTGGAAGGTGTCCGCCAGCGCCATCGCTGCCGGCAAGCCTAGCGTGGCTATTCTCGAAATCAGATGGGCACCGCCGCAACGCAGCCCGGCAGTCAGGACTCCCTCGCCACCCAGCTCGAGCTGCTCCGCGAGGGCGTCGGGCTGTTCGACCGCTCCGAGCGGGGCAAGCTCGCCCTCGAGGGACCCGACGCGATCGAGTTCCTCAACGGCCAGGTGACCAACGAGCTGGCAGGGCTGGCTCCCGGCGAAGGCCGCTATGCGGCCTTCCTGACCCACAAGGGCAAGATGCTGGGAGACATGCGCATCCTCGCCGTCCCGGACGGCGACGGCGACGCCGGGATGCTGCTGCTGGACACCGAGCGCGTCGCGCTGCAGGCCCTGTTCGACATGATCCGCCGCTACAAGGTCGGCTTCCGGCTGGAGCTGCACAAGCGCACCGTCGAGCGTGCCCTGCTGTCGCTGATCGGGCCCGGATCGGGGGCCCTGGCGGGGAGCGGGGACCTGGGCTCGGCCGAGCACTCCAGCGCAGCGGTGCAGATCGACTCCGTGCGGGCGCTGGCGGTGAGGACCGATCTCGGGGTGGACCTCTTCTGTGAGGCCTCCGAGCGCGAGCGCCTGTGGGAGGCACTGCGCGGCCGCGGAGCCGCCGAGATCGAGCTCCAAGCGGCCGAGTGCCTGCGCATCGAAAGCGGCCGCCCGCGCTACGGCCTGGACCTCGACGACACCGTGATCCCCCAAGAGGCGGGCCTCAACGAGCGCGCCGTCAGCTTCACCAAGGGCTGCTACGTGGGACAGGAGACGGTCGCCCGGCTCCACTACAAGGGCCGTCCCAACCGCCACCTGCGCGGGCTGCGCCTGTCGGCCCCGGCGCCCCAGGGCAGCGAGCTGCGCCTGGGCGAGCGCGCGGTGGGTCACCTGGGGAGCAGCGCCCGCTCACCGCAGCTCGGCCCGATCGCGCTGGCGCTCGTCCGCCGCGAGGCCGAGCCGGGCGGCACGCTGGAGGTGGGAGATGAGGGCATCACCGCCGAGCTGCTGGAGCTCCCGTTCCCCCGCGGGCGCGGGCCAGGCTAGGATTGGCCCCTCAGCGGCCCTTCTATACACGAGGTTTGGAAAGAGACAGTGGCGATCGACCTGCAGCAGGTATCAGCAGTTGACGTAGAGCCCGGCGAGCTGCCCAAGACGATGGCCGCCTGGGTCATCCGCGAGGAGCGCTTCGGCGAGCCCAAGGACGCCTTTCAGATCGAGGAGATCGAAGTGCCCGAGCCCGGCGCCTTCGAGGTGATCGTGCGGGTGATGGCGGCGGGCGTCAACTACAACAACGTGTGGGCCGCGCTCGGCAAGCCCGTGTCGGTGATGCGCTACGGCGACCACCCCGAGTTCGGCCACCACATCGGTGGCTCGGACGCATCGGGGATCGTCTGGAAGGTCGGCCCCGGGGTCACCCGCTGGAAGCCCGGCGACGAAGTCGTGATGCACTGCAACCAGGCTTCCTACGAGGACCCCGAGGTCCACGGCCTGGACCCGATGGCGGCCCCCTCCCAGAAGATCTGGGGCTATGAGACGACGTGGGGCTCGTTCGCGCAGTTCACCAAGGTCCAGGCCCAGCAGCTGCTGCACAAGCCCCCGGCGCTGACCTGGGAGGAGGCCGCCTCCTACGGGCTCGTGTACTTCACCGCCTGGCGGATGCTGATGACCCGCTGCAAACTGCAGGCGGGCAACACCGTGCTGATCTGGGGCGCCGCGGGCGGCCTCGGGGTGTTCGCCACGCAGATCTGCAAGGCCGCCGGGGCGCGCTCCGTGGGGGTCGTGTCATCGGCCGAGAAGGGCGAGCTGGTCAAGCGCCTCGGCGCGGAGGACTACATCGACCGCAACGAGTTCGCCGGGATGATGCGCAAGGGCGGCGAGACCCCCGAGGAGGAGTCCGAGCGCTTCAAGGTCTCCCGCGGGTTCGCCAAGCGCGTCAAGGAGATCCTCGGGGACTCTCCCGACATCGTCTTCGAGCACGTCGGCAAAGCGACCTTCCCGACCTCCGTGTTCACGGTCAAGTCGTTCGGGAAAGTCGTCATCTGCGCCGGCACCACCGGCATCGACGTGGACTTCAACGTCGCCTACCTGTGGATGCGCCAGAAGGAGATCCTCGGCTCGCATTTCGCCAACGCCTATGAGGCCACGAAGGCCAACGAGCTGATCGAAAGCAACGTGATCCGGCCCGTGCTGTGGCGGACGCTGGGTTTCGACGGGGTCGCCGAGGCGCACCAGCTGATGATGGAAAACAAGCACCTGGGCAAGATCTCGGTGCTGGTCGGAGCCGAACGCGAGGGCGAGGGCGCCACCGCCGAGGGCCCGGGAGCGATCCACGCGGAGGTCGGCGCCTGATGGCGGGGACGGTGATCGTGCCCTGGTACGCCACCGGGCTGCGCGCCAACGGCTTCGCCGAGGACCTGCAGGAGGTCGCCTCCACGGCCCTGCGCTACGGGGCCACCTCCTACCGGGTCTACCGCTCCCAGACGGACAAATACCGCTTCCAGCAGCTCGCGAGCTTCGAGAACCACCTCGACTGGGAACGCTATTGGGAAGGCCCGGAGATGACCTACTTCCGCACGGTCCACTCCAGCTGGTACCAGGTGCCGGTCCTGTACGACTGGTGGGATCTCGCGACCAGCGGCGCGATCGACGACGACGCCCTGGCCGCGGGCAACGGGCATGGCAACGGGCACGGGCGGCCCGTCGGCGACATCACCTAGCCGCGCTCGAGCGGGGCCATCGTCAGGCCCGCGTCCTTCAGCTGCTCCCAGTAGTGCTCGGCCGGCTCCTGCATGCCGGTGAAGACGATCGCCTGGCCGCTGGTGTGGATCAGCTCGGCGATCTGCATCCCCCGGTCGTGGGAGACGCCGGGGATGAAGCGCGCGAGCGTCATCGCGACGTGCTCGAAGGTGTTGTGGTCGTCGTTGCGGACGATCACCTTCCAGGAGCCGCCGGTGCCGGTGTCGGGCCCGTCGGTACGGGGGCGGTTGAGGGTATCGGGCATTTGGCGCGCAGGATAAAGGCGACGCCGCAGCCGTACAATGGCTGCATGAGCGGTGAGCGTCCCGCACGGCTGTCCGAGCGCGACCGGCCATGGATGATGCGCACCTACGCGGGCCATTCCACCGCGAAGGCGTCAAACGAGCTGTACCGGCGCAACCTCGCCAAGGGCCAGACGGGCCTGTCGATCGCCTTCGACCTGCCCACGCAGACCGGCTATGACCCCGACGACGAGCTCGCCCGGGGCGAGGTCGGCAAGGTGGGCGTGCCGATCTCCCACCGCGGGGACATGGCGGCGCTGATGGACGGGATCCCGCTCGGCGAGATGAACACCTCGATGACGATCAACGCCACCGCCGCCTGGCTGCTGGCGCTGTACATCGTCACGGCCGAGCAGGAGGGGGTCCCCCAGGACCAGCTCCAGGGGACGACCCAGAACGACATCATCAAGGAGTTCCTGGCGCGCGGGACCTACGCCTTCCCGCCGGCCCCCTCGATGCGGCTGATCGCGGACATGATCGCCTACACGGTCGAGCACGTGCCGCGCTGGAACCCGATCAACATCTGCTCCTACCACCTGCAGGAGGCCGGAGCCACGCCCGTGCAGGAGATCGCCTACGCGATGAGCAACGCGATCGCCGTGCTCGACGCGGCTCGCGAGCGGGTGGAGCCCGAGCGCATGGAACAGGTCTTCGGGCGCATCTCCTTCTTCGTCAACGCCGGCGTCCGCTTCATCGAGGAGCACGCCAAGCTGCGCGCGATGTCGATCCTGTGGGAGCAGATCGGGACCGAGCGCTACGGCGTCCAGGACCCGCGCCACCTGCGCTTCCGCTACGGGGTGCAGGTCAACTCGCTGGGCCTCACGGAGGTCCAGCCCGAGAACAATGTGCAGCGGATCGTGCTCGAGGCGCTGGCCGTGACGCTGGGGCGCGACGTGCGTGCCCGCGCGATCCAGTTGCCGGCCTGGAATGAGGCCCTGGGCCTGCCGAGGCCCTGGGACCAGCAGTGGTCGCTGCGCATCCAGCAGGTGCTGGCCTACGAAACCGACATTCTCGAGTACGGCGACATCTTCGAGGGGTCGAAGGTGATGGAGGGGCTCGTGGACGAGCTGCTCGAGGGATCCCGCGCGGAGATGGACGTGGTGGCCCAGCAGGGCGGCGCCGTCGAGGCGGTGCCCTACATGAAGGGGGCGCTGGTGGACTCCCACCGCGAGCGGCTGCGGCGGATCGAGAGCGGCGAGCAGGTCGTGGTCGGCCAGAACCGCTTCGAGGAGACCGAGGAGTCCCCGCTCACCGCCGACGCCGAGGGCGGCATCCTGGTCGTGGACCCGGCGCTCGAAGCCGAGCAGATCGAGGACGTCCGGGCCTGGCGGGCGCAGCGCGACGAGGGGGCCGTGCAGGAGGCCCTCGGGCAGCTCGCGCAGGTGGCCCGCGACGAGAGCGCCGACACCAACCTGATGGTCCCGACGATCGCCGCCGCGCGCGCGGGCGCCACCACCGGCGAGTGGGCCGCGGCGCTGCGCGGGGTGTTCGGCAGCTACCGGGCGCCCACCGGGGTCGGCGAGGCCAGCGCCGGGAGCTCCAACGGCGAGCTCGCCGAGTTGCGGGCGGAGGTCGAGCGCCTGCAGGAGCAGCTCGGCCGCCGGCCCAAGATGCTGGTCGGCAAGCCCGGCCTCGACGGGCACTCCAACGGAGCCGAGCAGGTGGCGCTGCGCGCCCGAGACGCCGGCATGGACGTCGTCTACGACGGGATCCGCCTGACGCCCGCCCAGATCGCCACCTCGGCGCTGCAGGAGGGCGTCCACGTGATCGGCCTGTCGATCCTCTCCGGCTCGCACCGCGAGCTGATCCCGGCGGTGATGCAGGCGCTGCGCGAGCGCGGCGTCCGGGCCCCGGTAATCGTCGGCGGCATCATCCCCGAGCAGGACGTGCCCGACCTGCTCCAGGACGGGGCCGCAGCCGTCTACACGCCGAAGGACTTCGACATCACGCGCATCATGCGCGAGATCGTGGCGCTGCTCGCCGCGGAAGCTGAGCGCCCGGCGCTCGCCGCCGGCAGCGCGCCCGCGTGAGCCAGGACGGCGCGGCGCTCGCCACGCGCCTGCGCGAGCACGATCTAAGCGCGGCCCCGGCGGCACTGAACCTGCTCGAGAGCAACGCGCCCGAGGACCGTCGCGAGGCCGACTCGCTGCTCGCCGCCCTCTCCCCCGGGACGCTCGGCGGGGAGGCCCCGGGCCACGTGGTCGGCGTCACCGGCCCCCCCGGGGCTGGCAAGTCGACGATGCTGTCGGCACTGCTGGCGGGCTGGCGCGCACGGGGACGGACGGTGGCCCTGCTGGCTGTGGACCCGAGCTCCCGGCGCTCCGGCGGGTCGCTGCTGGGAGACCGTGCGAGGATCGACTACGACGCCGCCGACAGCGGCGTGCTGATCCGCTCGAGCGCGGCCGGCGAACGCCTCGGCGGCCTGGCCCGCTCCACCGCCGCCGCCTCCGACGCGCTGGCGGTGGCGTTCGACGTGGTCGTGATCGAGACCGTCGGCGTCGGGCAGGCCGAGACCGACGTGGCCGAGGCCGCCGACACGGTCGTGGTGGTCGTGCAGCCCGGCGCCGGGGACGCCCTGCAGTTCCTGAAGTCGGGGATCATGGAAGTCCCCGACGTGCTCGTCGTCACGAAGGCGGACCTCGGGCAGCTGGCGATCTCCGCGCGCCGCGACCTGAGCGCCGCGCTGCGCTCGCTGGGGGCGCGCTCCACGCCCGTCATCGCGGTCTCCTCGCTGCCCCCGACGAGCGGCATCGAGGAGCTGCTGGACGCGCTCGAGCAGCACCGTGACGGCGAGGACGTGGGCGCGCGGCGCACCGAGGCCCGTCGCGCGCGAGCCCTGCGCGAGTTCCTCGCCGAGCACGGAGAGCGCGGGCTGCGGGCGATCGGCGGCCGTTCGGAGGCGCGGCAACTGCTGGCGGGCGAGGATCGCGGTGCCGAGGTCCCCGCCCTGATCGGCGTGCTCGAACGCTCGCTCGCCGGCTGAGGAGCGTCCGCCGCTGCGGGGCCCGGCCGCGCGAGCTCGCTCGCCGGCCCAGGAGCCCATCCCGGTCGGGCTGACCCGCCGCATGGCTGCTCCCATATGCTGGCGCCGGGCATGGCGACCGGCTGCTTCATCTCCACCGGACGCTCGCTGGGCCAAGCGCTCGAGCGGGTGGCGCTGGCCGACTCGCTCGGCTACGAGGCGGTGTACACCACCCACACCGCCGGGCGGGACTCGCTGACGGTGCTGGCGGCCTACGCGCAGTCCAGCAAGCAGATCATGCTCGGCAGCGGTGTGGTGCCGATCTACTCGCGCACGCCCGCGACCATGGCCCAAACCGCCGTCACCGTGGACGAGCTCTCCGGCGGGCGCATGCGGCTCGGCCTCGGCGTCTCCCACCGTCCGGTGGTGGAGGCCTGGCACGGCCAGACGATCGACCGGCCGGTCGCCGAGATGCGCGAGTACGTGGCGATCCTGCGGGCCATGTTCGCCGGCCAGGACCCGCCCCCGGGGGACAAGTGGAAGACGAGCTTTCACCTGCACGGCGTTCCGGTCCGCAGCGAGCTGCCGATCTACATCGCCGCCCTCTCGCCCGCGATGTTGCGCCTCGCCGGCGAGGTCGCCGACGGCGTGATCCTGTGGCTGTGCAATCCCAGCTACATCGAGCAGGTGGTGGCGCCCGAGCTGGCGGAGGGAGCCCGCCGGGCCGGGCGCGAGCCGGGCGCCGTGGACATCGTGGCCGCCGTCCCCAGCGCCGTCACCGATGACCGTGGACCCGCCTACGAGGCAATGCGCCGCGACCTGCTGACCTACTTCTCGCTGCCCTTCTACCGCGCCATGATCGAGCGCAGCGGCTTCGCCGCCGACATCGAGGCCTTCGACGGCGCCGGCGGGGACCCGCAGGCGATGCAGAGCGCCATCTCCGACGGTTTCCTGGACGAACTGACTGCCGTCGGCTCCGCCGAGGAGGTGCGCGGCGGGGTGCAGCGCTACGCCGCCGCGGGGGCCGGCTCGCCGTGCATCGGCCCGATCCCGGGCAGCGACTTCGACGCCACCCTGCGCGCGGTTGCGGCGTAGCGCGGGATTCGTCGCGCGACCGGCGCGTAACGAATCCAAAGCGCGCAAGACTGAGGGGTAGATCAGATGATCGTTCTGTTGGTGTTCGCCGTGCTCGCAGGAGCCGGTACGGCCCTGTCGCCGTGCGTGCTGCCCGTGCTCCCGGCGCTGCTGTCCGCCAGCGGCGTGGGCGGGCGCCGCCGGCCGCTGGGGATCGTAATCGGGCTGTCGCTGACGTTCACCGTCACGATCGTGGGGCTGGCAGATGTGGTGGGCGGAATCGGCATCGGCAGCGACCCGCTGCGCGACCTCTCGATCGCGGTGCTGCTGGTGTTCGGCGTGAGCCTGCTGGCGCCGGCGCTGTCGGACCGCATCGAGGCGCCGCTGTCGCGGCTCGCGCGCTTCGGTCCCAAGACACGCGGCGACGGCTTCCGCTCCGGGCTGCTGGTGGGCGGAGCGCTCGGGTTCGTCTACACACCCTGCGCCTCGCCGATCCTGGCGGCGGTCATCTCCGTGAGCGCGGCGAGCGGACGCACGGTGCTGCTGGCGCTGGCTTACGCGGCCGGCTCGGGCGCCGTGCTGCTGCTGCTCGCGCTCGGCGGTAGGAGGGTCTTCGACCGCGTGCGGCGGGCCGGACAGGGCCCCGCCCTGCAGCGGGCGCTCGGCGTGGTGATGATCGTTACGGCCGTGCTGCTGGCTACGAGCCTCGACGTGAACTTCGACCAGTTCGTGGCCGAGCACATACCGAACGTCAACCTCACGGCGGGGCTGGAGTGCTCCTCCACCGTGACCGGCCGCCTGCCGCAGATCACCGGCCACCGTGCCCGCTTCGCGCCCGCCAACGGGTCCTCCTCGTGCGGCTCGGGCCGCTCGGCGGTGCGGCTGTCGGCAGCGGGCCCGTCCGCGAGCCAGGCCACCCTGCTGGCCGACGCGCGCTCGCTGCCGAACGCCGGCCAGGCGCCCGAATTCACCGACACCGAGCGCTGGTTCAACACCCCCGGCAAGAAGCCGCTCTCGCTCACCTCGTTGCGGGGAAGGGTGGTGCTGGTGGATTTCTGGACCTACACCTGCATCAACTGCATCCGCACGCTGCCCTACCTGAAGGCGTGGGACGCCGCCTACCGGCACGATGGCCTGACGATCGTCGGCGTGGAGACCCCCGAGTTCTCCTTCGAGCACGACGCCGGCAACGTCGAAAACGCGATCCAGCAGTTCGGGATCCACTACCCCGTCGTCCAGGACAACGAAATGGGCACCTGGAACGCCTACGGGAACGATTCCTGGCCCGCCGACTACCTGATCGACGCCCAGGGCCAGGTGCGCTACGCGACCGTCGGCGAGGGTGACTACGGCCGGACCGAAACCGCGATCCGCGCGCTGCTGGCGGCGGCAGGAGCCCACGTCGGCGCCCACAGCCACGCGACCGGGGTGATCGTGCCCTCCAACCTGGCCACGCCGGAGACCTACCTCGGCACCAACCGCGCCGAAGGCTGGCTGCAGGGCCCGTTCGAAGGCCTGCACGACTACGGGCCGCCGTCCGCCCAGACCCCCGCGCTGAACACCTTCGTCTTCAGCGGGACGTGGCGGATCGGCGGCCAGCCGGCGGAAGCCGTCTCCAACGCGGGCATCGACCTGGGCTTCGGGGCCAAGAACGTCTACCTCGTGCTGAGCTCTCCCGGGGAACGGCCCCTGCAGGTCAGCGTGCTGCTGGACGGGCGCCCGATATCAAAAGCCGACGCCGGCGCCGATGTCCACGACGGCGTGGTAACTGTGCGCCGCCAGCGCCTCTACTGGCTGGTCTCGCTGCCGGGCGATGAGAGCCGACATCTAGGCTTGCGCTTCGCCAACGGCGTCACCGGCTACGCCTTCACGTTCGGCTGACGCGGGGCTGACGTCGCGCCGGCCCCCGCCTGGCGCCGAGCCGGCCCCGAGCGGCCCGCTGGGCCACGGCGTGATCGCCGCCGCTCACCGGCGCGCGAGGAAGCCGGGTTCGGGGCGCGAATACAATGGTCTGCATGGAGGGCTCGATGGCCGAGACCAGCGCACGCAGCTGGCTACGTTGCTACCGCTGCTGGTCGCGGGACCTCGAGGTCCAGGTCCACTACGAGGGCATTCACAAGATCGACCCGGACACGGGCGAGCGTGCCGAAGTCGTGGACGAGCTGCAGGAGGCGGTCGTGCAGTGCCTGGAGTGCATGCACGACCAGCCCCACCTCGGCTTCAACAACGGCCGCGTGGAGCCGGTCGAAGACCGCTGGGAACGGATGATCGCGGGGACCCCTTGGGTGGCCTCGTGCACCGTCACGGTGGACGCCGACGACGTCGAGAGCTGCTCGGGCCCCGAGGCCGGCGACGCCCTCTCCTACGCCGCCTTCGGCGACCACGGCGTGAGGGAGTTCTTCACCCACGTGCGTTTCCACAAGCACGAGGAGGACTCGCGCATCATCGTCCACCTGCTCGTCGAGCTGTACGCCCGCTCACTGGAGGAGGCCACCGACGTGCTCGAGTCGGCGGCGCGGGGCCTGTTGACGATCACCTCGCTGGCGGAGGAGTCCCGCCCGCCGGCGGCCGCGAGCGAAGCTCACGGCCACGAATAGCTAGCTGAGCCGCTCCTCGAGCGCCTGCAGCTGGGCGTGGAGCTCGCCGGGAAGGTTGTCGAAGCGGCCGTAGTGCTCATGGAACTGGGGCAGCTGGGCGCGCCACTCGGCATTGTCCACGCGCAGCAGCTCGGAGACCTGCTCGTCGGTGATCTCCAGGCCGCGGGTGTCGATGCCCTCCACCCCCACCGGCGGAACGAGGCCGATCGCGGTCTCCTTGGCGGCTCCGTGGCCTGCGCAGCGGGCGAACACCCACGAGAGCACGCGCGAGTTCTCGCCGAACCCCGGCCACAGGAAGCTGCCGTCGTCGTCCTTGCGGAACCAGTTGACGTAGAAGATCTTCGGGAGCTTCGCCCCGGGGGTACGCCCGATCTTCAGCCAGTGGCCGAAGTAGTCGGCCATGCTGTAGCCGAGGAACGGGAGCATCGCGAACGGGTCGAAGCGCAGCTCGCCGACGGTGCCCGCGGCCGCGGCCGTCTTCTCAGACCCCATCACCGAGCCGAGGAAGACCCCGTGCTCCCAGTCCAGGGCCTCGGTCACGAGCGGCACGACGGTCGAGCGACGTCCCCCGAACAGCATCGCGTCAATCGGGACACCGGCCGGGTCCTGCCACTCGGGGGCGATCGCCGGCGTCTGGTCGGCGCGCACGGTGAAGCGGGCGTTGGGGTGGGCGGCGGGCGTCTCGGAGGCGGGTGTCCAGTCGTTGCCCCGCCAGTCGATCAGGTGCTCCGGGGGCTCCTTGGTGAGTCCCTCCCACCACACGTCGCCGTCGTCGGTCTTGGCGCAGTTGGTGAAGATCGCGTCGTGGGAGACCATCTCGATCGCGTTCGGGTTGGTCTTCTGGCCCGTCCCGGGAGCCACCCCGAAGAAGCCCGCCTCGGGGTTGATCGCGTACAGGCGCCCGTCGTCGCCGAACTTCATCCAGGCGATGTCGTCGCCGATCGTCTCGACCTTCCAGCCCTCCAGCGTGGGGATCAGCATCGCGAGGTTGGTCTTGCCGCAGGCGCTGGGGAAGGCGCCGGTCACGTACTTGACGTCCCCCTCCGGTGAGGTCAGCTTGAGGATCAGCATGTGCTCGGCCATCCAGCCCTCGTCGCGGGCCATGACCGAGGCGATCCGCAGCGCGAAGCACTTCTTGCCCAGCAGCGCGTTGCCGCCGTAGCCGGACCCGTAGGACCAGATCTCGCGGGTCTCCGGGAAGTGGACGATGTACTTGTTCTCGGCGTTGCAGGGCCACGGCACGTCCTGGACGCCCTCGCCGAGGGGCATGCCGACGGAGTGCAGACAGGGCACGAACTGCCCGCCCGCGCCGAGCGCCTCGAGCGCTCCCTTGCCCATCCTGGTCATGATCCGCATCGACACGGCGACGTAGGTGGAGTCCGTCAGCTGCACCCCGACGTGGCTCTTGTCGGAGCCGAGCGGCCCCATGCAGAAGGGCACCACGTACATCGTGCGCCCCCGCATCGAGCCGGCGAACAGCTCGCTCAGCGCCTCGCGCATCTCGGCGGGCTCACGCCAGTTGTTGGTCGGTCCCGCCTCCTCCTCGGTGGCGGTGCAGATGAAGGTCCTGTCCTCGACCCGGGCGACGTCGGCGGGATCGGACACGGCCAGGTAGGAGTTCGGCCGCTTGGCGTCTGAGAGACGCTCGAAGGTTCCCGCTTCGACCAGCTCGGCGCACAGCTGCTCGTACTCCTCCGCCGACCCGTCGCACCAGCGGATCTCCTCCGGTTCGGCGAGGGCCGCCATCTCCTCGACCCACGCCAGCAGACGCTCGTGCTTGGTTGGGACGGGAAGCGTGGTGCTCATCGCAGCGGGGGGCTCCTTCGGGTTCGCGGTCATTTGTGGCGCCTCGCATTTCGGCGCATCCGGCGGATGGTCGTGCTCCGCCGAAACAAAAAATCGCCCATCCAGGGGCGCTCGACAAAGCCTATCGCAGGACCGTGCGGGGGCCGAGCGGGATAGCCGCTTCTACCGTCCGTAATGGGCCCAGAACGGGCCCGACAGGGGCTCCGTGGAGGCTTTGTGGCCCTGCCGGGCCGGGGCGAGCCCACGGCGGCGGCGCACCGCAGAGGGGCCGAGCCGGCCCGGGCGGCTCAGGCGGAGCCGTTGCTGGAGGCCGTGCCGGGATTGCGGCGCGGGACCAGCACGAGGCGCTTGAACTCGGCGACCAGCACCCCGTCCTGGTTCAGGACTCGCGTGTGGACCCTCACGGTCCCACGGTCGGGCTTCGACTGGGACTCCCGCTTCTCGAGCACCTCGGACTCGCAGAAGAGGGTGTCCCCGTGGAACACCGGGGCCGGGTGCTTGAGCTCTTCGGTGGCGAGGTTGGCGATCGCCTTGCCGCTGACATCGCTGACCGACATGCCGAGCGCGAGCGAGTACACGAGCGGCCCCACCACGACGTTGCGCCCCTGCTGGGAGGCGGCCGCGTACACGTCGTTGATGTGCAGGGGGTGGTGGTTCATGGTCAGCAGGCAGAACAGGTGGTCGTCGGACTCGGTGACCGTCTTGGCGGGCCAGTGCTTGTAAACGTCGCCGACTTCGAACTCCTCCAGGTAGCGCCCGTAGGGGTGCGCGCCGCTGGCCTCGCGGGCGGCCTGGTCGGTCTGGAGTGCGTCTCGCTCCGGGACTTGGGTCTCGCTCATGGGACCCCACTCTAGTGCGCCGCCGGGGCATATGCTCGATACTGCGTACACGGCGGTGCCAGCCGCCAAGCCGAATTAGACGACCAGGAGAGCCCTTGCGAAACCCCCGAGACTTCCTCAAGCCGCTGGCCATCGGCGCCCCCGAGCCGGCTCGCGAAATCCCCTTCAAGCCCTCGCGGATGATCCACTTCCTGGACTTCTCCAACGAGAAGATGGTGGCCAAGGTGCCCGACATCGCGCCCACCGTGGACATCCTGCTCGGGAACCTCGAGGACGCCGTCCCGGTGGACAGGAAGGTGGCCGCGCGTGAAGGGCTGATCCGGGTCGGCCGCGAGATGGACCTCGGCGGGACGGCCCTCTGGACGCGGGTCAACGAGCTGGCCTCACCGTGGGTGCTCGACGACATCACCCAGGTGGTGCAGGAGATCGGGGACAAGCTCGAGGTGATGATGATCCCCAAGGTCGAGGGGCCGTGGGACATCCACTACGTGGACCGCCTGCTGGCCCAGCTCGAGGCCCGCCACGAACTCGAGCGCCCGATCCTGATCCACGCGATCCTCGAGACGGCCCAGGGCGTGGCGAACCTGGAGGAGATCGCGAGCGCCTCGCCGCGGATCCAGGGGATGAGCTTCGGACCCGCCGACCTGGCGGCGTCGCGGCGCATGAAGACGACCAGGGTCGGCGGCGGGCACCCCGGCTACCGCACGATCGCCGACCCCGACCCCGACGACCCCGATGCTCCCCGCGCGAGCTACCAGCAGGACCCGTGGCACTACTCGATCGCCCGCATGGTGGACGCCTGCACCTCCGTCGGGGCGCTGCCCTTCTACGGCCCCTACGGGGACATCCGCGACGAGCTGGGCTGCGAAACCCAGTTCCGGGCGGCCTTCCTGCTGGGCTGCGTGGGCGCGTGGTCGCTGCACCCCGCCCAGATCGAGATCGCCAAGCGCGTGTTCTCGCCCGAGCCCGACGAGGTGGCCTTCGCCAAGAAGGTGATCGAGGCCATCCCCGACGGCCGGGGCGTGCACATGATCGACGGCAAGATGCAGGACGACGCCACCTGGAAGCAGTGCAAGGTGATGGTCAACCTCGCCGAAATGCTCGCCCGCAAGGACCCCGAGCTGGCGGAGGCGTACGGCTTCACCCCAGCCGCCGTATGAGGTTCTTCGAGTACGAGGCCCGCGAGCTCGTGAAGCGCGCGGGGATCCCGGTGACCGACTACGGGTTCACGACCGCGGCGGAGGAGGCCGGCGAGATCGCCGCCCGCATCGGCGGCCCGACGGTGATCAAGTCCCAGGTCCTCAGCGGCGGGCGGATGAAGGCGGGCGGGGTGAAGTTCGCCGACACCCCCGAGGAGGCCGTCGCCCACGCCCGCGAGATCCTGGTGCTCGAGATCAACGGGCACATGCCCCGGGGCGTGCTCGTGGACCCCCGCGCCGAGGTCGAGCAGGAGTACTACGCCGGCGTGGTCTGGGACGGCATCCGCAAGCAGCCGGTGATCATCTTCTCGCCTGTCGGCGGGATCGACATCGAGCAGGTCGCCGAGGAGCAGCCCGAGAAGGTCGGCCGGCGGCACTTCTCCAACGTGCTCCCGTTCAGCGAGTTCATCGCCAAGGAGGCGATCGCCTCCAGCGGGGTGACGGGCCCCGCCCTCAACAAGCTCGTGCCGATCGTCAGCCGCCTCGCGCGCATGTTCGTGGAGAACGACATGGTGCTCGCCGAGATCAACCCGCTCGGCCGGCTCGCGGACGGATCCTTCGTGGCGCTGGATGCCCACATGGACATGGAGAACGAGGCCCGACCCCGCCACGAAAAGCTGCTCGGAGAGCTGGGCGTGGGCAAGGAGGAGACGCGCCAGGCGCGCGAGCCGACGCCGTTCGAGCTGGCCGGTGAGCAGATCGACTCCAGCGACCACCGCGGGGTGGCGGGCAACGTGACCGAGTTCGACGGCAACCTCGGGCTCGTGATCGGCGCCGGGGGAGGCTCCCTGACCCTGTTCGACGCCGTCCGGGCCCACGGCGGGCACCCCGCCAATTACTGCGAGATCGGCGGCAACCCGTCGGTGGCGAAGGCCTGCGGGCTGACCAAGCTGGTGCTGTCCAAGCCCGGCGTGGACAAGATCGCGGTGATGATGTCGATCGTCTCCAACACGCGCGTGGACATCGTCGCCCGCGGGGTCATCAAAGCCTGCCTGGAGCTCGACTTCGACCCGGCCGAGAAGATCGCGATCTTCCGCATCCCGGGAGCCTGGGAGGAAGAGGGCTTCAAGATCCTCGAGCGCTACGGCGTGGAGTACGCCGACCGCAGCGTGTCGCTGAACGAGGCCGCCCGGCGGGCGGTCGAGAAGATCCAGGGCGCCGGCGCGGCGTCTGGGCAGAGCGAGGCCCGCGTCTGATGTCGATACTCGTAGACGCCGAAACGACCTTCATCGTGCAGGGGATCACCGGCCGCGAGGCGGTCAACCTGACCCGTGAGTGCCTGGACTACGGGGCCGGCGCCAAGATCGTCGGCGGCGTCACCCCCGGGCGCCTCGGGCGTGAGGTGCACGGGGTCCCGGTGTTCGACACCGTCGCCCAGGCCGTCGAGCACCACGGGGGCCCGATCGACGGCTCGGTCGTCACCGTCCCCCCCGCCTTCACCCGCGATGCGGTGTTCGAGGCGGTCGAGAACGGAATCAAACTGATCGTGATCGTGACCGAGCGGATCCCGCGCCGCGACGTGGCGGCGATGGTCGAGCTCGCCGGCCTGCGCGGGGCGCGGATCATCGGGCCCAACTGCCTCGGGGTCATCGTCCCCGACGTGATCAAGATGGGCGGGATCGGCGGCCCGGCCAAGAACGCGGCCCAGGCCTACACGCCGGGACCGGTCGGCGTGATCTCCCGCTCGGGAGGGATGACCACGGAGATGTCTTCGACCCTGTCGGCGGCGGGCCTCGGCCAGTCCGCGGCCGTTTCGATCGGCGGCGACGCCATCATCGGCTCCACCTATGCCGAGCTGATGCCGCTGTTCGCAGCCGACCCGCAGACCCAGGGGATCGTCATCTACACCGAGCCCGGAGGCCGCATGGAGGCCGAGCTGGCCGCCTGGACGCTCGCCCGGGAGGAGTCCGAGCGACTCCCGATCGTGGCCTTCATGGCCGGCCGCTTCATGGACGAGATGCCGGGGATGAGCTTCGGTCACGCCGGCACGATCGTGGAAGGCAAGGAGGACACCGCCTCGGAGAAGATCGCCCGCCTCGCCAACGCCGGCATCCAGGTGGCCGAGCGCATCGAGGACATCCCGGAGATGATCGGCTCGCGTATCGCCGCCCGCTCGTCCGCCGGAAACGGAGCGGCGGAGGCCAGATGAGGCAGGACGGCATCTTCATCGCCATCGAGGTCAGCGACGCTGCCGCCGCCGACGCCGAGCTGGCTCACGCCCTCGCCGAAGCCTGCCCGGTGGACATCTTCGCCGAGGGCGACGAGGGCAAGCTCGAGATCGTGCGCGAGAACCTGGACGAGTGCGTGCTCTGCCGCCTGTGCCTGGACGCCACGCCCGAGGGGGCCGTGCGGATACTGAAGCTGTATGACAACGAGGCCGTCCTGGCCTAGACTTCCCCGCAGGGGAAGGTGTTTGTCGAAGTCCCGGCCGAGGCCATGAACGAGAACTTCTCACTCATCGTGATGTGCCTGTTCCTGCTCGGGTCGCTCGCGTTCCTGGCCGAGCAGCTGACGGCCTACCACTGAACCGGGCGCGCTGGCTGCCATACGCGGCGCAGCCCCGGGGGGGCGTCAGGCGTGCTTGCGCGCCTTCGGTGTGCGCTCGCGCTCCTGCTGGCGCTCGACCACGTTGGTGATCAGCTTCAGGAACTGCTCGGGGCCCGAGGCCTTGGCCTGGCCGTAGGTGAAGGCCTCGACCCAGTCGGGCACCTTGCCTTCGCGGGCCATCACGTTGAAGAACTCGCGGCGCATTTCCACCCGCACGCGGGCGTCGAGGGCAGTGTCCTTGGTGACCTTCACGCCGGGCATCTCGAGGCGGAACTGCTGCGTGTCGCCCCGCCCTCGCAACTCCACACCGACGACCAGCTTGATCGGCTCGAGCGCCGGCACTTCCTCCAGGAAGCGTCGGGTGGCCTGCTCGATCAGCACACGGGCGTCATCGGACACGGTGGCCCTCCCAGCTGCAGATGCCTGTGCCGGAGTGCGTCAGGGCCCCTAGATCTTGTGCCGTTGCAGGAGCTTGCGGCCGATCACCATGCGCTGGATCTCGGAGGTTCCCTCGCCGATCAGTAGCAGCGGCGCGTCGCGGTACAGGCGCTCGATCTCGTACTCCTTCGAGTAGCCGTAGCCGCCGTGGATGCGCAGCGACTCCTCCACGCAGAAGCGCCCCGCCTCGGAGGCGAACAGCTTCGCCATCCCGGCCTCGAGGTCAGAACGCTCGCCGGCGTCCTTCAGGCGTGCGGCGCGCATTGTCAGCAGCCGCGCCGCCTCGACCTGGGTGCCCATGTCGGCGAGCTTGAACTCGATCGCCTGGTGCTCGGCGATCGGCTTGCCGAAGGCCTTGCGCTCCTGTGAGTAGCGCAGCGCCAGCTCCAGGGCGCGCTGGGCGATCCCGACGCCGCGGGCGGCGACGTTCACGCGGCCGACCTCGAGCGCGTCCATCATCTGCGCGAAGCCCTTGTTGAGCCCCGCCTCCTCGCCGCCCAGGATGTTCTCGGCCGGGCACCTGTAGCCGTCGAACACGAGCTCTGTGGACTCGACGCCCTTGTAGCCGAGCTTCTTGATCTTGGGGGGCACGGTCAGGCCCGCGAAGGCGCCCGTGTTCTCGGACACGCCCGGCTCTTTTTCGGCGATGAAGCAGGTCATGCCCCGGTGGCGCGGGTCGGCGTTGGGATCGGTCTTGACGAGCACGAACACGAGCGTCGAGAGCAGACCGTTGGTGACCCACATCTTCTGCCCGTTGATCTCGTAGTTGCCGTCGTCGAGCTTGCGGGCGGAGGTTTTGATCGCCTGCACGTCGGAGCCGAGCTCGGGCTCCGACAGGGAGAAGGCCGCCCGGATCTCGCCGGTGGCCATCCTCGGCAGGTACTTCTGGCGCTGCTCCTCGGTGCCGAACTTCATCAGCAGGTAGGACCCGATGAAGTGTGTGTTGATCACGCCCGAGATCGAGATCCAGCCGCGCGAGAGCTCCTCCACGATCATCGCGTAGGTCGTCAGGTCGAGCCCCATGCCGCCGTACTCCTCGGGGATCGTGACCCCGAACAGCCCGAGCTCCTTCATCTGCTCGACGATCGGCTCGGGGAAGCTGTCCTCGTGGTCGTAGTGCTCGGCGTTGGGGATGATCTGCTCGTCGGCGAACTGGTGCACCATCTCCGTGATCGCGCGCTGCTCGTCGGTCATCTCGGTGTTCTGGTCGGCGGCTACGGCCATACGTTCTCTTGACTCCGGGGTCGCGGGCTGGTTGTGAAGAGAATACCGGCGTGAACTTCACGCGCGAGGTCCTCGACGGCGCCCCGGCGGATGCCCGCGCCCTGGTGGAGCTCTCCCGCGAGGGCTCCCGGCGCGAGTGGCGCTTCGGCGAGCTCTCCGAGCGGGCGGCCCGGCTGGCCGGCACCTTCGCCCGCCACGGCGGCGGCCGCGGGGAAGTGGTGATGACGCTGATCGGCAACCGCCCCGAGTGGGTCCTGGCGATGCTGGCCTGCTTCCGCACCGGGGCCGTGGCGCTGCCCTGCACCGAGCAGCTGCGGGCCAAGGACCTGCGCCTGCGGATCGGGGTGGCGCGGCCGTCCCTGATCGTCGCCGACGAGCGCAACCGGGCCGAGCTCGAGCTGGCCGCTCCCGAGGCCCCGGTGCTGCTGATCCCCGACGAGAGCCTGTACGCCGCCGAGCCCGCGCCGGCCGCCGAGCTCGACCCCGGAGAGCCCGCCCTGATCACGTTCACCAGCGGCACCGCGGGCGAGCCCAAGGCGGTCGTGCACGCACAGCGCTACCTGCTCGGCCAGCGCCTGCAGGCCAGCACGTGGCTGGCGCCCGCGCCCGGCGAGCTGGTCTGGTGCACCGCCGCCAGCGGCTGGTCGAAGTCGGCTCGCAACGTCTTCATGGCCCCCTGGCTGGCGGGCGCGGGCGCCCTCCTGCACGACGCCCGCTTCGACCCCCACGAGCGGCTCGAGCTGCTCGAGCGCGAGCGCGTGAACGTGCTCTGCATGGCGCCCACCGAGTACCGCGTGATCGCCAAGCGGGCCACCCCCCGGGCCCTGGCGGACCTGCACGGGATGGTCGCCGCCGGCGAGGCCCTGAACCCCGAGGTGCTGCGGGCCTGGGAGGAGGCCACCGGCCTGCAGATCCGCGACGGCTACGGCCAGACCGAGACCGGCCAGCTGACGGGTGCCCTACCCGGCGACCGCGCCCGGCCGGGGTCGATGGGGCGCGCCCTGCCCGGGGTGGAGCTCGAGATCGAGGACGGTGAGCTCGTGCTGGAGCCTGCCAGCGACCCCACCTTCTTCCTCGGCTACCTCGGCGAGCAGGTGCGCCGGCAGCCCTCGGCGGACGGGGGCTCGTCGCGTTGGAGCGTGCAGGGCGGCGTCGCTGACGCCCGCTGGTACACCGGCGACCGCGTCCGCCGCGACGAGGACGGGTGGCTGTACTTCGAAGGCCGCACCGACGACGTGATCGTCTCCGCGGGCTATCGGATCGGGCCCTTCGAGGTCGAGTCCGCCCTCGTCGCCCACCCGGCCGTGGCCGAGGCCGCGGCCGTGGCTGCCCCCGACGAGGAGCGCGGCTCGGTGGTGCGCGCCGTGGTGGTGCTGTGCGATGGCGCCCCTCAGCCGGGCCCCGAGCTCGTACGCGAGCTGCAGGACCACGTCAAGCTCCAGACCGCCCCCTACAAGTACCCCCGCATCGTCGAGTTCGCGGCCGAGCTGCCGAAGACGTCCAGCGGCAAGATCAAGCGCGCCGAGCTGCGCGGGGACCGTTAGCGCGGCGCCAGTGGCGCCCGGCCCGCGGCGCTGCTAGAGCGCCACCACCGCGTCGATCTCGACCTGGGCCCCGCGCGGCAGCGCGGCGACGCCGATCGCCACCCGCGCCGGGGGCTCGGACGCGAAGAAGCGGCCGTACACCTCGTTGACCTCGGCGAAGGCTCCGAGGTCGGTCATGTAGACGGTCATCCTGACCGCCTTCGAGAGCGTGGTGCCGGCCGCCTCGCACACCGCCTGAAGGTTGTGCAGACAGCGCTCGGCCTGCTCGGCCACGCTCGAGCCCGTGATCTCGCCCGACTGCGGGTCCAGCGGTATCTGCCCGGAGCACCACAAGAGGCCCCCGGCACGCACGGCGTGGCTGTAGGGGCCGATAGCGGCGGGAGCGCCGGCGGCATCGAGGGTCTGACGCTCGCTGGGGACCATCGAGGCCGGGCACACTACCGCAGCCCGAGCGGCCGTTCGGCGGGCGGCGAGGTCCCCCGCGAGCTGGATCGGAGCGCGCTGCGGATCGCTATCGTCGTCCGCGATGCGCAGCCGCGCCATCATGACGATGCCGGCCGGGCTCCTGGGTGCTCTCGTGACGGTGCTGCTCGCGCTGGTCGCGGCGCTGCTCGCAGTCCAGCCCGCGGCGGCGGCCTCGATCACCTTCACGCCGTGCCCCGACACGACGGCCTTCTCGTGCGCCTCGCTGCCGGTGCCCCTGGCCCGGACCGGGAACGTCCCCGGCTCGATCGCGCTCAGCGTCAGGCGCAAGCTGGCGGGCTCGCAGCCGAGCAGGAGCGCCGTCGTGGGGCTCGCCGGCGGGCCGGGACAGGCGGCGCTGCCGCTGGCCGAATTCATGGCAGAAGGGATCGCCCCGGCGCTCAAGAACCGCGACCTGCTGGTCTTCGACCAGCGCGGCACCGGCAGCTCCAGCCCGCTCGCCTGCCAGGCGGTGGAACGCTTCAGCGGCGGTTCGATATCGCACCTGTTCGAACAGTGCGCGCTCGAGATCGGCCCCGCGCGGGCGGGCTTCACCAGCGAGGAAAGCGTCCGCGACATCGAGGCCCTGCGGGTCGCCGGGGGCTACGAAAAGCTCGTCCTGTACGGAACCTCCTACGGAACCAAGGTGGCCCTCGAGTACGCCCAGCAGTACCCCCAGAACGTGGAATCGCTGCTGCTCGACTCCGTCGTCCCGGTGGACGGGCCCGAACCGTTTGCGATTCCGAGCTTCCGCGCGCTCCCGGGTGTAGTGCGGGAACTCTGCGCCGACCACGCCTGTGCCGGGATCACCGCTGATCCGGTCGCCGACCTGTCCGCGCTCAACGCCCGCCTGCGCCGCCGCGCGCTGGGCGGCTCGGTGTACGACGGCAAAGGCCGCCGCCACCCCTCCACGATCGACGAGACGGGGCTGCTGCGCACGATCGAGGCCGGCGACGTCAACCCCGCCCTGCGGGCGCTGCTGCCGGCGGCGGTGCGATCGGCGCTGAACGGGGACCCCGATCCGCTGCTGCGCCTGCACGTCCTCTCCGAGGGCCTGATCCCGACCCTGCCGAAAGAACGGCAGGTCGAAAGCACCGACAACGTCGATGAAGCGCTGTTCGCCACCACCACCTGCGAAGAGAGCCCCTTTCCGTGGTCGCGCGGCGCCCCCGCGGCCACCCGGCTGGCCGAAGCCCATGCCTTCCTGGAGGCCCAGCCCGGCGGCTACTTCTACCCCTTCGACGCGGCCACGGCCTACTCCTCGAGCCTGCTGGAAGCGTGCGCGGCGTGGCCCGACGCCTCACCGGCGCCGCCCGCCGAAGGGTCGCTGCCGGACGTCCCCACGCTGGTCCTCTCGGGCACCCAGGACCTGCGCACGCCCACCTCCAACGCGCGCCAGGTGGCGGCCGAGATACCTGACGCCGTGGTCGAGGTGGTGCCGTTCACCGGACACTCGGTGCTCGGCAGCGACCTCGGCGAATGCGCCACCGGCGCCGTCTCGGCCTTCTTCTCCGGGCAGACCGTCAAACCCTGCGCCTCGACCGCCAACCCGTTCACGCCGACTCCCCTGGACCCCACCCGCCTGAGCCGGGTACGAGCCCCACGCGAGCTCTCCGGCCGTCCCGGGCGCACGCTGGTGGCGGCGCTGGAGGCGATCCTCGATCTCAGCCGCCAGGTCGTGGGGGCCACCCTGCAGGCCGATACCGCCCTTCCGAGCGGCTCGAGCTTCGGGGGGCTGCGTGGCGGCTACGCCACGCTCGCGAGCGGAGCGGTGGTGTTGCACGGCTTCTCCTTCGTGCCCGGCGTGGACCTGTCCGGGCGCCTGAGGGTCAGCGGGGCGGGCGTGGCGCCTGCCGTGCTGCGCGTGAGTGGCTCGCAGGCGTCTGACGGGAGCGTGCGCCTCAGCGACGACCTCAAGCGGGCCAGCGGCACACTCGGCGGGCGCAGCTTCCACCTGTCGGTGGCAAGCGTGCGGCTGTCGAGCGTGGGCGGCGGCGAATGGCCGACGGCCGAACAGATCAGGGGTAGGTGGTGGCCAACGCCCTAGCCAGCGAGAGCTCGCCCTACCTGCGCCAGCACGCCGAGAACCCGGTGGACTGGCTGCCATGGGGCCCGGAGGCGTTCGTGCGGGCGCGCGAGCTCGACAGGCCCGTGATCGTCTCGATCGGCTACTCCTCCTGCCACTGGTGCCACGTGATGGAGCGGGAGTCCTTCGAGGATCCCGCCACGGCGGAGCTGATGAACGCCGAGTTCGTGTGCGTGAAGGTCGACCGTGAGGAGCGTCCGGACGTGGACGCCCTCTACATGGAGGCCCTGCAGAGCATGAGCGGACACGGAGGCTGGCCGCTGAACGTGTTCCTGACGCCCGAGCAGCTGCCGTTCTACGGAGGGACCTACTTCCCGCCCGAGCCCCGCACAGGGATGCCCGCCTGGCGGGACGTGCTGAGGGCCATCGCCCAGGCCTGGCGGGAGGACCGCGCGCAGCTGCAGGAGGGAGGCGAGCGGCTGCGCGAGCACCTCGGCAGCATCCCCGGTCAGGCCCGCGCCCAGGAGCCGCTGCACCAAGACGTGTTGCAGGCAGCGGTCACGCGCGCCGGTGAGAGCTTCGACGCCGAGCACGGCGGCTTCGGCGGCGCCCCCAAGTTCCCCCAGGCCTCGCTGCTTGAGTTCCTGCTGCTGCGCGGGGCGCGGGCGATCACGCTCGAGACGCTGGGGGCGATGGCCAGCGGCGGGATCCACGACCAGCTCGGCGGGGGCTTTCACCGCTACAGCGTGGACGACACCTGGACCGTGCCCCACTTCGAGAAGATGCTCTACGACAACGCGCTGCTGGCGCGCGTCTACCTGCACGCCTGGCAGCTCACGGGCGAGGAGCAGCTGCGGCGGGTGTGCGTGGACACGCTGGAGTGGGCCCTACGCGAGATGCGGGGGCCCGAGGGAGGCTTCTACAGCGCCCTGGACGCCGACTCGGAGGGTGTCGAGGGGCGCTTCTACGTGTGGCGCGAGCGGGAGCTGAAGGAGCTCCTGGGAGATCACGATGCGGCGGCCGCGAGCGCCTGGCTGGGGGTCGACGAGGAGGGCAACTTCCACGACCCCCACCACCCCGAGCCGGGGCTGAACGTGCTCCAGGACCGCGGCCTCAGCCCCGCCCCGGAGCTGCGTGAGAGCATCCGCTCGCGGCTGGCGGCGGCGCGCGAGGAGCGCGTGCGCCCGGACCTCGACGACAAGCGCCTGACGAGCTGGAACGCGCTCATGGTGAGCGCCCTCGCCGAGGCGGGAGCCGCCCTGTCGGAGCCCCGCTTCATGGACGCCGCGATCGCCTGCGCGGAGTTCATCGAGCAGCGCATGCGCACCCCCGAGGGGCGCCTGCTGAGGAGCTTCAACCAAGGGAGCGCCAGGATCGACGCCTACCTGGAGGACCACGCCTTCCTGCTCGAGGCCCTGCTGGTGCTGTTCGAAACCAGCTGCGAGGAGCGCTTCTTCCTACGCGCCAGGGCGCTCGCCGACACGCTCATCGAGCGCTTCGCCGACGCCCGCGACGGGGGCTTCTTCTCGACCGCCGCCGACGGGGAAGCCCTGATCGTGCGCCGCAAGGACCTCGAGGACTCGCCGATCCCCGCGGGCGCTTCGAGCGCCGCGCTGGGCCTGCTGCGCCTGTACCAGCTCAGCGGCGAGCCGGCCTACGAGCAGTACGCCCTATCGGTGCTGGAAGCCCGAGCCGAGATGGCCGGGCGCTACCCGAGCGCCTTCGGGCATCTGCTCCAGGGCCTGCACTGGCACTTCGCGCCGATGCGCCCGATCGCCTGCCCGGTCCCCGGAGCCGCCTGAGCTCAGAGGATCGCCAGGTAGCGGTCCAGCTCCCAGCTGGTGACCTGGACGCGGTAGTCGTCCCACTCCTGGCGCTTGATCTCGACGTAACGGTTGAACATGTGCTCCCCGAGGGTGCGCAGCACCAGCTCGGACTCCGCCGTCAGCTCGATCGCCTCGCCGAGGCTCTCGGGCAGCTGCTCCACGCCCAGGCGCCGGCGCTCCTCGCTGGAGAGGTGGTAGAGGTTCTTCTCCATCGGCTCGGGCAGCTCGTAGCCCTTCTCGATCCCCTCCAGCCCCGCCTGCAGCAGCACCGCGAAGGTGAGGTAGGGGTTGCAGGCCGGGTCCGGGCAGCGCAGCTCCATCCTGGTGGTCCGCTCGCGGCCGGGGTGATACAGGGGCACCCGCACCAGAGCGGAGCGGTTGCGGCGCGACCAGGCCACGTACACGGGCGCCTCGAAGCCGGGGACCAGGCGCTTGTAGGAGTTGACCCACTGGGCGAAGATCGAGCAGATCTCGCGCGCATGCTTGAGCTGGCCGGCGATGAAGGCCTTGCCGACGTCGGACAGGAAGTACTGGTCGTCGGGGTCATAGAAGGCGTTGCTCTCGCCGTGGAAGAGCGACTGGTGGGTGTGCATCCCCGAGCCGTTCTCGCCGAACAGCGGCTTCGGCATGAAGGTGGCGTGCCAGCCGTACTTCATCGCGATCTCCTTGACCGTGATGCGGTAGGTCATGCAGTCGTCGGCCATCTTCAGCGCGCCCGCGTAACGCATGTCGATCTCGTGCTGGGAGGGGCCGACCTCGTGGTGGGTGTACTCGACGTGGATGCCCAGCTGCTCCAGCGCCAGCACCGTCTCGCGGCGCACGTCCGAGCCGGCGTCCAGCGTGGTCAGGTCGAAGTAGCCGCCCTGGTCGAGGACCTCGGTCGAGCGGGAGTCTTTGAACAGGAAGTACTCCAGCTCGGGTCCCACGTTGAAGGTGTCGAAGCCCATCCCGTGGGCCCGCTCGAGCGCGCGCCGGAGCACGTGCCTCGGATCTCCCTCGTAGGGTGTCCGCTCGGGCGTGATGACATCGCAGAACATGCGCGCCACGCCCTGCTCTTCCGGGCGCCAGGGCAGCACGGCGAAGGTCTCGGGATCGGGCATCGCGATCATGTCGGACTCCTCGATCGCGTTGAAGCCGGTGATCGAGGAGCCGTCGAAGCCCATCCCCGCTTCGAAGGCGTCGTCGAGTTCGGCGGCGTTGATCGAGAACGACTTCAGCTGACCGAGGATGTCGGTGAACCAGAAGCGGATGAAGCGGATGTCGTGCTCGGCGACAAACGCCTTCACGTCGTCGGGGGTCTTGGGATGCTCCTCGGCCACTGGTCCCCGACTTATAGCCGAGCCCCCGGGGGCCCGCTATCGACGTGTGGCCAAACAGGTACGCGCGGCGGGCGTCAGTGGCCGGCGACGGCGGCCACGAAAGCGGCCACGTCTTCGGCTTCCTTGCCCTGGTAGAGCAGCGCCGGCATCTGCCCGTTGCCGCGAGCCCGCCCTTCCAGGATCGCGTTCAGCACCAGCGCCCGGCGACCCGCGTTGGTGGAGATGTCATCGCCGACGCGGACGTCGAGGTTGGGACCGGTGCGGGCGTAGGAGCGCACCGCCGCCAGCGAGTGGCAGTAGACGCATGAGTGGGCGAACAGTTCCCGGCCCTTGGTCTGGGCCGGCGTCAAGGTCACCCCGCCGACGGCTTCGCTGGCCTTGTGGTTGCCGTTGTGGGCCAGCACCAGGGTCGGCACCACGACGCCGAAGGCGATCAGCACCGCGACCCCGAGGATCGCCAGCCGCCGGCCGGCCTTCGATTCCCGCGGCCCGCCCTCCTCGCGCACGCTCAGGCCGGGACCCACACGGCCGCCCCCGCGGCGCATCGCCACGAAGAACACGGACAGGCCGAGGATCAGCCACAGGAGGACGACCACGTAGACCATTTGCGGGCAAGAACATATCGGCTCCCCCTCCGTGAAGTCCCTCGTTGCCCTCCGTAGGGCCCCTCGCCGGCCTGGGCGGAGGGCCCTCCCCGCCCTTCGATGAGGCCCTTCTTAGCTTTAGCGCAACTTATGGACGGTGGCTATCGTGATGTCCGGATTACCCTGCCGAGGCATAGGCGCCCGTTGAACTTCCTTCGCCGCATCCCCCTCAACCGTCTGCTCTTGCTGTGCGGCATCGTCGTGGTCGTGGGCATCGGCGCCACGGCGCTGGCCTCGGCCCTCGGAGCCGGCCCGACGCCTCAACCCAAGCCGCTGGCCCAGGCCATCCACGACGGCCTGGCCGCCCCCGCCCCGGAAGGCGTCTCGGCCAACATCCAGCTGACCAACGAGCTGCTCGAAGGGGCCGGCCTCGCGAACGCGGGTGGCGGCGGCGACGGCGGCGGCGGCTCGTCGATCACCTCCAGCCCCCTGTTCACGGGCGGCTCGGGGCGCCTGTGGGCCTCCAAGGACGGGCGCTTCCGCCTCGAGCTCCAGGACCAGGGCGGTGACACGCAGGTGATCTACGACGGCCACACGCTGGAGGTCTACGACGCGGCCACCAACACGCTCTACCGCTACACCCCGCCGAAGGGCGAACCCGGCGAAGACTCCTCCGGCTCCAGCAGCTCCGGCTCCGACCACCACGAAGTCCCCTCCGTCAAGCAGATCGAAGAAGCGATCTCCCACCTGCAGCGCCACGCCTCGGTGTCCGGTGCCGAACCGAGCGACGTGGCGGGCCAGCCGGCCTACACGGTGCGTGTCGGGCCGAAGGAACCCGGAAGCCTGTTCGCCGGCGCGGAGCTGTCCTTCAACGCCGACAACGGCACCCCCCTGAGGACCGCCCTCTACTCCACGGCCGACTCCTCGCCGGTGCTCGAACTGGCGGCCACCGAAATCTCCTACGGCCCGGTGCCCGACTCGGTCTTCTCGATCACCCCGCCGTCCAATGTGAAGGTCGAAGAAGTCAAGCTCGAAGACCACGCAACCGCCCGCAAGCACTCCGCACGGTCTCACGCCTCCGAAGTCATCGTCGGCGTGCCGGCCAAGGAATACGCGCGGATCCATCACACGGCCAAGCGCTCCGGCTCGAGCCCGAAGGTGACCACCTACGGCCACGGGCCGGGAGCGATCGTCGTGCTCCAGGGCCGTTCCAAGGGGAGCGGCAAGAGCGGAGAGCTCGAAGGCCTGCCCCAGGTGGACATCAACGGAACGAAGGCCGACGAGCTGCGCACCGAGCTCGGGACACTGCTCAGCTTCGAGCGCTCCGGGGTGCGTTACCTGCTCGCCGGCTCGGTCTCGCCCGCGCAGCTCGAAGCCGTCGCGCGTGGCCTCTAGCGACTCCCTCGAGCCCCAGCCCGTGAGGGCCAGAGGGCTGGTCAAGCGCTATGGGGAAATCCTCGCCGTCGATCACATCGACCTGAACGTCCGCAGCGGCGACGTGTACGGGTTCCTCGGTCCCAACGGGGCCGGGAAGACCACGACCCTGCGGATGGCGCTCGGGCTGATCACACCGAGCGGGGGCGCCGTGGAGCTGTTCGGGCGCGACCCCATGCGCCATGGTGCACGCGCTCTGGAGGGGGTGGCGGGCTTCGTGGAGGCACCACGCTTCTACCCCTACCTGACCGCACAGAAGAACCTGGAACTGCTGGCGGCGCTCGACGGCGACGGCGCCGGCGGGCGGATCGGTGAGGTCCTGGAGACCGTCGAGCTGACTCCGCGGGCAGGCCACAAGGTGGGCGGCTACTCGCACGGAATGCGCCAGCGGCTGGGGATCGCGGCGGCGCTCCTGCGCCGGCCCCGGCTGCTGATCCTCGACGAGCCCGCCACCGGGCTCGACCCGGCCGGGATGCGCGACATGCGCTCCCTGATCCGGCGTCTGGCCGACGGCGGCATGACCGTCCTGCTCTCCTCACACCAGCTTCCCGAGGTCCAGGAACTCTGCGACCGGGTGGCGATCGTGGATCGCGGCCGGGTGGTCTACGAGGGGGCGCTGTCCGATCTGCGCCGACAGGGCGGCACGCGCTACACGCTGCGCACCGCCGACGACGAGCGGGCGCTCGAGCTGCTGCGCTCCCATCCCGGGGTCGGCCAGGCGGCGAGCGCGGCCGGAGGGCTCGAGTTCCAGGCCCAGGAGAACGACGTGGGCGAGGTGTCGCTCGCGCTCGGACGCGCCGGCGTCGCGATCCTCGCGCTGACCCCCCAGCTGGCGAGCCTCGAGGACCTCTTCTTCCGCCTCACCGAGGGCACCTCCGAGGACGGCTCGGGGGCGCACGGTGCCGTCAACGGCAACGCCGTGCCCGCCGGCGCGGTGGCCGACCACGGCCCCACAGACCCCGGCGGGGAGCCCTCGTGAGCGCGACGGCCGCCGGCGCAGGCGCCCTGCCCGCCGCGGCTCGAGGGCGCACGCACCGTCCCTCGACGCTGACGGTCTACCGCTGGGAGCTGCGCAAGCTGATCTCCCAGAAGCGCACATATCTGGGCCTCGGGCTGATCGTGATCCTGCCCCTGTTCTTCGTCATCTTCCAGAACGTCCACCACCACCACCGCGGCGGCCAGAGCATCTTCGAGGCCCAGATCACCCAGTCCGGGCTCGCCACCCCGGTGCTGATGCTGACCTTCCTGTCGGTGTTCATGCTGCCCCTGGTGGCCTCGCTGGTGGCGGGCGACATCGTCGCCAACGAGGACGGCAACGGAACCCTGAAGACGATCCTCACGCGCTCGGTGGATCGCGGCCAGGTGCTGGCGGCCAAGGCGCTGGCGGCGTTCACCTACGGCGTCCTGGCGGTGTTCCTGTCGGCTACCGTGGCGACCGTCGCGGGAATCATCTCGTTCGGCTTCCACCACGTCGTGAGCCTGTCAGGGACGGTCGTCTCGGCCGGCGAAGCACTCGCGCTGATCGCCGCGTCCAACGCCCTGTACCTGATCCCACTGGCGGCCGTGGTGAGCATCGGGGTGATGCTCTCGGTGGTCACACGCAACAGCGCGGCCGCCGTGGTGGCCACGATCGGGAGCCTGATCCTGCTCGACATCATCTCCGGGATCCCCGGCCTGGAAGGGGCCCAGCCGTACCTGCTCACGCAGCAGTTCGAGGCCTGGCAGGGGCTGCTGCGGACGCCCACCGACTGGGCTCCGATCACGCACTCGATCTGGTTGTGCGCCCTGTACGCGGTCCCCTCGCTGGTGGCCGCCTACCTGGTGTTCCTGCGCCGCGACGTGGCCGGCGGCTAGCCCCGCGCCGGTGCCGCGCCGGCGGCGGGTCGCCTCAGGAGACCTCGGCCGGGAGCTCGATCAGGGACAGCTCGACGTCGCCCATCATGCGCCGGGCCTCGCGCGGGTCGATCATGCCCGTGCCGAGACGGGCGGTGGACTCCGCCCCGCAGGCGACCCCGAGACGCAGGCACTGATCGGGGTTGCGTCCCTCATAGCGGGCGGCCAGATAGCCGGCCAGGAAGGCGTCGCCGGAGCCGATCTTGCCGACCGCTTCGCGCGGCTCCAGGCGAGCGCGCTTGATCACCCGCTGACCGTCGAGGAGCAGCTGTGCCACACATCCGTCGGGGAGCGTCAGGATCGCCTCCCGCGAGCCCAGCGCGGAGATCTCGGCAACGGCCTGGGAGACCTCCTCCTCGCCGGCGAACTCGTGCCCGACGAGCTCCTCGGCCTCGAGCACGTTCGGGGAGACGAGGTCGGGTTCGGCCTTCATCGCCTGGCGCAGCGGTTCGCCGTCGGTGTCCACGACCGTGATCACGTCGAGGCGTTCCAGCTCCCGGACGAGCGTCGCGTAGAGGTCGGGCTCGACCCCCCGGGGCAGCGATCCGGCGAACACCACGATCGCCGCACCGCGGGCGAGGTACACGAGCTTGTCCTTGAACAGTTCCACCTCGCTCTCTGACACCTCGGGGCCGCGTTCGTTGATCTCGGTCTGCTGCCCGGAGGTCGGGTCGAGGACCGAGGTGTTGGTGCGCGACTCGTCGCGGATGCGGACGAAGTCGTTGAGGATCGACTCCTCGGTCAGCTGCTCGACGATGTGGGTCCCCGTCGCGCCGCCCGCGAAGCCGGTGGCGATCACCGGCTGACCGAGGGCCTTCAGCGTGCGGGCGATGTTGACGCCCTTGCCTCCGGCGGCGGTGCGTTGTTCCACGGTCCTATGGCGCCGCCCCGGTCTGAAGTTCGGCACCGCCAGTGACTTGTCGATCGCCGCGTTGAGCGTGACGGTGATGATCATCTTTGGTCGTTACCCGCCTTGCGCGAGAGCCCATTCGCTCTGTCCTGCGGGCGCGCGACAACAGGCTAGCGAACCGGCTGGGCTCTCCTCAGGTCTTTTCCGAAAGCGCCCAGGCCTGCTCGCGCAGGCCCTCGGCCGCAGCCCGGGCGGCGTCGGCCGGCTCGCCCCCGCGCTCGCGGTGGGCGTTGGCGATGCTGCGGGAGGCGCTCACCAGGCCACCCGCGCGTCCGGGCGCGAAGGCGGCCGCGAGCGGCGAGACCTCCCCGCCCTGGGCGCCGACGCCGGGCAGCAGGAAGGGCGCCGCCGGCATCAGCTCGCGGGCGCGGGGCAGGTGACCGGGCTCGCTGGCGCCGATCACCGCGCCCACGTCGCTGAGCCCGCTGCCTGCGCTCCCGGCGGCCCCGAGCTGCTGCACGATCTCCGCCAGGCGCTCCCACAGGGGCCTGCCGCCGGCCAGCTCCAGATCCTCGACGTCGCGGGCCCCGGGGTTGGAGGTGCGCACCAGCAGCAGCACCCCGGCGCCCACCGCGCGGGCGGCTGTGAGGAACGGCTCCACGGCGTCCAGCCCCATCAGGGGGTTGACGGTCGCGAGATCGGCGCCCAGGCCCGCGAGCGTCCCGGCCGGCGTCTGCAGGCCGCCGTACAGCGAGGCGGCGTAGGCCGCCGCGGTGACGTCGATGTCCCCCCGCTTGCCATCCGCGATCACCAGCAGGCCCTGCTCGCGGGCCACCGCCACCAGCTCCCCCAGCAGCTCGCGCCCGGGCGCCCCCAGCAGCTCGAAGCGGGCGAGCTGGAACTTGACCGCCACGCATGCCGGCCCGGCGGCCGCCAGCAGCGCCAGGCACTGCTCCCGCACGGCCGCGGCGGTGGCCCGCTCGGGGGAGGCACCGCTTGCGGCAGACAGGCCCGGCCAGAGATCCAGCGGGTCCGGGTCGAGTCCCAGCACGATCTGGGACTCGCGCTCGGCGACACGCGCGGCGAGCGTGTCGCCGAAGCTACGAACGTGTGTCAGCGGGTCTTCACAGCGCTCTTCAGGGCGCTGCCCGCGGTAAAGCGCGGAACCCTCGATGCGGCGATCTGGATGCGCTCGCCGGTGCGCGGGTTGACCCCGGCACGCGGGGCCCGCTGGCTGACGTGGAACTTCCCGAACCCCGAGACGGTCACATCGCTGCCGCGCCGCAGGGCGTCCTCGACGGTGGAAAGCATGGCGTCAACCGCCTTCGAGGCGTCGCTGCGTGTCAGCTCGGCGCGATCGGCGACCTGTTCGACCAACTCGGACTTCGTCACTTCGGCCCTCCTCGTTCGTAAAGCAGGTGAAATGGGCACAGAAACAGCGGCCCGAAGCTAGCAGCGCTCACGGACGGCACCTGCCTACAGGCCCGCGCCCCGCCGCCCGATCGGGGAGAATCGCGCGCTCATGGCCATCAACCGCATCGCGTGGCTCGTGACGGTTTTCGTGGCGCTGCTGACGGCGCTGCTGCTGCTGATCTCCGGCTATACCGGCTATGCGGGGCTGGGCCTGGCGGTGGCGTTCGCGGCGGCCATCAACCTGCTCTAGGCGGCCAGCCAGGAGGCGAGCTCCCTGGCGGCCCGGCCGCGGTGACTGATCGCATCCTTGGCCGCGTCGCTGAGCTCGGCCATGGTGCTGCCGGGGGGCCCGTCGTCCGGTTCGAAGGCGGGGTCGTAGCCGAAGCCCCGGCTGCCCCGCGGCGTGGCGGCGAGGCGCCCGGAGCAGCGGCCCTCGAAGCACCGCTCCAGGCTCTGCCCGGGATCGACGTAGGCGATCACGCAGACGTACTCCAGCGGGCTGCCCGCGGGAGCCTCCCTGAGGAGCTTCTGGAGGTTCTCCTCGTCGCTGGCGTGCTCGCCGGCGTAGCGGGCAGAGCGCACCCCCGGCGCCCCTCCCAGCGCCTCCGCACAGATGCCGGAGTCGTCGGCGATCGCGACCGTACCCGTCTGGCGGGCGGCGGCCAGGGCCTTGCCGAGCGCGTTGCCGGCGAAGCTGTCGGCGTCCTCGGGTGGCAGCTCGATCTCCTGCGGGAGCGCGCGCAGCGAGATCGAACCCGGCCCGCCGGCAGCCAGCAGCCGCTCGAACTCGATCCGCTTGTGCTCGTTGTGGGTGGCCAGCAGCAGCTCGCGGCCGGCACCCGTCCGGCTCACTCGATCGCCTCGGCCTGGATTCCGCGCAGCTGCTCGATCCCGTCGGCGGCCAGCGCCAGCAGCTCGTCGAGGTGGGCCCGGGACAGCGGCGTGCGCTCGGCCGTGGCCTGAACCTCGACGAGCCCGCCGTCGCCGGTCATGACCACGTTCGCGTCCACCTCCGCGGTGGAGTCCTCGGAGTAGTCGAGATCCAGCAGCGCCCTGCCGTCCACCATGCCGCAGGAGATCGCCGCCACGGAGCCGGTCAGCGGCGATTTCTCCAACTCCCCCTCCCGCTGCAGCCGCGAGCAGGCCAGCGCGAGCGCTACGTAGGCACCGGTGATCGAGGCACAACGGGTGCCGCCGTCCGCCTGCAGGACGTCGCAGTCGAGGTAGATCGTGCGTTCCCCGAGCAGCGCCAGGTCGATCACGCCCCGCAGGGAGCGGCCGATCAGGCGCTGGATCTCCACCGTGCGGCCGTCCGGCCGTCCGCGGCTGACATCGCGCTGGCGGCGTTCGCCGGTCGAGGCGGGGAGCATCCCGTACTCCGCCGTCAGCCAGCCCCGGCCCTGCCCGTTCATCCAGCGGGGAACGCCGCCCTGGGCCGAGGCGGTGCAGATCACACGCGTCTCCCCCACCTCGATCAGGACCGACCCGGTGGCGGTGCGCATGAAGTCGGGCTGGATCCCGGTCGGGCGCATCTGCCCCGCGTCGCGGTCGTAGCTGCGCGTGGTCTCGCCCGGCACGGGCGCCATCATTCCAGAGGCGCTAGCGTCGCGGTTCGCTTGCGCGCCCTGGTCATATCGAACATGCGCCCGGATGCCGCCAACCCGGGCCGCGGGAGCTTCGTCCGCGATCAGGTGGCCGCTCTGCGGAGCATCGCCGGGCTCCAGGTGGAGCTGCATGAGTTCGGCCCCGGGCCCCGGGCGCTGGCGCGGGCGGCCGTCGAGCTGCGTCGCCGCCACGGGCCGCCGTCCACCTTCACCCGCCGTCCCGCCTCGGCCCGCTTCGACGTCGTGCACGCCCACTTCGGGCTCACCGCCTGGCCGGCGCTCGCGGTGCCGGCCGGGGTGCGGGCGCTGACGGTCCACGGGACCGATGTGGCCCACCCGCGCAGCCGCCTGGCGACGGCGCCCGTGCTCGGGCTGATGGACATCGTCGGGGCGGTCTCGGCGGCGCTCGTGCAGGAGCTCCCCGGGCGCCGCGCCCGCGCGCGCGCGCTCGTGCTCCCCTGCGGCGTGGACACCGGACGCTTCGGGCCGATCCCCCGGGCGCAGGCGCGGCAGGCCCTCGGTCTCGAGCCGGATCGCCGCTACCTGTTGTTCCCGGCAGACCCCGGGCGAGCAGAGAAGCGCTACGACCTCGCCCTCGCGCTCGCCCGTGTGACCGGGGTGCAGTTGCTCACGCTCGGCCACGTGGCGCCCGCGGAGGTACCGCAGTGGGTGAACGCCGCCGACGCGGTGGTGGTCCCCTCCGATCGGGAGGGCTTTGGCTTGGCCGTGCTGGAGGCGCTGGCATGCGACGTACCGGTGCTCGCGACGCCGGTCGGGATCCACGCCGAGGCGCTGGCGGGCATCGCCGGGGCGCTGTGCGAGCCCTTCGCGCTGCAGCGCTGGAGCGAGGCGCTGGCGAGCACGCTGGGCAGCGAGGACCCACGCGTGGAGGGGCGCTCACGCGCCCGCGCCTACTCGAGCGAGGTGATGGCCGGACGCGTGCACGCCGCCTGGGAGCAGGCACTCGCGCAACGGCGCTGACGGCGGCGGGTTAGCATGGCGGTCGCAGTGGAGCAGCAACCCGCCTCACCCGCCGGGCCGCAGGACCGCCCCGGCTTCATCGCGCGGGGGCGGATACGCCGCCGGATCCGCTTCCTGCGCAAGGCCCGCGAGCTCGCCTACCGCGACCTCGGAGGACTCGTCTTCAACCTGCATCGCTTCGGCCAGCGCAACGACGCACTGGTGCTGGCGAAGCTGACGACGCTGGGACACATCGACACCGAGCTGCGCGCGCTGGAGACGACCCTGCACGAGCCGCAGCCGCTGACGGTGCTGAGCGAGGCGGGGATCACGGCCTGTGCGCGCTGCGCTGCGATCCACTCCAGCGAGGACCGCTTCTGCCCCAACTGCGGCCTGCCGCTGCACCGCCACGCCAACCTGCCGGCGGACCTTCGCAGCGGCGCCACCCCGCCCGGGGCGGCGCAGGCCGCTGCCTCGGGCTCGCCCGCCCCGAGCGCCTTCCAGCGGACGCTCGGCGCACCCGTGCCGCCGGCGCCGAGACCCGCCCCGCCCGGCGGCGCCTCCCCGCCGGCGACGCCCACAGCCACCACCCCGGCAGCCGCCACGCCCGCGCCCGCCCCCTCCCCGGGTGCCAAACCCCCGCCGGGCAAACCGGGCGGTGGCACACCGGCGACAGACGCGCCGGCGCCGGCAGCGGCGACGGACGGCGGACAGGACGACGACGAAGCCACGGCGATCGTGCGCCCGCCCGCACAACGGCAGTGAGCTGGCCCGGACAGCCGGCCGCGGCCTCCGCCACGCCGGCGGGAGCCGACCCGTCGGTCTCCCCGGTGGGCTCGGTGGGCCCCGTCGGACCCGCGCCCGTGGAGGCGTGCCCGCTGTGCGGCTCACCGCTGCAGACCGACCAGGACTGGTGCCTCTACTGCGGCGCGGCGGCGCACACCCGCCTGTCGGCGACCCCGAACTGGAAGGCCCCCCTGGCCGTGGCGGTCGTGGTGGCGGCACTGTTCCTCGGGGTCCTCGCGGCCGCGCTCGTGAAGCTCGCCCACGGCCCCGGCCCCGCGCCCCCGGCCGCGACGACCGTGGTCACGGCGGCCACCGTGCCCGGCACCACCACACCCGGCGCCGGCACCACTCCGGGAACCACCACCACTCCGGGAACCACGACCCCCGGCGCCACCACGCCCGGGACCACCACGCCCGGGGCAGCCGGCACGGGCACCTCCGGCACGGGCTCCACCGGGACCGTCGGCGGGACCACCACGCCTGGCGCAGCCGGCACGGGCACGGGCGCATCGGGACCCGCGTCCCCCGCCCGCTGAGCGCGACGGATACGGTTGCGGCCGATGCGCCGGCCCGCGGCCAGCTTCCTGCAAGCCGAGGTGGCCGTCGTCGGCGCCGGAGCCGCCGGCCTCTACGCAGCGCTCTGCGCGGCGCGGGAGGGGGCGCGGGTCGTGCTCGTATCCGCCACGCCGCTGGCCCGCACCGCGAGCTACTGGGCACAGGGAGGACTGGCGGCGGTGCTGGGGGCGGACGACAGCTTCGAGCTGCACCTGGCGGACACCGAACGGGCGGGGCGCGGGCTGGTGCGACGCTCGGCCGCCGAGATCCTCGTCCGCGAAGCGCCGGCCCGGGTACGGGACCTCGAGCAGCTCGGGGTGCATTTCGACGCCGACCGCTTCGGCCAGCTCGCGCTCGGCCTCGAGGGCGGCCACTCGGTGCGCCGGGTCGTCCACGCCGGGGGCAGCGCCACCGGCCGCAGGCTGGTACGCCAGCTGTCGGCGCTGGCGGCCGAGGATCCGCGCGTCCACGTTCTCGAGGAAGTGCGAGCCCGCGCGCTGTGGTGCCGCGACGGTCGCTGTCTGGGGGTGGTCTGCGACGACGGAGACCTGATCGCGGCCGGAGCCACGATGATCGCCACCGGCGGCGCGGCGGCGCTGTGGGAGCGCACGACCAACCCCCCCGGGTCCCAGGGGGTCGGGCTGATGCTCGCGCAGGCCGCCGGGGCCCGGCTCGCGGACCTCGAGATGCTGCAGTTCCACCCCACCGCCGTGATCGGGCTGCCCGGCCGGGAGGGCTTCCTCGTGACGGAGGCGATCCGCGGCGAGGGGGCCACGCTGCACGACGCCTCCGGCGAGCGCTTCGTGGACGAGCTGGCGCCCCGTGACGAGGTCTCACGGGCGATCTTCGAGCGCCTGCGCGAGACCGGGCAGGCCGTCGGTGGGCCTCGACATGCGGGCGGTCGACCCGGCCCACTTCCCGAACGTCTTCAGCGCCCTGCGCGAGGCCGGGTTGGACCCGACGCGCGAGCTGGTGCCCGTCGCGCCCGCGGCCCACTACATGATGGGAGGAATCGTCGCCGACCTCGACGCCCGCGCGAGCGTGCCGGGCCTGTACGCGGTCGGCGAGGCCTCCTGCACGGGCCTGCACGGGGCCAACCGGCTCGCCTCCAACTCGCTGAGCGAGTGCTTCGTGTTCGCCTCGCGCGCGGTGGACGCGGCGCTCGCCGAGGCCGCGGCGGCGGCGCCCGCCCCGGCGGCGGACGAGGCGCAGGCCCTGCGCGAGCTGCCGGCCCTCGCGGCCGCCGACCACGAGGTCCGCCGGGCGCTGTGGCGGGGGGCGGGGATCGTGCGCGACGCCGAGGGCCTCGAGGCTCTGCTGGCGATCGAGCACCCGCTCGTGCGCAGCATCGCCCGCTGTGCGCTGGCGCGGACCGAGTCCAGAGGCGCGCATCTGCGCTCCGACCACCCCGAACGGGCCCAGGTGATGGACGGGCGCCACGTGATTCTGGAGGGCTCGGGAGAGCTCGGCTGGGAGACCTGGGACTGAGCGCTCCTTTTCGCCCCTGACCGTGTTTCAGGGCGTGAAAGGTCTTTGGCTACACGGGAGTCTCAAATACCTGGCGGGTGTGCTCCTGAACCACGGATCTCGTTGAGACGAGAGGGTAGGAGTCCAAAACACACCATGTATCAATTCAGCCGTGCGATCTACAGGGAGCTGGCTCCCCGGATCATCGAACCGCCCACAACCTCGACACCGGGCCGCCGCCAGACCGCGGTCCTCAGCGCCTGCGAGTCGGTCATCACGCGCCTCGCCACGGAACCCCACTACTTCGCCCATCCGGCGAGGACGCTGTTCTGCGACATCCGCAGCTACTTCTCGATGTGCGACCAGGCCTACGTCCTGAACGTGGTCACCGGGTACCTCACGTTCGCCCAGCAGTACATGATCGAAAACCCGGCCGAGTGCTACGCCGCAGTCGGGGGCGCTCCGCCGCAGTGCCGTGCCACCACCCGTAAAGGCTCGGCCTGCCAGCGCACGCCGCTGCCCCACAACGGCTACTGCCCGTCGCACCAGCACCTGGCCGACACCGAGGACCGCGAACCGCTGGCTGCCTGACGTACGCTCACGCCCAGTGCTACTGGGCGTGGATGTCGGGGGCACCTTCACCGACGCGGTCCTCGTCACCGAGGGCCGCGGCCTCTACACGGCGAAGGTCCCCACCACGCCCTCCGCTCAGTCGGAGGGCGTGATCGAGGCGGTACGCCTCGTGCTGCGGGCGGCCGGCGCCCGACCCGATCAGGTGGAGCGCTTCGCGCACGGCATGACGGTCGCCACGAACGCGCTGCTGGAGGGGAACACCGCCCGCACCGCCCTGCTCACGACGGCCGGGTTCGAGGACGTGATCGAGCTCGGGCGCCAGAACCGCCCCCACCTGTACAGGCTCTGCCAGGCGCCTCCCCCGCCGCTGGTCGGCTCCGAGCTGCGCCTGGGGGTGCAAGAGCGGGTCGTTCCGGAGGGTGTGCTGCAGGAGCTGGACCCGGCCCACGCGCGCGAGCGCGCGGCGACACTCGCAGGCGCCGGGCCGGAGGCGGTGGCGGTGTGCCTGCTGCACTCCTACGCCGACCCCGAGCACGAGCGGCTGCTCGGCGAGCAGATCCGCGAGCTGCTTCCGGACGCCGCGCTGTCGCTCTCGAGTGAGCTCGTCGGAACCTTCCGTGAGTACGAGCGCACGGCCACCACCGCCCTCGACGCCTCGCTCTCCCCGCTGCTGTCCTCCTACCTGGGGCGGCTCTCGCGCGAGGCCGGCGAGGAGGGTCTTCCGGAGCCGCAGATCATGCAGTCCTCGGGAGGGCTGACGGACGTCGGCCGGGCCGGGGCGCACGCCGCGCTGACGGTGCTGTCGGGTCCGGCCGGCGGCGTCGGGGGTGCCTCGCTGCTGGCCGGGCTGGCGGATGAGCGTCACGTCCTCTGCCTGGACATGGGCGGCACCTCCTGCGACGTGTGCCTGATCGCCGACGGGGATGTGGGCGAGACCTCTGAGCGCCTGATCGGGGGCCGGCCGCTGGCGCTGCCGGCGCTCGACATCCAGACCGTGGGCGCGGGCGGCGGGTCGATCGCCTGGAGCGACGCGGGCCGAGCCCTGAGGGTGGGCCCCAGCTCGGCCGGCGCCGTACCTGGTCCGGCCTGTTACGGGCTGGGCGGCGAGCAGCCGACGGTTACCGACGCGAACCTGCTGCTCGGCCGGCTGCTGGAGGACTCGCCCCTGGCGGGGGGCGTGCGACTGCGCCGCGAGGCGGCGGAGCGGGTCATGGGCAGGCTCGCGGCGGAGCTGGACCTCGGCCTGCTCGAGTTGGCGGAGGGCGTGGTGCGGGTGGCGGAGGCGGAAATGCTGGCGGCGCTGCGGCTGGTCACGATCGAGCGCGGGGTCGACCCCCGCGGGCTGGTGCTGCTGGCGTTCGGAGGGGCGGGCCCGCTGCACGCGGCCGCGCTGGCCGAGCAGCTCGGCATCTCGCGACTGCTGTGCCCCCGCGCCTCCGGCGTCCTCTCGGCCCTCGGCCTGGCCGCCGCCGCGCCCCGCCGCGACCAGGCCCGCAGCGTGCTCCTGCGCGGGGTCTCGCTCACGGCAGAGCGACTGCTTGGGGAGTGCGAGGTACTGCTGCAGCGCGCCGGCGCGGAGCTCGGCGCGGCCCCCGTGCGCGCGCGTCTGCGCTGCGAGTTGCGCTACGTGGGGCAGTCCTTCGAGCTGGCCGTGGACGAGGAGCTGGCGCTCGATGGTGCGCCCGCCGGCCTCGGCCCCGAGCAGCTGCGTGAGGCCTTCGCGCGTGAGCACGAGCGCCGCTACGGGTACAGCGACCCGGCCGGGGAGCTCGAGCTGGTGACGATGCGGGTCTCCGTGTGGGGCCCCGCGCCGGAGCTGAGGCCGGTGGCCCCGACCGCGACGGATCCGGTGCCCGAGCGGCGGGAGATCATGTTCGCGGGCGAGGGGGTCGGCTCGCTGGTGTTCGGAGGGGAGCCGGTAGAGGGCACCCCGATCGAGGGGCCCGCGCTGTGGGCGCTGCCGGAGGCCACGCTGCTGGTGCCGCCCGGCTGGCACGGCGAGGTGGACCGCTACGGCAGCGTGCTGCTGGAGCGGGACCGTCACGGCGAGGCGGGGCGAGGATGACCGACGCGATCGAACTGCAGCTCGCCACCGGGGCCCTGCGGGCGGCGTGTGAAGAGATGGCGGGCGTGCTCGTGCGCTCGGCGCACTCCTCGAACATCAAGGAGCGCAGGGACTCCTCGACGGCGCTGTTCGACGCCGCCGGCGAGATGGTGATGCAGGCCGAGGCGATTCCGGTGCACCTAGGGGCGATGCCGGCGGCGCTGGAAGCGGTGATCGGCGCCGCCCAGGAGCCGGGGGTCTCGTGGATCCTCAACGACCCCTTCGCCGGAGGCACCCACCTGCCCGACATCACTGTCATCACGCCCGCCTTCCACGAGCGCCGGCTGGTGGGCTTCGCGGTCAGCCGCGCACACCACGCCGACGTCGGCGGCCGGCTCCCGGGCTCGATGCCGGCGGACAGCCGCAGCCTGCAGGAGGAGGGCGTCGTGATCGCACCCCAGGTGCTCGACGAGGCCGCGCTGGTGGCGCTGACCGCGGCCATGCGCCAGCCGCAGGAGCGGCGTGCCGACCTGCGCGCCCAGCTGGCAGCCAACCGGGTGGGCTGCGCCCGCCTGTCGGCGCTCGCCGGGGTGCTCGGCCCGGACGGCCTGCGTGAGGCCACAGACGCGGTGCTCGACTACTGCGAGCGGCGCACGCGGGCGTGCCTGTCGGCGCTGCCCGACGGCGTCCGCAGCGCGAGCGACGTGCTCGAGGC
This sequence comes from uncultured Solirubrobacteraceae bacterium, assembly GCA_963846255.1. Classification (GTDB taxonomy): domain Bacteria; phylum Actinomycetota; class Thermoleophilia; order Solirubrobacterales; family Solirubrobacteraceae; genus Palsa-744. The sequence goes on from CAWJVE010000002.1 coordinate 1,549,539, forward strand.
CGGCGAGCGGGACCTGCCCCTGAGGCTGCGGGCCGAGGTGCACGGCGATTGCATCACGCTCGACTTCAGCGGCAGTGCGCCGCAGCACGAGGGCAACCTCAACTGCCCGCTGGCGGTGACCCGCTCGGCCTGCCTGTTCGCGCTGCGGGTGCTTACCGATCCCGACATCCCACCGACCGCCGGCGCCTACCGCCCGCTGAACCTGCACGTGCCCGCCGGATGCCTGCTGAACGCGCGCGCGCCGGCCGCAGTGGCGGCGGGCAACGTGGAGACCTCATCGCGGGTGGCGGACCTCGTGCTGAGCGCCTTCGGCCTGGCCCAGGGCCAGGGCACGATGAACAACCTGTCTCTCGGCAACGACTCCTTCTCCTACTACGAGACGCTCGGCGGCGGCCAGGGGGCGTGCCCCGATGCGGACGGCCCGAGCGCCGTCCACGTCGCGATGAGCAACACGCTCAACACCCCGGTCGAGGCGCTCGAGCGAGAATTTCCGCTGCGGGTGCTGGCCTACGGCCTGCGTCGCGGCTCGGGGGGCGCCGGAGGCCACCGTGGAGGCGACGGCGTCATACGTGAGCTGCAGGCGCTGACCGAGATGAGCTACTCGCTGATCGCGGAGCGCCGCCGCCACGCGCCGGCCGGTGCCGAGGGCGGGGCGCCCGGGGCTCCGGGCCGCGATCAGCTGGACGGCGAGCAGCTGTCCGGCAAGGCGACGGGAACGCTGGCGGCGGGGCAGCGGATCCGCATCGAAACGCCCGGTGGGGGAGGATTCGGCCGTGCCCGATGAGCGGATCGGCTTCCTCGGCCTGGGGATCATGGGTTCGCGGATGGCGGCCAACGTCGCCGCCGGCGGCTACCCGCTGAGCGTGTGGACCCACACGCCGGGCAAGGCCGAGCGCTGGGCGGCCGAGCACGGGGCGAGCGCCTGCGCGACGCCGGGCGAGGTCGCGGCCGCCAGCGAGATCGTGATCAGCATGGTCGTGGACGGCGACCAGGTGGCCTCGGTGTTGACGGGCGCGCAGGGCGTGCTCAGCGGCGCGACCCCGGGCCTGGTGTGCGTGGACATGTCGACGATCGGGGCAGTCGCGACGCGCTCGCTCGGGTCCGAGCTGGCCGGCGCGGGCGTGGAGCTGCTCGACGCCCCCGTCACCGGCTCCTCCCCGCGGGCCGAGGACGGGACCTTGACGATCATGGTGGGCGGCTCGGAGCAGACCTTCGAGCGCCTGAAACCGCTGCTGGAGACGATGGGCCGGCTGGTGGTGCGCGTGGGGGAGCTCGGGCAGGGACAGGCGCTGAAGCTGATCAACAACTCGCTCGGCGCGGCCAACGCGGCGGCGCTCGCCGAGGCACTGCTGGTGGCCGACGCCGCCGGGATCGACCTCGACGTCCTCACGCAGGTCGTGATGGCCGGCTCGGGCGCGTCGGTGCAGCTGGAGCTGAAGGGCCGGCCGATGCGCGAGCACGACTACACGACCCTCTTCAAGACGGCCCACATGCTCAAGGACGTGCACCTGTGCCTGGAGGAGGCCGAGCAGGCGGGCGTGCCGTTCCCCGCGGCCGGCCACGCGCGTGACGTGCTCGCCGCCGCCGTGGGCCGTGGGCACGGCGATGACGACTACGCCGCGTTGATGGAGGCGATCGAGGGATTCGCGGGGCGGAGCCTGAAGTAAGCAGTGACACTGTGCAGGTCGGTTTGCGCGCAAACAGGTCCGTTTTGGGCGCAAAATTGCGTCGGTTTGCAGGCGATTTGGGATTTTCGCTGAGGTTTCGTATCTTTAGGACGCAGTGACGGGCGGCCTCTGACGCGCAGAGGCACCGTCTGGTAGATCCCTGGTCGTCCCTCCTATCCACATCCATTTAGCCATGCCAATCGCTTTCAGAGAGTGGGCCGTGACGGTCCGCGCACTGGCCGAAGGGGAGCAGCTCGTGACCCTCCGCCGGGGCGTACTGCCGCAGGCCGGCAAGCCCTTCCGGCTCCCCCACCAGCGCTTCTTCCTGTACCCCACCTTCGAGGACCAGCCGGGGGACCTGGTGCGCGAGTCACACCAGCCCGAGCTGCGCCGGGCACTCGAGGAGGGCGTCTGGAGCGACGGCGAGCCACCCCTGCACACGTTCGCATCCGGCACTCCCCTGCAGCAGCCCGACCGCGTCAGGATCCGCGCCTGGGCCGAGGTCAGCGACCACTTCACCGTGCTCGACCCGCGCTGCGTCGACGCCCTCTCCCCCTTCTACGTGTGGAGCACCGACTACGCCGAGAAGCGCCTGCGCTGGCGCGGCCGCCAGCCGCTGCACGTGCTGCTGCTGCGCACCTACCGCATCCCCCGCCCGGTGACCGTCAAGGTCAAGGACGAGTATTCGGGCCCGAGCGCCTGGATCGAGCTGCAGCGAGAGCTTCCTTTCGAGGGCACCCCGGTCCTCTCCGACGCCGAGTTCGAGCGCGCCTCCGAGGAGATCCGGGCGATCACCACCGACGCGGGCCAGCCGGTCCTCGTCTAGGCGGCGGCGCCCGGCTCGGCGGGCGGTGGCTCGTGCTGGGCGCTGTAGGCGAGCGCCTCGCGGGCGGCCTCGACCGCCGACTCGGGCACCAGCAGGTCGCGGGCGCCGACGACGGGGGCATACACGGCCATGATCGCGCGGCCGGAGCTGACGATGCAGGGAATCCCCTCCTCGAGCAGCATGCCGGCGAGAAACTCGGCCTGGACGAGGTTGGCGGCGCGGGCGACCTTCACGAGGCGGCCCTCGGTGTAGCGGGGGTTGACCTTGCGTCCCCGGCGACGGCTCTCGCTGGCCTCCTCCTCGCGTTCGGGATGCACCAGCGGCATCCCGCAGGAGCGGCAGAAGCGCTCCACCTCGCGATGGGGGATCAGGCAGCGTGGGCACTCGACTTCGCGGGCCATCAGACGACCTCCAGCTCGGCCTCGCGAACCTCGCCGTCGCTCGATCGCGTAGTTGCGGACGTCGGGCTCCTCGGATGCGAGTCCGACGATCAGCCATTCGGCGTCTCCCCAGCGGGCTGCGTTGTTGATGTCGGTCTGCGAGGGGTACGGCTCGGTACGGGTATGCGAGTGGTAGATCGCCCCGATCCTCCAGCCGGCCTCTTCGAAGTCCGTGTATATGCGGAGCAGCTCCTTGGGGCCGATCTCGAACCGCAGGTGTGTGGCGTGGATGTTCGTCGCGCGCCGCACACAGATCGCGCGCCGCTCGTCTGCGTCCTCCTCGGCGTAGGCGATGACCCCGCAGCACTCGGCGTCGAACTCCTCGCGCGCGTGCGCGATCACGTCGTCCAGCATCGCGCGGGCTATGACCATCGGGACTCCGCCGCCGTCAGTCCGGAGCCTCTACCACCAGACGGTGGACTCGAGGTTCTCGATCTCCTCCACCGGCAGCGTGTAGACGCCGCTGGAGAGGTACTTCCAGCCGTCGTCGGCGACCACGAACACGACGTTGCCCTCGTCGAGCTCGCCGGCGATGCGCACGGCGATGCTGGCGATCGCGCCGCTGGAGACGCCGGCGAACACGCCCTCCTCGTCGAGCAGCTTGCGCGTCCACACGATCGCGTCGCGGTTGGTCACGAAGATCTTGCGATCGAGCAGCGAGATGTCGATGATTGGCGGGATGAACCCATCCTCGAGCGAGCGCAACCCCTGAACGGGCTCGCCCTGCATCGGCTCGGCGGCGACGATCTTGACGGCGTCGCCGAAGGTCTCCTTCAGGCGCCGGCCGTTGCCCATCAGCGTGCCCCCGGTGCCGAGGCCGGCGACGAAGGCGGTGACCTCATCCAGCTCTTCAAGGATCTCCACGGCGGTGCCGTTGTAGTGGGCCGCCGGGTTGGCCGGGTTCCCGTACTGGTAGGGCATGTAGCAGGAGGGGTCTTCGGCGGCCAGCTCGAGCGACTTGGCGACCGCCCCGTTGGACCCGAGATCTCCGGGCGAATAGACGATCTCGGCGCCGTACATCCGCAGCAGCTGGGTGCGCTCGGGGGTCACGTTCTCGGGCATCACGACCTTCAGGCGATAGCCCTTGCGCGAGCAGATCATGGCCAGCGAGATGCCGGTGTTGCCGGAGGTCGGTTCGAGGATCGTCTGGCCGGGGGAGATCGCGCCTTTGTCCTCGGCGTCTTCGATCAGCGCGCGGGCCACGCGGTCCTTCACCGAGCCGGTGGGGTTGTGCGACTCGAGCTTGGCCCAGATGCGGACACCGGGCTTCGGCGAGAGGCGCGGGAGCTCGATCAGGGGTGTGTTCCCGATCGACTGCACGATGTCGCCGTAACGCCCCCCGCACGGCCGGTTTCTGAGCCTCTCCGCCATTACTTCACGGAATATAGCGAGCTTGAGAGGCTCGTCGGAGGCGTGCCGTGAACGTCCCGCGGAGCGCACCCGCGAGCCGGCCGAGGCGATCGATCCGGGCCCCGGCCGCCACCGCCGCGCTGCTGATGTCCGCCCTACTGGCGAGCGCCTGCGGGGCGAGCGCCGGGGGTCACGCCGCCTCGGCCCCCTTGCCCGCCGTCTCGGTCCCCTCCCCCACCCCCGTCCCCGATCCCGGCGGGCGGATCGCCGGCGCCCCGTGCGTGACCCGCCCCGGGTCGGTGTGCCTCACCGAGACGGCGCGCGGACACACCGTGCAGCTGGCCGTCGGATGGACGCTGACGCTGCGGCTGGGCGCGCCGGGACGCCGCTTCAGCGTGCCCCGCCAGTACGGCGGGGATGCCCTCCAGGCGCTCGGGGAGCCACAGCGCAGCGGACGCGAAATGATCTCGAGCTTCCGCGCAGTCAGGCCCGGAACCGTGGCGCTGCGCGCGACCGGGGCACCGGCTGCCGGCGCGGGAGGGCGTGCCCGGACTACCTCGCGCTGTGGACGCTGGCGTGCGGGTCAAGCGCCGCTGATAGCCGCTCCGGGCGGGCCTTGACGGGCGCTCGGCAGGGGCGCAGGCCCCTCCGGAGCCCTGACACCGCGTCCGGTTGACCCGGCCACCCAGCCCTCAAGTCGCGCGCGTTACGTGCCGATCGGTGGGCGACAACGGCCCGAAAAGCGACGAAAGGTCTGCGACCCGTGCTCCGCTCACTCTCGACCACGTTCCGCCCGCGATCCCGTGCTCCGCCGAACCCGCACAAAGCGGGCCATCCGCTGGCGCGCGCGACGTGGGCCGGCGTGTGCTCGCGGCCCTGATCGTCTGCTGCGCGCTGGCGGCCGCCGCTCTGATCCACGGTCCCGGCCAGCTCGGCGGCCTCGTGCAGCGGCGGCAGTATGCACCCAGACCTTCAACACCACCGGCTCGCTGCAGGAATGGCAGGTGCCGGCCGGACGGTGAGCTCGGCGACGTTCTCCGTCGCGGGCGCCGGCGGCGGCGGGGGCGAGTGGTCCTCGACGGGCGGCAGCGGCGCGCTCGTAAGCACGACGTTCACGCTCGTCGAAGGAGAAATGCTCAAGCTGGTCGTCGGCTCCGCCGGCGGGTACGGCCAGTACAGCACGGTCTATGGCGGCGGCGGCGCCGGCGTCGGCGACTTCGATCCCGGGAGTGGCCGGAGGCGGCGGCTCCTTCTTGTTCTCGCCGGGCGGCTCGCTGCTCGTCGCGGCGGGCGGCGGCGGAGCCGGCGGCTCCGAAGACAACGGCGGCAACGGCGGGCAGACCGGCGACAACGGCGGCTCCAATTTCGGCACGCTCGGCGGCGCCGGCGCGACCCAGAGCAACGGCGGCGCCGGCGCTTCAGGGCGCGGAAGCCGGCCAGGGCCCCACGACGAGCACGGCCATCGAGGGCCACGGGGGCAAGGGCTCGTCCTCGTCCTTTGAAGGCGGCGGCGGGGGCGGCGGCGGCCTCTACGGCGGGGGCGGCGGCGAAAGTGCGTCGCTCGAGTCCGGCGGTGGCGGCGGCGGCTCGTCGATCGTCAACGGCGGATCCGGCACGACCTACCAGACCGGCGCCGGCGGCGGCGGCGGCGGCACGTTCTCGGACGGCGAAGGCGGCCACGTCACCGTGTCGTTCACCCAGCCGACGACGAACGTCAGCGAGACCGTCTCTTCCGAAGAAGCGCTCGTGAACGAAACCGTCACGTACACGGCCACGATCTCGCCCGTGCCCGACGGCGGAACCGTCGCCTTCGAAGACGAAGGCACACCGATCTCCGGCTGCGAAGCGACAGACCGTCGACACCACGACCGGCGAAGCCACCTGCGAAACGGAATACACCGAACCCGGCGTCGAGCACGTGACGGCCGCGTACTCGGGCTCGCCCGATCAGATCTACCCGGCGGGCACGAGCAGCGCCCATGAAGTGACCGTGCGCACCGGCACCACGACCGAAGTCAAAGCGTCCACCAGCACGCCCGAAGTCGGCGAAGCCGTCACCTACACGCGCAACCGTCACGCCCGTGCCCGACGAGCGGCACGATCGCCTTCGAAGACGAAGGCAAAGCCATCAGCGGCTGCGAAACCCAGACCGTCAACACGACCACCGGCGAAGCCACCTGCGAACAGACCTACGGCAGCCCCGGCACCCACTCCATCACAGCCGAATACTCCGGCTCCACCGACACCCTCTACGAAGCGTCCAGCACCAGCGGACCGACGAGCATCACGGTCTCCACGCCCACCACGACCGAACTGAAAGCGTCAACCAGCACGCCCACCGTCGGCGAAGCGGTCACCTACACCGCCACCGTCACGCCCGTCCCCACCAGCGGCACGGTCGCCTTCGAAGACGAAGGCACCCCCATCAGCGGCTGCGAAACCCAGACCGTCAACACCACCACCGGCAAAGCCACCTGCGAACAGACCTACGGCACCCCCGGCACCCACTCCATCACCGCCGCATACTCCGGCTCCACCGACACCCTCTACAAACCATCGACCACCAGCGGTGCCGCGACGATCACGGCGCAGGCGACAACCACGACCGAACTGAAAGCGTCAACCAGCACGCCCAAAGTCGGCGAAGCGGTCACCTACACCGCCACCGTCACGCCCGTCCCCACCAGCGGCACGGTCGCCTTCGAAGACGAAGGCACCCCCATCAGCGGCTGCGAAACCCAGACCGTCAACACCACCACCGGCAAAGCCACCTGCGAACAGACCTACGGCAGCCCCGGCACGCACTCCATCACAGCCGAATACTCCGGCTCCACCGACACCCTCTACAGACCCTCCGGCAGCAGCGGGACGATGACCATCAACGTCGGCACGAACACCACGACCGAACTGAAAGCGTCGAGCAGCACGCCCACCGTCGGCGAAGCGGTCACCTACACCGCCACCGTCACGCCCGTCCCGACCAGCGGCACGATCGCCTTCGAAGACGAAGGCAAAGCCATCAGCGGCTGCGGAACCCAGACCGTCAACACCACCACCGGCAAAGCCACCTGCGAACAGACCTACGGCACGCCGGGCGTCCACCCCATCACCGCCGCGTACTCCGGCTCGACCGACACCCTCTACACGCCGTCCAGCACCAGCGGCGCCACGACGATCACCGTGCGCACGGCCACCACGACCGGGCTCAAAGCCTCCAACAGCACGCCGAAAGTCGGCGAAGCGGTCACCTACACCGCCACGGTCGCGCCGGTTCCGACCAGCGGCACGGTCGCCTTCGAAGACGAAGGCACCCCGATCGGCGGCTGCGAAACCCAGACCGTCAACACCAGCACCGGCAAAGCCACCTGCGAACAGACCTACGCCAGCCGCCGGCAGCCACTCCATCACGGCCGCCTACTCCGGCTCAACCGACACCCTCTACAAACCCTCCACCACCAGCGGCGCCACGACGATCACCGTGCAGGCGCTCCCGAAAGCGCCGAGCCCGGAAACGCCGAGCGCCCCGTCGTCGACGCCGCCTTCCCCGACGCCCCCCGCTCCGACGGTCGTGCAGCCGGCCGCCTCGGACAAGCCGGCCGTCGTGCTTGACCAAGTCACCGAAGGGGCTGATCAACATTCATTCGATGCGGATCGTGTTCCGCTGCGGCTCGAGCGCCTGCAGCGGCAACGCCAAGCTGACGGTGACCCTCGCCGGCAGCCACTGGACGATGACGGGCACGCAGGGGCACGCGACCGCGGATCAGCGCGGCACGATCACCCTGAAGGTGCCCGCCCAGCTTCGCCGGACGGTGCGCCGCTACCTGGTGCACCACCGCCACGCGATGCCGACGGCAGTGCTGGCGGTCACCCTCACCGACGCCCGCTCGACGCCGGAAACGACGAACATCAACCTCGGCGTCTGGACGCTGCCCGGCTTCCGTTAGGGCCGGGCCACGGCCGCGGGCCGGGCGATAGCAGGGCAGGCACTGCGGGCAAGCACCTAGGCCGAGGCGAGGCCAGCGGCCAGCCGTAGCCCGCGTCAGCCGCCGGCCATGGCGGGCAGGATCACGAGCGTGTCCGTGTCGCCGACCGGTGTCTGTAGCCCGTCGAGGACGCGCACGTCCTCGTCGTTGAGGTACACGTTGACGTAGCGGTTGAGCTCCCCCTCGGCCGAGAACAGCTGGCTCTCGGTGGCGGGGTGGCTGGTGGCGAGGTCGCGGAGCACCTCGCCGACGTTGGCGCCGTTGGCACCCACCTGCTTCTCGCCGCCGACCGACGCCCGCAGCACCGGGGGGATCTTGATCGTTGCCATCGGGACGGGAGGCTAACCGGCTGCGGCGCAGAACGCCTCGTAGTCGGGGAACACGCCCATCTCCTCGTCGGCGATCTCCTCGGGTGCGCGTGAGCAGATCGGGCATTCGGGGTCGCGGTGCACTTTGACCTCGGTGAGCGTCGCGCCGAGGGCGTCGTACAGCAGCAGGCGCCCGATCGCCGGGTCGCCGATCCCCAGGATCAGCTTCACGACCTCCGTGGCCTGCAGCAGCCCCATCGTCCCGGGCAGCACCCCGAGCACGCCGTTGGCGCCGCACGAGGGGGCCAGCTCGGCCGGGGGCGGCTCACGGAACAGGCAGCGGTAGCAGGGGCCGTCGTAGGGCTTGAACACCGACAGCTGGCCGTCGAAGCCGAGGATCGAGGCGGACACCACCGGGATCCGCAGGCGCACGCTGGCGTCGTTGAGCAGGTAGCGGGTGGGGAAGTTGTCGACCCCGTCCACGACCACGTCGTAGTCCTTGATGATCTCGACGATGTTCGAGGCGTCGATGCGGGTCTTGTACTTGACGACGTTCACGTCGGGGTTCAGCGCGTGGATCGACTCCTCGGCCGAGTCCACCTTCGGGATCCCGACCCGCTGGGTGGAGTGGATCACCTGACGCTGCAGGTTCGAGAGGTCCACCACGTCGTCGTCGACGATGCCGAGCGTGCCCACGCCGGCCGCCGCCAGGTACAGGGCGGTGGGCGAGCCGAGGCCGCCGGCGCCGAGCAGCAGCACCTTGGCGTCGAGCAGCTTCTGCTGGCCCTCGGTTCCGATCTCGGGGATCAGCAGGTGGCGCGAGTAGCGGTCGCGCTGTTCGGCGCTGAGGGCACGGGGCACCTCGACCTCGTAGCCGCGGTCCTTCCAGAGGGTGATGCCGCCGGTCATCGAGCGCACGTGCTCGTAGCCGAGGTCCTCCTGCAGGGTGCGGGCCGCGTAGGCGGAGCGGTTGCCGGACTGGCAGTACAGGATCAGCTCGTCGCTGCGGTCGGGGACGGCGGTGTCGATGCGGGCCTCGAGGTGCCCGCGGGGGATGTTCTTGGCGCCGGGGAGGTGGCCCGTGGCGAACTCGTCGCTGCCCCGGACGTCGACGATCATGACGCCCTCGCCGATCAGCTCATTGACCTGGGCAGGGTCAACCTCCTCGATCTGGTTCTTGACACGGCGGAGAAGCTCGGCTCCGGAGACGCTCATCGACTCAAAACTCCTAAACCACGGTCGGGATTTACCAACTTCACAAAGTATAGCGCTGGGGGTGTGCCCTTCCAAGGGCTGTCATACCCTCCGAATCGTGCCACCTGGAGGCCTCCCACGACGCCAAGCCCTACTCGCGGGCGCGGCCCTGCTCGGGCTGGCGGCGCTGGTGCCGGCGCTCACCTCCTGCGGAGGAGGGAGCTCGCACTCGCCGGCGGTGAGCAGCTCCGCTGGGGCCGCCTTCGACGGCGCCGCGCTGCCCTCGCCGCAGCCCGCCCCGGACTTCACCCTGCGCGACCAGAGCGGACGGACGGTGGCGCTGAGCTCGCTGCGCGGGCGTCCCGTGGTGCTCGCCTTCCTGTACCCCGGCTGTGGCCCGAGCTGCGTGCTGGTCGCCGAGCAGATCCGCGGCGCACTGGACGACCTCGCCCAGCCCGTGCCGGTGGTGATCGTCAACGCCGGGCCCTCCGCCGGCCCGCCGGCCGCCGTGAAGCGCTTCCTCGAGGAAGTGTCGCTGTCCGGGCGGGCTCTGTACCTGGACGGGCCGCCACAGCGGCTGCGCGAAATCTGGCGGCGCTACCGGGTGGTGCCGGGCAGCGCGGGCGCGGCGGCGTTCGGCGCGGCCGCGGAGGTGAGGCTGCTCGACGCCCAGGGCCGCGAACGGGTGGTGTTCGGGACAGAACAGCTGACCCCCGAGGGACTTGCGCACGACATCGGCGTCCTGCAGCGCGAGCAGCATCTGAGCGGCTGATACCCTAGCTCGCAGGTAGGAAATCCAGCGATGATGTTCTCAACCAAGGCCGAGTACGGGATCCGCGTGATGGTGGAGCTCGCCCGCAGCGCCGGTGATTACCCGGTGCCGCTGGCGGAGATCGCCGCCAAGGACGGGCTCCCGCTCGCCTACCTGGAGCACCTCGCCGCGCGCCTGCGCAAGGCCGGCCTGGTTGACTCCCGGCGCGGCTCACGGGGGGGCTATCTGCTCGCCCGGCCGGCCCGCGAGATCACGATGGCCGAGGTGGTCGAAGCGCTCGAGGGCTCGATCGCGCCGATCGAGTGCATCTCCGAGGCCCCCGACGGCTCGATCGTGTGCTCGCGTGAGACCGGAGCCGACCACATCTGCCCGACGAAGCTGCTGTGGACCAGGGTGCGCATGTCGATCGTGCAGACCCTGCGCGAAACCACGCTGGCGGACCTGCTCGTAACGCCGGCGATCGCCCGTCCGGCGCTGTCACCGCTACAGATCGCGCCGCTCGGCGGCGGATCCTAGGAGGACCATGGCCGAACTGGAGATCAGGGACCTACACGTACGTACCGAGGAGCGGGAGATCCTGCGGGGGGTGGACCTCGACATCGACCGCGGAGAGATCCACGCCCTGATGGGCCCCAACGGATCAGGCAAGTCCACGCTCGCCAACACCCTGCTCGGGCACCCGACCTACGAGATCACCGAGGGCACGATCACCTTCAAGGGCGAGGACATCACCGAGGCCGAGCCCCACGAGCGCGCCAAGGCGGGCCTGTTCCTGGCCTTCCAGTACCCGGTCTCGATCCCCGGCGTTTCGGTGGCCAACTTCCTGCGCATGGCGATCAACGCCAAACGCGAGGAGCCGATCCAGGTGAAGGAGTTCCGCAACCAGCTCCAGCACGCGGTCGAGCTGCTCGACGTCGACCGCTCGTTCACCTCCAGGCACCTCAACGACGGCTTCTCCGGGGGCGAGAAGAAGCGCGCCGAGATCCTGCAGATGGCGATGCTCAAACCCGACATCGCGATCCTCGACGAGACCGACTCGGGGCTCGACATCGACGCCCTGCGAACGGTCGCCGAGGGCGTCCAGCGCCTGCACGACGAGCAGGGCCTCGGAGCCCTGATCATCACCCACTACCAGCGCATCCTGCACTACGTCCAGCCCCAGTTCGTCCACATCCTGATGGACGGCCGGATCGTGCTGGAGGGCGGGGTCGAGCTCGTCGAGCGCCTCGAGCGCGAGGGCTATGACCAGATCCGCCAGGAGGTGGGCGCGGCGGCGCTGGCCGGCGACGACGGTGTCTAGGCCGTTGTCCGGCACGTCCCCCGCCACCTCGCCCGGCAGTGGGTCAGGCAGGGCCGCACCGATGGCTGAGCTGCGCAAGAGCCTCGACGGCGAGCAGACCGGCGGCGAGGGCATGCAGGTGAAGGCGGGCCGCCACCGCGAGGCCACCCTCTACCACGCCCTCCACGGAGCCGGAGCCGGGGACGGGCGCAGCCTCGAGCAGCTGCGACAGGACGCCCGCGACGCCTACGAGCGGCTGGAGCTTCCCGTGTGGCGGCGCTCGGGCTTCTGGACCACGACCCTGCAGGACCTCGACCTCGAGGCGCTAGAGCCCTTCGACCAGAGCGCCGGCGCCGGCACCCCGGCCGCCGCGGGCGCGCTCCCGGAGGTCGTCACCCGCACACTGCCCGAGCGCTCGCGGGCAGGGCGCCTGGTGCAGGGCGCGGACGGGATCGTGAGCGTCGAGCTCGACCCGGCGCTGGCCGCACGCGGCGTGATCCTGTGCTCGCTGGAGGAGGCCTTCCGCGAGCACACCGAGCTCGCCTCGCGCTGGTACTCCAAGCGCCTGCCGATCGACCGCCACAAGCTCGAGGCCGCCAACGCCGCCTTCTGGCGCGGCGGCGCCTTCCTGTACGTGCCCGAGGGCGTGGCCGTGGAGGATCCGTTCGAGATCGTGTACGCGATCGAGCGCCCCGGGGTGGCCCAGTTCGGGCGCACGCTGGTGATCGGCGCTACCGGCAGCGAGTTCGCGCTGCACGAGTACGACCTCGCCGAGGACTTCGGCGAGTACCCCGAGGACCAGCGCCAGGCGCTGCACGCGGGGGCCTTCGAGATGTACCTGCAGGACGGCGCCCGCTGCCGGCTGGCGCAGGTGCAGGACTGGGGCACGGGCGAGGTCTACGACGTCTCCACCCGCTTCGTGGGCGTCGGCCGCGACGCCTACTGCCACTGGCTGCCGGCCCTGCTCGGCGGGCACCTGGTGCACCAGCACCTCGAGCTGGCCGTCTCGGAGACCGGCGGCGGGATGGCCTTCCGGGGCATGTTCTTCGCCGAGGAGCACGAGCACCTGGACCTGTTCGCGGTCGACCTCCACGAGACCGGCCCCTCCGAGGGGGACGTCCACTGGCGGGGGATCGCCACCGGCGAGAGCCGGGCGAGCTTCGAGGGCCTGATCCAGATCGACCCCGGCGCCCAGCAGACCCACACCTACCTGCAGATCCACTCGATGATGCTCTCCCCGAAGGCCCGCATCGACGCGATCCCATCGGTGCTCGTTTCCGCCGACGACGTGTCCGCCTCCCACGGCGGCACCGTCGGGGAGCTTGACGAGGCCTCGATCTTCTACATGCAGTCGCGCGGGCTCGACCGGCCGACGGCCGTGCGCGTGATCGTGGAGGGCTTCTTCGAGCCGCTGATCGCCGAGCTCGCCGACGAGCCGCTGCAGGAGCTGGTGCGCTCGCGGCTGGCCGGCAAGCTGGCACGCGCGCGCGAGGACATCGAGACGTATGCCACCAGCCGCTGAGAAGGGACTGGCGAGGGGCGGAGGACTCTCGGCCGGCGGCGGGCACACGGTGCGCGAGGACTTCCCGATCTTCGGGCGCGAGTTCGCGGGCCGGCCGCTGGTGTACCTGGACTCGAGCTCGACCTCGCAGAAGCCGCAGGTCGTAATCGAGGCCCAGGCGGCTCACCTGCGCGAGCACAACGCCAACGTCCATCGCGCCGTCTACGAGCTGGCCCAGGAGGCCGACGCGGCCTTCGAGGGAGCCCGCCGGCGGATCGCCGCCTTCACCGGCGCGGACCCGCAGACGACGATCTTCGCCAAGAACGTGACCGAGGCCATCAACCTCGTGGCCTACGCCTGGGGGCGCTCCAACGTGGGCCCCGGCGACGCGGTGCTCGTCACGCAGATGGAGCACCACGCCAACCTCGTGCCGTGGCAGGTCCTCTGCAGCGAGCGCGGGGCCAGCCTGCGCTACCTCGAGGTGGACGAGCACGGACGGCTGTCGCTGGCGGCGCTCGAGCAGGAGCTGCGGCGGGGCGACGTCAGGATGGTCGCGTTCACGCACGTCTCGAACGTGCTCGGCACGATCAACCCGGTCGCGGAGATCGTCGCCCGCGCGCGGGCGGCGGGCGCGGTGACGCTCGTGGACGGCGCCCAGGCGGTGCCGCAGATGCCCGTCGACGTGGAGGCGCTGGGGGCCGACTTCTACGGCTGGACGGGACACAAGGCGCTCGGGCCGACGGGCATCGGGGTCCTCCACGGCCGCCGCGAGATCCTCGAGCAGATGCCCCCCTTCCTGACCGGAGGGGACATGATCGCCTCGGTGGACTTCGACGGTGCGACCTGGAACGAGCTGCCCTGGAAGTTCGAAGCGGGCACCCCGATGATCGCCGAGGCCGTTGGCCTGGCGACCGCCGTGGAGTACCTGCAGTCGCTGGGCATGGACCGCGTCCGCGAGCACGAGCAGGCGCTCACCGCGCAGCTGCTCGACGGCCTCGCCCAGGTGCCGGGCGTGCGTATCGTCGGTCCTCCCACGGCGAACGAGCGGGGCGGGCTGGTGTCCTTCACCGTCGAGGGCATCCACCCCCACGACGTGGCCGAGCTGCTCGGACGCGAGGGCGTCTGCATCCGGGCCGGCCACCACTGCGCGCAGCCGTTGATGCGCTGCCTCGGCGTGTCCGCCACCGCGCGGGCGAGCGTCGGCGTCTACAACGAGCCCGGCGACGTGCAGGCCTTGCTGGCCGCCCTCCACGGGGCCCGCGAGGTGTTCGCGCTCGACGGCGCCGGGGCGGCGCGGGCGGGCTGATGGACGACCTCTACCGCGACTACATCCTCGACCACTACAAGCACCCCCGCAACTTCGGCGAGCTCGAGCCCCACGACCTCGAGGCCTTCGAGCACAACCCCCTCTGCGGCGACGAACTCGGCGTCCACATCCGCGTGCAGGACGACCGCATCGCCGACCTGCGCTTCCACGGCCACGGCTGCGCGATCTCCCAGGCCGCGGCCTCGATCTCCTCGGAGGAGCTCAAAGGAATGCCCCTCTCCGAGGCGGGCCAGCTGGGGGCCGACTGGCTGCTGGAGCTGCTCGGGATCCCCATCTCAGCGACCCGCCGCAAGTGCGCCCTGCTGGGGCTGAAGGCCGTCCGCGGGGCGGTCACCGGCGACGACGCGTGGCCCGCCTGAGCGCCCGCCCGGCGCGCCCGCGCGACACAAGCTCCGTGCAGGCCCGCGATACAATTCCTAGTTCAGAGCACAGGATTTGCCAAACCCCCCATCTGAGGACCCCAAATGGCCACAGTTGAGAGCACCAAGATCGCCAAGCCCAGCCCGATCGTCGAGGACGAGCAGGGCCAGCTGACCGCGCGCCAGGGCATCTCGCGGGAGGTCGTCGCCGAGCTCTCGAAGATCAAGGGGGAGCCCGACTGGATGGCCGAGAAACGGCTCCGCTCGCTCGAGATCTTCGAACGCAAGCCGATCCCGACCTGGGGCCCCGACCTGTCGGGCTTGAACCTCGACGACCTCGTGCTCTACTCGCCCCCCACGGCGGGCCGTTACGACAGCTGGGACGACGTCCCGGCCGAGATGAAGCAGACCTACGAGGACCTCGGCATCCCCCAGGCCGAGCGCGAGCACCTCGCCGGCGTGGTCGGCGTGTGGCGCCAGGAGCCCGTCTACGAGGGCCTCAAGGACCAGTACGCCAAACAGGGGATCCTGTTCTGCTCGATGGACACCGCCATCGACCGCTACCCGGAGCTGGTGCAGCGCTACTTCATGAACAAATGCGTCCCGCCCCAGGACAACAAGTTCTCGGCCCTGCACGGCGCGGTGTGGTCGGGCGGCTCGTTCGTGTACGTGCCCAAGGGCGTCAAGGTCGACCTCCCGCTGCAGGCCTACTTCCGCATGGAGGGCGCCGGCGAGGGCACCTTCGAGCACACCCTGATCATCGCCGACGAGGGCTCGGAGCTGAACTACATCGAGGGTTGCACCGCGCAGACCTACAGCGTCAACTCGATGCACTCCGCGGTCGTCGAGATCTTCGTCCACGAGGGCGCCAAGGCCCGCTACACGACCGTCCAGAACTGGTCCAAGGACGTCTACAACCTCAACACCAAGCGCGCGATGGTCGACGCCGGCGGCACCGTCGAGTGGGTCGGCGGCTCGATGGGCGCCAAGTACGTGATGCTCTACCCGGGCTCCTACCTGTTGGGCGAGGGCGCGCGGGCGGACCACCTCAACGTCGGCGTGGCGGGCAAAGGCGTGCACAAGGACACGGGCGCCAAGGTCGTGCACCTGGCCCCCAACACGACCTCCAACATCCTCGCCAAGTCGATCTCCAAGGACGGCGGCATCATGGGCTACCGCGGGCTCGTGAAGATGGGCCACAACGCGGCCGGCTCGAAAGCCCGTGTGCAGTGCGACGGGCTCATGATGGACGGCGAATCGCGCTCGGACACCTGGCCCGACATCCAGATCCAGAACCCCCACGTGACGGTCGCCCACGAGGCCACCGTCGGGAGGATCTCCGACGACCAGCTCTTCTACATGGGCTCACGCGGGTTCACCGAGGACGAGGCCGCGGCGATGATCGTCAACGGCTTCATCGAGCCGGTGACCAAGGAGCTCCCGATGGAGTACGCCGTCGAGCTCAACCGCCTGATCCAGCTGGAGATGGTCGGCAGCATCGGCTAGCGCTGCGGCGCTGTCCTGCGCTCGGCGCGGCGCCGGGTCCGGGCGGCACCGAGACGCTATCGAGACGCCGGTGAGGGCTCTGACGGGCTCGCGCTCGCCCGCCTTCGAGGCGGGGCGATCTGGGCGCGGGTGAAGTTCTGCAGCAGCCGCTTGACCCGCGGCGGGCCGTCGTCGTCCACCACCACGCAACCTCCGGGCCAGTAGGGGTTCTCGGAGGGGTCGTCGGTCATGAACACCGACACGTACACCCAGCTGCCCGAGTTGAGCAGCCGGGCACCGGCGGGGGAGCGCCACTCGCCGTCCGGATCGCCGGGCAGGGGACCGGTGCGGTGGGTGTGCCCGAAGACGACGTAGGACTGGCCGAGGCCGAGGCGATCGGCCACCTCTCCCATCGCCCGCAGGCCGGCCCGGCGCAGCTCCTCGGAGGAGATGTCGCTGCGCAGAGGGCCGACGCCGGCGCGGTTGAGAGCCGCCACCGCGAGCGGAAACGCGGCCACCAGCGCCCGCGTGCGGAGCTGCTGGGCGTGGCGGCGGATGCGCCCGGCGAAGGCGCCGCGGATGGCGCCCCCGTCCTCGGAGGGACCCGTCGGGGCCTGCTCGCCGCGCAGGGCCCGCCAGGCGGTGACGGTGGCGATGCCGTTCAGCGCGGACCCGGTGCGCTCGTCGCGGGCGACGGCGTCGCGCCAGGCGAACATCGGTGCGCAGATCGACTCGTAGTCGTCCGCCCCGCGCAGGCTCGCGGGGGGCTTGCCCAGAATCCGCTCCATGGCGCCCATCGTCAGGCGCTCGAGGGTGGGGATCGTGAGGTGGCAGTCCAGGTAGTGACCGTGGGTCGCGTACACGTCGGGGCGCACCCACAGGCCGGGGTAGGCGACCGTAACCTTGGCCGGGGCGCTCCATTCGGCGATCCGCTCGAGCGCCGGCGAGGCTTCGGCGGGCTCGATCAGCTGCTGCACGCCGAGCGAGGGTGGCTCGAGCCCCTGCCCGCGCCCGATGAGCCAGGGTTCGACCAGCGCGTGGTCGTGGTTGCCCGCCGTGATCACGATCTCGCCCTGAGCCATCACCGCGCCGAGCTCCTCGAAGAACTTCCGGGAGCTGGCGAGGGCGTCGCGGACGGGACCATGGCGCAGCTCCAGCACATCACCCAGCAGCACCACCCGATCGACGTCCTCCAGCTCCGCGAGCAGCGGCTCGCGCAGTTCACGGCGGCGCAGCACGTCGGTGCGGGTGAGGCTGCCGAGGTGAAGGTCGGACACGATCAGCGTGCGCATGCGCCCATCAGGCTAGCCGCGGCCCGCTACGCACTCGCGGCGCGGCCACGTACGCGCACCTGGGCCGCCCTGCCCGCCCCCGGCGCCCCTGCGTGGCCCTCCGGCGCCCAGCGGGCGCCTGGTCTCCGGCAAGGCCGGCGCAAGCGGCCTTGCAGTCGCTAACTGCGACATCCGCGTTATGGGAACCTTTAGTCTTCGGAGTCAGGGAAGACCCAGGGTCGCATCAAGGAAGACCTACAACCGCAGGAGGCAGGGAAACCCGATGATCGCTCGCATCGTCACGTCCATTCGGCACAACGCCATCGCTTGGCTCGCGCTGTTCGTCGCCCTCACGGGGACGAGCATGGCCGCATCTCACTACGTCGTCAGCTCGACCAAGCAGATCAAGCCATCCGTGCTCAAGAAGCTGCACGGAAATCGCGGACCGGCAGGATCCCAGGGCTCGGTGGGCCCCGCGGGCCCCCAGGGCGCCGCGGGCAAAGAAGGCGGCCCAGGGCAGCAGGGGCTCCCGGGCAAAGAAGGCAAAGCGGGCAAAGAAGGCAAAACGGGCCCGGCCGGCGAAACGACCTTCGGCGGCCCCACGGGACCGACCGGGGAAGCCGGCACGAACGGCGCGACCGGGCCGACGGGCTCCGCGGGCACGACCGGCGCAGCCGGCGCAACCGGGGCGACAGGCGAAGCAGGCTCGGGTGGGGTGAAGGCGTATGCGCATATCAGCGACGAAGGCGAAGTGAGCGAAAGCTCGGGGTTCTCCGGCGCAACGGTGAAATTCGAACCGAAAGAAAAAAACGCGCCAAAAGCCCCGGAACCCGGCGTCTACTGCATCTCGGGCCTGAGCTTCACGCCGAAAAACGTGGAGGTGACGCTCGACGCCAACGAAATTCCCGAAGTGAAAAACGAAACAACCAAAAAACTCGAACCCCCGACTCCCACACCGCCGTTGGCGGTCGTCGGCATCAGCAGTGAATCGAACTGCCCCAGCGGAACGCAGGTCACTGTCGAAACCATCGGATTTTTGTTCGAAGGAGAAGACGAGGTCGAAGAGGGCATCTCCCAGGGGTTCTTCGTCCAGATCAACTAGGTCGCTGGACCGCAACCGGCGAGGAGCCGCAACGCCCACCGTTCATCGAGCATGGACGGTGGGCAGCGCACGCTGGCGGGCCGGAGGCCCGATTGGTAGGCTTGCATAACGGTGTCCGTCCAGCCGGATACCGTGATCCACTAGGACGACGGACTGTCGTGAGTGCGGACGCGGACGTGTCACGTCAGGGATGACGAGGAGATCGACGATGGCGAACCAGGGAGCGCGAATGAGCCGCTTTGGTCGGTTCCTGTCGACGTCTGCGCTCGCCGGAGCCCTCGTCCTGATGGTTGCCCTCGGCCTCGCGACCGCGCCGTCTTTCGCCAGCTGGCGGCGCGTACTGGCGCACCGCACGAAGAACCACCCTTACTTCGCGTGCGGCTCGCGGCGGCGGGTGAGGTGCCACCTGATCACGGACCCCACCCGTGGCTTGCATCGAAATGGTCGTGTGAGCGCGGGCGCAATCACCGCCGGTCCCGAGCTGGAAACCAGCCCAGCGCTCCAGGGAACCGGCGTGGAAGGTGGATACTCGCCCGAAGATCTCCGCAAGGCATACAAGCTGCCCTCCACGACGGCCGGCTCCGGGCAGACCGTGGCGATCGTCGACGCCTACGACGACCCGCGCGCGGAAGCCGACCTGAACACCTATCGGTCGCAGTACGCAATACCTTCCTGCACGACCGCGAGCGGCTGCTTCCGCAAGGTCAACCAGCACGGAGCGTCCTCACCACGTCCGGGGCCCAGCGCTGAATGGTCCGAAGAGATCTCGCTGGATCTCGACATGGTGTCCGCAATCTGTCCCAACTGCCACATCCTGCTGGTCGAGGCGGAAACGGCGTCCTCGGAAGATCTGGCGGCGGGGGTGAACGAGGCGGTCGCTCTCGGCGCAACCGAGGTCAGTAACAGCTACGGCTCGGTCGTCGGCGAAGAAAAAGAAGTCGTCTCGGCATACGACCACCCGGGCGTTCCGATCACCGTCGCGGCCGGTGACGAAGGCTACCGCGTCGAAGAACCCGCCGACTATCCCCAGGTGATCGCCGTCGGCGGCACCTCGCTGCTCCCCGCATCCAACAAAAGGGGCTGGAAGGAGACCGTCTGGTACGGCACCGAAACGAACGAAAAAGGAGAACCCGAAGTCTACGGAACGGGAAGCGGGTGCAGCAACCAGCCGAAGCCCACCTGGCAGACCGACACGGGCTGCGCGTTTCGCACCAACAACGACATCGCAGCGGTGGCCGACCAGAACACCCCGGTCTCCACCTACGACACATACAAGACCGAAACGGAATGGAACCTCGAGGGGGGAACGAGCGTCTCCACCCCGATCGTGGCGGCGGCGATGGCGCTCTCGAACAGCTACACGCGGTCGTTCGTCGGGGCCCACGCGCTGTACGTCGACGCGCTGCTCGGCGAAAACCCGTTCAACGAAGTAACCGAAGGAAGTAACGGAAAATGTGCGCCCCCCGCGAGCCACGCCTACCTCTGCACCGCAGAGTCCGGTTACGACGGCCCCTCCGGCCTCGGCACCCTCAACGGAGCCCCGGAGGCGCCCGCGCCGGTCCTTGCAACCGGGCCAGCCGCCGGAATCGGCGCCGGTGAAGCCACCCTGAACGGCACGATCGACCCCAACGACGCCAGCTTCACGAAGTGCCGCTTCGAATACGGCCTTTCGACCTCTTACGGATCGAGCGTGACCGCGCCCTGCCCCCCCGAATCGCCCGAATCGGGGACTAGCACGGTACCGATCACGGTCCACCTCGCGGGACTGAGTGCTGCGAGTACCTACCATTTCCGTGTCAGCGCCTCCTATCAGGGCCAGTCGAGTACCGGGAGCGACTCCAGCTTCGCCACCTCCGGAGCAGCCCCGAGCGCGGTGACCGAAGCCGCCTCTCCGGTGGGAACCGAAAGCGCGACGCTGAGGGGCAAGGTGGACCCGAACGGCGCCCAGGTCACCGAATGCCGCTTCGAGTACGGTAGGAACTCGGCCTCGGGTGCGGTTGTGCCCTGCACTGTGTCCGGCGCGGGGCAGAGCTTTGTGGCCGTGAGCGCGTCGGTGGCCGGACTGGCGCCCGAACAGACCTACCACGTCCGGCTCGTCGCGAAGAACGCCAGCGGAGAAGGCGAAGGCAGCGAACTTGCGTTCACCACCCGTCCGGAGCTTCCCGCGGTCGACCCCGAACCCGCGACCGAAGTGTCGTCGACCGAAGCGACGCTGCACGGAACCGTGGACCCGGATGGCCCCAGAGTCACCGAGTGCCGCTTCGAATACGGCACGTCGACCGCCTACGGCGCAAGCGCGCCGTGCGCAACCGAACCCGGCGAAGGACAGACGGCGAGGCCCGTCGCCGCGAACGTCGCGGGTCTGCTGGCGGGTCATACCTATCACTTTCGCGTCGTGGCCGGCAACGTCCACGGCGGCAGCGTGAGCGGTGATGAAAGCTTCACCACTTCCGCCGAACCCCCCTCGGCGCTGACCGAATCAGCGACGGCGAACGGTACCAGCGCCGCCACCCTTACCGGCACCGTCGTTCCAAACGGCGCGCCGCTCACGACATGCCGTTTCGAATACGGGACCTCCTCCGCAGGGATCCTCGAAGCCTCCGTGCCGTGCTCGTCGCTGCCGGCGGACACCGAAGAAGGCACGGCCGTGTCGGCCTCGGTCAGCGGGCTCGCCGCCGGAACCAGCTACCACTACCGGCTCGTGGCGTCGAGCGTGGGCGGGACCTCCTACGGAGCCACGCTCACCTTCACGACCGCGGCGACCAAACTGGGCGAAGGGGGCCTCGAACCGCCGCTTGAAAATCACAACCCGGCCGCCCCCGGCCTGCCCACACTCGCGAGCCACAAGCTCTCGGTCAACTCCCACGGGAGCCTCGCGATCCCCGTCAAGTGCCCCACGGGCTCGAGCACCTGCTCTGGAACCATCAGCCTCCAGGTTTTGAAGGCAGCTGGGGCGAGCTCGCACCAGCGTCACGGCACCAAACACCACGTGCTCCTGGCCTCGGGCGCGTTCAAGGTCGTCGGTGGCCGGGTATCCACTGTGCGACTGCGCCTCTCACGCGCCGCCAGGTCGCTCCTTCGCCGCTCACACGTCCTTCACGCAAGCGCCACCATCACACCGGCTGCCGGCACGGCCGCCCGCACAACCGTCACGATCCGCTCCGGCTGACCCTCGCGTGGTGCCCCGACCTCGCGAGTCGGGGCGATCTAGCGAAGGGGCTAGCGAAAGTCAGGCCGCGCCAGGGAACGCAGCGGCGGCCAAGACGCTAATGCTCTCGCATGAGAATTGAATCGCGACGCCAAACGAAGCGTCGAATGACACCTCCCATCCCGTGTGACTGGGATTCTCCGCGAGCGACAATTCTGAGAGGACGTTCTGGTGGTTGAAGCCCACCACGCTCAACTCATCGACTCCCGCAAAGCGCAACGTTGCCATCGTGTCGTGCCTGTGGCGATAGAACCCGTCTGGAGTAACCTCGCTCGTCATCTCGAACAGGTGGATATCTGCCTCAAGCAGCGCGCCAGCGGCGCCGTCACGGTCGAGGCATAACCGGACGACCTCGGCGTCGTGAAACGACGGCCACGTTCCGAAGATGCCGGTTAGGAGTTGGCTGTTCGCGATGCGCGACTCGACGTCGCTCATGCAGACAGCTTATGCCGGTAGCGATACGCCTAGCGCCAGCGAGTTTCGCTAGCGCTATCCGGACAGGACGACCGTCTTCGACCAGGTGACCGCTGTGCCCCCGGACGGGATGAAGACTCCCTCGACCGTCAACTTCGGGTGCTTCGACTGCTTCAGGGCGCGGCGCCCTGCGAGCGTCAGGCGCAGCTCCTGGGTCTGTTTGGAGACGACCCCGAACGTGCTGCGCACCCGGGCCAGCAGTACCGGCTTGGGCTTGGGCTTGGAGCTCGTTTTCGAGGCCTTCGGCGTCTGGTACCAGAGGAATTCCAGCTTTCCGCCGGTCGGCGGCAGGAACGAGAAGGAGTAGGAACCGTGCTTCAGCAGGCCGCTGCGGTGAGCTCCCTTCAGTGCCGCCGTGAGCTGCTTCTGCAGAGCTGCGAGGATCTGGGCGGCGGTGGGCGGCTTGGGGCCTTCCTTGACGAACGGGGGGTTGGGGAGCACTTCGAGTTTCCGGACCGCCCTCGGAACGATCTGGGGGGCGTTTTCGCTCCACGCTTCGCTGCTTCCTTCGCTGTTGGTGGCGATCACCTCGCAGGAGACGCTGGCGCCGAGGTCTTCCTGTTCGGCTACGAAGGTGTCTTCGGTCGCGCCCGCGACTTCCTGCTCGTTGATCAGCCACTGGTATGTGAGCGTCGGCGAGGGCTTGCCGCGCCACAGCCCGGGGTTGCAGCTCAGCTGTTCGCCCACCTGCGGCTCGCCCGTCACGGTCGGCGGTTCCACGTTTTCCGGAGGGCTCCCCGGCACGTGGACACGCGGGCTGACAGCCCGTTCGGTGCCCGCCGGGTTTGCCGCGACCACTTCACATGCGAGCAGGTGTCCCTCGTCGAACTTCCTGA
The DNA here is from genome assembly GCA_963846255.1 of uncultured Solirubrobacteraceae bacterium. GTDB lineage: Bacteria > Actinomycetota > Thermoleophilia > Solirubrobacterales > Solirubrobacteraceae > Palsa-744. Next base: position 1,572,921 of record CAWJVE010000002.1, read on the forward strand.
CCGTGTAGGTGTTGGTGTTCGCGCCTTCGATCGGACCGCCGTTGGTCAGCCACACGTATGTGAGCGTCGGAGTAGGTTCGCCGGACCATTCGCTGCTGCAGCTCAGCACCGTGCCGACCGCGGGCGAGGAACCGCCTGAGATGCTCGGAGCTTTTACGACCCGCGGAGGGATCGCGGGGACTTCGACGGCGGCGCTCTTCGCCGACGTTCTCCCTTCGACATTGGTGGCCGTCACTTCGCACACCAGCTGGCGACCCTTGTCGCTCTTCAGGATCACATAGCTGTTCCCGGACGGCGTCCCGCTGACGCCGAGCCAGTGGTAGCGGAACGTCGGTTTCGGGGCTGCTTCCCAGGTGCCGGCAGAGCAGGTCAGCGTTTCGCCCACCACCGCGGCTCCGCTGATGCTGGGCGGGCTCTTTGCTTCCGGCTTGAGGCCTTTTACCAGGACGGGTTCGCTGTTCGCGCGTCCCGTCCCGAGAGCATTTTTGGCGGCCACCTGGCAGGTGATCTGCGTGCCCAGGTCGGCAGCCGCAACTTTGTAGCTGGGTGTGGTGGCGAGGACTTTGCTTTCCCGGATCCACTCGTAGGAGTAGCTTTCGACCGGCGGTTCTTCGGTCCACGCGCCCGAAGAGCAGGTGAGGGTGCTTCCAAGCGTTGGTTGTTTGGGTGACACCATCGGAGGCGCCGTGTTCCGAGGGATGGATTTTTCATGGGGCGGTTCGCCGGGGATGCTCACCGGCCTACTCGACGGCAGCGACTTCTTTGCCGAGAGAGTTGCTCGCTCTGACTTCGCACGCGATCTGGCGTCCGGAATCTTCCGCCACGACTTTGTAGGTGGGACCTGTCGCGATCGACTGGCCGTCGCGCAGCCACTGATATTGGAATTCCGGAGCCGGAACACCGGACCACTTGCCCGGTTCGCAGGTCAGTTTGCCGCCCACTTCCGCGGCACCGACGACCTTAGGGAGTTCGGTGTTGCTGGGCGGGGTGCCGGGAACTTGGACTTCGTTGGAGCTTTTCGCAGTCGCTTTTCCGTAGGCGTTTTCGCCGGTGACTTCGCAGGAGAGCCCGTGCAGTCGGTCTGCTTCTTCGACCGTGTAGGTCGCGCCGCTGCCGACGACTTCTTTGGTGCCGCTGCGAAGCCACTTGTAGGTGAAGGCCGGCGATGGCGACCCGTTCCAGTGTTCTGGTTTGCACGTCAGCTGTTGACCGACCGCGCCGCTGCCTTCCACGCGGGGCGGCGTCGTCCCGTCCGTGGGCGCGGTGCCGCTCACCGTCACGGTGTTGCTGCTCTGCTTGGCCACGGAACCGGCAGAGTTCGTGGCTGTCACGCTGCAGGCCAGCGAGTAGCCCTGGTCTTCGGAGCGAACCGTGTAGGTCGCCGCGGTCGCCGATTCGATCGTGGCACCTTCGCGCAGCCACTTGTAGGTATACGTCGGTGCCGGCGTGCCCGTCCAGGTGCCGCTGCTGCATTTGAGAGTTTCGTTGACTTTCGCCGTGCCCGACACTTCGGGAGGGGCCGTGTTGACCGGTGCTTTCGCGGCGCCGCCGGGTATTTCGACCGCGTTCCAGCTTTCTTCTTCTTCTGAGCCTTGGCTGTTTTTGCCCAGAACGATGCACGTGAAGGTGGAGCCCTTGTCGGCGCTCGTGAGGTTGTAGACGGGGCCCGTCGCCCATGTCGAGCCGTTTCTCAGCCACGTGTAGGAGAACTGGATGCCCGCGCCTTCCCAGCTGCCCGGCGAGCACACCAGCCGATTGCCCGGGGCCACTTCGACTTCCGGCGGTTCGACGTCGTAGGCCGGTTCCGCGAGCGCGAGCGGCGCGCCGGCTCCGAGCAGCACGAGGAGACCGCCTAGGACGGCCAGCAGAATCGTAATGCGCCGGCGTAGACCAGCGCTGGGCCTGGGTGATGCCGACAAGCTTCCTCCTTGAGTCTTGGTCGCCAGCCCTGGGGAGCGCTTCAACAACGACATTAGGGCCTCTGGGAAGGGCTGTCAAGCGGCGACCCGAAGCCTGCTCGGAGCCCCGACGCAGGCGCCCGCGAAGGGCGCTCGCCGTCCCGTTCGGGGGCGCCTCCTGTGACGTCGGCCTGCTCGCGGGGGCCGTGGGCTCGAGCCCGAAAAGAAGGGCCCCGGGAGGTCATCCCGGGGCCCTCGAGGCTCATCTCGCTGGGCTGAGTGCCCAGTCTTGTCCGATCGCCCTGCCTACGGGGTCGTCGGCGCTTCGTTCGTCGGGATCGGCGGTTCGACTTCGAACATCGTCGTGTGCGTCGTGTACGGCGCGTTTTCGAGGCTGGCTTCGATCATCACCGGGCCTGACGCGCACGAGGCGGTTCCGAACAGCACGACGAATGCGTTCCCGTCGTTGTCGAGCTTCAGCCCGATCAGTTCTTCGCTTTCCTCGGACGCGATCCGCGGTCCGTCTTCTTCCATCGTCACGAAGAACAGTTTCGGCGCGATGTGGCAGCGCGAGAACAGCTGACTCGCGTTGATGTTGACCGGTTCCTCGGCGAACACCGGGTTGAACTCGACCTGGACGATCGTCGCCACGTCGCTGTTGACCTCGCCCTCGATCTTCCCGGCCGGCGAGGCAGTTACGCCTTCGGGGGTCGGTCGAGGCGGCAGCACTTCGAACGCGGTCACGGTCGTCGTGAACGGAGCGACGTCCAGATGGGCCGCGAGCAGGGTTGAGGCCGCTGCGCACGATGGTCCACCGAACAGCACTACCGTGGCGTTGCCGTCGTTGTCCAATTCGACTTTGGTGCTGGGCCCTGTGGTTTTGTCGTCGTATGCCGACGGCGTGGCCCAGTACAGCTTCTTGTCGCATTGGTTGTAGAGCTCGTCGTCACTGATCGTGACGGTCTTCTCGGCGTACACCGATTCGCACTCCACTTCCACGACGTCGGCGACGCTCGAAGCGGCCCCGAACTCGCCCTGGTCCATGAAGGACGAGGGTAGCGCGTGAACTACACACGTTTCGTGGGGGTCGCCCGTCTGCTCGCTCGCCGGGCCTTTGGCCCGTTTGTGATGGGCGAGCCGCGCGGACGCGGTACCCGTGAGCGCGAAGATGGCGACAATGAGCATCGCGAGACCCGCCACGAGGTTGCGTCTTTCCATGACACTAGTCATTAGTTCCTCCAGTGGACTGTTTTCGTTGGCAACCCGCTGCTCCGGAGCTTCCCGAAGCGGATCTCCAGGAGAACCAGCCCCAATGGGCTCTCCTCCGCGGGCATGTCGACCTTGTTGAATATCACTTCGGGGTCCCTTTGAGCGCTAGAAACACCGCAAATTGCGTTGTTTTTGGCTCGGGGTGGTTCCCCGATGACGCACAAGCTAAACCCCCGGTCGGATGGCTTGCCGGAGGGGCCCCGATCCGGGGCTCCGGGGGCCGCTGGGCGGGCTAACGCTTGAGCGTGAAGGTCTGGTAGCTCACGATCGGCGTCGTCTTGCCGATCGGCGTGAACGTGCACTTGGCCGTCAGCTTGATCTTGCCGAGACTCTTCAGCAGCTTGCGGCCGGCCGGCGTGAGGCCGATCTTGACGGTCGCTCCGAGCGAGGCCGAGACCGTTGCTTTGCCGGCGGCTACGAGCACCGGCTTGCGGCCCTTGGCGGACTTCTTCGTCAGGCTCGCGCCCTTGGGCAGGTAGTACCAGCCGATCATCGCGGTCCCGCCCGCTTGGAGCTTGAAGGCGAGCCGGTAGCCGCCGCTCTTCAGCAGCTTCGAGATCGACGCGTTCTTTCCGCTCGGAGCGAGCTCCTTGACGATCGTGGCGGCCAGCACGGCGTCGCTCGGGCCCGTGGTGGTGGAGTTCTGGGGTGTTTTCGTCTGTTGCGTGGGCGTTTCTTCGACGACTTCCGGATTCGCCGTCCTGAAGGAGCCTTCGCCCGTCGCCTGATTCCCGTTGCCGTGCTCGTTTTCGGTCACGATGCGGAAGAAGTAGGCGGTCCCGGCCGACAGGCGGTTGACCCGGGCGAACATCGGCACTCCGCGGTCCAGCGGGAATTCGCATTCCGGAGTTGAGGCCGGAAATGCGAAGGCGCATCCAGGGTTGCCGGCGCCGGCGGTCCCCACCTCGAAGGCGCATTGAGCTTCCCTGCCGTAGCCGGTCGTGGTGCCATATTCGAACCGGCACACGCTCAGGCGGCCCCCGTTGGCGTCGACGGTCGCATTCACGATCGCCGCCGTGCGGTTGGCCGAGGCGGTGACTTCGGAGACCGTGGGCGGCTGCACCTCGACCGTGAAGTGAATCGGAACGCTCGTGCCCGGCTTGTTTTTCAAGAAGCTCTTCTGTTCGGCGATCGCCGTGTATTCCCCATCTTCCAGCGACTCGCCTTCGTTCGCCGCCAGCGTTGGCGAGGACCACTGCCCGTTTTCCGTGTCTGCTTCGGTGCTCGCCACCGGCGTACCTTCGGCCTGCGACCCCGCGTACACCCGCACCACCACCTTTTCCTTCGGGTCGGTCGCCGTACCGCTGAAGGACGGCGCCGCGTCGCTCGTCGGGCTGGGGATTTCCCTCAGCGTGACCATTGCTGGCGTGGTGATCACTTCGAAAGTCATCGGGAGGCTTTCGCCGGTCGGGTTCTTGAGCGAGCTCGGCTGCGTGGCGAGCGCCGTGTACTTCCCTTCTTTGAGGACGCTCGGAACCTGGACCGCCCAGCGCCCGCCGTTCACGGGCGCTTTCATGCTGGCGACTGATTCTTCTTTCGCACCGACAACCTTGGAGAGGCGCACGGTGACTTCTTCCTTCGGATCGGTGGCCGTGCCGGTCAACGTCGGGCGGTCTCCCGGTTCGCCCACCTGTGGGCCTATCGGGGTGATCGTGACCCGTGGCGGCCTCGTGTCGACTTCGAAGGTCTGGGGTTCGCTGACGCCTTCGAGGCTCGTGAGTTTGCTTGTCTGCTCCGCGACCGCCGTATAGACGTGGTTGGCCTGTCCTTTGAACAGTTCGGTCACCGCGACGGACCATTTGCATGGGACTTTCAGCGAGCAGCTACTGCCCGTGACTTCGGTTGGGAGCGTGGTGGCCACGATTATGCCTTCCGGGGTGGGGCCTTCGTACACCACCACCGTGACGGGTGCCTTTTCGCTCGTCGTGCCGGAGAACGTGGGCGTCGTGACCTTCGACGGCGATTCCACGGAGTTCAGGAACACCGTCGGTCCCCCGGCGATCACTTCGAATTCGTGGCTGCATGACGCTTCGGCGTTACCGACGAGGCTGCTCTTCTGCGTCGCGGTCTCCCTGTAGACCCCATCCAGCAGTTCCGGACTCACGTGGGCCGTGGTCCACGAGAAACCCGGCCCTTTGGCCGTGGGATGAGCTTCGAACGTTTCCACCGGTTTAGAGGTTTCGACGTCCACGATATTTACCACGACCACGCCCGATTCGTTGGAGGTGCCGCTGAACGCCGGCGTGGCGTTGCCCGACTTCGCCTGCGGCGCGGCGCATTCGAGCACGGGGGCTTTGGTGTCGATTTCGAACGTCGGCCACGAGCCTTCCCCCGCTTCGTTGCCGATCGAGCTGGGCTCGGTCGCGACGGCAGTGTAGGTGCCGTCCGGAAGTTTCGTCGCCGTGACGCGCCATTTGTGTTCGGTCACGGTCGCTTTCAGCGAGGTGACTTCCGGCCCCGACGCGTTGGAGCCTTCGTGGATGTGCACCGTGACGGGTTCCGTTTCGCTGGCTTCGCCTTCGAAGATGGGTTCGCTCACCCTCGAACGGGGTTCGGGGCCGTGGGTGATCTTGACCGTCGGGGGCTTGGTGAAGATTTCGAAGGTCCGCACTTCGCTCTTGCCTTCTTCGTTGCCGATCGCGCTCGGCTCGGATGCGATCGCCGTATAGGTTTCGTCGGGCAGCGGCGATGCCTGGGAGACCGACCATTCTCCTTTGGCCCCTACCGTCGCCGTCAGTTTCGCCGCTTCGGTGCCTTTCGCTTCTTTGCCCTTGAAGACGCGCACCGTTACCACGCCCGGTTCGCTGGCCGTGCCTTTGAACTTCGGTTCGTTCTTGTTCGATCGGGGTTCCAGCGCTTCCATCGTCACCGTCGGCGGTTTCGAGAAGACTTCGAATGTCTGCGGCGGTTCGCTCTTGCCGGTCGCGTTCCCCAGCGAGCTCGGCTCGGTGGCCTGGACGGTGTACTTCCCGTCCGCGAGCGCCGTCGTGGCGGTCACGTGCCATTTGTGTTCGCCGGAGACGGTCGCCGCCAGCAAGGCGACTTCTGTCCCGGACGTCCCAACGCCTTCGTAGATATGGACCGTCACGGGTTCGGTTTCGCTGGCTTCTCCTTCGAAGGCCGGGAGTTTGACGTTCGAGCGTTCTTTCGCGCCCTGGGTGATCTTCACGGTCGGGGGACCGGTGAAGACTTCGAACGTCCGCGGAGGTTTGCTTTCGCCCTGTTCGTTCGCGATCGCGCTCGGCTCGGTCGCGACCGCGGTATACGTTTCATCCGCGAGCGCCGTCGCCGGCGATACCGACCATTCGCCTTTGGGTCCCACCGTCGCGGTCAGTTTCGTCGCTTCGGTGCCTTTCGCTTCTTTGCCCTTGAAGACGTGGACCGTGACCGGGCCGGGTTCGCTCGCCGTGCCTTTGAACGTCGGTTTGTTTTCCTTCGAACGGGCCGCCAGTTCTTCCATCGTGACCGTGGGCGGTTTCGTGAAGACTTCGAACTGGTCGGCCGCGCTGCTCCCTGGCCCGTTCCCGAGCGCGCTCTGCTCGGTCGCCTGGACCGTGTATTTGCCATCCGTGAGGGTGCCCGTAATGCTCGCCGTCCATTTGCCTTCCGAGACCGTGGCGCTCAGTTTGGCGGCTTCTTCGCCTTTCGCTTCTGTGCCCTTGTAGACCTTGACCGTGACCGTCCCGGCTTCGCTGGCCGTGCCTTTGAACGTCGGTTTGTTTTCCTTCGACCGTGCCGGCGGCGCCGGTTCGATAGCGACTTCCGGAGGGCTCGTGTTGATCACGAAGGTGACCGGCGCGCTTTCGCCGGCCGCATTTTCCAGCGAGCTCTGCTCGACCGCAACCGCCGTGTAGGTGCCGCTCGTGAGCGGGGTCGACGAGCTGATGGCACCCCATTTGCCGCCCGACACGGGCCCTTCCGCGGTCGCCACCGGCGGGCCTTCCGCTTTCGAGCCGCTGTAGATCTTCACGGTCACCGGAAGCGATTCGCTCGCGGTCCCGCTGAAGGAGGGTTTCGACGTTGTTCGACGGGGTCGCTACCGCGGCCAACGTCACTTCCGGCGGTTCGGTGTCGATTTCGAACGTCCGTGTTTCGCTCTTGCCATCGTCGTTGCCGAGGGCGCTGGGCTCGGTGGCAATCGCCGTGTAGGTCCCGTTCGCGAGCGCCGGGGAGGCCACCACGTCCCATTCGCCGGGGGCGGTCGCCGTGACGGTGTATTTCGCGGTTTCCGTTCCTTTCGCTTCTTTGCCCGAGAACACGTGCACGGTCACGGGCCCGGCTTCGCTCACTTTTGCGTGGAACGTCGGTTTCGTGACCTTGGAGCGAGATTTGATCGGTGTGAGCGTCACTTCCGGCGGTTCGGTGTTGACCACGAAGGTCCGCGTTTCGCTTTTGCCGAAGCCGTTTCCGAGCGAGCTGTTCTCTTCCGCCACGGCCGTGTAGGTCCCGCTAGTGAGCGCGGGCGAGGAGCTGACGGGACCCCATTTGCCGCCCGACACGGGCGCTTCCGCCGTGGCCACCGACGCGCCTTTCGCTTCGGTGCCTTTGTAGACCTTGACCGTCACCGAGTTGGATTCGCTCGCAGTCCCGCTGAACGACGGCGTCGTGTCGTTCGACGGCGTCGCCACGGCGGCCAGCGTCACTTCCGGCGGTTCGGTGTTGATCACGAAGGTCCTCGGTTCACTTTTGCCGTTCGGGTTCCCGAGCGAGCTTTCCTCTTCCGCGACGGCGGTGTAGGTGCCGGTTGTGAGCGGCGTCGAGGAGCTCACCGAGCCCCATTTGCCCGTTTTCACGGGTCCTTCCGCGGTCGCCAACGGTGAGCCTTCGGCTTTGGTCCCGCTGTAGATCTTCACGGTCACCGGCAGCGTTTCGCCCGCCGTTCCGCTGAACGCGGGTTTGACGGTGTTCGAAGGCGTCGGCACGGCGGCCAGCGTCACTTCCGGCGGGACGGTGTTGATCACGAACGTCCGCGTTTCGCTTTTGCCGAACCCGTTTCCGAGCGAGCTGTTCTCTTCGGCCACGGCCGTGTAGGTACCGCTCGTGAGCACCGTCGAGGAGCTCACCGGGCCCCATTTGCCCGCTTTGACGGTCCCTTCCGCGGTGGCCACCGGCGAGCCTTCCGCTTTCGAGCCTTTGTAGACGTTGACCGTCACAGGGTTGGATTCGCTCGCGGTCCCGCTGAAGGCAGGCGCGGTGTCGTTCGTGGGCGTCGGCACCGCGCTCAGGGTCACTTCGGGCGGTTCGGTGTTGATAACGAAGGTCCGCGGTTCGCTCTTGCCGGTGGGGTTCCCGAGCGAGCTGTGCTCTTCCGCCACCGCCGTGTAGGTCCCGCTTTTGAGCGCGGGCGAAGAGCTGACGGGGCCCCATTTGCCCAGCAGAACGCCCGCTTCTGCCGTCGCCACGGGCGCGCCTTCGGCTTTCAAACCTTTGTAGACGTTCACCGTCACGGCCAGCAGTTCGCTCGCGGTTCCGCTGAAGGAGGGCGTGGTGTCGCTCGACGGTGTCGGCACCACGTTGAGGGTCACTTCCGGAGCGTTCGTGTTGACGACGAAGGTCCGGGTTTCGCTTTTGCCGAAGCCGTTGCCGAGCGAGCTGTTCTCTTCCGCCACCGCCGTGTAGGTCCCCCCCGTCAGTTCGGTCGCAGAGCTCACGGGTCCCCATTTGCCCGTTTTGACGGTCCCTTCCGCGGTCGCCACCGGCGAGCCTTCGGCTTTCGAGCCTTTGTAGACCTTCACGGTCACCGGGTTGGATTCGCTGGCGGTCCCGCTGAACGACGGCGTGGTGTCGTTCGAGGGCGTCGAGACCGCGTTCAGGGTCACTTCCGGCGGAAGGGTGTTGATCACGAAGGTCCGCGTTTCGCTTTTGCCGAAGCCGTTGCCGAGCGAGCTGTTCTCTTCCGCCACGGCCGTGTAGGTGCCGTTCGTCAGCGCCGGCGAGGCGTTGACGGAGCCCCATTTGCCGCCGGAGACCGGCGCTTCCACGCTCTCTAGCGGTGAGCCTTCGGCTTTCGAGCCTGTGTAGACCTTCACCGTCACCGGGTTGGATTCGCTCGCCGACCCGCTGAAGGAGGGCGTCGTGTCGTTCGACGGAGTCGGCACCGTGGCCAGCGTCACTTCCGGCGGTTTGGTGTTGATCATGAACGTCCGCGGTTCGCTTTTACCGGGTCCGTTGCCGATCGAGCTGGGCTCGACCGCCTGGGCGGTGTATTCGCCGCTCGTAAGCGCTTTGCCCAGGGCACTCGTGCTCCAGTTGCGCGAGATGACTTCCGCCGTAGCGCTCGTCACCACCGTCCCTTCGGGTTTGGCGCCTTTGTAGATGTTGACGGTCACCTGTTCGGATTCGCTCGCGGTCCCGCCGAACGAGGGCGTCGTGTTGCTGGACGGCGTCGACACGGCGTTCAGCGTCACCGTCGGCGGGGCCGTGTCGACGTCGAACGTGACGGCGTTGCTCGTCCCCGCTGGGTTCCCGAGCGAGCTCGGCTCTGTGGCGGCTGCCGTGTAGAGGCCGTCGCCGAGCGCTTTTTTGAGGGCCGCCGTCGCGAAGCTGCCGCTTTTCGGCGTCGCTTCGAGCGTTTCCAGCACCGTGCCTTGGGCTTTCGTTCCTACGTAGACCTTGACGGTTACGGTCGTTGTGTCGGTCGCGGTGCCGCTGAAGGAGGGCGTGGTGTCCTTGGACGGCGATTCGAGTTCGTTCAAGGTCACCGTGGGCGGCTTGGTGATGACCGTGAATTTGATCGCCGAGCTTTTGCCTTCCCCGTTGCCGAGGCTGCTCGGCTCGGACGCGACGGCTGTGTATTCGCCTTCGATCAGGGGCGTGGTGGAGCTCGCGGGGCCCCATTTTTCGGAGGCGACCGGGGCTTCTTCGGTGATCGCGAACGGCGTCCCTTTGGCTTCGGAGCCTTTGTAGACCTTGACGACCACGCCGTGCGTTTCGCTCGCCGTGCCGCTGAACGAAGGGGTCGTGTTGCCGGTGGGGGTCGTGATCGCGTTCAGGGTCACGGTCGGCGGGTTCGTGTTCACGACGAACGTGACCACGTTGGATTTGCCTTCCGGGTTGCCTAGCGGGCTTTCCTGTGTGGCCTGGGCCGCGAAGGTGCGTTTGCCGCTCGGGAGGGGCGGGCCGGCTTCGCCGGTCGTGAACGCGCCGCCGGTGCCTTTCACGGTCGCGCTGGCCAGCTGCGTGCCTTCCGCTTTGGTGCCTTCGTAGATGTGGACCACGACGTTGGTGGTGGCACTGGCCGTGCCGGTGAAGGTCGGCGCCTGGTCGTTGGAGGGGCTCGCCGGGGTGCTGAGCGTCACTTTCGGCGAGGAGGTGTCGACCACGAAGATGACCGGGCTGCTCTGGCCCTTTTTGTTGCCGAGCGAACTCGGCTCGGTCGCCACGGCCGTATACGTCCCACTTTTGAGAGCGCTCGCGGGACTGACCGGGCCCCAGCTGCCCGACGTGACGTTCGCCGGGACCGTCTGCACCGGCGCGCCTTCCGCTTTTTCGCCTTCGAAGATTTCGACGCTCACCGCTTCCGCTTCGCTGGCGGTGCCGCTGAACGAGGGTTTCTGGTTCTTGGACGGCGTTTCGACGGAGTTCAGCGTCACTTCGGGTGGGCTCGTGTTGACCACGAAGCTCTGCGTTTCGCTCTTCCCCGGCCCGTTGCCGATCGCGCTTTCCTCTTCGGCCTGGGCGGTGTAGGTGCCGCTCGTGAGAGCCGGAGAGGAGCTCACGGGGCCCCATTTGCTCGACCCGACCGTGGCTTCCGCGGTCGCCACAGGAGAGCCCGAGACGGTGGCGCCTTTGTAGACCTTGACCACGACGTTCCTGGTACCGGTGGCGGTGCCTTCGAGCGTGGGCGTGGTGTCGTTCGACGGCGTCGGGATCGCTTTCAGGGTCACCGTGGGCGGGTTCGTGTTGACCACGAACGTGACCACGTTCGATTTGCCTTCCGCGTTGCCGAGGGGGCTCGCCTGGGTCGCGATCGCGGCATACGTGTGTTTGCCGGTCAGCAGAATCGGGCTGGCCGCTGCCGAGCTCCACGCTCCTTCCGTGCCCGTGGCGGTCGCCGTGGCCACCTGCGTGCCTTCGGCTTTCGTGCCTTCGTAGATGTGGACCACCACTTCGGTGTTGGCGCTGGCGGTCCCCGTGAAGCTGGGCGTGCGGTTGTTGGAGGGTGTCGTCGGCGTCGCCAGGGTCACGACCGGCGAGCTGGTGTTGACTTCGAAGGTGACCGGTTCGCTGTGGCCTTCTTCGTTGCCGATCGAGCTGGGCTCGCCGGCGACGGCTGTGTATTTGCCGGTTTCGAGCGTCGCCGAGAGGCTCGGGGTTTTCCAATGGCCGCCCGACACCGGACCTTCGGCCGTGGCAACAGGGGAGCCCGTGGCGGTCGTGCCTTTGTAGACCTTGACCATGACGTTCTTGGTTTCGCTCGCGGTCCCGCTGAACGAGGGGCTGGTGTTTTTGGAGGGCGTGGGCACGCCTTCGAGCGTCACTTCCGGTGGCTGCGTGTTGATTTCGAAGGTCCGCGATTCGCTCGCGCCGGGTTCGTTCCCCAGGCCGCTCAGCTCGGTCGCGACCGCCGTGTATGTCCCGTCCGCCAGCCCCGGCGAAGCCGTTACTTCCCATTTGCCGGCGGCGGCGACCGTGACTTCGTAGGTGCCGGCTTCGGTGCCTTTCGCTTCTTTGCCCGCATACACGTGCACCGTCACCGGGCCGGGTTCGCTGACCGTCCCGCTGAACGCGGGTTCGTTCACGCCCGACCGCGCCGGCGGCGCTTTCAGGGTCACTTCCGGTGGTTCGGTGTCGATTTCGAAGGTCCGCGTTTCGCTTTTGCCGGTCCCGTTGCCGAGCGAGCTCTGCTCAGTGGCCTGGGCCGTGTAGACGCCGTCCGGGAGGGCCGGCGAGGCCACCACTTTCCATTCGACGCCCACTTCGGGCGCGGCGACTTCGTAGAACGCGACTTCCGTGCCTTTCGCTTCTTTGCCGCTGAACACGTGCACCGTCACGGTCCCGGGTTCGGTGAGCACTTCGCCGTGGAAGGTCGGTTTGTTGACCCTCGAGCGCGCTTTGATCGGCTGCAGGTTCAGTTTCGGCACTTCGGTGTCGACCACGAACGTGACTTCTTCTGATTCCCCTTCTTTCAGGCCGGACGGGCTTTCCTGGGTGGCCACGGCCGTGTACGTGTGGTTCCCGGTCGCGAGCTCGGGACTCGCGGCTCCGGTGGTGAAGGCCCCGCCGGTGCCCGCGGCGGTGGCTTTTGAGACCGGGGTCCCTTTCGCTTCCGTCCCTTCGAAGATCTCGACCACCACCGGGGCTTCCGCGCTGGCGGTGCCGCTGAACGTCGGCGAGCGGAGTTTCGACGGGCTGGTCGGGGTTTCCAACGTCACCGTCGGGGATTTCGTTTCCACCGTGAACTTCACGGGCGAGCTTTCCCCGGGTTTGTTCCCGAGCGAGCTCGGCTCCACGGCGATGGCCGTGTAGTCGCCTTCCGTCAGTGCCGGCGCCGGGGACACCGGCCCCCATTTGGTCCCTTTGACGGCGGCTGCCGCGGTGGCCACCGGGCTGCCCGTGGTTTTGGTGCCGCTGTAGACCTTGACGGTGACCGGTTCGGTTTCGCTGGCGGTGCCGCTGAACGAGGGGGTCGTATCGCTGGTCGGCGAGCTGGGACCTTTGAGCGACACCGTGGGCGCTTCGGTGCTGACCGAGAAGTGGCGTCCGCCGCTCGGTTCTTCGCCTTCCTGTTCGGCGACCGCAGTGTATTCGCCCGCTTCCAGCGGACTTTCGTCGGCGGCTGTCCACAGGCCTCCGCTCGGTCCGAGCGCGACGAGGGGCGTGGGCGTGCCCGAGGCGGTTGAGCCCTGGTAGAGCTCGACGGTCACCGGCCCGAGTTCGAGTTCGGTCGTCCCTGCAAACGATGGCAGCGGCCCGGTGGTCGCTCCCTCACCCGGTTCTGTGATCGAGATCGCTGCTGCCGAAGTGGCCACCGGGACCACCACCAGCGCAAGCGCAGCCCCGAGCGTCAGCGCGACTCCTCTGAGGAGAGCTCTGCGCGCGATCCATCGCGATTTCGACTGCATGTCAGCCATCCGGCCTGTTGGTTCTCCAATGAGCGTTCGGCCCGATCCATCGGGCCTGCCGCATCTCTTCGAGCGGCCGATCATAACCATGGCCGGCTGGCATGGGAAGGGGTAGCGTGCGGCCTTGCAAAACCTGGACGTTTTGGGCCCGGGAGCGCGTCCGTCCAGGGTCGGCGGCCGTTTCGGCCCTCCCGCCCCCGCTGGGTCCTGAAGCTCTCCGGCATGCGCTTGTGCCGATTGCCGCAAGACTCCAGGGCGAATCAGCTGCCGGTCCTGCAAGGATCCACCCACGTCCTCGGGAACCGGCTCGCGCCGGCGAGGCCTTTGCGATAATCCCGCCCTTCCGGAGACACGGACGTCCCGCCGGAGAGGAATTCAGGCCTCAGACCACGAAAGGACTCGCAAGCACATGGCTTCGCGCACACTCGCTCTCACCATCGCCCTCACGCTCGCCCTCGCCGGGGTCGCATTCGCCGGCGCACTGAAGGGCAAGACCTACTCGGGCAGCTCGTCCACGACGGGCCAGGAAAGCGAACACCACAAGGTCAAGGTGGTCAGCCACTCGATCAGCCTCAAGGTGTCCTCCAACGGCAAGAAGGTCAGCGTCCACCTGTCCTTCGGCCGCCCGCTCTTCTACTGCTCCACCCAGGAGCAGGTGCACGTGGCGGAAACGAGCCCGGCGACGATCTCCGGGAACGGCTCCTTTAAGGCGACGATCCAGGAACGCTTCAGCAAATCGGTGGGCCCGGCGCCCATCACCCAGGTCATCTCGGGCCACTTCTCCGGCAGCAAGGTCAGCGGCACGATCCGCACCGAAGCCGCCGAGTGCAGCGGCTCGACCAGCTTCTCGGCCCACACCTGAGAAAACCGCCGGCGCGTCCCTGCTCACGCGGGGGCGCGACGCCGCGCGCCGCCCGTTCAGGCGGGGGCGTGTTCGCGGATCTGCTTGGGGAGCATGAAGCGGACGTCCTCGCGACTGACTTCGTGCTCTGAGATGTCGCTCACGCCGCGCTCGCGGAAGAAGTCCACCAGCTCCACGACGAGGTTCTCGGGTGCGCTGGCGCCCGAGGAGATGCCGACCACCCGGGCCCCCTGCAGCCACGCCTCCTGCACCTCCCCGACGTTGTCGATCAGGTAGGCCTCGGTGCCCAGATCGCGGGCGACCTCCACCAGTCGCTTGGAGTTGGAGGAGTTGCGCGAGCCGATCACGAGCAGCACGTCGCATAGTCCGGCCATGTCCTTGACGGCCGCCTGGCGGTTGGTGGTGGCGTAGCAGATGTCGTCGGTGCGCGGACCCACGATGCTGGGAAAGCGCTCCTGCAGGCGGGCGATGATCGACGCCGTTTCGTCCACCGCCAGGGTCGTCTGGGTCACGTAGGCGATGTGCTCGGCGTCCTCGACCTCGAGCTCGTCCACGTCCTGCTCGCTCTGGACCAGCACGATCCGATCCGGGGCCTCCCCCATCGTGCCTTCCACCTCCTCGTGGCCGTCGTGGCCCACGAGCACGATCGTGTAGCCGTCCTCAGCGAAGCGGACCGCCTCACGATGCACCTTCGTGACCAGCGGGCAGGTGGCGTCGATCGTGTGCAGACTCCGCTTGTCGGCCCCCTCACGGACGCTCGGGGAGACGCCGTGGGCCGAGAACACGCACACGGCCCCCTCGGGCACTTCGGTGTGCTCGTCCACGAAGATCGCGCCGCTCTCGCGCAGGGCCTCCACGACGTGCTTGTTGTGGACGATCTCCTTGCGGACATACACGGGGGCACCGTGGATCTGCAGGGCCCGTTCGACCGTCTGGACGGCCCGGTCGACGCCTGCGCAATAGCCACGGGGGGCTGCCAGCAGCAGCTTCTCGACCGTGTTCGGCACGGACACCATTGTAGGCGCGGGCGAGCTACTCTAAGCCCGTGCCGCAGCGCCACCTCGATCGGCTGACCCCAGTCGACGCCTCCTTCCTGCACCAGGAGGGCCCCGTCTCGCACATGCACATCGGCGGCCTCACGATCGTCGAGGGCCCCCCGCCGTCGATGGACGAGTTCCTCGAGCAGATCCGCCGGCGCCTGCACCTGGTCCCCCGCTACCGCCACAAGCTGGCCCACACGGCCGTCGACAGCGGCCGCCCGGTGTGGGTGGACGACCCCGACTTCAACCTCGAGTACCACGTCCGCCACACCGCCCTGCCGGCTCCGGGAGGTATGGATCAGCTGCAGGACCTCACGGCCCGCATCTTCTCCCAGCAGCTGGACCGAACCAAGCCGCTGTGGGAGATGTGGCTGATCGAGGGCCTGGAGGACAACCGCTTCGCGCTGATCACCAAGACCCACCACTCGCTGATCGACGGGATCGCGGGCGTGGACCTCGCGACGGTGCTGTTCGACCTGTCCCCCGAGCCCACCCCCCTGCCCTCCGGGCGTGCCGCCTGGCAGCCCCACCCTGAGCCGGGCACCGTCGCCCTGCTCGCCGCGGGCCTGGAGGGGGCGTTCCGCGCCGGGGTCTCACTGCTGGAGGGGGCCTTTACGGCCCTCGCCCGCCCCGAGTGGGCGCTGGACCGCGCCCGCGAAGCCGCCGAGGGCATCGGGGAGCTGATCTGGGCCGGCCTCAACCCGGCACCCGAAACGCCCCTGAACGTCCCGATCGGACCCCACCGGCGGTTCGTCGCGGTGACCAACGATCTCGAGGACTTCAAAACCGTCAAGAACGCCTTCGGCGGGACCGTCAACGACGTAGTGCTGGCGGTCGTGGCAGGGGCTCTGCGCTCCTGGCTGATCTCGCGGGGACGTCGCACCGACGGGGTCGAGATGCGGGCGCTGGTGCCCGTCTCGGTCCGCCACGAGGGCGAGCACGACGGGGGCAACCGCATCGTGGTGATGCGGGGCCCGCTGCCGATCTACATCGCCGACCCGCTCAATCGCCTGCGCTTCGTGTCCAACGCGATGGACGGCCTGAAGGAGTCCAAGCAGGCGGTCGGAGCGGAGGTGATCGCCGGAGCCCAGAACTTCGCCCCGCCCACAATCCTGGCCCAGGCCTCCCGCCTGAACTTCTCCACCAGGCTCTTCAACCTGATCGTCACCAACGTCCCCGGCCCTCAGTTCCCGCTCTATGTCCTGGGCAGGGAGATGCTGCAGGCGATCCCGGTGGCCTTCCTGCCGGAAAACCACGCCATGGCGATCGCGATCATGTCCTACAACGGCCAGATGAACTTCGGTCTGCTGGGCGACTTCGACGCCCTACCGGACATCGACACGATCGCTGAGAACATCTCCGCCGAGTTGCAGACGCTGATCAGGCTCGCTCGCGAGCAGCAGACGGCGACGGTCTAGAACCCGAGCGCGAACTTCGCGTCCTCGGACATCCGCTCCGGCGACCACGGAGGGACGAAGACCATCTCGGTGGAGACGCTTGTGACGCCTTCCAGTTCTCCCACGAATTCCTCGATCTGTTCGGTCACGTGGGGGCCGATCGGGCACGCCGGGGTGGTGAGGGTGAAGGTCACACGCACCTCCCCGCCCGTCAACTCGACGCCGTAGATCAGGCCAAGTTCGACGAAGTCGAGGCCCAGCTCGGGGTCGATCACGTTGGACAGCGCGTCCAGCACGTCCTCCTCGCTGGGAGCCGATCCGGAGCCTCCGTCGGCGGTTGGCGCCCGCTCACCGGGCGTCGCGACGCCGGTGTGGACCTGCTCGGCCGGCGGTCCGAGGGACGAGGCGGTGGACGTCGAGCTGGCCGGCGCGGGGGCGCCGGTGTCCTGGCCCGGTGGCTGCGATGGATCTGCCATCGAGCCCCAGTCTAGTTCTCGCAGCCCAGGCGGTCCCAGATGTAGAGCTGGATGCACTCGTTGGCGAGCTCGACGGCGCGCTCGTGGGAGAGCCGTGGAAGCACGGTGTCAAGCGCCTCGTCCTCGGAGACCCCCGCCTGAAAGGCTTCCTCGCCGCGAAACCCGGCCGCGATCTTCAGCGCCTCGCGGCGGTTGTCGCCGAGGCTGGGGAACACGCCCACCAGGAACTCGAGGTTGGCGATCGGCTGGCCCACCTCCAGCGAGGCGTGCCAGGCGGCCAGCAGGTTCAGGTCCTGCTCGTCAAGGTCGGCGATCGCCTTGGCGTAGTGCATCGAGAGTTCCTGCTCCGGGATCGCGTCCACCCAGGCACGCACAACCTCGCCGACCAGCTGGCGGCGCGCCTCGCGGCCCACGGATCCGACGATCACGCGAATCGCATCCTGAGGCTCGATGAAACACAGTGGCGTCGGGACTCCCATAGATGAGAAGGTGACTTCCCCGCGGACTGTAGGCACCTGTGTGGACGGCACTTTTGGCTATATGCCGAGGGCCGCCCCGGCTCGCTCGAGGACCCCCTCATCGAGCGTCTGCTCGGGCACCCCCATCGTCGCCCGCTCGCCCGCCTGCCAGTTGGCGAGCGCCAGATCCAGCGCTTCCACCGGCACCTTCAGCGCCCCCGCGAGAGCCCCTGCGCGGCGCTCGAGCAGCAGCGGATCGCCGATCGCGAAGATCCGCTTGGCGGCGGCCAGCGAGAGGTCGTCGCCGGAGGGACCCCGGCCGGCACCAAGGCGCAGATCCTCGCCGCGCAGCTCATACAGGCCCAGCCGTCCGAGCGTTACGAGCAGGTCATAGCGGCCCGTGCGCGGGAATCCCGGCAGCGCGAGCCGCTCGAAGATGCGCTCGAAGCGCCGCTCGGGTGTCCAGCCGGCGTCGCCCCGGAAGGCGTCGGCCTGGGAGGCCCCGGCCCACTGGCCGTAGGACCGCAGCGCGGCCGCACCGCGCTCGGGGTCGTGGCAGGTGCGCGGCCCGAGCGCCAGGCCGCTCAGGTCCGGCGGCTCGCCGGGGCCGGCGGATCCCGCCAGCGCCGCCTCGATCGACGCGAACGGGTCTCCCTCCTGCAGCGGGCACAGGTAGGCGCTCAGGAAGCACCCCCAGGTGGCCCGCTCGAGGTCCTCGCCCGCCAGCTCCCGCAGGCGCCCGTACAGCCCCGGGGGAGCCGAGGCGAGCAGCTTCAGCCGCCCGGTCGAGAAGGCGATCTCGCCGGCCAGCCGGGCGGCGTCCTGGCTGGAGCCGAGCCCCGGCAGCAGCTCGCAGCTGTAGCCGTCCTGCAGGGCCCGCTGCTCCCGGCGCACGCGCAGCGACTCAGACGAGGAGCTCCCCGAACGGCTCCCGGAGCGACCGCCGCCGGGGCGGGCCGGGCTGCGCCGGCTCCTGCCCGAGGACGCCGGCAGCGGCTGCGTCTGCGCCCGTTCGCGGGCACAGATCGGGCAGCGATCTATGAAGCGGTTGTGACGGCAGAAGTCCGGCACAGCACGGGCCTGGCGTAGCCGCGGGCGCGGGCCCGCTCGGCTCCCGCCCGGCGCTCCTTCTCGAGCGCGTACAGGTAGTCGTCGAAATCGACCTGGATCGTGTGGCGCTTGGAGGCCACGTAGCGGGCCCGCATCGCGGCCTGGTCGGCGGCGATGTCGGCGCGCAGCTCATCGGAGGGCGGCAGGGCGTAATCCCCGAGGAGATAGTCCCCCACCCACGCCCCCTGGGCCTCGGCCAGCGGCATGATCGCCCCCAGCGGCTGCAGCAGGCCGATGAAGAACACGTTCGGGATCTCGGGGTGGAAGACCCGGCGGAACAGCTCGATGCGGTTTTCGGGCGCCGCGATCAGGTCCTTGCTGAAGAACGGGAAGCTGATCTTGTAGCCCGTGCAGTACACGACCACGTCGGCCTCCACGGTGCTGGCGTCGACGAACCGTACCCGGCCCCCCTCGAAGCGCTCGATGTTGGGCTTCGGGGCGATCGTGCCGTGCTGGATGCGATCCAGGATCCGCCCGGAGACCGTGGGATGGGCCTCGCCGAAGCGGTGATCGGGCTTCGGCAGTCCGTAGCGCTCGGGCGGCCCGCTGTAGGTGCGCAGCAGCTGATTGACGAAGCGCTGGCGGACCTTGAAGGGCACACGAGGGTCGTTGCGCAGCTGGTCGGCCGGTTTGCCGAACAGGTACTTGGGCACGATCCACACCCCGCTGCGGGCTGCCAGGTAGGTCTCCTCGGCCACGTAGGAGGACTCCACGGCGATGTCCATGGCGGAGTTCCCCATCCCCAGGATGACCACCTTCCGGCCCTTGAAGATCGAGTTGTCGATGTAGGAGTGGGCGTGGAGCTGGGTGCCCGGGAAGTCCTCCGATCCGGGGAAGGCCGGTTCCGGCCAGCGCGGGTCCCAGTGGTGCCCGTTGGCCACCACCACGGCCCCATAGGTGCGCTGCTCGCCGTCCTCGAGCTCGACCGTCCAGGTGCCGTCCTGGGCGCGGCCGGCGTGCCGCACGCCGGTGTTGAAGGCGATCAGCCCACGCAGCCCGAAGTGGTCCACGTAATCGTCGAAGTAGGCGGCGATCTGGGTGTGGTGGGGGAAGTCCGGATAGGAGTCCGGCATCGGGAAGTCCGAGTACTGCATCCGCGGGCGCGAGGTGTTGATGAACAGGTCCCGGTAGGCGGCCGACATGCCGTTGCGGTTTTCGAACACCCAGTTGCCGCCGACGCGGTCGGACTTCTCGAAGCAGTCGAACGGGATCCCCCGCTCGTGCAGGGCCTTGGCGGCCGCGATCCCGGAGGACCCGGCGCCGATCAGGCAGACGCGCTCGGAGACGCTCTCGGAGGTGCTCATCCGGCGCCGATGCCGGGGCCAACGTGCTGGGGTGGGCCCTCGGGCCCGTCGTCGGCGTCGCTGTGGCCGGCCAGCGCCTCGTCGTGGGGCGTGCCGGGGGCGGGGGTACCGTCGAGTCCCCTCAGGTAGCGGTCCACCATGCGCGCGCACTGGCGGCCCTCGTTGATCGCCCACACGATCAGCGACTGCCCCCGCCGTGCGTCACCGGCGGCGAACACGCCCTCCACCGAGGAGGTGTACGGAGCCAGCGCCTTGACGTTGCCGCGAGCGTCCTTCTCGACCCCCAGCTGATCGATCAGCTCCTGCTCGGGGTGCAGGAAGCCCATCGCCAGCAGCACCAGCTGGGCCGGCAGCTCCCGCCCGGTCCCGGCCGCGGGCGCGAACGGAGGCCGGTCCTCGGCCTCGGCGATCTGCAGCGCCGCCACCGCACCCTGCCCGTCGTCGCGGAAGCCCGTCGTCGCCACCGAGTAGTCCTGCTCGCCCACACCACCCTCGCCGGCCTCCTCCATCGCGTAGCTGAGGCGGAACTTGGTGGGCCACAGCGGCCACGGGGTGCGGTCGTCGGGACGCTGCTGCGGCGGCCTCGGCAGCAGCTCCAGCTGCACGATCGAGCGGGCGCCCTCGCGCATCGCGTTGCCGACGCAGTCGGCGCCCGTGTCCCCGCCGCCGATCACCACCACGTCCTTGCCCGCGGCCGTGATCGGGAGCCGGCCGGTGGGCGCGGGAACGCTTGGCGGCGGACCCGCCTGGCCGGCGACCCAGCGGTTGCGGAAGTACAGGTAGTCCATCGCGGGGTGGATTCCGTCGAGTTCGCGCCCTGGGATCTCGAGCTCCCGGGGCACCCGCGAGCCGGTCGCGAGCACGACCGCCGAGAAGCGCTCACGAAGCTCCTGCACGCTCACGTCGCGGCCCACGTCCACGCCGCAGCGCAGCTCCACGCCCTCGGCCACGAGCTGCTCCACGCGCCGCTGCACGAGCGACTTCTCGATCTTGAAGTCGGGCACCCCGAAGCGCACCAGCCCACCCGCGGCCTCGTCGCGCTCGAACAGCGTCACCTCGTGCCCGCCCCGGCGCAGCTGCTGGGCGGCGGCCATGCCGGCGGGGCCGGAGCCCACCACCGCCACCGAGCGCCCGCTGAGGATGCGCGCGTGAGGGGGTTCCGGGCGCACCCACCCCTCCTCCCAGGCGCGGTTGATGATCGAGTTCTCGATCTGTTTGATCGTGACCGCGTCGCCCTCGCGGATCTCCAGTACGCAGGCCGCCTCGCACGGCGCGGGACACAGACGGCCGGTGAACTCGGGGAAGTTGTTGGTGGCGTGCAGCTGCGCGATCGCGTCCTGGAAGCGGTCGCGATACACGAGGTCATTCCAGTCGGGGATCAGGTTGCCCAGCGGGCAGCCGTTGTGACAGAAGGGAATCCCGCAGTCCATGCAGCGGGCGCCCTGGTCGCGCAGCTCGTCCACCGGCCGCTGCAGCTGGAACTCGCGGTAGTCCCCGACGCGCTCACGCGGATCCCGTTGTGGGATCCCGTGGCGCTCGATCTGCAGGAAGCCGCCGAGCTTGCCCATCAGGGCCCGGCCTCGGCGACGGCGTCAAGCGACCGCTTCGCCGCCTGCCCGCCGTTGGCGGCGGCCGCCGCCAGCGCCTCCTCCCGCTCACCTTCCCGCAGCACCCGCTTGTAGTCGTGGGGCATCACCTTGACGAAGGCGCCGCTGGAGATCAGCTCCTGCCAGCGCCCGAGCACACCCTCGGCGACGGGCGAGGCGGTCCGCTGGTGGTGCTCTTCCACCATCGCCCGCAGCTCCAGCACGTCCGCCTCGGCGAGCTCTTCGAAGCCCACCATCCCCATGTTGCAGCGCTTTCCGAACAGCCCCTGCTCGTCGAGCACGTAGGCCACCCCGCCGCTCATGCCGGCCGCGAAGTTGCGTCCGGTGGGCCCGAGCACGACCACCCTGCCGCCGGTCATGTACTCGCAGCCGTGGTCGCCGATGCCCTCCACGACCGTCCACGCCCCCGAGTTGCGCACGGCGAAGCGCTCGCCCGCGAGCCCGCGGAAGAAGGCCCGCCCCGCGGTCGCCCCGTACAGCACGGTGTTGCCCACGATCACGTTCTGCTCGGCCTTGAAGTGCTCGCCCATGCCGTCCCTGGGCCGGATCGCGAACACGCCCCCGGAGAGGCCCTTGCCGGCGTAGTCCTGGGCGTCTCCGCGCAGGGTGAAGGTCACCCCCGGGGCCAGCCAGCCGCCGAAGCTCTGCCCGGCCGAGCCCTCGAACTCGACCATGATCGTGTCGCTCGGGAGCCCCTCGGGTCCGTGGCGGCGGGCGATGTGACTGGAAAGGATGCCGCCGACGCAGCGGTTGCGGTTCCGGATCGCGAAGCGCAGGCTCACCGGGCGGCGCTCGTCCAGGGCCGCCTGGGCGCCCTCCACGAGCTCCCAGTCGAGCGCGTCCGAGAGCACCTCGGGCGGAGCTTCCACGCGCCGGCGCGGCGCGTCCTCCGCCACCTCCACGTGGGTCAGGATGTGGGTCAGGTCGACGCCCTTCCCCTTCCAGTGGGCGAGCGCCTCGCCGGCCCGCAGCAGGTCCACGCGTCCGGTGGCCTCGTCGAGCGAGCGCAGACCCAGCTCGGCCAGGATCTCCCTGACCTCCTCGGCCACGAAGAAGAAGAAGTTGACGACGTGCTCGGGGGTGCCCTTGAAGCGCTTGCGCAGCTCGGGGTCCTGGGTCGCGATCCCCACCGGGCAGGTGTTGAGGTGGCAGGCGCGCATCATGATGCAGCCGGTGGCGATCAGCGGGCCGGTCGAGAAGCCCATCTCGTCGGCTCCGAGCATCGAGGCGATCACGACGTCGCGGCCGGTCTTCAGCTGGCCGTCGGTCTGCACCACGATCCGCGAGCGCAGGTCGTTGAGCAGCAGCGTCTGCTGGGTCTCGGCGAGCCCGATCTCCCACGGCACGCCGGCCGCCTGGATCGAGGACAGCGGCGAGGCGCCCGTGCCACCGTCGTGGCCGGAGATCAGCACGCGGTCGGCGTTGGCCTTCGAGACGCCCGCCGCGACCGTGCCCACGCCCACCTCGGACACCAGCTTGACGGACACCTGCGCCTGCGGGTTGGAGCAGCGCAGGTCGTAGATCAGCTGCTTGAGGTCCTCGATCGAGTAGATGTCGTGGTGCGGCGGCGGCGAGATCAGGCCCACGCCCGGGGTGGTGTGGCGGATCGAGCCGATGTAGCCGTCCACCTTGTGTCCGGGCAGCTGGCCTCCCTCGCCCGGCTTGGCCCCCTGGGCCATCTTGATCTGCAGCTCGTCGGCGTTGACGAGGTAGTGGATCGTGACGCCGAAGCGCCCGGAGGCGACCTGCTTGATCGCCGAGCGGCGGCGGTCGCCGTTGGCGTCGGGCTCGAAGCGGACCGGGTCCTCGCCGCCCTCGCCCGTGTTCGAGCGCCCGCCGAGGCGGTTCATGGCGATCGCCAGCGTCTCGTGCGCCTCGCGGGAGATCGACCCGAGGCTCATCGCGCCGGTGCAGAAGCGCTTGACGATCTCGCTCGCGGGCTCGACCTGCTCGAGCGGGATCGGCCCGGCGGGCGCCTGGGCGAAGTTCAGCAGGCCCCGCAGGGTGGCCTTGCGGGCGGCGTCCTCGTTGACCATCTCGGCGTACTCGCGGTAGCGCGCGTAGGCCTCGCTGGAGCGCACGTCGGCGTGGGCCTGCTCGTCGCCCCTCAGGGCCGCCGCCACGTTGCCGTTGGCGGCGCGCACGGCGTGCTGGACCAGCGCGATCGTCTCCGGGTTCCAGATGTGGTGCTCGCCGTCGCGACGCCACGCATACACGCCGCCCACCGGCAGCAGCGGGTCCTGGGCCATCGGATAGGCACGCTTGTGGCGCTCGAGCGCCTCTTGTGCCAGCGCCGTCACGCCCACCCCGCCGATGCGCGAGGCGGTGCCGGTGAAGTGCTTGTCGATCAGCCCCCGCTCGAGCCCCACCGCCTCGAAGATCTGGGCCGCGCGGTAGGACTGGATCGTCGAGATGCCCATCTTCGAAATCGTCTTCAGGAGCCCTTTGCCGATCGCCTTGATGTAGTTCTGGGCGGCCCGCTCGGGGTCGAGAGCCTCCGGCTTGCCGTCCGCACCGGTACGCATGAGCAGGTTCTCGAACACGAGCTCGTCGAGCGTCTCCAGCGCCAGGTAGGGATTGATCGCGCTGGCCCCGTAACCGATCAGGGTCGCGAAGTGGTGCACCTCGCGAGGCTCGCCCGACTCGAGGATGATCCCGGCCCGCAGCCGCGTGCCCTCGAGCGTGAGGTGGTGGTGAACGGCGGCCACCGCCAGCAGCGAGGGGATCGGCGCCCGGCGTGGGTCCACCCGGCGGTCGGACAGGACGATGATGTTGACCTGCCCGGCGATCGCCTCGCCGGCTTCGGCGCAGATGCGCTCGATCGCCTTCTCCATCCCCTCCGGGCCCTCCTCCACCGGCCAGGTGATGTCGAGCGTGGCCGCTTTGTAGACGTCGTGCTCGACGTTGCGCAGCGTCTCCAGCTCGCGGTTGAGCAGGATCGGCTGTTCCAGCAGCAGCTTGTGCGCGTGCTCGGGGGTCTCTTCGAACAGGTTGCGCTCGTTGCCGAGGCTGGTCGCGAGGCTCATCACGATTTCCTCGCGGATCGGGTCGATCGGCGGGTTGGTTACCTGCGCGAAGAGCTGCTTGAAGTAGGAGAACAGCGGCGGGGCCTGGTCGGAGAGCACCGCCAGCGAGAGGTCGTTGCCCATCGAGCCGATCGGCTCGGCGCCTTCGATCGCCATCGGCGCCAGCAGCACCTTGAGGTCCTCCTGGGTGAAGCCGAAGGCCCGCTGTCGCAGGTGCAGTGGCTGGTTGGAGATCGTCACCTGTTCGGAGGGCGGGAGGTCTCCGAAGGGCACCGCGTTGCGGGCGTACCACTCGCCGTAGGGATGCCGGGTGGCGATCTCGCGCTTGAGCTCCTCGTCCTCGACGATCCGCCCCCGCTCGAGGTCCACCAGGAACAGCTTCCCCGGCTGCAGCCGACCCAGCCGCCTGACGTTCTCCG
This sequence comes from uncultured Solirubrobacteraceae bacterium, assembly GCA_963846255.1. Classification (GTDB taxonomy): domain Bacteria; phylum Actinomycetota; class Thermoleophilia; order Solirubrobacterales; family Solirubrobacteraceae; genus Palsa-744. Next base: position 1,597,851 of record CAWJVE010000002.1, read on the forward strand.
GCGGGATGTCCAGCAGACCGGACTCCGAGCCGAGCACCACGTAGCCGTCGAGCGTCTCCACCCAGCGGCCCGGCCGCAGGCCGTTGCGGTCGAGTGTGGCCCCGACCACGCGGCCGTCCGTGAAGGCCACCGACGCGGGCCCGTCCCACGGCTCCATGAGGCAGGCGTGGTAGGCGTAGAAGGCCTTCAGGTAGTCCGGCAGGTCGTCGCGGTCGCGGTAGGCCTCGGGGATCATCATCATCGCCGCGTGGGGCAGCGAGCGCCCGGCCAGCATCAGCAGCTCGAGCACGTTGTCGAAGGTGGCCGAGTCGGAGTTGCCGGGCGCGACGACCGGCAGGATGCGCTGCAGGTCGTCCCCGAACAGCTCCGAGTGCAGCTCGCTCTCACGGGCCCGCATCCAGTTGACGTTGCCCATCAGCGTGTTGATCTCGCCGTTGTGGCAGATCACCCGGTAGGGGTGGGCCAGCTCCCAGCTCGGGAAGGTGTTGGTCGAGAAGCGCGAGTGCACCAGCGCCATCGCGCTCTTGGTGCGCTCGTCGCGCAGGTCGGCGTAGAAGGGCGCCAGCTGGTAGCTGATCAGCATGCCCTTGTAGTTGACCGTCCGTGAGGAGCTCGAGACCACGTACAGGCCGGGCTCCTGGGCGGTCAGGTCGCTGATCCGGCGGATCACGTAGAGCTTGCGCTCGAAGGCGTCCTGGTCGGTCTCGCACGGTCCGGCGGCACCCACGAACAGCTGGCGTATGACCGGCCGGCAGGCGCCCGCCACGCGCCCGGCCTCCTCCGGCGAGACGGGGACGTCACGCCACCCGAGCAGGCGCTGGCCCATCTGGGCGACGGCATCCTCGAGCAGCTTCTCCAGGCGGGCGCGGGGCCCGTCCTCGACCGGCAGGAAGCACATCAGCACCCCGTAGGCGCCCGCGGCAGGGAGCTCGAACGGGGCCACCGCCCGGAACAGCTCGTCGGGCATCTGCATCAGGATCCCGGCGCCGTCGCCCGTGCACGGGTCCGCTCCCGTGGCGCCGCGGTGCTCCAGGTTCTCGAGCGCCGTGATCGCCCGCGTGACGACCTCGTGGGTGGGCTCGTTGTCGAGCCGCGCCACCATCCCCACGCCGCAGGCGTCGTGCTCGAAACGAGGGTCGTAGAGTCCGGCTTCCCGGGGCGGGTGCATGTTTCGCGAAGTCATGTCAGTGCTCCCTTGGGGCCGTGAATCCCGGCTGGCGCTAAGGGCGTCCTTGCAAGACGACCGTGCACCGTGGCGAAGGCAGTCGGGCACCTGAGGCGGAGCCCGAAAGGGTAGCAGCGAAACAGGCCGGGAAAACCCTTCCTCGCAGGGAAAATGAGATACGCCTCAACCAATTGGCAGGGCCCGGATCGGGCCACCGTTCAGCCCCCATATGGTGGCACCTGGACGGGCTCATGTCGCGGCCTTCCGCGGGGCCTTCGGCTCATCCCCCAGCGCCGCTCGCGGGCGGCTCCGGCGCCATCGTCGCGCTGTCGGGCCAGGAGCACATGCGCGAGCGTCCGGGACAGGTGGCGCACAGCCCCCGGTGGGGGCTCGGGCTGACGGCGAAGCCGGCCCGCAGGGCTTCCCGCAGGCGCTCTTGGAGGGACTCCTGCAGCGACCCCAGCCGGCCCGCCTCGAAGCGGGCCGAGGCCCACTCGTGCGGGCGCTCCAGGAACCAGTGCTGGACCTCCACTAGCTGGGCTCCGCCCCGCAGCACCGCCAGCGCGTACAGCTCCCGCTGGAGCGCGTAGTCGCGGGCCACGAGCGCCTCGAGGTCGTCCTCGGCGGCGATCGGGTCGCTCTTGTAGTCGATCACCAGGTACTCGCCGTCCCGCTCCCGGGCCAGCACGTCGATGACGCCCGTCAGCAGCGGCAGCTGCTCGCCGGCCGGGTAGGCGAACGGCTGCTCGCGCGACACCTCGGCGGCCGCCGCTATCCGTCGCGCCGGCTGCTCGCGCAGGGCCGCGCTGACGAGCCGTGCGATCTCCCGCAGCTCCTCGGGGGCCGGGCGCAGCCCCAGCCCACGGGCGGCGAGCCCGACGGCCTGCTCGCTCGCATCCGCGCCGCCGCCGAAGTCGTGCAGCTCGAGCACCCGGTGCACGAGCGAGCCCCGCGAGAGCGCGTCCAGCCCTCCCCGCCCGCGAGCCTGATGCGTGGAGTCCGCCGGGCGGCGCTCCTCCATCCCCACTACGCGTTCCAGGTAGTAGCGGTACCCGCACCGCTCGAGCTCCTTCAGCGAGGAGTAGCTGACCGTCTGCAGCCGGGCCGGAGCCGGCGCCGGGTCCGCCCGCTCGCCGGCGGCGTCCTCGAACGTCAGCTGCTGGGGGTGAATGCGCCCCTTCGCGACGCTCGCGGGCGCGGGAGAGCTCGCGGGGGCGGCTGCCGCCGCCGGTGCCGGGGGCGGCGCGTCGAGCCCGCTGCCCGAATCCGGTACCTGCGGGGCGGCGGGTGAAGTGCCGGTCGACGCCGGCAGCGCCGCTGCGTCCTCAGCCGTCGCCAGCAGGCAGCGCACCGGCTGCCCGCCGGCCGCGGCCCCGCGCACGAAGCCCCGCAGACGCTCGCCGGGGGGCGTCTGGAGGAGCTCGTCGAGGTCGCCGAGCAGTGCCGGGGCCAGCCAGGAGATGATCGTGGGGTTGGCGCTCTCGCAGGGGCGAGCGGGCAGCTCGAGTGCGCCGCTCAGCAGCAGACGCTCGCGGGCCCGCGTCATCGCCACGTACACGATCCGGTCCTCCTCGCGGGCTTCGTCGGCGCGACGCTGGGCGCACAGCGCCTCGTACTCCAGCGCCGGCGTGCTCTTGGTCCCGTCGAGGTGCGCGAGCTGCAGGCCCACACGCTCGCCCTCGACGAGCAGTTCGGGCATGCGCGTGTTCGGAGTGCGGCCGAGGTCGGCCACGCACACGACCGGGAACTCCAGGCCCTTGGCGGCGTGGATGCTCATCAGGCGTACGGCGTCCGTGTCCGACAGCGCCGGGGCGTCCGCCTCGCCCCCGGAGCGGACGTTCTCTTTCAGGAAGGCGGCGTGGTCGAGGAAGGCCCGCAGGTCGCGCCCCTCGGTCTCTTCGAAGCGGCGGGCCACGCGCGCGAGCTTGTACGCATTCGCGAGTTCAGCGGGCGCCGCGGCGGCGGACCCGACGGTGGACCCGAGTCCGCCCTCGCCGGAGCCCGACTGCTCGAGGGCGCGGGCGATCAGCTCTCCGATCGCCCGCAGCGGCGCCTGCGCTCGCTCGTGTTGCACGAAGTCGCAGAAGCACGTGAGGGCGAGCTCGTCCGGGCGCGGGAGCCCGAGCTCCGGGGCCGCCCCCAGCGCCAGCTCGAAGGCCCCCATCCTCCGTTCCTGGGCCCCCAGCGCGAGCAGCCCGAGGCCGTCGCGTGAGACCTGCCCGAGGGGGCCGGCAAGAGCCGAGTAGAGGGCGAGCTCGTCGAGGGGATTGGCGAGCACACGCAGGTAGCAGAGGAGGTCTTCGACCGTTCTGCCCTCCCAGTAGGCGCCCGCGGCGGCCAGCGTGGCGAGGCCCTGCTGCTGCAGGGCGCGCTCGTACACCGCGATGTCGCCGAGCGCGCGCAACAGCACCGCGACCTCGCCGCAGCGGACCTCCCCGCCGGCGACGAGCTCCGCCACCCGGCGTGCCAGCAGGCGCGCCTCGGCGTGGCGCCAGGGCGCCGCGCGCGGCAGCCCGGCGGCGAGCGCCGCCCTGTCGGCGTCCTCCCATCCACCCTTGGCGGTCAGCAGCAGCTCGATCGCCACGTCCTCGCCGGACCCGTCGTGCTCGCGGCCGCTGGTGGCGGGCGTGAAGCCCTCGATGCGCTCCTCGAAGACCGCGCCGACGGTCGCTACCAGCGCCGGGCGGCTGCGGAAGTTGTGCGTCAGCGCGAGGCTCGCGCCGTTCGCCGACAGCAGCCCGGCGCGCTCGCGGAAGATCTCCACCTCAGCGTGCCTGAAGCCGTAGATCGCCTGGAACTCGTCGCCGACCGTGAAGAGGTTGTCGCGGTCGAGCATCCCCAGCAGCTCGAGCTGGCGGCGGTTGGTGTCCTGGAACTCGTCCACCATCAGCAGCTCGAAGCGCTCCGACCACGAACGGCGGATCTCCCGGCGCCCGGCGAGCAGCGCGACCGCCAGCAGCTCGAGATCGTCGAAGTCGACCGCCGCGCGTTCGCGCTTGCGCGACTCGTAGGTTCGCGCGAATCCGCTCAGCAGCACGTCGAGCAGGGAGCAGGCGGCCACCGCCTCGCGGTCGGTCGCACGCTGCTCGGCGGACTCCGCCTCCGTGGGCTCCGCCCCCGCCGCGGCCGCCCCTCCCACCAGCGCCCCAAGCGGCAGCCGCGGGACGAGCTGGCCGCGACTGCGCAGCTGGGCGTGGACGGACTCGACCATCACGCGCAGGCGATCCGGGCCGTAGGTGGCCACCAGCGCGACCGCGTCGGGCGCTTCGCCGGAGACGAAATCCTGCAGGGCCGTGCGGAAGGCGAGCGACCGCAGGCGCCCCGCGACTCCCTCGTCCAGCACGGCAAAGCCGGGGTCGAGGCCCGCGGCCAGCGGGTGGGCCGCGAGCAGGCTCGCGCAGAAGCCGTGGATCGTCGAGAGGTGGGCCGCCTCGGTGTCACGCGCGGCGGCCCGCTCGCCGAGCGCCAGGAAGCGCGAGCGGACGCGCTCGCGGAGCTCCCCGGCGGCGCGCTCGGTGAAGGTGATCGCAAGGATCTGCGAGGGGCTGAGGTGGTCCTCGAGCACCGCGGCGACGAAGCGCTCGACGAGCACCGACGTCTTGCCGCTGCCCGCGGCGGCCGCCAGCGACAGCGCCCCGGAGCGCCTGCGCACGGCGGCCTCCTGCTCGGCGGTCAGCCGCACCGGCAGATCGAGGGGTAGCTGCAGCCGCCCCCCTGTGCGCAGCTCTCAGGCCGGCACTCGAGCTCTCCCCGTCGGGCGCGGGCGGCCCCCTCGCGTGCGAGCGAGAGCGCTTCCCCCAGCAGCTCGCGCAGATCCGCGCGCGGGCGTTCGTCGCCGCGGACGCCGTCGAGCCCGATGCCGGCCTCCTCCTCGAGCACACCGCGGGGGCGCAGGTCAGGGCCGGAGAGCGGTTGGTAGAAGCCGCCCACCACGCTGCGGGCGAGCAGCGCTTCGACCGCGAGCATGTACAGGGCGACCTGCACCTTGCCGTCGCTGATCCAGCGTGACGGCGTCGGCACGAAGCGGTTCTTGTAATCGACCACGACCGCGTCTCCCGACGGCGACAGGTCGACCCGGTCGATGCGCCCGCGCAGGACCACGCCGTCGCCGAGCTCGAAGGCCGGGTGCTCCGGCTCGGACTCCTCGCCGCCGGGTGGCAGGCCGAAGGCGAGCTCGAGCGGCCCGGGCTCCAGCGGGGAGTCGGAGCGGGCGGCGTGCTCGAGGTAGCGCTCGATGTCCGCCCGCAGCCGCAGCCGCATGCCCGGGAGGCGCTCGCGGGAGACCGACAGCGGCTGCTCGGACTCGTGCCTGTCCAGCGCCCGTCCCAGCAGCTCGCGCGCCAGCGGCAGGTTGGCCTGCGTCGGGGAGGCGCTGCCGGTTTGCTCCCGCAGCCCCTCGAGCGTGTCCTTCAGGGCCGCGTGAGCGAGCCCGCCGCGACGCAGCGGCTCCGCGTCGGGGTCCCAGTCGCCGGGACGCAGGAAGCGCTCGACGTACCAGCGCACCGGGCAGCCGAGGTAGTTCTCGAGTGAGCTGGCCGACCAAGGACGCCGGGCGAGCTCGGCCAGTACGCGCTCGTCGTGCAGGCTCTCCTCGCCCGCCGTGGGGGCCTGCCGCGACGGCGTCCCCGCCGCCCGTGCCGGGCCGCGCCCGGGCCGTTCGAGCAGGTCCTCCTCGAACAGGTCGCAGACGTCCTCCACGAACAGCGACCTGGGCGTCGCCATGCCGTCGTCGTCGGCCACGTGCCAGCTCAACACGAGCAGCTCCTCGGGACGCGACACGGCGGCGTACAGCAGGTAGCGCTCGGCCGCGAGCTGATCCTCGTGGCGGCCGAGCCGCAGGCCGCTGAGGCGCTCGAGCTCGTGGCGATCCTCCTCTGAGAGCAGGCCGCGGCGCCGGCGCTGGGAGGGAAAGGCGCCTTCCTGCATGCCGCATATGAACAGCGCCCGCACGCGTCGCGCGCGCAGCGCCAGCGGGTCGAGCACCGCGACCGCCTCGCCGCCGGCGGGATCGCCGCCCGCCGGATCACCGGCGAGGAACTCGACCGCCTCGAGCTCGCCGGCCAGCGTCCACGCGTCCGGCGGCGCCAGCTCGCCCCCGCGCACCGCCAGCTCGCGCAGCTCACGCAGCGCCCGGGCCGCCGCCGCGTGGGCTCGGGCCTCGTCCGCGCGCTCGCCGGCGAACACGGCCGCGGTGTGCTGCATCGGAGCGCCGAGCAGCCGGGTCAGCTCTCGCGCGGCGCGGTCGATCAGCGCGACCGGGGACTGCGCCTGTGCCGCCAGCAGCTCGTCGATCGTCTCCAGCTGCCAGTTGCGCTGCTCCCACAGCGCCCGTGCGCGGGCGGCCGTGACCGAGCCCTCGCGGCGCAGCTCGCGCTCGAGCGCGTCGGCCAGCTCCGGCACGCGCAGCAGCCCTGGAGCGCGCAGCCACGCCAGCAGATCCGCGCTGCTACCCGCTGCGGAGCCGGCGCCCGGCTCCTCCCCAGCGCGTGCAGCGCAGCGCAGCAGGCCGATCAGTGCCCGCCCGATCGCGCTGTCGCCGAGCGGCAGGCGTCGCTCGATCGTGTGGGGAAGGCGGGCCCGCGAGAGGACCTCCCCGAGCAGCTCGAGCGAGACCCCGCCGCCCCGTACCGCGACGGCGATCTCGGCGGGGGCCATCCCCTCGGCCAGCAGCCGCGAGATCTCCTGCGCCACGAGCTCGAGCTCGGCCCGCTCTCCCCCGCCCTCGAGCAGCCGCAGGGCGCTGCCCGCCGCCACCCGCGGGGCATCGGGCTCGAACAGCCGGCGCTCGAGATGGCTGAGCGCGGCCCGCGCCGCGGGCGCGTAGTAGTCGGCGCGCGAAGCCAGGCGCTGATGCTCGGCGGCGAGCGGCGCCAGCGCCTCATACGTGGCGGCGCGACCCGCGAAGGCCGTGCGGCCCTCCTCGAAGCTGAGCGACACCGTCACCGGTGCCCCGGCCTCGGCCAGGGTGCTGACGGCCTTCAGCTGCAGCGGGTTGAGGTCGTCGAAGCCGTACAGCAGCACGGGCGTCGCCTCCCACAGCGAGGGGTCCTCCCGGATCGCGGCCAGCGCCCGCACCCGCAGCTGCTGGGCGTCGGGCATGCCCAGGCGCGCGAGCTCGGCCTCGTAGCCGGAGTACAGCGCTCCCAGGCGCCGCTGGGGTGAGGCCTCGCCCGCCTCGCCGGCATCGAGCTTCGCCAGCGCCGCCTGCAGCCGGGCGGGCGTGACGGCGCCCACGTGGAGCTCGTCGATCAGCTCCCGCACGGCCCTCGAGAGGCCCGCCGAGAGGGGCCCCTCGCCGTCGGCCGCGAGGCCGGTGCGGCGGCACACGACCGCGATCAGCCGCTCGCGGGCTCGCTCGGGGAGCACCGGTCCGTGCAGTCCCGCCCGCCGTACCACCTCGCCGAGCAGGCCTCCCAAGCGCGTCACCCGCGCCCCGATCAGGGCACCCTCGCCGGACAGCTCGCGCGTGTAGCGCTGTACGTCGGCGGCGGTCGGGACCACCAACAACGGTTGGCTCCCGGCGTCCAGCTCGGCGCGCACGGCGTCCATCACGGCTTGGGCCTTGCCCGCGTTGGCGGGCCCGCTGATCAGCTTCAGAGGCAAGCACCCATCCTGGCGCACGCGGGGGACGTGGCTCGCGCGCTGCGGGTGGGCTTTCTCCCCTAGGCGGCGGTGCGCCCGACGACGGCCTCGCCGGCGGCCTCGTCCCCGCTCTTGGCGACGCCCTCCACGAGCTGCTCCTCGGCGTCGGGGGGCTTGGCCCCCTCCTTCGCCCAGGGCTCGTCGAACTCCACCCGCCATTTGCCCTCGTCGGTCTGGCTGAGCGCGAGACGGGCGCGGAAGCTGCGCCCGCTGCGGCCCCGGAAGCCGGTGACGGCGGCGGCGGTGTAGCCGGTCTTGATCAGTTCCTTGGCGACAGCCAGCGGGAGCTGCTTGCCGGCTTTCGCCTTCCAGATCACGAACCCGCAGCCGGGGTCCTCGCGGGCCCAGCACGAGTAGCCCTTGCGGTTCTCGACGATCTCGTGACCGCAGATCGGGCACGGCCCCAGGCGGGCCCTGGGGATGCGCACGTCTTTGAGCGACTCGTCGAGCTCCTTGACGGTCTCCTCGGCGAACTCGGAGATGTCGTGCATGAAGCGCTGGCGGGAGTCCTCGCCCCGCTCGATCATCCCCAGGCGGTGCTCCCAGGAGCCCGTCAGGTCGGGCGAGGTGAGGGCGTGCTCGCCGAGCAGCCGGATCACGTTGAGGCCCTTCTCGGTCGCGACCAGGGCGCGCCCGTCGCGCTCCACGTAGCCGACCGTGATCAGCCGCTCGATGATCGCCGCACGGGTGGCCGGGGTGCCGATCCCCGAGTCCTTCATCGCCTCGCGCAGCTCGTCGTCGTCGACGAGCTTGCCGGCGGTCTCCATCGCCCCCAGCAGCGACGCGTCGCTGTAGCGGCGCGGCGGTTTGGTTTCCTTGCGCGCGCTCTGCACCTTGCGGGTGTCGACCGGCTCGCCCTCCTCCAGCCGCGGCAGCTGCTGTTCGGTCGTGTCCTCGTCCTCCTCCGAGCGCTCCTCGCCGCCCTTGGAAGCCGGCACGGGCGCCTCGTCGTAGACGCCCCGCCAGCCGGGCACGAGCAGGACCTTGCCGCGGGTCCGGAAGGTGAGCCGCGAGCCCGCCGGACCGACCTCCTCGGCGCCGTCGACGGTCGTCTCCACGCGCGTGTTCTCGAACACGGCCTCGGGGTGGAAGACGGCCAGGAAGCGCCGCGCGGCCATGTCGAAGATGCGGCGGTCGTCGGAGTCCATCTTCTCGAGCTTGTGCTCGGAGCGGGTGGGGATGATGGCGTGGTGGTCGGTGACCTTCTCGTCGTTGACCACGCGTGCCAGCGGGAGCACGTCCAGGCCGGTCACGTACCTCGCGGCCGCGCTGTACTCGGCGTGCGATCCGACCAGCTCGGCGATCGGCTGTATCTCCTCGACCATGTCGGTGGTCAGGTAGCGAGAGTTGGTGCGCGGATAGGTGAGCGCCTTGTGCTCCTCATAGAGGCGCTGGGCGGCGGACAGCGTGCGGCGGGCGGAGAAGCCGTAGCGGGTGTTCGCCTCGCGCTGGAGCGTGGTCAGGTCGTAGAGCATCGGCGCTTTCTCGCGCTGCTCTTTCTTCTCGAGCTTGGTGATCGTCCCCGGGCGCCCGCTGCAGGCGCGCACGACCGCATCGGCGAACTCCTGGCTGGAGATCCGCGGGCCGCGCGCCAGCTCTTTCTGAGGAGCGGGGGCGTGGAACTGGCCGCGGTAGACGCGCTCGGCGGCCCCGGCGCCGTTGCCACCGGCCTGGGCACCGTCGGCGCCGTTCTGGGGGGCGGCCGCGAAGGTGGCGTCCACGAGCCAGTAGGGCTCGGGCTTGAAGGCCCTGATCTCCTCCTCGCGGCGGGCCACGATCGCCAGCGTGGGCGTCTGGACGCGGCCCAGCGAGACGGCGCCGTCGAAGCTGCTGCGCAGGCGGATGGTGGCCGCGCGGGTGGCGTTCATGCCGACGATCCAGTCGGCCTCCGAGCGCGAGCGGGCCGCCTCCTCGAGGCTCTCGAACTCCTGTGCCGGCCGCAGCGCCGCCAGCGCGCTCTTCATGGCGGCGTTGGTCATCGAGTTCAGCCACAGTCGTTTGACCGGTTTCTTGCCCTTCGCCTGCTCGTACAGGTAGGCGAAGATCAGCTCCCCCTCGCGCCCGGCGTCACAGGCGTTGACGACTTCGTCGATGTCATCGCGGCCGAGCTGTTTGGTGATCACCGACATCTGCTTGCGCGAGCGCTCGTCGCGGACGACGAGTTTGAAGCGCGGCGGCACGATCGGCAGGTCGGCCATCTTCCAGCTCTTGAATTTCGCGTCGTAGGCGTCCGGCTCGGCGAGCTGGACGAGATGTCCGACGGCCCAGGTGATCACGTCGTCCGGGCCCTCCAGGTAACCCTCGTGCTTCTGGAAGGGCCCGGTGAGAACTCGCGCGAGGTCCTGCCCGACGGACGGCTTCTCAGCCACCAGGAGGGTCTTGGACATGGCGGTCAGCGTAGCGGGGGCCAGCGCCGGCCGGATCGCTCAGCCGCTGGTGCAGCCTTCCGTACTGACCGTTTCACCGGCCGCGGCCCGCGCCCTGGCCTTGCTCAGGGCCGCCCCCAGCGAGGCGTTCGCCACCCCGTAGCCGCCGTGGGAGGAGCCGCCCACGGTGGCGGCGAAGACGGTCGTGAGCACGCGCCCGGAGGAGTCGAGCACCGGCCCGCCCGAGTTGCCCGGTCGCACCAGCCCGCGCAGCGGGGTCAGCAGGCGCTGGACCGGCCCTTGGCCGTAGGCGTTGTCGGTGATCACGCTCTGGGTGCGCCCGATCCTGCCCGCGTCGAGCGTGAGCGGCCCGTTTTCCGGATAGCCGGCGATCACGCCGGCGGTGCCCGAGGGCGGTGCGGTGCGGACGCTGAGCGGGCGCAGTTCGAGGCCCGGGACGTCCAGCACGGCGAGGTCGTCGTGGCGGTCGAAGCTCAGCACCCGGGCCGGCAGCGTGGGCGGGACACCCCCCACCTGCACGCCGGTGTCGTCCTCGCCGGCGACCACGTGCGCGTTCGTCACGACCTCCTCGCCGCCCGCCGCCCAGCCGGAGCCCTCGATCGCCAGGCCGCAGGCGGTGCCGATCACCCGCACCACGCTGTGCGCCGAGGCCCTCACGGCGGAGTCGCCGATCAGGCGCGGTTCGGGGGCTGCCACGCCGGGGGCGGGGCCGGTGATCGAGGGCAGCGGATCCAGGCGCGCGAGCGCCCCCAGGACCGGGCCCGACGGGGGCAGCAGTTCGTTCAGCCCCCTCAGGATCACCGAGCGCTGGATGTCCGCACGCAGGTGTGACTCGCCCGGCGCCTGGGCCGCCACGGCGGCGGCGATCCACACGATCCCGAGGCCGATGACCACGCCGAGTGCGGCCCCCAGGATGCCGTCGAGCACGCCCAACCCGGGGATCGCCAGGCTGCGGCGGAGTTTGAAGCCGAAGCCCTCGAGGCCGGTCGCGAGCAGGGCTCCGGCCAGCAGCGCTCCGAGCAGACCGAAGGCGGGGGCGTACGGGGAGGTGGAGCCCTGGGGCAGCAGCAGCGGCCCCAGGCGGGTGCCGAGGAAGGCACCGAGCAGGAAGCCGCCGAACGACAGCACCCCGACGATGAAGCCCTGGCGGAAGCCGAGGATGGCGAGGATGCTGGCGAACGCGACAATAAACCAGTCCAGCGATGTCACCTCGAGTGTTCTACAGCCTCAATGCACCGGAGCCGTAGGGTTCATACCCGCCGGCTCGGGTGGTTGCTGGCGCTGGCCGTGCTCGCCTTCGGCCTCGGGGCATACGTGGCCGCCGACTCGGGGGGCATGGGCGCGCACGCGCTCGCCCGCAGCTTCGCCCGCGAGTGGGCCGCGGGCGACTACGGGGCGATGTACGAACAGCTCGCTCCCCAGACGCGGGGCCGGGTCTCGCTCGCGCACGTCAGCGCCGTGCTGCGCTCGGCCGGCGCCACCGCCACGCTGATCGGAGCACGGCCGGTGGGGCGCCCGCGGGCGCTCGGGGCGGGGGAATACGAGGTGCCGGTCAGCGCCCGCACGCGCATGTTCGGCACGCTGGTGCTGCCCTACCGGTTGCGGATCAGCAGCCACGAAGGCTCGCTCGGGGTGGTGTGGAGCCGCTCGCTCGCGTTCCCGGGCCTGCGCGCGGGCGAGCGCCTGAGCCGCACCACCAACCTGCCGCGGCGGGCCTCGCTGCTGGCGAGCGACGGCAGCGTGCTCGCGGAATCCCCCGCGGACGCCAGCGGCGAAGAAGCGGACGCACGCGTTTCGCCGCTGGGCAACGCCGCGACGGCGCTGCTCGGAAGCGTGGGCCCGGTACCGGCCGAACGGCGAGCCGAACTGGAAGCGATGGGCGTGCCCTCGCAGGGGCCGGTGGGGCTCAGCGGCCTCGAGCTGGCGCTCGATGCGCGCCTGCGGGGAACGCCGGGGGGGCAGCTGATGGCGGGAGCCCGCGTGCTGGCCTCGGTGGCACCGCGTCCCGCCCCGGCGCTGCGCACGAGCATCTCCCCCAGCCTGCAGCAGACGACCGTCGCCGCGCTCGGCGCGCAGTACGGCGGCGTCGTGGCGATGCGCCCCTCGGGTCAGATCCTGGCGGTCGCCGGAATCGGCCTCGACGGCCTGCAGCCGCCGGGCTCGACCTTCAAGATGGTGACCCTCTCGGGCGTGCTGACGGCGCACGTTGCCGGCCCGCACACCGTCTTCCCGTATGCCACCTTCGCGACCCTCGACGGAGTGAAGCTGAGCAATGCCAACGGGGAGGAATGCGGCGGGTCGCTCGAAACGGCCTTCGCCGTGTCCTGTAACTCGGTGTTCTCGCCGCTGGGGGTCAAGCTGGGCGCGGAACGGCTGGTGGCCACAGCCGAGCGCCTCGGCTTCAACTCCCCCACGGGCCTCCCGGGGGCGCCCGAGAGCACGCTCCCGAGCGCCTCCGAAATCCACGGCGAACTGGACGTCGGCTCGACCGCCATCGGCCAGGGCAGCGTACTCGCGACGCCGCTGCAGATGGCCACCGTGGCGGCCACCGTCGCCGACGACGGAGTACGCCCCCAGCCCACCTTCCTCGCCGAGCCCCAACCGCCGGCCCGCTCCGGAGCGCTGTCGGCTTCGGTCGCACACACCGTGCGGCGGCTGATGATCGGCGTGGTGCGCGGGGGCACCGGCACGTCAGCTGCGATACCCGGCGTGACCGTGGCGGGCAAGACCGGCACCGCCGAACTGAAGAGCGCCTGCCCGGCGGGCCAGGCGGCTTCCCAGGAAGCCGGCAACGGCGGTGAAGCGCACGAATCGTGCGCCGCCGGGGAAGCGCAGGGCGCCAACACCGACGCCTGGTTCGCGGCCTTCGCGCCGGCACTGCACCCGCGGCTGGTCGTGTGCGTGCTGCTCGTCAAAGACGGAGCCGGCGGCGACACCGCCGCGCCCGTGGCCCGGGAGATCCTCGAAGCCGGGCTGCGCTAGACGTCCAGCTCGGCGCTGGCCGAGCTGTGCGGGTTCAGCGGGTTGACGATCTTCATCTCCAGCGGGCGGTTGTCGAGCGAGATCGTGGCGATCTTGAACAGCAGCAGCTGGCCCTGGCTGCCGAACACGCGGGCGGGCGAGCCGGGGAGCGGGAGCATGCTTTTGGAGCGCACGATCCCGCCGCGGTAGGCGAACAGGTTCGTGGGGCCGATCGGGATCGGCCGGTAGATGTTCCCCTGGGTGTCGGTGAGGGTGATCGCGTTGGTGGCCAGCAGCGGTTTGGTGGTTTCGTTGTAGACCTGTACGAAGACCCCGAACCACTCCTGCCCCGGCAGCAGCCTGGCCTGTCCGGGTGCGACGCCCTGTAGATAGGTGGAGTCGCCGTTGTTCCAGGGGTTCAGCTGGCGGGAGATCTGGACCTCGTAGATCAGCGGGCCGACGTCAAGGTAGGGGGCGTTGGCGCCCGACTCGCCGGCGTAGGTTCCCGTCGTGACCCTCGTGTGGGAGTCCCCGCACCCGGCCAGCGCCACAACGGCCAGCAGGCCGAGCGCCGCCAGAGCTGTTCTGGGCCCGCGGTGTCGCATGCGAGGCGGCAGTCTAGCCACCGGCAACGGTCACCCGCGGCCCGCGCCCCACGCCTTCCTCGAGGATGCCCCGCAGGCGCTGGAGGGCACGGGCGTTCTTGCGTTTGATCCACGAGCGCCCGCCGAGGCTCTCGCCGATCCGGTCCGCCAGCGTCGCCGGCTCGGTCCGGAACGTGAACGTGACGCGCGTGCCCCCGGCTGCGTCCGCCAGCTCGTAGATGCCGAGCGTGCGGACACGGTTGTTCTTGCCGGTGCGCCCGACCTCGACGATCCGGTGGGGGCGGTCCACCTCCACGAAGGTCACGTCCGCCCAGCTGAAGCGGTTGGCGGGCGCCTTCACGCGAAAGCGCGCCCCGGCCCCGCGGCCGACCGAGTCGATCCGCGTGAGGTGCCACTCGACCAGGAAGTGGTCGGTGAACTCCGAGTGGTTGGCGATGTCCTGCAGGTAGTCGAAGACCTGCTCGCGGGGAGCGGAGACGACGATCGAGACGCTGACCGGGTCCAAGGCGGGTCAACTTTATCCGCCGCCGCGGGCGCGGTGGGGCCGTCTCGGTGTCCCCCACCAGGCGCGGCGGGCCATCGTGGCGGGCGCTGAGCGGGGCCCGCTGCTAGGCGGCCGGGGCGAGCCGGCGCACGGTCTGCCCGTGCTCGGTGTGGCGCACGGCGGCGCTCACCTGGGGCTGCTCGTCGTGGCGGGCGCTGCACAGCTCACACACGGTGCGGGGGTGGCGCCCTCCGTACACGTGGACCTGCTCGCCGACGAGCGGGGTGCGCCCGCAGTCATCACAGCTGGTGCGGTCGGCCTGCAGCGCGATGATGCCGCGGTGCAGCAGCAGGAGCTCGAGTCGTTCGCGGTCGGCAGCGGCACTGGCCATCGTGCAGTAGGCATTCGCCCCCGCCCGCTCCGATCCTCCGCGGGGTGATTTGCCACGCAACGGCGTTTGCAGCCGCGGAGCCGCGGGTAGCCAACGCTGACCGGGGAGAGTTGGGCCGGCAGGCTAGGCTCGAGCGGTCGTAGTTTCCGTGGTTTTAGGGGACTACATCAACGATTCGGAGCTCCGAATCTTGTTATGATCGGAACGACTTTCCTCCGGCGAAGGAGCGCCCACCCACCTAGCGCCAACAGAGAGGGAGGAGCACAAATGGATTCACTTCGTTCAGGCACCTTCATGGGGTCTGGCTCCTTCCGTTGCACGCGCTGTGGATACATCGTCACGCTCGACGGTTCCGAGCGTCTGCCGGAGTGCCCATCGTGCGGCGCGGAGGAGTTCGTAAGAGCCTCGATGTTCAGTACGGAGCGGATTTCCCCGGCCTCCGAGCCCACCTCCACGGGCGCCACCGTGATGGCGGCGCCCTCGCCCGAGCACGACACGCGCGTCGCCGAGGCCCGTGAACGGGTGGACCAGCCCGGCGACTACGTCGTCTACGAGGACGGTGACCAGCTGCGCATCATCCCGCTCACTCGCGAGTGGACGCGGGTCGGACGCAGCCTCGCGGCGGATGTCCGCTTCGACGACCCGACCGTGTCCCGCCGCCACGCCCTGATCGTGCGCCAGCCCGATGGGGTGCGGCTGCTCGACGACCGTTCCCTGAACGGGGTGTTCGTGAACGGAACGAGGGTCGACGGCCGCACGCTCAGCGACGGCGACGAGATCGTCGTCGGGCGCTACCGCCTGCTGTTCCTGTCGGTTCCTGCGGTCGAAGCCGAGGCGCGCGCGCCCGGCCAGCAGGACACCCGCCTGCACTCGGTTGGCTAGCCGCGGCGAGGGCCTTCCGCGCGGCCCGTGGCCGCTGCCGGCATGTGCGTAGTATCGGGTCGATGACCGTCAAGATCGCCGTCCTCTCCCAGAAGGGCGGGACGGGCAAGACGACCACGGTGCGGACCCTCACCGACGTGCTGCGGCGCTGCGGGGTGTCCACCCTGGCCGTGGACCTCGACCCGCAGGGCAACCTGTCCGAGTACTTCGACCTGCCGCCCGACGTGGAGCCCACGATCGCCGAGGTGCTCACGGGCGGCTCGAGCGCCGCCGAGGCGGTCAGCGAGGACATCATCCCGGCGAACCTGTCGCTGGCGGAGGCCGAGCTGATGCTGGGCGGCAAGATGGGACGCGAGCTGACCCTGCGCCGGGCGCTGGCGAAGGGGCTGGACCGCTACGACGTGATCCTGATCGACTGCCCGCCCTCGCTCGGCCTGCTGACGGTCAACGCCCTGGTGGCGGCCGACCGCGCCCTGATCACCGCCGAGGCCCAGTACTTTGCCCTGCAGGGCGTGGAGCAGGCGATGGAGGTTGTCGAGCTGGCGCGCGAGAACCTCAACCCGGACCTCGAGCTGCTCGGGATCCTGCTGAACCTCGCCGATATGCGAACTGTCCACTCGCGGGAGGCACTGATCTCGCTGAAGGAGCGCTTTGGGGACAGCGTCTTCGACACCGTCATCCGCGCCTCGATCGCCTACGCCGAGTCGGCCGAGCGGGCACGCTCGATCCTCGACCATCGCCCCGACCTGGGGGCGGACTACACGGCGCTGGCGGCGGAACTGCTGGAGCGCCTGCCCGAGCTGGAGGGCGCCCGCGAGCGCGTGGCCGAGCTCGCTCAGAGCTCTGCGACCTAGCCTTTCGCCCAGGGCGCCCGAGCTCGCTCAGAGCTCCCCGACGTAGGCCCCCTGGGATTCGAAGGGGGCGCGCATCAGGTGCGCCCAGCCCTCGACCTCCTGCTCCAGGGCACCGGCGACGGTGCCCGTCTGCTCGTAGAAGCACCACACCAGCACGGTCGGCCCGGCGCCCGAGATGGTGGCGCCCAGTGCTCCCAGCTCGCGGGCGCGGGAGGCGAGCTCGAACGAGCGCGGGAACAGGTGCGAGCGGCGCTCCTGGTGGAGGCGATCCTGCAGGCCCCGGGACAGCAGATCCCAGTCGCCGCGAGCGAGGCCGACGGACAGCAGGGCGGCGTGGGCGACGTTGAAGACGGCCTCGGCGATCGGCACCTCCTCCGGCAGGGCGGCGCGGGCCGCGCGCGTGTGCACCGGCTCGGTGGGGACGACCACCAGTGCCTCCAGCCCGGTCGGCGGGTCGAGCCTCGCGACCTGCCCGTCAGCGACGATCACGAAGCCTCCGTGGAGGGCCGCGGCGACGTTGTCGGGGTGACCCTCGAGGGCCGTCGCCTCGGCCAGCAGGTCGGCGTCGAGCTCGAACATGTGATCCGCGGCCATCAGGCCGGCCACGACCGCTGCCGCGCTCGAGCCGAGCCCACCCGAGAGCGGGATCTCAGAGCGGATCGTGAAGCTCAGGCCGTCGGCCGGGTGCAGGTGCTCGAACGCCCGTACGACGAGGTTCTCGCGCCCTTTCGCCACGGGGAGATCGGTTTCGAGGGCGAAGCCGCCGGTCTCGGCGACCTCGAGCTCCAGGCGCGGCGCCAGCGCCGCCGCCATGCAATCGAAGCCGGGCCCGAGATTCGCTGAGGAGGCAGGGACCCGGACGATCCGCCTACGGATCACCCAGCACCGCTTCCTCGATCGCCTCGCGCTCGGGAAGGCACTGGATCACGGACCCGTCGTGGTGGGCGATGGCGGTCTCGGGATCCTTCAGTCCGCGACCCGTGAGCACGCACACGATCGACTCCGCCCCGTCCGCGCCGTACTTGAGCAGGCCCGCCACCGACGCGGCCGAGGCGGGCTCGCAGAACATCCCTTCCCTGCCCGCCAGCAGGCGGTAGGCGTCCAGGATCTCCTCGTCGCTGACGGTCTTGATCCAGCCGCGCGACTCGGTCGCGGCGGCGTTCGCATCCTCCCAGCGCACCGGGTTGCCGATCCTGATCGCGCTGGCGACCGTTTCCGGGTGCTCGATCACGCGGCCCTCGACGATCGGTGCGGCGCCCTCGGCCTGCAGGCCCAGGAGTCTCGGCGCGGCGCCCATCTCGGTGAAGCCGCGCCAGTAGGAGGTGATGTTGCCGGCGTTGCCGACCGGGATGTAGAGCGCGTCGAGCTGGCCGTCGAGCGCCTCGAGGATCTCGAAGGCGGCCGTCTTCTGCCCTTCGATGCGGTAGTCGTTGATCGAGTTCACGAGCACGATCGGCTGGGTGTCGGTGAGCTCGCGCACGAGCTCGAGCGCCCGGTCGAAGTTGCCCGCCAGCGAGATCACGCGCGCGCCGTGCATCAGCGTCTGGGCCATCTTGCCCTGGGCGATCTTGCCCTCTGGCACGATCACCGCGCAGGTGATGCCGGCGCGGGCGGCGTAGGCGGCCGCGCTCGCGGCCGTGTTGCCGGTGGAGGCGCACATGACCGCCTTGGCGCCGTCCCGTACCGCCGCCGAGACGGCGCAGGTCATTCCGCGGTCCTTGAAGGAGCCGGTCGGGTTGGACCCCTCGAGCTTCAGGCGCACGCTCGCGCCGAGCATCTTCGAGAGCAGCGGCGCGCGCAGCAGCGGCGTGGAGCCCTCCTGCAGGCTCACAAGCGGGTCGCCGGGCTCGAACGGCAGGCGCTCGCGAAAGCGTTCGATCAGCGGCACGTGCGTGCCGGTGTGCTGAAGGCCTTCTACGGTCGGCAGTTCGCTCACAGAAACTCCTCTTCGATGACGCGGATCGAGCGCGGCGGCGAGCGCACGAAGTCGAATTCCGCGACCTCGGCGACGGCCGCGCGCATGCGCGACTCGAGCACCTGATGGGTAACCATCACAAGCCGCGCGCGCTCGCCCATGCCGTGCTGGACGACCGACTTTATCGACACATCGTGCTCGCCCAGCACCCTCGTCACGGAGGCCAGCACCCCCGGGCGGTCGGTGACGTCGAGGTGTAGATAGAAGGCGCTCTGGACGTCCTCGATCAACTCCAGCGGCAGCGGCGGCGCGGGCGGCCGCGCGCCGCCGGTCATCACGCTGACGACGTCGCCGAGCACGGCGCTCGCGGTCTGCCGGCCGCCGGCGCCCGGACCGGACAGGGTCAGCTCCGTGATCGTCTCGGACTCGACGGTGACGGCGTTGAACGAGCCCGAGATCGTCGCGAGCGGGTGCCCGCCGTAGAGGAAGGTGGGATGTACGCGCACCGACAGGCCCCCCTGGCGGCGCTCGGCGGTGCCGATCAGCTTCAGCCCCAGGCCCAGCTCGCGGGCGTACTCCAGGTCGTCGCCGTGGAGGTGCTCGATGCCCTCGTAGCGCACGTCCTCGAGGTGCACCGGGGTCCCGAACGCGAGGCGCGCAAGAATCGCCATCTTGGCGGCGGCGTCGCGGCCGGAGACGTCGTCGCTGGGGTCGGCCTCGGCGTAGCCGAGGCGCTGCGCCTCTGCGAGCGCCTGCTCGTAGGTCGAGCCGCGGGCCATCAGGGTGAGGATGAAGTTGGTGGTGCCGTTGACGATCCCGTGGATGCTCTCGATCGGCGTCGCCGAGAGCGACTCCTCGAGCACCCTCACGACGGGCACGGCGCCCGCCACGGCAGCCTCGAAGCGCAGCCTCACGTCGTGGGCCCGGGCGGTCTCGAACAGCTCCTCGCCGTAGTGGGACAGGAGCTGCTTGTTGGCGGTCACGACGTCCTTGCCCCCACGCAGCGCCTGGAGCAGATACTCGCGCGCCGGATCGATTCCGCCGATCACCTCGACGAGCAGGTCGGCTCCGGCCAGCACGTCCTCGAAGCGCCCTCTGCTGCGCGTCAGTACGCCGCTGATGACCGGCCGGCGCCCGTTGAAGCGCTCGATCTCCTCGGCGCGCTCCTGCAGCAGCTCGTCGAAGGCCGCGCCGACGGTCCCGTGACCGAGCAGCCCGATCCGGTAGGGCTCAGACATCGCGGCCGAGGAGGTCCTCGAAGCTCTCCCGCCGCACGACCACGCGCGCGTCGCCGTCGCGGCAGAACAGGACCGGCGGACGGGTCACGCCGTTGTAGTTGTTGGCCATCGCGAAGCCGTAGGCACCGGTTGCCGGGGTGACCACGACGTCGCCCGGGCGGGGGTCGTCGAGGGTCGCCTCGCGCACGATCACGTCGCCCGACTCGCAGTGCTTGCCGGCCAGCACGCAGGCCGTGGAGCCACCCGGGCGGTCGGCCACGTGGGCTTCGTAGCGCGCCCCATAGAGCATCGGGCGGAGGTTGTCGGACATGCCCCCGTCCACCGCCACCCAGCGTGAGACGTTCTGCTTGACGCTCTCGACCGTGTACAGGGTGACGGTCGAGTTGGCGCACAGGGCCCGTCCCGGCTCGATCAGCAGGGGTGCGTCGCGGCCGCGCTCGGAGCGGGCCGCCGTGACGATCGCCTCGACGTACTCCTCGATCGAGGGCGGGGGCGGCTGATCGGAGGTGTAGCGGACCCCGAGGCCGCCCCCCACGTCCCACACGGGCTGCTCGCCGAGGCTCGCCAGGGCGGCCGCGGCGCGGGCGAACGGCGTCAGCTCCAGCAGCTGGGAGCCGATGTGGGCGTGGACCCCCAGCAGCCTCAGCCCGTCGACGGCCCCGGCCTGCTCGAGCGCGCTCGCCGCCTGGTCCATGGAGAAGCCGAACTTCGAGTTCGCCTGGCCGGTGGAGATCTTCTCGTGGGTCTCGCCCGCCACGTCCGGGGTCACCCGCACGAGCACCGGCTGCTCGCCGGGGGCGCCCTCGCGGGCGGGGTCCTCCAGCGCCCCGGCCGCGATCAGCTCGCGCAGCCGCGCGAGCTCGTCGAAGTTGTCGATCACGATCGCCCCGAGGCGATGACGGAGGGCCGTGCGCAGCTCCTCACGGGACTTGGCGTTGCCGTGCAGCACCAGGCGCTCGGGCGGGAAGCCGGCGCTCAGGGCCAGGTGCATCTCTCCCCCGGAGGCGACGTCGCACCACAGGCCCTCGTCCGCGAACAGCTCCAGCACGGCACTGCACGGGAACGCCTTGGAGGCGAAGACGACCTCCAGCTGGTCGTTGCCGGCCTCCCTGGCGGCCGCCAGGAAGGCCCGGGCCCGGGCCCGCAGATCTCCCTCGGCGACCACGTAGGCGGGCGTCCCGAACTCGCGTGCCAGCTCGATCAGGTCGCAGCCGCCGACCTCCAGGCGGCCGTGCTCGTTGACCCGGCTGCCCAGGGGAAAGACCTCGGATACGGTCGTGCTGCTCGCCATCGGGGGCTGATTATCGCTTTAGCTGGGCGGTAAGCACGTCTGCCAGAATGACCTCCATGGCTGGTTCCCGTTCCGACTTCGGTCGCGACACCGGACTTCAGGCCCGGATGCTGCTGACGATGTTCCTGCTCGGGCTCCTCTACGTGGTCTTCGTCGGCGTGCTGTTCGCCGTCGGCGCGGGAGCGGGCATCATCGTGGTCGTGGCCGTCGGGCTGCTGCTGCTGCAGCTGTTCGCCTCCGACAAGATCGCGATGGCGACCTTGGGGGTCAAGGAGGTGTCCGCGACCGAGGAGCCTGAGCTGCACGGGATCATCGAACGGCTGTGTGTGCAGGCCGATCTGCCCAAGCCGCGGGTGTGCGTGATGGAGACCTCGATGCCGAACGCCTTCGCGATGGGCCGCTCGCGCAAGAACACGACCGTGTGCGCCACGCGGGGCATCCTCGACGCGCTCAACCCGGCCGAGCTCGAAGGCGTGATGGCGCACGAGCTCACGCACGTGATCAACCGCGACGTGATGGTGATGACGCTGGCCAGCTTCTTCGCGACGCTGGCGGCGACGATCGCCCAGTTCGCCTTCTTCTTCGGTGGCGGCGGCTACGGCCGCAGCAGCGAAGAGGAGGAGGACGTCCTGGTCGTGGTGCTCGTGTCGGTGGCCGTGTACGCGATCTCGTTCCTGCTGCTGCGCGCGCTCTCCCGCTACCGCGAGTTCGCCGCCGACCGCGGCTCGGCGATCCTCACGGGCCGGCCCAGCGCGCTGGCCTCGGCCCTGATCAAGATCAGCGGCACGATCGAGCAGGTGCCCAGCGAGGACCTGCGCCGGGCCGAAGGCATGAGCGCCTTCTTCATCATCCCCGCGCGCAAGAAGAAATCGCTGATGAACCTGTTCGCCGACCACCCGCCGCTGGAGCAGCGCCTGGCGGCGCTGGCGCGGCTGGAGTCTCAGCTGCAGAGCGCCGTCTAGCGCAGTGGGCCTGCGCGACATCCTCACCGGCCGCCACCAGGTCAAGGGGCCGGCCCCGGATCGCCTGTTCGCGATCTCCACGGCCTACATCACGCTCGAGACCGAGCACCAGATCGTCCCCGCGGGCAAGGCCGCGATCGTCTTCCAGGCCCTCGCCACCAGCGACTTCGAATCGACGATCAAGGACATGGAAGAGGTCGTCACCGCCACCGGCGGCGACAGCGCGACCACCGTGTCCACCGAGGACGACAGCTACGGCTACCGCTGGATGGTGCTGCACAACCCGCCCGGCGCACCGAGCGTCGAAGACCTGGCCGTCGGGATCAACGCCGTGTCGGGATCGATCGAGACGGCCGGCTACGGCGAGCGGCTGCTGTGCGCGGTGTTCGCCTTCGAGGACCGCTCCGGCGCCTGCGGGCGCCCCGTGGGGGCCCCCCTGTACTTCATCTACAACTACAAGCGCGGCGACTGGTACCCGTTCGTGCCGGACGGCTCCGGCGCCGAGCAGCGCTCAACCGAGCGCGAGCTGCAGCTGAAGGCCCAGATGCAGGGCGAACTACCGATCGAGCCCGAAATCGAGCGCTGGTTCCCCCTCTGGGGGATCCCGATCTAGCCACCGGCTGCCGCCGGATCGGGACACCAGCCACGGGCCGGCGCCGCCACGGCGTGCGTCAGTCCGGGATCAGGCCCTCGCCGGTGAAGTCGCTGGTGGCCTCCGCGAAGGTCACGTCGGCCGGGGGCAGGATCACGTCGGAGGACTCGATGTCGTCGGCCGCCACGCGCTCGCCGTGGTCGCGAACGAACTGCAGGAGCGTCGCGAAGGCATCGCCGAAGCCGTCCTCGGCGCCCGACTCGACGATCCCGACCACCTGCTCCTCGAGCTTGTCGAGCTTCTCGCGCTGGTCGTCGTCGAGGCGGTACTGGTCCTCGCCGGAGATGCGGACGATCATCGCGGTCACTCGCCCTTGGCGGCCTGCTCGGCGCTGCCGGAGGCGATCTGTGGAGCCGGCTGGCCCCCCTGGCCGAGTTCGCTCTTGAGCTTGGCGAGGTCGTCGTCGACGGCCGGCTGGCTGGAGAGCTGCTTGAGCTGGCGGTCGATGTCGTCTTCGCCGGAGCCGAGCTGGGTGATGTCGTCGAAGGTGCCGGCCGCTTCGAGCTCCGACACGGCGTCTGCGCGGGCGCGCATGTTTTCGGTCTTGTCCACGGCCCGCTGCATCGCCAGGCCGACGTCGGCCATCTGCTCGCCCACCCCGGTTGCCGCCTCGGAGATGCGGACCTGGGCCTCGGCGGCCGAGTACTGCGCCTTGATGACCTCCTTCTTGGTGCGGAAGGCTTCGATCTTGGCGCGCAGTTTCTTCTCGGAGTCGGTGAGCTTTTCCTGTTGCGCCTCGAGTTCCGTGACCTGGGTGTCGAGCCCCTGTAGCTCGGTCTGGGCGACGTTCTTGCGTTCCAGGGCGGCGCGGGCGAGCTCTTCGTTGCCCCCGGACAGCGCCTGGCGGGCCTGCGTGTCGAGCTTCACGACGCTCTGCTGGAGCGAGCTCTCCTGCAGCTGCAGGCGCTTCTTGGCGGTCACCACGTCGGCGATCCCCTTCTTGACGTTCTGCAGCTGTTCGACCTGCTTCTGGTAGCTGTAGTCCAGCGTCTCGGCTGGGTCTTCGGCGCGGTCCAGCAGCTTCGAGACCTTGGCCTTGATCACAGTTGACATGCGCCCGGTCAGCCCGGCCATCTGATCCTCCTATCGGGTGTCAAGAAGGGCGGCCGGTCTCGTGCCGGCCAGCTCCGGGCAAAGCCTAGCCGACCCGAGCGGCCCGGCAGGCCGGGTCTACAGCCCGAGCGGGTGGCGAACGGTGTAGCTGCTGTTGGCGTGACGCAGTGGGCGCCAGCGGGGACCCTGCTGGTTGCTGGGGTCATCGGCGGAGCTGGTGTCCAGCCGCAGCCCGGCCACGGTCATGTAGGCGTGTTCGGGGTTGGAGAAGATCGTCACCCAGCGGCCCTGTCCGGCCGAGCCCCACGACATGAATTCCGAGGAGTCCTCGGGGGCGGTCAGCAGGGCGGCGCCGTGGAGGGCGAAGGACACGGTTCCCGAGCAGTCATAGCCGGGCGAGATGAAGGACGCGTTGTGTCCGCCGCCGTAGATGTAGGGCAGGCCGATGATCTGGTTGGCGCCCCAGATGATCTCCTGGATCTGGGCGGGCGCGGCCATCGGGGCCGCTGCCAGTCCTTCCACGTAGCGGGCGCGGGTGCCGGGCACAAGCAGGTCGGGCTTGGCGGGGCTCACGATGGTGACCGCACTGCCGCCGGTGGTGGTCGAGACTTCAGCCGTGGCGGTGACCGTCGCGGGCTCGTAGGGGACCACCTGGCCGGCGGCGTTGCGTTCGAAGACGGGGCCGTGGTAGGCGATGTTCGAGGACTTCGCCGTGATCGGGGCGGCCCCGGGAGGAACGATCGGGGCGGCTGGGGCATTGGTGCTGTGCTTGGAGCTCGTGGAGCTGCCCGCGGCGGCACCGCCGGTGTTGGCCGCCGACGCAGTGCCGGCGCCGGCCGTCAGTAACGCGATACCCAAAATTAACGCGCCGCTTGTGCGAGACACCAAGACAACACCTCTTTCGTCGGCCTCCGGGGTTAGCTGACGGGCTAGCGCTGAAAGAGCCTGCGCTCCACACGGACTCACCGTGCGGTTCGCCCCAACAACCTGGGTCCCCCGGTCCGTGACACCCGGCCACGGATTCGGCGTATGGCGCGGCAGGCTAGCAAAGTGCAATGACGCTTGCAGGGGGCACCGTTGCACGGCCGCGGTCATGGCGGCGTTCGCGCCCGCCCGTGGCGCTAGGGTCCGCCCCGTGTCACGGCTGCTACCCGTACGGTCCGGCGCTCTCCGGCTCGTCCCCGTGGTGGCGTTGAGCGCCTGCCTGCTGGCGGCCTGCGGCAAGAGCGCCGGTCCCGGCTCCTCGCTGGCACCGGTGGCCGAACAGGGGGCCGTGAGCGTGGTGACGGGCAACACCAGCCGCATCGGCGGTTCGGACCCCTCCTCCGACGCGGCCGCGGTAGCCCGTTCGGTCTACCCCGGCCTGACCCGGTCGAGCCGCCCGGAAGCGGTTGTGGTGGTCGAAGAAGGCAGCTTCCAGACGGCGCTGGCGGCCTCGGTGCTCGCAAGCACCCCCCTGAACGCGCCCCTGATCTTCAGCAGCGGGGGCTCGCTGCCGGGGGTGAGCTCCGAAGCGATCGAACACATGCACCCGCTGGGGGCGGGTTCGCTCGGCGGCGTTCAGGTGATCAGGGTGGGGAGCTCGGCGTCTGCGCCCGGGAGCCTGCGGACGCTCACGCTTCCCTCCCGCGCCCCCGCCGCCGCTGCCGCCGCCGTCGAGGCGCTGCTGGTCCGCGCCCGGGGCACCGAGCCCCACCAGGTGATCGTGGTCCCGACCTATGCCCCCTACGCGCAGCTGGCACCCGTGGCCGGGCTCTCCGCCCAGACCGGAGCACCGATCCTGTTCGCCACCGCGGCGGGGGTGCCGCGGGCCACCGCTGACGCGCTCGAACACCTCGGGCACCCGTCGATCTACGTGATCGGGGAGGGCCAGCTGCACCACCCCACCGTGCAGGAACTGCGCCATTTCGGGCACGTCACGGCGATCAACGGCACCACCCAGCTCGGCGGCGAAGACCGTACCCCGACCGGCAACTCGATCGCGATCGCGCGCTTCACCGACGGCAGCTTCGGCTGGGGGGTCAAAGAACCCGGCCACGGGCTGGTGTTCGCCAACGCCGCCCGCCCGCTGGACGGGCCCGCCGCGGCGCTGCTGTCGGCGAGCAGCCAATACGGGCCCCTGCTGCTGCTCGAAAGCCCCAACCGGATCCCGGCGCCACTGGGCGCGTATCTCGCCGACATCCAGCCCGCGTACACCTCCGCGCCCGCATTTCAGCCCGTGCACGGCGTCTACAATCACGGCTGGCTGATCGGCGACGAACACATGATCACGCCGGTCACACAGGCCGAAATCGACGCGCTGCTGGCGATCAGCCCGAGCAAGCAGAGCGGCGAAGAAGCCTCCGGGCAGAGCGAACAGACAACCTCAACCCCAGAATGAGCGAGGCCGAGGACCCACAGCGCGTCGCGCGCAAGCAGACCACCGGCGAAGTGACCGTCGAGGACGTGCGCCAGCTGATGGGCGCCTCCACGCCACATTTCGCGCTGCAACTGCGCAACCGCATCGCCGACCTGATCGCGGACCTCCCGCCGGGGCACCCCGCCCGCACCGAAGGCGAGCGCGAGATCGCCAGGCTCGAGCGCCTCTCCCTCAGCGGCGAGAACCGCGGCGAGGGTTTCGTCGAGGGCGAGCGGCCGCTGCCCTCGCTCGAGCTGGCGCCGGAGAACCCGGGCGGCTAACGCGCGAAGCGCCGCTCGCGCTTGGCGTCGAGGAAGCGCAGGCGCAGCAGTTTGTAGAGCAGGCTGAAGATCGCGATGTCGATCGCCAGCAGGGGGATGTTGACCCAGCGAGGGACCGCGGTGAAGGCGCCCGCCACCAGCAGCACGGCGGAGTGCAGTACGACCACGGGAACCACCGCCAGCAGCACCGTGTGCGAGCGGTAGCCACCGAGGTGCTCGCGGAGGGTCACCTCGAAGGTGCCGATCGCCACGGCCGCGATGCTCGCGACCAGCAGGGCCGGCTTCACTTCCTTCTCGAGGAACACCGCCGCCATCACGCCCACCACCCCCACCAGGATCAGCAGCTCGGCCAGTGGCAGCGGGTGCCAGGGGGCCTTGGGGCGATCGTCGGCCGCGTCGCCGGCCGCGTGCGCGCGCCCAGGCCGAGCGCGGGAGGATCCCGAGCGGCTCGCGGCGGGCCGCTCGGTCGTGACCACACTGGTGCCCGAGGCCGTCTCGGCGGAGGGCTCGCCGCCGACGGAAGGCTCCCCCTGGGCCCGCTGAGAAGTCGGCCTGCGGGACCGACTCCTTTTGGAGCTCTTGCGCTTGGCCACGGCGGTCGCTCTAGGGAGCGTGCCGGGGTCCGCAGCGCTGCATTGGCATCGATGCTAGCGCCTATCCTTGGGAGCTGATGCCGCCCGCCAGCTCTGCCGCAGAACCCGCGGGCGCGGGCATCCCCGACAGCCCCCTCAGCGGCCCCTTCCCGGTGGGCGAGTACGCGGCGGCGCTGCGCGACAAGCTGCGGTCCTTCACGAGGGTGCAGCTGATCGGCGAGCTGGGGAACCTGCGCGTCGCCCGGGCGCGGGTGTACTTCGAGTTGCGGGACGCCACCGGCGCGATCCCCTGCAGCGCCTGGCGCAACGAATGGGAAGCGATCTGTGCGCGCGAGGGCATCAGCCCCCAGGACGGGATGCAGCTGGTGGTGGCCGGCGGCTGCGACTACTACCCGGGCAGCGCGAGCGCATCCCCGGGTTTCTCATTCTCCGTCCACGACCTGCGCGTGGCCGGCGAGGGCGACCTGCTCGCCCGCATCGAGCGCCTGCGCCGGCAGCTGCGCTCGGAGGGCCTGCTCGAGCGCCAGAAGCAGCTGTCACGGCCGCTGCTGCCAAGCGTGATCGGCGTGATCACGGGCGAGAGCGGCAAGGCCCGCGACGACGTGCTCGCGGCGCTGCAGCGCCGCGGCTGGCGGGGGCGGCTGGTGTGGGCCTTCACGCCCGTCCAGGATCGCCACGCCGCGCCGGCCATCTGCCGGGCGCTGGCGGACCTCGCCGCGGTGGCCGAGGTGCAGGTGGCCATCATCGCCCGCGGCGGAGGCTCCCAGGCGGACCTGCTGGCGCTCAGCGACGAGACCCTGTGCCGCACGGTTGCGATGTGCGCCATCCCGGTGATCGCGTCGGTTGGCCACCACACCGACAAGACGCTGCTCGACGACGTGGCCGCCGTGAGCTGCTCGACCCCCACCCACGCGGCCGAGGCGGCCGTCGGCATCGACTGCGGGCGGGCGCGGCTCGAGACCCTGGCGGCGGCCGTCCGCCTGCGTGACCACGGCCGCCGGGCGGTCCTTTCGCGGGCCCGAACCCTGACGATCCTCTCCCGCGCTCCCGCCACCCGCCTGAAGCGCGAGCGTGGACTGCTGCACCAGCGTCTGCGCGAACTGCGCGCGGGCGCCAGGAGACGCCTGGCTGACGAGCGGGCGCTCGCCCACCGCCGCGGGGTGGTGCTCGAGCGAAAGGCGTCCTCCACCCTGCTCGACTGCCGCCAGCGCCGGCCGCGGGAACTCGAACGGCTTGCGCTGGGGCTGGCCGGCCACGACCCCCAGCGGACGCTCGAACGCGGCTATGCCCTGGCCTTTTCGCGCGGCGGCGACCCGCTCACCGGCGCGGACGCGGCCCGCGCCGCGGGCGAGCTGCGACTGCGCTTCGCCGAAGGCGAGCTCGACGCCGACGTGCGCGAGCCATGACCGATCAGGGTGCCGGACAGCCGCCGCTGCAGGAGGAGGGCACGCAGCCGCCTTTGCAGGAGGACAACGCGCAGCCGCCGCAGGGCGGCAAGCCCAGCTATGAGGCGGCCTCGGCACGTGTCGAGGAGATCATCCGGCGCCTGGACTCGGGCGAGGCGAGCCTCGATGAGACGCTCGCGCTGCTGGGCGAGGGCAAGAACCTGATCGAGCTCTGCGCCCGTGAGCTGGCGGCCGTCGGGGACGCCCTGCAGGAGTTGCGCCTCGACGAGCTCGTCACCCGCCTGGAGGGGAGCACGGAGGGATGAGCGACTGGGAGCGCCTGGCAGGGCTCGAGCTCGAGATCGGGGACTACGCGCTCGAGCCGCTGCAGGCCAGCGTGTCAAGCGACTTCGAGCGCAAGAGCACGGTCATCCACCTGCGGGGTGCCGGCGAGGAGGGCCTCGGCGAGGACGTCACCTACGACGCCGTGGACCAGGAGATCCTGCAGGCGGCGGGGCCGGTGCTCCCGCTCGCGGGGCGCCACACGCTGGGGTCCGTCAGCGAGCTGCTGGCGGGCATGTCCCTGTTCCCCGAGCCACCCCAGCGGGAGGTCTCCCAGCGCTACCGGACCTGGGCGTATGAATCCGCGGCGCTGGACCTCGCCCTGCGCCAGGCGCGGATCCCCCTGCACGAGGCGCTGGGACGGAGCCCCGAGGCCGTCCGCTTCGTGGTGTCCCTGCGCCTCGGCGAGCCGCCCACGCTCGAGCCGATGGAGGTCCGCCTGCGCCGCTACCCGAAGCTGCGCTTCAAGCTCGATCCCACCAGCTCCTGGGATGAGCGGCTGATCGCCGAACTGGTCGCCACCGGGGCGGTGGACTCGGTCGACTTCAAGGGCTACTACTCGGGCTCGATCGTGGACCAGCCCGCCGACCCGGTGCTCTACGGGCGCGTGGCGGAGGCCTTTCCGGACGCCTGGATCGAGGACCCGGCGCTCACGGAGGAGACCGACGAGGCGCTGGCGGCCCACCGGGATCGCTTCTCGTGGGACGCGACGATCCACTCGATCGAGGACATCGAAGCGCTGCCCTACCCGCCGAAGATGGTCAACATCAAGCCCTCCCGGCTGGGGGGCCTGCGCAACCTGCTCGACGCATACGCCTACTGCGAGGAGCGGGGAATCGGCAACTACGGCGGGGGCCAGTTCGAGCTGGGGGTCGGCCGCGGGCAGAACCAGTACCTCGCCTCGATGTTCCACGCCGACGCACCCAACGATGTGGCCCCAACGGGCTACAACCTGCCCCAGCCCCCGGAGGGACTCCCGGACAGCCCTCTGGCGCCGGCCGCGGCCGAGGTCGGATTCCGCTGGGGCTAGCACGCTCGGGGCCACGGGCACCACGCGGGTCGCCGGCCTCGGCGAGCCCGCGGGCACGGGGCTCGTGGAGGCCAGATAAACCGTGACCCCGAGCGCAACTTGGCCGTCCTCGCTAGGTTGCTCACTGCAAGTGCAACTGCGAAGGAGCTTCCTCGCCGGCGCGCTCCTGGCGCCGATGCTTTGCGTAGGTGCGGTAACCGCACCGAGCCTGGCCGCTGGGCCGGGCGGTGCCGCGGGTCCGTCCTCGCCGACGTCGAAGTCGGGCGGGAGCAAGCCCTCCGCCGCCGCGCCCGCCAAGGGCGGTCACGTGCAGGTTTCGTTGCACGTGACGACGGTGCGGATCACGCGCGTGAGCTGCACCCCCAGCACGCGCTGCAGCAAGAACCCGCACCAGGTGTCGCTGCGTGGCACGCTCGTGATCGAAGGCATCCACCTGGCGCCCAACATGGTGCTGGCCTTCCCCAGCACCCCCGGGGCCCGGATCAGCAGCTTCTCGCCGGCCGCCCGCCTGCGCCGCTCCGGCACCTCGCTGGTCGTGACGGTCCCCTCCCACGCCCACTCCGGGCGCATCAAGGTGCTGCTCAGCAACCACCGCTACACGAGCTCCTATGGCCCGATCTACGTGTACGCCCACTCGATCGGCCCACCCGCCGCCAAGCTGGTCGACCCGGCGCCGGCGGACCCGAGCGTGTTCGACGGCCAGGGCATGTGGATCTGGTACATGAGCGCCTCGGACAAGGGCAGCGTGGCGGCGATCGCCGAACAGGCCCACGCGGCCGGCGTGACGACGCTGTACATCAAGAGCTCCGACGGCTCCACCAACTACTGGAGCCAGTTCTCGCCCCAGCTAGTGAGCGAACTGCACGCGGTGGGGCTGAAAGTGTGCGCCTGGCAGTACGTGTACGGGAGCAACCCGGCGGGCGAGGCGGCGCTCGGCGCGGAGGCCGTGGCCAACGGCGCCGAATGCCTCGTGATCGACGCCGAGGCCGAGTACGAAGGCCACTACGCGGCCGCCCAGACCTACCTCACGGACCTGCGGGCGAAGGTCGGCAGCGCCTACCCGCTGGGGCTCGCCTCCTTCCCCTACGTCAGCTACCACCCGACCTTCCCCTACTCGGTGTTCCTCGGTCCCGAAGGAGCCCAGTTCAACCTGCCCCAGATGTACTGGAAGGACATCGGCCAGTCGGTGGACTCGGTGTACGCCAACACCTACATCGCCAACCGCGTGTACGCGCGCCCCATCTACCCCCTGGGGCAGACCTACGGCGGCGTCTCCAGCTCCGACCTGCTGCGCTTCCGCGAGGAGGCCGTGGACTACGGAGCCACGGGCTCCTCCTTCTGGGACTGGCAGGAAACGCCGGCCTCGGGGTGGGCCACGCTGGCAGCGCCGCTGGTGCCCCTGACGACCGTCACGCCGAACACGACCTACCCGGAACTCGCCGGTGGCAGCAAGGGCGACACCGTGCTGTGGATGCAGGAGCACCTGGCCAGCGCGATCCCGACCCAGGAAACCACCGGCCTGTTCGCCAGCCAGACGCTGGCCGACGTGGAGAGCTTCCAGACCAGCCACGGGATCCCACCCAGCGGGGTCGTAGAAGCGGCCACCTGGCAGGCCCTGCTGGCGCTCCCGCCGGTGGCGGTGAGCTGGACGGGCGCGGCGCCGAAGGACTGACGCCGGCGGGAGCTGACCCCGCCGGCGCCTTTGCCGCTAGACGCGCTGGATCAGGGTGGCGGTGCCGAGGCCGCCGCCGCAGCACATTGTCACGAAACCGATCTCCTTGTCGGAGCGCTCGAGCTCGTGCAGCAGGGTCGTGATCAGGCGCGCCCCGGTTGACCCGAGCGGGTGACCGAGGGCCATCGCGCCGCCGTTGACGTTCACGCGGTCCATGTCGGGGCTCAGCTCGCGGCGCCAGGCGGCAACCACCGGAGCGAAGGCCTCGTTGATCTCGATCAGGTCGATGTCGTCGATCTTCATGCCGTTGCGCTGCAGGATTTTGCGCGTGGCCGGGATCGGGCCCTCGAGCATTTTCACGGGGTCGCAGCCGACCGTCGTCTGGTCGGCGATCCGGGCGCGGGCCTTCAGCCCCAGCGCCTTGGCCTTGTCCGCCGACATCAGCAGCACGGCGGCCGCGCCGTCGGAGATCTGGGAGGAGTTGCCGGCCGTGATCTTGCCGTCGGCCTTGAAGGCGGGCTTGAGCTGGGCGAGCGCCTCGAGGCTGGTTTCGGGACGGATGCCCTGGTCGGTCACGAGCGTGTCGCCGTTGACCTGCATCGGCACGATCTCGCGCTCGAAGCGGCCCTCCTCGGTGGCCTGGTGGGCGAGGCGGTGCGAGCGCAGGGCGAGCTCGTCGAGCTCGGAGCGGGGGATCTCCCACTGGTCGGCGATCATCTCCGCGCCGAGGCCCTGACCGACGATGTTGTGCTTCGCCATCAGCTCGGGGGTGAAGGCGTAGCCGAACTCCTCCTGGGTTTTCATCCCGGCCGCAAACGGCAGGTGACCCATGTGCTCGACGCCCGAGCCGATCATGGCGTCGTGAACGCCGGCCGCGATCAGGGCGGCGGAGAAGTTGACGGCCTGCTGAGCGGAGCCGCACTGGCGGTCGACGGTGGTTCCCGGCGTCTCGATCGGGAGCCCGGCCTGCAGCCAGGCGTTGCGGGCGATGTTGAAGCCCTGCTCGCCGAACTGCTGGACGCACCCGGCGATCACGTCCTCGACCTCGAGCGGATCGACGCCGGAGCGCTCTATCACCTCGGTGTAGGTCTTGGCCAGAAGCGCGTTGGGGTGGGTGTCCTTGTAGTAGCCCTTCTCCTTGTGCCCGCGGCCGATCGGCGTGCGGACGGCCTCGACGATTACGACCTCGCGGCCCTCTGATTGCCTCATGTCAGGAGTCTCCTCGGTGATTGCCAAGCGTTGATGGACGAGAGACCCGGCCCCGCTCCCGAGCGTCGCAGACGCGTCCTTTGAGAGAATGCCCGGACCCAACGGGTACTTTACCGCGCGGCCGCCGCTCGTTGACTGGCCAGTCAGCCAGGATGAGCGGGTTGGCCGGTCTCTGAGAAAAGGAGAATCCCCTGACCACAGGCCTCGCGATAGCAGGCAGCGGTGCGATTGCATGCGGACTCGCCGCCACGGCGGCCCACCATGGGCCGGTGCTGGTGCTGGCGCGCTCGGAGAGCTCGGCGGAACGGGCCCGCGCGCGCGTCGAAAAGACGCTCGCGCGGCTCGGCGCCGAGATCGACCCCGAGCACGTGCAGGTCGTGACCCACCCCGGGGCCCTGGAGGGGGCGAGCTTCGTGGTCGAGGCGGTGGTGGAGGAGCTCGAGATCAAGGCCGCGCTGCTGGGCGAACTGGACGAGCTCCTGGGCCCCGAGGCGATCCTGGCGAGCACGACCTCCTCGCTGTCGGTCCACGAGCTGGCGCAGGCGAGTGGGCGGCCCGACCGCTTCGTGGGCCTGCACGTGTTCAACCCCGTCACGAAGATGCGCCTGGTCGAGCTCGTGTTCCCGGACGCTGCCAGCCCCGAGACTCGCCGTCGGGCCCAGGAGCTGTGCGAGACCTTTGAGAAGGTGCCCGTGGAGGTGCCGGACATCCCCGGCTTCGTCGTCAACCGGCTGCTGTTCCCCTACCTGTTCAGCGCGGTGAGGCTGATGGAAGAGACCGCGCTGGCGCCCGCGGACGTGGACACCTGTATGCGCCTCGGGGCGGGGCACCCGATGGGGCCGCTGGAGCTCTTGGACCTGGATCGGGCTCGATGTGGCTCGGGCGATCGGGGAAACGATCGGAGCCGACGTCCCCGAGCGGGTGCACGCCCTGATCGCCGAAGGGGCACTCGGACGCAAGAGCGGGCGGGGCTTCTACGAGCCCGAACGGGACGCCGAGCGGACCGCCTGAAGAATTTATCCTGCGCGGAATCTGGTTTTAGGCTTCCTTGATTCGCCTGGAGATACTTGTCATTGCGACCCTCGATAAGTCGCAATCGCACACCCGCCTCCTCCCAGTGCGCACAGTCCGGCCCGCTCCCCCCCGCGGGCCGGACGTGTTTAACGGCCTGGTTGCTGCTTGCCGGGGGTCCGGTTGGGCGGGCCCTCAGCTCTCCTCGGGTGCCTCGCGCGAGCGGGCGACGCGGCGCTCGCGGATGCGGACGGCCTCGACGCGGTTCTCGCGCACGGACTCCACCCTGATCGAGTAGCCGTCGGCGTTGACGGTGTCGCCGCGGCGTGGCAGGCGGCCGAGCTCGGCGAACACGAATCCACCCACCGAGTTGTAGGCGTCGCTGTCCACGGGCAGCTCGAGGCCGTAGTCGGCGAGGTCGGCCACCGCGACGTGGCCGCGGACGAACCAGTCGCCGTTGGCCAGGCGCCGGATCTCGCCGGTGCTGGGGTCGGTCTCGTCGGTGATCTCGCCCACGATCTCCTCGACGATGTCCTCCACGCTGACGACCCCGACGACGCGCCCGTACTCGTCCACCACCACGGCCATCGAGGCCCGCTCGCGCTGGAGGTCGGCGAGCAGGTCGTCCAGGGGCTTGGTCTCGGGCACGATCAGGGCCGCGTGGACGACCCCCTCGAGCGAGGCGTGGGAGCCCTTCTGCATGAACAGGCGGGCCAGCTCGCTGACGTGGACGATGCCGCGCACGCGGTCGCGGTCTTCGTCTTCGGTCACAA
This sequence comes from uncultured Solirubrobacteraceae bacterium, assembly GCA_963846255.1. Lineage (GTDB taxonomy): Bacteria > Actinomycetota > Thermoleophilia > Solirubrobacterales > Solirubrobacteraceae > Palsa-744. The sequence continues at coordinate 1,632,027 of CAWJVE010000002.1, forward strand.
CGAGGCGGGTGTGGCCGCTGGAGATGGAGGCGCGCAGGGCCGTTTCGACGTCCTGGGAGATGTCGATCGTGACGACCGCCGGAATCGGGGTCATCACCTGGCGTGCCTCCTGCTCGTGGAGGTGGAAGACGCCCCTCAGCATGCCCGCCTCGCCGGGGTCTATCTGGCCCCCGGCATGTGACTCGGCGATCAGCAGCTTGAGCTCCTCCGAGGAGCCCGCGTCGGCCTGTTCGCGCATGTCGATGCCGAGCAGGCGCAGCAGCCGGTCGGCCACAGCGGTGAGAGCGACGACGAAGGGGTGGAACAGGAAGCTGAACGCCTGCAGCGGGCGGGCCACGCGCCGGGCCACGCTCTCGGCGCGGTCGATGGCGTAGAACTTCGGCACCATCTCGCCCGCGATCAGCTGGACCGTGGTGATGATCGCGAAGGCCAGCACCACCGAGATCGTGACGGCGATGCCGTTGCTGACGCTCGAGGGGAACACCCCTTCGAGCAGCGACGCCAGTGCCGGGGCGCCGAGCGCCCCGATGCCGATCGAGCAGACGGTGACCCCGATCTGCACGGCGGAGATGTATTCGTTGACGTTCCCCAGCTGCTCGAGGGCGAGCTTGGCGCCGCGGGCGTTCTCCTCCCGCAGCACTTCCAGGCGGGCGCGGCGTGAGCGCACCAGCGCGTACTCGGCGATCACGAAGAACGCGTTCAAAGCGACCAGCAGGACCGTTACGACGAGCTTGAGCCCGTTCACAGGGCGGCAGCCATGCTCACCGTTGACGACACGCCGGGCCGGGGGGACCCGTCACCGGAGCCGTCTCCCCGCAGGCGAGGAGACAAGCCGACGCTACTTCGAGGAGGATCTTCTTCTTCTTCGGTCATCGATCTCGTCGGCCCCGTAAACGTAGCAAGCCGGGTGGTGGGAGGCGACCGCGGCGGGGCTCGCCCCGGGGGCGTTCAGGCGAGCCCGTCGATGCTCGCCGCGAGCGCGAAATCCGACTCCGTGAGGCCGCCCTCGGAGTGGGTGGAGAGGGTCAGACGGACCTTGTTCCACCCGTGGATGAGGATGTCCGGGTGGTGGTTGGCGCGCTCGGCCAGTTCCGCCACGCGGTTCACGAACGCGATCGCGGCGGCGAAGTCATCGAGCTTCCACTCGCGCTCGATGGCGCCCTCGGAGGTGTTCCAGCCCTCGAGGTCGGCCAGGCGGACCTGGATCTCGGGGTCGCTCAGGACCGCCATTCGAGCAAGGTTAGCTCCGCCGGCTGCGACGCGTACAGTCGGTGCATGAGGATCGCGAGCCTCGTGCCCCACGCCACCGAGCTGCTGTTCGCGCTCGGAGCGGGAGCTGACGTGCTCGGGGTCACCCACGAGTGCGACCACCCGCCCGCGGTGCTCGGGCTCGAGCACCTCACCCGGGACGTGCTGCCGGCGGGCCTCAGCGCCGGGGAGATCGACGCGGCGGTGCGCGAGCGGACGCTGAACGGCGAAGCCATCTACGAGCTCGACCGGCGGGCGCTGAGGAAGCTCGACCCGGAGCTGATCGTCACGCAGGCCCTGTGCCCGGTGTGCGCGGTCTCCTACGAGGAGGTGCAGGAGATCGCCGGCGAGCTCCCTTCCAACCCTGAGGTCGTGGCGCTGGACCCGAAGACGCTGGGCGAGACCCTGGGCGACGTGCGGACGCTCGGGCGGGCGACCGGACGCGGGCGGGCGGCGGAGGAGCTGATCGGGTCGGCGTCGGCGCGGATCGACGCGGTCAGCGACGCCGTGCAGGGGAGCGAGCGACCGCGGGTGCTGGCCGTGGAGTGGCTGGACCCGGTGTTCGTGGCGGGGCACTGGACCCCGCAGCTGATCGAGCTGGCCGGTGGTGAGGACGTGATGGGCTTCGCCGGAGAGCCCAGCCAGGAGCTCGACTGGGAGGCGCTGACGGCGGCGCGGGCGGAGGTCGTGGTGGTGATGCCGTGCGGCTATGACGCCCCCAGGGCCCACGCCGAGGGGCTCGCGTTCGCCGAGCAGCTCGCGCGGCTGGGGGCCCGGCGGGTGACCGCGGTCGACGCGGCGGCCTACTTCTCGCGGCCGGGGCCGCGGCTGATCGACGGGCTGGAGCTGCTGGCCCACATCCTGCACCCCCAGCAGGTCCCCTCGGCGCCGCCTGCGGCTCAGGCGCTGGAGGTCGAGCTCACGGCCGCGGGCTGAGGGGGATCACTGTTCCGGGCCGGGGACGACCACTTCGGGCGTCTGTGGCTTGCTCGAGTGGGCCACTGCGATCGAGCCCGCGAACGCCGCCACGCCGATCGCCGCACAGCTGACGAGGGCCAGCACCTGATTGCGGCGGACGTCTCCGAAGCGCAGCGCGGCGGCCGCCAGCGCGCCGCCGATCAGACCCCCGATGTGCCCTCCCCATGAGATACCCGGGATCGAGAAGCTGATGATCAGGTTGAGCACGATCAGGCCCCCGACCCCGGTCTGGAAGAGGGGGATCTGGCGGGCGCGCAGCTCGACCGCGGCGGCGCCCATCAGCCCGAAGATCGCCCCGGAGGCGCCCACCGTGAGGACGTGGGGCGAGACCAGCAGGGCCCCGAAGGAGCCGCACAGCAGCGAGACCGCATAGATGAGCAGGTAGCGCACCCGCCCGAGGGCCGGCTCCAGCATCACCCCGAGGTAGTAGAGGACCCACATGTTGAAGCCGATGTGGATGATGTTCTCGTGCAGGAAGCCTGAAGTGATGATCCGCCACCATTCCCCGTAGGCGACACCTTTTCCGAGGAAGCTTCCGATCAGGGCGCCTTTGAGGTACACGCTTCCGGTGGCGCTCCCCGAGACCGTCAGAGCCCCGCCACCCTCGGCCAGGAACACGATCACGTTGATGGCGATCAGGGCGTAGGTGACGACCGGACCGCTGGCCGTGTCGCGCATGCGCACGACTTTGGTGCGCTGGGAGGCACACTCCGGGCAGCGCATGCCGACCGGGGTGCTCGTCATGCAGTCCGGGCAGATCGGGCGCCCGCAGTTCGAGCAGGAGACTCCCGTCTCGCGTGAGGGATGGCGATAGCAGGTGGCCATGGGGGTGGCAGGCAAGCCTAGCTGTGGCCCACGGGCGCCCCGGCGTGCGCTCCCGGGCCCGCTTCAGATGCGGCGGGCGAGCAGCCGGCGTGTCTGCTCGGAGAGGTCGCGCAGGGAGCGCTCGGCGGCCGAGCGGGCGGAGTGCAGGTCGGGCGTGTTCTCCTGGGCGCGGCGGCGGGCGCGGAGCAGCACCAGGCCAGTGGCGGCCGCGCCGCCCACCACCACGGCCGCGGCGGGACGAACCCAGTTGCGGGGATCGCGCATCGCCCCCAGCTCCCAGGCCTCGAGCTCGTCGGCAGCCATCTCGGTGATGCTCGTGAGCGTCTCCTCCAGGCGCAGCGCGAGCGCATCCGGCGGCTCCACCGGGGCGAGGGCTTCGCGGAGCAGGCTCTCGAAGCTGGAGGCGGAGTCAGTCATCCGGCCCTCCGTTGCGAGAGACGTCCGAGGCCGAGGCCTTGGTGCCCACCGCGACCGGGTCGGAGACGATCTCCTCCAGCTGTTTGATGGCGCGGTGGATGAGGACCTTGGTGGCGCCGTCGGAGCGTCCCAGCGCCCGCGCGATCTCGCGGTTGTCCATACCCAATGCGAAGCGCATGATCAGGGCCTCGCGGCGGTCGTCGGGCAGCATCCGCACGCCGTCGAGTACGCGGCTGAGCTCCTCCCGGCCCTCTACCAGCTGCTCGGTCGTGTGCGGGGCCGTCAGCTCGGAGGTGTCGTCGATCGAGGAGGCCGGGCGGCGGGAACGGTCGCGGTAGAGGTTGGCGGCGAGGTTGTGGGCGATGCGGATCAGCCACGGGCGCAGGGGACGCCCATGGGACTCGCGCTGGGCGCGCTCGAAGTGGCGGTAGGCCTGCAGGAAGGTCTGCTCGGTGAGATCCTCGGCGTCGTGATGGTCGCCCACGCGGTAGTAGGCGTAGCTGTAGACATCCCGAAGGTGAGCTCGGTAGAGGTCGGCGAACTCCGCATCGAGCTGCGCCTTCGTCTTGGGGCTGTCGCGGTCGGCCACTCATGCCACCCTACCCCTGCAGCAGCGGCCGATCAGGCGGCGCGGGAGGCCTCGCGCCCGGGCAGCGGGCGCGCCTTCGACGGCTGGGCCGCCTGCTCGCCACCCAGCCACTCCCACTGCAGCGTCACGCACGCCCACACGCGCGCGGTGACGCTCGCCGCGAGCGCCGGAGAGCAGTCGCCGGTGGTGGGGAACAGCAGCGGACGTCCCACGCGCAGGCGCACCTTGCGCGGCCGGATGCGCCAGCCGCGGCGAACCTGCTCGGTCCCGTGGACGGCGACCGGGACCACGGGGGCGCCGGTTTCGAGGGCCAGGCGTCCGATGCCCTTGTGGGGTGACTCGAGGGGGCCCTTGCGGATCCTCGTTCCCTCGGGAAACACGACCACGCAGTCGCCCCGTTCGAGGATCTCCCGTGCGGTTCTCATGGCGTCGCCGTCGCCGGCTCCGCGATCGACCGGAAAGGCGCCCAGCGCATTCAGCACCCAGGCCTGCCAGCGCTTCTCGAACAGCTCGCGCTTGGCCATGTAGTAGACGGGACGGCGGACGAGGCTGCCGATCACGAACGGGTCGAGGAACGAGCGGTGGTTGGAGGCCAGCAGCAGCGGCCCGCTCGCGGGCAGGTGCTCGCGGCCGATCCGCTGGAGGCGGAAGTAGACCAGGAAGAAGGGCACGAACAGCGCCCTGATGACCCTGTACACGAACGGGTTGACACCCTTCTGGAGGGAGCGCTCGCGGAACGCTTCGAGGTCCAGCTCGCCCTCGGCCGGGGCGCGGGCGACGTCCCGACCCGCCGATGCCGGCGGCGGCGCCTGCCTCAACTCGCGTGCGACATCACTCTCCACACTCGAAGTACACCCCGGCGCGGGCCCCAGTTACAGGCTCTTGGACGCGGAGCTCAGCCGAACAGCGAAGCGACGACCCCGAGCGGGGTCGATTCTTCGCAGAGCAGCTGGATCGCGACCAGCGCACCCGCCGCTCCAAAGCCGTTGCGCACGGCGTGGACGGCCGCCTGGATGCGGTTGTTGAGCTTCAGCTTCGTGAGGATGCTGGCCACGTGGTTCTTGACGGTGTTCTCGCTGAGGGCGAACACGACGCCGATTTCGCGGTTGCTCTCTCCGGTCGAGAGGCGGCGAAAGATTTCGAGCTCGCGTTTGGTCAGGACGGCGCCGATCGCGTCGGCCTCATCCGGATCCTGTTCGAGCGAGCCGTTGCCGGCGCCCCGGCCGGCGAGGCCCTCGAGCAGCTCGGGAGCGACCACCGACTCACCCGCGGCGCAGGCGCGAACGCCGGTGGCGATCGCTTCGCGCCTGGAGCTCTTCAACATGAAGCCCCGGGCACCGGCGGCGATCGCGTCGGACAGGAGCGTGCGATAAGGGCTCGAGGTGAGCACGACCACCTGGGTCGATGGCGCCAGCTGGGCGAGCCGCTCGACCCAGTCCAGGTGTACGGCGCCGCCGAACACGGGATCGATGACGAGCGCCGACGGCGCCCGACGGCGAATCACGTCAAGTACCTCCCGGGGGCTGCGCCCCTCCCCCACGACCTGCATGCCGGTCGCCACCAGGGTCTGCTTGAGCGCGCCCCGAGTGAGGTCGTGCTCGTCGATCAGAACAACCGTATGCGGTCTCGCGACGCGAGCCCGGGTGGGCAGCTGGGATCCCTTGGTGAGAGTGCTCATATGATCATTGGTAACCATATCGCTCAGACGGTCTGACCGGGTCGATCAGGCTCCGCTGCAGTATTGATAGCGGGGGCCCGACCGGGCCGGTATAGGGTCAGGCCCCTATTTCTCGCCGTGGCCGGTCAAGCGCCCCACGACGGCCTCGCTCAGCAGGCAGGCCGCGGGGCCGGGTTAAGCTTTGCCCGACGCCGGAGTAGCTCAGCTGGTAGAGCGCCTGTCTTGTAAACAGGGGGTCACGGGTTCGAGTCCCGTCTCCGGCTTCCCGGACGACATCGAGACACAATCGCCCGCCGTAGGTTCCGGGCGACTCCACCAGCAATCGAGCACCATGTCCGGCTCGGCGTAGCGATAGAAGGCCTCCAGGTCGAAGGTGTTGATATCCGGGCGGTTGAACGCCGCGTGAGCGCGGCGCGCTACCTCCACGTTCTGCTGCGACATCACCTGCCGCCGCCGTCCGGCCCTCGGGAACACGTCCAGTCCTGGGTAGGAAAGGCGCCGCCGCGGTATGAATCCGGAGTCGTGACCTTCGATCCGCCCACCCACCTGGCCGATGTGCTCGACATCGAGTCGGGAGTATCCCCCACGCGCGAGCCGCGGGTGGAACGATGAGGGACACTCTGGTCGTGCGTCCCGCAAGGCTCCCCGTCCGGTCCAGACTCCTGCTCGCGCCCGTCCTGCTCGCGACGGTCACGCTGCTGGCACTCCCCGGCGCCGCCGTCCGGGCCTCCAGCTACGGAGCCGGCTGCGACCACGTCCCGATCGTGTACGGGATCCCGCCGTGGGGCTTCCACACAGGTCCCCCGGTCGGCGCCACCGGCAGCTTCGCTCGCGGGCACGGTCAGATCAACCTCGCGGCGAACACCGTATCCGGGATCCTGTGCCAGGAAGACCGCGCTCGGGGCCGGCCCACCCGTGCGATCACGATGACGGTTGCCCACCACCTCGTATACCACTCACACGTCGCCGTGAAGTGGGGCTTCCCCGGCAACATCATGAAAATCATCGTCCGCGTCCAGGCCAGCAACGACCCGAAGTGTGAAGTCGGGACGGTCGGTCGTGCGACCCTGTTCGCGAGCTACAACGGCGTCCGCAGCGACAGCGTCCAGTTCTTCTTCCCGCCGGCGTGCCGCGACCACGACCACCTCTATCACGGGACGCAGGTGAACAATCAGGTCCCACCGCTGTAGGCGGGGCTGCGCCCCGCCCGCCGGCGGCCCCTGCCGCCGCGTTTCGAGGGGGCCACGTTTGGATCTCCGGGCCCCCGATTGTGGGCAGACGCGCCGGCCGGTTTCCTGGCATCCTTGAGGCTCGAGGGCTAGCAAGTTCCTAGGGGCACGGAGGTGGCGAAGTGAGTGCATTTGCGGGGCAGCCCAGCACAGCCGGGACTCGTCGTACACGAAGCGGCGGACCCACGGCAGCCGCGGGGACGCTGTCGCCGGGACGTCGCCGGCGGTCCCGTGCGGCCCTGCTGGCCGCGCCGATCGCCTGCACGGCGCTCGCGCTCGCCGTCCATCAGGCCCTGCCCGCCTCACACTCCGCGCCCTCCCGCGCACACGCAGCAGCGTTCAGGCACGCCGGCCTGCTGAGCCTTCCGCTGGCGGCCCAGGGGGCCGTGTCTGGAGCGCTCGGTGCCGAGGATCGCGGCTACCAGGTGCACGCGGCGAGCGGCGGCTTCGCGTCCGCCAACGACGGCCAGCGCCTCCACAGCACATTCACCGCCTCCGGCGTATCGGTGCTCGCGGGCGACACGGAGCTGGGACTGCGGCTGGTGGGCGCCGGCTATGGCTCTTCGCTGCGGACGATCCTTCCGTCCAGCCCACGAGCGCACGGCAACCGGGTCGTGTATGCCCACGCCGGCCTCAGCGAGTGGTATGTGAACGGACCGCTCGGACTCGAGCAGGGCTTCACGCTCGCGCGCCCGCCGGCGGCCCGAGCCGCTGGCACCCTGACGCTGGCGATCGGGCTGTCGGGCAACGTCGGAGCGTCGCTCGCCAAGAATCGGCGCAGCGTCGAGCTCACCCGCGGCGGCCGCCACGTCCTGCGCTACACGGGGCTCAGCGCGAGCGATGCGCGGGGACACGCACTGCTCAGCTGGCTCTCGCTCGACAAGCGCCGCATCCTGCTGCATCTCGACACGCGGGGCGCGCGCTTCCCCCTGCGGATCGACCCGCTCGTACAGGAGGAACAGCTGCACGCCGAAGGCGAGGAAGGCAGCGGCTCACTGGGGACGAGCGTTGCGTTGTCCTCCGACGGCAACACCGCGCTCGTCGGCGCGCCAAGCGACAACGCCAACAAGGGCGCCGCGTTCGTGTTCACACGCACGGGATCGGTGTGGAAACAGCAGGGCCCACGGCTGACCGGCACCGAAGGTGCCGGCTTTCCGTCCTTTGGCCAGGCCGTGGCCCTCTCCGCGAACGGCAACACGGCCCTGATAGGTGGCCCGCTCGACAACTTCGGCAAGGGCGCGGCGTGGGTCTTCACGCGCAGCGGCAGCACCTGGACACAGCAGGGCGCGAAGCTGACAGGAAGCGAAGAGTCGGCCGCGCAGCCGAATTTCGGCAGGGGGGTGGCGCTCTCGGCCGAAGGAAGCCTGGCACTGATCGGCGGCCCCGACGAAACCGTCGGCACAACGATCGTCGCAGGAGCCGTTTGGGCATTTGCGCGCTCGGGTGAAAAATGGTCCCAGCAGGGATCCAAGATTACCGCCAAGGGGGAGTGCTGCACGGGTGCGGAAGGCGGGGAATTCGGCTTTAGCATTGCGCTGTCCGCGGAAGCGAACACGGCGCTCATCTCGGCCCCGATCGAAGAAGAACTAGGACACGCGGGCGAACTCGGGTCGGTGTACGCCTTCACGCGGTCGGGTGAAACATGGAGTCAGCAGGGCTCGAGAATCGTCCCGACAGGCGAGATCGGCGAAGGCCAGTTCGGCGAGAGCGTCGCGCTCTCCTCCGATGGCAACACGGCGCTGGTGGGTGCACCCTGGGACACCAACGCCCACGGCTTCGGGCCTGGGACGGGCGCCGCGTGGGTGTTCACGCGGGCGGGCAAGAAATGGAGCCAGCAGGGCGAAAAGCTGACGGGAGGCGGGGAGTCTGGCCGCGAAGCACAGTTCGGCGCGAGCGTGGCGCTGTCGTCGAACGGCGAACTTGCCCTGATCGGGGCCCCCTGGGATGACCAGCCCGAAGAAAACTTCCCTGGGCTCGGCGCGGCCTGGGTGTTCACTCGCGCGAGCGAAAAATGGACCCAAGAGGGCGAAAAGCTGACGGCCAGGGGCGAGGTCGGCAACGGCGAATTCGGTAGGAGCGTGGCGCTCTCGGCGGACGGGAAGACGGCCCTGCTGGGGGCTCGTGCCAACAACGGCTCCGTCGGAGGTGCCTGGGCGTTCGTCAACGGAGCGACCGTGAGCGAAGAGGTGGCCAGGGAAGTGACGCAGACGGCGGGAGTGCTGGACGCATCGGTGAACCCCAACGGCGAAGAAGTCACCTCATGCGTGTTCGAATACGGCACCACGACCGCCTACGGCTCGACCGCGGAATGCTCCGCCAAACCGGGGTCCGGCGAAAGCCCGGTCGCCGTGTCGGCCGCGCTGTCGAAACTCGCCATCAACACGACCTATCACTTCCGCGTCGCCGCCCGCAACGCGTTCGGGACGAGCTTCGGGACCGATACGACCTTCACCACGCTGGCCACCTTCGCGAGCGCTGAAACGGCCGAACCGGCGAAACCCGCCAAGGCGACCGACGGGCAGCTGTCGGTGGAAGGCAGCGGCGGCACCGGGAAGGTCACGATCGGTCCCTACGCGGCGGACATCGGGGGCAAGCCGCTGCCCAGGTCCCGGGGTGTCTACTTCCAGATCTACCGCAGCACCTCCTCGAGCTTCGGCACGATCTCCTACAAGGACTGCGAACTCGGCGGAGCCAAGGCACTGTGGTGGGACAACCCGGAAACCGGCTGGGAACCGATCCAGGAACCGGTCGCCGTGTACACCGAATCCCCGACCCCGTGCATCACCGTGACGGCCACCGAAAAAACCCGGCCCAGCATCGCCCAGCTCTCCGACCCGCGCCACGTGGGAGGTCCCTCCGGGGGCCAGGAATACGGTAAATGCGAGCCCATGAAGCACGGTCGCTTCGGCGAAGGGGCGTGTCTCACGGCGGATGAAAAGAACGGCAAACCGAAGGGGAGCTTCGAATGGTTCGGCGCCCCGGCGGCCTGCTTCCCGCTCAAGCACGGCCGCTACGCCGAAGGCGCCTGCCAGACGGTGGATGTCAAGAAGGAAAAACCGAAGGGGAAGTACGAACTCGGCAGTGACGCGTTCACGACGGCCGCCGGCACGACCAAGCTCGAAGGCGGCGCGGGCACGCTGGAATGCGAATCGGGCTCCTCCGAAGGGCAGCTGCAGACGCTCAGGGCGGGCAGCGAATCGATCACCTACCGGGGCTGCAAGCACGAAAGCACGAAATGCTCCAGCGCCGGCGCGCCGGAAGGCACGGTCCGCACCGAAGCGCTCGAAACGGTCTCCTACTCGGAAGAAGGCAAATTCTTCACCGGCCTGGCGGGCAATCCGGTGATGAAGTACCTGTGCGGCGCGACCGAATACACCGTCCACGGCGAAGTCGCCGGCGAAGCCAGCGGCGACCTCGACGCGATGAGCACCCACAGCCAGGCGGTGTTCAAATCGGGCGTGGGCTTCCAGGGCGGCCTCACCACGGAAGTCTCGGGCAAAGCCTTCTCCACCACGCTCACCACGACCGTCGTCACGACCAGCGCCGACCCGTCCGGCGTCGAGATCAGCGAGACCAACAAACAACCCACCGGCTGAACTCGCGCCCGCAACCCCCGTCGGTGGCCGAGAGCCCGGAACGGTGCTACCCCTACCCGCCTGCGGCGGCGATCGCCTCCGCGTATGTGAGGTAGGCGCGCAGGCGCCAGATCTTTCCCTCGCGCAGCTCCCACACGGCCCCGACCGGGGACTCGACCGGTACTTCACCCCCGCGACCGAAGCCCCGCAGACGCCCGAGCACGAGGACCGCGCCGCCGAGGTCGCGGTACTCGTCGCCGAGCAGCTGGAACTCGCTCCACGCTCCCCGCAGGCGCGCGAAATAGGTTCTGACGCCGTCGTGCCCCCGAAAAACCTCCCCCTCGACGGCCGCGAGCCCCACCTTCCACTCGACGTCGGAGGTGGTCAGCTCACAGAACGCCTCCGCGTCGCCACGACTGAAGGCGTCGATCGCCCGCCTGACGACCACGAGGTCCTCCTGTGACACCCGCCTAGGTCCCCATGGGGTGTGAGCGCATCACAGCGGGACCCGCGCGCCGATCGAGATCGTGCGGTCCGAGGGGAGCCGGAAGTACGCCGCCGAGTCGGCGGCGTTGCGTGCCAGCCCCACGAAGATCTTCTTACGCCAATGGGCCATCCCGGGATCGTCGGTCGTGGCGATCGTCGTAGTCGAGAGGAAGTACGTGGCGTTGGCCACGTCGCCGTCGATCAGTTCCCTCTCGGCCGCATAGATCAGAGCCGCGGGCACGTTCGGCTCGTCCAGGAAGCCGAAGCGCAGTGACAGATAGGCGATGTCCCCGGCGAGCTGGAGCGGGTCCCCGGTGGCACCGCTGAACATGATCCGCGTTCCCGTGCTGGCGCGACGGGGCTCCGGGATGTGGGGAATCCGTACGGTCTCGACCGTCACGATGATCACGTTGTCCTGCAGCACCCGGTTGCGTTCGACGTTGGCACGCAGGGCGAACGGGGTGGTCCGGGGGTTGGGGTTCATGAACACCCCCACTCCCGGCACCCTCTGGACGCGGAGCTCCTGCGCGCCCAGGCCCTCGACGAAGTCCGGCAAGGAGCCTTCCATCCGGCGACGGTTGGCGGTCACTATCCCTCTCCCCCGGTGCCACGTCGTCATCAGCACGAACAGGATCGTGGCCACGGCCAACGGCAGCCATCCGCCGTGGACGACCTTGGTCAGGTTGGCCGAGAAGAACGCGACCTCGATCGTCAGGAAAACCGACCCCCCGAGCACCACCCACCGCTTCGACTTGTTCCACAGCAGCCTCGCCACAGCCAGGAACAGGATCGTGCTGAGGATGAAGGTCCCCGTCACCGCCACCCCGTAGGCGGACGCGAGGCCGGTCGATGAGCCGAAGCCGATCGTGATCACCAGCACCGCCACGAACAGCAGCGCGTTGATCGCCGGCGTGTAGATCTGGCCCACGTGCTTGGCGGAGGTGTGGCGGATCGTGAGGCGGGGCAGGAAGCCGATCTGGACGGCCTGCTGGGTGACGCTGTAGGCGCCCGAGATGACCGCCTGGGAGGCGATCACGGTCGCGAACGTGGCCAGGAAGACGATCGGTATCTGCGCCCACCCCGGAGTCAGCAGGAAGAACGGGTTCTCGACGGCCTTCGGTGAGCGCAGGATCAGCGCGCCCTGGGCCATGTAGTTGATGGTCAGCGCGGGGAACACGAGGAAGAACCACGCCCGCCGGATCGGCGAGCGCCCGAAGTGACCCATGTCGGCGTACAGCGCCTCGGCGCCGGTGACGGCGAGCACGACCCCAGCCAGCGCAATGAACGCGACCGCACCGTGGTTGATGAAGAACTCGGCCGCATAGGTGGGCGACAGGGCGCGCAGGATCTCCGGGCGGCGCGCGATCTCCGGTATGCCGATCACCACCAGCACCGTGAACCACACGGCCATCACCGGGCCGAACAGCCTGCCCACCACGCCGGTCCCGAATCGCTGGATCGCGAACAGCCCCGTCAGCACGGCGATCGCGATCGGCAGCACCAGCGAAGCGAGGCTGGGCACCGCCACCTTCAATCCTTCCACCGCCGATAGCACCGAGATCGCCGGCGTGATCATGCTGTCGCCGAAGAACAGCGCGGCCCCCAGGACCCCGAGGGTGACCAGGCCGACGGTCAGGCCGCTGCGCTTCGCCTTGGCCCCCTGCAGCAGGCCCACCAGCGACATGATCCCGCCCTCCCCCTTGTCGTCGGCGCGCATGATGAAGCTCACGTAGCCGACCGACACGATCATCGTGATCGCCCAGAAGATCAGCGAGAGGACGCCGTAGACCTCGCCCGGGGTCGGGTGCACGGCGTGGTTGTCGGCCGTGAACACGGCCTGGACCGAATACAGGGGGCTGGTGCCGATGTCGCCGAACACGACTCCGAGCGCGCCGAGGGCCAGAGCCGTGGCGCCGGAGCCGGCGACGGCGCCACGAGAGATCGGCGCAGCCTCCGTCCTTGCGTGGGCCGATCCGGCCGCAGCAGACACGTTTAGACACTATCGGGGCGGGTCTCGGGCAACTGCACCTGCAGTCGCCGCTGCGGCCTGGGCCCGGCCCTCCGCGACGGGGCCTCTGCCCTCTCAGCGTTCGCCGTTCAACTGCGCGGCGACTTCGACCACGGCGGTGCGCTGGTAGAAGTCAACCGCCAGGATCGCCCCGCGGATCCCCCGCTCACGGGTGCAGCGCTCGAGCCGCGCGCGCAGGAAGGGGGCCCGGCCGATCTGTTCGTTGAGGACGGGGCTGGGCGGAAACGGCGGGATCCAGTGGTTGATCAGCAGCAGCCGGCTGGCGTCGGTGCCGCGGTAGCGGTTGCAGCTGAGCTGGCCGGGGTGGAGCGCCCCCAGGGGTGTGTCCTGGATGTAGTCGAAGGCCGGCATGTACCAGGACGGCGACCCTCCCTTCTCCTCGGCGAACACGAGCAGCCTGTGATCGCTGGCCACGAGCTGCCCCAACGTCGGGAGCTGCTGGTGCCGCGGCAGCGTCTCCGCGTAGCGCGTCAGGCCGGCCTCGCCGAAGGCACGCTCGATCGTCGCCGGCGGCACGTAGTCCTCCACAACCACCACCAGGACCTGCCCCCGGTTGCGCTTCAGGAAGCTCGCCACCGCGCGCAGTTCCTGCTCCAGGGGCTCGGCCCCCAGCTCGCACAGCGTGTGGCACAGGAACGGTTCGGCGGTCCCCTTCAGCTCACCGAGACCGACGCCGCCGGCCACACGGTCGGCGACCCGCAGCGCGCTCGCCGGGAGCTGTTCGGCCACCTTGTTGCGGTCGGACCCCTCGGCCGCCAGGTCGGTTCGTACGCGCCCGTTGGCGGGATCCCGCACCCCGTAGTGGATGTCCAGCAGGAAGGCCCGGATGCCATCCCGCAGCTGGCGCGGGATCGCGTAGGTCTGGTTGGCGAAATACCAACCCTGCTCCTCAGATGCCGCGAACGAGTTGTGCGTGCCCGGGAACACCACGTCCTGCAGCGCCACCGAGCACAAGGACGCCGACCCGTTGCAGCCGTGGGCCTCGGCGCCACCGCTGCCGGAGCCCCCACACCCGCTGGCGACGGCCCCGATCAGGGCCAGCAGCGCGACCTGTCGCCACCAGCGCCGAGCACTCACCACGTGTGACCGTCCCCCCGCCCGTCGGGCAGCGCGCTGCTCATGCCTCCCGCCGTACGTCCACGAGCGCGCTGCTCATGCGGATAGCCCTCACGGCGCCGACGCCACCGGCCTGGAACACCACACCGAGGGTCAGCAGCAGATAGCCCGGGATCGCCAGCACGGTCGAACCGAGCATCAGGATCCCGACGCGACTGACCACGTAGAAGGGCGCCGTCACGAGCACCGACAGTGTCGCCCCGATCGCACTCGCCGCCAGGCGGTCGCGGCGCGGGCGGCGCACGTCCACTCCCAGCAGCCGCGATGGCAGGGACAGGTAGACGACCATCAGGAGGCCCACCGCCGCACCGAGGGAGAGCGTGAACCACGTGTGCGAAAGGCGCGCCCCCGCCGTCACACTGAGCGCCAGCAGGCAGCCCACCACCAGCCCCACGAGCAGGATCGGGCGCCTGCGGCTGGCGGCCGCGCGCAGCGATTCCGACAGGCTCGCGGTCCGCTCATCGGCGACCGCGAAGGCGAACACGACGTTGAGGAACAGGGCCGCCACCGTGACGCCGACGATCAGCGCCGCGACCGCCACCAGCTCGCCTTCGTCGGCCGAGTGGAAGGAGTTGCCCTTCAGCACGTGCAGGCGCAGGTCATACATCGCCAGCCACAGCCACACCGCCGGCAACAACTCGATCGGGATCACCCGCCAGTCGTGCAGCAGGCGGCGGAGCCCCTCGAGCAGCATCGCAAAGGCGCCCACCAGGTAGGCCAGCGGAGCGAACAGGCGCCGGGATCCGCTCAGGCGCAGCACCTCCTCGACCATCGACTCGTCGCCCCGTTCGACCGATCGCACGAACAGCTTCAGACGGGCCACGAGGTCTGCGCGCCGGGTCGAGCTCATGTGGCTAGGGATTCTGAAGCGCCCGGCGAGCCGGCGGGGCAACGCTCACCCCGCACCGGGAGATCCTCCGCCGAGCGCGCCCGACCCGAGCGCGGACTGTTGGGCGGCGCGCGGTCTAGAGCCGTTTCGGGCGCTGGTAGCGGAAGCGGCTTTTCTTGCTGATCGCGTTCGGACCGCCGGCCGTGGTGATGGTCACTTCCACCAGGCCCACTCCGGGCGGGGCCGTCGCCGTGATCCCGGTTCCCGTGAGATTGACTTCGAAGCTCCTTGCCGGGACGCCGCCGAACTTGACGGCAAACGCGCCCGTGAAGTTCGAGCCGGTGATGGCGATCACCGTGCCGCCTTCTTCGGGGCCTTTGCGCGGCTTCATCTTCTTGATCGCGGGAGCGGGTCCGACCGGGATGAACGTGAAGTGGTCGGCGGAGGTGGCCTCGCTGGGACCTTCGGGCGTGCTCACGGTCACGTCCACCGTGCCGGCGCCGCCGGGGGCCTGGGCGGTGATCGAGCTGTCCGAGTGGACTTCGAAGCTGGTGGCCTCGGTTTCGCCGAACTTCACGGACGAGACTTCTGCCAGGTGGGTGCCGGTGATGGACACGCTGGTTCCACCGCTCCCCGGGCCTTCGGCCGGTTCGACCTTCGTGACGGTCGGCAGCACCGCGCCGGCGTCGGGCGTGCCGAGCCCGGTGGGCCCGTCGTAGCCGACCTCGGCGGTGCAGAAGTAGGCGCTCGCCGGCGGAGGGCAGGTCCCGTTGCTGCCTTCGGTGACGTCGAACAAGGGCGTGAGACCTTCGTAGAAGGCCTTGGCGCCCAGCACGCGCACGGATTCGCTCTCGTGGGCGACGATCCCGGCGATCAACGGGGAGCTGGCGCTCGTTCCACCGACGATCGTCCAGCCCCCTTCCGCGGTGGCGTACACCGACACCGGCGTTTCGACGGCGGCCACGGCCGCGACGTCGTTGTCCATGCGGCCCGGGCAGCCTTTGTCCGTCTGCCAGCTCGGCTTGGAGGCGAACGTGCTGCACCCGCTGCCGGTGCCCACCTGCCCGCTCGGTTCGTTCCACACCCGCTCGGACCAGCCGCGCGGGTTGGCGGCCTTCGAGAGGCTCGTGCCGCCAATCGCCGACAGCGTGTTCAGGTCGGCCGGATACAGGGGCGATTCGGCGAAGAAGGGCGAATCGGCGTTGTCGTAGGCGTGGTCTCCGGAGGAGGCGCTGATGAACACCCCCGGGTGGGAGTAGTCGGGGGCGAAACGGGCGCATTCCAGTTCCCCGCAGAATTCCTCGGGCAGCCCATAGCTGTTGGAGACCTCAGTGGCCCCCGCTTTGACGGCCGTGTTGACCGATTCGGCGAGGGGGTTCGGGAAGGGGTTTTCGTCTTCCGCCTCCACCAGGTCGATGTGGCATGAGGGGCACGCCGCCGAGACCATGTCGAGGTCGAGCGCCTGCTCCACGTCCCACCCCGGTTCTGTTCGGGGGAAATTAAGTTCCTGGCCCTGCTGGTTGAGCTTGACGAAGCAGCCGTTCGCTTTCGTGCAGGGCGGCAGGCCGTAGCGCGAGCGGTATTCGGCGAGGTCAGCTTCGGCCTTGGGATAGCCGAAGGCGTCGACGACCGCGACCGTCTGGCTGGATCCGGTACCCAGGGGGATCTTGTAGGCCGACTCCAGATCCTGCGGGCTGAGACCCCCGAGTTCGCCACTGCCTTCGAACAGCCGGCCGCTGGGGGACTCGGGGCGACCCGCGGCGCTGACCAGTCGCGGCTCGACGATCGCTTCGCAGGCTCCCTGCGGACAGGCCCAGTGCGGGCTGGTGGCCGAGCGCGTGGCCGAGATCGCGGCGTTGGCCTTGGTTCGGCCCAGACCCACCAGCGCGTGCTCCGGCCGGGCCGCCGCGGGCCCCGCCGCGATCAGCGTCGCAGCAGCAATCGAGGCGAGCAGCATCGCCGCCGGCACGACCCTGCGCAAGCGCACTCCATCGTGACCTGCCTCACCCACATCCCCTGCTGGCATAAGTCCCCTCGGCCGACCGACTGCGGCGACCTTAGCATCTCCGCTGCGTCACGCCAGCACCGCAAGAGCACCCCCGGCGATAAGGTCGCCCGATGGGGTTCGAGACGATCGAGACGCGCGTGGACGGGACCCGCGGCGAGCTGATCCTGAACCGTCCGGAGAAGCTCAACGCGCTCGATCGACGAACGCTCCTCGAGCTCGCCGAGGCGGCCCGCTGGTTCAACCACCAGAGCGAGATCAAGGTCGTCGTGGTGAGTGGGAACGGGCGCTCCTTCAGCGCCGGAGCCGACGTCTCGGCCTTCACCGGCGAGGATCCCGGAATCGATCAGCGGCGCGCGGGAGCCGACGCGGGCAGGTTGATGGCCGAGGCGATCCAGCACATGGATGCCGTCACGGTGGCGCGCATCCACGGGTACTGCGTCGGTGGCGCGGTGGTGCTCGCGGCGGCCTGCGATCTGCGCGTCGCCGGCCACACGGCGGTGTTCTCGATTCCCGAGGTGGACCTCGGTATCCCGCTGGCCTGGGGCGGGATCCCGCGCCTGGTGAGGGAGATCGGGCCTGCCATGACCAGGGAGCTCGTCCTCACCTGCCGGCCCTTCTCGGCCGCCGAGGCGCGCGAGCTCGGGTTCCTCAACCGCGTCGTCCCAGACGAGCAGCTCGAGGTGAGCGTCGATGAGCTCGTCGCGGTGCTGCTGGACAAGTCGAGGCTGACGCTGCTGGCGACGAAGCGCGCCGTCGACGCGGCCAGCGAGCAGATGCTCCCCACGGCGGGCGCCTGGAGCGATGCAGACTCGCTGATGACGGCGCTCGGAGACCCCGAATCGCGCCGCAGCGCAGAGGCCTACCTGCGCCGCATCTCCAAACACGCCTGAGCCTTCGTCGAGGGCCGCCCGAAGCGTCGCCCGAAGTACCCGCCCGGCTGTAGAATCCAGCCTCCGGGGGAGGGGCGGCAGACCATTTCCACGGACCGGAATTTCTGATGGGGCACGCAAGGCCAAGACACCGGTTGCTCGGGGCGGGATCGCTGCTTCTCGCGCTGCTCGCCTGCGCGCTGATCGGACCGGGCCCGGCCTCCGCGCGGCGCCCGCAGCGCTCGCAGCAGCGCCTGCAGACCTCGGTGGTCGTCTCCGAACCGCGGGCCTTGAACGGCTCGGGCAACAACCCCCAGCACCCCGAATGGGGCGAGGCGGGATCCCGCTACGTGCGCCTCGCGCCGCCCAACTACGCCGACGGGATCTCCCAGCCGGTCACCGGGCCCAACCCCCGCTACGTCAGCAACCGCATCTTCAACTCGCTCGGCGTGGATCTCTTCTCGCCGCGCAACGTCAGCCAGTGGGTGTGGGCGTGGGGCCAGTTCCTGGACCACAACATGGAGCTCGCCCAGGGCGGCAGCGAAGAAATGCCGATCTCGGTCAACCAGAACGACCCGCTGGAGAGCTTCAGCGACACGCTCGGCATGATCCCGTTCGTCCGTGACCAGCAGGCCCCCGGCTCGGGCACGAGCACCGAAAACCCGCGCCAGCAGATCAACACGGTCCCGTCCTACATCGACGGCTACGCCCTCTACGGGGGGACGCAGTCACGGCTGGAATGGCTGCGCGAAGGCCCCGATGACGGCGATCCCGAAGAAGCCGGGGCGTCGCTGATGCTGCCCGGGGGCTACCTCCCTGTGGCCACCGCCCGCGGCGACGTCGCCACGGCCCCGACGATGACCGAGGAAGGTGCGCTGACCCCCGAAGCGGCCGTCATATCCGGGGACGTGCGCACGAACGAGAACGCGACCCTCGACGCGATCACCACGCTGTTCGCGCGGGAGCACAACCGGATCGTCTCCGAGCTCCCCGAATCGCTGACCGCCGAACAGAAGTTCCAGCTCGCGCGGCGCGTGGTGGGCGCCGAGATCCAGTTCATCACCTACAACGCCTTCCTCCCCGCCGTGGGGGTCCAGCTCGCGCGCTACAAGGGCTATCAACCCGGCGTCGACCCGGAGATCAGCGACGAATTCGCAACGGTCGGCTACCGCGCCCACTCGATGGTCAACGGCGAGGAGGAAATCGTCGTGCCGTCGGGGACGTACTCGGCCGAACAGGCCCAGGCGCTGCGAGAGCTCGGCGCGACGGTCGGACCGGTCGCGGTCGGCCGCCGCCACGGAGAACTGATCGACATCAGCCAGGACGCAGCCTTCTTCAACCCGGCGATCGTGCACGCGGTAGGGCTCAGCAATCTGCTCGGCGGACTCTCTCAGATGCCCGGCTACAAGAACGACGAGCAGATCGACAACACGTTGCGCTCGGTCCTGTTCGAGACGCCGGGCTCGGACGAACGCTCGCCGCAGGAATGCTTCGCGGAACCGCAGCTGAGCGGGTGCTTCTCGGGGATCGTCGACCTCGGTGCGATCGACGTCCAGCGCGGGCGCGACCACGGCATCCCCAGCTTCGCGCAGCTGCGCGAAGCCCTCGGCCTCTCCGTGCCGACCTCCTTCGATCAGCTGACCGGCGACACCAGCGAAGAACTGACTCCGGGCCTGACGATCAACAGCCCGTTGGCCCTCAAGTTCACCTCGTTCACGGACCGCAGGGGTCACACCACCACCACCCCCCCGTCTGACGGAGCCGGGAACCCCGAAACTCGACCCACCAACACCCAGCTACCCGTGAGCGCCACCCGCGGAAGCACACTCGCGGCGCGCCTGAAGGCGATCTACGGCTCGGTCGCCGACGTCGACCCGTTCGTGGGGATGGTCAGCGAACCTCCCGTCAAGGGCAGCGAGCTCGGAGAAGTGCAGTACGAACTGTGGCGCAAGCAGTTCGAAGCGCTGCGCGACGGCGACCGTTTCTTCTACGCCAACGACCCCACCCTCGCTGCGATCAAGAAGGCCTACGACATCTCCTACAAGCACACCCTGGCGCAGCTGCTGACGCTCGACGCCGAAGTCCCGAAGGGCTCGGTCCCTGCGAACGTGTTCTTCGCGCGCGAACCAAAGCTGCACTGAAGGCGACCCGGGCGGGCACCGTGACGGCGGGCGGCCGTCCAGCCCGCCGTCGGCGGGCGGCTACGCTGTCGCGACACCGTTAGCAGGAGGCATCGATGGTCTGTCCGGCATGCGCCGCTGAGCTGGCGGAAGCGGCCAAGTTCTGTCCGGAGTGCGGAAACCCGGTCCAAGCGCCCCGCTGTGCCTCCTGTGGGACGCCGCACGCTCCCGACCAGAAGTTCTGCGCGGAGTGCGGCACGGCATTGGGGAGCGCCGAGGCGCCAGGATCGGCGCCTGCGCCGGCCCAGGCGCCGGTTGCGCCGAGCGCCCCCGAGCTGCGCCTGGTGTCGGTGCTGTTCGTCGACCTCGTGGGCTACACATCGCTCTCGGAGGGTCGTGACGCCGAGGAAGTGCGCGAGCTGCTCGGTCGCTACTTCGAGTCCACGCGCACGATCATCGGGCGCTACGCCGGCACCGTCGAGAAGTTCATCGGCGACGCCGTGATGGCTGTCTGGGGCGTCCCCATCGCCCGCGAGGACGACGCCGAGCGAGCGGTCCGTGCAGGCCTGGAGATCCTCGACGCGGTCACGGCCTTCGGGGCCGAAGTGGGCGTGCCGGAGCTGCGTGCCCGGGCGGGAGTCGTAACCGGGCAGGTGGCGGCGCTGGCCAACCCCGGCGAAGGACTGGTGGTCGGCGACCGCGTCAACACCGCCTCCCGAGCCCAATCGGCGGCCGAGCCGGGAACGCTGGCGGTGGACGACGTGACCCACGAAGTCACCTCTGCGGCGATCGCCTACGAGGACGCCGGCGATCACGCCGTCAAAGGCAAGTCCGAGCCGATTCACCTGTGGCGGGCCACGCGCGTGATCGCCGGCCTGGGAGGAGCCGAGCGGGAGCGTGGGATCGAGGCCCCGCTGTTCGGCCGTGACGCCGACC
Organism: uncultured Solirubrobacteraceae bacterium; assembly: GCA_963846255.1. Taxonomy (GTDB): domain Bacteria; phylum Actinomycetota; class Thermoleophilia; order Solirubrobacterales; family Solirubrobacteraceae; genus Palsa-744. The sequence continues at coordinate 1,652,959 of CAWJVE010000002.1, forward strand.
TGAGGCTGCTGAAGGAGCTCTTCCACGGCGGGCTCGAGCGCGGTGCGGCGCGGCTGGTGACCGTGTACGGGGCCGCCGGAGTCGGCAAGACGCGCCTGCTGTGGGAGTTCGACAAGTACGCCGACGGGCTGGCCGGGAACATCCTCTGGCACTCCGGCCGCTGCCTCTCCTACGGCGATGGGGTCGCCTACTGGGCGCTGGCCGAAATGATCCGCCAGCGCTTCGGGATCCCCGAAGAGGCGCCGACCGAGGAGACCCGCGCCAAGCTCCAGGCGGGGCTTGAACAGTGGGTTCCCGACGCGGCCGACCGCGACTTCCTGTGGCCCCGGCTCGGCGTCCTGCTCGGCGTCGCCGAACCCGGCCTCGGCCGTACCGAGCTGTTCGCCGGCTGGCGCCTGTTCCTCGAGCGGCTCGCCGAGCAGATGCCGGTGGTGCTCGTGTTCGACGACCTGCAGTGGGCCGACGAAGGGATGCTCGACTTCATCGAGCACGTGCTCGAGTGGTCGGCCGACAGCCCGATCTTCATGCTCACCCTGGCGCGGCCCGAGCTGGCCTCCGGACGCGAAGGATGGCCCGGCGGGCGCCGCGGAGCGACCGTGCTGCAGCTCGAGCCGCTGGACTTCGAGACGATGGGACAGCTGCTCGACGAGCTGGTCGAGGGCCTGCCCCGGCGCGTGCGTGGCCGCGTGATCGACCGCGCCGAGGGCCTACCGCTGTATGCCATCGAGACGATCCGTGCGCTCGCGAACCGGGGCGTGCTCGAGCAGCGGGAAGGGCGCCTGACGCTGACCGGGGAGCTCGGCGAGCTCGACGTTCCGGCCAGCCTCGGGTCGCTGCTGGCGGCGCGTCTTGACGCGCTGGAGCCGCTCGAGAGCCGCTTCGTGAAGGCGATGGCCGTGTTCGGGACCAGCTTCTCGCGCGCCTCGGCGAGCGAGCTCGGCGACATCCCCGAGGAGCGTCTGGACGAGACCCTCGAGTCGCTCGTCCGCAAGCAGGTGCTCGCGATCCGCGCCAACCCGCTGACGCCCGACAGCGGCCAGTACGTGTTCGTGCAGGGACTGCTGCGCACCGTCGCCTACGAGATGCTCTCCCGGCGCGAGCGCAAGCCCCGCCACCTGGCCGCCGCGGCACACCTGCGCAAGCTGTTCCCCCACGACGGCGAGGACGTCGCCGCCGAGGCCATCGCCGCCCACTACCTGGACGCCTACCGGGCCGCCGGTCCCCGCGACCCGGACGCGCCGGCGCTACAGGAGACGACGATCTCGGCCCTGCGCCGGGGCGCCCGGCGCGCTGCCTCGGTGGGCGCCCCGGAGTCGGCCGAGCGGGCCTACATGACCGCGGTCGAGCTGGCCCGCGACGAGGAGGAGCGGACCGAGCTGACCTGTGCCGCGGGCGAGATGGCGATGCAGGCCGGACGCCTCGAGCAGGCCCTGGAGCTGCTCAAAGAGGCGGGCGGCGCCTACCTGGCCGCGGGACGCGAGCGGGAGGCGGCGAGCGTGGCCGGCAACGTCGGCCGGGCGCTCAGCTACGTGGGGCGCAACGACCAGGCGATCGAGCAGCTCACGGGTGCGCTGCAGATCCTCGGGGCGGAGCGGGTGGACGGCGAGGTGGCGCGACTCCACGCCGTCCTCGGCCACGCCTTCCTGTACCGCGGCGAAGACGAGCGGGCCGGAGCCTCCCTGGAGACCGCGCTGCGCTTCGCCCAGGAGCTGGCGCTGCCCGAGGTCCAGAGCGGGGCCCTGATCGACAAGGGCCTGATGTGCCTGCAGGACAACCGCCCCGACGAGGCCCGCGCGCTGCTCGGAGCGGCACTGGAGATCGCCGAGCGCCACGAACTGATCGAGCGCGCCCACAACGCCCTCGGTAACAGCGGCATGCTCGGGATGCAGTGGGACCAGCCCGGAGCCGACCGGCAGTTCGTGCGTGCGCTCGCGCTGGCCCGGCGCCTGGGTGACCGCTTCCGCGAGTCCATCTCGGCCGGCAACCTGATGTTCCTGCACGTCCTCTCGGGACACTGGGACGAAGCCGAGACGATGGCCCCGGGCCTGCTGGAGGAGCTCGAAGACCGCCCGGGCGTGGAGTACGTGCGCTGGCCGCTGGCCGTCCTGCACACGCTGCGCGGCGAGCTCGGAGAGGCCAGGGAGGACCTCGCGGGGATGGTCGGCTGGGAGCTCAGCGACGACGAAGACCTGGGCAGCACCCACACCTCGGTGGCGATCAGCCTGGCGCTGACCGAGGGCCGCCCCGAGCAGGCGCTGGAGCTCGGCCGGCGGATGTTGCCGGCGGCCACCGCGGCGCTGGGCGCCTCCCACGACGCCGTCCGCCACGGCTGGTCCTTCACGCTCGAGGCCGCGATCGAGCTCGGCCGCGAGGAGGACTCCCGCAGCCTGTTGGCGCTGCTCGAGGAACAGCCCCCAGGCCACGTACCGCCGTTCCTGCGGGCCCAGCTCGTGCGCGGACACGGGCTGGTCGCCGCGGCGGCCGGCGACCACGGCGCCGCCGAGGCGCAGCTGCTGCGGGCGCTGGAGTCCTTCCGTGCGCTCGCCTATCCGTACTGGGTCGCGCGGGCCCAGATCGACCTCGCCGCCTGCCTGCTGGGCCAGGATCGCTCCGCGCAGGCGCAGACGCTGTTGGCGGACGCGGCCAGCACACTCCAGGCGCTCGGCGCCCAACCCGCGCTCGTGCGGGCACGCGAGCTGGGAGACCTGCCGGAGAGCCCGGCGCCGGCCGACGCCCCGGTGTGAGCGCCCTCAGCCCCGCTTGGCAGCTGTGAGGTAGTCGGCCAGAGCGCGCTTCTGCGAGCTCGGTCGACCGCCCATCGCCGACTGCACCCGCACTTCGGCGCCGACCAGGATGCCGCGGGCCGCGCCCGTGGCGGCCATCAGCGCGGCCCGTCCCAGCTGTCCCGGTGTGACGGTGAAGCTCACCTTGCCGCTCCTGGTGGTGGTGAGGTGTCCGGCGGCGAACACGGCCGGGAGCGCGTGACAACCCCGCCCCAGCCTGATCTCGCCCTTGTGGCAACCGCCGCTCAGCGCCCGCCTGGCGGCCGTGCCGCCAGGGCCGAACGTCAGCCGCCAGCTGATGCTCCCCGGATCCACCAGCGAGAGCGAGAAGGTGATCGCCCCGGTGCGGTGGTTGACGACGGGATTCCCGGCGAAGGTGAAGTCGCTGTCGGGCCCTCCCGATTTGAACGAGATCGTTTCACCGGAAGGGCCTTTGACGAGGTTCGTCAGCCCCGGCCCGAGCGCCGCGGCGGGGGCGACCGAGAAGCTCTGCATGACTTCCGCCGCCGCTTCGTAGTCGCCGTTGCCGGCCTGGGCGGCGGCGATCGTGCAGGTCCCGGCCGCGATGAAGCTCACGGTCGCCGCTTCGGCGCTGCACACGGCCGGGGTGAGCGAGGAGAACGTCACCGGCAGGCCGGAGGTGGAGAGCGCCGAGACTGCGTAGGGCGCCCCGCCGGCCACCGCTGACGTGGGGGCGGTCGAGGTGAAGCTGACGGTCTGGCTCGCAGGGGCGACGGTGAAGGACTGCTGCACCGGCGCCGCCGCCTGATATTCGCCGTCGCCCGTCTGGAGGGCTTCGATCGTGCACGTACCCACGGCGGAGAAGCTCACCTTCGCGCCTTCTGCCACACACGTCGAGGGCGTCGCGGACGCGAACGACGGGAGTAGGCCGGAGCTGCTCGTGGCCGTCGCCGTGTATGGCGTCCCGGCGACGCGGGCTGCGCTCGGTGCCGCCGAGGTGAAGTGGAGCTGCTGGGGTTTCTTGGCGGCTTTCCCGGTCGCCTGGAAGTCGCCGATCCCGTCGGGGGTGCCCACGCCGGAGGGGCCGTCGTAGCCGTGCCCGGCGAGGCAGATCGCGCGCTCGAGGCAGATCGCCGCCTCTTCGCCGGGCATGCAGGGCTCGAGCCCGTCTTCTTCCACCGCCCTGTGCAGGCACGAGCCGTTGGAGCCGGATTCGATGTCGTGCACCGAGGCCCCATTGAGGGCGGCGTTTTCATACAGGGTCCTCGCCGGGTATTCGACTTCCCCCGCCCCGTTCGCGTGGTCGCCCCCGGCGAGCGCGAACATCGCCGCGATCACGGGCGAGGCGAGGCTCGTGCCCCCCAGCGTCTGCCAGCCGGGATGCGACCCTCCGGCTTCCAGCGGCGTCGAGTCATAGATGGCCATACCGGTGAACGGATCGCCCACCGCGGAGATGTCGGCCACCGCGCGCCTGCCTTCGCACCCGACACCCGCCCAGTCGGGTAGTTCGCGCTGCCAGTAGGGGGCTTCGAAGTGTTCGCTGCAGCCCCCGCCGGTGGCGCCTTTTTCGTGTTCGATGCCGAAGCCGTTCCAGATCGAGGAGGTCCACCTCCCTTCCACTTCTTCCAGACGCGTCCCGCCGACGGCCACCACGTGGGGCGACGAAGCGGGATAACCGATGTGTCCGGCTTCCGGTGAACCCGGCACCCAGTTCAAATAGCCTTCGTCACCGCTGCCGGCCGTGATCACGACGCCCGGGTGATCGAAGGCGGCGCTGTCGCTGGAGGGCTCCGGCTGCACCCACGAGTTCGAGATCTCGTTGGCCCCGTCCGCGGCGGCGGTGTCCTCGGCCGCGTCGAGGTCCGCGGTCGTGTCTTCTTCGGCCTCGACGAGCAGGATGTGGCAGTTCTGGCAGACCGCGTGGGTGGCCTCGATGTCGATCGAGATCTCCTGCGCCCATATTCCTTCGGTCGTCGGCAGCGGGCTCTTTTCACCCTTCTGGTTGACCTGCTGCAGGCATTTGTCGTGCGTGTTGCAGGCGGGCAGGCCGAAGGTTTCGTCGTAGCGCTTGAGGTCCTTGACCGCCGTGGGGTCGTCGAAGGCGGCCACGATCGCCACCGTCTGGGGGGTGGGAGCGCTCATCGTCGCCAGCGAGTAGGCGGCCTGCAGGTCCGCCGGGCGAAGCCCGTAGCAGCCTTCCGTGATGGGGTGTTCGGTGCACGCTTCGGCGGCCCCCGGGACGGCGGCCCGGGCCTTCACCGACATCCCGATCGGGTGACGCCGTTCGCGGGCCGCCGCTGAGACGGGAACGAGCTCGAGCGCCAGGCAGCGAGCCCCGAGCGTGGGCCGGCCGCAGACGGGAGCGACCGCGTAGTTGGAGCTCGCCAGCGGCGAGACCGTGGGCCCAGCGGACGGGTCCGCGAGGGCTCCGGACGCCGAGGTTCCGATCAGCAGCAGCGCCACGAGCAGCGTGGAGACGGCGAGCGCCGTCGTGGCTCCGAGCCCTCGCCACGCTCCCCGCCACGCAGGTGATGTCCGCATTTGCACCCCCAAGATCACCTCGCGATGAGCTCGAAGGGTAACCGCTGCGGGCCGCCCCTTCAAATGCCGTCCGCGCCTCGGGCGGCGGATTTCAGGCCGAGGCGAACAGCGCCTCGAGGCGCCTGAGCGTGGCCGGGGTGCCGATCGCGATCACGATGTCGCCGGCCCCGATCGCGGTGTCCGCCGTGGGCTGGGGATGAAACCCGTCCGTGCGGCGCAGTCCGACGATCATCGAGCCCCCGCGGATGTCGCCGATCGTCTGTCCGATCGCGTCACACCCCTCGCGTGCGACGAGGTCCTCGAGGCGATACTCGACATCCACCTCCACGACCCCGCTGAGCTGGGGGTGGAGCGCCAGGCGCGCCATCTCGGTGCCGCTGGCCTTGTATGGCGAGATCACGCGGTCCGCGCCGGCGCGGGTGAGCTTCTTCTCGGTGTCCTCGGCGGCGGCCCGGGCCACGATCGCGACGTCGGAGCGCAGCTCGCGGGCGGTGAGCGTGATGAACACGTTGTCCGCGTCGGAGTCGGCACACACGATGATCGAGCGGGCCCGCCTGATGCCGGCCCGCAGCAGGACGGCGTCCTCGCTGGCGTCGCCCTCGATGAACAGCAGCCCCTCCCGCTCGGCCAGCTGGCGGTTCTCCGGGCGGGGGTCGATCACCACGAAGCTGGAGCGGGCCGCCCGCAGGTCGCGCACGACCTGACGCCCGACCCTCCCGTAGGCGCACACGATGTGGTGGTTCTCGAGCGAGTCGATCATCCGCTGTGAGCGCCTGCCGGCCAGTACCTCGCCCAGGTGGCCGGCGGCGAAGAACTCCGCCACGATCGCAAGCGCGTAGAAGAGCGTACCCACGCCGACCACGATCAGGGCGACGTGGATCACCTGGCCGCCGGTCGTGCGGGGCTGGGGGAAGCCGCCGACCGTGGCGGCCGTGTCGAGCGACCAGCGGAAGGCATACCAGGCCCCGACGTGCTCGGCCAGCGCCAGCCCGACGGTGGCCGCCGCGAGCAGGCCCACCACGATCAGCCCGAGCACGAGGATCCTGCGTGCGAACAGGGCCAGGGCCGACTCGCTCGAGGCTGTCACGGCCTGAATCGTATGCGTGCCGGCGCACCCCCACTCCTCGCCGTCGGGCGCGCCTGCCGGCGCGACTCGTGGGGGCCGCTGAGCGTGCAACGGGCCGCTGTGCACATGTCCAAGCGGTGTCGGCGGTTTCTGGCCAGACGGCCGTTGCCCGACCCGCGCACAGCGGCGATTCTGTCGGGCATGGTGAGCGAGCTGGAGATCGTAGGAGGACCAACCACGATCCACGTGCTGCGGGTACCGGGGGCGATCTACCGCTGGAAGGTGCAGAACGGGACCGCGGAGCAGCATGTGTACGTGCAGATAGCCGAGACCCTGCACGCCGAGCAGGCGCAGGAGCCGCTGCGCTCGGCGATCGAGTCGAAGGGTGAATCGGTACTACGCAAGCTGCTGGAGCACCGCAGCGTGCCGGTGCGCATCAAGATCACGTCAGCTGGTGTGACCGAGGTCGGGATGGACCGCCGCTCGCGACCCGTGCTGCTTTAGGGCAGGGCGGGCGCGGCCGGCGCCGACCCGGTACGCTCAGGTTGGGCTCGGGGAGGAGTCCGGCCACCGACGGTCCGGGCGCCCCGCGCAAGGGAGAGGTCACTTGGGCGAGCCACCGCCACTATTCCGTTTCCGGGCGCAGAACCACCAGATCCTTCTCGGTGGAGTGATCCCGTTCGTGTTCGGGGTCGTCGTGGGCCTGGTACTGGGCGTCGACGCGACCACCTACTGGGTGCTCGCGGCACTGGCCGGAGTCGGCGGGGTACTCGCCGGCTTCGAACATCCCGACGGCTGGGGAGGAGCCGACAGGGGGCTCGTCGGCGGGGCGATCTACGCCCTCGGTCTGCTGCTGGCGCACTACATCAGCGGCGCCCACGCGAAGGTCTCGCTGGGGAGCTTCCCACCGTTCCTGATCATCGTCTCGGCGATCGTCGGAATGCTGCTCGGGGCCGTCGGGGGGCGTCTCGGCCGCAGCATCTGGACGCGGACGCCCCCGGCCGAAGAGGCCCTGGAGACGACTTCGGCGCGCGAGGGGCCGGCGGCGGCGACCTCAGAGCCGGACGAGCCCGCGGTCACGACCTCCGAGCCGCTGTAGCGGCTCCTCTAGGCCGCCGCGCCCCGGGAGCGCTCGACCAGCGTCGCCAGCTGAGCCCGGGAGGTGATCTCCAGGCGCCGGAAGATGTTCGTGAGGTGGTTCTCGACCGTCTTCACGCTGATCGAGAGCTGCTCGGCGATCTGTCGGTTCGACAGGCCCTCGTGGACGAGCTGGGCGATCGTCAGCTCGCGCTTGCTGAGCGACCCGACGCTCGTCTCGGTGCGTGGCGCGCGTCTGCCTTCGGGGCGGTGGATCCCCAGCGTGCGCAGCTCCTGGGCCGCCCGGTCGCGGTAGCGGGTGGCACCATGGGCGGCGAACGTCTCCTGGGCCCGGCGCAGCTGGGCCACCGCCCCGGCTCTGTCCGAGCCCCGGCTGAGGGCGATGCCCTCGAGCAGGCGCGATCGTGCCGCCTGCAGCGGCTGGCTGCCGAGCTCGGCCTGCTCAGCCGACGCGCGCGCCGCGGCGGCGGCCTCCACGAACTCGCCTCGGCTCAGCAGCAGCATCGCCTCCGCGCGTTGGGCCTGGGCGATCGGCATCGGCAGACCGATCTTGAGCGCCAGGTCCTTCGCCTGGCTGGCCCAGCGCCCGGCGGCGTCGGGTAGCCCCAGGTCCAGTTCGGCGCGGGTCAGAAGTTCGTATGCCTGGACCCCGTAGAACGGGAACGGCGGCAGCCGGGGTGTGCTCTGGCCGGCCAGCAGCTGGCGGCGGAACTGCTCCGGTTCACCGGCCTCCAGCCGCGCTTCGGCGAGGTACAGGCTGGCCACGTTCGACCACGGGCTGCGGCTCTTGATGCCCGCCTCCAGGGCCCGCATCCCGTAGCGCACCGCGGCGGCCGGGCTGCCGCGCTCGATCTCGACCGTGCAACGCATCGTCAGGGCCCACGTCAGGAACAGGTTGTTGGCTGACAGGAGCGAGCTGTCGATCGCGTTCTCGGCCTGCTCGTTGGCCAGCGCGAGACGCCCGAGCGCCAGGTTGGTGTTCGCGAGGACCGTCAGGATCACGCCCAGGAGGTGCTGCTGGCCGGTCGCGTTGGCCACCTTGTGGGCCCGTGTCATGTGCTTGGCGGCCAGCTGCAGGCGCCCCACGCAGTACTCGGCCCAGCCGAGCGAGCACAGCGACTGAAGCTGCCCGGCCCACTCCTCGTCGGAGAGCTCATCTGCGATCGCGGCCGCCTTGGAGGCCTCGGCCCCGGCCTCTTCGATCTCGCACAGCCCGTAGTGGGCCAGTGCGAGCAGGGCCGAACCGCGGGCGGACAGGGGGGCTGTCTGCTCGGGCACCTTCAGGGCCTCCTCGGCCCAGTAGCGCATGCCCGTCCAGTCGGCGCTGAAGAAGCTCCCCCCCGCCAGCGCGACCTTCAGGGCGGCAGCCTGTTCTGAGCGATCGTCGACCTCGGAGAGGCTCTCAAGCAGCAGGCTCTGGGCCTGGTCGTGCTGACCGAGGAGGTGATCGATCATCGCTGCTCCGGTGATCGCGGCGCCCTTGGCGGGCGAGTCCGCCGGCAGCAGCGCGAGCGCCTCATGAAACGCCTCGCGGCTCTCCTGCAGGTGCCCCGCCGAGCCGAGCGCGACGGCCAGCGCCAGCAGTAGCTCCAAGCGCTCCTGGGAGGGGGTCCCCTCGGGGAGCATGTGCAGCGCGGCCCGGAACCACCTGGCGGCCGCCGCCGGGGCCCTCGCGCTGGCCTCGTATCCCGCTTGTCGCAGGGTGGCGATGGCCTCGACGTCACCCACCCGCGCCGAGCGCTCGACGTGGCGTGCCCGCGTGGTCGCGGAGGCGCCACGACCGCTCAGCACGGCCGCGGCACGGGCGTGGGCGCTGCGCCGCCAGCCCTCTTTGGCGGACTCGTAGACGGCACGCCTCACGATCGGATGGCGGAAGCTGAAACGCCCGGGCAGGAGCGCCGACTGGACCAGCTCGCGGTCGACCAGCTCGTCGAGCGCCGCCAGCGTCTCGGCCTCGTCCATCCCGATCACCTCTCCCGCGAGCTCTGGCTCGAACGGGTCGCCGACCATCGAGGCGGCCTGGATCAGCTCGCGGGCCCTCGGCGAGAGGCGCTCCAGTTCGGCCGCGATGAACGCCGAGACGCGGGCGGGCAGCAGCTCAGCGTCGTTATCGAGCGTGGCCTGTCCCGGCTGGAGCGTGTCGCCGGCCGAGCGGATCAGCTCCTCCAGGTAGAAGGGATTGCCGCCGCTCTCGCTGAAGATGCGCTCGGCCACGCGGGCGGGCATGCCGGGCGGGTAGAAGGCGGCCGCTTCCTCTCGATCCAGGGGCGTGAGCTCGATCAGCTCGCCCTCACCGTCACGCTGCAGCTGCTGCAGCGCGGCCGCGGTGGCGGGCTCGAGCTGACCGGGCCGCAGCGTGGCGATCACGTCGAGTTGCGAGCGGGGCGGACGCCGGACCAGGTACAGCAGCAACTCCACCGAGGCGGGGTCCGCCCAGTGCAGGTCATCCACGGCCAACAGGATGCGCCTGTCGCCCGCGCTGGCAGTCAGCAGCGAGCAGATCGCCCGATGCAGGCGGTAGCGCTCGGTGCCGACCCCGCTCGGGGGGTGGGACGCTCCGCCCTGGGCGCTCGACACCCTCCCGGCCAGCCCGGGGAGCAGGCTCGCCAGCTCGCGGCTCTCGTCGGCGCGCAGACGCGAGAGCTGCTCGTCGGGAAGCTCCGCGGCGATCGCTTCGAGGGCACCGAGGAACACACCGAACGGCTCGTCCGCCTCGAACTCCGCGGCGCGCCCGAAAACCGTCAGGCGCCCACCCTCGGCCGCGGTCCTCACGGCGTGGGTCAACAGCTCGGTCTTGCCGATCCCGGTCTCGCCCGTGATCTCGATCACGTTTGCCTGCGCCGACTCGCCGCGGGTGAGCAGGCGGTCGATCTCGGCCAGCTCACGCCGGCGAACGCTCAGGAGCGGGTCAGCCAATGCCTCTGACCCCCACTCGTGCGCCTGACCCCTGGTACTCCAAGAAACCACTCCGCGGGTTTACCCCATTGATGCGAAAGTCTCCGTGGGCGCCACTTCTCTGGCTGACGACGTGTCTGCACCGTGCCTGTAAGCATAAGGCCAAACACCACAAAAGGTCAATTAAAAAGCTCTTCTTTCGGCTCGGTCCGTGATGAATCACACATAGGACCCCGGATTCCAGGTCTAAGATCGAAATTGGGGGTTGACTAGGGGTTTACCCGGGTATAGGGTGCGCCCCATGGGAGGCGAGATACCGGTCAGACATTGGGGGCGTCGCGGGGCAGAGCTCCTCGGCCGGTGTCCGAGGGGGACCGCATCCCGAACGGCAGCGCCCGCCGCTTGCGGTGGGCGCTGCGTAATCGCGGCGCCACGGTGGACACCGGCGTCCGCGGCAGTCAGGCTGACCGTGCGGTCGGGCTGCTTCCGTCGCCCGCGGAGGCGCTGTGCCAGTGGCAGGCGCCGCCACCAGGGGCAGAGCAGGTGACGTTGATCAGCCAGTCCGACCGGGTCGACCGAGACGCTGCTCGTGACGCGCAGCGCAGGCGTTCTCTTCGACTTGGTTGGGGGCAGGCACCCCGCCGGCAACGGGCGGCGTGTCGCGCGACTCCTTCCGGACAGTGTCCCCGGGAGGGTCGCCTGGCCGTGGGTGAGGCGCGCTGAGGGAATAAGGGGGAAAGCGCCGCCTCGCCCATCGCCGGTTGGCCGTCCCGTTGGACGCCCTCACACTGCCCGCTTCGGGCACCGCCGGCGACCCCCCGGACTACGTGCAGCCGTCCAGCGGGTGCATTTCGTGGACCGTGCGTCGAACCTCGCCCGGAACGCGTTTGCGGGACGCCATCCTCTTGGCGAACCGAACACCGGAAGCGGCCCTCCCGCATGTAGGGAGACGCCGGGGGCGGTAGGCGTCGGATGGCAAACACCACACTTCAAGGAGTCCCACATGCGGATGCTTCACAGAAACCGGCCGGCGAGCCATCCCCTCTCCGGCACGCACCACGTGGCGCGTGGCCGCGGGGTACCGGCGTGCGCGATCGGCGGCGTGGCCCAGGGCACAGCGAGCGCCCCGATGCGGACCGGTCGCATCGTCCCGCCGGACCCCTACGCGGCCTGGCTGCGTAAGCGCGAATCCGAGCGCGAGGTCGAGCGCCTGAAAGACCAGCTCGCCCGCAACCCGGGCGCGGCCTGGGACGCCATGCGCAGCTGGGTTCCCCCCAGCGAGGCGCGCATCTACGGAGCGGTCCGCAACGAGCTGCGGCGCGCGGCGCTCTGAGCGCCGGGCGCCGCCCGCGTCAAGCGGTTAGCCTGGCCTCCCAACGATCGGGAGGCTGAAGATGAGCGAAGTGGTGATGAAAAACGTGGACGGGGGCATCGCCGTTCTCACCCTCAACAGGCCGGACCGCCTGAACGCCTGGACGAGGGAGATGGAGGTCCGCTACTTCGGCCTCCTGGACGAGTGCGCGGCCTCCGAGGACGTGCGGGTGATCGTCGTGACCGGAGCCGGCAGGGGCTTCTGTGCGGGCGCCGACATGCAGGACCTGCAGGACCTGGGTTCTGCCGAGGACGCCAACGGACGGGCGGCCCACGAGAACGCCGAGCGGACTCCCCAGGACCACCCCCTCTCGATCCCCAAGCCGATCATCGCCGCGATCAACGGTCCGTGTGCGGGGATCGGGCTGGTGCAGGCGCTCATGTGCGACATCCGCTTCGCTGCTTCGGGCGCAAAGCTGACCACGGCCTTCGCCCGCCGGGGCCTGATCGCCGAGCACGGCATCTCCTGGATCCTGCCGCGGCTGGTGGGGCCCGCGAGGGCGCTCGACCTGTTGTTCTCGGGGCGGGTGGTGCTCGCCGAGGAGGCATACGAGCTCGGCCTCGTCAACCGCGTCACCGAGCCGGGGGCGGTGCTCGAGGAGGCGCTCGCCTACGCCCGCGAGCTGGTCGTCAACTGCTCCCCCGCGAGCATGGCCACGATGAAGCGCCAGATCTACGCCGACCTGGACCGCGGCATCGACGACGCGATCGCCAACGCCGACAAGGCGATGCTGGCGTCCTTCACGGCCCCCGACTTCGCCGAGGGCGTACTCAGCTTCGTGGAGCGCCGCGAGCCCCAGTTCGCCGCGCTCGCGTAGGCCGGCCGGTGCCCGCGCGGGCAGGGGATCTGCGACGGGCGGCGAAGCCTGGAAGGCTGAAATCGCAGTTCGCAAGGCGGCTCGCCGGGGCGGGTGCCGTGGCCCACGTGGGTCTAAAATCCCGCCCCGCTCGCCCACGTGGGGCGCCAACTAATTGTCAGGAGGCGTAGTGGAAAACTTGGACAGGGTTACAGGGTGGTGGATCTTCGCAGCCATCATGCTCAGCATCGCCGGTGTCCTGAACATCATCTGGGGCATCGCCGCGATCTCGGAATCGAGTTTTGTGGCCCATACCGGAGCAACTTACGTGTTCAGTGGCCTCAAAACCTGGGGCTGGATCACGCTGATCCTCGGCGTGATCGAGATCCTCGCCGCGATGTCGCTGTTCTCGGGCGGCGGCTTCGGCCGCTGGATCGGCATCTTCGCGGCCTCGCTGGTTGCGATCGACTCGCTGCTGGACGTCAACGTCATCCCCCTCTGGTCGATCTGCGTGTTCGCCCTCTCGGTGATCGTTGTCTACCAGTTGGCGAAGGCTCCGGAAGTGCCGGCGGGGGTTCCGCAGTAGCCGATCGGTAGAGGTCGAGCCGGGGAGCGAGGTCCCCGGCGAGGGATTCAAGAGGGGGGCCCATGTGGCCCCCCTCTTCCTTGCGCCGGCGCCGGACCGGGTCGCATGGCCCGGTCCGGGATGAGCCGCCTCAGGCGACGGTGTTCAGCTCGAGCGGTTCTTCGAGTTCAAGCCGCAGCGAGTAGGTCAGACCGTCGAGTTCAGATGGGCCGGCACCTTCGGCCACTTCGAGCTCCGCCGGCGGTTCTTCGACGAATTCCTTGGCCGGCTTCGGGACGCCTTTCGACGCCTTGGCGCTCAATTCGAGGCCGGGCGTGATCTTGTTCGCCTTCGCCGCGAAGATCACCGCGCCACGTATCGCGAAGTTCCTGCTGCCGCAGGTGTATTCCGCGAACGGGCCGGTTTTGTGGTCCGGGAACAGCTCGAGGCCGGCTTTGTCGCCCGCTGGCTTCGAGCTGGCTTTGTAGATCCCGAAGACGCCTTCAAGCGTCTTGGTGACGATTTTGCCCGCGAGCGAGCCGGACGTGGTGCATGGTCCGAAGAGACTGCTTTCGCATTCGGAGAGTTTCAGCGACACGTTTTCGGCACGTCTCGGGCTGACGAATTCGCCCGTCACCGTCTCGGACCCGTGGCATTCCACCTTCGCCTTGCTCGGCGTGATGAAGGTCACGTTCTTGGCTTCGCTACTGGAGAATTTCCCTTTCTGCACGCCGCCTTCCCAGTTGAAGCCGCCGTTGTGCTTCTTGCTCAGCGACGCGCAGGTGTTCTTCGTGAAGGCGCCGGTGCCTTCGGGTTTGTTTTTACCTGGTTTGGTGGGCGCTGACACGCAGTGACCCAGTTCTGGCGGCAGGCCGACCACGATCGCCGCCGATTCGGGCGAGAAGGCGGTCTGTTTGAGGTTCACCGAGTCGACGCCCTGGACGCGGAACAGCCACGTGCCTTCGGCCTCCTTGGCCGATTTCGGGAATTCGTAGCTCAGCGATTCGATGCCGCTGGCCACGTCGTCCACGTGCCGCTCGTGATCAGGCGCTGCTGGAGCGTGTACGTCAGCCCCACGTTCGAGCCCGGGTTCGGGCCGGTCCAGGTGAGCTTGAAGTTCCCGTTGTTGGGGTTTGACGCCCCGGTGAGCATCGGAGCCCCGGGCGTCGGGTAGACGACTTCGGTGGTGCACGACTTCGTTGTTTCGTGGCCGACGTTGTCGATCGCCGTGCGGGTGATCGTCTGCGGGCCGGCGTTGGCGGTGTTGATCGGAACCGTCCCCGTCGGGTCCTGAGCCAGGCCGGACTGGCCGTCCGAGGCGGTCACGGTCCCGCTCACGCTTTCGCCCTGGACGGCCGTGGCCGGGCAGGTGATTTCAAGCGTCGGCGACGTCGCGTCGACCTGCACCGTCACGCAGCCTTCGGCGGACTTGTTTTTGACCTTGTCTTCTACCGTGCCACACGCTTCGAACGACCCGCTGGTGTTGTACGTTTTCGGCGGCGTGAGGCTGAGGGTTCGACACCGCTGCCTTCGCTGCCGTCTGCAAGTTTCGGGTCGCCGTTGGAGGTGAACGAGACCGTCACCGTATTCTTGTACCAGCCGCCTTTGCCCGAGTACTGGGCGTGTTCGGGTTCGGGGTGCGGCGTCGGCGCGAGGGGCGCGGTACGGTCGACCTTGATCGCTTCCGATTCGCGCGGAGAATGCCGCTTTCGCCCGTTTCGTTGCTCTCCTTAACGCGGTAGTTCCACGTGCCCTCGATCTCGGGGTTGAAGTTGTATTCCCGGCTGCTGAGGTTGCTGCCCACCGTCGTCCAGCCACCTTTTCCGCGTTCTGGTGCTGCAGTAGGAATCGCGCCCGCAGCGTGGGTGCGGGCTTCCAGCGGATCGAGAATTTCCCCGAGTTGGGGTTGGTGCCGCTCTGCAGGTGCGGCGGGCCCGACGGCCCGGGTGCCGGGATCTCGATCGTGAACAACCGCCCGAGATCCTTCTGGAGGCCTTCGGCGAGGCCGTTCTTGCTGTCGAGGCCGCTTTCGTACCAGGTGCTGTCGCCGTTGTCCTCGACCAGTTCGACTTCACTGCCGTTGGTGATCGGTTCGGGAACCGAGACGATCCCCTCCCATGCGCCTTCGGCCGTCAAACCCGGCACTTCCGTGTTCAGCTTGACCGGTTCGTCTTCGGTGTTGCCGTCCCAGCCGTACAGCGCAAACACGGTATCCGTCTCTTCGGACTGGCCGGCGATTATCAGATATTCGCCTTCCGCGTTTTTCCTGATCTCGCGGATCCCGAGGCAGGTCCTGGGTTCGTTGGCTGCGCAGTTCGGTTCGCTTAGGTTCCATTCCATCGCGCTCCCGAACGTCGCTTTGGTGAGGCCGGGGTTTCCGTGCTTGACCAGGTCGCCCAAGTTCTTGACCGGAATCACCAGCGCCTTGGTGCGGTTGCTCGTAGGCTCGATCGGCGCACGGAAACCGATGTACGCTTCTTCTTCGGAGCCTGCCGCGAACTCGAGTCCCTCGACGTTGAAGCCGGTCGGGAGGTCGGACGCCGACCCTTCTTTGGCCGATTCGGACAGGCCGAGGGGATTGCCGTTGTTGCTGTCCCATTCGACGATGTCCTCGCGCAGGTGCGTGTAGCTACCGACGTAGGTGAGTTCCGTGTTGGCGCCCGAACCCGTGATTTTGGTCGCGAATAGAACGTCAGTCGCGGGCCGCGGTTCACCGTGGTGGCTGTTCGCCAGTGAGCCCATCCAGTAGAGCATGTTTCCCGCGCGGGCCGATGACTCGATGTCCATTTCCTGGGAGCCGAAGGGCAGGACGTTGGTGAAGTTGTAGGTCTTCACGGGCTCACCGGAGTGGCGCTCGTGGTAGAGGCGCAGGATGTTGTTCTCGTCGTCGCCGGCGATCATGTATCCGCCGCCGACGTCGATCTCGGTCGACGCGTTGCCGGCGCCGTCGTAGTAGCGGTCGCTTTCGTTCCCCTCGTAGGGGGAGGCGCCGTACTGCACTGCTGCGGTTTGCGTCACCCCGTTCGGCGCTTCCACGGTGACAGTGAGTTTCGATTCACCGACCGCTGCCGGCGTGACGTGGAGCGTGCGTTCTTTGCCGCTGCCCGTGACGTTGATGTTCGCCTGCGGGGCGACCGTCTGGTTCGCCGAGTGAACGGCAACCGTCAGTTCGTTCGCGGCGTAGCCGGAGTCGCCGATCGTGATCGCCGCTGTCGGGTTCGTGGGGTCGCCCATCGCGGCGGCGAGCGATTTTTCGACGCTGATCGTGGGAGCCGGAGGCGGCGTCCCACCTGTTTCGAAGGTGGTCCCCGGGGCGAACGCGACGCCGCGGAAGCCCTCATTCGTCGGGGTCGCGTAGAGTTCCTGCGGGACGCCCGCGAGCATGCCGCCGAAGCCGCTCACGTCCGTGAGCTTGTAGAGATGTCCTTCGAGACCTTTTTCACCACCGGTGGTGGCGTAGATGGTCACGATCCCGTTCGTGTCCCGAGCTGCTACTCCGGTGATGAACGGCACTTCGACCGCGCCCTCTTCGACCCATTTACCGCTTTTGAGGCAATACTTGACGATCGCGTTGCGGCCGGCATTTTCGGTACTGGTGCCGTCGGCCACGTAGATCGTGTCTGGTTCGGAGCCGAGACCGAGCGTCAGCATGCTGAAGGCATACGGCTGCTTCGGCGCCGTTTCGGTTTCGAAAGGCAGGTTGCTGATCGTGTTCGTTTCGCCGCTGATCGGCTCTCCGGTGCCGACTTTGGCGATTTTGATTTCATTCTTGGTGGGATCGGCCGATGTGTACAGCTGGCCGTCTACAACCTCGACCTGACGTACGTTGGAGTCGACGTTGTTGAGCACCGTCGAGGTGGTTTTTTTCAGTTCGGTGAAATGGACGCCACCGCTCGTCGATTTCCCAGCGCCACCGAGCCAGATCTTCACACCTTCTTGGCTGGTCGCGCTCCGTGCGTTGTTCCCGTTGGCGAAGTCGGTCAGCGCGGTTTCGGTGTTGACTTCGCCCGTTTTGCTGACCCGGGCGACCACACGAGAGGCCGCTTTTCCTTCTTCTTCTTCTTTGACCGTGCCGTTCGACTTCAATTCAGAGACTTTTTTCGTTCCGAGCGGAGCGTTGTATCCGACCGCAAACAGGAATTCGTCATTGCCGGACAGCGTTAGGAGTCCTTCTGAGCTCCCCGACCCGTCCACCGTCAAGCGCCTGTTGGCGCCGTTTACGGTCGTCGGAAGAGCGACCGAGCCCGCCAGGTTCCCGTTCGGTTCAAACTCGTCGAAGAACGCGGCCGCGGCCGTTTTT
This sequence comes from uncultured Solirubrobacteraceae bacterium, assembly GCA_963846255.1. Classification (GTDB taxonomy): domain Bacteria; phylum Actinomycetota; class Thermoleophilia; order Solirubrobacterales; family Solirubrobacteraceae; genus Palsa-744. Next base: position 1,670,336 of record CAWJVE010000002.1, read on the forward strand.
GTGGCGAGCGTTTCGCTCGTGGTCCCCGCCCTGAAGACGACGGGGTCGCCCGGCGTGAAGGTCAGGGCGGCGGCCGAGCCCGCGCATACGAGCGCCGCCAGGGAGGCTGCGAACACGACGATCAGCGCACGCACGGTGGACGCGCTCAAAACTGAAAACCTCCGTGTCACGGCTGGCACCCCCTGCTCGGACCCTCCAAGGACGGCGCCGTGGTCGCACGACACCGGCCCGGACTTTAGCGGACCCCGGCGGCTTGCGCCACCCCTAGATCACAGTCTGGTCACAGGCTTCGGGACCGCGCCGCGACGTGAGCGCTGAGCACCCGCGGCGGGCGCCGGAGCCGCCTCTCAGCCCCCGATACCCGGCACTGGCGGTTCGACCGTGAAGCTCGCCGTGAAGGTGGTGTAGGGGGCCTTTTCGAGGCTCGCTTCGATCAGGCTCGAGCCAGCCGCGCACGATCCGCCCCCGAGCAGCAGGGCGAAGGCGTTGCCGTCGTCGTCCAGGTGCACGGTCGCTTCTTCGGTTTCGGGTTGGGTCAGCGGTTCGGCGGCCGAGCCGCCGGCGCCGGGCGATTCGCCCATCGTCACCCACACCAGCCGCGGGGCCACTCGGCAGCGCGAGTACAGCTGGGAGGCGTTGAGGACCACGGCCTGCCCGGCGAACACGGGCGGGAAGGACACCTGCACGAGCGTCGCCACGTCGCCGTATGTCTCGCCCTCGACCTTCGATTCAGGGCTCACGCGGATGCCCGCCGCCCCGTCCTGGGGGGCGAGGACCTCGAAGGCGGTGGTTGCCGTCGTATAGGGCGCCGCTTCCATGTGGGCTGAGATCAGGCTTTCCCCAGCCGCACACGAGGGCCCTGCGATGAGGGCCACGGTTGCGTTGCCGTCGTTGTCCAGCTGGACGGCCGTACCGGAGCCGCTGGTGACGCTCGAGGCGGGGTACGGCAGATACCAGGACAGGCGCTGTGCGCAGCGGGCGTACAGCTGGTTGGCGCTGACCCGCAGATGGGCCCGCGCGTACACCGGTTCACAGGACACCTCGACCACGTCGGCGACGCTGGCGGAGCCGTACATGTTCCCCTCGGCGACGAACGACCCGGGCAGCGCCCGCACGACGCAGGGTTCGGCCGTGGCCGCCCGGATGCGCTTGTGGCGAGTGGAGTGCGCCAGCGCGGGCGCAGTGGCGAGCGCCAGCGCGGCCAGCACGACCGCGAAAGCGGCGAAGAGGGTTCGTCCGTGAACCACGTCCCTTGCAGATACCACCGCGCCGGGTCTATGTCCAGTCCTGGCCGGGCTGGTGCGCCCTCCGTCCGTGGCGATGGCTAGCTTGCCCGCCAATCCCGCGGCCTCACGGCCGGGATCTACCGGAGCATGTCCGGCCCGCGCCGTCTCATCCGAGGCGGCGTTGGTCGTCCAGGGCGGCCGGCTGGGCCTGCCGGGACGTCGGAGATAATTCGGAACATCTCAGAGCCCTCCCCTCCCCCCGTCTCCGAGCCGCCGAAGGACGCCGGCTCGCGCTCGCACCGGCGCTGGTCCGGCGCCGTGATGCGGACCGCGGAGAATCCGGGCGGGATCGCCTATGGCGCGATCCTGGTGGGGGCCCTGCTCGCCGCCGAGAGCGGCCATCCCGAGACCTACAAAGAAACAATCGTCTCGGGCTTGATCGGGGCGGTCGTGTTCTGGCTGCTGCACGCCTATGCGAGCGCGCTCGGGCGCCGCGTGGCCCGCCAGGAACGCCTGACGGTCGCGGTCCTGATGCGCTCGCTGGCGGAGGAGTGGACGATCATCCCGGGGGCCGCGATCCCGCTGCTCACGATCGTGGTCGCGGGGCTCGCCGGCGCGAGCCTCGAGAAAGCCGTCACCGTGGGCATCTGGGCTTCGGTGGCGAGCATCATCGTGCTGGAGGTCGGCGCCGGCATCAACGCGGGGGCGCGGGGCACCGAGCTGTTGCTCGACGCCACCGTGGGCGCCATCCTCGGCGGCTCGATCCTGGCCCTGAAAGCGATCCTCGGCTGACGCGCTCAGGCGCCCACGAAGTCTGGCGGGCCGGGATCTTCGGGTAGCCCGGCGCTCGCCAGCGCGGGCGCCAGCGACGCGTAGGTGTCCACCCTGCGGGCCCTGCCGTCGCGCACCGTCCACACCAGGTACACGCGCTGCTCGACCGGGATCCCCGTCTGCCTCCCAGTGGCGGTGAGGCGCAGTTCGACCACCAGGTCCTCCTCGCCCGCGGTCCAGACCCGCTCGGCGGAGAAGCGGATGTCGGCCATCGCCTCGGCGAACGTCTCGAAGTAGCGCCGTACGCCCTCGTGGCCCCGGTAGGTGTCCGGCTCGGCCGACACCTCGGCCGGGATCGAGACTTCGAAGCGCGGATCCACGAAGGTCAGGATCCGCTCCACGTCACCGCTGTTGAACGCCTCCAGACCGGCCAGCAGCCGCTCGATGTTTCCCGGCGTCACCCTTCAGGAAGCCGCCAGCTCGCGTGCCCTGGCCGCGAGGTGGACGACGCCGAGCTGGTCATACATCGAGGCCGCATCCGTGAGCGCCTCGCTGGCCGCGCCGTTGTCCTGCTGCTCGCGCATGCGCCGCCCGATCAGCAGCTCGCAGCGGGCGACCTCCAGTGGGCGCCCGAGGCGCATCCACTCGCTGCGGGCCCCCTGCAGGCTCTCGAGCGCCTCGGGCATCGAGGTCACCATGCCCACCGCCTCCTGGGCCGCGGCCGTACCGGCGGGGTCGTGGACCCGCTTGGAGGCCTGCTCGGCAGCTTCGGCGGCCTCGGCCGCCTCCTCGGGGCGCTCGTCGAGGATCGCGATCATGGTGCGCGCCGAGTGTGCCTGCACCGACTGGGGGACCAGGCCGGCGCGCTCACACACCGCCAGCGCCTCGCCGAGGGTGCCGCGGGCGCGCTCGAGGTCGCCGCGGTCGCGCTGGGTGGCCGCGAGCGCCATCAGCGCGCTGAAGGTGACCTCCGACCAGCCGATCCTGTCGGCGAGCTCGCGGGCCGACGTCAGCAACTGCTCGGAGGCGTCCCAATCGCCCTCGCGCCACTGCAGCCGCCCGCGCATGATGTTGGGTAGGCACAGCTTGCCGACCAGGCCCTCCCGTTCGGCCAGCTCGGCGCTGGCGTCGCTGGCGCTGCGGACCTCGTCCCAGTCGGCCCGGTAGAAGGCCAGCTGGGCGAGGGCCGAGAGCAGCTCGATCTGGGCGGGCAGCTCGTCGATCCGTTCGGCCAGCGCGAGCGCCTCGCGGTAGCGGGCCCCGGCGCCGGCGTAGTCGCCCTCGGAGTGCTCGAGGTTGTGGCCCAGCGCGAGCAGCGCCAGGACCGTCTCCTCCTCGTCGGACTGGCGCGCCAGCTCGACCGCCCGCTCGAGGTTCTCCCGCGCCTTGGCGGCGTCCCCGATGCGGCCGAAGACGCGCCCGAAGATCCCGTGGGCGCGGCTGGCCGCGCGCGCCTCGCCGAGGTTCTCCGCCAGCCGCAGGGCCTTCTCGGAGGCGTAGATGGCGAGCATGTTGTCGCCCACCTGCATGTACAGCCAGGCCGCCTCCTCGTACAGCCGCACGAGCGTCAGCGAAGGCTCCTCGTCCTTGATCAGGTTGATCCCCTGCTGGTGGTGCTCGATGGCGCTCTTGCGCTCTCCCTTGTGAGCCAGGGCGGCGCCGACCTTGCGGTGCAGCTCGGCCACGTGCTGGCGCTCACCCCGCCCGGAGTGGTACTCCAGGCAGCCCTGCCACAGCTCGATCGCCGGGTCCACGCGTCCGAGCCGCAGAGCCACGTCGCCGCTCTTCTCCGCGATCCGCTGGGCGGTCTCCACCTCGTCGTCGAGCAGTGCCGTGGCCGACTCGTAGTGGACCAGGGCTTCGCGATTGGAGTACAGCGACGCGGCCGCGTCGCCGGCGGCCTCGCGGTAGCGCAGCGCGAGGCCACGCAGCTGATCGACCTCCGCCGCCGGCAGGTGGGCCTCGACGGCGAAGGAGGCCGCGCGGGAGTAGTGCTCGGCCACGAGTGCCACCGTGCCCTCCCGACGACCACCCACGCGCTGCTCGATGAACTCCCCCACCTCGGCGTGCTTGCGGGCGCGAACCGCCTTTGGAAGCATCTCGTAGGCGACGTCGCGGATCAGCACGTGCTTGAAGGCCAGCTCGCGCTCGCCGCCCGGGTCGCGGCTGTCGCCCGGGAGCAGGATGTCCTTCTCGCGCAGCGACGCCAGTGAGGTGCTGAGCTCGCCGCCGGCGGCCGCCGCCACCGGCTCCAGGGCGCTCTCCCAGAAGGTCCTGCCGAGCACCGCCGCGTGCGAGACGAGCTGGCGCTCGAACGGCTCCAGCGCGTCCAGGCGGGCCGCCAGCAGTCCCTGCACGGTGTCTGGCAGCTCGGCCGTGCTGGGACCACCCTCCTCGGCGATCCGCTGCACCATCTCCTCGGCGAACAGCGGGTTGCCGCCACAGCGCTCGGCCAGCGCGCTCGCCTGCTCGCTGATCGCGCCCGAGGCCCGCAGCAGCTCGCGGATCAGCGCCTGCGCGTCCTCCGGTGGGAGCGGTTCCAGGAAGGTGATCGTGGCGGTCCGGCGCGTCGTGCTCCACCCGGGCCGGCGCCCGAGCAGCTCGTCCCGGGCCAGGCACACCTGCAGCGCCGGCGCCCGCAGCCAGCGCGACAGGTAGTCGATCAGGTCGAGGGTGCCCTCGTCGGCCCAGTGGATGTCCTCCCAGGCCAGCACCACCGCTCCCTCCGCGGCCAGCGCCTCTACCACCACGCGAACCGCCCCGAAGAAGCTCTCGCGGGCATCCTGCTGTTCCTGCTGGTCGGCGAGCGGCTCGCGGGAGGCGTCGGCGGCGCCGAGAAGTCGCGCGATGGGGGCGATCCGCCGCTCCGCCTGGTCGGCCTCCTCGTGTTCGCTCAGCAGCGGCAGCAGCCGCTCGTTCAGCCGCTCACGGACGGTTGCCGGATCGTCCCCTTCGGAGATCCCGCACTCGCTGCGAATCATCTCGATCAGGGGCCAGTACACGACGCCCTGGCCGAACGCCAGGCAGCGCCCCCTCAGCAGCCTGGTGGGGGTGCCGTCAGCGTCGAGGGTCCCTTCGAGCTCCGCCAGCAGGCGCGACTTGCCCACCCCCGCCTGGCCCACGATCGTGACCAGGTGCGGGGCGTGCTCGCGTGCGACCCGTTCGAGCAGGCCCTGCAGGCGCCCGAGCTCCTCGTCGCGGCCGATCAGGGGCGCCGAGGAGCGCAGCGCCGGACCGGCGTCCTCCTCGATCGTGCCGACCGAGACCGCCTCCCAGGCCGCGACGCGCTCGGCCTTGCCCTTCAGATCCAAGGGCTCGAGCTCGTGGTAGTCCACGACCTTGGCGGTCAGGCGCTGGGTGCGCTCGCCCACCAGCGTTCCCCCCACCGGCGCCGCCGACTCCAGGCGTGCGGCCACGTTGACGGCGTCGCCGAGCACCGTGTAGGAGTCCCCGACGCGGCCCGCCAGCACCTCCCCGGTGTTCACCCCCACCCGCAGCGCGAGGTCGAAGCCGAACTGGGTCTTGATGTCACCGTTGAGCTCCGCCATCGCGGCGTGCATGCCGAAGGCGGCCCGGACCGCCCGCTCGGGGTCGTCCTCGTGCGCCACCGGAGCGCCGAACACGGCCATCACGTTGTCGCCGATGAACTTGTCCACACGCCCGCCGAAGCGCTCGACCTCCTCGGCAAAGCGGTTCAGACAGCGCTCGATCAGCATCTTCACCGTCTCGTGATCGAGACGCTCGGCGACCGACGTGTAGCCGGACAGGTCGGCGAACAGGACCGTCACCGTGCGCCGCTCCTCGCTGGTGGGGGAGGCTTGGGAGACCGCTCCCCCGGAGGCCCCCGCAAGGGCCGTTCCGCAGGCCATGCAGAAGCGGGCTCCGGCCGGCGCCTGGGTCCCGCAGGAGGGGCAGCTGGCGGTCAGGGCGGCGCCACACGCCATGCAGAAGGCGGCCCCCTCCGGATTGGAGGCCTGGCAGCTCGGGCAGAGGGCAGCCGTTTGGGCCATGGTCCAACGAAGATCATTGCGCGAATTGCGGTCAATCACGGGCCGCGAGCACGCAAGGCCGAGGGCCCTCGACAGGCGGGTCAGGCGGACGCCGGCACGGCCTCAACCTGCTGCAACAGGCCGAGCGCATCCCACACCGTCCACTCCTCGGCGATCTTGCCGTCCTCGATACGGAACACCGAGATCGCCTCCACCTCGATCTGCTTGCCGGTGGGCGGGACGCCCATCAGCTGCCGGCGGCGGCCGATCTGGGCGTTGGCGGTAGTCAAATCGGGCCGGTCCTCCTACCGCGGCGCTTCTCCAAACGGGCCGCGGACCCATCCACGGCCCGCGACGATCAGGCGCCGAGGCGGACCTCGCCGTCGGGGCCGAGCGACCAGTGGGGGTTGTGGGCGACCTCCCACGGATGCCCGTCGGGGTCGATGAAGACGCCGCTGTAGCCGCCCCAGAAGGTCTCCGCTCCCTCGCGGCCGATCGTGGCTCCGGCCCGGCGTGCCTGCTCGATGACCGCGTTGACCTCGTCCGGGCTCCCGACGTTCAGGGCCAGCGTGACACCGCCCCAGCCGCCGCCGTCGCCCACACAGCTGTCCTGCGCCAGGCGTGAGCGGTCCCACAGGGCCAGCACCATCTCACCGGCCTGGAAGAACACCACGTCATCCCCGGGCCCGGCGTTCGTGTGCCAGCCCATAGCCTCGTAGAAGCTCCTCGCGCGGGCCAGGTTTCCGACCCCGAGCGTGATCACCGATACCCGCTGTCTCAAGGCGCCAACCCGCTCACGGCGTTAACTTTTTCAGATCAGGCCGCGCGGGTTACGCACCCCGGCCGATACTCGCAAATAGCGACGGTCCACCCGGCGACGGGGGTTGACACACGAGTCAGCTTCGGTTAGTGCTTGTTCTAACTGGGAAGGCAAGCGCGCGCCTAGAGTGCTTGTGCACGACCTTGCGGGGGCAAGGATGTGGGCGCGCGCCATTACTCAACAAAGGAGTCGGGCATGCTGGTGACAGCCGCAGTTGGTCGCATCGTCGAATTGATCGGTGGCCGTGGCCGCACGATCCTCGCAGTGGCGTTCCTCGCCGCCCTACTCTCGCCGGCCGCGGCCAACGCGACCATCACCTCGGTGTTCGAAGGGAAAGTTGCGTGCACCGAACAGACCAAAGGCGCTGAAATCGGACAGCGCTGGTGTGGGAACAGCGCGAACACGACCGTACCCAGCTGGGATGGGACCCCGATCGATGTCGCGGTGGCCTTCCCCCCCGCCAGCGGCGCCGACAACGACTACCCGGTCGTGGGCATCTACCACGGCTGGGGCGGCTCGAAGATCACGCCCTCAAGCTCGACCTCCCAGCGCTGGCTGAAACTCGGCTACGCCGTCTTCAGCATCTCCGACCGCGGTTGGGGCTCCTCCTGCGGGGGATCTTCCACGAAACTCAAGGCGCCGCCCTGCGAACTCGGCTACATCCACCTGATGGCCCGGGACTACGAAGTTCGCGACGTGCAGACGCTGCTCGGCAAACTCGCCGACGAAGGCGTGATCGACCCCCAGAAAATCGGCGCCACCGGTGGTAGCTACGGCGGCGGCATGTCGCTGCAGCTGGGCGCGCTAAAGGACCGCGTGGAACTCACCAACCACGAACTGATCCCGTGGGAAAGCCCGCTCGGCAAACCGATGAAAATCGCCGCCACCGCCCCCGAATACCCGTGGAGCGACCTTGCCCAGGCACTGCAGCCGAACGGCAGCAACCTCGACTACGTGTCCGAATCCACCTACAGCGGTCCGCTGAAAAACCACCGCTTCGGAATCGAAAAGAACAACTGGAACGGCACCCTGTTCCTCGCCGGCTCACTGCTGGGATACCTGCTGCCGGAAGCCAATAACGACCCCGAAGCGAATATCAGGAAATGGCACACCTTCAACCTCACCGGCGGCCCGTACGACGGCAAAGAACTGGCTATACAGCAGGAAGAACAGCTGCAGTACCACAGCCCGTACTACGCGAACCTGTCAGAGCCACCGTCTCCCGCCATCATGCAGAACGGCTGGAACGACGACCTGTTCCCAGTCGACGAAACGGTGAAGTACTACAACAAGGTTCGCGCGGCGTACCCGAACGAGGCGATGAAGCTGTTCTACCTCGACAACGGGCACAACCCGCGCTCGGCCACCACGCCCTCCGGCGGCGATCTGACCAAGCTGGCCAACGCCCAGAACGAATGGTTCTCCTACTACGTCAAAGGCGAAGGCTCGGAACCGGCCGGACTGCACGGCAGCGTGACCGCGATCACGAGCTTCTGCCCGCAGACCGTCACCGGCTCGGGAACCGAATACAAAGCGGCCAACTGGGCCAGCCTCGCGCCCGGCGAAATACGCTTCTCAAGCGCGCCCGAACAGACGATCACAGCGCCGGGCAAAGCGCCGTCGAACGCGTTTACGTCGGGGACGGTCTGCACCACAGCCAGCTCGACCGACACGGCCGAAGCCGCCGAGTACCACCTGCCGGCTGCGCCGCCCAGCGGCTACACCGTCGCGGGCGCGTCGACGGTGATCGCAGAATTCTCCACACCGGCCCCCAACGACCAGGTGGCCGCACGTCTGTACGACGTCAACGAAACGGCCAAAACCGAGGAGCTGATCGGTCGACAGGCATACCGTCCGCTGAACCCGGGCGAAGGCTTCACCAAGCAGACCTTCCAGCTGCACCCGCAGGCCTGGAAGGTGGAAGCCGGCCACGTGCTGAAGCTCGAGCTGCTCTCGAAAGACTCGACCTACCTGCTCAACAACAAAGAACCGCACTCGGTGCAGGTGAGGAACCTCGAACTGCGCGTTCCGACGATCGACCCGCCCGGAAGCGCCGAAGGCATGGTGCAGGCTCCGCAGCCCCACTACCTGCCGCCGGGCTACACGCTGGCGCGCAACGTGGTGCCCTCGGCGCCGTCCGCGCCGGTGCTCTCGGGCGGCGAAACGCCGAACGCAAGCGGCCAGTTCACGCTCAGCTGGGAATCCACCCAGCCGGCCGTCACCCCGACCTACACGCTGGAACACAAGAACGCCGGCGGCGGCTGGAGCACGGTCGCCAGCGGCCTGACGAACCCCACCTACACGTTCACGGGCGGCGGCCCTGAGGGCGAAGGCACGTGGAACTACCGCGTGACCGAGAGCAACGAAAGCTCGGCCAGCGAACCATCGGGTGAATCGTCGGCGGTCAAGGTCGACAAGTCGCCGCCCAACCCGCCGCTCGCGAGCGCCGACCGCGCTCCGGACTACGCGGGTGGCGGAGGCTGGTACAAGGACAGCGTGGAAGTGTCCTTCGCCTCCGGCGGGGACCCCAACCTGTCGGATGGGAGCTTGGGCAGCGGCGTCAACCCGGCGTCGATCTCGTCCCCGCAGACGTTCAACACGACCGGCTCGCACGAAGCGTGCGGCACCGAGAAGGACAACGTCGGCAACGAATCCTCGCCGGGGTGCCTGACGGTGCAGGTCGACGCGACCCCACCGACGCTGGAAATCAACTGCCCGGCCAAAGCCCTGGTCGGCGAAGAAGGCGTGGTGGCGACCTTCACCGCCTCGGACGGACAGTCGGGGCTCGCGAGTGAAGCGAGCGGGACGGTCCCGATCAACACGAGCGACGGCGGGAAAAAGACAGTCAAAACGACGGCCACCGACAACGTCGGCAACGAAACCACACAATCGTGCTCGACCGTGGTCGAGTACCCCAACCCGGAAAGCCCGCCCGTGCTCACCGCGGGCACCAACCCCAACGCCACCGGCGTGTACACGCTGACCTGGCCTGGAGCGAACCCGATGCAGTACTTCGGCCTCAGCTACACGCTGCAGGGGCACAACGAAGCCACGGAAACGTGGAGCACCGTGGCGAGCGGCATCGAAGCGCTGAGCTACGAATTCACGGCCGGCAGTCCTGAGGCTGAAGGCACGTGGGTGTACCGCGTCCGCGGCGAAGACGAAGCCAACTCGCTGACGACGGAATACTCGCCTGAATCGGAACCGATCAAGGTTGACGAGACCCCACCGCTGACACCGACGGTGAGCGCCGACCGGGCGCCCGACTACGCCGGTGGTAGCGGCTGGTACAAGAACAGCGTCAAAGTGTCGTTCTCCTCGAACGGGGACCCGGCACTGGCCGACGGGAGCAAAGGCTCTGGTGTGAACCCGGCCTCGATCCCGGCCAGCCAGACGTACACCGAAGACGGCTCGCACAAAACCTGCGGGACGCTGAAAGACAACGTCGGCAACCAGTCCTCGGAAGGCTGCTTGACGGTGCAGGTCGAGTCCACCCCGCCGAACCTCGAAGTCACCTGTCCGACGATGGTGGCGATCGGTGCCAGCGGCGTGAACGCCACGATCGCGGCCTCGGACTCCTACTCGGGTCTGAAAACGAATCCGAGTGGAACCGTGGCGATCAACACCAGCACCTCGGGCCTGAAGACGGTGACCGCAACGGCGGTTTCCAACGTCGGCACCGAAGTGACCAAGTCCTGCTCGACCTTCGTCGGCTACTACACCGTCATCAACGGGCCCGTCAACGGCAAAGTGATGGTGCGCGCCGGCGAAGCCGTCAAGCTCGGGCCGGCCGCGAAAGTCAAAGGCACGGTCGACGTACGGCCGGGCGGTGCCCTGGACGTCGAGGGCGCGACACTCTCAGGTGCACTTGACGCCAGCAAACCAGCGCTCGTGCGCATCTGCGGCGCGAGCATCGCGAAAGCGATGAAGATCGCCGGCTCGACAGGCCCGCTGGTGATCGGCGACGGCACCCCCGAATGCACCGGCAATACGATCGGCGCCACCGCCAAGGTGACGGGCAACGCGGGCAGCGTGACCGTCGTGGGCAACACGTTCGGCGGCTCGCTGTCGGCTACGAGCAACATGGCCGGCGCCACCGTCACCAACAACAAAGTCGCCGGCACGCTGACGGTGCTTCGCAACAGCGGCACCGTCACCGACAAACCCAACGAAGTCACCGGCAAATCCAAAATCCAGTAGGTAAGCGGTAGGCCGGGAGCGGGCCGTCCCTGCAGGGGCGGCCCGCTCCCGGTTTGCGGCTCATCACTGGCTCGACCGTGTCGCCCGGCGGGCGGGCGGGCGGCGCCTCATGGGCGGCTGCGGGAGCGGCCCTTCAGAGGTCTCTGCGGGGGACGGCTGTGCTGTGTGGGCCGGCGCCTAGGAGGGTTTGGCGAGACGGTTCGTGAAACGCACGAGCAGGCGTCGTCGGCTCGGCATGACCAAGAACGAAACGATCAGCGCGACGCCCAAGGCGGCCCAGTAGCCCATCACCTTCGCGAGAAGGAAGACGCACACCATCGCTACGAGAACACGGAGCACATTTGGTACTCGCTTCACGAGCCAGAGTCTACGTGCGGTGAGGCAGCCGGCGGCTCGGTCCACACTCCGGATTTTACCCTCGCCGGGCCGCGCGTTTCGGCCTACGCAGCCTGCGCTGCCGGGCAAGACGGGCGGCGGCGCCTCGGCCCTCTAGGAGCCCGGGTACATCCCCTCGATCTCGGGCGTGTACTTCTCGGCGATCGGCTTGCGCTTCAGCTTCATCGTCGGGGTGAGCTCATCCCCGCCCGGCAGCCAGTCGCCCTCGATGACCGTGAAGCGCTTGATCTGTTCCACTTTCGCGAGCTTTGAGTTGGCCGAGTCGACGCCCTCCTGGACGGCGGCGAGCACCTGCTCGTCGCGCGCGAGCACGGCCAGGTCGGTGTCATCGATCCCCTGTTTGGCGGCCCACACCGGCGCGAAGTCGGCGTCGAGCACGATCAGAGCCGTGTTGTAGGCGCGAGCGTCTCCGATCGTGCAGGCCTGCCCGATCAGCGGCGAGGCCGTCTTCAGGGTCGCCTCGATGTTGGCGGGCGACATGTTCTTGCCCGCCGCGCTGATGATCAGCTCCTTCTTGCGGTCGACGATCTTCAGGTATCCCTCCTCGTCGAACTGGCCGATGTCCCCGGTCCGCAGCCAGCCGTCCTCGGTGAAGGTCTCGTTGGTCTTCTCGGGGAGGTTGCGGTAGCCGACCATCACGACGTCTGACTTCACCAGCACCTCGCCGTCGCTGTCGAGCTTGATCTGAACGCCCGGCGCCGGAGGCCCGACGGTGCCGATCCGGATCTTGTCTTTCGGGTTCACGGTCCCGGCGCCACACGTCTCGCTCATGCCCCATAGCTCGGCCAGCGGCAGGCCGATGGCGTGGAAGAACTCCAGGACTTCGACCGGGGTGGGGGCAGCGCCGACGTTGATGGCCTCCACCTGGTCGAGCCCGAGCATCGTCCGCAGGCCCGCGAAGACCTCCTCCTCCGCGCGGGCAACCTCCTCGGCGAGCTCTGCGGGCACCTCCTCGCCGCTCTGTTCGAGGCGGACCTTCCTGATGCCGGCGTCGATTGCGGAGCGCATCTTGGCCCCCTGCTCCTCGGGCTGGCCGGCGATCATCGTCTCCAGCCCCGCCTTCAGCTTCTCCCAGATCCTGGGCACCGCGAAGAACCAGCTGGGCCGTACTTCGGGCAGGTAGGAGAGCACCTGGCGAGGATCGTCGCAGCAGGTGATCTGCAGGCCGAACACGATCGGCAGATAGTGGTGGGCGTTGCGCTCGGCGACGTGGGCACTCGGCAGCCACGAGATCACGCGGCCGTCCTCGGGAAAGTCGATCAGCTCGTCGAGACCTTCGATCGCCGCCAGCAGGTTGCGGTGGATCAACTGGACGCCCTTCGGGGGGCCGGTCGTGCCGGAGGTGTAGATCAGGGTCAACAGGTCGGTCCCCTGCAGTTCGGCCACGCGGCTCTCGACATCGAAGTCCGGGTTCGAGCCCTCGACCGCGGACAGGGCGAGCGTGCCCGCGGGCGACTCGCCGTCGACGACGATCACGTGCTCGAGGTCGGGCAGGTTCGTGCGCGCCTGGAGCACCTGCGGCAGGTAGGCCTGCTCGCAGATCAGGATCCTCGCCCCGGCATCCTTGACCAGGTACTCGATCTGCTCGGCGGTGTAGGTGTTGTAGATCGAGAAGGGGGTCGCTCCGAGCATCATCCCGGCGAGGTCGCAGAGGTGGAACTCCGGTCTGTTGGAGAGCATCAGGGCGAGCGTGTCGCCGCGCTTGAGACCGAGGCCGTCGAGCCCCCCGGCGAGGGCGTCCACGCGCTCGCGCAGCTGCCCCCACGTGATCGAGAAGGCGTCCTCCTTGGTGCGGATCGCGACCTGATCGGCCCGTTCTGCCGCGGTGATGCGAAACGCGTGCGCGAGGGTCGGCGCTTCCGCCGCCGCCCGCGCCTTGCCCCCTTGCGTGACTGCCGCCTCCATAGTTGTGCTCCTCCCCGATCTCGCCTGGCCAGTGATGCTCTGAGGTTGTGCCGGTGTGCGGTTGTGCTGCCTGTGGCGATCATAGCCCCACTCCGGGGGGCTACGCTCGCGGCCGTGCAGTCGGCGAAGCTCGGTTTCTGGTGGCGCTCGCTGGGGGATCCCCCGGCGGCGAGGGAGCCGCTGCGTGAGCCGCTGGAGCTCGACGTCGCGATCGTGGGAGCCGGCTACAGCGGGCTGTGGAGCGCGTACTACCTCAAGCGCGCCCAGCCGCGGCTGCGGATCGCCGTGCTCGAGCGCGACGTCGCCGGCTACGGAGCGTCGGGACGCAACGGCGGCTGGGTGTCGGGGTTCTTCGCCGGGGCGCCCCGCCGCTACGAGCAGCGGGCCGGCCGAGGAGCGCTGGCGGCGTTGCAGCGGGAGATGTTCGCCACCGTCGATGAGGTGGGGTCGTTCCTGCGCGAGCACGACCTGCAGGCCGACTACCTCAAGAGCGGCCGGCTCAGGGTTGCGATCGGCAGCGCCCAGGCGGCGCGCCAGCGCGAGCTCGTGGCGGGGGCCCGCGCCCGGGGCATCGGCGAGCTGGACCTGCGCCTTCTGTCAGAGGCGGAGCTGGGCGAGCGGGTGCACGTACGGGGCGCCCGCGGAGCCAGCTTCACACCGCACGTGGCACGCGTGCATCCCCTGAAGCTGTTGCGTGGGCTGGCGGGCACCGTGGAGTCCCTCGGGGTGCCCATCTACGAGCACACCGCCGTGTCCTCGATCACCCCCGGCTGCGCGCTGACGCCGGCGGGGCCGGTGCGGGCGCGCTGGATCTTGCGGGCGACCGAGGGCTACACGGCCTCATTGAGGGGCGAGCGTCGTGCGCTGGCGCCGGTCAACAGCTCGATGATCGTGACCGAGCCGCTGCCGGCCGAGGCGTGGTCGCAGATCGGATGGTCCGGGCAGGAGCTGATGGCCGAGGAGGCCCACGTGTACGTGTACCTGCAGCGCACCGCCGACGGGCGGATCGCGATCGGGGGCCGGGGTGTGCCCTACCGCTTCGGTTCGCGCACCGGCGGCGAGGGGGAGACAGCGTCGCGCACCGTCAGAGCCCTGCGCGACAAGCTCGTGGACATGTTCGCCCCGGCCGGCGAGGTCCCGATCTCGCACGCCTGGTCGGGCGTCCTCGGCGTGGCGCGTGACTGGTGCGTGTCGGTGGGAGCTGACCCGGGCAGCGGGCTCGCGTGGGTGGGCGGCTACGTCGGCGAGGGCGTGGCGGCCTCGAACCTCGCCGGGCGCACGGTGCGCGACCTGCTGAGCGGCGAGGACAGCGAGCTGACGAGGCTGCCCTGGGTCGGGCGGATGGCGCGCTCCTGGGAGCCCGAGCCGCTGCGCTGGACCGGCATCAGGGGCACCTACGCGCTCTACCGGATGGCGGACCGCGCCGAGCGCCGCAGCGGCCGACCTTCGCGCCTGGCGGAGCGGCTCGACGTGCTCACCGGACGCGCCTGAGAGGCGCTCACCCGAGGCGCCCGAGCAATAGCATCGCGGGCGATGTCATTCCAGACGCTCATCTACGAGCGCAACGAGCGGGTCGCGAGGATCACGTTGAACCGCCCCGAGCGCCTGAACACGATCGTGCCGCCGATGCCGGACGAGCTCCAGGAAGCGGTCGAGCAGGCGGTCGCCGACGAGCGGGTGAGGGTGATCGTCCTGAGGGGAGCCGGGCGCGCCTTCTGTGCCGGCTTCGATTTCGGGGAGGGCTTTCACCACTGGGATGAGATGCTCACCACGGACGGCCGCTGGGACCCCGGCAAGGACTTCATCGGGGCGACCACCGCCAGCCTCGGCCCGGTGCCGAAGTTCATGAGCCTGTGGCGCGTCACCGAAGCCGGTGATCGTCCAGGTGCACGGATGGTGTGTGGGCGGCGGGAGCGACATGGCGCTGTGTGGGGACCTCGTCATCGCCAGCGAGGACGCGCGCATCGGCACGCCCTACTCGCGCGCCTGGGGCTGCTACCTGAGCGGGATGTGGCTCTACCGGCTCGGCCTGACGAGGGCCAAGGAGTACGCGCTCACCGGCAAGCCCCTGTCAGGGCGAGAGGCGGCGGAGGTCGGGCTCATCAACAAGGCCGTCCCGTTCGCGGAACTCGAGCAGACGGTGGCACGCCAGGCCGAGCAGCTCGCGGGCCTGCCCCCGGGACAGCTGGCGGCGATGAAGCTGATCGTCAACCAGGCCTACGAGAACATGGGACTCGCCGGCACCCAGCTGCTCGGGCCGATCCTCGACGGCCTGATGCGCAACATCCCCGAGGGCCTCGAGTTCGTGCGGACCGCCGAACAGGAGGGCGTCGAGCGGGCCATCGCCGGGCGCGACGGGCCCTTCGGCGACTACAGCCAGGCCCCACGCTCCGAGCAGCCCAACCCGGACAACGTGATCGAGCCGTAGCGCCTCAGCCGGCTCCACGTCCCGGCTTCACGGCTCCGTAGCGCTCGTAGTGGCGCTCGGGGATGTCCTGGGGATCCTTGTACCAGTACCACGTGCAGGGGTCCTTGGAATAGTCGCCCGGGGGGTCGCACGGATACAGCGGGTAGCCCGACCACTGGATCGGCAGCGACTCGTTCATGAAGCTGCAGTGGGTGCAGTAGAGGGGGAAGTCCTTGCGCTGGAAGGACCAATCGTGGGCCTCCCGCGTGCGCCCACCATCGGGTAGCCCCTCGTAGGCGCCGTTCAGCACCAGCCGCTGGCCCGAGCCGCACGGGTTCATCGTGAAGGTGACCTTCTCGTCGTCCTCGCTGAGCTGGAAGGCGCCCGGGTTGGGCCCCACGCCCGAGCACGAGTGCGCCCGCCAGGTCGCCGCCAGCAAGCCCACGAGCTCGCGACGGTCCAGCGCCCCGATGGCGTCGTGGTGGCGGCGCCAGCCGCGGTTCATGCTCGCCTCCCAGGCCCGCCCCACCGCGTCCTCGCCGAGCTCCTGCTGGATGAACGAGACGAGGTCGAGAACGCCGGCGGCCATCAGGTCGTGGAGCATCTGCCACTCGTGCTTCATCTCCGTACACAGCCGCCGGGCCGTCTCCAGGTCGCCGGCGTCGATCGCTTCGACGGCGCGGTCCATCGTCGGGCGGGAGAGCTGCTCGAGCTCCTCTTCGGAGAACCAGCGTTCTGTCATCGTTTCCTCCTTCGATGATGAGTGGGGCCACAGCCAGCGGAGCAACAGTTTGACCGAGCGGCGCAGAGCGTTGGTGACCGGCGCAGCGCGGGGCATCGGTGCGGCGATCGTCGAGCGCCTGGAAGCCGACGGCCTTGAGGTCCTCACGCTCGACCTGCGCGAGGGATGTGACCTGAAGCTCGACGTCGCCCACGACGAGTTCCCCGAGCTCGGCGACATCGACGTGTGCGTGGCCAACGCCGGCCTCACGACGACGATCGCCCCGTCCCACCGAATGACCCTTGAGCAGTGGCAGCGTGACATCGACGTCAACCTCACCGGCTGCTTCCGCACCGTTCAGGCGTGCCTGGGCGGCATGCGCGAGCGCCGCTACGGGCGCATCGTCGTGATCTCGAGCGCAGCCGCAGTGGGCGGCCTCCCCGGGCAGGTGGCCTACGCCGCCTCCAAGGCCGGCCAGCTCGGGCTGGTAAAGACGATCGCGGGCGAGAACGCGGCCTTCGGGATCACCGCCAACGCCATCCTCCCCGGCCTCGTGGCCACCGAGCAGGTACTCGCGATGCCCGAGGAGGTACGCGAGCGGGTGCTCTCCGCGCTCCCCAGCGGGCGACCGGTGGAGCCGGCGGAGATCGCCGCCGCCGCGGCCTTCCTGGCCCGCGAGGAGGCCGCCCAGATCACAGGCCAGTCGATCTTGATCGACGGGGCAGCGTCCCTGACGCAGCTGTCGCTGGGCTCCTCGGGGCGCTAGGAACGGCCCGCCCGGCCGCTCGGGGCGGCCAGGCCAACCGCTGGGGACGTCGAGATTGACAATCCTCATAAATCTGATAGTCTTTGTTCAGAGTGATGAGCAGCGGTCCCGCACACCCCCTCGACTCCAAGCCCCCTCGAGTCACGCGGGCCCTCACGGGCCCGCAGGGCGGGGCCGCTGCGCACACTCATTACGTTTCATCCCATCCCTCCTCCCGGGAGCGGCTTACGGGCCACCCCCGGGATCTCCATCGCTCCTGGCGGGCCAGGTACGACCTGGCCCGCCAGGCCTCCTTCGTGCGTTCGCTGGGGCACGCGTGACGCTCGTCGCGATCGCCGGGCTCTGGCTGATAGTCGTGCTGCTTGTGCTGGCGCTGTGCCTCGCGGCCGCCGGCCGGCGCGGCCCCAGCGGCGTGCGCTAGCGAGACAGCACGCTGGAAATCCTTGGGCCCGCGCCGGTCGAGACCGCGGTGCCCGGCGGGTCGGCTGCGCCCGCCTAGAGCCCGATCAGCCCGGTAACCGGACTGGTTGCAGCGGTCGACCCGGCGACGTTTTTCGCCGTCGCCACGACATCGAGCGTCAGCCCGACGTCGAGACCCACGAGTTTGAAGGTCGAGCCAGCCGCTTCGCCGATGTTCGCGCACCCTTTCCCGAGCGCGCTGCACAGCTGCCACTGGTAGCTGTAGGTGATCGGTTCGCTTCCGGACCACGTGCCCGGGTGGGCGCTCAGCAGCTGCCCGCTGAGGAGGCTCCCGGTGATCGACGGCAGGACTTCGTTGGCGGGCAGGATGCCCGCGATCTTGCCGCTGGGCGAGCTCGTGGCCGAGTGCGAACCGGCCACGTTCGTCGCGGTCACCACAACCTCGACCGTGTCCCCGATCAGACCCGACACCAGTTTCAAGGTAGAGCCAGTGGCTTTCGAGATTTCGGTACACGATTCGCCGGCCGCGTTGCACGACAGCCACTGATAGCCGTACGTGATCGGTTCGGTCCCGCTCCAGGAACCCGGATTGGCGCTCAGCGTCTGCCCTTCCACGAGGCTCCCCAGCACCGACGGGGCAGCACCCGTGTTCGACGGCAGAATCCCGCTCACCAGGCCGGTAGGAGAGCTGGTCACCGAATGCGAACCGGCCACGTTCGTCGCGGTCACCACAACCTCGACCGTGTCCCCGATCAACCCGACACCAGTTTCAACGTGGAGCCAGTGGCTTTCGAGATTTCGGTACACGATTCGCCGGCCGCGTTGCACGACAGCCACTGATAGCCGTAGCTGATCGGTTCGGTGCCGCTCCACGACCCCGGTTCGGCGCTCAGCGTCTGCCCTTCCACGAGGCTCCCCAGCACCGACGGGGCAGCACCCGTGTTCGACGGCAGAATCCCGCTCACCAGGCCGGTAGGAGAGCTGGTCACCGAATGCGAACCGGCCACGTTCGTCGCGGTCACCACAACCTCAACCGTGTCCCCGATCAGACCCCGACACCAGTTTCAACGTGGAGCCAGTGGCTTTCGAGATTTCAGTACACGATTCGCCCGCCGCGTTGCACGACAGCCACTGATAGCCGTAGCTGATCGGTTCGGTGCCGCTCCACGACCCCGGTTCGGCGCTCAGCGTCTGCCCTTCCACGAGGCTCCCCAGCACCGACGGGGCAGCACCCGTGTTCGACGGCAGAATCCCGCTCACCAGGCCGGTAGGAGAGCTGGTCACCGAATGCGAACCGGCCACGTTCGTCGCGGTCACCACAACCTCAACCGTGTCCCCGATCAACCCCGACACCAGTTTCAACGTGGAGCCGGTCGCTTTCGAGATTTCACTACAAGCTTCACCCGCCGCGTTGCACGACAGCCACTGATAGCCGTAGCTGATCGGTTCGGTGCCGCTCCACGACCCCGGTTCGGCGCTCAACAGCTGGCCTTCAAGAAGGCTTCCGAGGATCGTCGGAACACCGGAGGTCGACGGCAGTAGTCCTTCGACGATGCCGGTCGGTGAACTCGTAGCGGACGTCGAGCCCGCGCCGTTGGTCGCGGTGACGACAACCTCCACCGTCTCCCCGATCAACCCCGAGAGCAGTTTCAGCGTTGGACCGGTCGCTTCAGAGATTTCAGTGCACGATTCCCCGGCCGCGTTGCACTCAAGCCACTGATACGCGTAGCTGATCGGTTCGCTGCCCGACCACGAGCCCGGTTCGGCGCTCAGCAGGTGCCCTTCGCGAAGCAGGCCCAGGATCGAGGGGAGCCCGAGATTGACCGGCAGCAGCGCTCCGACCACCGAGGTTTCAGGGGAGCTGGCGGTTGCCGTGCCGACGGAGTTGGAGGCGAGCACTTTGACGACCAGCGAGCTGGCCACGTCGGCTGCTTCCAGCGTGTAGGTGGCGGCCGTGGCCCCGGAGATCACTTCGCAGACCGCCGTCAGAGCGGCGCAGCGTTCCCACTGGTAGTGGTAGGTGATCGGCGCCGAGCCGGCCCAGGTACCGGGATTGGCGATCAGCTTGGCGCCTTCCTTGAGGTCCCCTTCGACCGCGGGGGGTTCGATCTCGAGGGGCGATCCCGGCACGATCTTCTTGCTCGGACGCGAGGTGAGCGACGCGGTCCCGCCGGGGGTGGTGGCCGTCACGATCGCCCTCAGACGCCTGCCGACCTGTTCGCCGTTGGTCCGGTAGGTCGAGCCGTCCGCACCGGCGATCAGGCTGCACGAGCCGTGTTTGGGTTCGCAGAGCTCCCATTGGTAGGAGAAGCTCGGTTTGGTGGCGGACTTCCACTTCCCTTCGCTGGCGCTCAACAGGCGTCCGGCTTCGAGAGGACCGGTGATCTTGGGCGGTGCGTGATGGCGCGGCGGCGCTTCGGCCCGCGCCAGGGCCGGCACGAGCAGGACCGCGATGGCGCCAGAGACGAGCGCCGCGGCAACGACCGCCCGGCGCACACCCACGACGATCTCCAGCACGCTCCTCCCCGCTACCTGCATCTGCTCCCCGTGCCCCGTTCCTTCTCGCTGGCGTATAAAACCTGCGCATGCCATACCCGAAAAGGACCCCCGCCAAACCTCGAAAACACGGAGCCCACCTTAGGTCCAAATCGGCCCGCGGGAACCGCATCGATGCCGCGGCGGAGGGGTTACCGGGCTAGTTGTCCGCCCCCCGGCCGCGAGTTCGCGGCCACCAGGCGATCTCCGGTCGCGGAAAAGGAGAAGCACTGAAATGACCGTCAACAGGCTGGCCGTGGCACTCACGGCCCTAACGATGCTCGTCGGCCTCTCCATCCCGGCCCTGGCCGGCGCGCGCGGCGGGTCCGGCCGGCGTCTGCCGGAAAGAAGGCAGCGGATCGAAAAACGCCACCCGCGCACCGTCTCCCCGACCGGCTGCAAGCTGAGCCTCGAGGCCGAGCCGCGGACGCTCACGGCCGGCGAAGCGCCGCAGGTCTTCGGCCGGCTGCATTGCCCCGGTGCCTCGGCGGCAGCCCAGACGGTCACGCTCTTCGGCCACTCGATCGGCCAGGCCAACGCGGCGGTCGGCACGACCACGACCGACACTGGCGGCTACTTCACGCTGGTGGCGCCGGCGCCGACGACCGACACGCTCTACTACGTCACGGCCGTGGGCGCGACCAGCCCCACGAAGGCCGTCAAAGTCGCCCCGGAGGTCACGATCCAGGGCCCGGCCGAAACCGCGGCGCTGCTGACGGGCGTTCGCAGCCGCGTGAGCTTCAGCGGCACCGTCAGCCCCAACGACGCCGGCGCCGAAGTGGTTCTCCAGCGCGAGCAGGCGGTCGCGGTCGAAGAATGGCACGCGATCCAGCGCGGGGTCGTCGGTCCGCACGGCCAATACTCGTTCGTGCACGTCTTCAAGATCCCCGGGGACGCCAACATCCGGGTCGTGGTTCGCCCCCACCGGCGCTTCTCGGCCTTCGGCGCCTCAACGCCGCTGTCCTACGTGATCAGCCAGCGCGAGAACCCGCTGCTGACCCTCGTGGCGACCGGCTCGGGAGCCTCGAGCGACCCGATCCTGTTCGCCCAGACGGTCAGCCTCCACGGGACCCTCGCGGGCGGCGGCGGCCAGAGCATCACCCTGCAGGCGCGCAGCAAACAGGGCCAGTTCGCAACCGTCGCCACCACCACCGCCAACTCGGGCGGCGGTTACAGCTTCACCCAGGCGCCCCAGCAGAACACCGCCTACAAGGTGCTCGGCGGCGGCCGCCACTCGGCGGTCCTGTTCGAGGGCGTCAAATACGTGCTCACGGCGGGTGTCTCAGCCGGCACCGTGCAGGCCGGCCAGACGCTCACCTTCACGGGCACGGTGACGCCCTTCCGCGAAGGCCACGTCGTCTACCTCGAGCGCCAGAACGCCAATGCCGGTGGCTATCACGTGGTGGACCTGGGCACGCTCACGCCCGGCCCGGGCGGCAGCGGAACCTTCTCGATCACCCACGCGTTCTTCGGCATGGGCAAGCAGATCCTGCGGATCAAGGTTCCCGGCGACCCGGTCAACGAGGGCGTGGCGAGCGCCCCCTTCACGATCGAAGTGACGCCGTCCCCGGCCGCCGCCCTGCGGGTGCTCCCGCCGGAACGGCTGCCGGGTGAAGGTCACGCCTAGGCCCGCCGGGCCAGGAGGGCCAAGACGAAGCTCGAGCGCAAGCTAGGCGGCGACCGCCCGCGACTGCAGGTGGGCGCCGACCTTGCGCTTGACCCGCTGCAGGGCGTTGTCGACCGTCTTGGTGTCGCAGGAGAGGCGCTCGCCGGCCTGCTCGTAGGAGTAGCCGTCGAGGTACAGCGACAGCACCCGGCTCTCCAGCTCCGACAGGGCCGAGGACAGGCACCCCACGAGCGAGCGCAGCTCCTCGGAGGAGATCACCTGGTTGACGGGATCGTGGACGGTGGGTCCCGGGAGCATCTGGTCGAGCGTGGGGACCTCGTCCCCGCTCCCGGCCGGGGTCGATGAGAACGACACGTACTGGTTCAGTGGGGTGTGCTTGTTGCGGGTGGCGGTCTTCACGGCCGTGATGATCTGGCGCGTGATGCACAGCTCGGCGAAGTTGCGGAAGCTCGACTCGCGGTCGTTGCGGAAGTCCCGGATGGACTTGTAGAGGCCCACCAGGCCCTCCTGGATGAGGTCCTCCGAATCGCCCCCGGCGAGGAAGTAGGAGGAGGCCTTCAGGCGGACGAAGCCGTAATAGCGGCGGACCAGGCGGTCGTAGGCGTTCCGGTCACCCTGCTTGGCCAAGGCGATCAGAAATTCATCCTCGACCTTGGGTTCAGGGTGGTGCGTCTGAGAGATTCTGGCCACGAGCAATTCCTTTCACCGGCCCGTGTTTACGGGCTGGATCGCTCAGTGGCGCACTCCTCCCCTGGCGCCAGAATATATTGAATTCCTAAAGGTATCTAAACCTTAGGTTCAGCCTTACTGAAGGGTACATTTGCATACTTATGTACCCCTGTCAAGGTTCGCGGAGCGGTTCTGCAAGATCTCGTACAGCAGCGCGGCGGCCGCTGCGGCCACCCCGAGCGACTCGATCCGCCCCCGTTGGGGCAGCACGATCAGCTCGTCGCAGGCGCCGGCCACGCGCGGGCGCAGGCCCTTCCCCTCGCTGCCCAGCACCAGCACGACCCCGGCGCCGGAGTAGTCCGGCCGGTCATAGGGGACGGGTGGGCGCCCCCCGGCCGCGCCCGAGGCGCTCGCCCCGTAGCACCAGTAGCCGGCCTTGCGGGCGTCGCCAAGCAGGTCGGCGATGTTCCTCACGCGCGCGACGGGCAGGTGCTCGACCGCGCCGGCCGATGCCTTGCACACCGCCGGGGTGACCTCGGCGGCCCGGCGTTCGGGGATCAGGACGCCGTCTGCCCCGGCGCACTCGGCGGTGCGACAGATCGAGCCGAGGTTCTGCGGGTCCTGGACCTGGTCGAGCGCCACCAGCAGCCCACCACCGACCTCCAGCAGGCGCTCGGCGCCCACGTAGGGATACGGGCCCGCCTGCGCGCACACGCCCTGGTGGGCGGAGGAGCCGCAGCGGTGCTCGATCTCCTCGGCCGAGGCGATTCGCACAGAGCGCTCGCGCAGCCACTGTTCCCGGACGGCCCCGGAGGTGGCCCAGATCTCGGCCACGCTCGCGGCCCGGCGGCCGCGCAGGGCCTCGCGCACGGGGTTGCGCCCGTAGACGATCACGCCCGGATCAGCTCCGGGCCGTCGGGGCCGTCGCGCACCTCCCATCCCCGCTCGCGCAGCTGATCCCGGAAGTGGTCGGCGGCGGCGAAGTCGCGCTCTGAGCGCGCCCGCTCGCGCTCCCGGAGCAGGCCCATGGCCTCCGGGTCCTCGCCGGCGGCATCCGCGCTCTGGAGCGGCGTCAGCGACCCCAACCCGAGGACCCCCAGCATCTCGCGCAGGTCAGCGTCGCCCACCCCCTCCCCGCGGCGGTTGGCCTCCCGGATCCAGCCGTCCATGGCGGCCAGGGCGGCGGGGGTGTTGAAGTCGTTGCGCAGGGCCGCGAAGAAGTCGTGCTTGTACGAGGACATGTCCTCGGGGCTCGGCTCTCCCGGGGCCAGCCTGCGCAGCGCCTCGCGGACGCGGCGCAAACGCCTGGCGGCGTCCTCTAGCTGGGCCTCGGAGAAGGCCAGCGGCTGGCGGTAGTGCCCTGAGATCAGGTACATCAGGACCGCCGAGGCGTCGTGGTCGGCGAGCACCGCGTGCAGGGGCGCGATGTTGCCCGCGGACTTGGCCATCTTCTCGCCCGTCATCTGGACCATCCCGTTGTGCATCCACAGCCGCGCCAGCTCGTGCC
The DNA here is from genome assembly GCA_963846255.1 of uncultured Solirubrobacteraceae bacterium. Classification (GTDB taxonomy): domain Bacteria; phylum Actinomycetota; class Thermoleophilia; order Solirubrobacterales; family Solirubrobacteraceae; genus Palsa-744. The sequence goes on from CAWJVE010000002.1 coordinate 1,694,295, forward strand.
CGCGCGCCGCCCGCGTCTGGGAGGCCTCGTTCTCGTGGTGGGGGAAGAGCAGGTCCGAGCCGCCACCGTGGATCTCGAAGCCGTCGCCGAGCAACTGCTCGGCCATCGCCGAGCACTCGATGTGCCAGCCGGGCCGGCCGGCTCCCCACGGTGACTCCCACCACGTGTCCTCGCCCTCCTTGCGGGCCTTCCAGAGGGCAAAGTCCAGCGGGTCCCGCTTGCGCCCTGCGCCCTCCACTCCCTCGCCCTGGTCCATGTCCTCGATGTGTCTGTGGGAGAGGCTGCCGTACTGCTCGTCGGAGCGAACGCGGAAGTACACGTCGCCGTCGACGGCGTATGCGTGATCAGCCTCGACCAGCACGCGGATGTAGTCGATGATCGCGTCCATCGTCTCGGAGGCCAGCGGCTCCGCGTCGGGACGCCCGAGTCCGAGCGCGTCGGTGTCGGCCCGGTAGGCGTCGATCATGCGCTCCGCCAGGACGGCGCTCGGCTCACCGGCGGCCGCGGCGGCGTCGTAGATCTTGTCGTTGACGTCGGTGATGTTGACCACCAGGCGCACGTCGTAGCCCTCGTGCACGAGGAAGCGCCGCAGCAGGCTGAAGACCACGAACGGGCGGGCGTTGCCGATGTGGATGCGCCCGTACACGGTCGGGCCGCAGGCGTAGATGCCGAGGGTTCCCTCGCCGGTGCCCTTGATCGCGCGCAGCTCACCGCTGCGCGTGTCGTGGATCACGATCTCGCCGCTCACCGGTCCTGCACCTGCCCGGAGGGGACCTGCTCGACCGTGGCCACGGCCAGCGCAGCCGCGCCCTCTCCGGCGCCGACGAACCCCATCCGCTCCGAGGTGGTGGCCTTCACGTTGACCCGCTCGCCGTCCAGGCCGAGCGCCTCGGCCAGGCGCCCGCGGATCCGCTCGCGGTGCGGAGACAGGGCCGGAGCCTCGATGATCACCGTACAGTCGACGTTCACCGGCCCCAGGTCACGCTCGGCCAGCAGGGCCACCACGGCCCGCAGCAGCTCGATCGAGTCCGCCCCCCGCCAGCGCTCATCGGTGTCGGGGAAGTGCTGGCCGATGTCGCCCATGCCGGCGGCCCCCAGCAGCGCGTCCGTAACGGCGTGGGCCAGCACGTCGGCGTCGGAATGACCCTCCAGGCCGCGGTCGTGCTCGATCTCCACGCCCCCCAACACCAGCGGGCGACCCTCCACCAGGCGGTGGCAGTCATAGCCGATGCCGACCAGCGTCAAGCCGCTACCCGGCGTGCTGTCCGGCGCCGATCGGCGCCATCGTGCGAACACGGTTTCGGAAGCGGGCGAGCTCGCCCACGCCCAGGCGCTCGAGCAGCCCGAGGGCCTGCTCGTAGCCCGCGCCCACGTCGGCGGCCTGGTGGGCGTCGCTCGACAGCGCCACCGGGATGCCGGCCTCGACGCACAGTTCCAGGAAGGCGGGGGCCGGGTACAGCTCGCCGGCGGGCTTGCGTAGGCCTGCCGTCGAGAGCTCCACCGCCACACCGGAGTCTGCGAACGCTTCCACCGCCGGCTCGTAGTAGCGGCGCAGGTCCCCGCCGGGCACGCGACCGGGGTCGCCCCAGAACTTCACCAGGTCAGGGTGGGCGATGATGTCGTACAGACCGCTGCGTGCGCTGGCGGCGATCGTCTGGAAGTAGCGCTCCCAGACCTCATCGGGCGCGCGTGCGGAGACCGGCTCCCAGACGCTGAACTCGTCCATGTCGAGCGCCTGGTCGCCGAGGAAGTGCACCGAGCCGACGAGGTAGTCGAAGCTGCGCCCCTCCAGCAGCCGGGAGATCTGCTGCTCGCGGCCGGGAATGAAGTCGAGCTCGAGTCCCAGCAGCAGATCGGTACGCTCGCGCACGGCCGCGCAGTAGGCGTCGAGGTCGTCGTGGGCGAATTGCTGCCACAGCGGGTGGTTCCAGACCTCCAGCGCCTGGGTGAAGCGGTAGACGTGCTCGGAGACGCCCAGCTCCTCGATGCCCCGCTCGTCCGCCGCCTCGCGGTAACGCTCGGCGTTGGCCGCGCAGTAGTACTCCTCGGCGGGAGCGTCCGGGTCGTCCGGGCGTAGGTGCAGGTGCAGGTCGCTGAGCACGGGGGCTGCGATTCAATCAGGATCGGCGGATCCGGCCGAGCGCTCGGCCAGCACCAGCTCGGCCAGCCGCAGGTCCCGTGCGGTGGTGACCTTGAAGTTCAGCTCGCTGCACTCGACGACCGCCACGCTTCCCCCCAGCCGCTCGATCAGCCAGGCGTCGTCGGTGGCCCGGGCGAGCTCCTCGGGGCCCACAGCGAGGGCCCGTTCGAGCGCGTCGCGGCGGAACACCTGGGGCGTCTGCACCGCCCACAGGCCGGCCCGCTCCAGCGTCTCGAGCACCCTGCCCCGGGCGTCGGCTCGCTTGATCGTGTCGCTGGCGGGGGCCGCGGCGATGGCCGCGTCGAGCGTGGGGTCGCCCTCCAGCGCCCCCAGCACGCGCTCGGCGAGCTCCGCCGCCAGCAGCGGGCGGGCGGCGTCGTGGACGAGCACGGGATCTCCGGGGCCGGCCGCCGCCAGCGCCAGGCGCACCGACTCCGAGCGCACCGTCCCGCCGCGGACGCCCGTGACCCCCTCGGGAGGGCTCGCGCCGGGCGGCAACGACAGCACGATCTGATCGATCGCGGGCACGGCCCGCAGGGCTTCGATGCTCCACTGCATCATCGGCCGGCCCCGCAGTGGCACCAGGGCCTTCGGCACGCTCGCCCCGAGCCGCTCGCCGCTGCCGGCAGCGACGATCAGGGCGACTGCCATCTGCGATGGGGCACTCGCGCACGCGGCAGAGCTCTGGCTGCCGCGTGCGTGAAAGCCTCGCTACTTCGCGCCGGCCATCGCCAGCTGCTGGCTGGCCGAATCCGCGAGTAGTTCGTCGAGATAGTTCTCGGCCTCTTCCTCGTCCTTGTCGAGCGCGTACATCAGCTCGGACGCGAGGATCTTCTTGGTACGCGTGAACATCTGCTTCTCACCGGTCGAGAGGCCCTTCTCGCTCTCGCGCAGCGAGAGGTTGCGAACGACCTCGGCGAGCTCGTAGATGTCACCGGTCTTGATCTTGTCCCGATTGTGCTTGAAGCGGCGGTTCCAGTTCTTGGGCATCTCCGAGACTTCGTCCCGGAGCACGTCGAGGACTTTCTTGACGGTCTCTTCGTCGATCACCCTCCTGAGGCCCGCCAGGGCGGCATTCTCGGTGGGGACCCGCACCGTCATGTCGTTGTGGAGGATCTTGATGGTGAGGTACTCGCGCCGCTCACCCATGATCTCCATGTCCTCCTTCTTCATCACCTTGCCCGCGCCATGGTGCGGGTAGACGACGTGGTCTCCAAGCTCGAACTCGATGTACTCCACCTCGCGCGTCTGCACGAGCTCTTCGTTGAGCACTACTTCGTCAGTTTCTCGAACCGGAATTGGTGTACCTCCTTTTGCCTGGGCGCCCCTGTGGGCCGCCATTTGATCTAAGTCTGTAGGTAGCGGTCCACGAGGTTCAGCTCCTGCAGCCGGCGCAGGCCCTCACGGATGTCTTTCGCCCTGATCTCGCCGACGCCCTCGACGCCCTCCAGCTCCGAGTCGCTGGCCGCAAGCAGCTCGTCCAGGCCTCCGAATTCGGTCACGATGCTGGTCACGACCAGCTTCGGGAGCCTCGGGATCCGGCCCAGGACGCGGTAACCGCGCGGAGCCACGGGGTAGTCGAGCGTGTTCAGCTTGCGGTCATAGCCGAGCAGCTCGGCCAGGCGTCCGAAGTCGAGCAGGTCCTGGTGGGCGAGCTTGCCGATTTCCTCCAGCGCGAGGGCGAACACCTCGTCGGAGTCATCGGCCAGGTAGTCCCTCACGAGGGCGGACTTCTCCGCCGCCGCCCCCACCATCGTCTCCTCGAGCTGCATCTCGATCAGGCGCCCCTCGCTGCCGAGCTCGACGATGTAGCGCTCGATCTCGACCGCCATCCGCGTGACCAGCTCCGAGCGCTGAAGCACGGTGAGGACGTCGTGCAGGGTGGCCCCGCCCTCGAACTCCAGCGCGGTCAGGCGCGTGGCGACCTGGTCCAGGCGGGAGCGGAACTTGTCGAGCGTGGCGAGCGCCTGGTTGGCCTTCGCCAGCACCACCGGGATGTCCTCGAGGATGTACTTGACCCCGTCCACGTACACGGACACGACCTCCCGGCGCTGGGAGATCGCGATCACGAGCGCGTCGGTCTGCTTGGAGACGCGCTCGGCGGTGCGGTGGCGGGTGCCGGTCTCGTGGGAGAGGATCGTCGGATCCGGCATCAGCTGGACGTTGGCCATCGTCACCTTGGTCGCGTTCGCGTTGAGGATGATGGCGCCGTCCATCTTGGCCAGCTGGTAGAGGAAGGCGGGTGTGTAGTCAATGTCGAGCTTGATGCCACCGGAGTTCAGGAAGCTCAGGTCTTCCGGCTCTCCGATCACGATCAGGCCGCCGGTGCGGGCGTGGAGGATGTTGTCGATCCCCTCCCGCAGAGCTGTCCCGGGCGCGATCATCTCGAGCGCCCGCATGAGCCCCGGATCCGGTCTTACCTCACTGTCGAGATCTTCGCCGGACCGCGGTGCCACAGTGCTTAATTCTAGGACATCTGCCCTTTAGGCCGCGCCTAGGCTGCGCGGGGCCGAACCCTCCGCACGTGAGCGCAGGTGCGGGTTTCGGGGCTAGGCGGCAAGCCTGCCGGCGCCGCGGAGCTCCGCCGGGGAGAACTCCCCCTCCGACGGGGACCCGAGCGCCAGGGCCAGCGCCTCGCGCAGGGTCGCCGCCTCGCAGGCCGCCGGCCCGCTGCCAGGGGGCGCGATCACGTCCTTCAGGCCGTGGCGCTCGGCCTCCGCCAGGCGCCGCTCGGGGTGACCCACCCAGCGCAACTCGCCGGTCAGGCCCAGCTCGCCGAAGCACGCCCGGGGGGCGCCCCCGAGGGGCTTGCCGTGGGCCGCGCTGGCGACGGCCAGGGCGACCGCCAGATCCGTGCCCGGCTCCTCCAGACGCACCCCTCCGACGACGTTCACGAACACATCGCAGGCGCCCGTCCGGACGCGCCCGTGACGGGTCAGGATTGCCAGCACGAGCGCCAGGCGGTTGCGATGCAGGCCCGACACCACCCGGCGCGGCTGCTCGAGCTCCGAGGGCGCCACCAGCGCCTGGACCTCCACCAGCAGCGGCCGCGAGCCCTCCATCGTCGCCAGCACGACCCCGCCCGGGGCGCAGGTGGCATCCGCGACGAAGCGGGCGGAGGCGTCCAGCACCTCCATCAGCCCGGCCTCGCGCATCTCGAACAGGGCCGCCTCACTGGTCGATCCGAAGCGGTTCTTCAGCGCTCGCAGCTCGCGGTAGGGGCGCTCGCGCTCGCCTTCGAACTGCAGCACGCAGTCGACCATGTGCTCGAGCACCCGCGGTCCCGCCAGCGATCCCTCCTTGGTGACGTGGCCCACCAGGATCACCGCGATGGCCTGCTCCTTGGCCACCCGCAGCAGCCTCGCGGTGACCTCCCGGACCTGGCCCACGGTCCCCGGCGCCCCGCCCAGCTCCGCGCAGGCGAGGGTCTGGACCGAGTCGATCACGCACACCTGTGGGCGGCGCTCGTACAGCACCTCGAGCACCCGCTCCAGGCCCGTCTCGGCCAGCACCGGCACGCGCAGGGCGCTCCGGCGGGCATCCTCGCCCGAGCCGGCGGCGGCGCCCTCGCCGGCCAGGCGCTCGGCCCGCAGCCTGACCTGCTCGGCCGACTCCTCGCCGCTGACGTAGAGGGTGCTCACGCCGGCGTGCTCCAGATGGGCGAGCACCATGTTCGTGAGCGTTGACTTGCCGATCCCGGGGGCCCCTCCGAGCAGCACCAGCGAGCCGGGGACCAGGCCCCCTCCGAGCACGCGGTCGAGCTCTCCCGTGCCGGTCGGCAGCCGCGCCAGCGGGCTCGTGCCGACATCCCCGAGCAGGCGCACCTGCGAGGGGCCGGATCTGCCGCCGCCCGGCGTCCCGGCGCCACCGCGACCCCGCCCGCGCGGGACCGGCTCCACGCGCTCCTCCACGAGCGTGTTCCAGGCGCCGCAGCCGGGGCATTGCCCGCGCCACTGCGCCGAGGAGACCCCGCAGTCGGAGCAGACGTGGACTGTCGTGGCCCTGGCCATGCGCCCAGCAAGGCTAGGGTGCCGTGGGGACGGCCCGCTAGGGCTTTGCTCTGAGCTCGATCGCCTGTGCGTCGACGGTCTGGAAGGTGCTCGTCAGGGTGGCCGGGTAGGTCTCGCCCTGGGGTTCTTCGAGCTCCAGCCCCTGCACGCCGCGGCCCTCTCCGAAGGCCGATTCACTGCTGGCGGAGGAGGTGTTGATGGACGCGCTCAGCAGCCCGCCGGCGGAACCGCTGAGCGTGAGCCTCGCGTGCCCGCAGCTGAAGCTCATGATCGGGTTGCCGGCGAGGACCGTGAAGTACTGAGAGGATTCTTCGTAGCTGTAGCTTTCGAGCGGTTCGGTCACGATCGTCCCTGCCTGGCCCCCGCTCTCGCATTTCTCGAATTCGCTGGTGCAGCCGGTGAAGGTGATCTGCAGCAGCGCCTCGTTGGGCGCTCGCAGCACGCCGGTGGAGGTGCTGCCCTGGCACTCCACGCCCGCCAGCCCGACCGCGTCGAGGGTGGCCGAGCCGCCGGAGCCGGTGAACGTGCTCTGGCCCGCTTCGTACTTCCCTTTCGGCTTGCCCTTCTTTTCATCGGGGCTCGTGCACCCGCTGTCGCCATAGCGGCCCTTCTTCTGCGGGTAGCAGCTGACCGGAGCGGCCATCCATTCGTATTTGCCCTTGTAGCTCGTGATCCCACCGTTTTCCTTGAACTTTTCTTTCGTGCAGGCGGCGTCTTCGAAGTGCCCGTGCTTGGCGGGCTCGCATTTGCCGTATTCCTCGCTCGCCGCCGGGCCCCCCACGTGGCGCGGGTCTGCCAGCTCCTCGACGCTCGGGCGGCTGTTGGCCGTCGCGGTGACGGTGATGCAGTGGGTCGCTTCGTCATACACGGCGGTCGGTTCGGTGATCGGTTCCCAACCCGTGGCCGGGTCGTCCCACCACAGCGTCCGTGCACCCCCGAGTTCGCAGTCGCTGTATTGCACCTTCGTGAAGGTCGCTTCCGGGCTGCGGTAGATCTGGAAATAGGCGCCTTTGCCGTTGACGAGCGGCGGGCCCCCGATGGCTTCTTCGCCGTAGTGACCGATGGTGACGGCGCCCGTGCCGCCGCTCGCTTCGACGGACAGCTGCCCGTCGGTCGCTTTGGCGGGCACCGCGGGTTCGGTCGTCGAACCGCTCGCGCTGCTCGTCAGGGTGGAGAAGACGTTGAAGGGGCTGTCCAGGCCCTCGCCGAAGTAGACGTGGATGCGGAGGTAGAGGTTGCTGCCCACCGTCAGGCCGCTCAGGTGCGCCGAGACCTGGACCCGTTCGTGACCCGAGCCCGGAAGCGAGGAGCACGGGGTCGATTCGAAAGGCCCTTCTTCGCTGTAGCCGTATTCGAAGTCGCATTCGGCCAGTTCGTGGCCGTTGGGCACCACGTACCCGCTGACCGTCGCCGTTTCGGTCGTCACCTGAACCGCCGCCGGGGCGGCGATTTCCGGCACTTCAGCCGGCGGTTCGTCGGTTCGGATCTCCGCCGCTTCCGAAGGGAAGATCGTGGATTCAGCGCTGAACGTGGCGGCCTGGTTTTCCCAGTAGCAACTCGTGAAGTTCGATTTTTCGCAGCCGGTCGACAGCAGGGACTGTTCGCCGGTTCCTTCTTGGTAGTTCTGCGTGAGCGCGCTCGTCATGACGTTGAGCGGGGTGATGCTCGTGCCGACCCACTGCCTGAGGAGGAAGTACCCGATCCCTTCACAGAGGTATGTCTCGAGCCGCGGCGCTTCGGTGCCGTGCTGGTTGGCGAACTCGATCCACACTTCACCCGGTATCGGTTCTTCGTTGCTCAACCCTTTTTCACCGTGTTCGATGAGCGTGCCTTCGAGCGTGAAGGTGCGGATTTCCCCTGCCGTGCCGGTGTTGAGGGTATGACATTGTTTCCCGGCGGCTTCGCAGCCCGTGAAGGTGTCAACGGCGTGGTTGGTCTTCGGTCCGGTGACCGTTCCGACAGCGGTGCCGGCTTTGCACGTCGTGGTGGCGGGGATTGACGGGGTTTCGCCGACGGCGGTCCCGAAGGTGGCGGTGATGCTGCTCGGGGCAGCCTCCCATTCGTAGGAGCCGGAATGGGGCAGCGCGGCCTGGTCGGTACAGCCCGCGTTGGCGTATTCGCCGCGCGGCGTGTTCACGCAGCGGCCGATTTCCGCAGCCTGGGCGACCGAGCTCAGTGCGAGCAGAGCGAGCGCGAGAACGGCCGCGGTGCCAAACGCCCTGGCCACCATGCCCGTCATGTGATGCACCCCCTTTAGCGGCCCGGCATTGCGCCAGTTCCAGTGCACGGATGCTAGCGCAGCCGGGGACCCCGGATGAGGCCAGTTCTGGGCGCTGCCGCGCCCAATTCTGGCGCTTCGGCCGACCCGGAGAGCGCTACTGCTCGGTGGCCGGTGGCTCCGCCGGCGGAGCCTCGGGCTCCGCGTCGGGCTCCACCTCGGCAGTGCCTTCGGCGCCGACCGCGACGGGCGTCTTCTGCTTCTTGGGCTGCACGATCGAGAGGCGCACCTCGCCCGCGTCCTCGCCCTCGGCGGGATCCACCACCACGGTGGCGCCGGGGGTCAGCTCCTCGCGCAGCACGAAGTCGGCCAGCGGGTCCTCGATGTAGCGCTGGATGGCCCGTCGCAGCGGGCGCGCTCCCATCGACGGGTCCCAGCCCTTTTCGACCAGCAGGTCCTTGGCGGGCTCGGTCAGCTCCAGCTGCAGTTCGCGCTCGGCCATCGACTCGCGGATGCGCAGCAGCAACAGCTCCACGATCTGCTTGATCTCCTCCTTCTGCAGCTTGTGGAAGACGATCACGTCGTCGATGCGGTTGAGGAACTCGGGCCGGAAGACTTTCTTCAGCTCGCCCATGATCCGGTTCTTCATGTCCTCGTAGGTGATGCCGGTCTCGTCGTCGGAGACGGCGAACCCGAGCGGCGTGTTGCGGGCGATCTCGGCCGCGCCGATGTTCGAGGTCATGATCACGATCGCGTGCCGGAAGTCGACCGTGCGCCCCTGGGCGTCGGTCAGGCGGCCGTCCTCGAGGATCTGCAGCAGGATGTTGAAGACGTCGGGGTGGGCCTTCTCGATCTCGTCGAGCAGCAGCACGCTGTAGGGCTTGCGCCGCACGGCCTCTGTCAGCTGGCCGCCCTCGTCGTAGCCGATGTAGCCCGGGGGCGAGCCAACCAGGCGCGAGACGGCGTGCTTCTCCATGTACTCGGACATGTCGATCCGGATCAGGGCGTCGTCGTCGCCGAACAGGAACTCCGCCAGCGTGCGGGCCAGCTCGGTCTTGCCCACGCCGGAGGGCCCGAGGAAGATGAACGACCCGGTCGGGCGCTTGGGGTCCTTCAGACCCGCCCGCGAGCGCCTGATCGCCTTCGAGATCACCTCGATCGCGGGGTGCTGGCCGATCACGCGCTTGTGGAGTTCGTCCTCCATGCGCATCAGCTTCTGCGTCTCGGCCTCGGTCAGCTTGAAGACGGGGATGCCGGTCCACATCGAGACGATGTCGGCGATCTCCTCCTCGCCGATCGCGGGACGATCGCCGGACTCACCCGATTCCCACGCCTGCTCGAGCTCGCGTTTCTTCTGCGTGAGCTTGCGCTCCTTGTCGCGCAGGGCGGCCGCCTTCTCGAACTCCTGGGCCTCGATCGCGGCCTCCTTGTCGCGGCGCGTGGTCTCGACTTCGCTCTCGAGCTCGCGGTTGGCCGGCGGGGAGGTCATCGACTTGATCCGCATCCGCGAGGCGGCCTCGTCGATCAGGTCGATCGCCTTGTCGGGCAGGAAGCGGTCGGAGATGTAGCGGCTGGCCAGTTCGCCGGCCGCGCGCAGGGCCTCGTCGGTGATCTGCACCTTGTGGTGCTGCTCGTAGCGGTCGCGCAGGCCGCGCAGGATCTCCACGGTCTGGTCGATCGTGGGCTCGTCCACGCGGATCTGCTGGAAGCGGCGCTCCAGGGCGGAGTCGCGCTCGAGGTACTTGCGGTACTCGTCCAGGGTGGTGGCGCCGATCGTCTGCAGCTCGCCGCGGGCGAGGGCCGGCTTCAGGATCGAGGCGGCGTCGATCGCGCCCTCGGCGGCACCTGCGCCGACGAGGTTGTGGAGCTCGTCGATGAACAGGATGATGTCGCCGCGCTGGGTGATCTCCTTCATCACCTTCTTCAGGCGCTCCTCGAACTCGCCGCGGTACTTGGACCCGGCCACCAGGGCGGCCAGGTCGAGCGTGTAGATCTGCTTGTTCTTGAGCAGCTCGGGCACCTCGGAGCTCGTGATCCGCTGCGCCAGCCCCTCCACCACGGCGGTCTTGCCGACACCGGGCTCGCCGACCAGCACGGGGTTGTTCTTCGTGCGCCGGGAGAGGATCTGCATGATCCGCTCGATCTCGGTCTCGCGCCCGACGCACGGGTCGAGCTTCGATTCGGAGGCCAGCTTGGTCAGGTTGCGCCCGAACTGGTCGAGCAGCTTCGAGGACTTCTTGCCCTCGCCCGGGGCGCCTCCACCGCCACCGCCGCCGCCGGACTGGCCCTGGCGGCGTCCGCCGGGACCGGACAGCATGCGGATGACCTCGTTGCGGATCTTCTCGGAGTCGGCGTCGAAGTCGAGCAGGATGCGGGCCGCCACTCCCTCGTTCTCACGCACCAGCCCGAGCAGGATGTGCTCGGTGCCGATGTAGTTGTGGCCGAGGCTGAGCGCCTCACGCAGGGCCAGCTCGAGCACCTTCTTGGCGCGGGGGGTGAACGGGATCTGACCGGAGGTGACCTCCTCGCCGGAGCCGACGATGCGCACCACCTGGGCGCGCACCCGCTCGACGGTGATGTCGAGGCTCTCGAGCACGCGGGCTGCCAGACCCTCCTCCTCGCGCAGCAGCCCGAGCAGGATGTGCTCGGTGCCGATGTAGTTGTGCTTGAGGGTCCGGGCCTCCTCCTGGGCCAGGACGACCACTTGGCGGGCCCGTTCTGTGAATCGCTCGAACATGCTGTGATTCCTTCCTGCTAGGACGGCGCCTCGGTGGAGATTTGGTCCCGTTTCTGCTTGGGCGTCAGTCTACCAACCGGCTTCCCCGCTTTTGTCGGCTTCATCGGCACCTCGGGAGGTCTGCTTGACCGCTCGCAGGCGCCTGGCAGCCGCCAAATGCGGGTCTTTCACCCGCGTAGTGCGGGAAACAGGACGACCTCGCGGATCGAGTCGCGGCCCGTCAGCAGCATCACGAGGCGATCGATTCCGAGGCCCACCCCCCCGGCCGGCGGCATCCCCTGCTCGAGCGCCTCCACGAAGCCCTCGTCGTAGGGCTGGGACTCCTCCTCGCCCTGCTCCTGCAGACGCTGCTGGGCCTCGAAGCGCTCGCGCTGGATGTCGGGGTCGGTGAGCTCGCTGAAGGCGTTGGCGATCTCCATCCCGCCCGCGAACGCCTCCCAGCGCTCGACCAGGCCCGGCTGCTCGCGATGGGCCCGCGCGAATGGGGACAGCTCGACGGGGTAGTCGAGCACGAAGGTCGGCTGCTGTAGGCGCGGCTCGACGTACTTGGAGAGCAGGTCGTCGGCCATCTGCCCCCAGCTCGCCCCCTCGACCTTCACCTCCAGCCCGCGGGCGGTGATGAGCCCCGCCAGCGCGGAGGCCTCGCGGTCGGCGCCCAGCTCGATGCCGGTGGCCTCGGCGACGGCCTCAAAGAACGTCACCCGCCGCCAGGGGGAGGCGAAATCGAGCTCGCCCTCGTAGGCGACGGCGGCGGCGGCCCCGCGCACGATCTCCTGCAGGCGCTCGGCCTCGCTGCGGTAGTCCGCGTAGGCCTCGTACCACTCGACCATCGTGAACTCGGGGTTGTGCCTGGTCGAGAGGCCCTCGTTGCGGAAGTCCTTGCCGAGCTCGTACACGCGCTCCAGCCCGCCCACCAGCAGGCGCTTGAGGTAGAGCTCGGTCGCGATCCGCAGGTACAGGTCGCGGTCGAGCGCGTTGTGGTGGGTCGTGAACGGCCGCGCCAGGGCCCCGCCGTAGAGCGGCTGCAGGACCGGCGTCTCGACCTCCACGAAGCCGTTCTCGTCCAGGTAGGAGCGCACCGCCGAGATGATCCGGGCGCGGTCGATGAACAACCGCCTGGTGGGCTCGTTGGCGATCAGGTCGAGCTCGCGCCGCCGCAGGCGCGTCTCGACGTCGCTGAGCCCGTGATGCTTCTCCGGCGGCGGGCGCAGGGCCTTGGCGAGCACCACGAAGGAATCCACCCGCAGGCTCAGCTCGCCGCGGCGGCTGCGCAGCGGGGCCCCGTCGACGCCGATCAGATCGCCGCTGTCGAGCGTCGTCAGGCGCTTGAAGGCATCGTCTCCGAGCACGTCCTGGCGGGCATGGAGCTGGATCTTGCCGGTGCGGTCCACGAGGTCCAGGAAGCCCGCCCTGCCACCCCGGCGGATCGCCAGGACGCGCCCGGCCACGCGGTGACGGTCGTCTGTCTCCTCGCCGGTCTGTAGGTGCTCGTAGTCCGCCAGCACCCGCTCGATCGGCTCGACGCCGGGGAACTCATAGGGGAAGGACCCGGCGTCGGACTCCCGCAGCCGCTGCCCCTTCGCGCGGCGCTCCTCGATCAGCTCCCGCAGGCCGTGACGCCCCGGCTCGCCGGCCGCTGGCGGCTGCTCGGTTGCGCCCATGCCTGGGGCGAGCCTACTCGAGGCCGACGTCGATCTTGGTGATCTTGAGCTTCCGCGCCGGCCCCCGCGGGACCTTCACCGCGACGACGTCATTGCGCTTGTGCCCGAGCAGGGCGCGGCCGACCGGGGACTCGTTGGAGAGCTTCTGCTGGTCGGGCTTGGACTCGGCCGAACCGACGATCGTGTACTTCACCGACTTGCCCGTCTTCTCGTCCTTGACGTGCACCACCGAGCCGATCTGGACCACGTCGGTGGACAGGTCCTTGGCCTCGATCACGCTCGCCATCCGCAGCTTCTCCGCCAGCTGGGCGATGCGGGCCTCGAGCATCGCCTGCTCGTTCTTGGCGTCGTCGTACTCGGAGTTCTCGGCGATGTCGCCGAACTCCCGTGCCTCCTTGATCCGCTCGGCGACCTCGCGTCGCTTCTCCGTCTGGAGCACGTCGAGTTCGTCTTTGAGCTTCTGCAGACCTGCGGGGGTGAGGATTACGTCTTTCGGCATTCGAGCCTCGCTAGCGAATTTTGCGCCCGCGGCGGGGGACGCAAAAACCCCGCTCTTGCGAGCGGGGCCGTCGGCCGCGGGGCCCTTCAGCGGCGCTGGAGTATAGCGCCCCCCCGGGCGGGGTCCTGGGCGCGGCGCGGCACCCCGGCGAGAGCCTCTGCGGGGGCCTCAGGCGACCGTGGCCGCCGGCCGCACGGCGTCGCTCAGAAGCGCTCGCGCCTGCTCCAGGGTGGGGACCCGCTGGAGCTCCTCCTGGAGGGCCCGTGCGGGTCCGGGGGCGAGTCCCAGGCGCTCCACGAACCAGGGGTAGAACTTGCGCGCGTAGCGGGCGCCCCGCTCTGGCCCGAGGTGCTCGCCGGCGCGCGCCATCGTCCACTCGAGCTCGCAGCGGACCTCTTCCGGGCTCGGCCGGTGCTCCTCGCCGCTGAGCAGCTCGCGGAACAGCCACGGGTTGCCGAGCACGCCGCGGGCCAGCATCACGGCCGTGACGCCCGTCCGCTGGAAGGCCGCGCGTACCTCCCCGGCCTCGTTCAGGCCGCCGGTCAGGATCACGGGTGCGGGCAGGCTGCCCGACAGCTCCGCGACCAGCTCGTAGTCGGGGGTGCCCTTGTGCTGGACGGCCGCCGGGCGCGCGTGGAAGGCGATCGCTGCGACGCCGGCCTCGCCCACCAGTCGGTGGGCCAGGTCGAAGCCGCTCCTGTCTCCTGCGCGCATCCCCGAACGCAGCTTGGCGGTCACCGGGGGCGGCGCCGAAGGGCGCGCTTCGGAGGCCCCCTGGACGGCCGCCGAGGCCACGGCGAGGGCGCGCTCGGGGTCACACAGAAGGGCCGCACCGGCACCGGTCTTGGCGACCTTCGGGACCGGACATCCCATGTTGATGTCGATCGCGTCCGCCCCCACTTCGGCCACGTAGGCGGCCGCGGAGCGCATCATCTCGGGGTCCTCGCCGAACAGCTGGATCGCCACCGGCCCGCCCTCGTGCTCGCGGGGATCGATGCGCAGCATCTCCTCGCAGGTCTTGCGGTTGCGATAGTGGATGGCGTAGGTGGAGACCATCTCCGAGACCGCCATGCCGGCGCCGTAGCGCTTGGCCTGCAAGCGTACGAACCAGTTCCCGATACCCGCCAGCGGGGCCAGCATCACGCGGTTGGGGACCTCCAGGGGCCCCAGCTTCCAGCTTTCCCGCAGCGTGCGCCGGTCTTCCATCTCCTGCATTGTGACTAGGAGTTGCGCTCGTGCAGCAGGCGCAGGCCGGTCAACGTGAGCAGTTCGTCTACCTCCTCGATCTCCTCGCTGAACGGCACCACCAGCGACGCCAGCCCACCGGTCGCGATCACGGCGGTGCGTTCGCCGAGCTCGTCGTACACCCGCCGCAGGATCGCGTCGATGGCGCCGGCGTAGCCGTACACGACCCCCGAGCGGATCGCGTCGATCGTGTTCTTGCCGATCACGCTGCGGGGTGGCGCGAGGTCCACCTTCGGCAGCCTCGCCCCCCGTTCAGAGAGTGCTTCGAGGGAGATCTCGATGCCCGTCATCAGCGAGCCGCCGAGGTACTCGCCCTCGCGGGAGACGACGTCGAAGGTGGTGGCGGTGCCGAAGTCCACGCACACGGCCTGACCGCCGAAGCGCTCCCGGATGGCGACCGCGTTGACGAGCCGGTCGGCGCCTATCTCCCTCGGGTTGTCGTAGCGGATCGCCATGCCGGTGCGGGTACCGGGACCGACCGCCAGCATCTCGTGGTGCAGGTAGCGGCGGGCCATCTCGGTCCACTCCGGCTCCAGCTGGGGCACCGTCGAGGACACGATCGAGGCGTCCAGCTCCGTGAACGAGCAGCCCCTCAGCTCGAGCAGGTTGCGCAGCGCCGCCCCGAGCTCGTCGGCCGTGGACTGGCGCACGGTGGCAAAGCGCCAGTGCTCGACCAGGCGCTCGCCCTCGAAGGCGCCGAAGTGCGTCTGGGTGTTGCCGACGTCCACCGCCAGGAGCATCGGCGCCCATTATGCTCGGCCTCCCGATGCCCGCGAGCGCACCCAAGCTGTACGTGGTCCCCGCCTCCCATCCATGCGCGGCCGTGGAAGCCGCGCTCGAGCTCAAGGGGATCGACTACAAGCGGGTCGAGCTGCTGCCCCTCTCGCAGGTGCTGGTGGGCCCGTTGCTGTACGGCGGGGTGACCGTGCCCGGGATGCGCGTGGACGGGCAGCGGCTGGCCGGCTCGCGGGCGATCATCCACCGCATCGACGAGCTCGCCCCCGAGCCTCCGCTGCTGCCGGCCCCCGGGGATGCCCGCTATGCCCGCGTGCTGGAGGCCGAGCGCTGGGGCGACGAGGTCTTCCAGGCGGTACCCCGCAGGCTGATCGACGCCGCCTTCCTGCGCAACCCGCGGGCGATGGAGAGCTACGCCGACCCCGACGAGCTGCCCCTGCCCCTGTGGATGCTGCGTCCCGGCCAGCCGCTCATCGCCCGCGCGATGGCGCTGCGCAACAAGGCCCGCGACGAGAACGCCCGCGCCGACCTGCTGGGGCTGCCCGCCCAGCTGCAGCGGGTCGACGACTGGGTCGACGACGGTCTCCTGGGGGGCCAGGCGCCCAACGCCGCCGACCTGCAGATCGGCTCCACGATCCGGCTGCTGGCGAGCATCCGCGACGTGCTCCCGCTGCTCGAGGGCCGCCCGGCCGCCGCACTGAGCCGTTACTTCCCGCCGTTGCGTGGCGAAGTCCCGCCGGGCGCGCTGCCGGCGGAGTGGATACCCGCCCCCGACCAGGCCTAGGCGAGCACGCCCGCCGCGGCGCGCGCCGGGCCGGGCACCGCCTCAGGCGCCCGGCAGCTCCAGCGGCGGACCCGCCCACACCACGCCCTCGCTGACGTCGAGCTTGGCGAGGGCGTCCGCCAGGCGCTCGCCGGCGGGGGTCCTCAGCTCGAGGTCCAGCTCGAGGGCCGGAATCAGCACGAAGCGCCGCGCCAGCAGCTGCTCGTGCGGGAGCGTCATCAGCTCGTCACGCAACTCCAGCTCCCCCAGCAGCAGGATGTCGATATCGATCGTCCGTGGCCCGTGGCGGCGTCCACCGCCGCTGCGCCCGAGGCTGCGCTCGAGCTCCTTGACGGCGGCGAGCAGCTCCAGCGGCTGCAGCTCGGTGCTGACCCGCAGGCAGGCGTTCAGGAAGCTGCGCTGGTCGAGCACCTCCCCCACCGGGTCGGTGTCGTAGGTGGAGGAGCTCGCCAGCACCTCCACGCCGGCGCCGGGCAGCGCCAGGACCGCAGCCTGCAGGTGGGTGCGGCGCTCGCCGACGTTGGAGCCGAGTCCGAGCAGTCCCGTTCTCGCGACGCGCGCCGTGCGCGCGGGCACGGTCACCCGCGGGGCCTTCAGTCGCGGCTCGTCTGCAGGCCCGCCGCGGCGGCCTTCTCGCCCATCGCCTGGGCGAACGGAACCAGCGCGGAGAGCGGACGGATGAAGACGGTGAAGTCGCTGATCAGGCCGTCCTCGTTGAAGCGCAGCAGGTCAATGCCCTCGAGCTCGCGGTTGCCGACGCTGGCCCGGAACACGAGCGCGTCGGCACCGTCGACGGTGAGCTCGTCGGTGTAGCGGAAGTCGCTGAAGGTCTGCGACACGAGTTCCAGAAGGCGGGTGACGTCCTTGCGCCCGAGGAAGGGGTGGAATGTGACGGGGCTGTGGAATACGACATCCTCCGCGAGCTGCGAGGAGATGGCCTCGACGTCCATGCGCTCGACGGCGGCGCGGAAGGCGGAGGCGCTCACTGGGCTTCCCGCCAGACCTCGACCGAGACTTCGTCGACGCTGAGGGCGATCGGGGGCTCGGGCTTGGAGGCCTTGACCCACACGCCTTCCAGCTCGTAGTCGGCCAGCAGCCGGTCGGCGATCGTGCTGCAGAGCCGCTCCAGGGTGCGGTGGGAGCGCTGCTGGGCGAGCAGCGCCACGGTGTTGCAGACCTCGGCGTAGTCGACCGTGTCCTCGATCGAGTCGGTCACGGTGGCGTCGCTCTCGCCGACGTCGAGGCGCAGGTCGATCACCAGCCGCTGACCGATCTCGCGCTCGGCCTCGGTGAGCCCGTGGTGGGTGTAAAGGGACAGCCCGCTGATCTCGACGGTGACCGACTCGGCCGCCTCCTCGCGGTCCTCGTCGATCTCGTGAGCATCCTCGTCGTCCAGGTCGTCCCCGCCCTCAAGCGGCTCCTCACCGTCCATCGCCGCCCAACGTAGCAGCCGCCACGGCCAGCGCCTCGGCCACCTCGGCGACCTCGTGGACGCGGAAGATACTGGCTCCCCGCTCGAGCGCGAGCACGCAGGTGGCGAGCGTTCCGGGCAGCCTGCGATCGGCCGCGAGCGGCTCCGTCAGCCCGTGTGCGCGAGCGCCGAGCAGCCCCAGAAAGCTCTTGCGGGAGGTGCCGACCAGGATCGGGCGGCCGAGTGCCAGGAGCTCGTGCAGGCGCCCGAGCAGGGCGAGGTTGTGCGCGAGCGTCTTGCCGAAGCCGATCCCGGGGTCGAGCACGATCCGCTCCTCGGAGATGCCGGCCGCCACCGCGAACGCCAGCCGCTCCGCCAGGAACGCCTTGACCTCGTCCACCACGTCGCCGGCGTAGCGGGGTTCCCTCTGCATCGTGCGGGGCTCGCCGAGCATGTGCATCAGGCAGCACTCGACCCCGCTGGCGGCCACCAGCCCGGCCATCTCGGGATCCGCCCGCAGGGCGCTGACGTCGTTGACGATCGTGGCGCCGGCGGCGATCGCCGCCGCCGCGACCTCCGCCTTGGTGGTGTCGATCGACAGCCTCACCCCGAGGTCCGCTGCGGCCAGCGCCTCGAGCACCGGCACCGTGCGGCGCAGCTCCTCCGCGGCCGCCACCGGCTCGGCCCCCGGGCGCGTGGACTCGCCCCCGACGTCGAGTATCCGGGCTCCCTCCGCGGCCAGCACGCGGCCCTGCTCGAGGGCGGCCGCGGGCGCCAGGAAGCGGCCCCCGTCGGAGAACGAGTCGGGGGTCACGTTGATGATCCCCATCAGCCGGTAGGGGGCCACGGCGGGGACGCTATCCCTCACAGGCTCGGGCGGGTGCCGGCGGTACGGCCACGGCGGCCACGGCGGCGGGCGCCGCGGGACCGCTAGAGCGGCTTCGGCGGCTGCTGTTCGTCCGCGCGCATCTCGGCGGTGCCGCCCGCCAGGCCGGGGCGCGGCAGCGTGCGCGGCGTCTCGCGCTCGGGAGCCCGCTCGCCGACCGGCTCCGGGGCGGAGGGCAACTCCGGGGTGGCTCCCTCGTCGGCGCCGAACACCTCTGTCTCGGTCTTGCCGGCGAGCAGGGCGAGGAACTCCTCCTTCTCGATCGTCTCGCGCTTGACGAGGATCGTGGAGATGTTCGCCAGGTCGTTCTTGTGTTCGGCGAGGATCGCCCGCGCCCGCTGGTGGGCGGACTCGATGATGCGGCGGACCTCGTCGTCGATCTCGCGTGCGATCTCGTCGGAGTAGTCGGGCTCGGTCGAGAACTCGCGGCCCAGGAACGGCTGGCCGTGGTCGTGGCCGAAGACCCGCGGGCCGAGTTTCTGGCTCATCCCGAAGCGCATCACCATCTGCTTGGCGGTGGCGGTGACCTTCTCGATGTCGTTGGAGGCGCCGGTGGTGATCTCACCGAAGGTGAGCTCCTCGGCGGCGCGCCCGCCGAGGGTCATCGCCATCGCGTCCTCGAGCTCTGCCCGGGTGGTGAGGAAGCGGTCCTCCTGGGGCATCGAGATCGTGTAGCCGAGGGCCTGGCCCCGTGAGATCACCGAGATCTTGTGGACCGGGTCGGAGTGCTCGAGGAAATGCCCCACGAGCGCGTGTCCCATCTCGTGGTAGGCGGTGATCAGGCGCTCTTTCTCGCTCATCACCCGCGTCTTCTTCTCGGGGCCGGCGATCACGCGCATGATCCCCTCCTCGAGCTCCACCTGGCCGATTTCGCGCTTGCCCGTGCGGGCCGCCAGCAGGGCGGCCTCGTTGATCAGGTTCGACAGGTCGGCACCGGTGAAGCCGGGGGTCTGGCCGGCGAGGGCGTCGATGTCGATCACCTTCGCCAGCGGCTTGCCGCGGGTATGGACCTCGAGGATCTTCGCCCGGCCCTTGCGGTCGGGGCGGTCCACCGCGATCTGGCGGTCGAAGCGCCCGGGGCGCAGCAGCGCCGGGTCGAGGATGTCCGGCCGGTTGGTGGCCGCGATCATGATGATGTTGTCCTTCGCCTCGAAGCCGTCCATCTCGACGAGCAACTGGTTGAGGGTCTGCTCGCGCTCGTCGTGGCCTCCGCCGAGGCCGGCCCCGCGATGGCGTCCGACGGCGTCGATCTCGTCCATGAAGATGATGCACGGGCTGTTCTGCTTGGCCTGCTCGAACAGGTCCCGCACGCGGGAGGCGCCGACACCGACGAACATCTCCACGAAGTCCGAGCCGGAGATCGAGAAGAACGGCACGCCCGCCTCGCCCGCGACGGCCCGCGCCAGCAGCGTCTTGCCGGTGCCGGGTGGGCCGTACAGGAGCACCCCGGTGGGAATCCGGGCCCCCAGCGCCTGGAACTTCTTTGGATTCTCGAGGAATTCCTTGATCTCATGTAACTCCTCGACCGCCTCGTCGACGCCGGCCACGTCGCGGAAGGTGATCTTCGGCGAATCGGCCGACATTCGCTTGGCGCGGGACTTGCCGAACGACATCACTTTCGAGCCCCCGCCCTGGACCTGGTTCATGAGGAAGATCCAGAACCCGAAGAACAGGACGAACGGGATGATGTAGGTCAGCAGCGAGAGCAGCGCGCTGCTCTTTTCCGATTCGATGCTGTAGGAGACCCCGTAGTTGTGGAGTTCTTTGATCAGTTCGGGGGCGGCGGCTTCGACGTACCCGCCTTCCCAGGTTTCTTTGTTTTTGAGCTTGACTTCGAGGGCTTTGCCCTTGTTCTTGAACTGCACCGACTGGACTTCGCCGTTCGGCAGTTC
This sequence comes from uncultured Solirubrobacteraceae bacterium, assembly GCA_963846255.1. GTDB lineage: Bacteria > Actinomycetota > Thermoleophilia > Solirubrobacterales > Solirubrobacteraceae > Palsa-744. The sequence goes on from CAWJVE010000002.1 coordinate 1,714,513, forward strand.
CTTCGAGATCAGCGTCTGGTAGCTGTGGGGCCGCGAGTGGGAGGGGCCCGGATTGACCAGTTTCACCGCCAGGAATGCCAGCACCACCACGATCAAGATCGGGAATGCTGCGCTCTTGAAGAAGCGGCTCATTTGCAGGTTCCTCGGTGTTCCGGGGCCGCCCAGGCACTCGGACGACCGGCCACCTAGCCTACCACGGCATCCCCTGATTTCTGGGGCCTGCAGTGCCCCCGCCGGGGCCCCGCGGCGGGCCGTTCAGGAGGACTCGAGGACCGCCACGAAGGGCAGGTTGCGGTACTGCTCGGCGTAGTCGAGGCCGTATCCGACGACAAAGCGGTCGGGGATCTCGAAGCCGACATAGCGGCTCGGGAGCTCGACCTTGCGCCGGGCGGGCTTGGTCAGCAGGGCGCACACCTCGAGGCTGCGGGGGTTGCGTGAGCCGAGGTTGCGCAGCAGGTACTGCAGCGTCAGGCCGGAGTCGACGATGTCCTCGACGATCAGCACGTCCCGCCCTTCGATGGCGGCGTCGAGGTCCTTCAGGATCCGGACCACGCCCGAGGAGTCGGTCGCCGAGCCGTAGGAGGCAACGGCCATGAAGTCGACCTCGACCGGGATGTCGATGTAGCGCATCAGGTCGCTGAGGAAGAAGACGGCGCCCTTTAGCACCCCCACCAGCAGCAGCGAGCGGCCCGCGTAGTCGCGCGAGATCTGCTCCCCCAGCTCCGCCACCCGCCGGCGCAGATCCTCCTCGCCCACAAGCGTTTCGCCGACCGTGGGCGGCGGTGAGACGCGCGCGAGCGTGGCCACTCCAGGCAGTCTAACCCGGCCGCGGCGGCAGCCTCACCATCTCCAGCACGCCTGCCTGGACGACCGCCCCCACCCCGCCCCCGATGTGCAGCTCGGCCCGCCCGCCGCGCTCGTCGAGCTCGAGGATCTCCTCCACGCGACCGCCGGCCTGGGGCACGTAGGTGCCGGCCGCGGTCTCGGCCAGCTGCACCACCACCATGCGCGCGAGCGCCGCCGGCAGCCCGCGCAGGCGGGCCGTCTCGATGCTGCTGGCGCCGTCCAGCTCGGCCACGACGAGCCCCTCGAGCAGCTCGGTCTCCTCGCGCAGCAACGCGGCCGTCCGCAGCAGGTTCGATTCCGCCGCCGGGTGGACCGCCCGCAGCGCCGGCAGCACCCCGTCCCGCACGCGCGTGCGGGCGAAGCGCTCGTCGCTGTTGCTCTCGTCCTCGCGCCAGGGCAGGCCGCGCTCGCGGCAGTAGGCCGCCGTCTGCTCGCGGGTGACCCCCAGCAGAGGACGTACCAGGCGACCCTCCCTGGCGGGCATCCCCAGCAGCGCCCGGCGTCCCGGGGAGGCCGCCAGCCGGTAGACGATCGTCTCGACCTGGTCGCTGGCGGTGTGCCCGGTGGCGATCAGGGCATCCAGCTCGCCGGACAGCCGCCCGGCCTCCCGGTAGCGCACATCCCGTGCCCACGCCTGCAGGTTCCCCGCCTCTCCCGGCTGCTCGCCGGCCGCGGCGTGGACGTGCAGTTCGATGCCCAGCCGCTCGCACAGCCGCCGGCAATGGCGCTCGTCCTCCTCGGCGGCGGCCCGCAGGCCGTAGTTGACGTGCAGGGCGCTCACCCGCCCCGCGCCCAGCAGAGCGACGGCAAGGTCGAGCAGGCAGGTCGAGTCCCGCCCGCCGGAGAACATCGCCAGCAGCGGCATCGGGGTCGCGATCAGCCCCTCTTCGCGGACATCCTCGAGCAGCTGTTCGGCCCGCACGCGATCACTCCCCGGTGGCGAACACCCGGCTAGGGCCCCGGGCTCGCCACCGTGAACAGCTCGGTGGCGTCGGAGAAGCCCTTCAGAGCCACCTCTCCGATGCGATGGAACTCGAGCCCGTCGCCGCCCATCGCCACGTCGACGACCGGCCGCGTGGCGAGGACCTCGCCCCCGGCGGCCCTGGCCACCACGCGGGCGGCCTGGTTGACCTCCCGCCCGTAGTAGTCGCCGTCGCGGTAGAGGACCTCGCCGTAGTGGATCCCGATGCGTGGGGCGGGATCGCCGGCGACGGTGTCCGACTGCAGCCGCACGGCCCATCCCACGAGGGCCGCCGGATCGTTGCCGATCACCATCACCTCGTCACCCAGCGTCTTGATCACGCGGGCATCGGCCGGCAGGCTCTGACCGACCGCCTCGACGAAGCGCTCCACGGTTCGGACCGCCTCCTCGTCGCCCCGCTCGACCGTCAGCCGGGCGTAGCCCGCGAGGTCCGCGAACGCAATCGCGACCCGCAGGCGGCCGTCCTGACCGACCCCCTCCCCCAGCTCGGCCTCGACGTGGCCGATCAGATCCTGCTCGATGAAGTGACTCAGCAGGCGGTCGTGGATGTAGCCCAGCAGCGGCACCACGAAGGGGATCAGCTCCCGGACCATGCCTTCCATCTCTTCGCCGATCTCCGCGCTGGGGACGCCCGCCCGCATCAGTGGCTCGTGGACGTAGAGGTGGACCAGGCGCACCTCGGCGTCGGCGATCTGCCCGAGCGCCTGCGAGTACACGCGGGCGAGCTGCAGGAAGGCCACCGGCGGCAGCCCCACGTCGAGCATCGTGGCGACGTAGCGCAGCATCTCCACGTCCTCGTCGTTCAACGGCTCGGAGACGAGCGTCGTGAGCCCGAGCGCGGCCAGGATCCGCTCGATCATGCTGGCCTGGAGGCCCGTGCTGCGGGCCACCTGGCGCATCGTGTAGCGACCCTCGGTGCGGCGCAGGAGATTCTCGATCGGCCCGATCGCCAGCTGGCCGGCGTCGCTGGCGTGCTTGATCTGCTCCAGCGAGTGGCCCCGGGCGCGCAGGCGGGCCACGACCCTCACGTAGGCGGCCGCGGCCAGCGTCCAGTGCCCCTCGTAGCCGGGCACGAGCCCTTTCTCGACCCAGCGCCTGACGGTCCCGGGCGAGACCCCGGCACCGGTGGCGACCTGCTCGAGCGTCAGGCGAGACGCTCCGTTCAAGGGGTCGGGGGCGCTCAACGGCCCTTCTGGTCGCGATCAGGACGTCCGCTATCCCCCATCTTCCCTCCAGTCTAGAGTCGCCATCCTGTCGCACGCCGAGCCCCTGCACCTGCGTCCGACCGCGTCGCTCAGCGAGCGGGTCCTGCTGCCCGGCGACCCGGGCAGGGCGTTGATGCTTGCCCAGGCCCTGCTCGAGGAGCCCCGCATGTTCAACCACCACCGCGGCCTGTGGGGGTACACCGGCGCGGCTGCCGATGGCGAGCCGCTCACGATCCAGGCCACCGGCATGGGCGGCCCGTCGGCCGCGATCGTGCTGCAGGAGCTGATCGACCTCGGCGCCCGCCGGGTGATCCGGGTGGGGACCTGCGGGGCCCTCCTCGCAGGGCTCGAGCTGGGCTCGCTGGTGATCGCCGGCGAGGCGATCTGCGCCGACGGAACCTCGCGGGCTCTCGGGGCAGGACCCCGGGCCGCCGCGGACGGCGCCCTGACGCAGGCGCTGCGGCGCGCGGCCCCGGAGGCGCAGGTTGGGGCGGTGCTCAGCGTGGACCTCTTCTACGACGCCGACCTCGCTGCAGCCGACGGGGCTCTGGCGGTCGAGATGGAGGCCGCCGCCCTGTTCGCGCTCGGTTCCCGCGCCGGGATCGCGGTCGGATGCGTGCTGGTCGTGTCCGACACCTTCGACGATGGTGGCGGCCGAGAGCGGATCGACGACGACGTCCTGCAGGCGAGCGCCGAAGTGATGGGGCGAGCCGCCGTCGGGGCGCTCGCGGACGAGTCCTGAGTCTTAGCTGACCGCTTTGGGCCTGGCTCGCGCGCGAGGGGGCTGGGGGTTGCGCGCCGCAGCGGCGGCTTTCGGCGCGGCTTTGCGCGCGGCCGCGCCCGCTTTGGCTTTGCCCGGCGCGGATTTCGGCTTTGCTTTGCGCGGCGCGGCGGCGGCTTTCGGTTTGGCCGAGGCGGGGGTGCCGGCGGGCTCCTGAGCGGCCCGCTGAACCCGCGTCAGCAGCAGGTCGAGCTTGCCGAGCAGACCGTCGAGCTGGCGCTCGACGCGGTCCAGGCGCGCCTCGAGCTCGGCGGGTGGACGGCGCTCGGCCAGGCGCGTGCTGTCCAGACGCTCGACGCCGTCCTCGATCGACTCCAGGCGCTGGGAGAGCGAACGGATGCGGCGGGTGAGCCGTTCGATGTCGGCGGCGGAGGGGAGGTTGAGCGCGCCCAGTGCCACCTCCTGTGCCTGGGCCGCCTTCTCGCGGGCATCGAAGGCCCGTCCGATCGCACCCGTGAAGAGCGGGCTTTCGAGCAGTTCCGAGAGCGCCTTGCCGAGGCGCTCCTCGGCGTTGCCGCCAAGGCGGTCCCGGAGGCTCCTGACGGGGCTGGCGGCGTCGTCGCTGAAGGTGGGGTCGTGCATTTGAGAGTCGCGCCCGCCGGCGGCGGCACGAGCCTCTCGCCTCGGAGGCTCGGCGGGCGCTGCGCAGAAGGATACGGTGCACGCGTGGCTCCGCGGCTGTTCGTGTTCGTGCAGTTCGAGTTCCCGTGGGTACTCGGGCCCACTCCCGGGCGCTACCTGATGCGGGCCCGCGCCGGAGGAGACCCCGAGCGGGTGATCGTGATCGAGAGCGAGAGCCGGCGCGAGGAGCCGGCGTCGGCCGGGGACACGAGGATCATCGTGATCGATCCGGTGCCGTTGTCGGCCGAGCACCAGGCGCAGGCCTGGCTGGATGACCTGCTCGGCGAGGCGAGCCGCTGGGTGGATGAGGCGCTGGCGATCGTCAACCGCGTCGTCCATCTGCACCGCCTGGCGGCGGCCGACCCGCGCGTGCACGAGCTCACGGCCGCCCAGGCCACCGTCGCCCGCGCCGGCTGGGGCGAGGGCGAGCAGCTCGCCGATGGTCGCTGGACGCAGGCGCGCGAGCTGCCGCTGGGAGCCCCTGGCCGGCGACGCCTGTTCGGCCGCCGCTCGCGGCGCGAACGCAACGAGGAGCTCGTGCACCTGGAGCACTTCGCCGCCATGATGGGAGTGCGCCTGCAGCCGCTGCTCTGCGAGGAGCTGACCCTGCGGGCGCGTGCCGACCTCGACTCCGGGCGCCACGCGCTCGCGGCGCTCGAGTTGCGCCAGGCGCTCGCCACGGCCGTCGCGGAGCTGCGCGGGGAGGGACGCCAGGATCTGGTTCTGCGCGTGGACGAGCTGGAGCAGCTGTCCGGCGGAGTGCAGCGGGAGACCGAGCGCATCCTCGAGGCGGCGCGGGCCGGCCCGAAGGGCGAGGAGCGCCCACGGCCGGACGGCGAGCAGCTCGCCCACGCCCTCGGGCGGCTGGAGGCGGCGCTGCGGGCGCGCCAGCAGCGCGTCTAACCTGAACGGCGCGATGCAGCCCACCGCGACCGCGATCGGCACCTGGAGCGGGGGACGCTTCATGCACTTCGGGGAGCCGCTGGAGGAGGAGCGCCTGGTCTCGCTGCTCGCGCCCGGGGGCGGCATCGACACGGTGATCACCGCCGACGTCTACGGCGAGGGCGCCGCCGACCAGCTGCTCGGCAGGGCTATCTCCGGCCTGCCCCGCGAGCAGTACTGCCTGGTGGGCGCCGTCGGGCACGACTTCTACGAGGGTCACCGTGACGGGCCGAAGGGCTTTCCCCGCTTCACGAACCCCGACCTGCGCGGGCCCGAGCGCTACGCGGAGTACCTGCGGATGGCGACCGAGCGCAGCCTCGAACGCTGCGGGGTGGATCGCTTCGACGTGCTGCTGCTGCACAACCCGGATCGCGTCGGCTATACCAGCGAGGCCGTGTGGGAGGGCATGCGGGCGCTGCGCGACGAGGGCCTGGCGGACGCGCTCGGCGTGGCCCCCGGACCGGCCAACGGCTTCACCCTCGACGTGATCCTCTGCCTGGAGCGCTTCGCCGAGGTGATCGACTGGTCGATGATCATCCTCGGGCCGATGGAGCCGTGGCCGGGCGAGCTGGTGCTGGGCGCGGCCGGGAAGGCCGGCGCGGGGGTGATCACGAGGGTCGTCGACTACGGCGGCCTGTTCCACGACGACGTGCTGCCCGGGCACGAGTTCGCGGCTCGCGACCACCGCGGCTTCCGGCCCGAGGGCTGGGTGCAGGAGGGCTGCCGCAGACTCGAGCTGATGCGCCCCTACGCCGCCCGCCACGAGCTCACGATGTTGCAGCTCGCCTGCCTGTGGAACCTCGCACAGCCGGGGGTCCGCTGCGTGGTGCCGACGCTGATCCAGGAGCCCGGCGAGGGCGCGCGGCCGGTGGAGGAGAAGCGGGCCGAGCTGGCCGCCCTGAGCGACAAGCGTGTGCGCCTGGGCGAGGACGAGCTGCGCGCGATTCGCGAGCTCGGAGACAACGCCGGGTGTATGACGCTGAAGGGCGCCAGCAGCGAACACGAGGGACGGGAGCTGCCGGACCGCTGGCCCCTGAACGAGGAGCTCGGGCACGTGGCGGCACGCTGGGGGATCGATCCGTCGACGGACCTCGCGCGCCACGAGCCGATGCCGGCGCCGGGCTAGCCGGCCACCCCGGCAAGGCGACGCACCGGCCCTTCTGGAGATGCTCGAGCAGGCGACCCAGGATCAGCCCCTGCAGCGGCCGCCCGCCGCCGAGCAGCGCGCCGATGGGCGCGCCCGGGCACTGGCGTGGGCGGCGCTGGCGGCGATCACGGTGCTGGCGGGGGCGTTGCGGCTGGCCGACCTCGGTGGCTCGCCGCTGAACCCGTTCTACGACGCCGCCGTCAGGAGCATGTCCCACTCCTGGCACAACTTCTTCTTCGGCGCGCTGGAGCCGGGCGCCAGCGTCTCGATCGACAAGCCGCCGGTGGACCTGTGGCTGCAGGTGGCGAGCGTGAAGGCGCTGGGCTTCTCGACCAAAGACCTGCTGCTCCCCGAGGCGCTGTTCGGGACGGCCGCGGTACCGCTGCTGTTCCTCGCCGTGCGGCGCATCTGGAGCGTTCCCGCGGGTCTCGCGGCGGCGCTCGTGCTGGCGCTGCTGCCGATCGAGGTGATCACCTCGCGCAGCGACACGATGGACGGGGTGATGATGGCCTTGACGGTGCTGGCGCTGCTGTGTGTGGCGCAGGCGACGGAGACCGGCAGCAGCGCCTGGCTGCTGTTCGGCGCGGCCGCGCTGGGGCTGGCCTTCGACGTCAAGCTGACGGAGTCGCTGGTGGCACTCCCGGGGCTGGTGCTGTTCGCCGCCCTCGGCCTGCCCGGCTCGCGCCGGCGGCGCGCCGGGCAGCTGCTGGCCTGCGCGGCCGTGTACGTGGTGGTGGCGCTGGCGTGGCTGCTGGGGACGCTCGCCTATCCGGCCCACGAGCGGCCGTTCGCCGTCGGCTCCAGCAACGGCAGCGCCTGGAACGCGGCGCTCGTGTTCAACGGCGTCGATCGCCTCGAGGGCAAGCCGACCCCGGGGCAGAGCACGAGCACCGCCGATCCCCCCGGCACCCCCCCGCCGTCGGACTACGGTCACCTCACCCAGAGCCAGCGCGAACGGGAGATCCCGATCAGGCCTCCGTCGGCCGGGCGGCTGCTCGACCGTGCCGGGCCGCTGTCGGGCGACAAACTCGGTCTGCTGATACTGGCCGCGCTGCTGCTCGGCCTGCCGGCACTGGCCTGCGAGCTGCTCGAGCGCCGCCGCGCGGGACCGCCCGCCGCAGACCCCTCCCCGGCGGACGCGCGCAGGCGTCTGTGGGGGCTCGCCGGGCTGGTGCTGTGGATGGTGCTTGGCGCGGCCCTGTTCAGCCAGATGGCCCACCTGCATCCGCGCTACAGCGAGAGCATCACGCCCGCCGTGGCGGGAACGCTCGGGATCGGCCTCGCCTGGGCCTGCGCCCGTCGCAGCTGCGTGCGCCTGGGGGCGCTCGCCGTCTGCCTGATCGCCGTCACGATCTACGTCGAGCGGCTGCTGTTCGGCACTCCGCCGGTGTGGTGGGTGGTGAGCCTGGGCGCCGTGGGGGCGCTCGCGGTGGCCGCCTTCGCCGGCCCCCGGGGGCGTACCTGGGCGCTCGTGTTGGCACTGGCGAGCCTGCTCGCGGTGCCGGCCTGGGCGTCGGTGCGGGCGATCGAACACCACACCACCGACACCAACCAGCTCGGCCTGCTGGCGCCGGCCCAACTGGCGGCGCTGAGCGCCTACCTGCGCTCCCACCAGGGCTCGGCCCGCTACGAGGCCGCCTACGACTCGGCCACCAAGCTGGGTGCGCTGGTCGTGCACGACCAGCGGCCGCTCGTGGTCCTCAACTCGATCAACGCACAGGTGGTCACGCCGCTGTCGCGGCTGCGGGCGCTGGCGGCCACCGGGGCCGTGCGCTACGCCGTCCTCTCGGCCCCCTGCTCACCGCGCTCGTCTCCCAGCAACCCCGACTGCTCGACGGCCGCGAGGTGGGTCGTGGCCCACGGCACGAACGTCAGCGTGCCGGCGGGGCTAGGCCGCGGGCTGACCCTGTGGCGGCTGCCGCAAGCCGCGTCCAGGAGCGCGCGGACAGGCTAGGCCGGGAGGGGGTCCAGCCCGAGCTCGTCGGCGAGCGCCGGCAGCACCAGCTCGAGGTCGCCCTCCAGGCGTACGGCGGCGATCTCATCCAGCGGCGTGGGGCCCTGGGTGACGATCGCCACGGCACCCCCGGCGCGGTGGGTGAGCAGGGGCAGCGACGCGACCGGGTGGACCTCCAGCGAGGAGCCCACGCACAGCACCAGGTCGGCGGCGAGGCAGAGATCGTGGGCGCGCTGCAGCGCAGCAGGCGGGAGCAGCTCGCCGAACAGAACCACGTCGGGGCGCATCGGTGCGCCGCAGCGCTCGCAGCGGGGCACGCCGGCCGCGCTCTCCCGAAGGCGGGCCCGAACAGCCCCGAGCTCGGCCTGCTCGCCGCACTCCGAGCACGAGCAGGTGGCGATCGAGCCGTGCACCTCGACCAGCTCGCGGGTGCCCGCGCGGCGATGCAGCATGTCCACGTTCTGGGTGATCACGGCCTCCAGCAGGCCGGCCCGCTCCATCCGCACGAGCGCCACGTGGGCCCCGTTCGGGCGCTTGCCCTCGAGCGTCGCGAAGCGCTCCGCGTAGAAGCCCCAGAAGCCCGACGGGTCGCGCACGAAGGCGTCGATGTGGGCGACCTCCATCGGATCGACGTTCTCCCACAGCCCAGTGCCGGGGCTGCGGAAGTCGGGGATGCCGGAGGGCACCGAGATGCCGGCGCCGGTGAGGGCGACCACCGATCGCGCCCCGCCCACGAGCTCGGCCAGGCGGGCGAGCTGGGAGCCTGCGGCGGTGGCGCTCACTTACCGCTGAAGGTCGGGCGGCGTTTGGCCAGGAAGGCCGAGATGCCCTCACGGGCGTCGTCGCTGCGGAAGGCCGTGGCAAAGGCGCCCTTCTCGGCCTCGATGCCCTGGTCGAGGTCGCCGGCGCCCGAGACCCGCTTGATCTGCTCCACCGCCACCGGCGCCTGCCCTGCCAGGCGGCGGGCCCAGGCGAGTGCGGTGTCGAGCAGTTCGTGGTCCTCGACCAGGCGGGTGACGAGCCCCAGCTCGAAGGCTTCCTCGGCCAGGATCGGGTCGCCCACGAGGTTCATCTCCAGCGCCTTGCCGGGGCCGACCAGGCGCGGCAGGCGCTGGGTGCCGCCGAAGCCGGGCAGGATGCCGAGCTTGATCTCGGGCTGTCCGAACAGGGCCGAGCGGGCGGCGATGCGGATGTCACAGGCCATCGCCAGCTCGCAGCCGCCGCCGAAGGCCAGGCCGTTGACGGCGGCGATCGTGGCGATCCCCTCCGAGCCGAGCTCGCGCAGCAGCGCGTGGCCCTCGTCGATCATCCTGGCGCCCGCCTCCTCGTCCATGGTGGTGAACGACTTCACGTCCGCGCCGGCGCAGAACAGCATCGGGTTGGCGGAGGCGATCACCAGCGCCCTCACGCCGGCCGAGCGACTCGCTCCCCACACGCTGCGCAGGTCCGCGATCACCTGCGGGGAGAGCGAGTTCATCTGGCCGTTTGCCAGCCAGGCGATCGCGATGCCGTCCTCGCGGGTCTCCAGTTTGACCGTCTCGGCCGGCTGCTCGGCATCCGGCCGGGGGTAGGCGTAGAAGCCCTGGCCGCTCTTCTGGCCGAGCCGTCCCTGGGCCACCAGGCGGCGCAGGATGGTGGGCGGCGAGAAGCGCTCGCCGTAGCGCTCGGTGGCGCTCTCCATCCGCTCCAGCACGGCGTCGAGGCCTTCGCTGTCGGCCTTCATGAACGGCGGCAGCAGCCCCCGGCGGGGGTCCAGGCCGGCGCCCGCCATCATCCCGAAGTCGATATCCCGGTGGGTGGCGACGCCCTCCTCGAGTACCAGGCAGGCCTCCAGGAAGGTCTTCAGCGACAGCATCTCCACGAGCGCCCCCACGTCGGGCTCGTTCTCGCCCGGGAGGTTGGGCTGGCCCTGCGGGTCATAGAAGCCGTCGCCGCCCGTCTTGGCGCCGAGTTTCCCGTCGGCGACCAGCTTCTGCATGCCCTTGGGGACGTAGAAGCGTTCCTCGCCGTAGGACTCAACGAGGTGCTCGGCCACGTGCAGGACGGTGTCCAGGCCGAGCAGGTTGATCAGGAAATACGGCCCCATCGGCGTGACCTTGGCGGCGCCCACGCCCTCGTCGATGAGCTTGATCGAGAGCCCCTTCTCCTCCTGCTCGCGCCAGATCTCCGAGACGCCCGAGTTGAGCACGCGGTTGACCACGAAGCCCGGTACCTCGGCGCAGGTGATCGCCTGCTTGCGGATCGCCTGGGCGAAGGTGACGGCCGCGGCCACCGTCTCGGCCGAGGTCTCCTCGCCTTCCACGATCTCCACCAGCGGCATCACGGAGGCCGGGTAGAAGTAGTGGAAGCCGACCACCTTTTCGGGGCGCAGGGTGGCGTCGGCGATCTCGCTGATCGAAAGCGAGGACGTGTTCGAGGCGAGGATCGCGTGGCCGGGCGTGTAGGCGTCGAGCTCGGCGAACACGGCCTGCTTGACGGCCATCCGCTCGGGCACCGCCTCGATCACGAAGTCCACCTCGCCGAAGCCCTCGTATGAGGTGGTGGGCTGGATGCGGCCCAGCGTCGCGGCCACCTGCGCCTCGCCCTGCTCGGCGGACAGGCGCCCCTTCTCGACCAGTTTGGCTACCTGGCCGCCGGTCACGTTGCGGGCCTCGTCGATGCCCGCCTGGACGAGCGCCTCGTCGATGTCCTTGAGGATCACCGGCACGCCTGCGGCGGCGATCGTCTGGGCGATCTGGCCGCCCATCGTTCCCGCGCCCACTACCGCGGCCTTGAACACGAACATGCCTGGGAAGCCTCCTCTGCTAGCTGATTTTCGCGTCGGGTGGCCGCGCGCACTCTAGGTCCTCGCGGCCACCCGCCGCGCTCACGCCGGTGTTCTCGCGGCGAGCAGCCGCGCCGAGCCTCAGGCGGCGACGGTGGCCGGCTCCTCCACCCTGCGCGGGAGGAGGGTTTCGCGCGCGATCACGAGCCGCTGGATCTGGGATGTACCCTCGTACAGCTGCATGATCTTCGCGTCCCGGAAGAGCTTCTCGACCGGGTAGTCCTTGATGAAGCCATAGCCGCCGTAGATCTGCACGGCGTCGGTGGCCACCTTCATCGCGGCGTCCGCGGCGAAGCGCTTGGCGTGCGAGGAGACCAGCGTGTTGCGCTCGCCGCCGTCGAGCATCGCGGCCGACTTCCAGGTCAGCAGGCGAGCCGCCTCGATTTCGGTGGCCATGTCGGCGATCATGAACTGGATCCCCTGGTGCATCGCGATCGGCACGCCGAACTGGACCCGTTCGCGGGCGTAGTCGGTGGCGAACTCGAAGGCCGCCCGGGCGATCCCGGTGGCCATCGCGGCGACCCCGGGACGGGTGCGGTCGAGGGTCATCATGGCGAGCTTGAAGCCCTTGTTCTCCTCGCCCAGCAGGTTCTCCGCGGGCACCTCGACGTCGTTGAAGGAGATCGTGGCGGTGTTGGAGGCGCGCTGTCCGAGCTTGTCCTCCTTCTTGTCCACGACCACGCCCCAGTCGCGCTCGACCACGAAGGCCGAGATGCCGCGGTGGCCGGCGTCCTTGTCGGTCTTCGCGTAGACCGTGTAGTAGTCGGCGTAGCCGCCGTTGGTGATGAAGCACTTGGAGCCGTTGAGGATGTACTTGTCGCCCTGGCGCACGGCCGTCGTGCGCATCCCGGAGACGTCGGATCCGGCATCGGGCTCGGTCAGGCAGAAGGAGGCGAGCTTGGGGGCTTCGGTCAGCATCCCCAGGTACTTGCGCTTGACCTCCTCGGAGCCGCCGATCTGGATCGGGGTAGTGGCCAGGCCGTTGCAGCCGAGCGAGGTCTGGATCCCGGAGCAACCCCACGAGAGCTCCTCCTCGATCAGGCAGCCGTCGAGGAAGCCCGCGCCGGCGCCCCCGTACTCCTCGGAGATGTGCGAGTTCATCAGCCCGACCTCCCAGGCTTTCTCGATGATCCCCTGCGGCCAGGTGCCCTCGCGGTCGTACTCCCACGCGACCGGACGGATCTCCTTGGCGGCGAAGTCGTGGGCCATTTCCCGGAGGCTCTTCTGCTCGTCGGTGAGCGTGAATTCGACCATTGCTGCAGTCTCCTAACGGGCCCTCGGCCCAACGTAGATTGACTGGTCAGTCAACCAGCACCGCCTGGAGGGTAGCGGAGGGCTCGGCGATCAGCAACAATCAGACGAGTGGACGGCAGCGCGTCGGCGTTCTTGCTGGGGATCGCCGAGAACGGCTTCACGTTCGTCGTATTCGGGACGGTGGCCTTCTCGCTGTTGATGTCGATCCTGTTCCTGGTCACGAAGGGCAGTGACTCCCTGTATGACCACATCGGCCAGGGGGGCATCTCACGCGAAGACGGCTCCGCCGGAGGGGGCGCCCCGCAGCTGGACAGCGCGGCCGCGCGGGCCGAGCAGGAGGAGGAGATCCGCCAGATGCTCGGGGCCCGCAACGAGCGGCTGTTGCGCCGCGGCGAGCCGGGTCTGGACGTGGACGCCGAAGTGGCCCGCCTGCTGGCGGTGGCGCCCCAGACCAAGAACCACGACGCCGCGCTCGAGGAAGAGGTGCGCCAGCTCGTGATCGCCCGCAACGAACGTCGCCAGCGTCAGGGACTGGAGGAGCTCGACGTCAACAGCGAGGTGTCGCGCACGCTGGAGGAGCTCGACCCGTGACCGACCCGTGAATCGGCCCACCCACCCGCGCCACGGTCGGGTATAAACGCGCCATGACCAACGCCCGCCGCTTCGCGCTGGACGAGCTGACCCTGCGTCCGGGCACCTATTTCAATCCTCAGACGGAGATCATGATCGTCGTCGACGACTCGCCCGAGATCGACCACGAGCTGTTCGACATGGAGGAGTTCGATAGCGACGAGTGGGTCCTGATCGCCGAGGACATCCCCCTCGACGAGAGCCGCCGCGACGACCTCGTCGAGGGCTTCCAGCGCACCCACCAGGACGCCGCGGCGATGGTTCCCAAAGACGAGGACGAGCCCGACCCCGACCTCGACCTGGACGAGGACGAGGACGACCCGGACGAGGACGAGGAAGAGGACGAGCTCGACGGCATCGGGCTCGAACACGAGTAGCCCTCGCGGCTGGGCGGACCCGGCGCCGCCCGGACTGCCGAGCGCCGAAAGGGTCAATCCCAACGCGGCCTCAGAGACCTATCAGCTGGACCCGGCCCCGGCCGGCTCGCCGAGCGCCGTGAATTCCATCGCCAGCGCAATCGACACGGGGGGCGATGAGGACGCTCGGGGCAGGGAGCGCCCAGCGGTGTCAGGGTGCACCTTCACGGTCGCGTGGAGGGTCCTGGGGAGCCAGCTGCGGGGGTCGGCGTAGAGGTCGACGGTGCCGCCTCCTTCGTCCAGCGAGGCTGCCCTCGAGAGGGCCAGCGCGAGCGAGCCGGCGCCCGCCCGGCCAGCGGCCGCTTCCAGTGCCGCTGACACGCCGGCCAGCCGCCGCACGTCGTGTAGGAAGGGGGCCAGCGCGAGCGCGGCACGGAGGTGAACCGATTCGGCCGAGCGTTCGGCGACCGGGGTCACGTAGCGGGGATCCTGCAGCCACTGCGCGGCGTTCAGGCCGAAGGGCGCAACGGAGGAACCGCCGGCGCCAGCCGCTTCGCCGGACAGCTGGGCGTACCCGGCCTGCAGTGCGCGCTCGGCTTCGGCGCCGACATGCACGGGCCGGCCCTGGACGCTCAGCGAGATGCCACGGGAGCCCGAGGCCAGCGCCAGTCGCAGCGCCGGCGGGGCGCTCGACCCGTTCTCGGACCCCATCTCCAGCGTGATTGCGAGGCTCGCCGGCGCGCCCGGCGCGGGCACCCGGAAGCGGGTCGCGGACTGCAGCACGAACGTCTTGCGGGCGCCCGGCTCGGACAGGGTCAGCGAAAGCTGGACCAGGCCGCTGCGAACGGCCGTCTGGCCGCCCAGCGCCTGCCCCACGAGCTGGGAGGCCGACGCACGGTTGGGGGCATGGTGGCCCGAGCCGCCGCACGAGACCGCCAGCACGAGCACGCTCGCCGTCAGCGCGGCCAGAGCGCAACTGGCGCGGGTCGGACGGTTTCCGGTGGTCATGCTCTCACCCTGCAACCCGCCGGGGCGGCGGGCGATGGCTCCGGCGCAGGCGGGCGAGCGTACCATGGCGCGCGTGCGCACCAGGCTGATCGGCGGGCTGCTGCTCGCGTCGTTGCTCGCGATGGCATCGGCGCCCGGTCTGGCCACGGCACGGGCCGCCGCCAGCCGCGGCCCGACCGTCAGCGGAGCGCTGTCGGCGCTGCTGCACAGCGCCGAAATCGAACCCGCCACCTACAGCCAGGACCTGGCGATCTACGTGGCCGCCAAACACTCCGTCGGCAACCTCAGCGGTACGCGCCGCGCCGAACTGCAGGCCGTGTTGACCAACACCCAGGCGCTGGCCGCCTCCCACCAGCTGATTCCCTCGCGGCTGCCGATCGTGTTCCTGACACTGGAACGCAACCGCCAATGGTGGACCACCGAACCGCTGCTGGGGTCATCGCAGCGGATCTCGTTCCCCGACAGCGAGATCGTCTGGGAGCACTATCCCGGCCAGGGCCTCCAGATCCAGTGGCTGGGTACCTTCGGCGAGGGCAACGGCTACTTCTCGGCGCACGAAAACACGCACCTGCGCCAGCTGCTCGCGGAAGTGATCCCGCTCGCGACCGCCCGCGCCGGGGGGATCGCCTGGGAGTACATGTTCAGCTTCGACGGCGGCGCCCCGCCGTGGACCAGCGGGCTCTCGCAGGGCACCGCGATCCAGCTGCTGGCGCGCGCCTACTCGCGCTTCCACGAAGCGGCCTTGCTGACCGCCGCCCAGCAGGCGCTGGGGATCTTCCGCACCCCGCCCCCGCAGGGCGTCCGGGTCGACGCCGCCGCCGGGGCGGCGCTCTACGCGCAGTACTCCTTCGCCCCCTCGGATCGCATCCTCAACGGCTTCATCCAGTCCCTGGTCGGGCTCTACGACTACACCTCGATCACCAAGGACCCCGTCGGGGAGGCTCTGTTCGAAGCCGGCGACGCCGAGGCCCGGACGCTCGTTCCGCGCTACGACACCGGGGCCTGGAGCCTCTACGACCAGTTCGGGGAATCGAACCTCAACTACCACGAACTGCTCACCGAATTCCTGCAGCACCTGTGCGAACGGACGAGCAAGGGGCTCCCACTCGGCCCGCCCACGCCGCTCACCGCCGACGGCATCTACTGCACCACCGCCCAGCGCTTCACCGCCGACCTGACGACCCCGCCCGTGGTCTCCCTGCTGTCGAGCACGCTGCGCACCGGAACCCGCGCCGGCGTGACCGTGTCGCTGTCGAAGATCTCCGCGGTGAGGCTCACGATCAGGCGCGGCTCGAAGGTCGTGTGGACGGTCGCGGCGACCGTCGCGGGGGGCCACCCGAAACTGCTGTGGCCGACGCCCAACACGCCCGGCAGCTACTCGGTCACGCTGAATGCGACCGACCTGGCGGGCAACGCCGCCAGCGCGACGGGCACGCTCACGCTGAAGCGGTAGGCGCCCGCCCGGCCGGCGGCCGGCGGTGGACGGCGCCTATCATGGCCTCCTTATCGCAAGCTCCGCCCAACAGCCCTCCTCGCCCTCCTCGGTCGCAGAGCTCGCCGCCGGGCTGCGCGAGGTCGGCTACCTGCCGGGCGAGGCGACCGCGCTGGTCGCCTACCTGGCGATCAAGCTCGGCAAGCCGGTGCTCGTCGAGGGCCCGGCCGGGGTCGGCAAGACCGAGCTCGCGAAGGCGCTCGCCGCCCACCTGCAGCGCGAGCTCGTGCGGCTGCAGTGCTACGAGGGCCTCGACGAGGCCAAGTCGCTGTACGAGTGGAACTACCGCAAGCAGCTGCTGCGCATCCAGACCGAGGCGGCGGGGGCCGGCTGGGACGCCGTGCAGGAGGACATCTTCGGCGAGGAGTTCCTGCTCGCCAGGCCGCTGATGACGGCCATCACCTCCGAGCAGCCGGTGGTGCTGCTCATCGACGAGATCGACAAGACCGACCAGGAGTTCGAGGCGATGCTGCTGGAGGTCCTGTCCGAGTTCCAGATCTCGATCCCCGAGCTCGGTCGCCTGAGCGCGCGCACGCACCCGGTCGTGCTGCTCACCTCCAACAACTCGCGTGAGCTGACCGAGGCGCTGAAGCGGCGCTGCCTGTACCTGTGGCTCGACTACCCGGACCTCGAGCACGAGCTCGAAATCGTCCATCTGCACGCCCCAGACCTGTCTGCGTCCGTGGCCCGGCGGCTGGTCGAGGTGATCGGCATGGTGCGCGACCTCGACCTCAAGAAGCCGCCCTCGATCGCCGAGTCGATCGACTGGGCGCGAGCGCTGCTGCTGCTCGGCGTGAGCGAGATCGACGAGGACGCCTTCAACGAGACGATGTCGGTGATCGTCAAGCACCGCACCGACATGGACGTGGTCGCAGAGCGGGTGGGCCTGAAGCTGCGCTCGCCGGCCGATGTCGCCTGAGCAGCCCGCCGAGGGGCTGCCGGCCCGGATACTCGAGCTCGGCGAGGAGCTGCGCCGAGAAGGGATCGCGATCGGCACGTCGGAGATCCTCGACGCCTTCGACGTCCTGGGAGAGGTCAGCTGGACCTCGAAAGACGACTTCCGCGAGGCGCTGGCCGCCACGCTCGCCAAGAGCCAGGAGGATCGCCGCGTGTTCGAGCTCGTGTTCGAGCGCTTCTTCTTCCGCCACGTCGAGGTGGCGGCGCAGCGCGAGGGCGTCAGCGAGGAAGCGGCGATCGGGCTCGATGAGCTCTCCGAGGAGGAGCTGGAGTCGCTGCGGGCCCAGATCGCCGCCGCCCTGAGGGACGGCTCGGAGGGCGCCATGCGCGACCTCGCCCGCCTGGCGATCGCCGCGCTGGCGCGCCGTCAGGAGGGCTCCGGGGTGATCGGGGTGGACGTCCAGCGCATCCGCCGTGCGCTGGGGTTGCGCGCCGAGCCCCAGCCCGAGCTCCCGGAGGGGGACCCGCGGCGCGACGGCCTGCCGCGCGACGCGCTGCGGCGCTTCGAGGCGCTGCTGCGGCGCGAGCTCGAACGCTCGCAGATCGAACGCACCGGCAACCTGCCACCGTCGCGGCCGCTGGGAGAGCTCGACCGGGCGCTGCCGTCGGGCCCGCTCGCGGACCTCGCAGCGGTGCACAGGGTGGTGGCCCAGCTGCGCCGGCGGCTGGCCACGCAGGGACTGCAGGCGCGCGGGCACCGGCGCCACGCCCACGTCGACGTGCGGCGCACGATGCGCGCCTCGCTGCAGACGGGCGGCGTGCCCGTGGAGCTGAAGTTCCGCCCCAGGCGCCCGCGCCGCCCGGAGATCTACGTGCTGTGCGACGTCTCCACGAGCGTGACCTCGGCATCGGTGTTCTTCCTGTCGGTGCTGCACGCGCTGCACGACACCTTCCGCAAGATGCGGTCGTTCGTGTTCATCGAGCGGATCTCCGAGGTCACCGACATCTTCGAACGCGAGCGCAACTTCAAAGCCGTCAGCGAACGCATCTCCGGTGACGCCGGCGTGGCCGACATCTCGGGCTACACCGACTACGGGCGCGTGTGGTCGGAGTTCCTCGAGCAGGTCGAGGACGACCTCCACCCGCGGGCCACGGTGATCGTGCTCGGCGACGCACGCACCAACGGCCGCGACCCGCGGGCCGAGGTGTTCGCGCACGTCGCGGCCCGCGCCGGGCGGACCTTCTGGCTGAACCCCGAGCCGCGCCTGTACTGGAACTACGGCGACTCGGTGATCGCCGCCTACGAGCAGTACTGCGTGGCCTTCGAGTGCTGGACGACGGCACAGCTCGAGGACTTCGTACGCGCGCTCACGCGCCCGGTGGTGGGCGCCGGGCGCTAGCATCGCGCCTGCAGAGACGACACACCAGGGGTGCTGGCGGGCAGGCTGGCTGAGATGGCGCACGGGAAGCGATCCTTCCCCCGGCGTCGACCCTTCGAACCTGTGGGGTAATGCCCGCGAAGGGAGTGCCGTGATAACAGCAACCAGATCGCCAGCAGGGGCTGCGCCGCTCGTGCCGGTGGGGAGCGCCGGCGCGCCGGCGCCGGGGCGGGAGCTGGCGGTCGAGGGCCTCGAGCTGACGTACCCCTCCGAGCGGGGAGCGCCGGTGCGCGCCCTCGACGGGGTCTCGCTGCGGGCGGGCGCCGGGGAGCTCGTGGCCGTCGTCGGCCCGAGCGGCTGCGGCAAGACCACGCTGCTGGAAGTGGTGTGCGGGCTGCGAGCGGCCGACCGCGGGACCGTGCAGGGGCCGCCGGCCGTGCTGATGCCCCAGCGCGACCTGCTGCTGCCCTGGCTCGACGCGCTCGAGAACGCCGCCCTCAGCCTGCGGCTCGCGGGGCAGCGGCGCAAGACCGCCAACGCCGGCGCCCAGGAGCTGTTCTGCGAGCTCGGCCTGGAGGGCTTCGAGCGTGCCCGCCCGGAAGAGCTCTCCGGGGGCATGCGCCAGCGGGTGGCGTTCGCCCGCACGCTGCTGTCCGGCAAGCAGCTGCTGTGCCTGGACGAGCCCTTCGCCGGACTCGACGCGATCACCCGCAGCGAGATGCAGCAGTGGCTCTCCCGCAGCCTGCAGCTCGAGCCACGGACCGTCCTGCTGGTGACCCACGACGTCGAGGAGGCGATCGTGCTGGGCGACCGCGTGGTCGTGCTCTCGCGGCGGCCCGGCCGCGTGCTGGCCGAGCTGGAGGTGTCGCTCCCACGCCCGCGCCGGGCGGGCGATGCCGAGGTGGCGGCGCTGCGGGCACTCGCACTGCAGGCGCTCGCCGGCGCGGGAGCGGGAGCGTGAGGGCCTCGCTGCGCCGGATCGCCCCGGCCGCGCTGCTGGCGCTGGCCCTGCTCGGCCTGTGGGAGCTCTACTGCGATCTCGGGGGCGTGGAAGCCGCCGTGCTCCCGGCCCCCCACGAAGTCGCCTCGGCGCTGTGGGACAACAGCGGCCTGCTGGCCCACAACTTCGCCGTCACCGCCGAGGAGGTCCTGCTGGGGCTCGCGCTGGCGCTGGCGGGAGGGCTGGCGATGGCGATCGCGATCCACGTCTCCCCCGTGCTGCGGCGCGCCTTCTACCCGCTGGCCGTCGGCTCGCAGGCGATCCCGATTCCGGTGGTCGGCGTGCTGCTGGTGTTCTGGTGGGGGTTCGGGATCTTCCCCAAGCTGATCGTGATCGCCCTGATCTGCTTCTTTCCCGTGCTCGTGACGACGATCGACGGGCTCGCCTCGCTGGACCCCGAGCGTGTGAAGCTGCTGCGCACGCTCGACGCCTCGCGCTGGCAGTCGCTGCGCTTCGCCGAGCTTCCGGCGGCGCTGCCGGCCGCCCTCAGCGGCGCCAGGATCGCGCTCGCGGTGGGCGTGATCGGCGCCTTCATCGCCGAGACCAGCACCCCCACCACTGGCACCTACACGGGCCTCGGGCGCGAGATCGTGCTCGACGCCGGCGGCTTCCAGACCGCGCGGGCGTACGCTGCCACGGTGCTGCTGTTCGCCTTCGCGGTCGCGTGCTTCTACAGCCTGGCGGTCGCCGAACGGCGGCTCGCGCCCTGGCGGCGGACGCCCGCCGCGGGGTTGGCGTGATGGGGCGCGACCTTGATGGGAGCAGGCGCGGGGGTGGTGCGGTGAAGCGTGCACGGGGTGGGCTGGCAGCCTGCCTGGCGCTCGCCTGCCTGCTCGCGCTCGGGGCCTGCGGGGCCAAGCAGGACGCGCTCAGCGCGCCGGGCGCGAAGCCCTTCGCGGTGATGCTCGATTGGTTCCCCAACGCCGACCACGCGGCCCTCTACACCGCGCTCGCACACGGCGAGTTCCGCGCCGTGGGCCTCGACGTGAAGCTGATCGCGCCCTCGCAGACCGACGAACCGCTGAAGCTGCTCGCCGCGGGCAAGGTGGACATGGCGGTCTCCTATGAGCCCGAGCTGCTGCTGGCGCGCGACCAGGGCCTGCGGGTGGTCTCGATCGGCGCGCTCGTGCAGCGCCCGCTGACGTCGATCATCGCCCTCCCGGGCGCGCACATCAACAGCGTCTCCGATCTGAAAGGGAAGACCGTGGGGACGGCCGGGATCCCCTACCAGGCGGCGATGCTGACGGCGGCCCTGCACGCCGCCCACCTCAGCGCGGGGGCGACCAAGGAAGTCAACGTCGGCTTCAACCTGGTGCCGGCGATGCTGTCCGGCAAGGTCGACGCGACGCTCGGCGGGTACTGGAACTACGAGGCCGTCCAGCTCGCCCTGGCGCACCGCTCGCCGGTCGTGATCCCGGTCGACAAGGCGGGCGTTCCCACCTACGACGAGCTGGTGCTGGTGGTGCGCGAAGACGAGGCCCGCACCCGCGGGCAGGACCTGCGTGCGTTCCTGCAGGCGCTCAGCCGCGGCGAGCGCGAGGTGCGCGCCAACCCGGCGGCCGCGGCGGCGCTGATCGTCAAGGCCAACCCCTCGTTGCAGCACAAGCTCCAGCTCGAATCGATCCGGCGCACGCTGCCGGCGGCGCAGCCCCCGCCCGGCAGGCCGTTCGGCTGGCAGGAACCGAGCGCCTGGGCGCACTTCGCCGAATGGATGTACCAGCAGCGGCTGACCAGTCACCCGCCGGGGGCCGAACTGCCTCCCTTCAGCAACGAGTTCCTGCCGGGGCAGGGGATCTGACGGCCGCGTGACGCGCGTCGGGGTGCTCACCGGGGGCGGCGACTGCCCGGGGCTGAACGCCGTCATCCGCGCGGTCGTGCGGCGCGGGCTGGCCGGCGGGGGCCACACCTTCCTCGGCTTCCGCCACGGCTGGGCGGGCGTGCTGCGCGACGACGCGATCGAGCTGGACATGCAGAGCACTGCCGGCATCCTGCCGCGCGGCGGCACGATTCTCGGCACCTCCCGCACCAACCCCTACGCCGACGGCGCCGGCGGCACGGCGGCCGTCAGGGCCACGCTCGACGCCCGCGAGATCGACGTGCTGATCCCGATCGGCGGCGAGGACACGCTCGGGGTGGCGCTGCGCCTGCACGGCGATGGTGTGGCGATCGTGGGCGTGCCCAAGACGATCGACAACGACCTCGGCGGCACCGACGTGACCTTCGGCTTCCAGACCGCGGTGCAGATCGTCACCGACGCGATCGACCGCCTGCACACGACCGCCGAGTCCCACGACCGGGTGATGGTGGTGGAGGTGATGGGCAGGCACGCCGGCTGGATCGCCACCCACGCCGGGATCGCCGGCGGCGCCGACGCGATCCTCGTGCCCGAGCGGCCATTCGACATCGAGGACGTGGTGGCCCACCTGCGCGCCCGTCACGCCCGCGGTCGCAGCTTCTCGATCGTGGTCGTGGCCGAGGGTGCCACTCCGCGCGAGGGCACGCTGCAGGTGCGCGAAGACGCCGCCACCGACGCCTTCGGCCACGCCCGCCTGGGCGGCATCGGCGTGCTGCTCGAGAAGGAGATCGAGAGCCGCACCGGCTATGAGACGCGCGTCACGATCCTCGGCCACGTCCAGCGCGGGGGCACCCCGGTGGCGTTTGACCGCGTGCTGGCAACCCGCTTCGGGGTGGCCGCCTTCGAGGCCGCGGCGGCCGGACGCTCGGGCAGCATGGTCGCCCTCTCCGGTACCCAGATCGTCGAGGTCCCGCTGGCGCAGGCGCTGCGCGAGCCGAAGCTGCTGGACCCGGGCCTGTACCAGACGGCCGAGCTGTTCTTCGGCTGACGGGCGGTAGGAGCCCTATGACCCGTTCACTCTCTCTGGGCGGCCTGGTGAGCGCGCTCGCGGCAAGCGCGGCACTCGCCGGATGTGGCGCGAGCGCTCAGAACACGACCGGCAGCACCGGCAGTGCCACGGTCGCGCGCACCGGCACGGGCGCCGGTCCCAGCGGGCGGGAACCGATCGCAGGGGGCCGATCCCTGGCGAAGCCTGCGACCCCGGAAGAGAAGTACGAATACGACGCCAACGAAGGGCGCTGCGAGGACGACCACGGGACCGTCCGCAACGTCGGCACGATTGACGCCTACTGCGCCTTCCCCGTCCGCTCGAACGACTTCCACCTCATCGAACCTGCCCAGCAGAAGGACCTCGCCGGCGAAGAAGAATGAGCGCTCACTCCCCGAGCGCGTAGGTTTCGATGTCGCGGTCGAGCGTCCCCTGCGCCTCGTACTGGCCGGAGTGCAGGTAGGCGAGCTTTCCCGAGCGGTCGAAGAAGATCGTCGTGGGGACGCCCTCGAAGGCCGCGAGCGAGCTGAGATCTTCCGTGGTGGCCTGGTAGCTGGGGTAGGCGACGGGGTGACCGGCGAGGAACGAGCGGGCACTCGTCGCCTGGTCTTCGGTATCGGCGCCGAGGAAGGCGACCTTGCGTCCGTACTTCACCGATGCGTCGGCCAACAGCGGGAACTCCGCCCGGCAGGGCGGGCACCAGGAGGCCCACACGTTGAGCACCACGGGATAGCCGCGCAGGCTGCGTATGCGAGCCGCGAGCGCCCGCTCGGAGCCGAGCAGCTGACCGGCCTGGTCATGGAGTTCCGCCAGCGGCGGGGGCGAGCTCGCGAGGTGTGCCTTCGCATCCGCCCCTGTCGGCGTCGAGCGCGGGGCCGGGGCGAGCGCCGCGTGGATCTGTTCCTCCAGGTTCGCCCGCGACGGCCACCCTCCGGCGCTCACGTCGTGGTACCAGAGGAACGAGCCCGACGGCGAGATCAGCTCCAGGTACGGCTCGTCCTGCACCCTGTAGCCGTCCGCGACCTGACCGCTCGAGTCGATCGCGACCGGGTAGGCGAGAGGGTGGGGCAGTGAGCGCAGGAAGCGCGGGAGTGAGCTGGGCGATGGCTCCACGCTTCCCTCATCGACGGCCGTCAGCGGCGGCAGTCCCTCGCGGCTCGCCGATGTCGCGTAGGAATCGAGTGCCTCGAGTTCCCGCGACAGGCTCGTCACCTCCGAATCCCACGTGTCGAAGAACAGGATCAGGTGGGGCTTGGCGCTCGGGCCGAGTTGCACGCGGCCGCCACCGGCCCGCGGCAGCGTCACCCGGGCAGTCGGTTCGATCAGCGGAACCTGGGCGTAGGAGGCCTCGGCACGAACCGCCGGATGCCCAGGCAGCAGGCTCGACGCCGCGTGGGCGAACAGGTCTGCCAGCTGTCCGACGCTGGAGTAGGACATCTGGGTCTCGAACAGCCGCGAGAGTCTCCCCTGCCCGTCGATTACGTACACGGCGGGGGTGTGGTCGACTTCCCCCGCCACGATTCGCGCTTCGATGCCGTACGCGTGCCAGACCCGCTTCAGCTGTGGGAGCGGACCGTTGAGGAAGTGCCAGGCGTACATCATCCCGTGCGTTTCCGAGTAGGCCCGCACCGAGCGGGTGTCGGTCACGTCAGGGTTCGCACCCACTCCCAGCAGTTCCACGTGGGCTCCCGCCGGCCCCAGCAGCCGCTTGGCCTTGACCATCGCCGTCGTGGTCAGCGGGCAGATGGTCGTGCACTCCGGGTCGTTGAACGCAAGGATCACGACCTTGCCGTGGAACGAGGACAGCGAGACGTGGCGCCCGAACTGATCGATCAGCGTGAACCCGGGGGCGACCCCGTCGATCGGGGTGCCCGGATCGAGCGTCGGGTTGCGCGCCAGCGCGGTGAGCTGAGACTGTGGGGAGGCGGACTTGCGGGTGAACGCGAGCGCGCCGACCACAAGCACGGCGATCCCGACAGCGACGAGGGCTGCGAGCAAGAGTCCCCTGCGGGTGTCCGACCCACGGGTCTGCGGCTGCATCGCTGCGGACGCTACTGAGGTGGAGGCCGTCGCCGCCGCAGTGGCGGGTTCATCGGTCGCCCGGCACCGCGCGCGACCCGTCGGCCGCCCCCGCGGCCGGCGCCGAGGCGTGGCCCGCTTCCACGTCCTCGCGGCGACGCTCGTGGCGGCGGATCTGCACGACGCCCCAGGTGAGCACGGCGACCACCGAGGCGATCGGGACGAGCATGCTCAGCAGCGACGCCGAGAGGTACGACGCGGCCAGCACCACGGTTGTCATCTGATCGGCCTCCTCATCTCGTTTGCAGTACCTCCGGCCCCACCGGAACGGGTGAGCCGTTGTGTGGCGACGGGGAGCCGCCGGGTGGACCCGGGTAGGCGACCGTGTCCAGTACCGGCGCGCGTGGGGGCTGCTCGGGCGCGACCCACTTGTAGATCGCGATCAGCAGCGCGATCGTGTACGCGATCGAGCCGCCCACCCACATCATCCCGCCGGCGAGCTGCTGGTCGGTCAGCGCGCTGATGCCGCCGGGACGGCTCGGAAGGTTCGCGTAGTGCGCGTAGATCGGTTCCGGTGCGACGACGAACACGATCGCCAGGACCCAGCCGACGATCATGGCGCCCACGATGTAGGCGATCCGGGCCGGCCACTGCAGGCGCGGACGCAGCGGCCCCGTGTCGATCACCCGGGCCCAGAACAGAAGGCCGAAGAAGAAGAACATCGCGTGCTCGGCCGCGTGCACGAGGCCGTTGCGCTCCGTGAGGTCGTAGGCGGAGGGGATGTGCCACACGACGATCGCCGCGTTGAAAACGATCCACGCCGCCAGCGGCTTCGCAAGCGCCCGCACCGGTGCCGCGACGGGCGAGCGGGACACTTCACGCGCGATCGCGCTGCGCGAGCGGCGCGGGAGCGCCCGCCACATCGTCGGCCAGGGCCGCCCCAGCAGGATCAGGGGTGGGGCGACCGTCAGCAGGATGATGTGCTGGAGCATGTGCACCCACAGCAGTTCGTCGGCGTAGGCGTCGATCGGCGAGTCGACTGCGATCACGAGCGCAAGCAGCCCGGTGTAGAAGGCTGCGGCCTGGAGCGCGCTCGGGCGCCCCGCCTTCGGCCGGCTCCCGAGTGCGTAGAGGACGGCGGCGGGGACTACATAGAAGAGCGAGGGATCCCAGGACCAGTTGCTGAGGTCCATCGCGTCAGACCAGGTACAGGACGATGAACGCGATCACGCCGATCGCGGTGAAGTACGCCCAGTAGAAGGAGGAAGCCTCGATGCCCGCGCGCAGCAGCACTTCATCGTCGGCCGGGACGCCCTCGCGCTGCACGCGTTGCTCGCTGGCCCCGGCTCGCCGGCGCAGGAGACTCGCGACCTGGATCTCGATCCAGCAGGCGCCGATCAGCGCGACCACCGCGTACCAGACGGTCCAGCCGAAGAAGACCGCTGCAAAGCCGCCGCTCGCGGCGCCGAAGCTGAGCGTCGTGTACTCGTAGAACTGCAGCGCGACGGCGGCCAGGGTGCACACCAGCGCCACGATCCCCGCCGGCAGCACGTCCCCGAACGGCCGCTTCGCGGCCAGGCGATAGACGATCGCACCGATCAGCATCAGGCCCGCGATCGCGGTACCGAACCCGACCGGCGGCTGCGTGTGACCGATCCTGAAGTGGCCGTTGGTGTTCAGCGCGAGCAGGTAGAAGTACGCGAACAGGAAGGCCAGGAAGAAGAACGTGGCCGAGCCGCACAGGAGTCGCCCGGCGAGCCGCAGCGCCTGCGGCTGCCAGTCCGGGGGCTCGGCCTGGACGTTGTCAGCGAGTGGAGCCGATGCCTCCATCGTCTACACACCTCCCCCGGCCGGCGCGACCGCCGGCATCGGCGTGCGTTCGTCGCCGTAGGGATAGGGATCGCCGTCGAACACGGGAAGGTGCTCGAAGTCGTGGAGCGGGACCGGCGTCGGCAGCGTCCACTCGATCGACTTCGACTGCCACGGGTTGCGCTCAGCGGGCTCGCGCTTGAAGACCAGCGACCAGACCGCGTTCACCAGGAACAGGAGCAGTGAGAGCCCGAGCACGTACGCGGAGACGGTCACCCAGTCGTTCAGTCCCTGCAGGTTGGTGGCATAGGTCACAACGCGCCGGGGCATGCCCAGGAAGCCGAGCGCGAAGAGTGGGGCGAAGGTCGAGTTGAAGGCGATGAACATGACCCAGAAGTGCACTTTCGCAAGGCGCTCGTTGAGCTTGAAGCCGTACATCTTCGGAACCCAGTAGTAGATCGCCGCGAAGAACGCGAAGATCAGCCCGCCCATGATCGTGTAGTGGAAGTGGGCCATCACGAAGAAGCTGCCGTGCGTGGTCACGTCGCTCGGGACGTCCGCCAGGAAGATCCCCGAGACGCCGCCCCAGAGGAAGTTGAACGCCCACGCCAGGCAGAACAGCATCGGCACCGTGAAGCGGATGCGCCCGCGCCACAGCGTGCCGAGGGCGGACAGGAAGATGAACCCGGTGGGAATCGAGATCAGCTCGGTGGAGAGCGAGAAGAACGGGCGCAGGTCGGCGTTCAGGCCGGAGACGAACAGGTGGTGCTGCCAGACGAAGAAGCTCAGGATCCCGACCCCGAGCATCCCCGCGACCGCGAGTCGGTAGCCCCACAGCGGCTTGCGGGTGAACACGGGCAGCAGCTCGAGCACGATCCCGAAGCCGGGGAGCGCCAGCACGTAGACCTCGGGATGCCCGAACACCCAGAACAGGTTCTGGAACAGATAGGCGCTCCCCCCCTGGCCGGGGATGAAGAAGGCCGTCTGCACGGTCCGGTCCATCGCCGCCATCAGCAGCGTCGCGATCAGCGTCGGAGCCGCCAGCACCATCAGCCCGGAGGTCGCGAGCACCGACCACACGAAGATCGGCAGGCGCGACCAGGTCATGCCCGGAGCACGCATCGTCACGATGGTCGCGATCAGGTTGAAGCCCAGCAGGGTCATCGACAGGCCGACGAGCGCGAAGAAGCCGATGTAGGCGTCGTAGCCCGCGGTGCCCTGCGCGCCGAGCGGCTGGTAGCCGGTCCAGCCGGTCTGGAAGCCGCCGAAGAAGATGGTCGTGATCAGGATCACGCCGCCGGCCATCAGCAGCCAGAAGGTGAGCGACTCGATGCGCGGGAAGGCCATCCGCCGGGAGCCGATCATGATCGGCACGAGCCAGTTCGCGAACGGCCCGAGCACACCCGAGGTGAAGATGCCCATCATCATCGAACCGTGCATCCCGACGAGCGTGAGGTACTGGTTCGCGCCGAACACGTGGGTGTTGGGCTGCAGCAGCTCGGTGCGGATCAGCATCGCGTTCAGCCCGCCGATGAAGAAGAAGAACCCGACGCCGACCATGTACTGCTTGGCGACCACCTTGTGGTCGGTCGAGAGGCTGAAGTAGCGCAGCAGCCCGTGTTCGTGTGACTCCCGCTCGGCGAGCGTCGGCTGGTGGCCGAGCAGCCGCTGGATCGGATAGACGGCGAAGCCGAGGCCGATCAGGAAGCCGAGCACCCCGAGCGTGTAGCCCAGCAGGATCGCGATGTCGTTTTCGCCCGCCTCTTCGGAGTAGTAGGCCAGGTTCTGGCCTGTGATCTTTGTACCGATCCAGTGGCCGAGGAACCAACCGCCGATGCCGAGCACGATCCCCGTGAGCAGGTTGAAGCCGATCAGCCGTCGCCACAGGGGCGTGCTTGCCGGCATCGACCCGGTGGACATCTGGTCGGGCTCCGTCGCGCTCATCCGCCCCTCCTTTGCGGTTCGGGGAAGTAGGTCTTCGAGTACGGTTCGAGGTTCCGCGTCCCGGGCGCGTTCCGAACCCGTTGCTGGGCGATCCAGGACGCGAACCGTGTCCGCGGCACGACGCGGCCGGGGTTGTACATGTATCCGTGCCACACGCCGCAGAGCTCGGCGCAGCGGACCTCGAACGGGAGCGGTCCCCTGGTCGTGACGTAGGCGATGTTGTTGACACCCGGGTTGGCGTCGGCCTTGACCCCGAGCTGATACGCCCAGAAGGAGTGGATCACGTCGAGCGAGGTGACGTTGAACTCGACCAGCGTGTGTGCCGGAAGCTCGATTTCACGCGTCTCGACGCCGCCGAAGGACGGCCACCGGTAGGTGAACTGCCACTGCTGAGCGATCACCTGCACCTGCAGCGCGCGGTTGGCGTGCGCCGGAATCGCGATCGGTTCGGGCCCCTGGCCGCCGCCGGCGCCGGTTTCGAGCAGCCTGATCGTGCCGTAGCCGGTCAGCGACAGCGCCACAGTCGCGGTCGCCACGATCCACCAGAACTGCACGCTCGAGTTGCCCCGCGTGGGCGGGCCGTCCGCCTGCAGCTGCGGTTCGCGGTCCCGGAACGCCCACAGGCAGTAGGCGATGAACAGCAGCACGCCCAGCGCGATCGGCGTCGCGGTCGCCAGCAGCACCGTGTTGTCGATGACCTGGCCCGCCGCTTCGTTGGTCCCATGCCCAGGCGGCAGGTGGGGCCCGAAGACGTAGACGACGATCGGCGTCATGATCGCGCTCGCCACCAACCACAACAGCACGACATTGCGAACGTCGTGACGCGGACGCTCGTCCCGCGTGGGCGCCTCGGCGCTCATACGACCTTGATGAAGCCGCCCATGTACCCGACCGTCTGCATCGGGCCGCCGAAGCCCTGGATGTAACCCGCCGCACACGGCACGAAGCACTGCCAGCGGTAGAGACCCTTGCCCGGGGTGTGGATCACGAAGGAGATCGTGTGGTGCGCGTTGGCGAGCGAGCACGGGGCCTGTTCGCACGCTCCCTTGGTTTCTTCTGCCACGCCCTGCAGCGGCACGGAGACGCCCATCTGCGGGATCGCCCATGCGTGCGAGGCTTCTTCGGGCGGGATCGACCGTGTGAGTTTCCCGTCGAGGCTCATCACGCCTCCGACGGTGCCGGCGACCTGGCTGATGAACGGGTTGCGCAGGCCCGAGGGGCCGTCGAACTGGTAGATCGTGATGCGCACCAGCGTGTTGGCCGGGAGTTCGTAGGTCGTCTTGTGCTGCCAGTTGCCGGCGGTCGCGTTGACGGAGTAGAACGAGACCCAGGTGTTGTGGGGATCGGTCTTTTCGGCCGCCGGGACGGAGGCGAGGTAGAGCTGTGCGCCGAGCGGCGTGTGCGTCGCCGCGACCGACCCCGGCACGTTCGTCAGATACAGCGTGACGTAGAGCACGATCGCGGCCAACACCGCGACGGTGACGAATGCCGTCCCCACAACGCGCTTCCCGTATCCGCTCATGGTCGGCTCACTTGATCCGTGGACGATCGAATGGCCCGCTACTTCTAGTCCAACCCTACCACCCCACCCCGCCGCGCAAGCACGCGGAAACGGACACCTCGAACGACCTCGCGCCGGGCCGCGACGCGGCTCTACAAAGTCCAGGATCGGCCTACCTGGGCCAGGGCTCCCGCCACGAGCTCCTGCTCGTCGGACTGCAGCGGGGGCGCCGCCCGCGGCTGCTCGTCGCCGAGCAGGGCCGGGAGCGTGGCGAGCACGCACTCCGACAGCACGGGGACGTTGTAGCCGCCCTCGAGCACCATCCCGATGCCGACCCCTAGCTGACGGGCCAGCGCCCGCACGCGCAGCGCCATCTCCACGAACGAGCCGGTGCTGAGGCGGCAGTGGGCGAGCGGGTCGCCCTCGTGGGCGTCGAACCCGGCCGAGATCAGGATCAGCTGCGGCTGATAGGCGGCCGCCACGGGGAGCAGGACCCGGTCGAGCAGGCCGAGCCACAGCGCCTCGCCGGAGCCCGGCGGCACCGGCAGGTTGATCGTGTACCCCTCCCCCTCGCCGCGCCCGCGCTCCTGCGGGCGCCCGCTGCCCGGGTACAGGGGCCACTGGTGGATACTCGCGAACAGGACGTCGCTGCGGGCCTCGAAGATCTCCGCCGTGCCGTTACCGTGGTGGACGTCCCAGTCGAGCACGAACACGCGGCTGAGACCGAGCTCGGCCACCGCCGCAGCGGCCGCGACGGCGATGTTGTTGAACAGGCAGAAGCCCATCGCGCGGTCCCGCTCGGCGTGGTGGCCGGCCGGCCGCACGGCGCAGAAGCCCGCCGGCGCCTCGCTCGCCACCAGCGCGCCCGCGAGCGCGACGGCCGCTCCCGCCGCGTGCCTGGCGGCCCTGAAGGAGGCCTCGACCGCGAAGGTGTCGGGGTCGATCGCTCCTCCCCCGGCGGCGCACAGCTCACGGATCGCGCGCACGTGCTCGGCGCTGTGGACGAGCTCGAGCTGCTGCTCGCTGGCCGCCGGGGCGCTGCGGCGCTCCCATCCGAGCCAGCCGTGCTCGGCCAGCGCCCGCTCCAGCGCCGCCAGCCGCTCCGGCGTGTCGGGGTGCCCGGGCGAGAGCACGCCGGGGTCGTGCTCCAGGCAGGCGGGGTGGCTGTAGAGCAGGCCGCTCATGCGCGTTCGCGGGCGGCACCGCGGCAGGCTCCGCGCAGGTGATTCACTGGTGCAGGATATGTCCCGGGCCGGGAAGGGCACGATGCGCGCGATGGTCTTCGAGGAGGTCGGCGCGCCCCTGCGCGAACGCGAGCTCGCGGTTCCCGAGCCGGGGCCGGGTCAGCTGCTGCTGAAGGTGAGGGCGTGCGGCGTGTGCCGCACCGACCTGCACCTGCTCGACGGCGAGGTCGACGTCCCCCACCCCCCGCGCGTGTTCGGCCACCAGATCGTCGCCGAGGTGTTGGCTGCCGGGGAGGGCGCCGTCGCGCCGGGAGCCCGATCGGCGGCGGCAGGGGCGGGCGGCCCGCGGGTCGGGGTGCCGTGGCTCGGCTGGACCGACGGCACCTGCGAGTACTGCACCAGCGGACGCGAGAACCTCTGCCCGCGAGCGCTGTTCACCGGCCGCGACATCGACGGTGGCTATGCCGAGTACGCCGTGGCCGACGCGCGTTACTGCTTCGCGCTGCCCGACGAGCACCCCGACGAGCAGCTGGCGCCGCTGCTGTGCGCGGGGCTGATCGGCTACCGGGCGCTGCGGATGTGCGGCGAGGCCCGCCGCCTGGGCCTGTACGGCTTCGGCGCCTCGGCCCACATCATCGCCCAGGTCGCGCGCTGGCAGGGCCGCGAGGTCTACGCCTTCACCCGCTCGGGCGACGACGCCGCGCAGGCGTTCGCGCTGGAGCTCGGGGCGGTCTGGGCCGGGGCCTCCGAGGAGCCGCCGCCGCAGCCGCTCGATGCGGCGATCGTGTTCGCTCCGGTGGGCGGGCTGGTGCCGCTGGCGCTGAGGGCGCTCGCCCGCGGCGGAACCGTCGTCTGCGCCGGCATCCACATGAGCGACATCCCCTCGTTCCCCTACAGCCTGCTGTGGGAGGAGCGGGCGCTGCGTTCGGTCGCCAACCTCACCCGCCGCGACGGCGAGGAGCTGCTCGCGGTGGCGCACGAAGCGGACGTCCACACCCGCGTCAGCCCCTACCCGCTCGAGCGTGCCGGCGATGCGCTGCAGGACCTCCGCGCCGGGGCCTTCACCGGGGCGGCGGTGATCCTGCCGTAGTCAGGCGGGCGCGCCGGCCGTCCCGCCGCGGCTGCGGGCCCGCCGGCGGGGAGCGCGAAAGCCCGGCAGCAGCAGCTCCAGGCGGGCGCCGCCCGCGGGCGAGGAGGCGGCCGAGGCCGATCCCCCGTGAGCGGCGGCGATCGCCTGCACGATCGCCAGCCCCAAACCGGCTCCGCCGGAGGCGCGGTCGCGGGCGGCGTCGACGCGGTGAAAGCGATCGAACACCCGCTCGCGCTCGGCGGGCGGTATCCCCGCTCCGTCGTCGTCGACGACGAAGCGGACCCAGCCGCCGTCCTCGGCGTGGACCGCCAGCCTCACCAGCCCCTGCTCGGGCGCGGTGTGGTCGATCGCGTTGCCGATCAGGTTGCGCAGCGCCTGGGCGAGACGGTCGCGGTCGGCGCTCAACGTCCCCGGCGGCAGCGGCCCGAGCTCGAAGCACCGGTCCGCGAGCAGCGTCATCCCCTGCCACAGCTCCTCCACGTATGCGGCCAGCTCGATCGGCTCCGGGCGCAGGAAGCGCTCGGCGTGGTCGCTCTTGGCGAGCAGCAGCAGGTCGTCCACCAGCCGGCTGACGCGCGCCACCTCGGCCTGCACGAGGGCCTCTACGCGGCGCACCTCCTGCGCCGGGGGATGCTCCTGGGCGGCCAGCACCTCAAGCTGCCCGCGGATCACCGTCAGCGGGGTGCGCAGCTCGTGCGAGGCGTCGGCGATGAACTCCCGCTGTCCCGCAAAGGCCTCTGTCAGGCGGTCGAGCATGTGGTTGAAGGCGTCCGTCAGGACCTCGATCTCGCTCGCCTCGCCCTCGCGGTGTCCGATCCTGGGATGCAGGTCGCCGGCGTCCACGCGGGCGGCCACGTTCGCCATCCTGCGCAGCGGCGCCGACACCCGTCCGCCGACCAGGTAGGAGGCGATCAGCGCCGCCACCAGGGCGAGCAGACCCGCCAGCACAAACGCCCGCGCGACACTTCCCTGCGCGCGCGAGACGTCCGCCAGCGCCTCGCCGGCGCCGATCGTCGCCGTCAGGCCGCCGTGCAGGCGAACGGGCACCTTCAGCAGCCGCAGTTCATCGGCGGCGTCAGGGGCCGGCAGCGTGGTGAAGCGCTGCGGCGCCTGTACCAGTTTCAGCGCCATGCGGTTCTCGTTGTTCTGCACGGCGGGCGACTCGCCGTCGTCGGGCGCTCCGGCCGTGACGAGCTCGGGGCTGTTGGAGACGGTCCGCCCGCCGGGGAGCGTCAGGAACAGCAGCCGCGAGCTCGCACTGAACGGCTGGGTGTGGAGATAGCCCCGCGCGGCCGCCTCCAGCTCGGAGTAGGACCCCGGTTCGGCGGCACGAAGGTTGTGGGCGAACTCGGCCGCGTCCCCGGCGAGCTCACGGTCGATCTGCTGGCGCACCTGGGTGCCCGTGCCCCGGTAGACGGCCACGAACACGATCCCCGTGCACAGCACCATCACGAGCGTGAACCACGCGGCCAGCCGCCAGCGCAGGCCGCGCGGCGCCAGCCGTCGAGCAAGGGCTCGCATCGGGCCGCCTCAGCCGGCGCTGCCGAGCCGGTAGCCCACGGAGCGCACGGTCACGATCGGTGCCGGGTCGTCGCGGCGAGCCAGCTTGCGCCGTAGATAACCGACGTACACATCCACGACGTTGGTCCCCGGATCGTGTTCGTAGCCCCACACCGTGCCGAGGATCTGCTCGCGCGTGACGACCTCGCCGCGGTGACGGCAGAGGAACACGAGCAGTTCGAACTCGGTCGTCGACAGCGCCACCTCGGTGCCCCCGCGCCTGACCTTGCGCGTCAGCAGGTCCAATTCGATGTCCCCCACCTGCAGCGTGCTCGAAGACGCGTGTGCGAGCGCCCGCAGCTGCGCGCGCAGGCGCGCGATCAGCTCCACCATCGAGAACGGCTTGACGAGGTAGTCGACGGCTCCGGCTTCCAGCCCGTGGACGCGATCCTCGACCTCCCCCCGCGCGGTCAGCACGATCACGGGCATCGCCGGCCGCGCACGCTGGAGCTGCTCGAGGACCTCCAGGCCTCCTCGGCCGGGGAGCATCAGATCGAGCACCACCGCGTCAAACCGCCCGCTCAGCGCAAGCCGCTCGCCCTCGACGCCGTCCAGGGCGGCATCGACCAGGAATCCGTCCGCCGCCAACCCGCGGCGCAGGAAGTCGACGATCCCGGGCTCGTCCTCGATCACCAGAACGCTCGGAGAATCTGGCTCGTGGCCGCCGTCGCGGCCGGCGCCTGCCCCTGCCTCCGCTGGGGGCTCCACGGTCGTTTCCATACTCCCGACGAAGGATAGGCGCCGCGCGCACGCCCGCAGCGGGTTCCTTGGGGATTCCATGAAACCTCTCACCTTGCGGTTAGGGTCCGCTTAAGGCTCGTTCGCACACTCGCCTGCATGGTCGAGACACACGCTCGGAGCGCTGTCCCGCTTTCCCGCGTCACGGAGAGCGGGCGAGCGGAACGCTGGCTGGGAGGCGGAACCAGCGGCAACGAGCGCCTCACGAGCGCCACCGGCGCCGTGCTGCTCGTGTTGCTGGCGGTGATCGGCGTGACGATCGTGCGCCTGCACCCGCTGCTGTGGGTGCACCTGTTCGTCGGCATGCTGCTGATCGCGCCCGTCTCGCTGAAGCTGGCGAGCACCGGCTACCGCTTCACCCGCTATTACACGCGGGACCTCGCCTACCGCCGCAAGGGTGCGCCGCCGGCCGCTCTACGCGCGCTCGCCCCGCTCGTGGTGCTCAGCACCGTGGTCGTGTTCGCCAGCGGCGTGGCACTGCTGTTCGCGGGCCCCGCTTCGCGATCGGCGCTGCTGCCGGTACACAAGATCAGCTTCTTCGTGTGGGTGGCGGTGACCTCGTTGCACGTGCTCGCGCACGTGCCGTCGCTTCCGGCTGCGCTGCGGGCCGACTACACCCGCCGGGACGTCCTCGGGCCCTCGCTGCCCGGCCGCTCGGGCCGCCACCTCGCGCTTGCGGCCGCGCTCGCCCTGGGCGTCGCCCTCGCCGCGCTCACGATTCCCGAGTTCGGGCCCTGGCTGCACGCGCACCTGGGCCACCACCACTAGGAGGTTCGACACCGATGCGCAACCACACCACCCACACCAGGGACGCCGCCCTGCTGAGGCTGAGCCGCATCAACCGCTGGCTGATCGCCGGGAGCGTCCTCCTCACCGGCGTGCTCGCGGACGCGGCCGCCAACGCCTTCCCGGGCCACACCAAGGCGAGCACCTCAAGCTCGGGCACGAAGCGGACGAGCACCGGCAAAAGCTCCACCAGCAGCGGGCTGTCGGCCCCGAAAGAGTCCCCGAAAACCTCCACCGGCAGCGAAGGCAGCTCCGCCGGCGAAAGCTCGAGCAGCGAAAGCTCCGACAGCGGGTCCTCGGGCAGCAGCTCCTCCGACAGCGGCAGCTCCGAAGGCGAGTCCTCGAGCAGCGAAAGCTCGAGCAGCGGCTCCGAACGGATCCTCCGGCGCCGTCGTCTCGGGTGGTTCGTAGCGATGGCAACGGCGACCGAGCCCAGGACGCCCGCGACCGTGCGTGAGAGTCGACCCGCGGGCACGCCCGAGAGCCCCCCGCGGGCGCACAGTGGCGGGCGCTCGGAACGACGGTCGTGCTGCGTGTGCGCGAGCCGCACGAGCTGGCGCGGGCCGAGTCCGTCGTGCGGCGTGAGCTCGACGCGATCGACCGGGCCTGCAGCCGCTTCCGCCAGGACTCCGAGGTGACGGCGCTCAACCGCCGAGCGGGCTCGGTCACACGCGTCAGCCCGCTCCTGCGAGAGGCTCTCCTGCTCGCCCTGCGCGGGGCCGCGCTCACCGACGGAGATGTCGACCCCACCATCGGGCGTGCGCTCGAGCTGGCCGGCTACGACCGCGATTTCGAGCTGCTCGAGCGAGCCGGCGCGGACGCCCCGCGGCGAGCCGGCGAGGACGCCGGCAGCTCGCATCCCGCGCAGCCTGCCGACCGGCACGCCGCGCAAGCCCCAGCCGTCAGACCACGCGTGCGGGTCCGCTCGCGGCCGGGCTGGCAGGGCGTGAGGCTGGTGGCCCAGACGGGCAGCGTGTGTCTCCCGGCGGGCGTCAGCCTGGACCTCGGGGCGAGCGCCAAAGCGTGGGCCGCCGACCGTGCCGCCGCAGCCGTCGCCAGAGAGTGCGAATGCGGTGCGCTCGTGGGCATCGGCGGGGACATCGCCACCGCCGGGACAGCGCCGAAGGACGGATGGGAGATCTTGGTGACCGACGACCACCGCAGCGACCTCTCCGCCGACGGTCAGACGGTCACGATCC
The DNA here is from genome assembly GCA_963846255.1 of uncultured Solirubrobacteraceae bacterium. Taxonomy (GTDB): domain Bacteria; phylum Actinomycetota; class Thermoleophilia; order Solirubrobacterales; family Solirubrobacteraceae; genus Palsa-744. The sequence goes on from CAWJVE010000002.1 coordinate 1,750,504, forward strand.
GCTCGGGCGGCCTGGCCACCTCCAGCACCGCGGTGCGCCGCTGGCGCCACGACGGCCGCGTCATGCACCACATCATCGACCCCGCCAGCGGCGAGCCGGTGAGGGCGACCTGGCGGACCGTGAGCGTCGCCGCCGGCAGCTGCGCCGACGCGAACATCGCCGCCACCGCCGCGCTGGTGCGCGCCGGCGCCGCCCCGGCCTGGCTGCAGGAACTCGGCCTGCCGTCGCGCCTGGTGGGCTGGGACGGTTCGGTCGCGAAGATCGCCGGGTGGCCGCTGTGAGCGTGTCGCTGGCCGCCGCCGGGCCGTCCGTGGTCTGGTATCTGACCCGTGCCACGGGCACGGTCGCGCTGCTGCTGCTCACCGGCTCGGTGGTGCTCGGAGTGGCCGACGTCCGTCGCCTAAGCAGCGAGCGCTGGCCGCGCTTCATGGTCGACTCCCTGCATCGGAGCGTCTCGCTGCTGGCGATCGTGTTCCTGGTCGTCCACATCCTCACCTCGGTGCTCGACAGCTTCGCCTCGATCTCGCTGGTGAACGCGATCGTCCCCTTTACCGGCTCCTACCGGCCCCTGTGGCTGGGCCTGGGCGCGGTCGCATTCGACCTGCTGCTGGCCGTGGCGATCACGAGCATGGTCAGGGGTCGTCTCGGCTACGGCGCCTGGCGTGCGGTCCACTGGCTGGCCTACGCCAGCTGGCCGCTGGCGCTCGTGCACGGCCTCGGCACCGGCAGCGACGTCAACAGCGGCTGGCTGCTGATACTCAGCGCGCTGTGCTCGCTGGCGGTCGTGGCAGCCGTGCTCAGCCGCGTGCTGAGCGGCTGGCGACCCGGAGCCGCGGGGCGCCGCGCGGCCCTCGCCGCCACCGCCGCGTTCGCGATCTTCCTGGTCGCGTGGCTGCCGGCCGGACCACTCGGATCCGAATGGGCGAGGCGCTCGGGCACTCCCAGCTCGCTACTGGGACACAGCGCCTCGAGCTCCACGGGGACCAGCAAATGAGCCGCTCCTCCGCGTCCACCGCTGAGCTGCCCGCGGCGCCGGCGGCCGGGGCTCCCGTGGCGCCGGCGGCCGGCTCCCCCGCGGCGCTGCCGCGTCTGCTCGCCGGTGTTCACGAGCACGGGGCGCTCACGCTTTCGGAGCACCTCGCCCTCCACGGGGAGCTCCCGCTGGTGGGTGCCGGCGGTCGCTCTCGCGCGCGCTCGCGAGCGCGCGCTCTGATCGACGAGGTCGAAGGCTCGGGCCTCTCCGGTTGCGGGGGCGCAGGCTTTCCCACCGCCAGAAAGCTGCGCTCGGTCGCCGACGCCCGCGGCCGCGCCATCGTCGTGGTCAACGCCGTCGAGGCGGAGCCACCCAGCTTCAAGGACCGCACGTTGCTCGAAGTCGCCCCCCACCTCGTGCTGGACGGCGCCGTGCTGGCCGCCGAAGCGCTCCGCGCCGACGAGGCGATCGTGGCGGTCGGGGAGCACGCGGGCGGCTCGGCTGCGAGCGTCTACGCGGCGATCGAGGAACGCAGCGGGCGCCAGCAACACGGCCGCGTCCGCCTCACGCTGGCGAGCGTCGGCGGCGGCTACGTGGCGGGCCAGGAGTCCGCGCTGATCAGCGGCCTGGAAGGCCGTGAGGCGCTCCCCACCTTCACCCCCCCGCTCCCGTTCGAACACGGCCTCAGGCGGCGTCCCACGCTCGTCAACAACGCCGAGACGCTCGCCCACCTGGGACTGATCGCGCGCCACGGCGGGGACTGGTTCCGCGGCCTCGGAACGCCCGAGCATCCCGGCTCGGCACTCGTCACGCTGAGCGGTCCGGTGGCCTACCCCGGGGTTTACGAGATCGAGGCGGGAGCGTCGCTGTCCTCGCTGATCGAGGCCGCCGGCGGCACCACCGCCGGCCTGCGCGGAGTGCTCACCGGCGGCTACGCCGGCACCTGGGCGCCGGCCGCGGCGATCGGCGAGCTGCTGCTCTCACGCGACCGGTTGAAGGCGTCCGGCGTGAGCTTCGGCGCCGGCATCGTGCTGCTGCTCTCGGACGAGACCTGCCCGGTGGCCGAGACCGCGCGCCTGGCGCGGTGGCTGGCGCAGCAGAGCGCCCGCCAGTGCGGCCCCTGCCTCCACGGCCTCGGCGCAATCGCCGACGCGGTCGAAGGGATCGCCGCCGGAACCCGCGAGCAGGCCTCCGACCGGCGGCTGCAGACGCTCGCCTCGCTGACCGCCGGGCGCGGCGCCTGCGCGCACCCCGACGGAGCCGTACGAGTGATCGCCAGCGCCCTGCGCGCCTTCGCCGACGATTTCGAGGACCACCGCCGCGCCGGGCCCTGCGAGCTGTGCCGGTACGCCCACGAGCTGCCGCTGCCGCTACGGGGCGAGCCCCGCGTCGGAGCACGCCCATGAGCCACCACGTGCGGGTCAACCCGATCAGCTGCGAGGCCCACGGGATCTGCGCGGAGCTGCTCCCGGAGCGGATCGCGCTCGACGAGTGGGGCTATCCGATCGTCGACGAAACCACCCTCCACGCCGAGGAGCTCGAGCACGCCAGGCGCGCCGCGCGGGCATGCCCCACACTCGCGCTGCTGATGGTGCGCGAGCGCGCTCGCAGCCGCGTCTCCTAGCTGTCGAACCCGGTCTGGTCTCGCGCCCGGCGCGGCGGAACGCGGGCGCTCACATCACGTGGGCAGCCGCCAGGCCGGCCCACGGGCCGTAGGGGGCGAACAGCTCACGCACCTCGCCTTCGCCGGCCACCGCCTTGGGGTCCCCGCCGCTCAGCAGCCTCCCCGCCAGCTTGCGCAGCCCGAGGTCGCCCGCGGGTAGCTGGTCGTGGCGGCCCTGCCCGGCCAGGGCCAGCATCTCCACCGTCCAGGGGCCGATCCCGGGGATCGCACGCAACCGTCTCCAACAGCGCTCGTGATCGGCCTCGCTCTCGCCATCGAGCTCCACGCGCCCGGAGGCGACCTCACGGGCCGCCTGCACCAGTGCCCGCGCGCGCGAGCCGCCGAGGTCCAGCGACTGCAGCAGCGCCGGCGAGGTACGGGCCAGCACCTCGGGCTCGGGGAGGTCGCGCAGGGCTCCGTCATCGCCGTGCGGCCAGCGGCGCCCGAGCCGTGCCAGCAGCCGGCGCTGGATCGCCGCCGCGCGCTCGTACTCGATCAGCTGCTCGCAGATCGCCCACGCCAGCGCCTCGAAGGGCTGCGGGCGCCTCGGGGCCCGCAACCAGGGCCGGCGGCGCAGCGAGGGGCCGATCAGGCGGTCGCCCGCGAACGCCCGCAGGAAGGGACGCAGGTCGTCGTCGAGGCCGAGCGCGAAGCGCATGCGGGCGATCCCGTACTCGGCCGCCGTGCGGCTCTCCGAGCAGGCCGTGAAGCGCACGGCGTCGGGCGCGGGCTGCCACACGCGCACCCGCACCGGAACCCCGCCGTCGTGCAGCAGACGCTCCAGGCCGCGCCCGCGGCGACGCAGCATGCCGTCCATGCCGTTGCGCCGCGGCAGCCGGAAGGGCCCTGCCGGAGCGACCTCCGCCCGCAACTCGACCAGCGCGCCGGGCAAGCCGGAGCCCGGCTCGCTAGCGCGCGCCGTCGGGCCCGCCGAGCAGGTGCACGTCCACCAGCAGCGAGCGGCTGCCCACGATCTGGATCAGGTCGCCGACCCCGCCCCCGGAGTCACCGCGCCGGCCCAGGCGCCGTCCCCGCCGGCTCCGGGCCAGCTCCGAGGTCCTGCGCCGGCGTCGCTGGACGAGGCCGAGCACGGCCGCCCCGGCGACGAAGCCCCCGGCAGCGGCAGCGGCGGCCTGGACCGCGGGCGGGGCCGCCGAGTAGCGGCGCATCAGCGTCGTTGGGCCCTCGGCGGGGCCGTCCGTGAGCTCCTCGCCGAGCACCGGGACCGCCTCCACGAGCTCGCCCTCGCCCGCCTGTGTGCCCTGCTCACCCGCCGGCGTGGGCCCGTCGTCAACCGATGCGTGCTCGAAGCTCACTGCGAGGCAAGTCTAGACTCCGCGGCGGGGCCCTCCTGCGCCAGCGGGCGCTCGTAGACGCGGTAGCGCTTGACCACGCGCCCGCCCATGCCTTCCATGCCGCGGTTCATGGCCGTGTTGGTCTCGAGGATCCAGCCCATCTCACCGCCATCCTGAGGGGTTCGTTCGGCGGCGTCGTAGTGCGCCTCATACAGCGCGGCGGCGACGCCCGTGTGCTGGTGCTCCGGTTTGACGCCGAGAAAGCCGACGCGGACGCGGTCCATGCGCCTCGACTTGGTCAGGAACTTCCACCAGCCCAGCGGCAGCAGCCGCCCCCCCATCCGCTCGAGGACCTGGTTGAGGTCAGGGACCGTGATCGCCATGCCGACGACCTCGCCCGTGTCCTCTTTCTCGGCGACCATGAACCAGTTCTTGTCGTAGGCCAGCTGAAGGTCCAGGTGATAGGCGTCGAGATCGGCCTTCGAGTAGGGCACGAAGTCCCAGTTCTCCGCCCAGGCGGAGTTGTAGACCGCGGCGAAGAAGTCGAGGTCCTTGCGCAGCTGACGGCGGCGCATCGGCCGGATCCGGATGCGGTGCTCGCTACGCGACTTCTCGGCGAGCTCCCAGATGACGGGCAACACCTTCTCGCGCTCGGTCACCTCGAGGTTCCACATCAGCAGATCCATCGCCTTGGTCATCCCCGCCTGCTCCATCATCTGCGGGTACCAGGGCGGATTCCACGTCTGCAGGATCATCGGACGCAGGTCGAAGCCCTCGACGAGCATGCCACCGTCGTCGTTGAGCGCGAAGCTCGCCGGCCCCAGCATGCGCTCGCAGCCGTGCTCGCGCAGCCACGTCTCGGCGGCGCCGAGCAGCGCCCCCAGGACCTCCGGGTCCTGCTCGAACTCGATGAAGCCGAACCAGCCCCAACGCGTGTTGTGGTGGTCGTTGAAGGCGTCGTTGACGTGGGCGGTGATGCGGCCGACGACCTCCCCGTCGCGGCGGGCGAGGAAGTACTCGGCCTCGCCGTGGGTGAAGAACGGGTTCATGCGCCGGGTCAGGAACAAGCGGCGCTCGAGCCTCAGCGGGGGCACCCACTGCGGGTGGTTAGCATGCAGCCGGAAGGGCAGCTCGATGAAGGCCTTCAGATCGCGACTGCCCGAAACCGCCCTGATGTCCACCGTCACAGGGCAGCCAGCGTACATGCGCACACACATCGACGTATTCGCCAAGACCCGTCAGCATGAGCGCAGCGAGCTGCTGGCGGCCGCTCGCGAGGCGGACGTGCTGCCCTACTTCCACCTGCTGACCTCGCCGGCGATGCCGGTGGTGGAGATGGAGGGGGCCGCCCGCATCATGCTGGGCTCCAACAACTACCTCGGCCTGACCGCCGACGAGCGCGTGCTGGCAGCGGCCCAGGACGCGCTGCACCGCTACGGCACCGGCCTCACCGGGTCGCGCCTGCTCAACGGCACGATCCCCCTGCACCTCGAACTCGAGCGCGAGATCGCCGAGTGGATGGATGCCGAGGACGCGCTCGTGTTCAGCACCGGCCACCAGGCCAACGTCGGCACCCTCGGCACCCTGCTGGGCCCAGGCGACACGGTCGTGGTGGACTCCGGCGACCACGCCTCGATCCTCGACGGCTGCCTGCTCTCGCGGGCCAAGCTGCGCGCCTTCCGCCACAATCGCCTCGACAAGCTCGAGAAGATGCTCGAACGCGCCGGAGACGACGGCGGGGGCGTGCTGGTGGTGGTCGACGGGGTCTTCTCGATGGAGGGCGACCTCGCGCCGTTGCTGGAGATCACCGAGCTGTGCCAGCGCTACGGGGCCCGGCTGATGGTGGACGAGGCCCACGGGGCGGGCGTCCTCGGCGTCCGCGGGGCGGGCGCCGCCGAACTCCTAGGGGTGATTGATCAGGTGGACGTGCGGATCGGCACGTTCTCGAAGTCGCTCGCCTCCTGCGGCGGCTTCGTGGTGGGCCCCCACGAGGTGATCGAGTACCTGCGCTTCTACTCCCGCGCCTTTCTGTTCACGGCCTCGGCCGTCCCGGCGGCGGTGGGCGCCGCCCTGGCCGCCCTGCGGGTGCTTCGCAGCGAGGACGGCGCGCCCCTGCTCGCCGCGGTGCTGGAGAACGCCTGGCGCCTGCACGAAGGGCTCGCGGCGCTCGGCTTCGCGGTCAACCCCGTGCAGGAGCTGCCGGCCGCAGGGCACCCGCAGCTGGACGCCCCCGGGGTCCGCTCAGACGGCTCCGGGCCGGCCAGGATCGTGACCCCGATCATCTCGGTGCTGGTGGGCGACGACTGGAAGGCGGCGTTGCTGTGGCGGGCCCTCTACGACCAGGGGGTGTTCGTCAACACCGCCCTGCACCCGGCGGTCCCACCGGGCGGCGCGCTGCTGCGCACGAGCGTGATGGCCACCCACGACGACACCACATTGGAACGGGCGCTGGGCATCTTCGAGCGCGTCAAGCGCGATTTCGAGGCCGAGCACGGGCCGCTGCCTTCGGCGCGCCCGGCCTGAGAGCCCGCCCTCGGACTTGTCCACCCGGCGTGAGAGCGCCCCTCGGACTTGTCCATTTCTTCACAAATCCTTCGGCCTACGAAAAAGGCCGCTTCTAGCGACTGATCGGCCCCCCGGCGTGTTGACCGCGCGCTGCTGCTGTCATAGCTTGCCGATGCGCTCTGCACGGCCGTTGAGTCCCCGCCAAGGTCCAGGAGGGGAGACGCGAAGGGAGGTACCGCATCCAGCACGCGGTCCCACCCGCATGTCGCTGCTGACGCGACCGTCCTGAAAATCCAGCAAGCAGGTTGCCCCGCGCTCGAGCGGAGGCAACGGGGAGTATGCCCATGAACGCGACAGCCACGGTTACCCCTGCCGGCCCTCAGCACATGCGTGCGCTCGAACGAGCCAACCAGGTCCGCCTAGCGCGGGCCGAGCTCAAGCGGCGCGTCGCCGACGGCGAGGTCGATGTTGCGGAGGTGATCCTCGAGTGTCCGTGGGAGGCCCGCAGCATGGCGATCGCCGACCTGCTGATGAGCCAGCGCCGGTGGGGTCAGACGCGGTGTCGCAAATTCCTGGCCCAGATCCCGCTGTCGGAGAACAAGACCGTCGGTTCGCTCACCGAGCGTCAGAGTCGACGCCTGGCGGAGCTGTTGGAGTCCGGTGAGCGGGGCCGCGCGTGGAGCGCGACCCCCTGGGTAACGGACAGCCCGACGACAGCTTGAGCTGCCACCAGCCCGCGAGCATCCCGATCAGGCCGAGCCGGGGTCTGACCTGCCAGACCCCGCAGCCGCCTTGGCCGAGATCCCGGACCGGTAGCCGCACGAACTTGTAGCGCCCGGGTTCCAGGCGCATCCGCTCCAGTTGCTCCCGCGCGCGGCGCTCGTGCTCGGTGCGAGCGGCCGCCGCCCGGCGCAGCTCCTGCAGGCGCCCGGCGAGGTGGTCGCGTTCGCGCTCGAGCTCGCCCAGGTCGGGCAGCCGGGGGGCGCGCGCGAGGCTCCCGGAGCGGGCGCTGCGAGGCGCCGGGATGTACGGAAAGCGCGCCGCCACGATGCCCGAGAGCTCGCGCTCCAGACGGGCGATCTGTGCCTTCAGCGAGACGCGTGCGGCGCGTTCGGAGGTTGCCTCCAAAGGCCCATCGAGCACCGCCTGCTGCTGCACGAGCTGCGCCACTTCGCTCTCCTTCTCGAAAAGACCAAGCCCCGAGAGGACCTGATTCTACCAGCGGCTGCGGCCGCTGATCGCGCTTCCCGATGCCCCGCTCAGGGTGCTTCCAGAGCGCTGGCGGCGCTCCACAGCGCCTCCTCGGCGAACAGCGTCGGAACGCCCGCGACCTGGACCGCGAACAGCGTCACGGCGCGCGTGTCGGCACGCGGGGTGTTGGCGGGCGCGGGCTCTCCGAACAGCACCGCGAGCGCGTGCCGGCTGTCGGCCACCACCAGCCTGCCCCCCGGCAGCAGGCGCCCGTCGCGCCCGGCTCCGAGCGGCTCCCCCTCGACGCTCTCGCGGATTCCCGCAGGCCCCTCGAGTGTCTCGCTGGCCAGCGCCCACACGGGCACGCCGGTGTCGGTCAGGGCGATCAGCAGCACGTCGGCGAGCAACCCTCCGGTGGGGAAGCCGCCGCGGATCATCCGCTCCAGCACGGCGGTCTCGATCGGGGTCCGCACGACGTCGGGATCGAGGCCGATGTGCCGGAAGAAGACGCGGTAGGCGGCCGGCACGGGCTCCAGGCGGATGCTTACGGCCCTGGCCCCGCGAAAGCGGCTCGAGCGCTCCCGCAGGCGCTGCTGGATGTCGGGTGGGGAGGTCCCGGTCAGCGAGCCCGCCCGCCCCACCTCGACCTCGGTCAGGAGCAGCCTCAGCGAGGGCAGCTCCTGCACGACCTCGGGCGCGCGCCAGCCGACGCTCGGAGCGGCGGCGCTGCTCACGTGCCGGCCCCCCGCTGCTCACCGGTTTGCGCGGGCACACGCGAGGCGGCCACCAGCGCGGCCACGCGCGAGCGCAGCGCCGCCGGCGTCGGGGGGTTCAGCAGCGCCCGGCTCTGTACCCGGCCGCCGGGGGAGATGAAGTTGACCTGGGGGCAGCTGAGGACTTTGTAGAGCGAGGCGAGCGCACCGTCGGCGTCGATTCCCACCGGATAGGTGAGGCCCTTGTGCGCGATCAGGGTCCGCAGGGCAGAGCGCGAGCCCTTGATCTCCACGGCGGCGACGCGCACCCCTGGGAACGAGCCCTGCAGCGCCTGCAGCTCGCCCAGCACGCGTGTGCAGGACCCGCCGTTGACGAACAGCGCCAGCACCACCGGGGCCCGTTCGGTCAGTTCGCAGATGTTCAGCACCTGGCTTCCGCGCACGCTGCAGGCCGGCACTTCGCCCGATTCGCCTTCGTGTGCGTGCCTGGCGATGTTCGCGTCGCCCACCATCGTCCCGCGCGCCAGCGGGACGGCGAAGGGAGGGGCCGCGGTGCCTGGTTCGATGCCGCGGAGGCCTCCCTGCTTGTGCAGGAACAGCGACACGACCAGCGCGCCCAGCGCCACCACCGCGACGGCCCCGATCAGCCGTCCGCGCACGCGCTCAGCGGCTCATGCCGGCTCATGTCCCGACCCGGCGCTCCGCGCGCCGGCGCCCGTGCGCAGCCGCGCCAGCAGCCCGGTCCCCCCCACGGTGCGGCGCAGGCCCCTTCGCTCCGGGCTCCCGTAGGCGACCATCAACGCCGCCGGCAGCGCGATCAGCACGCCCAGCAGCGACGCGGACAGGTCGATCAGGGTGACCAGGCCGAACTGGCGCAACATCTCGATTTCCGACACGGCCAGCACGCCGAAGCCCACGATCGCGGTGACGGCCGAGGCGGCGACGGCGGCGCCGGTGCGCTCGTAGGCGCGGCGCAGAGCCTGCACGGTGCCGAGCCCGGCCCCGCGCTCTTGGCGGTAGCGCTCGCTCAGCAGCACGCTGAACTCGGTCGAGAGGGCGACCACCAGCACCCCGAGGGTCACCGACATCGGATTCAACGGCACCCGCACCACGAACAGCACCAGCGCCGACCAGCCGGAGGCCAGCGCGACCGGGACCAGCGGCACGAGCACCCGACGGCGGTCGCCCCGGAAGGCCACCGCCAGCACCAGCGCCACCGCCAGCAGGCCGGCCAGCAGGGTCAGCAGCCGCCGCCACGGATCGGCGACCTTGGCGCCCGAGCTCGACGCCAGCACCGGCAGGCCGACGAGGCTGGCGCTGACGCCCGGCGGCGGGTGCAGGCGCGAGCGCATCGCTTCGATCACGTGCTGCTCCTGGGCGAGGCTCATCAGGCGCACCCCGAAGGCGAGCGTTGCCTGATGGCGGTCCGGGCTGATCACGTCCTGGGAGAAGTACGGCGGGATCACTTTCAGCAGGCCTTCGACCTGGCCGCTGCTGAGCTTGGCGGTCTGCGTGCCCCCCGCCGGCGCGCCCGAGAACAGGTCCGGCAGCGAGAAGGCCGGGCACAGCCGCGCCTTCCCGCAGGGGCGCGAGGAGCTGAAGCCGTAGTGCGACAGTACGCGCCGCTCGTAGGCGCTCATCCATTCGATCGTGGCCGGCGTGGCGACGTTCTTGCCGGACACGAGCAGGTCGATTTCACCGCCCACGCCACTGGTGCGCTCCAGCGTCTGCAGCGCCTGCAGCGAGCCGAGGTTCTGGGGGACCAGCTTCGTGATGTCGGTCTGCACGCTCGTCTGGGTGTCGAGCGCCCAGCCGGCGAGGGCGAGCGCGAGCCCGATCCACAGCACCCGCCGGGGATGGCGCACAGCGCTCCCGAGCGCGACGCCGGACAGGGCCCGCGTGAGCGGGTTCTCGCGCACCAGCTGGCGGGCGCCGCGCCAGCTCCGGCCGAGTGGCCCCTCGGCCAGGGATGCACGCGCCCCGCGCCGGCCGGCCGCGGTCGCTTCGCCGCGTGCGGAGCTGAGCGCGAGCGCCGCCGCCCCGGCGGTGAGCGTGCACAGCAGGGCCAGCGCCAGGCCGACCACCAGCAGCACCGAGAAGCCCTGCACCATCGGCACCGGAGACAGCAGCAGCACGAGGATCGCCGCGCAGCTGGCGGCGGCCGCGGTCGCGATCGTGGGCGCGCCGTGAGCCGCCGCACGGGCGATGCGGGCCGCGGGATCGCCCGGCACCGGCTCGGTCTCGCCGACGCGGGCCTGGAACTGGATCGCGTAGTCCACCGACAGTCCCACCAGCACCGGCAGGACCGCGATCGAGGCCATCGTCAGGGGCGCTCCCACGAGCGCCAGGCCTCCGAAGGTCAGCGCGGTGGCGAGTCCGGCCAGCGCCAGCGGCAGCAGGCGGGGGCGCTCGGTGAAGACCAGCACCAGCGTCGCGGCCATCACCAGGGCGACCGCAATCAGCAGCAGCAGGATCGCGTGGGAGAGCTTGCTCGTCAGGTCCGAGACCACGACCGGCCCACCGGTGACCAGATAGCGCCCGCCGTTCTGCAGATGCCACTCGGGCATCGTCACGGCCTGGCGTACGAGCGCGATCGTGCGGTTGCGCTGGGCCTGGGAGAGGCCGGCCTTCATGCGCACCGAGACGAGCGCCGCTTCGCGGCCCGGGAACAGATAGGCGAGCTTCGCCCGGGGCGTGCCGGCCGGCTTGTCGGGCGCGAACACGAGCGAGGAGACGAAGTTCGGATCCTGCAGGCTCGGCTTGGCCGTGATCCCGTACTGGAGGGCGAGCGTCACGAGGCCCTCCTGGAAGCGGGCCATCCAGATCTTCTGGGCCGAGCGCGCGAGTTCGCTCGCTCGCGCCGAGCCGAGCCCCTTGGCGAGGGCAGCCTGGGAGACGACGTGGGCGGCCTGGGCGGCCTGGGCTTCGGCGCTCTTGGTCTGGGTCGCGAGCTGCTGGTCGATCACTTCGGTGGCCTCGTTGACGAACGTGCCGGGACCGAAGACGACCTTGATCGTGTGCGCAGCCGCGAGCTTCGCGCACGGCCCAGAGGCTCCGCCCTCGGCCGGCAGCGCAGCCGCCGGGACGTTCCCGGACAGGCACCCCTCGAGCCCCAGCAGGCGCTCGAGGTCCGAGCTCAGCACGAGCTTCTGCAGGTTGCCGTCGACGAGCACCACGATCGGTTCTTCGCCGAAGCTGCGGTAGTAACGCTGGGTCTGGCGGTATTCGTTGCTGGAGCTCGACACCAGCGTGCTGGCCGCGGCGCTCGGGCGCAGCGTCAGCGCGAGCGCCACAGCCCCGGCCGCCAGCACGATCGCTGCGAGCAGCACGGCCCGCGGGCGCCTCGCGGCGCCCCCCGCGAGCGCGGACAACAGCCGGGCGCTCACTCCATTCCGAGAGGGCCCACCGACTCGCCGGAGAGGAACTGGCGCACGAACGGATTCTCCGACGCGAACAGCTCCTGGGCGGGCCCAGATTCGACGATTCTCCCCTTCCACAGCACCGAGATGTGCTCCGCCACCCGGCGGGCGCTCATGATGTCGTGGGTGATGACCACGTAGCAGCCCCCGTTCTCGGCGTGGACCTCCTTGATCAGCTCGCACAGCAGTGCCGTGCGCACCGGGTCCAGGCCCGAGTCGGGCTCGTCGAACAGCAGGATTTCAGGGTCGAGCACGAGCGCCCGCGCAAACCCCGCCCGCTTGCGCATGCCCCCGGAGAGCTCGTTGGGCATCTTCTCGTTGGCGTCGCCCAGCCCCACCTCTTTGAGGCGGCGATTGACGATGTCGGCGATCTCGTCCTCGCCCTTCTCGGTGTGCTGGCGCAGCGGGAAGGCGACGTTGTCGTACAGGCTCAGCGACCCGAACAGGGCACCGTCCTGGAACAGCACGCCGAACCTCCGCCGCAGCTTGAACAGTTCGGTGTCGCTGAGGCTCGGGATCGAGTGGCCTTTCACGATCACGTCGCCCTCGTCGGGATAGAGCAGGCCCACGATGTGCTTGATGCAGACCGACTTGCCCGTCCCGGAGGGGCCGATGATCATCGAGATCTTGCCCTCGGGCAGTCCCATGTTGAGCCCGCGCAGAACGTGGTTTTTGCCGAACGACTTGTAGACGTCGACGAACTCGATCGCGTCCGGCACGCCGGTCTCCCGGATCACACCGGTGTGGAATTCGAACTCCTCCCCGGAAGGTTTCCCGTCCGAAGAGGACCGCTCACGCTCCTCCGTGGCCATCCTGCGTCTAGCCTCCGATCGGAGCGCGTGCGTTGTTGCCCCAGAAGACCTGGGTGCCAAACATGTCGATCAGGTTGACGAGCACGAGGTTGAGGACCATTGACTTGGCGGTGGCGCGGCCCACACCCACGGGGCCACCACTTGCGTTGTACCCGTAGTAGCAGCCCACGAGCACGATGCACGTCGCCATCGTCATTCCCTTGATCACGCTGTACAGGTAGTCCCCCGGATTCTGGAACTGCCAGAAGATCAGCAGGAACCCTCCTTCGGAGACGTAGCCCACCTGGTGGACGATCGCTATGTAGGAGGCTAAGTACCCGACGCCGACGGCCGCTATGTACATGAACGGCAGCACCAGCCAGGCGGCCAGCAGGCGGGTGGCGCAGAGGAACGTCATCGAGTTGATCCCCATCACCTCGAGCGCGTCGATCTCGTCGGAGATGCGCATCGCGCCGAGCTCGGCCACGATCCCGGTGCCGACCTTGGCCGAGAGCATGTAGCCCCACACGATCGGGACGGCCTCGCGCAGGTTGCACCAGGCGGCGAACACGCCGGCATACGCCGGGGTGCCGGTGGACTCGTTGAAGTAGGCGGCCTCGATCCCGCACGTGCCCAGGCCGGTGATGAACACCAGGCTCCAGATCACGAGCGTCGAGTAGATGATCAGGATGCCCGACTGGCGCAGCGTCTCGCCGAAGAAGTGGAACACCCGCCCGGTCCACACGTCGCGAACGACGATCCCGATGAAGCGCGCGATCTCGCCGGAGCCGGCGAGCCATTCGCGTGGCATTCCAAGCAGTTCGCCCATCTATTTGATGACCAGGATCTGGGGGTGGGTGGCAAGCAGCGTCTGCGTGAACACGTAGTTGAAGGCTCCGATCCCGAGGAACGAGATCACGACCGCTTCGTTGACGGCCCGGCCGACGCCCTCGGCGCCCCCGGAGGCGGTCATGCCCTTGTAACAACAGACGATCGCGATGATCGCGCCGAACACGGTCGTCTTCAGCACCGAGCCCCACAGGTCGGTGACCGAGGAGTTGGCGAACAGCGTGTTCCAGAACGGCCCCAGCGAGCCGCCCTCATAGAGCTCGGCGAGCAGACCGCCGAAGAGGCCGAACAGGACCGCGTAGATGTCGAACAGGCCGGTCACGACCATCAGCGTGAGGAAGCGGGGGACGACGAGGTTCTTGACGGGGTCCACGCCCAGCACCTGCAGCGCGTCGAGCTCCTCGCGCACCTTGCGGGCGCCGAGGTCGGCGGTGATCGCAGTGCCCGCGACACCGGCCAGCACGATCGAGGTGACCAGCGGCCCGATTTCGCGAATCGAGGCCAGCACGAAGAAGCCGCCGAGGCGATCCAGCGCGCCGAACAGCGTCAGGAAGTCGCCCGCCTGCAACCCGGGAGCGCCGTAGCTGATGGCGACGGTCGAGATCAGCAGCGGCAGCCAGCAGAGCCGCAGCGTGAACAGGAACTGCGAGACGAACTCGCCCCCGTACGGGTAGGGCGGGGTCAGCGCGGACCAGATCGTCTTCCCCGTCAGAATCATCATGTCCCCGAATTCCTCGAGCACATGGCTGACGGGCACAAAGGCCCGCTGGGCAGCGGTGCGAACCATCCTCCTCTGACTCTCCTCTGTTTCCCGGCGCTGACGCTGGACTCAAACTGTACGACATGCCTGTTCCCGGCGCACCCGGGCGCTGGTATGGTGGCGCTGACGGTGAGGGCGACGGGGAGAGCCTCGAAACTGACTCCGCGTCGACTCCGCGACGTGTCAATCGCGCTTGCGCTCGTGGCGCTGACGGTGCTCGCCGGCTGCGGCGGCGGCAGCCGCCAGGACGCGCACGAACCGGAAGCCACCTACCGCATGAGGGTCGCGCGCGTCAGTTTCCCGCGCCTGCAGGCCGTGGCGCGGCCGGTGAAACTGGAAATCGTGATCCGCAACGTGAGCGCCCGGGCGGTGCCCAGGGTGGCGGTCACGGTCGACTCCCTGACCTACAACTCGCGCTACGCCGCGCTGGCCGACCCCCGCCGCCCGATCTGGGTGATCGAACGGGGCCCCGGGGCGATCGCCAAGCCACCGGTCGAAAGCCAGGAAGTCAGCATCCCCGGCGGCGCCCAGACGGCGGCCACCAAAACCTGGGCCCTCCCCACCAGCCTTCCGGCGGGGCACGCGACCCGCTTCGTATGGGACCTGGTGCCGGTCAAGCCCGGCACCTACACGATCCACTTCGTCTACGCGGCCGGCCTTTCGGGCAAGTCCAAGGCTCGCCTGGTGGCCGGCAGCCAGCGCGGGGCGATCACCGTCCACATCACCGGCAAGCCGCCGGCCACGCACGTGAACCCGGAGACCGGCAAGGTCGAACCGGGCCCCTACATCCCGCGCTCTGAAGCCGAAACCTCCTGACGGCGGCCGGCTTGGCCGGTTGTCCAAACGGTCAGACGCGTTTTTGTCCAGGCGAGCGGTCCGCCCTCGCTGCCTTGGCACTACGATTGCGCGGGGCCCCATGCGTTCGGCTGGGTCCCGCCGCCCGCCGAGGCGTGCATCCCGACAGAGGAGGAATCGGTAGAAGCCTATGGCCAGGACCCGTCAGCAGAACGTCACCGCCGCACAGTGGAGCATCAACGGAGCCGGGCTGGGCGCCCCGGACCTGACCGTCTCCGCCAACCAGGTCTTCGGCTCGAACGTGTTCTCGGCGGCCACCCAGCGCCAGCGCCTGCCGAAGGACGTCTATAAGGCGCTGCAGCGCACGCTCGCCCGCGGCGAGTCACTGGACACCTCACTGGCCGACTCGGTCGCGCTGGCGATGAAGGAATGGGCGCTGGAGAAGGGCGCCACCCACTACACCCACTGGTTCCAGCCCCTGACGGGGTCCACGGCCGAGAAGCACGACTCCTTCTATGGGCCCGCCGGTGACGGCACCGCGATCGCCGAATTCTCCGGCAAGGAGCTGATCCAGGGCGAGCCGGACGCCTCCTCGTTCCCCACCGGCGGCATCCGTGCGACCTTCGAGGCCCGCGGCTACACCGCCTGGGACCCCACCAGCCCGGCGTTCCTGCTGGAGAACCCGAACGGGGCGCTGCTGTGCATCCCCACCGCCTTCACCTCCTGGACGGGCGAGGCGCTCGACAACAAGATCCCGCTGCTGCGCTCGATGGACGCGCTCTCAGGGGTCGCCGTGCGAGCACTCGAGCTGCTCGGCGTCGATGCCGCGCGCGTGTTCACGACGACCGGCTGCGAGCAGGAGTACTTCCTGATCGACGAGCAGTACTTCTTCGAACGCCCGGATCTCCTGACCACCGGGCGCACGCTGTTCGGGGCCAAGCCGCCGAAGGGCCACGAGCTCGACGACCACTACTTCGGCTCGATCCCCGAGCGCGTCCTCGCCTACATGCTCGACGTCGAGCTCGAGCTGGCGAAGCTGGGGGTGCCGATCAAGACGCGCCACAACGAGGTCGCTCCCAACCAGTTCGAGGTCGCCCCGGTGTTCGAGAACTCCAACGTCGGCTCCGACCACCAGATGATCACGATGCAGATCATGCAGAACACGGCCCGTCGCTACGGGCTCGTGTGCCTGCTGCACGAGAAGCCCTACGCCGGGGTCAACGGCTCGGGCAAGCACAACAACTGGTCGATGGGCACCGACACCGGGCTCAACCTGCTCGAGCCGGGCGAGACTCCGGCCGAGAACCTCCAGTTCCTGTTCTTCTGCGCGGCCGTGATCCAGGCGGTCAACCGCCACCAGGCGCTGCTGCGGGCGTCGATCGCGAGCGCCGGGCAGGACTTCAGACTGGGAGCCAACGAGGCACCGCCGGCGATCATCTCGATCTTCCTCGGGACCGAGCTCGACAAGGTCTTCACCGCGATCGCGAGCGGCAAGGTCCAGAGCTCGAAACCGGGATCGTTCCTCGGCCTCGGCACGCCGGTGCTGCCGCGGCTGCCGCTGCACGGCGGCGACCGCAACCGCACCAGCCCGTTCGCCTTCACCGGCAACAAGTTCGAGTTCCGGGCGCTCGGCTCGAGTGCCTCGCCGGCGTGGCCGAACACGGTCCTGAACACGATCGTGGCGGAGTCCGTGGATGAGCTGGCGGACAAGCTGCAGACCGCCATGAAACGCTCCGGAGCAACCCTCGAGAAGGCCGTCGCGAGCGTCGTCAAAGACACCTGGGCCGCCAACAAACAGATCGTCTTCGAAGGCGACAACTACTCCCCGGAGTGGCATGCCGAGGCCAAGAAACGGGGGCTGGCGAACCTGCGCACGACCCCCGACGCGCTGCCCTACCTGATCGACAAACAGACGGTGGCGATGTTCAAAAAGTACAAGGTGCTCTCCAAACGCGAGCTCGAGTCCCGCTACGAGGTGTTCACCGAGCAGTACGCCACGACCGTGAACATCGAGTCCGAGACCGCGTCCGCGATCGCCCGCACGATGCTGCTGCCGGCGGCGGTTCGCCACAACAACGAACTGCTGGCCAGCGAACTGGAGGAGCTCGTGAACGAGTTCACGCCGCTCCTCAGGGAGCTGCACTACGCGCTGCTGAAGCTGGAGGACGCGAACCTCGAGGACAACCACCCCCACGGCGGCGACGCCCAGAAGGAGGCGGTCTACATGCGTGACGAGGTGCTGACCGCGATGGACGACGTGCGCGAGGTGGCCGACCGCCTCGAGAAGCTGGTGGCCGACGACCTCTGGCCGCTGCCCAAGTACTCGGAGATGCTGTTCATCAAGTAGTCACCCGCTTGTCTCCAGTGCGCAAAGAGCCCCGCCCGAGGCGGGGTTTTTTGTTGCCCGCCGAAATAGGATCTGGCAGATGGGACTCCATCGTGCTGCGGGTGTGAACGTCGGTCTGGGCGTGGTGGCGCTCGCCCTCTGCTCGCTCGCCCTCTGCGCACTCGCGCCGCGCGCGCTGGCGGGCTCGCGCGACGTCACCGTCACGACTCGCTACGTGCGCGCCAACTACGCGCTCGTGCACGCGGCCTACTCGCGCATCAAGCCGGTCGAAGCGAGGCTGCGCGAACTGCTCGCCCAGATCCGCCGAGAATGCCCGAACGTCGCCGACGGGTCACCGGAGGAAGCGCTCTCGGTGCAGCTCAGGACCGAGATCATCGGCGCGCTGGTGGTGAGCGCGGTGCACCTCGACATCGGGGCCGGCAGGACCTTCCTGGCGGCGGTCGGAGGACTGAGCTGGGCCAACCGGTCGCTGACGCGCGCGGTACGTCAATACGCCGCCAGGGTCAGCCGCATGATCGCCCTGCCCGCCCCGAACATCTGCCCCGACGTCGAGAGCTGGGTGCACAGCGGGTACACAACGCTGCCGGCCTTCACGGCGCCCTTCGACACCGCCTTCCTGGCCTCGTGGGTCTCGCCCGGGTTGCTGCCCTCGGGCCTGCGCCCGTTCGAGTCCCCGAGCCTGCGCAAGCTCCTGCACAGCACCGAACTGGAGGAAAACGCGATCGTCGAAGTCGAAGCCCGCGAGGTTCCGATCCTGGGCCAGATCCTGGACACGCTGGGGCTGCACTAGCCCCTGACCAGCGCCGAGGACCACAGCGACTGGTCCTCGCTGCCGAGCCGCCAGAGGCCCACTCCGAAGCCCGCGTGGCGGGCGATCCGCAGGATGTCGAGCACCGACTGGGCGTCCATGTACCAGACGTCGTGGGTGACGCCTCCGGCGCCCGCGTAGCTGAAGCTGAGCTCGCCCGATAGCGGATCGCGGACGGCGTGGGCGCCGACCGAGCGCGCGAGCTCGACCGCGCGCGAGTACTGGAAGGCGCTGGCCGGCTGCGCGCTCGGCGAGCTCAGTGGCTGGCCCCCGGCGCCGGTGGCGGCCCAGTCGAGCCCGTACATCGGGGCGCCGATCACGAACCGGGAGCGCTCGGGCAGGGTGCTGAGGAAGCCGACCACGCCGCTCACCAGCGAGAGCGTGGAGATGGAGCCGGGCGCCGAGCCGGCCCAGTGCGTGCCCCAGGCCATCACGAACACGGTGTCCGCCGCCGCCGACAGGGCGCGGTCGTCGTAGAACGCGTACGGGGCGCCGGGGCCTTCGCGGGTGACCCCGTCCACCACCACGGCGAGCCGGCGGTGGTGGCGGTGGAGCTTTTCCGCCAGCGCAGCCACGAACGAGCTGAGCGCTTCGCGGTCGCCGGGGCCGTCGTTCTCGAGGTCCAGGCACAGTCCCGCGAAGGCCGGCTTGCGGGCCAGCGCGGCGAGCCGTGCGAGCAGTTCCTGGCGCGGCCCCGGTTCGCTCAGCAGCCGGTGCACGACCGCCCCGTTCTGGCAGTTGAAGCGGGGCATCACCGTGATCGCCCGCGAGTGGGCGAAGGAGTCGATCGCGGGGACGTCGGCGCCCGCCACCGAGCCACCCCCGGGCGTGCATTCGAAGTAGGTGGGGTACACGACCGAGATCGCGCTTGCGTGCGCACGCAGGTCGGCGAGCGAGTCGGGCGAGCCGGTGAGCAGGAAGGCCTGCGCACCGGTGGGGCTCCCGTGCCGGTGCGAGCCCGCCGCCCCGGCCGTGCCGGCCGTGCTGCCGCCCGCCCACGTGAGCACGGCCGCCAGCGCGGCGGCGAGCAGCGCTCCGCGGCTCAACTTCCGGTCCCGCCGAGCAGCGGCAGCTGCCAGATCGTCTGGTCCTCTTTGCCGAGCCGCCAAAGGCCGAGTTTCATGCCCAGCGAGTTGGCCAGGCCGGCACGCACTTCCAGCGAGTGCTGGTTGACGTACCAGACCTGGTGCTGGACGCCGGAGGCGTTGTAGGAGAAGTGCGGGCTCTGGCTGGAGTTGTCCCATTCCGGAGTGACGCCCAGCGAGCCGATCAGGCTCGCGATTTCGCTGTATTGGAGCGCGGTTCCGGGGCTCGACGGACCGCCGCCGTTGGGCCAGTCCACGCCGTACAGCGGCATCGCCAGCACGAACTTGTGCAGGTTGGGCATCGTGGCGGTGTATTTGGCGACCTGGCTGAACCAGTTGTATTCGTCGATCGAGCCGGGACCGGAGGTGACCCAGTGGTAGCCCCAGTCCATCACCAGCACGTAGTCGGACGGGACCGACAGGGCGGCGTCGTTGTACATCGCGGCGCGGCCGGTGGGGACGTTCCAGTACTTGGCGGTCACGACCGTCGAGAGCTTGTCGCCCTGGGCGTGCAGGGTTTCGGCCAGCATCGTGATGAAGGTGGTGAACGGTTCCCGCTCCACCGGAGGGGCGTTCTCGAAGTCGATCTGGATCCCGCTGTAGCCATATGCACGGCAGTATTCGGCCAGCTGTTCGATCGTTTTCTGGCGTACCGACGGCTGGTTGAGGATCGCTTCCTCGGCACCGACGTTGAGGCAGTTCACGCGCGGCAGCACTTCGATCTTGCGCAGCGTGGCCCAGTGCGTGACGAGCGGGTCGTTGTTGCCTTCGATCGTGCCGCCCGGACCGCACTGGAAGTAGGTCGGGTACACGACCCCGATCTGTTCGTAGTGCGCCTGCAGGTCGGTGAAGCTTTCGGTCGTGCTGGCGAGCAGGAACGCCTGTGCGTTGCCGTGCGTGGGTGGCGGGTCGGCCGTGTCCAGCGCCAGCGGCTGGCTGGGTTCGCTGATCGCTCCCATCGAGTCCACGGCGCTGACGGTGATCGTGTATTCGCTGCCCGCCGCGAGCCCTTCCAAGGTCCGCTCGGTGGCGGCGCCCTGGCCGACCGGGATGCCGTCGCGGAACAGCCGGTAGCCGGCGATGTTGCCGCTCACCGCCGCGCTCGGCTGCCAGCTGATCTGGGCCGAGCTGCTGGTGACGGCAGCGGCGAGAAGTCCCTGGGGCGGCGCCGGCGGCGTATGGGTCGTGACCACGGTCAGGTTCGCCGAGGGGGCGCTGAGGTACCCGTCGGCGTCGCGTGTGCGCACGTTGAAGGTGTAGGAGCGTGCGGAGGCCAGCGCGACGGTCACGATCTGGCCGCCCACGAAGCCCTCGGGCTCGCCGTTCTCGAACAACAGGTACCCGTTGACGCCGCCGTCGGCCGCCGTGCCCGCCTGCCAGGAGAGCGTGGCCGAGGTGTCACTCACGTTGGTCGCCGACAGCAGCGATGGCGGCGTCGGCGCCGGGTGCGCGGTCGTCAGCTTCAGCGGCCCGCTGTGGGCGCTCACGGCGCCGTCGGTGTCCACTGCTGCGACCGTGATCACGTAGGTCTGGGGGAAGGCCAGATGCGTCAGGCGCAGGCTGGTGGAGGTGGTCTGCCCGACGAGTGTGCCGTCGCGGTAGACGCGGTACCCCGCCAGAGGAGCCGCTCCGCGCCGGCTCGGCAGCCACACGACGGTCGCTTCGGTGCCGCTCACTTCGGCCGCGCTGAGCCCTTCGGGCATGCTCGGCGGTGCGCCCGCGACCTGGGCCTTGCCCACCGCCTTGATCACCAGCGCCCGGCCGGCGGCGCCGAGGTGGTCCTGTGTGTCCACGGCGGCGACGGTCACGCGGTGGGTGTGGCTCGAGCTGAGGATCAGCGTGTAGCGCAGCGAGCGCGTCTGCCCCGCGACGGCCCCGTCGAGGCTCACGCGGTAGCCCGCGATCGGGGCGTCGCCGCGGTGGGCGGCCCTCCAGCCGATCACGGCGCCGGTGGCGGTGCGGGTGAGGACCTTCAGTCCCGGTACCCCTCCGGGGGTCCTCACCCTCACCGTCTCGCTGAGCTGGGCGGTGCACTTCAGCGTCCCGTTGCCGTAGCGGGCCTGCACGGCAAAGGTCGTGTGCTTCCCGGGAACGACCGCCAGCACCATCGATGGCCCGAACGTCTGCCCCACCGTGCGCCCCCCGCGCAACACGCGGTAGACGAGCACGCTCGATCCGCGCGCCGCCTTGGGTGCGCTCCAGCTCAGGCGGGCCTGGCTGCCGCGCAGCCGCGTGAGGTGCAGCCGCACGGGGGCGCGCCCGCTGCACGGCCCCTGATGCGCAGCCCCCGAGGCGCCGGAACCGGCCGTGCCCGAGCCCGGCGAGCCGGCGGCGTTGGTCGTGCCCGCGACCCCGGCGAGCGTCCCGCCGGCCGTCGGCGACACCGCCGCCAGGCCGACGCCGGCCGGCAGCGCCACCAGCGCCAGCGTCACCAGTAGGCCCAGCGTGAGGGGTCGCCCAGGACCCCTCACCGCTGTGCCTTCCCCTTGGCGGCCGTCCCGGCCTTCCCCCTGGCCGTGGTACCCCCGGCCGCCGACATGGGCGTGAACTGCGCGGCAGCGCCGCGGCGGTGGTGGGCAGCCCCGCCCCCACCGCCGCCCTCGCTCAGGCGCTGCACCTCCGCCGAGACGCGGCGCCACAGCGTCTCGGGGGAACGCACGATGCCGGGGCCCAACACGAGCACCGGCAGGATCGCGGCGGGAAGGAGGGCGTGCGCGAGCCCCCGGCGAATCGCCGGGCTCACCGCGAGGCCCCCGCTCCCACGCCTGCCGTGGCCGGGCGGGTTCCCCACTGCGCGGTGCGGCAGGTCGCAATCGCGTAGTAGGTCTGCCACAGCATGATCCCCAGGTAGAAGAAGACGAACAGGACCCCGTAGACCCACACCAGGCTGTACTCGTCCTGGAACAGGACGTAGTAGAGCGAGTAGACCATCGCCAGCGAGTAGATCCCGGCGATGTAGACGAGCGGCAGGGTGCCGCCGTGTGCGATCGGGCCCCACACGATCGCGTGCAGCGCTGCCACCGGGGCCAGCAGCGGCAGCACGATGCTGAGGTAGGTGAAGAAGGCGGCGATCGGGTGCTTACGCCAGATGAACGCCCCCACCAGCACCGACTCCCGCGTCCAGGAGCGCTTCCAGCGGGTCTGCTGGGTCACGAACGAGCGGAACGTACTCGGCACGATCGTGTGCGAGACGGCCTTCTTTTCGTACACCACGCGCCAGTCGCGCAGCACGCAGTTGGTCAGCGAGCGGTCGTCGCCGAAGGTCGACTCGACGCCCAGGAAGCGCTGGTTCTCCCACCAGTCCATGCGCGGCAGGATCGCCTCGCGGCGGTAGGCCGAGAAGCAGCCCGAGCAGCACGTCACGGCCGAGAACACGGACTCCGCCGCCTTCACCACGCGGAAGGCCACGAAGTAGCGCACCGCCTGCATCCGCGTGAGCCAGGTGTCGCCGACGTTGAGCACGTTGGCGTGGCCGCAGACGGCGCCCACGCGGCGGTCGGCGAGCGGCTGGACGAGCTTGCTCAGCGCGTCGGGGGCGATCACCGAGTCGGAGTCCACGAACGCGACCACCTCGGCTGTGCTGGCGCGGATCCCGGCCGCCATCGCGGCCCGCTTGCCACGGTTCTCGGGGAAGTTGATCACGCGCACCCGCCCGTGGGATTCAGCCGCCACCTTCTGCATCTCCGCGAGCGTGGAGTCGGTCGAGCCGTCGTTGACGGCGATCAGCTCGAGCTTCTCCTGCGGGTAGTCCACCGCCAGCAGCGAGCGCAGCGATTGGGCGATCGCGTCCTCCTCGTTGAAGCCCGGCATCACGATCGCGATCTCGGGCTCGTGCCCGACGAACGGGTGCGCGCGGTAGAAGAGGCTGAAGACGAAGCGGCTGAGGATGTAGGAGGCCACCAACACGCTGTAGACCCCGAAGAACGGGTTCGAGAACATCAGCCCGATGAAGGCCGCCTTGTAGGCCATCACCGCCACGATCAACCCCACCAGGTAGATCGCGGCGACGACCTTGAGCGCCCGGTTGACGGTCATGGCTACGGCACCTCCCGGCGGCGGCCGCCGGGGGTTCGGTAGGTGCAGTCGAGCAGCGCGGGCACGCGCTGCAGCCAGCCGTAGTCGAAGCCGGGATGGATCGTCGCGACGATTGCCAGGTCGTAGTCTTCGGGCCCGAAGCCGGAGCGGTTGCGGCGGGGATCGGGGTCGACGCCCGACTCGGTGCGGCCGTTCACGGTCACGGTCTGCAGCAGCGGGTCGTGGTATTCGACCGTGGCCCCCTCGGCCCGCAGCAGCGAGATGATCTCGATCGCGGGCGCCTCGCGGCAGTCGGCCACCCCGGGCTTGTAGGAAACGCCCACGACGAGGACACGCGAGTCCTCCAACCCGCGGCCCTCGTCGCCGAGCATCTCCTGAGCGCGCTGGACTATCTGCCCGGGTCGCCCGGCGAGCTTGCGCATGGCCTCCTCCACCAAGCTCGCCGGGCGGCCACGCTCTCTCAAGGGGAACGTCAGGTAGTGGGGATCGACACCGATGCAGTGGCCTCCGACCCCCGCCGAGGGGTAATGCGCCATGAACCCGAACGGCTTCGAGGCAGCCGCCTCGGTCACCTCCAGCGGGTCGAGCCCGTGCTCGCGGCAGGCCTCGGCGATCTCGAACGACAGCGCGATGTTGAGCGCGCGGAAGGTGTTCTCGTAGAGCTTGACCATCTCGGCCCCCTCGGGCGAGGAGACGGGGTGCAGTTCCGAGCAGGTGTGGCTGAGCAGGGAGGAGGCCTGCCGGCGGCAGCTCTCGCTGACGCCCCCGATCACCCGTGGCGTGTTCAGCTGGACGTGCTCGCCCACACCCGGGTCGATGCGCTCCGGGGCGAACGCCACGAACACCTCCTCGCCGGCCCGCAGCCCGCGCTGCTCGAGCGGCTCGACCAGCAGCTTGCGGGTGGCGCCGACATAGCTGGTCGAGGTGAGCACGAACGTCTGCCCCGCCCGGGCATGGCGGACGACGGCCTCGCAGGCCCGCTCAAGCGCCAGCGGCTCGGGCCGGCGCTCCTCATCCACCGGGGTCGGCACGCACACGAGCACGAGGTCCGCCGCCTCAAGCGCCTCGGCGCGGTCGGTCAGCGAGAAGCCGCCGTCCTGCAGGTAACACCCCAGCTGCTCCTGTTCGACGGCCAACAGCTCGGCCTCGCCGGAGCGGATCTCCTCCAGGCGCGAGGTCGAGATGTCGATCCCGATGATCCTCGCCCCGGCGGCCCGCAGGGCGATCGCGGTGGGCAACCCCACGTAGCCGAGGCCGACCACGGCCACGACCGCCTGCTCCAGCCCGTCCGCCGACACCTGCCCCACTGCCTGCGCTCCCTGCGCGGGCGGCGCCGTGGTGGCGGACGGGGCGGTCCGGGTGTCTTCGAGCACCTGCGTCACTAGCTCCGGCGTCATGCGTAGTCCCCCTAGTCGGGCGTCGGTTTTCCGCCTGGCGCATCCCCTGCTCCTGCGTGTCCGCTGGAGTGCTCGGGCGGTTGAGTGAGGGGGCCAGTGTGCACGGGCACGGGCCTGTGCCAAACATGCTTGGACGCTTGACCGAAGCCGCTGCCCCATCGCGGGGACGGCGCGTCGTCCGGGCGGCCCGACGGGCTGCCCGAGACGGGCAGCGCCCCCTCACCGCCGGCACTACGCCCCGCGCCGGGACCGCGCTGAAGCCCGAGCCGCTCGCGGGGCCGTTGTTAGGCTCTCCCAATGCGGGATTTCCTGGACGCGATCCGCCGCCACGTGGTCGTCTACGACGGCGGCATGGGCGCCACGCTCGAGCAGTTCGATCTCACCAGCGAGGACTACGGCGGGCTGGCGGGCAAGTGCCACGAGGCGCTCGTGCTGAACCGCCCCGACGTGATCGAGGGCGTCCATGCCTCGATGCTCGAGGCGGGTGCCGAAGTTCTCGAGACCGACACCTTCCAGGCCTCGCGCCTGAAGCTCGACGAGTGGGGCCTGGCCGAGCACACGCGGGAGATCAACGTGCGGGCGGCCCAGATTGCCCGCCGGGCGGCCGGCGAGCACCGCTTCGTGGCCGGCTCGATCGGCCCCACCGGCTACCTGCCGGCCTCCGAAGACCCCTCGCTCGGCCAGATCCGCTTCGGCGAGCTGGTGGAGGTCTTCACCGAGCAGGCCGAGGGCCTGATCGAGGGCGGCGCCGACCTGCTGATCATCGAGACCGCGCAGGACATCCTCGAGGTCAAGGCGGCCGTTTTCGGGGCCCGTGAGGCCTTCAAGCGCAGCTCCCGGACGCTGCCGATCCACACCTCGGTCTCGCTGCTCCCGAACGGCGGCAAGATGCTGCTCGGGACCGACATCTCGGCGCTCTTGTGCACGCTCGAGGCGCTGAACGTGCAGGTGATCGGGCTCAACTGCTCGACCGGCCCGCAGGACATGCGCGACGCGGTCCGCTTCCTCGGCGAGTTCTGCCCCGTGCCGGTGGCCTGCATCCCCAACGCCGGCCTGCCCCTGCAGGGGCCGCGCGGCGAGACGATCTTCCCGGAGCAGCCCGAGCCGCTGGCGGAGGCGCTGGGTGAGTTCGTGGAACGCTACGGGGTGGGCGTCGTGGGAGGCTGTTGTGGAACCACGCCGGCCCACATCGCCGCGCTCGCGGCCAGGGTCGGCGGCCGCGCGGTGGGCGAGCGTCCGGCGCCGCGGCCACCCCATCTGAGTTCGATGATCGCCGCCACGCCGCTGGTGCAGGACCCCCGCCCCACGCTGGTGGGCGAGCGCGTCAACTCCCAGGGCTCACGCAAGGCCAAGGAGCTGCTGCTGGCCGACGACTACGACGGGCTCGTGCAGATCGCCGAGGACCAGGTGCTGGGCGGGGCCCACGTGCTCGACCTGTGCGTGGCGCTGACGGAGCGCACCGACGAGGACGAACAGATGCGGCTGCTGGCCAAGCGCATCTCGCTGACCCAGCCGGCGCCGATCCAGGTCGATTCGACCGAGCCCGAGGTGCTCGAACGATCACTCGAGCAGATCCCCGGCAGGGCGGTGGTGAACTCGATCAACCTCGAGGCCGGGCGCGCCAAGCTCGACCGCGTGGTGCCGCTCGCGCTCGAACACGGCGCCGCCCTGATCGCGCTCACGATCGACGAGACGGGGATGGCCAAGACTGCCGAGCGCAAGCTGGAGATCGCCAGGCGCCTGCACGAGCTCTGCTGCGAGGAGCACGGGCTGGACCCCGGGCTGTTGATCTTCGACTGCCTCACCTTCACGCTCGTGACCGGCGAGGAGGAGTGGCGCCCCTCGGCCAAGGAGACGATCGAGGGGATCAGGCTCGTCAAGCAGCAGCTCCCGGAGGTGAAGACCTCACTGGGCGTCTCGAACGTCTCCTTCGGCGTCTCGCCCGCGGCCAGGGCGGTGCTCAACTCCGTGTTCCTGCACCACTGCGTGGAGGCGGGGCTCGACCTGGCGATGGTCAACCCCAACCACATCACCCCCTACGGCGAGATCTCATCCGAGGAGCGGGCGCTGGCCGACGACCTCGTGTTCGACACCCGCGACGACGCGCTGGAGCGCTTCATCGCCCACTTCGAGTCCCGCGGCGAGGAGGAGACGCAGTCCGCCGCCGACCCGACCGAGGGGATGGAGCCGGAGGAAGCGCTGCACTTCCACATCCTGCGCCGGCGCAAGGAAGGCGTCGAGGAGTGGATCGACCGCAGCGTCGAGAAGATCGGCGCGGTCCCGACGCTGAACGAAGTGCTGCTGCCGGCGATGAAAGAGGTGGGCGACAAATTCGGCTCCGGTGAGCTGATCCTGCCGTTCGTGCTGCAGTCCGCGGAAGTGATGAAGCGCGCCGTGGCCCAGCTCGAGCAGTACCTCGACAAGCTCGAGGGGCACACGAAGGGCACGGTGGTGCTCGCGACCGTGTTCGGCGACGTGCACGACATCGGCAAGTCGCTGGTCAACACGATCCTGACCAACAACGGCTACACGGTCGTGGACCTCGGCAAGCAGGTCCCGATCCAGACGATCCTCGATGCCGCCGAGGAGCACAGCGCGACCGCGATCGGGCTCTCGGCGCTGCTCGTCTCGACCTCCAAGCAGATGCCGGCCTGCATCGAGGAGCTCCAGAGCCGTGGCCTCTCCTACCCGGTGCTGATCGGCGGGGCGGCCATCAACCGCGCCTTCGGCTACCGTGCCCTGTACCCGGGCGGGCCCGACTCCGAGCAGGCCTACGAGGCGGGTGTCTTCTACTGCAAGGACGCCTTCGAGGGACTCGCGGTGATGGACCAGCTGATCGACGAGCCGGCCCACGAGGCGCTGGTGGAGAAGCTGCACGTCGCCGCCCGCGAGTTCCGCGCAAAACCCGTCGAGGTGGACACCGGCCCGCCCACGACCGACGACTCCGTGCGCTCGGCCGCGCGCACCGACGCGCCCGTCCCCACGCCGCCGTTCTGGGGGGTGCAGGAGATCCCCGTGGACCTCGCCGAGGTCTACCACCACCTCGACACCCACGTGCTGTTCAAGCTCCACTGGGGCGGCAGGGGCAAGAAGGGCGAGGAGTGGCAGACGCTGCTACGCGAGGACTTCCGCCCGCGCCTGGAGCGGATGTGGCGCGAGCAGAGCTACCTGCACCCGCGGGCGCTGCTGGGCTTCTTCCCCTGCTACGCGCTCGGCAACGAGATCGTGGTGCTCGACCCCGAGGACCGCAGCACCGAGCTCACGCGCCTGGTCTGTCCCCGCCAGAGCGCCGGCGAGCGGATCTGCCTGGCCGACTTCTTCCGCCCCGCCCTCGACGGTGGTCCGCCGGAGGAGCTCGACGTCGTGGCCCTGCAGGCGGTGACCGTGGGCGAGGAGGTCACCGAACTGCTCTCGCGCCTGGAGGCCGACGGCGAATACGCCGAGCAGCTGTTCGTGCACGGCCTCGGCGTGCAGACCGCCGAGGCGCTGGCCGAGTGGCTGCACAGCGAGATCCGGCGCATGCTCGCGATCGCGCCCACCCAGGGGCGGCGCTACTCGTGGGGCTACCCCGCGATCCCCGAGCAGAGCGAGCACCTGAAGGTGGATCGGCTGCTCGAGCTCTCGCGCATCGGCATGAGCATCACCGAGGGCTTCGCCCCGGACCCCGAGCAGTCCACACTGGCACTCGTGGCCCACCACCCACAGGCGATCTACTTCGGCTCGCGCCAGGGACGCCTCCCGGCCGAGACCTCACCCGACGAGCTGATCGCGGGCTCCCCGAAGGACCCCGCGCTACTGGACGAGCTGGACGACGCCGACCCGCCCGAGGAGCAGCCCGAGGACGAGGAACAGCCGGCGCTGGCCGGCTGACGATGTGGTGAGCAGCCCGCGCTCGCGGGCTGGGCGATGTCGCGCGCGGCCCGCGCTCGCGGGCTAGGCCACCTTGTGCAGCTGGATCACCTGCGCGGAGTCCTGGGCGGCGGTGGCCATCTCCAGGATCTGCTGACGGGAGAGGGGCCTGGCGAAGTGGAATCCCTGGCCGTAGTCGCAGTCGATGCCGCGCAGCTGTGCGACCTGGCCGCCGCTCTCGACGCCCTCGGCGACCGCCTCGAGTTTGAAGATCCGTGCCAGCGCGACGATCGCTTCGGTCAGCTCCTCGCTGTCGGGGTTCGGGTCCATCAGGAACGAGCGGTCGATCTTGAGCACGTCCATCGGGAACTGGCGCAGGTAGTTGAGCGAGGAGTAGCCGGTCCCGAAGTCGTCGATCGCCAGTTTCACGCCCAGCGCGCGGAGCGCGTTCAGGCGCAGCAGGCTGACCTCGAGGTCCTGCATCATCACGCTCTCGGTGAGCTCCAGCGTGAGCGTGGCGGGTGGGATCGCGCTGTCGCGCAGGGCGCAGCGGACCTCGTCGATGAACTCCGGGCGCTGCAGCTGGGTGGCTGACACGTTGACGGCGATCGACAGCGGCGGTTCGCGCGGGCATTCCTTCTGCATCACCGACGCCCACTGGCAGGCTTCACGCAGCACGAAGCGCCCGACGGGGACGATCAGGCCGGTGTCCTCGAGCAGCGGGATGAAGTCTCCGGGCTGCACCAGGCCCCGCGTCGGATGCTGCCAGCGCACGAGCGCCTCCATGCCGGCGATGTCGCCACGGCGGAGGTCCATGATCGGCTGGTAGCGGAGCGTGAACTCGCCGCAGTCCAGGGCCCGCTGCAGGTCGGTCTTCAGCTCCAGGCGGGCGAGCGCGCGGGCGTGCATGTCGGGCTGGAAGATCTGGTAGTGGCCCTTGCCGTTTTCCTTGGCCATGTACATCGCCGTGTCGGCGTTGCGCAGCAGGTCCTCGGCGTCGCGCTCGCTGACCATCGCCGGGTCGCTGAAGGCGATCCCGATGCTGGTGGCGATCGTCACGTCGCGATCCTCGAGCGAGATCGGAGCCGACAGCGACTCCATCACCCGCTGGGCGATCTCGACCGCCTGCATCTCCTTCTCGGCCCCGTGGATCAGGACCGCGAACTCGTCCCCGCCGAGACGGGCGGCGGTGTCCACCGGGCGCATGCAGTCCTCCAGCCGGCGGCTCAGCTCCTGCAGGACCTTGTCGCCGGCGTCGTGGCCGAGCGAGTCGTTGACGTTCTTGAAGTCGTCCACGTCCATGAACAGGACGGCCACGGGCACCTGGTGGCGGCGCTGGGCGGCGAGCGCGTGACCGACGCGGTCGCGGAACAGGGCGCGGTTGGGCAGGCTGGTGAGGACGTCGTGGAAGGCCTGGTGCTCGAGCTCGGCCTCGAACGCCTTGCGCTCGCTGATGTCGCGCACGTTCAGCACGATCCCCGCGATCGCCTCGTCGGCGAGCAGGTTGGTGGCCAGCACTTCCACGTCCCGCCAGCGGCCCTCGGCGTGACGCACGAGGAACTCGGTCGAGACCGGCTGGCCGGCGGGTTGCGCGCCCACCGAGGCGACGAACGCCTGCATACGCGAGGCCTCGTCCTCGTGGACGAGCTCGCTGAGGGGCTTCTCGGAGAGGCTCTCGGGGTCATAGCCGAAGGTCGACTCGATCGAGGGGCTGACGTAGTGGATGGTGGCGTCCTGGCCGACCACGCAGATCACGTCGGAGGAGTTCTTGATCAGCGAGCTCAGGCGTGCCTCTGAGCGCCGGTGCGCGCCCTCCTCGGTGACGGCGATGCTCTGCAGTGCGAGCGCGACCTCGCTGGCGAGCGTTGCCAGGCTCTGCTGGGCGGGGTGGTCCAGGCGCAGCTCCGATACCACCGCCAGGGCGCCCTGCAGGCGCTCACGCACGAACATCGGCGCCAGGCAGATCTCCTTGCCGCCCAGCTCGAAGGTGGCCACCCGCGCGCTCCCGTCGCCGCTGTGAAGGTGCTCGGGAAGCATCTGCGGCAGGATCCTCGGCAGCCCGGGGATCTTGCCGTCGCCGGGACCGACCGGCTCCAGCGCCCCGTCGTCGTGCTCGGCGTAGTAGAGCGAGGCGCGAACGGGCTGATCCACGACCGCGTGGGCGGCCTCGAGCGCGGCCTCGTAGACGGCCTCGCGGGTGGGGGCCGAGACCAGCGTCTCACCGGCTCTCCGCAGCGCCGATTCGCGCAGCGTGGCGGCCTCGTTGTGATGCACGATCCCGGCCAGGCGCATCAGCACGAGCGCGAACATGATCCCCGAGGCGGCAACCAGCACGTACAGGTCGACCGACTGATGCAGGGCCGAGCGCACCACGATCACCAGCGGGACCGTGAGGCTGGCGCTCGCCAGCAGCGCCAGCCGCTGGCGGGTCAGGCGCGTGTCCGGCACCGGCCCCCGCTCTGACAGCAGGCGCATCGAGGGGTGCAGAGCGGCCGCTCCGAGGCACGCGTAGAAGATGCCCCAGCCGGCGTCGAGCGCGCCTCCGATCCCGTAGCCGCTGCCGCCGAGCATCATCGAGCCGTAGATCACGTCGGTGATCAGCAGCACGATCGCGCCCGCGAGCACGAACAGGAAGGCCGGCTCACGGCGGTGGCTGCCGGCGGCCACGCGTGCGACCACGCCGAGCAGCAGGATGTCCATCGCCGGGTAGGCCACCGAGGCGCTGCGGCGCAGCAGCGACATGCCGGTCTGCTCGGCGTAGGGGGCGATCAGGTAGACCCACAGCAGCGTTGCCAGCGCGGTGGTGACGATCATCGAGTCGATCAGCGGGGCCCGGTCGCGGTGGTCACGGCGTTCGCGGACCAGCAGCACCATGCCCCCGATCAGGAACGGATAGAAGGCGAGGTGGAACTGGTCGGCTACCGACGGGAACGGCTGGGCCGTGCCGAACAGCCGCTCGTAGTTCCAGGACAGCACGCCGCTGGTCACGAACAGCGCCACGCCGATCGCGAACAGGAACCACGGCAGGCGGCTGCTGTTGGCGTTGCGCCGCGCGCCGACCACCAGCGCCACGACGGCCGAGCCGCCGATCAGGTTGAAGACGAGCCCGCTGCGCAGCCACGCCGGGCCGATCGCGTGGGCGAGGCCGTAGCCGATCGCGAGCGTGAGGGTGGCCACCAGGTAGCCCAGCCAGGCGTGGGCGCCGATCGTCTCCCGCGGCAGTGCGCGGGTGGCGGCGGGCGGAGCGTGGCTCGTAACCGGTGCGTCGTGCTGGCGGTGCACCCCTCGGGAATCGGGGCCGGCCCGGTAGCGCTTGAGCAGTGCAGCCGAATGTTCGACGAACGGCCCGTGGCGCGGGGCCGCTCGCAGAACGTTGGTCTAGTCCTCCTCGCGGGGGGGAGGCCGGAAGATGATCCGCTTGACCTCGGCCGCGGTCCCCCCTCCCAGCCGCAGCGCGGTCTGGATGCCCTGGGCGCCGAGCTCGCCGGCGTCAAGGGCCCGGCGCAGCTCGTTGAGCTCGCCCAGTGCCTCCTCGTCCACGAGCTCCCGCGAGACCTCGAGCAGGATCAGGTGGCGCGGCCGGCGCAGCTCGCTGGCCCTGGCCACGAACGGCTCACGCGCGGCGGCGCTCATGTCCTGCAGCCCGAGCACGACCGTCAGACGGCTCTCCAGGCGCTTACCGGCCGTCAGCAGCAGCAGCTGCTCGGCCCGCGCCTGGATCTCCTCCGGGGGCACGCGGCCCTCGAGCAGCTTCAGGACCCTGGTTCGGGTCAGCACGCTCGCGCGGTCGTCGACCAGGCGCTCGAGGAAGGCCTCCAGCTGCTCGGAGGAGGCGCAGCACACGATCAGCAGGCTGCCGGGCGAGTAGCGCAGCCTGTCGGCCGGCGCCAGCACACGGGAGTTGACGCGTAGGTCGGGGGCCCTCGGCTTGCCGCCGTCGCGGCGGGGTCGGTCCGAGGAGTAGCCGGTGCGCTCGTCCTCACCGATCTTGACGCTGCGTCCTGGGGGTCGGCTGGCCATCGCCCCCCATCATGACGAATGTGCCGGCCTCGGCGATCAGGCCGGGGTGGTGATCGTGGCGGCTGCGGCGATCAGGCCCAGCTTCGAGGCCCGGTCGAGCTTCTTGATGCGGGCCTCCTCGCGGCGGGCTTCGCGCCGGTCTCCCATCGGCAGGAGCGCGGCCAGCTCGACCGGCAGGCGGCTGGCGGTGTAGCGGCTGGCCTTACCCGCCCGGTGTCGCTGCAGACGGTGCTCGATGCGGGTGGTCCAGCCCGTGTAGAGGGTGCCGTCGGCGCACTTGAGCAGGTATACGCACGGGCGCTCCTCGATCGCGCCGGGCATCCTCGCCGCTTACAGCCCGGCGGAGTCGGGAAGCCGGACGCCGCTGAGGGGCAGCGGCGAGAGCTGCACGGGCGTGGCGTGACTGGTCCGCAGGCGCACCTGCCGCCAGGAGAGGCCCTCGTTGACGAGCGCCGGCATGCCCATGATCAGGGCGCTCAGGAGCTCGATCAGCTGCAGCACGATCGCGAACGCGATGGCCCCCGGGATGGAGACGTGATACGCGCCGGCCAGGACGGCCACGCAGGCCGCCTGGAAGACCCCCACGTTGGCCGGCGTCACCGGCAGCGCGGCCGTCACGTTGACGGCGAACAGGACGGCCGCGGCGGCGCCGACGCTGGCGCCGCTCTGCAGGCCGAAGGCATAGAGCAGCAGCCAGCAGGCCAGTAGCTGCAGCGCCCAGGCGGCGAGCTGCAAGAGCGTGGCGGGGACCGCGGCGCGGGGCTGCGAGAGCACGCGCAGGCCGTCGCCCAGGCGCGCCAGCCAGCGCCGGGCCGCGAGCCCGAGCAGGCGCATCCTGCCCGCGTAGCCGCCCGCGCCGGGCGCCATCCACGGCAGCACCGCGGCGAACAGGACCGCACCGGAGGGGCCGAGGGCGGCGAACATGATCAGACGGCCGTGACGCTCGAGGTCGCCGAAGTCGGCGCTCGCAGCCATGGCCCCGGCCAGCAGGGCCAGGGCAAACAGGTTCAGGAGCGTCTGGGACACGATCGTTCCCAGCACCACGGGCAACGTCTCCCGCGCGCGGCCGATGCGTCGCGCGACGATCACGGCTCGTGAGGACTCCCCCATGCGGGCCGGCAGGGTGGCCGACATCAGCACTCCGATGAAGGTCCCCTGCATCGCGTCACGGGGGCTGGCGCGGCGCCACGTGGGGGCCGCCGCGAGGATCGCGTGCCAGGCGATCGCGCGGGCGAACATGGCGACGCACATGACCGCCAGAGCGGCGGCCACGAGCCCGGGTTTGGAGGCCAGCAGCGAGCCGGCCACGCGGGTCACGCCCACGCGCTGGAGCGCCAGCCCGCCGAGCGCCCCGGCGGCGAGGGTGCTTGCCACCAGGCCCAACCGCCGCAGCGTCCGCTGCGCCCCCCGATGGGCCCCCGGGGCAGGCTTGACGGGCCTCTCCTGGAGACTCTGCAGGCGTTCGGCGGGGATCCTCGGCTGACGGTCCGCGGGCGCCAGCCCGTAGCGGACGGCGACGCGTCCGAGGCTGGTGGCGGGGGCGGCGATGCTCTTGGCCCGCTCGTAGGACTCGACCACCTCGGCGGCGACCGCGGGCCACGCGAAGCGCTCTGCGCGCTCGCGCGCGTGGGCCGCCATCCGCGCCCGCCGCGGCTCGTCGAGGGCGAGCCCGCGCAGCGCCTGGGCGAGCGCGAGGGCGTCACCGGAGGGCACGAGCATCCCGTCGAGCCCGTCGCGGACCACGTCGCGGTAGCCGGGAATGTCCGAGGCCAGCACGGGGGTGCCCGCCGCGAAGGCCTCCGTCAGGACCATGCCGAAGCTCTCGCCTCCGAGCGCGGGGGCACAGAGCACGTGGGCGGCCCGCAGCTCCGCCAGCTTGCGCGCCTCATCGACCTTTCCGAGCGCGCGCACGCCGTCGCCGTCGAGCATCATGTGGGCGACCTCCTGCTCGCCCGCGCCGACGATCGTGAGCGTCGCCGGGATCTGCTCGCGCAGGGCCTCGAAGGCGGCCAGCAGCACGGGCAGGCCCTTTCGTTCCACGGCCTGCCCGACGAACACGATCCGCAACGGCTCCTGTGCTGTACGCGCCCGAGGCTCGGCCGGCGGCGGGATGCGGACGCCGTTGGGGATCACCGCGTAGCGCCCGCCGTAGAAACGCCGCGCGGTCCAGGCGGCGGCCTCCGACACCGCGATGCGCCCGTGCAGGCGGTTCATCCGCCGGCGACCTCCGAGCACCACAGCGGCCCCGCCGTTGGTCAGGAGGTTCTCCGAGTAGGTGTGGAATGTCCCCACCAGCGGCAGCGATCCGAGCGAGCACAGCGCGTCCCAGCTGAGCACCGGCACGACCGGCTCGTGGACGTGGAGCACGTCATAGCCGCCGTGGCGCAGCTCGTCGCGCATCCTGAACAGCCCCTGGGCGAACAGGCACATGTTCGAAACGGCGCCGTTGGCGGGTATGCCGACGGTGCGCCCGAGCGAGACGAAGCTCTCGTCGACCTCCACCCGCTGGGGACGGGCGCCGCGGTGCAGGCGCAGGGAGAGCTGATCGTCCGGGTCGTACGGGGCCAGCACCCGCACGTCGTGGTCGGCCGCGCGCAGCTCGCCTGCCAGTGCATCGATGTGGCGGGTGACGCCACCCGGATAGGTCCAGGAGTACGGAGACAGCAGCGCGATCCGCACGACAGGGCCTACTCTATCGCCGCCGTCGCCGCCCACGGTGGGCGGCTGGCGGTGGCTGCGATAATCGGCCCCTGGTGAGCGCCAGGCACTTCGTCAAGTACACCTTCCTGAAGCTCGATCCCGCGTGGCGGCGGACGGACCTCCAGGACAGGGCGCGGGACAAGCAGGAGTTCGCGGCCGCCTGCGAGGACTTTGCCGACGGGCACCTGCTGCAGAGCTTCTCGCTCATCGGAACACGCGGCGATGCCGAGCTGCTGCTGATCTCCGAGGCCGAGAACCTCGAGCGCATCCACGAGTTCCACGTGGTGCTGGCCCAGAGCGGGCTGATGCGCTGGGCGCAGATCCCCTACTCCTTCCTGGGTATGCGCAAGAGCTCCGAATACTCCGAAGACGAGCGCACCGTGCCGCGCGCGTTCAGGGGCAAGTACGTGTTCGTGTACCCGTTCGTGAAGTCGCGCGAGTGGTACGCGCTGCCGGCCGATGAGCGCTGGCGGATCATGCAGGGGCACATCCAGGTGGGGCGCGAATATCCGAGCGTTGACAACCACACCAGCTACTCGTTCGGGCTCGATGACCAAGAGTTCGTCGTGGCCTTCGACACCGACGACGTCGGCACCTTCCTGGACCTGGTCCAGCGTCTGCGGGGCACCGAGGCCTCGCGCTACACCGTCCGCGACACGCCCAGCTTCACGTGCATCGCGATGTCGGTCGAGAGGGCGCTGGGGGCGCTCGACGGGGAGCCCGTGTCGCTCGCCGCCGGGCTGTCGGCGCTGTAGGCGTGACCCCCGCGGGCAAGGCGGGCGGCGGCGCCCGCGCCGGCGCGGGGGGCCCGCGGCGGGGCACCCCGCGGGGAGCCAGGGCGCGTTTGCGCGCCGCCGACCCGGTGCTGGCCGGGCTGATCGACGCGGTCGGGCGCCTGCCCTCCGCCCGTGACGGGCGGCCCGAGCCCGGCGATCACTACGGGGCCCTCGTGCGCGCGATCACCGGCCAGCAGCTGTCGGTGCTGGCCGCCAGGTCGATCTACGCCCGGCTCACCTCGCGCTACGGCGATCGCCCACCGACCCCGCAGCAGATCGTGGCCGAGGATCCCGAAGAGCTGCGTGCGGCGGCCGGGCTGTCACGCGCCAAGACCGGCTACCTGCGCTCGCTGGCCGAGCACGTGATCTCCGGCGAGCTGGAGCTCGAGCGCCTCGAGCAGCTCCCCGACGAAGAGGTGATCGAGGAGCTCGTGGCCGTCAAGGGCATCGGCCTGTGGACGGCCCAGATGTTCCTCATGTTCCAACTCGAGCGCCCCGACGTGCTCCCCACCGGCGATCTCGGGATCCGCAACGCGATCCAGCGCGCCTACCGGCTTTCCGAGCCGCCCAGCGTCCAGCAGATGGAGGAGATCGCCGAGCCGTGGCGCCCCTACCGGACGCTCGCCTGCCGCTTTCTGTGGCGCTCGCTGCACAACGAGCCCACCTGAGAACAGGGGGCCCACCTGAGAACAGCGGAGGGCCGGCACCCGGGGCAGAGCGCCGGCCCTCCGTGTGGCGGGAACGATCGACGGGGGCGGCCTCAGAGGGGACGGGCCGGCTCCGTCGGGGGGAAGCCTCAGGACATCAGGGCGTGGTTTTGATCTCCAGCCGTTCGGAGAACGACTGTTCTTCCTGCGCGCTGTAGCCGATCTGTTCGGTGCTCGACTGCAGGCTCGGCGTCACGAAGGTGGCACTCAGGACGTCGGGCGAGCCGCCTTCGAACTGCGCCGGTGACTGCTTGCCGCCCGGAGCCGTGTAGCTCATCTTGTCTTCTTCGAGCATGCGGTCGGCTTTCGCGACGACGCCGATGAACGAGCCTTCGATCGTGACCTTCGTTCCGAGGCCGGTGGTTTTGCCACATTCGAACTGGAACAGGGCCGAGCCGCTTTTGGCCTTGTAGTCCCAGCCGACCTTCGGCTTGGACCCGCCCGAGACGAGCCCCAGTTCCGCTTCCGCGGGGTTCGAGAGGATCGTCCCTTCTTCAGGGGTGGGCGGACTTTCTTCGGGCCTCAGGCTCTGGCAGGGTTCGCCGCTGGCGGCTTCCTTGCATTCGTAGAGACTGATTTCGGTTTCGGCCGTCTTGGCGGTCAGGAATTCGCCGAACTGCTTGGAGTTGGCGCAGGCGATCCGGCTGCCGCCGGTCGTTTCCAGCGTCGCCGGTTCGAGCGTCCCGGGGCTTTCAAACTGCTTTTCCGCGCCCGGGCCCGGACTCCATTCGTACTTCCCGTTCGTCTTGGAGCTTTCTCTCGTGCACTTTTTGTCGGTGTACTTGCCGTGGTAGACCTTCTTGCGGCCTTCCTTGGTGGCTTCCACCTTCGCGCAGCGTCCCAGTTCGGGGAGCGCAGCACCGGCATTCGCCGCCACGGCCAGACACAACCCGCACAACACAACCATCGATACGACAGCCTTCTTCACCTGCGTCTCATCCTCCTTCGAGCAATCTCATCGAGCGCGCCCGCGGCAACTTCCGCGGCTTGGAGCGACCGGATCGGCCGCTGACGCTTCAGCTACCCGCGATGGCCGCCGCAGAACCGTCAAATAGAACGCGCTTAGCGGCCTGGCCACCCGGACGCCTCGGGCACGAGACGGCGAGCGCTTGCGCCCAGGGTGTGGCGCGCGCTCGTAGCCACAAAAAACGGGGCCGGCCTCAGAGGGGGAGGCCGGCCCCGTTGCTGGCAACGGAAGGAACTACTTGCTACGGAAACAACTACTTACTACCCACTACCACTGCGGGATGAAACGCGTTGCTACTGGACTGCTTGCTACGGGATCAACCTGCTCACTACGGGATGGCTTTGAACTCGAGTTCTTCGGAGAAGGACTGTTCTTCTTCTTCGGCGTTGAACCCGATCGCTTCGGTCGTGGTTTTGGCGGCTTCGACTTCGACGATGTTCACCGTGAGCGAAGCTTTGGCGCCACCTTCGAACGATTCGGGACTCTGTTTACCGTTGGCCGCGATCGTGTGCAGCGAATATTCTTCGGCCATCCTGTCGATCGGTTTGCGAATCGGCGAGATGAACGCGCCTTCGATCGTGACGAGAGCCGGCACTTTTGCACTCGGCGCAGCCGGCGCCCCAGTCGGCACTTCCGGCGTCGGCACTTCCGGCGTGGGCACGGTCGGCACTTCCCCGGCCGGCGGCGCAGTCGGCAGACCTGTCGGCAATTCCGGGCCGCCACATTCGAAGGCGAACAGGAACGGTCCTGTCTTGGCTTTGTATTCCCAGCCGATCACGGGCTTGCTGTTCGATTTGTGGATGTAGCCCAGTTTGGCTTCCAACGGCAGCGAGAGGATCGTGCCGGCTTCGGGCGTGGGCGGGGTTTCTTCGGGCCTCAAGCTCTGGCACGTTTCCCCGGTGGTGCTGAGCGTGCATTCGTAGAGGCTGATTTCGTCCGTCTCGGTGTTGGCTCCGGTGTATTCGCCGTCCTGCTTGGAGTTCTTGCAGTCGATCGCGGTGCCGGCCGGCGTCTTGAGCGTCACCGGTTCGAGCGTCCCGGGGCTTTCAAAGGTCTTTTCGGTGCCGGCACCAGCGCTCCATTCGTACTTGCCGGTCGAGCTCGCACTCGTCTTGGTGCATTTCTTGTTCGTGTATTTGCCGCTGTACTTCGTCTTGCGCCCTTCCTTGAGGCCTTCGAGCTTCGCGCAGCGGCCGATTTCCGGCAGTTCGGCGTAGGCCCCGGTCGCCTCGAGTGCAGCGACGGCGCAGAGTGCGGCTACGACCAACATCAAGATCCCAGAACGTCTCATCGTCTCCAGACTCCTTCTCCCTGTGCCCGCCGCACATCCGTGCCCAGCCGACGGATTCATTTCCACGGATAAAAACAACTGACTGGTACCCGGCGGAGCAGGACGCTAAACGTGTCCGCGCCCCGCTCCGCCGGGCGGCAATCAAGGCTTGCTCAGGCCAGTTCCGATTCGACGGTTTCGCCGCCGGAGGTGCCTTGGAAGGTGCCGCTGAGGGTGCCTTCCTTCGGGCACCCTGCGCCGCTGGTCTTCTTGTTCGCCTTGAACTTCTGTTTGACGGTGTGGATGACCACCGGGCCGCCGATCGTGAAGGAGCTCTTGACCTTGGCGGCTTCGAAGGTGCATTTGATGCCCTCGTTCGGGAAGGTCGAAATGAAGCTGACCTTTTTGCCCTTGACTTCATCGACGCCCTTGGTCGTCAGGTCCGTTGACCACGGCAGGTTGCTGACGCTGATCGAGGTCGGACCGAGCGGGGTCGTGGTTTTGCACAGGCCGCCGGGTTCGCCCCCGGTCGAGGTCTCCGATTCGATCGCGCCTTCGTCCTTCTTGGAGTTGTTCTTGGACAGCTTCCCCTTGAGGATGTTGCTCGTGCATTCGAGATTGCCGGCGCTCGTTTCGAAGATCAGGTCGGAGCTTTCCGCGACGACTTCCGAGCCGGTGGTCAGTTCGCCCTTTGCCGTCTTGAGCTTGAGGGTGCTGGGGCCCTTGGCTCCAGCCACACCGGTGAGCATCCCCGTCGCCAGGAGTGCCGTCACGGCCAGCCCTCCTGCGGTGGTGGTCAACTTCATCTGCGATTCCTCCTCCTTTGGAACGTGCTGTGGGTCGGTTGTTGGTTCGGATGCCCCCTCAGACAAACGTGAGCGACGCCGTCGCGACCGAGCCCTTGCCCGACGCCGGCG
This sequence comes from uncultured Solirubrobacteraceae bacterium, assembly GCA_963846255.1. GTDB lineage: Bacteria > Actinomycetota > Thermoleophilia > Solirubrobacterales > Solirubrobacteraceae > Palsa-744. The sequence continues at coordinate 1,790,336 of CAWJVE010000002.1, forward strand.
AGAAGCTCACACGCAACTTCAGCTTCAGCTTGTGCTTGCGGCGCAACAGCCGCTTCTCCTTGGCCGTGAGTGACACCTTCAGGGTGTACGTGCCGGGCCCGGCGGCACTCATCTGGGTGCCCTTCAGGCCGGTGCCGGAGGCGACGATCGTCCCCTTCGCCGGCGCCACCACCGAGACCGCGGCGGTGGTCCCCTTGACCTTGCCCTTGACGGAGGCCTTGACGGAATGCGTGCCTTCGACGCCCGTCACGGGTTTCGTCGGCGTGCCGGTCACGTTCCCGCCCCCGGCGCCGGATTCGCTGGCGTGCGGAGAGGAGCCGAGGCCCGGACCCTGCGGCTGGCATTCCTGCATTTCCGCCGAGCACGAGGGGGCCGCCGGCGATGCCGCGATGCCGCCGTCCACGCGCACGTCGTAGAGGTCATTGAGCCCATCCTGGTCCTGGGGCACCAGCTGGGCGTGCGTCGTGATGTAGGCGTCCTGGCCGTCGGCGCTCGCGCCCTCGAAGTAGGTCGGGAACGGGTCGGTGCCGCTGCTCAGCAGCCCCAGACACCCCGCGGGGGCAGGCAGGCCTTCGCCGACGGCCGGCGGCACGCACCCTTCGAGCCCTGCGGGCTTCCATTCGTACACGTTCACGCTCCCGTTGGAGGCCACGAACGAGTTCGCGCCAACGGCGGTGTGCAGCGGCTGCAGGCTGTCGAAGAAGACACGCCCGTCGACGGCGAGGTTGCGTTTGATGATGCCGTTCTGGACCACGTCGAAGAGGCCGTGTGGCGAGAACTGTTCGTAGGCGTCCGCGATCGGCTGTGCGCCGCCGGGATCGCACGACGCACAGCTCAGCGTGGCGGCGCCCAGGGAGTACTCGTAGTACTCCCATTCGGGGGTGCCCGTTTCCTGCTGGGTGTTGTCGTAGGCGCCGACGCGATGGCGCGTGGCCAACAGCAGGTAGGCGCCGTCGGGGGAGACGCGTGCGTTGTAGTAGTGCATCCCCTTGTAGGCGGAGATGGCATCCACTTCCAGGAAGGTGCTCTGCCCCAGGTTCCACCCGCCGGCTTCGGCTTCGCCGATGGTGGTGATGTAGCGCAGCTTGCCGTCGCTGTAGGCGTAGACGTTCGCTTCGGCTTCGGTTTTCGGTTCACCCGCCCGTGTTGTCCCGCTCGTGGCTTCGTCTTCGGCCGCCGTGTTGCCTTCACCGGGCACGAGTTGGCCGGTGCAGGCGAAGTACACGACGGACCCGTCTTCGGAGACCCCGAGAACCCCGCGAACGTCTGCTCCCCTGGGGTCCGACGTGTCGGCGGACAGGTTGCTCAGGGAGCTGCTTCCGACGTTGTATTCGTACAGGTCGCAGCCGGTGCCGGCACCGTTGTTGTTGTCGACCTGGAAGTTTTCGCTGGTGAGCCGGCAGGTGCTCGTGCCGTCGCCTCCGGTGAGCCCGTAGTTGGCGACGAAGAACGCGCGCCCTCCGTCGGCAGAGGCGGCCTCGAACTTTGCACCGGTGTCACGGACTTCCGTGTTGGGGGAGATCGACACCGCCGTCGTGTGACCGCCTTCGCGCAGATAGATCTGCCGAGCGTGAGCGTCCTTTTCTTCCCCTGGGCCCTGGCCGTCGGATACCGCGGTGAAGAAGGCGCGACTGCCGTCGCTGGACAGCTCGTGCAGGTCGGAGAAGAATTCGCCCGCGTGCGTGTCGAGCACTTCCGTGGCCAGCGTCCCGTCGGGCAGCACGGAGGCGACGGTGGGACGACACGTTTCCTGGTTGGCGCGGCAGGCTTCCGGCGAGGAGCCGGCTTTCCACTCGTACAGCGAGGTTTCGGGAGCGGGTTCGCCATGCGGGCCGACGGGGAGGGAGTAGCCGTGGTTTTCGTCCTCGAACAGGACGGTCGAGCAGTCGTTGGAGATACCGTCGACGTGGTAGGTGGGTCCTTCCGGGAACTTCTGCGGGTTTTCGGGCCGGACGTTCGAGATCAGCGTGTATTCGTCCGGTGCCCTCCACAGATAGAGGTTGTCGATCTGTTCTTCGGGAGACTCGAGCACTTCGCCGTGAGGTCCCTTGGGCAGCTGCGGTTCTTCGTCCCCGGGGAGGGCCGGGACGGCCAGCCGGGTGCGCATCGCCCCACATCCCAGGGACGGCGAGAAGGACTCGAATTCGCCCGAGTTCTCGCCGGCGCCGCGCAGCCCGCCGAGGCGGTTGCTCGGTTCCAGAGGCTGGGCGCTCCAGGCGCTGCCCGGGGCTGGGCTCGTCGAGAGGGCGTGGCCGTACAGACCACCCGCTTCGCTTCCCGGGATCGCCCCGGTGAGTGAGTAGACCACGCCGGCGCCCTGTTCGGCGGCCTGGAAGGAGGCTTCGGCGACGAAGCGGTCCGGGACGTTGACTTCCTCCTCGTTCTTCAGCGGTGGGGAGGAGAGCTCGTAGGCGCGACACGCCGGCAGCGCGTGGGCAGAGCCTTCGGCGACGGCCTGTTCGGCGCGCAGCGCGGCGTTGGGGCACGATTCCGCCCGCGCGGAGGCCCCGAGCGCCAGCGACGCCGCCGCAGCGGCCAGCAGACCCAGCGCCGTCCGCGCCAGCGCCCTGCGTGCCGCCCGGCGGCGGCGACGCAACGACATCGCGACGAGGGCGCTCACGGCTTCACGCTCGTCGTCTTGGAGGCCGTCCGTTTGCCGACCGTGAGGGTGGCCCGCAGGCTCAGCTTGCGGCGATGCTTGACCGACTTCTTGCCGGACTTCGTGAGCGCGAGCGTCAGCTGGCCCTGCCCCGCCGCCATGCTCTTCTTCAGCGTCTTGACGGCGGCGCCGGAGACGGCGACGGTGCCGGCGGCCGAGACCTTCACCGTCACGAGCACCTTCGCGCCCTTCACCCGCGTCTTGACGATCGTCAGCTTCGGCGCGGCCCCGCACCCGGCCGCGCTGATCTGCGTGTTCTGGACCATGCGCAAGCCGTTCTGGGCGACGATCGTGGTGGGCGCGGCGAGCGACTCTTCGCAGAGGTTGCCGTAGCCGGTCAGGATCGAGTGGGGTCCCGACGGGAGGCTGGTTTCGAACGAGCTGATGGGGGCGTCGGGGACGGCTTCGAATTTGGAGTAGGTGATCTCGCGCACGACCCCGTTACGGGTTTCTTTTTTGATGTCCGTGTTGCCGACGAGTTCGACGTGCACGCCTTCGCCCTGGAGCAGGAACACGAGGTCCGGGAAGGCCGCTCCGCCGTGTGAGACGAGGATCGCCGGACCGGTGAGCGGCGCGGCGAGGACCGGGGTATGGGCCGTGGCGATACCGACGTACGACGCTTCCGGACACCCGGCGGGGTTCTTTGCGAACTGCTGTTCGGTGCAGGCCTGCTGCAGCGTCGGCAGCCGCGAGGGGAGCACTTCGGGGAGCTCCAGTTCGACTTTGCGGATCGACGCTTCTCCGGGTTTCTGGGTCACCTTCACGAAGAAGCCGGTGCCGCCGTTTTTGGTCCAGTTGGCTTCGGTGCTGGCCGTGAAGGTGGGCGTGAAGGGCAGTGACCCGCACGAGCTGGCCGTGAAGGGGACGCTGCGCTGAACGTTCCCGGCGCCTTCGGCGGCGTTGACGGGCACGCCGGAGAGCGTCGACGACACCGACTGCGTTTCGCAGTTGGTGGGGTTGAACATGAATTCGGGACGGTTGATATCCACCTTCACGGCTTTCAGGCGCAGGGGGATGCCGTCGATGCTCTGTGGCAGCGGGTCGCTGGTGACCGTGATCGCGCCGGTGCGCTTGTCGGTCGTGATCGCCGAGCGCACGACCACCGTGCCGAGGTTGAACGGCCCCGCCTTGGCCGGCACTTCGACCTTCAGGCCGAACGGCCCTCCGCCGTAGGGACCGGTCAGATACACCTTGCCTTCGGAATCGACATACGGTTCGCTGCCGGGGCCGACCGCCGAGGTGGCCGTTCCGATCTGCGAAGCGGCCGGACACGGTTCGGTGGTGGATTCCGCCGCCGAGCCTTCACAGCGCGGGATGCCGGCAATCTTGCCGAGCAGGCCCGGGGGCGTGTGAACTGTGACGCCGGAGAGGCTCTGTTCGCCGTCCTGGCGGGCGATCGTGACGTCGAAGTTCGTGTACTGGCCGGCGGCGGAGGATTCGCTGCCGGCGCTGAAGGCGGGTTCGAACGGCAGGCTGGGCGGGCAGGGGCTGATCCCGAACGGGCCTTCGGCTTCGAACGGTGACGGCGTCGGGGTCCCGCCGACGGTTTCCCCGCCGGGTGTCGTGGCGCCCACGCTCCACGGCGTGAGCGTGGCCGACGCGAGTAGCCCGGTGGTGCACACCTGCGCGCTCTCCAGCGGAGCACGCGGACCGATCTTCAGCTTCAGGGTCAGCTTTTCGAACGGCAGCTGGGGGTTGTTCAGGAAGGTCGTCGTGATCTGCCCGGTGCTCTGGTTGACCGACCCCGAGCCGGCAAGCTTGACGCGCACCCCCGCACCTTCGACTTCGATGTACAGCTTCACCAGTTCGCCGTCTTCCACCTGGGTCCCGTCGCACGGCGAGCAGGCCGGCTGGCCCACGTATACGCGGCCTTCGAGGGGTTTTTCGAGCAGCTGCGAGACAATCGTGACCTTGCCCACCTGGGACGCCGCCGGGCACGCGCCCGCGGCCGTCGAGCTGAGGCCGATCTCTTCGGCCGTGCACGCCTGCAGGCCGTTCGCGGAGGAGGGCGAGAGCGTCACACCCTGGGGCAGCGTCACGGTCGTGTTGCGCAGCTGTGGACTTGCAAGCCCGGTTGGGGTTTCGTGCTGTTTGAGTTGCAGCTGGAAGGTGTATCCCGACGCCGAGTCGGGGGGCGTCGTTTCCGTCGGGCCCTGGGCTTCCTTCGTTTCCGCTTCGGCTTCCGTGGCGGCCGCGGGGCGCGGGCGGAACGAGAAGCTCGGTTCGAAGTTCAGCGATTCACAGCCGGTGACCCGCGGCGAGGTCGCCTGGGCTTCGGACCAGTTGGGTTCGGGGAGCGCCGGCTCACCCTGGCCGTCCTGGGCGCCGGGCCGCTCCCAGCTGTCGACCAGGGCGGTCGTGACCGGCGCGAGGTTGGCGTCGCGGGCGCCCGCTTCGAGTGCTGCGGCCTCCACGGCGCAGTCCGCGGGGTTGGTGAGGAACGGCGCTTCGGGCCCCCCGGACGCGGCGCCCCTTTCGGACAGGTTCTTGAAGCGTTCGGGGGTGTGGGACGGGTCGGCGGTCTCGCCCCACAGCGTAACCTGGATGCCGAACACGTCATAGGCCTCGTTGACATCCGATGACACCACACTGACGCGGTATTCGCCCCCGTTGGCGTCTTCGTGGAGGACGTGGGCGTCGAGCCGGATCGGGACGTCCGAGTAGATGAAGCCGAACTCCGCCGGCACCCCGGCGGGCGGCTGCAGGTTGTAGAGGGCGACCGTTTCGGGCTGTTTGCTGAATTCTTTGAGGAACACGCTGACGGCCCCCACCTGGGTGGCCGCCGGACACGAGGCGCTGGGAACCGGCCCTCCGGGCAGACCCTCGGTGAACTGCGCCTGCGAGCATCGTTCCGGGTGCCCTTCGGAGTTCAAGGTCGCCAACGGGTTGCCGTAGAAACCCGCCGGCAGCTTCACGTCGGCGTCCTTGACGCGGCTGATGATCGACGGTTCGGTGAATCCTTCGGGGGAGACGCGGGGGGAGGTGTTGAAGAACAGTGTCGTGGTGGCGGCGTACGGGTGACCCCCGGCCTGGGTATAGGTCTGGGCGTCCGGGCCGGTCGTCGTGGCGTTGAACAGCTGCAACCCGAACGGCGCCGCTTCGGAGGAGATCGGCGCGGATTCGCTGGTTTCGGAACCTTCCACCCCGCCCCCTGCTCCGACTTCGCCGCCTTCGATATGAGCGCGGTTCTCCAGGCTGGTGACACCGTGCAGGGCTTCGGCGTCGAGGCTGGCTTCGATCGGCAGCGTGGGGGAGCCCGCATCCGGATACACGACCGGTTCGATGGCCGTCGGGTTCGGGGGAAGGAAGTTCACGAGCGTGCATTCGACTTCGGTGAGACCCGCCCCGGGCGGAAGTTTCTCTTCCTTGTCGCGCTTTTCTTCTTCGCGGTTGGCGGCTTCGATTTCCTTTTCGGACCTGCCCGCGACCGGTGCCCCGCATTTCCATCCTTCACCTTTGCGTTCGCCGCCCTGCAGCTCGACGCTCGGCAGTTCCACGAGGCTCAGCCCGGGCGGGAGTGTCTCCAGGATCCGGACGGGCTGCTTGAGGGACGAGACGATCGGCGTGTTGCTGCGGTTGACCGGGATCAGCTGGTAGTCGACGGCGTCGTGATAGCCGGGCGTGGCGATTTCGGCTTCCCCTTCGGGTTCTTCCGGTTCACGGCTCCCACCGGCCTTTTCTTCTTCCTTTTCGAACTTCGTTTCTTCGTGGGAGAGGATTTCCGAAGACAGCCCGATCGGGTCTTCGCCGAGGTAGCGCCCGCCGAGGGCGCCGGTGAATTCGATTGCGTACGTACCCGTTTCGGTTTCCGCGTCATAGCCACCGCTGACGGACACGTTGCCGGCGCCGATCGCGGTCTTGGGTTCGCCGGTCTTCAGCTTTTCGAGCGCCTGCTGGACTTCCTTGGCGCTGGCGTCGAACGGGAGGTACTTCGTTTCGCCGTCTTCCCCGGTCTGTTCGTTTTCGAATTCGAGCAGGAATTTGCCGACGTTGGCGTGGAACCGCAGCGTCATCACCTGGTTCACGCTCGGCTTCAGCTCCACGTTCGTCGGGGCATGCACCGAGGTCAATTCCCAGGGCGAGCTGGCGGCGAATGCCGGGGCCGCGACGGCCAGCGCGGCCGCGCACAGCAACGGACCGAGGACCGCGAGCAGCTTTGCCCGCCGGCTCCAGCTGCCCGCGCCCAGGCTCGCTTGGCGCCTTTCCTGCCTCTGCCCCTCGCCCCGCGCCATTTGAAGATACACCACCGGTTGTGTTGTTCGAAAGAGAGAGACCGGCCCGAGATCTCTCACGGGCCGGTCTCCTGTCATCTGCTCGTTACTTCTGCTTTCAGAACTTCCTCACTGCGTACAGCTATTCGGTCAGTGCAGATTCGACGGTTTCGCCACCCGAGGTGACAGTCCAGTCTCCGGTCAGCGTGCCTTCCTTCGGGCACCCTGCACCACTGGTCTTCTTGTTCGCCTTGAACTTCTGTTTGACGGTGTGGATGACCACCGCGCCGCCGATCGTGAAGCTGCTCTTCACCTTGGCCGCTTCGAAGGTGCATTTGATGCCCTCGTTCGGGAACGTCGAGACGAAGGTGACCTTCTTGCCCTTCGCTTCGTTCACGCCCTTGCTCGTGAAGATGTCTTCCCACGGCAGGTGTTCGACCGCGATCGATGTCGGCCCGAGCGGCGTGGTCGTTTTACAGAGCCCGCCGGCTTCGCCGCCGGTCGATTCCTCGTGTTCGATGTTGCCTTTGTCCTTCTTGGAATCGTTGTTGCCGGCAGGACCCGAGATCACGTTTTTGGTGCATTCGAGGTTCCCGGCGCTCGTGTTGAAGATCAGGTTCGTGCTTTCGGCCTTGATTTCCTGACCCGTGGTGACTGGGCCTTTTGCAGTGCTCAGTGTGAGGTTGGTGGCGCCCTTCGAGAACGCCGTAGCTACGATCACCAGACACAGGGCCACGATAAGCAGCCCGACAAAACTCAAACGCTTCATTCCGCTGTTGCTCCTTTTCCCTCGATTGGTTGTCTACCGATTGGCGAATGGGTCGCTGGAGACGAGGCCTTGCCGTCGTCGACGAGACCCCAGGGTTGCTGGGTACTGCACGAGACGCTGGCAACGCCTTGCCTCGGGACTCCCCGTCCGTTGGTGTGACTAACGCCCTCCTTGGTGTCGCCTCTACCCGCTCGCTCCGATACGAGCGCTCCGAGTGGGGTGACACAGGCTTTCTACCCCGACCCCGCGGGACTCAAACCTGGGGTCGAACAGGCGTCGAGGAGCACCGGCGCCGGCGTGCCCGCGACGCGCGGGCGGGCGAGCGACAGCCACAGCTCGTAGACGGGATGCAGAGTGCGCAGGTCGGCGCTCACGAGACCCACGGGGAAGGCCGGGTCGTCGCGGAAGGTGTATTGGAACACGGCCGCCACACCAGGTTCGGCCTGCCAACCCTGTAGCTGAGTCGCCAGCGCCCGGCACGCCTGCAGCTGTTGTGCGGGCGAGCCGTCCTCCGGAGCGCCCGGATGCGGCGCCCCGGCACCGGTCTCGGTGACCCACACCGGCGCGCCGGCGGCGCAGCCGCCGCGCAGCGCGAGGGCTTTCTCGAGCGCCGCGACGGGGTCCCCGCCCCCGGGGGCAAGCTGGGAGCCGCCGCCGGCACCGGGGCCGTAGGTGGCGTAGGCGTGGACCGACCACGCCGAGCCGAGGCAGAGGACGTCGGCGGGGAGCGCCGCCACGAGGCTCTGGATGCTGGTGGTGTGGGGCGAGTCGCGGGTAAGTCCGTCGAGTTCGCCGAGCACGACCGAGGCCGCCGGGTCGCTGATGCGCAGCTGGGCTGCCATCGCCTGGGCCAGCTGCGCGTAGACCGCCGGCGCGACGGGCGCCGCCGCGGCTTCGCAGCGCTCGCGCTGGGGTGACAGGAAGGTGGGGTCGTTGGGCTCGTTCCACGGGCTCCACCAGCGCAGCGGCACCCCCTCGGAGGCGCCCAGCGAGGCGAGCGAGGCGATCAGCGCCCGGTAGCCGCCGATGGCCCCCGGTGCGAGCGCGCGCGCGTCGCTGGGGGCGCCTTGCAGCTCACAGCCCGAGGCCGGGGCGGCCGCCCAGGGCGGGACCCCGAGCACGTCGATCAGCACTTCGGGGCCTGATTCACCGGCGGCCCTGCGGGCGCGGCGCTCGGAGGCGATCGCTTCGAGCTCTCCCTTCAGCCCGGGATACGGAGCGCACGGCCCGACCGTGCGGGCGCAGCCGCTGACGGGCGCGGCAAGGTCCGCCGGGTGCTCAGCCCGAGGCTGCAGGGCGGCCCAGTCGACCAGCAGCCGCACGTACGCGGGCCGCAGCGCGGCGAGCTCCCGGCGGGCCCGTACGAAGGCCCGGCTGGAGCTGGCCCAGCCTGGCTCGGCCGGGCCGCCCGCGAGCAGTAGCTGGGCGTTGTCCTCGGTGATCCCGAGCGCCGGGCCCGCGGCGGGGGTCGGCCGGGGACCGGGCACGGGCCCGGAGACGCTGCCGGCGCCGTGGCGCGCGGAACCGCAGCCGGCGCAGGCCAGACACACGAGCACGGTCGCCAGCGCCGCGCCGGGGCCGGGGAGCCCCCTGCTCGGTCGCACGCGCGAGGGCCTCAGCCCGCCGCGCCCGTCAGATCGCGGAGACCTGCTCCTCCTCGGCCACGCGGAAGGAGGATCCGCAGCCACAGGCGGCCACCACGTTCGGGTTCTCGACCTTGAAGCCGGCCCCCTGGAGGCCTTCCTCGTAGTCGATGATCGAGCCGCGCACGTACTGCAGGCTGTCCCCGTCGACGAGCAGCTTCAGCCCGTGACTCTCGAACACCTCGTCGCTGTCGCGCTGCTCATCGAAGGCGAGCTGGTACTGGAAGCCCGAGCAACCCCCGCCGCGAACGCCGACCCGTAGACCGGCCACGGCCATGTCGGCCTGCTGGGACTCGAGGAACTCGTGGACCTTTTCGGCGCCCTTGTCGGTGATCGTGATCATCGGCTCTGTGATGGGTTATCGGCCAAGACTTCCAAAAGTATAGCTATGGCCCCACGCGGCTCCGCGGGGCCCGTGCCGACCCGCCCGGGCGCGGCCGCGAAGCGCCCGGCGAGGGGCTACCCTGGAGTCTGATGCCGAGCCCACAGGAGCTCCAGCAGCGGATCGAGGCGGGAATCCCCGGCTCCCGGGCCGAGGTCGAGGACCTCACCGGGGGCGGCGACCACTTCCGCGCCACCGTCACGGCCGAGGCCTTCGCAGGCCTCAGCCGGATCGAGCAGCACCGCCTGGTCTACGGCGTCTTCGGCGAGGAGATCGGCGGCCCCATCCACGCACTCACGCTGAAGACGCTCACCCCAACCACGATTTCGGCCCCCTAGAGCAGGAGACAGCCATGTCCAGCCCCCAGTTCGACCCCGTCCCGATGGCCCCCGCCCAGGGCGCCGGCTCGACCAGTGCCCCGCCGGCGCCGGCCGGCGCCGAGCAGCAGGGCAACCCGATCCGCGACGCGATCGCCGAGGCGATCTCCGAGCACCGGGTGATGCTGTTCATGAAGGGCACTCCCGAGGCTCCCGCGTGCGGGTTCTCGGCCCGCACCGTGTCCATCCTGCAGTCGCTCGACACGCCCTTCGCGGCCGTCGACATCCTGCCCGACCCACGCATCCGCCAGGAGCTCTCGGCCCTCTCCAGCTGGCCCACGATCCCGCAGCTGTTCGTCGGCGGCGAGCTCGTCGGCGGCTGCGACATCATCACCGAGATGTACGAGTCGGGCGAGCTCGAGCTCCTCTTGGGGTAACTTTCGCGCTCCAGCGATCGCCGCGCACCGCGCGCTGCACGGGCTGCGCTCGCCGTGCGCTACCGTGCTCGCTCCATGCGTCCGGTCGCCGTCGTCTCCGACAGCACTCACTACCTGCCGAGAGCGCTCGCCGACGAGCACGGCATCCACCAGGTCAGCCTGTACGTGGGCTGGCAGGGCCAGCCCGTGCGAGAGCTCGACATGGACGGGTTCGACGCCTTCTACGAGCGCCTGCGCACCGACCCGGAGCTGCCCACCACCTCCCAGCCCTCGATCGGCGACTTCCTGGAAGTGTGGGAGCCGCTGCTGCAGGCCGGCAACGACGTCGTCTCGGTGCACCTCGCGGGCGGGATCTCGGGCACGGTCGAGGCCGCGCGCCAGGCGCACGGCCTGCTGCAGGAGCGCGGAGACGGGGATCGGGTCGAGGTGATCGACGGCCAGACCGGCTGCGGCGGGCTCGGCCTGCTGGCGCTGGCGGCCTCGGCCGCGGCCCGGGCGGGGGCCGACAAGACCGCCACCGTGGAGCGGGTTCACAGCGCCCAGGCCGTACTGAAGATCTGGTTCTGCCTGGACACGCTGGAGTACCTGCGCCGGGGCGGACGGATCGGCAAAGCCCAGGCATGGCTGGGAGGAACCCTGAAGATCAAGCCGATCCTCTCGCTGGAGTACGAAATCACGCCCGTCGAGCGCGTGCGCACGGCCGGGCGCGCGTTCGAGCGGATGGTCGACTACGCGCGTGAGCTGAGCTCCGCCGGCAGCGACGGCTGGGTCGTACAGCACATCCAGGCACCCGAGCAGGCCGAGCGCCTGGTCGAGCGGGGCCGGGAAGTGTTCGACTCCGAGCCGGTGATGGTCTCGGAGGTCGGACCGGTGATCGGCACCTACACCGGTCCCGGCCTGATCGGCGTGGGCGGCCTGCCGCGCTCGATGCTGGCCTGAGGGGCTAGCCGCGCTCGCGGCGCCGGCGACGGCCGCGCAGCATGCGCGCGCCGATGGCGAAGCCGACGACGGCGACCCCGATGACGATCTCGCGGCGATGCGCCTCGACGTGGGTGCGCCAGTCGGTGAGCCGCGTGACCTCTCCCCGCAGCTGCGCCACCGAAACAGCCAGCTCGGCGCGGTTGGCCTCCATCGAGCTGCGGATCTCCTCCGCGCTGCGGACCGGCATCAGCTTTTCGGGTCTCCGACCGGCCCCGGGGGCTGGGTCGCGGCGCTCACGCCGACGTTCGCGTCCGGTGCGCTCACGGTGTCGCGGATTTTCTTGGCCTCGTCGATCGCCATCACCGGCACCGGCGAGGCGGCTCGTTTGACGATTTTGGCCGCGACCATCCCCGCGATCGCCCCGACCACGAGCAGCAGGGCGGCCATCACGAAGAAGCCCCAGAAGTACTCGTAGGTTTCGACGGGCAGACCCCAGTAGATCAGCCACGCGCCCCCTACCAGGGCAAGGATCACGGCCATCAGCACGAACACACCCGCGACCCCGGCGATGATGGCGCTGCGCAGGTACTGGCCGACCTTTTCGGCGATCTCGGCCTTGGCCAGCTCGATCTCTTCGTGGACCAGGTCGGTGGCGCGTTCAGAGACCTCCGCGATCGCGGTCGCGATGTTCTGGGGTGGCTGTCCGCGCCGCCCATTCGGCGGGCCGCCCGGGGGCGGCTCCGCGGCGTAGCTCACTCGGGGGGCTCCTCGCCGAACAGGCGCCGCCACGCGGTGGCCGCCGCGCGGTTGGCGACCAGGCTCGCGAGCGCGGCGAAGCCGGTCAGCAGGGCCGAGTACATGATCCGCTTGACGACGTCGTTCTGCACGGCCGGAAGTGTATTCACAGCCGCGGTCACGGGCTGGCCCCGAGCGCCCGGGCGGGCGCGCCGTCAGTCGCTCAGCTCGGCGCTCAGCCGCTCTGCCGTGCGCGTCTGCAGTCCCCCGCAGACGGTCTCCACGACCAGCCACTTGGCCCGCTCGAACTGCTCCTCGCCCTCCGGCAGCAGACCGAAGATCCAGCCCGTCAGCAGCTGCTCGATGGCGCCGTAGAAGGTCATCGCGGCGAAGCGGGCGTCGATCTCGGGGCGGAACAGACCTTCGGCCTGGGCTTTGCCGACGATCCGCTCGATCAGGTCGTAGGCCTCCCGGATCTCGGCCAGGTGGGTCTGGCCGAAGGAGTTCGCCGCCCGCGTCACCTCGACGATGATGACCTTCATCAGGTCGGGGTCGTGGGCGTAGCTGTCGATGATGAAGGAGGCGATCGCGCGCAGCTTGTCGCGCACCGGGATCAGCTCCGCGTCGACCTCCCGGATCAGCTCGAGCATCACGTTCCAGCGCTCCAGGAACAGCGTGTCGAGGATCTCGTCCTTGGAGGCGAAGTAGTGATACACGAGCCCGTAGGCGACGCCGGCCTCGTCGGCGATGTCCGAGACGCGGCAGGCATGGAAGCCCTGGCGGGCGAACACCCGCACCGCCGCGGCCAGGATCTGGCGGCGCTTCTCTTCGGAGTTCTTCGCGCGCGAGCCGCGCGCGAGTCGCGAGCGCTGGGTGCTCACACCGCCTGCTCCTGCGGCCAGCGGTAGGACTCCGAGCGACGGTTGGCCAGCGACGGCAGGCTCGTGCGGATCTCCTGTACGCGCGCGAGGTCGGCCTCGGCCAGCACGTAGCCCTCGCCGTCCGGCGCCTGCGCCAGCACGATCCCCCACGGGTCGACGATCATCGAACGCCCGCCGGAGTGCTGGCCGCCGGGGTGGGGCCCGTACTGGTTGGCGGCGATCACGTACAACTGGTTCTCGATCGCCCGGGCCCGCAGCAGCACCTCCCAGTGGTCGCGCGTGGTGGGCAGCGTGAAGGCGGCCGGGACGGTGATCAGCTGGGCTCCCTGCACGGCCAGGATCCGGTACAGCTCGGGGAAGCGCAGGTCGTAGCAGATGGTCAGTCCCAGACCCGCACCGGCGGACGTGTGCGAGAGCACGATCTCCTCGCCGGGCAGCTCGAGCTCGGACTCGCGGTAGACCTTGCCCCCGACCTCCACGTCGAACATGTGGAGCTTGCGGTAGACGGCCCTGACCTCCCCCTCGGCGTCGATGTGCAGCGAGGTATTGGCGAGCTTCTCCTCCCCCTCCAGCAGCTCGAGCAGCGACCCGGGCACCAGTTCGACCCCCAGCTCGCGGGCCAGGCCCCGCGCCCACGTCACCGTCGGCCCCTCGAGCGGCTCGGCCGATTCGCGCAGCTGCTGCTCAGAGCCCATCGAGAGCCACTTCTCGGGCAGCACGATCAACGCGGCACCCGCGCGAGCGGCGTCGCGGACGAGGCGTTCGGCGCTCTGCAGGTTCGCGTCGCGGTCGGCGCTTGAGTTGAGCTGGACGGCTGAGACCCTCAAGCCGCACCTCCTCGTCGGGCATTCACCGGTGACGGCGACCCCCTCCGCGCGCGCCGCGCGGCGGGGCGCGATTGACCGGTCAGTCGCAAGAGCAGAGGATAACCCGCCGAGACGCTCCCCAGAGCCACGGCCCGCAGGAGAGTCGGCCGCCTGGCCGCCTTCGTGCTCTCACCGGCCGCCTCTTACATCACCGGCGCGATGATCCCCATCGACGGTGGCTCGATGCGTGTGATCTGATTGCCGTGGCGATGGTGACCGAAGCCCTCCGCACGCCGCCGGCCGGGGTGCCGGCCGCGATGTTCCACGGCACCCGCCCGCTGAAGCGCTGGCGCTACGCGGGGATCTTCTGCGAGCGCTGGATGGCGTGCGCGGCGATCGTGCACGTGGGACCGCTGAAGCAGTCCTTCTGGGCCCTGTACGACCGCGAGCAGGACGAGCTGCGCGAGCGGACGCGGATGGTCCCCCGCCGCGGCGAGGTGGTTCTCGAGCCCGGCCGCATGCGGGTCCGCGATCGCGGCGTCTCGCTGGACCTCGAACTGCAGGAGCAGGCGGGCATCGAGGCGCTCTGCCCGCACGGGCGCGGGATGGTGTGGACGCGCAAGCAGGCGGGTGTGGCGGCCCACGGGAGCCTGGCGCTCGACGGAGGCCCCCCGCAGCCGGTCCAGGCCCGGGCCGTGATCGACGACACCGCCGGGCACCATTCCCGCCACACCGAGTGGCACTGGAGCGCGGGGGTGGGCGAAGGACCCGACGGCGGGGCGCTGGCGTGGAACCTGGTCAGCGGCGTCAACGACCCGCGCGAGGGATCAGAGCGGGCGGTGTGGGTGCAGGGCACGGCCGCCGAGGCCCCGCCGGTGAGCTTCGCGTCGGACCTGTCGAGCATCCGCTGTGAGGACGGCAGCGAGCTGCGCTTCAGCGCCGAGGCCCAGCGGCGGCGCAGCGACAACTTCGTGCTGCTATCGAGTGACTACCAGGCGCCGTTCGGCAGCTTCGCCGGGACGCTGCCCGGGCACGTGCAGCTACAGCGGGGGCTGGGCGTCATGGAGCATCATCGGGCGCGCTGGTAGCGCTGCGGTGCCGGCGCAGGGCGTCCAGCAGCAGCTTCGAGTGGACCGCCCCGATCAGCTCCCGTAGCGGCTCCACCCCGGCCGCGATGATCTCCATCGCGCGCTCCACCTCGACGGTGCCGGCGAGCCGGCTGAGGAGCGCGGCGAGCTCCTCCTCGACCAGCGGCTCGAGCGCCTCGCGGTAGCGCAGCGTGTCGTACACGGTGAAGCCGAGCGCCTCCTCGTAGCCGCCCGCGCGGAAGCTCGCGATCGCCTCGATGATCTTCAGGTCTTCGCTGGCGTACCCGCGCCTGGTGGGCGTCAGCACGCCGATCTCCCCCAGCCGCTCGAGCACCTTGCGGGGGACCCCGTAGCGCTTGGTGACGGCGCTCCGTGACAGCCACCCGCCCTCGGTCGCGCGGGCGAGGGCGCCCTCGATGATGCGGTCCTCCAGCTCGACCAGCGCGTTGACGCGCTCGGGGTCCTCCTGCAGTGCGCCGCGGATCACCCGCAGCGGCAGGAAGCGCTCCTCCTGCAGGCGCTTGATCAGCGAGATCCGCTCCACGTAGGAGTCGGGGTAGTAGGCCATGTTGCGGCTCGTCCGTACGACGTCCTCGCCGGGCCCGAGCAGGCCCTCGCGCAGGTAGTAGCGGATCGTCCCGGGGCTCACCCCCGTGCGCTCCGCGAGCTCGCTCATGCGCAGCAGCCGGCGCTCGCCGGCCTGCTCGGCACTGAGGCTCGAGCCTGCCCCGGCGCCCGTGCGGCGGGGCGGGGCGCCCGCGTCGCTGCCCGAGCTCCTCGCCGGCTGGGCCTTCACGCGCGCAGCGTCTGGTCGCTGCGCTCCTGGGCCGGCCCGGCGGCCGCGCCGCTGGCCAGCAGCTCCTGGACCTCAGCCTCGGAGAAGCCGGCTTCGGCGAGCACCGCCTCGGTGTGCTCGCCCAGCGCCGGGCCGGGGAGACGGGCGTGGTCTCCGGGGGTGCGGCCGAGCTTGATCGGCACACCCAGTTGGCGCACCGGCTGCGGGCACCCGGGCTGGTCGATCTCGACCACCATCTCGCGCTCGCGCACGAGCTCGGAGGAGAGGGCCTCGTCGAGCTCCAGCACCGGCTCCAGGCAGCAGTCGTGTTCGCGCGCGAACTGCTCCCAGTCGCCACGGGTGCGCCCGGCGAAGATCTCCTGGACGGCGCGGTGGGCCTCGCTGCCCGGGCCTTCGAACTGGCGCGGGATCAGGTCCTCGCGCTCCACCCCGCGGCAGAAGGCCTGCCAGAACTTCGGCTCCAGGGCCCCCAGCGAGACCCAGCCGTCGGAGCACTCATACGGGCGGTAGCAGGCCAGCGAGCCGGCCAGCGGGAGGTCGCCGCGGCGGGGGACGTTGCCGTCGGCGAAGTAGGAGCCGGCCACCATCGCCAGCCACGACAGCGCCCCGTCGGCCATCGAGACGTCCACGAACTGGCCCTCCCCGGAGCCCGGTCGCCCGGGCGACCCGTCGCGCTCGCGCAGTGCCGCCATGATCCCGAAGGCGGCCATCAGGGCTCCGCCGCCGAGGTCCGCGATCTGGCCGGCGGCCTGGACCGGAGGACCGCCCCGCTCGCCCGTCAGCCCCAGCAGGCCGATCAGGCCGAGGTAGTTCATGTCGTGGCCCGACGCGTCCCGTTTGGGACCGCTCTGGCCGTAGCCGCTGATGGCGCAATAGACGATCCCCGGGTTCACCTCCCGGCATCGCTCGTAGCCCACCCCGAGCCGCTCGAGCACGCCCGGGCGAAACGATTCGAGGACCACGTCGTGGTCGCGCACCAGCGCCAGCAGTGCGTCGCGGCCCTGCTCCTGCTTGAGATCGAGGCGGATCGAGCGCTTGTTGCGGTTCAGGGACAGGAACAGGGCCGAGCGGGCGCTCTCGTGGGCGCCCTCGTAGAAGGGGGCCGACCAGCGCACGTAGTCGCCCATGCCGGTGTCCTCGACCTTCAGCACCTCAGCGCCGAAGTCGGCCAGCAGCAGCGAGCAGAAGCCGCCCGGGAGCAGGCGGCTGAGGTCGAGGATCCGGATCCCTTGCAGCGGCAGGCTCATACGGGCGCCCCGCGGCGGGTGACCGCCAGCAGTTCGCGCGCCTCGTGCACGCTCGCCGGGCGGCGGCCGATGTCCTCGGTCATCTGGCGGGCCTTCGCGATCAGCTCGCCGTTGGAGCGGGCCATCTGCCCGTCGGGCAGGTACAGGTTGTCCTCCAGGCCGACCCGGATCGAGCCCCCGAGGGTCAGCGCCGCGCCCACCAGCATCCACTGCTGACGCGAGATCCCGATCACGCCCCAGTGGCTGGAGGCGGGGAGGTTGGCGACCATCGCGGCGAGGTTGGTGGCGGTCGGCGGGATCCCGCCGAGGACGCCCATGACGCAGTCCACGTGCAGCGGGGGGTGCAGCACACCCATGTCGATCAACGGCTCGAGGCTGCCCACGTGGCCGATGTCGAAGCACTCGTGCTCGGGTTTGATGCCGAGCTCGTTCATCGCCTCCAGCAGCTCGATGATCTCCTCGAAGGGGTTGGCGAAGACCATGTTGAAGACGAACTGTTTGCGCGTGCGCGAGTACTTGGCGTAGTTCATCGAGCCCATGTTCAGCGCCGCCACCTCCGGACGGCAGGCGCGCAGGTACTCGATCCGCTTGGCCACCGGGACGCCGATCGTGCCGGTCGAGAAGTTGACGATCACCTCGTCGCCGACCTCCTCGCGGATGGCGTCGGAGATCGCCATGAAGTCCTCGACCTCGTAGCTCGGCGTGCCGTCCGGTTTGCGGGCGTGGATGTGGATCATCACGCCCCCCTCGTCCACGATCCGGCGCGCCTCGGCGGCGTACTCGGCGGGCGTGTAGGGGATCGCGGGGCACTGCTCGCGGTTGGCGATCGCCCCCGAGATCGAGCAGGTGATCACTACCGGGTCCTCGACGCTCATCGCGCTCCTCTCCGGTTCGACGTGGACAGGGGACCGCCGGCCCTCATACGGGCACCACCCCCTGGCGCTTGAAGGGGCGCTCGATGCGCTTGTCCTTGGCCATCTCCAGCGCACGGCAGATCGTCTGGCGGGTCTGGCGGGGGTCGATGACGTCGTCGATCATGTCGTTGCCGGCGGCGATGTAGACGTCGATGATCTTGCGGTAGGCCTCGATCAGCTCGGCCTTCTTGGCGGCCGGGTCCTCGGCTTCCTCGACCTGTTTGCGCATCACGATCTCGACCGCACCCTCGGCCCCCATCACGCTGATCTCGGCGCTCGGCCAGGCGACGATCATGTCGGGCTCATAGGCGCGGCCGTTCATCACGTAGTAGCCCGCACCGTAGGCCTTGCGGATCACCACCGTGACCTTCGGGACGGTCGCGTTGGAGACCGCGTAGAGCATCTTGGCCCCGTGGCGGATGATCCCCCCGGCCTCGACCTTGGTGCCGACCATGAAGCCGGGGACGTCCATCAGGAACACCAGCGGGATCGCGAAGGCGTTGCACAGGTTGACGAAGCGGGCGGCCTTGTCGGCGGAGTCGTTGTCGAGGATCCCCCCGAGCTGGCGGGGCTGGTTGGCGACGATTCCGGCGGGACGGCCGCCGAAGCGGGCGAAGCAGGTGATGATCGTCTTCGCCCACTGGCCCTTGATGTCGAGGTACTCGCCGTCGTCCACGACCCGGCGGATCACCTCGTACATGTCATAGGGCTTGCGGTTGGACTCGGGGAGCACGTCGAGCAGCTCCTCCTCGGCGCGGTCGATCGGGTCCTTCGTCTCGCGCACGGGAGGCGGCTGTTCGCAGTTCTGGGGCATGAACGACAGGTACTGCTTGATGCGTTCGATGCACTCCTCGTCGCTGGCCACCTCCATGTCCCCGACGCCCGACTTGCGGCAGTGCACGCGCGAGCCGCCGAGTTCCTCCTGGCTGACGTCCTCGCCGATGGCCGCCCGCACGAGGTGGGGACCGGCCAGGGCCATCGAGCCGCGGCCCTTGACCATCGGCACGAAGTCGGCCAGGCCGGGGATGTAGGCGGTGCCCGCCGCACACGGTCCCATCAGGGCCGCGACCTGGGGGATCACCCCGCTCATCACGACCTCCTCGCGGAACAGGTGCCCGGAGCCGGCGAACAGCGACCCGACCGCCTCCTGGATGCGGGCCCCGGCGCTGTCGAGCAGCCAGATGAAAGGGATCCGCTTGGTCAGGGCGAGCTCCCGCAGGCGGGTGACCTTCAGCTCGCCGGTCATGCCCATCGAGCCCGCCATGACGGTGAAGTCATACGCGCACACGGCCGCCAGGCGGCCGTCGATCTTGCCGTAGCCGGTGATCACGCCGTCGGCGGGTGCGTCCCTGCCCTCCATCGCCCGCTGGGAGAAGTGGGGCCGCCCGTGCATGCCCATCTCCACGAAGGTGTCCTTGTCCAGCAGCAGCGCCAGGCGCTCGCGGGCGGTGAGCTTCTGCTGCTCGTGCTGGCGGGCGATCCGCTCCTCCCCGCCCCCCATCCGGATCCGCTCGCGGCGCTCCTGGAGGTCCTCCAGCAGCGGTCGCAGCAGCGACGACTCGGCCGGCGGCGTCGAGCCCTTCGCCGGTTTCGCGGGTTTGGCGCTCGATGCGCGGGCGGCCATCAGGCGCCCTTCCAGACCGGGTCGCGCTTCTCGAAGAAGGCGGTGACCCCCTCGACGATGTCCTCGGTGGACATCGCCAGGGTGAGCTGGGCGCGCAGGTAGTCCAAGGCGTCGTCGAGGGGCATGTCCAGCTGGCGGCGCATGGCTTCCTTGCCCAGACGCATGATCACCGGGGACTTGGAGGCCAGGCGCCCGGCCCAGTCGGCGACGACCCCGTCGAGCTCCTCGTCGGGGACGACGCGGTTGACGATCCCCGCCGCGAGTGCTTCGGAGGCGTCCATGCGCTCACCGAGCAACAGCATCTCGTTGGCCTTCTTGCGGGGCACGTTGCGGTAGATCAGGGCCATGATCATGAACGGGAACGCCCCCACGTTGATCTCCGGGGTGCCGAAGCTCGAGCTCTCCCCGGCCACGATCAGATCGCAAGCCAGGGCGATCCCGAGGGCGCCGGCGAGGACGTGTCCGCGGGCGGCACACACGGTCGGCTTGCCGAGCCGGCCGAGCTGGCGGAACACGGCCACGAAGCGCTCGGAGCCGAAGTGCTTGTGAACCAGCGGGACGTCGGCGGCGAAGCCCCCCAGGTTGGCTCCCGAGGAGAACGTGCGCTCGTGGGAGGAGCGCAGCACGACGCAACGGGCCCCCTCTTCCTCTTGGGCCCGGTCAAGGGCCGCCGTGAGCCCCTCGAGCAGCTCCGGGGAGAGTGCGTTGCGGGTCTCCGGGTCGTTGAGGGTGATGCTCGCCACGCCGGCGTCGTCGAGCTCATACAGGACCTTCTCCCCGGGCACCGTCGCATCCTAGCTCGCACCCACAGGGCGCGTAGTGCTGAGCTTCACTATCTACTTGGCCGTCCCGTCCCGCGGCCGTCGGGCGGGCGAGGAGCTTCCCGGCCCTAGACCGGGGAGACGGCCACGCGCCTGGGAACGCGGTGACTCAGCTGCGCGAGGGCGCGGCAGCGGACCGCTCGGCGGCCGCTCTCGCGGCTGCAGGCGCGCAGGGCGTGGGCCAGTTCGCGCTTGGCGCGGCGGCGCTCGATCTTGAGCAGCTTCGGTTCCGTGATCGTGCGCTTCGCCGGCGGCGCGGTCACCTGCACCGGCACGTTGATCTGAAGGGTGTCCACGCGAACCGCGATCTCGAGCCCTTCGAAGAGGAACGTGACCCGCACCCGCACCGGCAGTCCGCTGGGGGCGATGAACGCTTCCAGCGTCAGCGACGGCGGGGGCGGTGGCGCCTTCGGCTTGGATTCCCCGACCCCGGGAAACGCGAACAACGAGCTCCCGGGCTTTGAGGGCTTGCTCGAGGAGCTCTTCAGCCGCGCGATCAGGGGTGCGGGGTCGAGCTTGGCGTCGAACTCGATCACCCGCTGACCGTCGACGGTGACCGGCCCCCCCTCGTTCACTTCCAGGGCCGTGTTGAGCTCTTCGACGAGCCCGCTGAAGGTTCCCTGCGCTCCCGTCTGGTCATTTTCGAGCAGCCCCCCCGGGACCAGGCTGGCGGCTTCTTTTGGCTTCGGGGGCGGCTTCTTCACCCACGGCCGGCGGCCGTCCATTTCGGCGGCTTCGGGGTCGTAGGTGTATTCGGACCCTCCGATCGTGCGGGACTGGATGTCGTGCCCGCCGAGCAGTCCGCCGACGACGCTCGAGGCCGCCGGCGAGGTGGTGGATTCGCCCTCGCCGGTGATGATCAGGTCGAAGGGGATGGCGGGACCGAGCAGTTCGCCGAAGGAGATTTCCTCCTGAAAGTCGAAGCGCTCTGAGCTCGCCTGCAGGGCGCTGGTCTGTTGCTCCAGGGCCTGCAGGTCAGGGGGAACCGTGGCCACCGCCGGGACGGGCGCCCACAGGGCAGCGGCGCTCACGCCGACTAGCAGCGCAGCTGTCCTGGTGAGCGCAGAGATCCGCACGAACTCCTCCCGCGGCGATTCTTACAGGCCGTCTGCGCGGGCGCCGCGCGCACGCCCGGCGCAACCGCGTGCGCGCGTGCACCACCTCCGACCACCCCGGCCCGGCCGCACGCCGGCCGGCGCAAAGTAGATAGCTCCACTATTTACTTTTAGAAGGGCCTGCGCTAGCGTCGCCGCCACGGGGCCGCCGAGTGTGGGGCCCTGCCCAGCCGCCGACCCAGAGCACGAACAGGAGACCGTCCCCATGGCCGCAACCGCCGCCAGCGTCCTCAAGCCGGACTACAAGGCCAGCCGCAAGCACTTCATCTTCACCGACGAGCACGAACAGCTGCGGGAGTCGATCCGTAACTTCGCGATCAAAGAGCTGGCCCCCCACTCCGAGGAATGGGAGGAGACCACGTTCCCGAACTCGGTCTTCCCGCGGATGGGCGAACTCGGCTTCCTCGGCCTGGACAAGCCCGAGCAGTACGGCGGCCAGGGCGGGGACTACTACACCAGCCTGGTGCTGGCCGAGGAGATCACCAACGCCAACTCCGGCGGGCTGGCGATGGGACTGGCGGTCCACACCGACATGGCGATGCCCCCGATCCTCGCCTTCGGGACCGAGGAGCAGAAGCAGGAATGGGTGGTGCCGGCGATCAAGGGCGAGAAGATCCTGTGCCTCGGGATCACCGAGCCGGACGCCGGCTCGGACGTGTCCGGAATCAAGACGAGGGCCGTCCGCGACGGCGATGACTTCGTCATCAACGGCTCCAAGACCTACATCACCAACGGCCACCGGGCCGACGTGATCGTGCTCGTCACGAAGACCGACCCCGACGCGGGCTACGACGGCTTCACCCTCTTCCTGGTGCCGATGGACTCACCCGGGGTGATCCGGGAGAAGCGCCTGGAGAAGCTCGGCATGCACGCCTCCGACACGGCCCTGCTGGCCTTCCAGGACGTCCGCGTACCCGCCACGGCCGTGCTCGGGCAGGAGGGGAAGGGCTTCTACCACATCATGTGGGAGCTCCAGGGGGAGCGCCTGATCGGCGCCGCCGGGTGTGTCTCGGGGGCCCAGAAATGCTTCGAGAAGACCCTCGCCTACGCCCACGAGCGCAAGGCCTTCGGCCGTGAAATCGGCAAGTTCCAGGTGATCCGCCACAAGTTCGCCGAGATGGCCACGAAAATCGAGTCCGCCCGCCAGATGGTCTACGTGACGGCCTGGCGCTTCAACAACGGTGAGTACCCCGTGAGGGAGATCTCGATGGCCAAGCTCCACGCCTCGAGGATCGCCTGTGAAGTGGCCGACGAATGCATCCAGATCCACGGTGGGGCGGGTTACATGCGCGAGTACGGGGTCGAGCGGGTGTGGCGTGACATGCGCCTGAACCGCATCGGAGCCGGCACCGACGAGATCATGCTCGACGTCATCGGCCGCTCCTACGGCCTGTGATCTCAGCCCCCCCGGGCGAGGACCTCGACCGTCGGCGCGAGGCGACGGCGCAGGCGAGAGCTGACGAGACCGACGAACAGGGGCGGCAGGAACATGCGGACCGGGTCCGGCGACACGACGCTGCTGGGGTAGCGCCCCGACAGCTCTCGCAGCGCGGCGTCCCGCTCCGGGGAGGCCTGCGGGTGGCGGCGGAAGATCTCGTGGCTCTCGGAGGCCAGGTCCTCCTGGGCCCGCCGGCGCTCGGGACCCTCAGACGGTGCCAGCCGGCGAGCGAGCTCCCCGCCCGCCGCCTTCACGCCGGCGAGCGCGAGCGTCCGCCGCAACGCCACCCGCTTGCCCGTCCGTCCGTCCACCGTGCGGATCCCGAGCAGCACCTGACCGGGCGTCCGCAGCTGTTCTTTCAGCAGTTCCGGCAGGGCCGGCGTGAGCAGCCGCGCGAGCATGGTCCCGTCGCGCACGACCCCGGCCTTTCGCGCCCGCAGGGACACGCCGGCGAAGATCGCCGCGTCCACCAGCCCCGCCCCCGTCCGGCGCCAGCGCGGAGCTTGTTCATAGGAGTGGTTGGACATCGACACATTGTCTTCCTTCCTCGTCTCTCAAGGAAGCCGCACATGTGCGGCTTCCCGGCCGGGCGCATGCGCCCGGCCGCCAGTCGGCGCATGCGCCGACTGGAACAGCTTTCGACAAGCATGCACCACTCGCAACGGCTCCGACAGGGCTCGATCGAGGATCAGCTGACATGACTCCCCCCGACCCCCCCTTCACCGACGAGCACGAGCAGCTGCGGTCCTCCGCGCGGGGGTTCATCGAACGGGAGCTTGCCCCCCACGCCCAGCAGTGGGAGGAGGAACACTGGTTCCCCGACGAGGCCTTCTCGAAGATGGCCGCCCAGGGGCTGCTCGGGCTGAAGTACCCCGAGCAGTACGGGGGCCAGGGCGGCGACTACCTGCACGAGGCGGTCCTGTGCGAGGAGATGGCGCGGGCCGGTTCGGGGGGCACCGCGGCGGGCCTCGGGGCCCACATCAACATCGCCACCCCCCCGATCTGGAAGTTCGGCACCGAGGAGCAGAAGCAGCGCTACCTGGTGCCGGGGATCCGGGGCGAGCGGATCGGGGCACTAGGCATCACCGAGCCGGGAGCCGGCTCGGACGTGGCCGCCATCACCACCAAGGCCGAGGCCGTGGACGGCGGCTGGGTGGTGAACGGCGAGAAGACCTACATCACCAACGGCGTCCGGGCCCACTTCATCGTGACCGCCGTCAAGACCACCCTCCAGGGCGGCCACCACGGGATCTCCTTCCTGATCGTGGACCGCGGCGAGGGGGTCGAGTCCTCGGCCCTGGAAAAGCTCGGCTGGTACGCCTCGGACACGGCCACGATCAGCTACCAGGACGTGTTCGTGCCCGCGGAGAACCTGCTCGGGGAGCTGAACGAGGGCTTCAAGCTGATCATGGCCAACTTCCAGTGGGAGCGCCTGGCGATGGCCCTGGGGGCGGTCGGAGCGATGACGATCGCGTGGGAGCGAACGGCCGCCTTCGCCCGCGAGCGCAGGACCTTCGGCAAGCCCCTGTCCGAGCACCAGGCCATCCGCCACAAGCTCGCCGACCTCGCCACCTCGGTGTATACCTGCCGCTGCGTCACCTACGACGCCCTCCGCCGCTTCGTGGCCGGCGAGGATCCCCTGAAGGAGGTCACGATGGCCAAGCTGCTCACCCAGCGTGCCTCCTTCGAGCTGATGGACGACTGCCTGCAGATCCACGGGGGCGCGGGCTACATGCGCGAGTACTGGGTCGAGCGGGCCGCCCGTGACGCCCGCCTGGGGCCCATCGGGGGCGGCTCCGACGAGATCATGCGCGAAATCCTGGGCCGCACGCTGGCGCTGTAGGGCCCTCCCGAAGCTGAACAAACGTCCGCATCGCTCAAGCGGTCCGGAGGGTGGGCCGATAGGCGCCAGGTGGAGAGGTCTCGAGAGCTCCAGACCGTTGTCCCACGCGCCCTCCTGCTCGTGGGCTTGCTGTGCCTGCTGATCGTCCCGGCGTCCGCTGCCTCCGGCACCGGCCACGCGCAGGGGCACGCTCGCAAGCCGAAGGTCCACCGGACCTGCCGGCGCACCCGCGCCCACGGGCGCGTCCACAAGAGCTCGCGCGGACACGCCCACGGGACCTCCCGGTCCCATCCCTGCGCCGGCCACAAGCGCTCCTCGAAGAAGGGCACCGGCCACCGCTACCACCGCCACGCGGCTGCCCACCGGGGCTCACAGGCCAACACGCCCCTCAACGTCAGCGGTGAAAACTGCCAGAACACGAGCCTGATGCCCAGCGAAGCCAACGTCGTGTCGGTCCGCGAAGCCACCCTCTGCCTGATCAACCGCGAACGCTCCCGGGCCGGCGAGCAGCCCCTCCGTCCCGACGGCTCACTCGAAGACTCGGCCCAGGGGCACTCCACCAGCATGGCCCTCCACGGGTACTTCGAACACGTCTCTCCCGGCGGCTCCACGCCCCTCTCCCGGATGCGGGAAAGCGGCTACCTGTCGAGCTCCACCCCCGGCTACATGGTCGGCGAGAACATCGCCTGGGGCAGCGGCACCGACGCCACCCCGGCCGCCATCGTGGCCGCCTGGATGGCCTCCCCACCCCACCGCTCCAACATCCTCCAAGGCGAATTCCGGGACACCGGCATGGGCGTCTCCCCCCACCTCCCGAGCTCCTTCGCGGGTGGCCAGGCGGGCGCCATCTACACCGAGGACTTCGGCATCAAGATCGGCTCCTGAGCGGCCCGGAGGCAGCGAGCAGATATAACCTCCCCTCCCCAAACCACCACCAAAGCGAGGGAGCAATGGGAGTACTCGACGGGAAATCTGCGATCGTCACCGGCTCGGCACGCGGGATCGGTCGTGCCACCGCGGAGCTGCTCTCCGAACAGGGCGCCCAGGTCCTGATCAACGACCTCGACGGAGACGTCGCCGAGCAGGCGGCCTCCGAGATCAAGGGCGACACGGCCGTCTTCTCCGGCGATTTGACCAAGCCCGGAGCCGCCGACGAACTCGTCCAGAAGGCGATCGACTCCTTCGGGAAGATCGACATCATCGTCAACAACGCCGGCTACACCGTCGACGCCCCCGTCCACAAGATGACCGACGAGGCCTTCCAGGCGATGCTCGACATCCACACCATCGTCCCCTTCCGGGTCATCCGGGCCGCCGCCCCCCACCTCCGCGAGCCCGCCAAGAAGGAGCGCGAGGAAGGCAAGGAGGTGTTCCGCAAGATCGTCAACATCTCCTCCACCTCCGGCACCTTCGGCAACGCCGGCCAGGCCAACTACTCCTCCGGCAAGGCCGGCGTCGTCGGTCTCACCAAAACCGTCGCCAAGGAGTGGGGCCAGTTCAAAGTGAACGTCAACGCGGTCGCCTTCGGCTTCATCGACACCCGCCTCACCCAGGCCAAGGTGGACGAGAACACGATGGAGAAAGACGGCCAGACGGTCCAGCTCGGGATCCCCGAGCAGATGCGCCAGATGGCCTCCATGATGATCCCTCTGGGCCGCCCCGCCACTCCGGCGGAGGCCGCGGGCGGGGTCTTCTTCCTCTGCTCACCGTGGTCGAACTACGTCCACGGCCAGACCCTCCACGTCACCGGCGGTCTGTTCGGGGGGATGACGGGGTAGGCCTGCCCCCCGCCCGCGCCCGGACCGCGGCGCGGTCGAGCGCCGGCATGCAACCCGATCCGGACCCATTGGTTGACCCTGTGTCGGCTGGGTAGGAGAACAGCAGACACCCAAGCGAACAGGAGGCCTCGGAATGGGAGATCGAGCGCAGCGTGCCGGCGGCAAGGTCAAAGAGGCCAAAGGCCGCCTCAAGCAAGAGGCGGGCGCGGCCAGCGGCAAACCCGGTACACAGGTGAAGGGAGCCGGCGAGGAGCTGAAGGGCAAAGCCAAGAACGCCGTCGGCAAAGCCCGCAGTGCCTCGAAGCGGGCGACCCGTTAGCAGCCGGCCGCCCGAAGCACCAAGCGACCAAAGGAGGAACGCGTGACGCGTCTGAAGCGCATGATCGGTATCAAGGCTGCCAAGGCAACCGCCCGTCACAGCGTCCACGGAGTGACGTCGAGGGCGCAACGCCGGCCGCTTCGCAGCGCGAGCCTGGTGGGCGTGGGACTCGCGATCGGACTCGGCGCCGGGGTCGCGGCAGGGCGAGGGATGACGAACGACGGTTAGCTAGCGGCGATCGCCGAGGACCCGGGGCGCCGGGCCGTCCAACGCCAGCACGCAGCCCGAGAAGTACGCGCCCGCCGGTGAGGCGAGGTAGGCGCAGAGCGCGACCAGCGTCTGGCCCGCCGTGTCGTCCCCGAGCGCGATCGTCACAGGAGTGATCCCGTACCGGGCCCACTCGATCGAGGTCGTCCGTGCGAGGTTCTCCAGGCCGGCGCGGGTCGCGCGCGCGTAGGAGCGCTGCTCGCACGGGCCGACCCCGGCTGCCGGCGCGACGAACACGATCCGCCCCGGACGCTGCTGCTCGATCAGGGCGCCGGCCACGGCCCTCGTCACCTCCCAGGTCTCATGCATCGTGCGCCCCAGCGCATCCCGCGGGGGGTCCCCCGCGGCAGCGAACGCGCTCGCGGCGTCGACCACGAGCAGATCCGGGAGCCCATCCTCGCGCAGCCGCTGTGCGAAGGACTCCTCCTGCACCGGCAGCTCGCACTCGCTCAGCCGCGCCGACAATGCCCGGGCGCTGTCCCTGAGTGGCTGTTTCAGCGCGTGATCGGGCAGCGTGGCCGTTCGCGCGTCGGGAGCGGCGCTCGGCTCGGGCTCGGGCTCGCCAGCATGATCGAGACGCCCTCCAGCAGCCCAGGGCGCAGCAACTCCGCTGCGGCGGGGGCGCTCACCCCGATAGCGGCGTGTCCTGCGCCGCCGAGCGAGCTCTCAGTTCGAAGTACAGGACCGCGGCCGCGAGCGCCGACAGCGGGGCGCTCAACACCCCCACGATCACCCGCGCGACGATCCCCGCCCCCGTGCCGGCCGAGGCGGCCACCGCGTCGATGATGTTCCCCGCCGCCCCCACCAGCACGACCAGGATCATGATCACGGCGAACACCTGCAGCCCGTTCCCGCGCACCAGCAGCCGGCTGCGGCGCAGGGCGGGGAACACGCCCGGGTTCTCGATCACCACCACCGGTGCCGCCACCGACCACAGGGTCAGCAGGATCAGACCCGGGATCACGAGCAGGATGAAGCCGGCCATGATCCCGATCGCGGCCACCACCCCAACCAGGATCAGCTGACCCAGCACGGGAGCAGCGGCCCTCAGGAGCTTCCCGGCGGTGGCGTCGCGGCGGCCGTCCTGGACGTCGGCCACGAGCCTCACCACCATGCCCGTGAACAGCGTGGCGGCGACGAGGTAGATCGCGACCGCGACCACGGCCAGCCCCGAGCTCGCGACCACCAGGAGCCCGGTGATGATGCCGGTGAACACGAACACCACCGCCGCCGCCGGCATCAACACGGCGGCCTGCTGGACGTAGATGTCGAACACCCGGCGGATCACCGCCCCGATGTCCAGGCGAGTTTCGCTCATGCCTCCGCCCGCGCTTGTCAGCGTGCCGAGGTCGGCGCCGCGGTGGGGGGCGTGGCGCTGCCGGCCTGCTCGCGCAGGCGCCGCAGGATGCCCTTGCGCCCGTACTCCTCGAGGCCGCCATAGAGGCGCTTGATCTCGGCCTGGATCTGGTCGGCCACCGCCTGCTGCTGCTCGCGCGTGGATCCCTCGAGCACCTCCCACCGCAGCGGCTCACCGAACTGCACGGTCACCTCGGGAAACTGCAGCCGGCGCCAGTTACGAACCCGCTGGGAGCCGTAGATCGCGATCGGCACCACGGGCGCGCCGCTCTCCAGCGCCAGGCGCCCGATCCCCGGCTTGGCCGAGTCGGCCAGCTTGCCCGTCCGCGAGCGCCCACCTTCGCAGTACATCGCCACCGTGCCCTTTCGCGCCAGGATCGTCTCGGCCGTGATGAACGTCTCCTCGTCGCGGGCGCCGCGGCGCACCGGGAATGTCCCTCCGTACTCGAACACCATCTGCAGCGGGAATGTGAACATCTGCGACTTGGCCATGAAGTGGATCTTGCGCCGCAGGTAGCTGCCCATCAGGAAGTGGTCCATGAAGGAGAAGTGGTTCGGCGCCAGGATCACCGCACCCGAGCCGGGGACGTTCTCCGTCGAGATCGCCCGCGCCCGCAGGAACGTGTAGGCGTACAGCGACGTCATCACCCGCACCGCCTCGTAGACCCCGCTCGGTTCGTGGCGCCGGACGCGCTCGTGGAAGCGGTCGAAGTGCTCCTTCGGCCGCGGGTCCCGGTAGACCTGCTCGCGCATCGGCACGAGGTCTTTCTGCTCGCTCATCCTCTCGCAGTACCTCCCTGGGGCGGCAAGGTTACGCGCCCCCGCCGCCCCTGGCCGTGTGGGCACGCACCAGATCGAGCAGCTGGCGGGCACGGTGGGCGAAGCCGGCGGGCGTGCGCCCGCTCACGCGGTGGCTCAGGGGCAGCTCGAGCTCATACACGCGCGCGCCCGCGCGAGCCGCGTCGATCGTCATGCCCAACTCCATCCCGTAGCCCCCGGCGAACGGGAGCAGGCGCCCGAGCAGCTCGCCGCCCAGCGCCCGCTGACCGCTCAGCGGCGCCCCCAGCTCGAGCCCGCAGCGCGAGGAGATCGCCCACCTCGCAAAGCCCCGCACGAGCCCGAAGCCGCCCCCCTCCCGCTCTGCGAAGGCCGCGATCGCCAGCTCTCCGCGGCCGTCCCGGACCGCGTCGAGCAGCGCGGGGAGCTCGCCCGCGGAGTCCCCCAGGTCGCCGTCGCAGAGCAGGAACAGCCCGTGCCCGCCCTCGCCGAAATCCCCGCTTCCGGACAGCGCCCTCCGTGCAGCGGCGGTCATGGCGGCGCCCTTGCCGGCGTGGCGGGGGCTCGACACGACCCCCGCGCCTGCCGCCCGTGCACGGGCCGCGGTGTCGTCACGACTTGCGTCGTCGGCCACCCACAGCTCGGCTCCGGGCAGCGTCCGGCGCAGGGAGGCGAGCGTGGCCTCGATCCGGGCCCCCTCGTTGCGCGCCGCGACGATCACCCGCACGGGAGCACCCGCGGCGGGCGACCCGCCTTCGGCATCGGACGCGGTGACTATTGTTGCGCCCCCAGAAAGCTGTCTGTTCCCGCGGAGGAGCGATGCCCCAGGTTGAGGCTCATATCACCGGCACGGTATGGAAAATCGAGTGTGCGGTCGGCGACTCGGTCGAGGAGGGAGACACGGTCGCGATTCTCGAGTCGATGAAGATGGAGATGCCCGTCGAGGCCGAGGACGCCGGCACGGTCACCGAAATCTGCTGCCAGGAGGGCCAGGCCGTCAACGAGGGCGACACCCTCGTCGTGCTCGAGTAGCACTTGTCGAGCGCCTCCACCCCACAGGAGCTGGCCGGCGGAAAGCTGCTGCTCGACGAGCCCGCCGTCGGGGTCGTCCGCCTGACGATCTCCAACCCCGCCAAGCGCAACGCGCTCGACCATCCGATCCTCGACGCCATCACCGCCACCCTGAAGCGGCTGGCCGCGCAGCCGCAGGCCACCGGGTGCGTGATCGTCACGGGCGCCCACGGGATGTTCTCGGCCGGGTATGACATCGGCGAGATCCCCGACGAGGAGTTCGAGGAGCGCGCCGAGCGGCTCGTGGCCCAGCCGTTCACGGAGGCGATCGACGCCCTCGAGGCGTTCCCGATGCCCACCCTGGCGGCGCTCGGGGGCCACACGATCGGGGGCGGGCTGGAGCTGGCGCTGGCCTGCGACCTGCGCGTGGCCGCGGCCGGCGTGAAACTGGGCATGCCCCCGGCGAAGCTCGGGCTGGTCTACTCCCACACCGGCCTGCGCCGCTTCATCGACGCGATCGGTGCCCCCCGCACACGGGAGCTGTTCCTGCTCGGGCGCAACATCGAGGCCGACACCGCACTCACCTGGGGACTCGTCAACCGCGTCGCCCCGGAGCCGGAGCTCGAGGGGGCCGCGCTCGAGCTGGCCGGCGAGCTGGCCGGCAACGCTCCCCTGGCCCAGCTCGGCAACAAGCGCGTGATCGGCGAGCTGCTGGGCGCGGCCTCCGAGCTCGATCCGAAGCTCGAAGAGCAGCTCATCGAGCTGCGCCGCGCCTCGTTCTCCTCGGAGGACATGCGTGAGGGGGTGCGCGCCTTCGGCGAGCGCCGCGCCCCCCGCTGGCAGGGCCGCTGAGTCGCCCCGGCCACCCCTGAGGCGTCCGCGCCACCCCATACCGTTGGCCCATGGCGCCGCTGATATCGCGCGAGGAGGCGATCCGCCTCGGCGAGATCGAGGGCCACGCCGAGATCGAAGCGGTCGTGAAGCGGGCCTGGCGGGCGCGCGTGGAGCGGTTCGCGGACTCGACCGACATGTGCTCGCTCGTGAACGCCAAGTCCGGCGGCTGCGCCGAGGACTGCGGCTTCTGCGCCCAGTCGCGCTTCGCCGACGCCGAGACGCCGATGCACGCGATGATGGAGCCCGAGCAGGTCCTCGAACACGCCCGCGCGGCCGAGGCGGCGGGTGCCCACCGCTTCTGCATGGTGACCCAGGGCCAGGGCCTCTCCAAGCGTGACTTCAGCAAGTACCTGGAGGGGGTCCGGCTCGTCTCCGAGAACACCAACCTGAAGCGCTGCGCGTCGGTCGGCCATCTCTCGGCCGACCGCGCCCGCCAGCTGCGCGAGGCCGGCATCCAGCGCGTGCACCACAACGTCGAGACGGCCCGCAGCTACTACGACGAGGTCACCACCACGGTCCGCTACGAGGGACGCATGCGCACGATCGCGGCGGTCCGGGAGGCCGGCCTGGAGACCTGCGTGGGCGGCATCCTGAACCTCGGCGAGAGCCGCGCCCAGCGCGTCGAGATGGCCTTCGAGCTGGCCGACATCAACCCCACCAGCGTGCCCATCAACATGCTCAACCCGCGCCCCGGCACGAAGTTCGGCGACCGCGACTTCATGGACCCGTGGGAGGCCGTCAAGTGGATCGCGATCTTCCGCCTGATCCTCCCCGACGCCCTCTTCCGGCTCTGCGGGGGGCGCGTGGAGAACCTCGGCGAGCTGCAGGAGATGGCGGTCGAGGCGGGCCTCAACGGCGTGATGATGGGCAACTTCCTGACGACGCTCGGCAACACCCCGGAGAGCGACCGCGAGATGTTCACCGACCTGGGCCTGAACGTCGCCCGCCAGCCCGACAACGCCTCCAACCCGCGCCCGGACAACCGCAGCGGGTGGATGGCCGGCGAGACCCCCGACGTGGTCGAGGAGCTGCTCGGCCCGGAGCCCGAGCTCGAGCCCGAGGCCGAGCCGGCGACCCTGCCGGTGCGCCTCTGGGACCCCTCCACGCAGCTGCGCTTCCGGGCCAAACGCGGGACCGCCCCGCCGCGCCCGGACGGTGCTCCCAACCGCGCCCCGGTCGCCCGCCAGGGAGCAGCTTGAACGACGTCCAGCAGCGCCTGGACGAGCTCGAGCGGCTCGGGCTCTCGCGGCGCCTGCGGCTGATCAACGGACCACAGGGGCCGACCGTGCTGCTCGAAGGACGGCCGGTGCTGCTGCTGTGCTCCAACAACTACCTCGGCCTGGCCGACCACCCCCGCGTGCGCCGCGCGGCGGCCGACGCCGCCATGCGCTGGGGCGTCGGCGCGGGAGCCTCACGGCTGGTGTCGGGCACGATGACGATCCACGGCCGCCTGGAGGAGCGCTTGGCGGCCTTCGCCGAAAGCGACGCGTGCGTGCTGTTCGGCTCCGGCTACCTCGCCAACCTCGGCGCCGTCGGGGCACTCGCCGGCCGCGGCGGGCGGATCTTCTCGGACGAGCTCAACCACGCCTCGATCATCGACGCCTGCCGGCTGGCCCGGGCCGAGGTGCACGTCTACCGCCACCGCGACCTCGACCACCTCGAACGCCTCCTGCAGCGCCACCCACGGCGTCGCGACGCCTCCGCCGGACACGTGATCGTGACCGACTCGCTGTTCTCGATGGACGGCGACGTGGCCCCGCTGGCGGGGATCGTGGAGCTGGCCCGCCACCACGGTGCGCGCGTGCTCGTCGACGACGCCCACGCGATCGGCAGCCTCGGCCCGGACGGCCGCGGGGCGCTCGCCGAGGCGGGCCTGCAGGACGAGGTCGACGTCGTGGTGGGGACGCTCGGCAAGGCACTCGGCTCCTACGGCGCCTACGCCTGCGCCTCCGCCGACGTGGTGCGGCTGCTGATCAACACGGCCCGCTCGTTGATCTTCTCCACGGCACCGGGGCCGCCCGCCCTGGCCGGGGCGCTGGCCGCGCTGGAGCTGCTCGAGTGCGAGCCCCAGCGCGTGCGCCGGCTGCGCGACAACGCCCGTGTGCTGCGCCGGGAGCTCGAGCTCGAGGGCTTCCCGGTGCCGGACGGCGAGGTCCAGATCATCCCCCTGCTGGTGGGCGGGGAGCGCGACGCCCTGGCCCTCTGCCAGGCGGCGCTCGAGCGCGGTGTCTTCGCCCAGGCGATCAGGCCCCCGACGGTGCCGGCCGGCACGGCCCGGCTGCGTCTGGCGGTGATGGCCACCCACAGCCCCGAGGAGCTCCGCTACGCCGCCCGCGTGCTGGGCGAGTGCGCCCGCGAGCTGGGGCTCGACCCGGCGCGCATGGGCCCCCTGCACGAGGAGCGCATCGCCCAGGTGGAGGTCGAGGACCCCTTCACCCGCGAGCTCGCCCGCGAGCCGTTCGACTTCGACAGGATGCACGCCGCCTAGGTGGTTGATTCGACGGCAGGGTGCCGCGTGTCCGGTGGTGCGGATGGCCGAGCGTGCCCAGGACGCAGGCCGCAGCCCTTGCTGGCTGCAAGGGCAAGGCCGAGGACGACGGCAGGCGAAGGTCAGGCGTGCCAGCGGGGCCGCTCGGCGTGCGCGGCCTGTTCATAACCGGCACCGACACCGGCGTCGGGAAGAGCGTCGCCAGCGCCTGCCTGCTCGCCTCGATGCGCGCCGCCGGGGAGCCCGTGCGCGCCTACAAGCCGGTGCTCACCGGCCTCGACGAGCCCCCCACCGGGCCGTGGCCGGCCGACCACGAGCTGCTCGCCCTGGCCGCCGGGACGCGCCCCGAGGAGGTCGCCCCGCTCCGCTTCGGGCCGGCCGCCTCCCCACACCTGGCGGCGGCGCTGGCCGGTGTGGAGCTCAATCCGCGCGCCCTGATCGAGCGCGCGCACGAGCTCGGCGAGGGGCGCACGCTCGTGGTCGAGGGGGTCGGCGGTCTGCTGGTGCCGCTGACCGCCTCCTTCAGCATCTGCGACCTCGCAGCGGCGCTGGACTTTGGCGTGCTCGTCGTCGCCAGGCCCGGCCTCGGAACGATCAACCACACGCTGTTGACGCTGGAGGCCGCCCGCCGCGCAGGGCTGTCGGTCGCCGGCGTGCTCCTCAGCGGCTGGCCCGCCGAGCCATCGACGCTCGAGCTCTCCAACCGCGAGACGATCGCCGCATGGGGGAGCGTGGAGGTCTGCACGCTGCCGCGTGCTGCAGGGACCCGAATCCGGCCGCGCTCGCGGCGGCCGGGGAGGCGCTGCCGTGGCGGGGCTGGCTGTGAGGGCCGCGGACCGTCCATGACGTGCCCGCGTGGCTAGTGCTCCCGCCCTCAGCCCGCGCGTGCGGCCGCCAGCATCGCCGTGCGATCTGCGCCAGCTCCTCCTCGCCGGTCACGTACGGCGGCATCGCGTAGATCAGCTCGCGGAACGGGCCGCAGCCAGACGCCCTGCTCGAGCGCCGCCGCGGTGGCCGCGGCGACGTCCACCGGGTGCGCGAGCTCGATCACGCCGATCGCCCCCAGCACCCTCACGTCGGTGACCGAGTCGAGCTCCCGGGCGGGCTCCAGGCCGTCCTGCAGGCCCCGTTCGATTGCCGCCACCTGCCCGCGCCAGCGACCGTCGCCGAGCAGCTGCAGCGACGCCAGCGCGACCGCGCAGGCGAGCGGGTTGCCCATGAAGGTCGGGCCGTGCATCAGCCCCGAGCCCTCGCCGGCGGAGACCGCCTCGGCCACGTCCGCGGTGCAGAGCGCGGCCGCCATCGTCATGTAGCCGCCGGTGAGTGCCTTGCCCACGCACATCACGTCGGGGCACACGCCCGCGTGCTCGCTCGCGAACAGCGCACCGGTGCGCCCGAAGCCGGTCGCGATCTCGTCCAGCACCAGCAGCAGGCCGTGCTCGTCGCACAGCGCCCGCAGGTGGGCCACGCACGCGGGGGAGTGAAAGCGCATGCCCCCGGCCCCCTGCACGACCGGCTCGACCACGATCCCGGCGAGCTCTCCGGTGTGACGCTCCACGAGCTCGCTCACGCCCGCGGCCCAGTCCTCGTCCAGCCCGGCGTGGAAGCCGTCCGGAGGACGCTCGGCGAACACGTGCTGTGCGAGCAGCCCGGTGAACAGCGAGTGCATGCCCCCGACCGGATCGCACAGCGCCATCGCCCCGGCGGTGTCGCCGTGGTACCCGCCCCGCACCGTCAGCAGGCGCGTTCGCTGGGGCCTGCCGAGCGCGCGCTGGTACTGCAGGCAGAGCTTGATCGCCACCTCCACCGAGACCGAGCCGGAGTCGGCCAGGAACACCCGCTCGAGGCCCGCGGGGGCGAGCTCGCAGAGGCGCTCGCACAGGCGCACGGCGCCCTCGTGGGTGAGCCCGCCGAACATCACGTGCGCCATGCTCCCCAGCTGATCGACGACCGCCGCGTCGAGCGCCGGGTGGCGGTAGCCGTGGATCGCGCACCACCAAGAGGCCATCGCGTCGATCGCCTCGCGCCCGTCGGCGAGCTGCAGGCGCACCCCCTCGGCCCCTACCACCGCCAGCGACGGCACCGCCGCGGGCAGCGCGCCGTAGGGATGCCACACACGCTCGGCGTCGAGGGCCAGCAGCGCCGGCCAGTCGCCCCCCGGCGCCCCGGGCGCCCCTGCCGTACTCAGCGCTCTAGTCCTCGTAGAGGACGAATTCGCGCTTGCGCGCTCCGCAGACGGGGCAGAACCAGGTGTCGGGGATCTCCTCGAACGGCGTGCCCGGTGGGATCCCGCCATCGGGATCGCCTTCGTCGGGGTCATAGATGAAGCCGCAGGATTCGCAGATCCAGCGCTGCATGGTCTCGGTCGTGGTGCTCATACCGCGAGCTCTCCTTGGTGGTACGTGGGCGCCACAGACTAGCGGCAGGTAGCCTCAGCGGATGCGCTCGAGCGACGACGCTCCGACGGAGTCATCCGCTGCGCCCGCGGCGGAGGGCACACCCGCCGTGTCCTCCCCGGCGGGCACGCCCGTGGCGCCTCCCGGGGTGGAGCCGGGCACGACGCTGAACACCGGCGCCCCCGTGCGTCCCCGCCAGGCCGCCAGCGTGATCCTGCTGCGGGGCGGCGGCGAGGCCCTCGAAGTGCTGCTCGTGCGGCGCACTCCGAAGGCCAGGTTCATGGGCGGGGTGTGGGTGTTCCCCGGGGGCGCCGTGGACGAGGTCGAGGGATCCGGCGATGAGGCCCACCGGGCGGCCGCGGTCCGCGAGCTTCACGAGGAGGCGAGCATCGAGATCGCCGACCCGTCGGAGCTGATCAAGTTCTCCCGCTGGATCACCCCGGCGGTCGTCACGATCCGCTTCGACACCCACTTCTTCCTGGCCGTCCTGCCCGAGGGCCAGGAGCCGCGCGTGGACGGCGAGGAGTGCGTCGACGTCGGCTGGTTCACCCCGCCGGGCGCGCTGGAGTCCTCGAAGGCGGGCGACATCGAGCTCGTCTTCCCCACCATCAAGCACCTCGAGCAGCTGCGCGACTTCGCCTCGGTGGACGAGCTGCTCGACTACGCCCGCGGGCGGGAGGTGTTGCCGGTCGAGCCGCGCGTGCTGCTCGAGGGCGAGGTCGCCCGCATCGTGCTTCCCGGCGACCCGGACTACTGAGCGATGCAGGGACGAATCGCATTTGTCACGGGAGGAGCGTCGGGGATCGGCAAGGGGCTCTGTGGCGCGCTCGTCGCTCGCGGAGCCACCGTCGTCGTCGCCGACATCAACGCCTCGCGCGCCGCGGCCGTCGCGCACGAGCTCGACCAGCGCGGCCCGGGATCGGCGACCTCGCTGAGCCTCGATGTGGCCGACGCGGGCGGCTTTGAGCGTGCGATCGGCGAGGTGCACGAACAGCACGGCCGTCTGGACCTGCTGTTCAACAACGCCGGCATCGGGATCGGCGGCCCGGTCGAGGAGCTGGGGCTCGCACACTGGGAGCGCACGCTCGACGTCAACCTGCGCGGCGTCGTGCACGGCGTCGTCGCTGGCTACCCGTTGATGGTCAAACAGGGCTTCGGGCACATCGTCAACACCGCCTCGCTCGCCGGCCTCGTGCCATTCCCGTTCGGTGTCCCGTACGCGATGACCAAGCACGCAGTCGTCGGTCTCAGCGTGAGTCTGCGCGCCGAGGCGCGCGCACACGGCGTCCGCGTCAGCGCGGTCTGCCCGGGCGTGATCGACACGCCGATTCTCGATTCCGAGGGTCCGCCCGACCTGCCGCGAACCAGGTACGCCGGCCGTGGCCGCGAGATCTTCCTGCACTCGAACGGGGGACCCGCCTACCCGCCCGAGCGACTCGCCGAGGACGTACTTCGCGGCGTCGAGCGCAACCAGGCGATCATCGTCGCCCCGCGGCGCGCGCGCGGGATATGGCTCGCGAACCGGATCTCGCCGCGGCTGCTCGAGCGCGTGCTCTCGCGCGAGCTCAAGTGGGTGCGGGGGCAGCTGGCGGCGCCTGGAGCGTGAGGAGCCGCCACGGCGGCGGCTTCGGTGCCCGCGCGCGACCCACGACAGCGCCGCTAAGGCGCCGGGCTCAGGATCACGACGGGGATCTCGCGATCGGTGCGGCGCTGATAGATCTCATAGTCGCTGTACATCTCGACCAGGCGCGGCCACAGCGCAGCCTTC
The DNA here is from genome assembly GCA_963846255.1 of uncultured Solirubrobacteraceae bacterium. Lineage (GTDB taxonomy): Bacteria > Actinomycetota > Thermoleophilia > Solirubrobacterales > Solirubrobacteraceae > Palsa-744. Next base: position 1,828,037 of record CAWJVE010000002.1, read on the forward strand.
TCCTCGGCGCTCGCCTCGCGCGCCAGCACCCGCCGGCGCTCGCTCCCGACCTGCACCGTCGTGGCCGGGTCCGCCTGCAGGTTCAGCCACCAGGCCGGCATCGCGTCTGAGCCTCCGCGCGAGGCCACGATCACGAGGTCCTCGCCGTCGCCCAGGTACAGCAAGGGCGCGGTGCGCATGCGTCCGGACTTGCGTCCGACGTGGTCAAGCAGCAGTATCGGGGCGCCCTTCAGGGTGTTGCCCAGGCGTCCGCCAGAGCGCCGGTACAGCATCACGTTCGCGCTCGTAAAGCCGTTCACGACTTTCGCACGAAGCGTGCCGGGAGGCGGGATCGGCGGCGACGCGGGCATTCGCGCGGCCCAGGCTATCTCAGCCGGGCCGCCGCCCCCGAGCGGTCGGGACGTTATGAGCGACGCGCCGAGCACCCCGCGGGCGTGGCGGGCGGCTATCTGTCAGCCGGGGAGGGCACCGGGTCACCGACGCGACTCCAGCGCTTGCTCGTCGTCGCTTTGGTTGCGACCGCGGCAGCCGCGACCTCGTGGCCGGCGAGGACCATGAGCCATAGATAGAGCACGTCGTCCTCGAGATCCGGCAGCGAGCTGACGTGACCCTCGCGGATGAACTGGGTCGTCAGCTCGACTGCCGCGACCACAATGGCGCGAGAGACGACGTCCGGGACGGTCGGGAGCCCTGGCTGCTCGGCCCGCGCTCGTTCGGCGACGGCTCGGTACAGGTTCGCGCACCTCCGCAGGGCGTCCTCTCGGTGCGTCAGCGCCTCGCTGCCGGCGGCCATGACCTCGAGCGTCCAGGCGCGTGCCGCGTCCGGGCGCCCGCTCCAGAAGTTGAGGTAGGCACGCACGCCTTCGCGTATGCCCTCGACGTAGCCGGGCTGGCTCGTTCCTGCGGCGACCATCCGGTCCAGCAGCTCACGCGTTATCGCGTCGTAGGCGGCGAGAAAGCACGCCTCCTTGTTCGCGAACTGCTCGTAGAAGGTGTCGCGCGAGACGTGGGCCCGATGGGTGATGTCGGCGATCGTGGTCGATCCGTAGCCCTTCGTCCCGACCGCCCCGATCGTGGCGGCCAGAATGCGCTCGCGCTGGTGATTCTCGACCTCTGCGCGGGACAGTCGGTGCGGCCCCCGAGGTAGCCGAGGTGAAGTGGTGGACATTCTGGTACATTACTCCAAATGGAGGACTAACCAGTCCACCAATGCCCGGTCGGAGGGACCGTTGGACCACGGAGGAGGAGGGAGCCACACAGATGGGACGTCGAGCGAGAACAGAAGTTGCGCCTCGCCTGCACGACCGCCACGCCGCGGGTAGTCGACGTATGAGGGGTCGCTTTCTCGTTGCACTCGCCGTAGCCGTGGTCGCCGCGTGCTTCCCGGTTTCCGCCACGGCGTCGCCCGGGAGCGTCTCGCTGACGAGGACCACGGGTGGCGTCGCGAACATCTCGGGCGCCAACTTCGCCGACCTCGGATTCGGGATCGGCTACGCACAGGCACAGGACGGGATCTGCCTGCTGGCCGAAACATTCCTGACGGTCGATGGCGAACGTTCGGCGTTCTTCGGCCCGGATGGGACCTTCAAGAACGAATCCGAGGGCGCGGTGTTCACGAACCTCAACTCGGACGCGTACTGGACCTCGATCAAGGACGAGCACACGGTCCAGAAGCTGCTGAAGCTTCCCTACCCGCAGGGCCCCGCGACCGAAGGGCTCGAAGCCGCGAAGGGCTACGCGAAGGGCTATGACGCCTACCTCGAACACATCGGCGGGGCGAGCGGGGTCACGAACCCCGCCTGCAAAGGTGCGGCGTGGGTGAGGCCGATCAAGCCGATCGACGTCTGGCGGCGCATCTACCAGATCGACGACCTCGCGGGCAACTCTGCCCTCGGGCCGGCCGCCGAGGCGAATCCGGCCTACGGTCCGCCCACCCCACCGGCCGCCGTGTCGACGAGGGGGAAGAGCGAGCGGACACCCTCCGCCGGGAGCATCCCGGTCGGGAAACTCGACGCGCTGATCGGGCACAACAACCTGATGGGCTCCAACGGTCTCGCCGCCGGTAGCGAAGACGCCACCAACGGAGGCGGCGTCGTGCTCTCCAACCCGCACTTCCCGTGGCATGGCTCGGAACGCTTCTGGGAGATGAATGTCGAAATCCCCGGCCAATACCACGCGACCGGTGTGGGAATCTGGGGGTTGCCCGGGATCAACATCGGTCACAACCAGGACGTCGCGTGGACGCACACCGTCTCGACGAACACGACGATCACGTTCTGGTACCTGCCTCCCGCGGGACCGCTCCACACTTACCGCTACAAGGGCAAAGTGGTGAAGATGAAGAAAAGGACGGTGACGGTCGAGGCTCTCGAACACGGCGAACTGGTCCCGCAGAAACGCACCCTCTACTACAGCGTGCTATGGGCCGGTGATCTGGGAGAGCGGCCTGCCGATCGCGGTCGGTGACGCCAATGCCGACAACGTCCGGGGTGTCAACCAGTGGCTCGCGATCAGCAAAGCCGAAAACGCGTCTCAGGTGATCGAATCCGAGCGCGCCATCGAGGGCGTGCCGTGGGTGAACACGATCGGTGCCGACGACCAGGGCAATGCGTTCTACAGCGAGGTCGTCGTGGCCGCGAGCCTGACGAAGGCCTACGTTGACGGGAGCTGCAACCTCGCGCCGGGGTCAGACACCGGCCCGTTCCTGGGAAGCGGTGAATGCGAACTGCCCGAAAGCGCGGGTGCGGTCGTGCCGGGCATCATCGCTGGAAGCGAAGAGCCGTCGCTGATCCGCAAAGACTACGTCGAGAACTCGAACAACTCGTTCTGGCTCGCGAACGCGAACAGCCCGCTCACCGGGTTCTCGCCCGCCCTGGGTGGCGAAGAAGAAAATCCGGGGATGCGCGCTCAGACGGGGATCGACATGGTCGCCCAGCGCATGGGGACGTACAACAGCGGCGTCCCGACGGACGGGCTCTCGCCGACGCCCGGATTCACGGCCGAAACGATGCAGGAGTCGTGGAGCAAGTTCCGCTCGCTCCCGGCTGAGCGCGCCCTCCCCGGACTTCGTGAAATCTGCGAAAACGCGGTAAGCGAAGATGGCGGCGTGATCAACGGCGTCGACGTCAGCGGCGCGTGTCCTGTCCTCAACGCGTACGGCGCCACCGCCACGCTCGAAGACAAGGGCGGCTGGCTGTTCCAGGAATGGTTCGAACACGCACCCAACGGCCAGGCGGGCTTCTGGGTCCACCCCTGGACGGCGAGCGAACCGGTCTACACCCCCAATACGCTCAACACCTCGCTGCAGGCGAGCAAGGAAGCGCTCGCGACAGCGGTGAGCGGGATGGAGGCACGCGGGATCCCGCTCGACGCCAGCGTCGGCGAAGTGCAGCGTGCACCGCAGGCCGGCGCGGCTCCGCTGCCCGGCTGCTCGGACGGGGGCAACTGTTATGCCGCCATCGGGTCGTCCTTCCCGACGCCGACCTCGAAACAGGCTGAAGTAACCGGCGGCACGAGCATCGTGATGTTCACGGAACTGCAGGCCGGCCACGAACCAGTAGCGAAAGCCCTGCTGGCCTACTCGCAGTCGGAAGACCCGACGTCCCCCTACTACGAAGACCAGACCCAGCGGCTCTCCAAAGACGAATGGATCACGCTGCCGTGGACGCCGGCATCGGTCGCCGAAGACGCGATCACCGAAACGCTTCACCTCAAGGTGAAGGTGAAGTAGACGCGGGCGAAGGGGGCGGCTCGGGAGGGGACCGGGCCGCCCCCAGCGACTGCTAGCCCATCCCTTCGATCACGTGCATGACGGCGTTGATCAGGGCCAGGTGGGTGAAGGCCTGGGGGTAGTTGCCCAGGTGCCGGCCCGAGGAGGCTTCGAGCTCCTCGGCGTATAGACCGAGCGGGGAGGCGTAGTTGAGCAGTCGCTCGCAGAGGTGTTCGGCCTCGCGGCGCTCGCCGATTTCGCACAGCGCCGAGACCATCCAGAAGGAGCAGATCAGGAAGGTCCCCTCGCGGCCCTGCAGGCCGTCGTCGGTTTCCTCCGGGCGGTAGCGCAGCACCAGCCCCCCTTCGGTCAGCTCCTCGCGGATCGCCAGCACGGTGGCCCGCACACGCTCGTCCTCGGGCGGCAGGAAGCGCACCAGCGGCACCAGCAGCGTCGAGGCGTCGAGCGCGTCGGTGTCGTAGTGCTGGCGGAAGACGCCACGCTCGTCCACCCCGCGCTCGAGCAACTGCGCGCGGATCTTGTCGGCCTCGGCCTGCCAGCTCTCGGCCTCCTCGGCCTGGTCGCGCCGTTCGGCCAGCCGCGCGCCGCGGTCCATCGCCACCCAGCACATCAGCTTCGAGGAGAAGTAGTGACGGGGCTTGCCGCGGGCCTCCCAGATGCCCTGGTCGGGCTTGCGCCAGGCCGCCGCGGCACAGCGGACCTGGTCGGTGAGCACGGGCCACAGGCGCTCGGGGATGTGGTCGCGCTCCTTGGCGTGCACGTAGACGGAGTCGAGCACGGCGCCGAAGACGTCGTTCTGGCGCTGCTTGAAGGCGCCGTTGCCGACCCGCACGGGACGGGCTCCCTCGTAGCCGCCGAGGTGATCCAGCGTCGACTCGGTCAGATCGACCCGGCCGTCGATCCCGTACATGATCTGCAGGGCTCCGTCCTTGGCGCGGGTCATGTCGGCGACGTACTGGATGAAGTCGTCGGCCTCCCAGTCGAGGTCGAGCGCGTGCAGCGCCCACAGCGTGAAGGTGGCGTCGCGCATCCAGCAGTAGCGGTAGTCCCAGTTGCGTTCGCCGCCGGGCGTCTCCGGGAGCGAGGTGGTGGCCGCCGCCAGGAGGGCGCCGGTGGGCATGAACGTCAGCCCCTTCAGCGCCAGCGCCGAGCGCTCGAGGTGGATCCGCCAGGGGTGGTCGGGATAGGTGCCTTCGGCCAGCCAGCCGCGCCAGAACTGGGCCGTGGCCTCGAGCCGCTGCTCGGCCTGCTCGACCGTGTAGGGGCCGCCCCTGGCCTCCGTCCAGGACAGTGCGCAGTAGCGCTTCTCCCCCTTCGTCAGGGTGTGGCGTCCGTGCGTGCGGTTGCCCTCGATGCCCATGCGGATGTCGCTGAACAGCCTCACGCTCGTCTCACCGTCGCCGTCGGCTTCGCTCGCGTCGAGGATGCTGAGGCCGGCGGGGCCGCCCTCGACCGCCTCCCAGACCGCCGGGCGCGCACCGTAGGCGAGCATCGGCTCGCACACGATCTCCACCTGGACCTGGCCCTGCAGGCACTCGACCATTCGCACCAGCAGGTGGTCGGCGTCGTAGTCGGTGGGAGGCCGGGTGTGGCTCGAGCCGCGCTTGTTGTCGTGCCAGACGCCGATCGTCAGCGCGTCGAGCACCCGCACCCACCCCTGCGGGGTCATCCAGGTCGTCTCGATCATGTTGGTGCCCGGCAGGTAGCGGCGTCCCGCCGGCACGAAGACGCCGTAGGGGCCGACCCTCCAGCTGCCCGCGCCGCGGTCGAGCAGGGCGGCGAAGATCGACGGCGAGTCGAAGTGGGGCACGCACATCCACTCGATCGAGCCGTCGGAGGTGACGAGCGCCCCGGTGTGGCAGTCCGACAGGAAGCCGAGGTCGGCGATCGGCGGAAACGAGGAGCCGAAGGCCGGTCCTCCGGGGCGGAGCGCTGGCGCGGCCGAGGCCGGGGCCGCGCCACGGGCCCGGCGCGGGCGTTTCGAGCCGGCCGGGCTCACCAGGCCACCGAGCCCCGTCGCAGCCACTCCACGTCCGGGCGCTCCACGCCGGGCGGCAGCCGTCCCTCTTCGGCGAGCTTGTCGAGGTGCGCCGCGAGCGTCACCGCGGCCGCCGGCCTGAGCGTCTCCGGCACGTCTGACCAGGCTGCATCCAGCAGCTCGTCGGTGGCGCGCAGGTCCGCCTCGAGGGCCGCCACCAGGGCCCGCTCGCGCTCGAGACGGTGCTCGCCGTATTCGCGCAGCTTGGCGTGGCCGTCGGCCACGGTGGGGCCGTGCCCGGGACAGATGATCGTGAAGTCCGAGCGCGCCGCCAGCCGCTCGAGGGCCGCCAGATAGGACGCCAGGGAGCCCTCAGAGGGGGTGACGAAGACGCTCCCGCGACCGAGCACGGCGTCGCCGCTGAAGCACGCGTCGCTGGCCAGCAGCGCGAAGTGGTCGGGGGCGTGACCGGGGGTCGGGAGCGCCTCGAAGGGCCCGAAGCGCTCGCCGTCGGCGAGCCTCACGTCGGCTTCACCGGCGCCGGCCGCCAGCGGCGCGCCGTAGCGGGCGGCGAGCGCGGCGGCGGCCTCGCTGTGGTCGGCGTGCCCGTGGGTCAGCACCACCCCGCCGAGGCCCCCGCGCGCGTCCACCCGTGCCTGCAGGCGCTCGAGGTGCTCGGGGTTCGCCGGGCCGGGATCCACGACCCACGCGGGGGAGCGACCGACGACCCAGGAGTTGGTGCCTTCGAGGGTGAACGGCCCGGGGTTGGGCGCGAGTACCCGTGCGATCTGGCGCTCGGCGAGCAGCTCCTCCTCGGTGCGGCTCACGCGAGGCTTGCCATCACATGCTTGACGACCGTGTAGTCCTCCAGCGAGTAGACGCTGAGGTCCTTGCCGTAGCCGGACTCCTTGAAGCCGCCGTGGGGCATCTCCGACACCAGCGGGATGTGGTCGTTGATCCACACGCAGCCGAAGCGCAGCGCCTTCGAGACCCGCAGCGCGCGGCCGACGTCGCGCGTCCAGACCGAGGACGCGAGCCCGTAGCGGGTGGCGTTCGCCCAGGCGATCGCCTCCTGCTCGTCGCTGAAGCGCTGCACCGTGATCACGGGCCCGAAGATCTCGCGCTGGATCATCTCGTCGTCCTGGCGCAGGCCGGCGACGACGGTCGGTTCCAGGAAGAAGCCGGGGCGGTCGGGCTCGGTGCCGCCGGTGACGACCTCGGCGTGCTCGGGACGGCGCTCGAGGAAACCCTCCACGCGCTCGCGCTGGCGCTGGGAGTTGACCGGCCCGAGCGTCGTCTGCGCCGACAGGGTGTCGCCGACGACGAGCCCGCGGGCCTGCTCGGCCAGCCCTGAGACGACGTCGTCGTAGACGCCGTCGGCTGCGAGCACGCGCGTCGCCGCAGTGCAGTCCTGGCCGGCGTTGTAGTAGCCGGTGCCGGCGATCGTCTCCAGGGCGCTCTCCATGCTGACGTCGTCGAACACGACCACCGGGGCCTTGCCTCCGAGCTCGAGGTGCACGCGCTTGAGCGTGTCCGCCGCCGTGCGGGCGACGTGCTTGCCGGTGTCGACCGACCCGGTCAGCGAGACCATGTCCACGTCCGGGTGCTCGAGCAGCGCCTGCCCGCTCGGGCGGCCGGGTCCCGTGATCACGTTGAGGACACCCTTGGGCAGGATGTCGGCCGCCAGCTCGGCCAACCGCACGGTCGTCATGGGGGTCGTCTCGGCGGGCTTCAGCACGACCGTGTTGCCGGCCGCGAGCGCGGGTCCGATCTTCCAGATGGCCATCATCAGGGGGTAGTTCCAGGGCGTGATCTGGCCGATCACCCCGACGGCTTCGCGGCGCGTGAAGGACGTGTAGCCCTCCATGTACTCCCCGGCCGCACGGCCCTCCAGGCAGCGTGCGGCGCCGGCGAAGAAGCGCAGGTTGTCCGACATCACCGGCAGCTCGTCGCCCTTGACGGCCTCGATCGGCTTACCGGCGTTGAGCGCCTCCAGGCGAGCGATGTAATCGGCGTTCTCGTCGATCACGTCGGCCAGCGCCAGCAGCGCCTCGGCGCGCTGGGCGGGCGTCGTCTGCGACCACCCCTCGAACGCCCGCCGGGCCGCCCCGACGGCGCGGTCGACGTCCTCGGCGCTCGCCACCGGGGCGCGTGCGAGCTCCTCGCCGGTGGCGGGGTTGAGCACGGCTTCGGTGTCCCCCTCGGCGGCCAGCCGCTCGCCGTCGACGAAGTTGCTGAGGGTCTGTGCGGTGCTCGCCATTGTCTGTGCCTCTCGGTGTCGGGGTGTTCGGGTGGGCCGGCTAGGACTGCTCGCCGCCGAGCTGCAGTGCCTCGGCGACGGCCGGGTGGATGATCTCGCCCGCGCGGACATTCAAGCCCATATGCAGGCCCGGGTTCTGCTCGAGGGCGGCGTCGACCCCGTGCTCGGCCAGCTCGATCACGTACGGGAGCGTCGCGTTCGTGAGCGCGTGGGTCGAGGTGATCGGGACCGCCCCCGGCATGTTCGTGACGCAGTAGTGGGTGACGCCGTCGACCTCGTAGGTGGGGTCCGAGTGGGTCGTCGGCCGCGAGGTCTCAAAGCAGCCCCCCTGGTCGATCGAGACGTCCACCAGCACCGCGTGGCGCTTCATCAGCGCCAGCTGGGCGCGGTTGATGACGTGCGGCGCGCGGGCGCCCTGGACCAGCACGGCGCCGATCACGAGGTCGGCCGACGGCAGCATCTCTTCGATCGCGAGCGCCGAGGAGTAGACCGTGGACGCCCGCCCGGCGAACGCCACGTCGAGTTCGCGCAGGCGGGGGATCGAGCGGTCGAACACGAACACGTCGCCTTCCATCCCGATCGCGATGAAGGCGGCGTTCATCCCCACCACGCCGCCTCCGATCACGAGCACGGTGGCGGCCGCCACGCCCGGCACGCCGCCGAGCAGGATGCCGCGGCCGCCGAGGGGGCGCTCGAGCATGAAGGCCCCGGCCTGCGTGGCGATCTTGCCGGCCACCTCGCTCATCGGTGCCAGCAGCGGCAGGTGCCCGTCCGCGTCGGTGACGGTCTCGTATGCGATGCAGGTGGCGCCCGAGCGCATCAGGCCGCGGGCGAGGTCGGGCTCGGCCGCCAGGTGCAGGTAGGTGAACAGCGTCTGCTCGGCACGCAGCATCTCGACCTCGACGGCCTGGGGCTCCTTGACCTTGAGGATCATCGCGGCCTGCTCGAACACGCTCTGCGCGTCGGGCAGCACCTCGGCCCCCTGGGCGATGAAGTGCTGGTCGTCAAACGCGCTGCCCTCCCCCGCCCCGGCCTGCACGAGCACCTCGTGCCCGCGGGAGGTCAGCTCGCGCACGCCCGCCGGCGTGATCGCCACGCGGTACTCGTCCGTCTTGATCTCGGTCGGAACCCCGATCCTCACCTGGCCAGCTCCCGTCCCCGCAACGCCAGCCAGAACTCGATCCGGTCGCGGGCATTTGACAGGTCGCGGCCGGTCAGCTGCTCGATCCTGCGAATCCGGTAACGGAGCGTGTGGCGGTGGCAGTAGAGCGCGCTGGCGGCCTTCTCCCAGTGGCCGTTGTGCTCGATGAAGAGATCCAGCGAGCGTGCCAGTTCTTCCCCGTAGTCGCCCTCACCCCCTTCGAGCGGACCGAGCACGCTGCGGCAGTAGGAGCTGAGCGCCTCGTCGTCCTGCAGCGACAGCAGCAGCTGGAAGGCGCCGAGATCCTCATAGCCGGCGACCTCGGGCGCGTCGCCGTTGCGCAGGCGCACCGCCTCGAGCGCGCAGCGGGCCTCGTGGAAGCTCATCCGCAGGCTCTGGGTGGGACCGATCCGGCTCGCTGAGGCGCGGACGTCGCCGAAGCGCGCCACGAGCTCCGCGCGGACCGTGCGCGCGAGCTCCACCGGCGCGAGCGCGTCTCGGCGCTCGGGATCGGAGGCGTCCACGACCGCGCACACCAGACCGTTGCGGATCGCCACCAGGCTGGGGACCCCCTCCCGCTCGAGGATCCGTTCGACGCTCGCCGCCGCCAGCGCCGGGTCGGGTGGGCGGAAGGCGAGCACGGCCACGTGTGTGCCGATGCCGAAGGGCGCGAGCCGCGCCTGCACGTCCTCCGGGTACAGGTGCCCGGTGAGCGCCTCCGCCAGTACGTCGCCCGCCACGTTTCGCTGCAGCAGCTCGTAGCGCTCCTCCAGCAGGCGCGCGAAGGCCCGCTCGGTGATGGCGATGAACGGCACCTCGTAGGGGACCTCGAACAGCGGGAACTCGTGCGCCCGGGCCGTCTTCACGAGAGCCGCCGGGATGCGCCGGTGGCTGAAGCCGGTGCCGAAGCCGAGGCCCGTGATCTGCTTCTCGACGAGGCGCTCGATCAGCTTGCGCTGGCTGGAAGCGTCGGTCAGGGCCAGGCCCGTGCTGAGCAGCAGCTCACCGCCTTTCAGCCACGGCGTCGGGTCGGCGAGCTCGGTCGCGTGGACCCAGCGCACATGGGCGTCACCGTGCTCTTGACCGCAGACGAGCTTCAGCCCGAGCTCGCCGATCAGGCCTTCGACGGTGAGCTCCACCGTTCCACCATCTCGGAGGCCTCGCTCAGCACCGGCCGCAGCACCGCCTCGATCTCCGCGAACTGCTCGGGTCCGGCGATCAGCGGCGGCGACAGCTGCACGATCGGGTCGCCGCGGTCGTCGGTGCGGCAGATCAGCCCGCGCTGGTAGAGCTGGCCGGAGAGGAAGCCCCGCAGCAGCTGCTCGGACTCGACCTGGTTGAAGGTCTCCTTGGTGTCCTTGTCCTTGACCAGCTCGATCGCCTGGAAGTAGCCGGCGCCCCGCACCTGGCCGACGATCGGCAGGTCGAGCAGCGACTCCAGCGTCGCGCGCAGCGCGCCTTCGTTGGAGCGGACGTGCTCGCACAGGCCCTCGCGCTCGAGGATCTCGAGGTTCGCCAGCCCCACCGCGCAGGCGACCGGGTGGCCGCCGAACGTGAAGCCGTGGCTGAAGGTCTCCGTGCCATGCAGGAACGGCTCGGCGATGTGGTCGCCGGCGATCACCGCGCCGAGCGCCGCGTAGGCGGAGCTGATGCCCTTGGCGGTTGTGACCATGTCGGGCTGATAGCCGTAGCGTTCGCAGCCGAACCAGTGTCCCAGCCGCCCCCACGAGCAGATCACCTCGTCTGAGATCAGCAGCACGCCGTGGCGGTCGCAGATCTCGCGCACGCGCTGGAAGTAGCCGTCCTGGGGCACGAAGCATCCGCCCCCGTTCTGGACCGGCTCGAGGATCACGGCCGCGACCGTCTCCGGGCCCTCGAACACGATCGCCTCCTCGATCGCGTCGGCCGCCCACAATGGATCGCGCCCCTGCGGCCAGCGGTAGGAGTTGGTGTTGGCGACGTGGTGGCCGCCCGGGGTGAGCGGCTCGAAGGGTGTCCGCAGCGGGGTCAGGCCGGTCGCTGTCAGGGCCCCCATCGAGGTCCCGTGGTAGGCCAGCTTGCGCGAGATCAGCTTGTGGCGGTTGTGCTCCCCGCGGGCGTGGAAGTAGGCCTTGGCGAGCTTCCAGGCCGACTCGACGGCCTCCGAGCCCCCGGAGGTAAAGAACACGCGGTTGAGGTTGCCCGGGGCGAGGCTCGCCACGCGGGCGGCGAGCTCGATCGAGGGCGGGTGGGCGTAGCTCCAGTTGGTGAAGAAGGGCAGCTGCGTCATCTGCTCGGCAGCCGCCTGCACGAGCTCCTGGCGCCCGTAGCCGACGTTCACGCAGTACAGCGCCGACAGCGCGTCGAGGTAGCGCTTGCCGTTCTCGTCGTAGACGTAGCAGCCCTCGCCGCGGGTGATCACGGGGACCGCGTGCTGCTCGTCGAAGGAGCCCATGCGGGTGAAGTGCATCCACAGGTTGCGCCGCGCCAACCGCTGCAGGCGGTCCGGGTCGGAGGCGCCGGGGACGCCGCTCGGAGCGGGCGCGCCGGGCGCCGCGGTGGTGCTCTCGTGCGTGTCCGGGGGGCTCACGGGGTTCACGGTTGTGGGGCTTTCCATCTCATCTCTCCCTCCCGCCAACTCGAGGCGCTGGCTAGACACCTTGAACAACGATATCCCCCTTTGTGACCGCGGACAATGACGTCCTCGGTCAAGACGCGGTGATCGGTTTGTACAAGATGGACAGCAAGCCCCCGACGTTTTGGGGATTGCGCCACTTGTACAGGCGCCGGGGCGACTCGTAGCCTTTATGGCAAAGGCCACGCCGCCTTGGGGCGGCCGGGAGAGGAGCGTCCGATGGCAGTCGAGAGCGCCGCCGTATACGGAGCACCGGCCACGGGGAAGGTCGAGAACAAGGGTCTCAAGACCAACGCCATCGGCTACGTCTCGAACATCGTCATCGGCGTGGCCTCGACCGCGCCGGCGTACTCGCTCGCGGCGACGCTCGGCTTCATCGTCGCCGACAAGGGCGTCGGGACCCACGCGCCGGCCGTGCTGCTGGCGTCGTTCGTGCCGATGCTGCTGATCTCGCTCGGTTACAAATATCTGAACAAGGCGGACCCCGACTCCGGCACCACGTTCGCCTGGACGACGCGTGCCTTCGGGCCGACATTCGGGTGGCTCAACGGCTGGGCGATCTTCCTCGCCGACCTGCTCGTGATGGCCTCGCTCGGCTACATCGCGGCGACCTACACCTTTCTGCTGTTCGAATGGCACTACGGCGAAGCCCACGTCTGGACGGCGCTCGTCGGCTGCATCCTGTGGATCTGGCTGATGACCTGGATCTGCCACCGCGGCATCGAGCTGTCGGCGCGCATCCAGCAGGTCCTACTCGGCTTCGAGTTCGTGATGCTGATGATCTTCGCGATCGTCGCGCTGGTCGACGTCTACTCGGGCAACGCCGCCACGCACTCGATCAAGCCCCAGCTCGACTGGTTCAACCCGTTCGCGATGAACTTCAACGACCTCATCGTCGCGATGCTGCTGGGGATCTTCATCTACTGGGGATGGGATTCGGGCGTCGCGGTCAACGAGGAGTCAGAGGACGCCAACGAGGGGCCCGGCCGCGCGGCGGTCGTCTCGACCTTCATGCTCGTGGCGATCTACCTGCTGGTGTCGGCGGGCGCGCAGTCCTACCACGGCACCGCCTTCATCTCGAGCGAAGAAAACGCCAGCGACGTGCTGCACGCGCTCGGCCAGGGCGTGCTCGGCTCGGTGGGCGTGAGGTTCCTGATCGTCGCCGTGCTCACCTCGGCCGCCGCCTCGACGCAGACCACGATCCTGCCGACCGCCCGCACGACGCTGTCGATGGCCAAGTGGGGCGCGATCCCGGGCGTGATCGGCAAAATCCATCCCCGCTTCCTGACGCCGACCGTGTCGACCTGGGGGTTCGGCATCCTCTCGGTCGCGATCGCGGTTCCGTTGATCCTGATCTCGGAAGCCGTGCTCGAACTGTCGGTTGTGGCGCTCGGGATCCCGGTCTGCTTCTACTACGGCTCCACGGGCTTCGCGTCGTTCTGGTACTACCGGCGCGAACTATTCGACAGCGCGCGCAAGTTCATCTTCGTCGGCCTGCTGCCGCTGCTGGGGGGCCTGATCATGTACGCGATCGGCATCAAGGCGATCTTCTTCTACGGCGAAAAGGTCAACTCGGAAGGCAAAGAGTACCTGGGCCTGACGTTGCCGATCTGGTTCGGCGGCATCGGCATGATCATCGGTCTCGTGCTGGCGTGGATCTCGCGCCCCTACTTCCGTGCGTTCTTCTCGCGCAAGACCGAAACGGCTGCCCCGGGCCTGCTGGACGCCGTCGTCGAGCGCGCCCCCACACACCTGATGGGCTCAGAACACGTGACCCACGGAGACCACCTCCTGGTCCCCGAGGCCGACGGCGGATCGCGTCCCGGCGGCCTCCCGGGCGAGGAGAGCGACAAGCCGCCCTCCGCCGGCGGCTGAGCGCAGCGGCCGCTCGAGCGAGACGGTCGCCGGCGCAGCCCGCTCAGTCGTCCGGGTCGAGCTCCATCACCCCGTGGGGTGAGCCCATCACGCCGAGCAGCTCGAGGAACGGCGGCGCCGGGAAGGCCTCGGCGCCGAGCACGCCCGTCCCCTTCCACTCGCCGCGGTCCAGCAGCTCGAGCGCGACCACGGGGTTGATCGCGGTCTGCCACACGACCGCCTGACAGCCGTACTCGCGCATCGTGTACTCGTTGTCGACCAGGTGGTAGAGGTAGGTCGAGCGGGGAGCGCCGTCGCGGCCGGTCCCCCGCACCCAGGTGCCAGCGCAGGTGCGACCGGTCATGCGGTCCCCGAGCGTGGCCGGGTCGGGTAGCAGCGCGGCCACCACGTCGCGGGGGGAGACATCGGCGCCCCCCACCTGCACCGGCTCGGTCGAGTCCAGCCCCAGCACGTGCATGGTGCGGAGCACCTCGATGAACTCTTTGCCGAGGCCGTACTTGAAGGTGACCCGCTCGCAATCCACCCAGCGGGGGATCAGCACGACCTCCTCGTGCTCGACGTTCACGCATTCGACCGGCCCGATGCCCTGCGGGAACTCGAACATCTCGGGCTCCGAGAACGGGGCCGTCGTGTAGAAGCCGCGCTCGCGCTCCCAGATCAGGGGCGGGTTCAGGCACTCCTCGATCGTGGTCCAGATCGAGAACGTGGGCGCGAACTCGTAGCCCTCCACGCGCAGGTCGGCGCCGTCGCGGACCCCCACTTCGCCGATGTTCTCAAACAGCTCGTCGGCGGCGTGGCGGGCGAACAGGTCGGACAGGCCGGGCTCGACGCCGATCCCGACCAGCGCCAGCAAACCGGCCTGCTGCCAGCGCTCGTGCTGGGCCAGCTGCATCTCCCCCAGCATCTCCCCGGGCAGCTCGTACGGGTTCTGGGGGTGCGGGTGCGACAGCGTCATCGCCATGTCGAGGTAGGTGACGCGGGACTCGAAGGCGGCTTCGAAGATCTGCTCGTTGAAGCGGGGGTCGGTCGCGTTGAGCACCGCGTCGGGGCCCACGCGGCCGATCAGCGCAACCACGTCCGCCCGCTCGGAGGCGTCCACCCGCTCGGCCCCGAAACGGTCCGGCTCGCCGAGCCGCTGGGCGGCCGCCTGGGCCCGCTCGAGCGAGATGTCGGCCAGCACGACCTGCGAGAACACGGGCCGGCGCTGGGCGATCGAGGCGAACGCCGCCCCCACGCCACCGGCGCCCACCACCAGGACCTTCACCGGTCGGGCTCTCCAGGCAGGTGCTTCACGGTCGCTGGAGTCTTGCGTATGCTGCGGCGATCCGCGCGGCTGAAGACAAGCCCACGTTCAGCGCCGGCGTGCCCAGCCCCTCCACTACCTCCCCACAGAGCGCCGGAATCCCCGCTCCGCCGCCCGACCAGGGTAATGGCACGCTGCCGCCCCAGGCCCC
This sequence comes from uncultured Solirubrobacteraceae bacterium, assembly GCA_963846255.1. Lineage (GTDB taxonomy): Bacteria > Actinomycetota > Thermoleophilia > Solirubrobacterales > Solirubrobacteraceae > Palsa-744. The sequence goes on from CAWJVE010000002.1 coordinate 1,843,089, forward strand.
TGCCCGAAGCCGCCGTGAGCGGGGGGCGCGCTGGGCACCCTCCCCGGACCTCCCGAAGACCGAGCTGCTGCTCGCCGCGCTCGCCGGCGTGGCGCTCGCGATCCTGACGACGTGGCCGCTGCTCCTGCACCTGCCCAGCCGCATCGCCCCCGACCTCGGCGACCCGGTCCGCACCACCTGGCAGATCGCCTGGGTCGGCCACGCGATGGCGAGCAACCCGCTGCACCTGTGGAACTCGAACGCCTTCTACCCCAACCCGCTGAGCCTGGCCTTCTCCGACTCGCTGCTCGGATACGGCCCGATCGCGTGGTTCGGGTCGGGCACCGTGGCGGCGCTCGTCCACTACAACCTGCTGTTCCTGTTCGCCTGGTCGCTGTGCTTCTTCGGCGCCTACCTGCTGGCCCGGGAGCTGGGCCTCGGCCGCATCGCCGGCGCCGCCACCGGCCTGGCCTTCGCCTATGCCCCGTACCGGATCACGGAGGCGGGGCACCTGCACGTGATCTCATCCGGGGGCATCGCGCTGGCCCTGTTCCTGCTCCTGCGCGGCTATCGGCGCGGCTCGCGCGCGCTGGTGCTCGGGGGCTGGATCGTCTCCGCCTGGCAGGTCAGCCTCGGCTTCACGCTGGGGCTGCAGTACTGCTACCTGATCGCGGTGCTGGGGGTGATCGTCGTCGTGATGTGGCTGCGCCGGCGCCGCCGGACAAGGGCCAGGAGCGCTCGCCGGGGCGAGCCGATGCCGTCGGAACCGCTGGTCCCGCGGCGGCTGCTCGCGGTCACGCTGGCCGGGCTCGCGCTGCTCGCGGTCGTGGGCGTCTACCAGTCGCGCCCGTACCTCGAAGTCGCCAACAAATACCCGACGGCCAAGCGCACCATCAAAGAAGTCAAGAACTACTCCTCGAGCTTCCCGGCGCTGCTTGCTGCACCGGCGCCCAACCGGGTGTGGGGCAGCGTGACCGCCGGCATGCGCGAAAAAGTCCACTCCAAGAACGAGGACGTGTTCTTCCCCGGCGGGCTGATCCTGGCACTGGCGATCGTGGGGCTGTTCTGCAGCACCTTCACGCCGCGGCTGCGAATCGGGCTGGCACTCGGCGTGGCGGTGTGCTCGATCCTGGCCCTCGGGATGGGGTTGAACCACGGCGGCTACCCCTACCGCCTGATGTATGACTTCGCGCCCGGGTGGGACGGCGTGCGGGTGCCCGGCCGCGTGTTCACGACCGCGACCCTGTTCTACGCGCTGCTCGCCGGCGCCGGCGTGCAGCTGCTGCTGCGGCTCTTCAGCGGCTGGTGGAAGGGCCGCGCGGGCGGCAGGTCGGGCCTGCTGGCAGCCGCACCGGCGGCCGTCGGAGTGGTGCTCCTGATCGGGATCGTCGGCGAAGGGGCCGGGCGCATGAACCACCCCGTCGTTCCCCAGCCGGCCGCGGCCGAGACCCACCTCGCGGGACCGGTCATGGACCTGCCCACAAACGGCGTGCTCGACCGCGTGTGGCAGTACTACTCCGTCGACGGCTTCCCCAAGATCCCGATCGGCAACAGCACCTTCGACATCCCCTCCATCGACGACCTGCGGGGCGGCATGGAGGGCTTCCCCGACAAGGCCAGTGTCGAGAAGCTTCGCTACTTCCACATCAAGACCGTGGTCCTGCACACGGTGATCCCCAAGGGCCTGCCGCCCGAGCGCGGGAACGAGATCCCGGAGCCGCCGGACCCGGTGGCGGCGGCCGCCAAGCCGATCACGGGCCTGGGTATCACGCGGCGTCAGTTCGGCTCGGTCGTCATCTACCAGATCGGCCCCGGGCCCGCGGCCCTGCATGGAACCGACTGAGCAGGGGGCGCCTGTCCCCGGCGGCGAGGGCGACGGGGAGGCAACGGCGCCGTTCGAGTCCGAGCGCGGCCGGGCCGCCAGGGAGGCAGGACGGCGGCGCAGGTGGCGATTGGGGGTGGCCGCCTGCGTCTGCGTCGGGCTCGCCTTCGCGACCGTGATCCAGAGCTTCTCCTGGAACCAGACGTCCCACTACGACCTGATCCGGGCGCTGAATCAGGAAAAGACGACCATCAACCAGTATCAGGAAAACACGGGCGACAAGGTCTTCTACCGCGGCAGCTTCTACTCCGCCCGGGCACCCGGCCTAGCGCTGTTCTCGCTGCCCTTCTACGACGCCCTGAACCTCGTCCACGCCGAATCATGGACGCGCGCACACGTCGCCCCGCCCCAGCACCCGGGCGACGAGATGATCTACCTGATCGGGCTCTGGAGCAACGTGCTGCCGGGGGCCCTGTTGCTGCTGCTGGTGTTCTCGGTGGCCAACCGCTTCGCGCCCGGCTACGGGGCCGCGACGGCCGTGATCGTCGGGCTCGGGACGCTCGTGCTGCCGCTCTCCACGCTGCTGTTCAGCCACGTGTTCACGACCTTCCTCGGGTTCGCCGCCTTCTGGCTGATGCTGCGCGAGCGCGACGGGCCGCCGAGCCTGCTGCTGCTGTGGCTCGCCGGGCTGGCGGTCGGCTACGCGGTCGCCTCCGAGTACCCCGTGTTCCTGGTGGCGGTAATACTCGGCCTGTTCCTGCTCAGCCGGCGGGACTCGTGGACCGTGCCGGGCGTGGCCAAGCGCGCCGGCGCCTACATCCTCGGTGGCGTGATCGGGATCATCCCGCTGCTGCTCTACAACCACTACGCCTTCCACTCCTGGACGCACCTCGCCTACGAAAACGTCAAGCGCCAGGAAAAAGGCTTCTTCGGGATCACCGCCCCGAGCCTCAAAGTCGCCTCGACGCTGCTGTTCGACTCGCGCGGGCTGCTGACGATCTCCCCGGTGCTAATCATGGGGGCGATCGGGGGCGTGCTGCTGTATCGGCGGGGGCGCCGGGCCGAGGCGCTCACGATCGGGGGGATCGCGCTCTGCTACGTGACCTACAACTCCGGCTACTTCCTGCCCTTCGGCGGGGGCTTCATGGGCCCGCGCTTCCTGACCACGATGATCCCCTTCCTGGCGTGCCCGCTGGGGCTCGCGCTGAAGCGCTTCCCCGGCCCCACGCTGACGCTCGCCGGGGCCTCGATCGCGCTGACGGTGATCGCCACCATCACCCACCCGCTGGTGGGCTACGAGACGGAGACCGTCATCTGGGAGCGGCTCCTCAACGAAGGGCTGCTGCAACCCACGATCGCCTCCGCATACGGCCTCGGGCGAGGCTGGGACGGCATCTGGGTGTTCCTGCTGCCGGCGGCGGCCGGCCTGGTGCTCGCGACCGCGGGGACGCGCAGAGTCCAGCTGACGGCCGCGGGCGCCGGCTGGGGCGTGCTCGCGCTGCTCGGCTGGGCCCTGTTCGCGGCGCTCGCGCCGAGGCTGCTGGGGATCGACCACGCCGGTCTCGAAAGCATCTTCAAAGCCGGCGACCACACCGCGCTCACAGGGCAGGCCGGGCGCGCCTACAGCGCCTACCCGCTGGAGAAGATCGTGCCGATCGGCGCCGTCGCCGGGCTGCTCGCACTGGGGGCGTTCGGGCTGACGCGCAACCAACCGCGGCGCCCACGCCGGGCCTCCGGCGCCGAGGCCCCGCCCCGAACCGAGCCCGCGCTGAGCGGTTAGAAGCCTCCCCGGCGGGGCGGCGGGGGCGCCCGGGAGCCTTCCGCCGCCGACCGGAGGCGGCTGTAGGATCCGCCGCCCGCTATGCACGAGACCCGCCCGTTGGTGTTCCTGATCGCGAGGCCTTCGATCGACCCGGAGGCGATGGCGGGCTACCTGCGGGAGGTCGGCGGAGAGTCGTGGCTGCAGCGGCGCCTGGAGGAGAGCGAGCAGCCCCCGAACCCGGGCGAGCTGCTGGTCGAGTTCGGCGGGCGGGCCTGCTACCGCAGCTGGGAGCCGGGACTGAACCCGAACGTGACGAAGGTGCGCACCGACCAGCGCGAGTACTTCGCCAACATCCTGCGCTCGGCCCACGGCAGCGTGCTCGAGCACGCCAACTACTCCTTCGTCCTGCGCAACGTCAGCCGCATCTTCACCCACGAGCTCGTCCGCCACCGCGCCGGTTCGGCCTTCAGCCAGGAGAGCCTGCGCTACGTGCGCCTGACCGACATCGGCTTCCGCGTGCCCCCTGCGCTCGAGCCGGTGCGCGAGCGGGTGCTGTCGATCGTCGAGCAGCTCGAGGAATTCCAGCGCGACGCCGCCCAGGAGCTGGGGATCGACGAGGAGGGGGTCCCCTTCCACGTCAAGAAGGAGGTCACCTCGGCGCTGCGGCGGCTGGCCCCCACCGGCCTGTCCACAGACATCCTGTGGACCGCCAACGCCCGCACCCTGCGCCACGTGATCGAGATGCGCACGGCCCCCGGCGCCGAGGAGGAGATGCGCATGGTGTTCGACGACATCGCCCAGGTGATGCTGGCCGAGGCGCCCGGCCTGTTCCAGGACTTCACCCGTGCCGAGGACGGCTCCTGGGCGCCCGAGCACCACAAGGTGTAGGGCCGAACGCCTGACCCGCGGGCACCGATCACGGTTTCGCGGCAGGGGCAATGTCGTGTCGTACGCAAGGCCCGGGGGGCGGCGCAAGGTGGGCGGGCGGCGGCGCGGGAACATAGGGTTCCGTCCGCTTGACGTCGAAGATACGCAGGCGCGGGGGGCTCGCGAGGTGGTATTCCCCGCTTCCACATTTGACTTCGCTCTGCTGGAGCGGCGCGCTGGTCGTTTCCAGCAGCGCCACCGCCGGCCAGCGGAAGGCGAGGGCTTCGAGGCTCCGCGCGGGTTCGTTGAAGCCGATCAGCCGCCGCGTCGAGCCGTCGAGGATGTTCCGCACGGCGAGGATCGAGTGGCCTTCGAGTTCTTCTTTCAGCAGCAGGTGCATGTCTGACACCAGCGGCGCTTGTTCGGCGGTGCCGATGTAGGCGAGCAGTCTTCCGTTCAGGGCGTAAAGCTCCAGGCGGTACGACCCAGCCTGTCTGACGAACCCCGGCACGGACACCACCAGTCGGCGGCTCGAGGCGAAGCTCAGGTTGCCGAACGGGGCCTCGAACTGCGCCACGAGCTCGCGGCTGGCGAGGTTGAAGATCGTTACCCGCATTCTGTCCGCAGACGCCGGTTCTCGGATCGCGAGCAGGTCCCGTTCCGTGGCAAGGGTCGGTAGCTGATTCCCCCTCACCCAGCGCAGGATCCGCCACGCGCCGCCATGCAGTCCGTGGATGAACAGCGGCTGCGCCGTGGCCGGTTCCTGCTCGTCGGAGCCGCCGTTTTCGGCCTGGCATTCGCCCGCATCGACGAGCTCCCCGTGCGCCACAACGAAGTCGGCGGGCCTTTCAGCGGTCGATCCGGCGCGCGGTGACCAAGCGGAGCATCCCCCGCCCGCGAATCCGCGGACTTCTTCACCCGCGCCTTCGACCGGCGACAGGCGCCCCGGCGGGACGCCGCCGGCCAAGCCCGCTCCGGCACCGGCCAGCGCGACCGCGTTTCCGGACGCGGCGAGGACCGGCGTCGAGGACGCGGACATGCCGCCCAGCGTCACCGGCCCTGCCCTGAAGCCTTGATAGAGGACGCGCCCCTGATCCACCCACACGACGCCGTCGCGCAGAACCGCGAGCGGCTGCGATTCGGGTGCCCGACGGACACGAAGGAGCCCAACCGCAGCTGTGGGAGAGATCGCGACAAGCAACGGGAGAGCGGCGCTCACCACGCGACCCCCTGTTCGCAGTCGCCGCCCCACCGACCTCACCCCATGACGTTATCCGGCAAGGCCATCGCGACTCAGTCCTCCTGCGCCTGCAGCTCCTTGACCTGATCCTCCAGGCGCGCCATCACGTCGGGGTCGCGCAGCGTGGTCACGTCGCCCAGGGCGCGGCCCTCGGCGATGTCGCGCAGCAGCCGCCGCATGATCTTTCCGGAGCGGGTCTTGGGTAGGTCGTCGGTCCAGATGATGCGCTTCGGACGGGCGAACTTGCCGATCCGCTCGGCCACCGTGGCGCGAATGCCCTCCACCGTGCTGTCGTCTCCCTCGAGCTCCCCCTGGAGGGTCACGAAGGCCACGATCGCCTGTCCGGTGTCCTCGTCGTGCTGGCCGATGACGGCCGCCTCGGCGACGTCCTCGTGGGCCACGATCGCGGACTCCACTTCGGCCGTCGAGAGCCGGTGCCCGGAGACGTTGACGACGTCGTCGATCCGGCCGATGACCCAGAGATAGCCGTCGCGGTCGCGCCTGGAGGCGTCCCCGACGAGATAGGTCTCGCGCCCGAAGCGCTTGAAGTAGGTCTCCACGAAGCGCTCCTCTTCGCGGAACAGGGTGCGCAGCATCGAGGGCCACGGGCGGGTCAGCACGAGTAGCCCCTGACCTTCCTCGATCGGCTGCCCGGTGGACTCGTCGAGCACTTCGGCGAACACGCCCGGGAACGGGTTCGTGGCCGAGCCCGGCTTGGTGGCCGTGATGCCCGGCAGCGGGGTGATCATGATGCCGCCGGTCTCGGTTTGCCACCAGGTATCCACGATCGGGCAGCGCTCGGCGCCGATCACCGTGTGGTACCAGAGCCAGGCCTTGGGGTTGATCGGCTCGCCGACCGACCCGAGCAGGCGGAGCGACGACAGGTCGCGGGCGTTCGGCCACTGCGCCCCCCACTTGATGCAGGCCCGGATGGCGGTCGGGGCGCAGTACAGGATCGTGACCCCGTAGCGCTCGACGATCTCCCACCAGATGCCCCGGTCCGGGTAGTCGGGGGCGCCCTCCCACATCACCGAGGTGGCCCCGTTGCAGAGCGGCCCGTAGACGATGTAGGAGTGCCCGGTGACCCAGCCGACGTCGGCGGCGCACCACCACACGTCCGACTCCGGCCGCAGGTCGAAGACCAGCCGGTGGGTGGCCGACACGCCCGTCAGATAACCGCCCGTGGTGTGCAGGATCCCCTTCGGCTTGGCGGTCGAGCCGGAGGTGTAGAGCACGAACAGGGGGTGCTCGGAGTCCAGCGGCTCGGCCGGACACTCGGGCGCCGCCGCGGCCATGATGTCGGCGTAGAAGACGTCGCGGCCGTCGGTCATCGAGCACGGCGTCCCCTTGCTCTGCACGACGACGATCTTCTGCAGCGTGTGCAGGTCCCCCATCACCTCGTCCACGCTGTCCTTGACGGCCGCCGTGCGACCCTTGCGGGCGGCCCCGTCGACGGTGATCAGGACCTTCGCGTCGGAGAACTCCATGCGCTCGCGGACGGCCTCGGCGGAGAAGCCGCCGAAGACCACGTTGTGGGGAGCGCCGATGCGGGCGCACGCCAGCATCGAGACGACGACCTCGGGGATCATCGGCAGGTAGATGCCGACCACGTCCCCGGGCTGCACGCCGAGGTCCTTCAGCGCGTTGGCCAGCCGCTGGACGTCGGCCAGCAGCTCGGCATAGGTGATCGCGCGCTCGCTGCCGTCCTCTCCACGCCAGTGCAGCGCCACGCGCTCGCCCAGCCCGGCCGCCACGTGACGGTCCAGGCAGTTGTGGGAGGCATTCAGGGTGCCGCCCGTGAACCACTTGTAGAACGGCGGGTCGTCGTCGTCGAGCACCCTCGAGAACGGCTGTGACCAGTCCAGCTCTTGGGCCTGTGAGGCCCACCAGCCCTCCGGGTCGCGGGCCGCCTCCTCGTACACGGCCGGGTCGTTCAGGAGGGCGTGCTCGCGAAACTGCTGAGGGGGCGGAAAGGACTCCACCTCCAGCAACCGCGCCAGCTCCTGGTCGAGCTCCTCGCCCGCCAGCCGCCGGGCCTCGCTCATCGGCGTCGCCTGCCCTGCCCGGCCTCGGACCTGTGGCTCATTGGCGCGGCCCCGGCCCGCGCTTGCGCCGGCGCTTGCGCGAGGACCCACTGCCCGTACCGGCGGGGGCGGGCGCCGGGGCCGGCGCAGCGCTCGAGGCACCGTTGCCGGCCGTCGCAGCCGCGGGCTCGGGTGCGCCCCGCCGCTGCGCCGGGGCGCGTGAGGGCCACGGGCGGGCCTCTCCGTCCTTCCACGCCGGCGGCTCGCCGTTGGGCCATTTGCCGGCGTAGAGGATCCCCGCCATCACCATCCAGAAGGCGGGCACGACCTGCAGCTCGGCGCCCCCGATCGGGAGCACGATCAATAGACCCGTGAACATCCCGAGAAAGGCCATCCAGCGCACCAGCAGCCCGACACGCAGGGCGTTGATCATCAGCCCGATCATCCCGATCGCGAGCACCAGGCCCGCGATCAGGGCCAGGTAGTCCACCAGCGCGGTGGCGGTGCCTGTGGTCAGCGCGCTTTCGACGGCGCTGTTGGTGTGGTTACTGGAGACGGCGAACTTGTGCGTCTCGACCGCGCTGACGATCTGGTGGGCGATCGTCACGGTCGCTACGCCGATGCCGCCGGCGATGATCAGCGGCCTCATCGGTTTGAAGCTCTCGGGGCGGCGGAAGATGGTCGCGTCGGCGAGCAGCACCAGGATCAGCGTCAGGATCGCCACCGCGCCCGCCGCCAGGATCCCTCCGGCGAGCAGCGCAAACGCGTGGTGGCTGATGAATCTGACCTCCGCGGTGCGGGGGCTGACAGCCGGGTTCCCGACCCCTTCGAGCGCCGGGGTGAGGCCCTGGATGACCCCCACGGTGGGCGCCCCCCGGAGCGTCGTGGAGATGATGATGGCGCTCAGCAGGTACAGGAAGCCGCCCGCGAAGGCGGGCACCGCGAGCCGCGCGCGGCGGGCCGACTCGGCTTCCACCTGGCGGCGTATATCGCCTGCGTTGGGCATGGGCCAGCGCAGTCTATGATGCGCGACATGGAGGGCGCTGGCTTCGGTGACATCTTCGGCGACCCAGACGAGCTGCAGCGGCGGCTGGCCGAGTTCGCCGAACAGATGCAGGGCAACCAGCGACTGGCCTGGGCCGACAACGCGATCGGCCTCGCGGTCCAGATGACCGTGGCCGCGATCGCACGTATCAACGTCCAGGGCGACGCCGAGGCGCAGGCCGATCAGGTCCGGACGTTCATCGCCCGTGTCTTCCCCGAGGCCGTTACGCTCGTGCGCGAGGCCCGGGCCGGCCTGCAGTAGGCCCCGCGGGGCATCGCCTTCGCCAATGCGGTAGAACGCTTGCGATGCCGGCTCGCGCACCGGAGAGAGAACTGACGGTTGCCATCACTGGTCCAACCGGCGAGATCGGCCAGGCGCTCGTCGCCTCGCTCGAGCGGGCCCGCGAGGTCAAGCAGATCCTGGGCATGGCTCGGCGTCCGTTCAACCCCCGTTCGCGGGGCTGGAACAAGGTCCGCTACCGCCGCGGCGACGTGCTCAACCGCCGTGCCGTGATGGAGCTCGTGCGTGACGCCGACGTCGTCGTGCACCTCGCCTTCATGATCATGGGTGGCACGCGGGAGACGCGGCGGGTCAACCTCGACGGGTCACGCAACGTGTTCGAGGCGTGTACCCGTTCGGGGGTCAAGCGGCTCGTGTACGCGTCCTCGGTGGCCGCCTACGGCTTCCATCCGGACAATCCCCAGCCGCTGACCGAGGACGTGCCCGCTCGGGGCAGCTCCGAGCACTACTACTCCGCCCAGAAGGCCGAGGTCGAGCAGCTGCTGTCGGTGATGCTCGGCGCCTCCAAGACGAGCGCATACGTGTTCAGGCCGTGCATCGTGGCGGGCCCGAAGGCGCCGCTGCTGATCGAGAGCATTCCCTATACCCAGATCTCCGAGCACCTACCGGGGCCGGTCATGAGCCTGCTCGACAGCGTGCCCATGCTGCGCCCGGTGCTGCCCGACCCGGGCGTGCCGTTCCAGCTGGTCCACCACGACGACGTCGCCAGCGCGATGCGGGCCGGAGTGCTGGGACGGGGCAAACCCGGGGTCTACAACCTCGCGGGGTCGGGCGAGCTGAACGTCAAACAGCTGGCCGACGAGCTCGGCTGGTACTCGGTCCCGGTGCCCGACCTCGCCGTCGGGGCGGCTGCCGAGATGATCTCGAGGCTCGGCTTCCTGCCCTCGCGGGCGCAGTGGATCTCCGCCTTCCGCGAGCCCGTGATCATGAGCACGACCAAGGCCCGCCGAGAGCTGCGCTGGCGCCCGCGCCACGACGCTCTCCACACGCTCAGGGAAACGGTCGAAGCCACGCGCCGCAACGGCCTGGCGCACTAGGCCATCCGGCTCGCGCGCTCCAGCCGGAGGGTGCGCGCACGCTAGAACGATGGCCATGGCACCGCCCAGCGCCGAGGACGCCCGGCTGATGATCCAGCTCGCCCGCTGGGGAACCGAGTTGGGGGTCGAGGAGATGCTGCCGTCGCTGTTCGACGAGTCCTTCGACCCGGACACGGCCGACGCGCTGGCCGACCGGCCGGTGCGGACCCTGCTGCTGTTCGGGGAGTCGGTGGGGACGCTCGTCAAGCACGGCCTGCTCAACGACGAGCTGGTCCATGACTGGCTCTGGATCGATGGGATCTGGTCGCGCGTCGGGCCGGCCGCCGTGCGCCAGCGCGAGCGCCTCGGCGAGCCGCGGCTGTTCGAGAACTTCGAGGCCCTGGCGGCCGGCGGCGCCTGAGTGACTACACGGTCGGCGGCGAGGCCTCGGCCAGCGCCGCGAGCACCAGCTCGTCGTGCTCTCCGGGCTTGACCTTGCGCAGCACCTTCGCCACCTTCCCCGCCGGGTCGATCACGAACGTGGTGCGCTCGTTGCCGAAGTACGTTTTCCCGTACATCGACTTCTGTACCCACACGCCGTACGCCTCCGCCACGGCGTGGTCCTCGTCGCCGAGCAGCGTGAAGTTGAGTGACTGGTCCTCCTGGAAGCGCTTCAGCTTCGAGGGCGGGTCGGGGGAGATCCCCAGCACCACGGCGTGGGCCTGCTCGTAGTCGCGCTTGTGGTCACGCACCCCGCAGGCCTGGGTCGTGCAACCCGGCGTGCTGGCCTTGGGGTAGAAGTACACGACCACGGGCTCGCCGCGGAAGTCCGACAGCTTGACCTCGCGACCGTCCTGGTCGGGGAGGGAGAAGTCCGGGGCGTTCTGTCCTGGTTCGATCATGGCTGCAATCGTATGTCAGCCACCTGCAGAACCCCGCTCCGCGGCAACCGCGCCTGCCAGACCACAACAGAAGGTCCCACGGCACGCAAGCCGGCACAACTCTCAGCTGGCCCTGGCCGGAAACGCCTGAGAGGATGGGGTTGACAATCCTGCGTGTGGGTGGAAGAGTAGCCACGTCTCCTGTGGCTGCTCAGCTTCAGGAGGAGGCGTACGGTGCACGGATGCTCCGGGATTTCGAGTTTCCGCGACGCAGGGGGGAAAGCAAGTGGGGGCATGCGGATCGGCCGGTGGAAGCGTCACCGTGCTGGCGGCCTTTGGGGGCCGTCCGTTCGTAGTGTCCCGCCGATTCGGTGCTCGCCGAGCCACGAATCGCAGCCACCCAGCTCTCAAAACAGCGGTGATGTACGCGGGCTCGCATACGAGGTGGACGTAAAGACGCAGCCAGCCACATGGTGACACCCAAACTGACGCTGACGGTGGGCTGATAGAGACATGACTAGAGGAGAGCACATGAAGCGGATCAGAATACTGGCGTTGTCCCTCCTGCTTGCACTTGCAGTGGGCACGACGACTGTGGTGAGCGCATCAGCAAGCAGCGCAAATGCGGGAAGAACGGTAGCGGCCAAGCCGGCAAAGGAAACGAAAGAAACAAAAGAAGCAAAGGAAAAACAGAAGAAAGAAGCCGAAGAAAAAAAGCTGAAAGAAAAGAAAGAAGCCGAAGAAAAGAAGCTGAAAGAAAAGGAAAAAAAGGCGAAAGAAAAGAAAGAAGCCGAAGAAAAGAAGCTGAAAGAAAAGGAAGAAAAGGAAAAAAAGAAGAAAGAAGCCGAAGAAAAAAAGCTGAAAGAAAAGAAAGAAGCTGAAGAAAAGAAGCTGAAAGAAAAGGAAAAAAAGGCGAAAGAAAAGAAAGAAGCCGAAGAAAAGAAGCTGAAAGAAAAGGAAGAAAAGGAAAAAAAGAAGAAAGAAGCCGAAGAAAAAAAGCTGAAAGAAAAGGAAAAAGGGAACGAACACGAAAAGGGCTAGACCTTTTCACTCGAGTGCGGTAGATCCCGTACACGAGACACGCGTTCGAGGCGCTACGGAACGCCGCGGCGGAGAGGGGGTGGCTTGTCGGCTGCTGATAGGCCACCCCACTCGGCGGCGCCGCTATTGTCGAACCGGTATTCGGTGGCTGTTGAAAGGGACCAGCCGCAGCTACGGTTTGGAGGGTTGGAGTGGTGACCACTAAGGTCCAGGTACACCACTCATGCTACGCGTCACGAATTGCCGCGCCGCAACGGGGTTACGTACCGAGGAACACGAGGACGGCCCGTACGCGGCGATGGTCCTCGGCCGCGGGGGCAAGGTTGAGCTTCGCGAAGATACTCGTGACGTGCCTCTCGACGGCGCGCTCACTGATCACGAGTATCTCGGCGATTGCCTTATTGCTGCGACCCTCTGCCATCAGGCCAAGCACTTCGCGCTCCCGCGCGGTCAGCACGTTCAGTGGATCCTCTGTGCGTTTGCGACCCAGCATCTCTGAGACGACTTCGGGATCGAGCGCGGAGCCTCCTTCGGCGACTCTTCTGATCGCATCGGCGAAGCGCTCCAGGTCCAAGACGCGGTCCTTGAGCAAGTAGCCGACGCCGGCGGCGTCGTCTCCCAGTAGCTCCAGCGCGTAGGCCTCCTCGACGTACTGCGAGAGCACCAGCACACCAGTGTCCGGCATCTCTTCCCGGATCACACGCGCCGCACGTAGCCCCTCGTCTGTGTGGGTGGGCGGCATGCGGATGTCGATGATTGCGATATCGGGCTTGTGCGCCCTGGCCTTTCGCAGCAGCTCCTCGGCATCCCCGGCCTGACCGACTACCTCGAACTTGGCCTCCTCGAGCAGCCGCACCATGCCTTCTCGCAGCAGCAAGGAATCCTCTGCGACGATCACGCGCACGGGATCGTCGCCCTGAGGGTGGTGCCCAACCCCTGCGGACTCGTCAGCTCGAGGCGGCCTTCGAGCGCCGCGACCCGATCTTGAAGCCCTCGCAGCCCCGAGCCCTGGTCGGCGTCGGCGCCCCCGACGCCGTCGTCCCTCACCTCGACGTCGACGTGGCCGTTGTCGCGGACGACCCCCACCGTTACTGTTTGCGCGCGAGAGTAGCGGGCCGCGTTCGTAAGGGCCTCGGCGACGACGAAGTAGACCGCTGACTCGACCGACGGCGGGAGCCTGTCGGCTGGCGTCTGGAGCAGTTCCACAGGAACCGGGGAGCGGCTGGCGAGGCCTTTGAGTGCTGCGTGCAGGCCGCGATTTGTGAGCACGGCCGGGTGGATCCCTCGTGCGAGCTCGCGCAGCTCGGCGGTCGCCTCGTTCAACTCGTGAAGTGATTCGTCGAGGAGCTCCGCCGCTCCTTGTGGGTCGTGCTCGATGCGTTCTCTTACCATTCGAAGGTCGATGCCGAGGGCCATGAGTCGCTGCTGGGCGCCGTCGTGGAGGTCCCGCTCGAGTCGGCGCCTTTGCTCATAGCCGGCCTGCACGATGCGTGACCGCGAGGCCTGAAGCTCGGCAACCTTCGCCCGTAGTTCGGCGGCCAATCGTTCGTTTCTGAGCGTCAGGCCGGCGGCGGCGCCCGCTGTCTGCACCAGCTCGCGTTCCTCCGCGAGACCCGGGCTGTGCACGATCGCAGCGATTCGTTCGCCCTCGTGCTCGATGATGGTGGAGACCTTGCCTGCCGGCGCGGGATCGACCCGAACCGGCTGACCGGCGGCGTCCACGTAGGCGTCCTGGTCCGGTACCCAATAGGCGAGCTCCAAGGTCGGGTCTCCGAGCGCCTCCGCGAGCGCGTTGCGCAACGCTCCGCGGCCACCACCCTCACCGAGCTGGGCCAAGAGCTCGCTGATCGCGTCGGCTTCGCTGAACCGGGATCGCAGGAGGCCCACCAAGAAGGCAAACGGTAGGCAGGCGATGGATGTGAACAAAGCCAACGTCTGCGCGTCAGCAATGTCGCTCGACAGGCCGGCCTGTTCGACGATGAGGGCGGCCATCAACAGCACGAACGTGACCCCGCCGACGGCGACGATCGGGGCGAACACCCTCGCTCGCCCTGGGGTGCCGCTTCGCCAGCGTCGATAGAGGACCGCGACCACGGCACCGAGCAACGCGATCGAGATGTCTAGTTGCGCCGCTTCGAGTACCTTGGCAGCCTCGGAGTGTTCGATCAGCAGCGGGTTGCTGGGACAGCGGGCGCAGCCCGCCTTTGAGTCGGTGAACAGGAATACTCCAAGCTGCACCACCGTCGTGTTGACGTAGGCGATGGTGACCAGGAGACGGTCCAGCCGGGTTTCGAGCCTCCCCGAGGGAAACGACAGCAGCAGCTGGATGAGCACCGCGTAGATCAGCACCTCCCCGACCGAGGCGATCGCGAACACGACGCTGTCGTTGGAAAAGGCCAACCCCTTCAGCAAGCCGCTGAGGCCGACCGCGACCATGAGCGGACCTATGTTGCCGGCCGACCGCTGCTTCCAAACCCACAGCCCGACTCCCACGAACCCCCAGCCGGTGGCCAGGAACAAGCCGGCATACGCGCCCCGGTGAACGTTGTGCTCCCCGTTGAGCATGACCACGAACGCGGCGATGCCCATCAGGAACGCCAAGCCGGCGAGACCGATCAGGGTGCGTCGCGGTGCGGTCAGCGGATGAGTAAAGAGATCGCCTCCGCGCTCAGCTCGCTCTTGGCGACGAACCCGCGCGCGCCGCTGGCGCCCACCGCCTCGTCAAGGTCGGTGAAGTCATGGCTCGAGATGAGCACTATCTGCGGGCTAGCGCCGTTCGCATCGAGTAGTCGCCGCGTAACCTCGAAGCCGTCGATGTCGGGTAGGTGCACGTCGAGTAGCACAACCTCTGGGTTCAGCTTCTCCACGGCAGCCACCACGCCGTCACCGTTGTCGAGCTCCCCAACGACGGCGTAGCCGTTGGCTTCGAGCATGCGCCTCGCGCTGGCGCGGAAGCTCGGGTGATCGTCCACGATCAGGACAGTCTCTCTCATGAGGGCTGATCATCGCGCAGAGCCGCGACTGGTTCCATACGGCAGGCCGCCCCGAGCTGGCGGCAAACCGACCTATCCCGGGGCGTACCCGACGTCACAGACGCCTGCCAGGCACCCTGGTTTCGTCCTCGCTGAACGGAGAGCCTGTCGTCATGCCCGAAGTCCAGCCCAAAGGAGAGCACGCCGTGACGACCAACAGGAAAGAACGAACCATGCATCCCTCGACAAGACGCTTCAGTCGCGGCCGGATCGTCGGCCTGACCCTGATCGCCGTTCTCACGCTCGGGCTCGGCTACCTCGCCTTCGCCGGCAGTTCTACGGCCGTCTCGGTGCCTGCCGGCGCGCATGCAGGCCAGCTGACGCTCAAAAGCTGTACCTACGACACCGAGAAGGGCGCTTACGCCGCCGACTGCGGAACGCTCGTGGTGCCCGAGAACCGCGCCGACCCGCACTCGCGGCTGATCGCGCTGCCGGTCATCCGGATCCGTGCGCATTCAGCACACCCGGGCGACCCGATCTTCCGCCTGGAAGGCGGCCCCGGCGTCACGAACATGAAGTTCGCAGACGCCAGTCGGTTCATCGCCAACCACGACGTCGTCCTCGTCGGCTACCGCGGCGTCGACGGCTCCGTCCGGCTCGACTGCCCGGAGGTCGAATCGGCCCTCGAGCACTCCGCCGACTTCCTCGGCCAGAAGTCCCTCGATGCCTACTCGAACGCGTTGCGCTCGTGCGCGAAGCGGCTGCAGGCAAACGGCGTCGATCTCGCCGGCTACACACTCCCCCAACGGGTCGACGACCTCGAGGCGGCACGGAAAGCCCTCGGCTACCACCAGATCGACCTGTTGAGCGAAAGCGCGGGCACCCGCACCGCGATGATCTACTCCTGGCGCTACCCGGCCGCCATCCACCGTTCGGTGATGATCGGCGTCAACCCACCCGGCCACTTCATCTGGCACCCGAAGACGACAGACGAACAGATCGACCGCTACGCCAGCCTCTGTGCGCAAGACGCGACGTGCCACAAGCGCACCGGCGATCTCGCCGCGACGCTGAAGCAAACCAACGCGCACATGCCGAACCACTGGCTGTTCTTTCCGATCAGGAAGGGCAACGCACGGATCGCCAACTTCTTCGGACTCATGGAGACGACCGCGAATGCCTCGCCGCTCTCCGGACCGATGACCCTGGACGCCTGGCTCTCCGCCGCCCACGGTGACTCAAGCGGGCTGTGGTTCGAGTCGCTCCTCGCCCAGATCGCTTTCCCGACTGCGTTTGTCTGGGGCGACGTCGCAGCTGTCGGAATGGCTGACAACCAAGCCGCCGAGCGTTACTACTCGTCAAGCGAACACGACGGCCCCTCGATTATCGGCAACCCCGGAACGGAATTCCTCTTCGGCGGCGGAGGCCTCGTGCACGCATGGCCGGCCACCCCGGCCGACAACGAGTACACCCATGTCCAGACCTCGAACGTGCAGACGCTCCTGATCGGCGGCAGTCTCGACTTCGCCACCCCGCCCCAGGATGCGACCAAGGAGCTCCTCCCCTACCTGCCCAACGGCCACCAGGTCATCCTCCCCGGCTTCGGCCACACAACCTCCTTCTGGAGCGAACAGACCAAGGCGAGCACACACCTGATCAACACCTACTTCGACACAGGCAAGGTCGACGACTCGCTGTACAAACCTCAAACGGTTAAACTCACGCCCGAATCCACACAGACCGGAGCCGCAAAGGCCATCGCCGGCGCGATGATCGGCTTCGGGCTCCTCATGATCCTGTCACTGCTACTGATGTGGCGCCGGGCGCACAAGCGCGGCGGCTTCGGGCGCAAGGCGAGCGCGATACTGCGCTCCGTCTACCTGCTGGTGCTCGGCCTCGGCGGATGGTTCACCGGCCTGATCATCGTACTGGTGGCTTTGCCGACAGTGCCCCTCGACAGCGAGCTCATGGCTGTTCTCTCCATCGGCACGCCGATCGGCCTCGGCACCTACTGGGCCTGGGTCAACCGCGACCGGCCGGCCAGGGCCACGACGATCGGGTTCGGGGTCGCGCTGACGGGCGCCCTCGTCGGCGCGCTGCTGGGGTTCAACGCAACAGCCGGGCTCCTGGCGGTCATCACCACGATCGTCGGAGCAGCCGCCGGTGCGAACCTCGGCCTGATCGCCCTCGACATCGCACGAATCGGCGAGCAGCCGGAGACCGTTCCGCCCATCGCCATTCCAGCGCCCATCGCCGTTCCAGCTGTCGAACACTGACCCCCGGAGTCCGTTCGCGCAGAGCATGTGGCGGTGTGCTGGTTGCCGCCACATGCGCCCTCGTGGTCTGAACGACGTCATCAAGTTGCGGCGGATCCGGCGTGACCTACGCTGCCGACCCGCGTGTTGACGCCTACACCGTCGGCGGAACGCAGGAGCAGTACCAAGCCGTGCACGACGCCGTCAACGCGAGTTAGCCCGCTCGGCAGGGCCGACGGCATGCCAGTGATCCAACAGCTCGGGGACCGAGCCTTTCCGAATCCGCCGCAGCGCAATGACTTCACGGTCCACAACCTCGAGCAGCACGGCGAGTGAGTGCGCAAGCCCGCCGGGGTTGCCCACAGGCTGCCCCGGCGCGCTCCAGGTCATCATCACAGCGACGTAACGCTGCGGTCCCGCTGGCGTTTGTTCCTCAGGGGAAGCAGCGATCTGCGTAGCCGGCGCTGAGACGAGTGCTCGTCGTCGGAGCAGTCATCTGCAATCCCGCTCTGCGCGGACTCGTTTTGGGGCTTGAAGCGTCAGTCTCGTGCCGACGCGAGCACGTCAGCGGGCGCGGGACGGTTACGAGTCGAGCTGCGACGCCAGGCCGAGGTCGGCGAGCGCGTGCTGTCGGTCGAAGTAGTTGACGATCCTCGTCACCTTGCCCTCATGAATCTCGAAGACTTCCGCCGTCCTGTGTTCGACCTGCACGCCGCTCCTCTTTCCGCGTCCACTACCCCTGGCAAGCACGAGGACTCGCACAGCATCTAGCTCACGATATTCCTCCGCCTCGGTGCGAACGTCCGTCAAGGCGCTAAAGATGCTCCTCATGGCTTCTACCGCCCCGTCCCGCCCCGTGAAACAGCCAGGCTCCGGACCGTCAGCCACTACATACTCGATCTCACGGTGCGCCCAATCAGCCGACCTATAGTCGCCGCGCTCGATGTCCGCGTAGAGCGAGCGCACGAGGTCGAGGTTCGCTGACATTGCCTATCCCGCGAGGCCGACGGATGCGAGGGCCTCCCCATGGTCCGCAAAGGCCCGCATGTGAACGATCCTGCCGTCGTTGAGAGTGTGGACGTAACCCAGAGACATCCCGAATTCAAGGCCAGTGTGACGCATCTTCATGCGGGCGCGGTGAAGGGCGACGACGCGGTCGTCGGCGTCGACGAGCCGCTCCAGATCGACGACCATCCACTCGCAAGGCGCAAGCCAGGCTTCCGCCGCCCTGACCCAAGCACCAACGCCTCGATACGCCTCGCCGGCGTGGTCGGGCAGGACCACGTCCTCATAGACGGCTTCCGGATCGACGAGCGCAGCTGTGACCTCCAGCGAGAAGATGCGCTCAAAGGGTCGTTCCTCGGGCCGCAACACCACCCCATCCCAGGTCGCCGCGGACGCACGGATCCTCTCCACGTTCTCGGCCGACATCGCCTAAGCCAGCCCCACGGCTTCCAGGGCCTGTCGGCGGCTCAGGTAGCCGACCGCCCGAGTCATCTTGCCTTTGTCAAACCAAGTGACGCTTACCCATCGAAGCACGAGCGGCGCTCCCGAACGTGCGCCACGACCGACGAAGCGCACTACCGACACGACGAAATCCTCCCCGTCGGCGACAATCTGCTCTATCTCATGGCGAGCGTCCTGGTCAAATGCCTCGAAGAAGTCGGCGATCCATTCGCGCACGCCCTCTGCGCCGACGTAGGTCTTGTCGGTAACCGCCGTGGACGTGTTCTCCATCCGGAACTCCGGTGCACAAAGCTCCATGAAAAGCTCATCGGGAAACTCGCGGGCGTCGAGGGCCGCGGATGCTCGACGATGGAGGTCGATGTTCTCCTGGGACATCGCCTACCCCGCCAGGCCCAGGTCGGTGAGAGCGCGGTCGCGGTCGAAGTAGCAGACCAGCCGAGTTACCTCACCGCCACCGAAACTGAACACGCTCGCGCCCTTCGCATGCATCTCTTCGAGGTCGAGTCCGCTCGACTTGCCGCGCGCACTCACGCGAGCGAGCGCAAGCACGCGCTCGTGATCAAGCTCCCGGACCGCCTCTGGACCGCCACGGTGGTCCTCCCAGGCGCTCAGGAAATCACCGAAGCCTTCTGCCAACCCGGCTAACCCAGTCCAGTGACCGGCCGTGGGCCCAGCGGCCACTACGACCTCGATCCCGGGGTGTGCCCACTCGACGGAGCTGTAGTCGCCACGCCCCCACGCTGCGTAGATCGACCGCGCGAGGTCCAGGTTCTCCGACACCGCCTACCCCCGTTCCTCGGCGAGGCGTTCGGCGGCAGCACGGGCCTCGTCGATGTCGAGATAGTTCGTGGTCCGCACGGCTAGGCGCTCTATCCATACGCTCACCTGTGCGTAACGCCACTGAACTTGACCGTCACTGCCCGCCAAGCGGCCGCTCTGGAGGGCCACCGCAAGCGTGATCCCGCCGCCGAGGTCACGTATCTCCTCCGGGTCAACCCGCCACTCCTCGTACCCCCCCACCCAAGCTTCAACGAAGCCGCGAATCGCTGCCAGACCCCCGTAGATGCCCAGCCCGATTGGGGTCATGTCCCACACTGCATCGCGACCGTACACGCTCATAATCGCGTCGAAGTCACGTCGGTTGGAAGCGTCGTATGCACTGCGCACGAGGTCAACCAGGTTGGGTGTCGTGGCCTCCTCGGGCATCGCCCGTTGAGTATCCAGGACCGCTGCCTGCGAAGCGAAGCGAGCGTGTGGCAAGCCTGGCCCCGGGCTGTCCCTCGGGACGAAGTCCGAGCGTGAGCGGCGATGTGTGGCGTACGTCTGCTGCTCGTCCAAAGCAGCAGCAGCGGGGCCGAATCTGCCGAGGGTGTTCTGCCCACCAAGCGACGCGGGCACGTCGTGTTCGAGCGCGGGCCTTCGGTCAGCGACACACGAGGGTCGAGAGCGGCGAGACCTCGTACGCTTCGGCGCGTGGAGCTGCAGCGGCGCATTGCCGAGGGGACGGGTGAGTTCTTGCTCTTCGCGCTGACGCCACCGCGCCTGACGACCGCACCGGAGCAAGCCCGTCAGATCGCCGCGAAGACGCTTGAGCGACTGCGCCCCGTGGGCATCGACGGCCTCGTGCTCTACGACATTGATGACGAGAGCGACCGCAATCCCGAGGAACGTCCCTTTCCGTTCCTACCCACGATGGACCCGGCCGACTACCTCGCTCGCGATCTCGTCGGCCTGGAAGTGCCTGCCATCGTATACCGCGCTGTCAGCAAGTACCCCGAGCAACGCCTTTGCTCGTGGCTCAGTGAACAAGCCCCAACCGAAGCGCTAGCGGTGTTCGTCGGTGCGTCCTCTCGTGAGAAGGTGGTCGCAACCTCTCTGCCGCGGGCCTACCAACTCAGGAGCGAGGTGCGTCCGGATCTCCTCCTCGGAGGCGTCGCGATCCCAGAGCGGCACGCGCGCGGGCGCGGGGAGCACCTCCGTCTGCTGACAAAGCAGGCTGCAGGTTGCTCGTTCTTTGTCACCCAGATCATCTATGACGTCAATGCCGCGAAGGACTTGGTCTCCGACTATCACTACGAGTGCGCCGCTCGTGACCTCAAGCCGGCACCGATCGTCTTCACGTTCTCGGTCTGCGGCTCGGTGACGACACTGGAGTTCGTTCAGTGGCTCGGAGTCGATGTGCCGCACTGGATCGAGAACGAGCTCCGCCACGCGGACGACACCCTCGACGCGTCCTACGATCAAGCCGTCGCTACGGCCGTCGAGCTGATCGCATTCTGCCGGCGCGTCGGTGTTCCTTTCGGGCTCAACGTCGAGAGCGTCTCGATCCGCCAAGTCGAGATCGATGCCTCCGTCCGCCTGGCAACCCGGCTACAGGCAGAGCTACGTCGCTAGTGGCGCTACTCCTTCGCGGAGTCGCTGGCGCGGGAGACGTACTCGTGCACCGGAAACTCGGCAATGTCAGGCTGCACCGAAACGCCGGCCGCGGCAACGGCGGGACCGATTCGCTCGGCAGCAAAGGCGTCGAAGTGGGCACGCGACTCCCAGACGTCGATCACGCGCCAACCGTCCTCGACGGGACCCGACGCTGAAAAGATGAGCCCGTCCGGGTGATTGCCACGGACGTCGATCGCCGCGTCGACGCGGTCGAATTCCTCAGCTTTGACGCCGGGCAGCTTGATGCGGAGTCCAACGGCCATCCTGTCCTCCTGGGGTTGAGTCGGCCGAGTGTACGGGAGGCCCTTGCCGGGGGTCGAGGGCCTGGTGCCAACCGCCGACGAAAGGCCGCTACGTGTCAGCTTCGGCTACGCGCCGCCGGTCAGCAGACGGATGGCCCGGACGAAGCCACGGACTTCGTCCTCGTTGGCCTGTTCGAGCCACTCGCGCTGCTCGCCGGTCATCTCACCTATGTCGTCTGCCAGCTCGCGCAGCCGTTCCGCCGCGACGCCCTCTCCCTTCGCGTCGGCAACGTGGGCCTCGGCGCGGAACTGGTCCACCAGCTGGCCGAAGTCAGCCATTACGGGGTGGGGCCTCCTCGACGGGTTCGAGCATCGCCTCGGGATGCTAATCGTGGCTGGCCCGGCGGGCCCTGTGCGAGTGCTGCTTCCAGCGCCCGAACGCGCCTGCGGAGGTGATATCGACGAACAGGAGAGAGGCAGGTGGCGGCCCGCCTGAGCGGGGCCAGACCCCGCTCGTCACCGATCGCCACGAGGGCGTTGGCAACGAGCATCCGTGCGTAGCGATCGCCGAGCAGGGGCACGAGCTCTGGCACCGCCGCGCGTGCCCGCAAACGGCCGAGCGCCAGGATCGCGTGACCTTTCGTGGCTCGGTCCGCCAGCGCCAGCGCGCCGATGAGCGGTTCCACGACGGCCTCGTCCGGGATGCGTGCCAGCCCAAATGCTGCGTGTCGTTTGACGAGCCTGTCCGGATCGGCTTCGAGGGCCACCGTCAGGGCCGGTATCGCGGCAGGCTCGCCGTCCTGGTTTGGATGCCCGATCGTCTCGGCGAGCGAGTCGCGCGAACGCGAGCGGGTCTGGGCCAGGTCCCACACGATCTCGCGACGCTGCTTGGGCGAGAGGGTGACGAAGTCGCTCGGGAGGGCTAACGGGTCAGCGGGCTGGGGGGATGCGCCCGCGTCCTCGGGCTGTCCGTCGGAGGCCACTCTGACTCAGGGCTGCAGCCAGTCGCCCGGGTCCGCGTCCGCCAGCGTCTCGGAGAAGGTCCAGCGGTGGCCAAAGGGGTCCTCGACCGCGTACTGGCGCTCGCCGTACTCGAAGTCCGTCGGCTCCATCAGGATCCTCGCGCCGCGCGGCCTTCGCGCGCTCGCAGTGGGAGGCCGCGTCCTCGACGCGCACCAGCACCGAGTGCGAGACGCCATCGCCGCCGACCGTGGTGTCGGGTCGCACCTCGGCGAGGATCACGGCCCCGCCCCCGGGAACGTCGAGCTGGGAGCGATGCCCCTCGCCGATACGCAGGCGCTCGGTGAAGCCGAAGGCCTCTCCCAGCCAGTCAACCGCCTCACGCACGTCGGACACGGTCAGGACGGGCACGACGACGGCGTCGGGTATCGAGCGGTTGGTGCGCACCGGCCGGAGCAGTCTCGCACCCCTGGATGCGGCTGGCGCGCGCCGGGCTCCGCCGGTTCCGGTCCGCGCCTGACCCGGATACGGTGAGGCCGATGGCCGCCGAGCACCTCTTCGCCGGGATCCCGGTCGCCGACCGTCGACGCCGCGGTGCAGTGGTACGAACGCCTCTTCGGGCGCCCGCCCGACCTCGTCCCGAACGACCACGAGGCTGCCTGGCGGCTGACGGACAGCGGCTGGATCTGCCTGTACGCCGACGCCGAGCCGCCCGGGCCGGCACCCCACACGCTGCTGGTCGACGACCTCGATCGGTTCCTCGCGGAGGTCGCCGAACGCGGGATCGCCCCCGGCCCGGTCGAGACGATTGCGCGCCTCGGTGCGCCAGAGCGTGATCGTCGATCCCGACGGCAACCGCCTCAAAGTCGCGCACGCCGAGGAGGGATGACGGCCCGGCGGGTGCGCGCGCCGTCAGCGCAACAGGCGGGAGAGCCTGCGGTCCTTCAGCACGCGCCCCTCGGTCTGGCAGGTGGGGCAGTAGGCGATCACGTAGTCCTCGAAGTGCACGGACTTCAGCGTGGAGGCGCACCGCGGGCAGGGCTCGCCCTCGTGGCGGTGCACGATCAGGGGCATCGGCAGCTTGTCGGGGATCGGCAGCGAGAGCACCGACTCGTAGTGGGCTATCGCCCCGCCGAGGGTCTGGGGGATCTGCTCCTGAAGGCGTGCCAGCTCCTGCTCCTGCAGGTCCGAGCCGCGCTTGTACGGCGAGAGCTCCGAGCGCCACAGGATCTCGTCCACCCACGAGCGCCCGATGCCGGCGATCACGTGCTGGTCGCGCAGCAGGGCGTGCAGCGGCCGCGGCGCGTCGAGCAGCTCGCCCAGCGGCGGCGGGCTCGGGCCACGCTTCCGGGCCGAGCGACGCGAGCGGCTCCTCGTCCTCGAGCGCCTCGGCGAGCACGGCTTGACCCACGCCGCCTGCTTGGAGCCGAACTCGCGCAGGCGCAACTCGCGCCCGCTCTCCAGCCCCAGCGAGCATCCGCGAGGTGCGGTCGCGCGGACCGGCGGGCTTGTCGTACAGCTGCAGGCGCCCGGCGGACATCAGGTGGATCAGCAGCGCCAGCCCGCCGTCGGCTTCCACGATCAGGTGCTTGCCCCGCCGTCGTACCGCCGCCACGCGCTGGCCCACCAGCTCCTCGATCGGCGGTTCGAAGCTCCGCAGGGCGTTGATGCCCGGCACCCGCGCGTAGACGATCTCCTCCCCGGCGATCGCCCGCGTCGAGCAGGCGGGCGGTGACCTCTACCTCGGGCAGCTCCGGCATCTCCAGACCATCGTAGGCCCGCGGCGGCCCCGCTCAGCGGGCCTGGATCAGGCCGCCGTCAGTGGGCGTGGATCGGCGGACCTTCGTAGCGCACGCCTTCGGGGCTCATCCAGCGCACGCGCCAGAGGCTCCCCGGGGTGCTCGAGCTGAGGGTCCAGTAGCCCAGCGAGTTGGTCGCGCACGTTGCGCAGCGTGCGGTACTTGGAGGACCCCTTGGGGCGCACCAGCACGGTCACCGTGGTGGCCTTCCCGCCGGCCGGGCGCACGAGTCCCCACAGCGAGTAGCCGTGGTGGCGCTTGCTGACCACGAGCGGAACCGGCCAGGCGTAGTACAGCGGCTTCGGCTTGCCGTTGGCGTACTCCAGGCCGGTCTGGAAGCCGACGGTTCCGCCGTTGGCGCTCGCCCCGGGCGCCCCGCCGATCGGGTCGTCCTCGAGGAGGTACTGGGAGAAGGCCACCACGCGGCCGTTGTTGTAGGCGATCTGTTCGGCCATCGCGTCGTATTCGGCCTGCACCGAGACCGGCACGCCGAGCTGCTTGTTGGGGAGGCTCTGGACGCCGAACTCGGTCAGGTAGATCGGCAGGCCCCTCGGCAGGGCGTGGGCCGGCCGCGGCCATGTTGAGCGCGTTGGAGAGCCGCGACAGCACCCCGATGGTGACGTTGTCGGCCCCGGGTGTCTTGTAGCTCGGCGCCACCGCCGTCGTGTAGGCGTGGTCGGCGTAGCCGGTCATCGAAAGCGCGCTGCAGCCGCCCACCTTGCGGTAGTGGGAGTTCAGGCACAGGGCTTCGCGCAGGAACGCGAGCGGGGCCACGTCGTGCGTCAGGGCCTTGGATTTTTCGATCCGCAGCAGGCTCTTGACCGAGTCGTAACCAGTGGGGGCGGTTTCGCCGAACAGCACCCGGGGATGGGCCAGGCCGGCTTCCTGCAGGCCCTGGTATCCGGCCTGGTAGAGGCCGCGGTAGATGCGCGGCGAGGCGGGCGAGCCGTTGGAGTTGAACTGCGGCAGCAGGAAGGCGGGGTGGTTGGGCTCGCTCCAGATCGCGTAGGTGCCGACCTCCGAGCCGAAGTGACGGGCCACGGCCGTCATGAATTCCCTGAAGTCCTGGCTGTCGGGCCTCGTGACGTATGGCGCTTTCAGGTTGGAGGTGGCCCAGCGGGGCACGGGCGAGGTGACCGTCAGCAGCACCTGCCAGCCGAGCCGCTTGGCTTCTTCGAGGATCGGGTCGTACAGGCTCCAGTCGTAGCTGCCGGGTTCCTTGGCGTTGAAGTTCGGGCGCGTGGCGCTGGTGGGCGCGGGCGCGACCCGGCTCCAGTAGAGCTCGACCCGTAGCGCCCGCACGCCGAGATGGCGCATCTGTTCGAAGGTCTTCGCGCGGGTCGCGGGGTTCAGCAGCGAGGTCGAGGCCTCGAAGTACACGGTTTGTCCGTGGGAGGCGCCCGCGGGCGCGGCCGCGGAGAGGGCGAACAGCGCTACGAGCAGGGCTATGAGGAGGGTGCTTCGAACGCGTTGGCATGGGGACTATTGACACGTCGGAGCAGGCAAGGTTGCGGTCTTTGTAGCGTTCGCGTCAGCCATGAGTACCCCGGTGGCCCCAGACGACATCGTCCAGACCCCCGCGGAGGGCGAGGCTAACAGCCGCCCTCCCCTGCTGATCCTCCGCCCTCTGGAGGCGTTCCTGGACGCCCACGGCATCGGCGAGGGCGAGATCACGGGCCAGCCCGATCGGGGACGGGCACTCCAACGTCACCTACCTGATCGAGCGCGGCGGCAGCGAGGCCGTCCTGCGTCGCCCGCCCCGTGGGCCGCTGCCGCCGAGCGCCCACGACGTGCTCCGCGAGGCGCGCCTGCTGAAGGCCTTGGACGACACCCGGGCGCGGGTTCCGAAGGTTCTGGCGGTGGGCTCGGACGAGTCCACGATCGGGGCCCCCTTCTACGTGATGGAGCGGGTCCCCGGCGAGGTGATCGTGGCGAGCGTCCCCGAGCAGCTGGACTCCCCACCCGAGCGCAGACGGATCGGCGAGCAGCTGATCGAGTCGCTGGTGGAGATCCACTCGGTCGACTGGCGCGCCGCCGGGCTGGAGGACTTCGGCAAACCCACCGGCTACCTAGAACGCCAGCTGCGCCGCTTCAACGGCCTTTGGGAGCTCAACAAGACGCGCGAGATCGAGGCCGTCGAGAGCGTCGGCGTCGTGGCTGGCCGAGAACCTGCCCGACAGCGGCCCGGCCACGATCGTCCACGGCGACTACCGGCTCGGGAACACGCTGTTCGCCTCCCAGCCCCCCGCCCGCCTGGAGGCGGTCCTCGACTGGGAGATGGCCACGATCGGCGACCCGCTGGCCGACGTCGGCTACCTGTGCATGATGTGGACCGAGCCCTCGGACCCCGAAAGCGGCCTGCGCGAGCACCTCGGGCGGGTTACCCGCGCCGAGGGCTTCCCCACCCGCGCAGAGCTGATCGCCCTGTACGAGGAGCTATCCGGGCGCTCGATGCGGGACGTACGCTGGTACACGACGCTCGCGCTGTGGAAGAGCATCGTGTTCATGGAGGGCAACTACAAGCGCGCCCTGGCCGGCACCACCGACGACCCCTACCTGAAGACATTCGGAGACGGGGTACTCGAGCTGGCCCGCCAGGCGGAGGAGGTGGCACATGGCACAGCCGCAGTCTGAGGACGGAACGCAGGCGGACGGAAAGACCCAGGGGGCGGGCACTGACGGCAACGGACAGCTGCCGTTGAAGGGGCTGTTGATCGACTGGGGTGGCGTGCTCACGACCAACCTGTTCGCCTCCTTCCACGCCTATTGCGTGCGCGCCGGGATCGAGCCGTCGAAGCTCGTGGGCCGCTTCAAATCCGACCCGGAGGCGCGCGAGCTGCTGATCGAGCTGGAGACGGGCAAGCTGGCCGAGGACGAGTTCGAGCGCCGCTTCGCGGTCCTGCTCGACGTCGCCCCGGAGGGCCTCATCGACGGCCTCTTCTCGGGTGTCCACGCGGACGAGCTGGTGGTGGACGCCGTCCGCCGGGCCCACCGTGGCGGGCATCCGCACGGCGCTGGTGTCGAATTCGTGGGGCGTGCACCGTTATCCCCGCTCGATGTTCGGAGAGCTCTTCGACGGCGTCGTGATCTCGGCCGAAGAGGGGATCCGCAAGCCCTCCAAACGCATGTACGAGCTGGGCGCCGAGCGGGCCGGCGTCCCCCCGCGAGGAGTGCGTCTACGTGGACGACCTGCCCTTCAACCTGACCCCCGCCCGGGAGCTCGGGATGGAGGTCATCCACCACACCGACTCCGAGCAGACGGTGGCCGAGCTGGAGCGTCTGCTGGGGATGCCGCTGCGGGCGGAGCCGAGGCCGCCGCGTAGCTCAGTCGCGCTTGCCGCGTCCGTAGAGCAGTTTGAACATGCGCCCCAACATCCGCGAGGTGCGGGCTTTGTAGGGGTACATGAAGGGTTCCTTCTTCATGCCCAGGCGCGTCACCACGATCGCCTGCTGAGAGCAGTACTTGCGGATCCCGCCGGCGCCGTGCCTGGAGCCGAGACCCGAGGCCTTGGCTCCACCCATCGGCAGCTCGAGCACGGTGTAGTTGATCATCGCGTCGTTGACGTTGGCCGCTCCCGTCTCCAGGCGCCTGGCGATCTGCTCGCCGCGCTTGACGTCGCGGGTGAACACCGACGAGCCGAGGCCGTAGCGGGAGCTGTTGGACAGGCGCACGGCCTCGTCGGCGTCGTGGACGCGCATGATCGGCAGCGTCGGGCCGAAGGTCTCCTCGGTCATGCACTTCATCGAGTGGTCCACGTCCACGAGCACGGTCGGCTCGTAGAAGCGCCCCGGGCCCGGCACCTGCTTGCCTCCGGTGAGCACCCGGGCGCCCTTCTGGACGGCGTCGGCGACGTGGTCCTTGATGACGTCCAGCTGGGGCGGGAACGTGATCGCGCCGACCTCCACGGTGCCGAGTCCTTCGGGCTTGCCGACCCGCAGCTGGCGCACTTTCTCGGACACTTTCGCCACGAACTCGTCGTACACCGGCTCCTCCACGTACACGCGCTCGATCGAGATGCAGGTCTGGCCGGCGTTCTGCATCGAGTAGTAGGTGGCGAAGTTCGCCGCCCGCTCGAGGTCGGCGTCGGAGAGCACGATCATCGGATCCTTGCCCCCGAGCTCCAGCGAGGACGGGATCAGCCGCCGGGCAGCCGCCTCGGCCACCTTGCGACCGGTCCGGGTCGACCCGGTGAACATGATCATGTCCACCTCCTCGGTCAGGGCCGCGCCGGTGGCGCCGTCACCGGTGGCGATCTGCAGGACGTTCTCGGGCAGTCCGCACTCGCGCAGTCCTTCGGCCATCAGCAGCGAGGTCAGGGGCGTCACCTCGGAGGGCTTGAGGATCACGCAGTTGCCGGCGGCCAGCGCGGGGATGCAGTCTCCGAACGAGTTGGTCAGGGGGTAGTTCCAGGGGCCGATCACGCCGACCAGGCCGAGCGGGCGGTAGCGGAGGATCAGCTTCTTGCCCTTCACCAGCAGCTGGCTGGACTTCACCTTCTCGTCGGCGAGATAGCCCGCGGCCTCCTTGGCCCAGAAGCCGAAGGCGGCGCCGGCGTAGCCGATCTCGGCGAGCTGGGCGTCCTCATAGGTCTTGCCGGTCTCCGAGACGATCGTCTCGACGACCCGATCGGTGTTGTCCATCACCCACTTCTGGGCCCGGCGCAACACGCGGCCACGACCCTCGAAGCCATACGCCGCCCACTCCTGCTGGGCCGCGCGTCCGCGGGCGGCCATCTCGATGATCGCCTCGGGCGCTGAGGTTGGGGACGGTGGCGACGATCTCGCCCGTCGCCGGGTTCTCGACCGGGATCACGTCGGCCGCGACCGGCGCGCCGTTCTGCGTCTCCGGGACATGCTGCTCGACCGTGGCCATCTGACTCTCCCTCTCGCTCGCTGTGCCTGTATCGAAGGTTACTCCGCCGGAGGCGAATCAGCCGGGGGCGCGAGTGCGCCGGAGGCGCTACTCGGAGAGCTCGATCGAGGTGATCCCGATCGGCTCGGAGGGGCGGTCCTGGCCGTCGGTCGGGACCGCCTCGAGGCGGTCCACCACGTCCATCCCCTCGCTCACCTGGCCGAAGACCGTGTGCTTCCCGTCCAGCCACGGGGCGGCGCCGGTCGGTGACGATGAAGAACTGCGAGCCGTTCGTGTTGGGGCCCGCATTGGCCATCGCGAGCGCGCCGCGGACGACCTTGTGGTCGTTGAACTCGTCCTCGAAGGTGTAGCCGGGGCCGCCCGTGCCGGTGCCCTCCGGGCAGCCGCCCTGGATCATGAAGTCGCTGATCACGCGGTGGAAGATGAGCCCGTCGTAGAAGCCGTCGCCGGCGAGCTTGCGGAAGTTCTCGACCGTCTTGGGGGCGTCGGCGTCGAACAGCTCGAACGTGATCGGCCCCTCGGTGGTCTGCATCGTGGCGGTGGACATGGCTCCTAACCTACCCGCTCGGCGGTGAGCTCGCACTCGTGGATGCTGCGCCCGTCCAGCCCCTCGATGACGCGTTCGGCGTCGCCCGCCGGCACCGACAGGAAGGCGAAGCGGTCGAGCACCAGCACGTCGCGGACCGCCTCCCCGTCGAGGCCCGTGGCGGAGGTGACGGCGGAGACGATGTCGGCCACGGTCACGCCCGCCGAGCGTCCCGCCCCGAGCACCAGCTTGACGTAGCCCTCGCCGTCGTCGTCGCGCGAGACGTGGGGCTTGGAGTGCCGCCGGGGGCGCTCCTTGACCGGCGTGGGAGGCGCCACCGCCCCCTTCTCCCACTGCGTGATGCTGGTGCCGATGTGGCGTTCGATGGCCTCCAGCTCGCGCTTCTGACGGGTCTCGACGAAGGTGATCGCGCGGCCCGAGCGACCCACCCGGCCGGTGCGGCCGATGCGGTGGACGTAGGTATCCGGAGAGGTGGGCACGTCGTAGTTGATGACGTGTGTGACGGTTGAGATGTCCAGCCCGCGGGCTGCCACGTCGGTGGCGACCAGGATCGGCACGCGCCCGCCCTTGAAGGCCAGCATCACCCCGTCGCGGGCCCCCTGGGTCATGTCGCCGTGCAGGGCCCGCACGTTCAGCCCGCCGTCGCGGAGCGTGCGGAACAGCTGGTCCGCGCGGATCTTGGTGCGCACGAACACGATCGCCTGGTCGGGTTTCTCCGCGCGCAGCACCTCCACCAGCTTCTCCGGCTTGGCCCGTGCGTCCACCGGCAGCTGGAACTGGGCCACGGTGTCGATCGTCAGGGTCGCGGCCTCGACCTGGATGATCACGGGGTCGTACATGTAGCGGTCGGCCAGCTTGCGGATCGGCGGCGGCATGGTGGCCGAGAACAGCGCCGTCTGGCGGCTGGAGGGGGTCAGCGAGAGGATCCTCTCGACGTCCTCGAGAAAGCCGAGGTCGAGCATCTCGTCGGCCTCGTCGAGGACCACGAAGCGGCAGTCGTGGAGCATCAGCGAGTGGCGCGAGATCAGGTCCAGAACCCGCCCGACGGTCCCCACCACCACGTGGCCGCCGGCCCGCAGCTGGGCCTGCTGGGTGCGGATCGGGGCACCCCCGAAGACGGCCACCACGTCGATCCCGCTGTGGGCGCCGTAGGTCCGCAGCGCCTGGGTCACCTGGATGCACAGCTCCCGCGTGGGCGTCAGCACGAGCGCCTGCACGGTGCCCTCGCGCGGGTCCACGTACTCCATGATCGGAAGCCCGAAGGCCGCGGTCTTGCCGGTCCCGGTCTGGGCCTGGCCGATCACGTCGCGTCCTTGCAGCAGCGGCGGGATGCCCTCTTCCTGGATCGGGCTCGGGGCCGCGTAGCCGACGTCGGCCAGCGCGCGGAGGCGGGGCTCGGAGAGACCGAGTTCGGCGAATGTCCTGGCCATGGTCGAGAGGGTTGAGCTTAGGGCGCGAAGTTGGTCGAGCGGCGAGCGGGCGCCATCAGGCGCTGGGATCGAGCAGCAGCTTGCCAGTCGTGCGCCGCTCGCGTAGGTCGGTCTGGGCCTGGCCGGCCTCTGACAGAGGGTAGGTGGCCCCCACGACTGCCTTCAACTCCCCCGCCGCGGCGCGTGCGAACAGGTCCGACAGCGCTTGCGCAAACATCCCCGGGCGCTGCAGGCAGTGGAACAGGTAGAAGCCCACGACGGCACGGGAGTGGCGCAGCAGCGATCCCGTCCTGACCTCGTTGGGGACGTTCGTGGAGATGCCGCATACGACGATCCGCCCGAAATGCGCCAGCGCCCGGTAGGAGGCGTCGAAGGCCTCGCCGCCGTACATCTCGAAGACGACGTCCACGGGCTCCCCGCCGTTGGCCTCCAGCAGCCTCTCGGTGAGGCCCTCGGGCGCCGGATCGACAGCCGCGTCGGCCCCCAGTTCCAACGTCAGGGCGCGTCGCTGCTCGCCGGAGGCGGTGGCGATCACCCGGCCGGCCGCGAAAACCCGCCCGAGCTGGACGGCCAGCGATCCCACGCCCCCGGCGGCGCTGTGCACCACGACGCTCTCCCCCGGGGCCACGTGCGCGGCCGTCCGGTACAGGTGCCAGGCCGTGGTTCCCTGCACGACCATCGCCAGCGCGCTGCCGTCGTCGAGCCCGTCCGGCACCCCGAACACCCGCTCCGCGGGCGCCACGGCGTACTCGGCATAGCCGCCGTTGCCGACCAGCGCCACGACCCGCTCGCCGGTGTCCTCGCGCACCCCCGCCACCTCTCCGCCGGGGATCAGCGGAAGGCTCGCCTTCTGGACGTAGGAGTTCGTGCGGGTGTGGGTGTCGGCGAAGTTCAGGCCCGCTCGGCTGACCCGGATCAAGACCTCATCGGGGCCGGCAGTGGGTACGGGCAGCTCGGCCAGCTTCAGCACCTCCGGGCCCCCGAATTCGGTCATCTGGATCGCTCTCACCTGCAAATCCCAGGCTATCGGAGTGGGCCGCGCCGGTTCGCGGGTGGGCCACTTGCTCTAAGGTGCCCGCCGCATGCCGATCACGGTTGTCGGATCGATCGCCTACGACACGGTCAAGACCCCGTTCGGGGAACGCGAGCGGATGCTCGGCGGGGCGGCCGTGCATTTCTCGCTGGCGGCGTCCTTCTTCGACGAGGTGCGGGTCGTCGGCCCCGTGGGCGATGACTTCGGCGAGGCGCAGCTGGACGTCCTGCGGAGCCGCGGCGTCGATGTCTCGGACATCGAGCACGTGCCAGGCGGACGGACCTTCTTCTGGCACGGGGAGTACGGCTGGGACCTGAACTCGCGCGAGACCCACGACACCCAGCTCGGGGTGTTCGAGGGCTTCGCCCCCAAGCTCTCGGAGCGCTCGTGCTCCAGCGAGGTGCTGTTCCTGGCGAACATCCAGCCCGAGCTGCAGCTGGAAGTGCGCTCGCAGCTCCCCCACGCCCGTTTCGTGGCGCTCGACTCGATGAACCTGTGGATCGAGATCGCGCGCGAGTCGCTGATGAAGGCGATCACGAGCGTGGACTGCGTGATCCTCAACGACGCCGAGCTGCGCCAGCTGACCGATAAGCCGAACCTGGTGGCAGCCGCCCGCGAGATCCTCTCCTGGACGCCCCCCGAGGACGCCCCGGCCGGTACCCGGGGGCCTTCGGTGGTAGTCGCCAAGCAGGGCGAGTACGGCGCCGCCCTGATCACCCGCCAGAGCTTCTTCGCGCTGCCCGCCTACCCGCTGGAGACGGTGATCGACCCCACCGGCGCCGGCGACACGTTCGCGGGAGGCCTGGTCGGGTACATCGCCGCCCACCCGGGGGAGGAGCTCTCCGATGAGCTGCTGCGGCGCGCGATGGCCCACGCCAGCGTGCTGGCGTCCTTCAACGTGGAGGAGTTCGGCACCGACCGAGTGTCCCGCCTGCGGGGTGAGGAGATCGTCGCCCGCATCCACGAACTGCATGCCATGACGCAGTTCAGCGGCGCGCCCCTGACGCTGCGCGGGTGAGCCGCGGACGGGTTGCCGCGGCGGCTGCCAGCCGCGCGGCCATCGGGGGCTTTCACCGACCCGGCAGGGGGTAACATCCTGACGGCGTGACCACGTGGACCTTCATCTGGCTCATGTTCCTGCTGAAGATCCCGATCGTGGCTCTGTTCCTGATCGTCCGCTGGGCGGTCCGCCAGACGCCCGAGACGGCCGGAGGGCAGGACGGCGGCATCGGCCCGCGGCCGCGACCGCTGCACCCCCACCACCCGCGCCCACGGCTGCCACGGCTGCCACGCCGCGGCCCCCACGGGGTGTCCGAGCCGGGATCACCGGCCCGCGTGCGGGCGAGCGTCTCCATTGACCGCCTGCAGCGCCACTAGGCGGGGCGCCGGGGGTCCGGGGAGGACGCCCCACGTGCGCATAATCAGTAGGAGCTCCAGCAACCGTGGATAGGAGATGGATATGAGTACCGAGCAGTCGACGGTCGAGGGGCACAGCGGCGCGGTCGAGGGTCTCGGCGACGGCGACGGCGCATCGGCCGGGGAGCGCCTGCTCGTCACCGACACCCGCACCGGGCGCTCATACGAGCTGCCGATCACCGACGGCACCGTGCGCGCCGTGGACCTGCGCCAGATCAAGATCGACGATCAGGACTTCGGGCTGATGGCCTACGACCCGGCCTTCATGAACACCGCCGCGTGCCGCAGCTCGATCACCTACATCGACGGCGAGGCGGGCATCCTCCAGCACCGCGGCTACCCGATCGAGCAGCTGTGTGAGCACTCCAGCTACCTGGAGGTGGCCTACCTGCTGATCAACGGCGAGCTGCCGACGCTCGACGCGCTGGCGGAGTGGGTGCACCAGGTCACGATCCACACCTTCGTGCACGAGAACATCAGGGAGTTCATGCAGGGCTTCCGCTACGACGCCAACCCGATGGGCATGCTCGTGGCCTCGGTGGGCGCGCTGTCGACCTTCTACCCGGACGCCAACCACATCAGCGACCCCGACATCCGCATGGCCCAGATCATCAGGCTGCTGGCGAAGATGCCTACGCTCGCCGCCTTCGCCTACCGCCACAACATGGGCCAGCCCTATGTGTACCCCGACAACGACCTCGACTACGCCAGCAACTTCCTTTCGATGATGTACAAGATGACCGAGCTCAAATACGAGCCGGATCCGCGCCTCGCGCGCGCTCTGGACGTGCTCTTCATCCTGCACGCCGACCACGAACAGAACGCGTCCACGAGCGCCGTACGGGGCGTGGGGTCGACCCGGGTCGACCCCTACAGCGCCGTCGCGGCGGGTGTGGCGGCGCTGTATGGGCCGCTGCACGGGGGCGCCAACGAGGCCGCCCTGAGGATGCTGCAGAGGATCGGCAGCGTGGAGAACATCCCCTCCTTCCTGGAGGGCGTGAAGGCCGGCAACGAGCGCCTGATGGGCTTCGGCCACCGCGTCTACAAGAACTACGACCCCCGCGCCCGGATCATCCGCAAATACCTCGACGACGTGTTCGCCGTGCGCGGCAAGAGCCCCCTGCTGGAGGTCGCCACGGAGCTCGAGAAGCGGGCCCTGGACGACGACTACTTCACCTCCCGCAAGCTGTACCCGAACGTCGACTTCTACTCCGGCCTGATCTACGAGGCCCTCGGCCTGCCGGTGGCGATGTTCCCGGTGATGTTCGCGATCGGGCGCACCAGCGGCTGGATCGCCCAGTGGCGGGAGATGGTCGACGACTCCGAGCAGAAGATCGCCCGCCCGCGGCAGATCTACACGGGCGACCGCGACCGCGACTACGTCCCCATCGAGCAGCGCGGCTAGGCCGCCACCGCGAGCGCCCGCCGCCGGGCCGACAGGCGCAGCGTGATCGGCTAAGCCGACAGCACGAGCGTGGCGCCGTACTCGCGCAGCCACTTGCGGTGGGCGCGGTACTCGGGCCAGTGGCGCCCCAGCAGCGCCCAGAAGCGGCGCGAGTGGTCGCTGATCTCGAGGTGGCAGACCTCGTGCCAGACGACGTATTCGAGCACCGGCTCGGGGGCCAGCATCAGCCGCCAGTTGAAGCTCATGTGGCCGTCGGAGGAGCACGAGGCCCAGCGCGTGCGCTGGCCGCGGATCGAGAGGCCCGCGTAGGGCTTACCCAGGATGGCCGTCGCGCGATCGAGCCGCGGCGCGACCTCGCTGCGGGCGGCGCGCCGGTAGAAGCGCTCCAGCGCGGGCAGCGGGTCGCCCCCCGGCACCAGCAGGCTCTCGCCGCTGCGGTGTACGCGCACCCGACCCGGCTGTGCGACGAGCGCCAGCGGGTGCCCCAGGTAGGGGACGGTCCGCCCCCGCTGTGCGATCACGGCCAGCGTGCGGCGGGCCTCGGCCAGGCGCCGCTCGATCCACGGCCGCAGCTCCTCGATCGCGGCCGCCGCCGCCCGCTCGGGAGCGCGGGCCGGCAGCACCACCTCCACCTCGGCGTGGGGGTGCACGTTGACCCGCACGCTGCGGGCCCGCTCGGAGCGGCGCACGATGTAGCGGATCTCCTCGCCGGCCGGGTCTCGCTTCAGGGGAGCCGAACGCATGGGCAAGCAGGCTAGAGGCAGCGGCGGCCAGCCGGGTGAGAAGCGCGTGGGTGTCTCCCGCCAGCGGCCCGTTGCCGGCCAGCCGGGCGCATAC
The DNA here is from genome assembly GCA_963846255.1 of uncultured Solirubrobacteraceae bacterium. Classification (GTDB taxonomy): domain Bacteria; phylum Actinomycetota; class Thermoleophilia; order Solirubrobacterales; family Solirubrobacteraceae; genus Palsa-744. Next base: position 1,878,738 of record CAWJVE010000002.1, read on the forward strand.
GCTTGCAGGGCATGGACAGGGAGCGGGAGCAGAGCGGGGACCGCTGGACCGGGGACGGGTACGAGATGACCCTCGACGAGGAGCTGCTGCTGTGGCTGGGAGACGAGCCCCCCGAGGTGAGGGCCGCCGACGCCGCCCGCGTCCGCGACATCGCGGGCGAGTTCGCGGCCGGTTTCTCGGCGCTGGCGGACGTGGGTGCGGCGGTGACGGTGTTCGGCTCCGCCCGCACTCCTCCCGAGCACCCCACCTATGAGCTCGTGCGCGAGCTCGGCCGCTGCCTCGGGCGATCCGGCTACGCGGTCATCACCGGGGGCGGTCCGGGCCTGATGGAGGCCGCCAACCGCGGAGCGCGGGAGGCGGGGGGACTGTCGATCGGCTGCAACATCGAGCTGCCCCACGAGCAGGCGCCCAACCCGTACCTCGACATCGGCCTGCGCTTCCGCCACTTCTTCGTCCGCAAGGTCATGTTCGTGCGCTACGCCTGCGCGTTCGTGATCTGCCCGGGGGGCTTTGGGACCCTCGATGAGCTGTTCGAAGCGCTGACGCTGATCCAGACGGCCACGATCCGCCACTTCCCGGCGATCCTGCTCGGCGAGGGAGAGTGGGACGGGCTGCTGGTGTGGCTGCGCGAGCGGGCGCTGGCCGACGGGCGCATCGCCCCCGGCGACCTCGAGCTGTTCTCCCTCGCCACCGAGCCGGAGGAGGTGTGCGCGATCGTGGACGCGGGCCGCGAGCGCCAGCGCACCTACGGCGCCCGCCAGCGACGGCGGACCGAATCGCTGCGGCCCTAGACTGGCGCGGCGATGACACGCTCACGGGTGAGGCTCCCAGCGGAGGTGCGAGGAACCTTCGAGGTGTACCTCAACGGCGTTCGCCAGGAACTCGGCCGTGACTACCAGATCCGCGCGGGCACGCTCCTGTTCGAGCGCGACCTACGCAAGGACAAGATCAGCGGCTGGCGCTGGCTGCTGGGCGCGTGGGGGGTGGGGACCTACCGGCAGGACGACTCGGTGGACGTCCGCTACGAGGCTGCCGACGGCTCCCCGCGGGTCGCCTCGGGGCTCGAGATCGAGCCCGGGTAGACAGCCCGCTCCCACGGCCTGGCGAGCTTCAGCGCGCTCAGGATCGCCCGCGTGGCCGGCGAGCGGTTGAGCGTGTAGAAGTGGATCCCCGGCGCCCCCGCGGCCAGCAGCTCGGCGCACTGCAGGGTTGCGTAGGCGACGCCGAAGTCGCGCACCGCCTCCTCGTCCTCGTCACGCAGGGCCAGCTCCCGGGCCAGGCCCGGCGGGATCGAGGCACCGCACTTCTTGGCCATCGTCTGGATCTGGCCGACGCGCGTGATCGGCATGATCCCGGGGATGATCGGGACCGTGATCCCGACCCCCCTGGCCCGCTTCAGGAACGCGAAGTAGGCGTCGTTGTCGAAGAACAGGTTGGTGATCAGGAAGTCCACCCCGGCGTCCACCTTCGCGGCCAGGTGTTCGAGGTCGTCCTCGGAGCTGGTGGCGTGGACGTGGGTCTCGGGGAAGCAGGCGGCGCCGATCGCGAACTGGTAGTCGCCGGCGATCATCTCCACCAGTTCATGGGAGTACTCGAGGCCGCCCTCGGTGGCGGTCCAGGTCTCCTGACCGGCAGGGGGGTCGCCCCGCAACGCGAGCACGTTGTCGATCCCCGCCGCCCGCATCTCATCGAGCGTCGCCCGCAGCTCCGGCACGGTCGCCGCGACACAGGTGAAGTGGGCCATCGCCTCCAGCCCGTAGCGCTCGGAGACGTGCTTGACGATCTCGATCGTTTTCTCGCGGGTGGAGCCTCCCGCGCCGTAGGTGACCGACACGAACGCCGGCTCGAGCTTGACCAGCTCGGCCAGCGCCGCCTCGAGGTTCTGCTCGCCCGCGGGCGTTTTCGGGGGAAAGAACTCGAACGAGAACACCGGGCCTCCGCGGGCGAGGATCTCATCGATGCGCATCGCTCAGATTATGCAGTTCTGCGTCGGTGGCGCCGGGCTACGCAGCCCTCCAGCGCTCGGGATCGCCCGCGATCCGCCGGGCGCGGCCCTGGGCCTGCAGGTGGGTGAGGAAGCAGAGCGTTTCCGAGAGCAGCCAGTGGGCGTTACGCGTCCCCGGCGTCTGGCCGTAGACGCCGGGTATCAGCTCAAAGGCGGTCTGCTCGCCCTCCCGCAGGGCCCCCTGCACCAGGTCCAGACGTTCGTTGACGAGCTTGCGATTGCCGCGAATGTGGGCCTGCACGTCGGCGAAGGTGCGCCCGTGGCCTGCCAGGCACAGGCGCGCCGAGAGGCCTTCGACGGTGCCCAGCGAGTCGAGGAACTCCCCCACCGGGTCCGGCGAGTAGCCGTAGTCGAAGAACAGCGAGATGCGCCCCAGCAGGTGGTCGCCGGAGATCAGCAGGCGCCGGTCGGGCTGGAAGAAGCACACGTGGTTGGGGGCGTGGCCGGGGGTCTCGTAGGTGATCCACTCGCCCAGGTCGGTCTCGATGCGGACCCCCGTGAGGAGATCCCGCTGGGGGTGGATCGGCCCCGCGATGCCGCTGCCCGCGGGCCGGCGGGCCTGCTCGGCCGCGTAGCGCGCCAGCGGCTCGGCCGGGACGCCGCTCTGGCGGGCCACCTCCAGGCGCCGTTCGAACAGCGCCTCGGGGTCGGCGATCATGCGGTCCAGGGATTCGTGGCTGGGGTGCATCCACAGCTCGCACCCGGCCGCCTCGAGGATCGTGGGCCCCTGGCCGCAGTGGTCGGTGTGGGCGTGGGTGCAGGCCACCAGGCGGGCGTCCTCCAGGCGCAGGTCGCACATCGCGAGGGCCCGCTCGAGCTGCTCCAGCGAGTCCGGCTCGTGCATGCCGGTGTCGAACAGGACGAAGCCGCCGTCGCTGCGCACGGCCCAGGCATTGCAGTGGGGAACTCCCGGCCAGGGCAGGGGAAGACGCAGGCGGTAGACGCCCGGCAGGACGCGCTCCCCCCGTCCGAGCTCGCGCTTGCGCGCCACGTCGGCCACCGGCCGCAGACTAGACTACGTCCCTCGCTCGGTCCTGGAAGGAGACGGGGATGGCAGAACAGACGGAGAGTTCAAGCGCCACCAGCAGCAAGGTGCAGGAGGTGGCCGAAAACATGCAGGAGCTGGCGGGCAAACGCAAACGCATCTCGCCCGCCAAGGCCGAGGGCGTTGCCCGCCGCTACTTCGAGGCGATCGACTCCCGCGACCTCGACGGCGCGGTCGCGCTGTGGGCCGAGGGCGGCCGCGAGAACGTCCGCGGGCAGCTCGACGTGCTCGCCCCCGAGGGCGTGCGGGCGTTCATCTCCGAGATGCTCGGCGCGATCCCGGACCTGCAGATGGAGGTCGTCTCGACGACCGCCCAGGGAGATCGCTGCGCGGTCCACTGGCGCATGCGCGGGACCTTCGCCGGCCCCGGGAGCTTCTCCGGCATCAGCCCCACGGGCAGTGTCGTGGACCTCGAAGGCTGCGACCTGCTGACCGTCAAGGATGGCCTCATCCAGGCCAACGACGCCTTCACCGACAGCATGAGCTTCGCCCGCGAGATCGGGATGATGCCGCCCAAAGACTCCCCCGCCGAACAGCGCATGACCGGCGCCTTCAACGCCAAGACCCGCGTCAGCGGGCGGCTGATGGGGGGCGAGGCCGAGCTCGTGGCCCAAGGGGTATGGGTCCTCCAGGGACAGCCCGGGCGCTGCAACGTGTACCTGATCGAGGACGACGGACAGGTGATCCTGTTCGACGCCGGGGCGCGCACGATGACCCGCTCGGTGGCCACCGCCGCGGCCAAGCTCGGCGGCATCCGCCAGATCGTGCTCGGCCACGGCCACACCGACCACCGCGGCACCGCGCCGGGGCTCGGAGCGCCGGTCGTGTGCCACCCCGAGGAAGTCCAGGACGCCGAAGGCAGCGGCGGCTTTCGCTACTGGCCCGAGGGCCTGAAGGGACTGCCGTTCCCCCAGCGCCAGCTCCACAAACTGTTCCACCGCTACGCCTGGGACGGCGGGCCGGTGAAGATCTCCGGGACCGTCAAGGAGGGCGACGAGGTCGCGGGCTTCACGGTCATCGAGCTGCCCGGCCACGCCCCCGGACAGATCGGGCTGTGGCGCGAGAGCGACCGCCTGGCGATCACCAGCGACGCCTTCTACCTGATCGACATGTGGGGCCGGGACTGCTCGGCCCACCTGCCGAACGACCTCTACAACTACGACACCGAGCAGGCCCGGGCGAGCCTTCGCAAGCTCGCCGCGATGGAGCCGGCGGTGGCCTGGCCGGGGCATGCGGGAGCACTCAGCGGGGACGTCCGCGGCGACCTCGAACGCGCCGCCGAGGCGCCCTAGCGCGTTGGGCAAGCGCTCGCGGCGCCAGCCCAGGCTGCGCGCCGGCGGCAGCGACTACACCGACCCGGAGGGCAACGTGCTGACGCTGCGGGGCTCGCTCACACCCGGCGCCCGCAGCGAGTACGCACGGGTGATGGCCGGCGAGGGGATGTCGGCGGCCGCCACCCAGGACGACGCCTGGCAGCGGGGACTCGAGTTGCTGTTCGAGCGCCTCGCGAGCCGGTGGGTGATAGCCGGAGCCCCGATCGAGCGCCAGCGCGAGCTGCTGGCACGCTTCCGGGTCGCCTCCACGCCCGAGCGGGCGTGGGTGCGCGAGGTGATGCGCGAGCACTGCGCCGAGCACTTCCCGGAGCTGCAGGCTCCGTAGGGCGAGAGCTCCCGCCGCTCCCTAGGCCGACAGCTCCAGGCGCTCCCCGCCGGCGGCCCCCTCGGCAAGGAACCTCGCGCTGGCGCGGTTGAGCACGAAGTCCAGCACCTCGCCGCCGTCGGCGCGCACGCGCAGGCGCCTGCCCTCCTCCTCCACGGCAATGATCGTGGCCGGCTCATAGGCGCCCCCGAAGCGGGCGATGCGCACCCGCGCGCCGGCGCGGGGAAGCGGTCGCGAGGGTCCCAGCACGCGCCGATCTTAGGGGCCTGCCCTGGGCTCCCCGGAATGGCCCGGATGGACCGATACCTTGGGAGCATGCGTCGCACGAAGATCGTCGCCACGATCGGACCGGCCTCCCGGGAGCCGGAGACGCTCGTGCGACTGGTGCAGGCCGGCATGGACGTCGCGCGGCTGAACTACTCCCACGGGACCCTCGAGGAGCACGCCGAGACCGTCCGCCGCGTGCGCGATGCCGCCGGGCGCGTGGGACGCCCGGTGGCGATCCTCCAGGACCTCCCCGGCCCGAAGCTCAGGATCGGGCCGCTGAAGGAGGACCTCGTCGAGCTCACCCCCGGCGAGCACCTCACGTTCCTCTGCGGGGACGGCGACCAGCCCGGCGACGCGCACCACATGAGCGTCACCTGGCCGGGGCTGGCCGAGGCGGTGGAGCCGGACTCGATCATGTACCTGGCCGACGGCTCGGTGCGGCTGCGGGTGGTGGGGGTGCGCACCGCCCTCCAGGAGGTGGAGACCGAGGTCGAGGTGGGTGGCGCGGTGGCCTCCCGTCAGGGCCTCAACATCCCGGGGCCCGTGTCGGGGCTGCCGTCGGTACCCGAGGAGGACCTCCACCTGCTGCGCCACGGGGAGCAGATCGGGGTCGACATGGTCGCGCTGTCGTTCGTGCAGTCTCCCGAGGACGTCGAACACGTGCGCCAGCACACCCGCCTGCCGCTGATCGCCAAGATGGAGAAGCCGCAGGCGGTGGAACGGGCCAGCGAGATCCTGAAAGCGGCCGACTGCGTGATGGTGGCGCGCGGGGACCTCGGCATCGAGCTGCCGATCGCGCAGGTGCCGATCGTGCAGAAGCAGCTGCTGGAGCTGGCGGGATGGATGGCCCGCCCGTCGATCACGGCCACCCAGATGCTCGACTCGATGGTCGCCTCCTCGCGCCCCACCCGCGCCGAGGTGGCCGACGTGGCCAACGCGATCCTCGACGGAACCGATGCCGTGATGCTCTCGCAGGAGACCGCCATCGGCTCCTATCCGGTCGAGGCGGTGGAGATGATGGCGGCGGTGGCCGAGCAGGCGGAGTCGATCGCCCCCTACGAGCGCTGGAACGAGACGCGCGTGAACCGCACGGCCTCGGACCCCGCCTACACGATCGCCCACAACCTCTGCGACGCGGCCCGCGAGCTGCGCCTCGACGCGCTCGTGGTCCCGACGCTGTCGGGCCGCTCCGCCAGGCTGGTCTCGGCGCACCGCCCGACGGTGCCGATTTACGCCCTCTCTCCCGGACGCGAGACCGTTCGCCGCTGCGGACTGATGTGGGGCGTGCAGGCGGCCTCGATGCGCCGCCACGAGACCACCGAGGAGCTGATCGCCGACGCCGCACGGCGGGTGGTGGAGCTCGGCTGGTGCAGCCGCGGGGATCGTGTGGGGATCACCGCCGGGCTGCCCTCGGGGCGGCCCGGAACCACCAGCCTGGTTCAGATCCAGACGCTGTAGCGAAGCGTCCCCCGAGGGCGCCTCGCCGGTGGGCGCCCCGCCCATACCGGGCCTCCGGCCCGCCGGGCGCTACGGCGCGCTCACCGACAGGTCGGGCGCCTTCTTGCCCTTGACCTTCATCGTCCCCGTGATGGTGGCGTGGCCGCTCGCCGATTCGGCGAGTTCGCCCGAGCCCGGGCCGAACTGGAGCGCGTTTTCGCCCACTTCCGGCGTGAGCGTCCCCGTCAGGACATCGACCGGCGTCGCGACCTTGCTCTTCACGCACATGACGTCGAGTTCCACACCGGGGATCTCGTCCCTGATCGGCGTCCCGCCGAGCAGCCGCGTTTCCCAGAAGGTCTCGGGTTCCACTGCCACTTTTTCTTTCGCCGCGCAGACCACGCCGGTGGCGTGACAGCCGTGGAATTCGGGGGCCGGCGGGCCGCCTTCCTTGTCCGGCCCCGCCAGTTGCCCGCGTCCCGGGCCGCCGCCGGTGGGGTTCGACACTTCGCCCTTGCCCTTTGTTGCGCAGATGATCGACTGGCCGCTCCCGAGGTGGAGCGTGAGCGAGCCGGTGTCGGACACGCTCACATTTCGCACGGCGCCGATCCTCACGCCCTTCGTGTTCCAGTGCGGGACACTCGCGGGTTCGCCTCCTTCGAATTCGAGCACCGCCCGCCCGAGCAGGGCCGTGTGGGCATCGCCCGACATGGCGCTGCCGTACGGTTCGAGGCGTTCGTCGGTGCTGGCGAGGTATTCGCCGTGCTGCGTCCAGGTTTCCCCGGAGCGCGTGAACAGTTCGGCGCCGTCGTAGTAGCCGCCGATCAGGGCCGTGTTCCCGTTTTCGGAGAGCGCGACGCTTTCGCCGAAGGAGCTTTCTTCGACAGGGCGGCCGGTCAGCTTCTGTCCCTGCTGGGTCCACGTCTCGCCCGAGCGGGTGAAGACCCAAACGGCGCCGGCTTCGTCGTCGTCCGAGGGACCGCTGATGAGGGCGGTGTCGCCGTCGGCCGACAGCGCCACCCTGGCGCCGAAGTTGATCGTCTTGCCGACCTCTCCGGTGCCCTCGAGCTTCCCGCCCTGCTGCGTCCACGTCTGGCCGGAGCGGGTGAACACCCACGCCGCGCCGATGTGGGAGGCATGCGCCAGCCCCGAGCCGTCCTCGCCGCCGATCAGCGCCGTGTCGCCGTCCGCGGACAGCGCCACGCTCGAGCCGAATTCGTCTCCGGTGCTTTCGCTGCCCGTCAGCTCTTCGCCCTGCTGACTCCACGTTTCCCCTGAGCGGGAGAACGCGTACACCCCGCCCTGCACCGAGTCGAAGTTGTTCCCAGAGGCGCCGACGAGCGCCGTTTCGCCGTCGGCGGACAGCGCCACCGTCGAGCCGAAGCCGTCGTTGGCGACTCGATCGCCGTCGACCAGTTCCCGGCCGGCGCTCCACGTTTCACCGGAGCGCGTGAAGACCCAGGCCGAGCCGGCGGGTTCGGCGCTCACCCCGGCCACCGCCGTGTTGCCGTCGCCGGACAGCGCGAGCGCGCCCACTTCGGCGGGCACTTTCACTTCCGTGGGGATTTTCAGCGGTTCGCCCTGCTGGATCCAGGTCGACCCGGAGCGGACGAACACCCACACGTCTCCCCGCTGGCTCTGTTCGCGGCCGGTGATCAGCAGCGTGTCGCCGTCCGCGGACAGCGCCACGTGTCTCCCCGATAGCGGGTCTTCGCCTTCGCCCTCGAGCAGCGCCCCGTTCTGGATCAGGGGGTCGATCCTCAGCGGGAACTCCGCGCCGCGGGGAACGTCGATGTTCAGCACGATGCGCCCCCCGGCGACGCTCAGCCGGCTGGGAAGGACGCGTCCGCGGGCGTCACTGGCAGCGAGGCCGGTGTAGCGCAGGATCGTGTGACCGTTCCGCGCGAGAGCAACGCTGCGCCCGCCGGCGGCGAGGGTCGGGCGGACCCCGCCGCTCACCACGACCCCGACCGTCAACCGCCCAGCGGCGGTCCCAGCGCCGGCAGGCTTGGCGACGGTGAAGCCCTGCTCGAGACCGAGCGGCCCGTTCACGTACCACTCGTCGATCCCGGAACGCGAGTAGCTGACGCGGTTGGCGGAGACGCGGGGGTATCCCGCCCCGAGCGCGCGCGCCGACGTGCCGTAGCCGGCGGCGACGGCCTGCAACCCGACGGTTTCCCCGTGTGCGGCGACGCGAACGCCAGACGCGCCGAAGCTGGCACTGAAGCCCTGTGCCGGGTTACGCGCCTGGTAGGCCCCGCTCGGGCCTGCGTGGACACGGTAGGCCGGGCTCGAGACAGCCAGGGCGCCGGACGCCGCCGCCCGCGCGGCCAGCGGAAGCGCGAGCTCGGCGCGGGACGCCAGCCGATGCGCCAGCGGGGTTCTCGAAGGCGCCGGAGAGAGCGCGACGAAGGCGCCGGCGAGCGTCGCCACCATCGCTGCCAGCGCGACCAGCAGGGCGGTCCAGCGCAGGCCGGCGAGTTCCGCGAACGGCCGCTTGGCCGAAAACGCTTGCCCCCCCGACGAGCCGGCTGTGCCGACCATTGCCTCCCCCGTCCCTTGACCGTCGCTCACGGCACCTACCCCGTCCGATCAGCCTATACCGACCGTGGTGGCGGTTGCAAGTGCAGCTCGCGGGGCCGACCGTCGGCGAGAGGTCGGCGGGGTCAGCCGGTCGGGTTCAGTTCGCGGCGGCCGTAGAAGTCGGCCTCTTCGCGCCCGAGCTCTGTGACGGGGTCGTCTCCGTAGATCCACTCGCGGGCGATCCGGTGCCAGTTGGCCCGTGCCCGCAGCTGGGAGAGGACGGCGAGCGTGAGCATCTCCATGCGCCGCCCGAAGAGGTGCTCGGGGCGCATCGCCTGGTGGCGCATCTCGCGGAAATAGCTCGAGCGGGGGTCCGAGCTCTCGATCATCACCTGGGTGGCTATCTCGGGCGACAGCTGGACGGTTTCGTCGGCCGTCGTGTACCACCAGATCGCTTCCGTGACGAAGGCCAGCAGGTGCTCGGGATCCACGCGCTCGGGTTCGGGCAGGAAGCCGGACTCGGCGAGCAGCCTGTGGAGGGTCGCCGCGTCGTCCTCCACGACGGCCCGCTGGGCGGCCAGCTCGAGCTCCACCGGGGCCGGCTCCATGCGCTTGAACAGACCAAAGTCCAGGAACGCCATGCGGCCGTCCGCCAGCAGCAGGAAGTTGCCGGGATGCGGGTCCCCGGAGAACTGCCGGTGGCGATAGAGGCTTCCCATGAAGAAGCGGAACACGATCTCCCCCACCCGATCGCGCTCGTCCTGGCCGCGCTGTTTGAGCTCCTCGAAGCCGATGCCGTGGACGAACTCGCTGACCAGCACCCGCTCGCGCGAGAGCGAGCTGACGACCGGAGGGACGAAGATGAACGGGTGGCCCGCGTAGATGCGGGCCAGCGAGCGCTGGTTCTGGGCCTCGAGCTCGTAGTCGAGCTCCTCCACGATCCGCTCCCTGATCTCCTCGGTGATGGCGTCGACGTCGAGCCCCGGGGTCATCCGCTTGAGCAGCCGCATGATCATGTCGAGGTTCTGCAGGTCGGCCCTGACGGCGCCCGCCACGCCGGGGTACTGGACCTTGACGGCCACCTCGCGCCCGTCGTCGGCGAGCCTGGCGCGGTAGACCTGGCCGATCGAGGCCGCCGCGATCGGCTCCTCGTCAAAGCTCTCGAAGACCTCGTCGATCGGGTCTTCGAGGTCCTCCTCGATCACGCGGCGCATCTGCTTGAAGGACACCGTGGGGGCGGAGTCACGGAGCTTGGCGAGCTCACGCTGGAACTCCTCGCGGTGCTCCTCGGGCACCAGGCCGACGTCGAGGAACGACATCACCTGCCCGAGCTTCATGGCGGCCCCCTTCATCGTCCCCAGGACGGCCACGATCTGCTTGGCCGTCTCCAGCTGACGGCGCGACATCGCCTCCTCGGCGGCCTGGTCGTCACGCGCGAGGTTCGCAGCGCGGGTGCCGAACTGCTTGACGGCCTCGCTCGCCGCCAATGTCGCCACCGTTGCCGTTCGCCGCGCGCGCGAGCTCGGGATCTTCTCGTCCTCGCGCGCCATTCCCCGCCCCATGCTACTTGGGCGGAAGACGAGAACCCGACTATTGGAGCGGGGTTTCGGCGCCCGCGGCGGGTCTCAGGCGGCCGGCGTCACTTTCGAGCCCGGGACGATGTCGTCGCTGCCGTCCTCCCAGCGGACCCAGGCCTTGGTCCCTCCGTCGTAGTCGGGGGCGCTCAGCACGAGCGTGGCCGGACGGTCCAGCGCCGTGCAGGCCTCCGTGCCCTCCGGGTCCAGACCCCGCCAGACGCGGATGAAGGGGTTGGACTCCCACTCACGCGCGACCGTCGTGGTGTCCGCATGGCCGGGATAGATGACGGTGCTCTGGGGCAGCTGCATCAGCGTCCCCATGATCGACTCGCGCAGATCCTCGTAGGTGCTGTGGCCCGGCGCCCGCACGCCGCCCACGGAGTCCTTGAACAGCGTGTCGCCGGTGAACACCGCGCCGGGAGCCGAGGAGCCGGAGCCGCCATCCGGCGATCCGCCGTGCTCGCTGATCACGAACGAGAGCATCCCGGAGGTGTGCCCGGGAGTCGCCACGGCCTGGACCTCGAGCCGGCCGAGGGGCAGCCGTTCACCGGCTTCGATCTCGACCAGCTCCCCCACCTCGAAGCCAGTGGCCGCGAGCAGCTCGTGCTCGGTGGGGCTGATCAGCACGCGCAGGCCGGGCCAGCGCTCGCGCAGCTTCAAGGTGTCGCTGACGTGGTCGAAGTGGTGATGGGTCAGCAGCACGTGCGAGGGAGACAGCCCGAGCCGCTCGGCCGCCTCGAGCAGCGGCTCCACCGGACCGCCTGCGTCGACGAAGAAGGCGGGCCCGCCGTCGCTCGTCGGCGACCAGGAACGTGTTGGACACGAACTGCGGATGGGTCGAGCTCTCGACGATCATCTAGAGCGCGGAATGCTCGCAGGTCTCGACCAGCCGGCGAAGCCCCCGCAGGTAGCGTTCGTCGCCGACCTCCCGGCGCCACTCCAGCACGGGCACGGTTTCGGCGCACTTGGTGACCCGCTCGCGCGCCTGCTCGAGCGAGGCCGCGGTGCTCGCCAGGGCGACCGCACGGGAGGTGCCGACCGTGCGATAGCTGTTCTCGCCGGTGGCCACCGCCGAGGAGAAGAACACGTGGCAGCCCTCGGCTTCGATGCGGTCGAGGTCGAGCCCGAAGTCGTAGGCGGGGCCCTTGCGCAGCGCGTAGTCGGGAGAGACGAGGTAGAGCACCACCGATGCCTCCCGCCGCAGTGGCACCGCGGCCGAGGTCAGCTGTCCTTCGCTGATCTGGCCCATCACCTCCGTCCAGCTGCCCTCGAACAGGCTCATGATGTTCATGCACTCGGGGTCCCCGAAGCGGGCGTTGAACTCGATCACCTTGACCCCCTCGGCGGTGGCGAAGAAGCCGCTGTTCATGACGCCGCTGAAGTGGCGGCCTTCGGCGCCCAGACGCTCGATCACCAGCTCGACGATCTCGCACCCCCGCTGGTAGTGGGCCTCGCTCATGAATGGCAGCGCCGGCTCGGACATCGACAGCGAACCCATCCCGCCGGTGCCCGGTCCCTCGTCTCCGTCGTAGCGATAGGGGTAGTCATAGGTCGAGGGCGGAAACACGACGGTGCGCCCGTCGCTGATCGCCTGGATCGTGAACTCGGCGCCCGTGATCCGCTCCTCGATCAACACCGCTTCGCCCCTGGAGAGCAGCGAGCGGGCGTACTCGCGGGCGGCCTCGTGATCGGCCAGGTGGGGTCCCATCACCTTCACCCCCTTGCCGCCCGTGAGACCGGCGGGCTTGACCGCGACGGGCGTCTCGCCGAAGTGCTCGAACGCGCCCGAGACCTCGCCGGGGGCGCTCACCACCTGCAGCCGCGGGACGGACTCCGGCGCCACTTCGCCAAGCAGAGCCCTCGCGAACACCTTGTTCCACTCGATCTCCGCACCCGCGCGCGTGGGGCCCACCACCCGCGTGCCCTGGGCCCGCAGCGCGTCCACCACCCCCGCCTCCAGCGGTTCGTCCGCGCTGACCATCGCGATGTCTATCTCACGGGAGCGGGCGAAGGCGGCCACCGCGGCGGCGTCGCATACGTCGCCGAGCTGGTGCCCTCCGCCGGAGGAGGCCGCCCGTTGCACGATCGTCGGGTTCTCGTGGCCGAGGAACGCGTACAGCTCGCTGTGCTCGGCCATGCGCGTGGCGAGCGCGCTCTCGCGACCGCCGTGGCCGACTATCAGGGTGCGCACGCCGCGCAGTCTATGTAGCCGCTTCGGCTTCCTGGGGGGCCCTGCGCACGGAGCGGACTTTGAGGCGGCGGTTCCGTTCCCGTTCGCGCTGTTTCTGTTCGCGCAGTTTGCGGCTTTCGCCCTGTTTCTTGTTCTGTTCGTGTTCGTGCTGCTTCTGGGCGACGGTGCGGGCGTGTTCGGATCCGCGCTTGGCCTTTTCGCGTTCGCGGGCGTGTTCTTCAGCACGGCGTTCGCGTTCGGAGAGCTTGTGTTCCTTTTCGCGGGCCTTGCGTTCCTGCTGCCGGAGCTGCTGCGCTTCTTCCCTCGCCTTCTCGCGTTCGGCCTGGGTCTGCTTCGGCGCCGTTCCGGTGCCACTTCCCGTCGGTTCTTCGGGCTGGCCGCCGCCGGTCTGACCTTCGGGGGAGTGAACGCGTTCGCGCGAGTGGTGAGATCCGCCCGACTTTTCCGCTTCGGGGGACGCGCCGGATCCTTCTGACGAGCCCGACACGCCCGCGGCCCCTGCGGCTTCCGCCGATTTGCCGTGGTGCGCTGCGGCCGGGTGCTGGCGCTGGGTCGCAGCGCCACCGGCACCTGCGCCAGCGAGCCCGGCAGCCGTGGTGCCCGCCACGTGGTGGGCCGCCGAGCCGCCGCCGCCGTGCTGGCCCGAGCCGTCGGCCGACCCGGATGAGCCGCCCGCGCCGCCTCCGCCGCCATACCCGCCGCTCCCCCCCGCGGTACCTTCGACGCCGCCGAGCGGTGGCACGCCGCCCGCGCCCGGAGGCTGGCCGCCAGGAGGCACCCCGGCCCCGCTGCCGCCCCAACCGCCGCCGACGGCGCCGCCGTGGTGGCCCGTGCCTCCGCTTCCGCCTTCGCCTTCGCCCAGCAGCGGCAGCCACGCGGGCTTGCCGACCAGAGACACGGCGGACCCGGCGGAGTGCTGCACCGAGGGGGTGCTGAGGACCGGAGCCCCGAGACCTGTGGACAGGCCGAGCAGGGCCGCGCCGGCCGCGACCTTCACCGCGATCGCCTTGATCGGTCCACCCGCCACCAGCGCCGCGCCCGCGACGGTTCCGCCGAGGGTGGTTCCGCCGGCGTAGGTCAGCTGTTCGGTGGGGGCACTGGCGAGCGCGTCCTGCAGGGCCCGCAGCTTCAGCGTCAGCCACGGCAGCAGCGGCACGAAGGCCCCGACCCCGCGACGCCGGCGGGACATGCCGTCGGCGTAGGTGCGGCAGTCCGGGCACCCGCGGACGTGTTTGCGGAGCTTCCCTTTCAGCAGCGCGGCGCCACGTGCCGTGTCGAGCTCCTCGCGGATCTCACGGCAGTCAGCATCGCGGGCGCTACGTTCGGAGATGAGGCTCGAGCGGGCCTGATACACGAGCGCCTTGACCTGTTCGGGGCGCAGTCCCATGACGGCACCGATCTCCGACTGGCTGAGGCCGTGGAGCTCGGCCAGCACCATCGCCGCCCGCTGACCCTCCGGCAGCTCACGCACGCCGGTGAGGGTGTGGCGGATCTCCTCGCGCAGCTCGAGCTCGCGGAAGAGGTCGCCGGAGGCCGCCTGGTCGTTGCCGATCGCGGCCTCCCCGCCGAGCTCGACGGTGGGGCGGCGGCGGCGCAGGATGCTCAGACACTGGTTGCGTGCGATCGCGAACAGCCAGGGGCGCAACACCACCGGGCGCTCGTCGGCCAGCAGTCCACGGTAGGCGGAGGCAAAGGTGACCTGGAGCGCTTCCTCGGCGTCGGCCCGGGAGCCGAGCATGTAGAGGCAGAACGACAGCAGTTCGCGCTGGTGGCGCTCGTACAGCGCTTCGAACGCCGCCGGGTCGTTCCCCCGGATCGAGCTGACCAGCTGCTCGTCTGTCGCGAGCGCGTGCCGAGCGGCCGTGCTCGGTGATATCGGACGAACCCTGGTTGCCAACAAACTCCCCTTCCTAGGCCCCGTTGCGGCACCAAGAATCTACCTCTCAGCAGGTGCAATCGCAAGCGCAAAAGAATCTGCGTCCCCCCCCAACCTTTTTTTGAGGTCGGCGTTCTATGGGCAGATGCAGGAGCACGCGATGAACGAATCGGACACTCAGAGGCTGCGGCTGGCCGTATCGGCGCCGCAGGCTGGCCCAAGCGAGCCCAACATCCAGCTCCACGCGCGTGTGGTGGCGGCGATGAAGGCGGGGGACGTACCGTCTGAGATCCTCGCCCGCGGCTTCTACATGCGTAACTGCGCCAGCTCGATCTCCGACTACACCTACCGCGGTGCGTCGGGGTGGCGGGACTGGGTCGAGGACCTGTTCGAAGAGTTCACCGGCAAGCCCCGCTATGAGCTCGAGCAGATCGTCGCCACGGGCGAGGATTACGTGATCGCCGAATACTGCATCCGCGGCCGGAGCGCGCGTTCGGGCAAGCCGCTGGCTTTCAGGTGGACAGGGGTCACCTGGTTCGCACACGGCTTCCTGACGCGCGCGGCCGGCTACGCCTCGAGACGCGAGGCCCTCGAGGCGGTGGGCGCCGAAAGCGTGGCGCAGGAAGGGCCGTCCGGCCTGCACGACAACGAGCTGGTTGGCGTGCAGACCGAGACGGCTGGCCCTCATCCCGGCCACGACGAGCCAGGCAACAGGCCCAGGTCGAAGGCCGTTCGCCTGCTCAAGCGGGATGAGGACACGAGGGAGGGGCCTCGCGGCGACCGGGAGAAGGCTCGCAATTAGCGAGCACGCGCGCTCAGGTGCCCCCACCTGGAGCTCCCGGTCGTCGCGGGTGTTTCCGCGGCGAGGGTGCAAACGCCGCCCTCGGCGGCTGCGCCTGCGTACCTGCCGGCGGCCTCCGTGCCAGCCGCAGGCGCTACGCCCCATCGGCACCCCGGCGGAGGCGAGGATGCTCCCCGGTGGCTGGCTGCTGGCGGGCGATCTCCTGATCGTCCCGGTCCGCTTCTCACACACGGACACGGGCGGCGAGACCGAAGCCGCCGCCTACGCGTTCCGCTTCTCGGCCGGCAAGATCGTCTCCCTGACCGAGTACCGGAGCCTCGAGGACGCCCTGCGGGACGCGCGCCTCGGCCTCCTGCCGTAGTCCGCCGGGGCCGGTCACGCGTTGGCGGCGTACGCGTACACTGACGCGCCATGGCCCTGATCCACACCTGTTACCGCATCACCGACATCGACCGCTCGGTCGCCTTCTACAACGCCCTCGGCTTCCAGGAGATCGGGCGCATCCCGATCCGTGACGAGGCCGTCAACGTGTTCATGAACCAGCCCGGCGACGGCGACATGCCGCGTCTGGAGCTGACCTACAACTTCGGTGTCGACCACTACGACCTCGGCAGCGCGTACGGCCACATCGCGATCACCTCCGATGATCTCGACGGAACCCTCGCGCGCCTCGCCGACCAGGGGATCGCGCCCGAGAAGCCTCCCTACTCGGTCCGTGAGGGCGGCTCGCGGCTGTGCTTCGTGAAAGACCCCGACGGCTACCGCATCGAGATCATCGAGCAGCCGACGGTCGCGCAGACGCAGGGCTGAGCGGGAGACCCGCCGCCGAACAAGCGATGGGTCCGGCTATGCCGGAGGGCGTGGAGCGCGGCGTGGGCCGGGACCACGTTGGCACCCCCCGGCCCGCGTGCCGCGATAGCTCACTTCAGGAGCGTCACGTGCCCCTTGAAGTCCTTTTTCTTGGTGGCGGCCACCATCGCCGCCGGCTCTGCCGGCCCGGAATCGACCTGCACGGACAGGTGGACGCACGGGCCCATGCCATCGATCAGCTGCAGTTCCTGGGTACCGCAGCCGGGTTCCGGTTCGGCGCCGTCGGAATAGGTGACTTCGAATTCGCTCGTCGGGGCGTCGCGAGGAGCGATGGCGCCCAGCGCGAGGCCGGTGACGGTGTATTTCGACATGCCGCAGGTGTAGCTGGAGATCGCGGGGGGACTGGAGGCCGCCGCCACCGAGGGCAGGCCCATGCCGGCACTCGCTTCAACGAGCGATCCTTCAATGTTGGCGGTCTTGATAACGCCGGCTTTCCTGCTGGACTGGCACGTGACTCCCAGACCCATGTCCTGGCAGCCCGTGTAGGTGGTCTTGGACGTGAAGGTTTTCGGGCCGGTGAGCTTGCCCTTCCCGGTCGATCCCGTACAGACCAGATCAGAGCTGGCGCTGCGAACCTCGACGCTGCCGCTGGTTTCGGTCAGCGCGACCTTCTTTTTCAGCGGTTCGAATTCCCCGGTCTTCTTGTTCTGCGTCTGGAATTCCGGCGGTTCCGCGGATGCCGACGCCACGCCGACCATGCTCAATGCGCAGGCCGCAGTCGCGACCATGGCCACTACCCTCGCCCGTCTCATAGTGCCCCTCTCGTGTTGGCTTGCGCCGCGAAATCGAGCGCCCCTGCGAGCGCTTCCGCCGCGCGCGACGGTGAGCCTAACCGCGCACCGTCATCAATCGCCAACTTTGCGCCGCTCGCAGGTTCGAAATGACTAGTCGCCGGCGGTGCCCGCCGGCCCGCGTCCCCCTACCGCCGATGCCGGCAGCCGCGAACGTGTCGTCGAGCGTTTTCGTCGGGGACTCAGGACGGGAGCTCGGCCGCGCGCCCATTCCGGGTTGGCCTATGCTCCGCGCTTCTTCCGGAACACCGGACACACGCGGTCGTCGAAAGGACCAAGCGCAAATGCCAACCCTGCTCGTGTTCCATGAGGTAGATGACGTCGATCACTGGCTCACCTCGCCCAAGCGAGAGGAGTTCTTTGGACCGTTGGGAATGAGCAGCCGGACGTTTCGGGACCCGGATGGCTCGAATCGTGTGGGGTTGATCGTGGAGGTTCCGTCCCTCGAGGCCCTGCAGGAGGCTCTGCAAAGCGAGGGCGCCGCGGAGGCGATGAAGCAGGACGGGGTTCGCCCCGAGACGATGTTGACGCTCGTAGAGCCATGAGCTTCCGCGGGGCCGGCTGACTGCAACCGTCCCCCTACCTCGACGGCTACCGAATCGAGATCATCGAGCGGCCGTAGTGCGTCGGGGCCCCCAGGTCTCCAGGGCCGGGCGCGAGACATCACGTTCGAGTACGGTCGCGCCTCCAAGTGCGTCAACAGAAGGGGAGCCATGAGTGAACAGAACGTCGAGTTCGTCAAGGGCATCTACGGGGCGTTCGCCCGCGGCGATGTGCCCGCGGTGCTCGGAGCATTCGCTGAGGACATTGAATGGTTCGAGGCCGAGGGCATGCCCTACGGGGGCCTTTACCGCGGACCCGACGCCGTAGCGCAGAACGTCTTTGGCCCGATCACAGAGGACGTCGAGGGCTTCACGTTGGTGCCCGAGCAGTTCATGGAATCCGGCGGAACCGTCGCCGTGGTCATCCGCTACACGGGGACCGGCAAAGCGACCGGGAAGCCGCTCGACGTGCCCGCGGTCCACGTCTGGGATATCCGCGACGGCAAGTTGGCGCGCTTCCGGCAGTACATCGACACGGTCAAGTACGTGGAGGTCGTCCCGGCGGCCTGAATTCAACCGTCCGCTAGCTCGGTCCCATGCCCGATCCCCGTAGAGCGCCGTTCGGTTCAGTGCACCTTGCCGACGTCGTGCGGGCGGTGGACGTCGATCCGGACTATCCGGATGCCACCGACGGGAACTTCCATCTGGTCCGCCGGCACTTCGACATTCGAGCGTTCGGGGTGAACGGGATCACCGGGGACGCGGGCGATGAGATGGTCGAGCCACACCACGAGGGCGACGACGAGGTGAATCGCACCGACGGACACGAGGAGTTGTTCGCGGTGATGAGCGGGCATACGGTTTTCTCGGTCGATGGCGAGGCCGTCGAGGCCCCCGCCGGCACATTGGTGTTCGTGCGTGACCCGAGTCTGATCCGAAGCGCCTGGGCCACCGTCGACGGCACCGCGATCCTCGCGGTCGGAGCCCGCCCGGGAGTTCCGTATGAGATCTCTCGCTGGGAGCGCGACCTCCCAACTGCAGGCGCCGATCCGGGTACGCTCGCGTCGTGAGCCCCGACGCGGTCTCTCCCGGAACGGTTCACGGCGAGCACCGCTGGGACTTCGTGTTCGCCGCGATGTACGACCGCATGATGCGGCGTGGCGAGGAACGCAGCATGGGCCGGCGCCGCCGCGAGCTGGTGGCGCAGGCGTCCGGGCGCACGCTCGAGATAGGAGCGGGCACCGGCGCCAACCTCCCCTACTACACGGACGCAGTGGAGGAATTGATCCTCGCCGAGCCGTTCGAGCCGATGCGCCGCCGGCTGGAGCGCAAGCTCGGCGAAAGCGGCAGGTCGGCAAAGACGCTCGACGCATCGGCCGAAGCGATCCCGCTGGAGGCGGAGTCGCTCGACACGGTGGTCTCCACGCTGGTGCTGTGCACCGTCGACTTCCCTGACGCCGCCCTGGCCGAGGTTGCTCGCGTTCTGCGCCCCGGCGGCCAGCTGCTGTTCATCGAGCACGTCCGCTCGCCCTCGCCGCGCACCGCCCGCTGGCAGGATCGCCTGGAGACCCCGTGGCGGCACTTCGGTGCGGGCTGTCGCTGCAACCGCGACACGGTCGCCTCGATCGAGGCCGCGGGTTTCTCCACCGAGCACGAGCAGGAGCACTGGAAGGGCGTGCCTCCGATCGTGGCGTCACTCGTCATGGGGCGCGCAGTCAAGGGATCACCGTGAAGGTCGAGATGTTCAACGTCGGCTGGCTCTCGAGCTCCGCCGCCGTGTGGCGTCAGGGCGAAGACCCCGAGCGGCAGATCCGATTTCCGATCCCGGCGTACCTGATCGAGACCGAGCAGGAGCGGATCCTGATCGACACGGGCCTGCACCCGGGCGCCGCGGCCGACGCCGTCACCCACTACGGCCGCCCCGAGGCGGGCATCTTCGAGCTCGAGCTCGAGCAGCCGATCACCGAGCAGGTGGATGTCACCACGCTCACCCGCGTGGTCCTCACCCACCTGCACTTCGACCACGCCGGCGCGCTGACGTTGTTGCCGGACTCGGTCCCGATCGTGGTCCAGCGGCGCGAATGGGAGGGCCGCGGAGACACGGACGTCATCAAACGCAACTTCTTCTACCCGCGCGACTACGCCGTCGAGGACCGCAGGGTGGTGCTCGTGGACGGCGATCACGACCTGCTCGGCGACGGCTCCGTCGAGCTGCTGCTGACGCCCGGCCACACCCCGGGCCACCAGTCGGTCCGGGTCGGCGAGCAGCTGGTGCTCGGGGTCGACGTCGCCCACTTCGCCTCCACCTTCGACGATCATCGCTTCCCTTCCTTCGCCGACGACTTCGACGCCCAGGCGGACTCCGCCGACCGCCTCCGCGGGATGCGCGACGCCGGCGCCCGGGTACTCCCCGGCCACGATCCCGAGGTCCTGCACCCGGGACCGGTGGCCATCTGAGCCCCGACTCCTAGCC
Organism: uncultured Solirubrobacteraceae bacterium; assembly: GCA_963846255.1. Classification (GTDB taxonomy): domain Bacteria; phylum Actinomycetota; class Thermoleophilia; order Solirubrobacterales; family Solirubrobacteraceae; genus Palsa-744. Next base: position 1,898,796 of record CAWJVE010000002.1, read on the forward strand.
GGGGGCGACTGCCGCCCGCAGCCACCACCGCCGTCGGCGGACAGGGCGCTTGAGAGCGGTGCGGCTCACACCGCGCCGGCCGGCACGGCCGCGCCGACCTGCGCGTAGACCGCCATCTCGAACCCGAGCACCGTCTCGATGATGCGGGCGTCGAAGAAGGGCAGCACCTGGGTCATGATCACGCCGCCGATCCCGGCCGCGCGGTCGATCCAGTAGTAGGTGTTGAAGATCCCCGACCACGCTCCGGTGCCGGCGCTGCGCATGCCCGGGAGGTCGACCTTTATCAGGTGGAAGCCGAGCCCCCAGCCCTGGGGCACCGGCAGCGAGGGAACGTCGTTTGACAGCTCGGGCATGCACGAGGTCATCAGCTCGGGCAGCGCGACGCCCTCGATGTGGTCGCTGAACGCCAGCGTGACGGTATCGGGAGCGAGGATCCGCTGCCCATCCAGCTCGCCGTCGCGCAGCCACGCGCGGATGAAGCGCGCATAGTCGCGGGCGGTGCCATATGAGCCGTGACCGGCCGCGTCCCAGTCCGGGTCGGCCGGCAGGTCGATGTCGGTCGGTTCGAGGCCACCGTCGGCGGCACGCATCAGCACCGGCAGCAGGCGCGAACGCTGCTCGGCCGTGGGCCTGAAGGTGGAATCGACCATGCCCAGCGGCCCGTACACGTGCTCCCTCACGTACGCCCCCAGCGACTTCCCCGTGATGCGCTCGATCGCCAGCCCGAGCCAATCGGTGTTCACGCCGTACTCCCAGACGGTGCCCGGATCGTTGACCAGCGGCGCGTCGAGGCTGGTCCGTCGCCCATCCAGCGGGCTGGGGAGGCCCGTGGCGGCGAAGTAGTCGAACAGCCGCTGGTTGATGAAGAAGTAGCCGAGGCCCGCCGTGTGCGTCATCAGCTGACGGAATGTCGGCTTGCTGGCCGGGGCGCGCAGGATCGGGCGACCGCCGTCGTAGCCCTCGATCAGCTGCAGCTCTCCGAACTCCGGCAGCACCGACTCGACCGTCGCATCGAGCTCGAGTCTTCCCTGCTCGACCAGCTGCAGCGCGGCGGTGGTGGCAACCGCCTTGGTCATCGAGGCGTTGCGGAACATCGTCTCGGCGCTCGCCTGGCCGGCGGAGGTTTCATGCAGCACACCGTCGCGATCCACCACGACCGCCACCACGCCATGCCAGGTGCCCGCCTCGACGGCCGCGCCCAGCAGCCGGTCGATGTCTGATCCGTCAAAGCTCATGCCGCTCTCCTCCGCTCGAGATTGTTGGCGCTCGGCCACCCTGACCGCGGGCCAGGCGCATCATCCATCAAACCGTCCGTCGAACGGCCCGCCCGTCGGGTGGACACAGGTTGCGCGGACTCAGCCGGGCAGGTCGGAGCGTCAGCCGGCGCCACGCAGCACTGCCAGGGCCTTGCTCACGCGCAGCAGCTCGTCGAGCATCGCCTCGGCAGACTGATTCATCACATCGTTCGGCTGCAGCACACCGTCGTCGATCAGGCGTGCGACGAACGGGATCGAGACGGCCTCGGCCAGCGGGTAGACCTTCAGGGCTCCGAGCGGCGCCCTCAGCGCGGCGGCGGCGCGGGTGCCGGCTGAGACGCCCCCGTAGGAGACCAGGCCGGCCGGCTTGTACTGCCACTCCCGATGGAGGTAGTCGAGCGCGTTCTTGAGGGGCGCGGTGAAGGAGTAGTTGTACTCGGGCATCACGAACGCGAACGCCTCGGCGCCGTCCACCAGCTCGCTCCACGCGAGCGTGTGCGGCTGGGTGTACTTCCCCAGGCGCGGGTGGTTGGGCTCGTCCAGCAGCGGCAGGCCCAGCTCGGCGAGGTCGACGACGCTCACCTGGAAGCCCCCGTGGGCGCGGGCGCGGTCCTCGAACCAGCGCCCCACCGGCAGCCCCACTCGGCCCGGGCGGGTGCTCGCGATCACGATCAGCAGCGACGGGTCGCGCTCGGCGCCGGCGGGCATCGGCCCAATCTAGACAACAGCGCTACCCTCCCCGTGAGCGATGGCGGACACGGGGAAGATCGCCAAGAACCTCGAGCGCTTCGCGCAGGCGGTGGCGGCCCACGATCGCGAGAACCCCACCCACACCGCCTACGGCATCGGCCTGGCGCACTTCGACATGGAGCGCCTCGGGCTCGAGGAGGGCGAGGAGATCCTCGCCGGCATCACGATCCACGCCGACGGCGGCGTGACGGGCAACTTCCGGGTGCTGTGCGACGGCGAGCACGAGGACGACCGAGGAGACCGAGGAGCGGGAGGTCGTGGAGGCGATCGCGACGCAGGCGATCCCCGTCTACTCGCCCCCGCCTCGAAGCATCGAAGACGCCTGAGCGATCGCGGGAGCCTCCGCCGAGTGCTCGCGGTAGCCGCGCGCCCGAGCCCTACGCGGGAGCTTCGCGCCGGTCTCCGCCCCCGGCCCCGATGCGGGCACGGATCATCCCGACCAGCGCCTCGATCGTCGGACACGACAGCCCGTGACGCGCCGCCGCCCGTAGGACCGCGCCCGGGATCGCGTCCAGCTCGGGCTCGCGGCCGGCGGCGATGTCGCGCTGCATCGAGCTCCCGAGCGTGGCGTGGGCGCGCTCCAGCTCCTCGACGGCGCGCTCCGGCACGATCTCCGAGGCGCCCTCCGCCTGGGCCACCGCGCAGGCCTCCTCGATCGCCCCCACCAGCTCCGCGCGCAGCGCCGGCGTCGAGCGAATCTCCCCCAACAGCTTGTCGCGCGCGCTGGTGGTGCAGGCCAGCGCGTTGAGCCGCACGAGCTTGGACCACATCACCTCCGCCTCTGAGCGGTCGGTGATCGGATAGCCCAGCCGCACCGGAAACCCGACCCGCTCGAGCTCGTCGCCGAGCTCCTGCAGGGCGGCCCCGCACGACGGGTCGCGGGCGGCCATGTCGATCAGCAGGAACGGGCTCGAGTGAACGATCACCCCGGGCTCGGAGCGATCGGATTCCACCCTGATCGCCCCCGCCAGCACCCTGCGCGGCTCAAACCGCCGGCGCAGCACGGCGAGGTGGTCGAGCCCGTTCAGCAGCGGCAGGACGAGTCCGGGGTCGGCCATCCCCTGCAGCCGCTCGAGCGCCTCCTCCAGGCCCACGGCCTTGGTCGCCACGATCAGCACGTCGGCGCTCTCGACGGCGCTCGGGCGGGCCGTGGGGCGCGCCACGAACTCACCCAGGCGCACGCTGCGCAGGGTCAGACCCTGCTCGTTGATCAGCTGGGCCGTGTGCGGGCGGGCGATCACGGTCACGTCGCTGCCGGCCCGCCAGAGGGCGCCCGCCAGCAGCCCGCCCACGCCTCCGGGCCCCAGCACCGCGAACTTCATCGTGGGGCCTCGATCAGCACCCCGGGGTTCATCACACCAGCCGGGTCGAGTGCCGCTTTGGCCCCCCTCAGGGCCCGGGCGAACGGCTCCGGGCGCTGGCGGTCATACCAGGGTCGATGATCGCGCCCGACAGCGTGATGGTGGGTGATCGTGCCCCCCTCCTGCAGGATCGCCTGGCTGACGGCGGCCTTCACGTGCTGCCACTGCTCCACCTCCTCGCCCCTCGCGGCGGGAGCGATGACGGTGAAGTAGGGGGCGGGCCCGTCCGGATACACGTGCGTGAAGCGGCAGTTCACCCTCGCCCGTCCGCGCGGGCTCGGCGCCAGCGCCTCCGCGGCGGCCTGCGTGACCCGCTCGCGCAGGGCCGGAAAGCGCTCCCACGTGATGGCTGTCTCGAAGGTCTCCGCCATCACTCCGGCGGCGACCATCACGTCCCGCAGGTAGGGCATCGCCAGGAACGCATCGCGCCAGCTCGTCACGGGATCGGCTCCGGCGCTCGGGGCCTCCCCGTCGCCGCCGTCGCCATCCGCGCCCGCGCCGCCGCCGGCTGCACCGTCGCCGGAGGGCTGACCGCCGTGTTCGGCGCACAGCACCAGCGCCCGCGCCATCGCCTCCTCGATCGGGTGGTCGACCGACTCGAAGCCCAGCACCAGTAGCGAACCGGTGCCCTCGCGGCGCATCATCAGGGCCGTCTCGCCGTCGTCCAGCAGCCGGCAGTTGGCTGGGTGCAGACCGGCCTGGGAGATCGCCCGCACAGCCTGCGCACCGTCGGCGAAGCTCCCGAAGCGGACCCCCCGCGAGCTGCGGTGGTGGGGCCGGCGCTGGACGCGGACCCACGCCCGGGTGATCACCGCCAGCGTGCCCTCTGAGCCGGCGAGCATACGGTCCGGGCTGATCCCCGCGCCGGAGCCGGGTAGGCGGCGCGACTCCCACACCCCCGAAGGGGTGATCGCCCGGACGGACTCGACGAGGTCCTCGATGTGGGTCCAGAGGGTCGCGAAGTGGCCTCCCGCGCGGGTCGCGATCCAGCCTCCGAGGGTGGAGTACTCGAACGACTGCGGGAAGTGGCGCAGGGTCAGGTCGTGCTTGCGCAGCTGGTCCTCCAACCCCGGGCCGGTGGCCCCCGCCTCGATCAGCGCCGCCGAGGACACCTCGTCCAGCTCCAGCACCCGGTCGAGCTCCCCGAGGTCGACCGAAACGGCGCCGTTGTAGCGGTCGCCGACATCCGGCGTGACCCCTCCCACGACGGACGTCCCGCCGCCGAAGGGGATCGCCGCGACCGCTTCGGCCGAGCACCATTCGAGCACCGCCTCGAGCTCGATCTCATCCCGTGGCCGGCAGACGAAGTCGGGTGGATGCTCGAAGCGTCCCCGGAAGCCGCGCACCACATCGACGTAGGACTTCCCCAGCGCGTGTGAGGCGCGGGCGTGGGTGTCGGCGGCGCTGAAGGCGGCCAGCCGCGTTGGGATCGGCACGTGCGGATCTGCCAGCTTCAGCTGCGCCAGCGCAAGCGGCTGCTCGACCCGCTCGAGGCCGTATCCCAGCTGCTCGCAGAGCAGCCTCGCCGCGGCCTCCAACTGGTCCGCCGGCGGCTGCTGGTCCTCGTAGCCCCAGCCCCAGTGCTTGCGGCGTCGATCCATCGGCAGCCCGAGTCTATGCTCCCCTCATGGCCACCGCCGAGCAGCCCGACGAGCAGGCAGACGAGCAGGCACCGGCGGCGACGTCAGACAACGCGCCCGACGTGCTCGCCCGCGGTCCCTGGGAGATGGAGCAGATCAGCGTCCGCTGGCTGGCGAGCACCTTCGAGCCCAGCGACCAGCAGAGCGAGGCCGCCGACGAGGCGATCCGGAGCCTGCGCGAGCGCGGCTCTCCCAGCCACGACGGCGTGGCCGCCCGGCTGGTCGACTACCGCCTCCACGACCACGGCATCGAGATCGAACTCCAGCCCCAGCGGTGGGCGCTGAGGCTGGTCGAGGGCGACGCCTCGCTCAGCGTCGCTGCCCTGTGTGTGACGAGGGCGGCCGACGGGCGCTGGCTGGCCGGACGCCGGGCCCCGTGGGTGGCGTCGTGGGCCGGGCGCTGGGCGCTGGGGGCCGGCGGGGCCGTGGACCTGAACGAGAACCCCGCGCACACACTCGTACGCGAGCTCCACGAGGAGTGGGGCGTGGAGCCCGAGCGGGTCCAGGGAGAGGCTCTGATCAGGCTCCCCCACGGCATGATCATGTTCATCGGCCAGGCCTGGCTGGCCGAGGGCGTGGACCGCGAGGTACGCCCCGACGAGGAGCACGACGCCTTCCAGTGGTGGCCAGGAGAGATCGAAGACTGGCCCGCCGAGGCCGGCGAGGTCCTCCCGCGGGTGGCGAGCTGGCTGTCTCGGTGAACACGGGCCTGCGGGCCGGTGTCGGGCCGCTGACGTTTACGCGCCTGAAGTGGACCTCGTTCGTGCACTCGTGCATCTACACGGCGCTCCTGATCAGCGCGTTCGCGGTGGGCAAACCCGAACCTCTCACGTTCGTGCTCGGGTGGAGCCACGGTCTGCTGTGGATCGCGATGTCGCTGTTGTGCATCACCGCGGCCCGCCTGCGCGTGGTCTCGCTGCGGCTCGCCGTCGCGGTCGCCGTGCTGGGCGGGATCGGCCCCTTCTTCGGCAGTATCCAGTTCGTCCGCGAGCAGCGCGAACGCGGCGCCACGAGCTGAGAACTTCCTCCCGCACGGCCCTGTTTGGGCGCGCTAGAGTGGCAAGCACAGATGGCCACCGGCACAACGGGAGTGCGAACCGTAGACGTTGTCACCCCGGCAGCGGGGGAGTCGGTGACCGAGGGGACGATTCTCGAATGGCACGTCAAGGTCGGAGACACGATCAAGCTCGACGAGACGATCGTCGAGATCTCCACTGACAAGGTCGACGTCGAGCTTCCCTCCCCGGCCGCGGGCACCGTCAGCGAGCTGCTGGTCGCCGAGGGCGACACGGTCACCGTCGGCCAGGTGATCGCCCGCATCTCGGTCGAGGACGGGGCGGGTCACGACGACGCCCCGTCGGAGCCCACGGGGGCGACCAACGGCGGGCCCAGCGACGGCGCGAGCGGGAGTACCGATGGCGCGGGTGCCGATGGCGCAGGCGGGAACGGTGGGAGCGGAGACGTGCCCCCGGCCGCCAGCGACTCCGAGGCGGGCAAGCTCGTCGACGTCGTCACCCCCGCCGCGGGGGAGTCCGTGACCGAGGGGACGATCCTCGAATGGCGGCGAAAGGTGGGCGAGGCGATCGAGCGCGACGAGACGATCGTCGAGATCTCCACCGACAAGGTTGACGTCGAGCTGCCGTCCCCGAGCTCGGGGACGGTCGCCGAGATACTGGTGGCCGAGGGCGACACGGTCACCGTCGGCCAGGTGATCGCGCGCATCGCGGTCGGCCGCGACGGAGCCACAGCAGAGCGGCCCTCGACACCCGGCCCGGGCACATCCGCCGCGGATGGACCCTCCGACCAGACCGGCCCGCCACCCGCAGGCGGGGAGGAGCGCGCCGAGGCTCCCGCCGGGGTGAAGGTGTCACCGGTGGCCGCACGGGCCGCCGCCGCCAAGGGCGTGGACCTCGAGCACGTATCCGGGAGTGGCCCTTCTGGCCGGATCACCAAGTCCGACGTACTCGCCGCCGCCGATCGCCCCTCCGGCAACGGCGCGGCCACACTCCCGGGCCCCGCTGCGGCAGCTGAGGAGGGATCCAAGCTCCTGCGGGGAGGCGCCGCCGCGCTCGCCCGCTACATGAGCCAGTCGCTGGCGATCCCGACGGCGACCAGCTTCAGGACGCTTCCCGTGACCGTGCTCGACGCCCGCCGCCAGGAGCTCAAGGCGGCCGGCCGGCGGGTTTCCTTCACCCACCTGATCGCCTATGCGATCGCCCAGGCGGCCGAAGAGATGCCGGTCATGCGCGACCACTTCCAGGAGGTCGAGGGCAAGGCCCACCGTGTGCGCGACGAGGCCGCTAACCTCGGGATCGCGGTCGACGTCGAGAAGACGGACGGGACGCGGACGCTGATGGTGCCCGTCATCCGCGGCGCCGGGCGGCTGCCCTTCGACCGCTTCGTCGAGGCCTACGACGCGATCATCGAGAAGGCGCGTCACAACCGTCTCGCTCCCGACGACCTGGCGGGGGCGAACATCACGCTCACCAACCCCGGCGGCCTGGGCACGGTCGCCTCGGTGCCACGACTGATGGCGGGCCAGGGCACGATCGTCGCCAGCGGGTCGATCGGCTACCCGGTCGGGCTCCAGCAGATCGGCGAGATGATCGGGGCGGAGAAGGTGGTGACGATGACCTCCACCTACGACCACCGCATCATCCAGGGGGCCGAGTCGGGACGCTTCCTGGGGCTGATCGAGGAGCGTCTGCACGGCGAGTACGGCTTCTACGAGCAGGTCTTCGAGGCTCTCGAGGTCGAGCTCGGCCCACCTCCGCTGCCCCCCGCTCCCGCCGCCGCCGCGGCCGCTGCGAGGGCGCCCAGGACGACCGAGGAGGTCCCCACCGAGGACCTCCTCGACGCCGTCCACGCGGCCACGATCTACGTCACCCGGGTGCGCAGCCACGGTCACCTCGCCGCCCATCTCGACCCGCTCGGCAGCGAACCCGAGGGCGACCCGGGCCTGGACCCACAGGCGCTCGGGCTGACGCCCCAGATCCAGGCCAAACTGCCCGCCAGCATCTTCCAGATGTACGTGCCCGGGGCGACCCTCGCGGACGCGCTCCCCCACCTCACCGAGACCTACTGCGGCACGATTGCCTACGAGGTCGAGCACATCGCCTCCCACCGCCAGCGGGTGTGGCTGCGCGAGCACATCGAGTCCGGAGCCTTCCGCCACGAGCTGACCAGCGAAGAGCGCATCACGCTGCTCAAACGGCTGGTCGAGGTGGACGCGCTCGAGCGCTTCATGCACAAGGCCTACCTGGGCCAGCATCAGTTCTCGATCGAGGGGCTGGACATGACCGTCCCGATGCTCGACGAGCTGATCCAGCTGGCGGCCGCGCACGGGGGTCAGGAGGTCGTCGTCGGGATGGCCCACCGCGGCAGGCTCAACGTCCTGGCCCACAACCTCGGGCGCGCCTACGACACGATCTTCGCCGAGTTCGAGGGCGCCTCCACACTCGAGGCCGTCACCACCATCCCCCAGGGGGGAACCGGCGACGTCAAGTACCACCACGGGACCGAAGGCACCTACGACCTGCCCGGCGGCGGGACCATCCGAGTCAACCTCGAGTCCAACCCCAGCCACCTTGAGTACGTCTCGCCGGTGGTGGAGGGAGCCACGCGGGCGGCCCAGACCTCCCGTCACGGACCCCACGCCCACCAGGACACGAACGCCGCGATGCCGATCGTGATCCACGGCGACGCCTCCTTCCCCGCCCAGGGCGTCGTCTCCGAGACGCTCAACCTGCAGGCCCTCGACGGCTACAAGGTGGGCGGCACGGTCAACGTGATCATGAACAACCAGATCGGCTTCACCACCGACCCCGACGATGCCCGCTCCACGCGCTGGGCCTCTGACCTCGCGAAGGGCTTCGACGTGCCGATCATCCACGTCAACGCCGACGACGTGCCGGCCTGCGTCAGCGCCGTGCGCCTGGCCTTCGCCTTCCGCAAGGAGTTCGGCCACGACGTCCTGATCGACCTCATCGGCTACCGCCGCTTCGGGCACAACGAGTCCGACGAGCCCGCCTATACGCAGCCGGAGATGTACGCGAAGATCAAGGCCAAGAAGCGCGTCGCGGAGCTGTGGTCCGACCGTCTGGTCTCCGAAGGTGTCATCACCCGCGAGGAGGTCGACCGCCAGGCCCAGGAGGTGTGGGACAACCTCACCAACCTCCACCAGCGCCTGAAGGCCAAGATCACCGCCGCCGCCGAAGGCGAGGAGCACGTCACCGGCGAGTACCAGCTCGACCGCTCGCCGAGCCCTGAAGTCGAGACCTCGGTTCCGATCGAGCGGCTGCGCTCCCTGGGCGAGTCGCTGCTGCGGGTGCCCGACGGCTTCACGGTGCACCCCAAGCTCGTCAAACAGCTCGACCGCCGCCGCGAGGCCCTCGCGGGCGACCCGCAGGAGCACGACATCGACTGGTCCCATGCCGAGGGGCTCGCGTTCGCCTCGCTGCTCACCGAGGGCACTCCCATCCGCCTCACCGGGCAGGACACCGAGCGCGGCACCTTCAGCCAGCGTCACATGGTCCTGCACGACGCCAAGAACGGCCAGACGGTGTGCCCGATCCAGAACCTCCCGGATGCCGATGCTCCGCTGGAGCTGCACAACAGCCCTCTGTCGGAGCTCGCCTGCCTGGGCTTCGAGTACGGCTACAGCCAGGAGGCACCGGAGACGCTCGTGCTGTGGGAGGCCCAGTTCGGCGACTTCGTCAACTCCGCCCAGGTGATCATCGACCAGTTCATCGTCTCCGGGCTGGCCAAGTGGGGCCAGACCTCGCGCCTGACGCTGCTGCTGCCGCACGGCTACGAGGGCTCCGGGCCGGAGCACTCCTCGGCCCGTCTGGAGCGCTTCCTGCGCTCGGCCGCGGAGGGCAACATCAGGGTCGCCAGCCCCACCACCCCGGCCCAGTACTTCCACCTGCTGCGCCGCCAGGCCCGGATAGCCAAGCAGCGTCCGCTGGTGGTGATGACCCCGAAGTCGCTGCTGCGCCTGCCGCAGGCCGCCAGCGCGATCGCCGACATGGCCGAGGGCAGCCGCTTCCAGCCGGTGCTCGCCGAGCCGGGCGTGGAGGACGAGCAGGTAACGCGGCTGGTCCTGTGCACCGGCAAGATCTACTACGACCTCATCGGCCACACCGAACGCGCCTCCCACGTGGGGCTGGCGGTCGGCCGCGTGGAGCTGCTGTATCCGTTCCCGGAAGGCCAGATCCTCGAGCTGATCGGCAAATACCCGAACCTCAGAGAGATCCTCTGGGTCCAGGAGGAGCCGCGCAACATGGGTGCCCGCGCGCACATGTTCCCCCGCCTGATGCAGATCATGCCGCCCGAGATCCACTTCGGCTACGTCGGGCGCCCCGAGCGGGCCAGCCCGGGCGAGGGCTACCCGGCCGCCCACATGGACGAACAGAACCGCATCATCACAACCGCCATCGACCTGCGCACGCCGATCTCCCAGTACCCCCGCAAGACACCGGGTGAGCGCTGATGGCAGCCCTCTGGCGCCGCTTCAGGGCGATCATGGCCCAGCGCAAGCGCAAGCGCCGCGGCTACTAAGCGCCCTTCCAGACCGGCTCGCGCTTCTCCTTGAAGGCGGCCGCCCCCTCCTTGGCGTCCTCGGAGGCGAACACGGGTCCCGAGATGGCGCCCTGCTTGTCCCACATCTCCGCGTTGGTCCAGTCGAACTGTTCCTGCAGGATGCGCTTGGTGGCGATCAGCGCGAGCGGCCCGTTGCCGGCGATGCGCCCAGCCAGCTCGAGCGCCACGTCCAGCGCCGACCCCGGCTCGGCGAGGTGGTTGACGAGGCCGAACTCCTCGAAACGCTCGGCTGGCTGTGGGTCGCCGGTGAGTGCCAGCTCCATCACCACGTGGTAGGGCATGCGCTTGGGCATCCGCAGCAGCGCCCCGCCGGCTGCGACCAACGAACGTTTGGCCTCGGGGATCCCGAGTTTGGCGCCCTTCGCAGCCACGATCAGGTCGCACGCCAGGGCGATCTCCATCCCGCCGGCCAGCGCGAACCCCTCGATCGCCGCGATCAGCGGCTTCTGCGCCGAGCGCTGCGCGATCCCGGCGAAGCCACGGTCGCCGAACCAGGGCGACTCGCCGCGCACGAACGCCCCGAGGTCCATGCCGGCGCTGAAGAAGCCACCCGCCCCGGTCAGGACACCCACCGACAGCCCCTCGTCCGCGTCGAGCTGCTCGAGCGCCCCCGCGACGGCCGCGGCGAGAGCCGCGTTGACGGCGTTGCGCACCGCGGGCCGGTTCAGCGTTATGACGAGCACGTTGCCGCGCCGCTCGGTGAGGACCGGCTGCTCCTCGCCGGCGTTGTTGTCAGTCATCGGGCTGCTCCTTGGTCGGGGCGGCGAAGCCTATCCGGGCGCGCCCGTCAGGCGGCGAACAGGCGCAGGTCGGGCTCGCGCTCGCCGCGCAGCACCTGAAGATCGACCTCCACGCACTCGATCCCGCGCGCGCCCGCCAGCACCCGTGCCTGTGGCTTGATCCGCTCGGCCGCGAGCACGCCACGACAGGAACCGAGCGCGGGGTCGTGGCGGATGCGCTCCAGATAGCGGGACAGCTGCTCCACCGCGTCGATCGTCGCCAGGCGCTTGATCTCCACCGCCACCCACTCGTCCCCTGTGTCGCGGCACATCAGGTCGACGGGGCCGATGTCCGTCGGCCACTCCCGCCTCACCAGCCGGAAGCCCTCGCCGCAGTACTCGGGGGCGTCCGCCAGGAGCTCCTGGAGCTCGCGCTCCACCCCCTCCTTCTCGAGACCGGCCTGCGTGTCGAGCTCCTGTTCGACGTCGTCGAGGACCTCGGCGATCGTGATCTCCAGGCGCTCCTCCGAGCCGCGGGCCCTGACCGTCAGCCCCAGCAGCCGGCCTTCCTCGTGGCGCTCCTCGAGCACCGTCGGGGGCGTCATCCAGTTGAGTGGCTTGACGCTCGAGCCACCGCCGTCGGACCACACCATGAAGGTCCCGTCGGGCTTGATCATCAGCAGCCGCACCGCCTCGGGCAGCGTCGTGCTGAGCCGGCCCAGATAGGAAACCTCGCAGCGCGCGACGATCAGACGCATCGCCCGACGGTATCGAGCCGGCCGGTCAGGCGTGCGGGGGCGCCTCGCCCGGGCCGGACGGAGGCGGAGGGGCGACCGCCGTGCCGTCGGCGGCCTGCGTCACGTCGGCGGCCTGAGTCACGTCGGCGGCCTGGGTCATATCGGCCGTCTGCGTTGTGTCGACGGTCTGGGTGACGTCGACGGGCTGGGTCGCGGTGCCGGCCGCCGGGGTGACGGTGGCCGCGGGCGCCGCGGGCGCCTCATGTCCCTCGGCGCCCTGGTCGATCGCCTCGCGGAACTCGCGCACGCCGTCGCCGAGGCGGCGGGCCAGTTCGGGCAGGCGCCTCGGCCCCAGCACCAGCAGGGCGACGATGCCGATGAAGACCAGGTGGATAGGGCTCTCGATGCCCATCTGCCCTTTCAGGCTAGCGCCGGACGCTCCTGCCGGCCCCGCCCACAAAGGCGGGGAGCGAGACGGCCCAGCCGTCAGAGATGGCCGGGGCGGTGCTTACGCTCTGGTCGAGGTGGCCTACGAAGCGCCAGCGCCCCCGCGCCGCACCTATCCCCCGCCGGGCGCCCCGGAGTCGACCTGGCCGGCCCGAATCACGGTGATCGCGGCGATCGCGCTGCAGCTGAGCCTGCCCGACCGGCTGGCCGTGGGCACCCGCTTCCTGCTCCCCGCGCTGGAGGCGGTCCTGGTGGTGGGCCTGCTGCTGGCGACCCCGCGTACGCTCGAAGGCCGCCACGCCATCCGCCGGCGGCTGACGATCGGTCTGGTCGCGGTGGTCAGCTTCGCCAACGCGGTCGCGCTGTACCTGCTGGCCCACAACCTGCTGCACCACAAGATCCCCGAGAACGGCCACGAGCTGATCGTCGCGGGGCTGCTGATCTGGCTCACGAACTTCATGATCTTCGGGCTCTGGTACTGGGAGATCGACCGCGGCGGGCCCGGCCAGCGGGCCGGCGGGGAGGACGGGCCTCCGGACTTCCTGTTCCCGCAGATGAGCGACGACGCGATCGAGCCCGCCAACTGGCGGCCCATGTTCGTCGACTACCTGTACGTGTCGCTGACGAACGCCGCCGCCTTCTCCCCCACCGACACGATGCCGCTCAGCCACATGGCGAAGATGGTGATGGGTCTGCAATCGATCATCTCGATCGTGACGATCGGGCTGATCATCTCGCGGGCCGTGAACATCCTCTAGCCCTCCGAGCCGGGCGCAACGCCCGCTCCGCCGAATAGTGGGATAGTGTGAGAACTGTCAAGGTTTGGCAGGGGGCCTCCCATTGGCCGCAGAGCGGCAGCTGGCCCTCTCGCCATAGACAAGTAACGCATCCCTCCCTCCGCCACGGGCCCGGGCCAAACCGGGCCCGTGGTTAATCAGAAAGCAGTGCCTGTGCCGTCGCGCGCGGGGCGAGACACACCCCGGCCACCCACTCGACCGGCCTGAAGCCCAGCGATTCATACAGGCCGGCGGCGTGGTAGCCGGCGTCGGCGACGATCACGAAGTCGTCGGTCGAGTGGTGGCGTTCGCTGTGCCGGCAGGCCTCCACCAGCAACCGCGAGCAGACCCCGCGGCGGCGCCAGTCCGAGCGAGTGTCGACGGACTGAAAGCGTCCGCGCGAGCCGTTGGTCACGATTCCGCAGCCGCCGAGGACCTCGCGGCGATCTGCGTCCAGGGCGACGTACCACGAACCCCTGCCGGCGCTGAACAGCGCCCTCAGCTCGTCCAGGCGACCGTGGGCGAACGACCGCCGGGCGGACTCCTCCTCGGGCCGCAGTTCCGCGGAGGCCACCCAGATGTCCAGCACCTGCCTCCACAGACCGGGCTCGGCGCCGGGGCGTGGATCGAGCGCCACGATCGTGACCTCGTGGTTCTCCCGTGGGTGGGCTCGGGCCTCACCGGCCACCGCGCGCAGGCCCACGAGCTGCTGGAGTTGATAGCCACGGGCTTCGAACTCCGGGCGGGCCTGGCCGAGGGCCCCGTCCGCGCGATCCCACCCGAAGGCCCTGTGGGAGACGCCCGGCGTATCGGCGAACTCGGCCCCGAAGAGGGCCCCCCAGCGCTCGCCGTCGCCCGCCTCGGGCGGTTCGTCGAAGAGCAGGAAGTTGCCCCAGTGGTGGAGGGGGTTATGCGGCGAGCGCACAACGAGATGGTCCTCACGGCGCTCCAGGATCCGGCCACGGGGCAGCACCTGGATTTCGGTCTGCCAGACCAGCGAGCGCGGAGACCCGGACGGCGAGCGGGTGGGCGCGCCCGGGGAGCGTGACGACACCTCCTCTGCGGACATGGAGGCGGCCTAGCCGACGGCCTGGGGCTCGAGCGCGAGGGCCTCGTCGATCAGCTCTCTGACCTCGCCGCCGGCTCCGAGCGAGAGCGCCCGCTCGAGCGCCCGCAGGGCGCCCTCGCGATCCGCCAGACGTAGGCGCAGGCGCCCCAGGCGCTCCCACGCCCCTCCGTCTCGCGGGCCGCGCTCGACCGCCCGCTGGGCCGCCTCGGCGGCGAGATCAAAGGCGCCCATGTCTTCGTAGATCCTGGCCGCGAAGCGGTGTGGGGCGGGCCGCTTGGAGTCCACCCGGGCCCAGTCCCGTACCGCACGGGCGGCCTCGTCGAGCTTGCCGGCGTGCCAGAAGGCGAGCGTCATCAGGCGCAGCACCCCGACGTTGCGGGGCTCGGCGTCGCGGGCGTAGATCAGACGCTGGGCGGCCAGCTCGTATTCCTCTTCGGCCATCGCCCGCTGGGCGGCGATGAGGAAGCGTTCGACCCGCTCCTCGGAGGGGTCCGGCTTGGAGAAGTCCACGAATTTCATGCTCCCGGCGGGCACCGTGCGCACGCCGTGGCTGAATTTCACACGCGCCCACTGCTGCACTTCGTCTTCGCTGGCGTCGGATCCGTTGGATCCGTTGGATCCGTTCGCCGAGCGGCTCGGATGGGATGAGAAGTAGATCCCGGTGACGGTGCCGACGCCCCACTCGGGATAGGTCAGGCAGCGGGCGTAGCGGTGCACCACAGAGTGGTCGGGGACGCGGCTGCCGAAGGGGTCGTTCTTGGCCCGCTCTTTGGCGTCTGCGCGGGCCCGCTGCTCGGCCTCGTAGGCTCGCCTGCCGGCCTCCTCGCGCTCGCGCCGGGCGGCGGCGGCGCTCACTTTGACGGCGTTCCTGGACACGCGCCCGCCGCGGGAGCCCTCGGCCAGGCGCTCGAGCTGGTCGGCCGCCTCGTTGATCGCCTTCAGGTGGCGCTCGTGCTCGAACTGGCGCCCCTGGGGGGCCACGTCGGGGTGCCAGCGCTTGGCCATCTTGCGCCGGGCGAGCTGTACGTCGCGCTTGTCGAAGGGCGCATCGAGCTCCAGCAGGAGGAGGTGCTGCTCGATGTCGAGGATCGCCCCGGGCATTGACCGTTAAACGTTAGCGACGAGCACCAGTGCATATCCTGCGTGGCAGTGTCCGCCCAATACATCTTCACGATGCACCGGCTCTCGAAGGTCCACCAGCCGGACAAGACGGTGCTCGAGAACATCACGCTGGCCTTCTTCCCGGGCGCCAAGATCGGGGTCCTCGGCTACAACGGGGCCGGCAAGTCCTCGCTGCTGCGGATCATGGCCGGCACAGACCAGGAGTACCGCGGTGAGGCCGCCCTCGCCCCCGGTGCGAGCGTCGGGATGCTCGAGCAGGAGCCCCATCTCGACCAGACCAAGGACGTCAAGGGCAACGTCGAGCAGGGCGTGGCCGAGACCAAGGCGCTGCTCGACCGCTTCAACGAGCTGGCGGCCAACTACTCCGACGACACCGCCGAGGAGTTCGCCGCGATCCAGGCCAAGATCGACGCCGCCGACGCCTGGAACCTCGACACCCAGCTCGAATACGCGATGGACGCCCTGCGCCTGCCGCCACCCGACGCGGACGTGTCGGTCCTGTCCGGGGGCGAGCGCCGGCGGGTGGCGCTGTGCCGGCTGCTGCTGAGCGCCCCGGACCTGCTGCTGCTGGACGAGCCCACCAACCACCTCGACGCGGAGTCGGTGGCCTGGCTGGAGCGCCACCTGGCCGAGTACAAGGGCACCATCGTGGCCGTCACCCACGACCGCTACTTCCTCGACAACGTGGCCGGCTGGATCCTCGAGCTCGACCGCGGCAAAGGCATCCCCTACGAGGGCAACTACTCCAGCTGGCTGGAGCAGAAGCAGGCACGGCTGGCCCAGGAAGAACGCAGCGAGAAGGCCCGTCAGCGCACGATCGCCGCCGAGCTCGAGTGGGTGCGGACCAACCCCAAGGGCAAACGCACGAAATCGAAGGCGCGCCTGGCACGCTACGAGGAGCTGGTGGCCGAGGAGCGCAACGTCAAGCTCGAGGACGTCCAGATCTACATCCCCCCCGGCCCCCGCCTGGGCGACCGCGTGCTGGTCGCCGACTCCGTCACGAAGGGCTACGGCGACCGGCTGCTGATCGAGTCGCTGTCGTTCGAGCTGCCGCGCGCCGGGATCGTCGGCGTGATCGGCGCCAACGGCGCCGGCAAGAGCACCCTCTTCCGGATGATCACCGGCCAGGAGGAGCCCGACGGGGGAACGCTCGAGCTGGGCGACACCGTGAAGCTCGCCTACGTGGACCAGTCGCGCGAGACGCTGGCCCCCGACAAGACGGTGTGGGAGGAGATCTCCGGCGGCGAGGACCAGCTCACGCTCGGCGAGCGCAAGATCAACTCCCGCCAGTACACGGCCGGCTTCAACTTCAAGGGCTCCGACCAGCAGAAGCGCGTCGGGGTCCTCTCCGGCGGCGAGCGCAATCGCGTGCATCTGGCGAAGGTGCTCTCCGCCGGGGGCAACCTGCTGCTGCTCGACGAGCCCACCAACGACCTCGACGTGGACACGCTGCGGGCGCTCGAGCAGGCCCTGCTCGCCTTCCCCGGGTGCGCGATGGTGATCTCCCACGACCGCTGGTTCCTGGACCGCGTCGCCACCCACGTGCTGGCCTTCGAGGGAGACTCCCAGGTGAGCTGGTTCGAGGGCAACTTCGAGGCCTACGAGGAGCACCGGCGCACGCTGCTGGGCGCCTCCGCGGAGCGCCCTCACCGCATCACCTACAAGCGGCTGGTGCGTGGCTGAGGGTCCGCCCGGCGAGGGCCCCGGGCCCTTCGACCGCGACACCGCCGTGCAGACCCTCTCTCGCGAGGGAGACCACGGCTCGTTCGCGGCCGAGGTCGCGCACGGCTGGCGTGCCGGCAGAGGCCCCCACGGGGGATACCTGGCGGCGATCATCCTGCGCGCGCTCACGCTCGCGCTCGACGATCCCCGGCGCTCGCCGCGCTCGCTGACGATCCACTTCCTGAAGGCCCCCGACGAGGGGCCCGTGCTGATCGAGACGACGATCGAGCGCAACGGGCGCTCGCTGAGCTCGCTGTCGGCCCGCATGACCCAGAAAGGGACCACGATGGGGCTCGCCCTCGCCGCCTTCTCGGTGCCCTGGCGGGGACCGGAGTGGAACGAGCTGCCGATGCCCGAGGTCGCCCCGCCGGACCCCGAGCGCCGTCCCGGCACCCTGTTCCCGCTCGAGCACGGGCCCGCCTTCGCGGGCTACATCGTGCTCCAGCGGCGCTTCGGCGAGATGCCCTTCACAAGCGAAGATGCGCCCCTGGAGACCGGCGGCTGGCTCGGCCTGGTGGAGCCCCGCCCGCTGGACGCGCTGGCGCTCGCGTTCTTCACCGACGCGCTGGTCCCGACCCCGTTCATGCGCCTGCCCGGCCCGGCCCCGGCGCCCACGATCGACATCACGATCCACTTCCGTACCGAGCTGCCGCGGCCTGGGCGCGACGGCGCCGCCGCCGACCCCCACGAGCTGGTGCTCGCGCGCACGCACACGACCCTGATCCACGAAGGCTTCTTCGAGGAGGACGCGGTCATTTGGGACCAGCACGGGACGGTCCTGGTCCAGTCCAGGCAGCTGGCGCTCGCGATCCGTTAGGTTGCAGGCATGGCCGACTACACAGCAAAGAAGATCAATGACATGCAGGCAGGTTTCGGGGGCGGGTTCATCAAGGCCCGGGCCGAGCTCGGAGTGAGCTCGTTCGGGATGCAGGTGATCGCGATGCCGCCGAACTTCACCGACTACCCCGAGCACGACCACGAAGGCGACGGACAGGAGGAGGTCTACGCGGTGCTGGACGGCTCGGGCACGATGGACGTCGAAGGCGAGCAGGTCCAGATGGACCCCGAGACGCTCGTGCGGGTCCCCGCGGGGACCACGCGCAAGGTGCTCGCGGGCCCGCAGGGGATCCGCATGCTCGTGCTCGGAGGTTGCCCCGGGAAGGCATACGAGGTCGCCGAGATGACCGAGCTGGAGACCGCCAACTAGCGCACGAAGGCCTGGTCGGGCGTCAGCGCAAGCGACGCCGCGGCCAGCAGGTGGACGGTGGCCTGCACGTCCTGCAGGTCGACCGTCTCCACCGGTGAGTGCATGTAGCGCACGGGGATCATCACGAGCCCCGTGGGCACGCCCGCGCGGCTGGCGTGGACCGCGTCCGCGTCGGTGCCGGTGGCGCGCCCGGAGGCTTCGATCGTGAACGGGATGCCCTCGGCGCGGGCGGTCTCGTACAGCAGCTCGAAGATCCCCTCGTGCAGGGTCGAGCCGCGCCCGATCACGGGGCCCGAGCCGAGCGGGTGCTTGCCCGAGGGCTTGACCTCGATGCCGGGGGCGTCGGTGGCGTGGGTCACGTCGATCACGATCGCGGCGTCGGGCGCCAGCGCGAAGGCGCTCGTGCGCGAGCCGCCGAAGGTGGTCTCCTCCTGCACGACCGCGACCGCTCCCAGCTCCCAGGCCGAGCCGCCGGCCTTGGCCACCTCGCGGGCCGCCTCCAGGGCGACGTAGGAGCCGAGCCGGTTGTCGAGCGCCCGCGAGGCCAGCCGTCCGCCCTGCAGCTGCAGCGGCGCCACGTCGATCACGGCCACGTCGCCGATCCTCACGAGCTCGGAGGCCTGGGCGCCGTCGCGGGCCCCGATGTCGATGTGCAGGTCCGACAGCTCGGGGACCTTCTTGCGCTCCTCGTCGCGCAGCAGGTGGATCGGCTTGCGTCCCACCACCCCCGCCAGCGGTCCTTTGGCGGTGTCGATGTGACGCGCTGGGAGACCAGGATCTGGGGGTCCCAGCCGCCGATTTCGCGCACCCACAGGTAGCCGTCGTCGTCGATGTGGGTCACGATCAGGCCGATCTCGTCGATGTGGCCCATCAGCAGCATCCGCCGCGGGGCGCGATCCTGCGAGCGGCCGTTGCGCCGGGCGCGGCTCGCGCGCGGGGCCACCAGCGCATGGGGAGTGCCGATCGCGTCCGTGCCGGCTTCCGCGAACTGCCGGGCGGCCCCAGCCACACCGCCACCGGCGCGGCCTCGTGCCCGGATGCACCACGGGCGCTGAGCAGCTCCTTCAGCAGCGCAGGGGTCCGGGCCACCGCGGAGCTTCGATTTCTTCGCCGCCGCCGCGGCCTTTGGCGGTAGCGCGTTTGCGCGTGGGGGTGGGAGGCGTCTGGCGGGCTCATCGGGCGAGCAGGCTGCGAAGCACGAACTGGAGGATGCCGCCGTGGCGGAAGTATTCGGCCTCGCGCGGGGTGTCGATCCGCACGCGGGCGTCGAACTCCACCTCCTTGCCGCCCTCCCCGCGGGCCCGCACGCGCAGCTGGGAGGGCATCGGCTCCCCCGGCGGGCTCGCCGCCGCCAGGCCCTCGATCCAGAAGCGCTCCTCGCCGCTCAGCCCGAGCGACCCCGCCGCCTCACCGGCCGGGAACTGCAGCGGCAGCACCCCCATCCCGATCAGGTTGGAGCGGTGGATGCGCTCGAAGCTGTCCGCGATCACCGCCCTGACGCCCAGCAGCCTGGTGCCCTTGGCGGCCCAGTCGCGCGAGGACCCGGTCCCGTACTCGCGCCCGGCGAGCACGACCAGCTCGACCCCTTCGGCGGCGTAGCGCATGGCGGCCTCGTAGATCGTCATCTGCTCGGCGCCCTGGTCTGAGAGGTGATAGGTGTAGCCGCCTTCGGGGAGCGCCCCCCGCTGGGCGGCGAGCAGGTTGCGCAGGCGGATGTTGGCGAACGTGCCGCGAACCATCACCTCGTGGTTGCCGCGGCGGGCGCCGTAGGAGTTGAAGTCGCGGGGCCCCACTCCCTGCTCCTGCAGGTAGGAGCCCGCGGGGCTGTCGCGCTTGATCGAGCCGGCGGGCGAGATGTGGTCGGTGGTGACGCTGTCCCCGAGCAATGCCAGCACGCGGGCCCCCTCGATCTCGCGCAGGGGGGCCGGCTCGGGGGGCATGTCCTCGAAGTACGGGGGCAGGCGCACGTAGGTGGAGGCTGGGGTCCCAGTCGAAGCGCTCGCCCTCGGGCACGGGCAGCCCGCGCCAGCGCTCGTCGCCGCTGTAGACCTCGCCGTAGCTCTTGCGGAACATGTCCGCCTGGACGCTGGTGGGCGACCGTCTCGGCCACCTCCTGCTCGGAGGGCCAGATGTCGCGCAGGTACACCTCGCGCCCCTCTTGATCGTGGCCGAGTGGGTCCTCGACGATGTCGATGTCCATCGTCCCGGCGATCGCGTAGGCCACACACAGGGGCGGCGAAGCGAGGTAGTTCATCTTCACGTCGGGGTTGATGCGGCCCTCGAAGTTGCGGTTCCCCGACAGCACCGAGACGACCGCCAGGTCGCCCTCGCCGACGGCCTCGGAGATCGGCTCGGGCAGCGGCCCCGAGTTGCCGATGCAGGTCGTGCACCCGTATCCGACGAGGTTGAAGCCGAGCTCCTCCAGCGGCTCGGTCAGGCCCGCCCGGTCCAGGTACTCGGTGACGACTTTCGACCCCGGCGCCAGCGACGTCTTCACCCACGGCTTGGAGCGCAGCCCGCGGGCCACGGCGTTGCGGGCCAGCACGCCGGCCCCCACCATCACCGACGGGTTCGAGGTGTTGGTGCAGCTGGTGATGGCGGCGATCACCACGTCGCCGTGGTCGAGCTCGAAGGTCTCGCCCTCGAGCGTCACCGGGCGCGCGCTGTGGCTGCGCTCGAGCGTCTCGGCCACGGTCGCCCCGGGGGCGCTTGCCGCTGTGCGTCGTGAGCGTCTCGGCGGGCGCCTCGGAGTGGTGCCCCGGGGCGCCGTTGGCGGGCGGGTCCGAGGCGGGGTAGCTCTCTTCCTCGGCCTCGTCGTGGGCGTCGCCGGCGGGCGCGGGTGCGCCGTCGCGACCGATGATCTCGGCCAGGGCCTCGCGGAAGGACCCGCTCGCGCTGCGCAACGGGATGCGATCCTGCGGGCGGCGGGGGCCGGCGAGCGAGGGTTCCACTTCATTCAGGTCGAGCTCGATGTGGTCGGAGAAGGTGGGCTCCTCGGAGTGCTCGTCGTGCCACAGGCCCTGCTCGCGGGCGTAGGCCTCGACCAGCGCGATCTGCGGCTCGGGGCGCCCGGTCAGGCGCATGTAGGCGATCGTCTCGGAGTCGATCGGGAAGATCGCGCAGGTGGAGCCGAACTCCGGCGACATGTTGCCGATCGTGGCGCGGTCGGCGATCGGGAGCGAGGCGAGCCCGGCGCCGTAGAACTCGACGAACATCCCCACCACGCCGCGCTCGCGCAGCCTCTCGGTGACCGTCAGCACGAGGTCGGTGGCGGTCGTGCCGGCGGGCAGCTCGCCGTGGAGCCTGAAGCCGAGTACCTGGGGGATCAGCATCGACACCGGCTGTCCGAGCATCGCCGCCTCGGCCTCGATGCCCGCCCACCCCCCAGCCGAGCACGCCGAGGCCGTTGACCATCGTCGTGTGGGAGTCGGTCCCCAGCAGCGTGTCGGGGTAGGCCTGGCCGCGCTCTGAGTCGTCGAAGACCACCCGTGCCAGGTACTCGAGGTTGACCTGGTGGACGATCCCGGTGTCGGGCGGCACCACGGCGAAGTGCTCGAACGCACCCTGACCCCAGCGCAGGAACAGGTAGCGCTCCTGGTTGCGCTCGAACTCGCGCTCGGCGTTGAGGCGGAAGGCGTCGGCGAGTGCCGAAGGCGTCGACCTGGACCGAATGGTCGATCACCAGCTCGGCGGGCGCCAGCGGGTTGATGCGGGCCGGGTCGCCGCCCATGTCGGCCATCGCGTCGCGCATGGCGGCGAGGTCGACCACGGCCGGCACACCGGTGAGGTCCTGCAGCAGTACGCGGGCGGGGGTGAAGGAGATCTCCTTGCTGGGGTCGGCCTTGGCGTCCCAGCGCGCCAGGGCCTCGATGTCCGGGGCGCTGACCGAGCCGTTGCCCTCGGTCCGCAACAGGTTCTCGAGCAGGACCTTCAGCGAGAAGGGCAGGCGCGCCACGTCGTACTCGCGCTGCAGCACGTCCAAGCCGGAAGATCTCGTACTCGCGCTCGCCGACCGCGAGCTTGTCCCTGGCACCAAAGCTGTTCTGCGACATCGGCTCTCCTCGCAGTCGGACGGCGGGCAGTCGGCCCTCGCGGGGAAGGAGTCTCGCAGAGTAGGGCGCAAAAACCGCGTTGGGCGCTCGGAAAACCGGGCCCGCGCCGGGGAAGGCCCGCTGCGGGGACTAGAAGACGCGGTCGGGGGCCTGCGTGACGCGGCCCTTGCCCTGGCGCTTGGAGCGCAGCAGTGCTACGTCCGCTGCCACGAGCAGCTCGTCGATGCCCATCGGCGAGCGCCAGGCCGCCACCCCGATCGAGGCCGAGACACCGTGGGCCATGCCGCCCTCGCCGCGGATCGCCCGCAGCCGCGAGAGGGCTCGGGAGCCGGCCACGGCGGCCGCCTGCACGCCCGCGTTGGGGAGGATCACGACGAACTCGTCGCCGCCGTAGCGGGCGACGCGGTCAAAGGCCCGGAACTCGCCCACCAGGGCCTGGACGACGCTGCGCAGCACGGCATCACCGGCGGCGTGGCCATAGAGGTCGTTGACGGCCTTGAAGTCGTCGAGGTCGATCAGCAGGCACGACAGTAGGCCCCCGCCACGGGAGGCACGATCGATCTCCTCGCCCAGACGCCGGCGCATCGCGCGGTGGTTCATCGAGCCGGTGACCGCGTCGGTCCCCGCCTCGGCGCGCGCCTGTACGAGCGCCATCGCAGTTGCGGTCTGCTGCACCAGGGCACTGGCCTGCTCGACCTCGCCGGCCCCCAGCGCGTCGGCCGAGCGGCGCACGAGCATCACCACCGCCTGCGCTTCCCCGCGGTCGGCGAGGGGCAGCAGCACGGCACAGCGCACAGGTCCCGTCTGGGCCAGCCGCGGCACGCTGGCGGTGAGCTCGTCGGCGTGGGCGGCCAGGAAGCTGCTCCCCGTGGAGGCGACCCAGTTGACGCCCGGGGGGCGATCGGCCCGCGGAACGCGGTAGCTGAGGCGACCTTCGCCGTCGAACAGGTACACGACGACCAGCTCGTCGCCCTCCTGTCCGGGGGGCTGCAGGTAGTGGACGTGGACCTCGTCCCCGCCGGGTGAGCGCAGCAGCTCCGAGGCCAGGGCCCGCACGATCTCCTCAGGCTCCGAGGCGCTGTCGGCGATCGCGCTCAGCCTGCGGATGCCCGCGAACACCGCGGCCGCCTGCTCCTCGCCGTCTCCTGCACCGATCGTGCTCGAGGCATCCATACCCGACACCACATCCATGTCCTCAGAATGTAAGCCAAGATCGGACGTTTGACCAGCGGCAGAAGCGATTGGGACCGCCCTCACCCCGGCAACTGCCGGGGTGAGGCTGGTATGCGGTCCGGGCGATCCGCTGCTAGCGGAAGACGACGGTCTTGAAGGCGCTGGAGGTGCCGACGCTCTTCTTGCTCGGCACGAAGCCCACCCTCACCTTGACCTTGAACGGCCGCCGGCGACCCTGGCCCGAGCCCGACAGCGGCACCTTCAAGGACACCGACTTCGAGGCTCCCTTGAGCTTGCGGTAGACGGTCTTGAGGTTCGAGCCGCTGCCGCTGATGCGTCCGGCGGCGAAGGTCTGGACCGTCACGTAGGCCGTGTTGCCGACGACCTTCTGGCGGACGATCCGCACGCCGCAGCCGGAGACTTTGATGATCGTGTTCTGTTTGACTGGGGTCCCGCCGCTCCAGCCGGTGATGGTGGTGGGCATGACCAGCGGCTGTGCACACAGTTCTCCGAAGTTCGTGACGGCCGAGTGCGCCCCGACCGGCAGGTTCACCGTGATCGAGGTGACCGGCACGTCCGGTGTTTCGAAGAAGTTGGTGGTCGTGATGCCTTTGGTGATTTTGGTGTGACCAACGAGGATCACCCGCACGGCCCCGTCATTCATGACCAGGTCGAGGTCGGGGAACGCTTCGCCGCCGTGCGACACGAGCACTGCCGCGCCCGTCAGCGTTCCGGTCAGCACCGGGGTCTTGGCCGTGACGCCGCCGACGAACGAGCCGGGCGGGCACGAGTACGGGTTGTTTTCGAAGGCCGCTGCCAAGCAGGCTTTGTTGAGCGTGGTCAGGCGCGAGACGAGCTGCTTGGGCAGCTGCACGAGCACCGATTTGACGTTCGACTGCCCGGAGGGCATCTTGAGCGTCGTTTCGAGGCTCGCCCCGTTGGCTTTCGAGACCTTCGCGCCGCTTTTGGCGGTGAACGACGGCTTGAACGCCAGGGCGCTGCAGTTACCCACCTGGAACGGCGAGCTGGCCGCGACGGTGGCGCTTTCGGAGCTACCGGGCACGAACCCGGTGACCGAGCTCGCCGTGGTCATGGCGGCGCAGCTGGTGGGGTTGCGCATGAAGCCCGCCTTGGTCACCGCCACCGTGATCTTGCGGATCCTGATCGGGACCCCCTTGACGATCCTCGGCAACGTGGTGGTCACGACCACCTGTCCGGTGTACTGCTGGACGTTGACCGTGGCCCGCGTGAGGACCGTGCCCAGGTTGAACGGCCCGGCGACTGACGGAACGGCGATCGAGAGGCCGTACGGGGCGCCGTTGTAGGGCCCGGTGAAGTACACGGGGCCGGTGAACGAGAACGGCGTCGGGCCGGACCCGGAGAGCACCGTGGCTGTGCCGATCTGGCTCGCGCTCGAGCAGCTGCCCTGCGAGGCCTGCGGTTCGGGGCACTGTTCGACGGCCGGAACGGTCCCGACCAGGCCCTTCGGCAGCGTTGTGCTCATCTGACCGAGGTACTGGTTGCCTTCCGGACGTTCGAGGTTGAAGGTGAAGGCGGTGCTTGCGCCGGCGTTGGTGTCCGAGATGGACGTGCTCTGGGCCGGTGCCAGCGCGAGCGGGTTGGTGCAGCCGGAGAACGACAGCGCACTGGCGACGCGCCTTGGCGCCGGTTTCCGAGTAGGGGGTCAGGATCGCGGTGGCGGCGCCGGTCGCGCAGGCGAGCGGGTTGGCGACAGGCGCCAGCGCGCCTTCCTTGAAGTGCAGGATCGCGTTGCTGAACGGCTGTTCGGGGAGTTCGTTGAAGACCGCCGTGAGCTGCCCGGTGGCTTCGTTGGGGAACACTTCTCCCTTCAGGCGCACCGAGATGCCGTACCTGGCGGACTCCGCGTCGAGGTACATCGTGTAGGGCGGTCCGGTGATCGGGCCGGATTCCGGCCCGCCAAGGTAGAGGCTGCCTTTCAGCGACCCGGCCGGGAGCGTCGGCACTTCCAGGCTGACGGTCCCGATTTCGGAGCTGGCGGGGCATTCGACGCCCGGTTTCGGGCTGTGGATGCGCGCCTGCGCGGGCGTGCACGCCGTCAGTCCGGCGGCGGCCGAGGGGTTCAGCGTCATGCCTTCGGGCAGCGTCACGGTGATGCTCTTGACCTCGCGAGTTGTCGATTTCGCTCGGTGGCTTCGTGGTTGACGGAGACTTCCGTGGCGAAGCCGTCGGGCTGGTCCTGGACGAGTGTGGCCGGCGTCACCGAGAAGCCGGGTTCGAAGGGCACGGCGCCGCAGTTTTCGAGGTGGGTCGTGTCGGCGTGTACGGCTTGGGTTCCGCGCCGAGGACCACTTCTTCGTCTTCGAGCCTCAGGGTGGTGGTGGAGTTGCCTGGGCAGCTGGTCGCGTTGGTGATGAAGTCGTCGGCTTTTTTCGTTTCCTGGTTTTCGTTTCCGAAGAAGACCAGGCGCGAGCTGATCAGCGGCAGCACGGGCGAGACTTCGATTTCGAAGTAGTCGTGGTAGTCACCCGCGTTCGTCCCGGATTCGAGGAATTTGGGATCGAGAGCCGAGCCCTTGCCCCATTCGACACTGCCTTTGATGAGCGTGTGCGCGAACACGCCCGCGCGCCAGAGGGCGCCGAGAGCGACGCCGAATTCCGAGGCGTGGCCTTCGGCGGGCACGAGGTTGTAGACCGTGCCTTCGAGCGGCACGTCCAGTTTGGCTTCCGGTTCGTAGACCGTGACTATGTTCTTGCCGATCACGGTGCTTGCCGGAACAGGTGGGCGGGCCGAAGACGCCAGTGCCCGGGGCCAGTTCTGTGGTCCCAAACGCTTCCTTGGAGCACTGCGGGGAGCGCTTGCGGGTTGGTCGCGAGCCCGGGCGCCACGTCGGTCCGGATGTGCGTGACGGGCGCTCCTTCGGGTTTCGCCGTCGGCAGGCTGCCTTCGGTTTTCACCTTGAAGTCCGTGATCCCGAACGGAACCCGGCCGCCGGCCTGCGTGAAGCCTTCTTTTTTTCTTCTTCGTCTTGGGGTCGGTTCCTTGGGTTCGGAGTAGGTGAACGGAGGGGGCTTTCACGATGTGTCCTGCGCGCAGGTTTCGACCTTGCAGTTGACGGCGACGAACTTTTCGATGCCGAACGACGCGTACGCGGCGGAGGCCGACAAGGCGAGCGCATGCAGACGAGCGCGCTTGCGAGCAGCAGGATTCTTACATTCACCCTCATTGGAACCTCCCGGTAACGGCGTACACGACCTTTATCTACCCATATGGACGCCCCTATAGGCGGGAAGTTGCGCCCTTTAGTAGATCGTTATTGCACGCCGGGGCCGCATCTCCTTCCGAACGCAGTCCGAGCTGGACGAGGCGCTTGGACCTATATTGGAGAGAACAGGCTGGAACGGCGGCTGTTGCGGTCAGCCGGCGATCGCCTGTGCGTCGCCGCTGCAGTCATACAGGCTGCCCGTGGCGGTCGAGCGGGAGCTGCCCGTGGCCGTCGAGCTCGAACTCGATAGTTCGACCCGGCTACAGGCCTTCTCGACCACGGCCATCACCTTTTTGGAGCCGACACGGGTTTCGCCGCCGGGCCTGCCGGCTCCTGCACCGCCGAGCAGCGCGGACGACGAGCCCCGCCGGAGAGCCGGCTCCCGCCCAAGCGCGCTGAGCCCGCCGGAGCTCACCCGAGACCGCCGACGACCTGGCCCGGGACCGCCTTCTTCGGCGAGCACCCAGCGGATCTTGCCGCTGCGGACCTCCTGCGGCCAGCCACGAGCGGCTGACCTCGCTCTCGCGGCCGGAGAAGCCTCCGATCCCCACCACGTTGGCGCCCCGGCCGATGATCGAGGCGGCCGCGCCCGACTGGCTCGAGATCGCCAGCGTGCCGCCGCCGTGGGCGTCGATGTAGGACAGGGCCGTGTTCAGCGAAGAGGCGTTGCCGCCGAAGGGGCTGCCGCCGGAGCCGCCGCCGGGCGAGCCCCCGCCGCCGGGGGAGCCGGCGCCGAAGCCTGCGCCGGCGCCCGGCGGCGGGCCGCCCGAACCGGGGCCGGCGGAGCTGGTTGCCGAGCCTGAGGAGCCGAACAGCGCGGGGCCGCCGGCCGCGCCCGACCCGGCCGGGCCCCTGCCTGAGCTCGAGCTGGAGGAGCCGAACAGCGCGGGGCCGGCTGCGCCGCCGGCGCCGAAGCCGCGTAGGGAGCCGCGTCCCGCCGCGCCGAAGCCCTGTGCTTCGGTCTCGGCCGATGCGGGGCCTCCGGAGGGAAAGGTCGAGCTGGTGGCGTAGGAGAGGGTGTCGAACGCCCACACCGCGGGCGCGGCCAGCAGCGCCGCGATTGCGACCGCCAGCGCGACCGCGCGCGCCCGTGGCGAGCGCGCGAACGCGATCACGATGATCGTCAGCACGCCGAGGCCCACCAGCGCGGGCAGCAGCCAGTGCAGCTGGCCTGGATACCGGTCGCGGATCACGAGCTCGACGACCACACCGGCTGCGATCGCGAGCGGGGCCACCAGCCTGAGGCTCAGGTGCCGGCCGAACAGCTGACCCGCGCCGGCCCCCACGAGGGCCGCCAGGAACGGCGCCAGCAGGGAGACGTAATAGGGGTGGAAGATCCCGCTCGCGAAGCTGAACACCACGGCACCGGCGAGGAAGGCGCCGCCGACGACGATCAGCCACCCGCTGCGCGGGTCCCGGGGGCGCAGACGCGAGGCGAGGACCATCGCGAGCGTCGTCACGAGTGCGAACCCGAGCAGCCAGCCGACCTGGCCGCCGAGGGCGGAGTTCAACAGCCGCAGCGGGCCCGAGCCTCCGCCGAACATGTTGTTCTGGCCCCCGCCCGGTCCGCCGGCCGGGCCTCCGGCCTGCCCGTCCACGCGACCGAGGCCGTTGTATTCGAAGATCAGCGAGAGGACACGGTTGTCGCTGGTGCCCGCAGATCCAGGGACGAGAGCTCGCCGGGGTCAGTTCGACCAGCGCCGGCCACGCTCCGCCCACCAGCAGCATCGCGCCCCCGCCCGCCAGCAGCTGGCGCAGCGCGTGGAGCCTTCCCCGGGCAGCGGGTGCGACCCATATCCAGGCGGCGGCGATCCCGGGGACCACGGCCAGCGCGACTCCCATCTTGGTCTCGAAGCCGAGCCCCACGCAGACGCCGGACAGGAGCAGCCAGCGCGTGCGGCCGCCTTCCAGTCCGCGGACCGCGCACCACACCGCCGCCACGCAGGTGAGCACCAGCAGGGCGTCGGGGTTGTTGTGCCGCGAGATCGCAACCGTGATCGGCGTGAGCGCCAGGGCCAGGCCCGCGATGAAGCCCCCGAGACGCCCGAAGCGCCGACGCACGAGGTCGTACACGAGCACCACGCTCGCGACCCCCATCAGGGCCTGCGGTACGAGCATGCTCAGGGGGTGGTAGCCGAAGACCCGCACCGACAGCGACTGCACCCACAGGGCCAGCGGGGGCTTGTCCACGGTCATCACGCCGGAGCGGTCGAAGGAGGCGTACAGGAAGTCGTGCCAGCTCGAGCTCATCGAGCGCACGGCGGCGCTGTAGTACACGTTCGCCCAGCTGTTGCGGCTGAGGTCCCACAGGTTCAAGAAGGCCGTCAGGCCGACCAGCGCCCAAAGCTCCGGGCGGCCGATCCGCACCGCGACCGCCCCGGCGCGATCGCGCAGCCGCCACGGGCTGCCCACTCGCGCCGGTGCGGCGGCGGAGGGGCTGGACGCCGTAAGGGTCGGGCTGTTCGGCGAGGCGCTCATTCGATGGAGGAGCATGAAGCGCCCGCCTGAGTGGAGCCTGAGCGCACCCTGAGACTCCCCCACGGCTTGAGCCGGAGCTACTCAGTCAGCCCCGCGGCCTTGAAGGCATCGGCGCGGTCTGCGAAGAACTCCGCGCGAGCGATCTTCCCCTCGCTGATCGTCCATACGGCAGAGCCATCGATCTTGACCTCCTCCGCGACTCCCTCACGGCGACCGTAGTCCTGGGTGAGCAGTAGGACCCGATCCCCGGCGTCGATGCCCTGCTTGATCTCCGTTCGATATGTCAGCCACGGCTCGATCCAACCCAGCCACGCCTCCCGCAGTCCGTCCAAACCGAAATGGACGCTCTCCGTGCCGGGCACTCCGGGAGGCACGCTCTCGAAGTCGGGGTCAAAGAAGGGCGCGACGACGCCGGCCAGCGCCGACCACATGTCGTCCCGGCGCAGCAGTTCGGCCATGTCGACGTCCGGCGCGGGTTGCAGGTTTGTGACGAGTTCCACGTTCTGCTGGGACACCGGAACAAGTATCCCGGCAGGCGATGTGGACGGCTTCGCGGCGGCTGCACCGCTCGCGCTCGGGCGAGCGCAACAGAACAGTTGGGCGAAGATCGCTAGTCGATCAGCCGGCGGCCGAGCTGGCTCACGGCCAGGCGCCACATCAGCAGCGCGAAGCCGATCAGCACCGCCGCGTGGTAGAGGTCAACGGGGCCGAGGTCGCCGAAGGACGCGTCGCGGACGAGCTGAACGCAGTGATAGAGGGGGTTGAACTGGGCGACGATCCACAACCCCAGGTTTTCGGCTTTGTTGATCGGGAAGAACGTGCCCGCCACCAGGAACAGCGGCGTCAGCACGGCACTCGTGATGTAGCTGAAGTTGTCGATCGTTTTCGCCACGGCGGCGATCGTCACGCCGAAGCAGGCGAAGGCGAAGCCGGTGACGAAGCCGATCGGCAGCACCAGCAGCATCCCGATCTCCGGGTTCAGCCCGAAGGCGATGCCCACGAGCAGCGGCGCGAGCCCGTACACGGCCGAGCGCAGCGCGATCCACAGTACCTCGGCGGTGACGAGCTCCTCGACGTCAACCGGCGCGGCCAGGATCGCGTCGTAGGTGCGCTGGAACTGCCAGCGGATGAAGGTGTTGAACATCCCCGGGAAGGCCGAGGAGAACAGCACCGCGGTGGCCACCACCCCGGTGGCTATGTATTCGACGGTGCTCACGCCTTCGATGTGAGAAATGAGCGTCCCGAACCCGAGCCCGAAGGCGAGCAGGTAGACGGTCGGCTGGACGATCGAGGAGAAGGTGGTCGAGCGCCAGTTGCGCCCGAAGATGGCGATGTCGCGGCTCATCACGCCGAACAGGGCGGCCGGTTCCAGGCGTCCGATCCGGCGCACACCGGCAGCGGGCTCGCCCGCGACGACCGGGCGCGCGGTGGGAGTCTCGGAGCTCATTCGATTGCTTCCCCGGTCAGGGCCACGAAGGCATCCTCGAGGTTCGCGGGGCGCATGACGCCGTCGGGAGCCTCGCCGTCGAGCGTCTCGGCGCGCAGGATCGCCAGCGCTGGGCCGCTGCGGCGGCTGGACCAGCCGGCGCTCACGGCGCGCGCCGTCACCTGCTCGAGCTGCGTGGGGGTGCCGTACACCTCGAGCACCTGCTCACCCGCGTGGGCGCGGACGAGCTCCGCGGGCGTGCCCTGGGCGATGATCCGACCCGCCGACATCACCGCCACGGTGTCCGCCAGGCGCTCGGCCTCCTCGATGTAGTGGGTGCTCATCAGCACCGTCGTGCCGGCTTCGCGAAGACCGTCGATCAGCGTCCACAGCTCCTGACGAACCTGCGGGTCGAGTCCCACCGTGGGCTCGTCGAGCAGCACCAGGCGCGGCTCGTGGATCAGTCCGCGCGCCACGAGCAGTCGCCGGCGCATGCCGCCCGACAGCTCACGCACGATCGTGTCCGCGCGGGGCACGAGGTTGGCGATTCCCAGGGCCCGCTCGATGGCCTGCTCGTGCTCGGGGCGGGGGACCCGGTAGAGCCACGCGAACACGGCCAGGATCTGGCGGCAGGTGAGCTCCACGTCGAGGTTGTCCAACTGCGGCACGACGCCCATCTCCAGACGCGCCTGCTTTGAGTCCTTCGGCATCGGATAGCCGAGCACCGAGATCTCGCCCTCGTCGGCGAGCGACTGCGCGGTGAGCATCCGCATGGTCGTGGACTTGCCGGCTCCGTTGGGGCCGAGCAGCCCGAAGCAGACCCCGCTCGGAACCTCGAGATCGAGCCCGTTGACGGCCGTGATCGGGCCGAAGCGCTTGACCACGCCCCTGATCGAGATCGCCGCTGTGCCGGCCCCGCGCGCGGGCACGCCCGCGTCGACGCCATTGAAGCCACCCAGGTCCACGAGCAGCAACTGTAGGAGCCGGCGCCGCGGACGCGTCCTGTGCGCGTGTCCACGCCCCCACGCGGGATGTGGGACGCGCGTCCATACCTCACAGCTTCCCGGGGGCCGATCATGCAACTGCAATCGCTGCCCTCAGATCGACCGGCGGCCGAGGAGAAGGAGAGCGAACCACGGTGCCCATGCCAACCCCCCAGATCGTCGCTCTCGGCGGGGGCGGTTTCTCAATGGAGCGCGACGGCGAGCTGCTGGACGACTACATCCTCTCGCTGGTGGGGTCGGGCCGCCCACGGGTCTGCTTCCTGCCCACCGCCTCCGGCGACGCCGACCACTACGTCGTGCGCTTCTACCGGCGCTTCGCCCCGAGCTGCGACGCCAGCCACGTGTCGCTGTTCCGACGCGACCAGGGCATGGGCGGCGTCGAGGACGACCTCGCCAGCCATCTGCTCTCCCAGCAGCTGATCTACGTCGGCGGGGGCAACGTCGTGAGCATGCTCGGGGCGTGGCGGGCCCACGGGCTCGATCAGGTTCTGTACGAGGCCTGGCGGCGGGGGATCGTTCTGTGTGGCCCCTCGGCGGGCTCGCTGTGCTGGTTCGAGGAGGCACTCAGCGCCTTCCACGGCGCCCCCCGCCCGGTCCAGGGGCTGGGGCTGCTGCCGTTCTCGAACTGCGTCCACTACGACGCGGAGCCCGCCCGCCGGGCCGAGTACCACCGCGCGGTCGCGGATGGGATGCGGGGTGGATATGCCGCCGACGACGGTGTGGCGCTGCACTTCCGCGGCACCCGCCTGCAACGCGCCGTCAGCTCGAGCCCGCAGGCGGGCGCCTACCGGGTCGCCGTCTCGGGCGGACGGATCCGGGAGACGCGCCTGGCGGTCAGCTACCTCGGCGAGGGCTCGGCGAGCACGGCTGGGCCAACCGAGGAGGTCGTCCCCGAGCCCACCCCCGCCCGGGCCCGCCGGCCCGCACTGGTGGCAGCGTGAGGCGCGGCCGCCTGCGTGCTCGCCGGCGAGGGCCTGGCGCTTGACGGCGACCCCCCAACAGCAGCAGGACCGCCGGCAGATCTTCGCGATGGGCGGGGGCGGCTTCACGATGGAGCCGGCCAACCCGCTGCTGGACGACTTCGTGCTGTCGCTGCCGGGGACGGCCGAGCCGAAGATCCTGTTCCTGCCCACGGCCTCCGGTGAGACGGGCGCGCACCTGAACGCCTTCCGCGAGCGCTTCGCGCACCGCACCTGCGTGGCCAGCGACCTGTCCCTGTTCAGACTCAGCGAGACCACCCGGGCGCTCGAGGAGATCGTGCTCGAACAGGACATCGTGTACGTCGGGGGCGGCTCGATGCACAACCTGCTCGCCCTCTGGCGGGCCCACGGACTGGAGCGCATCCTGATGCGCGCCTGGGAGCAGGGGGTTGTGCTCGCTGGTCTCAGCGCCGGCGCGATGTGCTGGTTCGCCGCCGGGGTCACCCGCTCGCGGGGAGCACCCGAGACGCTCGAGGGGCTGGGACTGCTCGAAGGCTCGCTGAGCGTCCACGCCGACGGCGAGCCCGAGCGGCTGCCGGTCTGGCTGGCCGCCGTCCGTGACGGCTCGATCCCAGGCGGGTGGGCGCTCGACGACGGGGTCGGGCTGCTGTTCCGGGGGCGCCGTCTCGAGCGCGTCGTGAGCTCCCGCCCAGGCGCCGGCGCCGAGCGGGCCGACGCCGTCGCGGGCGAGCTGGTGCGCCGGCGGATCGAGCCCGAGTTGCTGCTCGGCGATGCATCGGTGGCGGTCCTCGGGGGGCGCGACGAGGCCGTCGAGGAGCTGCGCCGGGTGCATCGCATGCGCCGCCAGATGGGCCGCCGGGGCAACTGAGCCAGCTCAGGGCCGGCCGCCCCAAGCGGGGTTCGGGCGGCGTGGGGCGCCATCCGGGCCTTTATCACGGCGGCGGCCGCAGGGATAGCCGTCCGAGCTAGAACAAGTGCCGAAATTGCGCAGGATTTATCCGTATCGCAACACGACCTGCCACACATGTCCTAAGCTCGGTGTCGAGTTGCGCCGCACGTGCTGCATGACGAGCGAAGCGCCCCACCGGACCCTGTCCCCCGGGGCTCGGGCGTTCAAGGAAGGTTCGTGCAGGGTGCGGGCAGCCAGCAGAAGGGGGCTCCAACAGAGTCGGAGGAGAACATGCCTCAAGCAGAGCTGACGATCAAACAGACCCCCACCGGATACTGGAGCGTGGAGCGGGGAGCCACCCACCTTGCGGGTGCGGCCACCCGCAAGGGAGCAGAAGCCGAGCGCGAACTGCTGAAGCGGATCAGCAGTCGCGACGAGCCTCGCAGCGAGCCTCGCGAGCCCGTTCGCGCGGGCTGACAGCTCCTTCGTGAGCGAGTAGTAACGACGGGCGCCGGGGAACCGGCGCTCCCAGCCGAGCAGCATCCGTCCGTTCGCGCGTCCGATCGGATGTCAGCGTCATCGGCTTGACGGAGGCTCGCTGGCCGCCGGGAGCGTCGGCGGTGCGCCGTCCAACGCCTCGTGGCGGTGGCTGCACGTGCGCCCTTCCGGGTGGTGGCCGAGCCGACCATTCGTCCAACCGGCAGGCCCCTGGCGCCCGTGGGCCGCGGGCCGGCCGATAGCCCTCGTGAGTTCGCAGACCATCGGCGCCACCGGCCTCCGGGCCCCGCCGGCGCGACATCGCTCACGAGCCCTTGAAACCGACCTCCTCCCTGAAGCTCTCCCAGCGGCCCGTAGCGGTCCTCGTGGCCGTTGCGATCACGATCGCAGCGGCGCTGGCGGCGAGCAGCCAGGCACTGGCGGCCCGTTCACATCACCGGGCGGGCTCGCGCAACTGCAACACGCAGCGGGCTCACGCACGTGGCCGTCGCTGCGGCCACACGGCCCGCTACCGGGCCACCCACCACCGGCGGGTGAGCAACCCGCGGCGCAACCTGCCCGTCCAGGAACTGACATCCCCCGCCCCGGCAGCCGCGCCGGCACCGGAAAACTGCAGCAACACCGAACTGACCCCGACCAGCTCGAACCTGGCCGAAGTGCGGGCGGCCATCCTCTGCCTGATCAACCGCGAACGCGCCCAGCACGGAGAGTCGGCTGCTGAACGAAAACGCGCACCTGCTGGCGGCGGCCCAGGGCCACTCCGAAGACATGGTCAGCCGGAATTACTTCTCCCACACGACCCCCACCGGGGAAGCCTTCAACACGCGGATCCTGGCGAGCGGCTACGTGAGCCCCAGCCAGGGCTACGAGCTCGGCGAGAACATCGACTGCGCCACCCTCTACCTCGCCACTCCGGCCGCCACCGTGAGCGCCTGGATGAACTCTCCCGACCACCGCGAAAACATTCTCAATGGTGAATATCGCGACTCCGGCATCGGCGTCGCCGCGGCAGCGCCCGAATCGTTCTCCGGCGGCCAGGCCGGCGCCACCTACACGCAGGACTTCGGCGTCATCGCCTGAGCGTGTGAACGCGCGCTTGCGCCGCAAATTGCGGACCGCGATATCTTGTTGGGTCCTCCCGTGCGACACCGTGTGCGAAAGGACATCCGCGCAGGCGCACGCCGAGCGGCGGGCACTCTCTCAGTAGCCGCCGCCGCGGCAGCGTTCGCGATCATGGCACCCGTAGCGGCGTCAGCCGAACCCCTGCCCGCACAGGCGAGCTCGGGCGCCACCGCGACCGTCGCCACGCTGTCCAACCTGAAGTCGCTCACGCGCTGGGCCTACCCACAGGCGACGGCGCCCGCACACGCCTCCCCCTCCGCCCACTCGAAGATCGTGGGCCACCTTCAGTTCCTGACGCCGGACGGCCAGGCCCAGGTCTACATCACGCTTCGCTCCTACACGATCGGCACCAGCGAGTGGATCGAGGTTCCGCTCCCCGGGCGGCCCAACGGGCGCGTGGGCTGGGTGGTCGCCAGCGACCTCAGCGAAACGCACGAGCTCCACGAGTACCTGCGGGTGAACCGCGAGAGCGAGCGCATCAGCCTCTACCGCGACGGCCACGTGATCTTCACCGCGCCGGTGGGGGTCGGGCGTCCGAGCCTGCCCACACCCTCCGGGCATTTCTTCGTCACCGAGAAGTTGCTCGCCATCGGCGGCCCGGTGTACGGGCCCTTCGCGCTCGGCACGAGCGCCTACGCCCCCAGCCTCAGCGAGTGGCCCGGGGGCGGCGTGGTCGGCATCCACGGGACCGATGAACCGCAGCTGATACCGGGCCGTCCCTCCCACGGCTGCATCCGCATGCGCAACGCCGACATCACCCGCCTGTGGCCGATGGTGGAAGTCGGCACCCCGATCGAAATCGTCTGACCCGCGCGCCTGAGGCCGGCGATCAGCCGGTGAACCGATCGGGCGCGCCTGGCGCGCCGGCGATCAGCCGGTGAAGTTCGGGCGGCGGGCGCCCGAGCCAGGATGGACGAACACGGCGCTGGCTTTCACCGGGGCGCACTGGGGGTCGGCGAGCAGGCCGACGGCCGACACGTGGTGGGGTCCCTTGCCGAGCTTGGCAGGGTTGATTTTGACCTTGAAGAACTTCGGCACGGAGGCCTTCGAGGCGTTGAAGGTCTTGATCTTGCGCCCGTCGAGGAAGAAGGTGACCTGCTTGAGGCCCGCCGACCTCACCTCGACCGTGAACTTGTGCCGCTTGGGGCCGCCCACGCCTTTCAGCACGAGCGTGCCGGGCTTCACGGCGCAGACGGCCGGGGGCCCGACTTTTTCGCCGATGACCTGGCCTTTCGGTTCGACTGCCCTGACCACGACCATGTTGGATTCCACCCTCACCGGAGCACCCTGGCCCGGCGGCGGCGTGCCTTCCACGGCCGCCACGTTCACGTAGGGGGCCGCGCTCGTGATCACGTGCGTGCAGGTGAAGATCGTGAAGTCGCCGGGGGCCAGTTCGGGAGCGCCGCCGGCGATCCCCACACACTGGGTGTCGGCGAAGTTCGACAGGCTCAGCGGCACGTTGCCGATGTTGGTCACGATGATCTCGTAGCTGACGACCTGACCCACGGTGCCCGTCAGTTCGTTGGTCGTGAAGGCCGGTTCGCCGGGGAGCATCTGCTTCTTTTCGATCGCGAGCTTCGGTTCCGGCGGCACGTTGACGACGACTTTGTTCGATTCCTTGACGCCGGTGCCCGAGTTGCCTTCGACCTTGGCGACGTTCGGCCAGGTGCCGGTGCTGGTGAGGACGTGGAAGCAGGTCCACACGGCCGACTGGCCGACCTTGATTTCCCCGCTCGGCCCGGGTCCGCCGGCGATGCCTTCGCATTCGGTGTCGACGAAGTTCTTGAACGTCAGGGTCACGTTGCCGACGTTGTTGACGATGATCTCGTAGTTCACCGTCTGCCCGAGCATCCCGGTCAGTTCCTGCTTCGTGAAGTTGCCTTTTTCTTCGATGCGCTGGAGCTTTTCGATCGTGAAGGCGGGTTCGCCGAGCATCGGGACTTTGACCACCACTTCGTTGGATTCCTTCTTGCCGGTGCCTTCGTTGCCTTCGATGGTCGCGACGTTGGTCCACACGCCCACCATCGTGAGCTTGTGACTGCAGGTGAAGGTGGTGGAGACGCCCGGAGCCAGTTCGCTCGCGCCGCCGGCGATGCCTTCGCATTTTTCGTCTTGGAAGTTCGACAGTTTGAGGGTCACTTCGCCGGTGTTGCGGACGATGATCTCGTAGTTGACGGTCTCGCCGATCGCACCTGTGAGTTCGTTCTTGGTGAAGGCACCAGCGCCGATCTGCTGGAGCTTTTCGATCGTGAAGCCCGGCACCGGCGGAGCAGGCGGAACTTTGACCACCACTTCGTTGGATTCCTTCTTGCCGGTGCCTTCGTTGCCTTCGATCGTGGCGGCGTTGACCCATCTGCCGGGCGCCGTGAGCCTGTGGGTGCAGTTGAACGCGGTCACCTGTCCGGGCTGGAGCGGTTTTTCGCCGGGCCCGCCGGAGATCCCTTCGCAGTTGGGGTCCTGGAAATGGCTGAACTGCAGCGGTGTGTTGCCGGTGTTGCGGACGACGATTTCGTATTCCACCGTCTGACCGACCTGGCCCGTGAGTTCGCTCTTCGTGAAAGTGGGTTCGCCGCCCAGGCGCTGGAGCTTTTCGATCGTGAAGCCGGGGGACACCGGCAGCGTCGGCTGGGGCGGCAGGATCGTGAAGGTCGTCGTGTAGGTGGTGTACGGCGCCGATTCGAGGCTCGCTTCGATTTCGCTGGGGCCGCTCGCGCACGACCCCCCACCGAGCACCACCACGAACGCGTTGCCGTCGTTGTCGAGCTTGAGGCCATCCAGATTCGAGCCGCCCTCGAGCTTTTCGCCACCCGCGCCGACCCACACCAGTTTCGGCGGTATGTGGCAGCGGGAGTACAGCTGTTCGGCGTTGATGTTCACGTCCTGCTCGGCGTACACGGGCGGGAACTCGACGTGGATGATCGTGGCCACGCTGCTGGTTTCCTCGTTCTCGACCTCTTCAGCGGGCAGCGCGTATACGCCCGGCGGGCTGGTTCGGGGCGGCTGCACCACGAACGCGGTCGTGACGGTCAGGTAGGGAGCCTGTTCCATGTGCGCGGAGATCAGGCTTTCCCCGGCGGCACACCCGGGGCCGCCCCAGATCACGGCCGTGGCGTTGCCGTCGTTGTCGAGCGCGACCGAGAAGCCGGAGCCGCTCTGGGGTGAGTACGGATACGGCAGCGACCAGCTGAGGTGGTGCTGACAGCGGCTGTAGAGCTCTGCGGAGCTGAAGCGGATCGTGTGGCCGGCGTACACCGGTTCGCACTCCACTTCGACCACGTCCGCGATGCTCGATGACTTGCCGAACTCGCCCTGGTCCATGAACGAGGGCAGCGAGTTGACGACGCATCCGGCGCTTCCCGCAGGAGCGCTCTCGGAGGCGGTACTGGCGAGCGGACCGAGCGCGCCACCGTTGCCCTGAACCAGCTTCAGGGTCGAGGCGGAGGCTCCGGTGGCGCCGAGGATCAGGACGAGACCTGTGATCACGGCGAGGGTGAGCGCCGCGGCTGAGCCGCGCGCTACGAGCCACCGACGCCGACTTGGCGTCTCTGTCAGGCCACCGCGAATACCGGTAGCCGGCCGAGCATCCTCATCCATGAATCCACCGCCGCTCCAGGTTTTCTTGTCGCCCCGCTCGCCCGCCCTGGACGGACTCTCAGCGCAACTCCATTCTCGTCTACAAACCTATCACTCTGGTCAAGCGGAAGAAGCACCTCAAAAGTGCCGATTTGTAGCCATTTTGCGAGCTTTGGCAGCGTTCGGAGAGGGTTCGTTCCGACCCCGTCGCGAGCGTTTTCCCCGCACCGAGCGAACGGTGCCGGATAGGGTGCCGCCGTGCGCATCGGGGTCCGATACGACGATCTCAAAGAGCGGCTCGGCGGGGTGCTCAACCTCGTCCCCGAGCCTGTCGGCCTGTCGATGCTCGCGATGCCGGTGGCGCGTTCGCTGCAGGTCGCCCAGAGCACCGGGATGCTCAGCCAGCTGGCCGCCGGGCCCGCCAGCTCGCACGAGCTCGCACAGCGCCTGGGCCTTCGCGAGCAGGGCACCCTCAGGGTGCTCGAAGTGCTCACCGTGGCGGGCGTCCTCAAGCTCGGCGGCGAGCGCTTCGAGATCGCCTCACGGCAACGTAAGTGGCTGGACCCGGGGTCCTCGACCTACGTGGGCGACTTCCTCGCCGACAACATCCACTACTGGGAGTGGTGGCAGGATCTCGAGGGGCTCGTCAGGGACGGCCGCTCGGTGGAGCTCCACGACAAGCCGCCCGATGACCCCTACTGGCGCTCCTACATCACCGGGCAGTACCAGCTTGCGAAGCTGTCCAGCGCGGCGGTCGCCAAGGCGGTCCGGCTGCCGGCCGGATCCAGCTCGGTGCTCGATGTCGCCGGCGCCCACGGCGAGTTCTCGATGGCCCTCTGCCGCAGCCACGAGGGGCTGACGGCGACCGTCGTGGACCTGCCCGGGAGCGCCCGCATCGGGCGCGAGATAGTCGCGCAGGCGGGAATGTCCGAGCGGGTTCGACACGTCGACGGCGACATGTTCGAGACCGACCTCGGCGGCCCCCACGACGGCGCTCTGGTGTTCAACATCATCCACCACCTCTCCCCCGAGCAGGTCCGTGCGCTGTTCGAGCGGGTGGCTGCGGCCGTGCGACCTGGCGCCCCTCTGTGCGTGCTCGACCTGTACGACCGGCCCCGCGGCCGAGCTCCCGACAGCGGCAGCTACCTGGGGCTGTTCTTCCACCTCACCTCCGGCGCCGACACCTACTCCACCGAGCAGGTCTCCGAGTGGCTGCGGGACAGCGGTTTCGAGGAGGTGAAGGTGCGGCGCCTGCCCCAGCTTCCCGGGCTCGCCCTGGTGCGCTCGGTCCGCCGCGGGTGACGCCCGTGCCCTCCGAGAACGTCGAGATCGTGCGGCGCTCCTTGGGGCGCTTCATCGAGTCCGGCATGCCGGACTGGGAGGCGACCCACCCCGAGGTGCTGGTCGTGGACCACGACATCATGGACGGGACCGAGTACCGGGGCCTGGAGGGGGTACGGCGCTGGGTCGGCGACTGGTCGAGCGCCTGGTCGAGCTTCTCGATGGACCCCGAGCGGTTCATCGACGCCGGCGAGTACGTCGTGGTGATCCTGCGGATGAAGGCCACCGGCGCCGCCAGCGGGATCGAGATCGAACGCCAGGACGGGATCGTCTGCCGCCTACGCGAGGGCAGGGTGTCCCGCATCGACTACTTCAACAGCGCCGAGCAGGCCTTCAAGGCGGCGGGGCTGCCCGGCTGAGCCCTAGCCGGCTCCGAGCAGCTGCTGCATGATCGAGGCCTGGTCGAAGTAGATCCGCTCGCACA
The DNA here is from genome assembly GCA_963846255.1 of uncultured Solirubrobacteraceae bacterium. Taxonomy (GTDB): domain Bacteria; phylum Actinomycetota; class Thermoleophilia; order Solirubrobacterales; family Solirubrobacteraceae; genus Palsa-744. Next base: position 1,939,368 of record CAWJVE010000002.1, read on the forward strand.
CGATCCGGTCCTCGCCGGGGGCGAACAGGAACAGCGCGCACATGCGGCAGCGGAACGAGCGACCGGTGGGCTGGATCCCCCTCAGCTCTCCCTGCATCGTTCCCAACAGGTCGAACTCCGCGATCACGGAGTCCTCGGCGCTGTGCAACACGACGTTCTCGTTGCGCTGGTCGGGGAAGGCCGCCCGGCTGGTGCGGTAGTACTCGGCGACCTGCTCGGCCCCGTCGTACACGTCCCCGGTGGGGACGATCTCGTAGCGGGGATGGTCGAAGGTCTGCAGCGTGTCTTCGAAGCGGTGCTCGTTCTCCGAGCGCATGTGCTCCTCCACGACCGCGAGACGTTCCTCCTTTAGCGACATCCGACCGCACAATTTACCGGGGGCCGCCGGCCTCGGCGCGGCGACCCGGGCGCGGGCCTCGGCCGCGGGCTCCGTCAGCGCCGGGGGCGGGAAAAGTTTGGGGGAGCGAGCGCTATCCGGGCGCTCGGCTCCCCCTGGCGCGACCCCTGGAGGTGGGTCGCGTGTCTCCCCTCTAGACGGGGCGATCCTGCCCCTACCTCTTCAACCCTCGACCCAGCGTGGTGTCGCGTCGGTGAGCGTCAGATCGCACAACCGTGCTAGAGCGAGCACCGGGAGCACCAGCGACGTTGCGGGCGCTCACAGGAAGACGCTTCACTGGTTCTGCGCGACGACGCTTCCCCACGAGGCGCAGAGCAGGTCGGCGAGCAGGCTGTCACGGCGTTCGGCGCCCTGGCCGTCGATGTCATCGATCGCGCGCAGGACCATGTCGGCGTAGGCCGGGGTGTTCGGTATGGGTTGTTCCTGTTCCATCATCAGCAAGGCCTCCAGGGGCGGTTTTGGAGATCGTTCGGACACCTCTCCCAACCCCGCCCGAAGGGCGTCGGTTCACACCCGGTGCGCCAATAGCGCAACCGTGTTATCGCGCGCCGGAAACCCTTTCGGGAGGCTTTAGAAGGCGCTCGGGAAGGCTTTAGGCAGCGGTCGCGACGGCGTGCTCGAGGCCCGCCTCGCGCAGCGCCATAGTGCGGTCCACAAACGAGCGCAACTCGACGATCCGCTTGCCGCGGGTCCTACACAGCAACGCCGTCTCGCGTGTTGCTTCGGTGCCCCTCAGCCGGCCCTTGGAGACCTCGGCCAGGAACACCACGAACACGTCCTCGCCCGTGTAGAGCTCCTGGGGATCGGCCCGGAAGGACGCCCACACCTCGGCCAGCTCGGTCCTCCAACGCCGCAGGCCCTCGTGACCCTCGTACACGCTCGGGTTGAAGATGCGCTCGGAGAAGTCCAGGCGGACGGATGGGTCGAACAGTTCGGGGAGCCTCCCGGCGAGGCCGGCCGGCGGCTCCTCGGTCGTGAGGCAGTAGCTCCACCCCTCGGCCAGGGCCCGCACCGGGTCCGGCGGCGTCTCGTTCGAGATCAGGGGCTCCTCCGACACGGGCTCGTCAGTATTGCGCTTCACGAGCAGAGCAGCTTTCACGAGAGCTGCTTTCGCAGCTGGGGTTCGTTCTCCTGCGTGGCGGCGTCTCGCGTCGGCCCGGGGTCGCGGGGCCAGGGTCCCGGCGGCCGCACCGGTGGCCCGCCGTAGCGGCTCCGATCTGGTCCGACCGGGCGATGCGGGAATGCAGGATCGCTTGCGCGAGGCCACCGGGGGGCGCACGCCTGCGGAGTTCTGCCCTCTACTGGTGAGGGTTGGCACCGTAGTCGGTTGTTCATGAACGGCAACGGCTGGTACGTTCGTCCACGAGCAGCAAGCGCCCCTCAGGTGGCGTTCACCAGTCAATCGCGTCAAGGGAAGAAGCTGACCATGGATGGATCTCTTCGGGCAGGGAGCACGGCTTCGGGAACCGAGGCAGGACGTACCGCAGTGACCGGGCGCCGGGGGCCTCGCGTGATCACGCTGCTGCTCGCCACGATGGCGATCTTCTGCGTCCTCGCCGGCTCGGCTCTGGCGGCACGGCCGCACATCGTCGAGGGGCAGCGATTCGCGATCGAAAAGTACCAGCGGATCGCCGGCGAGGACCAGTCCTTCACCACCGCGACTCTCACAGCTGAAGTGGGGCAGACCGTCGAATACGAAATCGTCGTCACCAACATCAGCGATTCGACGCTGTCCTTTTCGCCACTGGAAGACTTCGGCTGCACGGGCATCTCCCCCGAAGGCGAGACCGAACTCGGAGCCGACGAAAGTGAGAGCTTCACCTGTCAAGAAGAACTAAGTGAATCCGGCACCTGGGAAAACTCGGCTGAAATCGAAGCCGAAGACGAAGACGAGGGATCCGAAAGCCTCGAATCGAACACGGTCATCGTCGAAGCCTATGAACCGGAATTCTCGGTCGAAAAGCTCCAGCGCATCAACGGCGCTGACAGCGGCTTTACTACGAACCCGCTGTCGGCGACGGCCGGTCAGACGGTCGAATACGAGATCATCGTGACCAATGAAGGCGAACTCCCCCTGAACGTCTCTCCGCTGCAGGACGACAACTGCACCAACATGTCCCCCTCGGACGCGACCGAAGTGGACGTGGGTGACAGCAAGACCTTCACCTGCGAACACACGCTCACCACGCCCGGGCAAACCTGGTCCAACCAGGTCACGGTCCAGAGCGGCGAGGTGCAGGAAAAATCCAACAAGGTCGAAGTGCAGACGCTCGAAGAACCGGAATTCACGATCGAAAAGGCCCAGCGGGTCGAAGGCACCGAGACCGCGTTCACGGGCGACGAACTGACCGCCAAGCTGGGGCAGACGATCGAGTACCAGATCAAGGTCTCAAACACGGGCAACAGGTCGCTCAAGTTCTCTGAACTTTCGGACCCCAACTGCACCGAAGTCTCGCCGGCCGAAACGACCGAACTGGAGCCGCACGAAACCGAGGTCTTCACCTGCCATCACGTTCTCGAAGCCGCCGGTGAATGGGCCAACGTGGCCGAAATCGAAGCCGAATTCGGACGCGAGTCCCAGCCGGAGGCCGTGCACTCCCACACCCGTGCGATGGCACGCGTGGGAGGCGTGATCAAGAAGGCGAGCTCGAACAAGGTGGTCACGAACGTGCCCGCCGAACCCGACTTCGAAATCGAAAAGCTCCAGGAAATCCAGGGCTCCGGAGCCGGCTTCACCAAGGCCGGACTCCAGGGCGCCACGTCGCAGACGGTGGACTACGAGGTCATCGTGCGCAACACGGGCAACGTGCCCCTGAAGCTGTCCGCGCTCGCGGACGCGAACTGTGGCGGCATCTCCCCGGCGGGGAACACCGAACTCCTGGTCGGAGGGTCGGAGACCTTCACCTGCGACCGCGCCCTCACGGGCCCGGGCAGCTTCACCAACGAAGCGACGATCGAAGGCGCGGGTAAATCGAAGACCTCCAACCAGGTGGTCGTGACCGTGCCGGCGGCCGGCCAGCAGCCCCCGCAGCCCCAGCAGGCCCAGCAGGCGGTGCAGGCCAAGTGCACCCTGTCGGAGTCGCTGCTGGTGCTCCACGGTGGCAGCGGCGCCAAGAAGAGCTCCTTCACGGTTCACATCGCGGCGCTGGGGATCAAACAGATCACCTTCTACCTCGACGGCCACAAGCTCAAGACGCTGACCGCCGCACAGGCACAGAAGGGCCAGTTCAACGTACGCATCGACCCCGCCAAGCTCCACTACGGGGCCCACAAGGTGTCGGTCACGACCGTGATGAGCGAGAGCGTGTGTCCCGCGATCGCCCGCTCGGCCGTGTTCGTGCACCCGCGGCCGGCGATGGTCAAGCCCAAGTTCACCGGCTGAGCGGGGCTCAGCTGGAGGGGGCGCGCGCCGATCTCCCAGGGCGTGGCGGAGGTATCCCCGCCGCCACGCCCTAGGCGCAGCCCCGAGCTGTTGCGCTTCAGTCCTGCGAGGAGCCGTCGTCGCCGAGGGCAGCCGCCCCCAGCAACGCGGCGGATATCGCCGTGCCGGTCACGAGCACGCTCGTCACGGGTGCCAGATAGCCGGCCCGGCCACCGACGACCCCGGCCACGGCGTCGGCCGCGTCACAGGCCAGCCCGGCGACGAGCCACTGGCGCTGGGCGGAGCCGGTGCTGCTGAGCGCCCCCCACGCGAGGGCCACGTCGCGGATCCCGAACAGCCTGGCGAGGTAGGGCGACTGGGGGTTCGCTTCGGCGTCCAGTCCGAACAGCCTGCCGGCCACCCGCGGAGTGGCCCACGAAGACACTCCGACCGCGAGGCGCAGGCCGGAAAGGCCGTTAATGAGCTTCTGGCGCTCCACGGTCGCGACTCTACCTCAGGCGGCCCGAGCGGCGTCCAGCGCCGGGCGTTAGGCTCGCCGGCGATGGGGGCCGACGGACCAGCCGGGCAATCGGGACCACCGGTGCGAGTGGCCGACCCTTCGGAGCTGGACGCGTTGACGGACGCGATGTGGTCGGCCTTCCGTGAGGACCCGCTCTGGAAATGGGCGTTCCCGGACCATCGCAAGCTCGCGCCGTGGTGGCGCATGCTGATCGGCAGCGCGCTGCGCTACCCGTGGGTGTTCGTGGCCGGCGACTTCATGGCGGTGTCGGTATGGATCCCGCCGGGCGGTCACGAGCTCACCAAGCTCCAGGAGGAACAGGTGGCGCCGCTGATGGACGAGCTGGCGGGTTCTCGCGGGCCAGAGGTGGTCGAGCTGATCGAGCGCTTCGGGGCCTCCCACCCCAAGGACCCTCCCCACTTCTACCTGAGCCTGGTCGGGACACGTCCCGAGTACCGCGGCGCCGGCGTCGGCGTGGGCCTGCTGGCCGAGAACCTCGTCCGCATCGACGAGCTGGGGATGCCCGCCTATCTCGAGTCGAGCAACTCTGAAAACCACGCCCGCTACGAACGCCTCGGGTTCGAGCGCATCGACGAGTTCACCACCCCGGACGGCAGCCGGGCGGTGGCGACGATGTGGCGCGAGCCGCGTCCCGCCTAGGCAGAGGGGTCCAGGCGGCGAAGGTCGGCCTACCACCAATGGCCTTGGACGAAATGGCTAAGTCAGTGTTCGATCTTGGGCCGATGGAGCCTGCTGGGCGGACCGCAACTCCAAGCCTCGGTGAGGGGTTTTTCAGGCCAACGAGATAGGACCGTTGTAGAGTTTCAGGTAGGTCCTCAACCCCCCTTGATCTTGGCCCAATTCCTTTATCTGGCCGTTATACAGATCGGCCAATCACCTCCGACGGTTGCATGATGGAACCTGACCACCAGCCCCTTGACCCGATTCTCGCCGCGGCACTCGTGATGCGCGTCATCGACGACATCGACGAGAGCACTGAGGATGAGCGGGAAGCCCTGCTTTCCGCCCTGCTGTGCGCGGCCTGGGGCAATCTCAACGCACTGAGCCAGTAGGCCGCCCCACCCGCCTACCGACGCTGAGCGCCCCAGCGCTCGGCGCCGTGCCCGACCGACATGCTGCCCCGCACCCCGGGGCGGCGGATTTGTGATCATCCGGCCCCGTGACGATCGACCCCAGCACGCCCGTGATCGTCGGCGCCGGACAGGTGCTCGCCCGAGACGGGGACGAGGAGCTCTCCGAGCCGGTGGCACTGATGGTCCGTGCCCTGCGCGCCGCGGCGCAGGACAGCGGCGCCGGGGAGGGGCTGCTGCGGCGTGCCGATTCGGTGCGCTGCGTTCCGGTCGTCGGCTGGCACTACCGCAACGCTGCCGCACTGGTCGCCGAGGACCTCGGTGCGAGCCCCCGTGACACCGCGCAGACCTCGATGTTCGGCGGCGACGGACCGCTGGTGCTCATGAACGACACGGCGGCGAGGATCTCCAGCGGGGAGCTAGACGTGGCCCTGATCGGAGGGGGCGAGGCCGTGACCGTGGTGCGCGAGGCACGGCGGGCGGGACGAGCGCCGTCGTGGCGCACCCAGGACGAGAGTGTGCCGGCACCGCTGACGCTCGGCGAGGACCGCTCGGCGGTGACAGCAGGCGAGGAGGCGGCCGGCCTGGCCCCGCCGGTGTACATGTACGCGCTCATCGAGAGCGCCGTGAGGGCCGACACGGGCGAGGACCCCGCCACCCACAGGCAGCGGATCGCGGAGCTGTGGTCGCGCTTCTCGGAGGTGGCCGCGGGCAATCCATACGCATGGCTGCAGCGGGCCTACACGGCGGCTGAGATCGCCACCCCCTCGCCCGCCAACCGCATGGTGGCGGCGCCGTACACGAAGCTGCTCACGGCCAACATCCAGGTCAACCTGGCGAGCGGGCTGATCCTCACGAGCGCCCGCGCCGCCGAGCAGGCCGGGGTGCCGAGAGACCGCTGGATCTTCATCCACGCCGGCGCCCAGGCATACGAACGCTGGCACGTCGCCGAACGCCACAGCCTCTCCGCCGCGCCGGCGATCGGGGCGCTCGGCCGGGCGGCCCTCGAGCGGGCCGGGGTGACGATCGACGAGATCGCGCACGTCGACGTGTACTCGTGCTTCCCCTCGGCCGTGCAGGTCGCGGCGCGTGAGCTCGGTGTCGCGATCGACGAGCCGGGGCGGCCGCTGACGGTGACCGGGGGGCTGACGTTCGCCGGTGGTCCGGGCAACAACTACACCAGCCACGCGATCGCCACCCTGGTGCCCCTGCTGCGAGCCGACCCGCAGGCCTATGGCCTCGCGACCGCGGTCGGCTGGTACCTGACCAAGCACGGGCTCGGCATCTACTCGGCCCGCCCCCCGCGCGAGCCGTTCCGCACGCTCGCCATCGAGCCGCCCCTGCCGGCGGCCCGCACCGAGGTCTACCGCCACACGGGGACGGCCGGCGTCGAGGCGTACACGGTCCAGTACGACCGCGGCGGCGCCCCCGAGGCGGCGATCGTGAGCGCCATCACGGACGCGGGCGAGCGCAACCTGATCCGCAGCAGCGACCCTGAGCTGATCGAACTGGTGCTCGCCGAGCCGGCCCCCGGAACGACGATCGAGCTCTCCGCCGGAGCCGCCCTGGCATCCCGGCTGGGAGCCGGCGGGCAGTGAGCCCCGCCGCCGGAAGCTGAGGCTAGGGCGCCAGCCCGAGCGTTTCGATCACCTGGTACCAGTCTTTCTGGCCGAGCATGAATTCGGCTTCCTCGGTCTTCAGTTCGGCACCCTTGATGTACTTCACCAGGCTGGCGTCGTGTCCGTGCACGTAGGGGGCGACCAGGTTCCAGGGGATGAACGGCAGGTTCAGCGGTTCTGCCTTTTCGTCGATTTCGAGCACGTCCTTGGGCACCGTCGTGAAGTTCCCCGCCTTCCAGGCCCGCACGTCGCTGCAGAGGTTCGGCTGGGGCAGGGTCGCCAGGCCGGTGAGGTTTGAGGCGTAGCTGTGGACGGCGTGGTCGAAACGCGCGTTGGTCCAGTGCAGTGATTTGAGCGCCTTCTGGAAGGCCTTGATCGGGCCGGCGGCGGTGCCGTACTCGATCGACCAGAGGGCGGCGGCCACCTCTTTGCTCATCGGCTCGGAGGCTTCTGTCTCCGGCGTTCCGGCGCCCGCGTCCGGGCATTCCGCGGCCAGCTTGCGGTTGTAGCTCTGGATCCTCCCCTGGGCCACCGGGATGGCCGCCACGCTTGCCCGCCCCAGCGCGTAGGCGGCAGCGACGGCGGCGTGGGTGGTGGCCGCGTCCTGGCCGCCCGCCAGCGCCGGGGCGGGAGCCACGGCGAGGGCCAGCACGGCGATCGGCGCGAGGAGCCTGCGCATAAGGGTCATTCTGACGGATCTCACAGCCGCGGGTCTCAGCTGCCGGACGACTGCCGAGGGACCGCCGGGCGATCGCCACGGACGCTGGCCTCGGGCTCTCGTAGGCTGTCCAGATGCCCGACGCCGCCACAGCACGTCCCGGGCGGCCGGCGGCGGCCACCCGCGACGAGGCGCTGGCGCTCGCGACCCGGCGCCTGCTGGCCTCCGAACGCGTCGACGTACAGGCGATCGCCCGCGAGCTCGGGCTCGCGCGGGCCACGATGCACCGCTGGTTCGGAACCCGCGATGGCTTGTTGGGCGAGGTGCTCGCCAACCTCGGCGAAGAACGGCTTCTGGCGATCAGGCGCTCGATACCCGGCCACGGTCCAAAGGCCCTGCTGGAGTGCTTCGATCGCTTCAACCGTGAGGTGTCGGCCACCCGGGGGCTCGGCGCGCTGCTCGCCCAGGAGCAGGAGCGTGTTCTGCGCATCCTGAACTCGAGCGCAGGGCCGGTCCAGCCGCGCATCGTGACCCTGATCGAGAAACTGCTCAGCGACGAGATCGAGGCCGGGGCCTTCGCCCCTGCGATCGCCCCGCCCACGCTCGCCTACGCGATCGTCCGGCTGGCGGAGTCGTTCATCTACAACGACGCGATCGTGGGCATCCTCGGCGACACCGAGCGCCTGCGCGAGGTCGAGGCCGTGCTGCTCGGAATCGACCCCTGACGAGTTTGAGACGTTCTGCAGTTTGTGGCTAGAATTGGCCCGGACTGCAACAGCGAGCCCGCGCGCCGCGGGTAGCGGGTAGCGGGTGGGACCCGTGCCGTGGACGGTGCAGCGGTGCCGCACGAGCGATGGGAGGAAGCAAATGACTGCGCCAGAGTGGAGATCGCGCAGGACCGTGATCTCCGTGTCGGGGCTACGCAGCTGGCTGGTTGTGGCGGCGCTCGCCTGTGTATGGATCGTGCCCTCGGTGGCGGCCGCACCGGCGGCGGCCGAAACGACGTGGCTGTGCAAGCCCGGGCTCGCCAGCAATCCGTGCCTCAACAGCGAGGAAGCCACCGTCCGTCTCGACGGCGGGGCGAAGTTCGTCGAACACGCCCAGCCGGCGAAGAAGCCGCCGATCGACTGCTTCTACGTCTACCCGACCGTGAGCAGCCAGCCGACGATCAACGCCAACGAAGAAGTCGGCCCCGAAGAGGTCGCGATCGCCGAAAGCCAGGCCTCGCGCTTCTCGCAGGTGTGCAACGTCTACGCGCCGATCTACCCGCAGCTGACGATCCCCGCGATCAATGGCTTTCTCGGTGAAGTCACGCCCGCGGACTCCGCCAAGGCCTACGTTGGGGTGGCGACCGCGTTCCTCGAATACATCTCGAGGTACAACAACGGTCGCGGCTTCGAGTTGATCGGACACTCCCAGGGCTCGGCGATGCTGGAGCAGCTGATCAAGGAACAGATCGAACCGAACCCCACGCTGCGCAAGCACCTCGTCGGTGCGATCGTGCTCGGCGGCCAGGTGATCGTGCCCGAAGGCAAGAACGTGGGCGGCACATTCAAGACGATCCCCGGATGCTCGGTGGCCGGACAGACCGGGTGCGTGATCGCGTACTCGAGCTTTATCGAAGAACCGCCGGCGAACGCCCTCTTCGGGCGCGCGACCGCAATCCTCGGGGGCGGCCTGCCCGAAGTGGCACACCCACAGGTGTTGTGCGTGAATCCGACGATCCTCGCGCAGGGGCACTTTGCGGGGCCGTCGCTGTCCTACTACCCGACGTTCAACGCCTTCGGCGGCAAATTCCCCGGCCTCCTCGGGCCGGTCGTCCAGGCGCCCAAAGCGCCCACGCCATGGGTGGCCACGCCGGCTCAGTACTCGGCCAGATGTGAAGCCCGCAACGGCGCCAGCTGGCTGCAGCTGACGCCCACCGACCCGAAGGACACGCGCACCGAAACGGTGCTCGTGAACACCCTCGGGCCGGAATGGGGCCAGCACCTCGTCGATGTCAACGCCCAACTCGGCAACCTCGTGCCCGCGGTCGGGCTGCAGGGTGCCGCGTATCTGCTGACGCACCCCTAGTCGGTAGACCACAACCTGCGAGGCCCTCGGCGTCCGGCATGGCGGGCGCCGAGGGCGCCGCGCCCCAGCGGCGCCCTCGCCGGCAGCCGGACGTTTGGCCGCCCGCGTGCCGGGGTACCCCGTCACTCGGCCGCGCTCAGGGCGGGCAGTTCGAAAACCAGGGGCCCGAAACCCAGGGGCCGAAGGGAGACCGCAGCACATGCATGTTCAGGGGACGGGTCGCATTCGTGGACGCCGGCTGCGCTGGCTGGTGTCAGTGTCACTGCTGGTCTGTGGGGTGGCGGGCGTGCTCCCGTCGCTGGCGCAGGCGACGGTGAGTCTGTGCAATGTGGCCATCCCGATGAGCGACGGAACCGTGCTGCGCGCGAACGTCTACCTGCCCTCCGCCTCGGGCCAGTACCCGACCGTGTTGACCGTCACGGGTTACAACAAGGATGCCGGCAACCCGACCGGTCAGGACTGTGAATCCTCGACGGGGATCGCCGGCGACGAACCGGCCCTGACCGAAAAGGGCTTCGCCGTGATGGTGGTGGACGATCGCGGAACCGGCGCTTCCGGTGGCAAATGGGAAGCATGGGGGCAGCGAACGCAGGAAGACTACAAGGAAGTCCTCAGCTGGATCCAGGCGCAGCCGTGGTCGGATTCGAAGGTCGCCGCGACCGGCGAATCGTACATGGGCATCACCTCCCTGCTGCTCGCAGAGGCCGACGCCGAACGGGTCGCGGAAGGCAAGCCGCGCGCCGTACAGGCGGTGTGGGCGGACATTCCGATGGCGGACGCGTATCGAGACGTGACCTTCCAGGGCGGAGCGCTGGACTCGGGCTTCATGCCGCTGTGGCTGGGCCTCGTGACCGGCCTCTCGGCGCTGCCGCCGTCCTCGCTCAGCGCGGACCCCGAAGAAGCCGCGGCGATCTACATCGAACACCTGATCGCGAACGGCGAATTCGACGGCCAGAAGCTGGTCGGCTCGGCACTGGGTGAAGAAAGCTCCTACGACGGCCCCTTCTACCGGCTGCGCTCACCGGTCACGCGGGCGGCGTCGATCACCGTGCCGGTCGTCATCCAGGGCGGCTGGTACGACCTGTTCCAGCGCGGCGAGCCGCTGCTGTGGGAATCGCTGAAGCACTCCTCCGACCGCGTCCTGATCATGTCGCCCCATTACCACATCACCAAGGGTCCCGAACTGGAAAAACCGGCGCTCAAGCAGGAATGGTTCAGCCACTGGCTGCTCGGGGCCAAGAACGGCGTCCAGAAGACGCCGAAGATCAACCTCTACTCGATCAACGGTGAAGGCTGGGAACACTTCACCCGCTTCCCCCTTCCGAAGACCGAATACCGTCACCTCTACCTGAGCGGCGCGGCCTCCGGGTCCACGCCCGTGTCACTGCATGACGGCTCACTGACGAGCACCCCGCCACACACCGAAGCCGGGGACACGGAGCCGTTGCTGCCCGCATCCAGCCCCTGCACACGGATGACCGCGCAGTGGACCGCAGGGGCCGAGTCCAACCCACTGTGTGACACCAACAACAACACCTACGAGGCGACCTCGCTCACCTACACCTCGCCGCCGATGGCCTCCCCCACCAGGATCACCGGGCTGATCACGGCGAACCTGTGGGCGACCCTCAGCACCACCGACGCCACCATGATCGCGATCCTCAGCGAAGTCGAACCGTCGGGCGCCTCCGACCAGATCACCGCCGGGTACCTGCTCGCCAGCCAGCGGGCGCTCGATCCGGAACTGGCCACCTACGGCCCCAAACACCTCGTGATCCGGCCCTGGCACCCGTTCACGAAGTCCAGCCAACAGGCAGTGACCCCGAACGAACCGACCGAATACAAGCTCGAGATCTACCCCACCTCCGACATCGTCAAGGCGGGCAACCGCCTGCGCCTGACGATCGGCACCGCGGACACCATCTCCACGTTGCCGCCCGAGCCAACCCTCGGGCAGTCGCTCGGCGGGACGATCACGATCCTGCACGATCCCCAGCATCCGTCCAACGTGCTGCTGCCGTTCGCGCCGTAGTCCCGACGCAAGCACCCGCGGTCAGAGCGCGGCCGATCCGCCCGTGATCGTGGGATAGAGCTGCTCGGCGCCCCCGGCGAGCAGAGCACGACCGAGCAGGCCGGCCCACTGCTGCTCGTCGCCGTACTCGCTTCGCCAGGCCCACAGCCGGCGGCTGAAGTGGTGCAGGCGGTACTCCTGGGTCATCCCCATCGCGCCGTGCACCTGATGTGCCGCACGCGTTGCGGTCAGGGCCGCTCGTGAGGCGGTCGCCTTGGCCGCGGCGATCTCGAAGGCCTCCGGCAGGGCTGCCGCCCCCTCGACCGCCGCGCCCACGAGACACGCCTGCTGGGCGATCGTGACGAGATGCTGCTGGACGGCCTGGAAGGCCGCGATCGGGCGTCCGAACTGCCGCCGCTCACCGGCGTAGGCGACGGTCAATCGCGCCATCCCCATCAGTCCGCCCGCCAGCAGCGCCGCCCGCGTAAGCGCGCCCCGTTCGGGGAGATCGCAGGCGGCCGGCCGCACATCCTCCGGCGTGACGGCCTCGAAGACGAGCGTGTCGCGCGGCTCTCCGGCGATGTTCGCGTGCTGCTCGATGCGCTCGGCGGACGCCACCGCGATCACCGCGGCCTGCAGATCGACGACCGCGACGACGTGCTCTACGGCGCGACCCCAGGGAACCCGCACCGTCCCGCTGAGGCGGCCATCGTGCAGGCGCAGCTCGCCGGCGACCGGGACACTCGCCCTGCCGGGCAGCGGCTCGCCCAGCAGCCAGCCGGCGAGCGCCGCCTCGGCGAGCGGCACCGGGGCTGCGTGTTCGCCGGCAACCGTGAGCACGCCCACGGCATCGGCCAGTGGCAACTCGGAGATCGAGCCGTAGCCCGCGTCCGTGAGGGCGTCCCAAACCCCTGCGGACCAACCGTCCGCCTCGGCCGCCTGGACCACCTCATGCGTGCACGTGTCCGCCAGCAGCCGCCGCGCACCGTCGATCAGCAGCCAGTCGCTCACAGCCCTGCCAGCCCCTTGGAAGCCACCGAGCGCAGGATCTCGTTGGTGCCGCCACGGATCGTGAACGAAGGCGAGCTCAAGACCGCCTCGTAGAGCAGCCGCTCGAACAGGGAGTCGGCCTCGCGGGTGGGTTCGAGTGCCACCAGTCTCTGTACATCCGCCAGCACGTCCTGCTCGAAGCGCGTCCCCATCTCCTTCACGAGCGCCGACTGGACCGCGGGCGCCTCGCCGCCGTCGATCATGCGGGCGACCGACAGCGACAGCCGACGGAGCGCCCACCAGCGGGCGGTCGCCTCACCGAGCACCGTCCACGCCCGCTCGGAATCGAACACCTCCGAGCGCAACCGCAGGAGCTCCTCCACGAGCAGGTAGGTCGACAGCCAGCGCTCCGGGCCGCCGCGCTCGTATGCGAGCTCGGACGTGTTCTGGGCCCAGCCCGCCCCGACCTCTCCGAGCACCAGCTCGTCGGGAACGAACACGTCCGCGAGCACCACCTCGTTGAAGTCACGGTGCCCGGACAGGAACGGGATCGCGCTGATCGTCAATCCTTCCGATTGCAGGTCGACGATCAGCTGGCTGAGCCCGGCGTGGCGATCCTCGGACTCACCGCTCGTGCGGCACAGCACCACGAACCACTCGCTCTCGTGGGCCCCACTGGTCCACACCTTCGTGCCGTTCACGACCCACCCGCCATCCACCCGCGTGGCGCGCGTCCGCACCGCCGCCAGATCGCTGCCGGCCTCCGGCTCGCTCATGCCGATCGCGAACGACAGCTCGCCGCGGCAGATCGCGGGCAGGAAGCGCTGCTTCTGCTCCTCGCTGCCGAAGCGGTTGATCACCGGGCCGGTCTGGCGGTCGGCGACCCAGTGATGGCCGACCGGCGCACCCCACCGCAGCAGCTCCTCGGTCACCACGAAGCGGTCCACGGCACTGCGGTCGTGGCCGCCGTAGCGCGCCGGCAGGGCCATCCCCAGCCACCCACGCCCAGCGAGCTTGGCCGAGAACGCCCGGTCCCGCGGGGCGCCCATCCCGAGCCCGGGCGTGAACGTTCCCCGCGGCAGCTCCCGGGCCAGGAACGCACGCACCTCACCCTGGAGCTCGAGCTCTCCCTCGGTCAACTCGGCAGGCGCGAACAGACCGCTCATCGGTAGCCCCCCGGACGGAGCCTCCGCGCCGCGGTAGCCGATCGACCCGAGCGGCCGCTCACGCTACCCGTGCTGACTTTGTGTCGCGACGCGCCTCGGTCGAGGCCCTCACGCCCTGCGGCGTGAGCCGCGGTCAGGAACCTTCGTTGACGAATTCCTGGTAAGGCCGGCAGGGCTCGTTGCGCAGGCTCGGACAGGCGGGCAGTTCCGGGGGCACGCTGACGCCTGACACGACCGGAAGGGTCAGGTTGGAGGGCATGCTGGGGCCGAACGCGATCGACACGTTGTCGGTGGCGCCTTCCGGCTCTGTCTTGCTGAAGGACCACACCGGCTGCGCTCCGTTGGGCGCGGCGATCGTGACCCTGATGCGCGAGCCGGCGCGGTAGGCGTGGCCCTCGAAGTACAGCGGGATCGTGACCGGGACGAATTCACCGGCGGGCATCGGCTGCACGTCGGACGCCAGGAAGGTGGGAATCGGCTGCAGCGGGGTTGGTTCCTGCTTGAACATGTTTTCCGCGGTTGTGGCGAGCTTGCGCTCGCTGGCACGGATCCAACCGTCCTGCACGAAGGTCTCGTTGCCGTCGGGACGCACCTCGCTGATCGTCGCCTGCAGGTCCACGTCCGGAGTGGCTGACTTCACCCACAGGTTCACTGCGCCGCCACCGATCACGGTGGTGTCGCTGGCCAGCGGCGCCGAGACATAGGAGACGGCGGAACCTGTTTTGGACTGTTCCCAGTTCCAGTCCCACTCGGAGGCGTTACCCCACTCCCCGCCCGGGCCAGTACCGCCGAGGTAGTCCGTCAGCGAGGTTGCGTTCGCGTTCGAGGTGTAGGAGTCTTCTCCCGCGGATGCGGGGGGCGCTTCGTTCAGCTTGCCGCCTTCGCCGAGGTACCACGTGTCGGCCGTCGTGCCAGGGACGGGGAAGGTGGAGAACCCTTGTTCGAAGGCGGGATAGGGGTCACCGGGGGTTTTGTGGCCGCTCGGCGAGGTCCCCGCGCCGTTGTCGAACAGGACCCTTACCTCGGGTAGCGCCTCGAAGGCCTTCAGCGCTTCTCCGTACTTCGGCATTTCCTGGATCGGGTCCGCCGGCACCTGGACTTCGTCGCCTTTTGGAAGTCCGAATGCGGCCTGATAGATGGTCGGAGCCGCGGCGTGAAGGATCACTTTTTTTTCGATCGGCGCCTTGTGCGCGACGAACAGCTGCAGGAAGTCGTAGAGCCGGTCGAAGGTATACGGATCCAGCGAGTCGGCATGGACGCCGTTGGAGAACGTGAACCACTTCTTCTTCGTGCCGGTGAAGTGCGACACCAGGTCGGCACAGTGACCGCCCGTCTGCTCGTCCTCCCACTGGCAAGCCAGGAAGGTCGGAACCTTGATGTTATGCACGAAGCTGATCGGATCCAGCGCGTCTGCCACGGCCGGGTTGTACGTCGAGTTTTCTTTGATTTCTCCGAGCAGGTTCGTCGCCTCGCCGTGCATCTGCTGGTTGGACGCACAGGTGGTGTCGCCTTTTTCGATCTGTTCGTAGGCCCAGTGCTCGCCGTTGGTGGGGCCGGCCGGTTCGGCGTTCTGCTGGCGCTCTTCGGCCCACGCCACCGCGAAGCCGGTGTTGAGGACGCCGCCGGGGTAGAGCGTCGACGCGGTCGCGTCGAGCACCGACAGCGGCGCGATCGCCTCGAGGGCCGGTGGACGCTCCTGGGCGGCGAACAGCTGGCTGATGCCTCCGTAGGAGATGCCGAACATCCCGACCTTGTGTTTGAGCACCCAGGACTGGTGGGCGACGATCTCGATCACGTCGTAGGCGTCGAGGTTCTGCAGCGGTTCGAAGTAGTCGAAGGCACCGCCCGAGCAGCCGGTGCCGCGCATGTTGACGTCCACGACCGCGAAGCCCATCAGGTTGGCGATCTGGGCCAGACCGCTTTCCGGACCCGCGGGGTTGGCGTAGCCATACCCGGCGTATTCGATCAGCGTCGGAACGGGGGCTTTTTTCTTCTGCGGTTCGAACGCCCCGAACGCGGCCGAGCCGGCCAGGCCCGACGGAATCCCCGGCGGGTGGACGTCGTACGCGAGCTCGGTGCCGTCGCGAGTCGTCAGGTACCCGTATCCACTTTCCGGGATCGACTGCTTGTAGAGCGTCTTGCTGTCCCACGGCGCCGGCTTCTGGTCATAGACGGTGAGTTCGCCCGATTCTTCGCCCGACGGGCTCAGCTTGACCTTGTAACCCTTCGCCGGCGCGACTTTCCGGAACAGCAGCCCGCCTTCCGTGTCGGCGGTCTGGGTGGAGACGATTTCCCCTTTCGGCCCCAACAAGGACATCTGAGCGGACGGCGCCAGGCCCGTCACGTAGACCTGTTCGACGCTTCCCTGCGCGTTGAAGGCGAACGCACCCGCGGCGGTCACGAAGCAGAGCGCGGCTGTCGCGAGCATCGCGACAGCGAGGATCCCGGCACGACGCCGGAGCGCGCAGGCCGCGACCAAGCGGCGACGTTGCGACACCCTCCCAGCCAGTACAGCCCCCATACCCCGATCCATGCATCACCTAGTAAACACCAATCGAGCCGTTCGTGCATCCGCGCCGCGCCGCCCGCGCGCCCGGGTCCCGATCGGCGCGTTGAGCACGGGGCCGTCCCGGCGCGTGGAGAAGTTGCGAGGATTCGGGCGTGCTGCATACCGACCGTGAGCGGGCCGAGTCCTTCGGCCAGGATGCCGCGTCGTATGACCGCCTGCGTCCGAGCTATCCGGACGAGCTGGTTCGGGAGCTGCTCGCCGACGCGCCCTCCGACGTCCTTGACGTCGGTTGCGGGACCGGCATCGCCGCTGCTCTCCTGGCCGCCCACGGCTGCCGCGTGCTCGGCGTCGAGCCCGACGAGAGGATGGCCGCGGTGGCCCGCGCCAAGGGGCTGGTGGTGGAGGTCTCCGCCTTCGAGACCTGGGAGCCGCACGGGCGCAGCTTCGACCTGCTCACCTGTGGACAGGCCTGGCACTGGATCGACCCGCAGACGGGCCTGCAACGGGCGGCAGCCGCGCTGCGGGAGGGCGGGCGGATCGCGCTGTTCTGGAACTTCGCCTCGCCGCCCCCGGAGCTCACCGGTGAGCTGCGCGAGGCCTACGAACTCCACGCGCCGGAGATCGTTCGCCATTCCGTCGTCCTCGGCAACACCGAAGGGCGGCTCGTGACGGCAACCGCGGCGCTGGGCGAGATCGAGCGCTTCGGCGTGCCCGAGACCCACAGCTGGCGCTGGAGCCGGACCGTCGCCAACGCCGAGTGGGTCGAGCACGTCTTCACCCACAGCGATCACAAACGGCTCGAGCAGTCCCGGCGCGACGCGCTCGCGCGGGACATGCGCCGCATCCTCGACGCCGCCGGCGAGGAGGTCGAGATCACTTACGACACCGAGCTGCTCACGGCGCGCAGATCGCCCGGCGCCGCCACGGAATAGAGAGCGGTAGCGGGAGCCGGTCGTCTCCTGAGCGGGCCGTGCCGGGCGGGCTTCAAGCCCCTGCGGCCTCCGTTCGGGCCTGCTCTTCCCAGAACTGCACCGTCTCCCGCTCGTGCCTGATCCCAAGCTCGAGGGCCAGCCACGGTCCCCGACGCCCGTCTCCGGGGTCCGAGGCCTTGAGGGCCTCGTATTCGGCGAGCTTCTGGCGGTGGGTCTGCAGTTGCGCCTTGGCGAGCGCACCGGCGTCGGCTCCGAAGAACAGCTTCAGCAGGGCCGGGTCGCGGAGCACGTAGGGCTCGGGGGTGAGGACCCCGAGCCAGCTCTCCACGGCCTCCCTCCCGCGCTCCGTCACGCGGTAGATCTTGCGCCGCCTGCCCCCTGTCTCCTGGGTCCCCGTGACGTACCCGGCGCGCGCGAGTCGCGCGGGCTCGTTGTACAGCTGGGAGTGGGGAAGCGTCCAGAACTGCCCCACCGAGGCCGACACGATCCGCTTGAGGTCGTACGGCGTCGCCTCCCCGAACATCGACAGCAGACCGAGCACGATGTGCGACGTCGGTGTGAGCTCGATCTCTTCAGGCACCCGCTGGGCTACAACAGTCGGTTTCGGATGGTATGTTTCGGACCATCTGTGTTCGAGTCATGAGTGGGAGGCGAGCTTAGATGACCACCCCCGACGTGCTGAACGGCGTGGGCGGACCGCCGGGCAGGTCGCTTCTGCGCACACGGCTGGCGCCCTCCGTGCTGATCACCGTCGCTGCCCTGCTCGCCTGCGCGCCGGCGGCCGGCAGCGCACAGAGCGACCTCTCCGATCGGCCCGGAGCCAGCGGGGAAGAATTCGGCGGGTCGCTGGCCGTCTCGGGTCGAACGCTCGTGGTCGGCACGATCAACTACATAGCCCCACACACCGGACTCGAACAGGGCGCGGCCTACGTCTTCACCGCGCCCACCTCCCACTGGGAGCACGCGAGGCAGACCGCCAGCCTGAAAGCTCCGAGGGGCCAACTGGAAGAAGAGTTCGGAAGGTCGGTGGCGATATCGGGCAACACGGTCGTCGTCGGCGCCCCCTTCCGCGAAGTCGCGGGACACACCGGTCAGGGCGCCGTGTACGTGTTCATCAAGCCCGCATCCGGCTGGAGCGGCGCCACGCCGGCGGCCGTACTGACGGCGAGGGGCGGCAGGTCGCATGAATTCTTCGGTGAATCGGTAGCCATCTCCGGCAACACGGTGCTCGTCGGGGCTCCCGGCCGGAAGGTGGGCAAACACGCCGGTCAGGGCGCTGTGGACGTCTTCGCGCTCCCCCACTCCCCACGGGTCCGCGCTCCGCGGCAGCTGGCCCAACTCACGGCACCTGACGGCCAGGCGAACGACGCGCTCGGCATCTCCGTTGCGATCTCGGGGGCCACCGCGGTCGCCGGCGCCGACCTGCACCGGGTCGCCGGCGCCGAACGGGGCGTGGCCTACGTCTTCACAAGATCCCCCAGCGGCTGGAACAACACTCGCGCGGCCGAGCTGAGCGACGAACGCGGCCAAGCAGGCGAACTGTTCGGCCGGGTGGTGGCGGTCTGGGGATCAACCGTCGTCGTCGCAGCTCCCGACCGCCGCGGCCAGGACGCCGAACAGGGTGCGGCGTACGTGTTCGAGAAGCCCGCCTCCGGCTGGAGCGGCCCCGTCCCGGAGAGCGCGGAACTGACGGCCTCCGACCCGGGGACCGGTGACCAGTTCGGCGGCGCGCTGGCGATCTCCGGCGGGCGGATCGTGAGCGGCGCGTTGGGACACACGATCGCCAAGAACCCCGATCAGGGCGCCGGCTACGTCTTCGTGAAGCCAACGACGGGCTGGAGAACCGCCACCCAGACCAGCGAGCTGGTCGCAGCCGGCGGCGCGGCCGGAGACAAGCTCGGCCTGTCGGTCGGCCTGGCGGGAAACACGACCCTGCTCGGGGCCCCCGGCCGAGCGGTGAACGGCAACCTCGGACAGGGCGCCGTTTACGCCTTTCCCGCGGTGGGGTGATCGACCCCGCCGCCGAGGGGTGATCGACGGGAACCCCGCGGGTCTTGCGAACGGGCGCTTACCGCCGCGGCCCGGGTACCAGGGCCCAGGCCGGCGGCCTGAGCACCAGCACGTCCTCTGCCGGGACCCGAACGACGTCGGCGTGGACCTCGTGACGGGCGAGGTCATCCCGCAGCTCGCCCAGCCACAGCCGGCCGAGCCTCGGCCGCAGATCACCTGCGTCGCGCGCGGGCCTGAGTGTCTGGTTCAGCACTTCAGCGTGACGGTTCATCAGACCTCCGTGGGGTGAAAGATCAGTCCCGTACCCTGGACGGGCCTTCGAGGCCGATACATGGGAGTTACCCGCGTAGGCAAGCCGGCAACCCCGGGCGAGGCGAGCAGTGATCGGCAGACGCCCGCGACGTTTACCTCCTGGCGTCGGCGGGTAAGTGGCGGGCCATCGCGCGTCGTTGCCCGCACTCAAGGTGACGGCGGCGCGGATGTCGCCATCGTCAAGGGGTGCCGCCGGCACGCGTGACACAAGAGACCGGGAGGACGAGTGGGATGAGTGCTGCGCGGATCGTGATGCGGGTGTTGCCGAGGACAGCGATGCTGGTGCTCGTGGCGGCGCTGGGGCTGGCCGCCACTGCGTTCGCAAAGACGCCGCCGGCGCCCGAACCGCCGGCGGAATATCCCGAACCACCGACCGAATTCAACCCTGCGGTGGAGGCGGAGAACTTCTCCATCACCGAGCAGCGCCAGGCGATCTATGACACGCCCGAATACCAGGCGCAGCTCACCGAACAGGGAAACACCAACACCCTCGAAGCGCTCTCCGAACAGGCGGCGGACCCGGAACGGCTCTTCACCTCCGACCTCTGCTGGAACGGCGGCAACGGCTGCGCCGGGGATGTGCGCCTGTACGACTGGGAAAAGAACAACGACGGAATCGTCCGTCACGTGCTGTTCACCTCCCGCGGCGGCGCCACCCTGTCGGGGCGCATCTGGGCCACCCGCCAGGGCCCCGCGAAGCGCCCGGGCGTGGTGATCACCGACGGCTCCGTGCAGGCCGATGAACAGATGTACTGGTACGCCGCCCAGGCGCTCGCGAAGGACGGCTACGTGGTCATGACCTTCGATCCCCAGGGTCAGGGACGCAGCGACACCTTCGGACAGGGTCCCGACGAAGACGAAGGCTTCCCCGCCCAGACCGACGGACGTCCCTTCTACGACGGCACCGAGGACGCCCTGGACTTCTTCCTCTCCAGCGCCAAGCACGCCTACGAGCCGGTGGCCAGCTGTGAAACCGGCACCAGCCACGCGGCCAAGCAGAACGAACGCGTGGCAAAGGGGCTGGACGCCGCCTACAACCCGTTGTGGAAGGAGCTGAAGAGCAGCGAGATCGGGCTCGCCGGGCACTCCTACGGCGCCGTGGGCGTTTCCTACATCGCCCAGTGGGACCCGCGGGTGAAGGCGGTGGTGGCGTGGGACAACCTCGGCCCACCGACACCCGAAGGTGCCGAAGTGCCCGGCGGAGCGGGAGGCTCGATGACGATCGGCGAGAAGGGCTGCCCGGCCGACCCCGCCGACCGCACGTCGGTGCCGATCACCAAGCCCGGCCTCGGCATGTCCGCCGACTACGGGCTGCCGCCGACGCCCAACACCTCGCTGCCCGAACCGCTCGGCAAGTCCCAGGAGTCGCTCGCCTACAGCAAGGCCGGCGTGGACAGCGGCCAGATCATCATCCGCGGTGGCTCCCACCTCGATTTCAGCTTCATCCCCAACCAGGCCTTCGGAGCGTCGCTGCGGGGCCCGGACATGATCGACTGGTACACCACCGCCTGGTTCGACAAGTACCTCAAGCGCGAACACTCGGCCGACAAGCGCCTGCTGAGCACCCGCTGGCGTGAAGAACCGCTGGTGGCCGAAGTCGACCCCAACAAGGACGCCAACAACTTCTCCTTCTACTACCTCTCACGCCTGGACATCCACCTGTTCAAGGGCCACCAGCAGTGGGATTGCGAGAACCTCCGCAAAGGCTGCCCGGGAATGGTGCAGGACGACGGCTACCCGGGCCCCTACTCCTACGCCGGCATCGACACGACGCCCGAAGGTGGCTGACGCCGGGAGACGGCCGGAATCGCCCCCTCGGCTTCGGGGCGCGGCGCGTTCTGGTCGCTGCGGACTCGACTCGGCGCTGACGCGACGCGAGGTCCTGGGTAGCGCGGCCACGTTGGGGTTGGCATCTGTACTCGCATCCGTAGGGGTGCCGGCGGCCACGGCGGCGCGACGCCCGCGACGGCCGATTCCGTTGCCATCCCCCGCGCAGGTGCGCTCGGACATTCAGCGGATGGTGAATTTCGGTCCGCGTCTGACGGGCTCGGCCAGCCACAACGCCTACATCCGTTGGCTGGAGCGGGAGTTCACCGCCGCGGGACTGGACCTGATCCCGTGTGACGTGTACGAAACCGAACGCTGGCTGGCGGAGGACTATGGGCTGGAAGTGCTCGAAGGGCCCGGAGCCGGTCCGGTGGAGGTGGCCGCCTATTACCCCCGCTCGCAGCTCACCCCGCCCGCGGGTGTGAGCGGGCCGCTGGTGTACTGCGGCACGGCTCCACCGCTGAGCATCAGCGGCGAAGACCCGGCGGCGCTCGAGGACGCGCTGGCGGCGTACCCGGGGGAGGTGCAGTCGTGGGCCACCGCGCTTGGCGGCTCCCTCGGGTCCAGCCCCGAGGGAGCGGTGCTGCTGATCGACGTGCCGGCCCCGGCACCGGCGACGACCGCCATCTTCCTGCCCCCCTACTCGACCTACCTGAACTGGCCCGGCCACAGCGAAGCCGAATGGATCGGCGCGGACTACAAGCGCCCGTGGCTTCTGCCCGGCGTAGCGATGGTGCCGACGTCGCCCTTCCACGAACTCGGCGCCGCCGCCGTGGTGTTCATCGCCGACGCGTCATATGAAGCCTTCAACGGTTGTTACGGGCCGTTCGAGTCGGGCTTCCAGGACCTACCAGCGCTCTACGTCGACCGTGATACGGGCACCACGCTGCGGTCACTTGCCGGTTCGCGGCCGAATGCCCGTGTAACGCTGACGGGGACGCTCAAGAAGGTACCGTCGCCGGCGGTGACCGCTGTGCTCCCGGGTGAGAGCGAAGAGGTGATCATCTTCAACACCCACACCGACGGGACCGGGTTCGTCGAGGAGAACGGGGGCGTCGCGTTCGTCCAGCTGGCGCGCTACTTCGCCACGCTGCCCGCGGCCGAGCGGCTCAAGCGCACGCTGGTGTTCGCAGCTTGGCCGGGCCACTTTTCGGCCGACCTGCCCCAGTGCCAGGGCTGGATCGACGCCCACCCGGACATCATGGGTCGAGCGGCCGCGGCACTCACGGTGGAGCATCTTGGCTGCACCGAGTGGGACGACAAGCTCGATGGCGGCTACCAACCGACCGGGCTGCCGGAGGCGTTCGCGATCTGGACGACACAGGGCAAGATGTTCGAAACGACCCGCGAAGCGGTGATCGCGCACGACCTGCCCCGCACGGCGCTGATGCGCCCGCCGGCCCAGTTCGGCGTCGGCGGCGCGTTCCAGTCCTTTGGCATCCCGCAGATCGGTGCAATTGCTGGTCCCTACTACCTGGTCACGATCAGTGACAACGGTGACATGGACAAGCTCGACCCGACGCTCGCCGCCAGCCAGATCGCATTCCTCGCCGACCTCGCAAAACGGCTCGACCCGATCCCGGCGTCCCAACTGCGCGAAGGTGACCCGACGCTCGGCTACGGTGGCAGCGCAGGCGGGGAAAACACGGCGCACGAGGAGCCCTGCAAACGCTGATCCGGCCGGCTGCCGGTCGGCGGAGACGCTAGGAGCTAGGAGCGGGCCTGGACGCCGGCCGTGGCGCCCTGCAGCTCGGGTGCGGCTGCCAGCTTGCTGTCGACCGTCTCCAGCAGCTGGCGCACGTCGACCGGCTTGGTGAGATACGCGTCGGCGCCGAGTTGCTTCAAGCGCTCGATCTGCTCCTCGGTTGCGTCCGCGCTCACGACCACGACCGGTATCCGGGCCGTGGCGGGGTCCGCCTTCAGCTGCTCGAGCACCTCCGCGCCCGAGAGACCCGGCAGGTGCAGATCGAGGAGGACGAGATCCGGGCGGTGCTCGCGGATCAGCTCCAGGCCAAGGCCGCCCTGAGTGGCCGAGATCATCTTCACGCCGGGTAGGCGCTCGAGCGTCCGCTCGACGAGTGTCAGGTTCGAGGGGTTGTCCTCGAGGTACGCCACGGTGCCCCTGATCGCCCCGTTGGTCCGGCCCGGCGCCGAGGCGACGACCTCGCCTTCCGGGACGTCGGCGCGGGCCGAGCGGAGCTCCAGCCGCATCGTGGTTCCCTGATCGAGCTTCGACTCAGCCCGGATCGACCCGCCCATCGCCTCCATCAGGTGCATCGAGAGGGCGAGGCCGAGGCCGGTGCCCTCGACGTCGGTGCGCTCGGCACCGAGACGGTCGAACGGAGAGAACAGCCTTTCGAGCCCCTCGGGACTGATCCCGCAGCCGGTGTCGGCGATCACCAGCTCGACCTGGTCGCGCGATGCCTCCTGGGTGACGCTCACCTCGCCGCCGGGGCGGTTGTACTTGACGGCGTTCGAGACGAGGTTGACGAGCACCTGTTTGAGCCTGTGGCGATCGGCGTGGACGTACACGTCGGCGGCGGCCGGGTCGGCGAGCAGTCGCACGTCGGCCTTCTCGGCCAGCGGCCTGAGCAGCGAGAGCGTGTCGGCCAGCAGGCTGCCGAGGTGGACCGGTTCCAGCGACATCGACATGGTCCCGGATTCGATCCGGGAGATGTCGAGGACCTCGTTGATCAGCTCGAGCAGGTGGCGGCCGGCTTTGAGGATCTGCTCGACGCTCTCGTGCTGGCGTTCCGGCAGCTCCTCGAGCTCCAGCAGCTGGCCGAACCCGACGATCGCGTTCATCGGCGTGCGCAGCTCGTGGCTCATGCGCGAGAGGAACTCGCTCTTGGCACGGTTGGCCTGCTCGGCCTGGGCGCGTAGGCGTGTGTCGGCGTCGCGCTGGGCGGCGGTGCTTGCGACCAGGCGGGCGACGAGCACGAGGACCAGCGCGAGCCCGACGGCCAGACCCGCGAACAACGCCCACGGCAGCCAGCTGGTGGCGCCGCTGACGGGCGCGAAGACGTTCTTCTGCGAGCCCGTGACGACCACACGCCAACCGGACCCCTCGACCTTGCTCGCGGCGAAGTATTCGCCGTGTGCCAACCCTCCGCTCTGGCGCCCGGCGACGGCCTTCAGCAGGCCTTGGCTGATCGCCGGCCGGGCCGCGCTGTTCGGAGCGGCGGAGCTCGCTATCAGGCGACCGTTTTCGTCAATCAGGTAGGCGTGCGCCGCGGCCCCGGTTGCGCTGCCGGAGAGAAAGTCTGCGATGAACCCCGATACCGTCGCGATCGGGAAGCTGCTCACCAGCACCCGCCGGCCGAACGGGGTCTGGAAGCTCTCCGCGAGCGCAACCGTTTCCAGTCCCTTGGAGGGCATCATCACGTTCGACACCGAGAACGCCTGACCCGACAGGGCACTGCGGATGTAGCTCGCCGGTGAGCTTGTGTCGCCGAGGGAGGCCGGTGCGTTGGGCGCGCTGGAGGCGATCACCCGCCCGTCAGAGGAGAACAGCACGATCTCCGCGCCCTCCTGTTCGCGGGCCTGCTGGCGCAGCACGTTCGGGTTCACGTGCGCGGTCCCGTAGGTGGCCGCGACCTGGTCGATTTCCGAAGTCGACGCGAACAGCGAGTGAGTGAGCGCCGCGCTCACCTTGGCGTGGGCGGCGAAGCCGTTTTCCAGTGCCCGTCGGGCGGAGGTCTGACTCGAGTGGATCGCGAGCGCGACGAGGACCAGCAGCACCACCGCGGCGGCCGCCGCGGGCGCGATCACCCGCCCGACGCGAGGGCTCCTCATCGGACCCGCCCGTTCCCGATGAGCGCCGCACCGTCCGCGACCCGCCGTACCTGGAAGGCCTTCGGCTCGGGACGCATCCTCGTCAGCAAGGTGTCGTGATCCAGTCGCAGGAACACCTCAACCACGGCCGGATCGAACTGACTTCCCGAACCCTCGCGGATCTCGGCAACGGCCTCGTCCACCTCCCACGCACGCTTGTACGGGCGCTCGTGAGTGAGGGCGTCGAAAACGTCGGCGACGGCCGCGATTCGCCCGGGGAGCGGGATCTCCTCGCCGGCGAGGCCGTTCGGATATCCGGCCCCGTCCCAGCGCTCGTGATGTGAGTGGGCGATCACCTGGGCCATCTGCAGGAGGGCGCTGCTGCTGCCGGCGAGGATCTCCGCGCCGATGGCCGCGTGGCGCTTGACGCACTCGAAGTCCTCCTCGCTCAGGGGTCCCGGTTTGCGCAGGATCGCGTCGGAGACCCCGAGCTTGCCGATGTCGTGAAGCGGCGCCGCGCGGCCGATCAGCTCCGCCTGCTCGCGGCCGAGCCCGAGCTCGGCGGCCATCAATGCGCTCGAGCGGCCGATTCGCCAAGCGTGCTGCTGGGTGTCGTCGTCGCGGTACTCGCCCGCGAGCGCGAGGCGATCGAGGACCTCCAGACGCGCCACCTCGAGCTCTCGCGTGCGCGCCGCCACCTGCTCCTCGAGGTTCGCGTTCTGGGCCAGCAGGCGGTCCTGAAGATGTTGGACCTGGAGGAGGTTCCGCACCCGCAGGGCCAGCTCGACGTGATCGATCGGCTTGGTCAGGAAGTCGCGGGCACCGAGCTCGAGCGCGCGGCGCTTCGCCTGGTCGGTGATGTCGGCCGTCAGGACCAGCATCGCGACGCCATCAGGCTCGCCCTCGAGCTCCCCGAGCCGCTCCATCAGCTCGAAGCCGTCCATGCGGGGCATGTGCAGATCGAGCAGCACGAGCCGCGGGCGATGCTCTTCGACCAGCGACAGGACGGTCGTCGGGTCGGTCGTCGTCGTCAGGCTCGTGTAGCCGGCCCGTTCGAGCACCCGGCGCAGCAAAAGGACGTTCGCGTCCTCATCGTCGACGGCGACGATCGGGAGCTCGGTCAGATCCTCTTTGGCAGAAAACATCGGCGACCCGCCCGGGGCTGGGCACGGTCGCTATCGGTCGTATTGCCACCTTGCTTGACCCCAACTGGACACACCTCCCGGGCGCTCGAGCACCGGCCTTCGGAACGCCGGGGCCGACAACCCCCCTCAAGCATTGACGCTGGCGGCCGATGTGACACCTGAGGAAAGCCCGCCGCGAACGAGGAGTCAGCCGTCCATGAGCACCCACACGATCGAGAAGTGCCGCCTTGTGACACGAAGCGACTTCGACGGCCTCGTGTGCGCCGCCCTGCTCAAAGAGCTCGAGCTCCTCGACGGGATCAAGTTCGTCCACCCCAAGGACGTCCAGGACGGCCTGATCGAGCTCGGCGACCACGACATCACCACCAACCTCCCCTACGTCCCGGGTGTCCGTCTGGCGTTCGATCACCATCACAGCGAGACGCTGCGGGTCACCGAGACGCTCGACAACCACATCATCATGCCCGACGCGCTCTCGGCCGCCCGCGTGGTCTACGACTACTTCGGCGGCGCGGCCCGCTTCCCGAACGTCTCCGAGGAGCTGATGGAGGCGGTCGACAAGGCCGACAGCGCGCTGTTCTCTCCCGAGGACATCAGGGCGCCGGACGGCTGGATCCTGCTCAGCTTCCTGATGGACCCCCGCACGGGACTCGGGCGCTTCCGCGACTTCCGGATCTCCAACTACCAGCTGATGATGGAGCTCGTCGACGCGTGCCTGGAGCTGACGGTCGAGGAGATACTGGAGCTCCCCGACGTGGCTGAACGCGTGCAGCTCTATCGCGACCACGCACAGGCGGCTGAAGCACAGCTGCTGGCGAGATCGAGCGTCCACGACAACGCCGTCGTGATCGACCTTCGCGAAGACGAGGTGATCCACCCCACCAACCGCTTCATGACCTACGCCCTTCACCCCTCGTGCAACATCTCGATCCACGTGCTGTGGGGTCTGCGCCGCGAGAACACCGTGTTCGCGGTCGGTAAGTCGATAACGAACCGGACCAGCAGGACGGACGTGGGTGCACTGATGCTCGCCTACGGCGGCGGCGGACACGAGGCGGCCGGTACCTGCCAGGTCTCCAACGACCAAGCGGAAAGCGTGCTCGCCGAGCTGCTCGAGCGCATCACTGCCGACGGCTGAAGCGATCTCGCGGCCGCGGAGTCGTGTTCGCGGATCCGCTAACATCGTGTTGTGAAGTCGACGACGGTCGCCCAGCAGCTGATGGCCGAGATCCGTCAGCGCAGCGGTCTCACACAGGCACAGCTCGCGCGCCGCGCCGGCATGCCGAGGTCAGTGGTGAACGCGTATGAGCGCGGAAAGCGGGTGCCCGGCGCTGACGCCCTGGACCGTCTTGCGGCATCGGCCGGGTTCCAGCTGGAGCTTGCGCCCGCCGTCCGGCATGTGGATCCCGAGCGCGCCGCGCGGATCCTCGGCCAGGTCCTGGAGCTCGCTGAGAGCCTCCCCTCCCGCCGCCGCGGAGGGCTGAGGTTTCCGCCGCTCAGGGAGCCGGCCCACTGAGCCTCCTGGGGGAGCGCCTGCTCGCGGTGCACGACGCCCTCGAGGCCGCCGGCCACCCACACGCCTTCGGTGGAGCGATCGCGCTGGCGTACTGCACGGGCGAGCCGCGCGGCACCCGTGACCTGGATGTCAACGTCTTCGTCGAGCCTGCCAGAGCGAGAGAGGTATTGGGCGCCCTTCCGGTCGACGTCGAGGTGAACGACAAGGACGTCGAAGCGGCGGAAGGCGAGGGGCAGGTGCGGGTGTGGTGGGAGGACACACCGATCGACGTATTCCTCGACCTGACCGATTTCCATGCCGAGATCGCCGCCCGTGTCGTGATGGTGCCGTTCGAGGGTCGCGAGATCGCGGTCCTGCAGTGCACGGACCTGGCCGTCTTCAAGGCGCTCTTCAGCCGCACGAAGGACTGGGCGGACATCGAGGAGATGGCGGCCGCGGGCACGCTCGACATTCCCCGGCTGCAGGCCTCGCTGGAGAGATTCTCCGGTTTAGACGCCCCGGGTATCGCCCGCCTTCAGAAGCTCGTCGGTTGAGCGCCCAGGGGCGGCAATCACCCCTCCGGACCGTGCTGGAAATCTTCCGCCAGTGAGCGGGCTCCCTCACGCCCGGAGCGCCTCGGTGGGACTCAACCTGGCGGCCCTGGAGGCCGGATAGAGCCCGGCGAGCGCCCCGATCACGAGCCCGACCGCGGGCGCGGCGAGGAGAGCGTAGGTAGGCATCACGAACGGCTCGGCCTTGATCGTGGCGTAGATCCAGGACCCGCCGGCGCCGAGAAGTAGCCCCCCGAGCCCGCCGAGCACGGCGAGCAGCGAGGCCTCGACGAGGAACTGCGCGCCGATGTGGCGGCGCCTCGCGCCGAGGGCTCGCCGCAGGCCGATCTCG
The DNA here is from genome assembly GCA_963846255.1 of uncultured Solirubrobacteraceae bacterium. Classification (GTDB taxonomy): domain Bacteria; phylum Actinomycetota; class Thermoleophilia; order Solirubrobacterales; family Solirubrobacteraceae; genus Palsa-744. Next base: position 1,968,161 of record CAWJVE010000002.1, read on the forward strand.
CCGCGCCGCTCCAGGACCGAGATGACCATGATGTTGGCGATGCCAATCGCGCCGACGAGCAGCGCGACCGCACCCAGGCCGAGCAGCAGCGTGGTGAACTGGCCCTTTGCGACGGCGCGCGCCTCGAGGGCTTCCGCGGGGCGGGCGATCAGCACGCCTTCGGGGCTCTGTGGGGCGGCGGTCGGTGCGAGCAGGCCGGCGACGCGCTGGACGTCGGCGACGTTCGCACGCAGATAGATCGCCGAGGGCGTCGCCCCGACGCCGAAGAGACGCTCGGCGACGGGCAGCGAGATGAAGACGGTGGAGTCGAGCGTGGGGTCGAGGAGCACGGGATCGAGGACGCCGATGACCGTGAACCAGGTGCCGTCGATGAAGACGAGGACGTGGCCGCCGACGCGGGTGATCTGTAGGGCGCTCGCCGCTTCGCTGCCGAGCACAACCTCGGGGTAACGTGCCGCGATGGCTTCGAGAAAGCGCCCCGAGGAGACGTGCGTCTGGAGCACCGCAGGGAGGTCCTCGCCGGCGGCGTCGACAGCGATCCCTCCGGTCTCCTGGGTGGGAACGAGCGGGGTGCGATAGACGCTCGCTTCCGGCACCTGGTAGACGGCGACGGCATCCTCGACGCCCCGCACGTGCTCGATCATCGGCACGGCGGTCGCAGGCAGCACCTCGCTTTCCCCCGAGAAGGTCTGACCGGGCCGGACCGTGAGGAGGTTGGTTCCGAGCGCATCGATCTCGGCGAGGAGGTTCGCCTGCGCGGAGGCCGAGACGCTCACGACCGCGACCATCGCGCCGATGCCGATCGCGATGCCGAGCGCCGAGAGGGCGGCACGGAGGCGGTGCCTGCACAGCCCGTGCAGCGACGAGCCGAACAGCTCCCTCGGCGGCAGGCGAGCGCTGTCGAGCGGCGGCGTGGAGACACTCATCTGCGTTCGTCCTGAACGATTTGCCCGTCGCGCATGTGCAGCCGGCGCGGGCAGGAGGACGCGACCTGCGCGTCGTGGGTGATGAGCAGGAGCGTCGCGCCGTCCACGGCGAGCTCGTGCAGGAGCGCCACGACCTCCCGGCCCGAGCGCGAGTCGAGGTTGCCGGTGGGCTCGTCGGCCAGGATCACGAGCGGACGCTTCGCGATCGCGCGCGCGATCGCCACGCGCTGGCGCTCGCCGCCGGACAGCTGCGGGGGACGATGTCTTGTACGCCCGCCAAGACCCACGCGCTCGAGTGCCGTGGTGGCGGCCTCGCGCCGCTGGCCCGCCGGGGCGCCCGTGTAGAGCATCCCGTTGGCGACGTTCTCGAGCGCGCTCAGTCCGTCCTCCAGGTGGAAGGCCTGAAAGACGAAGCCGAGATGGTGAGCGCGGAGCCCCGAGAGCTGGCCGTCGGAGGCGCCCTCTAGCGCCCTCCCGCCGACGAACACCCGCCCACGTGTGGGCCGCTCGAGGGTGCCCATGATCGTGAGCATCGTCGTCTTGCCGGACCCCGAGGGGCCGACGATGGCGACGCGCTCACCCGACTCGATGGCTACGGTGACGGCGTTGAGCGCCAGCACGCCGCCGGCGTACTCCTTGCTGACGGCGTCGAGCTGCAGGGCTGTCATCCCTGTGAGTCGCTCACGCGCAGACCGGGACCGATGCCGCTGCCGGAGACCTGCACGTAGCCGGCGGCAAACAGCCCGGTCGTGACCGGGAGCCGACGGTAGGGCGGGGCGGCTTCCTCGAGGGCGTATTCGGCGCCGCCGGTGGCGAGCAGCGCGGTGACGGGGACCGAGAGGACCCCGCGCGCCACGGCCTTGGCGAATTCGACACTGACCGAGGCCTCGTCGAGGCCCGTGCCCGGGTGCTGGCCGGCGAGAGAGATCGTTACGGGGATGCTCTGACTCGAGCCGGCGCCCGCTCCCTTTTCACCCGTGCCGCCGCTTGGGGAGCCGCCGCTGGAGCTCTCGGCGACCGCGCTCACCCCCGTCACCACCCCGCCAACCGTTTCACCGTTCGGCAGACGCACGACCACGTGCTCGCGGAGCCTTGCCTCACTCTGCTTGCTCGCGTCAAGATCGACGGTCACGACGAGACGGGTGGATGTGGTCTGCAGGATCGCGCTGGCGGGCGCATCTTCGCTCGGCCCGCCGGCGGGATCGCCGGAGGAGTCGGAGGGTGCGCCGGGCGATTCGCTCGCGCCGGGGCTGCTCCCGCGGGCGGACTTCAGCTTGGCGACTTCGGCGTCCAACCGAACGATCTCTTCCTGGGGTGTCGGCGTCCGTTTGCGCGTACCCGGCGCCCGGCCGCGGCGCCGCGAAGCGGGCCCGCTCCCGGCCGGGGACTCCGCCTGGCTCTGGAAGCTCGCGTACTCGGGGCGCCCGTCGGCGCCCGCGGGATCGCTCGTGAGCGCGCTCGACGGGCTTCCGGAGGATGCCCCGCCGCCGCTGCTTCCCAGTGTCGCCTCGAGGGCCGCGACGAGCTGGGGGCCGGGCAGGAAGACGGCTTCGCCGAGCGCCAGTCTTCCGGTCGCGGGCTCGCCCAGCGACCTCTGGAGGTCCCTGACCCCGGCCGTGGTGGCGGCCTGCCACTGGTTGTCGATCACGATCGGCTCGGGGTCGCGGCCGAGGTCGACCAGGTTGCGGTTCAGCTGCAGGACATCGTTCCCGTCCGCAACGCCGGGTGCGAGCTGACGGTAGGCGGGCGTCCGGCCGTCGAGCAGGACCACGGGCCTGCCGTTGACCGTGAACAGCGTTCGTCCGGGTTTGATCTCCTGCCCGACCCTCGGCAGCCAGGTGACGGTGCCGGAAAGGCGGTCGTAGACCGTGGCGGGGGCTGCGTAGCTGAGCGTGCCCGCCTCGCTGTCCGTCTCGACGAGGTTGCGGCGTTCGACGGTCGCCGCTTGCGAGCTCGTCGTGTCGTCCGCCGCGCCGGCTTGGGGGCCCGCTCCCCCGCCCTGCGTGAGCGCGAAGATCGCACCCGCGACGGCGAGCAGCGCGACGGCGGCAACGACACGGCGAGCAGTCAAGGGGCGCCTCCGCCCGCGACCATCACCCGCCCGCTCCTTCCGGGCTCGCGCTCGCCGATTCGTGGCCTTCCCCGCCTTCGTGGTGGATCGCCGCTTCGACCTGAGCGAGCGTGATCGCCCCGCGGGTCGCGCCAATGCACGCCTTCGCCGCCGTCAGGAACGCGGGGGCCTGCAGATCCACGCCGGCCGCTCGGATCGTCGACGGTGAGAGCTGCCCCTGTGCGGTCGGGTCGGGGAAGTCGGGCACGCCGTGGCTACGAAGGCAGCGTGCGAAGGCGAGCATCGTCTGCGCGTGGCTGTGTTCTTCGGCCGCGTTCGCGGCGCCCCCGTTTTCGGGGGCGGGGAGGATGCCCCTGCAGGCGCTCTGAGCCACCTTGAACTGGGGCGATTCGCCGACGCCCTCAGGGACCGCCTGGCGGATCCCGTGTGCGCCCGGCTTGTTGACGATTTGCGGATTGGGGAAGTCAGGGACGCCGTGCCGGCGAACGCATTCTGCGTACTTGAAAGCAGCGGCGGCGAAGGTCTGGACGGACTTCGGTCCGCCGTTCGAGGAGCTCGTGGTGTCCTGGTTGCCCTCGGAGCCGCACCCGACGAGCAGCAGGACGAAGCCGGTTGCGGCGAGGCTGTGGAGGGAGAGAGATCGCTTGGTCATGGGTGTCACTTCTAGAGATCACCCGGTGCCAGGACGGTGCCTGTGGCTGTGACCTCACTGACACCTCGGGTCAGCGATCCTTCAGGCGAGATGAGGGTTCTGGTAGTCGAGGATCACGTCCGGCTGGCTGCGGCGCTGGCCGAGGGGTTGCGCCGCGAGGGCATGGCCGTCGACGTCGCCAACGACGGCGCCGACGCGCTCCGTCACGCGGCCGTGAACCGCTACGACGTGGTCGTGCTCGACCGCGACCTCCCGGACGTCCACGGCGATCAGGTCTGCCGCCGACTGATCGCCGACGGGGGCGAGAGCCGCGTGCTGATGCTGACAGCGGCGAGCACGATCCGCGACCGCGTGGAGGGGCTCGAGCTCGGCGCCGACGACTACCTCGGCAAGCCGTTCGAGTTCGCCGAGCTCGTCGCCCGCGTGCGCGCTCTCGGACGGAGGGCCGTGGCACCGCTCCCGCCCGTGCTCGTCCACGGCGATCTGAGCCTCGACTCCTCTCGCCGGGTGGCGTTCCGCGGTGAACGCCGGCTCGAGCTGAGCCCAAAGGAGTTCGCGTTGCTCGAATGCCTGCTGGCCGCCCACGGACGGGTGCTCTCTGCCGAGGCGCTCCTGGCTCAGGTGTGGGACGAGGCCGCGAACCCCTTCACGACGACCGTCAAGACCACGGTCGGCCGCCTGCGGGCGAAGCTCGGGGAACCGCCCTTGATCGAGACCATTCGCGAGAGCGGCTACCGGATCTGATGGGACCGCTGCCGCGGACGCTCGGGCTCCGGCGCGCCACGGCTCGGCTGCGGCTGGCGCTGCTCTACGGCGGCGTGCTTCTGTTCATCGGGGCGATCCTGGTGGCGATCCTGTTCGGGTTCGGCTCCTCGGCCCGCTCGATCGCGGTTCACGCGCATGTGCAGCCCGGCAGCCCCGCAAGCAATCTGGTGGTGCCTGAAATCGTCCACCAGCAGCACGTCGCGGACGTCAACCGGCTGCTGAGCGCCTCCTTGGTCGTGCTCGTGCTGACGGCGCTCGCCGCGAGCGTGATCGGGTGGCTGCTCGCCGGGCGGGTCCTGCGTCCGCTGGCCCAGATGACGGCTACGGCACGGAACATCTCCGCGCACAACCTCAGCGAGCGCCTCGCAATCGACGGCCCCGATGACGAGGTCAAGCGCCTCGGCGACACGCTCGACGATCTCCTCGCTCGCCTGGAGAGGTCTTTCGAAGCCCAGCGGCGCTTCGTGGCCAACGCCTCTCACGAGCTGCGCACCCCACTCACGGTGGACCGGGCGCTGCTCCAGGTGGCTCTCGCCGACCCCAACGCGAGCCCAGAGCAGCTGCGCGCGATCTGCGAGGAGCTGCTCACCTCCGGGCGCGAGCAGGAGCGGACGCTCGAGGCCCTGCTCACGCTGGCATCAAGCGAGCGTGGCCTCGAGCAGCACGAGCCGCTTGACCTCGCGCGGATCGCGGAGCGGCTCGTGGACTCCTCCGGCGCGACCGCACAGAGCACTTCGTTCGCGCCCGCACCCACCAGCGGAGATCCCGCGCTCGTGGAGCGGCTGATCGCCAACCTGCTCGACAACGCGCTCTCTCACAACGACGAGCGAGGGGTCGTGGAAGTGAGCACCGGAAGCGAGGCGGGCGAGGCGTATGTGACCGTGTCCAACACCGGACCGGTGCTCGCGGCCGCCGCGCTCAGCCGCCTGTTCGAACCCTTCCAGCGCGCCGGCGAGCGGCCCGTTGCACAGGGTGCAGGCCACCGCGGCCTCGGCCTGTCGATCGTTCGGGCGATCGCCAACGCACACGACGCCCGTGTCGAGGCGCGCCCGCGGGACGGGGGCGGCCTGGCCGTGACCGTCCGCTTCCCGCGCCCGCAGTAACCGAGACAGCTTTCGCGATGTTCGTGGGGTAGGAAATGGGATAGCCGGCCGACCGCCCCGGGGACGTGTGCGATTCAGCCCGCCCGAAGGTCCTCGAGGCCACAAGGGAGGTCAGGGAGACTGATGATCTCGGGATCGCCCGTGAGAAGAACGAGATCGTGCGCGACGGCGGTCGTGATGGCAAAGCAGTCGCCGAGCGCCAGTGCAGCGACTGCCTTCAGTCGCGCGGCGTCCACCATGCGCGCCGTGCCAGGCAGATCCAGCGTCAGCACTGCTCGAACGGACCGCAGGGTGTCATCCGCGACGAGCCGTCCGTGATCACGCTCGACGCGGTAATAGACCTCGACGATGTTGATCCAGCTGGCGACAGGCCTTTCGGGGATCAGCTGCTCAACGCGCGAGAGTGCCGGCTCCTCCCCGTCGAGCCAGGCGAGGATCGCCCAAGCGTCGAGACACGCGCTCACCGCGGCTCGAGGGCTCGGTCCTCGAGCAGGCGCGCCGCCATCCCGGTTCTCTTGAAACGGCCGCCCACAAGCGCAGGAGCTTTGCGTGCGACAAGCACGATCTCTTCACCCCGTAGCTCGAACTCCACCTCGTCGCCGGGCTCCAACTGAGCCCGGTCGCGCAGGCGCTTGGGAATCACGACCTGCCCCTTTGCGCCGATTCTACCAGTCATACTTTGTAAGTATAACGCGCCAGGCGGCGGTGGAATGGTACGTTGCGGACGTGCCGTCGGTGCTTCGCTTCGAGGCTTCGCTCGCCGACTACGAGGACGTGGAACGCTCGATCGAGCTTCGCGAGGATCAGACGCTCGTGGACCTCCACGACGGGATACAGAAGGCATTCGGCTGGAGGGACGACCACCTGTACTCGTTCCGGCTCGACGGTCGATTTTGGCGTGATCGCGCCACGGAGTACACCGCGCCAATCGAACCCGACGAGGACGTGGCAACCGCCGATGTGCCGATCGTCGAGCTCGGCCTGAAACCTGGGACGAAGCTCGCGTACATGGAGGTAAACCCCCGCGCCGAGCTGCCGCCAAAGCAATGTCCGGGACAAGGCGCGGGGATGCGCTTTAGGTAGGCCTGCGCTACCATTGCGCGTCGCACGAAGGGACTCGGGAAAGGGCTCGCGGAGCCGCGAAACGGACTCGCGGTGCAGGCCGGAAAGGGGGAATTGGGGATGTCAACGCCGCTCGATGAGGATTGTTCTGCGCTGCTCGCGTGCGTCGGCGGGCGCGCACGTCGGACACGGAGGCGGCTCCCTCGTGCCATCACCGTCGCCTGGGTGACGATGATCGTGTGCCTCGGGTTGGCGTCGGCCGCCGCGAGCGCGCGGGCGGAAACCAGCCCGCCCGTGGCCGAAGACACTCCGATCACCCTCGGAGCCGAAACCAAGCTTGCGGCGGAGGCGAGCGGCGGGACGGCCGTTGGGGTAGTGACAGCCGCCGCCGTCTTGTACCCCATCATCAGGAAGGCGGTAGCTGCTTCCAAGCCTGCCCTGCCAGTGGTACCGGAGCTCTCAGCGGTCGCCAACCCACTCCAGAAGAACGCACTCCTGATGAACGCCGCCCGCGATGTGGAGGAGGCTGACCCGCAGCTGGACAGCACGCTCGAAAAAGCGGTGGAACCCATCCTCACGGCTCTACACCGGTTGGAACCTGCCCCTTGCATCACCACTTCCTGTGACTCCAATGCGGAGAACGAACTGATCGAGGGCCTGTTGGTGGCGGCCGAGGACCCGCATCTGAGCGCCGCGGAGATTGACGTGGTGAACGACCTTCGCGACAACGTGAAGCTGGAGGCCCTGGGCCTGGCACAGCAACAGTTCGGCTCTTCTTCACCCGCGGATCTGCCGCCGCTGTCGTCGGCGTTGCCGGCGCCGCCCAAATTCGTCAAGGATCCAGAGGCGGAGGCCGCCGTGGGCGTCACACAGACGATCACGGAGACCGAAGAGGAAGACGTCGTGGTCGCCGAGGACGATCCCGCGTTCGCGCAGGTGATGGACCAAATCGACCATGCAACCATCGACCCGTCGTTACCGAGCGCGGCTTCAACCACGGAGGAGTTGCTGAAATACGCCGAGAACACACCGGATCTCGATGCGTTGCCTGCCGATATCGGCACCTCCCCGCAGGACCCGATCAAGCTCACGCCCTCGGGAGGCATCGAAACGAACGTCGGAGAGCTCGACGCCCTGAGCGCCAACGGGGACAAGCAGACGACCGGCATCACCGAGCAAACCGTGACCGATGTGAAGCAGGAGGTTGGCGGAACGCTCACGCCGCAGCAGGTGGTGGCGGATGAGACCAACACTGTGGACCCTGAGCTCGAGGACGATAGCGTGGCGGCGGAGCTTCCGGAGGAGCTACTGAAGGACGGCACGCCGGGCGACGGCGTGAGCAGCGCGGCGACCGGAGCCGAGGGGGCCGCGAAGTTGGTCGCCAGCGACGCCGTCGACGAGACCGCAGAGGTAGGAGAGGTGGGCGCCGTCGACGGAGCGGAGGAGGCGATCGTGGCCGGCGAGGCCAGTGCGTCGGTGGTGGATCCGCTGATGCTGGTCCAGCTCGCGACGCAGCTGCCTCAGATCATCACGCAGATCGTGCAGCTGATCAAAGGTGAACCTAACTTTGAACAGCAGGTCCTGTCGGCTCTCGGGTCGATCAAAGAACAGATAAGCGCGCTCTCTGAACAGGTCACGGACGGATTCGCCGATGTGGATGAAACCCTGCGTGTGGTCGGCACCAAGATCGAACAGGACACACAGCTGCTCGAACATGTAGCGGCCAACGGCGGGCAGCTGCAAAGCGATCTGGCTGAAATCACCGGCAAACTGGATCAGATCCAGGCCACGTTGTACCGGATCGCCGAATCGGCGCGTGAAGAAACCCTCAACACCGCGCTCAACACGGATATCGGTTACGGCCAGCGCTTCGGAGCGGAACTCCCACTGCCGGAATTCGCCAAGACGCTCGGGCTGTTCTTCACATGGGGGGATGAGAGCTCGCTCGACGCCGTCTCCGAGCACAAGGGGGGCAGCACTGCACCCAATCAGGTGGCTGCTGAACTCCAGGGAACCGAAGGCGCGAACGCGCTGAACGAGAACCTCGACTATCTCGCCTCCTTTGCGGACAAGGGGGGTTGGCTCGATGGGCTGCCGGCGCTCGACGAAAACGTGCCCAACCCCGAAGTCTGGGCGACGGCGTCGAACGCATACAGCCAGCTGTTGCTCGAAAACACGGGCGATGTGACCGGAGGCGTGAAGTCTTCGCTCGGCGAACTCGAAAATGTTGGACAAACGCTGCGACCGTTCATCCGCGAGATCACCGAAAAAGGATCCTCCTACGCGCCGATGGAAGTCGACGGGGTCAAGATCGACACGGGCAGCAGCATCCTCAACCACGCGCTCGCTTACTATCTGGAAAGCGCCGTCGCGCCCAGCGCGCGTTCCGGGATGGAACCGAGCCTTGCGAACCGGATAAAGGCGCAGCAGAACGCGATCCTCGCAGCGCAGCAGCCCGCCGCCACCGAGGAAAGCTACGGGCACTGCGTGCCATGCAGGCTGGCCGCGGCGCCAACCAACGAAGCCGGCAGCACGGGAGAAGCGTTCATCAATCCGTGGGAGGGAGCCTCCCAGTCACCCTCCGGACACCTGCCCGCTCTCGAAGCCGCGTCCGATCCTCAACAGAAAAACTCGGGCGGTGTTTCCAAGCTCGGGGAAATGAACCTTTGTCGCTTCGGCACAGGCGCGATTGGACTCTCCAACCAGGAAACCGAAAACTACGAAGCGGCACTACCCGGGTGGCTGCCCAAGACCCACTCTTACGAAAGCCGCGCCGGGGAAGACTTGCAGTCAGACGCGGCTCTGGTACCTCTCTACGAAAGCTCGCTCAAGGACCCGCTGCCCGCGGTGTTCACGAACGCCTGGCATCTCGGATTCGGCCGGCTGACCTCCTGCTACGCGGTTGAATCATCGGGGCAGGGCATCAAGATGCAGCTGAACTACATGTGGGAATGGCCAGGGCACATCAACTTCGAAAGGCAGGTACTGCTGCGAGCAACGATCACCGATCCCCTGCCTCACGCGCGGGGGTGCTTCGCCAACCCGGTGGAAGCGGTTCACGATCTATGGACCGAGTTGGTCGCCGACGAAAAGGAGGCGAAAAAAGAAAACTTCAACTGCTGGCTCGAAGAACTCAATCCCCCTCACCGGGTGCTACTGAGCTACTTCAACGACATCAACAACTGGGCCCGGAGTCACTGGAACTTTACTGGTGAGTTCCCCCGAAGGATGCTGGACAGTACGGAATGCGAGAAAGAAATCGGCATCTCGCCCGAACAGGTTGAATGCGAAGTCTCGCTGGGTACCCAACCAAACGTCTTTGAAACGGAATTCCACCATAACCCGCTCGGCTCCGAAGTGCTCAGTGAAACGGTGGCCGGAAAGCTCGCCCAGCTGAGACACGAGCTGAATAAACACATCGCTGAACCCAACGCGTCAGAATCGCTGAACGAAGAAGCGCCCGCCGATGTCCAGGCCGCAGCCGTGCGGGTCAACGGGGCCCGCGCGCTGCTCGATGACTACGTCGAGCTCGGGATGCCACAGGCGATGACAGAAGACCCGAGGTTGCGCAACTTCGTCCTGGGCGTGGGCGACGACCGGGCCGCCGCCGAACAGGCCGGCGACCACCTGTTGGACAACTCTCCCGGCGCGCCCAACCTCTACAGCATCTTCACGAAGGAACTCGGGGAAATAGAAGGTGGAGGCCGCCCGGCGATTCTGTGGCCGGCCGCACTTCCCCAAGAACCATGCGTCGAAGGATGCCCTGCCGAAGTGGGCTTGGAAGAACACGCGAACCCTGTCGCGGAAGAAGTGATAGAAGAACCCCACCGCTCCCCAATGCGCAGGAACGAACACGATGGCGTTGTTTCGTTTGCCTTCAAGCGAAGCGCCGAACAGCTCGCGCGCAGGATACATGGCGACCTCGAGACCGAAGCGACACCAGTCGTCGCTGCGGAGCCGTTGGTCGAAGCCGCCACCACGCAGCTGCAACTGACTCGCGAACTCCTGTCGATTGCTCCCGTGAATAGGAAGTCTCCCGAAGTTACGGGTACCCCGGTCCTCGGCGAAATGTTGAGCTGCTCCCCTGGCTCCTGGGAATCCCGATCCTCGCCCGCGTTCGCCTACCGATGGCTGCGCAACGGCGCGAGCATTCACGAAGGCTCCAGTTACGTCGCGACCGACGACGATGTCGGACAGGAACTGGCCTGCGAAGTGACGGCGAGCAACCGAGAAAGAGAAGCCACGAGCGCCACGAGCAACCCGGTGGACGTCGCTGCTGCGACTCTCCCTGTGGCGCCGCTCCCTGTGGCGCCTCTCACCGTGGCGCCTCAGACCCCAGCCAGCGGCGTTTTGAGCGAACGCGCAGTGGTTATGGGCGAGCTGATGCCGAACCCCAACCTCACGATCAGGACGGCGCAGAAGCTCAAAGGCTCGAAAGCCGGCTTCAGTACTCGCCAACTGACCGTCACGCTCAAGCGCCTGGGTGTCGACGCCAGCGGGCGCAAGCGAGGCCATCGCCGGCAGGGCCAGATCATCGAATACCAGATCACGGTGAGCAACACGGGCAACGTGCCATTCGCGCTCACGCGACTCAGTGACCCGTACTGTGCTGATCTCTCGTCCGGAGGGCCTGTCGGCGAGCAACTGCAGCCCGGCGCGTCCGCGCTCTATGGCTGCCGGCAAAACGTGTCACGCGACGGCACCTACCTCAACCAGGCCACCATCGAAGCGTCCCCACCGGTAGGGGATGGCTTCATGATCTCGCGCGCCTCCAACGAGACCGTAGCGCTGGGACCCGACCCCGAACCCACAGCAGAAACCGGCGGCGCCACCGAAGTCAGGCTGAACACCGCCCTGGTCGCCGGACAGGTAAACCCGCACGGGCGCAGAGTCACGAGCTGCGAGTTCGAATATTGGACGACGGCGGCCACGCAGCGCGCGGCGTGCGCAAAGTCACCAGGTCACGGCACCAGCCCCGTCAAGGTCACAGGCCGCATCCAAAGCCTGAGCCCAGCTACGACCTACCACTACAGGATCGCAGCGGGCAACCCGACCGGAACCAGCAGAGGCAACGCAAGGGAGTTCACGACACCCGCGGCCCCCGAAGCGGCCCCGGAAGCGGCAACCGGAGCCGACCAGCTCAGCACCCCCTGAACCCGACGGTCGACCCTCGGCCCGAAGCCGCGACCTGCTCCGTCCGGGTGGGCGCGCTTTTGGCGAGTGTCACGCCCAGGTCTGGCAGGGGCATTCCAGAGCTTGGGTGTGCGGCTTCTACTCGGCGAGTCCTGCCGCCCGCAGCCCCTCGGCGTGGGCGAAAGTACACCCGGAAGCGCCAGATCCTGTCCCCGCGAAAATCGTAGATGCCCGCGTATTGCTGATCGACCGGGGCACCGCTGACCTTGCCGCGTCCCTTGAGCCTCCCGAGCACGAACACCAGATCGCCGAGATCGCGAAACTCGGCAGCGACATTCTGGAGCTCCTCCCAGTTCTCGCTCGTATCGGCGGCGAACCGTTCGACGCCCTCGCGTCCGCTGTAGACGGCGCCGTGGAGGGCCCCGACGATGGCCGGGTGCCACTCGAAGTCGGGGGTCACGAGCTCCGCGAACGCGCGATCGACGTCGCGGCGGTTGTAGGCGTCAACCAATCGCTTGACAACGTCCACTTTGTCTCGGGCCATCGTCTCGGCGTATCGCGCGGCCCGCACGCGCGTCGCAGCTACGCGACCGTAGATACCGGACACCCGATGAAAGGGGTGCCGGTATGGGGATGGCGCGCTCAGGGCTGGCAGCGCCGTCAGTTCGGCCCCACGCGCGTGGGCACTCACGCAGCCGCGTTGGATGTGGCCAGTCTGGACCGGACTCGCATGATCGGCGCCGAGGGGTCGTGCGGCTGGGGGATCGCCGTAAGGCTGAACTCGGCGATGGCGCCGCGGCGGAAGACGAGGCAGTGGGTGGACCCGCCGAACTGGAAGTGACCGAGCTCCTCGCCCTTCTCGACGTGGCGGCCCGGCTTGATCGACGGCGCAATCAGGCAGGAGGAGACCTCGGACATTCCCACCGGCACGAACGCGACCAGCCCGACGACGGGGTCATCGGCCTCGATCAGGAAGATCGCCCGGGTAGCTACGTGCGCCAGGTAGGACTGCGAGTTCGTGGGCTCGATCGCGTCCTTGCCCTCCGAGTCCGCCTCGGAGTAATACGTCCCCTCCTGCACGAACGCTCGGAGGATCTTGCCGGCCACCGGACTGTGCCAGCGGTGGTAGTTGTTCGCGCTCAAGAACGCCTGGTAAACGGTCCCGCCAATGAACTCGTCGACCGCATCGTCGTTGGCGAGCATGTCGGCCAGCGAATAGGGCTGTGACTTGATCCAGAAGCGGTCCTGGCGCTGCACGTCGAGCCTGATGCCGTACGGGGTGGACTCGCAAGCGCTGATGATGACCTTGTCGTCCTCGGGCGCGGCGACCGGCCGCTTGCCGTCCTTGAATCGGCGGGTGAAGAAGTCGTTCCAGGAGGAGAAGCCCCAGTGCTCGTCCTCGGGGTCGTACTCGAACTGCTCGATGCCCACCGTCCGCTGCGCCTGCTCGCTCTTCCAGCCGGAGGGAGAGTCGTTGAGCACGTAAAGCGAGTCGCTGCTGCTGAGGAAGCCGCACCAGACCGTAAGGATCTTCTTGAGCATCGCGTTCATGCGCGGGTCGCGGAACGCAGCGAACCCGGCCCGGGTGCCCATCGGCCAGTCGAGGATTGCCCCGAGCGGCGTGGCGACCATCGCGCTCTGGGGCCCGAACTCGGGCGCCATCGTGAGGACCTCGTTGATCAGGCGCAGCAGCTGCTCGACGCTCGCGAGGTGACGTTCGGAGTACGGCTTGCCGGGAGGCACCTGCCTGATCATCTCGTTCATGTACATGCGGATCGTCGGATCGCTGTCGATGAGCTCCTGGAACTCGAGGAGCACTGGATGCAGGACGATCTGCTCGCCGCGCGACTCGACTCGCTCCCGATGAGCGCGGAGCCAGGACTCGAGGTCCTCCTGCTCGGCCGGCAGCCAGCCGGCACGGCGACGGACCTCGATCTCGTGGCGACTGACCGCCATCAGCTGCGCTTCTTCATCAGCTGGCGCCAGCCGCGAACCTCGATGTCGACGCCGTATCTGCGAGCGGCAGTGCGGATGCGCCTCCACGCCGCGTCGCGTTCGCTGTCACTCACGCCCTCGACCTGGTTGAAGCGCGCGACGGCGTTACGAACATGCCTGGCGTCGCCGATCGGCTCCTTCTTCTTGGCCGGGAATGCGAATGCCTGCGCTTTTGCTCGGGTGCTTGCCATGGGCGGCCTTTCCTTTGCTTGCAATGCTCTTGCCTGAGTGTGGACTACCCGCTAGGACGCCTCTCTAAGTCTCGGGCTCCTGGGCGTGGGCTGGGCTTCCTCACCGTCGCTGGGGGCCGTGGCCTCGACCCGCAGCGCAGCTCGCAACTACTCGATCCCGGCGTTGACCCGCTTGCGGAGAGTCTCCGCACAGCGTTGGACAGCTCGGGGCGGAGCGACGGGTTGCCTGGCCGAGCCAGAGGTGAGAGGGAGGGATTCGCGCTGCCGTCGGCTCGGTGGGTGTAACGAGTTGGTTGCCCCCGGGTTGGCGGTCAACTCGTCGATGTAGACGTCAAGCGCCTCAAACCGCACTCGTCGGGAGTCGTCGGCGATCACTTCGCGATCGCGGGCGAGCATGGGATGTCCCTACGTACTGTCCGAGTGTCCTGACACGTCACAAAAACGGAGGGGGAGGGATTCGAACCCTCGATGGAGGAAAAACCCCCCATAACGGTTTTCGAGACCGCCGCATTCAACCGCTCTGCCACCCCTCCGGGCGACACCCCAGGCTAGTCCATCGCCTCCCGGCAGCGCGGTCGCCGAACGCCGCCGGGCGCCTGCGCGGGAGTCAGCGTGTGGGCCTCAGCGGCGGGCGGCGAAGAACTCGCTCAGCATGCGCCCCGCCTCCTCGGCCAGGACGCCGCGGGTGACCTGAGGGCGGTGGTTGAGTCGGCTCTCCCCGAGCACGTCGAGCACCGAGCCGCAGGCACCGGCCTTGGGATCGGCGGCCCCGAAGACGACCTCCGGGATGCGGGCCAGGACGATCGCCCCGGCGCACATCGCGCACGGCTCGAGTGTCACGTACAGCGCGCAGTCGAGGACGCGCCAGCTTCCCAACACCTTCGCCGCCGCCCGGATTGCGAGTATCTCCGCATGGGCGGTGGGGTCCTGCAAGCGCTCTCGTTCGTTGTGGGCCGCCGCAATCACCTCTTCACCATGGACAACGACCGCGCCGATCGGTACATCGTCGTGTTTAAGTGCTTGCTCGGCCTGCTGGAGCGCAAGCGTCATCAGGTGCGCCTTCTGGGGCAGGGGCTGCTGATTCATCCCTGAGAAGTGCGTCTCTGCGAGAGTCCCTGCCGCCCCAGCCAAGTCACGCCGTCATTATCGAAGACCAGATGAAGCCATCCCCCGCCCGATCGATCTTGCCCGGCCGCGTCCGGGCGTTGACGGTGACGCTGATACTGCTCGCGCTGGGTGCCCTCGCGGTGCTGGCGGCCCCCGCGGGGGCCGCCCCGGAGCGGATCGTGGTCGGCTACGGGGCGAGCGCTTCCGTCGCCGCCCACGCCGCCGGCGTAACGAGCGGCTCCTCCGAAGCCCCGGCCGAACACACCCGCGTGATCGACCTCGCCCCAGGCACCAGCATGTCGGGCGCACTGGCGCGCGAGCGCACCCGGCCGGGCGTGGCATGGGCGGTGCCCGACTACGTCGCCCACGCGTCCGGCGGCACCGGCGCCGGCACCGGCACCGAATTCGTCCCCGACGACCCGGGAGCCGGCAAAGAAGCAGGCGACTGGCGCGAACTGCAGTGGAACTTCTGGGGACCGTTCGGCGTCGGGGCACCGATGGCGTGGGAAAACCTCATCAAAGACGGCCACCCGGGCGGCAAGGGCGTGGTCGTCGCCGTTCTCGACACCGGGGTGGCGTACACCAACTGGGGCCGCTTCCGCCGCTCTCCGGACTTCGGGCGCTTCCAGTTCGTCAAGGGCCATGACTTCGTCAACCCCGGCGGGCCGCCCGTTGACCGTAACGGCCACGGCACCTTCGTGGCGGCCACGATCGCCGAGAACACCGACAACGGGTACGGCCTCACCGGCCTCGCCTACGGCGCCAAGATCATGCCCGTGCGGGTGCTCGACACCGAGGGCGAAGGCGAAGCGTCCACGATCGCCGAAGGCATCGTGTTCGCCGTCAAGCACGGTGCCCAGGTGATCAACCTCAGCCTCGAGTTCGCTCCGGGAGTGACCGCGAAGGACATCCCGGAGCTGATCTCCGCAATCCGCTACGCCCACCACAAGGGCGTGCTGGTGGTGGCCGCGGCCGGCAACGAGGCCCATCGCGCGATCGCCTACCCGGCACGCGCCCCCTACGTCGTCTCGGTCGGTGCCACCACCGAACACGGCTGCCTCGCGGCCTACTCCAACGACGGCGCCGGGCTCACGATCGTCGGCCCCGGCGGAGGGCCCGACGCCAACCTGCCGGGAGACCCCAACTGCAAACCCACCGAAGCCTCCGGCCGGGACATCTTCCAGGTCACCCTCACGGGCGGCTCGCCGAGGAAGTTCGGGATCCCGCTCGGCTATGAAGGCACCTCGATGGCTACCCCCCACGTGGCCGCAACCGCCGCGCTCGTGATCGCCAGCGGGGTCCTCGGACCCCACCCGTCCCCCACGCTGCTGGCCGCCCGCCTGACCGCCACCGCCCGCAAGCTCGGCGGCGGAGGAGACGAAGCCCTCTACGGTGCCGGGCTCGTAGACGCGGCCGCGGCCACCGCCCCCGGCGGTCCCTACGCGGTGACTGGATAACCTGCCTCGGCGAGTTGCCCGGGCCCCAGGCTCCAGAGCGCTGCGACATCGCCGTCGTCGGCGGTGGCATCGTCGGTCTCGCCGTTGCACGCGAGCTTGCCCACCGCCGCCCGCGCGCCCGCGTGTGCGTCTTCGAGCGCGAGCCTGAGCTCGCCCGTCATCAGAGCGGCCACAACTCGGGCGTCGTGCACGCCGGCATCTACTACGCACCCGGGTCGCTGAAGGGGAAGCTGTGCGTGGAAGGGGCCCGCGACATGTATGCCTTCTGTGAGCGCCACGGGATCCCCCACGAGCGCAGCGGCAAGGTCATCGTTGCGCTCGAGGAGCACGAGATCCCGCGCCTGGAGGAGCTCGAGCGCCGGGGCAGGGCCAACGGGGTCCCGGGCCTGCGCCGCCTCGACAGCGACGGGCTGCGGGAGCTCGAGCCCCACGCCCGCGGGATCGCCGCGCTGCACTCGCCCAACAGCGGGATCCTCGACTTCCGCGCCGTCACCGCCGCCCTCGCCGGGGAGCTGCGCGAGGCGGACGGGCTGGTGATCACCGGCTGCGAGGTGCTCGACGCCCAGCCGGCCCCCGGGGGCCTGCGCCTGGCACACGCCCATGGACACACCCTCGCCCGCCACGCCGTCTTCTGCATGGGGGTGCGGGCCGACGACCTGCTTTCCCCCGGCGAGCGCCGGGAGCTGCGGATCCTCCCGTTCCGCGGCTCCTATCTGCGCCTGGTGCCCGCGCGCGGGGAGCTCGTGCGCTCGCTGATCTACCCCGTCCCGGACCCCTCCCTGCCCTTCCTCGGGGTCCACTTCACGCGCACGATCGACGGCCAGGTGCTCGTCGGGCCCACGGCCATACCGGCCCTCGCCCGCGATCCGGGCGCGTCCCTCTCGGCCCGCGCCTCACAGCTGCGCGGGCTGCTGAGCTGGCCCGGGAGCTGGCGCATGATGGCTCGCTGGTGGCGTGCCGGCAGCTCCGAGCTGGCCCACGCCCTGGTGCGCTCCACGCTCGTCCGTGCGGCCGCCCGCTACGTCCCGGAGCTGCGCGTTGCGGACGTCGAGCCGTCGTTCTCGGGCATCCGCGCCCAGGCCCTCGGCCGCGACGGTTCGCTGGTCGACGACTTCGTGTTCTCCTACTCCGAGCACGCGGTCCACGTCCGCAGCGCTCCCTCGCCGGGAGCCACGGCGTCGCTGGCCATCGCCCGCCACGTCGCCGATGAGGCCGAGACCCGCCTCGGCCTGTGAGCTCCTCGGGCGCTCAGGTGGTGCGGATGATCATGACCGAGCAGGGAGCGTGATGGGAGACCTTGTTCGGGACCGAGCCGAGCAGGAAGCGCTTGGCCCCCGTCATGCCCTTGTTGCCCACGATGATCAGGTCCGCCTCGCTCTCCTCGGCCACGTCGAGGATCGCGTCGGCCGGGTCTCCCCGGCGAGCGAACTTCTCGACCGGCACCCCGGCCGCCTGGGCGAGCTCGGCCGCGTCGGTGAGGGTCGCTTCGACGTCCTCCTTGGGGTTGATCGACCACGCCACGTCCTCGGGAGCGTCACGGCGCTCGCTGCGCAGGCGCTGGTTGGACACCGGCTCGTAGGCGCTGACGAGCTCGACCTTCGCGCCCACGGCCTTCGCGAGATCGACGGCTTGCCGCACGGCCTCGGTAGCGGTGTCGGATCCATCCGTCCCAACCACGATCGATTTGAACATGATCCTCCTCAGAGTGACGCTGGAGTGCCCGCCGGCGCGGGCGCGCGGATCATATCCCCACCCGGCTAGGCGAGCTTGGTGATCGCGATGATCATGCCCGCGACCGTGACGAGCACGATCGCCACCTGCGTCCATAACCAGAACGGGGGCATGGGTTCACACTACCGTTCCCCGGCCCAGCCGCCGCCCTCAGGCAAGACCCCAACGTGAGCGTCAACGACCCCCAGACCCTCTCCTCCTTCTACGAGCAGGCCTACACGAGCACCCCCGAGGAGGCCGAGCTGTATTCCCGCTGGCGGGCCCTCGGCGCGCTCGGCAAGGCCGACCACGTGATCGAGCTGTGCGCCCGCGGGAACCTGAGCCCGCAGAGCGTCCTCGACGTCGGCTGCGGTGACGGCGCTCTGCTCGGGGAGCTCTCCCGGCGGGGCTTCGGGGGCACCCTCACGGGCCTCGAGCTGAGCGCCGCCGCGGTCGCCATCGCCCGCGCCCGTCCCGGGATCAACCGCGTGGAGCAGTTCGACGGCTCCCACGTGCCGGCCGCTGCGGGCGAGTACGACCTCGGGATCCTCTCGCACGTGCTCGAGCACGTGCCCGACCCCGCCGCCCTGCTCGCCGAGGTGGCCCGGGCCTGTCGCGCGGTCGTGATCGAGGTGCCGCTCGAGGCCAACCTGTCAGCGCGGCGGGCCTCCAAGCGGGCGCACGCGGATGAGATCGGGCACCTCCGCAGCCTGGACCGGGGCGCGGCGCGCGCGATCGTGGCCGATGCCGGGCTGCGGCCGGCGGACGAGCTCGACGACCCGCTGCCGCTGGACGTTCAGCTGTTCTTCGCCCGCACCAGCGCCCAGCGGGCTCGCGGCTATCTGAAGTGGGGCCTACGGAGCGCCTTGCACCAGCCTCGTGCCGCCGCTGGCGAGGCGGCTGTTCACGGTCCACTATGCGGCTCTGTGCCTCCCGCGGGCCGGGTAGCGGCCGTCAGCATCAGCGACAGCACCCGCCCCATCAGCTCATCCGGGACCGCCTCCGGGTCGGCCAGCTTCTGACGGGCGATCCCGTCGGCGAGGGCGTCGATGGCGATGGCGAGCTGCTCGGCCGGCAGCAACAGCTCGAGGTCGAAGTCGCGCACGCCCTGCACGATCAGTTCGGTCAGCACCCGTCGCATCTGGGCGAAGCGCTCGGCCACCTTCGGCCTGACCCCGGCGTCGCGGACCCCGTAGGCCCAGAACTCCATGAACAGCAGCAGCAGGTCGGGCTCCCGCTCGATCGTCGTCATCCACTGCCTGGCGCCGCCGGCCGCCCGTGCGGAGATCGTCGGACGGGACCTCACGGCCTCCGCGATCTCGCGGGCGTGCTCCTCGATCTCCCTCTCCATCAGCACCAGGAAGAGGTCCTCCTTGCCCTCGAAGTTCGAGTACAGGGCCCCAGTGGAGAACCCCGCCGCTGAGGCGATCTCCTCGACCGAGGAGCCGTGGAAGCCGTTGGCCGCGAACACCCCCCGGGCGGCCTCGAGCAGGCGCTCGCGGGTCTGCGCGCGGCTTTCCTCCCGCGTGAGCCTCATTCCGCCCATCCTAGTCAGTTGAACAACGTGTGCTATTCCGATAACGTCCATTATCCAGACGGGAGGCGCTGGAAACAAGGCGCCAGGCGACGGGACACCCCACCAACAAGGAGGTCGGCAGTTGGCCAGCGCAACCACATCCCCCGAGACGAGGGCGCCGGCGAGTCTGCCCACCGACTCGATCACCTACGAGGACCTCTACGCCCGCTGGGAGCGCGGTAACTGGAAGGCCACCGAGCTGGACTTCACCGAGGACGCCCGCCAGTGGCGGGAGGACTTCACCGAGTTCGAGCGCCAGGCGGCGCTGTGGAACTACTGCCTGTTCTTCTGGGGCGAGGACGCCGTCGCCGACAACCTCTCCCCCTACATCGACGCCGCCCCGCTGGAGGAGCAGAAGTACTTCCTCACCACCCAGCAGGTCGACGAGGCCCGCCACGCGGTCTTCTTCAAGCGCTTCATGCACGAGGTCTGCGGGATCGGGGACGGATCCATGTCCGGCGGCCTGGAGGCGATCAAGCCACAGCTGACGACCGGCTTCCGCAAGATCTTCGACCGCCTCGACACGATGGCCGACGAGCTGCGGGCAGACCGCTCCCGCTCCAAGCTGGCCGCGGCCGTGACCCTCTACCACGTGGTCATCGAGGCCTCCCTGGCCCAGCCCGGCCAGCACTTCATCTGCAACTACCTCGAGGAACGCGACCAGCTCCCCGCCTTCCGCGAAGGCATGCAGAACATCGCCGCCGACGAGCAGCGCCACATCGGCTTCGGGGTCAAGCTGCTGGCCGACCTCAACCGCGAAGACCCCGTCGGGGTCCCCAAGGCGGTGGCCGGGCTGCTGCGCGAAGTCACCCGCTACACGGCCCAGGTGCTGATGCCCCCGAACTGGGACGAACGCTACATAACCGTCTTCAACTCCAGCTACGACGCGGTGGGCGTGGAAGGCGTGGAATCGATGACCACGAAGCTGCGCTCGGCCGGCCTGGCCTTCGAGACGCTGCCGGGGCCGCCGATCCTGCCTCCGGGCCTGACGCCGCTGGAGATGTCACAGCGCGGACGGGCGCTGGCAAAAGCAGGGATCATCGGCGTCCGCGAAGGGCCCTCCCAGCACGACCCCCAGACGCTCGAGCTGCTGTTCGACACGATCCGCCGCCAGGTCAACCCCGACCACGGCCTCAAGCGGGCGACCACCTTCCAGTGGGAGTTCAGCGACCCAGACGTGCCCACCTGGCACCTCACGGTCAACAACGGCTCGAGCGTCGTGGCCGAGGGAGAGGCCCCGCGGGCGGACCTGCGTATGCGGATCGCCTACCAGGACTTCGCCGACATGGTCGGCCAGCGGCTGGACCCCCGCCGGGCGCTGCTCAGCGGCCGTCTGCGCCCCCGCGGCAACCCCCTCGCGCTCGCCCGCCTGGCGAAGGTCTTCCCCACGAACTGAGCTCGACCTCGGGCCCGATGGGCTAACCGGGAGAGAACTCCCGCGCAGCCTGGCTCGGCTGGGCTTCGGCGCCGGCGGAGGTGGCCGCGGGGGACGCGTCGGCGGCCACTTCGGCGGCGCCGGCGCCCGGCTGTGACCGTGTCCCCGGCGCCGGCAGCCGTGGCGTGGCGCCGACGACCGGAGGCGTGCACCGACGCCGTGCTGGCACGGCCGGCGGACCCGCTCGCCAGGGTGCCGCCCGAAGTCCCCGCCGCGGTCCGCTCGGGTCCGAACTCGCGGGCCGCGCGGGCCTGTCCGGTAGCGCCCGTGCCAGCCCCGGCCGGGCCGGTCGCGCCGATGCCGGCGGCCGGTGTGAGATCGCTCGCGGCCGCCGCCAGCGAGCTCGCGCCCCGGGCTTGGAGTCCGGCGTGGCGCTCGGCGACGCTCGCGCGGCGGTGCTCGTGACGTGACCCGTGGCTCGCCCGCAACCCCAGGCCGCCGATACCGACGCAGCCCGCGCCCACGCCGAGTGCCAGCAGGCAGCCGGCCGCCAGCTTCGCGCCCAGGGGACCACCCGCGAGGATCCAGCCGCCCCCGGCCCCACCCGCCCCGGCGGCACCGGCGCCGGTGCCGCCGAGCATCCCGCCGCCGCCGAGCGGCGCCGAGGTGCCTCCGCCGAGGGTCCCGCCCGACGCGGCGCCCGACCCTCCAGCGGCGGTTCCCAACGTGCCACCGGCGACCCCCGCGTGGGCTCCCGCCGCACCGGTCCCCTCGCCCACACCGGGCGAGGATCGCCGCGCCCAGGCCGCCCGGCATGAGCACCGGGGGGAGCACGGAGGCGAGGCCTCGCAGCGAGGCCACATACGCGCGGCAGGCAGGGCAGCGGTCGCTGTGGGCGAGGGCCAGCCGGTAGCGCTCGCCGTGACGGTCGAGGATCCCGAACGCCAGCCCCCTCATCAGCGACCCCTGCTGCTCGCACCAGCGCCCCTGGCTGATGCTGGCTGCCAGCTCGCCCAGCTTCTCGCTCACCCCCGGGCGCCCCGGCCCGCTTCCCTCCATCAACCTGCGCATGCGCCGCTCGCTGATGCCCATCCGCGCCGCGGCCTCCGAGCGGGTGTAGCCGTGCAGGTAGCAGAGCACGGCCGCCTGGCGCTCCTGACGGCCGAGGCGGCCTCGTAGACCCTCGAACAGCTCCTGCAGCCGCTCGCGGTCGTCGAGTGTTCCCGCCAGGTCGGGGTCCTCCGAGCACGCTCGTGGGGTGTCCCGTTCGGCCCGCACGCGCGACCGCTGCTCGTCGATAGCCCGCCTGTAGGTGGCGAGCACCAGCCAGCCGGTCGGATTGGAGATGTCCTGACCCTCGAGCACGGCTGCGTAGAGCCCCTGCCAGGCGAGGGCGTAACAGGCTTCGAGATCGACCTTGTCGAGACCGCCGCAGGTCGCGCCAAGGCGCCCCCGGACAACGCCGATGACACGCGCCTGCAGCTGGCGAAATTCGGCTTGGAGAAGCCGATCTGCGCGATACCGGCGGACCGCGAGCGGGCTCATCGCGGCGAGTCTAAGGCCGCCGCCCCCACGCGGAAAGGGGGCGCCCCGAACTGGGCGCGCGAGCGGCCTCGGGGCCCGGTCCTCAGGCCTTCTCGGAAGCGGAGCCCGCCGGTCCGCGCCTCACGCGCGGGCCGGAATCGGTGTCGGCCCAGCGCCGCAGGCGGAACCCGAGCTCGAGCTGGATTCCGCGGCCGGGGCGGCTGCGGATCGCGAGCGAGTCACAGCTTTCGTCCATCACCGCCAGCCCGAGGCCGAGACCGGGGCTGGCAAGGGCGCGACCGATTCCGCAGCCCCTGTCGGCGACCTGGATCGTGAGCTGGCCCGCGCGGGAGCCGCCGGTGATGCGGACCTCGCCCGCGACTCCGTCGACCGGTCCCGAGTAGGCGTGGACAACGGCGTTGGTGACCGCCTCGGAGACGGCCAGGCCGACCCGGTCGAGGTCGGCGCCCCGGGCTCCCACGGCAGCCGCCCAGCGAACCGCGGCGTGCCGTGCGGCGGGGACCGAGTCGGGGACTGCCTGGAGGTACAGGTCGAGGTCGAGGTCGACGCCACCGCTGCGCGTGCTCGCAACCCCGCCGTTCGTGGCGCCGTCGTCGAACATGGAGCAATAGGTACCCGCCGGGGGCGGCCTGCAAACGGTTGACAGGGGCCGTTCACGGGGCTCCTAGAAGCGGTTCACGGGCTCATCGGGCCCTTTCCGCCCGTCTAAACCGCGCCGGCCGCCAGCTGGTCGAGCTGGCCCACGCTGACGGCCCGCATGTCGGCGCCCCGGGCGGCGGCCACGTGCCAGTCCACCAGCAGCTCCAGCGAGCGCTCGAGGGTCAACGGGGCCGACCAGCCGAGCTCCCGTTCGGCGGCCCCCGAGTCGATCGCCAGATAGGACGCCTCGGGTGGCGCGGGACGGGGGTCGGGCTCCCAGCGCAACGCCCCCTCCCACAGCCTGGCGAGCTCCTCCACCACCCATTCCACGCTCCTGGCCTCCTCCTCGGGGGGCCCGAAATTCCACGCTCCCGCCGGACAGGATCCCTCCGAAAGGGCCTGGGCGAGCATCAGGTAGCCGGCGAGCGCGCTGAGCACGTGCTGCCAGGGACGGACCGCGGCCGGGTTGCGGACGCGCAGCGGCGTGTCCTCCTGCACGGCACGGACGGCGTCAGCGAGGAGCCGGTCCTCGCCCCAGTCCCCGCCTCCGATCACGTTGCCGGCGCGGGCGCTCGCCACCCCCGGGGCCGCCGGGTCCCCGAAGAAGGAGCGCCGGTAGGCGGCCGTCACGAGCTCGGCACAGGCCTTCGAGCTGGAGTACGGATCCCGCCCTCCGAGCCGGTCGGACTCGACGAACGCCCCCGCGCCCGGGTGCTCGTTCTCGTAGCACTTGTCGGAGGTCACGATCACGGCGGCGCGCACGCTCGGGCCGGCCACGCGGACGGCCTCGAGCACGTTCACGGTCCCCATCACGTTGACCTCGTAGGTCAGCGCCGGCTCACGCAGGGAGCGTCTGACCATCGGCTGGGCGGCGAGGTGGAAGACGACCTCGGGCTGCTCGGAGCGGATCACCTCCAGCACGGCCTGCGCATCGCGGACATCGGCGGCGTGTTGTGTCATGTGGTCTCCCACCTGCGCGAGCTCGAACAGCGAAGGACGCGTGGGGGCACCGGGGGCCAGGCCGATCACATGTGCGCCCAGCGACTGCAGCCACAGCGACAGCCACGCCCCCTTGAAGCCGGTGTGGCCGGTGATGAGCACGCGTCGGGCGCGCCAGAGGTCACTGTCGATCAGCACGGGGGCGGCTATCTTCACGCAATCGGCGCGATCTCGGCCCGTCCACACGCCACGCCGGCGGCCCCTGAGCCTCCCCCGCGGGCGGAGGTCCTCGGCATCCCGCTGGCCGTCAGCGACTACGACGGCGTGATCTCCTGGATGCAGGGGATGGTGCGGGCGGGCGCCCGCGGCTACCTGACGGCGGCGGCCGTCAACCTCGTGATGTCCGCCCGCGAGGACCCCGACACGCGCACGGCCGTCCACGGGGCGACGCTCGCGGTGCCCGACGGGATGCCGCTCGTGTGGGCTCTGCGCGCCCTCGGCCATCGCGAGGCCACCCGCGTCTACGGGCCCGAGCTGATGATCCGCTTCTGTGCACGGGCGGCGGCCTCGGGCACGCCCATCTACCTCTACGGGGGACGTACGCCCGAGGCGCTCGAGCTGCTGCAGCAGCGGCTGCGCAAGCGCTTCCCGGGGCTCGTGATCGCCGGCGGCTATTCACCTCCGTTCCGTGAGCCGACGGCCGCCGAGCAGGAGGAGATCGCGCAGGACATCAACTCCTGCGGAGCCCAGGTCGTGTGGGTGGGTATCGGCCAGCCCAAGCAGGAGCGCTGGATGGCGATGATGCGCCCCCGTCTGCAGGCGCCGCTGCTGGTGGGCGTCGGAGCGGCCTTCGACTTCCATGCGGGGCTCGTCCCCCAGGCGCCGTCGTGGATGCAGCGCAGCGGCCTGGAGTGGGTGTACCGGCTGTGGCAGGAGCCGCGCCGCCTGTGGCGTCGCTACGCCCGCTACAACCCCCTGTTCGTGGGCGGGTTCGCGCGCCAATACCTCGGACACGCCCTCTCACGGCCTCGCAGCGGGCGCCGCTAGTCTTTCTTCTTCGGAATGGCCGCTTCCAACAGCAGTGCCGAGGTCGCCGTCGTCGGGCTGGGCAGAGTCGGGTTGCCGCTGGCGTTGAGCTTCGCCGGCCGCGGCCTGAAGACGATCGGTGTGGACCGCGACCCGCGCGTGCTCGAGTCGGTGCGAGAGGGCCGCATGCCGTTCGCCGAGCCCGGCGCCCAGGAGCTACTGGAGCGGGTTCGGGAGGCGGGCACGCTGACGCTCACCGACCGGGTCGCCGACGCCGCCGCCGCGCGCCAGGTGGTGCTCACGATCGGCACGCCCTCCTTCTCGCACATCGAGATCGACATGCGCGACATCCGCTCGGCGCTCGACGACCTGCTTGGGGTGCTGCAGGCCGGGCACTCGCTGATCCTGCGCTCGACGATCGCGCCCGGCACCACCGACTTCGTCGCCGGCTACCTGGCCAAGCACCGCGGCTTTCAGGTGGGTGAGGAGGTGTTCGTGGCGCACGCCCCAGAGCGGATCGCGGCGAGTCGCTTCCTCGAGGAGATCGACACGCTGCCCTGCATCATCGGCGGCGTCGGCGAGCGCTCCGGGGAGGTGGCCGCCGAGCTGTTCGGGGTCTTCGACGCCCCGATCGTGCAGACCACTCCCGTGCAGGCGGAGCTGGCGAAGATCTGGACGAACATCCTGCGCTACACGCAGTTCGCGCTCCCGAACCTGCTGATGATGGACTGCGAGCGCTACGCGGCCAACGTGTTCGAGGTGATCGACCTGATCAACCGCGACTACCCCCGCGGAGGGATCGCCCAGCCCGGGCTCACCGCCGGGACCTGTCTGCGCAAGGACTTCACCTTCTCCGAGGAGCGCTCAGCCGCCCCGGGGATGCTGCTCGCGGTCTCCCGCGTGAACGAGTCGGTGCCGCTGTTCCTGCTCGAGGGGGCCAAGCGGCGCCTCGGCACGCTCGCCGACCGGCGGGTGGCGGTGCTGGGGCTCGCCTTCAAGGCCGACACCGACGACGAGCGGGACTCACTGGCCCACAAGCTGATCCGCCTCGCCGAGCGCGAGCTAGCCGACGTCGTCGTCCACGACCCCGTGGTTGCGACCCCGACGGCCTCGCTCGAGGAGGCCCTGAAGGGGGCCGACGTGGTGGTCGTGGCCGCCAACCACTCCACCTTCCGCAACCCCTCCACGCTGGCCGCGATCGGCTCCCTGGCCTCACCCGAGTGCCTCGTGGTGGACCCCTGGAACTGCTGGGGCGCGGGCCAGGTGTTCGCCTACTCCTCCGAGCTCGTGGCGCTTGGCGTGAGCGGGTGAGCAGGGTCCTAGTCACCGGCGGGGCGGGCACGATCGGCGCCGCCGTCGTGAGGCACCTGCTGGCCGACCCCGCCTATGAGGTGCGCGTCTCCGACCAGCGCCCCGCCCCCCAGTGGATGCGCGAAGGCTGCGAGGTCCACACCGGCGACCTGCGCGAGCCCGAGGTCGCGAAGGCGGCTATGGCCGGCTGCACGCACGTCGTGCACCTGGCCGCCATCGTCGGCGGCATCGCCAACTTCCACCGCCTGCCCTACACCCTCACGGACGTCAACAACGCGCTCTACAACTCGGTCTTCGGCGCCGCCATCGCGCTGGAAGTGGAGCGCCTGGTGTATGTCTCCTCCTCGATGGTGTTCGAGCGTGCCGAGCTGTACCCCACGCCCGAGGACTACCTGCCCCGCTGCCCGGTGCCCCGCTCGGCCTATGGGTTCTCGAAGCTGACGGGCGAGATCTACTGCCGGGCGGCCCACGACGAGCACGACCTCCCCTTCACGATCGTGCGCCCGTTCAACGCCTACGGCCCCGGCGAGCTCCCCGACGCCGAACCCGGGATCGCCCACGCGGTCCCCGACCTGATCAACAAGGTCCTCTCCGGCCAGCGCCCCCTGCAGATCTTCGGCTCCGGCGAGCAGACCCGCACGCTCACCCACGTGGACGACATCGCCGAGGGCCTGATCTGTGCGATGAGCTCGCCGGCGGGCCTGAACGAGGACTTCAACATCTCCGCCTCCCGCGAGCTGACCGTGGCTGAGATCGCAGCGATCGTGTGGGAGGCCTGTGGTGAGGACCCCGAGGAGCTCGAGTTCGAGCACCTCCCCACCTTCGAGGTTGACGTCCAGCGCCGCTGGCCGTCGGTGGAGAAGGCCCGCCAGCTGCTCGACTGGCAGTCCCGCATAGACGCCGAGGAGGGCATCGCCTCCACCGTTCGCTGGCTGCGCGAGCTCCCCCAGCCCATCGCCAGCAGTCGCTAGGCTCCGGCGGTCAGATGAGCGGCAAACCCTCAGCATTGATTACGGGCGTCACCGGCCAGGACGGTTCCTACCTCGCGGAGCTGCTCTTGGAGAAGGGCTACGACGTCCACGGAATGGTCCGCCGAGCCTCGACCGAGAAGTTCGACCGCATCGAGCACATCCGCGACCGCATCACCCTCCACCAGGGGGACCTGCTCGACCAGCGCTCACTGGTGGACACGATGCGGGCCGCCAAACCGTCGGAGATCTACAACCTCGCCGCGATGTCCTTCGTGGCGGTGTCCTGGATCCAGCCGACCCTCACGGCCGAGTTCACGGGCGTGGGCGTGACCCGGATGCTCGAGGCGATGCGCGAAGTGTGTCCCGAGGCTCGCTTCTACCAGGCCTCCTCCAGTGAGATGTTCGGCAAGGTGCTGGAGGTCCCGCAGACCGAGACAACGCCGTTCTACCCCCGTTCACCATATGGCGTGGCGAAGGCGTACGGGCACTTCATAACGGTGAATTACCGCGAGTCGTATGACCTTCACGCGACGTCGGGGATACTTTTTAACCACGAGTCCGTGGTGATCAATACCCCTCTGATCGTGCGGGAAAATGGGATGATCGCAGTGAGGACGCCGGTCGATCTCGTCCCTCTGTTACGCAAGGGACGCTCGAGTCAGAGCTTCACCCCCGACTCCCTTCTCGAGGTATGGGACGGCCACCAGTGGACGACAATCACCGCCATCACCGCCACGCGGCGTCGACGCACGGATCCCGACCATCACCTGCTTTCGATACAGGCTCGTGCCGGGACGGTTGAGGTGACGGCTCACCACAACATGCTCAGCGGCGAGCGGGAGAAGATCCCGGCGTGCGAGGTGCAGGACGGAGACGACCTCGCCCTTTGGGAGGACGCCCCGGCGCCGGCAGATTGGACTGCGCTGACCGAGGAGATGGCGGAATTCCTGGGACTGTTCGCCGCCGACGGCTACATCGGACGCGACGGAAGGCACGCCTGCTTTACGAACAACGATCCCCACCTGAGGCAGCGGGTCGCTTCGCTGTGGTCCCGTCTCTTCGCGGGAAGCTCACGCGAATGGTCGGACACGTCCGGATGGGATCCCGAAGTTCCAGTCGAGAAGCTCAGCCTGGTAGGCGCTCCGGCGGTTGCGCCTTGGTTGCGCGAACAGCTGTACACCGGCACGGGGCACAAGCAGGTACCGGTCCTTGTCCTAAACGCGGGCGTGGACGTCCATGCCGCGTTCATCCGCGGCTACTACGCCGGCGACGGCCTCAAGCGCGGCAACGGCGACTCGATCAAGACGAACAGTGGCGTGCTCGCACAGGGCCTGTGCTGGATGTACGAGGTGGCCGGCCAGCCGGCCTCGGTGTACGTCGAGCAGCGAGAGGGACGCACCTACTACCAGCTCAACCTGGCGTCCCGTACGCGGGTCGGAGCCAAGGGCCAGCACCTGCGCAAGAACCCCGCCGAGGTCCGCCGCGTCGTACCCGCCAGCGTGCCCGACGACGAATGGACGTTCGACATCGAGACCGAGAGCGGCGTGTTCGCCGCCGGGGTGGGGCGGCTCGTGATCTCCAACTCGCCACGCCGTGGGCTTGAGTTCGTAACGCGCAAGATCACCTGGCATGCGGCGGCGATCAAGCTCGGGCTGCGAGAGCGAGCTGCGGCTGGGCAACCTCGACGCGCAGCGCGATTGGGGCTACGCGAAGGACTACGTGGAAGCGATGTGGCTGATGCTCCAGCGCGACGAGCCCGAGGACTACGTGATCGCCACCGGCGGGGTCGAACTCGGTGAAGGAATGCTGCGAGGTGGCCTTCGACGAGGCGGGCCTCGGCGACTTCCAGCAGTACGTGAAGATCGACCCCGCCTTCGTGCGCCCGGCGGAGGTGGACCACCTTGTCGGCGACGCCTCGAAGGCCGAGCGGGACCTCGGCTGGAAGGCGCAAGACGAGCTTCGAGGAGCTGATCCGCCTGATGACGCGGGCCGACCTCGAGCTGCTCGGGCGCTCCTGACGCCCACCGCGATGCCGGGCGTCCCCCTGTTCGACACCGCCACGCCGCTGGCGCCGCTGCGCGAC
Source organism: uncultured Solirubrobacteraceae bacterium (assembly GCA_963846255.1). Classification (GTDB taxonomy): domain Bacteria; phylum Actinomycetota; class Thermoleophilia; order Solirubrobacterales; family Solirubrobacteraceae; genus Palsa-744. The sequence goes on from CAWJVE010000002.1 coordinate 1,997,798, forward strand.
GAGCTGCGCGAGGCGGCCGCGCGGGTGCTGGACTCCGGGCGCTTCATCCTCGGCCCCGAGGTCGAGGCCTTCGAGCAGGAGTTCGCCACCTACTGCGGGTGCTCGGAGGCGGTCGGCGTGGCCAATGGCACCGACGCGATCACGATCGCGCTGCGGGCGATGGGTGTGGGGCCGGGCGACGAGGTGATCGTCCCCTCCTTCACCTTCTACGCGTCGGCCGAGGCGATCCCTCCGACCGGGGCCACACCGGTGTTCTGCGACATCGACCCTCACACCTACTGCGTCACCCCGGAGACGGTCAAGCCAGTGCTCACTCCGCGCACCAAGGCCGTGATCGCCGTGCACCTGTTCGGGAACCTCGCTCCCGCGGCCGAGATCGAGCAGCTGGGCGTTCCGGTGCTCGAGGACGCCGCCCAGGCGGCCGGCGCACGCGGCTCAACGGGACGCCCGGGCGCACTCGCCACAGCGGCCACCTTCTCCTTCTTCCCCTCCAAGAACCTGGGGGCGTTCGGCGACGCCGGGATGATCACGACTTCGGATCCGGAGATCGCAGAGGCCGCCCGCACGCTTCGCTTCCACGGCTCCCACGACAAGGTCAGCTACGAGATGCTCGGCTACAACTCACGCCTGGACGAGCTGCAGGCGGCGCTCCTGCGCGTGGAGCTCCCCCACCTCGACAGCTGGGCGGATGGGCGCCGGCGGGCGGGCGACCACTACGAGCAGGCCGGCCTGGGCGACCTCGTGGCGCTGCCGCTCACGACCCCCGGCACGAAGCCCGCGTGGCACCTCTATGTCGTCAGCCACCCGCAGATCGAAGTCATCCGCGAGAGCCTCACGGCGGCGGAGGTCGGCTGCCGCGCCTACTACCGCACGCCCGTGCACCTGCAGCCGCCGATGGGCCGGTGGGCGCCCAGAGCCGATCTGCCGGGCACCGAAGAGGCCGCTCGCAACCACCTCGCGATCCCGATGAGCCCGGTGCTGACGCACGAGCAGGCCCAGCAGGTCGTGGCCGCGGTGGGGGCCGCAGGCGTCCAGCCCCGGCCCGTGGCCACCGGTCCGACCACCGTATAGCGCCGCCAGGCACCGGGGCGCAGCGGGATCGCCCGCCGCCGCGAAGCGCCCCCTAGTGGCGCTGCGAGTGCTTCGTCGTGTGCTTCGTGCTGTGCCGCGTGGTGTGCTTCTTGTACTTCTTGCGGGCGGCCTTTTCGCAGCTCTCGCGCTTGGCCTTGAGCTTCTTGCCCTTGTCCTTCTTCTGGCAGGCTTTCAGTGCCTTTTCGAGCGGCGTGACCGTCTTGACGGCCGCGCACTTGCCCGCGACCCCGACTTTCGTTTCCTGCGAGAAGGTCCTTCCGTCCTGGGCCGTCATTTCCAGCGGCGCGAAGATCTTCTGGCCGCAGATGTTGTAGGTCGGGACGATTTCGGTGTTGTCCGTGAAGATCGAGTGCGGGCCCGCCGGCAGTTCGGTCACGAACTTCGTGAAGGGGGCGTCCGGCGCCGATTCGAAGCGCGAGTATGTGATGCCTTTTTTGATGTCGGTCTTGCCGTCGAGCAGGATGTGGATGCCTTCGCTCTGGAGCACGAACTCGACGTCGGGGAAGGCCGCGTTGCCGTGGGAGACGAGGATCGCCGGGCCCACCAACGGGTTCTTCAGCACCGGGGTGGTGACCGTCGCCTTGCCGATGAACGCGTCTTCGGGGCACTTGGCCGGGTTTTCGACGAACACCTTGTCCAGGCAAGCGTTCTGGAGCGTCGGCTGCAGTCGCGCCGGAAGGATTTTCGGAATGATCAGGAAGACTTTCCGGATTCCCTCGGCGCCGATCCCGCTGGATTCGACCGTGAACGTGGCGCCCACGCCGTTGGCTTTGCTGCCCTGCGCGGCGACCGTGGCGGTGAATTTCGGCGCGAACGGCAGAGCCTGGCAGTTGGTGACCTGGAAGGGGATCGAGCTGCTCAGGCTTCCGCCTTCGCTGGCGGTCAGTTTGGCGCCGATCGACATCGGTTCGCAGTTGGTGCCGTTGAACTCGAATTCCGGCCGGTTGACGCTCACGTTCAGCGCTTTCAGCTGCACCGGCACGCCCTTGAAGATCGTCGGCAGTTCTTCGGCGCGCCCGCCCGGTTCGTGGTGCGGTCCCGCTTCGGTGACCACCGTGACGGCGGCGGTTTCTTCGTTCACGTTGATCCGCGAACGGACGTTGACGTAACCGAGGTTGAAGGGGCCTGCCTTGGCCAGCGTACGCACCAGCAGGCCGAAGGGCGCCCCGTTGTATCCGGTCGTCAGATACGCCTGGCCGGTGAGGGTGACCGGGTCGGCGCCGAGGCCGGAGCTCGCGTGGGCCACGCCGATTTCGCTTTCCGGACCGCAGCTCCATTCGACTTCGTTGGCCGGTTCCTGGCAGGGCGTCACAGAAGCCAGTTTCGCGGCCATGCCCGGCGGGAGTGCGGTTTCCACACCCGTGATGCCCTGCTGGCCGTCGGGCCGGTTGACCGTGAACGTGAACGGGCTGTAGGCGCCGGCGTGGTTGTTGACGCTGCCGCCCGACACCGACGGGCTGAACGGAAGCGGGCCTTCCGTCTGGCAGGGCGCGCCCGTGGGGGTGCCTTCGGGAGTGAACGAGGATGTCCGCGTGGCTTCCTGCCCGGACCATGTCACGAAACGTGCCTTGGCTTCGTAGGGGCGGCAGTACGGCGGCGTCGCGAGCGACGCGCGCGGACCGTCGAACAGGTGCAGCGTGATGATTTCGGAGGGCAGCGGCGGCGTGTTCTTGAAGACGCCGACCAGCTGACCGTTGGGCAGGATCCGCGTTTCGCCCGCCAGCTTCACACGCACGCCGGAGATCGGGTCTTCGGCGAAGAAGTACAGCACCAGCGGCGAGGTGAAGGGGTCGGTGTCCTGTCCGGCGAGGTACGCGAACCCCTTCAGGTTGTGTTCCAGCAGCGGGCTGTGGACTTCCACTTCGCCGATCTTCGAGGCGTTCGGGCAGGACGGCGCGGCGGACGTGAAGGGCTGGCGTTCGATGGTCGATTCGAGCCCCGTTTCCGGCCTTTCGCCTTCGGAGCCTTCAAAGCCCATCGCTTCCACGGAGCAGGTTTCGAGCCCGTTTGCGGCACCGGCGTTGGCCTGCAGGCCTTCGGGGAAGGTGAGTTCGGTTTCTTTGACGTCCGCCTCGGCGACGCCGTTGGCCGACAGGGTCGGTTCCTGGGGGATCTTGACTTCAACCGTCAGCCCGCTTGGGGTGCTGGCGGTCTTCTTGTCCGGCCTCACGCTCAGCGACGGAGTGAACGGGAGCGAGTTGCAGCCCACCAGCGGAGCCTGTTCGTAGGTCATCGGCGCAAGCAGCGGTGCTTCGGGCTTCCAGGACTGGGCCTGGACCGACGATACGAGCGGTTTCGAGCAGTACGTGGGGAGCGTGAGATATGGCTGCGGGTGCTTCTCTTCAAGCTTGGTGCATCCTTCGGGGTTCTCTTCGAAGATGCACTGCCAGCCGCGCTGTGAGTCGTGCACCGGCGCGCCGGGGATGCCCCAGACCGAGATCGTGGCGTTGAACACTTCGGCCGCCTCCGAGGCGTTCCTGACGTCCGCCCGCACCGCATAGCTGCCACCCGTCAGGACCGAGGTGTCAATCGTGACGGGCACCTGCTCGAACTCGAAGCCGAAGCGCGCCGGCTCGCCTTCGGCGGGTTCGAGGTTGAAGACGGGAACCGCGAACGTGGTCCACGGGAACCTGCTTTTTTCGGCTTTGAAGGTCACGACCGCGACGCCGATCGCGGTGGTCTCCGGGCACAGGTTGGTGTTCCCTTCACCGATCGTTGCGAAGTCCGCGGAAGAGCATTGCGGTACCGCCAATGGGTCCCCGATCAGCCCCGGCGGAAGGGTCGTGTCCAGGTTGCGCAGGAGAGCCGGGTTGGCGAGGCCTCCCCTGAAGATCTGGTTCATCTCGAGGTTCGTCGTCAGCGCGAACGGGTGGGATCCCGCGAGCACGTCGCTGGCTCCGCTTTCTTCTTCGGGCAGCAGTTCGAAGCGTTCCACGCCAAAGGGAACCGCCGCTTCGCTTGTCGACACGGGTGCCGTTGCGGATTCCGTGCCGAGGTTCCCGCCGGTCACCCGGACTTCGTTGCTGCCCGTCGTGAAGCCTTGACTCGCGAGGACGGACTGGGCGACCTCGATCGAGCCATACGGATGCATCGTGCCCGAGAAGGTGCAGCCGAGGGTGTGGCATGCGAGCACGGGCGGTGACCGCGACGGTTCGAGGTGCGTGCCCTCCTGGGGAGCACCGTGCATTTCGTTCTCCGCGATCAGGCCCGTCGGCAGCGTCTCGCTGATGTGGATCGGGTTCTGTTCGGTCGCGACGACCGATTCGTTTCCGAGATTCGTGATCACGGTGAGCATTTCCCCGCCCCCGCCGGGCGTGAGCGTGCTGGGCGCGGGTCGTGTGACGATGCTCAGGCGAGCGGAGCCGGCGAGCGCCTGCGCGGCGCCGAAGCTGCCGAGCATTACCGACGCCGCGGCGAGGATCACACCCGCTCGCAGCGAAAGCCGGCGTGCCTGCGCGCTCATCGGTGCACCTGCGACTTCGCTGTGCTGTGGCGCTTGGCCTTCGACGCTTTGAACGGGCCGTAGCGTTTGTGCGCCGACTTTTCGCATGCCACCCGCTTCTTCTTGCTCTTGAGCTTGTGGCACGCCTTCAGGGCTTTGCTCAGCAGCTGCGCCTTCGTCGGTTTGGGCGGCGGTTTGGTGGTCGGCGGTTTCGTCGTGGTGGTGCCCAACACGTGCACGTTGCCGGACTGCCCCGTCACCGAGCTGGCGGCGCTTTCAAAGCTCTGCGGGCCCGGGGCCGGCGGTTTGCACGCTTCTTCTCCGCTGCAGGGCGGCGCGGGAGGCGGCGGTTCTTGCGCGCACGGTTCCGCGCCGGGCGCTTCGCACACGCGGGCGTCGAAGACGTTGAGACCGCTTTCATGGACCTGCGACGTGAGGGGCGCCGAGGACAGGAAGAAGACGTCATTGCCGTTTTCGCTGGCGTCGAGCAGGGCCGATTCGCGATCGGATTCACCTGAGCTCATCAGCGCGACGCAGCCGCCGGTCGTGTTCGGCGCAGCGCAGCTGCCGACGCCGGCGCGGCTCGTACTCGTACACGTCCTCCTTGCCGTTGGTGTCACGCGGTACGAGTGCGTCCGGACTGTTGAAGAACAGGCGGCCGGAGTCGTCGAGATAGCGCGGCTGGTAGTTGGTGGCGTACAGCCCGTCGGCCGTCCAGCCCGGGAGGCTGCCGGCGAGCCACTGGTCGGTCTCGCCTTCTATCAGCAGCGGCGTCCAGATCAATGGCCGGTCCACCAGCAGGCCTTCGCCTTCGCCGGTTTCGCCCTGGAAGTCGTGCACGCCGTTCGGGCTGCGCCCCGGTCGGGTTGCACGACGCACACGCGAGCTTTGCGGAGCCTTCGCCGTCGTTGTCGTAGAGGAAGACCTCCTCGTCGCGGGCTTCGCTGTTGACGTCGATGTTGTCGTAGCCGGTGAGGCTGTTTTCGGACATGAAGGCGACGTACTGCCCGTTGGGCGAGACCTCGGAGGTCTTGTACTGGAGATGGTTGGCTTCGAGCGTGTTCGGCAGCCCCCAGTCCGGAGCGTCCTTGCTGGAGACGCGAGCCACGAGTTCAGGCTTTTCCCAGCCGTTTTCCCCGTCGTGCTCCACGTAGAGGTTGCAGCCCGAAGCTCCCGGCTGGCCACAGTTGCCGGGGCTCGCGTTTCCGGCCAGCTTCCCGTCGGCGACGAAGTAGACCAGCGAGCCGTCTTCGCTGGTGCCGACGACAGCGCCCTGCACGTCGCCACCTTCGTGTTCAGCGAGCGGGACCGACAGGTCGGTCACGCGTGCGCCGGGCCGCTTTTCCGGTTCGAACACGTAGAGGTCCGGTTCGGCCTGGTTTTCGGAGGCTTTGGAGTTCGTCGTCAGGCGCTCGGCGTCGGTGAAGAAGATCTTCGAGCCGTCGGCGTTGGCGGTCTGGAACAGCGCGGGGAGTTCCTTGGCGGGTGCGCTGACGCCGGTCGCGAGTTCGTCCACCTGCAGCGTTTCGTTCATCGGCACGTCGCGGCTGTAGAGGTGTGGGTTGTTCTCCGCGTACCACTCGACGCGCCCGCCGTCGTGCGAGATCGCGGTCAGCGTCATGCGGCCGATCGGATTGCCGTCCGTGGAGCCAGCGCCGAGGAAGGCGAGGGTTTTCGTCGTTTCGCCGTGGGGGAGGAAGTTGATCGGGGTCAGTTCGCCGCCCGTCAACTCGTAGATGCCCGGGACGGACGCACCTTTCACGAGCGCTGCCGTGTTCGACCTGATAACGATGTGGCGCAGGTCGGGGGACGCGCCGAGGATGTCCAGGCCGCTGGAGTGGCCGCCCGCCGTGTCGTTTTCCGCGGTCACGAGCGGTTCGAAGCATTCTTCGGGGTCTTCGACGCAGGTCAGGTTGTGTCGCAGGTAGACATTCGTTTCGGTGGACTTTTTGGAGAGCGGCGCGTGATCCTCCGGGTTGAGGAGCGCAGCTTCGAGTTCGCTGGCGAAGAACTGGTACTCGCGGGGGTTGCCCGGCAGCGCCCCGAGCCCTTCGGTGTTGGGGGTCGTGATGTCGCGCGTGGACCAGCCCGACGCCGAGCGGGTCGCGAGGATCTGCGACGCGTTCGGGCCCGCGGTAGCCTTCCGGTTCGTTTTCGCCGAGGTGGGACGTGGCCATGTAGGTGATCGCCTTGCCGCCGGCCGCCGCCTGCACGATCCCGCCTTCGCGCGCGGAGGGTTCGGGCGTGGCGCCGTGCTTCTGTGCGGGCGAGACGAGTTCCCAGGCACGTCCGTCGGGCAGCACCGCTTCAGGCGTGGCAGGCAGCGTTTTGAAGGTGTGGTCTTCGCTGACCACGGTCCCGGTCTTCGTCGTGCCGCCTTCTTCGAAGCTGTATTCGGCCAGCACCGTGATGTGGTAGGTCGTGCTGGGGGCGAGTTCGCTGATCTGGGCGGAGGTCAGCGCGTCACCGAAGCCGTTGCCTTCCGCCGGCTTACCGGACACTTCCTTGCAGCCGGCGCCCGCTTCGGAGCATGGGGAGGTCCCGTAGAGGAAGCGGTACTTCGTCTTCGCCCCCGACGGATCGATGGTCGCGCGCAGTTCGGCCGAGGTCGCGCTGACATGGGCTCCGCTGGGGCTGCTTGCGGCGATCACCGGCGGAGCGGGGTTGGCGGGGCGGTAGATGTCGATGACGCCGCTCGTGGCGTCGGGCACCAGGACTTCATTGGTCGCGCTGTCCACCGCGATCCCCGCCGCCTCCGCTCAGCTGTTCGGAGCCGAAGGTCTGGATGGGGGTGCCCGCGGAGGTGAAGGCGTTGGCGCTCGTGACGTTGTCGGTGTACACGTCTCCGCTGGCCTGCGTTCCGTGTGAGAGGTCGACTGCCACGCCGGTGCTGTTCTCGCCGATGAGCGGGTTGACGGCCACGCTGGCTTCGAGTTCTTCGCCCCCTTCGATGACGTTGAGCTTGACGACCAGGCAGGGATGGCGTTCGCACGGGAGCTGCGGTTTGGCGTGCGTTTTTTCTTCTTTGATTTCTTCTTCTTCTTCTTCCTGTTCTTCGAGCGTGTGCCCGGCCGGCTCGTAGGTCACGTACAGGCCGCCTTTGCCGTCCACCGCGAGCCCCGGCCTGGCAGGCCCGCCAAGCTGTTCGAGTTCGATGTCCGTCGGGACTCCGATGGGAGTGTTGACAACGCCGTTGCCGAGACGCTGGACGATGACTTCTTCTTCTTCGGCTTCGCGGTCGACCCACACCATGCCGGTCGGTCCGACGGCGATGCCGACGATGCGGTTTTCTTCGAATTCTTCGTGTTCTTCCTTGCTCGAGAGCAGTTTTGCGATGAGTTCCCCGGACGGGCTGAACTTGTCGACCACGGCCTTCTTGGCCGTCTGGTTGGCCACGACGTAGACGTCGCCGTGGGACGGCGAGCTGCTCGAGTTGTCGACGGCGATCGCGACCGGATCGTCGAACTGGCCCTTTCCGAAGCCGGCCGTGCCAGCTTTGCATTCGGCTTCGACGGCGCAGACTTCGTACACCTTGCTGCCTTCGGTCTTGACGCCCGTGCCCCAGGCCTGCAGGAATTCGTGGTGGGGCCCGTAGTGGACGACGCGGTTGTTGCCGCTGTCGAGCACGTAGATGTCGCCCGTGCTGTCGTTGACCGCAACCCCTGCCGGGGCCTTGAGCTGTCCTTTGCCGAAGGAACCGGCGAATTCGTGCCCGCGATGAATCAGGGCGCTTGCCGGCGACGGGCTGAAGGCAAGCAGAGCGCAGGCGAGGCCGAGCCCACACACAGCGCCGGCGACGAGTCGCTCGCGCAAAGCGAACGCAAGCCCCAAGCTGCCGTTGCCCCTAGCCCCTCTCATACCCTTCCCCGTTTCCCTTGCCCAGCCTTGTGCGGACACGCTACCAGCCTCCCGTCGGCCCTTCAAGCAAGAACCGACGTCTTGCGTAGCGGGTGGCCGCCGGGTCGATCGTCCTTCTCTGTAGGGGACGCCATCGGCCCCTGTTTCCTTCCGTGACACTCGGCGACGGCCCGAATGCAGCGGGCGGCCGGCGAGAGGTCTCGTCGCTTAAACGAGGTGTGGGGCCCACTTGGGGCCCCACACCTTTGCTCCTACTTGCTACTGCGTTCTTGCTAGCTGCCTGTTACGGCTGCTACTAGAAGGCCACCCCGCCCGGCAGGGTGATCCCCGTAGCTTCCTTGGCAGTCGCTTCAGTCGTCCCGTTCTGGTTGTCCGGGGCGTCGCCTTCTTTCGCGCCGGTCACGACGCTCTCAAGCAGCTGCGGGCGGACCGGGATCGGGTTGTGCGGCGAGCCGCCGAAGCTGCTGGCGAGGGCAGCTTCACATTCCGCGCGGTTGTGACGTGCCGGGGAACGGGGGGTTCGCCTGCTTCACAGGCTTTGATGGCCTCTTCGTACTCCCAGAAGATTTTCGCGTCTTCTTCACTGAGAGCTTCTTCGACGTAGCTGGGGCCGATGCCCTGCAGCCTCAGCGGGCCTTCAGCTACGTGGTCGTTGGTCTTCTTCTGAGCTTCTTCGGTGTTGCCCGACACCTTGGCCAGGACTTCACCGAACACTTCGATGTTGACGGCTTCAGGTGCTTCCTTGGGCCCACATGCGTACTGGGCGAGTTCGCCGTCTTTGCTGACCGGGCCGCCGATTTTACCGGTGCCGGTCACCCTGATGCCAGGTTCCGTTTTGGCGGAGTTGAGGAAGACCAGTTCGGAATTAAGCACGTTGGTCTTGATCTTGCCCGACTTCAGGCCTTTGCTCAGGCACTTGAATCCGCCGGCTTCGCAGCTGGCGTATTCCGTCTGCCATTCGTTCGTTTTCGGCCCGGTCAATTTACCGGACAGCTTTTCCGTCTTGCATTCGGTCGTGCCTTCGATCTGGGCCGGTTCGCCGGCTTCCATTTTCACGCCGAACGGGTTCAGGGAGTTGTTTTTCGGGCTCTTGCCCTTGCCCTTGAACGTCACCTTGGTCGGGTTTGCGTTCCACGGGCCACGTTCGTATGAGCCCGTGCCGCTTTCTTCAACGTTGACGGTCGCCGTAGTGACCGTCTTGCACAGCTTTTCTCCGTAGTTGCCTTTGCCCTTCGTTTTCGCCTTGTGACAGGTGAAGTATTCGGGCGCAGCAGCCGAGGCGCTCGACGCGACCACAGCAGTGAGCGCGAAGACCGCCACGAGGCAAAGCCCCACGATCTTGAGACGTTTCATCTTTCCGTTGCTCCTTTTCCCTCTGGATTAGTTCGACCGACCCCGAACTTCCCTCCGGGACGAAACCCGTCCCATTAGCCCCTCGCTCGGGACGGATAAGCCCCGAAGCCAGTCGTTACCTAGCGCTTTAATCCTTAGCGCATCGGTCCGATTCACCGTTGACCTTGCCAGAAAACACCTCTGGCGTCAAGATCGAGCCAGTTCGGCGGTGGGGCCACATGGCCCACCAGCAGACACCGCGCAACACGCAGGCGTCCCCTCCCCAACTCGACCCCCGACATCATGTCGCGGCCAACGTAGCACAGCGACAGAACGCTGGTCAACCTTGCTCATCCCGCATCAGGACGCGGTTTCTCTGGCTGACCGGCCAGTCAGACGCTCGTAAGGCTCTACCTGAGGTTGACTAGGAAGCCAGCCGCGGTCGCTAGCGCCAGCGCTCGAGCAGGTCCTCGTCGCCGACCTCGCGTACGACCCGCGCGGGAACGCCCATCACGACCGCCCGCGCCGGCACGTCACGGGTGACGAGCGCGCCCGCCGCCACGAACGCCTCCTCCCCGATCTCGACCCCCGGCGTCAGCACGGCGCTCCCGCCCACGCGGCAGGCGCGCCGCAGCAGGGCGCCCCGCAGCTCCTCTTCCCCCGAGTGCCTGGCCATCGTGTTGTCGTTGGTGGTGTTGACGCCGGGTCCCACGAACACGTCGTCCTCGACGATCGTGAAGGCGGTCAGGTAGACGTTGCTCTGCACCCTCACCCTGGCGCCGACGGCGACGTCGTTGTCGACCACGCTGCCGCGTCCGATGACGCTGCCTGGCCCGATCGAGCTGCGCTCGCGCACGAAGCTCTGATCGCCGAGGATCGCCCCCTCGCCGACGCTGGCCCCGGCGAACACGACCGCCCCGGTGCCGACGCTGACACCCGGGCCGAGGTGCAGATCGCCCACCTCCCCGCCGGCAGAGGAATGGCGCGCCAGGCGCGGGCTCTTGCCGAGCACGGCGTGATCGGCGAACAAGGCAGCCGTCGCCGATCACGGTCCCGTCGTGGACCACCACGTAGGCACCGAAGCCGACATCCGAGCCCACCTTTACCCCCTCGCCGAGCAGCGGCCCCTGGCGCTCGGCGCCAGCGGGCGGGCCGGCGCTCACAGGCGCACTGTCCGGGGGGCACCCGTTCCGCGGGTGACCCCGCGCAGATCCACCGTCAGGCGCGCTCGGGTTGCGATCAGCTCGTGGTCCACCTCGGGGTGCGCGGTCACGATCAGGGCCAGGTCCGCGTCGGCGAGGGCCTGCTCGAGTGGCACGCTGCGCAGGCCCAGCTCGCCGAGCTCCGGCACGTGGGGGTCGTGGTAGAAGACCTCCGCCCCGAGGCCCCGCAGCAGCGCGATGATCTTCAGCGCGGGCGACTCGCGCACGTCCCCGACCGACGGCTTGTAGGACACGCCGAACACCGCCACGCGCGCCCCTTTGACCGGCATCCCGTGATCGTTCAGGGCCCGCTGGGCCTTGGCCACGCAGTGGTAGGGCATCTGCTGGTTGATCTTCCCCGCCAGCTCGATGAACTCCGTGGACACGTCGAACTCGCGCGCCCGCCAGGACAGGTAGAAGGGATCCACGGGCAGGCAGTGCCCACCCATCCCCGGACCGGGCTCGAAGCGCATGAACCCATACGGCTTGGTGGCGGCGGCGTCGACCACCTCCCAGATGTCGATCCCCATACGGTCGGTGAGCATCGCCAGCTCGTTGACGAGCGCGATGTTGACCGAGCGGAAGATGTTCTCCAGCAGCTTGGTCAGCTCGGCCGCCTCGGGGGAGGACACGACGAGCACCTCGTCGCAGACGACCTCGTAGAGCTCCTTCGCCCGCTCGGCGCACGCCGGCGTGAGCCCGCCCAGCACCTTCGGCGTGTTCCGCAGCGTGAAGTCCTCGCGCCCGGGGTCCACCCGCTCGGGCGAGAAGGCGAGCTGGAAGTCGCGCCCCACCGCCAGCCCGGACTCCTCCAGCAGGGGCGCGATCCGCTCACGGGTGGTGCCGGGGTAGGTGGTGGACTCGAGCACCACCAGCTGGCCCGCCTGCAGGACCTCGCTGAGCGCACGGGTGGCCTCCGTCAGGGGCCCGAGGTCGGGCTCGCGATTGGCCGTCAACGGCGTCGGCAGGCACATCAACACGGCGTCGGCCTTGGCCAGCTCGGCGTAGCGGGTGGTCGGCTGCAGCCGCTCGGCGACGGCGAGCAGCTCCTCGTCGCTGACGTCCTCGATGTACGAGCGCCCCTCACCCAGGGCCGTGACCTTGCGGGAGTCCACGTCGAGGGCGATCACCTCGCAGCCCTCGCGGGCGAAGGCCACGGCGAGTGGCAGGCCCACGTAACCCAGGCCGATGACGCCGACGCGCCTCACAGGCCAGACAGTGTAGGCGCCCCTCGGCGACGCCCGGGCGTGCAGGCTAGTCGCAGGCGCTCCACGTCGGCGGCCACCATCCGCGCCACCAGGCCGGAGAAGTCCACCCGCGGGCGCCACCCGAGCCGCTCATGCGCCTTCGACGGGTCGCCGACGCTCGGCGTGCTCTCCGGGGCACGCTTGAGCTGCTCGTCGACGCGCAGGTAACGCTCGACCTCCAGGCCCACGTACGCGAACGCGCTCTCGGCGAACTCGGCCACCGTGTGGCCCGTGCCGCTGGCCAGCACGTAGTCCCCGCCCTGCTCCTGCTGGAGCATCAACCAGGCGCCCTCCATCACGTCGCCCGCGAACGACCAGTCCCGCACCGCGTCCAGCGCGCCCAGCGTCAGCTCGTCCTGCAGGCCGAGCGCGATAGCCGCGGCCGCGCGGCTGATCCTGCGCGTCACGAACTGCTCGGGCCGGCGCTCGGACTCGTGGTTGTAGAGGATCCCCGAGCTCGCGTGCAGTCCTCGGTGCTCGCGCAGCACACCCACCAGCTCGTGCGCGGCCAGCTTCGCAACCCCATAGGGGCTCTGCGGCCGGCATGGCGTTGTCTCGCTCTGGGGGCTCTCGGGCGCCTCGCCGAAGATCATCGCCGAGGCGGGGTTGAAGACCCGGATCGAGGGATCGGTCGCCGCCACCGCTTCCAGGACGGCCGCGCACGCACCCGTGATCGCCGCCATGGTCTCGGCGGGACGCTCCCACGAGTCGGGCACGAACGAGGGCGCGGCAAGGTGGTAGAGCTCGCGCGGGCGCACCTCCGAGATCGCCTCGCGCAGGCTCTGTGGTTCGAGCAGCTCGCCCTCCAGCAGCGCGACGCGGCCCTGCAGGTGCTCCGAGCAGCCGAGATCCGGCTCCGAGCGGCGGACCATGCCCGTGACCGCGTACCCCTTGTCGAGCAGCAGCTCCGCGAGGAAGGACCCGTCCTGGCCGGTGATTCCCGTGATCAGCGCACTCGGCTGCGTCGTCATCTGCCGCGCACCCTAGGGCGTCCGGTCGCGGCCGCGTGCTCTCGGGCCTGCTCGTACGCGCCCCGCAGGCCGTCGGCCACCACCTCGGGGCCGCACACCGCCGCGATCCTCGCCCGGGCGCGCTCGCCGGCGGCCCGGTCGCCCGCCAGGCGAAGGATCGCCTGCGCCAGCGCCTGCTCGTCTCCCGGCGCCACCAGCTCGTCCTCGGCGAGGATCTCCGGCAGGGCGCCGATGCGGCTGCCGACCACCGGCACCCCGGCCGCCATCGCCTCCGCCGGCCGCCAGCCCGAAGGTCTCCGCCGAGCGCGACGGCGCGAGGGCGACGGCGGCTCCGGCCCGCAGTCGCGCGAGCCGCTCATCGTCCACCGCGCCCAGCAGCCGCACCTCGGCACCCTGCGCGAGCGCTTCCAGGCGCCCCCGCTCGGGGCCCTCGCCGGCGATCACGAGCGGCATCCCGGCGCGGCGGCAGGCCCCGATCGCGACGTCGATCCCCTTCTCCACCGCCAGGCGCGAGACCACGAGCGCGTAGCGCTCGGGCAGCCCGCCCTCCGCCGCGGCCGGTCGCGACGGCATCCGCAGCGGCGGCGCCAGCACATGCACGCGCCCGTGGGGCAGGCGTGCGCCGAGCTCGGACAGCCGCTCGCGCGCGAAGCGGCTGGGGACGAGGATCACGTCGGCGAGCGCGATCATGCGGCGCTGCCAGGCGGCCAGCGCGAGCGCGTAGGCGGCGGACTCGGGCACGTTGCCGCGGCAGTTCAGGGCGATGCCCGGGAGCGTGTTGCGCCCGTGGCAGCGGGTGCACTCGTGGCCGTGGGTGAAGCACACCCCGACCGCGCACACGAGCCGGTACTGGTGCAGGTGCAGGACCACCGCCGCTCCCGCACCGCGCGCGGCCGCCAGCGCCCGCCAGCCGAAGCTAGGTTGCAGGTTGTGGGCGTGGACGATCCCGGCGCCCCCACGGGTGACCGCGCCCGCCACCTCCTCGGGGGACAGTCCTCCGCGCAACAGCCCGAGCGCCGCCCGCCCACGGGGGATCGCGGCCGACTCGCGCGCCAGCAGCTCGGCCTCCTCCCCGAGGCGCTCGCGGACCAGCCACAGCAGGTCCTCAACCACGCGCTCCTCGCCGCCGGTCGTGCGGTAGCGGTTGTGCAGGAACAGGACCATCGACGCGCAGCAGCGTACGGTGGGTTGGCCCGGCGAGGCAAACCTAGACTTGCCGGGACCCCATGACAGCGTGCAGCCCATGACAGCGGCCTCGGTCGTCATACCTACGCGCGGCCGGCCCGCCTACCTCGAGGTGGCGCTCGGCTCGATCATGCCCCAGGCGCGCGAATGCGACGCCGAGGTGCTCGTCGTGGACGACGCCGGCGAGTCGCCCGGCGTCCGCGCCCTGGCCGAGCGGGCGGGCGCCCGCTACGAGCCCCACCCGGGCCCGCTGGGGCTGAACGCGGCCCGCAACACGGGCGTGGAGCGCTCCACCGGCGAGCTGGTCGTGTACGTGGACGACGACATCCGCGCCTGCCCCGGATGGCTGGCGGCGCTGCTCGACGGCGCCCGCTCCCACCCGCAGGCGGACGTCTTCACGGGACCCGTGATCGCGCGGCTCGAGGGCCGGGCCCCGCGCAGCTGCGGGCGCGAGGCGCCGCCCGTGACGACGCTCGAGCTGGGAGAGCGGGACACGCCCACGGAGCTGGCGTGGGGAGTCAACATGGCGATCCGCCGCAGCGCGCTGGCGCTCGCCGGCCCGTTCGACGTCTCGCTCGAGCACGGCGGCGACGAGCAGGAGTGGCAGGAACGCCTGCGCCTGCGGCGGCCGGAAACCCAGACCGTCTACCTCGCGTGCGCGCGCGTGGAGCACCGCCGTGCCGGGGCCGACGCGCGGTTGCGTGCGCTGTGCGCGACCGCCTACACCCGCGGGCGGGCGGCGCGGCGTTTCGACTCCCGCCGCGGCGTCGCGCCCTCGATCGCGGGCGAGCTGAGGACGCTCGCGGGCTGCGCCGGGCACGTGCTCAGGCGGGCCTGCCCCGCCGGTCTGACGATGGTCGCCCACAGCGCCGGCCGCGTGCGCGAAGCCTGCTCGCGCGGGCGGCGCCGCGAGCCGGGTCCTCGACGCCCGCCCAGCCCGCGCGACGACTTCCTCAGCGGCCAGAGCGGCGCCGTCGGCGGCCTCGGCGGCATCGCCCGGGGCGGCGGCGGACGCGGCGATCGACTCGCTGGCGTGGCTGAGCGGCAGGCGTGCGCGCCTGCGCCGGGCCGCGCGGCGATGCCCGCTCGCCGGATCCTCGCCCTGTCGGTGCAGCGACCCGAGCACGCGGCGCTGACGGCGGCGATCGGCGCCGAGCTGCAGCGCTCGCGCCACCAGGTCGAGCTGCGAAGCTCGGCGGCCGGAGAGCTGGGGAAGTTCGAGAACCTCAACCGCCTGCTCGAGGCGCACCCGGCCGAGGGCCACGATTGGCTGCTGGTGCTCGACGACGACGTAAAGCTGCCGCGCGGATTCGTGGACGACTTCGTGTTCCTGTGCGAGCGCTTCTCGCTGGCACTGGCACAGCCCGCCCACCGCTTGCGCTCGCACGCGGCCTGGCCGGTCACCCGCCGGCGCCCGGACAGCGTCGTGCGCGAGACCGGCTTCGTCGAGATCGGGCCGGTGAGCGCGTTCGCGGCCGTCACGTTTCCGGTCCTGCTGCCGTTCCCGCCACTGCGCATGGGCTGGGGCCTGGACACGCACTGGGCCGCGCTCGCCCGCGAGCACGGGTGGCGCTGTGGCGTGGTGGACGCGGTCGCGATCGAGCACCTGGCCGCGCCCGTGGCCTCCACCTACGGGCGCGAGGCCGCGCTCGCCGAGGCCCGCGCCTTCCTCGTCGGAGCAGCCCCACCTGCCCGCCCGCGAGGCCGCCCGCACCCTGACGACGCACCGCCACTGGTGAGCGACGACGGCCGCCACTGGTGAGCGAACGGCCCCCGGCCCGCGGGTCGCGATCGTGGCGGAGTTCTATCCGAGCCGCCGGGATCCCGTGATCGGGATCTGGGCCCACCGCCAGGCGCTCGCTGTCCGCGAAGCCGGTGCCGACGTGCGCGTGATCGTGCTGCACCGGATCGTGCCCCCGCGGGCGGCGCTCGCGGACGGGGTCGGGCAGGCCGCGTCGACGCTGCGGGAGATGCTGGCCGAGCCCCGCCACCAGTTGCGCGACGGGCTGGCGGTGACCTACGCGCCCTATGTCTCGCCGCCGCGCGAGCGGGGATACCCGGACTGGGGCGCCTGGGCGGCGCCCTCGCTGGCGTTCGCGCTGCGGCGGCTGCGGAGCTCGTTCCCCTACGAGCTGATCCACGCCCACAATGCCGTGCCGGCCGGGGACGCCGTCCGCCGCGCCGGCCCGCGCACGCCGCTGATCGTCTCCGAGCACGGCGCGGACGTCCTCTACACGGCCTGGCGCGGACCTCGCGGCGCGCGTGCGGTGGCGCGCGGACTCGGGGCCGCCCAGCTCGTGCTCGCCAACAGCCGCGGCATCGCCGAGCTCTCCCGAGACCGTGGGCGCCGCCCGCACGCGGGTAGTCCACCTCGGCGCGGAGCTGCCACCGGCGAGCGGAGCCCGCGCGGGCCACAACCACCACGGCCCTTCCGCACGCCGGACCTCGGGGCCGCCCACGCTGGTGACCGTCGCCCACCTGGTGGCCCGCAAGCGCCACGCCGACGTGCTGCGGGCGCTGGCGGTGCTCGACCGCGACACCCGACGCTGCGCTACTCGATCGTCGGCGGCGGCCCCGAGCGCCCCGCCCTCGAAGGCCCTGGCCGCGCGGCTGGGGGTGGCCGAGCGGGTGGACTTCCACGGTCAGCTCGATCCGGCCGCCGCGCTGGAGCAGGCGCGCAGCGCGAGCGTGTTCGTGATGCCCTCCACCGAGGAGGCGTTCGGGACGGCCTACATCGAGGCGATGGCCGCCGGGGTGCCCGCCATCGGCTGCCGCGGTGAGCCGGGCCCGGAGGAGATCGCCGCCGCCGGCGGGGGCTTCCTGCTGGTGCCACCGGGGGACATCGAGCGCCTCAGCCAGCGGATCGACGAGCTGCTCTCCGACGACCAGCGGCTGCACGAGGCCTCCGAACGCGCCCGGGCGACGGTCAGGGAGGGCTTCACCTGGGAGCGTGCGGCGAGCAGACACTGGCCGCCTACCGGGAGGTGCTGGAGCGGGCCCGCTCCCGGGGAGGAACGCAGCCGTGAGTGCCCCGGCCGCGCGGGCCGGCGGGATCACCGCCTCGGCCGACGCGGCGGACAGGCCGGTGCTGTTCGTCACCGGCCACGTCCCCTCCTACCGAGTCGACGCCCTCACCCGCCTGCACGAGCGCGAGGGTCTGGAGGTGGCGCAGTTCGGAGGCTCCCGCCGCCACGGCGGGCCCGACCCGCCGGGCCGCTGCCGTTCCCCTTGCGGCGGGCCGGCCCGCGCGAGCTGTACGCGCTGGCGGCGAGTGGGCACTACAGGGCGGTCGTGGTCCCCACCGGCGGTCGCGCGGCGCTGCTGGCGAGCTGGGCCGGAGCCCGCGCCGGGCGCGTACCGGTGATCCTGTGGGCCTCGCTGTGGGCCCACCCTCGGACAGCTGCCCACGTCCTCAGCTACCTGCCCCTGCGGCGCCTGTATCGCTCCGCCGAGGCGGTCGTCACCTACGGGCCCCACGTCAGCGCCTACGTGCGCCGGCGGGGCGCCGTGAACGTGTTCGAGGCGCCCCAGGCGGTGGACAACGAGTTCTGGTCGGCGGCCGACCTCCCGCGAGCCAGCAGCTGGCGGGCTGGCCCCAGAGTGCGCCGATCCGCTTCCTGTTCGTCGGGCGCGCGGCCCGCGAGAAGGGACTCGCCGTGCTCGTGGACGCGTGGAGGCTGGCCGGGCCGCCGGCCGGTTGCGAGCTGGTGCTGGTGGGTAGACAGGCGAGCGATGAGTGCCCACGGGGCGCTCGGCGCGCTTTCGCCCGAGCAGCTGCGGGAGGTGTACGCCCACGCGGACGTGCTGGTCGTGCCCTCGATCCCCACGGCGAGCTTCCGCGAGCCGTGGGGCCTGGTGGTCAACGAGGCCATGAACCAGGGGCTCGCGGTGATCGCCAGCGACGCGGTCGGAGCCGCCGCCGGAGGGCTCGTGCGCGACGGCGACAGCGGCATCGTCGTACCCGCCGGGGACGCGCGGGCGCTGGCCGGGGCGATCGTGCGCCTGGCGGGCTCGGCCGAGCTGCGGGCGCGGCTGGGGGCGGCTGGCGGGCGGGCCGTCGCCGCCTACACCTCGGACGCCTGGGCGGCGGCTTTCTCGCGTGCCCTGGAGAGCGCCGGGGTGGCGGCCCGTTGAGCCCCGCAGCATGCGGGATTCGGTCCGCACCGCAACCCCGGGGCGCTGGTAGCGTTGGACAGGTCGGATGAGCGTCGGCGAACAGATAGTCCTGCGCTGCACTCACGGCCAGTCGCTAAGCGGCTTCTCTCAGAGCGCCTACCGCCAGGCGCTGAAGGAACTGAGCGCCGACTCCCTGGAGTACTCCCCCTGCGGGCAGGAGATCCGTCAGGCCCAGCTGGCCGCCCTGGCGGCGCACCGCAGCGGCGGGACAAGCGCCCCGACGACGGCCATCAGCGTCACCCCGCGCGAGGCGACCCAGATCCGGCACGCCCAGAAGTCGGGCTCCGGGCCGGTGGCGGTGGGCGGCCAGGTGATCACTCCCGGGGTCGTGCACACCAACCTTTCCAGCGCCGTGGGCACGCTGCCGGATCCGGTGCTGGCGGTGCTCGCCCTGATGCTCGCGGTGCTCGTCGCACTCGTGATCAGCTTTGTCCGCAGGCGTCTCGGTGCCAGGCGCGACGGCTGAGACGCTGACGCCGGTTCCCGCACCCGCGGGACCGGCGAGGCAGACCGGACCACCGCGCCGGGTCCCGGACGGGCGCGCCGGCCGGCGGCTGCCCGAGGCGACCGTGGGGGGTGCGCTGCTGGTCTGCGGCGTGCTCTGCCTGATCACCTTCTACGCGAAGGGCGGCCTGACCGAGGAAACGATGACCGCCACCGAGATGGGGCTGACGGTCGGCGGCGGCGTGCTGTTCGCGGCCTCGGTGCTGACGCTCCCCGCCACGCGCAGGCGCTACGGCTCCTGGACGCTCGGCCTGATGCTCGCGCTGACGGCCCTGACGGCGCTGTCGATCGCGTGGTCGGTGGCGCCGGATGCGAGCTGGCGCGACGCCTCGCGGATGCTCGCCTACAGCGCCGTCCTGGGCGGCTCGATCGCGGCCGTGCGCATGTTCGCGGTGCGCTGGGCGGCGGTGCTCGGCGGCATCACCCTGGCCGCCACCCTGGTGTGCGCCTACGGGCTCGCCACGAAGGTGTTCCCCTCGGGGGTGCCGGCCAACGCCCCCGCGCGCCTGCAGGAACCGTTCGGCTACTGGAACGCGCTGGGCCTGACGGCCGCGATGGGCGTGATCGGCTGCATGTGGCTGGGGGCTCGCCGGCGGGGACACGCGCTGCTGAGCGCGATGGCCTATCCCGCCTGCGGCGTGCTGCTGCTGACGCTGCTGCTGGCCTACTCCCGCGGGGCGCTCGTCGCGCTCGCCGTCGGGGCAGTGCTGTGGCTGGCGTTCGTGCCGCTGCGCCTACGGGGCGCCGCGGTGCTGCTCGCGGGGATGCTCGGCGCGGGCACGGTGGCGGGCTGGGACTTCTCACGGGCCGCCCTCAGCGACGAAAACATCCCGCTCGCGCAGCGCGCGGCCGCCGGCCATGAGCTCGGCGCGCTGGCGTTGGTGATGGTGCTCGGGCTGGCGCTCGTGGGGGTGGCGCTGACCTTCTTCACTTCGCGGCAGCCTCCGAGCAAGCGCGCCCGCCGGCGGGCGGGACTCGCGCTGTGGGTGCTCGTGGGGCTGGCCGTGCTCGCACTCGTCGCCGGCCTGGCGCACAGCCACCGGGGCCTAACGGGAAGCATCTCCCACGCGGTCAGCGCGCTGACCAACCCGAATGCCAAACCGCCCCCCAACACGCCCGGACGGCTGACCGCGGTCGCGAGCGTACGGGCGCGCTACTGGAAGGAGGCCCTGCAGGTCTTCGGCGCCCACCCCGCGCTCGGCGCGGGCGCGGAAGGGTACGCGACCGCGCGCCTGCGCTACCGCAAGCGAGACGCTCGTGGTCACGCACGCCCACGGCTTCGTGGTGCAGACGCTCGCCGACCTCGGGATCGTCGGGCTGCTGGTCGCGCTGGCCCTGTTCGGGAGCTGGATCTTCGAGGCGCGGCGGCCGACGCGGCCGCTGAACCGTCCGCGGCGCCCGTACACACCCGAGCGGGTCGGGCTGCTGAGCATGGTCTGCATCGTCGTCGTGTTCGGCGTCCACTCGCTGATCGACTGGACCTGGTACGTCCCCGGCGACGCGTGCGTGGCACTGCTGTGCGCCGGTTGGCTCGTTGGACGGGGACCGCTCGCGCCCGCGATCGCGCCGGTCGTGCAGACGGAGTCGCCCCGCCGGCGGATCCGCGGCAGGGAGGTGGATCCGCGCCTGCTCCTGGCCGCGGTGGTGGTGGCGGGCGCGCTGCTGGTCGCCTGGACGGAGTGGCAGCCGCAACGCTCCGAAGAAGCCCGCCAGCAGGCGCTCACGCTGGCAGAAGCAGGCCACCGGCGTGCCTCGGTGGAAGCCGCTCACACGGCCGTCTCGAGGGACCCGGTGTCAGCCGAAGCGCGCTTCGCGCTGGCCGCGGTGCAGGAGGCGGCCGGGCTCTTGGCCCGCGCCCGCGAGACCTTGCAGCGGGCGGTGCGCATGCAGCCGTCGAACCCGCAGACCTGGATCGAACTGGCGCGCTTTGACCTGCGCACCCGGCCGCGGGTAGCGCTGAAGGAGTTCCAGGCCGCGGTGTACCTGAACCCGGAGTCGATCTCTCCCGAAGAGGTCAGCGGCCCGGCAGCCCAACCGGAATCGATCGAAATCTACGACCGCCTGGTGGAACTGAGCCGCAGGACCGGCTCCTAGCCGCCCGCTCAAAAGCGCGCCCGGACCGCGGCGGCCAGGAGCACGCGCGGGATCAGCGGCGGCCCGAGCGCGGCCACCTCAACCTGCTCGAAGCGAAAGTCGGCGAGGAGTGCCCGCAGCGAACGGCGGGTATAGAAGCGGAGGTGCTCGCCGCGCGGATCGAGATTGCGCTCCCACGCACCCGGTGTCAGCGCGAGCGCCAGACGCCGGGGCAGCGGGTGTGCGGGGGTGCTCAGCAGCAGCGTTCCGCCCGGGCGCAGCACGCGGCGGACCTCCGACAGCCAGCCGGCGGTGTCGGCGACGTGCTCGATCACCTCTCCCGCCCACACCACGTCGAAGCCGGCGTCGGGCAGCCCCCACTCGCCTTCGCCGGCCACCAGCGAGAGCTCCAAGTCGGGGTGCGCGGCACGGGCTCGACGCAGCGGCTCGTGCGCCACGTCAACCGCCAGCACGTCCGCCCCCGCGCGGTGCAACTCGGCGGCGAAGCGGCCTTCTGCGCAACCGACGTCCAGCACCCGCTGGCCGGCCTTCACGTGATCGAGCAGGAAGCGCCGGCGCGCCTGCCAGTCGCTCGCTTGCAGACCCTCCGGCAGCCCTTCCCAGAGGGCCTCGTGGTAGGGGCGCGACGGCATCGCGTGAAGGCTATGCCCTGCACGTTGCGGCCCAGCTCTTCCCACGAATGCATACGAACGAATAGGGTTGCGCACGTGCGCTGGCGGGGTGCTCAGCGAAGGTTCGGGGAGACGCGCTGAAGGTCGCGTTTGATACGCGACCGCTGTCCGAGCCGGACGGCATCGGCCGCTACTCGCGCTGCCTGCTGGCGGCGCTGCGCGAGCTGCGCGGCGACGCCGACGAGCTGATCGAGACGAACCGTCCGGCGACGACGTGCAGGGCCGGAAGCGCGGACGTGATGCACGCCCCCTGGATGGAGGGCGCGATCCTGCGCAGCCCCTGCCCGGCGGTGGTCACCGTGCACGACCTGACGCTGCTCAAGCGTCGCAGCGAGCACCTGCGTACGGGCGTGCGTCAGCGCCTTCGCCATCTCGCCGTGCAGCGCGCGATGCGGGTCGTGGTCCCTACCCAGACCGTCGCCGACGATGCCGTGCAGGAGCTGGGCCTGGAGCGGGGGCGGGTGACCGTGATCCCCCACGCCGCCGATCCCGTGATGCGCCCACAGGACGAGGCCGAGGTGGCTTCGGTACGCCGGCTCTTCAAGCTTCCCGAGCGCTACCTGGTGTGGGTGGGCGCACTGCGCCACCCGGACCCGACCAAACACGTCCGCGAGCTGGCCGCCACGCCGCGGCGGCTGCCGCTGGTGATGGTCGGGCCGACGTGCCCGTGGGCGCACGAGCTTCCGGAGGTGACGCTCACCGGGACGGTCTCCGACGAGCACCTGGCTGCGATCTACAGCGGAGCCCACGCGCTCGTGCTGTCCTCCGAGAGCGAGGGCTTCGGGCTACCGGGGGTGGAGGCGCTGGCCTGCGGGACGCCCGTCACCGCCTGCCGCACGCCGGCCCTCGAAGAGGTGCTGGGCGAGCGGGCCACGTTCGTCGAGCAGGGCGACATGCGCTCGCTGATCGCGGCGGCGGAAGCTGCCACCCGTCCCGCGCCGGCGCCACCGGCGTGGAGCTGGCAGGACGCCGCCCGGGCGACGTGGGAGGTCTACTCGACCGCGCTCGCCGACGGCGCCGAGCAGCGCAACGGCAACGGCTCGCGGCCAATGCGCTCGCGCCCGCGCCGGCCTCGCGTCGAGGGCGTCTGAGCCGGTAACCGCTAGTACGCGCCGCGGCGGGTGAGCACCGCCGGCACGGTCTTCAGCAGGATCGTCAGGTCGAGCGCCAGCGACCAGCGCTCGAGGTACACGAAGTCGAGGTTCACGAGGTCGTCGAAGTCGAGCTCCGAGCGGCCCGAGACCTGCCACAGGCCGGTGATCCCGGGCAGCACCAGGTAGCGCTTGCGGTGCCATTCCTCGAGCATCTCGTAGTCGCGTTCGGGCAGCGGCCGCGGTCCCACCAGCGACATCTCGCCGCGCAGCACGTTGACCAGCTGGGGAAGCTCGTCGAGGGAGAAGCGGCGCAGGAGGCCACCCACGGGCGTCAGGCGGGGGTCCTCGCGGATCTTGAACAGCGCTCCGTCGGCCTCGTTGAGATCTTCGAGGCCCTCCTGGCGCTGCTCGGCGTCCATCTGCATGGTGCGGAACTTCAGACAGGCGAACGGGCGCTGGCCGATGCCGCGGCGGCTCGAGCGGTACAGGGCCGGTCCCCGGGACGTCAACCGCACCGCCAGCGTGATCGCCAGCAGCAGCGGGCTGAGAAGGATCAGCAGCAGACTCGAGCCGACGATGTCGAAGGTCCGCTTGAGCGCGAAGTCGATCCCCTCGAACACCGGCGGGCCCAGCTCGAACAGCGGCAGCGACTGCCCGGGGACGAACTCCGCGCGGTGGATCAGGATCTCCATCGTGGAGGGCGCGAGGCGCACCGTCACGCCGCGCTGGTGACAGCGGTCCACGAGCCCGACGGCGTCGTCCTTGGGGAAGTCGGAGTCGGCGATGATGACCTCGTCCACCTTCGTCTCGTCGAGCACCCGCTCGAGGTCCTCCAGCGAGCCGAGCGGGCGCAGTCCGTTGGCAGACAGGGGCTGCGGGGAAAGGAAGCCCAGCACCTCGGTCGGCAGGTGCGAGCCGGAGCGCAGGGCGTTGGCCACCTCGGCGATCTGCGGGCCGCGCCCGACGAGCACCGCCCGGCGCTGGTGACCGGAGGCTCTCAGCACCTCGTCGGTGACGCGGTCGTATACGGCCCGGCCGGCGGACACGTAGATGATCGCGAACAGCAGCGAGCTCCAGAACAGGTAGTAGCTGGAGAAGTGTTCGCCGTTGACGACGGCGAAGATCAGCGCGGCGAAGGCGACCTGGAAGAGCGAGCCGACGATCCGCGGTAGCCCGGGGCGCTGGGCGCGCTCGGCGTACAGGCCCGAGCGGGCGAACAGCAGCGCCGTCAGCAGATAGGCGAACGGCAGGAATTCCTTGGTGCCGTGAACGGAGTTGGAGGCGTCCACGGTGCCGTGGACGGCTTCCTTGAGCACGAGCGCGGTGAAGATCGCGAGCGCCACCGCGGCGAAGTCCAACGCCAGCAGCGAGACCACCCGGGCCCCGCGCCCGAGGGTGGCGGCGCGAGCCAGGAACGACAACGCCGGAGGACGCTTGCGGCGGATGTCGCGCTCGCTGACCTGCGCGGGCAGCGCCGCAGCGGACGCCGCCGCGGGCAGCGGGCCGCCGGCCTGTACCCGGCCGTGCCAGCCCTCCTCGGGGACCGGCTCCGGCTCGCGGCGGAAGCGAGCGGGGCTCCTCAGCGGAGGGGCGGAGGGCTTGCGTGCACCCCTGGCCGGTGGGGCCGACGTTCCTGTTCTACCTGAACGCATGTCGCCTGCCACAACACCTCACCCTCTCACACGGAGCGGTCCCGTCGTCGGCGCCCAGCGCCCCTCGACGGCTGTTCGGGCGGGTCTCTAGGCGGACCCACCGCCCAGCAGAACCTCGACTCCCGAGTCCTCGATCGTCCGTTGCAGACCCTCGCGCAGGGAGACCTCGGGCGACCATCCCAGCAGCTCCTTTGCGAGCGAGATGTCGGGACGGCGCTGGCGGGGGTCGTCCACGGGCAGCGCCTCGAACACGATCTCCGAGCTCGAGCCGGTGAGCTCCTTGACGGTTTCGGCGAGTTCGAGCAGCGTGAACTCGTCGGGGTTCCCGATATTCACAGGATCGTGATACCCGGACTCGGCCAGCGCTATCAGCCCTCTGATCAGATCGCTGACGTAACAGAAGGACCGCGTCTGGCTGCCGTCACCGAAAACAGTCATCGGACGATTGGACAGGGCCTGGCGCAAAAAGGTGGGGATTGCGCGCCCGTCGTGGGCTCTCATTCGAGGACCGTGGGTATTGAAGATCCTCACGATCGCCGTATCCACGCCCTGCTGGCGGTGGTAGGCCATCGTCAGGGCCTCGGCGTAGCGCTTGGCCTCGTCGTACACGCCGCGGGGGCCGATCGGGTTGACGTGGCCCCAGTAGCTCTCCGACTGCGGGTGCTCGAGCGGATCCCCGTAGACCTCGCTGGTGGAGGCGATCAGAAAGCGGGCGCGCTTGGCCTTGGCCAGGCCGAGTGTGTGGTGGGTGCCGTAGGAGCCGACCTTCAGCGTGTGCAGCGGCAGGCGCAGGTAGTCGATCGGGGAGGCGGGCGAGGCCAGGTGGTAGACGAAGTCCACCGGCTCGTCCACGTGGTACGGGTCGATGATGTCGTAGCCCAGGTGCAGGAAGCGCTCGGGATCCCGGATGTGCTCGATGTTCGCCAGCGAGCCGGTCTCGAAGTTGTCCACGCAGATGACGCGGTTCCCGCGCGAGAGCAACTCGTCGCAGAGGTGGGACCCGAGAAAGCCGGCGCCGCCGGTGACCAGACAGGTAGCCATACCGCTCCGAGACCTTACCCGAGCGCCCCTACCGCAATCCGTTGCAAAGCCGCTCCCGCGCCGGTCATCGGAGCGAGCAGAGACGCGCGCGCGGGCCAATCGCGCCGCCGGACTCCCATATCATCGATCCCATGGCGGCCACTAGAGCCAACCGGGAGGACCAGGACCACCTCACAGTGGCCCCGATCGTGGGCCCCGAGGACCCGCGCCGCTTCACCGACTCCGGGATCGAGATCAACGAGCTTTACGGGCCCGAGGACCTGCCCGGGCAACTCGAACTGGGCGAGCCGGGCGACTTCCCGTACACGCGCGGAGTACATCGCGAGATGTACCGCAAGCAGATCTGGACGATGCGCCAGTACGCCGGCTACGCCTCGGCGCGGGAGTCCAACGAACGCTACCGCTACCTGCTCTCGAAGGGCTCTACCGGACTGTCGATGGCCTTTGACCTGCCGACCCAGCTGGGCCTCGACTCCGACAACCCCAGATGCCTGGGAGAGGTCGGGCGCACCGGGGTGGCGATCGACACGATCGACGACATGAGGACCGCCTTCGACGGGATCCCCCTCGACCAGGTGTCCACCTCGATGACGATCAACGCGCCGGCCTCCTGCCTGCTGCTGCTGTACGAGCTCGTGGGCGAGGAGCAGGGGGTGCCCAGCGAGAAGCTCCGCGGCACCACCCAGAACGACGTCTTGAAGGAGTACATCGCCCGCGGTAACTACATCTACCCGCCGGAGCCCACGATGCGGCTCACGACGGACCTGTTCGAGTACTGCCACGAACGGGTTCCGCGCTGGAACACGATCTCGATCTCCGGGTATCACTTCCGTGAGAAGGGCTGCTCAGCCGTGCAGGAGGTGGCCTTCACGCTGTCGTCCGGCATCGCCTACGTGCAGGCCGCCATCGATCGGGGGCTGTCGGTGGACGAGTTCGCGCCCCGGCTGGCGTTCTTCTTCAACGGTCACAACAACGTCTTCCAGGAGGTGGCGAAGTTCCGGGCCGCCAGGAGGATGTGGGCGCAGATCATGCGGGAGCGCTTCGGGGCCACCAATCCGAAGGCGATGATGCTCCGCTTCCACACCCAGACGGGCGGCGTCACGCTGACCGCCCAGCAGCCGGAGAACAACATCGTGAGGGTCGCCCTACAGGGCTTCGCGGCCGTCTGCGGGGGCACCCAGTCGCTGCACACCAACGGCTTCGATGAGGCGCTCGCCCTGCCCAGCGAGCGAGCGGCCAAAATCGCCCTGCGCACCCAGCAGATCCTCGCCGCCGAGTCCGGCGTCGCCGACACCGTGGACCCGTTCGCCGGCTCCTACCTGGTGGAGTCGCTCACGGACGAGATCGAACAGCGCTCGCAGGAGCTGATCGCGAAGGTGGACGAGCTCGGGGGATCCGTCAAGGCGATCGAGTTCATCACCCACGAGATCGACGAGTCCGCCTGGGGCTACCAGGAGCGCTACCGCATCGGCCAGGACATCGTGGTGGGCGTGAACGCGTACGAGGAAGACGAGATCGAGGTTCCCGACCTGCTGCGCGTGGACCCCGAGTCCGAGCGCGAACAGGTAGAGCGCCTGGGGCGCTTCAAGGCCGAGCGCGACCAGGAGCTGGTGGAGCGCCGCCTGGAGGAGCTGCGTGTCCTCGCCCGCGGGAGCGAGAACCTGCTGGGAGGGATCCGCCAGGCGCTGAAGGACCGCTGCTCGCTCGGCGAGGTGTGCGGGGCCATGCAGGACGTATTCGGCCAGTACACCCCGCGCTTCTAGAGAACGGAGACCCCCTCGTGATCCAGCCGCTCGCCGCGTCTGCCTTCGAAATCGTGCTCGCGGTACACGTCATGGCGGTGGTGGTCGCGTTCGGCGTCACCTTCGCCTACCCGATCATGTTCGCCGTCGGGGCCAAAGCCTCGCCCCGCTCGCTGCCGGTACTCCACCGCGTCGAGTACACGACCGAGCGCTGGCTGGTGAACCCCGGACTGCTGGTGGTGTTCGTAGCCGGCATCTACCTCGCCAGCGAAAGCCATCAGTGGAGCGCCTTCTTCGTGCAGTGGGGCTTCGCGGCCGTGCTCGTGATCGGAGCCCTGATCGGCGCCGTGATGATCCCGACCGCCAAAAAGGCCGAGCAGGCCGCCGAGCGGGACATCGTCGCGGCCGGCGACGGGGAGGTCATGCTTCGGCGAGGAGTACCAGGGGCTGGTCCGCCGCCTGACCCGAGTCGGCGCCAGCCTCAGCCTGCTGGTGCTCCTGACGATCCTCTTCATGGTCATCAAGCCTTAGCCCGGAGGCGTCGGGTCGGTACCCTGCTTCGCAAGATGAGTGAGGGCTACCGAGTCGCGGTCGTAGGGGCCACCGGGCAGGTGGGGACGCTGATGCTGCGCCTGCTGCGCGAACGGGAGTTCCCCGCCCGCGAGATCGTCCCGTTCGCATCCGAGCGTTCGGTCGGGCGCACCCTGAAGGGCACAGGCGAGCTCGAGGACGGCCTCGTCGTGCAGGGTCTCAGCGAGGAGGCGGCGCGCGGGTTCGACCTCGCCCTGTTCTCGGCCGGCGGGGGCACCTCCGGCCAGTGGGCTCCGGTGTTCGCCCGCGAGGGAGCGATCGTGGTCGACAACTCCTCGCGCTGGCGCATGAACGACGACGTCCCGCTGGTGGTCAGCGAGGTCAACCCCCACGCGCTGGACGCCCACCACGGGATCATCGCCAACCCCAACTGCTCGACCATGCAGATGGTCGTGGCACTCGCTCCCCTGCACCGCGAGGCGGGCATCGAACGGCTCGTGATCTCGACCTACCAGGCCGTCTCCGGCACCGGCAAGGTGGCGGTGGACGAGCTCCTGGACCAGTCTCACGCGCTGCTCCACGGGCAGGCCATCGAGCCACCCGGCACCTACGCCCATCAGATCGCCTTCAACGCGCTTCCCCACGCCGGCTCCTTCGCCGACGGCGACGACCACACCGACGAGGAGCGCAAGCTGATCAACGAGACCCGCAAGATCCTCGAGGACCCCTCGATCAGGGTCAGCGCCACCTGCGTGCGGGTGCCGGTCGTCAACGGCCATTCCGAGGCGGTGAACATGCAGACGCGCGAGCCCCTCTCCCCCGAGCGGGCCCGCGAGCTGCTCGAGGCGGCCCCCGGCGTGTGCGTGCTCGACGACCCCTCAGCGGCCCTGTACCCGCTGGCCATCGACGCCGACGGCAAGGACGAGGTGTTCGTGGGCCGCATCCGCCGCGACCCCGGTCACGAGCGGGCGCTGGACATGTGGATCGTCTCGGACAACCTGCGCAAGGGCGCCGCC
Source organism: uncultured Solirubrobacteraceae bacterium (assembly GCA_963846255.1). Classification (GTDB taxonomy): domain Bacteria; phylum Actinomycetota; class Thermoleophilia; order Solirubrobacterales; family Solirubrobacteraceae; genus Palsa-744. The sequence goes on from CAWJVE010000002.1 coordinate 2,026,648, forward strand.
ACGAACGCGGTCCAGCTCGCCGAGCTGCTCCACGAGCGTGGCCTGCTGGGCTCCGGCCGCGTCACCGCGGCGGCCTACTCCGCAGACTGACGGGCTACGGGGCGGCTGACGGCGTCGGATCCCGCGAGCGCTACGGGATCAGTGCGTGGCGCCGTTTATGACCGGTTCGGAAATGGCGGTGTGCTGCAGGTTCCAGCGCTTGAGTATCGCGGCGTAGGTCCCGTTGTTCATCAGCACCTTCAGCGCTTGCACCATCAACTCCTCCAAGCCGCTGTTCTTGGCGATCGCGAATCCATACGGTTCCACCGAGAACGTGGGGCTCGCCCACACCGCCGCTCCGTGCTGCTGCACCTGGTGTTCGATGATCGGCGCGTCGGCGTAGTCGACTTCGATGCCGCCGGCCAGGAGCGCGGCATTTGCCTCTTCCTGGGTGACGTAGAGCCTGAGGTCCAGACGCGGCTTGCCTTCACGGTGACACTGCACCCCTTGTATTAGTAGGCGTGTCTCCTCGAGCGTGCCGGCCTCGACCCCGATTCGGTGCGTGCACACTTCGCTCAGGCTGGTGAGGTGTGGACCGCTCGCCTTCGACATCAGCGACTGACCGACCGACAGGTAGGTGACGAAGTCGACCCTTTCCTCGCGTTCCTTCGTGTCGGTGATCGAAGAGGCCCCCACGGTGAGGGCGCCGCTGACCACCTTTTTGATGATGGCGCCGAACTGGGGTTCGTTGACGATGTTCGCCTTCAGACCGAGGACACGCGCCACCGCCGTGATCAGTTCGGGGTCCATACCGACGACCGTGTGTTTGTCGGAGGCCAGGAACTCGTTGGGCGCGTAATCGGCATCGATCCCCACGTTGATGGCTCCCGCCTGGCTGACCGCCGCCGGGACCTCCGCGGCGAGTTCCCGGTCCTCGCTGACCGCGGGCACGGTGACGTTCGCCGCCCCGTTCGCGCCGCCCGTGCTGGTGGCCTTCTTGCTGCTTCCGCACCCCGCAACCAGGGCGAGCATGACCGCCAGCACACAGATGTTCCGAACAGCCGGCGCTCCCATCAAAAGAGTCTCCTTGTCGTCTTCGCCCACCGGACGCTGGCGCGCCCCGCCGCCCCCGCGGCGCGGGCCGTGGCGGCCGGATTATAGGTCCCGTCCACCGCGGCGGGCGCCGCTCGGAACGCTGGGGCCCGCTCGGGATCGCGCGGCCGGAGAGGCCCCGGCTCAGGTGTCGTCCGGCGGGGGCGGCGGCAGGTTCTGCGAGCTCTCCGGGACGGCCGCCTTTTTGAATTTGAACGGCGCCGTCGGCGACTGGCTGTAGTCGAAGGCTTCTTCGAAGTCGTACGCTTCTCCGTCCTCTTCGTTGACGGGTTCGACGCCGAGGACGCTCTCCGCGTAGGCCAGGATCGACGAGTTGGTGGCCACGTTGTGGTCGGTGAAGGCCGGCTTCGCGTAGGGGCTCACGATCACCAGCGGCAGCCGGATCCCGAGCCCGGCCGGGGGCGGCACGTGGTCGTAGAAGCAGCCGCAGTCGTCGTAGTAGATGAAGATCGTCGTCGAAGCCCCGTCGGGCCCGTTCTGGATCGCGCTCACCTCTTCGCCGATCCAGTTGTCGCCGATGATCATCGAGGTGCCGTTGTGCTGGCTGGTGGCGCCCGTCACTGTGCCGTTCTTGCCGGCGCTCGGCGTCAGGATCGAGAAGTTGGGCAGCGTGCCTTCCTTGGCGGCCGTGAGCAGCTGGGAGGCCACGTGCATGTCGTTTTTCTGGGGCCCGTACAGGCACTCGGCGAAGGTCGGGCAGATGGCCCATTTGTAGGGCCCCTTCTGGGCTTTGACGGCCGGGTTCACGGCCCCGTAGATCCCCCACGTCCGGCCCGCTTCTTCCATGCGGTCGGCGATCGTGGGCACGTACGGGACGGGCGAGGGCCGGTATGGGCCTTCCCCGTTCTGGTTGGGTATGCAGGAGGGCTCGCTCAACAGTTCATGCGTGACCGGGTCGGTCCATTTGGCGTCGAGGTTCGAGTCGCACCCCCATCCTGGGCCTTCAGCCGGGGCGCCTTTCGCGTGCGTCGGGTTGTTTCCCACGAAGCCGTCCAGCGTCTGCGCGAAGAAGTCGAGGTGGCCTCCCCACGAGGGGACGATGTCGCGCGAGAAGAAGGCGTCCGAGATCGCGCCCGCGTGCGCCATCGCCGCAAGGGACGGGATCTGGGACGGTTCGAAGGCCGTGTAGCAGGCGCGTTTGGAGCAGCCCCCGACCTTTTCCCAGCCGTCCATCTTGCCTTTGTCGATGGCTGTCAGCTGGGCTTCCTGGGTATGCGAGACGGTCGGCACCACGTCGCTCGCCTTGCTCAGCGGGATCGTTTCGCCTTTTTTGTTGGTCCCTGTGGACGCGGCGTTGCATTCCCGTTTTTCCTGGATGCAGAGCTGCCCGAGGACGTTGTCGAAGCTGTGGTTCTCCTGCAGGATCACGACCACGTGTTCGATCGGCGTGGGGTAGGAGGTCCGCACCAGCGGCCCCCCCAGCGACCCGAGGTCCGCCTGGCTGGAAGCGCACAGGCCGGCAACGACCGCGACAGCAAGGCACGCGATGACCTGACCTCGGCGACGGGCGGGGCTCCGCCTGGCCCACGCTGCCACGTCCCTCGATCCCCTCCGTGTCATCGTCGTTCCCTCCCTCCTCACGCGCGGTCTGCCGGCCTGTACCTACCTAAACGCAGCGGGCCGCCGAAGGTTGGACCGTTCCCGGAGCGACCAGCCGCCGGCGAGCGCGTGCTCGACGGCAGGAGTCGCGAGCGTTCGCTCGAACAAGGGCCCACGATGGCCGAGGTTCAACGGACGCTGGTGAAGTCGCCCCCCGAGCTGTGGGCAGAGCTGAGCGACCAGGAGTCCCTGGCCCGCCACCTCTGCGACTTCGGCGAGATCCGCATCACCTCCATCGCGGCCGAGAGTGCTGTGCACTGGGAGAGCGACGAGGCCAGCGGCACCGCCCTCATCAAGCAGGCCGGCTGGGGCACGAAGGTCACCCTGCGGGCGACCGTCAGGGCCACCGACCCGGAGCCCGTGCACGAGACCACCGCCTCGACGGTGGCCGCACAGGGCCCCGCCTCGACCATGGCCGCACAGAGCCCCATGTCCTCCTCGGGAGCTCCGGGCCCGCTGACCGCGGCCGCGATGCGCGACTCCGTCGAGCCCTCCGCGCCCTCGGCGTGGGTCGCCGCGACCGGGTCAGGCGCGCCCGTCGAGACGTCCCGGGCGCCCACGCGCGAGCCCGCATTCACATTCGGCTCCGCCCGCGCACCGGAACCTGCCACTGCCCATGAGGCTCCGGCGTTCGAGGACACCGAGAATCCACCCCGCGACACGCGCGAGGACGGGGATCCGGAGCCGACCCGGCGCGGGTTCTTCGCGCGGCTCTTCGGGCGCCGGACCCGCCGGCCGGAGGACCACGACCAGACGCACGAGCGACCCGCGGAGCTGGACGAGCCCCCGGCCGAGCCCGCACCGATCCCCGAGGCCGCCGAACCGACCGCCCTCGAGGCCCTGCAGGCGCGCTTCGCCGTCCGGCCGCAGGTACCCGAGACCCCGTCCGCACCGGCCGACCCCGTCATCGAGGAGTCCGCTGCGACCCCGAGCGACGTTGCTCCCGAGCCGCCCGCGGCCGAAGACCTCTCGCCCGACCCGATCGACGTCGTTGACGCCTCGAGCGATCAGACCGCCGACACCGACTCGTCCGACCCGACCGACGGCGCCGACCTCTCGAGCGAGCTGCGGCGGGCGGAGGAGATCGGCGCGCGGGGCGTGAGGACAACACCCACCGAGGACCAGGTCAAGGAGATCCTCACCGGCGTGCTCGACCGCCTCGGGGCGGCCCACCACAGGCCCTTCTCACGGGCGTAACTCCAGGCGCGCCGACCGGCGTAACATCGGGCTCATGGTCGAGCCACTGGAGGGAATGGCCCCGGGGACGATCGGCTTTCGCGCCACCGGGCGGGTGACGCGCGAGGAGTACCGCGACGTCCTGCTCCCGGCTATGAAGGCGGCAGCCGAGGGGGGCGAGGTCCGGATGGTGTTCGCCGTCGGACCAGGCTTCGAGAAGTTCGAGCTCGGAGCCCTGGCGACGGACACGAAGGCCGGGGTGACCCTGGGGCTGGGCCACCCCAAAGCCTGGAAGCGGACCGCCCTCGTGACCGACGTGGAGTGGATCACCCAGGTGCTCCACCTGTTCGCCTGGCTGACCCCCGGGGAGGTCAAGGCGTACGGGCTCGACGGCCTCGCGGACGCGAAGACCTGGGTGGCCGGGTAGCGCGACTAACATCCGCTGCCCCATGGCCCCGAGCTCACACGACCGCCAGACCGACGCCGCGCTGCTGGCCACCTCCCGCAGCGGGCATCGCAAACCTCCCCGCCAGAAGGCTCCCGAAACCTACGACGAGAAGCTCGCCCAGCTCCAGGAGCTGCGGGAGGCCGCACTGCACTCCGCCCCGGAGGCCGAGGAGAAGCAGCACGCCCGCGGCAAGTACACGGCCCGGGAGCGTGTGGAGAAGCTCCTGGACCCCGGCTCCTTCCAGGAGCTGGACACGTTCGTTCGCCACCGCACCCACGACTTCGACATGCAGAAGAACAGGCCCTGGGGCGACGCCGTGGTGACCGGCCACGGCCTCATCGACGGCCGGCCCGTGTGCGTGTTCAGCCAGGACTTCACCGTCTTCGGAGGCTCCCTCGGCGAGGTGATGGGCGAGAAGATGTGCAAGATCATGGATCTGGCGGCCAAGATCGGCTGCCCCGTGATCGGCATCAACGACTCCGGCGGGGCCCGCATCCAGGAGGGCGTGGTCTCGCTCGGGGCCTACGGCGACGTGTTCGTGCGCAACGTCAAGTGCTCGGGCGTGATCCCCCAAATCAGCCTGATCATGGGGCCGTGCGCCGGCGGGGCCGTCTACTCGCCCGCCATCACGGACTTCATCTTCATGGTCAAGGAGACCTCCCACATGTTCATCACGGGTCCCGACGTGATCAAGACCGTCACCGGCGAGGAGGTGGGCTTCGAGGAGCTGGGCGGAGCGATGTCGCACAACTCCAAGTCGGGTGTGGCCCACTTCGCCTCCGAGGACGAGGACGCGTGCCTGGAGGACTGCCGCTACCTGATCAGCTTCCTGCCCCAGAACAACCTCCAGACGGCGCCCCGGGTGGCCCCCACCGACGACCCCATGCGGATGGACCCCGAGCTCGACGTGGTCGTCCCGGACAACCCCAACAAGCCCTACGACATGCGCGACGTCGTCCGTCTGATCGTGGACGACGGCGAGTTCTTCGAGGTCCACGAGCACTACGCCCGCAACATCATCTGCGGCTTCGCCCGGCTCGACGGGTTCGCCGTGGGGGTCGTCGGCAACCAGCCCGCCCAGCTGGCCGGGGTGCTCGACATCAACGCCTCCGCCAAGGGCGCCCGCTTCGTGCGCACCTGCGACGCCTTCAACATCCCCCTGGTCACCTTCACCGACGTCCCCGGGTTCCTGCCGGGGACCGCCCAGGAGTGGGGCGGCATCATCCGCCACGGAGCCAAGCTGCTGTATGCCTTCACGGAGGCGACCGTCCCGAAGGTGACGGTGATCACCCGAAAGGCCTATGGCGGGGCCTACGACGTGATGTCCTCCAAGCACCTGCTGGCGGACTTCAACTTCGCCTGGCCCACCGCGGAGGTGGCGGTGATGGGGCCCGAGGGGGCGGTCAACATCATCTACCGGCGCGACATCGCCGACAGCCCCACTCCCGACGAGCGGCGCAAGAAGCTGATGGAGGACTACAAGGCCCGCTTCGCCAATCCCTACACGGCCGCCGAACGGGGCTACATCGACGACGTGATCGTGCCCCACGAGACCCGCCCGCGCCTGATCACCGCCCTGCAGACGCTGCAGAGCAAGCGCGAACCCGGCCCCAGCCGCAAGCACGGGAACATCCCCCTGTGAGCGACGGGCGTCCGGGCGGCTCGGCTTCGGCCCGCCTGACCCTGCTCGACCCCACCGCCGGGCCCGAGGAGGCGGCGGCCATCGTGGCCGCCCTGGAGCGGTTCATCTGCGACACCGCACCGCCGCCGGGTGCCGGCTCAGGGGCACCGGAGGGATGGCGCCTGGCGGGGCTGCTGGAGGGCGTTGAACGTGAGCCCCGCGCGGATATCCGCCACCCCTGGATAAATACCTAAAAGTCGCTAGGCTTTGGCCCAATAACCTTTCGCTGGCTACGAGAGGTTCTCGTGCCTCCCCAGCGCGAGGACCTGGAGGACCCCAATGGAGCCATCTGCAATCTCCCCCCGACGCGGCACCCTCGAGCACCCCGAGGTCATCGAGGACGTGCCCGGCCACGTAATCCCGATCCTCACACGGGAGTTCGACGACTTCAAGACCGAGGCCACCAGGTTCCTCGACGGCCAGATCGAGGAAGACGAATTCATCAAGTTCCGCCTCAAGCAGGGCGTGTACGGGCAGCGCCAGCCGGACGTCCAGATGATCCGCGTGAAGCTTCCCTTCGGCGGGGTCACCCCGGAACAGCTGGAGGCCTTCGCCGACGTGGTCGAGAAGTACACCCCTCTGAAAAAGGGCCACGTGACCACCCGGCAGAACATCCAGATGCACCACATCCCGCTGCCGGAAATCGAGCAGGCGATCCGCGAGCTCGGCGACGCCGGGCTCTCCAGCCGCGAGGGCTGCGGCAACACGGTCCGCAACGTGACCGGGGACCCGTGGGCGGGCGTGGCCGCGGACGAGCTCTTCGACATGACCCCCTACGCCGGCGCCTACATCCGCTACTTCGTCCGCCACCCCACCACCCAGGCGATGCCGCGCAAGGTCAAGACGGCCTTCGACGGCAGCCCGGCCGACCGTGCCATCTGCGCGATCCACGACGTCGCCTACCGCGCCCGGGTGCGCCAGATCGAGGGTCGCGGCGAGGTCCGTGGCGCCGAGATGCTCGTCGGCGGGGGGACCTCGATCATGCCCCGACTGACCCACACCCTGTTCGACTTCGTCGAGCTCGACAACGGCGAATACCTGAGGGCCGCCGAGGCCGTCTTCCGCATCTTCGACCGCCAGGAGTGGCTGCGGGCCAACCGCGCCCGCGCCCGCATCAAGGTGTTCGTCGACAAGTACGGGATCGACGAGCTGCGCAACCAGGTCGAAGAGGAGCTGAAGGGCGACTGGGTGGCCGAACGCGACTTCGAGCCCCAGCTGTTCGTGATCGACGAACGCGAGACCGCTCCGGCGCCCCCCGCCGAGCAGGGCTCCCCCAACGGGGACCTCTCCGAGTTCGAGGAGTTCCGCGCGCGCAACGTCATCGCCCAGCGCCAGGACGGCTACGTGACCGTCGAGGCCAAGATCACCCGCGGCGACCTCACCCCCGAGCAGTTCCGGGGGCTGGCCGACATCACCCGCAACTACACCGGCGGCTACGCCCGTACGACCGTCCAGCAGAACCTGCTGCTGCGGTGGGTCCCCGAGGGGAGCGTCTACGACGTCTGGCAGGCACTCTCGGAGCTGGGCCTGGCCGACGTGGGGCCGCGCGAGGTCAGCGACGTCGTGTCCTGCCCGGGGACGGACTCCTGCAAGCTCGGGATCACGAGCTCGATGGGCCTCAACGAAGCGGTCCAGGAGCGCATCGAAGCGATGGACGTGACCGATCCCCTCAGCCGTCAGATCCACATCAAGATGAGCGGCTGCCCGAACGGCTGCTCCCAGCACCACGTCGCCGACATCGGGCTCTACGGAGCCTCGATCAAAGTCGGCGAGCACACGATCCCCGCCTACATCCCCCACATCGGAGGCAGCTACGAGAACGCCGACGTGGCCTTCGGCCAGCGCCTGAAGCTGCGCCTGCCCGCCAAGCGGGTACCCGACGCGATCGAGCGCTGGATTCGTCACTATGAGTCAAGCCGTAACGAGGGAGAGAGCTTCCGGGCCTTCGCGGAGAGGGTGGGCACGGCAGAGCTGGAGGGATTGGTGAAGGACCTTTCGATGCCGGTCGAGTTCGGTTTGGAGTCGATGAACACGTTCATCGACTGGAACCGGGACGTCCCCTTCGAAGTCATCCGGGGCGAGGGCGAGTGCGCGGTCTAGGAGCCGGACGCCGCTAAGTAACTTAAAGAGAAACAGCAGATCAGGCGATCCACAGGACGATGAACCCCATCGACAGTCAAATCCAGACTACGTCCGACATCGCGCTCGGCCTCACCCACACCCTGCGTGAGGCCGCCCGTCATGGCGAGCGGGCGGTGCTGCTGTGCTCCTTCCAGAAGGAGGAGTCGGTCCTGATCGACGAGCTGCTCCAGCTCGGCCAGGGGACCTCGGACGCGGTACGCATCGTGACGATCGACACCGGGGTCCTGTTCGAGGAGACCCTGCAGACGTGGAAGATCTTCGAGGACCGCTTCGGGGTCAAGATCGAGGTCAAGGACGCCAGTAACCCGGAGAACCCGTGGACGGGCCCGGAGCACTGCTGCGGGGCAGCCAAGGTGGCGGCGCTGGAGTCGGCGCTCGAAGACGCCCAGGGCTGGATCACCGGGATCCGCCGCGAGCAGGGCCCGACACGCGCGCAGACCCAGCTGATCGAACGTGACGAGCGCCGCGGCCTGTGGAAGTACAACCCGCTGGCCCACTGGACCGAGAAGGACCTGTGGCGGCGCATCCACGAGCGCGACCTGCCCTACAACCCGCTCCACGACCGCGGCTACGCCTCGATCGGGTGCGCCCCCTGCACCCAGCCGGGCAGCGGTCGCGAGGGTCGTTGGATGGGCAGCGACAAGACCGAGTGCGGGCTGCACGAGTGAACTACACCGCCCGCCCCCAGCTGACCCACCTGCGCTCGCTCGAGTCCGAGGCGATCCAGGTGATGCGGGAGGTCGCCGCCGAATTCGAGCGCCCCGTGCTGCTGTTCAGCGGCGGCAAGGACTCGATCGTGCTCCTGCGGCTGGCCGAGAAGGCCTTCCGGCCGGGCCCCTTCCCGTTCCCGCTGATGCACGTCGACACCGGCCACAACTTCCCCGAGGTGATCGAGTACCGCGACCGCCGCGTCGCCGAGCTGAAAGAGCGCCTGATCGTGGCCAGCGTCCAGGACTCCATCGACAGTGGCCGCGTGGTCGAGGAGACCGGCCCGCGGGCCTCCCGCAACCGCCTGCAGACGGTGACCCTGCTGGACGCGATCGCCGAGCACGAGTTCGACGCCGCCTTCGGAGGCGCACGCCGCGACGAGGAGCGGGCTCGGGCGAAGGAGCGCATCCTCTCCTTCCGCGACGAGTTCGGCCAGTGGGACCCCAAGAACCAGCGCCCCGAGCTGTGGAACCTCTACAACGGGCGCATCCACAAGGGCGAGCACGTGCGCGTGTTTCCGCTCTCGAACTGGACCGAGCTGGACGTGTGGGAGTACCTCGACCTCGAGGGCCTCGAGGTGCCTTCGATCTACTTCGCCCACCAGCGCAAGGTGTTCCAGCGCGACGGCATGCTCTACGCCTGGCGCGAGGGCACGGAGCTGATCGAGGGCGAGGAGATCTACTCCGAGACCGTCCGCTACCGGACCGTCGGCGACATGAGCTGCACCGGCGGGGTCCGCTCAGAGGCCACCACCCTGCCCGAGGTGGTCCTCGAGATCGCCTCCACGACGATCACCGAGCGCGGCGAGACGCGAGCCGACGACCGCGTCTCAGAGGCCGCCATGGAGGACCGCAAGAAGGCGGGCTACTTCTAGTCGCCAGTCCTCGGCTCGGTTGGAGGGGTCGAAGAGGCGGCTAGACTGGACATCCGACGGACCCTGGCAGATTGACGGAGCCAGGCGCATGTGCAAAGGTTCGCAAATCGGGCGTCGCCGGATGGCGGCGTCACCGGACGCCGGGGCCACCCAGCGCGTTATCTCGGGTCAGGCGGTCGTATGAGGGGCATCCGGGGGATATGACCATCGCAACGAAGGAGCACAGGATGAGACGGATGGGGATCGTAGGAGTGTGCCTCTTGGCCCTCCTGGTAGCCGGCCTGGCGGTCGCGAGCGGAGCATCCGCGGCAGCGCCTGAATTCAAGGTGTGCGCGAAGGCTGAAAAGAGCGGAAAGACGTACCTAGGGCACTACTCGAACAAGAACTGCGAAGGGCCGAGCTTCGTCGAAACGGGCGGCCAGAAATATGAACGCGCCAGCTGGGAAAAGGCCAAGAAGAAGAAGTTCAAGGGCAAAAGCGCCAAGGGCGCCAAGCAGTTCTTCCTGATCATCAACCCGGGTGAATCAGAAAACGAAGTTAAAAAAGAAATGGAAGTCGGCAAAGTCGAATCCGAACTGGAATGCGAAGGCGGGGAAAAGACCGAAGGTGAAGTCACGGGACCGAAAACCGCGACTTGGTCCTCGACCTTCAAGAAGTGCAGGGTGAAGGCGCTCTACAAAAACGGCAAATTCGAAATCCAAGGCCCGTGCGAGACCGAAGGCGCGAAGGAAGGCGAAATCAAAACCGGACCGATGGAAGGCACGCTCGCGGTGCTGAACGCCGCGAAAACGACTGTCGGCCTGCGCCAGGCACCGAAGCCGGGCCCGTCATACGCGAAGATCTCGTGCATCGAAGGTCTCGTCAACGACCAGCCGACCGGTGAAGCGCTGCTCGAAGTCAAGGGCAACACCAACGTCGCCAACAAGGACACTGAAATGATCGGCAAGGAGGGCCCTGACCACGGCCAGAGCCCCTACTACGAAGAAGAAGCACACAGCGAAGCTGAAGCGTTCTCGTACTTCGACTTCGGCTTCTGCGTGACGGACGAAGAGGAAAAAGGCCTGAACGCAGAAGAAGCGGAGCTCGCCTGCGCGATCAAACTCGGTGGCCCGCCGCCGCCGGCGCCGGTCTCCCGTATCGCCCACATCTCGGGCGCCAAGTCGGCGACCGCACCTGAAACAGAGGTATTCACCTCCACCGACAAGGGCGAAGCGTTCCTGATCGAAAGCTGATCGAGACGCAATAAGCAGTATTTGAAGCAAGAAGCGCAGTACATGTGGGGGGCCCAACCGGGCCCCCCACAGTCGTCTGAGGACTCCGCCGACAGCCGCAGGGCGGATGGAGGAGGGGTTCTGTGTCCCGCCCCCTCGGCCCGCGGCCACCCGTGGCTGGAGCGCGCGCCCGAGCCCACCGGTGCGGCGAGCGGCCCGGACGGGGCTCCGCGGCCGAGCTAAGCTTCCGCGGCCGATGTTCAGCAAGGTCCTCATAGCCAACCGCGGCGAGATCGCGATCCGCATCGTCCGTGCGCTGGAGGAGCTCGGCATCGAGTCCGTGGCCGTGTACTCGGAGCTCGACAAAGACGCCCTGCACGCGGGGCGGGCCGACGAGTCCTACAACCTCGGCCCCGGCCCGGCCGCCGAGAACTACCTCAGCGTCGAGAAGATCCTCGATGTGGCAGCCCGCTCGGGGGCCGAGGCGATCCACCCCGGATATGGCTTCCTGGCCGAGAACGCCGCCTTCGCCCAGGCCTGCGCCGACGCCGGCATCGTCTTCATCGGACCTCCCGCCAGCGCGATCGAGGCGATGGGCTCCAAGACCCGGGCCCGGGAGCTGATGCAGGCGGCGGGCGTCCCGATCGTCCCCGGCACCACCGAGCCGGTGGCCGACGCCGAGGAGGCGCTGAAGATCGCATCGGAGCAGATCGGCTTCCCGGTGGCCGTGAAGGCTGCCGGCGGAGGGGGCGGCAAGGGCTTCCGCGTGGCGCTCACCGAGGAGGAGCTCCCGGACGCCTTCGAGGGCTCCAGCCGCGAAGGCGAGAAGTTCTTCTCCGACGGAACCGTGTACCTCGAGCGCTATCTGCCAGACCCCCGCCACGTCGAGGTCCAGGTGCTCGCCGACACCCACGGCAACGTCATCCACCTGGGCGAGCGGGACTGCTCGATCCAGCGCCGCCACCAGAAGCTGATCGAGGAGTCCCCGGCGCCGGAATGGGTCGTCGACGAGGAGATGCGGGCCCGCATCGGCCAGATCGGCGTGGAGGCTGCCCGTGCCGTGAACTACGTCGGGGCCGGCACCATCGAGGGGCTGTTCGTGGCCGGCTCCTCCAACGGCTCCAAGGGCTCCGGCGAGTCCGAGTACTTCTTCCTCGAGATGAACACCCGCGTGCAGGTCGAGCATTGCGTCACCGAGATGACCACCGGCGTCGACATCGTCAAGGAGGGCATCCGGGCGGCCGCCGGCGAGCCGCTGTCCTACTCCCAGGAGGACATCGTGCTGCGGGGCCACGCGATCGAGTGCCGCATCAACGCCGAGGACGCCTCCAAGAACTTCGCCCCCGCCCCGGGCGCCATCGGCCGCTACCGCGAGCCCACCGGCCCCGGTGTACGGGTGGACTCGGGCGTCGGCGAAGGCGGCGAGGTCTCGCCGATGTACGACCCCATGGTGGCCAAGCTGATCGTCTGGGACGCCGACCGCGAGCAGGCCACCAAACGCATGCTGCGGGCGCTGGGCGAATACGAGATCGAGAAACTGAAGACGCTGATCCCCTTCCACAAGGCGCTGATGGCCTCGACCAGTGGGCCCGGGGGGAGACCTGCAGGGACCTGCTCGAAGACAAGGCCTGGCTGAAACAGCTCGCCTTCCCGGCGCCCGAGGCTCCGGCCGAGGGCGAGGATGACGGGGAGCGCGTCGAGCAGAAGTACGACGTCGAGGTCTCCGGCCGGCGCTTTCAGGTCCGCGTCGTGGGACCCCCGATGGCCGCGGGCTTCGGTGCAGCAGCGGTGGACGGCTCGGCGGCGCGCGCCAACGGACCGGTGGCGGGTGTCCGCCCGGCCCCCAAACGGGGCGCCCGCGCCTCATCGTCCGCGGGGGGCGGACCCGACACCCTCCCCTCGCCCCTGCAGGGCAACGTCTGGAAGGTGCTCGTCAAGCAGGGCGACACCGTCAAGGAGGGCCAGCTGCTCGCGATCATCGAGGCGATGAAGATGGAGAACGAGATCACCGCCCACAAGAGCGGCACCGTCGTGGAGCTCCCGATCGCCGAGGGCGAGCCGATCCAGGCCGGCGCCCCGATCGCGACGATCAAGAGCGACTAGGGCCAGCCCGCCGATTCAGCGCTCCGCCAGGACCGCTGTGTTCTGCGCGTGTAGCTCGCGCTGGCCGGGCCCACGGCGACCGGCCGGGAGCGGCGCGTCGGCTCCCTGCTCGTCCAGCTGCTGCAGGTAGGCGACGTCCTGCTCCAACACCGACCGCGCACGCTCACGGTCCATCGCTGGGCCGTGGCCGGCGACGACGTGCTCGGCTCGGTCGACGAGTCCTCTGAGCCGCTCGAGCGTCTCGAGATACGTCTCGGCCGTCCCTCCCGACTGGAGCGTGGGGATCTCGATCGCCGACAGGTAGTCGCCGGCGACCAGCACCCCCGCCCACTCGATGAACAGCGCCATCCCGTCGGGAGTGTGCCCGCCGGTCGGGTGTAGCTCGAGCTGCCGGTCGGCGATGTCCAGACGGCCGGGCACGGGCAGGCCCTGGAGCGAGCCGAGGGCCAGCGGAGCGGGCCGGTCGATCATCAGTTCTTCGTCGAAGGCCCGCAGCTCCCGCTGCGCCTCCCCGGGCTTCTCCGCCAGGCGCTCGACTGTGCTCTCGGCGCATCCGAGGGCGAGCCCCGGGAACGCCAGGCGGCCGAGCAGGTGATCCCAGTCGCCGTGGGTGGCGAGTAGCCCGCTCGGCTCCGGGAAGCCCGCCTGGGCGAGCAGACCCGGGAGCGAGTCGAGCTCTTCCGGGAGCACGGGCGAGTCGATCACGAACACCTCCGCCTCGCCGGCGGGCTCCTCCAGCACGGCCCGGACGACCACGCAGTTGAGCGCCAGGACGGCGCTCGTGACGAGCAGGACGTCCGGGTGGAGGGCTTGCGCCCGCACTCCCGGGTCAGGCGACGCCGAGCAGCTTTGCCGCCTCTTTGAGGTTCGGGACCTCGGCGGTCGGCTTCTTCTGGGAGGAGTCGAGTTTCTGTTTGTGGCGGTTGACCCAGATCACCGGGACCCGCGCTTTGATGCACGGTACGACGTCGTGGTAGTGGCTGGCCGCGACGTGGACCCAGCCCCGCTTGCCGCCGATGCGCCGGGCGCACTCGGTGAAATGGGCCGGCTCGGGCTTGTAGGAGCGGACCTGCTGGGCGGTCACGACGAGGTCGAAGTCGGTGGGGATGTGGCGGCGGGTCTGCCCCAGCAGCTTGTCGTCGATGTTCGAGAGCAGGCCGAGTTTGTACTTCTTGGCCAGCTTCACGAGCTGGGGATTGGTCTCCCGGAAGGGTTTCCAGCGCTGGACCGATTCCGGCAGGAAGCCCGACCGCGAGGGCTCGAGGTTCCACTCGAGCCGTTTGGCGATCTCCAGGGCCGTCCGCCGCAGCACCTCGGCGTAGAGCTCATAGGAGCCGGCCTCGATTTCCTGCTCGATTTCGTGGAACATCGGGATCAGGACGTTGCGGTCGAGCTCGATGCCGTCGCGCTCGGCCTCCTTGGCGAAGGCTTCGTAGACGCCGGTCTCCCAGTCGATCAGGGTGCCGTACACGTCGAACGTGACAAAGGAGACGTTCTTAGGTATCGGCATAAGCGACGGGCATTATGCCGCGCCGGAGCAGAAATCCCGGGTCTCGACCGAAATTCGTGATCGCAGCGCGGGAATCTGGCTTTGCGTTAGAGTCCCGCGCCGCAATGGACCTGCTTGAGTACCAAGGCAAGCAGCTGTTCGCGCGCCACGGCCTGAAGGTCTCCTCCGGCAGAGCAGTCGAGAACGTCGAGGATGCGGTGGCCGCGGCAGCCGAGATCCGCTACCCCGTCGTCGTCAAGGCGCAGGTGCTGATCGGCGGGCGCGGCAAGGCCGGCGGGGTCAAGCTCGCCGCCGACGAGTCCGAGCTGCGCGAGCACGCCGGGAACATCCTCGGGATGGACATCCGCGGCCACACCGTCCACACGGTGTGGATCGAGCACGCCTCGGACATCGCCTCCGAGTACTACGCCGCCGTCCTGCTCGACCGCTCGGCGAAGAAGCCGCTGGTGATGTTCAGCACCGAAGGCGGCGTGGATATCGAAGAGGTGGCGGAGCGCAACCCCGAGCGCCTGATCCGCCACCACGTGGATCCGCTGGCCGGACTCGCCCGCGAGGAGGGCGTGTCGATCGCCACCGAGGGCGGCGCCGACGCGGATGTGATCGAGCAGGTGGGCGACGCACTCGTGGCGCTGTATGAGGTGTGGGACACCGAGGACGCCACCCTGGCCGAGATCAACCCTCTGATCGTGACCCCCGAGAGGGAGGTCAGGGCGCTGGACTCGAAGGTCTCCCTGGACGGCAACGCGCTCTTCCGCCACCCGGACAACCAGGATCTCTCCGACGCCGAGAACGAAGACCCGATCGAGCGCCGAGCCCGTGAGCAGGGCGTCCAGTACGTCAAGCTCGACGGCGACATCGGCATCCTCGGCAACGGTGCCGGGCTGGTCATGTCGACCCTCGACGTGGTCGCCCACGCGGGTGGCTCGCCGGCCAACTTCCTCGATGCCGGGGGCGGCTCAAACGCCGAGAAGATCCGCCAGGCGGTCGAGCTGCTGCTCGCCAATGAGAACGTGAAGGCGGTCCTGTTCAACATCTTCGGCGGCATCACCCGCTGTGACGAGGTCGCCCTCGGGCTGATCGAGGCCTTCGAGCAGATCAAACCGGACGTGCCCTTCGTCGTGCGCCTGGACGGGACCAACGACGTCGAGGGCCGCAGGCTGCTGCAGGAGGCGGCCCTGCCCAACGTCCACGCCGCCAAGACCATGAACGAGGCCGCCGAGATGGTCGTGGCGCTCGCCGCCGGACGGCCCGTGGGAGCCGGCGCCTGATGTCGGTCCTGGTCGACGAGGGCACGCGCCTGGCCGTGGCCGGCATCACCGGCCGCGAGGGGAGCTTCCACACGCTCAACAACCGCAGCTACGGGACCAACGTGGTGGGCGGCGTGACTCCCGGCAAGGGCGGCCAGGACGTCGAGGGGATTCCCGTGTTCGACAGCTGGGCGGAGGCTGTGCGGGAGTCCCAGCCGAACACCGCCATGATCTTCGTCCCCCCCGCTTCGCGGCCGACTCGATCCTCGAGGCGGCGGCCGCCGGCGTGGAGCTGGTGGTGACGATCACCGAGGGTATCCCCGCCCACGACGAGCTGCGCGTCTACAACACGCTCAAGCGGGACCACCCGGGCACGCGCCTGGTGGGCCCGAACTGCCCCGGCATCCTCTCCCCCGGGAAGGCCAACGTGGGCATCATCCCGGCGTCGTTCTTCAAGCCCGGCAACGTCGGCGTGGTCTCCCGCTCGGGCACCCTGACCTACCAGATCGGCAACGAGATCGCCCAGGCCGGATTCGGCTGCAGCACGATCGTGGGGATCGGCGGCGACCCGGTCCCGGGCTCCTCGTTCGTCGACGTCCTGGAGCTGTTCGAGGCCGACGAGCAGACGGAGCTGGTCGTCCTCTCCGGTGAGATCGGGGGCTCGGCCGAGGAGGAGGCCGCCGAGTACATCCAGGCGAACATGAGCAAGCCCGTGGTCGCCTACATCGCCGGCTTCACCGCCCCCGCGGGCAAGCAGATGGGCCACGCCGGGGCGATCGTCTCGGGAAGCGCAGGCACGGCGGCCGCCAAGGCCGAGGCGTTCGAGCAGCGCGGTGTGCGCGTCGGGCGGACTCCCACCGAAGCGGCCTCGATCGCCGTCGAGGTGCTCGGCGGCGCCCCCGCCGGGGCCGCCTGAATCCAGCCGCAGAGCGCCCGCGCCGCGCCGCGCAGGCATCGAGTCACGAGCAGCTACGAAGCGCCCCGTAGGGCCACGGCTAGGCTTGCCGTAGTGGACCAGGGCATTGCCGACACGCTCGCCGAGCTGCAGCTCAAGATCGGAGAGCTGGAGCGTGCCCTGCGCACTATCACCGAGCCGGGAGCCGCCGCCCCCCCGACGTCCGGCCGGTCCCCGCCCGGCGGGCTCGCTCCCGCTGCTGTGTCGGCTCCCGCGGCTGTGTCGGCTCCCGCGGCGATCGTGTCCGGCCCCCCGCAGTCGATGCCCGCTCCCGCGGGCGGCCCCGAGGAGGCCCACCAGGGCAGGATCATCGACGAGGCCTTGGAGTCCCACACGCCCGACGGAGCTTCCGGCGGAGGGTTCGCCGTCGAGCCTGCGGCGGCGCCCGGCGGCCCCTCTGCGGCTCCGCTGGGGGCACCAAGGCACCTGACGCGCCGGCCTCCGCTCCGCAGGAGCTGCTGCGCTTTCGCGAGCGGCTTTCGCGAACAGCCTCCGAGTTGACGCACGAGTACGACGAAGTCCTCGGCCGCCTAAGCTACGCCGCTATGCCGAGCCCCCCCACCTCGACCATCTCCTTCGCGCGTGGTGCGCCGTCGTTGGACATCGTGGACGTGGACGGCCTGCGCGACGCGGCCGTGCGCGCCTTCGAGAGCGACCCCGCGGGCACGACCGCCTACGGCACCTCGATCGGCTACCCGCGCCTGCGCAGCTGGATCGCCGAGCACCACGGCGTGGAGCCCGAGCGGGTGCTGGTGACGAACGGGTCGATGCAGGCGGACGCGTTCCTGTTCGAGCACCTGGTCCGCTCCGGCGACGAGGTGATCGTCGAGCGCCCCACATATGACCGCACGTTGCTCTCGCTGCGCGAACGCGGGGCTCGCATCCACGCCGTCGAGTTGCAGCCGGACGGCATCGACGTGGACGCCCTGGAGCAGCTGCTGAGCCCGGCCGGGGGCGTGCGCCCAACGCTGGCCCACATCATCCCCAACTTCCAGAACCCGGCCGGCTACACGCTGTCGGTGGAGAAGCGCAAGCGCCTGATGCGAGCTCGCCGGCGACCACGGCTTCCTCGTGTTCGAGGACGACCCCTACGTGGCGCTGCGCTTCGGCGAGGCCTCGCCTCCGACGATGCTGTCTCTGAACCCAGAGCACGTGGTGTACGCGTCGTCGTTCTCGAAGACCGTCTGCCCCGGGATCCGGGTTGGCTACCTGGTCGGGCCCCAGGAACTGATCGCGGCGATCGCCAAGCTGGCCACCAACACCTACATCTCCCCGAACATGGTGGCCCAGTCGATCGTGTACGAGTTCTGCGCCTCGGGGGCGATCGAGCGCTCGATCGAAACCGTGCGGGCGGCCCTCGCCGAGCGCGTCGCCACGCTCGCGGGCGCTCTGCGCCGTGAGCTGCCCGAGGCCCAGTTCGTCGAGCCCGAGGGGGGCTACTTCATGTGGGTCACGCTGCCCCGAGGGGACCGACGTCGCGGCGCTCTTCGACGCCGCCGCCGAGCGCGGCGTGGCGTTCGTGAAGGGCACCGACTTCATGCTCGAGGGCGGCGAGAACACCCTGCGGCTGGCCTACTCCGGGGTCACGCCCGAGCAGATCGAGACCGGCGTCAGCCGCCTCGCCGAGGCCTACCGCTCGCTGTAGCCGCGCCCGGGGCCCGATAATCCTGTAGCCATCCCGTAATCGGCCAGCCGGCCAAGTTGACAGGCCGGGTCTGGGAGGACTAGGCTTGGGCTTGCGTCAGAACGCATGGCTTTCCGGCAAGGAAGGGGCGCCGGCGGGGGAGCAGCGGATCTGGTCGCCCGATAAGTCCGTGGTTCAAAGCCAAATTGGGAGGGAATGATGTTTGATCGCAAGCGAGGCCGGCGTAGCCGGCCAAACGGGGCCCATGCCCCACGCCCGGGAGCCCGGATGCTCCTCGCCGGCGTGGTGGGCCTGCTCGCCGTTGCGCTGGGACTGCTGGGAGCAATGGGGGCATTCGCCAGCGGCGGGGCGCCCGGGGCCGAAAGCAAGCACTCGGTTGAAATCACGCGCCACGAAGCGGTGCTGGAAGCCAAAGTGTTCCCGCACGGCAGCGAAACCGAATGCGAATTCGAATACGGGACCACCAAAGGCGCGCTCAACCAGAAAGCCAAATGCCTGTTCAAACCGGGCAGCCGCAACATCGGGGTCCCCGAGTTCGCCAACCTCACAGGTCTCGAAGAAAGCACGACCTACTACTGGCGCATCCACGCCAGCAACGAACACGGGCCGGTCAACGGCGAAGAAAAGAGCTTTACGACGCTGCCGACCGCGCCCCACGCCAACACGGAACCGACCGAAGACGTCAAGCACACGCAGGCGACGCTGACCGGCTTCGTGACGCCGAACGACTCCGAAGTGACGGAATGCTTCTTCGAATGGGGCACCAACAAAGAAGACCTCACGGAAGTGGCGAACTGTGCGCAGAGCCGATCGCCGCACAGGCGGCGAACCGTCCGAACCCGTGTTCGTGTCGGCGAACCTCAGCGGCCTCGGCGAAAGCACGACCTACTACTACCGTCTGGTCGCCAAGAACGCCTTCGGCGAAGACATCGGCAGGCAAAGCACAACTTCGAGACGCTGCCGGCTGCGCCGCACGCCAACATGCGAAGGCGCCAAGTTCATCGAACGCAACACAGCCACACTGTGGGGCTACGCGAGGCCGAACGGCTCCAAAATCACGGCCTGCAACTTCGAATACGGCATCGCACCGAACATCACCACAACGGTTCCATGTGAATCGTTCGGTGCCCTCAGCGGTGAAACCAGGGAAGAAGTCAAAGCGCCGGTGGAAGGCCTGCAGGAAGGCACCGAATACTCGGTCCGCCTGGTGGTGACGAACTCCTCGGGCACCGACACGAGCGAAATCGCCAACTTCGTGACGCTGCCGGCCGGGCCGAACGTGATGATGCACTTCGCCCACAACGTGACCGTCGACCTCGGCCGAACTGGTCGCGGCGGTCAACCCCAAGGAATCCCCGACGGAATGCTATTTCGAATACGGGACCACTCAGGCGCTCGGCAAAGTCGCGCCGTGCGAAAACTCGCCGGTGTCGAAGGCGACGAACTGGTCAAGGTGCACGCCAAAATCAGCGGCCTGACACCCAACACCACCTACCAGGTGCGCGTTGAGGCGTTCAACGAAAAGGGCTCCGACCGCGGTGGAGAAGGTGAACACCACAACTTCACCACTGCGGAAGGGAACAAAGGCCCGATCGTCAACAAGGTCACGCCCAAGAAGGCGAGCGCGGCCGGAGGCAACACGGTCAAGATCAACGGCGAAAACTTCGAAGAAGTCACCGCCGTGGACTTCGGCTTCGCCGAAGGCCGAAATCGTGAAGGTCGAAAACGGCAACGTGAACAAAGAAGGCGTCATCGAAGTCATCGCGCCACCGGGTGCCACCGGCACCGTCGACATCACGGTGTTCACCGCCCACAACGGCAGCAGCGCGATCACCAGCAAAGACCACTACCAATACGGCAAGTCGTTCATCACCAGCCTCAGCCCGAACGAAGGCCCGGCCTCCGGCGGGACCGAAGTCACCGTCGAAGGCGCCGGCTTCGAACTGGCGCATGGGACCGAATTCGTGTTCGGCAAGTCGAGCCACAAGGCCACCTCCGTCGAATGCGCGTCCACGACCCGCTGCGTGGTGATCGTCCCACCCGCGGAACTCAAGAAGCAACACAAAGAACTCAAGCCTAAGACCGGCCCGGTCAGCGTGTACCCGATCGTGGATGGCGTCAAGGGCAAGGGCGTGAAGTTCACGTACAACTAGCAGCGACAGCAGCTAGATGGCCGTAAAGCGGCCGCCGGGGCATCGCGCTCCGGCGGCCGGCTTGTTTGTGGGGGACGGTGAGCACCGCGGCGGCGGTGCCCTTCCGGCAGGGCCGCGGGCGCTTCTCGGACGCCGCGCCGATTGGCCGGCGCCCGGACTGGCGGCCGCAGCTGCCCGAGCAGCCAGTAGTCATCCCGTAATCGGCCGCCTGGCCAAGTTGACTACCGGGTCTGGGCGGACTAGGCTTAGGGCTGCGTCATACACGTGGCTTTCCGGCGGGAAGGGGCGCCGGCGGGGGAGCAGCGGATTGATTGCTCGATAAGTCCGTGGTTCAAAGCCAAATTGGGAGGGAACAATGCTTGATCGCAAGCGAGGTCGGCGGAGCCGGCCGAACGGCGGCCATGCCCCACGCCCGGGAGCTCGGGTGCTCCTGGCCGGCGTCGTGGGCGCGCTCGCCGTGGCACTTGGACTTCTGGGGGCCATCGGGGCATTCGCCAGCGGCGGAGCGCCCGGCGTCGAAACGGAACAGCGTCGAAAGTCACCAGCACGAAGCGGTGGTGCAGGCCACGGTGAACCGAACGGTGCCGCCACCGAATGCAAATTCGAATACGGGACCACGGAAGGGAGCCTGAACCAGGCCGCCGCCTGCGCCTTCGCCCCCGGTGAACGGCCGATCAGGGTGCCGGAGTACGCGCAGTTCGGAGGCCTGAGCGAAGCGACGACCTACTACTTCCGCATCACGGCCAAAAACGCGAACGGCTCGAAAACGCGGGGCCATAAGCGAATTCGCCACGCTCCCCAACAAGCCGCACGCCAACACGGAACCGGCGATCGAACTCAAGCACACCTCCGCGACGCTCGTCGGCTACGTGACGCCGAACGGATCGGAAGTAACCGAATGCTCCTTCAGCTACGGCACTGAAGCGAACAACGAGACGAAAATCGCTTCGTGTGTGCCGGGCACAATTGCGGCAGGCGAAGAACCGTCCGAAGCGAAGCGGGTGGAAGCCAAACTCAGCGGCCTAGCCGAAAAAACGAAGTACTTCTATCGGCTGCGTGCGAAAAACGCGATTGGCGAAGACAAAGGCGGCAACAACAACTTCACCACGCTTCCTTCAGGGCCGAACCCCGGCCAGCTGTTCGCCTCCAAGGTCGAACGTACAACCGCGACGTTGCACGGCATCGTGATTCCGGACGGCGCCAAAGTCGAAACATGCACGTTCGAATACGGGCCGCCGGTCGAAAACAATGAAACGCCGCTCGAAAAAACGGTCCCGTGTGAACCGCCGCTGCCAGCGGGCGAAGGCGAAGCAAAGGAACCGGTCAGCGCGAACCTGACGGGGCTCAGCGAAGCTACGCACTATGAGTTCCGGCTGAAGGCTACAAACAGCCTCGGCGAAGGTCACAGCGGCAACAGCGGCTTCACGACTCGGCCGACTGCGCCGAACGTGTTGATGCATCACGCCAAGAACGTGACCAACGAAACGGCGGAACTGTCCGCATCGGTGAACCCCGAAGGCGGAGAAGTCACGCAGTGCTTCTTCGAATACGGGACCACTCGGGCGCTCGGTAAAGTCGCACAATGCAGCGCCCTTCCCGGCAACGGCGAAAAATACGTCCCCGTCGGTGCCAAAGTCACCGGGCTCACAAAAGGCACCGAATACCTCGTCCGCATCGTGGCGGTCAACGCCGGCGGCGTAGGGCGCGGTGGTGAAGGCGAAAAACACAACTTCATCACCACGAACGGCACCGCCGCCCCGGTCGTAGAAAAGCTCTCAGGGAAGAAGGGGCCTGCGAAAGGCGGGAACACGGTCAAGATCAAGGGCAAAAACTTCGAACACATCGTCGCGGTGTACTTCGGGAACAGCGAAGCAACCGTCACGAAATCCGAAGTTCTGAAGCTCGAAGTGACCGCGCCCCCGGGCGTCGGCAAAGTGGGAGTCACGGTACTGACCGAAGCGGGAACCAGCGAACCGGGCAGTGGTAGTGAATACACTTACGGCAAGCCGGAACTCACCTCGATCTCCCCGAACGAAGGACCGCTCGCGGGCGACACCGTGACAACGGTCAAAGGGTTCGGCTTCGAACCGGGCGAACACGGCACCACGTTCGAATTCGGCAAGAACAACCCGTCCTCGGAAGTGGACTGCACTTCCTCAACGGAATGCACCGTGGTCACGCCCAAAGGAACCAAACCGGCCGGCAAGTCGGTCAGCGTCCAGGCCAAGGTCAACGGGCTGAAGAGCACGAAGGTCTCCTACAAATACAACTAGCGACCGAAGCTAGATAGCCGCATACCGGCCGCCGGGGCACAGCGCTCCGGCGGCCGGTCTTTAACCGGCCCGGCCTACCGCCCGTACCGCTGCCCGAGCACCAGCTGCTCGGGCAGGGCGGTGCGCGGCGGCGGCGAGGGGTCGGCGATCACCGACACCGTCTCCGCCACGCTTGGCGTGATGCTGAGCAGCTGCCCCTCGGGGGTGCGGACCGCCACGCTCTCGTCGTCGCGCTCCTCGAGGATCCCGTCGAGGCCGGGCTCGAGGCCCGATGCCTTCAGGTAGTGGAGCAGGTCCTCGGCCTCGTTCTCGAAGCGCATCACCCGCACCTTCGCCCCGACCTCGACGTCGGCGAGGGGGACGCCCGCGAGGCGGCTGCCGGCCACGATCGGGTGGCCGTGGGGGCACGTCTTGGCGTCGCCGATGGCGGCCATCATGCGCTCCTCCAGCACCGGTGACATCGCGTGCTCCAGGCGCTCGGCCTCCTCGTGGACCTCGTCCCAGGGCACCCCGAGAACATCGGTGAGGAAGCGCTCGATCATGCGGTGGCGGCGCACGATGTCCTCTGCATGCCGGGCACCCGAGTCGGTGAAGGCGATCGAGCGGTCGGTCGCGCGGGTGATGTAGCCGTCGCTTTCCAGGCGCCCGATCATCTCGTGGACGGTCGGCGGCGAGAGCTGCATCGCCCGTGCCACGTTGGCCGCCGTCATCGGCAGCTCGGCCTCCTGCAGCCAGAACAGGCTCTGCAGGTACTCCTCCTCGGCGACCGTCGCCTGCGTCCCCTCCGCGTCGTTCACGCCGGAGATGCTAGAGCCCGCGCCGGCCGGGCCGCCGCGGCGGCCCGCGCCCCTGACGTCTACGCGCCGGATCTGTGGCCGCTCACAGCGACAACTGGTCGAAGGTGCACTCCAGCGGGGGCTTGTCCTCGCGCCAGCGGCGCAGCTTGGCGCCGTGGCGGATGCGCCCGGCGGAGACGTGGTCGAAGTCGATCTCCACCACCAGCTCGGGCCGCAGGCCGACCCACTCCAGGTCGCGCCCCGCGCTCCAGCGGCTCTTCTCCCCGGCGCCCCGCTCGCCCGTCTCATACGGCGCCAGGAAGCCCACCAGCCTGCGTCTTCTCGGCCGCGGTCAGCCCCGAGCAGTGGCCCACCACGCGCAGGTCGGAGCCGTCGTAGAGCCCGAGGATCAGCGCCCCCACGGTGTTCTCCGCCTTGCCCGGACGCCAGCCCACCACGACGGCGTCGATCGTCCGCACGCGCTTGACCTTCACCATGCCCTTGCGCTCGCCCGGGAGGTAGGGGGCGTCTCGCTGCTTGGCGATCGCACCCTCGGCCCGCTGGAGCCAACCTCGGCGCCCTCGGCCGTGTCCGCGCTGGGGATCGTCTCGATCGGGGCCGCGGCGAAGGCTTCGCGCCCACGAGCTCGCGCAGGCGCTCGCGACGGGCCGTGAACGGCTGCTCGAGCAGCACCTCGTCATCGAGCGCGAGCAGGTCGAAGACCACGTACTTGGACGGGGTCTCCTGTGACAGGCGCTGGATGCGTGACTCGGCCGGGTGGATCCGCTGGCCGAGGGCGTCGAAGTCCTCGTGGCCGTCGGAGTCGCGTACCACGATCTCGCCGTCGAGCACGTAGCGTCCGGGCGGGAACGTCAGCTCGGGGAAGTAGCGCCCGAGCGGACGCCCGTTGCGGGACTGCAGATAGACCTCCTCCCCGTCCACGAAGGCGAGGCAGCGAAAGCCGTCGAGCTTGACCTCGTAGCAGTACTCCTCCCCCTCCGGCAGGGTCTTGCGCGAGAGCGCCAGCTGGGGCGCCAGCGGCGGGCTCAGCGGCAGCGTCACTGCTCCGCCTTGCGCGAGCGGGCGCGGCTGGGCTGGACGCGCGGCGGCTCGCCGCTGCGCTTGCGGAAATGGGGTGGCCAGGGCGCGTCGCCGAGGCCTTCCTGCTCGTCGCGGACGGCCAGCTCCAGCAGCTGATCGAGCTTCCCGACCCGCTCGTCCAGGGTCGCCGCCGGATCGCCCCGCTCCCGCAGCCGCGCGGGCACCGTCTTCAACGTCAGCTCGGCCGGCTCCACGTCGGGGACCTCGTCCCACTCCAGCGGGCAGGAGACGCGGGCGTCGGGCACCGCCCGCACCGAGTAGGCGGAGGCGATCGTGCGGTCGCGGGCGTTCTGGTTGTAGTCGATGAACACCCCTTCGCGTTCCTCCTTCCACCAGCGGCTGGTGGCCCGACCGGGCATCCGCCGCTCCACCTCCCGCGCCAGGGCGAGGGCCGCGCGGCGCACTTCTTCGAAGCTCTCCTGCGGCTCGATGCGCACGTAGATGTGGATCCCCCGCGAGCCGGATGTCTTCGGGAAGCCCTCGAGGGCGTGCTCGCTCAAAACCTCGCGCACTGTCAGGGCAACCTGTCGGACCTCGTCAAACGGAACTCCCGGCTGCGGGTCGAGATCCACCCGCAGCTCGTCGGGGTGGTCGAGGTCGGCCCGGCGCACCGGCCAGGGATTCCAGTCGACCACACCGAGGTTCACGCCCCACAGCAGATGGGCCCCGTCGTTGGGGACCAGCTCACGGGCGTGGCGGCCGCTGGGGAAGGTCACGGTGGCCGTCTCCAGCCACTCCGGCGCGCTGTCCGGGACCCGCTTCTGGAAGAACGGCTTCCCCTGCACGCCGTCCACCCAGCGCTTGAGGACCGTCGGGCGCTCCCGCAGGCCGCGCACGACGGCCTCCTGGCACTCGAGGTAGTAGTTGGCGAGGTCGAGCTTCGTCAGGCCGGGCTCGGGGAAGAAGACCTTGCCCGGGTTGCTGAGGCGAACCTCGCGGCCGCCGGCCTCCAGCACGACGCTCTCACCCTTCTTGGCGGCCATCGGCTGAAAGGATGCCGCATGTGCGCCCCAACCTCCGCCTCCTGCTCGTCAGCGAGCCGTTCGGGGCCACCCTCGGCGCCGATGCGGTGGCCCGCTGGCTGGCGCGAGGGATGCAGGAGGGAGATCTGCCCGAGCCAGACGTGCTGGCCCTGCCCAGCGACCTGAGGGCTGGGCCGGAGCTCCAGGGCGTGCTCGAGCGCGAGCACTTCGTCCAGCGCCTGCCCGCCGCCCGTGCTCTGCTGATCGCCGCGGCCCGCCTGGACGGGGGCATGCTCCAGGACACCCCCGCCTTCGAGCTGGCCACCCGCGCCCGCCAGGGAGGCGTCCCCTGTTACGCGGTCACGGCGGAGAACGGCCTGGACTCCTTCCAGGCGCGGATCCTCGACCTGCAGCTGGTACTCAAGGCCGCTGCTCCCCGCTCGCTGAGGGCGGCTGGCTGCACGCTCGCGCAAGAGGTGCTGGCCGGCTTGGCGTAGCCGCCCTGCTGGCGACGATCAGCACGCAGCGGAGCGAGTAGCATCACGACGCCTGCCCGCCCGGGTAGCTCATCAGCGGCAGGGAGTGCTCAAATGCGCGGGCGCTGGAAGGGCTCTCGCGCCCTAGACCGGAGGGTTGACTATGAGGCGCGTGATCAGTGCTGGGGTCTTGCTGACGGCGTTGTTCTTGACGGTTGGAACCGTGTTCGCTTCAGGAGGAGGCGTGAAGCTGTGCGTTTCAGAAAAAGAAGGGGGCGCAATCAAGACACCCAAGAAAGGCGCGTGCAGCAAAGGGTACAAACTGACGGAACTCGGCGCTGAAGGAAAGGAAGGCCACGAAGGCCCAGAAGGCCCAGAAGGGGAAGAAGGGAGACAGGGGCCGGCGGGTCCTGTTCACGAGGTCGTCGAGGCCCTGAATGCGAACTGCACACTCCAGGTGCCATCGACCAAGGTAATCACGAGGGAAGTCAAATCCGGCGAATGTGAATTGAAGTTCCCGGAAGGCGAGTTCGAAGCTCCGCCCCTCCTTTTTATAACGACCGGTCCAGAGGTGGCTGGATTGTCTGAGGGGGCGAAAGAATCGGGATTCTGGGTGGATAAGTACGCTCTGGCATCGCCCGCGGTTGCGAACGTCATGGGAGCACAATTGACTCAGTGACGGTCAGCGGCTCGACGGCCCGGCCTCGTGGTCGGGCCGTCCGGTTTGGGTCTTGCCCTCGGACCTCCGTTCCCCGGCAAGCCGTTCTGCGGCAGCGCGGGCCTGGTCGACGTCGAGGAACGTCTTACTGCGCATGAGCATGCCCTCGTCCCAGACAGCGACATAGGCTTCCTGCCGTTCGATGTAACCGCTGCTGCTGCTGCCGCCGGCCGGCCGGCCGGGGCCTCTGGTTGACCACGGTCAAGGTGATGCCGTCGCCGAGATCGAGAACCTCCTCGAGCTCGAACTCGAGCTCGTCAAAAGCCCCGTACCACTCCTCCAAGCGTTCGCGTATCGCCGCCGAACCGTCGAGGGTGACCAATGTCGTCTCCCAGACGGGTGCGGGTCCGAAGAAGGCAAAGATCGCGTCATAGTCGCGCCGGCTCGCAGCCTCCCACAGACTGCGCGTACGCTCCACCAGATCGGGGGTGGCGGACTCCTCGAGCATCAGACAGGCAAGTATCCCGCCCGCGCGTCATGGCTCGCTTTGAGAAGGTGAGGCAGCTCAGAGGCGGGGGTTCTCGCCTAGTCCTCCAGCCCCACGGCTTTGAGGGCCTGATGATGGTCGAGGAAGATTCGGATTCGCCCGATCTTGCCGTCGACAAGGTCATACACGTTCGTGTGCGTCGTCGCCATGGGAATGCCGCTCGCGCGTCCGTGGGAGACGGTCTGGATGGGAGCCAGTACCTGATCGTCGCCGACGGCCTTCAGGTCCTGGATGTCGATGTGAAAGTCAGGGGCGGTGTCCTCGACATCGGTGAGGAAGCGCCTTATCCCCTGCGGGCCCTCATAGACACCCGCGATGACCTCAGGGATATGGAGCTCCACATCCGGAGTGCACAACGCCAGGTATCCGTCCAGGTCACGCACGTTGAGAGCCGCGACTGCTCGACGAACGACCTCCAGATTCTCCTGCGACATCGCTACGTCCGTTCCTGCGCGAGCCGTTCGCCGGCGGCGCGGCCGTCGTCGATCTCGGCGTAGCTCGTCATCCGCTCGATAAGTCCGTTGGTCCAGGCGGCCACGTTCGCGTAGCGGAGTTCAAGGAACCCGCCGCTGCCCTGCAGACGCCCACGTTGGAGGAACACGCCGAAGCCCACCCCGCTGCCAAGCTCGCGGAACTCCTGCACCACCTGCTCGAAGTCGTCGTAAACCCCTATCCAATCTTCGAGGGCGACGCGTATCGCCTCGCGGCCTTCGAAGACCTCCAAGCCTCGATCCCATACTGCTCCCGTCGAGAATATGGCGGCGGCGGCGTCAAAGTCGCGCCGGTTGCAGGCGTCGACGAGCCGTCGCGACAACTGCTCCAGCTCGGGGGCGGTCGACTCCTCGGTCATCGGTCCAAGTATCCCCATCACAACGGCTCCTCGCCGGTGGGCAGCGGACCACCGCGGTGACACCGCACCTGCACCCTCAGCGCTGACAGCCCGGACACCAGAAGGTGAGGCGGTTGTCCTCCCACTGGCCGCGCTGACGGATCGGGGTGCCGCAGCGGGGGCAGGGCTCACCGCCGCGCCGGTACACCGCCCGGGGCCGGGCCTCGAAGCCGTCTCGGGCCGACTGGGACATGCGCTCGCGGGCGAAGGCGACGACCTGCAGCGCCTCCTCGTCGCCCACCTCGCCGGTGGCCCGCCACGGGTCCACGCCGGCCGCGAAGCACGCCTCGGCCTTCCAGAGGTTGCCGATCCCGGCCAGGATGCGCTGGTTCAGGAGCGAGTCCCCGATCGGCCGCCGGGGATCCTCGGCGCGCAGGTTGCGCAGGAACAGGTCCTCGTCGAAGCTCCTCCCGAGCACGTCCGGGCCCAGCCGGGTCAATCGGGGATCACGCCGGGCGCGGGCGTCGCTGAGCAGCTCGAGCACAGGGCCGTCGAACTGCACCACCTCCCAGCCGTCCGCGCGGATCACCAGCCACGCGCGCCCGGGAGAGCGCCGCCAGGGCCTTCCCTGCGGGTACACGCGCCAGGAGCCGCTCATGCGCAGGTGGGAGTGAAGTGTCAGACCGCCCGCCTGTGCCTCCGTGGGTGCGAAGCGCAGGAACAGGTGCTTGCCGTGGGCGTCCACGGCCGCCAGGCGGCGGCCCGAGAGGCGCTCCGGCCAGCGGTCCAGGCGGTGGCGCGGCTGTGGCGTGAGGATCTCCCGTGGCACCCGCCCCTCGAGGACCGAGCGGATCCGCATGGCGGCGTGGTGGATCGTGTCCCCCTCGGGCACATCCTCAAGATAGGTTGGGTGGAGATGAGCGAGCCGCAGCCCCGCGCGTGGAGCGCCTCACGGAGCGGGCGCTCACGCCGGCGGGAGATCTCGGGCGTGAGGTACACGAGCGTCGTCGGGGCGGGCTCGTTCGGGACCGCCCTGGCGGTCCTGCTCGTTCGTGCCGGCCTGCGGGTGACGCTCCACACACGCTCACCCGAGCAGGCCGGCCTGCTGGTGGGCGAACGCGAGAACAAGCGCTACCTGCCGGGCGTCGAGCTGCCGGCCCAGCTGTCGGTCGAGCCGTCCCTGGCGAGCATCGGCAGGGCGGACCTCGTGTTCCTGGCGGTGCCCTCCTCGGCGCTCGCGGAGGTGATCGCGGCGCTCGCCGGTGCGGGCCTCTCACGCCAGGCCGCGGTCGTGTCGGCCGCCAAGGGCCTTGTCCCACCCGACGGGCTGCCGCCGACGGTGGCCCTCGAGCGTGCGCTCGGCTCCGAACGGGTCGCGAGCCTCGGCGGGCCGGCCCATGCCCAGGAGATGGTCCACGCGGGCGCGGCCCTGGTGGCGGCTTCGGCACAGCGCGAGCTGGCCCAACTGCTCGCCGAGGTGCTTACGAGGGCGGGGGTGGTGTGCGAGGTCTCCAACGACCCCGTGGGCGTCGAGCTGGCCGGTGCCGCCAAGAACGCGGGCGCCCTGGCCGCGGGCGCCACAGAGACGCAGGGGGCGAACGCCGCCGGAGCGGCCGCGGGCCACATCTTCGCCGAGGTGTGGCGCTGGGCCGAGCCCATGGGCGCGCGTCCGGAAACCCTCATCGGCCTGGCCGGCACTGGCGATCTGCTGGCCACCGCGCTGGCCCCCGAGAGCCGCAACCGCCGGGCCGGCGAGCTGCTGGCCGCAGGCGTTCCCTCGAGCGAGATCCCCGAGCGGATCGGCCAGGCGGTGGAGTCGCTGGAGTCGGTCCCGCTGCTCGCCCGGGCGCTGGAGCAGGCGGGCGTCAGCGCGCCGGTGACGGTCGCCCTCGCGCGCCTGATCGCCGGCGAGCTGCCGCTCAAGGACTGGGTCGCGCTGGTGCGGGCCACGGTCCCGCCCCCCGCGCGCTGGCGTACGCGCGGGAGCCGGGGCTTCTGGCGCGGCGTCTGGGCCCGCCTAAGAGGGCACTGAGCGCCCCACCGGCGAGAGCGGCGCCCACCGGCCGGCCCCCCCGGCGCTCCGCGTCCTCCCGGCGCTCAGGCCTCCATCAAGGTGGCGATCACGGCCTCGTACACGCCCTCGCCGTGGCCCTGCTCGGCCACCTTCACGTTGCCCGCACAGCCGATCTCCTCCCGCAGCGTGGGGTCGCGGGTGAGCGCGTTGGCGACCAGCCAGAAGACGCCTACCTCCCGAGCACACGCGAGGTCCTCGCGGCTGTCCCCCACGGCGAAGGTCTCCTCCCGCTCGTAGCCGCGGGCACGCCGGTGGGCAGCCACCGCCTTCGACTTCGAGGCGGCGGCAGGCAGCAGGTGGTATCCGCGCACCTGCGGCAGCGCCGCCAGCGCCTCCGAGCGACGGCTGACCGCTCCGTTGTCCACCAGCCGCAGGTCCCCGTGGCCGTGCTCGGCCAGCAGCCGGTCGGCCTCGACCGCGTCCACGAGACCCCGAAACAGGTGCGAGACCTCCCGCGCCACGTGCCAGGGCTCGTGGTACTCCAGCTTCCCCTGGTAGTGCTCGAGCAGCAGCTGCGGGGCCCCCGAGCGTTCGATCTGTTCGGCGATCGTCAGCTCCCCGGGAAGCATCGTCTCGGTCAGCCACAGCTCTTCGCCGTCGAGCACGAGGCAGGAACCGGCCTCGTAGATGTAGGACTCCTGGCCGAGCAGGCGGGCGTCCTCGTGGACCTGGGCCCGGCGGCGGCCCGACATCAGCACCACCTCCACCCCGGCACGCAGGCACGCCTGCACGGCCCGTACGCCGGCGATCGTGACGCGGCCCTCGCCGTCGTGCAGCAGCGACGCACCGCGGCCGAGCAGGGTGCCGTCGAGGTCGAGATACAGGCAGCGCATCCGGGCCCTCAGACGAGCGCGACGCTCGCCAGCGGCGGGCGCTCGGGTGGGGCTCCCACGGCCTCCTCCGCCAGCCTGCCTTCCGTGTGCAGGCGGCGGGCGACCGTGGCCAGCACCGTCTGCGCCATCGGCTCCAGCGCGCCCAGGGACTGGTGCCCGTGACGGTGCTCCTCGAGATCGACCTGGGCCATCCGCTCGGCCCCGACCTCGTTGAAGACGTCGATCAGCATCGCGATCTCCACGCCGTAGCCGGTGGCGAAGGGAAGCCTCTCCAGCAGCTCCCGGCGGGCCGCCACCTCTCCCGCCAGCGGCTGGCGGATCCATCCCAGCGCGGGGAAGAACTCGGCCAGCAGCGGCCGGGCCATCAGGCGGTTGACCCGCCCGCCGCCGTCGGGATCGGCCCCGCCTCCGGGCCCCGGGCGCCGGTAGAAGGCCTTCGCAAAGTCCACCTCGGGCTCGCAGCAGACGGCGCCGATCAGGCCGGTGGCGAAGTGGGCCCGGAAGTCCTCGGTGTCGGCGTCCAGGAAGCACACGACCTCGCCCTCGAGCACCGACAGGGCGCGCCAGAGGGCATCGCCCTTGCCCAGCACGCGGCCCTGGCGGGGCAGCAGCTCGGCCTCCTGGCGGACGCTCGCGCCGGCGGCGGCCGCCCGGGCCGCGGTGCCGTCCTCCGACGCCGCGTCCACCACCAGCACCTCGTCGAGAACCCCGCCCTCACGCAGCTGGAGCAGCTGCTCCACGATCGGCCCGACGGTGCGGGCGCATTCCTTGGCGGGCAGGCACACCGACACGCTCTGCCGGCGCTCGGCCGCGATCCGCTCGGGGGCGAACTGCGAGTGATGAAAGGTCCGTCCGTGCGGGAAACGCTCGCCGGGGGTCCGGGCCATCGCCTCTACTATCTCAGCTTCCTTGGCCCTGGACCGGACGATCGAGCCGTGGAGCACGCTGCTGGACGCGGGTCGCGAGGACGGCCGCCTTGTTCGCGAAGCCAACGAGGGGCCCACGGAAGGGCTGTTCACGGAGCTGCCGGGCGAGCTCCACCCGGACCTGCTCGCGGGCCTGCAGCGGGCGGGAATCGAGCGCCTCTACTGCCACCAGGCGGAGGCCCTGCAGGCGGCCTGGGAGGGCCCGCTGATCGTCACCACGGGCACCGCCTCGGGCAAGTCGCTGTGCTTCAACCTGCCCACGCTGGAGGTCCTCTGCCGCGATCGCCGGGCGCGGGCGCTGTACCTGTATCCCGACCAAGGCGCTGGCCCAGGACCAGGCCCGCGCGCTCAACTCGCTCGGGCTGCGCCAGCTGCGCTGCGCGATCTACGACGGGGATACGCCGCGCGAGGCTCGCCGGGAGATCCGCCGCTCGGCCAACGTGGTGCTCAGCAACCCGGACATGCTCCACGTCGGCATCCTGCCCAACCACGCCGCCTGGGCGGAGCTGTTCGCCAACCTCGCGGTCGTGGTGATCGACGAGGCCCACGTCTACCGCGGCGTGTTCGGCTCCCACGTCGCCAACGTGCTGCGCCGCCTGCGTCGGATCGCCGCCGCCTACGGGACCGAGCCGCGCTTCCTGCTGAGCTCGGCCACGATCGCCAACCCGCAGGAGCTCGCCGAGCGGCTGACGGGGCTGGAGGAGGTGCGACTGATCTCCCGCGACGGCGCGCCCGCCCCGCAACGGCGGATCGCGATCTGGAACCCGCCCCTCGAGGACGAGGACGCCGGCACCCGCCACTCGTCCCTCGGCGAGGCCGCCCAGCTGCTGGCCGAGCTGGTTCGCCGCGGCTCGCGGGTGATCTGCTTCGTGAAGTCGCGCAAGGGGGTCGAGGTGCTGAGCGTGCTCGTCAAAGGCCGCCTGCAGGCCGAGGATCCCGAGCTGGCGGAGCTGGTCAGCCCCTACCGGGCCGGCTACACCGCCCAGCAGCGACGGGAGCTCGAGGGCCGGCTGATGCGGGGCGAGCTGAGGGCGGTCGTGACGACCGACGCGCTGGAGCTGGGGATCGACATCGGCGAGCTCGACGCGGCGCTCGTGGTCACCTTCCCCGGAACCGTCGCCTCGCTGCGCCAGATGTGGGGCCGGGCCGGGCGCCGGGGCCGTGGACTGGCCGTGTACGTGGCCGGCGAGGACGCCCTGGATCAGTTCTTCTGCCGCCACCCCGAGGACTTTCTGGAGCGACCCGTGGAGGCGGCCATCCTCGACCACGAAAGCGCCCCGATCTTCCGCTCGCACCTGCTCTGCGCCGCCCACGAGGGCCCGCTTGGGGCCGATGACAGAGCCTTCTTCGGGCCCCGCTGGGAGGGCCACGCGGAGGCCCTGGAGAGCGCCGGGGAGCTGCGCCGGCGCGGAATCGCCGGCACCTTCGTGCTCCGCCGCCCGGACGTCTACCCGGCGGCTGAGGTGTCGCTGCGCTCGGCCTCGCCGGACAGCTTCGAGATCGTCGACGTGTCCTCCGGCGAGCTGCTCGGCTCGACCGAGGCGGCGCAGGGCCCACAGCACGGTCCACGAGGGGGCCGTGTACATGCACCTCGGCAGCTCTTACGAGGTGCGGGCGCTCGAGCTGGACACGCGCCGGGCGCTGGTGACGCCCTTCCGGGGCGACTGGTACACGCAGCCCAAGCGCGCCACCGACACCGACATCGTGCGCCTGCTGGATCGCCGCGAGACGCTCGGCGTGACGCTCTCCTTCGGAGAGGTGAGCGTCACCGAGACGGTCCTCGCCTACCAGCGGCGCAGCCTCTCCGATCACAACCCGCTGGAGCTGGTGGGGCTCGACCTGCCGCCGACGAGCTTTGAGACCCAGGCGTTGTGGTTCGAGCTGCCCGCCCTGCGCGAGCCGGCCTGCGAGCTGCCGCTCGACAGCCTGCTGGGGGCGCTGCACGCGACCGAGCACGCCCAGATCGCGGTCCTGCCGCTGCTGGCGATGTGCGACCGCTGGGACATCGGGGGCCTGTCCACCAACTTCCACCCCCAGACCGGCAACCCCACGATCTTCATCCACGACGGGCACCCCGGAGGGATCGGGATCGCGCGGATCGCCTTCACCCGTTTCGAGGAGCTGTGCGCGGACGCCCGCCGCCTGATCGCCGAGTGCCCCTGCAGCGGCGGATGCCCCTCGTGCGTGCAGTCGCCCAAGTGCGGAAACCTCAACGAGCCGCTGTCGAAGGCCGGCGCCCTGTGGGTGCTCGAGCAGCTGACCTCCGGCGACGCGCTCCGATCGCCCGCGCCGCTTGTTGAAGGTTCAGCTTGCTGAGACTTCCCATCAGGATCCCGCTGGCGCTGGCGGCAGCGCTCGCGCTGGCGCTCGTGATCCCCCTCCCCGGCGAGGTCTCCGCCCAGGAGCCCTCGGGCGCGCCGCTGATCTACGAAGGCCCCGGCGGGCGGGTGCCGCTGCGCAACTGGATCCTGCAGACGCGACCCCCACAACCGCGGGCTGCACCTCGGCTATCAGAGGGGCAGCTTCGGCGGGAGCACCGTCAGCGTCCCCAACGTGGTCGAGCCGGAGCCCTACGCCGGCAAGGCTGGGGCGGTCAACTACGAAGGCTCCGTGGCCTGGTACCGGACCACCTTCAGGGCCGAAACCGCGGGCGCCTACGCCCTCCAGTTCCAGTCGGCCAACTACCTCGCCCAGGTGTGGGTCGACGGGACCCTGCTGGGATCCCACCACGGCTCCTACCTGCCGTTCGAATTCCGCCGCAAGGTGTCCGCCGGCGAACACACCGTGGTCGTGCGGATGGACTGGCGCGACCCCGAACGCCAGGCACGGGAAGGCTTTCACCGCACGTGGTTCAACTGGGGCGGTCTCGACGGCGAGGCCACGGTCCGCCCGATCGGCCTCAGCGAACTCTCCCAGCCGAGGATCCAGACGACCCTCCCCCAGCACGAACCCACGGCCGGGCCCGCCCACGTGCGCGTCAGCGTGCTGGTGCGCAACAACGGCCAAGCGCGCACGCTCACCCCCACCGGCACGCTCTCCCGCGGCTCCGAACAGATCCCGCTGAGCTTCCATGCGCTGACGCTCGAACACGGGCAGAGCGCGAACATCGCCGCCACCGTGACGGTGGCCGATCCGGCGCTGTGGTCGACCGCCCACCCCAACCTCTATGACCTCGCCCTTGAAGTCCCGGGCGAGAGCACCTACGTGGCCCACGTTGGCCTGCGCCAGCTCACCTGGCACGGCGGCCACGTGTACCTCGACGGCCAGCTGCTGCGCCTCCACGGCGCCTCCGTGCAGCCCGACGCCGCCGGCCGCGGCGACGCCCTCACGCCCTCCGACGAGGACCGGATCGTGGGCGAGCTCGAGCAGATCCACGCCAACGTTGTCCGTGCCCAGCACCCGCTGGACCCGGCCCTGCTGGAACGGCTCGACGCCGCCGGGATCCTCGTGTGGCAGGGGGTCGGGCCGGTCGAAGGGGCCGGCAACTGGTACTCCACCACCCCCCGGCTGCTGGCCGAAGCCGAAGCCCAGGCCCGGCTGGCGGTCCGCAGCGCGATGCTTCACCCGTCGATCTTCGCCTGGAACCTGTCCGATGAGATCGCCCGCAACGGGCGCGACGAGGCCGAGGTCCACTACGTCCAGCGCACCGCCCACTGGCTGCACTCCTTCGACCCCACGCGCCTGGTGGCGGTTGACATCTGGGGCGACCATCCCCCGACGGGGACGCCCGGGACGATCTACAACAACATCGACGCGATCGCCGAGACGGACTACAGCGGCTGGTACGACTCGCCCCGGGACACCCCCTCCCAGCTCGAAGCCCTGATGCGCTCGCGCCTGGCCGCGATGCAGCGCACGTTCCCGGGCCGGGTGTTGGTGATCAGCGAGTTCGGGGCCGAATCCAACGACCTCAACCCCGGCGGCGCGCCCGGCTCCTACTCCTTCCAGGCGCGCGTGCTGGCGGAGCACATCCACGTCTACGCCGCCGACCCCTCGCTCACGGCGATGATGATCTGGCTGCTGCGGGACTACCCCCTGAACCCGACCTTCCAGGGCGGCTCGATCAAAAAACGGCTGCCCAACCTGCGCCTGATCGAGGCCCTCAGCCAGAAGGGCCTGTTCACCTACGGCGGCCTCGCCAAGCCGGCCGTGCCGGTGGTGGCGCGGATGTACCAGGCGCTGGGCAACGGCTAGGCGGCGGCCGCGGCTAGGCGGCCTCCACCAGGATTGCGCCCTCTCCTGTGGCGTAGGCCTCCTCGCCATGCTGGGCCACGTCGAGGCCGAGTGCCTCCTCGCGTTCGCTGACCCGCAGCGGCATCACGAGCCCGATGACGCGCAGGATCACGAACGTCCCCACGAACGCATAGGCGGGGCCCGCCAGCGCCGCGATCGCCTGCCACAGCAGCTGGTGGGGGTTGCCGAACAGCAGCCCGTTGGAGACCCCGTTCCAGGACAGCTGGGCGAAGAAGCCGATGAACAGGATCCCGGTGAGCCCGGCCAGGCCGTGCGCGGCGAGCACGTCGAGTGTCTCATCCAACCGCGAGCGGGGGCGCCAGAGGATCAGCGCGTAGCTCGGCAGCGCCGCCACCGCGCCCAGCAGCATCGCCGCTGTGGGGCTGATGTAACCGGCGGCGGGGGTGATCCCAACACAGCCGACGATGATCGCCGTGGCCGCGCCGATCGCCGTGATGCGCCGGTTGCGGATCAGGTCGAGCAGAAACCAGACCACCAGCGTGCAGGCGGGCGTGAGCAGCGTGTTGACGAACGCCAGCACGCTCGGATGCCCGACCGAGTAGCCGCTGCCGCCGTTGAAGCCGAACCAGCCGAACCACAGCAGCCCAGCGCCGAGCAGCACATAGACGGCGTTGTGGGGCAGCAGCGCCTGGCGCCCGTAGTCCTTGCGCGCCCGCACGACGAGAGCCGCCGCGAGCGCCGAGAAGCCGGAGCCCATCTCGACCGGCACGCCGCCCGCGAAGTCGAGCACGCCGTGCTGGGCCAGCCACCCCCCGCCCCACACCCAGTGGGCGAGCACCGGGAACACGAGCACCGACCACAGGGCCGCGAACACCAGGAAGGCGGCATAGCTCATCCGCTCGACCACCGCACCGGACACCAGCGCCGTGGTGATGATGCAGAAGGTCGCCTCGAAGGCCATGAACAGCAGCTGGGGGATGTGGGTCCCGTGGCGGGGCGCGAAGCCAACGCCGTGCAGGGCAACCATGTGCAGCCCGCCGATGAAGCCGCCGCTGCCATCGAAGGCCAGCGAGTACCCCACCAGCGCCCACGTGACGGTCGCGATGCCGATCGCCCCCACGCTCATCATGAAGGTGTTGAGCGTGTTCTTGCTGCGCACGAGGCCGGCGTAGAAGAGGCCGAGGGCTGGGGTCATCATCAGCACCAGCGCCGTGGCAACGAGCATCCAGGCGGTGGACGCGGGGTCGATGCCGTCGGGCCCGATGGTCGTGACGGCCGGCAAGCTCAGCCTCCGTCGCGCGGCGTGACGGCGCCAGTGTCGATCTCCCCAGTCCGGATCCGGACGACCTGCTCTAGCGGGATCACGAAGATCTTGCCGTCGCCCACCTCGCCGGTGCGGGCGCCAGCACAGAGCGCGTCGATGGTGGCCTGGACGAACGTCTCCGAGACGGCGATCTCGAAGCGGACCTTGTCCGAGAGCTCCATCTTGACGGTCGTGCCCCGGTAGGTCTCGACACGGTCCAGCTCTCCGCCGTGGCCCTGGACCCGACTGATCGACAGGCCCGTCACGTCGGCCCGGTAGAGCGCCTCGAGCACGTCATTGGAGCGCTCGGGGCGCACGATGCCGATCACCAGTTTCACCTGGCTCCCTTCGTCCCAAGGGCGCTCCCACCGGCGCCCGGAGGGCAAACCTAGGGAGCGGCCCGGACGACGCGCCCGGAGGGGTCCAGCGCAAAGCCCTTCAGCCCGAAGCGTTCGTCCAGCAGCGCGGGAATCTGCTCTCGGGTCACGGCCGTGACGTTGCGTTCCGAAGGGGTCTGCGTCACCAACTCGAGCTCGCCCCAGTCGCTCAGCGTGGTGCGGGTGCCATCCGCTGTCTGGGAGGCGATCAACAGACCGGTCACGAACGGAGATGCGGGGTGCGAGCAGGTGAACCAGTTGCTCGTCTCCACGTCCACGAGCGGGTCGGCTTTGGGAACGAAGCCGTAGAGGTCGCTCCACCGGTCGGCGAGGAAGCCCTGCAGCACCAGCTCCTCGCCATCCTGCACGACCCGGAAGCGCCAGCCCTCCTGCTCGTGCTCCTCACCGGGCCCGAACGGGATCGGCTCCAGCAGCGTGCCGGCCCCGAAGCCGACGTCGGCGTGCCACACGCCCCCCTCCCCCGTGGCCCGCAGCAGCAGGTGCGAGCGGCGCCTGATGGTGCCCTGGGGGACGGCCCACCTGACTCGGGCGAGCATCGGCTCCACCTCGAAGCCGAGCTCCTGCAGGGCAGCGGCGAATAGCAGGTTGTGCTCGTAGCAGTAGCCGCCGCGGCGGGCGGCGACAAGCTTGCGCTCGATGTCCTCGCCCGCCAGCGAGACCGGCTCGCCGCCGTGGGACTGCAGGTT
This sequence comes from uncultured Solirubrobacteraceae bacterium, assembly GCA_963846255.1. Lineage (GTDB taxonomy): Bacteria > Actinomycetota > Thermoleophilia > Solirubrobacterales > Solirubrobacteraceae > Palsa-744. The sequence goes on from CAWJVE010000002.1 coordinate 2,065,228, forward strand.
CTCGAACGGGATCGAGCTGACGTGGGCGCGGTGCAGCTCGGCCAGCGACGGGCGCCCACCGAGGCCGATGCGCGCGAGATAGGCCTCGAGGTCCTGCATGCGGGCGAGACTAACGCGGGTCCGTGGCGGGTGCGGGCGCTACGCCTGGTTCCCGCGCGCGATCTTGCGCAGGTCCACGACCGAGTCGTACAGCTTCGCGTCCACGCCCGCCTCGAGGGCGACCTCACGCACGGGGCGGCCCGAAGCGGTCGCCTTTTTGACGATCTCGGTGCCCTTGTCGTAGCCGATCGCCCCGTTCAGGGCGGTGACCACGGCGAGGGTCGCGCCGGCCGAGGCGTCGGTGCCCGCGCGGTTGGCCTCGATCCCGTCGATGCACTTCTCCGCGAACACGCGGCAGGTGCTGCTCAGCAGGCCGATCGAGCCCAGCAGGTTGAGCGCAATCAGCGGGATGCGGACGTTGAGCTCGAACTGGCCCTGGCTGCCGGCGAAGGTGATCGCGGTGTCGTTGCCGATCACCTGCGCGGATACCTGCAGGACGACCTCGGGGATCACCGGGTTGACCTTCCCCGGCATTATCGAGGAGCCCTTCTGCAGCTCGGGCAGCCGGATTTCAGCGAGCCCGGCCCGCGGACCGGAGCCCATCAGCGCGAGGTCGCCGGCGATCTTGGTGAGCGACACGGCGAGCACCTTCAGCGCGCCCGACAGCTCGACCAGCGAGTCGCGGCTGGCCTGGGCCTCGAAGGGGTCCTTGGGGGCGTCGATCTGGCGCAGTCCCGATTCGCGGCGCAGGCGGGCGCGTACGCGTGCGGCGAACTTCGGGTGGGTGTTCAGGCCGGTGCCGGTGGCGGTGCCCCCCAGCGGTATCTGCCCGACGTGCACGAGCGCGGCGGAGATGCGCTCCTGGGCGAGGGCGATCTGGGCGGCGTAGCCACCGAACTCCTGGCCGAGCGTCACGGGCACCGCGTCCATCAGGTGCGTGCGCCCCGACTTGACCACGTCCTTGAAGCTGCGGGCCTTGCGTGCCAGCGAGCGTTCGAGCAGCTTCAGCGCCGGCAGCAGCTCGTTCTGGGCCTGCTCCAGCGCCGCCAGGTGCACGGCCGAGGGAAACACGTCGTTGGAGGACTGCCCCATGTTGACGTGGTCGTTGGCGTGCGCCCCGGAGCCGGCGAGGGTCGCGATCACCTCGTTGGTGTTCGTGTTCGTGGAGGTGCCCGAGCCGGTCTGGAAGACGTCGATCGGGAACTGGCTGTCGTGCTGGCCGGAGGCGATCTCCTTCGCGGCCCGCTCGATGCGCGCGGCGGTCTGCTTCGGAAGCAGTCCGAGTTCGGCATTGACGGCGGCGGAGGCGCCCTTGATGCGGGCCAGCCAGTGGATCACCGGCGCGGGGACCACCTGTCCCGAGATGGGGAAGTTATCGACCGCCTTGTCGGTCTCAGCGCCCCACAGCTTGCGCCCGGAGCCGCGCCCGTTCTGGGCTGCCCGCGGGGCGGGCACCTTGGCGGCAGCGCGGGCTTTGCTGACGGCGCGGGCTTTGCCGTCGCTTCGCGGTCCTGCTTTGGCGGGCATGCTCACACCCTATATGCAGAGCGGTATTCGGCTATCCGCAGAAGGCCGCCAGCTCGCGGGCGAGGCCGACGGGATCGTCGTAGGCCATCAGGAAGCCGCAGCTCGGCAGCACACGCAGGTCCCCGTCGCCGAGCAGTGGCAACGCCTCTTCCGCGGTGCTCAGGGGATGGACGCGGTCCTGGTCGGCCCACAGCAGCAGCACCGGCATCTGCAGGCGGGGATACAGGTCCAACAGCTCCGTCTGGGCGCCGCAGGGCCAGTGGCGGGCGCATTTGGCCCACGAGCGGGCGAGGCTCGAGTTGCCGGGGACGTCGGCGAAGGCGTGGCGCAGCAGGTCGCCGGCGGCGGGGTTGGCGCGGCTGGACAGACGTACCCCCCACTCCGGCCTGAACAGCAGCCCCGCGCCGTATGAGAGCAGGCCGTCGAGACCCGGGACGGCGGCGGCGCTCGTGAGGAGCTGCCAGCCGCGGCGCCGGCGGGGACGGGTCGGTGGCGCGTGCATGCGATTGGGCATCAGCACCATGCGCGAGGGCTGAAGACGCCCGCCGGCGACCGCCCGCAGCAGGATCTCGGCGCCGGCGCCGTGGCCGGCGACGAGCGGGCGCGGGCCCAGCACCTCCGCGCAGAAGGCCGCGATCACCTCCGCGAACCAGTCGGGGGTGTAGGGGTGGCGGGGACGGGCCTCGGAGTCGCCGTGCAGGGGCAGGTCGGGGAGCACCAGGCGGAAGCGGTCCCCGAGGTGCTCCACCAGCGGCTCCAACTCCATGTGCGAGAGCAGACCCGAGTGCAGCAGCGCCAGCGGCGGGCCCGCGCCGTACTCGCGATAGGCGACGCGCGCGCCGTCGTGGTGGTGGTACAGGCGCAGGCGCATGGCGCCTTATCGTACGTTCGGGCGGGGGGAGCCCACCTACAATGGGCCGCCCGATGGGCGCGGCCAGGCGACATCCGCTGATCCCCCGCCGCGAGGTGGACCCGCAGCAACAGCTGCCCGCGCTCGAGCTGGAGATCCTGGGACGCTGGCGCGACCGGGACGTGTTCGCGGAGTCGCTGCGCCGCCGGGCGGGCGGCGAGCGCTGGGTCTTCTACGAGGGCCCGCCGACGGCCAACGGCCCCCCGGGCACCCACCACGTGCTCTCGCGCGTGTTCAAGGACATCTACCCGCGCTTTCAGACCATGCGGGGCCGCTACGTGGAACGCAAGGGCGGCTGGGACTGCCACGGGCTGCCGGTGGAGATCGCGGTCGAACAGAAACTCGGCATCACCTCCAAGGCCCAGATCGAGGAGGAGGTCGGGATCGAGCGCTTCAACGCCGAGTGCCGCGCGTCGGTGTTCGCCTTCCTCGAGGACTGGAACCGGCTGACCGAGCGGATCGGCTTCTGGCTGGACCTGGAGGGCGCCTACCGCACGCTGGACGAGACCTACATCGAGTCGGTGTGGTGGGCGCTGGCCCAGATCCACGCGCGCGGGCTGCTGTACGAGGGCCACAAGGTGGTCCCCTACTGTCCCCGCTGCGAGACCACCCTGTCCTCGCACGAGGTGGCGCTCGGCTACCGCGACGTGGTGGACCCGAGCGTGTACCTGAAGCTGCCCGTGCATGGAGCGCAGGAGCGGCTGCTGGTGTGGACCACCACGCCTTGGACGCTGCCCGGGAACGTGGCCCTGGCGGTGGCCCCGAAGGCCACCTACGTGCGCGTGCGCGTGGACGGCGAGCTGCTGGTGCTGGCCGAGGCGAGGGTCGCGGCGGTGCTCGGGGAGTCCGTCGAGATCCTCGAGCGCCTCAGCGGCAGCGAGCTGGTGGAGCGCTTCGGCGCCTACGAGGGACCGATCTTCGCGGCCAGCGACCGCCTGCCGGGGCCGCTGCCGATCCTGGCCGATGGGTTCGTGACGACCGAGGACGGGACCGGCATCGTGCACCTCGCACCGGCCTTCGGCGAGGACGACTACCGCGTGGCCGCCGCCAGCCCGCGGGTGCCGTTCGATCCCGCCGTGGCAGGCTCGCTGTATAACCCCGTGCGCCCCGACGGCACCTACGACGAGCGCGTCCTGAACCGCGACGGCGTCAGCTACGGCGGGCGCTTCGTCAAGGACGAGCAGCTGACCGCGGAGCTGCTGGAGGACCTGCGCGAGCGGGGGCTGGTGCTGAAGGTCGAGGACTACGAGCACGCCTACCCCCACTGCTGGCGTTCGGACAACGCCCTCATCTACTACGCCAAACCGTCCTGGTACATCTCCACCTCGCGCCTGCGCGACGAGCTGCTGGCGGCGAATGAGACCGTCAACTGGCACCCGCCGCACGTCAAGCACGGCCGCTTCGGGGACTGGCTGGCCAACAACGTCGACTGGGCCCTCTCGCGCGAGCGCTACTGGGGCACGCCGCTGCCGGTTTGGCGCTGCTCGCGCGGCCATGTCCGCGTGATCGGCTCCTTCGAGGAGCTGGCCACGCTCAGCGGCAGCGAGCTGACCGACCACCACCGCCCCTATGTCGATGAACTGGCCTTCCCGTGCACCGAGCAGGACGGCTCCGGGGGCGTCTGCGGAGAGCCGATGGGCCGCGTGCCGGAGGTGATCGACGTGTGGTTCGACTCCGGCGCGATGCCGTTCGCCCAGCACCACTTCCCGTTCGAGCACGAGCAGCTGTTCGCCGACAGCTACCCCGCGCAGTTCATCTGCGAGGCCCAGGACCAGACCCGCGGCTGGTTCTATTCGCTGCTGGCGATCGCGGTGCTGCTCTCGCGCCCGGCGCCGTACGAGAACGTGGTCTGCCTCGGGCTGATCCTGGACGAGCAGGGACAGAAGATGTCGAAGTCACGGGGCAACGCGGTCGAGCCCTGGGAGGTGCTGGACGCCTACGGAGCGGACGCCCTGCGCTGGTACTTCTTCACGTCCAAGCAGCCGTGGGACGGCTACCGCTTCTCGGCCGAGACGATCGGCGAAGGGGTGCGCCTGTTCCTCAAGCAGCTGTGGTCCACCTACTACTTCTATTCCCTGTATGCGAACGCCTCGGCGCAGGCCCTGGAGGATTCGGCGGCCGCGGAGGGACCGACAGCGGCGGAGTCCCCGGCGGGCACCGGCACGGAAATGCTCGAGGACCTCGACCGCTGGGCGCTGTCACGCACCGCCGCCACCGCCGAGCTGGTGACCGAACGCCTGGAGGCCTACGACGCGACCTCCGCCGGGCGGGCGATCGCGGCGCTGGTGGAGGACCTCTCCAACTGGTACGTGCGCCGCTCCCGGCGGCGCTTCTGGGACGGCGAGGCGACGGCCTTCGCGACCCTGCGCTGCTGCCTGCTGGCGGTCAGCCGCATGCTCGCCCCGCTGTGCCCGTTCATCGCCGATGAGATCTACGACAACCTCGACGGGACGCTCACGAGCGTGCACCTGTGCGACTTCCCGCAGCCGCAGGAGATCGGGATCCGGGACGTGGATCTGGAGGAGGCGATGGCGCTCGCGCGCGAGACCGTGCGCCTCGGGCTGGGCGCCCGTGGCAAGGCCAAGATCAAGGTCCGCCAGCCGCTGCGCGAGGCGGTGGTGGTGGCCGACGGGCGCGAGCGGGCCGCGATCGAACGGCTCGCCGAGGTGGTCCGCGAGGAGCTCAACGTGGCGAGCATCCGCTTCGTGGCCGCGGCTGGTGAGCTCGGCAGCTATGAGGTGAAGCCCAACTACCGCTCGCTCGGCCCCCTGTTCGGCAAGCAGATGCCGCTGGTGGCGGCCGCGATCGCGGCGCTGGACCCCGGCCACGTGGCCGAGGTGCTGCGCGACGGCGGCATCGTGGGGATCGAGGTGGGCGGCCGCGAGCACACGCTGACCGCTGAGGACCTGATCCTGACGATGCGGGCCCCCGACGGCTACAGCGTCGAGCGCGAGGGTGCCCACGCGGTGGCGCTCGACCTCAACCTCGACGAGCAGCTGCGCCGAGAGGGCCTCGCGAGAGAGATCGTCCACGCGGTCCAGAACGCGCGCAAAGACGCGGGCCTGCAGGTCGAGGACCGCATCTCGCTGGCGCTCGGCGGCGACGGCGCCCTGCTGGCGGCGGCCGAGGCCCACCGCGACTACATCGCCGGCGAGACCCTCGCCGTGCAGCTGACGATTGCTCCCGGGCCGGGTTCAGTCCCCTCGCCCGGCCCGACGCCGGGCGGATCCCCGCAGGCAGGCGGCCCGCCGGACGCGGACTACAGGGGCGAGACCCGCGTCGAGGAGATGCGGCTCAGCATCTCCCTCACGCGCGCCGCCCGGACCTGAGCGCGGAGCTCGGGTCGGGGCGAGGACGCCGCGGCACTCGGGCCGCGGCGCACGAGCGTGGGCTCAGGCCGGAGCGAGGATCGGCTCGAGCTCGGCCTCGAGCTTCTTCTTCGGGTAGGCGCCGATGATCGTCTTGACCGGCTCGCCGGCCCTGAAGACCATCATCGTGGGGATCGAGAGGATCTGGTAGCGCGCCGCCACCTGCGGGTTCTCGTCGGTGTTCAGCTTCACGATCCGCAGCTCCGGGCGCTCGGAGGCGATCTCCTCGAGCACCGGCGCGACGACCCGGCAGGGCCCGCACCAGGGAGCCCAGAAGTCGACGAGCACGGGGCCCTCGGCCTCGAGCACCTCGGCGTCGAAGTTGGTGTCGGTGACCTGTGTGAGAGTTCCTGCCATCGTCTGCTCCTTGGTCGCTTGACCCTCACTATACAAAATGAAGGACATGGTTCCCCTCGGCGTCTCCGGCAGCGGCCTGCTGATCATCACGATCGCGATCTCGATCGCGATCACGCTGCTGTTCGTGCTCTACCGCGGGGAGTCCGAGCGCGAACGCGAGGAAGAGGAGGAAGAGGACGGAGATCGCGGCGAGGAGCCGCCGCCCGGCGCTAGTTGACCTTCACGATCCAGCCTTCGCTGGCGCGAACGATCGGCGGATGGATGTCGGTCAGGGCGGTGAACAGGTGGGGCGAGACATAGACCTCGACGACCGCCGCCAGCACGAGCATCGGGATCGCGATCGCGACCGTCACGACCGTTGCCGCCAGCAGCTCCTCCCAGGCGCCCCGGCGGCTGGCCAGGATCCAGGCCGCCAGTGGCAGGAACAGCGCCACCAGCTCTGGGACCGCATGCGGCAGGACCCCCAGCAGCAGGACCGCCGGGGAGACGTGCAGGAAGTGGGAGACGCCGGCCAGGGTGTGGCCGATCACGTACGCCTGGGCGCTCAGCGAGAAGGTCGTGGCGCCGATCACGAAGGCGATTGCGATTTTGCCCCCGTGTTCGTGCACCCAGCGGGAGACGCCGCTGTGGCTGTCGGCCTGCAGCGGCAGCGAGCTGCCGGCGATGAAGCCGGCCACGCAGGCCATCGCGTGCAGGGCCAGCACGAGCATGTTGCTGCGCAGCAGCTGCAGGACGTCGTGGGGGCCACCGACCGCGAACGGCGGCTGCAGGCTGATGATCTGCTGGTAGCCGTGGTCGATCGAGGCGACCGCCAGGACCGCCACCAGCAGCCCGGTGGCGGCCAGCGCCGAGCCCGCCGCCCAGCCCCCGACCACGCGCAGCGGCGCCCGCTGCCAGGCGACCAGCGTGCTGCGCGTGCGCCTGACCCCATGCGTGAAGGCGTATGCGGAGGCGTCCATCCCCATCTGATCGGCGCCGCTCGGCCCCGGGCTATAGGGAGAACCCCTCAGCGAAAGCGCATGAGCGGGACCAGCCACATCGCCTCGGCGGCGATCCGCCATGACATCTTGCTCGTTCCCAGCTCGCGGTCGCGGAACACGATCGGGACCTCGACCACGCGGAAGCCGGCCTGCACGGCCCGGTAGGTGAGCTCGACCTGGAAGGCGTAGCCGCGTGAGCGCACGTCGGCGAGCGAGATCGTCTCCAGGACCTCGCGGCGAAAGCACTTGAAGCCGCCGGTGAGGTCTTTGACCTGCAGGCCGAGCACGACCCGCGCGTAGGTCGAGCCGCCCTCGCTGACCACACGCCGCAAGAGGCCCCAGTTGCGCACCCCGCCGCCGTCCACGTAGCGCGAGCCAAGCGCGAGGTCCGCCCCGTCGTGGACCGCCGCCCAGCAGCCGGGCGAGGTCGGCGGGGTCGTGGGAGAAGTCGCTGTCCATCTCCATCACGTAGCCGGCCCCGTGCGCCAGCGCGTGGCGGAAGCCGGCGATGTAGGCGGGCCCGATGCCGGCCTTCTCGGTGCGGTGCAGGACCGAGACCCAGTCCTGCTCGCCCGCCAGCTGGTCGGCCAACTCGCCGGTGCCGTCGGGTGAGCCGTCGTCCACGATCAGCACCCGGAAGCCCTCCGGCGCGGCGCGCGCGAGCACCTCGCCGGCGGCGGCGACGATCGGGCCCACGTTCTCGGCCTCGTTGTAGGTGGGCAGTATCAGCCACGCCTCGCCGGTCATCAGCTCGGCGCGTACCCTAGACAGTCGGCTCGCGGAGCGATCCCGCATACCCTGTCGAGCGGTGGCCCAGCAAGAGCCCTCAAACGCCCAGATCGCCGCGGCGTTCGAGGAACTGGCGGACCTGTACGAGCTCGACGGGGCGAACGTGCACCGCGTGGTGGCCTACAAGGCGGCCGCCAAAACGGTCCGCGAAGCGACCGTCTCGGTCGCCGGCCTCGCCCGTCAGGGGCGCGCCACCGAGCTGAAGGGGATCGGCAAGACCCTGCAGGAGAAGATCGTCGCCCTGACCGAAACCGGCACGATCCCCGCCGCCGAGCGCCTGCGGGCGAGGTTCCCGCCCGGTCTGGTGGAGCTCACCCGCCTGCCGGGGCTCGGGGCCAAGCGCGCGCGGCTGCTGTATGACGAACTCGGGGTGGACTCCGTGGCGGCCCTGCGCGAGGCCGCCCTCGCGCAGCGGGTGCGGGGCGTCAAGGGCCTCGGGCCGAAGCTCGAGGAACGCATCCTCGAGGCGCTCGCCGACGACAGCCGTCCTGCATCCTCGCGGGAGCCCGCGCGGGTGATCCTGTCGCGGGCCACGGAGCTGGCCGAGGAGCTGGCGACGGCGCTCGCCGAGCGCGCGGATGCCGGCACGGAGGTGCTGATCGCCGGCTCGCTGCGCCGGCAGGCCGACAGCGTCAAGGACCTCGACCTGGTGGCGACGAGCTCCGCCCCGGCGCAGCTGGCGGCCCAGCTGGCCGAGCTCGAGCAGGTCGCCAGCGTCAGCTCCGCGGGCGAGGCGGGGGCGCGCGGGATGACCCACTCGGGTATCGCCGTCGAGTTGCGGATCGCCGCCCCCGAGCAGCGGGGGAACCTGCTTCAGCACCTCACCGGCTCGGGCGCCCACAACGCGGCCCTGCGCGAGCTGGCCGTGCGTCGTGGCCTGCATCTGTCCGAGTACGGCGTGCTCGACGACGCGACCGGGAACAGCACCACGTGCGAAAGCGAGCAGGAGGTGTACGGGCTGGTGGGCCTCCCCTACATCGAGCCCGAGCTGCGCGAGGACCGGGGCGAGCTGCAGGCGGCACGGGACGGGACGCTGCCGCGGCTGATCACGCTCCAGGACATACGCGGGGACCTCCACAGCCACACCCACGCCTCCGACGGGCACAACACGATCGAGGAGATGGGGACCGCGGCCCGCGAACGGGGCTACGCCTACCTCGCGATCACCGACCACTCGGCCAGCCACGGCTTCGGCAACGACGTCTCCCCCGAACAGCTGGAACGCCAGCTCGAGCTGGTGGCGCAGGCCAACGAGCGCGTGCCGGGGATCGAGCTGCTGGCGGGCAGCGAGGTGAACATCCTGCCCGACGGGTCGCTGGACTACGAGGACGAGCTGCTGGGGCGCCTGGACTGGCTGGTGGCGAGCGTCCACACCTCCTTCGCGATCGGCGAGCAGGCGATGACCGAGCGCATGATCACGGCGATCGAACACCCGCTGGTGGACATGATCGCCCACCCCACGGGTCGCCTGATCGAACGCCGGCCCCCCTACGCCGTGAACCTCGAGGCCGTCTTCGAGGCGGCCGCGCGGACGGGCACGATGCTCGAGATCAACGGCAACCCGGACCGCCGCGATCTATCTGCCGAGGCCGCCCGCGCGGCCGCGGCCGCCGGGGTCACGATCGTGATCGACTCCGACGCCCACCGCGTCCGCACGCTCGAGAACATGCGCTGGGGCGTGGCCACCGCCAGGCGGGCCTGGCTGACCGCCGCGCAGGTGGCCAACACGCGCTCGCTGGCACAGCTGCGCAAGCTGCGAAAACAGGCGCGGCGCTGACTCGCGCCCAGCGGGCGCGGCACCAGCTGACACCCGCTGGGGGACGGCGCTAGCTCGCGCGCGACCAGGCGCGGCAGCAGCTCCCGCTTCACCACGTCTGCCAGCGCGGCGGGACCGAAGGGCTCGAGCGCGCGGGCGACCCGCTCGCGGTAGCCGGGCAGCGGCTGCTGTAGGGCGGCCCGCAGCCCCGCGGCCAGGTCCTCGCCGACCAGGCGGGGGTCCGCCTCGCGTGCGGGACCGAGCGCCACGTAGGGTCCGGGGGCGGGCGTGGTGACGAGCATGCAGCCGTCGGCCAGCGCCTCCAGCTGCGCGATCCCGTAGTCCTCCCGCCGGGGTGCGCACACGAACACGCGAGTCCGCCGCAGCAGCCCCCGGTACTCCTCGGTGGGCAGGGATCCGAGCAGCCGCACCCCCTCGTCGGCTCCCGGCACCTCGATCCCCGCGCGGCGCAGCTCGCGTGCGTCTGTGCCCGCCACCAGCAGCTCGCCGGCGTCGCTGTTCGCACGCACCTGCCGCCACGCCCCCAGGACGCGGTCGAGCCCCTTCTTGAGCGGGTTCGCGGCGTAGGTGATGGCGGCGAGGTCGCGCTCGGACGGGGCGGGCCCCGAGGGCGACACGGCCACGGGGACCACCAGCGGGGCCCCGGAGGCGCCCGCCCTCTGCCCCGCGGCGGCGGGGCACTCCCGCAGCGAGGCCTCGCTCCAGGGGAGCAGCAGCGTCGAGGCGGCCAGCCGCCGGCGCTCCAACGGGCGCTGCCAGAGCCCGTGACGGCCGGCTCGGTTGGCGGCCGCACAGGCGTCGAAGCGGACCGCCCCCGGAACCGGCCACAGCAGGGCCGCCGTGGTGCTCGAGTAGATCACCGCCGGCGCCCCCGCGGGACGGCCGTCGCCGCTGGCGCGCTCGCGCAGGGCGCGCTGGGCCGACGTCCGCGCCGCCCGGGCCCAGGCGAGGTCGGTCAGCGCCATCGTGCGAAGCGATCGGGGAGGCTCGGCGCGGGCGAGCTGAACCCGCGCGCCGGCGGCGCGCAGCGCGTCGCACAGCTGTTCGTCGGCGAGGCGCAGCCCGCTCGTGGAGCCGAGCGAGACGAGCAGCACCTCGAGCTGCTCCGGGGCCGCCATCGGCAGAGCGCGCTAGCCCACGGCCCCGTTGATGCGCTCGGGCCGCGAGGTGCTGAAGCCCGGGGTGCGGACCAGCGAGATCGCGTGCACGGGCGAGGTGCGCTCGACGTAGAAGGCCGCCCCGTCGCGCTCCTCGATGGCCGCCACGGCCGCGTCCTGGTGGCGCCACGCGAGCGCCCCCATGATCGCGAAGCCGGCCGCGATGCCCGGTATCTGCGGGGCCAGGAAGGCGAGCGCGCCGGACAGCAGCGTGAACACCGCCAGCGGCCACAGCCGATTGACGAGGACCGCGCTCGGGTGCAGTTCGGGCAGCGACTTGGAGGCGCGCGCCGAGGACAGCAGGCGGGCGATCGGAGGACTGGTCTGGGCCTGGCGCCCGAGGCGCAGTCCCGACGATCGTGGCGATGATCCACCAGCCGAGGTCCACCGCCACCAGCACGGTGTGCGGGCCCGAGCCGGCGGCCGAGGCGAGCACCGAGATCGCCGCCAGCGCGGTGGCGGCACCCCCGCTCAGCAGCACGGTCGTCCTGAGGAAGTCGACGAAGCGCACGCGCCGAGCTCTACAACAGCGCCTCGAGCAGCGCCCGCACCCCCGTGGTGCCGTCCACCGTCAGGTCGGCCTCGCGGGAGAGCTCCTGCGGCACTTCGTCGGAGGCCACGGCCACGCACAGGGCGCTCTCGAGGGCCCCCGAGGAGACCAGCTCGCGCAGCCCGCGAAAGGCGTCGAGGTCGGTCGTGTCGTCGCCCACGTAGAGCGCGCCGGCGACGGGCCCGTGGCCGAGCAGCGCGGCGATGCCGACGCCCTTGTTGATCAGCACCGGCGGGCGCACCTCGAGCACCTTGCGACCCCAGTGCACGGCCAGGCCCTCGCGCTGGGCGAGCTCGGCGATCTCCCTCACGGCCGCCTCCGCGCGGTCCTCGTCGGGGGCCCCGCGCCAGTGGAAGGCGGCGATCGAGCCCTTGTCCTCGCTGCGCACGCGCATGCGCTGGTGCTCGGGGCCGTACACGCGCGCGGCGAACTCGCGCACCCGCGCGGTCCACTCCTGCAGCTGCGGGTCCACCTCGGCGCGGGTGGCAGCCGGGACGCAGCAGTTCGCCGCCGTGATTGCCGACGTAGGCGATCGTCCCGATCGCGACCATCTGACGGGCGCTGTTGGCCGGCCGGCCGCTGACGCACGCGACGACGCGGTAGCGCCGCGCGATCTCGATCAGCAGCGTGCGTGTGGCCTGGGGTACGTGGGCGTCGGCGGCGTGACGAACGATCGGCGCGAGGGTGCCGTCGATGTCCATCAGGATCGCCGAGCGAGCGGGGTCCGAGCGGAGCGGCTCGAGAGCCTCCACGAGCATGGCGGCCGGGGTCACGCGGTCTAGTATGCCGCGCATGGTGTCCCGCCGGTCCGCTGGTGCGCCGCGCGGGCGGGGACCCTCGACAGCGCTCACTGAAGCTGGCTGTGATCGGCACGGCGGCGGGCTTCTTCTCCGGCCTTTTCGGGGTCGGCGGGGGCACCGTGATGGTGCCCCTGCTGGTCCTCTGGCTGGCCTATGAAGAGCGTCCGGCGACGGGTACCTCGCTGGCCGCGATCATCGCGATCGCCTCGTTCGCAGCGGGTGATTCAGGCGCTCTACGGCAACGTCAAAGTCGTCGACGGGCTGCTCGTCGGGATACCCGGCCTGGCCGGCGTGATGGCGGGGACCTGGCTGCAGCAGCGGCTGCCGCCAGCGCACGATCGCGCTGTTGTTCGCGGCCGTGCTCGTGGCCACGGCGGTGCAACTGGTGTTGCAGTGATCCTCGGCGCGCTGCTGGTGGGCCTGCTCGGGGGCGTGATCGCGGGGCTGCTCGGCGTCGGCGGCGGCGTCGTGTTCGTCCCCGGGATGGTGCTGTTCCTCGGCCTCGACCAGCACCACGCGGTGGCGACGTCGCTGCTGGCGATCATCCCGGTGGCGATTCTGGGGACGATCCGCCAGGACCGCTACGGCAACGTCAACCGCCACGACGCCGTCAGGCTCGGGGGGCTGTCGATCGGCGGCGCGGCCGCGGGCGTGGCCCTGGCCAACGCACTACCGGGTGAGGTGCTGCGTGATCTGTTCGCCGCCTTCATGGTGTTCGTAGCCGTGCGCCTGGTACGCGAGAGCCTGCGCGGCTAGACTCTGTAACCAGATGGGACTCGACAACCCGCTTCATATCGCGTTCCTGGTCGTGATCCTGCTGCTGCTGTTCGGCGCCAAACGGCTGCCGGAAATCGGGCGCCAGCTCGGCTCCGGCATGCGTGAGTTCAAGGACTCCGTCACCGGCTCCCGCAGGCCAGCAGAACCACCCAGCAGGCGGCTCTGCCGCAGGCGACCCAGGTCGCGGCCCCGGCCGCACCCGCGCCGGCCCCGCCGCGACGGCCAGGCGGCCCCCCAGCCCGCAGCACCGGGGCCGACCCCGGCCGCTCCGGTTCCCGGGCAGGCACCCGTCGCGGAACCGGCCCCGGTCGAGCCGAGCCACCAGGCCTAGGCGCCGACGCTCGCCGCCCGCCCGCCGGCCACCCGGCGGGCGTGGTCACGGTCGCGCCGGCGCGCGACCACGCGGGACGCCGAGGCGCCGCTGCCGTGTGTGACGCCTGGGGCCCGCGTGCCTACGCGCCGCCGACGCCGAACGCGTCGTTGGCGGAGCCGACGTCGCTGACGTCGTGCGAGCCGTTGGAGCCGGCTGCGCCGTTGGAACCGGCTGCGCCGTTGGAGCCGTTGGAGCCGGCCGGTCCCGCGGCGAGAACCGCGGGACGCGTCTCGGACAGCAGCGGGGCGCCGCACTGCCAGCAGTAGGCCGCGCCGCGACTGTGGACGGCTCCGCACGAGGAGCACTGGCCGTGGACGCCCGCCTCGGAGCTGGCGAGCAGGCGCTGGACCTCGTTCAGCTGGGCGTCGGCTTCCTGCAGCTCGGCGGCCCGCCGGGCGAGCACGTCGAGGCGGTAGTGGTCACGGATCGCCATCTCGTAGGTGAGCCCGCCCAGATCCCAGGTGAGCTCGGCCACGCGCTGGGCGAGCTCACGCTGGCGGGCGCGCAACTGTGCGAGCGAGCCGCTCGCGGGCTGCGGGCGGGATCCCATCGTCTTGCGTTTCGAGCGGTTCGGCGCCTTTGGCGTTGAGTTCTTCGGCGTGCTTTTTGCCCGTCGTGTGGCTGAGTTTTGAAGTTCTTTGGGAGAGGTCTTTTTCGGCCGCCGGCGAGCGGCGCTTTTTCGGCCTTCGCTTCCTTGGCGGCTTCCTTGGCCGCTTCCTGCTGTTCCTTTTTGGCCTTCGCAGCCGCCGCCGCCGAGCTTTTGGACGGGGTCACGGTCGAAGGCGTGGTGGACGTCGCCGGAGCGAGGGCGGCGCCGCCGAGGCCCACGATCTTCACCGTCGACGTATTGGCGCCCTTGCCGCCGCCTGACGCCCAATGACCGAGCAGCAGCCCGGCGATCAGGCACAGCAGCAGCACCGACAGGAGCCCGAAGATGGCGCCGTTGCGGCGGATCCAGCCGCCCAGCCCGCGCTGGGGCTCGGGTCCGTAGCCGATCGGGGTTGCCTCGAGCGTGGCGGGCGAGGACCACTGGGGGGACGGGTGGGTGCCCTGGTCCTGGAGCACGTCGAGGAAGCCGAGCCGCACCGGCGAGACAGGGTGCCCGCAGGACAGGCAGTAGCGCTGGTCGGCGACCACCTCGGCGCCGCAGTTGGCGCACGTGGTCCCGTCCTGCGGGTGAGAAGGGACCGCCATCAGGCTCAAGTCCGCCACGCCGGCCGCCTAACCGAACGCGCCCTGGACGTATTCGCGGGTACGGGCGGCGCGTGGCGCCTCGAAGACCTCCTCGGTCTCCCCGTACTCGACCAGGTCACCGAGGTACATGAAGGCGACCTTGTCGGCGATCCGCCGCGCCTGGGCGAGGTTGTGGGTCACCACCACGACCGCCAGCTCGCGGCGCAGCTCGCCGATCAGCTGCTCGATCGTGTTGGTGGAGATCGGGTCCAGCGCACTGCACGGCTCGTCCATCAGCAGCACCTCCGGGCGGGGGGCGATCGCCCGCGCGATGCACAGGCGCTGCTGCTGTCCGCCGGAGAGGCGCAGGGCGGGTTTGTCGAGATCGTCCCTGACCTCCTCGTAGAGGCCGGCGCGGCGCAGCGCGTCGATCACCAGCGGCTCGAGCTCCTTGCGCCGCGGGCGGCGGCGCGACTGTTCGCGCAGCGCGAAGGCGACGTTGTCGAAGATCGACATCGGGAACGGGTTGGGCTGCTGGAAGACCATCGCCACGCGCGAGCGCAGGCTCGTGTCCCGCAGCTCGTGGATGTCCTCGCCGTCGAGCCTGATGGTGCCGGCGCGGGCGGCGCTCGGGGTCAGCTCGGTGAGGCGGTTGAGCGTGCGCAGCAGGGTCGTCTTGCCGCACCCGGAGGGCCCGATCAGGGCCAGCACCTCGCCCTGGTGGATCGACAGCGAAACCGACTTGACCGCCGGCTTGCTGCCGTAGGCGATGCTCACGTCCTCAAGGCGCAGACGCTCGGGGCCGCTGCCGGCCGCGGCCGGGCGCACCGCGCGGCGCTCGTCGAGCGGGGTCGCCGGCTGCGGGGCGCGATCCAGCACGATCGTGCGCACCGGCGGCACCGGGCGACGGGGCCGCGGCGTCCGCGGCGTCCGCGTGCCCCACGGCGGGTGCGGCGTGAAGGTGCTCGACGGTCGCGGACTCGTCGACCGGGTGCAGGTGCTCGACCGTCGGCGTCTCGCCGCGTCGTCGCCCAGGTGGATCGGGTCGGCGGGCTCGGCCATCAGATTAGTCTGCAACATCGATATTCCCCATCAGAGAAACCTTTTTCACCGAAGTACTGAGGTTAGCGGCTCGATAGCGGGTTGTAAAGCGCCCAGGTTGCATGTCTCACGGCCCTCCTAGACGGCCCCGGTGGCGACCGACAGGCCGGTGGCCCGCTCCTGGCCGCGCCCGATGCGTTCGACGAGCAGATTGAGCCGAGTACGAACGCCAGCAGCACGAAGGCGGCGGCATAGGCCTTCTGCGGCGCCGCGCCTTCGCCCGCCGGGGAGTTGCCGTAGACGTAGCTGGTGAGCGTCGAGCCGGTCCCGCGCAGCAGCCCCAGCCCGGGGACCGAGCCCTGCGATTCCAGGCGCAGTCGATTCCCCCAGCAGCAGCACCACGATCGCGGTGTCGCCGATGATGCGGCTGATCCCGAGGGTCACCCCGGTGGCCATGTTGGAGCGTACGCTCGGGAGCAGTACCCGGCGGATGGTGGTGATGCGGGTCTTGCCCAGCGCGAAGGCGGCCTCGCGCATGTGGCCGGGGACCGCCTGCAGACCGTCGCGGGTGGCGGCGAAGATAGGGGGCATGGCGATCAGCGACATCATCGCCCCGGCCGCCAGGAACGAGCGTCCGTAGACGCCTCCCCCGGAGGCCTTGAAGGAGAACGGCCCCATGAAGCTCAGCTCGAAGACGGCCAGGCCGAACAGCGCGATCACGATGTCGGGGGTGCCGGCGACGATCTCGACGCACGACTCGATCGTGCGCGCCAGCCACCGGGGCCTGGCGTACTCGCTCATCCATACCGCCGTCGTGACGCCCAGCGGGAGCGCCAGCACGATGCCGACGAAGGTCAGGATCATGGTGCCCAGCAGCGGGTCCAGGAAGCCACCGCTGCCGGCCTGGCTGGTCGAGATCTGAGGTCTCGAGAAGAGCAGACCGGGGCGCAGGTACTGCACCCCCCGGAAGGCGAAGTAGCCGACGATCGCACCCGCGATCAGGACCAGCCCGATCCCCGCGCACCAGGCCAGGATCAGCGCGAGGCGGTCACGCCAGCGCCAGCTCAGGGGCGAGGAGCGCCGGCCGTGGCCCGTCTGCATCGCGCGCGGCTCGTCGAAGTCGAACGGAACCAGCGTGCTCATCCGCGCACCTGGTACTTGCGCATCGGCAGCTTGATCAGGTAGCCGCAGACCGACAGCACGAAGCCGCCGAGCAGCAGCAACAGCGCGATCGCATACAGCGAGGAGCCGAGAGCCGGCGCGCTGATGCCCTCGCGGAAGTCGACGATCGTGGAGGCGAAGGTGCGCAGCGGCGAGTACAAGAAGACCAGCAGACCGTGATCGAGGTTCGGCTTGAAGGCGCGGCTGCCCGAGACCATCGAGATCATGATCGCCTCCCCCAGCGCCCTGGCGGTGGCGAGCACCGCCGCGGCCACGATCGCCGGGCGAGCGGCGCGCACCGTGACGGACAGGATGGCCCGCAACGGGTTCAGCCCCAGCGCGATCGCGCCCTCGCGCCAGGAGTTGGGGACCGACGTGAGCGCCTCGCACGTAAGCGCGATCATGATCGGGGAGATCATCACTGTGAGGATCACGACCGTCACCAGCAGCCCGGCGCCGGTGAGCTCGATTTCGTTGGCCACCGAGGCCTTCTCGGAGCCCGTGATCAGGTGGTTGCCGACGAACGGCACCAGCACCAGCACCCCGAGCAGCCCGTACACGACCGACGGCACCGATGCCAGCAGGCGGATCACCGGGATCGTGACCTTGCGCAGCCGCTCCGGAGCCAGCTCGACGATGAAGATCGACGCGAACACCGACACCACGAACGCGACCGCAACCGACACGACCGTGATCAGCAGCGTCCCGTAGAGCAGCGGCCAGGCTCGCAGGTGATAGGCCGAGGCGTGTGCGTTGACACCCGTGGCCTGCATCTTTTCGAAGCTGTTTTCGGGGCTTTCGCCGGACGTCAGCCAGCTCAGGCCGTTGTGCTGGAAGGTCGGCCAGGCGTGGACTGCGACGAACACGACCATCCCCACGACCAGCACGCCGACCAGACACGACACCGCACCGAGCAAACGCTCGGCGCGGGTGTCGGGCCACGGCTTGCGCAGACGCGCCAGCACTGGAGGCTTCCTTCCGTCTCCTAGCGTCCTGCTCCTAGGTGACGGGGACCCACTGGGTGGAGATGATCTTGCGTGCCGCCGCCGAGGAGCGGATCCAGACGATGAAGGCCTTGGCGGCACCGGTGGCTTCACCTTTGGTGACCTCGTAGAAGCGGGCCACGCCCGGGTAGGCGCCGGAGGTGACGGTGCTCTTGTTGCACGCCACCCCGTTGATGCTCACCACGTTGACGCCGCCCTTGTCGGACTGGTAGTTGGACACGAAGCCGATCGAGCCGGGATCGCTTTCGACGGCCTGGCGCAGCAGTCCCTCAGAGGACTGTTCGGAGGCGACGCTCGCGACTTTCTTGCCTTCCAGCAGGATCGTCTGGAAGTTGGTGAGCACGCCAGCCACAGAGGTGCGGCTGACGAGGTCGATCGTGCCGGTGGCGGTGGCGCCGGGGATGCCGCTCCACGAACGCGTCTTGCCGGTGAAGATGTTGACCAGCTGGGCGGTCGAGAGGTTGGCCAGCGTGTCGGACTTGTTGGTGATGACGCAGATCCCGTACCTGGCGATCGGGTAGAAGACGAGGTGCGGAGGGTCACTCGAGAGCGGGTCGCGCGAGACGTCCCCGATCGTCACACGGCCGGCGGCGACGTCGTTGATGCCGATCTGGGCACCGCCCTGGGCGATCTTGAACTTGACCTTCCCGGGGTGCAGTTTCACGTACTTCTGTGCCAGCAGGCTGACGAGCGGGAAAGAGGCGGTCGCACCACTGATCGTGATCGTGGTCGCTGCGCTGGCGGCCACAGGCGCCGCTGCCCCGAGCACACCCGCCACCGTGAGGGCGACGGAGAGACGGCGAATTCGTTGCATTTGGTGAGGAATCCTTTCGAGTGGCGGTTGTCGGTTGACGCGGGAGACGCCGCCAAGATACCATAACCTCATAGACCCGATCGACTTTAGCTATATTGTCGAAAAGGTCTGTAAAGCAGGGGTTACGGGAAGGGATTCCCGTTTCCTTGGCAGCGTGCCGCATGGAAAGAACACCAGAAAAGTCCAAATAGTGCGGAAGTTCAGAAACATCTTCTCCGGGGGGCGTGAGGCGCCCGCGCAGGACGGCCAGCAGGGCCCGTCCGTGGACGCCGCACGGGGCGCCACAGACGCCTCGCCGCCGCCGGCTCCCCCTCCCTGGGCGCGCCCGCCGCTGCTCTCGCGCCGCCCGAGCCTGCGGGTAACCGCGATCCTGGCGGCTGCGATGCTCGCCGTCGGCGTCGGCGTTGGCGCCGCCGTCGGCCCCGCCCCGAGCACCTCCTTCGCCGGCGACACGCCCGCGCTGGTCGCCAAGCTGCTCTCGGAACTGGCCTCGCGCAACCGCGCGGCGCCGCCAACGCCGAGCAGCCAGGCGCCTGCCGAAACTCCCGCCGAAACGCCGCTGGGCTCCTCGCCGCCCGCGAGCAGCGCGAGCACGACACCGGCTGCCGCGGCGCAAACGCCGGCCTCCGGCTCCAACAGCTCAGAAGCAGAAACGCCGTCGACCGGCAAAACGAAAGCGTCTGCGAAATCCAAGGTCCCGGCGGTGACGAACGTGTGGCTGATCCAGCTCTCCGGCCCGAGCTACGAAGAACTGCTCGCCCAGAAGAGCTCGGCTCCCTACATCAGCGGCCAGCTGGTACCCACGGGCACGCTGCTCGGCGGCTGGTCGGCGATCGAGGGCAGCGCCTTCGCGAACGAGGCCGCGCTGGCAGCCCCCGCCAGCGAAATCCTGACGCCCCCGATCGTGCACTCGATCGTCCAGCCCCCGTGCCCCGAAGGCGCCGCGGGCGAAAGCTGCTCGACCCCCGCCGGAGCCCTCAAGGCGGCCGACGAATTCGCGCAGGCCACCTTGCCGACGATCACCGGCACCGCGGCCTTCCGCGAACACGGCCTCGCGGTGGTGACGTTCGCGACCGTCGGCGTGGCATCCCAGCAGGGGCTCCCGGCGGGGGCCTCCAGCGCCACGCTGACCGCCAAGCCCCCCGCAGGGGTGCTCTTGATCTCACCTTTTGCGAAGCCGGGCGCCCACTCGAGCGTGAGCTACCAGGTCAGCGCCCCGGTGCACACGGTCGAACAGCTGCTGCATTGAGGCGGCCCGTCCGCACAAGCCTCCCCCTGAACACCAGACCAGATCACCGACCACGAAACGAACGGAGAAGACTGTTGCACCGACCTGTACCACTATCCGGCCACCGCAGGGCGCTGCTGGCGCTCACCGCGGCGACGGGCACACTCGCCCTGCTTCTGCTCCTGCCCGCGGTGGGCCGAGCGGAAGAATCGAACCCCAACAACCTCAACTGCATCGGAAGCACCAAGGCCGGCACGCCGGAAGAAGGCAGTGAAGAACAGCAGGTCAGGTACAGCTTCTACTGCGACGGTCCGATCACCGGTTACCAGCTGCAGTCCCAGATCCCGGTGACGGGCATCCAGAGCCCGCCGGAAATCACCTCCAACGCGACCAAAGGCGTGCTGTCGGACAACTTCTCCTGCAGCGGGGAAGTGCCCGGCTTCGCGCTGAACTGCGTGGGCGCGGCCAAAGCCGGCTACGAGACGATCACGGGGCAGTTCGCGATCGAACACAAGCTCTGCGCCGAGCCCCGCGAGGATCCGTTGCTGACGGTCGTCTCCGCGACGATCGAAAAAGGCGCCGTCGTGCAGGCGATCTCCGGTCCGTTCGACCTCGGCCGCCCGCTGGGCTGCAAGCCGGACGGCCAGTCCGGTGGAGACCGCCTGAACCCGAAGGCGCCCACGAAGAAGTCCAAGAAGCACTCCAAGCACAAGCACTCCAGCAAGAAGAAGGGCAAGCAGGCAGCGCACACGCGCTGAGAGCCTGGCCTCCTGGACCCCACCGGCGTCGCGCGAGCCTCCACGCGCGGCGCCACCGGGGCCCTAGAGCAGGCTGCTGGTGATGCGCTCGATCTCGGCGATCGAGGTGAGCCCGGCGCGGACCTTCAGCAGACCGTCGTCGCGCAGGCGGCGCATGCCTTCCGAGACGGCCACCGCCACGATGTCGTCCACCGAGGCGTGCTCGAGGACCATCGCACGGATCGGCTCGGTGATCTCCATCACCTCATAGATGCCGACGCGGCCGCGGTAGCCGGTGCCACCGCAACGTGGGCAGCCGTCGGGCTCGAGGGGTTCGGCGCCCTCCAGACCGTGTTCGGCCAGCACCGCCTCGGAGACCTTCTGGGGGCGCTTGCAGCTCTCGCAGAGCTTGCGCACGAGCCGCTGGGCGACGATGCAGTCCACGGCCGAGGAGACCAGGAATGGCTCGATCCCCATGTCGGTCAGACGGCTGAGGGCGCTGGGGGCGTCACGGGTGTGAAGCGTGGAGAGCACGAGGTGGCCGGTGAGCGCGGCCTCGATGGCGATGTGGGCCGTCTGGCTGTCGCGGATCTCGCCGACCATGATCACGTCGGGGTCGGCCCGCAGCATCGAGCGCAGTCCGACGTCGAAGGTGACACCCGCCTTGGAGGCGATCTGCATCTGCTTGATGCCGGCGATGCGCTGCTCGACTGGATCCTCGATCGTGAGGATCGAGCGTTCGCCGTCGTTGACGGCGTGCAGGGCCGCGTACAGGGTGGTGGACTTGCCCGAGCCCGTGGGACCCGTGACCAGCACGGCCCCGTTGGGCCGGCTGATGGCGCGTTCGAAGCGCTCTTTCTCCTCGTCCTGCAGCCCGAGGGCGTCCATCTCGCCGACCGAGGCGGTGCTGTCGAGGATCCGCATCACGACCCCCTCGCCGTGGACCAGCGGAAGCGTGACCACGCGGATGTCGACCCGGCGCCCGTCGACGGTCAAGCCGAAGCGACCGTCCTGGGGAACGCGGCGCTCGGAGATGTCGAGGTCGGCCATGATCTTGATGCGCGAAACGACCGAGGCGGACATTTTCCGCCTCACGGTGGCCGCCGGCGTGAGCACCCCGTCCACGCGGTACATGACGCGGGTGTCACCCTCCTCGGGGTTGATGTGGATGTCGGAGGCGCCCTGTTGGGTGGCCTGGGCGACGATCGAGTGGACGAGCTTGATCACCGGGGCCTGGTCTTCGGACTCGGCCAGGCGGAGATCCTCCGCGCTGATCTCCTCCTCCTCGTCGACGATGTCTTCGATCGAATCGTCCAGCTGGGCCAGCTTGGCCAGCAGCAGGTCGAGGTCCTCGATCGAGGCGGCGCAGGGGCGCACGCGGCGGCCGGTCATCATGCCGATGTCGTCGATCGTGAGGACGTTGGTGGGGTTGGCCATCGCCACCAGCACGCCGCCATCCTCGGCGAAGCCGACCGGCACCGCCTGGTAGCGGCGGGCGGTGGAGGCGCTGATCAGGTTGACGGCGCCCATGTCGAGGTCGAAGGAGGTCAGGTCGATGAAGTCCAGGCCGAAGCGCTCGGCCACCACGCGGGCGAGTTGGTCGTGGCGCAGGATCCCGCGTTCGACCAGGATCAGCCCCGTCGGGCGGCCCTGATCGCGAGCGGCCTGGACCGCGTCCTCGACGGTCTCGCGGTCCGAAAGCCCGAGATCCACGACGACCTCACCGATCATGCGTGAGGAACGACCCGGATGACGGGGCGGGTAGAGGCCCTTGTTCGGGTTGGGCGTGGGCGCGGGAACTGCGCCCGGCTCCTGTTCGGGCGCTCCTGCCGTGGGTGCGGCGGGTGGCGTGGCGGTCTCGGCCATCTCTCCTCATATCGGCACTTCGGAGGTGGCTCTTGACCGCTTGCAGGGCCATATTCGCCCGTGGCACCCGGCGGACCGGATCGCCCCATGATGTACGGTGGTCGGGCCATGCAGCCCCTCATCTGGGACCGTCGGCCGGATGGGCTCAGAGCCCCGGCGATGGTTTGCGCATTTCAAGGATGGAACGACGCGGGTGACGCCGCCTCCAGCGCGGTCTCCTTCCTGGCCTCCTCGCTGAACGCCCGCCGTTTCGCGACGATCGACTCAGAGGAGTTCTACGACTTCCAGTCCAACCGGCCGTGCATCGCCTTGGACGACAGCGAGAAGCGCCAGATCACCTGGCCGACGGTCGAGATCCTCGAAGCCACGGCGCCGCGGGCGCCGCGCGATCTGGTGCTGGTCCAGGGGACCGAGCCCTCGATGCGCTGGCGGGCCTTCGGCGCCCACATGGTGGACCTCGCGGAGGCGCTCGGCGTACAGGTCGTGGTGTCGCTGGGCGCGCTGCTGGGGGACGTACCGCACACGCGCCCGGTGGCGCTGACGGGCCACGCCTCCGACGGGGCCCTGCTCGAGCGCCTCGGGGTGGCCAGCTCCAGCTACGAAGGCCCGACCGGGATCGTGGGGGTCCTGCACACGGCCTGCGCCGACGCCGGGCTGCCGTCGGCCAGCCTGTGGGCGGCGGTACCCCACTACGTCGCCGCGGCCACCAACCCGAAGGCGGCTCTGGCCCTGTTGCGGCGGGTGGAAGTGCTGGTGGGGGTCTCGGTGGACGTCTCGGAGCTCGAGTCGGCGGCCTCCGACTACGAGCGCCAGATAGGCCTGGCGGTGCAGAGCGACCCCGACATCCAGGCGTTCGTGGAACGGTTGGAGCAGGCGGCCGACTCGGAGGCCCCGGACACGGCCCTCGAGGTTCCCTCGGGCGAGGCCCTGGCGCGGGAATTCCAGCGTTTCCTGCGCCAGCGCGGGCGTAACTAAGGCGAGCCTCTCAGCGGGAACTAGGCCGCCTCGGCGGCCGGGCACACGACGCGGTAGTCGCAGTAGGCGCAGGCCGCCGGCGAGGGGGTGGGCTCAAAGCGCTGGGCCAGGATCCCGCCGCCCACCTCGAGCACGACCTCCTCGAGCGCCTGGGCGTCGGCGGCACGGTCGGGAACCGGCACCTTGAGGTCGTCGAGCACGTAGTAGTAGGCCTGGCTGGAGGACTCCAGCTGCCAGTCCTCGCGGGCCGCCATTGCGTACAGCGAGAGCTGCACGTCGTCGGAGAGCTGATCGGGGGTACGGGGGCGCGAGGTCTTGTAGTCGATCAGCTCGTAGCGGTGCTCGGCGCCGTCGGCGAGGCGGTCAACCCGGTCCACCCGCCCGCGCAGGTGGTGGGGGCCGACCCGGAAGGAGAACGAGCGCTCGAACCAGACCGGGTCCACCGACTCCTCCGACAAGCGGGCGTGGTAGCGGCAGAGGGCGTCGCGGGCCTTGGCCATGAAGACCAGGTCGGACTCGGTTTCGCCGAGGGCGCTGCGCCGCCACACCTGCTCGAGCAGCTCGAGCATCGCCTCGAGCGTCTGGTCGGGGCCGGAGTGATAGCGCTCGAGCACCTGGTGGATGACGATGCCGAAGCGCTGCTGGACGGTCTGGGGCACGGGGATGCGCAGGACGCGGGCGAACTTGTAGCGCAGGGGACAGCCCAGATAGGTCTGGATGTCGGAGGCCGACATCGCCAGGCCGGCGCCACGCCGCGGGAGGAAGGCCTCGAGCGAGAGCTCCTCGCGCGCGACGATCGGGCGCGAGGGGGTCTCGTCGGCGTCCGGCTCGGCCAGCAACATCTGATCGAGGGGCGAGGTCTGGAGGATCTCTCTCTGCAGCGGGGTGGCCGCCGCCAGCAGACGGCCGTTGATGTCGGTCAGCGCCTCCCCCAGGTCCTGTCCGGGCGGGCGCTGGATCAGCGCCGAGACCTTCAACAGCTCGAGGTAGCGCACGACCCCGTGGGAGATGTCGAGGTCGGTGTCCAGGCGCAGCTCCGCGAGCCGGTCCCCGATCCGCCCGATCCCCTGGGCGAGCTCCTCGCGCAGCGCCTGCACAATCCGCTCCAGCCGCTCCTCGGTCTGCTCGCGGGGACCCGGGGCGATCGAACGCTCGTGGTGATCGGCGGCGACGGCGGCCAGGTGGCGGACCAGGTCGATCGTCTCGGCGCCCGGATTCTCGGCGAGGAAGCGGCCCGCCAGCTCCTGCAGGGCGCGCAGCCCCTCGTTGGAGCGGGCGGCGTCCACGGGTGTCATCAGCCTGCGCCGCAGCAGGCCGAGGCGGTCGACCAGCGCGGCCAGGAACTCCGCCGGCTCGAGGCTGTGCAGCTCGGCCTCCACGATCCGGTGCAGCGAGGCGAAGCGCTCGATCCGCTCGCGGGCCTCGGGGGGAACCTGGGGCGATTCGATCGCCGCGCCCACCCCCACCACGAGGTCGAGCTTGCGCCGGCGGGCCACCTGGATCACGCGCGCGAGGTCCACCTGGCGAAGCTCCACCGGCGGGCGCGCGAGCGCGCGAGCCACGGCACTGGCGTCCTGAGGGTCAACCAGCAGCCGCAGCCAGGCGATCACGTCGCGCACCTGGGGGCGCCCCAGAAAGTCGTCCGCTGAATCGCTCTCGCGCGGCGGTCCTTCGCGCGAGAGCCCCGGCGGCGCCGTCGCGATCTCCAACCCGGACACTTCCTCACAGGATACGGGCCCGGGGCGCTGGCCCCTGCAGGCGTTCGCGACCGGGGAGCTAGGCTGACGGTCGGATGGAGTTCGTCGATTGGCGTGTGGCTCAGGTGGTGGGAGACCTGGTCGCCGGAACGCCTCAGTTCGGGGCGATCAGCTCAGAGCGGGTGGAGCCGATGGCCCGCGACTTCGCCGTGCGGGTGGCCGCCTACAGCGGCCTGCGCCCACCAACGGAGCTGCCGAGGCTGGAGCTCGTGGACCGCTCGGCCTGGATCGCCGCCAACCTGCGCACCATGCGCCCGCTGCTCGGGCGGCTCTCCGAGCAGGCCGGAATCGAGCCGCCCCGCGGCCTGCTGGGCAACCCGCTGCGCTCGGCCACCGGCCTGCTGATGGGAGCCCAGGTGGGGGCGCTGACCGGAGTGCTCTCCCAGCGGGTCCTGGGCCAGTACGACCTGGCGTTGCTGGATGCGACCGTGCCGCCACGCCTGCTGCTGCTGGCCCCGAATCTGTCACAGGCGGCCCGCAACCTGAAGCTCGACCGCGACGAGCTCGTGCTGTGGGTGACGATCCACGAGATCACCCACGCCGTGCAGTTCTCCGGCGCACCGTGGCTGCGGGAGCACCTCGCCGGGATGATCACCCAGCTGATCGATGGCCTGCAGGTGAGCGTCGACTCCGGCGGTGGAGGAGGTTGGCTTCCCAAGCTCCCAGGCTCCGCGGACATGAAGGACCTGGTCGAGCGGGCGCGGCGGGGAGACCTGCTGCGGCTCACGCTCGGAGAGGACCGCTGGCAGCTGGTGGAGCGGATCCAGGCCACGATGTCGCTCGTGGAGGGCCACGCCGAGCACACGATGGACATCATCGGCGCCCAGCTGCTGCCGTCCCTGGACCGGCTGCGGGCGGCGATGAACTCGCGCCGCGAAAACCGGGGACTGCCGTGGAAGGTGCTCGAGCGCCTGCTCGGGCTCGAGCTGAAGATGCGCCAGTACGAGACGGGCAGGCGCTTCTGCGACGCCGTCGTGGCCGCCGGCGGCCCGCTGGCGCTGGCACGCGCCTGGGAGAGCCCGGCCACGCTGCCCCGCCCGGAGGAGCTGGAGCAGCCCGACCGCTGGCTCGAGCGGATCAGCAAACCTCCGGCCGCGCTGACCGCACACAGCGGGGCCTGATCACCCCGAGTGGGGCACGGCCGCGAGCCCAGGGGGGCCGCGGACACCGCCTCGGAGGCGATCGGGGCTCCGCCGCGAATAGAACACGTACGAACAGGGGTAGACCAGAGCACGTGTCGTGAAGACATAGTTCCCCCAAACTGGCCGAACGCGCGTTCCGTATGTTACAAAGTCGCCCCCCGGAACCCCACGAGAAATCAGGGTTTCTGGGCTTGGTGCTACTCTTTCTGTAACGATCTTCCCGTAGCGGGTTACAAACATGTGTTCGGTTGACAGAACGAGGGTAATCGAACAGGACACGAACTGACACCGCGCCCCCGGGCCGAGGAAGAAAGAGGAACAACATGCCACCCGCCACCACCACTGCAACCAAAGCGAGCAAACCGCGAGCCAAAGCAGCTCGCAAAACCACCGCTCGCAAAGCGACCGCCCGCAAAAGCACCACACGTGCAACCGCGGCGCGCAAAGTCGGCGCCCGCAAAGCGGTTCGCAAAAGCAGCGCCCGCAAAGCCGGCGCCCGCAAAGTGAGCGCCCGCAAACCGGCCGCGAAAGCCACGGCCACCCGCCGCGCAAGCACGCGCCGCACGAAAGCGATCCACGCCAAGGGCTCGCGTACGCGCGCCGTGAACTCGGCCCAGTCCACGATCCGCCAGAGCGACACCGCCACGCGCGAGACCGCGAACGTGTTCGGCGACTACGCCGAGCGTGCCGTCCTGATCCCCGTCGGGGCCGCACTGCTGGCCCGCGACCGCGTCGTGTCGGGCGTCAGCGACACGCTGTCCACGTACTCCTCGAGCACCAAGACGCAGGCTCAGCTGCGCCGCTTCGAGCGTCGCGGGGTCACCGCCCGCAACCGCCTCGAGCGCGAGGTCCGCAAAGCCCGCGTGCGCGTCGAGCGTGAACTGCGCCAGCGCCGCAGGATCGTGGAGAGAAGCGTCAACGACCTCGACGACCGCCGCGAAACGCTGCTCAACAACGGCAGCGAAATCGCCAACCGGGTCCCCGAGATCGCCCGCGAAGTCCAGGATCGGATCCTGAGCCTGGTCTAGCACCAGAAGCTTCCCCCGCCCCGGACGGAGAGACCGGGCCAGCGGGAAAGTCTGCCGGCCTCATATTCGCCGGCAGTAGTAGCACCCTCTCCTCCCCTCGACCCGCGGGCGGCCCCCACTGCCCGCGGGTCACTTTTTTGGGGCCCGCCGGGTGCCGGTGCCGCCCGGGCCGGGTTCGGCCGCAGGTGACGGGGGCGCCGGTTTGCCAGAATGGGAGCCGTGACCGACAAGGACCAGATCATGCGGGCGCTGGAGTCCGTGATCGATCCTGAGCTGCACCGCTCGATCGTCGAGCTCGACATGGTGCGCTCGATCGAGCTCAACGCCAACGGCGTCGTGGACGTGACCGTCTCACTGACCACACCCGGCTGCCCGATCAAGGGCCACTTCCAGAGCTCCGTGGTCGACGCCGTCTCGCCGCTGGACGGGGTCACCCACGTGAACGTCTACTTCGACGTGCTCAGCGACACCCAGAAGGCGGCCCTGCAGCAGAAGCTCGGACGCGGCAGCCTGCCGGCCGGGGCGCTGGCCCAGGTCACCAACGTGATCTGCGTGGGCTCCGGCAAGGGCGGCGTCGGCAAGTCCACCCTGACCGCCAACCTGGCCGCGGCGCTGGCCGCGGAGGGCCGCAGCGTGGGTGTGCTGGACGCGGACGTGTGGGGCTACTCGATCCCGCGCATGTACGGCCTCGGTGCCACCCGCCCCTCCGTCTCCGCCGCGCGCATGATCATCCCGCTGGAGGCCCACGGCGTGAAGGTGATGTCGATCGGCTTCTTCGTGGAGGAGGACGCGGCCGTCGTGTGGCGGGGCCCGATGCTCCACAAGGCGCTCACGCAGTTCCTGCAGGACGTCGATTGGGGTGCCCTGGACTACCTGCTCGTGGACCTGCCCCCCGGCACCGGCGACGTCTCGATGACGCTCGCCCAGCTGCTGCCCCAGGCCCTGTTCCTGATCGTCACGACCCCCCAGCCGACGGCCCAGAGGGTGGCCCGGCGGGCCGCCCAGATGGCGGACAAGGTCCAGCTCGAGGTCGCCGGCGTGGTCGAGAACATGTCGAGCTTCACGACCCCCTCCGGGGAGCGCTTTGAGATCTTCGGCGAGGGTGGCGGCGCGGAGCTCGCCGACGAGCTCGACGTGCCCCTGCTCGGCAAGGTCCCCCTCACGATGCCGCTGCGCGAACAGGCCGACGGTGGGCTACCGCTCGTGATCGAGGACCCGGACGAGCCTGCCGCCCAGGCGATCCGACAGGTCGCCCGAGGGCTGATCGCCTTGGCTCCTCCGAAGCCGGTGGCGCTGCCGCTGGTCGAGGTGCCCAGCGCCCCCTCGGTACCCCAGGGTGAGCGCAAACCCGTGGGCATGTCGCTGCCGATGGCCTAGCCCCGCGAGGGCTTCCAGACGGCAGGGGACATGCCCGGAACCCGACGGCGCCTGGCCGGCCGGCCACGCGCGGGCGTCCCTCGGGGGGCGCCGGCACCCGACCCCGGCGCGCTTGACAAGCGCGCACACGTGAGAGGATCGTTTCGACATGGCGGTACAGGGAGGACAGGAGGAGCAGGACGACGCGGTGGACCGGGCGGTTGACGCCGCCGTCGAGGGCCCCGCCGACGGCGCGGTCGAATTCGACGAACGGCGGGCGAAGCTCGATCGCCTGCGGGCGGAGGGGATCGACCCCTATCCGCCGGTCAGCCTGTGGAACGAGCGCGAGCGGATCGAGGACGTGATCGCCGCCCACGACCCGGCGCAGCTGGCACACGGCGAGCACCCCGAGCTGACACACGAGATCGCCGGCCGGATGGTGGCTCGCCGCGAGCACGGCAAGACGGCCTTCCTCGACGTCCGCGACCTGTCCGGCCAGATCCAGGTGGTCGCCCGCGTGGACGCGATCGGGCAGCAGGAATACGACCGCGTGCTGAGCCTGGACATCGGCGACATCGTGGCCGTCAAGGGGGTCGTGTACGTCACACAGCGCGGGGGTCTGGCGCTGGCCGTGAAGGAGTGCACGCTGCTCACCAAGACCCTGCGACCGCCCCCGGACCGCCACCACGGCCTCGGCGACACCGGCACCCGCTACCGCTACCGGGAGCTCGACCTGCTCGCCAACGAGGACACCCGCCAGCTGTTCATCACCCGCGCGAAGATCGTGTTCGCGATCCGCGAGTGGCTCAACGAACGCCACTTCGTGGAAATCGAAACGCCCGCCCTGCAGTCGCTCGCGGGCGGAGCCGGGTCACGGCCGTTCACCACCCACCACAACGCGCTGAACCGCGACCTCTACCTGCGGATCTCCGTCGAGCTGTTCCTCAACCGCTGCATCGTCGGAGGCATGGAGAACGTCTACGACATGGGCAAGGTGTTCCGCAACGAGGGCATCTCCCACAAGCACAGCCCCGAGTTCACGATCATCGAGTTCATGCAGGCCTATGCCGATTACTACGACGTGGCCACCGTGACCGAAGAAATGTTCCGCGACGTCGCCCAGCGTGCGCTCGGCCGCACGACGGTCCACCGCAACGGCGAAACGATCGACCTGGCCAAGCCGTGGCGGCGGGTGACGATGCGCGAGCTGATCCTCGAGCGCACCGGCGTGGACTTCATGGAGTCCGACGCCAAGCAGCTGGCGGAGGTGCTCGACGGCCCGGTCGACCCGCAGGCGACCTGGGCCGAGCTGGTGGGTGACATCTACACCAAGCACATCGAGCACACCCTCAACCAGCCCACGCACGTGTTCGACTTCCCGTTGGAGCCGTTCCCGATCACCCGCCGGCACCCCGTCCACCCGGAGCTGGCGGAACACTTCGACGCCGTCATCGGCGGGATCGAGCTCGTCAGCGGGGACACGGAGCTCAACGACCCCGTGGACCAGTGGCAGCGCTTCGTCGACCAGCGCCAGCGGCGCATGATCGACGACGCCGATGTCCCCCACCCCAACGACGAGGAATACGCCCGCGCGATCGAGTTCGGCTACTCCCCCACCGCCGGCGGGGGCATGGGCGTGGACCGCCTGGTGATGATCCTCACCGAACGCGACACGCTGCGCGAGGTGATCCCCTTCCCGATCGTGAGGGACATGTCATGAGCGCCTCCAAGCTGGGCCTCGACGGGGGCGTCGTGAGCGCCTGCCGCCAGGCCGCCAAGCGCATCGCCGAGGACGTCTTCGAGCAGATCTCCTCGCGCACCACCCTGTCGGTCGAGCGCAGCGTCACGCGCCTGCTCGGCGTGGACGGAGCGGACGAGCTGGAAGCGCCGCTGCCCGAACGTGCTCGTCGACCACGTGGCCGAGCGCGGAGGGCTCGAGCGCGGAGTGGCTCACTGGCTGGGGAACGCCATGCTCCAGACGCAACGCTCGCCGCAGCAGATCGCCGAAGGCGTAAGCGCCGGCGAGCTCGACCTGGCGGAGCTCGACCTGGCCGAGGAGCAGGCGATCCGCGAGCGCGTGAGCGAGGAGTGCACGGTGCGGATCGCTGACATCAACGCCCGCTTCGAGGACCGCCGGACGATGCGCCGGCGCCTCGGCGAGGCCCCCACGCCCCTGCGCTACGTGCTCACGGCCACCGGGGACGTGTACGAGGACGTGGTCCACGCCAAGGCCGTGGCGGAGGCCGGCGGGGACATCGTGGCGGTGATCCGCTCGACCGCCCAGAGCCTGCTCGACTACGTCCCCTTCGGCCCCACCACCGAGGGCTACGGGGGCACCTTCGCCACCCAGGCGAACTTCCGCATCATGCGCGAGGCGATGGACGAGTGGTCCGAGCAGCACGGCCGCTACGTCCGCCTGTCGAGCTTCTGCTCGGGCCTGTGCATGTCGGAGATCGCGATGATGGGCGCCTGGGAGGGCTTCGACAACATGGTCAACGACGCCCTCTACGGGATCCTCTACCGCGACATCAACATCGTGCGGGGGCTGATCGACCAGCGCATCTCGCGCATGATCAACGGCTACTTCGGGGTCGTGATCAACACCGGCGAGGACAACTACCTGCGCACGGCCGACGCGCTGGAGGCCGCGCCGTCGGTGACCGCCTCGCAGTTCATCAACTACCAGCTGGCCCGGGAATCGGGCGTGCCCGACGCCCAGATCGCGCTCGGGGACGCGTTCGAGATCGACGTCCCGGTGCGCAACGGGCTGCTGTACGAGTGGGCCCAGGCGCAGCTCACGAGGGAGCTGTTCCCGGACTGCCCGGTCAAGTACATGCCCCCCACCCGGCACATGGACGGCAACCTCTTCCGCACCCACGCGGCGGACGCGCTGTTCAACCTCGTCACGGTCGCCACCGGCCAGGGCATCCAGACGATCGGGGTGCCCACCGAGGGGATCTTCACCCCCCACATCCACGACCGCGTGCTCGGCCTGCAGAACGTGGACTACGTGTTCAACGCCGCCGCCGACCTCGGCGAGGAGATCGAGTTCAAGCCCGGGGGGATCATCCAGACGCACGCCCATGAGGTGCTCGCGGGAGCCCACGAGCTGCTCGAGCGGATCGCCGACGAAGGCCTCTTCTCGGCGATCGAGCGGGCGAGCTTCGGCGACGTCAGCCGCCGGGTGGACGAGGGCCGCGGGATCGAGGGGATCGTGAAGGTGTCGAGCGAGTACTTCAACCCGCTGCTCGAGCTGATGACGCAGGCCAGTTATGCCTAGGGAGGTCGATCTCTCCTCCGTGCGCCCCTACGCCGACCACCTCGGCGACGGGCTCGTGCAGATGAGCTTCACGCTGCCTGTCCCCTACTCCCTGGCCGCCCGCCGGGCGGCGCTGGAGCTGGCCACGGCGATGGGCTTCCAGGAGCCCGAGGTGGTCCACTACCAGCAGCTGACCGACGGCTACACCTACTTCGTGATGTACGGCCGCTGCACCGCCACCATCGACTTCTCGGCGATGCAGGGCGAGGGCTTTGACATCGAGTACATGAACGAGGACGAGGTGGAGCGCTTCGTGGAGGAGCAGATCGGGCGCCGGATCGTGGTCGTGGGCGCCAGCACCGGCTCGGACACCCACAGCGTGGGGATCGACGCGATGCTCAACCTCAAGGGCTACCACGGCCACCACGGCCTCGAGGGCTACCGCACCTTCGAGACCCACAACCTCGGCAGCCAGGTGCCCAACAGCGTGCTGCTGGCCAAGGCGATCGAGGTCCAAGCCGACGCGATCCTGGTGTCCCAGACCGTCACCCAGCAGAACCTCCACGTGCAGAACCTGACCGAGCTCGTGGAGATGGTGGAGGCCGAGGGCCGCCGGGCGCAGATGATCCTCGCCTGCGGGGGCCCGCGGGTGACCAACGAGCTCGCCAAGGAGCTCGGCTACGACGCGGGCTTCTCGAAAGGGACCGAACCGCAGCACCTGGCGACCTTCCTCGCCCGCGAGCTGGCCGCGCGGACGCCCGCGAGGGCCTGAGGCGCGCCGCCGCCGGTGCGCCTCAGCGAGCTGACCCGCACGGCCCCGCGCGTGGCCCTCGTGGGGCTCGCCAAGAACACCGGCAAGACGGTCGCGCTCACGACCCTGCTGGGCGAGCTCGAGCAGCAGGGCCGCACCGCCGGCGTCACCTCGGTCGGTCGCGACGGCGAGGAGCACGACGTGATCGACGCCCGCATCGAGAAGCCGCGCGTGGCACTGCCGGCGGGCAGCCTGCTGGCCACCACCGACGAGCTGTTGCGGGCCAGCGGGCTCCCCTACGAGCTGCTGTCCGCGACCGAGTCCCGCACGCCCCTGGGCCAGGTGCTGGTGGTGCGCCTGGAGGGAGCCGGGATCGTCGAGGTGGCCGGGCCGAGCGCCTCCCAACAGGTGCGGGCGGTGGGCGAGCTGATGCTCCAGCACGGCGCCGACCAGGTGCTGATCGACGGCGCCATCGACCGCCGGGCGGCCTCCGCCCCGGAGGTCTGCGATGGGCTGATCATGGCCACCGGCGCCGTGCTCGGGAGCGAGCTCGAGCAGGTCGTTGAGCGCACAGCCGAGGCGGTCGAGCTGGCGCGCCTACCACTGCTGGCAGGCGACGGACCCGCCGTTGGCCGGGCGCGGGAGCTGGCCGAGGGCCACGGCGGCCATCTCTCGGCACTGATCGCGGCTGACGGCGGCGTGCAGGAGCTGCCGGCCCGCTTCGCCCTGCGGGCCGACGGCGCGGCGCTCGCTGAGCTGCTCCCGCCGCAGGCGGCTGGGAGCTACCTGCTGGTCGGGGGGGCCCTCCCCGAGCGCCTGCTGGAGGCGCTGCTCGAGCTGCGCAGGCGCCGGCGCGAGCTCCCGGCCGTGATCGTCCACGACCCCACCCGCGTGTTCGTGAGCAGCCATGGGATCGGCTGGTACCGCCGCCAGGGCATCTCGCTCCACGCGACCCGCAGTGCGCCGCTGCTGGCCCTGACCGTGAACCCCGTCGCACCCCAGTCGCACAGCTTCGATTCGCAGCGGATGCGCGACGGCCTGTCACGTGTGCTCGAGGACGTCCCGATCGTGGATGTGTGCGCGCCCGAGTACTGAGCGGCGTACCGGGTAGGGTCCGACGAAGTGCGCATTCACGTGTGCGGCGCGCGGGGCTCAACACCCGCGCCGGGGGCCGAGTTCGCCCGCTATGGAGGGCACACCTGCTGCCTGGCGCTCGCCAGCGGCGATCGCGAGGAGCCCGACCTGATCCTCGACGCCGGCACCGGCCTGCGTAGGGTCACCGGCCTGCTGCACGAGCACCCCTTCGAAGGCACCCTGCTGCTCAGCCACCTGCACTGGGACCACATCCAGGGGCTGCCCTTCTTCGCCGGGGGAGACCGCGAGGACTCACGGGTCAGCGTGCTGGTTCCCGACCAGGGCAACGGCGTGACGGCCGAGCGGGTGCTCGCCGGGAACATGTCCCCGCCCTTCTTCCCGATCGAACCGGGCCAGCTGCGGGGACACTGGGAGTTCGGCTCGGTCCCCACGCGCGAGTGGAACAGCGGCGCCTACACGATCCTCGCGCGCGAGGTCCCGCACAAGGGCGGGCGCACCTTCGGCTACCGCATCAGCGACGGCAGCTCGACCATTGCCTACATCCCCGACCACTGCCCGACGGCGCTCGGCGAGGGCCCGGACGGGCTCGGCGAGTACCACGCGGCCGTGCTCGAGCTGGCCGACGGGGCCGACGTGCTGTTCCACGACTCCCACCTGCACGGCGAGGGCGAGCTGGCGCGGGAGAGCTTCCTCGGGCACGCCTGCGCGGAGTACTCCGCCGCGCTCGGGCGCCGGGCGGGCGCCGTCGAGGTGGTGCTCTTCCACCACCACCCCGAACGCACCGACGATCAGCTCGACGCGCTGTGCAGGCGCCTGCAGGCCTCGCAGGCGGTCAGGGCCGCCGCCCAGGGCGAGGCCATCTCACTCTGATCAGCGGCGCTAGGGCACGCCGTGCGCGAACAGCGCCAGGGCGAGCGCCTGGACCGCCGGGGCCTTCTCCGCGACCTGATCCACGCAGTCACGACGGGCGTAGTCGTGGACGTAGGACTCCGCCGTCAGGATGATCGCGGCGTAGGCGACCTCGTCCAGCGGGGGCGTCTCCTCGCCGGCCCGCCGCGCCAGGATCGCGACGCCTTCGATCGTGCGCATCCACTGCTTCAGCGCGTGGCTGCGGGCCTCCAGACCGAGCGGACCGGCGTTGTGTATCTCCACGACCGTGCTGATCGCCGCCTGCGGGTGCTGGGCCATCCAACGAAAGTAGGTCGAGATGCCGGCCTCGAGCTTGGCCCGCCATTCGCTCACGCCCGCGGCCGCATCGAGCGACGCTTCGATGAACGCCGTCGCCATCTGCCGGTAGGCCTCCAGGAAGCACTCCTCCTTGTCGGTGAAATGCTCGTAGAAGGCGCTGCGGGAGGTGCGCGCCTCCCGCACGATGTCGGCGATCGTGGTGTTGCGGTAGCCGCGAGCGCTGACGCAGCCGGCCGTCGCGCGCAGCAGGCGCTCTCGTTGGCGCCCGCTGACCTCCTCCGCCGGGAGCGTGTGCCGGCCGACTGGGATCAGCAGCTCCTGATCGATCTCGAGGTTATCCACGAGCGCAGTCTAGCGAGCAAGTACCGGTGGGTACTTCGGTGCCGTGCCTGGAGATCTCCGCTTCCAGAAGAAGCGCCCGTTTAGAAGTCCCCGGTTGGGGGGTAGGGCGGTACCGCAGCGTACTTCGAAAGGTACGTCTGGGTACCTATACACGGCAAATGAGCTGAAGGCTGCGTCGGCCCACAGCAGGGTCAGCCGGCCATCGGGAGAAGGGACTGGAAGCAGAATGCGATTGAGAATCCTTGTCACTGCGGCGATCCTGGCGGTGCTGGCTACGGTCGGCGCCGCGGGCGCCCAGGCCCGTCCCGCAGCCCCGGAACTGACCGTGCACGTGTTGTCCGACCGCGCCGACGTGATCTCCGGCGGTGAAGCCCTCGTCGCGGTCACGCTGCCCGCGGGCACCGAAGCGGGGGCCGTCAAGGTCAAGCTCAACCGGCGAGAAGTGACCAAGGAGTTCGCTCTGCGTCCGAACGGAAGCTACGAGGGCCTGCTCAGCGGGTTGGCGATCGGCAAGAACGTGGTCGAAGCCACGGCCAAGGGCGTCAAGAAGGGCAAGAGCAGCAAGCTCACGATCACGAACCACGCGATCGGCGGACCGGTCCTCGCCGGTCCCCAGATCCAGCCGTGGCGGTGCGAGAACGCCCACCCCACGGACGCCCAGTGCGATGAACCGCCGACCTACGAATACAAATACATGTCCGCGGTCACCAAAAAACTCGAAAGCTACGAACCCGCAAGCCCGCCGGCCGCCGCGCTGATCGAAAGCACGACGACCGAAAACGGGCAGACGGTGCCCTTCATCGTGCGCGTCGAAACCGGCTATCAGGACCGTGACCAGTACAAAGTCGCCGTGCTCTACCAGCCCGCTGAGTCGTGGGAACCGTGGGCGCCGCAGCCGCAGTTCAACCACAAGCTGCTGATCACCCACGGCGCGAGCTGCGGCGACGAACGCGAGTCGAGCACGGCGCCGAGCGTGACCGCCGACGAGGCCGGCGTCGAAGGGTCGGGCCTGACCGACAGTCCCACCACCGCCCTCGGCCTGGGCTTCGCCGTGATGTCAACGGCGCTCGACAACGCCGGTCACAATTGCTACGTCGTCACCGAGGCCGAGTCGCTGATCATGGCCAAGGAGCACCTGATCGACCACTACGGGACGCTCCGCTTCACGATCGGCACGGGCTGCTCCGGCGGCTCGCTCGCCCAGCAGCAGGTCGCCAACGCCTATCCGGGGATCTACCAGGGCATCCTGCCCCAGTGCAGCTTCCCCGATTCCTGGACCACCGGGCAGCAGCTGATCGACATGCACCTGGCGCGCGAATACTTCGAGAACCCGACCAAGTGGGGCACGGGCATCGCCTGGTCCTACCCACAGATCACGGCTGTGATGGGCCACCCCGACTACGCCGATTCGATCGAGCTCACGACGCTTTACGACGGCCTCGGCGAACCCGAAAGCGAATGCGCCGGCATCGAAAGCTCGGAAAGGTTCAACGCCGAAACCGACCCCGCCGGCGTGCGCTGCGCGCTCGCCGACTACGAGATCAACCTCTGGGGTCCCGAACCGGAAAGCAACTGGAACGCCGCCGAGAAGGCGGCCGGGCACGGCTTCGCCGGAGATCCTCTCGACAACGTCGGCGTCGAGTACGGGCTCGACGCCCTCAAGGAAGGCGTGATCACACCGGCCGAGTTCGCCGACATCAACGCCAAGATCGGCGCCGACAACATCGAATTCAAGCCGACCACAGAACGCAAGACGGCTACCGAACAGGACCTCGAACGGGCGTACCGCTCGGGCGCGGTCAACGAGGCCAACAACCTCACGGACGTCGCGATCATCGATCTGCGCGGGCCCGACTACGGCACCTTCCACGACGCCTACCGCACGTGGGCGACACGCGAACGTCTCGAACAGGCCGAGGGCCACGTGCCGAAGAACGACGTGCTCTGGTTCGGCGAGACGCCGCTGCTCGGATCGCCGAAATACACAACCGAAGGACTGCTGGCCATGAACGAATGGCTCGACGCCGTCGAAGCCGACCACCGCACGGTGTCGCTGGAACAGAAGGTCTCTGAAGACCGCCCCACCGCCGTGCACGACCGCTGCCAGGTCGAAGAAGTCGAAGGGGTCAAAGAAGTCGAAGAAACCTCCGTGCCGGGCATCGGCCCCGTGTGCCAGCAGCCGCTCGTGCAGTCACGCTTCGGCACCCCGCGCATGGTGGCCGGCGAGGGCGTGTCAACCGACCAGGAGAAGTGCCAGCTCAAGCCGCTGACGCAGAGCACGTTCTACCCCGTCACGTTCACCGAAGAAGAGTGGGCGCAGCTCGAGAAGGTGTTCCCGACCGGCGTGTGCGACTTCTCCGAGCCGGGCGTCAAGCAGCAGAACACGATCCCGTGGCAGACCTACCAGAACGAAGAACACGCCGGGGCGGTGATCTACGGCGGCAAGGCGCTTGGCCCGGCGCCCGCCGACTCCGGCGAAGGCTGGACCAGCGAATCGTTCGACGAATGGCTCAAATAGGCCGAGAGGCGCGATAGCCGGTGAGCCTCGAGGCGCCTGCCCGCGTGGTAGGCGCCTCGAGTGCTACGAAGCAGCCAGCGCCTCGGCGATGCCGCCCGCCGTCGAGAGAATCAACTCGTCATCTGTGATGAGCGGGATCCGCTCCTGTTCGGCCAGCGCTACGTACGCCGCGTCGTAGGCGGTCAGTCCGCGAGCGCTCCAGCGAGCGACCAACCCGAGCTTCGGCTCGACGAAGTCGAATCCGACCTCGCCAAGGGTGCACGCGAGCTCGACAAGAGCAGGCTCCTTCCATCCCCAGCGACGAGCAGCGACATTGAGGATCTCCAGGCACAACAGCGGCGGCGCAAAAACCGCCGCGCGGCCGGCTTCGAATGCGGCGCGCAGTGTGCGTGCCTGCTCGTGATGCCTCTCCCCCTCCTGGTGAAACCACTTCACGACCACGGAAGCGTCGAGCACGCGTTCGTTCAACGGGCGTCACGCTCCGCACGCAGCACGACGGTCGAATCCTCGGATGGGCCGTCGTCGAAGAGCTCGTCAAGCTGAGCGAGCGCGCGTCGTGCGGCGCGGGTGGACCCCGGCCCCTGCAAACGGGCGAGATCGCGCTGGGCGAGCCCGGCGAGGTAGACGCTACGGGAGACGCCGCGTACGCGGGCGAGCTTGTCGACGCGCCGAAGCAGCGCATCGTCGATCGAAACGAGTACCTTCGCCATAGCCCGAGGATATCTCAGATATCCCAATGCCCAAGAACCTGGCGTGAGTTCGTCTTCCCGGCGTTCGGGCCGCCTCGACGGGAATGAGCGGGGCGGGCGACCCCTACCTGCGCGAGCGCCGCGGCCCTGGACGCCGGCGCTACTTCGCGTTGGCGAAGTAGTCGGCGTTGATCTGGGTGTACTTCCCCCACTCGTCGGGGAGCTGGTCCTCGGCGAAGCAGGCATCGACCGGGCAGGCCTCGACGCAGGCGTCGCAGTCGATGCACTCCTCGGGGTCGATGTAGAGCATCTCCACCGCGTCGTACCCGGACTCATCGGGCGTCGGATGAATGCAGTCGACGGGGCAAACCTCGACACAAGAGTTGTCCTTGGTGCCGATGCATGGCTCGGCGATCACGTATGCCATTCGTGTCCTTTGTCCGTTCTCGTGGTTGAGAGCTTCCAGCGGCGGAGGCATATTGTACGAGGCATGCTCCTGCTTACCGGCGCCACCGGCCTGGTGGGCTCGACGCTCCTGACCCGTCTGCTCGCCGAAGGAGCCGACGTGCGCTGCCTGGTGCGCGATCCACGGCGCCTCGGGGCCCAGCGGGTCAGGGTCCAGATCGCCCTCGGCGACCTCACCGACCCGCCCTCCTTCCGCAACGCCCTGCGTGGGGTCCAGACGGTGGTCCACCTGGCGGCCTCGATCCGCGACCAGCCCCGGGGCTCGATCGAGGAGCTGACGGGGATCGCCACCTGGAGGATGGTCGAGGCGGCCGAGCGCCAGGGCGTGGAGTCGTTCGTGTTCTTTTCGGCGCTGGGAGCCTCGACCCACAACCGCACCCGCACGCTGCGCGCCAAGGCGCTCGCGGAGCAGGCCGTACGCGAGGCCGACCTGCGCTCGGTCGTGATCGCCCCGTCGATCGTGTACGCCCCCGGGGACCCGTGGCTGACGCTGCTCGAGCGCCTGGCGTGGCTTCCACTGATGCCCGTCCCGGGCGCCGGCCGGGCCACCTTTCAGCCGATCTGGGCGGAGGACGTCGCCAGCTGCGTGAGCGCCGTGCTGGCCCAGGACAGCCCGCCCCGCCGGGCCCGCCACGAGCTCGCCGGCCCCGAGACCCTGAGCCTCAATGAGATCACGCGGATCGTGCTGCACTCGCTGGCCCGCAAGCGGCCGCTGCTGCACGTGCCCACGCCCCTGGTCTCGCGCGGGCTGCGGCTGCTCGAGCGCTTCGCCGGCCCCGCGGCCGTCGCCACCTGGGATGAGGCCGAGCTGCTGGAGGTCCCGATGACCTCCGTCAGGGGCGCCGCCGACGCCGAAGCTCTGGGCGTGCGCCCTCAGCGGATGGCCGCGGTGCTCGGCGCCGGCTGAGCGACCGCCCGCCGCCGTAGCGGAACGCCGGCCGACGTAGAGGGTCGCCGGCCGAGCTGGACGGGGCCGCGCCCCAGAACGTACAAGGGCGCCCGCCGTCGCCGGCGGGCGCCCTCCCTTGCGTACGTGCCCCGGCCGTCGCGCCAACGAAGCGGCCGGGGCAGAAGGAGCGTGGGCCGGGAGCTATTCCGTTGCTCCCGGCCCGAGGTGAGCCCCCGTTTTCACGCCCCCGAGCAGATGAATTGCGCTAGCTGACCAGAACCTTGCCGTCCTTCTCCGGGATCGTTGAGATCTGCGAGGTCGGCACCGCGTTCTTTTCGATCCCGTCCGGTGCGTGGATTTCGCTGAACAGTTTCACTTCGGTCTGCGTCGGCCCTTCCCAGTAGCCCCCGAATTCCGGTTCGCCGGTGGTGGTGCTCGCGTTCATCGACGCGGTGAGCGTCTTGGTGACCGCACCGACCGGGGTGATCTTCGCGAGGATCGAGCCGTACTGTTTGACTTTCACCAGCCCTTTGACGCATTCGACCACCCCGAACGTGGTGCCGGGAGGCTCCGGTGCTATGAGCAGGCCGGGCACCGTTTTCGCTTCGTCCAGCCACACCAGCTTGGCCGCCAGCGTTTCTGTGGCGACTTCTTCGGACTTCTTGCCCGGCGAGTTACACGCGCCCTGGAACTGCGCGGGCTGGTGGTCGGCGAATTCCTTCGGGATGTTGCAGCCCTTGTAGGTGAGCTTGATCGTCTCTTCGGTCGAGTTGGTGATCGTCCCCGCCACAGCGCCGGTCTTGCACGGCACTTCGGATTCGTATTTGTGGGTTTCCGGGTCGTACAGGTAGATCGTGGTCAGGCCGAACTTGCCCGTGGTCTTGACCGGGAACTTGCCCGGACCCCGTTCGTACTTCCCTTCGTTGGTGCCGTTTACTTCCGAGCACGCTTTGTCCGTGTAGTGGCCCGTGTATTTCTTGTTCACCTTCTTGACCTTGGCGCAGCCGAGGAATTCGGGGCTGCCGGCCGCCGTCGCCACGCTCGCGGCCGACAATGAGGCCAGCACGATTGCCGCGGCCACGAGGCCGCCGATGCCGATCCGTTTCATAGGTGCTTCCCCTCCCTCTGGGTCTTGTGCATAGGGTGCCTCACGATTCGTTGACCGCTTCCGAGGTCGCGAGGACTTTGCCTTCTTTGTTCAGAGCCTTCACCTCGAAGACCTTGTCCGTGCTCGAGATCGGGATCCGCGTCTCGAAGTTGCTCCATTCGGCGCTCGTCACCGGCGCCAGCGCGTTCGCTTCTTCGCCGGCCAGCACTTCCCACTTCGCCACTTCCGTGGCGCCGTTCCAGCTCACGTAGACGGCCACTTCGCCGGGGCTTTCCCGTTTCGCGACCACCGCGGGCTTGGTGTTCGGCGTCCCCGTCCACGGGAAGCGCATCACGCGATAGGTGCCGTCGCCTTTCGGCAGTTCGGCTTCGAACAGGAGTTTGCCGTTTTTGTGCTTCGCACCACGCTTGGAGAACTCCGAGATGTACTGGGTCGCCCCGTAGCTCAGCAACGCTTCGCCGTGGGGGAGCACCTGCATGCCGCCCTCGGCGACCGTCAGTATCGGCCGCGGGTTTTCGTAGGCGTGCACCAGGCTCACCGCGTGCTTGGTGAGTTTCAGGACCAGGCCTTTCGAGGGGCCGTAAAGGGGCGGCCCGGCTTCGTCATCGAAGAGGCTGAGGGTTTCGAGGTGCTTGCCCTGAAGACGCGCATCGTGCTGGAAGTGGAATTCGACGCCCTTACGCTTTTTGAGCGTGCTGTGTTCCGGGCTGATTTCCCACAGCACTTTGCCGGTGCTCTGTTCGACCTCGTAGATGCCGGAGGTGTCGCGCATCGAGATCAGGATCTTGTGTTCGGGCAGGGCCTGGAGCGAGTTCATGTGGTACGGGTCGAGCACCCCGCCCGACACGACGGCTTCGGTGTATTCCTCGGGCACGTGACCCAACGTGTTCCAGCTCCACATGACGAGCCCGGTTTTGATGTCGATCTCCTGGATTTCGTCGTCCAGCACGGGCACGTGTTCTTCGTCGCATTCCGGCATGCAGACGGGCTCCACGGCGATGATGTAGGCCTGTCCTTCGGGCGTGATGTAGAGCTCGTGGATGTCGGCGTGCAGGCCGTTGGCCGCTTTGATGTGGGCCACCGGTTCATAGGAGGTGTTCGCGATCACGCCTTCGCCGAGACCGTAGGCGGCTTCGGTGACCTTGCCCTGCCACCAGGCGAGCGCCGTTTTGCCTTCATAGGAGACGGGTTCGAAGACCGACCCCACTTCTTCTGTGAACTGCTTCCACCACAGCAGCTTGCCTTCCGGATTCATGATCATCAGGCCGTTGGGCCCTACCGGTTCGAATTCGAGCAGTTTTTTTTCACCCGGGTGGATCTCCGGCGCGGGGATCGGGTCGGTGAAGATGTCCCCTTCGAGGCTCGGGTCGGCGGTCGTGATCGTCACCTTCGGAGGGCGGAGTTCCGGCTGCGTCACGAAGTGCTGCTGTTCTTCGGGCTTTTCGCCGGTGTTGTGCAGAAGTCCTTCGGAGGGGCCGAGGTGCGCGACCGTGAAGGAGTCTTCCAGCGGCGTGCCTCCTTTGAGGTCCACCACAACGTGAACCTGCTCGCCTTCGGTGAAGGGCAGTTCAGGAAGGAAGCTGGCACCCGGGCTGCTGAGGTAGGACTGCAGGGTGCCCAGATGAGTGCCGCTGATCGACCCCGTGGCGGTGACCGATTCGACGTTCGAGGCGGGGGTCCCGAGGATGCTGATCTGGGTCGCCGGGGGGGCGTCGGGGGTCCCGGGGAGAGGCGAGATCGTGATCGCCGCCCAGCCGGCGGCGGGCACGGCCAGCGCGAGCATGACCGCGGCGCAGATCGTGAGCCCGGCGATGCGAGCGGCTCGGGCGCGTCCAGCTCCCAGCCCGCGGGCCGTGGCATCCGTTCCCCGCCGGCGCAGGCGCCGTCCAACTCTCAACATCGTTCCCTCCCTCCGTGTGGGGCAAGAAGGTTACCACCGTCAGTCACGATCGGCGTAGTGTAGCGCACGCTACACACTTGTCAATTTGTACTTTCCGCGGCGCGCGATAAGCTATGTCCCATGGCGGACGCACCCGCGGCACCTTCTTCACCTGCTCTGACCCAGGCCCTGGCGGGCACGGCCCTATCGAAGACCGTGCCCACCCCCGCGGCCGCCTTCGCCCGCGCGCGGCAGCTGTTCACGGCCGGCGATCGCCTCGACATGGGCAGGCTCGCCGACGACCTTGGCGTGGCCCGCACGACCCTCTATCGCTGGACCGGAGATCGCGACCGGCTGCTGGCGGACGTCCTATGGGCTGAAACCAAAAGCGGTCTCGACGCGCTGGCGGCGGTTGCGGCGGCGGGCCCCTACCCGCACACGGAGACGATCGCGGTCGGCTTCATCGACATCCTGTGCGGCTCAGAGGCGGTCCGCTCGTTCCTGCTCAGCGAAGGCCAGCGCGGACTCCAGGCGCTCACCGTGCCGAGCAACACCTACCGCACGCGTCTGCTCGACTACGTCACCGAAAGCATCGAAAACGACGCCGCCCACGGGTACGTGCCGCCCGAGGACCCGAGGCTGCTGGCCGACACCGTCATCTCCATGACCGAGCGCTTCCTGCACAACGGCGGCGAGCCCGACGCCAACCCGAGCCCCGAGATGGCGCAGCGGGCGATCGCTCTGCTGCTCAGGGAATAGGCGCCGGGCGGCCCGCCCGGCTCACGCGCCGGGCCCCGAGCTCACGCGCCGGCGCCAGCGCCGCGACGCAGTAGCTCAGGGCGGCGCTGGGCCCAGGGCAAAGCCTCCTGGAGCTGCATCGACAGTGCCAGCAGTGTCCCCTCGGCGGCGGGACGTCCGGCCAGCTGCACGCCCAGCGGCAAGCCGTCCTCACCCTCGTACAGGGGCAGCGAGATAGCCGGCTGGCCGGTGGCGTTGAAGACCGGCGTGAAGGGCGTGAACAGGGCCGAGCGGGTGAACGTCTGCATCGGCTCCGGGGCGGCCGTGTCGAGCGTGCCGATCGGCAGCGGGCGCTCGGCCAGGGCGGGGGTCAGCAGTGCGTCGTAGGGGAGCAGGAAGCTGACCAGCCGGCGGGCGAACTGCTGCAGGCGCACG
This sequence comes from uncultured Solirubrobacteraceae bacterium, assembly GCA_963846255.1. Classification (GTDB taxonomy): domain Bacteria; phylum Actinomycetota; class Thermoleophilia; order Solirubrobacterales; family Solirubrobacteraceae; genus Palsa-744. The sequence continues at coordinate 2,109,270 of CAWJVE010000002.1, forward strand.
GCTGCCGCGCCGGCCTCGAGCGAGGTCATCTTGCGGATCATCGAGAAGATCGCCCAGCTCATCGGCTCCATGTCCTCGGCGCTGGGGTCGCGGCCGGCGACGAGGCCCGAGTAGGCGATCGAGAGGCCGATCGCATCGCAGAACACCGCCCCGAACAGTTCGCGCAGGTACTCCTCCTGCCACGGCGGATCGACCTCCTCGACCTCGTGACCGAGCGAGCGCAGCAGCGAGGCGGCCTCGCCGACGGCGCGGGCGGCGACCGGGTCCACGACGGCGTCGGCGACCGGCGGCTTGGTGGTGGCGGCGATGCGCAGCTTCAGCGGCTCGCGACGGGCGCTGGCGGCGAACGGCTCGGCCGGCGCGGGTGCCCAGGTGGCGTCCCCGGGCTCATACCCGGCCAGCACGTCCAGCGTGGCGGCCGCGTCCTCGACGTGGCGGGTGAGCATGCCGTCACAGACGAGTTCCCCGTCGCCCAGCTCGGGGGCCAGCGAGATCCGCCCCCGGCTCGGCTTCAGCCCCACCAGCCCGCAGCAGGCGGCGGGGATCCGGATCGAGCCGCCCCCGTCGTTGCCGTGGGCCACGGGCAGCAGGCCCGCGGCGACCGCCGCCGCTGCCCCGCCGGAGGACCCTCCCGGCGTGCGTTCGAGATCCCAGGGGTTGCGGGTGGGGCCGAAGATGTGGGCCTCGCTGACGGGCAGGATCCCGTACTCGGGCAGCGTGGTGGTGCCGACGAGGACGAAGCCGGCGGCCTTCAGCCGGCTGGTGACGTTGTGGTCGTAGGGGGCGATGTGCTGCTGCATCAGCTTGCAGCCGTAGGTCAGGCGCATGCCCTTCACGGGCCGGTTGTTCTTGACCGCGGTGGGCACTCCGGCGAAGGGACGCTCGTCACCGGGGGCGATCGCGTCGGCGGCCGCCAGGGCGCCCTCGGCGTCCACCTCCACGAACGCGTTGAGCTCGGGGTTGAGCTCCTCGATGCGCTCCAAGGACGTTTCCACGAGCTCACGGGAGGAGACCTCGCCGTCGCGGACCATGGCTGCCAGCTCGGTGGCAGAACGGAACAAAATGTCGCTGTCGGGCATCCTCGAAGCCTCCTTGTCGGCACCCCGGGCGCAGCTCGCGCCGGGCTGGGCTCAGCGCCTGCAAGCCTACTCCCGAGCCCATTCCTGCGACGATATGTCCCTGCCCACAAGGCAGCTCCCCGTCAAGCATCCTCTGCCAGAAAGCGAGTGCCATGAGCGCGGTTACCACAAGCCCCGAGGTCCATTCCGGCCTCGAAGGGGTCGTCGCCTTCGCAACCGAGATCGCGGAGCCCGACAAAGAGGGTGGCGCTCTGCGCTACCGCGGCGTAGACATCGAGAACCTCGTCGGCCGCGTCCCCTACGAGCAGGTCTGGGGTCTGCTCGTCGACGGCCATTTCAAACCCGGCCTGCCCCCCGCCGAACCCCACGCGCTCACGGTCCGCTCCGGTGACCACCGCGTGGACGTCCAGTCCGCGCTGGCGATGCTGGCCCCCGAGTGGGGCTTCGGCCAGCTGATCGACATCAGCGACGAGGAGGCCCGCGAGAACCTCGCCCGGGCATCCGTGATGGCACTGTCGTTCGTGGCCCAGTCCGCACGCGGCACCGGCCGCCCGCCCGTGCCCCAGCCGCTGATCGACGAGGGCGGGACGATTCCCGAGCGCTTCCTGATTCGCTGGCGCGGCGAGGCCAACCCCGAGCACGTGAAGGCGATCGACGCCTACTGGATCTCGGCCGCCGAGCACGGCGTGAACGCCTCCACCTTCACCGCCCGCGTGGTGGCCTCCACCGGCGCCGACTGCGCCGCCGCCCTCTCGGCCGCCGTGGGGGCGCTGTCCGGTCCGCTCCACGGCGGTGCCCCCTCGCGCGTCCTGAAGATGCTCGATGAAGTCGAACAGACCGGCGACGCCGCCAGGTGGGTCAGCGACGCACTCGACCGCGGCGAGCGCCTGATGGGCTTCGGGCACCGCATCTACCGTGCCGAAGACCCCCGCGCCCGCGTGCTGCGGCGGACCTGCTCGGAACTCGGCTCGCCCCGCTTCGAGGCCGCCGAGGCGCTCGAGAAGGCCGCCCTGGCAGAGCTGCAGGTGCGCCAGCCCGACCGCGTGCTCGCCACCAACGTGGAGTTCTGGTCGGCCGTGATCCTCGACCTGGCGGAAGTGCCGCCGGACCTGTTCACGCCGATGTTCACCTGCGCCCGCGTGGCCGGCTGGTCGGCCCACGTGCTCGAGCAGAAGCGCGAAGCCAAGCTGATCCGCCCGACCGCCAAGTACGTCGGCGCCGGGCCGCGCTCGGTCGAGGACGTCGAAGCCTAGAGACGCTGCCCGCACCCCTCGCGCCGACCGTGACGCGGGTCCGATCGCGCCGCAGAAATGCGAAGGGGCCCGGCGCTCTGCCGGACCCCTAGCCGCAACGGTCGCGGGCGTCTCGCGGGGAGTCGCCCGCAGCCCGGCCCCCAGTGGGGGCCGGGGCACTGCTACATCATCCCGCTCATGTCGGGCATGCCGCCGCCACCGGCGCCATTGCCTTCCTTCTCGGGGACCTCGGCGACGATCGCCTCGGTCGTGAGGATGTTCTTGGCGATCGAGGCGGCGTTCTGCAGCGCAGAGCGCGTCACCATCGCCGGGTCGATGATCCCCGCCGCGACGAGATCGACGATCTCACCCGTGGCGGCGTTCAGGCCCTGGCCTTTCTTGGCCTTGCGCACGTCGTTGACCACGACCGAGCCCTCCAGGCCGGCGTTCTCGGCCAGCTGACGGAGCGGCTCCTCGAGCGCCCGCAGCACGATCCGTGCCCCGGTCCGCTCGTCGTCGCTGCCGTCCTCGCTGTGGACGGCTGTGGACCCGTTGCCCACGTTGACGGCGCTCGATGCCTGCAGCAGCGCGACGCCACCACCGGGCACGATGCCCTCCTCGAGTGCCGCCCGGGTGGCCTGCAGAGCGTCCTCGACGCGGTGCTTCTTCTCCTTCATCTCCGTCTCGGTCGCGGCGCCCACCTTGACGACCGCCACCCCGCCGGAGAGCTTGGCCAGGCGCTCCTGGAGCTTCTCGCGGTCGAAGTCCGAGTCGGTGTTCTCGATTTCGGCTTTGATCTGGTTGATACGGCCCTTGATGGCCGCGGTGTCACCGGCGCCGTCCACCACCGTGGAGGTGTCCTTGGTCACCACCACGCGGCGAGCACGTCCGAGCTGGGAGAGCTGGGTGTTCTCCAGCTTCAGGCCCATCTCCTCGGTGATCACCTCGCCGTTGGTGAGGATCGCGATGTCCTCGAGCATCCGCTTGCGGCGGTCGCCGAAGCCCGGTGCCTTGACGGCCACACCCGTGAAGGTGCCGCGGAGCTTGTTGACGACCAGCGTCGCGAGCGACTCGCCCTCGACGTCCTCGGCGATGATCAGGATCGGCTTGCCGCTCTGGATCACTGCCTCGAGCACCGGCAGGATGTCCCGCACGGAGCCGATCTTCGAGTTCGCGATCAGGATGTAGGGGTCCTCGAGCACCGCCTCCATGCGGTCCTGGTCGGTGACCATGTAGGGCGAGATGTAGCCCTTGTCGAACTGCATGCCCTCGGTGAACTCGAGGTCCATGCCGAACGTCTGGCCCTCCTCGACGTTTACCACGCCGTCCTTGCCGACCTTCTCGATCGCGTCGGCGATCACGTCGCCGATCTCTTCGTCGCCGGCCGAGATCGTCGCCACGCGGGCGATCTGGTCCTTGCCGGAGACCTCCTTGGACTGGGTGGCGATGTTCTTGACGACGTCGTCGACGGCCGTCTCGATGCCCCGCTTCAGCGCCAGCGGGTTGGCGCCCGCGGCCACGTTCTTCAGGCCCTGGCGAACGATCGCCTGGGCCAGCACGGTGGCCGTGGTGGTGCCGTCGCCGGCCACGTCGTTGGTGGCCGTGGCCACCTCGCGCACGAGCTGGGCACCCTGGTTCTCGAAGACGTCCTCGACCTCGATCTCGCGAGCAATCGTGACGCCGTCGTTGGTGATGGTGGGCGCGCCGAACTTCTTGTCGAGCACGACGTAGCGCCCCTTCGGGCCGAGCGTCACCTTGACGGCGTTTGCCACCGCGTTGACGCCAGCCTCAAGCGCATTGCGCGCCTCTGAGCTGTACTTCAGTTCCTTGTGAGCCATATCTTCAGCTTCTCCTATGCCTCGACGCGTGCGAGGACGTCGGACTCGCGCAACACGAGCAGGTCCTCGCCGTCGACCTTGATCTCGGTCCCGCCGTACTTGCTGTACAGGACCTCGTCGTTCTTCTTCACGTCAAGCGGGATCCGCTTGCCGTCCTCGTCGAGCTTGCCGTCGCCGACGGCAAGCACCTTGCCCTTCTGCGGCTTCTCCTTGGCGGTGTCGGGGAGCACGATCCCACTCGCGGTGGTCTGCTCCTCCTCGATCGCCTGCACGATCAGGCGATCGCCCAGGGGCTTGAGCTTCATGTTCTAAAGAACCTCCATCTAGAGAGTGCAACACGGGGGAAATGTGCCCCGCGGGACGTAATCCCGCCTCTGGCACTCACATGGCGAGAGTGCCAACAGTCCCTTCAATATATACGTTTTCCGCGGCCTTCCGAAGTCTTTTTGGCAGTCGGGCACCGAGACTGCCAATTTTCTTGCATTTCCGGAGCTTGCGGGCTCGAAAAGCCGCGCCAAGCCGGATCTGCCGTGGATCGATGGGTCCGGAGGGCCTGTCGCCGCGCCCTACCGGGGCGCCGCGGAGCTTCAGTTCTGGGCGCCGCCGAAGCCCTTCATGGCCTGGGTCATGCCGCTCGGGTTGTCGATGATCTGGGAGAAGCGCACGACCGTCACGGTGTCCTCGACCGAGACCGTGCGGTCGTAGATCTGTTCGAGGAAGTTGATCAGTTCCTCGTGGCGGCGGAACTCCGGGTTGTCGTGCTTGATGTCCCGCGGGGAGAGGTCACCGAGCTTCATCACCTCGACCTGGTCGATGACCGCTTCGAAGATCCGTTCGCGGGGCGAGTACTGGAAGCCGATCGTGACCAGCACGGCCTGGTTCTTGCGGTACTTGCTGGACTTGTTGCCGAGGCGGATCGTGGCCGTCTTGCGACCCCGCTTGAGCTCGTCGGCGAAGATCGTCGAGTAGAAGTTGAGGACCTGCATCGCGGGCAGCAGGCTATCGGTCTTTGTCCAGGTAGGCGATGGCGCGCTCGACGACTTTCCTCTCGCCCTCGTAGGTGAGGGTCCGCCGCGCCTCCTCCAGGCCGACCCAGCGTACGTCCTCGACCTCGTCGTCGTGGTCGGAGACGTCGCCGCCCTCGTACTCGAACAGGTAGAAGGCGACCGTCTTTCCGATCGTGCGCCCGTCGCGGCGGTACCAGTAGCGGGACTCCCCCAGCTCGCACACCGGCGAGCCCGTCAGCCCGGTCTCCTCCCGCACCTCCCTGGCGGCGGCCTCGATCGCCGTCTCCGAGCCGTCGGCGTGGCCCTTCGGGAGCGCCAGCACGCGCGAGCCGTCGGCGGCCCGGCGCGTCGGCACGATCACCGCCACCTCGCGCCCCCGCACCATCACCCCGCCGGCCGAGAACTCCCGTCCGCGGGGCCGCTCGCTCTCGGCCGGGCTCGGGTCCCTAGAAGACATACTGCTCCAGCGCCTGGGGGTCGTGGACGACCAGCCGGCCGCGGCCCTGGGAGATCACCCCCGCCCGCTCGAGTACCGCCAGAAAGCGGCTTGCGGACTCACGCGAGGAGCCGGCCAGCTGGGCGAGGTCCGCCTGGGTGGCGGTCACGAGCACGTCGCCGTTGGCCCGGCCGGCATCGACCTCCGCCTGCACGAGCTGGCTGAGGACGACGGCCACGCGGCTCTGGACGGTCTGGAAGGACTGCCGCGAGAGGCGCTCGTTGGTCTCCCGCAGGCGGCCCGCGAGAGCCACCGCGAGGCGCATCGCGATGCCCGGATGTTCGCTCATCAGCCTGCGCATATCGCCCCCGAGCACGCCCACCACGGCGATCGGCTCGATCGCTTCGATCGTCGCCGAGCGGCGCTCGTCCTCGAACATCGCCAGCTCGCCGAAGATGTCACCGGGACCGAAGGTGGCCAGCGTGATCGTGCGCCCGTCGCTGTGGCTGCGGATCGCACGGGCCTGACCGTCGCGCACGATGTAACAGGTGTCGCTGTCGTCGCCCTCGCGGAACACGAGCTGCCCGGGGTCAAAGCTGCGCGGTACCGCCACCTCCGCGATCCGCTCGAGGTCTGCAGGGTCGAGCGCTTCGAAGGCCGGCACCCGTGCCAGCAGCTCGACGACCTCAGCGGTTCTCATATCCCCCATATCGCCGAAGGGAATACCACACCGATGCGGACCCGTGACCGCCGCAGGAGCTTCCCGCGGGCCCCGCGCCCCACCGGCGCCCGTAGTGAATGGCCGGCGCTATCGTCCCACCATGGCAGCGTCCCGCGACCGCCTGATGAGTCTCGCCCGCCGCGCGCCCGCTCCCCTCGCGCTGGCCGCCGCCTGCCTGGCCGCCACCGCTGCGCTCGCCGGCTCGGGGCCGCTCACCGGCGCCGGGGCGCTGGCCGCCACCACCGGCACCCCGCACGCCGGCACGCCGACGCCGCAGGCGCTGATGCGCTCGCGCGAACTGTGGGCCACGATCGACGTCTGCAACTCGCCCAAGCAAGCCAACACGGTCGGGATCAGGGGCTCGATGCCCGGCGACGGCAGGCCGAGCGACAAGCTCTACATGAGCTTCGGGCTCGAATACCTGGACGCCGTCAACCAGTGGGCCCCACTGCCCTCCTCGAGCAGCGGCTGGGTGCTCGTCGGGGCCGGCTCCAGCTCCGCCCGCCAGAGCGGCTGGAGCTTCACGCTGAAGCCGCCCCAGGGCCGCGGCAAGTTCGTGCTGCGGGGGATGGTCGGCTTTCGCTGGATGCATTCCGGGCACCAGTTCGCCCGCACGCCACGCTGCCGACGACTGCCGGGCGCAAGGCCCTGGTGGGCGCCGAACCGGAAGGGTTCAGCGCTGCCAGGTGCTCGCTCTGATCAGGCCAGCGCGAACAGGCGGGGGTCGTTGGTGATGATTCCGTCGACCCCCATCGCGGTCAGCTTGGCGATCAGGCGCGCGTCGTCCACGGTCCACACGTACAGCTGACCGCCGCCCTCCGCGACCGCCCGCACGAGCGCCGGGGTGACCACCCGCCAGTGGGCCATGATCGCGTCGTAGCGACCCTCGGCGAGCGCCCGACGGGCGCGGCGGGGCAGCAGCGCGCGATAGCCGGTGAGGGCCGCCAGCGCCGGCACGGCGGTGAGCATGTCGGTGGTGTAGTCGCGCCGCACCCGTGGCACCGACCACCCCAGGCGCACGCCCGGCTCCAGGCGCCGGATCAGATCGAGCCCTTCGGTGAACATGCCGCTGATCAGCGTCCGCGTTCGATCAGCTCGAACTCATGCAGCGCGTCGAGCACGCGGTGCTCGTAGCCGGGCAGCTTGATGTCCACGTCCAGCTCGATCCCGGCGAAGCTCGGCCCGGACAGGTGCTCCAGCGCCTCGTGCAGGGTGACGGGCACGCGCGAGTGCATGTCCTCGTAGTCGTGGGCCAGCAGCAGCGGGCCGCTGGCGTCGGTGTGCTCGCTGAGGACGTCGAGCTCGATCATGTCAACGTCGTGGCGCAGGGCGGCGTCGAAGCTGGCGAGCGTGTTGCCCGGCTCGATGTGGGCCGCCCCCTTGTGCCCGACCCTGCGGGGCCGGCTGCGGGCCTCCCCGTTCATCGCGCTGAGCGTCAGGCGCCGCGGTCCGGAGTGGAAGCCGAGCTCGACCAACAGCTCTGCCAGCGGGCTGCCCATCGCCGGCTCACCGTCGATCCGCTCCAGCGAGATCCGACCCAGACGCCCGCCGCGGACCGCCTCGGCGAGCGCCTCCAGGGCGGCCCGCAGCGGTCCGCCCTGCTCGGCGAAGGGCCCCGGCAGCGCCGGCGGCGGCCTGCGGCTCGATCAGCGTCAGCAGGCTGCGCCCGCCGCGCTCCAGGTACAGCGCCGGCTGCTCGTCACACGAGCACCAGGTAGGCGCCGGCCACGCGCGCCGGGCGCCCCTGCTCGCGCTCCCGCCTGGGCCACGGGCAGGGCGGCGCCGTAGGGCTGGGCGGGGTCGGTGGCCGCGATCACCAGGGTCGACTCGCGGGCGTCCGGCGCGCGCAGGCGCTCGACGGCCCCCGGGAGCGCGAACTGGGCTCCGCCCATGCCCTCGATGAAGTACCCGCGCCGGCACACACCGAGCGTCTCGAGCTTGTTGAAGGTGTCATACAGCCCCGCGAAGCCGCCGCGGACGTTCTCCGCCAGCACCTGCTCGCGGGTGACGATGCCGTAGCGCTCGAGCAGCAGTTCGGCCAGCGCACGGCGGCGGTCGGGAGCGCCGGCCGGGTCCTCCGCGTCGGCGCCGAAGATCCCGCCGGCCAGCGACCAGCGGCCCTGGACCTGCGACTGGGCCCCGCTGCGCCGGCGGCTGCCGAAGCGCGAGCGCGCGGAGAAGCCGCCCCGCCCCGGGCGTTCGCGGGCGGGGCCGGGAGCGCCCGCATTGGCACCCGCGAGCTGCCCCTCGAGGGACCCGGCGCGCGCGCCCTGGCCGCCGCGCGCGAGCGTCAGCCGCGGGGCCCGCAGGGGCGCCCACGCGTCGTTGGTCACCTCACCGGCCCACACCAGGTCCCACAGCGCCTCGCGCAGGGCCTCGGCGGGCGCGTCGCAGGCCACCAGCATCTCCGAGAAGAAGCACGGGCCCCTGCTGCAGGCAGTCGCGGATCAGCTCGTGCTCGGGCCCGGAGGGCGGTTGCGAGGGACCGCCGGCGGAGGGCGGGCCGATCGTGGGGGCGTCCTCGCGGAAGTAGAGCGCCACGCGGCCGGAGCGTCCCAGCGGCCCGGCCCCGACCCAGGCCAGCTCGCCGCTGGCGCACAGCTCATCCAGCCACGAGGGTGAGTAGGCGCCCGTGCGGCGGGGGATCACGTCGCGCTCCCAGCTCTCCAGCGGCAGCGCCAGCCCCTGCAGCGGCACCAGCACCTCGCGCAGGCGGTCGACCCCGGCGCCCGCGCGGGCGCGCCGGTCGATGCCCTGCCAGGCGGGCAGGAAGGCCGCCAGCCGGCGCTCCTCGGCGGGCTCGATCTCCTTGCGCAGGGCCGCCAGCGAGGCCCGGCGCAGGCGCCGCAGGACCTCCACGTCGCACCACTCGCGCTCGCTGCCGCCGGGGCGCAGCTCGCCGCGTACGAGCGTTCCCGCGCGCTCGAGCTCGCGCAGCACCGGACCACCGTCGACGCCGTAGCGCTCGTGCAGCTGGGCGGTGGTGAAGGGCCCGTGGGTGCGGGCGTAGCGTGCCACCAGCTGTGTCAGGGCGTCCTCCACGGGGGCCACGAACGCCTCCGGCAGCCCGCCCGGGGGCGCCGCCCCGAGCGCGTCCCGGTAGAGGCCGGCCTCGTCGGCCGCGATGTAGCGCTCGCGCCCGGCCAGGCGCAGCCGGATCGCCCGGCGCTCGCCCACCAGCTGGCGCAGCAGGCTGGCGGCGTCGATCCCCTCGAGTACCCGTTCGCGGGCCTGGGGCTCGTCGAGGTCGCCCACCTGGCGCAGCACGTCGTGCAGCTCGTCGCTGCCGGTCGCGCGGGTCATCTCCGAGCGCCGCTGCAGGTCGTCCTCGACCCGCTCCAGGGCGCCGGGGTCGATCAGTTCGCGCAGCTCCTCCTGGCCCAGCAGCTCGCGCAGCAGGTCGCGGTCCAGCGACAGCACGGCCGCGCGGCGCTCGGCCGTGGGCGTGTCGCCCTCGTACATGTAGGTCGCCACGTAGTCGAACAGCAGCGAGGAGGCGAACGGCGAGGCGGTGCGCGTCTCGACCTCCACCAGCGACACCTCGCGCGCGTGCAGGTCGCGCAGCAGGGCCTGCAGGCCGGGCACGTCGAGCACGTCCCGCAGGCACTCCCGGTAGGTCTCCAGCACGATCGGGAAGTCGCTGTAGCGGCGCGCCACCTCGAGCAGGCTCTGGGCCTTCAGGCGCTGCTGCCACAACGGCGTGCGGCGGCCCGGGTAGGCGCGCGGGATCAGCAGCGCCCGGGAGGCGTTCTCGCGGAAGCGAGCCCCGAACAGGGCGGAGCCGCCGACCTCGCCGGTGACCGCCTGCTCGACCTCATCGGGGTCCAGCAGCAGCAGCTCGGCGGCCGACGGCAGCGACTCGGTGTCGTCGGCGTCGAGGTCGGGGAGGTGCAGCACGATCCCGTCGTCGGCCGCGATCGCGTCGGCCTCCACGCCGAAGCGCTCGTGCATCCGTGCCGACAGCGCCAGCGCCCAGGCCGAGTGGACCCGTCCCCCGTAGGGAGAAAGCACGCACAGGCGCCAGTCGCCGATCTCGTCGCGGAAGCGCTCGAGCACGATCGTGCGATCGCTCGGCAGCACGCGCGTGGCCTGTAGCTGCTCCCCGAGGAACTCGAGCAGGTTGCGGGCCGCCCGCTCGTCGAGGTCGTACTCGCGCTGCAGGGTCTGCTCGTCCTGGTCCACCGCCCATCGGGAGAAGGCGCCGATCGCGGCCCCGAGCTCCTTCTCGCGTCCCACCGAGTCGCCCTTCCAGAACGGAACCGCGCCCGGCACCCCGGGGGCCGGCGTCACGATCACGCGGTCCCGCCCGATCTCCTCGATGCGCCAGGTGGAGGCGCCGAGCAGGAAGGTCTGACCGGCGCGGGCCTCGTAGACCATCTCCTCGTCGAGCTCCCCCACCCGCCGGCCGTCCGGGAGCGTGACCGCGTACAGGCCGCGGTCGGGGATCGTGCCGGCGTTGGCGACCGCCAGCTGGCGGGAGCCCCGGCGCGCCCGGATGGTGCCCGCCAGGCGATCCCACACGATCCGCGCCCGCAGCTCCCCGAACTCCTGTGAGGGATAGCGACCGTCGAGCATGTCGAGCACGTTCTCCAGCAGCTCCCGGGAGAGCTCGGCGTAGGAGTGGGTGCGCCGCACCAGTTCGTGCAGCTCGTCAACGGACACGGCGCCGTCCTCATCGGCGCCGCCGTCACCGTGGCCTGGGACCGCGTCGCCCTCGCCCCTGCCCCGCCCGGCGGCCGAGCCCTCCGCCGCCACGGCGATCGCCACGATCTGCTGGGCGAGCACGTCGAGCGCGTTGCGGGGCACCACCGTCGGCTCGATCAGGCCCTCGCGCATGCGCCGGGCCACGACCGCGCTCTCGAGCAGATCGCCGCGGAACTTGGGGAAGATCCGCCCCACGCTCACCTCGCCTACGCCGTGGCCCGCGCGGCCGATGCGCTGCAGGCCCCTGGCCACCGACTTGGGGGACTCGACCTGCAGCACGAGGTCGACGGCTCCCATGTCGATCCCCAGCTCCAGCGAGCTGGTGGCCACGAGGCACGGCAGCCGTCCCTGCTTCAGCAGCTCCTCGACCTTCGTGCGCTCCTCACGGGCGAGCGAACCGTGGTGGGCGCGGGCGACCTCGACGGGGGGCTCGCCGCCGGAACCCCCGCCGCCCGCACCCGCGCCGGCGTTGTCCTCGCCGCCGGCCTGCTCGCTGTCCTCGCTGGCGGCCAGCTCGTTCAGGCGCAACGCCACCCGCTCGGCCGCCCGCCGGTTGTTGACGAACACGATCGTGGAGTTGTGTTCGCGAACCTGGCGCAGCAGCTCCGGGTAGATGGCGGGCCAGATCGAGCGTTCCGGGCTCTCCCAGCCGTCCAGCTCGGGAGCCATCTCGCCCCCGCCGGCCAGGTGGCTCATCGACTCCACCGGCACCTCGATGCGCAGGTCGAGCGGCTTACGGATGCCGGCGTCCACGATCGTCACCTCCCGCTGGGGGCCGCCGAGGAAGCGGGCGACCTCCTCGAGCGGGTTCTGGGTCGCGCTGAGGCCGATCCGTTGCAGCCCGGCGCCGGCCTGCAGCTCCAGGCGCTCCAGCGTCAGGGCCAGGTGAGAGCCGCGCTTGGTGGCGGCGACGGCATGGATCTCATCGACGATCACCGCCTGGGCGCCGGTGAGCATCGTGCGGGCCTGGGAGGTGAGGATCAGATACAGCGACTCGGGGGTCGTGACGAGGATGTCCGGCGGGTTGCGGGCCATCGCCGCGCGCTCGCGCTGGGGGGTGTCCCCGGTGCGGATCCCGACCCGGATCTCCTCGGCGCCGATCCCCTTCAGAGGCGCCCGCAGGTTGCGCTCGATGTCGTAGGCGAGGGCCTTCAGGGGGCTCACGTAGACGACGCGTACGCCCGCCCGGGGCTGCTCCTCGGCCGCCAGCCGGTCCAGCGCCCACAAGAATGCCGCCAGCGTCTTGCCCGAGCCGGTGGGGGCGCACACGAGCACGTGCTCGCCCCGGGCGATCGCCGGCCAGGCCTGCTCCTGGGCGGGGGTGGGCTCGCCGAAGGCGCTCTCGAACCAGCGGCGGGTGGCGGGTGCGAAGTACTCCAGGGCCATCCTCGGCCCAGGCTATCTGCTCCCCACGGGCGGCCCCCGCGGGACGGGCGGGCGCTAGCCTGTGGTCGCCCGAATGGCCCGCGTCCGCCCCCTGATCGCGCTGTGTCTCTGTGTCCCGGCGCTCGCCGCCTGCGGGAGCACCACCTCGACGTCCTCCTTCAAAGGGGTCGAACGCGAAGTCGCCCAGCGGGTCTCCAGCCTGCAGAGCGACGCGACCTCCTCCAACCGCGAAGACATCTGCAAGAACGACCTCTCGGCGGCGATCGTGGCCAAGCTGGGCGGGCGCAAGAAGTGCGAAGAAGCGCTCAAACACCAGCTCGCCCAGATCGACAACCTGGAAGCGACGATCGTGTCGGTGAAGGTGGCCCCGGACGGCAAGAGCGCCACCGCCAAGGTCAAGAGCACCTACGAAGGCAAAAGCCGCGAAAAAGCGATCCCGCTGGTCAAGGAAACGGCCGGCTGGAAGGTCTCAGGAGCCTAGGCCCGGGCGTCTCAGGAGCGGAGGCCCGCGGGCGTCTCAGGAGCCCAGGGCGCGGCCGTACTGGCGCTCGTAGTAGGCGCGGTAGTCCCCGGACCGGATCGGCTCCCACCACCACGAGTTCTCGCGATACCAGCCGACGGTCTGCTCTAGCCCGGCGGCAAAGCGGGCGCGGGCCTGCCAGCCGAGCCCCCGCACCTTCTCGGAGGAGAGCGAGTAGCGGCGGTCGTGGCCGGGGCGGTCGGTGATGTGCTCGATCTGGGACTCCTGTGCGCCGGTCAGCTCGATGATGCGGCGCACGACTTCGATGTTGGTCTCCTCGTCGGGACCGCCGGCGTTGTACACCTCGCCGGCGGCGCCGTGCTCGAGCACGAACCCGATCGCGGCTGCGAAATCCTCGGCGTGGATCCAGTTGCGGACCTGCATGCCGTCGCCGTAGACGGGCAGCGGGTCACCGTGGATCGCGTTCAGGATCATCAGCGGGATCAGCTTCTCGGGGTACTGGTAGGGGCCGTAGTTGTTGGAGCCCCGGCAGATGACGACGTCCATCCCGTAGGTGTGGTGATACCCCTGCACGAGCAGGTCGGCGCCGGCCTTGGTGGCCGAATAGGGCGAGGAGGGGGCCAGCGGGCTGTGCTCGGTGAAGGTCCCCTCCTCGATCGAGCCGTACACCTCATCGGTGGACACCTGCACGTAGCGCAGAGAGTGCTCGCGGGCGGCCTCCAGCAGCACGTAGGTGCCGAGCGCGTGGGTCTTCACGAAGGCGTCGGGCTGGGCGATCGAGCGGTCCACGTGGGTCTCGGCGGCGAAGTTCACGATCGCCTGGGCGCCGGAGGCGGCGACCGCCACGCTGACCGCCTCGGGATCCTCGATCGCGCCGCGCAGGAACTGGAAGCCGGGCTGCTCGCGGATGTCGGTGAGGCTCTCCTCCCGGCCCGCGTAGGTGAGCTTGTCGAGCACGGTCACCTCGTCGCCGTGCTCGCGCAGCCGCTGGCGAGCGAACGTCGAGCCGATGAAACCGGCGCCACCGCAGACGAGCAGCCTCACGCGCGGATCATCCCAGCGCCGGCCGCCAGATACCCCGCCAACCCGTCCTGCCAGGGGGGCAGCGGCAGCACGTCATCGCGTTCGGACTCGAGCGCCGAGAAGGGCGGCCGGGGCGCTGGGCGGCCCATCTCGGCGGTGCTCGCAGGCTTGACCTCACACTGCACCTCGGACTGGCGGAAGGCCTCGGCGGCGAGCCCGTTCCAGGACACCTGCCCGCCGCCCGCGAGGTGCACGAGACCGCTCACGCGGCGCTCCAGCAGGCCGATCAGGGCGGGCGCCAGGTGGCCGGTCCAGGTGGGCGAGCCGACCTGGTCGGTGACGACCCGGACCTCGCACGGCTCGCCGCGTTCGCGCTGCTCGCCGGCCAGGCGCAGCATCGTGGCGACGAAGTTGCGGCCACCGAGGCCGAACAGCCAGGCCGAGCGCACGACCGTGTGCTCCCCGGCGGCCGCCAGCACCTGCTGCTCGCCGGCGAGCTTGCTCTGGCCGTAGGCAGACAGGGGAGCGGTGGGGTCCGACTCGCGGTATGACCGCCCCTCCGCCGGGGGATGCCCGTCGAAGACGTAGTCGCTGGAGACGTGGACCATCGCCAGCCCCGCCTCGCCGGCGGCCCGCGCCAGCACCCCGGCGCCCTCGGCGTTGACCGCGAAGGCCTGCTCGCGATGCTCCTCGGCGCCATCGACGTCGGTCCACGCGGCGCAGTTGACCACCGCGTCGGCGGCGGCGCTCGCGATCGCCGACGCCACGGCCACGCCGTCGCAGACGTCGAGCTCCCCGTGGGCGAGGGGAAGCGGCTCGTGCCCCGCACGGCGGGCGGCGGCGAGCACGTCCCGGCCGAGCATCCCCCCGGCGCCCGTCACGAGCACCCTCACGGGATCGAGATGTCGGAGCTGTCGCCGACCATGAAGCGGTAGGCGCGCGGCTGGCGCTCGCCGCGTCGGATCGTCACACCGCGCCCGAGCAGCGAGGACTCCATGCGCCCGTCCAGCCCGGCGACAGTGCATCCCTCGAGCAGGATCGAGTGCTCGATCTCCGCTCCGCTGATCGTGCAGTCCTCGCCGATCGCCGTGTACGGGCCCACATAGCAGTCGCTCAGCCGGGCTCCCGCGCCCACGATCGCCGGCCCCCGGACGGTGGTGCGCTCGAGCTTCGCGCCGGCCTCGATCACCACCCGGCCCTCGACCTGGGAGTCGAGCAGCTCGCCGTCGATGCGTTCGACCTGGTTGTCGAGCACCAGGCGGTTGGCCTCGAGCATGTCCTCCAGGCGCCCGGTGTCCTTCCACCAGCCGCGGACGACATGGGGCTCCACCCGCAGGCCGTCGTCGATCAGCCGCTGGATCGCGTCGGTGATCTCCAGCTCGCCCCGGTCCGAGGGCTCGATCGCGCGGGCCGCCCCGTGGATCGCGCCAGTGAACATGTACACGCCCACCAGCGCGAGGTCGCCGATCGGCTCGGCCGGCTTCTCGACCAGCCGCACCACCGTGCCCGCCTCGCCGGTGCTCTCGTCTGCCAGCTGCGCGACCCCGTAGTGCTCGGGGTCGGGTACCGGGGTGAGCAGGATCAGGGCGTCCGGACGATGCTCGTCGAAGGCGCTGACCAGCTCCGCGATCCCGCCTTGGAGCAGGTTGTCGCCGAGGTACATGACAAACGGGTCCTCGCCGAGGAACGGCTCGGCGGTGAGCACCGCATGGGCCAGCCCGGCCGGCTCATCCTGGAGCACGTAGGTGAGGCGCACGCCGAAGCGCGAGCCGTCGCCGGCGGCCGCTTCGATCTCGCGTCCGGTCTCGGGGGCGATGATGATCGCGATCTCCTCGATGCCCGCTTCGGCCATCGCTTCGATGCCGTAGAACAGCACCGGCTTGTTGGCCACCGGAACCAGCTGCTTGGCGCTGGTGTGGGTTATCGGGCGCAGGCGGGTGCCCTTGCCGCCGGACAGGATCAGGCCCTTGAGCGCTTGCATCGGCGGCGAAGCCTAGCGGCGGCCTAGTAGACCCCGCCGAGCTTGCGGTGATCCCAGCTCGCCCGGCGGCGCTCGCAGAACTCCAGCCCCACCCGCTTGAGCGCCTGACCGGACACCATCTCGGCCACCTCCGCCGGCAGGTTGTCCACCGGCGGCTCGTCCCGCGGCGAGGCGTAGCGGGTGAAGATCTCCAGCCCGAGCTCCGCCACGCGGTCGCTCTCGCGGTGGATCGTGACCTCGCACTCCAGCGCGATCCCACGCAGTTCGTGGTAGAGCTCGCCGGCCTCCACCTGCACGCTCGCCCGGGGGTCGCGCTCGAGGTTGCGGACCTTCTGGGAGGCGGCGTAGGTCCAGGCCCACAGCCGCGGCCCCGGCTCCCCCTCGGGGGCCTCTCGCAGGACGTACCAGAGCGGCATCAGGTGGGGCCACCCCCGCGGGCCGGCGGTGGCGCAGGTCAGCGTGCGCTCGTCGGCCAGGAAGGCGCCGGCCTCCTGGTCGCTCATCGTGATCTGGCTGCGGCGGCTCAAGCGGCCGGTGCGGCCGAGCCCGCGGCCTGTTGCTCGGAGATCCAGGCGAGGATCGCCTTCGAGCCGATCACGACCTCGCCGTCGGCGGTCTTCAGCGCCGGCAGCTTGGTGGAGCCGGTCTGCTCGCGCAGCTCCTCGCGGGAGCCTTTGCGCAGGAACGGGATCGGGCTTCCGTGCCCGCCGATGACCTTCTCATAGGGGATCCCGGCGGTCTCCAGCGCCTCCTGGACGCGTCGGCAGGGATGGATGCGCGGGCCGCCTTCATCGCCGTGACAGACGAACAGCGTGGGGGGCCCCGGCATGCTCGGACCTTCCCTGACTACGCGACGGCGGCGGCCGCGCCCGCCTCGCGCACCCGGGCGACGGCGGCCAGCACGGCCTCGCGTGCCTCCTCGGGCTCGATCACGGCGGCATCCCCGGCTTCCTTGAGGACCTCGCGCACGAGCCAGTCCACGCCGGCGAAGCTGAGCTCCACGATCACGGCGCCGTCACGGCACTCGCCCACCACCCTGCGTGCCTCCCGTGCCCAGCGGGCGCGGTCGGGCGAGACCCACACACGGGCAATCGCCGAGGCCGGCACCTCGCCCGTGCGCAGCCATCCGTCCACCTCAGCGGCGGGGTCCACCTCCGGGCGGGGCTTGAATTTCTGGCCGGTGATCGAGACCTTCTTGATGCGGTCCAGGCGGAAGTGGCGCACGCCGTCGCGGGCCGGGTCGAAGGAGGCCACGTACCAGCCCTCGCGGCCGTTGGTGAGCGCGTAGGGCTCGACCGTGCGGGAGGTCAGCTCGTCCTCGTTCTCCTTGTAGTAATCGAGCTCGATCAGCTTGCGCTGGGAGATCGCCTTGGAGATCCGGCGGGCCACGTCGGAGTCGTCGGCGCCGCTGGTCGCCACCTGCAGGCCCTGGTCCATCGGGTCCTCCCCCAGGGCCGCCACGATCTTCGTGCGGGCGGAGGTGAGGGAGCCCTCGGGAAGGTGCTCGCCGATCAGGTCGATCGCCGCCACCAGCGCCTTGGCCTCCACCGGCAGCAGCCGGGCGGGCCGGTCGAAGTTGTCGCTGTAGGGCTCCGGATCGACCTCGATCTGCCCGTCGTCGGTGATCTCCGCGTAGAGCACGTAGGAGCCGCCACCGAAGTTGACGACGTTCAGCACGTTGACGTCCTCGCGCAGCTCCTCGTCGCTGAGCTGCAGGCGCTCACGCACCTCCTCGCAGGACACCGGTTCACCCGCGCGGCCGGCGCGGATGAGAATGCTCGCGAGCGTCACCAGGCGGGCGAAGCGCTCGGGGCGGATGGCGGCCTCGGTACGGCCGTTCTCGTCGGCCTTCTCGGCCCTGCGCTCAGACCGGGAGCGGCCGCCGGCGGCACTCCCGGCCGCCGATCCCGGGCCTTCGCTGGGCGGGCGGGCAGCGGACGCGGCCTCCGTCATGACCCCCTCGCGGTGGCGCTCGTCGAGCAGCTCCAGGCGCCGGTCGAACTCGCCGGTCAGCTCCTCGGGGCCGAGCAGGCGGGCGTTTCCGCCGAGTCCCAGCACCCAGGAGATGATCCCGCGGGGGTTGGAGTAGCTGGTGGCGAACACCATCTCGGGGTCCTGCTGGCGGACCTCCCCGTAGCGGCCGAAGTGGCGTTCCACCTGCCAGGCGATGCGCTCGGAGACCTGGATCTCGGCGACGCCCTCCTCCTCGCCCAGCTGCCAGTCCGCGCGGCTCGCATAGGCGCGCGGGTCGAAATCCGCCGGGCGGCGGAAGTCGTGCTCGGCCTTGGTGGCGTAGGACACCTTGCCCCGGATCCGCGAGAGCCGGAACACGCGGATCGCCTTGCGCTCGTGGGAGAGGCCGAGCAGGTAGAACTGCCCGCCCTGGAAGATCAGGTGGTATGGATCCACCTTGCGGGCGCCGACCTCGTCGCGCTCCATCGTGTAGTAGTCGAACAGGATCGTCTTGTTGCGGAAGATCGCCGTCTCGATCTTGGCCAGCCGCGCCGTCAGCTCGTGTCCGCCCGCCGAGCCGGTGATCCCGAGCGCCACGGTGCTCTGCTCGGGGGCCCGCAGGGGGCTCGGCCTTCCCCAGGTGATCTGCTGCAGCGCCAGGCGCAGCGGCTCGGCGTAGGCGAATTCCCCGTCGAGCAGGCTCAACGCGGTCTGCAGGGCCGCCAGCTCCTTGTCGGTGAACTCGATCGCGGGGAGGTGGAAGTTCTCCGGGCGCAGGGAGTAGTTCTCCTGCTCGGCGGCCCCGTCTGACGGGCGCTCCACGGTGAGCTGGATGCGCAGCGATTCGAGCTCCGAGCGGTCGGCGTAGAAGCGTCGCGCGAACGCGTCCTCGTTCATACCGCTGTATCCCTCGACGTCACGCCGGATCTCCAGAGCCGTCACCGGCCGACGCTCGGCCATCAGATAGGAGATCAGCGAGAGCTGGCGGATCAGCTTCTCGGTGTCCTTAGCCATCGGCCCTGTAACGATAGAAGCCAGGGGGTGGCCGTGTGAGCGGCGATTTCGGCCCCCAGCGCTATTTGCGGCGTTTCAGCGGGCTTCGGAGGGAGGTCGGCTCACGCGGGTTGGCGCCAAGAGGCTCCCGAGGGGGCACGGCGCCCTCCAGAACCGATCAGACGGCCTGGCGCGAGGAAGCCGCGCCGAGCGGGCACGCCGCCGTCCGCAACGGGCTCGGACGTCTCAGGCGGCTTCGCGCGAGGAGGCTGGCGCGGACGAGTCGTCGCCCTCCTCCTCGCCCCCGCGGGCGGCGAAGAAGGCGCCGGTTCCGATCGCCCGGTCATAGGACGACCAGCTGTTGCCCGGCGAGAGCGCCTTCTCGAGCCGGTCGAAGCTGCCCAGCCGACCGCCGAGGTTGTCGATCATGTGCACGAGCGTGGCCTCGCGCGTGCAGGGCACGACCGGGCTGCCGTGCTCGAGCGACCCGTGGTGGGACAGGATGATGTGCCCGATCGCCCGCGCCAGGTGCTCGGGGAAGCCGTCGATGTTCTCGATCTCGCGGCGGATGCGGTAGTAGCCGAGGGCGATCTCGCCGTGTAGCCGGCCGAGGTCGGTGAGCTCGATGCTCTGGGGCTGCTCGGAGCTGTAGGCCTCGAGCTTGCCGATGTCGTGCAGCAGCGCCCCCGTGACCGCGACGTCGCGGTCGATGCCGCCGAAGGTGGCGCTGATCGCGCTGACCGCCTGGGCGACCCCGAGCGAGTGCTCGAGCAGCCCGTGCCTGTAGGCCTGGTGGTAGTACTTGGCGGCCGGCGCCAAGCGGTAGTCCTCCCACACGCTGGAGTCCTCGCCGAGCACTCTCGTCAACAGCGCCCGCAGGTGCGGCTGCTGGATCGTCGCGAGCAGCTCCCGGACCTCTGCTTCCATCTGGCCCACGTCCCGTGACGGTCCGTCGAGCAGCTCGCTCGGCTCGAAGCTGCCGGGCTCGGCCGCCCCCAGGCCGCCGAGGTTGATCTGGGGCCCGAAGCGGGGGTGGACGACGTAGCGGCCGGTAACCCTGATCGGCTGGCCCGCGCGGGCCAGCTCCTCCACGTCCTGGATCTCCTCCCACACCATGCAGGTGACCGTGCCCGTGCGGTCGCCGATCTGCAGGCGCAGGTAGTCACCGCCGTCGCGGCGCCGCCGGCGCTCGACCTCGCGGATCACGAAAACGGCATCGACCTCGGCACCGTCGGTGAGCTGCTTCATGGACACCCAACGAAGGTAAAGACGACCGCGGACGGGACTGCTCGCCGCGGTCGGCCATGCGCTGCTTAGACTCAGTGACCGATGCCGAGCAGAGACCGTCCGTGAGCGAGGGCGCCGTGACCGGCCTGGCGCCCGAGCGCGAGCTCGTTCCCAGCGACACCCGCGGAGTGCTCCCCGCCCAGCTCCTGCGAGAGGCGCTGGCGGCCGGCTGGCTGCGGGCCGACCCGTGGCAGATCCCGGCCTCCGCGGTCCAGCCGGCGAGCGTCGACCTGCGACTCGGGGAGCACGCGTGGGCACTGCGCTGCAGCTTCCTGCCGGACAGCGACTCGACCGTCGAGGAGAAGATCGAGGACCTCGCCTTCGAACGCATCGACCTGCGCGACGGCGCCACGCTCGAGCGCGACCGGCCCTACCTGGTGCCCCTGATCGAGCGCCTGGCGCTGCCGCCTGAGATCCGCGCCAAGGCCAACCCGAAGAGCTCGACCGGGCGCCTGGACGTGTTCACGCGCGTGCTCAGCGACCGCAGCCATCGCTTCGACGAGGTCGCCGCGGGCTACCAGGGCACGCTGTACCTCGAGGTCGTCCCGCGCACGTTCGCGATCCGCGTGAAGACAGGACTGGCCCTCAACCAGGTGCGCCTGATGGCCGGCGACGGGCGCCTGGACGATCTCGAAACGCTCGAGCTCCACGCCCGCACCCCGCTGCTGTTCCTCGACTCCCGGCCGCTCCAGACGCGCGAGCTGTCGGTCTCGGGCGGGCTCTTCCTGAGCCTCGACGTGTCGGGAGACGCCGACACGATCGTGGGCTACCGCGCGAAGAAGAACAGCCTGCCGATCGACCTCACGGGGACCGAGACCCTGCGCTGGCGCGACTACTGGGAGCCGGTCCACCCCGAGCGCGGCGGCCGGATCGTGCTCGAGCCGGAGATCTTTTACCTGCTGCTGTCCGCCGAGGGTGTCGGCATCCCCCCCACCCACGCCGCCGAGATGCTCGCCTACGACCCGACCGCGGGCGAGCTGCGCACCCACTACGCGGGCTTCTTCGACCCGGGCTTCGGCTACGCCGGCGAAGGACCCCCGCAGGGCAGCCGCGCCGCGCTGGAGGTCCGCGCCCGCGACGTCTCGTTCATGGTCGAGCACCGCCAGCCCGTCTGCAAGCTGGCCTTCGAGCGCATGGCCCAGCCGCCGGACGTCCTCTACGGCAAGGACATCGGCTCCAGCTACCAGGGCCAGCTCACGATGCTGAGCAAGCACTTCCTGCGCGGCGGCCTGCACGAGTAGACGGGCGTAAGCTTCGGCGACGAATCCGCCGAGGGCGGTCCCCGCCCACGGCAGAGCCGATCGACGACCGGGGGGTGGTCAGTATGAGGAGGAGTACACGGGTGGCGGCGGGCTTCGCGCTGACGATGGCGCTGTTCGTGGCACCGGCGGCCGGGGCCCAGACGGCCCGAGCCCGACAGCGACCTCATCTCGTCGTTCACCCCAGACACCTGAAGCCGGGCCAGCAGTTCGAAGTCCGTGGGTCGGGATTCCCGGCGGGAGAAGAAGTCGCGATCGGTGAGTGCAACGACCATGGCGAGCAGTTCTTCCCGCTCGAATGCGACGAAACCTCTGCAGAAGTCACCGTCGCCGAGAACGGTGACTTCTCAGCGTCGCTGACAGCCGAAACCTGCCCGGTCGAAGAAGAAACCGGGCGCTCGCGCCGGTGGTGCTACGTGGGCGTCTTCGACCGCGGTGGGGAAGACGAATTCGGATTGAAGCCGTACGTGGTCGTCAGCGTGAGGTAGGCACGCCTGCCCCGCTCGCGGGCACGCCCGCGGCACGCGTGGGTTTGCCGCGCCTCCTACGGCTCCAGCCGGTGGGGCCCGCGGTACAGGAACGTCACCTCCCTGACGTTGTCCTGATTGAGCATCTGCATCAGCAACCGCGTGAGGCCGAAGCCGAGGCCGCCGTGGGGAGGGGCCCCGAAGCGGAAGAAGTTGAGGTAGTAGTCGATCGAGTCGATGTCGACCTTCTTGTCGCGGGCCTGCTCCAAGAGCTTCTCGTAGCGGTGCTCGCGTTGGGCGCCGGTGGTGAGCTCGAGGCCCCTCCAGAGCAGGTCGAAGCTGCGTGTGAGAGTCGGATCCTCGGGGTGGCGCATGTGGTAGAAGGGCCGCACCGTGGTGGGGTAGTCGGTGACGAACGCGAACTCGTGTCCGTCGCGCTGGAGGATCAGCTCCGACAGCGCCCGCTCGCTCGGCGGGTCGAGGTCGTGGCCCTCGCCGGGGGGCTCGTGACCGCTCTCCCGCAGCAGTTGCTTGGCCTGCTCGAGGGTGACCCTCGGGAAGGGCACCGTCGGTGCCTCCAGCTCGGATCCGAAGGTCTCGCGGATCTGCTCGCCGTGGACGTCGATCGTGTGTGCCAGCACGTGTGCCAGCCAGCGCTCCTCGACGGCCATCACGTCCTCATGAGAGTCGATCCACGAGATCTCCATGTCCACGCTGGTGAACTCGGTGTCGTGGCGTGAGGTGAACGACGGGTTGGCGCGGAACACCGGCCCGATCTCGAACACCTTTCCGAAGCCGGCCGCCATCGCCATCTGCTTGTAGAACTGCGGCGACTGGGCGAGGTAGGCGGTGCGGTCGAAGTAGTCGACCTTGAACAGCTCCGCCCCGGACTCGCTGGCCGACCCCATCAGCTTGGGGGAGTGCAGCTCGATGAAACCGTGCTCGCGCCAGAACGAGCGCATCGCGTGCTCGACGGTCGTCTGGACCTCGAAGATCAGCCGCCGGTCGGGGCGACGCAGGTCCACGTAGCGCCAGTCGATGCGCTTGTCCAGAGCCGACTCCGGGGTGACCGGGACCTCCGGTTCGGCCGCCGACTCCACGTGCAGCTCCGCCAGGCGCACCTCCAGGCCTCCCAGTTTGACCCGCTCGTCGGCCACCACCTCCCCGGTGAGGGTGATCGCCGACTCCACGGTGAGGCCCGAGATCAGGGTGTTGAGCTCGGTCGGCGGGTCCTCGTGGGGCAGCACCACCTGGGCCATGCCGGTTTCGTCGCGCACGATCACGAACTGGACCCGCTTCTGGTCGCGGACGGTCTGAACCCAGCCGCGGAGTTCCACCTGTTCGCCCACCTTCCCGGGGAGCGTTGAGATCAGCGTTCGCTGCACGTCGGCGCGGACCCTACCCGAGCGCGCCGCTCAGGCGTCCTCGTCGGCCAGCTCGACGACGACCGAGAACTCCTCGCCGGGGACGGCATCCAGCTGCTGGATCGTGCCCGCCGCGATCAGGTCCTCGCGTCCGAGCTCGAGCGCCGGCAGCTGGGACTCCGGGACGGTCACCTCGACGCGTGCCACCGGCGCCCGCATCGGGCGCCGGGCCTCGGACTTGGCCTTGCGGACCTCGCGCAGGACGTCGGCGGCGAGCCCCAGGGCCGTGTCCTCGCGGGCGGCCTCCTCGCGACCCCCGCCGACGGCACGGGCGTCGCTCAGCAGCTGCTCGCAGGTGGGCCAGGCGGCGCGGTGGATCGAGCCGTCCTGCCACCACGACCACACCTCCTCGGCGACGAACGGAAGGAACGGGGCGAACAGGCGCTGGAAGGTGGACAACGACAGCCGCAGCGCGAGGCTGACGGGCCCGCCGACGGCGGGGTCGGGGTCGTAGCGACGGCCCTTGACCAGCTCCAGGTAGTAGTCGCAGTACCACCAGAAGTAGGTCTCGGTGCGCTCCAGCGCGCGGGCGTAGTCGTAGTCCTCAAAGCTCGCCGTGGCCTGCTCGACGACGTTCGCCAGTCGCGCGATCATGGCCCGGTCGAGCGGGCTCGCGAGCTCGTCGCCGGCGGGCGGCAGGTCGGCGAGCGCGAACTTCGAAGCGTTCAGCAGCTTCACCGCCAGCTTGCGACCGACCTTCATCTGCTGGACCTCGAAGGCGGTGTCCGCGCCGGGGCGTCCGCTGACGGCCCAATAGCGGACCGCGTCGGCACCGTGCTCCTCGAGCAGGTGCATCGGCGTGACCACGTTGCCCTTGGACTTCGACATCTTCTTGCGGTCGGGGTCGAGCACCCACCCGGAGATCGCCGCGTTGCTCCACGGCAGCGCCTGCTCGTCCAGCTCACTGCGCAGGACCGTGCTGAACAGCCAGGTCCTGATGATGTCGTGGGCCTGGGGGCGGACGTCGAAGGGGAACACCTTCTCCCACAGCTCTGCGTCAACCCCCGTCTGGCCCGCGATCTGCGGCGTCAGCGAGGAGGTCGCCCAGGTGTCCATCACGTCGGGGTCCCCGACGAAGCCACCGGGCTTGCCGCGCTGGTCGGCCTCGTACCCGGCGGGCGCCTCGGTGGACGGGTCCACGGGCAGCTGGTGATCGTCGGGCAGCAGGCGGCGCTCGTGGCGAATCTCCCCGTGCTGGTCGATCTCATACCAGACCGGGAACGGGACCCCGAAGAAGCGCTGACGGCTGACACACCAATCGCCATTCAGCCCATTCACCCAGTCCTCGAAGCGTGCCCTCATGTAGGGGGGGTGCCAGTGCAGCTCGCGCCCGCGCTCGATCAGCCGTTCGCGGTGATCGAGCGTGCGGATGAACCACTGGCGGCTGGTGATGATCTCGACCGGGCGCTCGCCCTTCTCGAAGAACTTCACCGCCCGTGTCACGGGCTGGGGGTCGCCGACGAGGTCGCCGTCCTGCTCCGAGCAGCTCGACGATCCGTTTACGAGCCTGGTTGATGGTCAGCCCGGCGAGCTCGGAGTAGGCCTTGCCGGCCGCCGCCGGATCCTCGGACTCCCAGCCCTCCTCACCCCAGGGCACCTGCGTGAGGCGGCCGTCGGCACCGAGCACGGAGCGCACGGGCAGCCCCAGCTCGCGCCACCAGGTCACGTCGGTGAGGTCGCCGAAGGTGCACACCATCACCAGCCCGGTGCCCTTGTCCTTCTCGACCTGCGGGATGTGTCCTGACGGGCACGCGGGTCCCGAACAGCGGCGTCAGCGCCTCCCTGCCGACGAGGTCCCGGTGTCGCTCGTCGTCGGGGTGGGCCAGCAGCGCCACACAGGCGGGGATCAGCTCCGGGCGGGTGGTCTCGATCAGGGCCTCCCCGCCCCCGTCAGGGTGAAAGCGCACCTTGTGCATCGCGCCCGGACGCTCGCGGTCCTCGAGCTCCGCCTGGGCGACCGCGGTCTGGAAGTCGACGTCCCACAGGGTGGGTGCCTCGAGCTGGTAGGCCTCACCGCGGCGCACCAGGCCGAGGAACGAGCGCTGGGAGATGCGCTGGGCGAGGGTGCCGATCGTGGTGTAGGTCATCGTCCAGTCCACCGACAGACCGAGCGAGCGCCACATCAGCTCGAAGGCGCTCTCGTCCTCCTCGGTCAGGCGCAGGCACAGCTCCACGAAGTTGGGGCGCGATATCGCGACGGGCTCGCGCTCGGAAGGCTCGGCCGGGGGCTCGAAGCCCGGGTCGTAGGCGACGGACGGGTCACAGCGGACGCCGTAGTGGTTCTGCACCCGGCGCTCGGTCGGGAAGCCCGTTGTCGTCCCAGCCCATCGGGTAGAAGACCTCGCGGCCGCGCATGCGCATGAAGCGGGCCATCGCGTCGGTGTGGGTGTAGGAGAAGACGTGGCCGACGTGCAGCGATCCGCTGACCGTGGGCGGCGGGGTGTCGATGGAGTAGATCTCATCCTCGGCGGCCGCCCGCTCGAAGCGGTAGGTGCCGGACTCATCCCAGGAGGCGCTCCACTTCGCCTCGAGCCCCTCCAGGGTGGGCTTCTCGGGGACGCGTGGGGATCCGCCGGCCGGTGAATCGGCGCCCGCATCTGCCCGCTCGGCGGGCGGGCTGGCGGCAGATGACCGTGAGGGCTCCAACCCTGCGATCGTATCGGGGAGCGCCGCCCGTGGAGGCGTTCGCGGGCCCGCCTCGAAAACAACCATGTGAGCTCTCCGATCCGTGGCTTCCTGCGCTTCTTCCAGCGATCGCTCCTCGAGGATCATCCACCGCCCCCGGGCCACGCCCCCGGCGGTCCGCTCGCGGGCGCTCGGTCCGCAGCACGTGAGACCCTCGAGACACCGATGAGCAACGAGGGCGGCTACGTGAGCGAATATCTGGCACGGCTGGCCGACGGCGAGCCACCGCTGCGCGCGCGCTCGGAAAGAGCATCTCCCCCGCCCGCCCCCGCGCCGGCGGCGGCCGATCCGGCCCTGGCCACCCCCGCGCCGAGCCCGGCCACGCCCGCGCCGGCCCCGTCCACCGCGCCGGCCCCGGCGCGCCCGGCAGCCCCAGCCCCCCAGGCCGCCCGCGCCGCCGCTCCGGCTCCGGCCACGCGCCCACCGGACCCGGTGGCCCCGCGGGCGTCGCGGGCCGTGCGGCCGCGCGCCGTCTCTCCCAAGACCGGGAACGGGACGGCCTCCCGCGCGCGCCCACGCGAGACCCTGGCGCCGCCCGCCCCGGCAGCCGCGGCGCGTCCGTCCCCCGCGAGCCCCCACGCCCGCAACCGTCAAGCCGTCGAACGCACCCTCGCGAGAGCCGGTTTCAGCGAGGCTTTCATCCGTGAGCTGACCGACGCCGCGCTGGCGCATACGCTCGCGCTCGCCCCCCGCATCGGCCTCGTCCCGGCGGTGCGGGCCGCGCTCGCACAGCGGATCCCGCCCGCCCGGCCGCTGCCGGCGACCGGCTGCTCGATCGTGGTGGTCGGAGCCGGTGGCTCGGGCAAGACGACCTGCTGTGCCGCCCTGCTGGGCGCATACCGCGCCCACAGCACGTTGCCGGCGCGCTTCGCCACCCTCCTGCGGCCCGAGCTGCAGACCGAGCTGCAGCTGATGATGAGCCCGCAGATGCTCGAGCCACAGCCGGCCGACTCGCCGCGGGCGCGGCGCGAGCTGCGCTCCGCCGGCAGCGACGGCGTGGTCGTGATCGACACCCCGCGACTGTCACCATCGGAGCCCGGCGGGATCCGCGAGCTCGGCCGCCTGCTCGGCGAGCTCGAGCCCGACCGAATCGTGGTGGCGCTGCCCGTCACGCTTGGCGCGGTGGCGGCCGAACAGCTGCTCGCCTCACTGGAGCCGATCGGACCAGCCGCGCTGGCACTCACGCACGCGGATGAGACCGACCAGCTGGGCGTCGGTATCGAGCTGGCGTGTCGCTTCGGGCTCGCGCCGGAGCTGATGGTCGAGCACGCCCCCGCCGGTGGTTGGCGGCTGTCGCGGCTCGATCCGGCCGAGCTGGCCGCCCGCGTTCTGCGCTAGCGACGCCTCCCGAGCGCGCCCAAGGGGCCCGCCAACGGCTTCAGCAAGAGGTTCTCATCGCCCGTCTGTACTTCGCCGCCGATTGGGGCATAATCAGGCGGGTGCTGATCCTTACGCGACGACCGGGGGAGCGCGTCGTGATCGGCGAAGACATCTTCGTGTCCGTGATGAGTGTCAGCGGCCACAGCGTGAGGCTCGGTATCGAAGCCCCGGGCGGCGTCCCGATCTACCGCGAGGAGATCTGGCATGCGGTCCGCGACGAGAACCGCGCCGCGGCCGAGGCCGCCGGCGACGCGGTCGCATCCCAGCCCGCTCCGCCGGCGAGCGAGGGCGAGCCGGAGGACGAGTAGCTCCCACCGCCCCGAGCGCCGGTTCGGACTTGCCCGCGCAGCTTAAGCTCCTGTAAACTTGGCCAGCCGGACAGTCCGGCATGCGGACATACGTCTCGCAGGCGAGACGGATGGGGCTCCGCAAGGATGAGATGCGCTTGGGCCCGATCGCCCCAGGGGGATCGCCTTCGGCCATCCAGAGAGAGGGGAGATGTCTTTCAGAATGCGATCCATGCGAATTGGAACGAGCGCCGGATTGGTCCGGCTGCTGTGTGTGCTGGGGCTCCTAGCCGGCCTGATGGCCGCGCTCGCCACCAGCGCCTCGGCGAAGAAGGCTCCCGAAGTCGGGATGGTCACCCCGGGCACGTGCCCGGAAGCCGCCGAACTGACTGAAATCGGGGCGACGACCACCAAATGCTTCCACAAGATCCAGGAAGCGGTCGAAGGCACGAAGAAGGGTGCATGGGTGGTGGTCGCACCCGGTGTGTACAACGAAGAAGTCAAGGTCAAGGGTAAGACCCACGAAGGCCTTCACATCCGCGGGATGAACCGCAACACGGTGATCCTCGACGGAACCGGACTGCAGAAGCCAACCGGCAGCAACGGGATCGAAGTCGGCGAGACCCACGGAAGCAAGAGCGAAATCGCCAACAACGTCTCGGTCGAAAACATGACCGCGCGCAACTTCGAACAGGAACCCGGAGGTGCCGGCGGAAATGCGTTCTGGTGGAGCGGCGGCGACGAGACGAAAAAGGTCGGCGGCCACGGCTGGTGGGGTCGTTACCTGACCGCCTACGACACCGGGCTGTACGGCAGCTACGGGATCTTCACCAACAACATGATCGAAGGCGAATGGGAACACATCTACGCCTCCGGCTACGACGACTCCGGGATGTACCTGGGTGCGTGCCAGGAATGCCAGGCGCGGATCATCGACCCCGTCATGGAATACAACCAGCTCGGATACTCGGGCTCGAACTCGGGCGGGAGCCTGGCGATCGAAGACGGGATCTTCCGTCACAACTCGTCGGGCGTGGCGCCGAACGGCGAAAACCCCGGAGACGGGCCCCCGCCGCAGAACGGGCAGTGCAACCACGACCCCAAGAACAAGACACCGAAGGGGCTGCCGGAATTCACCACGACCAAAATCGCGCGGTGCACGGTGATCCGTCACAACCTGATCACGGAAAACAACAACAACACGACCCCGGCGACGGGGTCCGCGGAAGGCGCCCCCTTCGGGGCCGGGATCGAGCTTCCCGGTGACTACGGCGACCTGATCGAAGAAAACGAAATCACAAAGAACGCAAGCGACGGTGTGCTGGCGTTCGAGTACCCGAACCCGTTCCCACCGCAGTCGGACACGATCTTCTTCCAGAATTCCGGGAACAAGGTCGCGAACAACACCTTCTCCGGTAACGGGACACTGGGTCTCTCCGCGCAGTACGAAGGCGACATCGCTTTCGAGGGCGGCCTGTTCGCGGCGAAAAAGTCGGTGGACAACTGCTTCAGCAACAACACGACGCCTGACAACACCTTCCCCGCGAGTCTCGAAGGGGAATGGGGCTGCCAGAACGCAACCACCCCGAACCCGGGTGGGGGCGAACCGTTCGTCGAATACCTGCTCGAACTGCAGGCATATTCAGAAAGCAGGACGCGCACAAAACAGCCGGCTCCGCCGGCTCAGGAAACGATGACGAACCCGTGCCGCGAAGTCCCCGTCACGCCACTGTGCCCATAGGCTCCTAGCCTCTGGAAAGGCACACACAACGCGCCGCCGCCCCTCGGGGCGGCGGCGTTTTTTCTACCCGCCGCGGGTGTGTACGCGCTTACGCCCCGCGCGTGTGTGCGCCGACGAGCTCGCTGAAGCGCTCCCCGCGCTGCTCGAAGTCGCGGTAGTGGTCGAAGCTGGGGGCCGCCGGGGACAGCAGCACGACCGCGCCCGGGGTGGCACGGCCCTGGGCGATCGCGGCGGCCTCCTCCAGATCGATCGCCTCCAGGGCACGGCTCGGCGGTAGTCCGGCCGCCCGCGCCGCCCCCACAACCCGCCCGCCGGTGCTCGGCACGCCGATCACGGTCGCACCGCTGCGGGCCAGGGCGAATCCCAGCCGGGCGTAGTCCTGGCCCCGATCCTGGCCGCCGGCGATCAGCAGCAGCTCGCGGCCGGGGAAGGCCTCCAGCGCCGCGATCGCCGACTCGGGAGTGGTCGAGATGCTGTCGTTGACCCACACCACCCCGTCGCGTTCGCCCACCACCTGCAGGCGGTGGGCCAGCGGCTCGAAGCCGACGAGCGCCCCCGGCAACGGCGGGTGGATGTCGAGCGCTTCGAGCGCGGCGAGGGCGCCGCAGAGGTTCAGCGCGTTGTGCTCGCCGGCGAGCGGCAGCTGCTCGGGGGCGAGCACGAGGTCTCCCGCCCGGCTCACTCCCGCGGGACCCGCATCCCAGCCGGCGGGCTCACCGTAGCGGTGCACCTCGGCGGTCGTGACGGCATCCTCGAACAGCGGCTCGCGCGCGTTCAGCACCGCGATCCGAACCTCGGGCAGCGACAGCAGGCGGAGCTTCTCACGCCGGTAGGCCTGCTCGGATCCGTGCCATTCGGTGTGCTCCCGGAAGAGGTTCGTCATCAGCACCGCCTCGGGTCCGGCTGGCAGGTCGGCGATCTGGTAGCTGGAGAGCTCGAGCACCGTCAGCCGGGCGGGCTCGGCGTCGAGCAGCTCCAGGGCCGGCACGCCGATGTTGCCCGCCAGCGCGCTCGACACGCCCGCCGCGGCGGCCAGGTGGGCCGCGAGCGCGGCCGTGGTGCTCTTGCCCTTGGTCCCACTGACGGCCAGCACCCCCTGCGGCCCGTGCTCGGCCAGCCACAGAGCGGTGGCGGTGGTGACCGGGGTGCCCGCCGCCCGCAACGCCGCCAGCTGGGGTTTGTGGATAGACGCTCCGGGCGAGCGCACAACCACCTCACAAGCCGCCAGCGCATGCTGCGCCTGCTCGGGGCCGACCACCTGCAACTCGGAGTCCAGCCCGAGCCGGGAGCGGACCTCCTCGGGCGAGGGCGGGTCGTCGAACGCCGCCACCGCGATCTCGGCGGTGGGCAGCCGGGCGGCCACGGCGCGGGCGAACGAGCTGATCTCCCGGCCGGCGCCCCACACGCCGAGGCGCCTGCCTTCAAGCTCCGAGAAGCGCACGCACGTCTGCCATCAGGGCGTCGGGCACCTCGTGGTCCTCGCTCAGTTCGAGCACCCGGGCCGGGTCTCCCTCCCGCGGTCCGTGGCGGGGAAGCACCTCCTCGACCAGCCGTCGCAGCACCCGATGCCCGTTCCAGCGCTCATCCTCGGCCAGCAGACGGATCGCGGCGAGGCTCTCCTGCTCCTCCCCCACGCACTCGAACGGCTTGTGGCCGCCGGCGGCGCACAGCAGCGCGAAGCCCTCGAACTGGTCCTCCTCGTCGAGCAGGTCGCGCCCGAATATCTCGCGTAGCTGCGCCGGCGTGGAGAAGGGGGCGAGCGCCAGGAACACGAACCGGCACTTGGGGCAGTCGCAGCACCACGACGCCCCGCGCAGGGCGGGGTCAAGGCGGAAGATCGTGTTGCAGCTCGTGAAGGCCCGGTGGTAGGTCGGCAGCCGGGCGAACGCGCGCGCGATCGCGAGCTCAGACGCCGGCCGCAGGACCGACACGGCCCGCACCGGGGCGCCCAGCTCCTCGACGGCGTCGTCCAACAGCCGCTCGACCCGCAGGCTCTTGCTGAACTGGTGGTTGACCTCCACCCCGTCCCAGAGCAGGTTGCCCGCCGAGGCGGAGCGCTCGTTGGCCATCGCGACGGTGTCGTAGCCGTTCAGCTGCCCGCACAGCAGAGCCGCGGCGGTCACGATCGCCGTCACCGGGACGTGACCGTTCAAAGCTCCGGACTCGTTCAGGCGGCCCAGCTGTGGATCGAGCTCGCGCCGCGCCAGCAGCCACGGCAGCCCGGCCGCGGCGACCGTGCGTGCGATCGGGGGAGCGTCCCCGATCGAGAACAGAGCGGTCTCGCGCCCGGAGCGGCGCACGATCTCGATCGCCACCGCCGAGTCCTTGCCGCCCCCCACCGGCACCAGCACCCGCTCGGGGCGCGCGGTCGCGTCCGCTCGGGCCGGGGCCGGCCCGCCGGGCCCCCGGCTGGCGCCCCCGAAGCTCGGCCGCGGCAGGCGGGCGAGACGGTTGGTGTAGGCGAACTCCCCCAGACCCTCCGAGTAGAGCGCCTCCAGCAGCGCGGCAGCGGCCGTGCGGGGCGGCTCGCCCTCGAACTCGACCCGCGGCGGGGCGGCCAGCTTGAAGTAGCTGACTCCCGCGATCCAGTGCAGGAGCGCGAGCAGCGGCTCGGCCCGAGACCGCTCTTCAGCGCTGAGCGGGCGCGGGACGGGGAGGCGCAACTGCTCGGTGAAGGACAGCTCCTCGTCGAGCCCGTAGCCGAGCGTGACGAGGCCGTCCTCGTGGAGCTCGCGATCGAGGAAGCGGAAGGACTCGAAGGCGCTGGGGTCGAACAGCAGCGGTGTCCGACTGGCATCGGCTGCCACGGCAAGAGCGTAGCCGCGCGCCCCGCGTCTAGCCGGGCAGCGGGGCGGCCACCTCGGCCTCGCCGGCGGACAGCGGGGCGTGCTCGCGGGCGCGCCCGCGCGGGTAGAGCAGGAACGTCAGCACGAAGCAGACCGCCATCACACCGGCCATAACGTGAAAGACGGTGCCGGTGGCGTGGGCCGTCGCCAGGCGGATCGCGTGGTCGGCGGCGGAGTGACCGCTCGCGGCGCCCCCGGAGCTGGTCGAACCGACCTGCGAGGCGATGTGTTCGGCACGCGCGGCCGGAACCCCGCGGGCGCGGAGCGCCTGGGCGATGTTCGTCTTGTCACGCCCGATCAGGATCGCCCCGAGCACCGCCAGGCCGAGCGTGGCGCCGAAGTTCCTGACAGTCTGGGTGATCCCCGTGACCTCGCTGTAGTTGGTGCTGGGAGCCCGGTTGACGGCATCCGTGCTGGCCGGCCCGAGCATCAACCCGACCCCGCCTCCCGCGATCAGGATCGACCATTTCTGGGCGCTCAGAGAGAGATCGGGCAGCTTGTTGGCGAGCAGCCAGAAGCCCACCGTGGCCATCGCGCTGCCGAGCACCACGGCCGGGCGGGCGCCACGGCGATCGAGGATCCGTCCCCCGATCTGGGACAGGACGACGAAGCCGATGAAGAAATACAACAGGTAGACGCCGGCTTCGGAGGCGTCCTTGGCGAGCGACACCTGGGCGTAGACGCTGGCGAAGAAGAAGTAGGGAACGAACACGAACGACATCAGCAGCAGGGCCGCGTTGTCGACCGAGAAGTTGCGATCGCGGAAGATCTGCAACCGCAGCAGAGGCACCTTCGCGCGTAGCTCCCAGAGCACGAAGGCGACCATCGTGATCGCTCCCACGACGAGGCATGCCCAGGTCGCCGCCGAGCCCCAGCCCCACACGCTCGACTGCTGCAGGCCGAGCACGATCAGGCCCATCGCGCCACAGATCAGGACGGTGCCGCGATAGTCGATCTTCGCGGGGCGCTTCTCGTTGTCCGGTTTGGAGAGTCGGATCAGCACCAGGGCGATGATCGCGACGGGAATGTTGACCCAGAAGATGGCCCGCCAGGTCCACTGCGTGAGGAACCCGCCGGCCAGCGGCCCGATCGCCGTCAGCCCGCCTGAGATGCCGAAGAAGATCGCCATCGCGCGGCCCCGCTGATCGACCGGGAAGGCCGCGATCACGATTGCCACCGAGGCCGGGAACATCAGCGCCGCGCCCGCGCCCTGGACGATGCGGAAGAAGATCAGCCACGCTTCGGCGAGCGACCCCTTCGGCGTCAGCCCGCAGCAGGCGGAGGCGGCCGCGAACACGAGCACGCCGATCACGACCATGCGCCGGCGGCCGAGCACGTCGCCCAACCTCCCCCCGAAGGCGAACAGGGCGGACAAGCGACAGCAGGTAGCCGTTGATCACCCACTGCGCCCCGGCGCCGGAGATCCCGAGCTCGCGTTGGACCCTCGGGATCGCGATCGCCACGATCGTCTGGTCGATGAAGGTCATCGCGACGGCGAACACCATCGCCGCGAGAACGAGGTTCTTCGACGCCGCTTTGCCCCCTTGAGCGGACAAGGCGCCGCTAGTCGTTGGCCGTCAGCAGCTCGAGCAGCTCGGCAAAGCGCGCCCGCGAGAGCTCACGGCGCGTGGGCAGGTGTTCGCTCGGGACCCCGTCGGACGGGGGCGAGTAGGCGGCCAGCACGTGGCGGGCGACCGACTGGCGGTGGACCTCGTCGGGGCCGTCGTAGATGCGGGCGGCGCGGGCGAAGCGGTACATCTGCTCCAGGGGCAGGTCGGTGGAGTAGCCGAGCGAGCCGTGCACCTGCAGCGCGCGGTCGACGACGTCGTGCAGCACGCGGGCGCCGAAGAACTTGATCATCGCCACCTCGGTGCGGGCGGCGCTGGCGCCCTCGGTGTCCATCACCCAGGCCGCGTGGAGGGTCATCAGGCGGGCCGCCTGCATCTCGGCGGCGCTGTCGGCGATCCAGTTCTGGACGGTCTGCTTTTCCGCCAGCAGCGACCCGTGCGCGTAGCGGTAGGTGGCGCGCTCGCACATCATGTCGAAGGCGCGGCGAGCGACTCCGAGCCAGCGCATGCAGTGGTGGATGCGCCCCGGGACGAGCCGGTGCTGGGCGATGATGAAGCCCTCCCCGACGCCTCCGAGCAGCGCCTCGGCGGGGAGATGGACGTCCTCGTAGATCACTTCGGAGTGGCCCCCGTAGGAGCCGAACGCCTCCCACGGATGCTCCATCGTGGGCACGTCGCGCACGATGTTGACCCCGGGCGTGTCCACCGGGACGATGAACATCGAGGCGCGCTGGGAGGGGCGGGCCTCGGGGTCGCTGACGGCCATCAGGATCAGGAAGTCGGCGATCGAGCCGTTGGAGGTGAACCACTTGCGCCCGTCGATCACCCAGCCGTCGCCTTCGGGCCGCGCGCGTGTGCGCAGCTGCGTGGGATCGGAGCCGGGCGTGTCGGGCTCGGTCATGCTGAAGGCGCTGCGCAGGTCGCCGGCCAGCAGCGGGAGCAGCCAGCGCTGCTTCTGTTCGTCAGTGCCGGCGAGGGCCAGGATCTCGGAGTTGCCGGAGTCCGGAGCGGCGTTGCCGAACGCGAGCGGCGCGATCGGAGAGCTGCCGAGGATCTCGTGCATGAGGCCGAGCGGAACCTGACCCAGGCCCTGACCGCCGAGCTCCGGCGGGAGGTGGGCGGCCCACAGGCCGCGCTGCTTGACCTCGGCCTTGAGCGGCTCCAGCGCGCGCGCCAGGCCGTCCATCCCGAGCTCCGGCCAGATCGCCTCGAGCGGCCAGATCTCCTGCCGCACGAACGAGCTCATCCAGTCCAGCTGCTCCTGGAACTCGGGGTCTGTGCGGAAGTCCCAGGCCATCGCGCGAGCAAGCTTAGTGCTAAGAAGCGAGAGCGGTAGCTACCCCACGACAGAAAGGCCAGGGCGAGGAATGAGCAGCAACGAGGAGCTTGTGCGAGGGGTGGATTTCCTGCCCGTGCCCACCCACGACATCGAGCGCGCGGCGGAGTTCTACGGCACCACGCTCGGCCTGCGGCGCTCGGTCTACATGCCCGAGCGCAACTTCGCCGAGTTCGAGACCGGCAACCTGACCCTGAGCATCATCCACGCCGAGAAAATGGGCCTCGAGCACCACGTCTCGGGCAACGCCATCGCGCTGCACGTGGACGACGTCGAAGCGGCCCGCAAGAGATTGGAAGAGCAGGGCGTGACCTTCAACGGCGACACGCTTGACACGAGCGTGTGCCACATGGCCTTCTTCAGCGACCCCGACGGCAACGCGCTGATGCTCCACCACCGCTACGCACCCCGGACCACCGAGGACTAGGACGGCACGCTGCAGCTGACCCTGTTACCGGGGGCGCGCGAGCTGCTCGCGATACACGAGCGGGAGCTGCCCCAGCGCGACGACCTGTGTGGCGCCTTCTGTGGCTCGCTGGCACTCGGCGCCGCCGGGATCGCGGCGCGCGACGGTGAGCCGCTGGACCAGGACGCGGTGGCGCTTGCCGCCGGAAGCGTGGTCGCGAGCGCCCATGGCTCTCTCCCCCACGGCGAAACGGGCCGCCGCGACTACCGCCTGTCGATCCCGGTGATCGACGACTCCGAGGTCTCGGGCACGACCGCCGCCGGCGTCCAGCAGGCGATCGAGTGGCTCTCCGACGGACGCCTGGTGGCGCTGCCGCTAGCCGGGCCCTGGAGCGCCGACGCCCTTGACGAGCTGTTCGGGCTGCTGGCCGGCTACGAACTGCCGGCGAGCCTGATCGCCAACCTCGCCACCCATCACCTGTGGGGCTCGCGCCCGAGCGTGAGCCGGCTGCTCTCCTACCTGCTCGACGGCGACCAGCACGGGCCGGAGCCCGACTGGAAGGTGGGCCATTTCGTCGTGGTCGTGGGCCGCGTGGAGGGTCCTGCGGGGAGCCTGTACGCGATCGCCGACACCTACCCGGCGCTGGGCGACCGCGGAGTGCACCTGCAGCCGCGCGAGCGGTTGGCGGCGGCGCTGGAGCGGCGGGACATGCCCGCGGGCGGGATGCTCGTCGTGGTCTCTGTGCAGGACGCCGAGCGCACGCGCGCGGCGGCCGCCGGACTCGGCCTGCGCGAGGCGATCTGGGACAACGGCACGGTGGTCGGGGCGTGAGCGAGATCGAGCTTGTCGCGCTCGTGTGCTGCGACCTCGGCGGCATCGTGCGGGGGCGCTCGCTGCCGGCCGACGAGCTCGCCGCCAACATCGCCGGCGGCGTCGGCTGGGTGCCCGCCAACCACGCCCTCACCCCACTCGGGCCGCTCGCGGAACCCAACCCGTTCGGCTCCACGGGCGACCTGCGCCTGCTCCCCGACGCTGCCACGAGGGTGCGCCTGGATCGGGAGGCCGATCCCTTCGAGCTGCTGCTTTGCGACATCGTCGAGATCGACGGACGACCGTGGGAGTGCTGCCCCAGGCACTTCCTGCGCGCCGCCCTTGACGCGCTCGAGCAGGAGCTCGGCGCGCGGCTACGGGCGAGCTTCGAGCACGAGTTCGTGCTGCTCGGAGAGGGGCGAGCGGGGTTGCCCTTCTCGCTCGAGGAGCAGCGTCGCGCGAGCCCGTTCCCCGCGCGCGTGATGGGCGCCCTGCAGGAAGCCGGGGCCGAGCCCGAGCGCTTCCTGGCCGAGTTCTCGAGCCACCAGTTCGAGATCCCGGTGGCGGCGGCGGAGGGCCTGGCCGGAGCCGACCGCAGCGTCGTGATGAAGGAGGTGGTGCGAGAGGTGGCCCGCTGGGAAGGCACCCGAGCGAGCTTCCTGCCGCTGCTCGGCCCGGCGGACGCGGGCAACGGCGCCCACGTGCACCTGAACCTGCTCGACGAGCAGGGGGACTCGCTGCTGTACGACGCCTCGGCGCCGGCCGGCCTCAGCGACGAGGGCGGCGCGTTCGCAGCCGGGATCCTTCGCCACGCGGGCGCGCTCTGCGCGCTGACCGCGGCCAGCCCCGTCTCCTACCAGCGCCTCGCGCCCCATCACTGGGGGGCGGGGGCGGTGGCCCTCGCGCCGCAGAACCGGG
The DNA here is from genome assembly GCA_963846255.1 of uncultured Solirubrobacteraceae bacterium. GTDB lineage: Bacteria > Actinomycetota > Thermoleophilia > Solirubrobacterales > Solirubrobacteraceae > Palsa-744. The sequence goes on from CAWJVE010000002.1 coordinate 2,146,518, forward strand.
AAGCGCTGTTGCGGATCCCTCCGCTGGTGACGGTGGGGGGCGCGGAGCCGGGCAGTCAGATGCGGCTCGAGTACCGCGCCGCGGACGCCACCGCCAACCCCTACCTGGCGCTCGCGGCGATCCTGATGGCGGGACTCGCGGGTGTGCGCGAGGAGCTCCGGCGACCGTCGTTGCTGGAGGTCGATCCCACGACGCTCGGGGGCGAGCAGGCCGAGCGCTTCGGCGTCGGCGCGCTGCCGTCCTCTCTGGAGGAGGCGCTGGAGGAGCTCGAGTCCGACGAGCTCGCCCGGAGCTGGTTCCCGCCGTTGCTCTACGACGCCTACGTGAGTCTCAAGCGCGGCGAGCTGGCGGCCGTCGCGGAGCTCGACCTGGCCGAACGCTGCCGGCTGTATGGCAACGCCTACTGATCCGCGAGCGCAGGGCGAGCGGCTGCTGGGGCGGCTGCTCGAAGCACTCGCCGGGGAGCTCCCGGGCGCGGTCGAGTTGCGTCATCTGTTGCACCGCAGCCCCGAGCTGGCGCACGCCGAGCACGCCACGCTGGAGCTGGTCAGCGAGCGGCTCCCGGTGGCGTGCCGCAGCGTGGCCGGGACGGGCGGCGCCGCCCTGATCGGCACACAGGACCTCGCACCGGTGGCGGTCCGGGCCGAGCTCGACGGGTTGCCCCTGAGGGAGCTGACCGGCAGCGAGTTCAGCGCCGAGGGCGAGACCATGCACGCCTGCGGCCACGACGTCCACATGGCGGCCCTGGTCGCCCTCGCCCGCGCCGCCCACGCGCTCGCCGACGAGCTGCCGGTGCCGCTGCTGGCGCTGCTCCAGCCGAGCGAGGAGGCCTACCCCTCCGGCGCCGAGGAGCTGGCGCGAAACGAGCTGGCAGAGATCGCGCCCGCGGCGGTCGTGGGGGCACACGTCCACCCGGAGCTCGCCTGGGGAACGGTGGGGCTGGACGAGGGCGTCGTCAACGCCTCCTGCGACGCGGCCGAGATCGTGATCCACGGGAGCCCTTCGCACGGGGCCTACCCGCATCTGGGCCGCGACCCGATCCTGGCCCTGGCCGAGGTGGTGGTCTCGCTGCACGCCCAGGTGGGCCGGCGGATCGACCCGCTCGGCGCGGCCTCACTGACGGTGGGGACGATCGAGGGCGGCAGCGCCGAGAACGTGATCCCTCCCGAGGCGCGCGCCCGCGTCGCCCTGCGGGCCCACAGCCCAGAGCACCGGGAGATCCTGCGCGACCTGGTCCGCGAGGTGAGCGAGGGCGTGGCCGGCGCCCACGGCTGCACCGCCTCCATCGAGCTGACACCCGGGGAGCCCCAGCTCGAGAACGACGCCGCGATCGTGTCGGGCGCGCGCGAGCTGATCGCGACCGCGAGCCTGTCACCGGCGAGCGGTTGGCGCTCGTGCGGCTCGGATGACTTCGCTTTCTTCGGCGCCTTGGCCCCGATCGCGATGGCGTTCGTGGGCCTCGACGGCGCCGCCGGGTTCGCCACCCGGCCGCTGCACCACCCCGAGCTGCTCGTCCCCGACACCGCCGTGGGGGCGGTCGCAAGGACACAGGCCGTGCTGTACCTCGCCGCGGCGCTGCGACCGCACGCCTAAGCGGGCCCTCTTGACGGGCCCGGCGGCCGAACTAGACTCGATCCCGGAGGCGCAGATGTCGGAACTCCTGGACCCGGTGGGTACCGCCCCGATGGACGAGGGCGCCGCTCCGGTGCGCGACGAGGAAGCCTTGCCGGAAGACCGCCCCGCCGCGGTGCCGCTGCTGGCACTCAGGCGGGCCCTGTTCGCCGGGGCGACGGCGTTCCTGTCGATCAACCTTTGGACGGGGGCGCCGTTGTTCTCGCTCTGGGTCGGCTCGCAGGCCTCCGACCAGCAGGTGCTGAGCATGGGTGCGGTGGCGGTCGTCGTGTTCGTGCTGGTTGCGCTCACGCTGGCGATGCTGGTGGCGCTGCTGTGGCTCGAGGGTCGCTATCGCCGCCTCGTCGGCCATCCTCTGCGCGAGAGCAGGGCCACGTGGCTGAGGGCGTTCAACGCGCAGGCCGAACCGGTGCGGGCGGTGCCCATGAGCATGGTCGAGCACATCGTCACGGTGACGGTTTACGTGGCCGTGATCACACTGATCGTGTGGTTCCTGTTCTTCGCCCACTCGCCACTGCCACACGGCTGAGACCCACGCCCGGGGACCGTTAGGGTTGACCGGGCCGCGGGCCACCTGTCACCTCGGCGAGCGCCACGTGGTAGAAGGCCGGCGGCCGAAGTGCCCCGCCCGCGTGTGCCCCGAGGCGATCATGGGCCTCGGCGGTGGACTCGTCGCTGAGCACCCTCATGCCGCGCTGCGACAGGTAGCGCTCGAGCTCATCGGGCTGCAGGCCGAAGGTGAACGGCTCGCCCGCCCGTTCGACGGTCGCGACCCATCCCTCTGAGCCCGGGAACTCCTTGGAGCCGTCGAGCAGGCCCCGGTCGACATAGGTGAAGGACAGCCGGCTGGTGCTGGGCGAGTTGGCCGCGATCCAACGCAGCGTGGCGTCGACGGCCTCCGCGTTGAGGTAGTTGGTGACGCCCTCCCAGATGAAGAACGTGGGGAGGTCGCTGCTGTAGCCGGCCTCCACGAGGCAGCAGCCGAAGTCGTCGCGCAGGAAGTCCACGGGGACCCACACGACGTTGGCGGGCATAGCTCGCAGCCTGGCCGCCAGCAGCCGGCGCTTGACCGCCTGGGTGTCGGGGTGATCGACCTCGAACACCCTTGCCCCGGCGACGCCGTCGATGCGGTACGGCCGGCTGTCGTAGCCGGCGCCGAGGATCACCAGCTGCGAGCACCCCGCGCCGAGGCCGTCCTCGAGCTGCTGGTCGATGACGCGCGTGCGCAGCACCGCGGAGATGCGGGGACCGGGGGTGCGGCGGTCCACGATGCGCGGCACCAGGCCGTGCAGGCCGGGGATACGGGCGGCACCCGCCACCAGGCTCAGACCGCCCGTCAGAAAGCCGGACGCCAGCGGGTCGCAGAAAAGCCGCCGCCCGGAGGGCTGGCAGGACTCGAGCGCCCTGAAGAGGGCCATGTACTGGGCCGTGCGGCTGGCCTCGCCCTCGCGCATCGGTGGGGATTGAACCAGCGGCGAGCAGCTCAGCGCCTGCCGACGTCAATCAGGCCACGGCTTCGCATAGCCTCGTAGACCTCTCCGGCGACGTCTTCGGGACGGCGATCCTCGGTGTCGATGCGGAGGTCGATCGCGTCGAACTCCGGGACAATCTTCGCGAGCTCGCGGGCGTGGGCGATCAGCGGCGCCTTCCCGGGCCAGCGATCGGGCTCACGATCCCCGATGCGGGCAGCAACCGCGTCCGGTGAGGCACACAGACACACCACCAGCGAAACATCGGCACGGGTCGCCCCGACGACGTCGCCCAGCTCTGCGGCGTTCTCAACCGTTGCCACAACCAGGAACCGTCGCCGCCCCGCCCCCCTCTGGAGCGCGAGCACGGCATCGAGCTGGGGCGTCCACTGAGCGGCGCTCAATGGCGGCCAGCCGAGCGAGAGCTGCTCGCTCTCGATCCCCCCGTACTCGACGCCGTCGAGCTCGCACAGGGTCATCAGCGCCTCCAGCACGGCGGACTTCCCGCTGCCGGGCGCTCCGATGAGTACCAGTGCCGCGATCACGGGCGGAAACGCAGGTGATCGAACAGCTCCTGCCCGAGTTCCCCTGCCCGATGACACTGTCCCGTGGCTGCCTACCCCAGGTTGTCAGCGCCACCGTGGGACGGGGCGCCGAGGTCAGCGAGCGCGCGCTGTCGGTCCCAGTAGATAACCAGCCTCGTCACGCTGCCCCCCTGGACTTCAAAGAGATTCGCGACAGACCGCTGCTCGAACTCCAGGCCGCTCGTCCGGCCGCGCCCGGCGTTGACGACGGACACGAGTACCCGATCCTCGTCGACCACGAAATACTCCTCCGGCACGGCGCGGAAGTCCTTCCAGCCCCTCAACCACTCGCCGTACCGTTTGGACATCTCCTCGCGTCCGAGCCACCGGCCCGGTTCGGGCCCGTCGGCGAACGCGAACTCGATTTCCGGGTGCGCCCACTCAGCCGAGCCGAACTCGCCCCGCTCCCAGTCCGCGTAGATCGAGCGCACGAGCTCCAGGTTCGACGAGGCCACCGATCAAGTATTCCCAGCGCGACGCCATACGGTTGGGGAGAACGTGGCAAGCGCGCGCTCGAGGCCGTGCGCCGGGATTCCTAAGCGTCGGTTTCGCGAGCCCGGCCGAACCCCGGCCTCGGTGGTTGAGAGCCAGTGGGCAGCGGTCGCTTCGCCGACTCCAGCTCGCCCTCAGAGACGCCCAACTCGCGCAGCGCGTCGTCTCGCTGGGTGAACGACCTGAAGTGGACGAGGAGGCCGTTGCGCCACCTGGCCACGGGCGTTGCCTGCATGGCGACCTCCGCCCCGCTGTGTCTCCCACGTCCGCGCCACACCGAGAACGCGAGCGTACGCTCGCCCAGGTCAAAGAGCCTTTCGATTTCGACGCGAAATCCCTCGCCCCAGGCATCCTCCAGGTCACGCAGCCAGTCGCGCACACCGTCGTGGCCGCGATAGATACCGGTCCCCAGCGCCGCGAACGCGGACTGGACCTCAATGTCGGGGTCGCAGCACGCGATGACCGTCTCGATGTCGCCCGCGCTCCACGCATCGGCGAAGCGACGCATCAGCTCGACGTTGCCTTCGGACACCTACCGGCAGTCAATCAGGCCAGGCCATCGATCTCCTGACACGAGCTAGGATCGCCTCGCGTGCCCAGCCGCCTCTACTTCACCGACTCCGACGAGGCGAACAAGCTCATCGCCACCGACCCGATGGCGCTGCTGATCGGATTCAGCCTCGATCAACAGGTCACAGTGGAAAAGGCCTTCTCGGGACCCTTGGCGATCAAGGAGCGCGTCGGCACACTCGACCCCGCCAAGCTCGCCGCGACCGAGCTCGAGCCCGTCTTCCGCGAGAAACCGGCCGTTCACCGCTTCCCAGCCAAAATGGCCGAGCGGGTCCACGAACTCGCCGTCACTGTCCGCGACGACTACGACGGGGACGCCGCACGGGTGTGGAAGGACGCCAAGAACGCCGACCAACTGCGCGCCAACATCCAAGGCCTGCCCGGGTTCGGCGAGATGAAGGTCAAGGCCCTCGGCTCCGTGCTCGCCAAGCGCTACAGGCTCGCCAAGGCAAACGGGCTTGTGCCGCCCCACCCGACCCTCGGGGACGTCGACTCACGCCAGGCGCTGCGCGACTACCAGGCCGCCAAGAAGGCGCACAAGGCGGAGTGGTCGAAGATGAAGGCATAGTCGAGCTCCAACTCGACTGCCTCACGCCGTCGAGGTCGCTCGCGCGAGCGTTGCCGCAGCCGCGGTCTCGTGACACCCTTGTGCCCATGAGCTCGGCCAACCTCGACGTTGTGCGCTCGATCTACGAGGCCACGGCACGAGGCGACTTCAGCGCCGCCGAGTGGGCCGACCCGGACATCGAGCTCGATCTTGTGGATGGCCCGTCACCGGGCCACTGGGTGGGAGTCGCGGGCCTGGTCGAGGCCTTCAGCTCGATCCTCAGTGCTTGGGACCGCTTTCGGATTGAGGCCGATGAGATTCGCGAGCTCGACGGTGAGCGCGTGCTCGCACTCGACAGGTACGAGGGCACCGCAAAGTCCAGCGGCGTCCAGCTCGCGGACGTCCAGGCGCAGGGGGCGACCCTGTTCCATGTCCGCCACAGCAAGGTGACGAAGATCGTCATCTACTGGGAGCGAGAGACCGGCCTCGCGGACCTCGGGCTGGCCTAGCGGCGAGGCTAGCTCAGCGCTGGCCCAGCTCCGGGCGCGTCATCCCCCCGACGAGCACCCCCGAACCGAGGTGGGCGCCGAGCACCGGGCCAACCTCGGAGCAGAACAGTGGGTCGCTGCCGAACAGAGCGCGCCCCTCGGCGACGAGCTGGTCCTTGTCGGCAGACGCCTGCGCGTGCTGGACGATCCAGTCGGTGGCGCCGCGGTCACGCAGCTCCCTGAGGTAATCGGCCATCCGCTCGAGCGCCCGGCGATGCGTGCGCACCCGGCCCACCGGGGCGATTTCCTTCCCGAAGGTCAGGATCGGCTTGATTTTCAGCGCTGTGCCGGCCATCGCCTGCGCCGCCCCGATCCGCCCGCCGCGGCGCAGGTACTCGAGCGTGTCGAGACAGAACCAGATGTCCAGCGTCTCTCGGGCGCGCCGGACGGCCGATAGCGTGGCCTCGAGGCTCGCGCCCCGCCCGGCGGCGCCCGCGGCGACGAGCACCAGGCAGCCCAGGCCACCTGCTCCGGTCTCGGCGTCGTGGACCTCGACCTGCCCCGGGTGGCCCTCCTCAGCCAGGAGCCTGCCGGCTTCTCGAGCGCTCGCGCACGTGCCCGACAGGCCCCCCGCGATGTGGATCGAGAGAACGTCCCGGCCGGCCTCCACGAGCGGTCTGTAGACGGCCAGGAACTCGCCAATCGACGGCTGGGAGGTCGTGGGCAGCTTCGAGGATGCGTGAAGCCTCGCGTAGAAGGCGTCGAGATCGCGGTAGTGGCTCTCGGGCTCCAGTCGGCCGTCCCAGCCGACATGGAGGTCGACCTGTCCGACGCCTTCGCGCTCGATCAGCTCCCGCGGAAGGTAATGCGTGCTGTCGCTTACGACCGCCACGCGCGGCGCCGCCTGCGACGGCGGCGCGGCCGGCGGTCGGGTCTCCGCGGGCTCGTTCACGGCCGTAGCCTAAGCCGCAGGACGGAGGTGGTGCGGCACCGGGGGAGCCTCAGCGCAGGGCGCTGACCGCGAACCAATCCGCTCTGAGCGCGGGCGCACCCTCGCACGTGGCGTATATGACGTCCAGGACCTCCAGACGCCCGATCGCCGCAAGTTCGTCCTCGGTTCTGGAGACACCTATGTCCTCTCCCCAGGTGGCCGTGATCCCGTCCCTGGCTTGTGAGAACGAGATCTCGCCTCCGCGGGTGGGGAGCAGCTCGAAGAGTTGATCGAGCGCGTCCGGCGGGGCGGAAAAGCCGGAGTGACGCGTGATCTTGAACTTCACGCACCGAGAGTATCCGGGCGAGGCGACACGCCTACCCTCGCCGCGCGGCGGCCCCCGCCACGGCATGCGCGCCGCCCGCCGTCTAGCCTGGGCTACCGATGAAGCACCTCCACGGAAACGCTCAGGCGAGCGTCGCTGTCGGGATCGACGAGTGTCTCGGGTTCTTGGCGGCCCTCGATGCCTATCCGAGCTGGTACCCGGACGTCGTGAGAGAGGTGGAGGTCCTCGAGACGGGCAAGGGCGGCCTCCCGGTGAGGGCGGAGACGAAGCTACACCTCTCCTGGGGACCGGTCTCCAGAGACCTCGAGCTGTTACTGGCCGTACTGGTCGAAAGGCCGGGCCTGGTCCAGTTGTCGCACGTGACCCAGGGCCCCTCCAGCGGGGCTTCGTTCGACGCCACGTGGCGGCTTGAGGATCGCGCCGGGACGCAGCTCGAGCTCGAGCTCGACGCGACGATGCCGGTACCGGGGCTGGTCCCGCTGGGCGGCGTCGGCGACGCCTTCGCGGAAGGGTTCATGGAGGCCGCGGTCAGAGGACTCGAGTCCGCCTGAGGGCAGCATCGCCGGGTCGCCGCCCCGCGCGACGGGCATGATGCTCGCGAGCCGGCCTCACCCCGGCTCCTCTGAGTCCTTGTCTCTGCGGCGCACCAACGCGCCCAGCTCGCCCCCGATCGTGATCGACGGACCTCCGATCAGGTCCCACGCTCGTGCGATCCCGATCAGGAAGCAGATGACGATCAGCACGGCGATCGTGCGGGCCGCGCTTGCGTCGTGAGGTTTGGCGATCAGGCGGAGCGCTTCGATCAGCTGAGCCACGAACGTGGCGGCGAGTCCGAGCAGGAAGGCCGCGTCGCGTAGCTCGCGCCGCGGCAGGCCGTTCGCCCGCCATAGCGACAGCAGCGAGGCGGTCACGAACGTCACCCCCACGATCGCGAGGACAAACGCCGACCAGCCCAGCTTTTCCCCCGGAATCAGCGCGAACAGCGAGACGGTCAGCGCGTTGGTGAAGGCGGTCAGCGCGGCCGCAGCCCGCACTTTGTGGATCTGTGCCTCAGCACCCCCCGCGAAGCGGTCCCGCGCGACGGAGATGGCAACGAACAGCAGACCGATCAGCGCACCCGCGACGCCGGCGCCCGCAAGAAAGAAGTCATGAAGGTTCGCGGGCGTCACGCCCTCATCTTCCCGCAGAGGTGCGAGCGCCTCGGGGCCGCTGGCCGCCCGGACCTGGGATCCGCAGGCTCGATCCGGTCAGGGGACGCTCAGCAGGAAGTCCTGGCGGACCGTACGGCCGGAAGGGATCACGACCGACTCGCTCAGGGTCGGATGAACGCCCTTGACCGTCGCGTTCGCGAACGTGCCGCGGATCGTGTAGGAGCCGGCGGGCAACGGGATTTCTACGAATCGCCGCGTGACGGAGGTCTGTGTCGCAACGACCGTCCCGCTCGCGTTGATCACTTCCACCGTGCCGGCGCCCGGCGGCCGTTCGGGGTGCCGGGGACATTTCGGCGCGGAGAAGTAGTGCGGCGGCGGACCGCCGACCTCGTAGAAGCCGCTGACGAGCTTCGTGGGGCCGAGCGTGATCTTCGGCTCGTGGATTTCCGGCCCCGGACCGCCCCCCTTCCCGCACACCCGATTGAGCCACACGGTGACGGTGGAGGAGACGCCCCCAGCGGCGGGGGATTGGCGCGCGACCGTCTGGATGCGAGCCATGGCGAGGGGGTTGCCCCTGACGCGGAGCGTGCAGCCTGCGCGCCCGGCGATCGCGCGGGCGAGCTTGAAGGTGAGGCCTTCCAGCAGCGGGGCATGGCAGCTTCCGCCTGAGCCGGCCGCTGCGCTGCTGAGGGCTCCCGCCGCGACTGTGCACGCGACTACCGCGGCAACGAACAGAGCCACGATCATCGGGCGAGCTTGGAGCCCGAAACGCAAGCCGCGCCCGGACTCCAAGCTGCCGTTGAGTCTCAGAACCTATTCAGCGGAGACCGACAGAGCCGGCTGGATTCCCGCTTCGGTTTCGTAGGGGCTGCCCGCCGCGCACGATCCTTCGATGGGCGCCGTCGGGCCGAAGGTGCCGACCGGGGTCGAGCTGCCGCAGTACATCTGTTCGTAGGTGGTGTTGATGTACAGCGCGTTGGTCGGGTCGCTGCCGGCGCTCGGCGCGCCTTCCGCCGGTTCGATGATCCCGATGTTCAGCGAGTCGTAGTAACACCCGGCGACGGTCGAGTTGCACGCGGTGACTCCCACCGGTGCAGGACCGTGATTGGAGGTGTTGTAGGAGACGCTGATGATCTCTTTCTTACGCGTTTCGAGGTGCAGCTTTTTGAACGTGATCGGGAACGCCATGCCGTGGTAGCAGGCGCCGGTCGTCGCGTCGTACCAGGTGCCGGCTTCGTAGCCTTTCGCCACGCACGTGCCGGTGGTGTCCCTCGTCGGCCGGTAGGGGAGCCTGAAGGTCTTTGTGATCGTTGCCAGCTTTGCGCCCACCGAGTTGCCGGCCCCCACTTCATAGACGTTCAGCGTGAGCGGCCATTTGAACTTCTTCGTGGGCTTGGGCGTTTCACAGGTGTCCGGATAGACGTTCCCGTACTGGCATGCCCAGGTGCTCATTGCGACCGTCACGGTCTGGTGCTTCTGGCCCGGAGAGGCGAATTCGACCATGCCGCCGAACTCCGACATCGAATACGCCTGGTTGCCGAACGACGCGAGGTTTCCGGGCAATGGGCTGGGAATGTTGTCGTACACCACCGCTGCGCTTGCCGCTGAAGCAGCGAGGGCGAACACGCTCACCGAGGCGATCGCCGCGAGCAGCAGACGGCTCGTACGCTTGAAAACAGACATGGGCTTCTCCTGAGCAGTTGTGTATCGAAGGGCGCGACCGGCTGCCGCACGAGGCACACGAGGTTCCACCGTCATGCTCACCCCCTAGAGCTACCGTGCTCACACCAAAGGCAGACTTCACTAAGCGGCCCGCATGGTATTGGCCTTCGTACGCGCTGTCAACGCGCCTGGTCCAGCATCAGTGTCCGGCGCGCCGGTGTCGCGTCGGCGTCCCCGGCCGGATGCCCGGGCTGCTCGCTCCTACAGCGGCGGCAGTCCGATCAGGGCACGTGTGTCGGCGGTGGTATTGGTCAGCGGGAACGGCCCGTCCGGGACCGCCATGCCGAGTCGCTCGCAGAGCGGCTCCCATCCGTCGGAGGCGGTCCACTCCAGCAGCCGCTCGGCAGGGATGCCGGCGCGCACTTCGGCGTTGTGGCGCTCGAAGGCGTCCATCATCGCCGTGGGGTTGTCGAGTTCGTCGCAGAATCGCTCACCGAACATCCTCGGGACCGTCGTCCCGAACCACTCCTCGAGACCGGGCGGCGGACTCTTGAAGACGTTGAAGATCGTGTTGGAGGCGCTGCGGTACCAGGCTTCCGGGTCGCGGGCCGACAGCACCACGAGCGCCTCGGGGTTGGCGCCCGAGAGCTCGCGCCAGAAGGAGGCTCCCGGCCAGTCGACCAGCGCCACGTAGTCGTCCAGCAGCTCCTGCCAATCCACCTCTTGGCCATCGATCGCGTCGGTCCACCCCGGAACCTGGGTGGGATCGCCGATGATCTCCAGCATGTGATGGCAGCGGCCTTCGAGCAACTGCTCGAGCGCCATCTTCAGCGACGCCGTGCCCGTCCGTCCGACACCGGCTCCAACAACCTCAAGCGGCATCTGCCCCTCCCTCTCCTCGCTTGCCCCGGCGCGGATCCTACCGGAGCGAGGCCTCCCGCCGACCTCCTCACGGGAGGACCGCCGGACGCCACGGCGACTCAGCCTTTGCGCTGAGGCTCGAGCTCGAGCTTGTGCACGACGGTGGTCGTGTGTCCTTCGGAGAGGCTGGTGGCCGTCAACGTCGTCGCAACGTCCTTGCCCTCGCCGAGCAGGTGGCGACCGGCGGAGGCGATGTGCACCCGGATTTTCACTTTCTGACCAGCCCGCGCTTCGTATTTGGACTTGCCGAGCTGGCGGCATCCGCGGGCGCACAGCAGCGATGCCACGGCCCGTTTGCGGTGAACACGGCGTTCGATGAAGGTGATCACGAGCGTTCCGTTGCAGCCCGTGGTGGCGCTCGCGGGGCAGGCCAGCGGGATCAGGGCGTTGCCGTGCCTGTCGACCCGGACCGCGCTGATCGCGATGACGACCGTGGGCGCCGCCGCCGCGGGCGGGTCGGCCGGCGGGTCGGCCGGAGGGCCTGCGGGCGGGTCGGTAGGCGTGGGTGTGAGGACGACGGAGGAGGCTTGCGATTTCACCGTGCTCCCCGTACCACCGGCGTTGCTGGCCGTCTCGGTCACACGCAGCCGGTGCCCGACGTCTTCGCCGACGAGCATGTACGTCTCAGCGGTCGCGCCGCTGATCGCCGCACAGCCCGCGCCGTTGAGGTCGCAGCGCATCCACTGATAGGCGTAGCCGGTCGGGGAGTTGGTCCATTCACCGTGATTCTCGGTGAGCGTCTGTCCCTGCTGAGGGGACCCGGTGATGGAGGGAGTGGTCGAGTCGACCGGCGCCGGAGGCACGACCACCACGGTCGCTTCCGATTCCGCCGCGCTGCCGGAGCCGCCGGCGTTGCCGGCCGTCTCGGCCACACGCAGCGTGTGCCCGACGTCTTCGCCGACGAGCCCGTACGTTTCGCCGGTTGCGCCGCCGATCGCCGCGCAGCCCGCGCCGGAGGAGTCGCAGCGCATCCACTGGTAGCTGTAAGCGGTCGGGGAGTGGGTCCACGCACCGTGGTGCTCGGTCAGGGTTTCGCCCTGCTGGGTGGTCCCGGTGACCGTCGGGAGCGTCGAGTCGACGGGCACCGGGGGCATCACGACACCCGTCGCTTCGGATTCGACGGTGCTGCCCGAGCCGCCGGCGTTGCTGGCCGTCTCGCTCACGCGCAGGGTGTGCCCGACGTCTTCGCCGACGGGCGGGTAGGTCTGGTTGGTGGCCCCACCGATCGCCACACACGAAGACCCGGACGAGTTGCAGCGCAGCCACTGGTAGGCGTAGCCGGTGGGAGAGTTGCTCCAGGCGCCGTGGTCCTCGCTCAGCGTGTCGCCCTGCTGGGCGGTCCCGGTGATCGTCGGCACGGTCGAGTCCACGGGCACCGGCGGGACCACGACCGCGGTCGCAGCCGATTCCACCGTGCTCCCAGAGCCGCCGGCGTTGCTGGCCGTCTCGCTCACGCGCAGCTCGTGACCCACGTCTTCGGCCACCGCAGAATAGGTCTGGTTGGTGGCCCCGCCGATCGCCACACAGCTCGAGCCGGAGGAGTTGCAGCGCAGCCAGTGGTAGACGTAGCCGGTCGGGGAGTTGCTCCACGTTCCGTGGTGCTCGGTCAGCAACTGACCCTGCTGGGCCGTCCCCGTGATCGTCGGCACCGTCGAGTCCACGGGCACCGGCGGGACCACGACCGCAGTCGCTGCCGATTCCACCGTGCTCCCGGAGCCGCCGGCGTTGCTCGCCGTCTCGCTCACACGCAGCTCGTGACCCACGTCTTCGGCCACCGCAGAATAGGTCTGGTTGGTGGCCCCACCGATCGCCACACAGCTCGAGCCGACCGAGTTGCAGCGCAGCCACTGGTACACGTAGCCGGTCGGAGAGTTCGTCCATTCACCGTGGTGCTCGGTCAGTAGCTGACCCTGCTGGGCCGCACCTGTGATCGTCGGCACCGTCGAGTCCACGGGCACCGGCGGGACCACGACCGCAGTCGCTGCCGATTCCACCGTGCTCCCAGAGCCGCCGGCGTTGCTCGCCGTCTCGCTCACACGCAGCTCGTGACCCACGTCTTCGGCCACCGCAGAATAGGTCTGGTTGGTGGCTCCAGCGATCGCCACACAGCTCGAGCCGGAGGAGTTGCAGCGCAGCCACTGGTAGACGTAGCCGGTCGGGGAGTTCGTCCATTCACCGTGGTGCTCGGTCAGCGACTGACCCTGCTGGGCCGTCCCCGTGATCGTCGGCACGGTCGCGTCCACGGGCACCGGCGGGACCACGACCGCGGTCGCTTCCGATTCGGCCGCGTTGCCCGGCCCACCGGCGTTGCCGGCGATCTCGGCCACCCGCAGCCTGTGCCCGACATCTTCGGCGACCGGAGAATAGGTCTGGTTGGTGGCCCCACCGATCGCCACACACGAAGACCCGGACGAGTTGCAGCGCAGCCACTGGTAGGCGTAGCCGGTCGGAGTGTTGGTCCATTCGCCGTGGTGCTCGGTCAGCAGCTGGCCCTGCTGGGCCGTGCCGGTGACGGTCGGTGGCGTGGAGTCCACGGGCACCGGCGGGACGACGACCGCGGTCGCAGCCGATTCCGCCGTGCTCCCAGAGCCGCCGGCGTTGCTCGCGGTCTCGCTCACACGCAGCGCGTGACCGACGTCTTCGGCCACGGGAGAGTACGTTTCGCCGGTGGCGCCGGGGATCGGCAGGCAGCTGCCACCGAGCGCTTCACAGCGCATCCACTGGTAGGTGTAGGCGGTCGGGGAGTTGGTCCATTCACCGTGGTGCTCTGTCAGCAACTGCCCCTGCTGGGCCGTACCGGTGATCGTCGGCACGGTGGTGTCCGTCGGCACCGGGGGAACCACCACCGCGGTCGCTTTCGATTCGGCCGCGCTGCTCGAGCCGCCGGCGTTGCTCGCGGTCTCTGTCACCTTCAGCTCGTGACCGACGTCTTCGGCCACCGGGCTGTACGTCGGGTTGGTCGCCCCGCCGATCGCCACACAGCCGGTCCCGGTGGAGCTGCAGCGCAGCCAGCGGTAGGTGTAGCCGGTGGGCGAGTTGGTCCATTCGCCGTGGTGCTCGGTGAGCGTCTGGGCCTGCTGCGCCGTGCCGGTGATGGTGGGCAGTTTCGAGTCCACGGGCACGGGCGGGACCACCACCGCGGTCGGTTCGGAGTCCTCGGGGCTGCTCGAGCCGGTGCCGTTGAAGGCCGTCTCGGCGACCCGCAGCTCGTGTCCCACGTCTTCGGCGACGGGTACGTACGCTTCGCCGGTCGCGCCGCTGATCGACGCGCAGCTGGCACCCGAGGAGTTGCAGCGCAGCCACTGATAGCTGTATCCCGTCGGGAAGTTGAGCCATTCACCGTGGTGCTCGGTCAGTGTTTTGCCCTGCTGGGCGGTACCGGTGATGGTCGGTGGTGAGGTGTTCGTGGGCGGCCACGCAAATGCGCTCGAGGCGAGCGCGAGGCAGCAGCAGGCCGTCAGCAGCGAGACCGCGGCCGCCAGCCGGCGTGTGAATGCTCGGGGGGTGCGCTCGTGGTGAGGGGTACAGGCGGGCATGGCTCAGGCGCGACGGGCCACCGTGCCCGCGCCGGGTGAGTGCTCGGGCCGAAGTGAGTGCTCCGCCTGGAGGGAGTCCTGGCGCTGGGGGGAGTGCTCGGGCCGGGTCGAGTGGTCGGGCCGGGTCGAGTGGTCGGGCCGGGGCTCGGTCCTGGTGATCTCGATGTGGCCCGCCGTCAGCGCGCAGAAGCCCTCCACCACGCCGGGGTCGAACTGGTGGCCGGCCTCGCGACGCAGCTCGGCGATGGCGGCGGCGGTGTTCATGCCCTTGCGGTAGGGGCGGTCCGTGGTCATCGCGTGGAAGGCGTCGCAGACGGAGATGATCCGTGCACCCATCGGGATTTCGTCGCCCGAGCGGCCGTCGGGGTACCCCTCCCCGTCGAAGCGCTCGTGGCTGGAGCGGACGAGGCGGGCGACCGGGCCCATGGCAGGAGAGGCGGCCAGGATGCGCTCGCCGACCTCGCTGTGGCGCTCGATGATGGCCCGCTCGCCGGGCTCCAGCGAGTCCCGCTTGTCGAGGATCGCTTCCGGCACCGCCACCTTGCCCACGTCGTGGAGCTCTGCCGCGCGGACGAGGATCTCGAGGTCCTCGCCCTCCATGCCCATGTGCTTTCCGACCGTACGGGCCATCACGGAGACCTCGTGCAGGTGGGCGTGGAGGTCGGGCTCCCGCTCGGCCATCACCTGGAGCAGGACGTCGCGCAGCTGGTCGGGCGCGTCGGAGGTCTGGCGTGAGCGCTTGTCCGCGTAGAGCCGTTCGTCGACGAGCGCCATCGCGGCCGCCGACTCCTCGGCCTCCTGCGGCAGCATGATGCACCCGCAGGCAGTGGTGATGTCGAAACCCCGGCCACGCTCTGAGAGCGCTTCGATCGTGTCGCTGGTGATCGCCTCGAGCGGCCTGGCGCCGACGCGGGTGAGCACGCAGAACTCGTCTCCGCCGAGCCGGTAGGCCGTACCTTCGGGCTTCGCTGCCAGCGCGAGCTTCTCACCGAGACGCGACAACAGGGCGTCACCCAGGGGGTGGCCGAAGGTGTCGTTGTAGACCTTGAAGCCGTTGAGGTCGAACAGCAGCAGCGCCCACGGCTCGCGGGTGCTGGCCGACTGCAGGACGTCCTCGAGCGCGCTCAGCAGGCGGCGGCGGTTGCCGAGGCCGGTGAGGGCGTCGGTGAGCGCCTCTTCGCGACTGCGGTTCGCGAGCGCGAGGTTCTCCGAGAAGGTGAGGCCCATGCGGGCGATGACCCCGGCGATCGTGCAGACGGCGAGGATGTAGGCGACGTCGTGGATCGGGTGGCTCGCCTGCAGCGCCAGCAGGCCGAGGGCCGTGAGCGCGAACGTGACGGGGAACACCAGCAGCCTCAGGCCCTCGAGGCCGATCACCGCCGAGGGACGGGGTGCCTGCCAGGCGGCCCAACCGAGCACCACCGCAGACGCCGGCCAGAGCGAGTCGAAGAAGCCCGATTCGCTGTGTCCGGTGGCCGACCAGTACAGCGAGATCCAATCCGCGAGCGCGCTCAGCGCCAGCCCCACGGCCACCGTCCCGAGCACTCGGCCGGGGCGCCAGCCGGTCATCGCCAGCACGCTCACGACGAAGGCGAGCAGCAGCATGTCGCCCAGCGGGTAGATCAGATCGCCGATCACGTTGCTCAGCGAGCCTTCGGTGCCAGCCACGATCGGCGGCAGCACGAACTGCGAAGCCAGGGCCGCGATCGCCAGTGCGCCGACGATCCCGTCCAGCCACAGGCTCGGGTAGAAGACCCTTACGCGGGCGCGCACGAGCAGGCCGAGGGTGATGAAGGACGCGGGATAGAAGACGAGCCACAGGAAGTCGCTGGGCGCGGGGAAGCTTCCTTCTGTGACCTGGCCGGGGTCGACGGTGAAGACGATCTCGCCGATCGCCCAGCAGCCGAGCCCGATGCCGAGGGCCAGCCAGGCGGCACGCTCCGTGCTCGACCACAGGGCGCGCAGCAGGCACAGGGCGGCGCTCGCCACGAGCAGCCCGTTGAAGACCCAGTCTTCGAAGAACACGTGCAGGGTGTGTCCGCCGAAGCCGGTGATGGCGTGGGCCGCGTAGGTGACCAGGCCGACCACCGCGGCGGCGCGCAGGATCCCGATCGTGAGCGCACGCCGGTGACCCATGTTGCGCACCGGTGGGCCCATCTGCTTGGGCGGCGCCTGCGTGGCGGCTGCCATGGTCAGCTCCGCCCCGGAACGCCGCTGTGACCACGATCATGGTCCAAGCGTCGGCATAACGGACTCGTATTCCTTAGCCGCTAAACCCCGCCTGGACGGATGCCCTAAAGGGCCGACAGATGCCGTCACCAACAGGACGACACGGCGTCGTCCCGAACGGGCGCCGTGTCAGAGCCGTCGGGCCCGTGCTGGAAGATCGGCGTGCGTCGCTTCGCAGGCGGCGCGGGTTCGAACGTGTCCGACTCCAGCGAAGCCCACAGCGAAGTCCGCGAAACGCCGATGATGCCCGTCGACCGGGCGTACCTGCGTCGCTACGCGCGGCTGCTGGTGGTGATCGTCGCCGCCTTCCTGATCGAGGGCATCGCGACCCCCGGGCGCTGGGAGCTGGCGATCCTGGCGGTGCTGCTGGGCTCCACCCTGCTGCTGGCGCTGCACGCCTCCAAAGCCCGCTCGCAGGTCTTCCGCGTGGCGGCCGTGCTGGTGGTGGTGGTCGTGGCCTTCAGCCTGCTGCAGGTGCTGTTGGGCGAAATCGACGAACGCCTGGTGAAGCTGGCCAACGCGATCGTGGTCGTGTTCGGACCCCCGGTGATCGCGCTCGGAGTGCTCCGCAGAATGCGCGAGACCCGCTCGGTGCCGCTCGACGCGGTGCTCGGCGTGCTGTGCATCTACCTCCTGCTGGGAATGTTCTTCGCCTCCGTGTACGGCTCCCTCGAGCAGGTCGGCGGCAAAGCCTTCTTCGCCCAGGGAGTGCCGGCCACGATCCCCCACTGCACCTACTTCAGCTTCACCACGCTCGCCACGATCGGATACGGCGACCTCACCGCCGCGACCAACCTCGGGCACACCCTGTCGGTGTCGGAGGGGCTGCTGGGTCAGGTCTACCTCGTGACGGTGGTCTCGCTGATCGTCGGCAACCTCGGTCGCCGCCGTCCCCCCGGTGAGCGCCTGCAGCCCGGCGGTCAGGACCCCAGCAGGACGTAGGACGGGCCCCCCTGCCAGGGCGGCGCGACGGCCCGCGTGGCGTGGTGCTCTGCTCGGGCGCGCGCGTCAGGTCTTCACGGGGCGCCCGTAGCCTCGTTCCGCGCCCCCGCCGGCGCCGGGGTTGCCCGCGGCGGTCTCCGCTGTCGCCCCCTCCCCGTTCGTGCCCGGTTCGCCCACGACCGTCGGCTTGCGCCGGGCGCCCGGACGCCCGAGGAACAGTCCTTCGCCGAGCACCTTCGCGACCAGGTGGGCACGGGAGCGGGCACCCGACTTGAGCATCGCGTTGCGGGCGTGAGCGCGGACGGTGTCGTGGGCGATCTGTAGCTCGTCCGCGATCTCGGGGCCGGTGTCACCGTGCGCGATCAGCTGCACGACCTCCAGCTCGCGCGCGGTCAGGGGGAGCACGCTCAGCGGGGAGCTACGTGCGCGGCGGGCGTGAGCGCCCCAACGCGAGGTGCTGAGCGCCACGAACAACACCAGACAGCGGCCGGTCACACGCTCGGTCGTGGCCGCCCACTGCACCGTCACGGTGTGGCCGTCCGAGGCGCGCATCTCGCTCTGGCGGCTGAAGTTCCCGTCCTCCAACTGCGTCAGCCACTCCTGGGCCGTCACCTGCGGACCGCCGACGATGAACTCGTAGATCGGGTGGCCGAGCAGCTCCCGGGCGGGGTAGCCGAGCAGCGACACGTAGGCGCCGTTGACATCCACGTGACAGCGGCGCTCATCGAGCAGCGCCATCGGGTTGCGCGACTGCTTGAAGGCGGCCTTGAAGAGCCTGCCCAACTCCCTGTGGGCCCCGGAATCCACCACGGCCTAGCTTCGCACAAGGCGCGCCGGGTCGGCGGCCTTGCGCGGCTCGCCGTACTCGCTGTGACCGAGCTGCACGAGCCACCGGCGCAGCTGGCGGTGGACGGCTTCCGCGCCCACCAACTCCTGCTCGGGGACGGCGAGTGAGACGGGGTGCAAAAGGAACGGGTGGGACTGACTGCCTCCGAGCCCGCCGTGGGAGCCGACCAGCTCCTCGAACGCCGCCACCTCGTCCCATTCCTGCCAGTAGGTGCTGTTGAGGACGATGTCCGGGCAGTGGGCGAAGCCGTCGGTGCGGCTCACGTGGCGGGGCGCGTTGGGACCGTAGGGCGCGAGCGGGTCGACGCCCTCCAGCCGCCCCTCGTCGAGGTAATGGCTGCCCGCCGCGCCCAGGACGACCGCGCCGTGCTCCTGTGAGCGCACCAGCACGAAGCCGATCCCCGCGTGCTCGCGCAGGGCCGGCAGCAACCCGGGATACAGGGCCTGCAGACGCTCCATGCTCACGCGCCCGGGCTGCCGCGGGAAGCTGATCAGGCCGAGGCACCCCGAAGCCATCACGACGACCTCCGGCGGCTCCTTCTCGCCACCCTCGCCCTTCGCTCGGGGCCGCCCGTCCTCGCCGAGGCGGACCTCGCCGTCGGTGCTCGTGGAACGGGTCACGCGGCGGAGCGCTTTCGCCGGGGCGCCGGCGCCGGCGGCGGCCTCGGTGAGGGAGGCACCCAGGTAGCCGAGCGCCTCGCTGGGGTTCCCTTCCACGCGTGGCGGTGCCCGCGTTGACCTGCTCCTCAACGAGCGCCTCCAGGGTGATCCCGTAGCGGTCGAGGAAGGTCCCGCCCTGAGACTGGCCGTGGTCGGAGAGCACCACGAGCTCGTAGTGGCGGGGAGCGCTTTCGGCCACCGACTGCAGCCGCCCGATCTGGCGGTCCAGCGCGGCCAAGGTGGCGAGTGCGTCGGGACGCTCGATGCCCGAGTGGTGGGCGACCTCGTCATAGGCCAGGAAGGTCGTGTAGATCACGGGTCGCCCGGCGTACATGTCCGAGATCACCGAGGCCACCTGCAGGTCGCGCTGGATCACGGTGGCCCAGGCGCGCACCAGCGCGTAGGAGCGCGACCGCGGGATCCGCGGGCGGACGTCCAGGCGCCGCTGCCGGGAGGCGTGCCAGCGCTCGCTGAACATCTCCCGGATCACCAGCACAAAGGTGCGGGTGACGTTGTAGGGGTTGGCGAAGTAGGCGAAGTAGTCCTGGCCGATGCGGCCGTGGCGGTCCCGCTGCAGGACCGTGCTCATCGTCAGCAGGCTGTAGGGAGCGTCGCCGGAGAGGATGTTGGCGCGGCTCGCGCCGTCGGAGAACAGCAGGCCTCGCCCGTCGGAGTGGCGGCGCTCGAGCTCGGCGGCGTCGCGGGGGTGGTTGGTGACGATCGCGGCCCCACGGTCCTTCTCCCACCAGCGGAAGGCCGGCATGTCCTCGTTGCTGCCGTGCAGCAGCCCCGCCTGGCAGGCCCCGGTCTGCGAGGACCAGTCGGTTTCCCAGCCGGTGAGGCGATGCGACCCGGCGCGCAGCCAGTGCGACATCGTGGGGGCGTTGCCGTCGCGCAGCGCCCGCACGAGCACGTCGTGGGCGAGGCCGTCGATCTCCAGCAGCAGCAGCCCCGGCTTGTCGAGTTCGCTGCCGGGAGCCGTGCGGCGGGCGTTGCGCTCGACCACGTTGCGGTACCAGAAGCCGTCGTCGTCGATCGCCAGGGCTCCTGTGGCAGCCGTGTTCGCGATCGTCAGACAGATCGTGATCACGAGCGCCCCCCCGAACGACGAAACGTGCAGCCCGAGGTTCAGTTCGGAGAGCCCCCACACCACCGCGGCGTTCACCAGCAGCACGCCGAACCCCAGCGTGAGCACCGTCAGCGGCAGCGCGACCCGCAGCAGCAGCGGCCACACCAGTGCGTTCACGAGGGCGACGAGGGCGACCACCCACAAGGCCGCGCCAAAGCTCTTCAGCGTGACCCCGGACACGAGCTCCGCCACGATCGTGAGGGTGACCGCTGAGACGATCCACACGACCAGGATCCGGCCGGGCGCGATCCCGCGCCCGCGGCGCTTGCGTGGCTCGCCGGGCTCGTCCGGCCGTCGTTGCGGCTCGCCCGGCTGCCGGTCCGGCGGCTCGCCGGATCGCGCCTGCGGGCGGTGGCCGTCCACGTTGCTCATGCGCCCACGCTATGCGCTCCGCCGCCCGCGCGCGTGCTCAGCTCCAGGCGCTCGCCGGGTCCCAGGACGCGCACCTCGCTCGCCGGCGCCAGCCTCCCGGCCAGCTCGGCGAACAGCTGGGCGGGGGCGCCGGGTGGTGCCGGGGAGCCCAGGGGCCACGGCGCCGTGAGGGTGCCCCAGTGGATCGGAACCACCACCCGGGGGGCGATCGTCGCGGTGGCCTGCGCCGCCCGGGCCGGGTCGAGGTGACCGCTTCCCAGCGTTCGCCCCCAGCCGGAGATCGGCAGCAGAGCCAGGTCGACGGTGCCCGCCATCTGCTCCATCCCGGCGAACAGGTCCGTGTCGCCGGCGAAGTACACCGTGCGTGAGCCGGACACGAGGAACCCGATCGGAGCAGGGCCTCCGCGGCCGCGCCAGCGTCCGCGTGAATGGTTGGCGGGGGTGGCGCGGACGTGCACCCCGCCCAACTCGAGCTTCTGGCCGGCCGCGAGCTCGCGCACGTCGGTGAAGCCCTTGCCCGCCAGCCACCGCCGCGTGCCGGCCGGGGCAAACACCGGCAGGCCCGTCCCGAGCGCCCGCAGGGACGCCACGTGTGCGTGGTCGGCGTGCAGGTGGGAGAGCAGCACCGCGTCGATGTCGGCGACAGCGGCCTCCTCGACGGCGCCCGCGGTGCGTGTCAGGAACCCCACCCGCGGACCCAGCAGCGGGTCGGTGATCAGGCGCACGCCGTCGAGCTCGATCAGGACCGTCGCGTGACCGAGCCAGGTCACGGCCGGCCCTGCGAGACCCGCCGGCACCGCGGCCGCGGGCCGGCTCACAGACCCGTCTGAGCCTCGATCGTGCCGTCCTTGACGGCGGCCGCGAGGCGTGCGTAGTCGAGCTCGTTCTGGTGCGCGTAGGCCTTCGAGAACTCGACGATCGCGCGATCGAAGGTGGTGCCGGCGCCGAGGTAGGCCGCGATCGCGACGCGATCGCCGCTGCGGGCGTGGGCCCGGGCCAGGGTCCAGCTGCAGAGCCGCCCGTAGGCGGCCAGCGTCTGCGGGGTCTGCCGCCCGACTTCCACCGAGCCCTTCCAGTCGCGCAGCTGGCGACCGTAGAAGTCACGGGCGGCTCCGTCGATCCCGGATTTGACGTGCACCCAGCCGAGGAAGATGTCGCTGACCGCCTGCATCAGGCGCTGACCGGTGACGACCCGCTCGCCGTGGTTTTTGAACTCGCTCTTGCCGGCGAACTCTTCGAGCACGGAGGCCTCTGCCTCCTTCATCTGCAGGAACAGCGGGTCGCTCTCGTCGCGGCCGAACAGCAGCCCGATCCAGGCGCGGGTGCCCACGCTGCCGACGCCCACGACCTTGCGCGCGAAATCCACCAGCTCGAACTCCTCGAGCAGGATGCGGCGGTCGAACTGCAGCGTGCTGCGGTACGCGCGCAGCAGCTCGTGGAGCTCCTTGGCGAAGCGTTCTTCCTCCTCCCCGGACAGGAGCACGCGCAGCGGCACGATCAGGGGCGCCTGGTCGACGATCCTGATGGAGCCGTTGACGCGTTCGGTCAGCTTCGCGAGCGCGGAGACGCTGTCGTGGGTGCGTGCCTTGGCGAGCGTCCGTTCGGCGCGGGCCACGCGTGCGGCTCTTGAACTGCGGTCCGAACTCCCGCATGAACGCCTCCACGTCCACGCGCGCGTACCAGACCGCCAGGTTGTCCATCGCGGCGAAGGCTCGCATCGCCTCCCGGTATTCGGTCACCGACGCGAGCACGATCCGGTCGCCGTCACGGGCGGTGAACCCGTTGTCTTTGGCCGCGATCATGAGGCTCGCGGCGAGTCGCTTGACGTCCCACTCCCACGGACCCGGGAGCGTCTCGTCGAAGTCGTTGATGTCGAACACCATGCGGCGCTCGGGAGAGGCGAAGACCCCGAAGTTCGACAGGTGCGCGTCCCCGCAGCACTGCACCCGCAGGCCCGAGGTGGGCGTGGTGGAGAGATCCTGGGCCATCACCTTCGCGGCTCCCCGGTAGAAGGTGAAGGGCGACACCAGCATCCTGCCGTAGCGGATCGGGACGAGCTCCGGGACGCGCGAGCGGGCCTGCTCCTGCAGCAACTTCACCGGATCGGGTCGATCCGGTCCCGCCTCGAAGGCGGCGTGGCTGGATCGCGGCGTCTGCGCCCGGGCCTGCTTGCCGAGCTCCGCTCGCTCGGCTACCGAGCGATGTGGGACACCCCCAGCCTCGAGCGGGGAGGGCTTCTGTTTCCTGCTCGCCGTGGCCGACATCGCTTCCCCCTGCCGTAGTGGACCCTCCCCAGCTTACGGCTAGGATCGTGCTCTGCGTTCGCCCACCCGACCGACCCGTCGCCTGGCCAGAGCGCCGCGGCGGGCTGCCCGGCGCCGGCGCGTACAGAGCCTGCGCTCACGCCCCGCAGGAGGTGTGGGCCTCCGGAGGACTGTTCCTGGCGGCCCTGCTGGCGTTCCTGGCGATCGGAGCGGCGCTGCCGGTGCTGCCCGTGTTCGTCCATGGACCCCTGCACGCGAGCAACTTCGCCGTGGGGATCGTGGTGGGGGCGTTCTCGGTCACCTCTGTCTTCTGCCGGCCGCTGGCGGGGCGCTTCGCCGACAGCCGCGGGCGGCGGATCGTGCTGGTCGTGGCCGCGTTCGTGATGGCGGCCGGGGGAATCCTGTACCTGCTGGCCGGCAGCGTCGCCAGCCTGGTGGGAGCGCGGCTGGTCGTCGGGATGGGCGAGGGCGCCCTCTACACCGCCGGGGCGACGTGGGCCGTGGACCTCGCGCCCGCCCGCCGCCAGGGCCTCGCACTCGGGTTGTTCGGGCTGGCGGTGTGGGGCGGCCTCTCGCTCGGCCCGCTGGTGGGTGAGCTGCTGCGTTCGGCGGCCGGCTACAACGCCGTCTGGCTGCTGACGGCGGTGCTCCCGTTCGTGGGGGGCCTGATCGCGATCTGCCTGCCCGAGCCGGTTCGCCCGATGCGCGACCGGATGACGAAGCGGATGGGGCTCTTCCCGCGCCCGGCGCGGCGCCCCGGGATCGCGTTGGCACTGGCCAACGTCGGCTACGCCGCGCTCGCCGGGTTCGTGATCCTCGACCTGCACTCCTACGGCGTGGGCGGCGGGGCGAGCGTGTTCACCGCCTTCGCCTCGGCCGTGTTCCTCAGCCGCATCGCCTTCAGCACCCTCCCGGATCGCCTGGGCCCCCGCGTGACCGCCACCGGCGCCGCCCTGTTGGAGGCGCTCGGCCTGTCGATCATCGCCTTCGCCCACTCTCTGGATGCGGCGCTCGGCGGGGCGCTGGTGATGGGGATCGGCTTCTCGATGATGTTCCCCGCGCTGGCCCTGATGGTGGTGGGCGAGGTCGGCGAGGAGAACCGCGGCTCCGCCCTCGGGGCCTTCACCGCCTTCTTCGACATCGGCGTCGGTCTCGGCGCTCCCCTGGCGGGGGCCACGGCCGCGCTGGCCGGCTACCCGGCGGTGTTCCTGCTCAGCGCCCTGGCCGCCCTCGGCACCGCTGCCCTGGCGGCCTTCTCGCCCGAGGTCCGCCTGCGCGGCGCGCTCGCCACCGAGTCGACCTAATCAGGGGCCGCACTGTGCAGCTCCGCGGACCGTGCATGCACGGTCCGGCCGTCAGGCGCATGCGCCTGACGGAACAGCATGACTTCGGGGACTTCCTAAGCTGTGTGTATGGCCAAGACGTGGGTGCTCGACACCGAGACGAAGGGAACCGGGGCGCACGTCGTGCCGCTGCCCGACGGCTCCCCCAGGTCCGCCCGGGAGGCGGAGCTCGCGCTCGTACAGCTCGACCCGGCCACCGCGGGCACCCCGTCCGTCGGAGCCCCCTGCGAAGACGACCTTCCGGGTCGTGGACGTGCTCAGCGGGGAGGCGCTCGGCGAGGATCTCGACGCGCGTGAAACCGTCGAGACGCTGGCCGGGATGCGCAGCGCGCTCGACGCCCGCGTGTACCTGCACCACGGCGCCGGAACCCGCTGGCGGCTCCTGAGCCTGGCGGACACCCGCCGGCTGTGGGCGCTCGCCCGCGACGGCACCGCCCCGGGATAGGGGCGGCGCTACGGTAGGCGCCATGCGCGAGATCCTGCCGGGCGTCCACCACTGGGAAACGCTGCACCCGGAGATCGAGGTGTTCGTGTCCAGCTACTGGCTGGACGACGGCGGCGTGCTGATCGACCCCCTGATTCCCGAAGACGTCGGGATCGACTGGTTCGCCAACCGGCCACAGGAACCCGGGACGGTGATCCTCACCAACCGCCTGCACCTGCGCGAGAGCGTGATCTTCCGGGAAACCTTCGGCTGCCCGATCCTCGTCAACAGCGCGGGTCTGTGGGACTACACCGACGGCGAGCCCGTCGAGGGCTTCGACCCTCCGGCGACACTGCCGGGGGACGTGAGGGCGCTCGAGCTCGGCGGCATCTGCCCCGACGACACCGTCCTGCACATCGCGTCCAAGCGCGCGCTGGCGTTCGCCGACGGGATCGTGCGCAGAGGCTCCGACGGCAGCGAAGGGCAGCTCGGGTTCGTGCCCGACTCGCTGATGGACGACCCGCCGGCCACCAAGCAGGTGCTGCTCGACGGGCTCGCCGGCCTGCTCGAGGAGGTCGATTTCGAGAACGTCCTGCTGGCCCACGGCGCGCCCCTGATCGGCGACGGCCGCGAGCGCCTGCAGGAGCTTCTCGACGCAGGCGGGCGCACCGCCTCCGGGCTCTGAGCGGCTCCCGGGGAGCACCTCGTGGGCCAGTACACGCGCGTATCTGCGCCATCCGAACTTCAGGTTCATGTTCGCGGGACAGGCCGCGAGCGCGATCGGGGACGGCGTCGTGCTGGTCGCGATCGCCCTGTACGTGACCAAAACGACGGGCTCGGTCGGCGACCTGGGTTTGGTGCTGGGGGCCCAGTCGCTCGCGCTGGTCACGCTGCTGCTGATCGGTGGCGTGTGGGCGGACCGGCTGGCGCGCCAGAAGGTCATGATCGCCACCGACCTCGTACGGGCGACCCTGCACGTGCTGCTCGCGATCCTGATCCTCACCGGCGGGGTCACCCTGCTGGCGCTGGTCGTGATCGAGGCCTGCTACGGGGCGGCCGAGGCCTTCTTCCGCCCCGCCTACAGCGGTCTGGTGCCACAGACGGTGCCCGAGGAGATGATCCTCGACGCCCGCGCCCTGACCGAATGGATGGCCAACCTCGCCCAGCTGATCGGGCCGGCCCTGGCGACCCTGCTGGTGCTCGGCGTCGGCGCCGGTGAGGCGTTCCTGTTCGACGCCGCCACGTTCGTGTTCAGCGCCCTGATGCTGGCCCGTGTCCATCCCCGCCGACGGGGCCTGCAGACCCGCGCGGCGTCATTGCTCACCGAGCTGCGTGCCGGCTGGCGGGAGGTGCGCTCGCGCACGTGGGTGTGGGTCACGATCGCCGTCTACTCGGTGGCGGTCCTGACCATGTACGCACAGTGGTACGCGCTCGCCCCGGGGATCGCCCGCGACCACTACGGCGGGGCCGGTGTGTTCGGCGTGATCGAGACGGTTGCCGGGATCGGCGCCGTGTGTGCCGCGCTGGTGAGCGTGCGCTGGCGGCCGACCCGGCCGTTGCTGACGGGGCTGGTGCTGTGCCTGCTGTGGCCGGTGCAGTGCGGGGTGTTCGCCCTCGGCGCCCCGCTGGCGCTCGTGATCGCGTGCGGGTTCGCCACCGGCTGGGGCTTCGGGCTGTTGATGATCTGGTGGGAGACGGCCCTGGCCCGCCACATACCTCCCCACACGCTCTCGCGGGTGAGCGCCTATGACTGGATGGGCTCGCTGGCCCTGCTCCCGCTGGGCTATGCCGTGGCGGGCCCCCTGGCCGAAGCCTTCGGCGCCCAGACCGTGCTCGGCGTCGGGAGCGTGATCGGGCTGGGGGCGCTGCTGCTGGCGCTGCTGCCCCGCTCCACGCGCGAGCTCACCGAAGCACCCCTCGGCCCGGATGAGGCCCGCGCCGAGCCGCGGCTGGCGCACCTCCCGGGCCACCCCGAGAGCTGGTCGCCGGCTCGGTAGCGTCGCGCAGCGAGACTGACGCTCCCGAGCTGGCGGGGGTATCATCGCCGGGCTGCGATCCGGCCACGCAAGTCGTGGCGTTAGTTTCGCTCAGGAGGGTTCCAGCACGTCGCTCGCGTCCAGTCGGCGGAATGGGTTTGCCTCGATCTGGGGCTGCCCCGTTGCGCGACGGTCGCTGGGCGACCGGGGGCAGCTCCATCGCCCGCGCCGAGTGGCGCGTCGTCGGCGTCGCAGACAACAGGGTCACCGGCGCAGGCCGGCACCACTCAACTCACGGCTCGGGGGTCTGATAGATGAGACGAACGATCGGGACTGCACTCGTTTTCGCGTTTGTGTTCGGAGCACTGCTGGTCGCCACGGCCGCGGCGAAAACCAAGAAGCTGGACCTCATCTGGGAACTCGCAGAACACCAGCTCGCACCGGGTGAAGAATTCCGCATGAACAACGAGGACAGCGAAATCAAATTCGAAGTCGGGAGCGGGGTCGTCACATGTTCCTCCGGCTTCTACCCGGAAGACCAAGGCTTCATCGGCAAGGACCTGACGAACGACGAAACGACCGACAAGGTCGAACTCGGCGAATTCTACGGCACGATCACGGGCGGGAACTGCTCCAGCACGTCCGGGCTTGGAAGCACGTCGTCGACCTACTTCTCCCCCGGGCTTTCGATCCTCAGCCTGAGCGGATCCAAGGGGACCGCGGAGATCAAACCCAAATCCAAATCGAACCCGGTCTCCGCGCAATTTTATTTCAGCGGCGGTGACTACTGCGCCTACACGGCGACGAAGCTGAAGGGCACGCTCGCGCTGGAACCGTACTTCGAAGAATTCAACCAGGTCGTCCTGAGCTTCAGCAAACAGAAGCTCAAGCGGCTCAAAGGGTCATCACCCGAATGCCCCAAGGGCGCGACGGTGCTGTCGGCGCCGTTCCAGTTCCAGACGACCAACCCGGAAATCGGGTACTTCATATTCGGGCGGCTGATGTAGCGGCAAGGGTGGCGGGCGGCGGGGCCACCGCGGTGGCTCGCCGCCCGCCGCCCGACACCGCAGACGGACGACCGAAGCCGCTCGCGGTGCCTACGACGCTCGGCCACCGATCCCCGGCAAAGCCGCAAACTGGGGCAGAATCGTGGTTGCCCCCTGGGGCGATGCCTGCTAGGCACCAGGGCACACGACGTGGGGACCTCTGCGAACACCGAAAATCAGCCTCCGGGCAGCCCTCCGGAGGGGGGCGAACTGGTCCTCCGCGACCGGCGCTTCGAGGAGCACGGCTGGGACGGTCCCGACGACGACGGTCACGGCGAGGCGGGCACCGCCGAGCTGGTGGTGCGGATGGCACGGCTCGAATCCGTGATGGGCGCGACGCTCACGCTGATGCGCCAGTGCATCCTCGAGGGCACGACCCCCACGCGCGAGGAACTCGCCTCAGAGCTCGCCTACGTGCTCGGCACCACCCGCCAGTCGGCGATGGCCGAACTGGACGAAGTCGCCCAGATGGTTGGCGTCTCCGGGATTTGTTGATAATCTCGACTGACTTACTGAGCAATACGGTTTTGCTCGGTTGTACCCCGACCACACATGGAGTAAGCCAATGCCCAGGGTGATCGTGATCACCGAGGATCGGAAGCCCGGAGACGAGGAGTCGGTCCTGCTCAACGAGCAGGTCCAATCCATCCACCTGGACACCGAGCACTCGGCCGGCCAGTTCATTCAGCGGCTCGGGTGGGCCATCAGCGACGCCGAGGACGCCGAGCGTTCTCAGACCGTCGTCGAGGTGCCCGAGGCTCCCCGGACCCTCGCCCGCGCAGCGTAGTGAGCGGCTGTAGTGAGCGGCTCCCGCGGCGGGTCCTGCGAGTGGGCCCGTCGCGGGCCCGCTGCCTCTAGTCCTCCCCGGCTGCGGCCGCGGGGTCCTCAGGTGAGGAGGCTGCCGACCTCCTCGTCGACAGAGATGATGCGGTTGGTCTGGGCCTCGACGTGCACCACCCGGGGCGCGTAGCCCTCGAGCTCCTCGCGCTCGTAGTGGGCGTAGGAGATGATGATCACCCGGTCTCCCCGCTGCACGAGACGGGCGGCGGCGCCGTTCAGGCACACCACCCCCGAGCCCGGGGCCCCGGCCATCGTGTAGGTCTCGAAGCGGGCGCCGTTGTCGATGTCCACGACGTGGACCTGTTCGTGCTCGAGGATGTCGGCGGCGAGCAGCAGCTCGCGGTCGATCGTGACCGAGCCGACGTAGTGCAGATCGCAGTCCGTGACCGTGGCGCGATGGATCTTCGACTTCAGCATCACCCGCTGCACGGCGCTCACGTTAGCCAAAAAACGCTGCTGCGCAAACCCGCGGGCGGCGGGCGGGCCCGCGCCGGCGGGCACCTGCCGGGGCCGCCGGGGATGCCGGCGATCACCCCGCCCGTCCACTCGATCCTGCAGCGCTAAGGAGGCGGCCCCGGGCTCTCGATACCAACAGTGGACGCCCCGACGGGCGGACACCGACCGTGGACGAGTGGTTCAACCTAAACGCTTCGATCCGGCGAGCCGTCGACCCGCTCGCGCTGATGCAGCGCGTGGCCGACCAGGCGCTCGCGGCGCTCGACGGCGCCGACGAGGTGCTGGTGGGACTGCTCGTCGAGGACGGCTCGCTGCGCTACGTGTGCGCGGCCGGCTCCACCTCCGAGCAGGTCGGCGCCGAGGTGTCCCTCGAGGGCGGCCTCTGCGGCCGGGCCCTGAGCGAGGGCAGGACCGTCCTGATCAGCGAAAGCGACCGGCGGCGCGACCGCGAGGCGCCCCTGGGCGACGGGGCCGGCTCGATGGTGAGCGTGCCGCTGATGCGCTCCAACGGCCCACTAGGGGTAGTGGACGCCCGCTCGCGACGCCAGGACGCCTTCACGCCGCGCGAGCTCGTCCTGCTCGCCGGCCTGGCCGAGTTCGTCAGCGCGGTGGTGGGCGCCGCGCGTGACTTCTCCCGCGTCACCACCCGCCTTGCCGGCGAGGCGCGCAGCACGGGCGCCGAGCAGCCGGAGCCGGCAGAGCTCGACGCCGCCCGCGCCTGGGTCGAGCAGATCGTCGCCGCGCGCGACTTCTCGCTCGTGTTCCAGCCGATCTTCGATCTCGAGGACGGATCGATGCTGGCTGCCGAGGCTCTGGTTCGCTTCTCCGCCTGGGGCTCGAAGACGCCCCAGGCCGTGATCTCCCTGGCCCACCGCGTGGGCCTCGGGGTCGAGCTCGAGGTGGCGATCGTGCAGGCCGCCCTCGCCCACCTCGGCGAACTGCCCCCGACCGCGCTGCTGTCGCTGAACGCGGGCCCGAGCGCACTCGTGTCGGGAGGCATCACCGCAGCGCTCCGCGAAGGCCCGGCCGAGCGCGTGGTGGTGGAGCTGACCGAGCAGATCCGCGCGCACGAGCACCCCCAGCTGGCGGCCACGCTGCAGGACCTGCGCGCCACCGGCGCGCGCCTGGCGATCGACGACACCGGCGCCGGCTTCGCCAGCCTGATGCACATCCTCCGGCTCGGTCCCGACTACATCAAGCTCGACGGCGAGCTGATCTCCTCGATCGACGTCGACCCCGTCCGTCGCTCGCTGGCGGCCTCGCTGATGCGCTTCGCCTCCGAATCGGGCTCGGTCACGATCGCCGAGCGCATCGAGACGCCGGCAGAGCTCCACGCCCTGCGCGAGCTCGGCGTCCGCTACGGGCAGGGCTTCCACCTCGCCCGGCCGGTACCGGCGAGCGAGCTCCCCCGGGCGCTGGCCCGCGCCGCCGCGGGCCTCGCCGCCTGAGCGCCGGCGACCGCGCCACCCCTCCGCCCTAGCCGCGCCCCCGGCCGCGCCCGTCGCCTACGCCGCGCTCGCGCGCTCCTGCCCGAAGCGGCCCATCGCCGACAGCAGGCCGAGGCGGGCGACGTCGCCGGGACGACCCACCTCGCCGGCGTCGTTGCGGGCGATCGTGTCGGCGTTGACGATCAAGCGCTCGGCCCCGTCCCAGCCTGCGAACGGCTGCCCGCCATACTCGGGCGAGGAGATCACGTCGCGGGCGGCCTCCTCCGGCGTGCGCCCGGCCGCCAGCCGCGCCCGCACGGCCGGGGTCACGAAGTCCCAGTACTGGCCCATCGCCCGCACGCCGTCGAGGTCGCTCACGGGCCCGTGGCCCGGGACGACGTGCAGCGGGTCGAGCTCGGTGATCCGCGCCAGCGCCGCCTGCCAGCGCTCGACCGAGCCGCTCCACATGATCGGCGCGACCCCGAGGAACAGCACGTCGGCGGCGAACACGATGCGGGCGTCGGGCACGTGCACGATCGCGTCGCCGGGAGTGTGCGCGGGACCGACTTCGATCACCTGCACAGCCCGGCCGCCGACGTCGAGCTCGAGCGTCCCCTGGAAGGTGTGGGTCGGGGGCGTGGCCTCCACCCCGTCGAAGTCGAACGGCGAGAGCAGCGAGGCGAACACGCCGAGGCCCACCCCCTGCTCGACTCCCGGCAGGTTGCGGGGGGCGTGCTCGGCGAGCTGGCCCACGACCCCGGCGGCTTTGCGCAGCAGGCGGATCGCACGCGGGTCCTCGGCGGCGACGTCACGGGCACAGGCCTCGGTGCCGATCAGCTCCGCTCCGGCCAGCAGCTGGTTGCCCCAGCAGTGATCACCGTCGCCGTGGGTGTTCACGACCCGGCGTATCGGAGCCTGCGCCGTCGGCTCGGCCATCTGGGCGAGCATCGCGCCGGTCAGGCGCAGATCCCAGAGCGTGTCCACCAGCAGCGACTGGCCCTCGCCGCGGACCAGCCCGGCGTTCGACTCGCCGAGCCCGCCGTTGGGCTGCGTCCACGCCCACACGCCCTCGCCGAGCTCCTGCAGTCCGGCGGTGAAGCGGGCGGGGTCCCCGTGAAGTGAGAGCGTGCTCATGAGCTTCGGCGAGCGGCCAAAGATAGCCGCGCCGCGATCGCGGCGCGTTTCACCGCACCGGCGACGGGGGTAGATGGTGTGGCTGCCATACCGTTTCGCCGACCCCTACTAGAGAGAGGAGCAGCATGGGCAACCCGGTGACGCACTTCGAGGTGCTCGGATCGGATGCCGAGGCGCTTCAGCGTTTCTACGGCGGGGCGTTCGGGTGGCAGATCCAGGACGTCATGGGCGGCTCCTACTACATGGTCGACCGCGGTGACGAGAGCGGCATCAACGGCGGCATCGGCACCAGTCCCGAGGGCGCCGAGGGGCATGTGACCTTCTACGTCGAAGTCGAGGACCCGGCCGCCGCCCTGGAGAAGATCTCCGAGCTCGGCGGCAGCACGGTGCAGCCGCCGATGGACGTGCCCGGCGGTCCCACGATCGCGCTGTTCGCGGACCCCGAGGGCCACGTCGTGGGCCTCGTCAAGAGCCGCTAGCCGCAACCCGGCGGGGGCGCTCCTCAGACGTGCTCGCCGAAGAAGTCGAGCATGCGCCGCCAGCCGTCCTCGGCCGCCTGCTGCTCGTAGCCCACCGCCATCGGCGAGGGCATACGGGCCAGCCAACCCTGCCAGCCGTCCACCTCGGAGAAGAACGAGTGCCCGGCGCCGTCGTAGACCTTCACTTCGTTGGGCACACCGAGGTCCTGGAGGTGCTGCTCCAGGCGGGCGGCCACCTTGGGACCGAACACGCGGTCGCGGGCGCCGTATGAGGCGACCACCGGACAGACCCCGTCGAGCTTTGAGCGCTCCTCGGGCACCTCGCCGTAGTTGACCGCGGCGGCCTGGAAGCCGGGCCGGGTGCCGGCGATCAGCGCGAAGCCACCGCCCTGGCAGAAGCCGGCCACCGCGAGCCGCTGCGCGTCCACCTCCGGGCGCGCCCCGAGCGCCTCGCGGGCCGCGTGGATGTCGGCGATCTCGCGTGCCACCGAGCCGCGCAGCATGTCCACGATCACGCGCGACAGGCATACGATGCGGCGGCCGTGGGAGTAGAGGCTGGGCGCCAGCGCGGCGTACCCCGCCGCCGCGAAGCGGGAGCAGATGCGGCGGATGTCGTCGTTCAGGCCGAACGACTCGTGCAGCACCACGACACCCGGGTGCGGCCCTTCACCGGCGGCCGCGAAGTACTCGGCCTGCAATAAGGCCCCGTCCGCCAGGGGGATCTCGAGCTGCTCGCCGGGAGCCACTTCTCAGGCGGCGGCCGGCGCGGGCTCGCGCTGGGCGATCAGGCTGTTGGCGCACTCCAGGAGCGTCTCCTGCACCGTCCTGGGCTTCCACCCGAGCCGCTGCTGAGCCTTCTCGTTGGAGAGCACGACCTGCTTGCCGAGGTCGCTGGTGAAGGAGCGCAGACCGGGATCGAAACGCGACGCCAGGCGCACGAAGGCGTCCGGGAACGTCCTGCGCGGAACCTTCTCGGCCCCCTCCCCCAACTGCTCACGCAGGATCGTGGCCATGTCGGAGATCCACAGCGAGGGCCCGACCGCCAGGAACCGCTCGCCGGCGCCCTCGGGCGAGCTCATCGCGAGCAGGTGCAGCTCGGCCACGTCGCGCACGTCAACGACGCTGAAGGACAGCCGGGGCATCCCGGGCATGCCCGTCAGCAGCCGTTCGACCAGCTGCAGCGAGGAGGAGCGGTGGGCGTTCATGACCGGGCCCAGGATCGCGCTCGGGTTGACGACGGCAAGTCGCTCGGTGGCGTCCTGCTCGCGGGCGAAGTCCCAGGCGGCGCGCTCGGCGATCGTCTTCGAGCGCGAGTACGGGCTCAGGCCCGGGAGGTCGGGGTCGGTCCAGTCCTCCTCGGTCAGGGGACGGTCCGGCAGCGGGCCGGCGAAGTTGCGCACCGCCGCCACCGAGGAGGTCACCACGACCCGCCGCACACCGGCGGCGAGGCCCGCGCGCAGCACCCGCAGGGTGCCCTCGCGCGCCGGCACGATCAGCTCGTCCGGGTTCTTGGGCTGGGACGTCGGGAACGGAGAGGCGACGTGCAGCACGTAGTCGCAGCCGCTGACGGCCTGCTCCCAGCCGTCGTCGCTGTTGAGGTCGGCCTCCACGATCGACATCCCGTCGCTGGAGCCGCGCTCGGACTCGATCATCGCGCGCAGCTCCTGCTCGCGGGAGGCGTTGCGGACGCTCGCCCTGACCTCGTAGCCGCGCTCGAGGGCTCCCACCACGCACCAGCCGCCGAGGTAGCCGGAGGCGCCGGTGATGAGCACCTTGGGGGACGCCTGCTGGTCGTTCATATGCCCCTCCTTCTCCTGGACGTCTTGCCCTAGCGGCGCACGAGTCTACGCTCGCTCCGCTGCTGGTACTCGCCAGGGCACCTGACGGTCCTGCCCGCACGGCCTGCTGGGCTGCGGCCCTGGCGGTCGAACGCGGAGGCATCCGCACGCTGATCGAACTCCACGCGCATCTGCAGGTCCTCCCGGCGAGCGCGCCGTGCAGCGGCATCGCGCTGGGTCTGTTTGCGCTCAGCGAGTTCAAGCGACGCAACATAGGCACGTTCAACGAGCAGCGACTCGTCGCCGCGGCGCTGCTGGCGGCGATGATCCCGCTGACCACCGCCGTCCCAGCGCTGCTCGCGCTGGGGATCGTGACGGCGGCTGCCCGCGGGCTGATCGTCTTCGAGGTAGGACGCTGTGCCGACACGTGCCAGCGCATCCGCCATCCTCAGGCGCACCGACGGACCGCGGGGATCTGCTTCCGATAGCCACGGCATGACGCTCACGCCGCCAGCGCCGACATGTCGGCCTCGGCCAGCTCTTGGATGTCGCTCTCGGTCAGGTCTGCCTCCAGCAGTTGGGGGTCCCCCGGCGGGCGCAGGAACGCCCGCGCGGCGATGATCCCTCCGACGACGCATACCGCCGCCACGACGTAGGCGAGGTGGTAGCCGCCGGTCAGCGCGCTCTGCAGCGTGTGCCCTGACTGCGACAGCGCTTTCGCGTGGTCGGTCGCGATCGTGCCCAGCGTCGCGAGGCCGATCGCCCCGAACAGCTGCACCGAGACGTTGATGATCCCGGAGGCCAGGCCGGCGTCCTCGGGCGCCGAGTCGGACATCCCGATCGTCAGCAGCGGCAGGAACGAGGCGCCCGCGCCCAGGCCGAGGGCCAGGAAGGCGAGGAACAGGCCCGGGAAGTAGCTGGCGTGGATCCCCTGCGTGGCGAGCAGGACGAGCCCGACGATGATCCCGCCGAGACCGAGTGTGAGTGTCCGCACCGCCCCGATCCGCTCGACCAGCCGGGCCGAGACGCCGAGCGACATGACCGCGATCGCGATCGTCAGCGGCATGAACGCCAGGCCGGTCTCGATCGCGTCGTAGCCGAGCACCCGCTCGAGGTACAGGGCGCCGAGGAAGAAGGCGGAGAACATCCCCGTGATCAGCAGCCCGCGCACCAGGCTCGAGCCCATCAGCATCCGCTGCCTCAGCACCCGCAGGGGCATGATCGGGTTGGCGATCCTCGACTCCCACGAGAGGAAGCCGGCGATCAGCGCCAGCGAGCCTCCGCCGGCCAGCAGCGTCTTCAGCGACAGCAGGCCGTAGTCGCTGGACTTCACGATCGCGAACGCGCCCAGCATCGTGGCGAGGGTGATCAGGACCGAGCCGAGGATGTCGACGCCGCCGCGGAGCCCGATGCCCGGGTTCTCCACGATCAGCGCCGACCCGGCCAGGAACGCGACGATTCCGATGGGAACGTTGACGAAGAAGATCCAGTGCCAGTCGAGCGACTGCGTCAGCGCCCCGCCGGCGAGCAGCCCGATCGAACCGCCGCCGGCCGACACGAACGCGTACAGGCCCATCGCTTTGGCCTGCTCCATGCGCCCGGGGAACTCGGTCACGATGATCGCCAGGATCACGCTCGAGGCGATCGCGCCGCCGACGCCCTGCACCAGCCGGGCGCCGATCAGGGCGCCCTGGGTGGGCGCCAGGCCGCAGGCGATCGAGGCCGCCGTAAAGACTGCCAGCCCCGCGAGGAAGACTTTCTTGCGCCCCACGAGGTCGCCCATCCTG
This sequence comes from uncultured Solirubrobacteraceae bacterium, assembly GCA_963846255.1. Lineage (GTDB taxonomy): Bacteria > Actinomycetota > Thermoleophilia > Solirubrobacterales > Solirubrobacteraceae > Palsa-744. The sequence goes on from CAWJVE010000002.1 coordinate 2,181,979, forward strand.
CCCGCCAGCAGCAGCAGGCCGCCGAACGTGATCAGGTAGCCGTTGATCACCCAGGTGAGGTTGCTCTGGCTGAAGTGAAGGTCGTGCTGGATCGAGGGCAGCGCCACGTTCACGATGGTCGCGTCGAGGACCATCATCAGCTGGCCGAGGCACAAGACGGCCAGCGCGATCCAGCGGCGTCGCTCGCTTTGCGAGCTGGTCGGGGCTGTGTCTGGCTTGGCGAGGGTGACGGCGCTCATGTGGTGCTCCTTCCGGGTTGCAATGACGGACAACATAGCACCTATCATCCCTGTTTCAAGGATTATCTTTTGTTACGTGATAGTCGAGGATTTTTGGTAAGATGGACGAGCTGTGAAGAAGGAACCGAACCCCAACGCACCGGGCACGATGGTGCTGCTGCCGCGCCTGGCGAAGCAGATCTACCGGCGCAGCAACGAAGAGCTGATCGGCATGCCGCTGCGTCATCTGGTGGCGCTCAGCTACGTGCGCGACCACGACGGGGGGCCCCAGCAGGAGCTCGCCGAGGCGCTGTGTATGGACGCCAACAACGTCGTGCTGCTGCTGAACGAGCTCGAGGAGCTGGGCTGGGTCAACCGCCAGCGCGACCCCCAGGATCGCCGCCGCCACCTCGTGAACCTCACCCCCGCCGGCAGGCGGGAGCTGGGCGCCGCCGAGTGCGCCCAGGAAACCGTCGAGGCCGACGTGCTGCGCGGGCTCGAGCCCGCCGAGCGGGCGATCCTGCGCGAGCTGCTGGCGCGCGCCCTGCGCGAGGCCGAGCCGGTCGACGTGGCCGACCCGGTCGTCGTCACCAAGTAGCCCGGTCGGCCCACCGCCCGAGTCGCTTCTTGGCCCGGTCGGGCCACGAATCGGCCGGCTTGCCGGCCCGGTCGGGCTATTAGCCGGGCGACCCGGGCTGGCCGCCCTCCCTCTGGGGCTAGCTTGCCCCGCCTACGGCAACACCACCTGGGAGGAAGCAGCATGCGCAAACACCTGACGTACGCGAACGTGACGGCCACCCTGGCTCTCGTCTTCGCGATGAGCGGCGGGGCTCTGGCCGCCAAGCACTATCTGGTCAACTCGACCAAGCAGATCAGCCCCAAGGTCCTCGGGGCCCTGACCCAGCGCGACGAAGGGACCTTCAAGTCGCTCGCCAAGAGCGTCGTCGTCGCCAAAGCCGCCGACGCGACCACGGCAGGCTCCGCCGGCACGGCTGGATCCGCCGGCACGGCCGGGTCCGCCGGCACGGCCGGCAGCGCCAACACGGCGAATACGGCCACCACGGCCACGAACGCGCTCTCGCTCGGCGGCACTCCCGCGGACGAATTCACCCACCGCGACTGCAACTCCCGGACCGGCCAGATCAAGGGCTTCGTGTCGATCGAAGCCAGCGCTGCCGTGTCGTCCACGTTCACGCAGGTCGCCGGGGCCTACAACTGCAGCGGCCAACCGGTGGAAGTGAGGCGCATCGAAAAGGGCAAGTACATCGTGCGCTTCGTAGGAAACCCCGCGGGGATCGCGGTGGCCAACTCGAACACCCTGATCGAAGGCGGCACGCCTCTCAACCTGCTCGACCTGTCGACCCTCGGTCCCGGCGAATATCGGGTCGTCACCTGGAACATCATCACCAGCGAATTCAGGGACGACCCCTTCAACCTGCTGATGCCCTAGACGGACTCGCGGTCGGGGTGAGCGCCCCGACTCCGTCACGGGACGCGCGGAGGTCCCCGTTGCGCGACGACCCCGGTAACCGCCGGGGTCGTCCGCGCGGCAGCGCGGCTACGCCTCCAGACCCTCGGCCTGGAGGGCTTCCTGCTTGGTTGCGTACTCGCGCAGCAAGGTCGCCTTGCCGTCGCGGATCGTCATCACGTGGGTCTCGGCCATCTCAACCTCATCGCCGCTGTCCCTCAGCCGGCCGCGCAGCCGTAGCACCGCGACCACGCGGTCTCCCGCGTCGATCAGCTCCTCGATATCGACTCTGAGGTCGTCGAACGCGGCATTCCACTCGGCCATGAGCCTCGCGGCACCCCCGGGCCCCCGGTATACGGCCGGGTCCGGAAGATCCGCACGCGTGTGCCACTCGAAGTCCGCGTCCATGAAGTCGACGTCCGGCCCGTGGGTCCGATTGACGATCTCGATGCTCTGGCGGAACCGCTCGACGTTCTCCCGCGACATCCACCACCAGTATCCCGCTAGCGCTTGAGAACGAAGTTCTCGCGCTTCACCACCGGCGGCTTCCCCGCCCGTGTAAAGCTGCCCTTGGCGGTCAGCGAGATCCTCTTGGCGTGCCGCAGCAGCCGCTTGCCGGCCACTGTGAGCCTGACGAGAACGTGCTTGCTCCCCGCGCCGACGAACGTCGTGCTCCCCGTGGCGACCAGGACGGGCTTCGGCTTCGAGGACAGGTGAGCGCCGTGGGGTACCTCATACCACGAGATCGTGAGCGTTCCGGCCGCCGGAGTCGTGAATGCAAGGCTGAAGCCCTTTTTCAGGAGGACGGCGATCTTCGCCGCCTTCCCGGTCGGGACGATCCCGTCAAGCCCGACGGTGATCGCCTGGATCGTCTGGGCTTCGGCGGCTCGTTCACGGCTCTCTCGTGCCAGTTCGCGTTCCTTGGTCGCGCGTTCGCGAACCAGTCGTTCCTGCTGGAGAATCGCCACGTGTTCCCTCAGTTCGCGTTCCCGCTGTTCCTGGCTGGTCCCCACATTCCCCTGGCCGCCGCCGATCGCCGTCGCCGTGACCGTGGCGGGCGATCCTCCCCGGTGGTAGTTGATCCGAAACGACTCGCCGGAGATGTTTTCCAGTGAGGGCGACAGGCAGGTCGTCGTCAGCGTGGAGCCTTCCGGAGCATTGGAAAAGCTCCCGTTGAGTCCCCCGGTCGTGGAGATCAGGGTGTCCACCTGCCCGGCGGGCACGGACGGACAGCCGGCTTCGGATTCATCTGAGATATCGAGAAGGCCGCCGTTGATGGTCACGCCGCCGAAGGACGTGAGCTGAGAGAAGTCGTGACCCGGATAACCAGCGGTGCCCGTTATCGGGAGGATCAGCGTTCCTGCGCCGATCGACGCGCTCTGCGTCGCCAGCGTGCCGCTGAGCCCCGCTTCGGTGCCGGTTTCTTCGTCGTATTCGAAGGCTCCGACAAGCGTGATCGGGTTTTCGAGCACAAGCCCACCGGTGGCGCCGTCAAACGCTTCCAATGCCACACCCCGTAGCGTCAGCGAATGACCGTCGTTCCGGTTGATCGTGCCTTCGGTGAGACCGACGAAGCCCCGCGTGGCGTCGGAGCTTTCGATCAGGACGTTGCCGGTTTCAACGTGGGCGCCGCGAAGGAAATACACCGAGCCGCGGTGGTTCAACGCGACCGTCAACGCCGATCCCGAGCCCGACACTTCGCTGCCGACGGCCACCCCGTTTCCACCGATCGGGCCCCCGGATATGTTCCACTTCTGGCTGGCCCCCAGGTCGAGGGGCAGCTTGAGGTTGGCGAAGCCACCGGAGCCCGCCGGCCCTTCGGCGAGGATCCCGCCGGCCCCCAACGTCAGTTCATCGCCGGAGAGCACGTATTCGTCGGCGTCGTCGAGCTGGATTTCACCGACGGACAGACCGTGGAGGTCGTTTTCGCTCGCAAAGCAGGTCAGCAGCGGCGGCTGTTCGTAGCAGTCCAGGGGATGCAGGCGCGGGAACGCGAGGGTTTCGACCGACGATTCGGCCAGCGGTTGGCCGGCGTTCGACCAGTTGGCGGGGTTGCTCCATTCGGGTTTTGTGCCTTCGCCGACCCATGTGTACGTGGCGCCGGCGGCGCTCGCGGACCCGAACAGGCACCCGCACACCAGCAGGAGCCCGCTCGCAACGGCGACCCGTCGCGGCACCCGTGAGCTGGGCGTCGCCCGCATCAAGACCCGGCCGCGGCCGATCACCGCGGGTCCCAACCGTGGCATGGCGTCCCCTTTGACTGGAGATCACGCCGGGGCGGGCGCCCCGGCCCGGCCGATCCTAACCGGGCCGTCGGAGCTAATCGAAGTCTTCTACGGTCGCCGACCAGCGCGCGGGGTCGTTCCCGCCCGAGATCGTGACGTGGTACAGGCCGGGCCCGCTGTCGTAGACGTGGTAGTGGGTTCCGGAGCCTTCGTCGAGTTCGAATTCGCCGAGGCTCGAGCTGCCTTCGAGGTCTTCCACGGAGGCGCTGGGGCCTTCGCACACGACCAGTAGCAGGCAGGTCCGCAGGTAGGACATGGTGTAGGCCAGGCGCCAGCGGTGCCCGCGGATCCTGAACGGCACCGACTGCCCGGCGTCGACGCCGGCGAAGCTCGTCAGCGCGCTCCACTGCGGTGCGGCCACGATCGTCAGCGTGACGGTCGAGCCGTTCGGCACGCTGGCCGCGGCGGATGGGTTCTCCGAGAGCACCGATCCGCCGACGTGCCCCGGAGCGGAGACCGCGTGCACGGCGTAGCGCAGCCCGGCGTCGGCGACGGCGCTCTCCGCTTCCCCGGCGGGCTCGCCGACCGTGTCGGGAACGCTCACCGGCGGCGGGCCGGAGCTGACCAGCACGCGCACGTGGGAGCCCTGCTTCACGCGCGTGCCGGGGACCGGGGTCTGCGCGATCGCAACTCCCGCCGGGGCATGGGAGTAGTGCGACGCGAACACCGCATCCACGTGGGCGCGGCTCGTGCGCTCGAGCACGCTCGCACGGTGCAGCCCCTGCAGCGGGGGCACCGTGGTCTTGCCGGTCCCACCGAGCGCCAGGAAGGCACCGGCGCCGGCGGCCACGAGGGCGAGCACGAGCACCAGCCACATCCACCGGCGGTTGCGCCGCCTGCGCGTGCCGGGCGGCGCTTTGGGCGGCAGCATCACGGTGGCGCCGCCCGATCCGGCGCGGGTGGGGGCCGCCGGCCCGGCCGCGAGCGTGGCGCTCGTGGCGGGCGCCTTTGCGGGACGCTCCGGCGCCGGCGGCGCCTGCTTGACCGTCGCGGTGTTCTCGCCGCCCTGCGCCTCGCCATGCTCCTCGCGCGCCGGCCGCGCAGGGTCGCCCGCTCGGGGCGTGCGCGCCTGGCGCTCCAGCAGCGCGGTCGACGCGCCTGGGTCGTGCATCGCGTCGCGCGCCGCCCGCACGGCGGCCGCCATCACGGCGCCGTCGCGGTAGCGCTCGCCGGGGGACTTGGCCAGGGCCACGTCGACGACTTCGCGCAGCGCGGCGGGGATCCGCTGTGGCAGCTGCGGCGGCTCCTGCTGGAGGTGGCAGATGCCGAGCTCGACGGCAGAGCCGGCTTGGAAGGGTGGCTCGCCGGCGAGCATCTCGTAGAGCACCACGCCCGCGCTGTAGACGTCGCTGGCGGCCGTCAGCGGACGGCCACGTGTCTGCTCGGGGGACATGTAACGGGGGGTGCCGCCGAACAGCGCCGAGCTGTCGGTGGGGTTGGCCTCGCCGATGCGAGCCACGCCGAAGTCCCCGACCTTTACCCGGCCCGAGCGGTCGAGCAGGACGTTGGCCGGCTTGACGTCGCAGTGCACCACCCCCTGCGCATGGGCGCTTCCGAGCGCGTCACACAGCTGCTCGGCGATGCGTCCGGCCTCCGCGGCCGCGAGGGGACCCCGGCGCAGGCACACCTCGAGGCTCTCCCCTTCGACCAGCTCGGCCACGTAGTAGGGCCCGTTGGGGGTGTGGCCAAAGTCGTAGATCTGCACGATCCCGGGGTCGTTCACGCGCGCGAGCAGCTGGGCCTCGTGCTGGAAGCGCTCGATCGAGGCGCCGTCCTCGGCCCACCACGGCTTGATCACCTTCACCGCCACCGAGCGCTCCAGGCGCCGGTCGCGTCCGCGGTAGACGCGACCGAAGGAGCCCTCCCCGATGATTCCGCGCAGCTCGTAGCGGCCGTCGAGGACCCGCCCGTCGAGTTCGGCACCCGCCAGCATCCAGGAGGAAGTATTCCGAGACTCGGCGCCGTTGTCGCCCAGCAACCGCGAGACGGGCGCTTCCGGCTGCGCCGCGGCCTGCGCTCTGGGCGCCTTCGAGGTGGCGCCGGGGGCGCCTTCGGTGGCGCTAACCGGCCAGTAGCCGCTCGACGCCCTCGTCGCCGCCCACCAGCGCGGAATGGTCGAGCTCGGTCACCGACCGGCAGCCTGTGAGCCCGAGGGCCACGTCGATGTCGGCCTTCATCACGCTGAGAACGTGGCGGACGCCCGATTCCCCGCGGGCCGCCACCGACCAGCCCCAGGCGCGCCCGATCAGCACCGCGCGGGCGCCGAGGGCGAGCATCTTGACGACGTCCAGGCCGGTGCGGATGCCCCCATCCACGAGCACCTCCACGCGGTCGCCGACCGCGTCGGCGACCTCCGGCAGGGCGCGGACGGTCGAGGGCACCGAGTCCAGCTGGCGCCCGCCGTGGTTGGAGACGACGATGCCGTCCACCCCCACGTCGACCGCCCGGCGGGCGTCCTCGGCGTCAAGCACCCCCTTGACGACCAGGCGCCCGTCCCAGTGCTCGCGCACCCAGGCGATGTCCTCCCAGGTCACGGACGGGTCGAACTGGGAATCCACCCAGGCGCGGAAGGCACTCGGGGAGCGCGCCCCGGGAACGGCCTTCTCGAGGTTGCCGAAGGTCAGCGGCTTGCCGCCGAGGGCGACGTTGCGGACCCAGTTGGTATGGCCCACGAGGTCCAGGCCGCGGCGCAGCTGGCCCCAGCGGGAGCTCTTGCCCATGCCGTTGCGGATGTCGCGGTGGCGGGCGCCGACGACCGCCAGGTCGATCGTCAGCACGAGCACCGGCGAGCCCACCGCGCGGGCCCGCGCCATCAGATCCTCGGCGTAGCCGCGGTCACGCATCACGTACAGCTGAAACCACGGCGGCCGGCTGGTGGCGGCGGCGACCTCCTCGATCGGGCAGATCGAGACGGTGGACTCGGTGAAGGCGATCCCGGCGCGCTCGGCCGCGCGCGCAGCCTGGACCTCGGCACGCGAGGCCATCATCCCGGCGAGGCCCACGGGCGCCAGCACGATCGGAGTGGAGAGCTGCTGGCCGAGCACTTCCACGGCCTGCTCGCGCACCGACACGTCGCGCATCACGCGCTGGCGCAGCAGGATCCGCTCGAGGTCGGCGACGTTGGCGCGCATCGTGGCCTCCTCGTAGGCGCCCCCGTCGAGGTAGTCGAACAGCTGGCGGGGCAGCCGGCGGCGGGCCAGCTCGCGGTAGTCGGCCACCGTCGCCGGCGAGACCCCTAGTGGCCGGTCGCGGGAATGTCGCATCGACTCAGATCCTAGAGCCGCCCGGCGAGCGGCTGGCGGTTGCCGTTGCTCGCCGCCGGGACCCCGCGGCTGAGGCGCTCGAGCGTCATCACGATCGACTCATACGGGCGCCCGGTGACCCCCTCGAGGGCCAGCTCGCAGGTGCGGTTGCAGGACACGCAGGCATCCACCTCGCGGCCCGAAAGCTGCGCGGCGCTGTCGCCGAGCGCCGCCGCGGGCAGCTCGGGGTGCAGCAGCCCGCGGTCGCCGGCCATCCCGCAGCAGCTCGGGGTGAGCGGCTCGATCACGTCCTCGGCGAGCGCGTCCACGATCTCTCGCAGGCGCTCGTCGAGCCCGCCCTGAACGGCCGCGCAGGGCCTGTGCAGCGCCACCGTCCGCAGGCGCCCGCCCAGCGCCAGCGAGCCCAGCACGCGCTCGTGGATCCATTCGATCGGGTCGATCACGCGCACCGCCTCCAGGCGCTCGCGCAGCCCCTCATCCAGCGCCTCGCCGAGCTCCCCCCCGGCCAGCGTCTGTGCGCACGAGCTGGCGTCGGTGACGAGCGCCAGCTCTCCCTCGCGCGTCCAGCGCAGCGCCGCCTCGGCCATCCGCCGCGCCATCAGGCGACGGCCCTCGTGGTAGCCCTTCGAGCTCCACGGGGTCGAGCAGCAGTGCCCGGCGACGTCGGGCGGGATCCACAGCGGCTGCCCCGCCCGCGCGGAGACGGCGAGCATGGCCTCCGCCAGCGAGGGCTCCTGCGCACGCGCGCGGGAGTTGCCGAAGATGCGGTTGATGCAGGCGGGGAAGTACACGGCGGCTGCCGCCTCCGGGCCCACGCCGCGGGGCAGCTCCGCCGGCGCCGGCCCCGGCATCGCGCTCGACCAGGCTGGGATCAGCTCCTCCCCGAGGACGCCGCGGCCGGCTCTCGTGAGCGCCCGCAGGACGCCGTCGCCGCCGGACGCGCCCGCGCGCAGGCCCGCTCGTGCGGAGCTCTCGACGGTGCTCCAGCGGCGTGCCAGCGCGGCCGCCACGCGCTCGGCGCGGGGCGAGTGCTCGGCGGCCCGCAGCTGCTTCACGAGCGCCCCCGTGTCGATCCCCACCGGGCACGCGAGCCTGCACGAGCCGTCGGCCGCGCAGGTGTCGATGGCGTCGTACTGGTACTGCTCGAGCAGCACCTCCAGCACCGGTGAGCCCTCGGGCTGGCGGGCCATCTCGCGCCGCACAGCGATCCGCTGGCGCGGTGTCGTGGTCAGGTCGCGGCTCGGGCACACCGGCTCGCAGAAGCCGCACTCGATGCACTTGGTGGCGACCTCGTCGATCTCGGGGGTGGACTTCAGGTTGCGCAGGTGGGCCCCGGGCTCGCGGTTGAGCAGCACGCCCGGCGCGAGGATCCCGTCGGGATCGGCGAGCGCCTTGACGCGCCACATCATCTCGGTCGCCTTCGCGCCCCACTCCCGCTCCACGTAGGGGGCCATGTTCACGCCGGTCCCGTGCTCGGCCTTCAGCGAGCCGTCATAGGTGTCGACGACCATCTCCACCATCTCGTGCATGAAGGCCTCGTAGCGCTCGAGGTCGGCGGGCTCGCCGAAGTTCGGTGTCAGCAGGAAGTGCAGGTTCCCGGCCGAGGCGTGGCCCGCGACACCCGGCAGGAAGCCGTGCCGGCCGAGCATCGCCTGCAGGTCCTTGGCCGCCTCGGCGACCCGCTCCGGTGGGACACAGACGTCCTCGATGATCAGCTGGACGCCCGGGGCGCGCATCGCCGCGAGCAGGCCCTGCATGCCCTCGCGGACGTGCCACAGCATCCCGATCTCGCCCCGCTCGCGGGTGAAGCGGGGCGCCGCCAGCACGCCATCGCCCTGCAGGATCGAGAGCGCCTGGGCTTCGGGCCCGTCGAGCTCCTGCTCGGAGTCGGCCCGGAACTCCACCAGCAGCGCCGCCGACTCGGGGGGCAGCTCCTTCCAGGCCGCGGGCGTGCCCGGCATGTTCCAGGCGGCCGCGATCAGCGTCGGGGCGACCATCAGCTCGGTTGCGCTGGCGCCGGCCGCGACCAGCGCCGGCACCACCCTGGCGGCGGCATCGATGTCCGCGAAGTGGATCAGCGAAAGCGCCGTGTGGGGTTCCAGCGGGAGCGTCTCGAACACCGCCTCGGCCAGGAACGCGAGCGTCCCCTCGGAGCCAATCAGCAGGCGCCTGAAGATCTCCAGCGGCTGCTCGGCGTCCAGGAAGGCGCAAAGGCGGTAGCCGGTCGTATTCTTGATCGCGAACTTGCGCCTGATGCGCTCGCACAGCTCCGCGTCGGCGAGCAGCTCCCGGCGGATCTCCAGCAGGCCCGAGGCGAGCTCGGGGGCGGCGGCGGCGAAGGCCTCGGCGGCGCCCTCGGCGGCCGTGTCGATCACGGCTCCGTTGGCGAGCACGAACGTCAACGAGCTGACCGTGCTGTAGGAGTCGGCGTGGACGCCGCAGCGCATCCCGCCGGAGTTGTTGGCCACCACCCCGCCGACGCAGGCGATGTCGGTGCTCGCCGGGTCGGGCCCCATGCGCCTGCCGTGGCGGGCGAGCAGGCGGTTGAGGTGCCCGAGGATGACGCCCGGCTGAGCCCGCACACGCGCGCCCTGGTCCTCCACGCGGGCGCTCTGGAAGTGGCGGCGGACGTCGATCATGATGCCCTCGCCCTGGGCCTGGCCGTTGAGGCTCGTGCCGCCGGCGCGGAACACGATCGGGGTCCCGCTGTCGCGGGCCACCCCGAGCACCGCCTGCACGTCGGCGAGGTCGCGCGGGATCGCGACCGCGCGCGGGATCGTGCGATACGGGCTGGCGTCGGAGGCGTAACGGACGAGATCGAGGGCGCGGGTGGCGGCCCCGGCCGGCCCGAGCGCCCGCAGCAGTTCTCCCCGCAGCGGCTCCGGCGTGCCGTGGGCGACCCAGTCGGGGGCGCGGTCGCTGACCGCCTCGTGTGCCTGCGGGGCGATCCGCCGCACGTCGGTCCCGAGGGCGGTCACGACGGCGCCACGGTCACGGCGGCCCTACTCGAGCCACATGCCGGTGGCCACCGGCACTTCGACCAGGCGCGGCCCGTCCTGCACGGCGATCGCCTCGCGCAGCGCCTCCGCCAGCTCCTCGCCGTCGGACGCCTCGCGGGCGGGGACGCCGTAGGCCTCCGCCACGCTCCCCACGTCGAGGCCCTTGAGATCCAGCCCGGGCGCTCCGTGCGCCTGCTCGAGCTCGGCGAACCACTTCAGGATCATGTACTCCTCGTTGCGCAGCACCAGGAAGGTGACCGGCACGCGGTAGGTGGCGGCCGACCACAGGGCGGTGATGCCGTACTGCGCGGAGCCCTCGCCGAGCACGCACACGACCGGGCGCTCGGGCTGGGCGAGCTGCACGCCGACCGAGGCGGCGATGCCGAAGCCGAGCCCGCCGCTGGAGGAGAAGTAGTAGCTGCCGGGCTTCGACAGGCGCAGCCGGTTGCGCAGCGCGACCGTGCTGGAGGGCGTCTCCACGACGGCGATGCCGTCCTCGGGCCAGACCCCGGCCAGCGCGGCCATCGCCGCCGAGCCGCTGATCGGTTCGCTGGGCGCCGCCTCGCCCGGAAGCTCCCGCGCCTGCGGAGCCTGGCGCTCGGCGATACCGAGCAGCTCCAGCAGCCGCTCCAGCGCCAGCCCCACGTCGCCCACGATCGCGGTCCCCACCGGCGCCCGGGCCGCCTCCGCCGGGTCGCTCGTGATCTGCACCAGCCGCGTGCCGGCCGGCAGCAGCGGGCCGGGGATGTAGGGGTAGTAGGGGAACACCGAGGAGCCCACCACCAGCACCAGGTCGTGGCCCTCGAGCGTCTGCGAGGCCGGCCCGATCGCCGGCGGCAGGATGCCGAGGAAGTTGGGGTGGTTCTCGGGGAATCCGAGCCGTCCTCCACCGGGGGCGGGCGTGGCCCACACCGGCAGGCGCTGCTTGTCCGCCAGCGCCACGGCGGCGTCCCAGCCGCCGGAGGCGTCGATGTCGGGGCCCGCGATCAGCACCGGGTTGGACGCCTCCTGCAGCGCCCCGGCCAGGTCCTCGAGCGCCACGGGGTCGGGCAGCGCGCGCGCGTGCACGCCGCGCGCCAGCAGCTGGGTGAGGGCGTCCTCGTCGGCCGGCTCGCCCCAGTCGTCCATCGGGATCGACACGAACGCCGGCCCGCGGGGGGGCATCGTGGCGTGGTGGATAGCGCGCGCGATCGCCTGCGGGACGTCCTGGGGTCGGGGGGGTTCGTGGGACCACTTCACGTACGGCGCAGGGCCGAGCACCGCTTCGCGGTTCGTGAGGTTGGCCTCGAAGGTGATCTGGGGGCGCACCTGTTGGCCGGCCGTGATCAGCAGCGGGGACTTGTTGGCCTGGGCGTTGAAGATCCCGCCGACGGCGTTGCCGACCCCCGGGGCGGTGTGGAGGTTGGCGTGGGCGGGGCCGCCGCTGGCCTGGGCGAAGCCGTCGGCCATGCCCACCACGACCAGCTCCTGCAGGCCCAGCACGTAGGAGAAGTCATCCGGGAAGTCCTTCAGCATCGGCAGCTCGGTGGAGCCGGGGTTGCCGAAGATGCGCGTCATCCCGTTGGCGCGCAGCAGATCGAAGGTTGCCTCGCGGACCGTGCTCATCCGCCCGGACGCTAACCGAATCTGGCCCGCCGAGCCGTCGAGGCGGCTCGCCGGCGCTTGAGGCGGCCGCGGGGAGGTCCGAATGGGCGCGGCGTCAGGGGGCGGCGGTGAACGGCAGCTGCGCGGTGCAGCCGCCGAGATGGTGTCCGGCGCCGCTGGCGCGGATGTCGAGCTGGCCCTGGAGGGTGCCCTGGGCGGTGAACTGCGCGCTCAGCTTGGCGGTGCCGCCACGCACGTGTCCGTTGGGCGCGATCGGGAGCACCGCGCTCGCCGCGCCGCCGGAGATGAACAGCGCTTCGTTGGGCCAGCTGAGCGTCAGCGCCAGGGCGGCTCCCCGACGGCAGGAGACCCGCACCGTGGCGGCGACTTCGGTGATCCATTCGCCGTTGCCGGCGACGTGCAGGGTGATCGACTGGCCGGCGGCGGGCTGGGCGCTGTAGACGCCGGGCGTGGCCCCGGAGGAGGGCGTCCCGTTGGCGACCGTGTGGGTCGTCGAGGCGGGTGTGACCGTACCGGGCAGGTATGAGGCCGAGCTGATCCAGTCGTGCACCCACGTGCTGAGGAGGTCGGCGCGCGTGTAGACGACCGGTGAGGTGGGCTGGCAGTCGCTGAAGAGGTGGCTCGCGACCCCCAGCTCGACAACTTCTCCGGTGGCGGGGAGGGCGCCGAGCAGTGGCCCGCCGCTGTCGCCGAAGCAGGCCACGGTGTGGTGGGCCGGGCTGTCGAGCGTGCACAGCTCCTCGCTGGGCACGTACACCAGCGTGTGGGCCTGGCAGTAGCGCGTCGACTGCACCGCCGTCCCGGCCCAGTGCAGTTCGTGGGGGACCGGTCCACCGGGGAACGTCTCGCCCCAGCCGGCCATCACGACGTGGTGACCGGGCGCCAGGAAGGCCGCGTCGGTGGCCGAGGTAGCGAGCGGAAGTGCGGGCGCGGTGGTCGGCGTCGAGAGCACCAGCAGGGCCGCGTCGCCGGACGCGATCAGGCGGTTGAACGACGGATACACGACCGTGGTCGAGACACCCAGCACCTGGCGCGGCGTCAGGGTCCAATCCACGGTGCCGGTCACGACGAAGTAGCCGGCGGCGGTGTAGCGGGCACCGGTGCGGGGGTCCTCGACGCAGTGGGCCGCCGTCAGGACCACGTTCGGGGAGACCACGGTGCCCGTGCACTGGAACGATTCGCCTTCGCCTTCGTGGAAGATCACGGCCAGCCAGGGAAAGGTGCCCGGTTCGGCGGCGACGCCGTTGACGATCGAGACGTGGGCGCGGGGGGCGGGAGCGCCGGCGCGGGCGGGCCGGGACGACGCCGAGCTGGCACCCACCAGCGCTAGCGAGAGCGCGCAGGCGAGGGCGAGGGCGAGGGCAATCGGCCCGGGGGTCTTCTTCGGCGGGGCCCGCACTCCGTTCCGTATCGGCAGCCGCGGCCCGGCGCACGAGCCGCCGTGGGCTGCGGCCGTCAACTTGCGCCGAGCTCGGCGGGCCAGTCGCGTCCGCTGGCCAGCCACAGCTCGAGCAGCGGGTCCACCACCCGCAGGCCGGTAGCAGTGCTCGGATCGGCCACCAGATGGCCCTCCCGCTGCAGTCGCTCGACGGTGGCTTCGTTGTTGCCGCTCTTGGTGACGCCGTATCGCTCGCGAGCGTCCTTGCCCTGCAGCGGCATCCTGCGCCTGGCGATCACCGAGCTCAGGCGCCGCTCGCTGTTGCTCCACCCGTCCCACACGGCCTGGACCTCGGGGTTGGCGTCGCGGGCGGCCGCGGTGAAGGCCCTCAGCCACTGCTCGGGGCCGGACCTGGCCCTCGGCCTGGTGGCCTCATAGAGGTGGTGGGCGAGCAGCATCGCCCGCTGGGGATGGCCGTCGGCGACCCGCAGCAGGGGCTCCAGCGCCTCGCCGGGATCCCGCCGTCCGGCCAGGAATCGCTCGCCGATGTACTCGGCCAGGTCCTCCCCCTGCAGCGGCCCCAGCTCCACGGGCATGGCCTGGGCGAAGAAGGCGTGGCGGCGGTCGGAGAAGAGGTCGCGCATCAGGCCCGGGTGCGAGCCGGAGAAGACGTAGCCGGCGACATTTCCGTGGCGCTCGAGCTCGGAGCGGATCGTCCCGGCGAGCTCTCCGCCGGCCCGGACGACGTCCTGGAACTCGTCGAAAACGATCGCGCAGCGGCGTCCGTGGCGTTCGAACAGCCTGCGCGGAAGCTCGAGCCGGTCGAGCAGGCTCGGCACGGTGGCAGCCGGGGCGAGTTCGATTCCGACGCCCCCCGGCGCCGCCTTGGCGCGCGGAGAGAGCGTCGAGACGACTCCTGCGAACCAGCGCCGCAGGGCGCCGTCGAGCTGCTCGCGATAGGCCCGCTCGATCCGCTCGGCGACGTCTCCGGCCGTGAGAACCCCCAGGAAATTGACGTAAATCGCGACGAAGCCGTCGCGGTCGGCCCGCGCCAGGGCCACGTTCAGCAGCGACGTCTTGCCGTAGCGCCGGGGTCCGCTCAGGCGGCTGTTTCGCGTCTCGGCGATCCGCTCGCGCAGCAGCACGAGCTCGCCGACGCGATCGGCCAGCTCTTCGCTTGCGTCGAGGGGGTCCTCGTACCTGAACGGACTTCCCATCGTGGTGCCGAGTTTAGCGCCCAGGAGGTGCTGTATTCGGCGCTCATTTGGTTCCTAATTGAGAACCATCTGAGCACTTCTTCTTGCACCCAATCAGGGCCGACAACGGCACCTCGCCGGGCCCCAACCTGCGGTTGGCAGCCCAGTCTCGCCGGGGCCGACTCCGGGCCCACCTCACCGGCGCCGCAACAGGCGCCCGACGGCCCCGAGCAGCTCGGTCGTCAGCTCGTCCTGGAGCTCGGGCTCGCCGCCCACCACGCAGGTGCGGGCGTGTCCGTCGACGAGGCCCAGGGCGACGCGATCGAGGGCGGCCTGGACAGCAGCGATCTGGGTGAGGACGTCGATGCAGTAACGGTCATCCTCGACCATCCGCTCGATCCCCCGGACCTGGCCCTCGATGCGGCGCAGCCGGGTCTGCAGCTGGGGCTTGGTGGCGCTGTATCCGCGCGTGGGGGTCGGGGTGTCGGTGGCCATCGCCCCACACGCTAGCAATAAACCCCCCGGGGGTATATTGGAGGGACCATGACCGGCGCCCTCGAACTGATCTGGCACGCCCTCCGGGATGGGTTGCTGATGGCCTGGCAGGTGTGGTGGGCGCTCGTCCTCGGCTTCGCCATCTCGGCGATCGTGCAGGCGTGGGTGCCGCGCGGACGGATCGAACAGGGGATGGCCGGGGGCGGCCCGCGTCCGGTCGGCGTCGCAACGGCGCTGGGGGCGGCATCGAGCTCGTGCTCCTACGCGGCGATCGCGATCGCGCGCTCGCTGTTCGCGAAGGGCGCCTCGTCCGCATCCTCGCTGGCCTTCCAGTTCGCCTCCACGAACCTCGTCTGGGAGCTGGGGCTGGTGCTGTGGGTGTTGCTGGGGTGGCAGTTCACCCTCGGCGAGTACCTCGGCGGGCTCGTGATGATCGCCCTGATGGCAGTGCTGCTGCGGGTGTTCATCTCTCCCCGCCTGGAGGCGCAGGCGCGTGAGCACGCCCGCCGCGCGGAGGAGTCGGGCCATGGCCACGACCACCACGACCACGGATCCGGCGAGCTCGAGGAGCAGCTCGGCTGGCGCCGGCGGGTTGGCTCGCTGCAGGCCTGGCGGAAGGTGTCCGAGAACTTCCTCGGCGACTGGCGGATGCTCTACAAGGAGATCGGGGCGGGCTTCCTGATCGCGGGCTTGGTGGCCCAGCTCGGCAACGGCTTCTTCTCGTCGCTGTTCGTCGAGCACGCGCCCTCCCCCCTCGGTCCGATCGAGAACGTCCTCGTCGGCCCGCTGATCGCGGTGCTCTCGTTCGTGTGCTCGGTCGGCAACGTGCCCCTGGCCGCGGTGCTGTGGTCCGGGGGCATCAGCTTCGCGGGGGTGCTGGCGTTCCTGTACGCCGACCTGATCGTGCTCCCGATCGTGGCCGCCTACCGCAAGTTCTACGGCTGGCGCTACACCTTGCGGATCGTGGCGCTGATGTACCTGACGATGGCCGGCGCGGCGCTGGCGGTGGACGCCCTGTTCGGAGGCCTCGGACTGATCCCCTCGGGCCCCCGCCCGGGCCGGGCGGACATCTTCGGAGGCATCTCGGCCGACTACAAGCTCGCACTGAACCTGCTCGCGCTGGCGGTCTTCGCTGCGCTGGTGTGGATCAGCCGGAGCGGGCGTCCGCGTGCCGCCGCATCGTCAGGCGAGCCACGATCGAGCGTGCCCCAGGGTCGGGCTCGGCTGGAAGGTCGCGGCTGAAGCGCCGGCTGAGATGGGCCGCGGAGTCGACCCCCTCCCGCTGGCCGTCCTGGTCGATCGCGATCGCCGTCATCCCACGGGCGCGGTCCTCGATCAGGATTCGCGAGCCGCCGTAGACCTCTTCCACGGAGATCTGTCGGGGGGAGCGGATGAAGTAGCGCACCGCCGGGCCACGGTCCTCCCCGCCACCCGCGCACAGCTCAACGGCGTCGCGCTCGTCGTCGTAACGGATCGAGCGCAGCCGCCGCTGCCTGCGGGCGGGGTTGCCTTCCTGCTCTCGCAGCTGGAACTGCACCGTCGCCAGCGCGTCGGTGCAGCACTGATCCAGCGCTCTGAAGAACTCCCCCCAGACCTCGCCGTCGATGAGTCCCACCATGCTGGGAGTGTGGCGCCCGTGGCGGAGGGCATCGACCCATCAATGGGCCCCGGAGCGTCCAATTCTGGACATCCGGCGGGGGAGCTGTGGACTCGCAGCGGACCGCGCCCGAGACGCTCGCGGCTCCGAGGCGCCCCGGAAGCGGCGGCTACGGATCGGCGGAGGCCCGCACCCGCAGCGACTCGGGGTCGGTGATCGTCATCCGCCCGCGCTCGGTGTCCAGCCATTTCAGCTCGCGCATCGACTGCAGCGCCTGCGCCACGCCGGTCCTGGAGGCCCCTGTCCAGCTCGCCAGTTCCTCTTGTGAGAGGGGCAGCTGTATGTCGATCCTGCCATCGACCTGCTCGCCGTAGCGGCGGGCGAGCTCGAGGATGCGGGCCGACAGACGGCCCATCGTGTCCAGCGCGGCGAACTGCAGGTGGTTCAAGGTCGCCTCGCGGAAGCGACCGGCGACGACTTCGAGCAGCACCAGCGCGACCCGCGGAGTCTGCTCGAGGTGCTCGCGGAAGACATGGCCGGGCAGCATCAGGGCCGTCACCGGCTCGAGCGCGACGACCGTGGCCGACCGCGGCTGGCGGTCGATGAAGGCGAGCTCGCCGAGCAGGTCACCGGGGTCGCGTAGACCGATGATCACCTCGCGCCCGTCGGGGCCGGTGCGGGTGGCCTTGACGCGGCCGCCGAGCACCACCATCAGCCGCTCCTCGGGCTCGCCCTCGAACATCATCACGCTCCCACGGGGAAAGCTCGTGGGGCGCCCGAGGGCTTCGACGTCCTCGCGCTCGGGCGGCTCCAGCCGCGCCAGGAAGGTCCCCTCCACGAGCTCATCGGTGCGCGGGCCCGGCATCTAGTCGCGGATCGTAACCAGGCGGCGGCGAGACGATCGGGACGCGCAAGAGCCACCCACTGCCAGACCCGGTAATTGCCCGCTCAGAACCGCAGCGTCGCTGCGATCCCGCCGACCGCCCCCAGCTCGGGGCGATCGCGCAGAGCGAGCACGTCGGCCGACTGGGCGAAGGCCGCGTGGATCGCGTCCTCGACGATGTCCTCGCGCTCCTGCAGGGACTCGCCGTCGAGCGGGCAGAGATCGCCGCTGGATGCCATCCAGTCCCCGTGCGGGCAGGCGACGCCACGCTCGTGCAGCCCGACTTCATACAGGAGCGCCTGCACGCGCTGTTCGACGAGCGCGTCGAGGACCGCTTCCAGTCCCGTCACCGCCAGGCGGCCGTCGGCCCTCTCGATCCCTGCCCGCAGTTGCGCGAGCAGGGCGTCTTCGCGGCCCCGGTCGGCGCCCTCGAGCAGCGGCGCGATAAAGGCCTCGTCGGAGACGATCGCCCGGCTTTCGAGCGGGCGCGTGATGCGCACGGCCTGCTCGAGCGCCAGCGGCTCGCACACGAACACCGCCGCGGCGCGGGCGCCCTGCGGCAGCTCGGGATCGTTGAGCAGTTCGCGGGCCCGCGCCAGCCCCTCGCGCAGCGCCGCCCGCGCCTCGTGTGGGCGCTGGCGCTGCTCGATGTCGCGGTGGGCCGAGTCGATCAGCGAGTCGATCTCGCTCTGGCGCGCGGGCGGGGTCGCGAAGCGGGCGGGGTCGAGGTCGAGGTAGATGCTCAGCATGCTCCCCTCCGGCGCGCGGATCCCCGCGAGCGTGCGGATGAGCTCCTCGCTGACCTCGTTCACCAGCGCCATCCTGTGGCGAGACTACCCGGGGCGCGGTCGGATCTACCTCCTCGCCGCGGAACGGCTTCGACTATTCGTCCTCATCCGACACGTTGGGATCGGCGGCAGCCCCGGGCGGAGCTTCCGCTTCCAGATCCCGTTTGGCGGCCCGCAGCTCCTTGCGCTGCTGGGGGCCGACGTGCGGATACTGCGGATCGAGCTCGATCAGGGTGTTGACCAGCACGCTCGCGGTGGCGATGCGGGCGTACCACTTGTGGTCGGCCGGGATCACATACCAGGGCGCCCACTTCGTGCTCGTATGCGAGAGCGTGTCGGAGAAGGCGCGCTGGTAGTCATCCCAGAACCCGCGCTCGACGACGTCCGCGTGGGAGAACTTCCAGTTGTGGTCGGGGAGGTCGATGCGCCGCAGCAGGCGCCTGCGCTGCTCCTCCTTGGAGACGTTCAGGAACAGCTTCACGATCTTCAGGCCGTTGTCGGAGAGGTAGCGCTCCCACTCGTTGATCTCGCGAAAGCGGCGCTTCCAGATCCCGCTGCGCTTGGCCGCCGCCGGCAGTTTCTGGCGCTCCAGGTACTCACGGTGCACGCGCACGGCGAGTACCTCCTCGTAGTGGGAGCGGTTGAAGATGCCGATCTGGCCCCTCGCCGGCAGGCGGCTGGCGTAGCGCCACAGGTAGTCGTGTTCCAGCTCCTGCGGCGACGGCACCTTGAAGCTGTGGACGGAGACGCCCTGGGGATTGACGCCGCTCATCACGTGGCGAATCACGCCGTCCTTGCCGGCCGTGTCGAGTGCCTGGATCACGACCAGCACCGCCCACGTGCCCTGCGCCGCGAGCCTCGCCTGGTAGCTGCTCAACAGCTGCACGCCCTCCTCGAGAAGCTCCTGGCCCTGCTTCTTGCTCTTGGCCCCCGGGGTCGCCCCGGGGTCGCAGTCGCGGCTCACGCGGATCGTCCTGGAGGGCTCCACGACGAGCTCCTTGACGAACTTCCTGAGCACCCTCCGGCGCACGCTCGTGAGCTCCTCGGGCATCGCGACGATGAGCCTAGCCCGCCGGACCGCCGGTGGGATCCTCGGCGGCGATCGCGCGCAGCGCCGCCTCGAGCGTCGGGTAGAAGTGGTCGCGGTCGAGCGTCTCCATCAGGCCGTAGCGCAACGTCAGCTCCTGCAGTCGCGTGCGCAGCTCGGCGAAGGCGAGGTGGATCCCCTCGGCGTTGAGCTCGTCATCGAGCTGCTCGAGCATCTCCCCGGCGCTCACGTCCACGTCGGTGATGGCCTCGCACTGCAACACGATCCAGCGGGGTTTGTGCTCGCGGGCGAGCCGGCGGATCTCTTCGCGGAAGGAGCCCGCATTGGCGAAGAACAAGGGCGCCTCCCAGCGGTAGACGACGACCCCGGGAAGCTGCTCCGCCGCGGGGTAGGCACCGACGTCGTGCCATCCCTCGACCTCATCGACGCGTCCCAGGATCGCCCCGTGGGGCCACCAGTTGCGTCTGAAGAACAGCAGGATCGCGAGCACGACCGCGACCACGATCCCCTGCAGCACACCCAGCAGGATGACCCCGGCGCTCGCCACCAGCGAGACCGCCAGGGCACTGCGGCGCACCTCCAGATAGCGGCGCAGGATCGCCACGTCCGCGAGCGACAGCGCCGCCACGATCACCACGGCCGCCAGCGCGCATTGGGGCAGGTCGGCCAGCAGCGAGTTGGCGAACAGCAGCAGCACGACCACGAGCCCCGCACCGACCAGATTCGAGAGTTGGCTACGGGCGCCGGACTGTTCGGCCACTGCCGTGCGCGAGCCGCTCGTGGACACCGCAAAGCCCTGGAAGAAGCCGGCGGCGATGTTGGCGGCTCCCATCCCGATCATCTCCTGATCGGGCCTGACCTCTTCACCGCGGCGGGCGGCGAAGCTCGTGGCCGTGGCGATCGTGTCCGTCAGCGAGACCAGGGTGATCCCGACGGCAGCCAGCAGCAGTGGCCCGACGTCACGCGCGTTCGTCCACGGGAGGCTGGGCGAGGGAACCCCCCGTGGCAGTGATCCCACCGTGCTGACGCCGTGGCTGGAGAGCTCGAACAGGGCCGAGACGGCGGTCGCCGCCACCACCGCCACGAGCACGGCCGGCACGCGCCGGGTGATGCGCGGCAGCAGCAGCAGCAGAGCGAGCACCGCGAGGCCGACCAGCAGCGTCGTGGAGTCGGTCTGGTCGAGGCCTTCGAAGAAGACCCTGACGTCCTTCAGGAAGGAATCCGCGCTGGTGGAGAAGCCGAACAGCTTCGGCAGCTGGCCCACGATGATGGTCACGGCAAGGCCGTTCATGTAGCCGACCTGGACCTCCTTGGACAGCAGGTCGGCCACGAAGCCGAGTTTCCCCAGGCCGAGGCCGATCTCGGTGAGCCCGACGAGGATCCCGAGCATGCCCGCGAGCGCGATCGCCGTGGACTCGCCGCCGCCCGCCAGCAGCGGCGTGAGGGCCGCGAGGATCAGCGGCGAGATCGAGGAGTCCGGACCCAGGACGAGCACCCGCGAGGGCCCGAACAGCGAGTACCCCACCAGGCACGCGATCGTCGTGTAGAGGCCCGTCACCGCGGGCAGCCCGGCGAGCTCTGCGTAGGCCATGCCCTGGGGCACGAGGATCGCGGCCAGCACGATCCCCGCAATCAGGTCGGGGCGCAGCCAACCACGCTCGTAGGTGCGCAGCGCGCGCACCCCCGGCACCCAGCGCTCGACCGAGCCGCGGGCGCTCACCGGGGTTCGGCGCCGCGCAGGGCGCCGTCGACCGCGCCCGGCGCGAGCTGCTGGGCGTGGGCATCGGGCGACCGCTGCGAGACGGGCCGGGCGTGCGGGCCCAGCCGCCGTGCCAGCGCCGCCGAGCCGATCCCGATAGCGGCGCCGGCCGCCACATCACTGGGGTAGTGCACTCCGGTGTGCACGCGCGAGTAGCCGACCGCCAGCGCGAGCGGCGCGAGCGCGGGCGCGAGCGCCGGCAGCTCCATGGCCGCGCCCGCGGCGAACGCGAAGGCGGCGGCGCTGTGGCCGGAGGGGAAGGAGGTCGAGCGCGGCATCCTGATCAGCGCCGGGCGCGACGAGCTTGCAGGACGGCGCCGGCGCGTCAGCAGCTTGGCGGGGCCGTTGGTCGTAACGCCGGCGATCACGAGGGCGAGCAGCCCGCGCCCGGCCGCGGCTCTCCCCCTGGGTCCGCCCAGCAGCGCCAGCAGGCCGGCGAGCGCGAGCCACAGCCGCCAGTAGTTGGCCGCCGTGGTGATCCTCACCAGGGCGCGGTCGAGCTCCGGTGAATCGACCCTGCGGGCGCGCCTCATGACCCCGCGGTCGAGCCGGCGCAGGCTGTCGGTCAGCCCCCTCACCGCGCGTGGCGGCGTGGCGCGGTGTCGCGCACGCATCGCCACAGATATACCGCCCAGCCCCCACCGAGCAGGGTGCCGGCCAGCACGTCGCTGGGGTAGTGCACACCGAGGATCACCCGCGAGGCGCACACCGCCAGGACGATCAGCGCGCACGCACAGGCCAGCAGCCCGAGCAGCGCCCGCCGGGAGACGAGGGGACGCACGGCCAGCAGCAGCGCGACCCAGAACCCCGCCGCCTGGGTGGCGTGACCGGAGGGAAAGCTGTAGCCACCGACAGCCTGCAGGTGCTCCACCGGCGGCCGCGGGCGGGCGACGAGCGGCTTGATCAGATCGGCCATCAGGGCTCCGCCGAGCAGGCCGAGCGCGACGATCAGCGCGCCCTCGAACATACGCGCGCGCAGCAGCAGGATGCACGCGATCAGCGCGAGCGGGGCGAGCAGCCACAGGCTCCCCGCCCAGGTCACGACCCGCGCGGCGCTGACGAGCCCGGCCGAGCGCTCGCGCGCGACTTCGCGCATCAGCTGCACCTCGCTCGCACCTACCGAGGTCCACAGTTCGCCGAGCCCCCAGCCGACCAGCACGAAGGCCGCCCAGCCGACCAGCACGCGGGGGGCAAGCGAGCTCACCTGCCCACAGCCACCCGCACGAGCGCCGCCAGGTCCTCGCGCGAGAGCCTCACCGCGCGGGCGGCCGGCGACAGACCGGCCCTGGCGGGCAGCCGCACGCGCAGGGCTCCCGGCATCGAGATGAAGCGCAGCGGGGGCTCCATCACGAGCGCCTCACCGTCCAGGCCCACCTCCACCGGTCCGCTGGAGCGCACCTCGAACTCGCCCGCCGACCACGCCAGCAGCCCCGAAAAGCGATCGGCCTGTCCGGCGAGCTCGAGCGCCGTCAGCTTCGACACGTCCCCCGGACCGAGCACGCGCGCGGCGAACACCCCCAGCACGCCCTCGTCCAGACGCCCGCGGGTGCCGGCCCCCGACAGGCTGGTGAGCTCATAGCGGTTGTTCGAGACGAGCACGAGCGGTGCGTCGCCGTAGGGCTCCCCGCCGGGCCCGCTGAACTCGAGGTCGAGCGGGCTGGCGTCCGGGCCCAGCAGGTCGGGCAGCATCTTCGCCCAGGTCCGCAGCTTTGCGTCGCGGTAGGCGGAGGACTGGACGACCTTGGCGTACACGCCGAGCGAGGCGTTGTTGACGAACACGCGGTCGTTCACACGCGCGAGGTCGATGCGCCGCTCGTGACCGTCCGTGTAGGCGTCGAGCGCACCGACCACGTCGTCGCGGTCGAGGCCGAGGTCGAGTGCGAAGTGGTTGCGCGTCCCGGCCGGGACGCAGACGTGGGCCACGTCCCTGCGCGCGGCCACGGTCGCGACCAGCGCCTGCGAGCCGTCGCCACCGGCCATGCCGATCACCCCGGCGCCCCGCTCGACGGCCTCCTCGGCCAGCACCAGCAGGTCGTCTCCCGGCGTGAGGATCACCGGTTCGATCCCCCGCCGGCGCGCCTCGTCGGCGAGGTCGAAGCGCTCGGCCTTGCCTCCGCCGGACCTGAGGTTGATGATCAGCACGGGCCGCTCGGCCCGGCCCGCCGGGGCTATGGGAGAGGGGCCGGCCGCCCCGTTGGCCGGGCTCGCGTTGCGCCGCAGGGCGTGACGCGCCGTCACCCCGAACAGGATCAGCAGGCCGATCAGCAGGGCGAGCACCACGATCCCCTGCCAGTTGGTTGCGAGTACGACGATCAGGCCCGCGGCTGCGAGCGCCGCGAGTACACCCCCCAGCAGTCGCACCCCGCCACGGTTGGTCAGCGCCACCCACAGGCACCCCGACGCGCCCGCGACCAGGGCCACCGCGAGCACCGCGATCGCGACGTCGCCGGCCAGCGCGACGGCCACGGTCACAGCCATCGCCAGCGGGCATAGAAGCGCCACGAGTGCGGTCAGGCGCGCCGGCATCGAAGGACATACTGGCGACTACCGCGACGCCGGGCGATCTGGAGCCCGAGCTAGATTGGGCTCGCGAACAAGCGAGGCGAGGTGGTGGCGTGGCGGCGGGGCGAACGCAGGGGAAGACGAGCGCGGCGGGACTGGTGCTGATGACGCTCTGCGCCGGCCAGTTCCTGATGATGCTCGACACCTCGGTGATGAACGTGTCGATCGCGACCGTCGCCAAAGACGTCGGCACCACCGTCACCGGCATCCAGACGGCGATCACCCTCTACACGCTGGTGATGGCGGCCTTCATGATCACCGGCGGCAAGCTCGGCCAGATCATCGGTGTCAAGCGCGGCTTTGCGATCGGGTGCGTGGTCTACGGCTGCGGCTCATTCATCACGGCCATCTCGCCGAGCCTGCCGGTGCTGCTGCTCGGCTGGTCGCTGTTGGAGGGGCTGGGCGCGGTGCTGATCCTGCCCGCCATCGTCGCCCTCGTGGCGTCCAACTTCGACCGCAGCGAACGCCCCCGCGCCTACGGGCTGATCGCGTCGGCGGCCGCGATCGCGATCGCTGTGGGGCCGATCGTCGGGGGCCTGTTCACGAGCTACCTGTCCTGGCGCTATGTGTTCGCGAGCGAGGTGCTGATCGTGATCGCGATCCTGGCCCTCGCGCGGCGGATCGACGACGTCCCGGGCGAGGAGGGCGTCAGCCTGGACCTCGTGGGCACCGCCTTCTCGGCGACCGGGCTCGGGCTGATCGTGTTCGGCGTGCTGCGGGCCGGCACCTGGGGCTTCGTGGTGCCCAAGACGGGCCAGCCACAGTGGCTGGGCCTGTCCCCCACGATCTGGCTGATCCTCGCCGGCGGAGCCGTGATCTGGGCGTTTATGAGATGGGAGAACCGGCTGCTGGCACGTGGCGGGCAGCCCCTGGTCGACCCCGGCATCCTGCGCAACTCGCAACTGCGTGCGGGCCTGACGACGTTCTTCGCGCAGTACTTCGTGCAGGGCGGGCTGTTCTTCGCCGTGCCCCTGTTCCTGTCGGTGGCACTGGGCCTGTCGGCGATCGAAACCGGCGTGCGCCTGCTGCCGCTGTCAGTGACGCTGCTGATCGCGGCGGCCGGCATCCCCCGCTACTTCCCCAACGCCTCTCCGCGCCGCGTGGCCGAGCTCGGCTTCCTCACGCTGTTCGTCGGCCTGGTGGTGCTGATCGCCCTGCTCGACCAGGGGGCGGGGGCGGAGATCACGACCTGGCCGATGCTGCTGGCGGGGCTCGGCGTCGGAGCGCTCGCCTCCCAGCTCGGCAGCGTGACCGTCTCGGCGGTACCCGACGAGCGCAGCGGGGAGGTGGGCGGCCTGCAGAACACGCTCACGAACCTGGGCATCTCGATCAGCACGGCGCTCACCGGCGCGGTCCTGATCGCCGCCCTGAGCAGCTCCTTCCTTACCGGCGTGCAGCAGAACCCAGCGGTGCCCGAGCAGGTCAAAAGCCAGGTGAGCACCAAGCTCGCGGGCGGGATTCCGTTCGTCTCCGACAAGGAACTGGAAGCGGCGCTCAAGAAGAGCGGGGTCCCCCCCACGGCCACCGACGCGATCGTGGAAGAGAACGAAACGGCGCGGCTTCACGGCCTGCGCTCGGCGATTGCGGTCTTGGCGATCTTCGCCCTGCTGGCGGCCATCTTCAGCCGCCGCCTCCCGGAGGAGCAACCCGCCGCGGCGGAAGCACGCGCCGCCGCAGAAGCGGATACCGCGGCGGCGACGTAGCCGCGCGCGGTATCGCGACCGCGACGTAGCCGCGTGGCGGAGGCACCCAGGGCGTCATAGGATCCGGCGGTAGTCCCAGCCCACGGGATCCGAGCGCGAGGAGCAGCCGATGAGCACCAAGCAGGACTTCACCGAGCAGGAGTGGGAGGAGATCATCACCGGTCCGCCGGGCGCGGGCATGCTCGTGATCACAGCCCAGCGGGGCGGCATGTTCAAAGAGACCCTGTCGATGGCCAAGGCGTACGCCGAGGCCCGCCAGCAGCACGGGCAGAGCGAGCTGCTCGACGAGATCGTGGCGACCAAGCCAAAGCTCGATCACACTCGTTACCACTCCCCGGAGGAGCTGCGCGAGCACGTGCTGTCGGTGCTGGGCGAGGCGCGCACGGTGCTGGCCGCCAAGGGCAGCCCCGAGGAGCTCGAGCAGTACCGTGGCTTCGTCCTCAACCTGACGAAACGCGTGGCGGCCGCCCACAAGGAGGGTGACGGCACGGACGGGATCAGCGAGGCCGAGCAGGCCGCGATCGACTCGATCCAGCAGGCGCTCGCATGATGCGGGGTTGAGAGCGGCACGGGGAGGGAAGGGCTAGGCCAGAGATGAGCCCCCGTCGGGAAAAGCGCCTGCGCGGAAGAAGCCGGCGCGTCGCGCTGATCGTGCGCAACTCGAAGGGCAGGACGGTGTCCGCCACGAAGCTTGCGACTGAAGCCCGCGACGCGCGCGAAGTCTGCGAAGGGGAAGCCGAAGGGTAGGGCGGTCCTAGGCCGCGGGCGTGAGCGCCGCGCCGGCCTGTGCCTCGAGCTGGGCCCTCGCCTTCTCGCAGGTGCTGCCGGTGACCTTCTGCAGACAGGCCGTGATCAGGTCCGACTCTTCGGCGGTCAGCGTCGCGAGGTGGCGCTCGATCTCGGCCTCGTAGACGGCGCGCATCTCCTCGAGCATCCGCTCCCCCGCGGGGGTCAGCTGGGCGTGAAGGCTGCGGCGGTCCGAGGAACAGGACACCCGCTCCAGATAGCCCGCCTCCTGGAGGCGATCCACGAGCTTCGTGATCCCGCCGCGGCTGAGCGTCAGCCACTCGGCGAGCTCGCTCATCTTGGGCGCGCCGTCGGGGCTGCTCCGCACGGCCGAGAGGATCTCGAACCAGCTCAGCGGCGGCAGGTCGGCGGCCGTGAGGGCACGCTGCACGCGGTCGGTCACGGCAGCGTGGCTCGTGACGACCGCTCGCCAGGCCTCGAGGTGGGGTGCAACGGTGGAGGACGCCATGCCTAAATGATAGCTGAGGAAACAGTTGACATAGAAATCATTTGGTCGGATCGGGCCTCTTCGCGTGCGCCCCACCGCGTCCCGCGCGGTCCCGGCGCCGGCGGCTGGTCGACGCCGCGCGGGCGCGTCCGCGGATGGTTCATCCGGGCGTCCGGGGGGGCGGCCCCGGCCACAAGGCGGCGGTAGACTCGGCTCGAAATCGATCCCGGGCAGCCTCCGTAACAGACAGAGGGCCACCGGGGGGCTTCTTCCACGAAAGGATCGCGCCGATGAGCAGCGAGCAGTTGGAGCTAGGGCCGGTTGACATTGTCGTGATCGGATTCCCGCCGGAGGCACCGGCCAGCGGCGAGTCGATCCCGCTCGTGATCGACCTCGTCGACCGCGGGATCATCCGCATCCTCGATGTGATGATCGTGCAGAAGGGGACCGACGGCACCGTGGCAGAGCTCGAGATCAGCGACCTCGGCGCTCACCTGGAGGTCTTCGACGGAGCCAGCACGGGGATGCTCGGAGACGAGGACGCCTCGGTGGCGGGCGAGGGACTGGAGCCCGGTGAAGCGGCCGTGCTGCTGTGCTTCGAGAACACCTGGGCAGCGCCGTTCGTCACATCGGTGATGCGCAACGGCGGCCAAGTGCTCGCCTTCGACCGGATCCCGGCCGAAGACCTCATCGAGACGCTCCAAGCGCTCGAGGGCTAGCAGGCTTACGAAAAGCGACAGACAGGAGACGAGAACAGATGCCACTTCTTCGGGGCATGGCCCGAACAGCTGTGATCGCAGGGACCGCGACACACGTGTCCAACAACGTGAGCCGCCGTCAGGCCAACAAGTGGGCGGGCCAGGAAGAACAGCAACAGCAGCAGCAGATGGCGGCGCCCCCTCCGGCGGCGGCGGCCGTCGATGACTCGATGGACAAACTGAAGGAGCTCGGCCAGCTGCACGAGTCCGGCGTGCTCACGGACGAGGAGTTCGCCGCGGCCAAGGCCAAGATCCTCGGCACCTAGCCTCTGCTCCCGCGCGCGGTCCGGTCTCGGGCCGCGCGGCAGCGGAAGCCGTCCTCGACGCCGACGCAAGCGCACGCACGCCCTCTCGCCCGAACAGACCAGGGCCGTGCGCGAGGCGGCCCGGAGCACACTCGCAGCCAACTGGCGGGTGGGTGAGCGGGACGGCATCCCCTACGCCTACACCGCCCCCAGCCCGGGCCGGTACCCATGGCAGTGGTACTGGGACTCGTGCTTTGCCGCGCTGTCGTGGCGGCACTTCGATCCAGAGCGCTCGCGCGAAGAGCTCGAGACGCTGCTGAGGGCCGCACGGTCGGACGGCTTCATCGGCCACACGATCTTCTGGCGCCGGCGCTTCGACGTGCGCCGCTACCTCTTCTACAACGTCCGCTCGAGGCGCGACTTCACCACCTCGACGATCCAGCCGCCGCTGTTGGCGCTCGCCTGGCGACTGTGCGTGGGCGACCCGGCGCAGGTGCCCGGGATCGTGCACCACCACCGCTGGCTGCAGGAGAACCGCGACCTTGACGGGGACGGCCTGCTGTGGGTCTTGCAACCGGACGAGACCGGCCTCGACGCCTCGCCGGAGTTCGACCCGATCTGGGGCGCACGCTCGCCGGGGCTGCCGCTGTTCCCCTTGCTGGTGGCGCGCAACCGCCGTCTCGGCTTCGACATCCGGGCAGTCCGCGACGCGGGCGGTCCGATCGTCTGCACGACGGTCGTGAACGTGCTCTACGGGCTCTCGCGGCTGGCCCTCGGGCTGCCGTCGATCACGCCCGCGCTCGTCGAGCGCCTGTGGGACGAGCGCGCGGGCGTGTTCCGCAACGAGGCGTGGCCGGAGCCGGTCGGGCCCGTACCCGTCACCTGGTCGGCGCTGTCACCGCTCGCGCTCCCGGACCTCCCCGAGCAGATCGGCCGCCGCCTGGTCGAGGAGCAGCTGCTGCGGTCGGGCCGCTTCTGGCTGCCGGTCGCACCGCCGTCGGTGTCCGCCCACGAGCGAACCTTCTCGCGACGGGAACACTCCTGGGGCCTGCGCCGCTACTGGCGCGGGCCGACGTGGGTCAACTCCGCCTGGCTGGTGTGGACGGGGCTGGTGCGGCTGGGATACCGAGAGCAGGCCCAAACGCTCGCCGAGCGCCTGCTGGGCGCGGTGGCGCGGGAAGGCCTGCGCGAGTACTACGACCCCTTCAGCGGCGCCGGGATGGGCGCCCGCAGCTTCGCCTGGTCGGCGCTGGCCGTGGACCTGCTCGACGAGCAGCCGCCGCTGCTGACGCTGGGCTCGCCTCCGGGAGTGGGCGCCCCGCCCGGCTACTCGGCCCTGGCGTAGACGGTCACCACGGCGGCGCCGCCGAGCCCGATGTTGTGCTGCAGCGCGAGGTCCACGTCGGGCACCTGCCGGCCTTCGGCCTCGCCCCGCAGCTGCCAGGTGAGTTCCGAGCACTGGGCCAGACCGGTGGCGCCGAGCGGGTGCCCCTTTGAGATGAGTCCGCCGCTCGGGTTGACGACGGGCCCGTCGCCGCCGTAGGTCGTGGCCTGGGCCTCGACGAGCTTGTGGCCCTCGCCCTCGGCCGCCAGCCCCAGCGCCTCGTAGGTGATCAGCTCGTTGGCCGAGAAGCAGTCGTGGAGCTCCACGACGTCCACCTCCCCAACCTCGCGGCCCGCTTCCGCCAGCGCCCGCTCGGCCGCCACGCGGCTCATGTCGGCGCCCACCACGGCGATCGCGGAGCGGCTCTCGAAGGTGCTCGAGAGGTCGGTCACCAGCGCCTGTCCGAGGATCTCCACGGCGCGGGGGGCGAGCCCGTGCTGTTCGACGAAGCGCTCGGAGGCCACCACGGCCGCTGCGCTGCCGTCGGAGGTGGGTGAGCACTGGAGCTTCGTCAGCGGCGCGTAGATCTCCCGCGCCTCGCGGATCTGATCGAGCGTGTACTCGTCCTGGAACTGGGCGTAGGGGTTGTTGACCGAGTGCTTGTGGTTCTTCCAGCCGATCCAGGCGAAGTGGTCCGGTTCGGAGCCGAAGCGCTCCATGTGCTCGCGCCCGGCGGCTCCGAACAGCTGCGGTGCGGGGGGCGCGTCCTCCCACTCGCGCAGTTCGGTCAGCGCCATGTAGTGCTTGTCGATGGGGTTCGTGCGGTCGGTGTACTTCGACCCCAGAGAGCCGAGCTCCATGCGCTCGAAGCCAACGGCCAGCACGCAGTCCGCGAGGCCGCCACGCACGAACTGGCGGGCGAGGTAGAGCGCGCTCGAGCCGGTCGAGCAGTTGTTGTTGACGTTCACGACCGGCACACCCGTGAGGCCCAGCCCGTAGACGGCCCGCTGGCCGGCGGTCGAGTCCCCGTAGCAGTAGGCCGCGAACACGTGCTCGAGATCCTCGTAGGGGACGCCGGCGTCGGCGAGCGCCTTCGAGGCCGCCTCCTGGGCCCAGTCGGGGTAGTCGCCCTGCTTGGTGCCGGGCTTGTCGAACTTCGTCATGCCCACCCCGATCACGAACGCGCGGTTGCTCATGTGGTCTGTCCCTCCTGGTCGACGGCGCAGCCGAACCACGAGTCTCGCACGACGGCGGCCGCCACGGCTCCCGCAGGCACGCCGGGCCCCGTTTCCCGGCTGGAGGACCACCCCGCGGGGCGCAATGTGACGATCTGACTCCGCAGTTTGCGCAGAAGCGCGCGGAGGGGTATTAACGTGGGGCAATGGCTGCCACCGACAGCGGCTTCAGCGAGTACCTGCCCCTCGTTCGGCCCCTCGACGAGGAGCAGGCGCGGCTGGTCGAGATCCTCGTCGCGGCCCGCGGCTCGGAGGTCAGCTTCGAGGAGCTGCGCAGCCAGGGGATCGAGAACCCCGCCGTGCTGGCCTATGAGCTCGAGATCGCCGGCCTGCCGATCAGCCACGTGCAGGGCCAGAGGGCCGGGGGCCGGGCGAGCGCCGTCGGCCTGCGGCTCGACGCCACGCTGCCGCTGGAGGTCCCTTCCCAGGAAAGCTCCCGCATCCGGGAGACACCGCAGGAGAGCTCAGCGGCGGGCGCCTCCGCAGCCGGGAACGGCGGCGGACGGCGGCGCGTGGCGGCGGCGCCCCGGCCGCCACGGGAACTGTCGTCGTGGATCGCGACGGGCGTCGCCGCGCTCGTCCTGATCATCGTCGTCGTGGCGCTGGTGAGCGGGACCGGGTCGGGCCACGGCAAGGGCCGCAACGCCGCATCCGCCCTCACGGGCTCGGCCGCGAGCCACTCCGGGCAGCCCACGAGCGCGTCCGTGTCCGCTTCCTCCCCGCCCGCCGGCGCCGGCGCCGGCGCCCACAGGGCCTCGCACCACGCCCGTCGCGCAACTCCCGCCGCGCCGCCGCCCCCCCTCAGCCACGCCGCCCAGCTGCAGCAGGCCGGTCACGTGCTGCTGGCGGAAGGCCGCTACGCAGCCGCAATCCCGGAGCTGCGGGCGGCGATCAGCGCCGGCGGCGAGTCCGCAACCAACTGCAGCGAGCCGACCACCCCCGGATGCGTGGCGTATGCCGACGCCCTCTATGACCTCGGCCGGGCGCTGCGGCTCGACAACGCCAACGCGGCGGCCGGGGCGGTGCTGCGCGAGCGCCTGCGGATCGACAGCCAGCGCTCGGCCGTCCAGCACGAAATCGGACTCGACCGCCGCCGGCACGCGAACGCGCCCGCGAGCCGTCAGCCGGCGCACGCGCAAACGCCCCACACGACCCCGAGGACGCCGACCACCACGCCGAAGCGGACCCCTTCACCCGCGCCCACCGCACACCCGATCACGGGCGGCGCCGCCGCGCCCGCACCGTAGCGGCGCAAGCCGGTACGTACCCGCCCACGCCAGGTGGGCGGCCTCCTACTCCTCAGGCCGTGGGCATCGAGACGGCGGCGACGTGGTCGTGGACGAACCGCACCACGGCCGCGCCCTCGCCCACGGCGGTCGCGCAGCGCTTCAGCGACCCGGCCCGCACGTCACCGGCGGCGTAGATGCCGGGCACGCTCGTTTCCAGCAGCCCGGGCACGCCCGCGTCGGCGCCCGTGAGGATGAAGCCCTTCTCGTCCCTGGCAACCGTGTCGCCGAGCCAGCCGGTGCACGGGGAGGCTCCCAGGAAGAAGAACAGGTAGGACAGCTGCAGCCTGTCCCCGTCGGTCAGCTTGACGGCCTCGAGCCTGCCCTCCTCGCCCTCCAGCTTGCAGATTTCCGAGCGGTCGCGAACGACCACTCCGAAGTGGTCGAGCTCTTCGATCAGGTACTGGGACATGGTCTCCCGCAGATCGGCGCGGCGGTGCAGCAGCGTCACGAGCGCGCCACCGCGGGCCAGCCACACGGCCGCCTGCCCGGCGGAGTTGCCGCCGCCCACGACCGCCACACGCTCGCCGCCGCACAGCTGTCCCTCGTGGGGCCCGGCGGCGTAGAAGGCGGTGATGCCCTCGTACTGGTCCAGGCAGTCCACGGGCAGGCGCCTGTATTCGGCGCCGCTCGCAAGCACCACCGCGCGGGCGGCCACCTCGTTGCCTTCCTCCAGCGTGACGACGTGACGCTCGCCACCCACTCGCAGGCTGTGGGCGCGGTAGGGCGTGGCCAGACGGGCGCGGAACTTGCGCGCCTGCGAGACCGCCCGGCTGGTCAGTTCGGTGCCGGAGATACCCGCCGGAAAGCCGAGGTAGTTCTCGATCCGCCTCGAGGTGCCGGCCTGTCCCCCGAGCACGGTGCTCTCGATCACCAGCGTGTCGAGTCCCTCGGAGGCGCCGTACACCGCGGCTCCGAGCCCGGCGGGCCCGCCGCCGATGACCAGCAGGTCCACCTCCTCACACGGGGCGAGCTCCAAGCCGATGCCGAGCGCACGCAGCAGGGCGCCGTTGGTGGGGTTCTCCATTACGGCGCCGCCGGGGAGCCTCACGATCGGCGGGTTGGGCTGGCTCCCGTTGCCTGTGCCGCCGGCCCCGTGGCTCCCGGCCTCGCCCTCCACCGCAGGGGCGGTGAGCGTGTATGGCAGACGCTGGCGGCCGACGAACTCCAGCAGCCTGCGCGTGTCCGGCGACTCGCGCACCCCGACGATCTCGACGCCGATTCCGTCGAGCGCCTGGAGCAGCTCGCGGCGTTCGACGAAGGCGCCCAGGACCAGGTCCGAGAAGGCGCTGTCGTCGTAGAGCAGGCGCCTCAGCTTTTCGCGGTCGACGGCGATGTAGCGCAGCGGCTTGGTGACTTCGGCGGTCAGGAACACCGTCTGGCCGGACAGCAGGTTCACCTCACCGAGGAACCCGTGGTTCCCGTGGCGCACAACCTCGCGCCCGGCTCCGTCCTGCAGCGCCACCTCCCCCTCCTCGATCGCGATGAAGGGATAGCGCTCGTCGCCGATCTCGTACAGCTTCTCCCCCACCTCGGCCGTGCGCCGCTCGCCGTGCTGGGCGAGCATCTCCAGCTGGGTGCTCGACAGGACTCTCGCGGAGGGGGAAACCAAGACAGTTCAGATTAGTGGCTCACGGCTGCGGGCCCATCGCCGCCGCGGCAGGCCGGGGCCCTAGGCGGCGATCGCGGGCTGACCGGCCGCGGCGGCGCGGTCGGCCAGCACGGTCACGAGGTCGGCCAGCACCGTGCGCTGGTCGGCGTCGAGCAGGCCGCCGTCCTCGCCGAAGGCGCTATCGGCCTGTCCGATCGGCAGTTCGCCGTCGATCACGTCGGCGCCGATCACGCCGAGCACCTTGCGCACCTCGGCCTGGGCCCAGGCGGCGCCGAAGAGCCCGGTCGAGGCGCCGATGACGGCCACCGGCTTGCCGCTCAGCGAGGTGCCGGGAAACGGCCGTGAGGCCCAGTCGAGGGCGTTCTTGAGCACGCCCGGGATCGAGCCGTTGAACTCGGGCGTGGCGATCAGGATCCCGTCGGCATTCTCGATCGCGTCGCGCAGCGCGGCGACCTTGGTGTCGGCCGGCTGCACGTCGAAGTCGGCGTCGTACGGGGGCAGCTCACGCAGCCCGTCGTAGACGACCAGGTCCACCCCGGGCGGCAGCGCGCTCGCCGCCGCCCGCAGCAGGCGGCTGTTGTGGGAGTCCCGGCGCAGACTCCCCGAGATGCCGAGGATCCTCATCGTTACTGCCTTACGAGCTCGAGGTGCGCCTCGATGCGGACGTCCCAGGCGAGTGCGTCGCCACCGTTGGGAAGCGGTGCCTGCCAGTTGAGGCCGTACTCGCGGCGGTCGATCCTGGTCTCGAGGTCGAAGCCCGCCACCTCGGCGCCACTGAGGCCGACGCCGGAGGCGAAGTTGCCGTGGGCCGTGACCGGGTGGCTCACGCCGCGAATCTCGAGGTCGCCGTCGACATCGACGCTGCCGTCGTCGGCGATCCGGATCTCTTTGGAGGTGAACTCGATCGTCGGGGTCTGCTCGGCGTCGAAGAAGTCGGGCGAGAGCAGGTGGCCCTTGAGGTCGGCGATCGGGGTCTTGACGGAATCGACCGGGACGCTGCCGCGCAGGACGCCGTCCTTCAGCGACGCGTCGACCTGCTCGAACTGGCCGCGGAACAGGGAAATCCCGTTGTGCTTGACGGCAAAGCCGAAGGTGCTGTGGATCGGATCCACCGTGTAGGTGCCGGTGGGGACCTGTTGGAGGGTGGTGCTCATGGCTGCTGCTCCTTCCGGACCGGCGGGTCCTCACTGCACGCGATCTCACCACCGGTAGTTGAGGGATGAATAATTTCCGTAGAAACCACTCTACCACAGTTTCGTTTCTTTGCAAACTATTTCCCCGCATACCTTCTCCGCCAAACCTGCTGCGGCCGCGGGGGCCTCTGAGGCCGTCTACCCGAACCTCCGCGCCTCCCAACCCGCGGCAACGAAAAGGCAGCCCACGGGCGCGCGGGCGGGGCCTCTACAGTGGGCGGCCGCGGAGCACCGACACGCACATGGATCTCGGCTTAGGTGACAAAGCCGCCCTGGTGGGCGGAGCGAGCAGGGGCCTGGGGAAGGCCTCGGCGCTGGCCCTCGCCCAGGAGGGGGCGCGGGTGGCGATCTGCGCCCGCGACCGGGAGGCCCTCGAGGCGAGCGCCCAGGAGATCCGCGAGCGGACCGGCGCCGAGGTGCTGGCGATCGCCGGCGACCTGTCGAGCTCGGAGGGAGCCGAGCAGGTGGTGGCGGGCACGGTGGAGCAGTTCGGCGCCCTGGACGTGCTCGTGACCAACTCGGGAGGCCCGGCCCCGGGCAAGTTCGGCGACCTTGACGACGACGCCTGGCGCCAGGGCTTCGAGGTCGTGACGCTCAGCTTCGTGCGCCTCGTGCGGGCTGCCCTGCCCCACATGCGGGCGCGCCGGTGGGGACGGATCGTCGCCATCCAGTCGACCTCTGTGAAGGAACAGGTCCCCTTCCTGGACCTCTCCAACGGCATCCGCCCGGGCGTGGCCGGTCTCGTGAAGGCGCTGGCGGGGGACCTGGCCCCCGAAGGGATCACGATCAACCTGGTGCTGCCGGGGACGTTCCTGACGGCGCGCATCCACCCCGGCCTCCAGGACGAACCCGAGCAGCTGGACCCGGCGCTGGTGGCGGACCTCGCGCCGCTGGCCCAGAGCATCCCGATGGGACGGCTGGGCCACCCCCGTGAGCTGGGGAGCCTGGTGGCGTTCCTCGCCTCCGAGCCGGCCTCCTACATCACCGGCTCCACCTACCAGGTGGACGGCGGCAAGATCCGCAGCAACGTCTAAAAGCGCTTTACGAACTCGAGCGTGCGGTCGGCGACCTCGCGCCAGCCGCTGTCGATCGTGAGCGCGTGACCGCGGTTGGGGACCTCGGTGAACTCGGTCGGGCTGGAGTTGCGCTTCTGTTTGTTGAAGGAGGCTTTCGTGATGGCGCGGGGGACCGTGTGGTCGGCGCCCCCGGAGACCAGCAGGAGCGGACCGCGCTGAGGGTTGCGGGTGTCGACCCTGACCTCGGTGCGGGGGTTGAGGTTCGCGAACGCCGCCTGGAAGAGGGGCGCCCCCGGGGCGGGCACGTGGAGAGTCTCGTGCAGGTGGCGGGCCTCGTCCTCGGAGACGGCGTTGGCCCAGCCGTAGCGGAACTGGGGCAGCGTGAGGCTGATCGCGCGTTTGCGGTTGGCGGGGTTGCCGAGCACCGGCATGGCCGAGCGCAGGGCCGAGATCGGCAACGGCAGCACGCCGCGGAAGGGCGCCGGGTCGATCGCCACGGCGGCTACGCTCTCGCCTCTCCCGGCGGCGATCTGGGCGAGCAGCCCGCCGAAGGAGTGGCCGACCACGACCGGCTTGCTCCTCAGCGCCGCGATCACCTCGGAGACGTGGTCGGCGACCTGGCCCACGGTCTTGCCGGCGAACACGTCCGGCTGGGCCCTGGCCTGCTCGACCGTCGCCGGGTCATCGGGCCACTCCACCGCGACCGGCGCATACCCCGACTGCTCGAACAGCCGCTCCCACGGCTGCCAGCTGCCGGCCAGCAGCCACAGGCCGTGGATGAAGATCGCCGGGGTCCGTCCGCCCGCGTTGGCGGAGTCGATCTGCTGTTTCTCACGGGCGCTGACCAAGGCGGCCAACGCTATCGCGTGAAGGGTTGGCGGGCCTCGCCGAGCCCGCGGGACCGTGCCGGTCGAGCGAGCCCGCTAAAAAGCGTTCGCATGAGGCGAGCGACAGCAGCGACCCCCGACCCCCGCAGGAGGGCCTCGCCATGAACGCCCAGCGGCGCTCGCTGCCGTTCTCCGAGCGGACCGCCTGGGGGCGGAACCTGGCGGCGCCGGTAAGGGACTTCCTCAACACCGAAACCGGTGGGGCGGCTCTGATGCTCGCGGCGACCGTCGTTGCGCTGGTGTGGGCGAACATCGCCACCGGCTCCTATGAGTCCACCTGGACGACGGTGATGTCGATCCGGATCGGCGACGCGGGCGTGACGCTGGACCTGCGCCACTGGATCAACGAGGGCCTGATGACGCTGTTCTTCCTGGTGGTGGGGCTGGAGGCCAAGCGCGAGCTCGACCTCGGGGAACTGCGCGATCGCCGCCGGATCGTGCTCCCGGCCGTGGCCGCCGTCGGCGGCGTGCTGGTGCCGATCGTGATCTACCTGGCCTTCAACGCGGGGGGGCCGGGGGCACACGGGTGGGGCGCGGCGATGTCCACCGACACGGCCTTCGCGCTCGGGGCGCTGGCGCTGCTGACCCCCCGCGCGGCAACCCGCATGCGGGTCTTCCTGCTCACGCTGGCGGTGTTCGACGACCTCGCCGCTCTGGGCGTGATCGCGGTCGTCTACACCAGCCACGTCTCCGGTATGGCCCTCGCCGCGGCGGCGGCGCTGTTCGTCGTCTTGCTGGCGCTGCGCTATCTCCCCGTGGGACGCACAGCGGCGTCGGTCGTGGTGGCGGTGGCGCTGTGGGTGGCGATGCTGAAGTCGGGCATCGACCCACTCGTCAGCGGACTCGCGGTGGGGCTCGTGACGAGCGCCTACCCGCCCGAACGCGGGGACCTCGAGCGCGCCAGCGCACTGGCACGCTCGTTCCGCGAGCAGCCCACGCCGGAGCTCGCGAGGTCGGTGCAGCGCGGGGTGGCGGCTTCGATCTCGGCCAACGAGCGCATGCAGTACGAACTGCACCCCTGGGTCAGCTACGTCGTACTGCCCCTGTTCGCGCTCGCCAACGCCGGCGTGCACATCACCGGCGGCCTGCTCGAAGGGGCAATCGAATCGCCGATCTTCCTCGGGATCGTGGTGGGCTACGTGGTCGGCAAGCCGATCGGGATCACGCTCGGCAGCTGGGTTGCCTCGCGGCCCGCACTGCACGGTCCGCGTCCACTGATCAGCGGGCCGATCCTGGTTGCCGCGGGCACCTGCGCCGGGATCGGCTTCACGGTCTCGCTGCTGATCTCGAACCTCGCCTTCACGGGCGTGACGCTCGAAGAGGCGAAGCTCGCGGTGCTGTGCACGCTCGTGCTGGCGCCACTGTTGACGTGGTCGGTCCTGTGGCTGGTCAAAAGGCTCCCCACCGAGGTGCGGGCCCGCCAGATCCGGGGCACGGCCGAGGACATCCCGGATCTGACGGACGACGTCGACCCCGAGCGCGACCACGTCCGCGGTCCCGAGGACGCACCCGTGACGCTGCTCGAGTACGGCGACTTCGAGTGCCCCTACTGCGGGCAGGCCGAGCAGACGATCCGCGAGCTGCTGGTGGGGCAGGGAACCGACGTCCGCTACGTGTGGCGCCACCTCCCCCTCAACGATGTCCACCCCTATGCCCAGCTGGCCGCCGAAGCCTCCGAGGCGGCGGGCGCCCAGGGCAGCTTCTGGGAGATGTCCGAAACGCTGCTCGCCCACCAGGGAGATCTGGGCTTTCGCGACCTGATGCACTACGCCGAGGAGCTCGAGCTCGACGTGGAGCGCTTCACGTCCGAGCTGCGCGAGGGCGAGTTCGCCGATCGCATCCTCGCCGACGTGGCCAGCGCCGACGAGAGCGGGGTCACCGGGACGCCCACCTTCTTCATCAACGGACGCCGCCACTACGGCCTGTATGACCTGCAGACCCTCACCGAAGCGGTCACGGCAGCCAAGCGCCGGGCGGTGGCGCTCTCCTCGGCCTGAGCCCTGCCGCCGGCAGGCGCGACCTCCATCTCGTGCCATCCGTATTCTTGTGCGGCCGAGCTGCCGTTCGCGGCACGAGGTCAAGGGCTCCGTTCGGCAACCAGTGCGGCCCTGTGGGGGATATTTCACATCCACATCGAAGGGGGCAGCAATGGTGTTAGACGGCTACCGCGAGCGAGACGAAACGCGCCAGGTCGCAGGACCGTCGCCGGCGGACCTCGGCGACGGAAAGGATCCACACTCCTGGCGCGCACGGCTCGCGCCCTACGCGGTGCCCGATTCGAGGCGGGCGTTTCTGTGCCTGGCCACCTCGGTGCTCCCCTACCTGGGCCTGACCGTCGCCCTCTACCTGCTGCTCAAAGACTCCGCCCTCGCGGTGCTGCTCGTGATCCCGGCGGCAGCCTTCCTGGTGCGCTCGTTCATCGTCTTCCACGACTGCACCCACGGCTCGTTCTTCGCCTCCCGGCGCGTGAACCTCTGGCTGGGCCGCTCGATCGGCCTGCTGCTGTACGCGCCCTTCACGCGCTGGCGCCACGATCACGCCGTCCATCACGCGTCGTCGGGCGATCTCGACCGGCGCGGTACAGGCGACGTTCGCATGCTGACGGTGGCCGAGTACGAAGCCCTGTCGCGGGGAGCGAAACGTGCCTACCGGCTGGAGCGCCACCCGCTGGTGATGTTCGGGATCGGGCCACTGGTGGCGTTGATGATCGGCCCGCGCATCGTCGCCAAAAACGCGCGCCCGAGGATGCGGCGCAGCGTGCTCCTGACCGACGGGGCGATCCTGGTGATGGTCGGCCTGCTCGTGTGGGCGCTCGGCTGGCGCGACTACCTGATCGTGATCTTCCTGCCCGCGCTGCTGGCGGGATCGGCCGGCATCTGGCTGTTCTACGTCCAGCACCAGTTCGAGGACGCCTACTGGGACGACGGCGAGGACTGGACATTCACCGACGCCGCCCTGCGCGGAAGCTCGTTCCTGAAGCTGCCCGAAGTACTGCGCTTCTGCACCGGCAGCATCGGCTACCACCACGTCCATCACCTCAACGCGGGGATCCCGAACTACAACCTCAAACGCGCCCACGATCGAACGCCGGCCCTCCACGACGTGCCCACGCTGACGCTCACCGACGGCCTCAAGGCGACCAAACTGCGCCTCTACGACGAGCGTCGCGGGCGCCTGGTCACCTTCCGCGAGGCGGCTACGTAGCGGCGCTGTTTTCCGGGCGTGGCCTACGACCGGGAGCTCGCCGAGCGGCTGCGTGAGCAGCTCGCGCAGGTCGAGAACGTGACCGAGAAGGGGATGTTCGGCGGGCTCGCGTTCCTGATCGACGGGCACATGGCCGTGACCGCCTCCCGCCGGGGTGGCCTGATGGTGAGGGTCGGCGCGGAGGGCAGCCAGGAGGCGCTCTCACGCCCCCACGCCGAGCAGATCGAAATGAGGGGCCGCCCGATGACCGGCTGGATCTGGGTGGCGGGCGAGGGCGTCAGGACCAAGCGCGAGCTGCAGTTCTGGGTCCGCCGCGGAGTCGAGTTCACCCGCTCGCTGCCGCCGAAGGGCTGAGCGATCAAAGCGAAGCGGGCCGGTGGGGGCACCGGCCCGCTTCAACGCGAGCAGGGAGGAACTGCTCTCGGTCCTAACGCATACGGGGGTCGATGTAGAGCTCGTAGAGCTCTGACGACGATTCCTTGCCGGTACCCCTGGCCGTGAACACGAACCTGACGGGCCGCGTACCTTCGGCGTTGCCGCCGAGCTGGGGCTTGACTTCAAACGTCGGCGAGGGGCTCCAGGAGCCTTCCGCCTGGAGTTTGGCGACGGTCCTCGCGACCGCGACGCTCTTGGCCGTCGAGTACACGACCTGGGTCTTCACGACGCCCCGGTTCCCGGCGAGCCAAACGCGGGCCGTGGGGTACAGCAGCGTCACACACGTGGGCGGGCTCACGGCCTGGGCGCCTTTCGGGAGCTGCAGCACCGATCCCGTGGATCCGTCCGGGTGGCTTGAGGTGACGAGCTTCGCCCCGCCGGAGAGGGTCCATCCTTCTTCGGCTCCGGCGAACTGCGAGCCGGCCACGAGCGTGTAGAGGTTGCTATCGCCGAATGCTTCAAACGGCTGCGTGAAGGTCTCCCCTTCGCAGCTCGCGGCCACGGTCTTGGCGACGACGCTCGTGACGGCGCCGACCGATTCGGCCGGGCTCGCGGCTTCGCTGCCGCCGGTCGCTTCGCTGGGAGTCGTCGTTTCCGCACTGGCGGACGCTTCGCCGGCGGGCGCTTCGGTGGCGGCGACTGCTTCGCCGCCGATAGCCACTTCACTGGAACTCGTGGCGTCGCTCGCCGCAAGCGCCGAGGCGGCCGTCGGTACTTCGCCGCTTGAGGCGAGCGCTGTCGCCGAGCAGATGCTGAACGTCAAGAGAGCGGTACACGCCGCGACCATCGCCGCAGTGCGGGCACCAGATTGAGCCGAAGTTGTGAACACAGGTCCTCCCTGTCGTTCACTGGCAGCCGAGCCATCTCGTGTCCGAGACCTCATGCTTTGCGTCCCCGCCTCGCGACGGGTTTGCCTTTGGCAGTGGATTTACTTGTCCCGGCACCATCGGGACGCGCAGAGGTCCCCTTTAGGGCAACTGGACAGTCGTACTAGCGGGGCGGCTGGGCTTTCTTGGCGCGGCGTTCGGCCATCTGCTCGTCGCGCTTCACGCGGGCTTCCGCGTAGGACTGCTCGACGAGCGTCTTGCCGCCCTCCCAGCCGAAGGCCCGGATCAGCAGGATCAGCGCCAGGACGATGCTCCAGGCCGTCTCCACCAGTTGCTGGGCGACGGAGTAGGCGGTGGCGTTGGTGGCGCTGGTGATGCCTTTCAGGGACAGCGTGTTGAAGCCCTGCACGACGCCGGCCCCGCCGGGGGTTACGGAGGTCATGTTGGCGATCGAGTTGCCGGCCACAACCCGCATCAAGGTGTGGAAGCTAACGGGGATGTCATAGGCGGCGAGGAAGACCGCGATCGTCCCCACCATCGCCACCCAGCTGAGCACCTCGGGCGCCAGCACCCCGACCAGGTAGGGGCGTGCGTGGGCGATGATCTCCCCACCCTCCTTGGCCTGCTCCCACCACTTCTCGATGCGAGCCCTCAGGATCCGCACGACGAGCACGATCAGGAGCACGCCGCCGACCAGGATGATCAGCACGGAGGCGGGGTGTTCTTCGATGAAGCCGAACTGCTGCTTGAAGGTGCCGCCGAGCGACAGGAACAGGTACAGCCAGGTCGCCACGCCGATGGCGGTGTAGAAGACTTTCTGGACGACATAGCCGGCGATCACGCCGGCGAAGGTGGCGCCCGCGATCGTCGCCAGGAACATCAACAGCATCACGAACGTGCCGATGTTGGCGGGCAGCACGAAGTTGAGCGCCACGGCGGTCGCATAGCAGGCGTAGACCTGCATCCAGCGGACGGCGACGCGGCCGTAGGCGAAGCGCAGGACCGAGTACCAGGCGTAGGCGGTGGTGGTCGTCTGCAGCGTGATCAGGGCGATCCCCGCCAGCAGGTAGCCGATCGAGATCTTCGTGATCGTGTTCCACAGGTTTTCGAACCAGCCGCCCAGGTCCCAGCCGAAGAGGTTCGCGGCGGCCCCGATCAGGACCACCACCAGGACGATGATCGCCAGCCGCCGCAGGCGCCCGCGCCAGCGCGAAGCGGGGGCTTCGTGGTGTGCGCGATCTACGTGGGCTGCGGTCATCTCGGGTGCGGCGGCAGCCCCCTTTCGCCGCCACGGCGTCTTGAATGATCACATCCGCGCCCCCGACAAGAGAGGAGCAGGCCGTGCGCAGCGACATCGTGCCTGGTGGGAGCTTCCCCGACTACGAGCTCACCGACCATGAAAAGACCCGCCGGAGGCTGAGCGAGCTGCAGGGCTCCGACCCGATGATCCTGGTGCTCTCGCGGGGGCACTTCTGCCCCAAGGACCACCAGCAGCACCTCGAACTGGCCCGTTTCCACTCCCAGATCGCCGTCTCCTACACGCAGCTGGTCACGATCGCGACCGACAACATCCTCGAACTGAACGAGTTCCGGGCCGCCGTGGGAGCCCAGTGGACGTTCCTCTCAGACGCCGGGCGACACGTGCAGAAGGACCTCGAGATCCAGGAGTACACCGACCCCACCCACGACCCGATGATCCCCCACACGCTGGTGCTGAGACCGGGCCTGGAGATCCACAGCATCTACAACGGCTATTGGTTCTGGGGCAGGCCCTCGGTCGAGGACCTGCGACGGGACCTGAGAGAGGTCACGATGGAGATCCGGCCCGACTGGAACATCTCCGCCGCGGGCATGCGAGAGGAGTGGGACGCTCACAACAAGCGGCGCTTCTACCCCTACAAGGGGGCCGATCAGGCGAGCTGACGCTCGACCGCCGGCTCGCCCTCGGCGACGGCCGTTCTCGCAGGCGCTGGCTCCACGGCAGCCGCCACGTCCTTGGCGTGGTAGCGCCCGCCGCGCATCGCCGAGGCGCCAGCCGCGATCAGACACGCCACGATCGAGAAGATGAACGCGTTGTCGAGGCCGTTGTGGAACGGCTTGGAGATCAGCTGGGGGAAGAAGCTGCGTCCGGTCAGCAGCGCCTGGCTGTGGGCGCTGAGGCCGGCGAGCACGTGGGCGCCGAGCAGGTGCTGGATCGGGTTGTAGCCGAGGAAGGCGGCGAACAGGACCGAGATCGGGGGCAGGTGGGCGGCGCTCGAGGCGGCTGCCGCGGGCACCCCGTGGGCGGTCAGGCCGCTGTCGAGCGTGTGGGGCAGCGTGCCCGACAGCCCGATGACCATCAGCGAGAAGAAGACCCCCACCGAGATCACCTGGGCGGAGTTCTGGAAGGTCTGGTTCATGCCCCCGCCGGCGCCGCGGTCGCCCTGGGGCAGGCTGTTCATCACGGCCGCGCGGTTGGGCGAGGCGAACATGCCCATGGCGACGCCGTTGAAGGCGAGGATGGCGGCGAACAGCGGATACGGGAAGTCGATCGGCAGCAGCAGCAAGAGCGCGAAGCTGACCGCGCAGGCGACCATTCCCCCGCTGGCGAAGCCCCTCGCTCCGAAGCGGTCGGACAGGTAGCCGGAGGTGGGGCCGCTGATCAGCATCCCGCACGTCAGCGGCAGGATGTAGATGCCGGCCCACAGGGGCGTGTCGGTGAAGTTGTAGCCGTGCTCGGGCAGCCAGATCCCCTGCAGCCAGATGATCAGCATGAACATCAGCCCGCCGCGGGCGATCGCCGACAGGAAGGTCGACAGCGTGCCGAAGCTGAAGGCGCGGATTTTGAACAGGGGCAGCCGGAACATCGGGTCCGACGCGCGCCGCTCGATCACCGCGAAGGCGCTCAGCAGCACGATCGATAACCCCACCAGGCCGAGCACGCGGGCGCTCATCCAGCCGGTGGAGTGCCCGCCCGCGGGACGGATGCCGTAGGTGATCGCCACCATCAGGCAGATCAGCCCGAGGGCGAAGGTGAGGTTGCCCCACCAGTCCACCTTCGCCCGTTTGTGGACCCCGATCTCGCGCAGCTTCAGGTACGCCCACACGGTCCCGAACATCCCCACGGGCACCGAGATCAGGAACACCAGGCGCCAGTCGATGGGGGCCAGGAGACCGCCCAGGATGAGCCCGATGAACATCCCGCTGACGGCGACGATGTTGTTGATGCCCAGGGCCATCCCGCGCTGGTGCTGAGGGAAGGCGTCGGTGATGATGGCGGCCGCGTTGGCCAGCAGGCAGGCGCCGCCGACCCCCTGGACGATGCGAAAGCCGATCAGGTAGTCGGCCCCGGCACGGCCGGTGAGCCAGTCCGCCGCCAGCACCAGCGAGGCGGCCGTGTAGATGACGAAGCCGAGGTTGTAGATGCGCACGCGCCCGTACATGTCCCCGAAGCGCCCGAGGCTCACGATCAGGACGCTGCCCACGATCATGTAGCCAAGGATCATCCACAGCAGATAGAA
Source organism: uncultured Solirubrobacteraceae bacterium (assembly GCA_963846255.1). Lineage (GTDB taxonomy): Bacteria > Actinomycetota > Thermoleophilia > Solirubrobacterales > Solirubrobacteraceae > Palsa-744. The sequence continues at coordinate 2,225,982 of CAWJVE010000002.1, forward strand.
GCTGTTGGAGGGCTCCAGGGGATCGAGTTTGATGCCGCGGAAGATGTCCGGCATCGCGATCAACGTGATCGACAGATCGAGCGTTGCGAGCAGCACCGCGAGGGTGGTGTTCGACAGCGCGACCCACTTGTATCGGTCTTCCACTCCGCTCTATTCTACAGGCAACCTGTTCAGGCAAACTGTTGAAATGATCCTTTCCTGATGCCAGTGGCCTCCGACACCGCCATGATCGCCAGCGAGCTGCGAGGGGTGATCGGCCGCCTCGTCCGGCGCCTGCGGGCCGAGCACCGCTTCCCGCTCTCCCACGGGTCGGTGCTGGGGCGCCTGGACCGCGAAGGAGCGGCCGGCGTCAGCGACCTCGCCTCCCGCGAAGGCGTCAAGCCCCAGTCGATGGCCCAGACCGTGGGGGATCTCGAGGGCGAGGGCCTCGTCTCCCGGCGCCCGGACCCCGCCGACGGCAGGCGGATCCTGGTGGAGCTGACACAGGCGGGCACCAGCGCCCTGCAGGCCGACCGCGCCCACCGCGAGGGGTGGCTCGCGACGGTCATCTCCGAGCAGCTCTCCCGCGAGGAGCAGCAGCTGCTGGAGCGGGCCGTGGGGCTGCTGCGGCGGATCTCCGAGAGCTAGTCAGCCGGCAGCGTGCGGGGCAGGCCGAAGCGGCTGAAGACGCCCGAGTCGGTGAAGCCGGTGAGCGCCGAGATGCGATCGCCTTCGAGCGTGAGCACGGTGAGGACGCTGGCGTGGGAGACAGCGCCGTGGGGGTCGGCGACGTAGGTCGCGATCGCCGGCTGGGTGTTGGCGCGGGTGGGGACCAGACGCACCGCCCGTCCGGCGCGGTTGCGGAGGACCGCCTCGAAGAAGGTGGCGATCGCCTCGTGGCCCTGGTACTCGAGCGGCAGGGGTGGCATCGTCAGCCAGGAGTCCTCCGTCAGCAGGGCCACGATGCGGCCGACGTCGCCGGCCTCCCAGGCGTCGGCGAAGGCCTCCACGAGCTCACGCTCGGCGCTCGACTCGGGGATCGGAGCCTCGTCGCGCCCGCTCGGCAGGTGCTCGTCCATACGCGCGCGAGCACGCTTGAGGGCACTCTTGACGGAGTCCTCGCTGCTGTCGAGCAGCTCGGCCACCTCGGATGCTCGGTAGCCCAACACGTCGCGTAGCACCAGTGCCGCCCGCTGGCGTGGAGGCAGCGCCTGGAGCGCGGCGATGAACGCGAGCTCCACCGTCTCGCGGGACTCATAGCGGGCTTCGGGCCCGGGAGCCGTGTCCGTGAGTCCCTCCAGGAGCACGTCGGGGTAGGGCTCGAGCCAGGTCGGCTCGGCCATGCGGGTGGGGGGAGGGAAGTTGAGCGTGGCCTCGTTTGCGGGGACCGGGCGGCGGCTGGCATCCCGCAACGCGTTCAGACAGCGGTTGGTGGCGATCCGGTAAAGCCACGAGCGCACCGACGCGCGCCGCTCGTAGCTCCCGAGCCCGCGCCAGGCGCCGAGCATCGTCTCCTGGACCATGTCCTCAGCGTCCTGCATCGACCCGAGCATCCGGTAGCAGTGCAGCTGCAGCTCCCGGCGCAGCGGATCGGTGAGCTCGCGAAAGGCCCGCTCGTCGCCCGAGGTCGCACGCGACAGCAGCTGCTCGCTCACACACGGATCCTCGCATTCCTTGGAAGGGGTGGCCATCACGAGTTCAGACACCGGCCGGGGCGAAAAGGGGTCACCGCGATCAGACGACCCCTCTGCGGCGCCCGGTGACCCCTCCCGAGCCGGGTCGGTGTCTAAGCGATCAAACACCCCAGCCCGACCAACAAGGAGGACCCAGCAATGCCGACATACCTGTTCACATACCGAGTTCCCGAGGGCGCGATGCAGGAGCAGCCCGACGACGCGGCCCGCGCGGCGAGCTTCGCCGCCTGGACCGGATGGTTCGAGAGCATGGGCTCGAGCGTCGTCGAGAAGGGCAACCCTGTCAGCGATCAGTCGACCGTCGGCCAGTCGGCGAACACCCGCGTGGGCGGCTATTCGCTGATCGAAGCCCCCGACGTCGCCGGTGCGGCTGCGCTCGCCAAGGGATGCCCCACGGTGCAGCTCGGCGGCGGCGTGGAGATCGGCGAGCTCATGGCCGTGCCCACGGCCGCCTGAGCGGCCTGGCGCGCGCCATGCCTGCGGGCGAGTCGCCGGCGGTTCCCCGAGACCGCCGGCGCGGCCCGTGGGGCGCCCGACCGCCGATCAGAGGTAGTCGAGTCCCAGTTCGGGCATGTCTCCCCTGCCGCCCGGGAGGAGGTCGAGAACGTTCCACAGGGGCCAGATCGAGTCCACGTGGCGAGCGTGCTCGCCCTCGTCGCGGGGAGCCCATATCAGCTCGGTGGCCCACGAGTGGCGGATCTCCTCGCCGTCGCGGACGAACACGTTCAGCATCGGCATCTGGTCGCCGCCGGCGGTTTCGCCGTGGTAGTCGCGGTTGAAGTGGTTGTTGCGGGAGGACAAGAGCCGCAGGTGGCGCCAGCCGCGGTCCTCGGCGAAGCCCGCGACGCGCTCCGGGTCAGACCTCGCGATCACGGCGAGGTTCACCTGGCGGGTCAGATGGTGGGCCGCGCCGTCGAGTGAGTCGAGCATCGAGGTGCACGAGGGGCAGGGGGTCTCCTCGAGGGGCAGCTCGGCGGTCCTGCCCTCCACGGGCCCCGGCCGGGTGTCCCCGGCGTGGCGCGGGAACATGAAGTTGTAGGTGACGAGGATGTCCTTTTGGGGGGCGAACAGAGCCGAGAAGGAAATCTCGCCGGGGGCGCCCCCTACCCGCTCGAAGACGTAGTCCTCGGGCACGACACCGCCGGGCGGCAGGGCTCGGCGCTGGGCGGCCACACGCTCGACGGCCCGGCGCAGATCGACCTCCGCCTCGAGCAGGCGGTTGCGCTCGCGGCGGTACTCCTCGGACTCGCCGGGGAAGCGGTTGTCGTGTTCCGCGGGCAGAGGGGTGAGTCTAGGTCGCCAGGACGCGCGGGGGCGCGGGGATAGGGTTAGGGGTGTGGCGCCGCCGCGGCAGACGGAGGAGGACCCGGGACAGGACTTCGACCTCTCTGCCGCCGGTCTGCGGGCCGACGGAGGGGATCTGAGGCTCTCCGTGGAGGTGCTCGCCGGCAAGCTCGAGGAGAGCCTTCCCGGGATGACCCAGGTGCGCCGGCGGGGCGGCGGGCTGCTCGGGCGTGGGCCCAAGCGGGTGAGCGAGCTGCGGGTGCTGCTGGGTGACACCCGCTTCCAACTCGCCGTCCGTGACGAGCAACTCGAGTGCTCGCGCGAGAAGCAGGTCGGCGGGATCTCGATCAAGCGCGAGCCGCTGGACCCGGCGGCGTGGGTGGGGGCCCTGACCGACGAGCTGCGCTCGGAGGCCGAGCGGAGCGCCGAGGCGCGCGCAGCGCTGTCGAAGTTGTTGGACTGAGCCGATGCCCGGCACGCCCGAGATCGACGAGCGCGAGCAGGCCGCTTCGCTTGCCCGGATCGAAGCCGGCGAGCTCCCGCTCGCCGCCGAGCATCGCCTGAAGGGACTGCGGGACGCCACCGGGCAGGGGTTCACCTCAGACCTGTCGGTGGCCGAGTTCGCCCTGGGCCACGAACTGGCCCTGCAGCCGCTGAGTCAGGTGATGGGCAGCTGCATCTACCAGGTCGGCTGGCAATACGGATATGGCGGCTCCTACAACTGGGACGGCTCGATGTTCGAAGAGCTGGCGGTTCTGACCGAGGCCTGGAACGAGGCCCGGGGCGGGCCCTCTACCGGATCGCTCAGGAGGCCGGGCTCGCCGGTGCCAACGCGGTGGTGGGCGTCCACCTCCGCCGGGGCGAACACGACTGGGCCGAAGGAGCGATCGAGTACGTGGTGATGGGCACGGCCGTACGGGATCCACAGGCAACGGGGAAATGGGTCGTGCTGACGGATCTGTCGGTCCAGGACTACTGGAAGCTCCGACAGGCCGGGGTCCAGCCCTGCGGCCTCGTGGCCGCGAGCTCCTGCTTCTTCATCCACCGCGGAATGATGGCGCCGGGCCGGGGGATGCTCAACTGGGGCAACGAAGAGATCCCCGAATACACACGAGGGATCTACGCGGCGCGAGAGACCGCCCTGGGACGCTTGACCGAGCAGGCGAGACAGCTTGGCGCCGAGGGCGTCGTGGGTGTGGACCTTGAGCACACGATCGCCTTCCAGGACATCAAGATGGGAGGTGGGAACGTGCGCGGCCTGGTGGTGACGCTGCACGTGATGGGCACCGCCATCCGCGGGGCGTCGGGTGCCCATCCAGCGGCGCCCGATCCGCAAATCACGCTGAACGACGAGAGGACCAGCCCATGAGCGACGGTGAAGTGACCGAGACAGAGGCCGCATACGACCCCACGACGCTCGAGGGGGTGCCGGAGGCCGGGCGGGCGCGCCTGGAGCAGAACAAGGCGGGGCTGTTCACGTCGGACCTTTCCGTGAACGAGTTCCTGCTGATCAAGCAGGCGGGCTTCGATCCCGTCGGGCTGGTGGTGGGCAGCTCGATCTACCACATCGGCATCCAGATGGCGGGCTGGAAAACGAGCAGGGAGCTGACGGTGCTCTCGGAGGCGATGTACAACGCTCGCCAGCTGGCGATGACGAGGATGGAGGAGGAGGCCGACCAGCTCGGCGCCGACGGCGTCGTCGGGGTGCGGCTGGACATCGGCCGCTACGAGTGGGGCCAGGACATGGCCGAGTTCATCGCCATCGGCACGGCCATCAAGCACCGGGAGGGAAAGCTCCATCGTGCGCCCAGCGGGCGGCCCTTCACCAGCGACCTCTCCGGCCAGGACTTCTGGACGCTGCTCCGCACGGGCCATCGCCCGGTGGGCATGGTGATGGGCAGTTGCGTCTACCACGTGGCCCACCGGGGGGCGTTGAAGTCGCTCGCCCAGGCGGGCCGCAACGTCGAGCTCGCGAACTACACCCAGGCGCTGTATGACGCGCGCGAGCTGGCGATGACGAGGATGCAGAGCGAGGCCCAGGAAACAAAGGCCGAGGGCATCGTCGGCGTGCAGCTGCAGGAGAAGAGCCACGGCTGGGGCAGCCACACGATCGAGTTCTTCGCGATCGGCACGGGGATCATCCCCGCCGAGGACGCGGAGGCCGAAATCGAGCCGCCCACGCCGGTGCTCGACCTGAGCTGACGCCACGGTGCTCGCCCGTCTGGGACAGAAGGCTCAGGGCACCGAGGAGAGCTGAAAGCGCCCCACGGTCGAGAACTTCAGCGCGTTGCCCCGCCCGCCGGGTAGGAACTGGTGGGAGATGACCTCATACAGCGGCCCTTCGCCGCCGCTGTCACCGCCCACGCTCGAAGAGTGGGCGATGAACACGCGCCCTGAGTAGGTCGTGGCGCACGAGCTCTCGAGGGGAACCGTCATCTGCACCTGCCGGCCGGCGGCGATGTCGTGGCTGCTGGGCTGGGACACGATCAGCGACGGGGTCGCGCAACCCGCCACTTCGCGGGGCACGAGTTCGACGACGTAGGCGGTGGAGGCGCTCGGGGCCGCGATCGGTGCATCGAAGCTGACCGACGCCGCCGGGCCGGCGCTTTCCTCGCCGGCCTGGGCGGGTCGGAACGCTTCCATGGTGTTGGGCGGGGTGTTGCGAGCGTCGGCGAGCAGCGGAATTTCGAGGCGACTCGCGGACGGGACGTAGCCGGCGTGGATGGTGGTGTTGGGGATCGCGGTCGGGACCGGTCCGCCTTCGGCCTCGGCGCCCCGCGCGCGGCACTGGTGCCCGCCGGACCCGGTGTCCGGGATCTCACACTGCGAGCCGTCGTTGTAGGTGATCGTCAGCACGGCGCCACCCGGGGCGTTGCTGGCCCAGCCGAACGGCCCGGCATACCCGCCCGAGGACATGCTCGCGTCGGCCTGCGCCTGGGCCGGCAGCACGATCAGATACGCGCCCTCGGGGCCGTAGGGCCTGACCGTGAAGCTCGACCCTCCGGAGGAGACGGCGATCGAGCTCGCGTCCGGTCCGAGCAGCCCCATCGCCACCTGGCGCAGTTCGGACTGCGGGCAGCGCACGCCCCAGTCTTCCTGCCCGGGGAGGTCGCAGTGCACCTGATCCGCGGGAGCCACGTTTTCGCCCGCGAGCGGCAGGGCGTTGGCGGGCACGATCACGGGCGGGCCCGGCAGGAACGCCACGCGTTCGCCGCCGACCGCCGGGCAGGCGTCGGTGCCGATCGCGTCTTCGGCCAGGAACGGGTGAAAGCGCCCGTCGGCCTGGAACGCGTAGCCGCTGCCGAGACCCCCGAGCTGGCCGTTGACGAGGCGGCCCGCCTGCAGGCACACGAGCCCCCGCGTGGTGTGGATCACGCGCATCGCCCACGAGGGCCCGCCTTCGGGGTCGGCGACCCGCATCGGCAGCGGCGCGAGGCTGGCAGCTTCGGGTTGGCCAAGTCCCGTTTCCGGGTTCGCGGGCAGCACGTAGGCCGCCGGCAGGGGGCTGCCCTGCTCGAGCAGGACGACCCCGCCGGCACCGACGAGGACGACGGCCGCGGCGACCGCGGGAACCAGGAACCGCCCGCGCTGCCACCAGCGCCGCGCGCGCCGCGGCTGCGGCGCCGGCGCGTCCTCGGAGCGCGCGATGCGCTCCAGGACCGACTGCAGCGAGGGGGTCGGGGTCTCCGCGGAGGGTCGTGCCGCCCGCAGGCGCTGTTCGATTGCGACGAAGCTGCTCATGCCGACTCCGCTCCCTCCACGCACGGGTGTCCCGCGCTGTCGTCTTCGGTTTGCTGGGCACCCTGCGCCTCCAAGGCCCCGCGCAGGCGTGTACGGGCGCGATGCAGACGTACGGCCGCGGTGGCCCGCGAGCAGCCCATCGCCCGGGCGATCTGGGCCGGCTCGAGGTCCTCCCAGTAGCGCAGCAGCAGGGCCTCGCGATCGGCCTCCGACAGTCCACCGAGGGCGCGTTCGAGACCGTGGTCGGGAAGATCGATCGCGGCGCCGTGCCCGATCACGCCGGCGTACCCAGCGGCCGCCTCGCCCTCCAAGCGGTCGCGCAGGCGCACGCGCCGGGATGCTCCGCGGCGCTGGTCGGCGAGAGCCCGGCGGGCGACCCCGTAGAGCCACGGCAGCGGCTCCCGGGGCAGCGCCTGCCTTCGCCGCCACGCCACCAGGAACACCTGCGCGGTGACCTCCTCGGCGGTGTCCGGGTCGGAGCGACGTAGGGCGTAGCGGTGCACAGCGGGGGCGTGACGTTCGTAGAGCCGGCTGATGGCCTGGATCCGCTCCTCGTCCACACCTCAACTATGGCCGGACGGGGGCGCCCGATTACAGGCGCTCGCGGACGCCCCCGCCGGCGGCCCCGTCACAAAACTCGGCCAGAACGGAACATAGGGGTGATGGGAGTTGCGTGGGACACGCACAGCGATGACGCGACCCTCTTGACCGCAAGCGTCCACGACCCACAGGCATTCGGAGCCTTCTATGACCGTTACGAGCGGCTCCTGCTGGCGTATTTCGTCCGTAACACAGCCCGCGCGGACCTCGCCGCCGACCTCACCGCCGAGGTGTTCGCGGCGGCGCTCGCGTCAACGCCGTCGTTCAGGCCTCCGCTGGGGAGCGCCCGCGGCTGGCTGTTCGGGATCGCGCGTCACAAGCTCGCCGACCTCTGGCAGCGGGGCCGAGTCGAGGACCGCGCCCGCCGCTCCCTGGGCATGGAGCCGCTCGCGCTCGACGACCCGGAGCTCGCGCGCATCGAGGAGCTCGCCGAGACCGAGGGGCAGGTGCTGGATGCGCTCAACGCGCTGCCCCCCGACCAGCGGCTGGCGGTTGAGGGCCGGGTGGTGCAGGAACGTGGTTATGCCGAGCTGGCCCTGAAGCTGAGCTGCTCCGAGAGCGTCGTGCGCAAGCGTGTCAGCCGAGGCCTTCACACGATGAGGACCTCGCTGACCGAGGACCCGGCGATGGGAGGAACCACGTGAGCTACCTCCCGGGCTTGAGGGCTGCGCTGGTCGAGGCCGCCGAGCGGGCCGCCGTCCCGGCAGACGCGGCCGTGGCGGACGGCGCGGCGCTGACGGCGGGCACGGCCCAACGGCGGTCGCCCTTCGGCCGGCGGGTGGCCCTGTGGGTGCGCTCGAGCGTCTTCCACCCGACTCCTCGAAGCGCGGTGGTGAACCTCGCCCTGATCGTGGTGAGCGTGGCCGTGGGCCTGACGGCAACCGGGGTGTTCAAGCGGGGAACGACGCTCGGCTCATCCACGCCCGCGACACCCGGCGCTCGCGAAGGGGTCGCCATCCCGTCGACCGCGGAACTGCTTGCGATCCGCACACCCGACCCCGCCGGCGGCCTGCCATGGGGACTGCGCGTCGTGCGTACCACCCGCGGCCTCACCTGTGTGAGCCTCGGCAGGGTCGACTATGGAACGATCGGCGTGCTGGGGATCGACGGAGCCTTCGGCGACGACGACCGCTTCCATCCCCTGTCGCTGAACTACCTCGTCAACCTCGGCTGCGACGTGACCGATGCGGCCGGGCACGGATTCGTGAACGTGGGCCTGCGGGATGTGCCCGCGAGCGGCCTGTGGGGCGAACGTCCCACCTCCGTAGGTGGCTGCGCGACGACTGCGGCCGCCGCTGCGGTCGCCACCGCGGTGGCTCGCCGGTTCCGGGAGCACTCCGCCGATGTGAGCCCGCAGGCCGTGTGTCCCGCGGCTGACATGCGGGAAATCTATTTCGGCCTGCTGGGACCGGACGCGGAGTCGATCAGATACCTGCTCCCCGACGGCGCCGAACGCAGCTTGAGGGTCATGAAGGGCTCGGGCGCCTACCTGATCGTGCTCCCGCTCACCGCCGGCGCCGGCAACCCGATGGCTACGGGGGACAACGGCGGCCCGAACATCGCCGCGGGCGAGATCACACAGGTGCGATACCGGGACGGGCACGTGTGCAAGGTCCCGCGCGCCTCGCTGATGGGCAGCTGCCCGCCGGTCGGTTTCGTCGCACCGCACCGCATCGTGCCGAGCGCGAGCCGGCTGGCCAGCCACATCAGCGTCGAGACGGTGGCCGCCAGGTCCTACTGCGACCGCGTGGTCGGCGACACGATCGTGGCCTGCGAAGGGCGGCCACCCCACGGCTTCCGGCACCTGGAACCGGGAGGCGAACCGTCGCAGCTGGTGCGGGTGAGCTTCGTCTCGCACGTCGCGATCACGAGCAGCGCGAGCTACTACACCTCGAACCTCGTCTACCCCCACAGCCACACGTGCGATATCGGAGGAACGGGCGGGCCCACCATCTACGACATTCGCGCCGGACAGCGGGTGCGCTTCGACACCCTGATCCCCGACAGATGCCCGGGCGTGGTACACGGCAGCGTCTCCTACGTGCCGACGACCGGGCCGGCCAACTCGATGCCGATCATCGGCCTCCCGGGACAGGGCCACTCGATCCCCGTCGGGCGCTTCTCCGTCCGGGTTCGGTAGGCCGGCGCCTCCCGCGGCCGGCGCCGCCGCCTGCGGCGACATTCTTCCCGGGTTGAGCACAGCCTTGAATCCCGCCTACCCGCCGCGCTGTGGGTTGCCGCTTGCACCGCGCAAGCGAGCCGACTACGGTCGAGGTGTGGGGCGGATTACGGCAGCGGCGCTCGCGGCGTTGACGCTCATCGGAGCGGGCGCATGCCTCCTGGCAGCAGGGGCCCCTGCGCTCGCAGAACCGGGAAGCGTCCGGAGTTGGGGCGCGGCCCCCGAAGACGAAGTCTCACTGGTGCCGCTGCTGTCCGGCGGAAGCGCGGGCTGGTGCATGGAGACCACGACCCGCACCGTCACAGCGAGCTCTACGCGAATCGCCCGCACATGCCCGAGCCCGCCCACCTCCACGGGTCCGATCTACGCCGAGAGCTGCGAGCCCGGTGTCGAACGGACATCGGCCGTTTTTCTGCTGACCACCGACGAGGTCGCCTCCGTCTCGATCGCCGGCGGTGAACGCGTTCCCACGGCCACGAACCCGACGCTCCCCGATGGGCTTCGGGCAGCAGCGCTGAAGGGGCCCAGCGGCGAGCTCAAACCCGCCCTCGCCGAGCCGTGCCCGTCGGTGACGGCGTTCGACGCGAGCGGGGCAGCGCTGTCCACGCAGGGCAGCGTCGGCGGCACTCCGATGGCCTCGACGCTGGGCTTCACGGGCTGGGAACACCCCGGGCAACCACCGAGTGGCCCGTGCGAGCTTCGTGCGACCCAGCTGCGGCGTGGGACCGTGGCCTGGGGTGGCAAAGTGGCCCGGCGAGTGGCACCCGTCCGCCGGCTGCTCAGCAGGGCGTTCCTGTCGTGCGCCGACACCCTCTACGTCCACGGCGCCGGCGAGTACATCACGGCAGCGGTCCTGCTGGACGCGGCACACCCCGGGACCACCCCGGCGCCGCTGCCCGGCATGCGCCCATTGGCCAAGCACCCGGGAATCTTCCTCGCGCCCAGCTCGGAACGGATGATGATGGTCGCCCGGCGCATCCCTCACGCGTGGCTTGTCGCCACCGAAGAAACGCCGGAAGGACTGGCAGGGCCGCGCGCCCTGCTCGAACATCTGCGGGCGAGGATCGAACTCTAGGTCAGCGTTTCGCGGCCGGCCGGGCGCGTTTGCCCGACGCGCCGGAAGACGCAGGGCGTTTGCTCGACGATGCCGGCCGTTTGCCCGACGTACCGGACGATGCCGGGCGTTTGCTCGACGCAACGGAGGAGGCCGGGCGTTTGCTCGACGCAACGGAGGAGGCCGCCCGTTTGTCCGATGCGCCCGACGACGCCGGGCGTTTGCTCGGTTTGGCGTTACCGCCCCCGAGCAGGATCCGGTCGAGCTCCTCGAAGGACTCGCCCATGAAGATCGCCAGGTGCTGGAGGTGGGGAAGCGTGTCGCGGGCGCCGGTGAAGCCGAAGTTCAGCGTCCCGGCGTAGCTCACACAGGTGATGTTCAGCGCGTTCCCCTGCAGCAGCAGCGACAGCGGGAACAGCGCCTCCAGGCGGGAGCCGTTGAAGTACACGGGCTCCGGCGGGCCGGGGACGTTGGAGATGCCGAGGTTGAACGGGATCGGGGCGTGGGAGCCGAGGCCGAAGATCAGCCCGGCGATGTAGGGGCCGTTGATGAGCAGCGTGTAGGAGGTGCGGGCCGCCGGGGGCAGCGTGCGCAGGTGACGCTTGGCCTCGGCGCTCGAGCGCTTGATCGCCTGCAGGCGCTCCACCGGGTCCGCGATGTTGGTCCCGAGCTCGGCCACGATCATGCCGACGACCGTTCCCATCGACTGGTCGTCGGCCTCGCGCAGGTTCACCGGTATGCCGGCGGTGAGGGGGCGCTGGGGCACACGGGCGTGCTCGGCCAGGTAGCTGCGCAGGGCGCTCCCGCACAGATACAGAACGATCTCGTTCAGCGTGCACTCGGCCTTGCGGGCCATGGCCCTAAGGCGCTTGATGTCGTACTGCTGGGTGGCGAAGCGGCGCTGGCCCTCGAGCGCCCCGCCGAGGGCCGACTGGGGAGCGCGGTAGGGGGCCTGCAGGGGACTGCTGTCGACCGCCGCGCGGGCGAGGTCGAAGGCGGCACGGGACAGGCCGCCCATCGAGGCGGCGCCCTCGCGGAGCACGCTGAGCGGTCCGGCGAGCACTCCGGAGGAACCGTTCTCCTGGGTGGAGCTCGCGGGCCGCGAGCCGGCGCCCACCCCCCAGAAGGGAGCCATGTCCCTGCGGTCGGGGTCGCTGGAGAGGGCCCGCATGATCAGGCGCATGCTGCTGACGCCGTCGATCAGCGAGTGGTGGGTCTTCGTGTACATCGCGAAGCGGTTGCCCGCCAGACCCTCGATCAGGTGCGCCTCCCACAGCGGCCGGTGCAGGTCGAGCTGGTTGCTGTGCAGGCGGGACACGAGGATCCCGAGCTCGCGCTGGCCGCCGGGGTGGGGAAGGGCGGAGTGGCGGACGTGGTAGTCGAGGTCCACGTCGTGGACCTCGCGCATCAGCGGCAGGCGCGGGCCGATCAGGGGCGGCTCGACCAGTCGCAGGTTCCAGGGCGGCGGGATCGTGCGGACCGAGCGCATCCCCTCGAAGATCTGTTTGAGGTAGTCGGGCGGGGCGTCCTTCGGGAGCGTGAATTCGAGCAGACCGCCGACGTGCATCGGCGTGTCCCGTGACTCGAGCTCGAGCCATACGGCGTCAAGTGCTGCCACCTGTCTCATCGCTTCGGCTTCGCTCCTCCCCGGTCGCGTTGCGCGTCTGCAAGCCTAACGACCGCCGGCCCGCGGGAGCACCCGCCTCGCCGGGCATGCACGGAGCCATGCAGAGGAGCACCACGATGGACACCGAACACGCGATCCGCACCCGCCGCACCCACAAGGTCTTCGGCCCCCAGCCGCTGGACCGGGAGGTGCTCGACGAGCTGTTCGAGCTCGCCCGCTGGGCCCCCAACCACCACGCCACCAACCCGTGGCGCTTCCGCGTCTTGGGCGAGCAGTCCCTCGAGCGGCTGAAGCTGGCGGCGGGAGACGAGCAGGCAGGGAAGCTCGACCGGGCCCCCACGCTGACCGTGGTCAGCGCGGCGCTCACCGGCGACCCCGTCCAGGACGAGGAGGACCTCCACTCCACGGCCATCGCGGCCTACATCGTGCTGCTCGCCGCCCACGCCCGGGGATACGCCGGCTACTGGCGCACCCCCGCCGTGCTGCGTACGCCGGAGGGCCGTGCGGCCGTCGGGCTCCCGGACGAGGAGCGGGTGCTGGGTCTGCTGCACCTCGGGCCGCTGCGACAGGAGAGCGCGGTGCCCGAGCGCGGGGACCCGGGCGCGTTCGTCACGTATCTGGACTGAGGGCCGGTAAGGCACCCCTACCCCTGGGGTGCCTGGCCGGGGGACTGTTGCGGGCCGAGGATGGTCCTATCGAAACCACCCGCCCTCAGGAGGCACACAAAATGTTCAGCACCAAGACCCGCAACAGCATCATCGCCCTCGTCGCATCCGCCGGCTTCGCCGGCGCCGCCATCGTCCCGGCCGCTTCCCAGGCCCAGTGGCACACCATCGTGGTCGGTGGCCAGGTCATCACCCACGGCAACTACACCGAGGGCGGCGTCAGCCCCTGCACCCGCATCAGTGGCCAGTTGAACTCGGCTGAAAACCTCGTCGGCGACGACCACGACTGGGGCGAAGTCAAGGGCATCGGCCAGGCCGGCAAGGAAAACGCGACCAAAGACCTCGAAGCCAACGAAGCCGCCGTCCTGCGGGCACGCCAGGAAGCCTTCGAAAACGGCTGCGACATCGCCCCCGCCTGATCGAACAGCCGACATCCGCGCCGAGGAGAGCCCCCCGCCACCCGGGGGCTCTCTTGCGTTCAGGACTCCCGAGCGGAGGCCGCGAGCTGGCCCGAGCGTGGACGCCAGCCGCTCGGGAGGATCGTCTGTCCGACCTCGATCAGATGCCCGTCGGGGTCGCGTATGTAGCAGCGGATCTCCGTCTCGTGGCGGATGGGAGGCGTCAGGAACTCCGCCCCCCGCGCGCTCCACAGCTCATACACGGCCTGGATGTCGGCGACCCTGATGTTGAGGAAGCTGCTGGTGCGGTTCGGGTCCGGGGGCGTTTCGAGGATCACCTCGGGCTTGTCGTCGGTGGGACCCCCGCCGGAGTTGATGATGATCCAGCTGTTGGCGAGCGCGACGTAGGCCGGTCCGGACTCGCGGATCGTTTCCCCGCCGAGCACCTCGGTGTAGAAACGCCGCGAACGCTCGACGTCCTCGGAGACGATGAAGTGGGTCAGCACGAAGTCGAGTCCGGGTCCACTCTCAGCAGCCATCTCAGGCCTCCTTGGTCGAGTCGTCGTAGCCGTGGAAGAGGGAGCGCTCGCCGGCGTCCCACTTCTCGCGCAGTCCCGGGGTCGCGAGATCCCAGTCGGGGCGGGTCTCGGAGCTCGCGGCGCGCAGGTCGCGCCACAGCTCCGCGAACGAGGGGCGTCCCCAGAACCAGTAGCCGTTGTAGATGCTGTGGACCAGCAGGCCCGGCTTCAGGACGAGCGTGTAGGGGATCATCGGGTCGTTGTCGGGGTCGGTGTACTCCTGGATCTCGAGGTCCTTCTGGACCGTCCGCCCCGGGTCGGACAGGAACGGCCACTGGGCTCCCACGGAGGCACGGAACTCTTTCAGCGTGTGGTCCTCGTCGGTGGCGATCGTGACGATCTGGGTGTAGGCGACGGCCACCTTCGGGTAGGCGGCGGCGAGTTCCAGGTGCTGCATGTGCTCCTTGGGGCAGTAGTGGCCCCGCGCGAGCGTGAGGATCAGGGGGTCATCGCCCTGCAGCTCGCTGAGCCGGCGAGGGGTTTTCGTGTGGTCGGGCAGCTCGTAGTCGGGGAAGCTGGCGCCGGGGACGATGTCGGAGCGCATTCGGGGAGGACCTCCGTCGGTTGTTTTCAGGGCAAGCGTCGCACCTTCCTGTACAAATAGACGGCCAATGAGCAGCGGCGTCGGCGTGGCGATCCCGTTCTGGCTGGACCGGCCCGACGAGGAGGCGGTCGAGATCGCGATCGCCGCCGACCGGGCCGGCCTGGAGACGGTGTGGGTGGGCGAGATGCACTCCTTCGACGCCTTCGCGCTTGCCACCGCGATCGGACTGCAGACCGAGCGCATAGGGCTGAAGATCGGCCCGCTCGCGATCGCCGTCCGGGGTCCGGTGTCGATCGCCCTCGGGGTGGCGTCGGTCGCAACCCTCACCGGCCGCCCGGTCGACATAGCTCTCGGGGCCTCGAGCCCGATGATCGTCGGCGGCTGGCACGACCGCCCGTGGGGCAACCTCGCCGGACGGATGCGCGAGACGGCGAGCGTGCTCCGTGCCCTGCTCGACGGCGAGCGGGCCGACTTCGACGGCGAGTACGTCCGCGCCCACGGTTTCCGCCTGCGCCGGCCCCAGCCCCGGGCGTCGCTGACGATCGCCGCCTTCGGTCCCGCGCTCACGAAGGTGGCGGCCCGCCAGGCCGACGAGGTGGTCCTGAACCTGGTCAGCGCCGAGCACGTGGCAGCGGTTCGTGCCGTGACGGCCGAGGTGGCCGAGGAGGCCGGACGGGAGCGACCGAGACTCGCGGTCTGGGTGCCGGCCGCGGTCGATCCCGGCCCGGCGGCGCTGGCGCAGCTGGCAGGGCAGCTGGCCGTGTATCTGGGAGCGCCCGGCTACGGGGAGATGTTCGCGAAGCTGGGCTTCGGCTCGCTGGTGGAGCGCGCCCGCGCCGGCGAGCGTCGGGGAGAGCTGGCGGCGGCCATCCCACGGGAGCTCTTGGCAAGGATCGGCGCGATCGGCAGCCCCGATGAGGTGAGGGCGAGGATCGGCGAGTACCACCACGCGGGCGCCGATTACGTCGCAGTGGTCCCGAGCACGGCCGAGGACGGGGGCGGGGAGCGCACGCTGGAGGCTGCCGCGGGTGCGGTCCGCTGAACGACCCGCCAGGGGGTCGAGCGCCGGGACGGCGGTCGTTGGGAACCGCATAGGATCGAGCGCCCGGCGATGGCGCGTGTCCTGATCCCGATCCCGCGGCGCGACTTCGACCCGACGGAGGTCGCCGTCAGCTGGGAGGTGCTCACAGGCCTGGGCCACGACGTGGCCTTCGCCACACCCGATGGCGAGACGGCCACGGGCGACGAGCTGATGCTCACGGGCGAAGGCCTCGACCCATGGGGATGGGCGCCGGGACTGCGCAAAGTGGCCCTCGTGGGCCGTGCCCTCGGTGCCAACGCAGACGCACGTTCGGCCTATGCGCGAATGCGCTCGAGCGACGAGTTCCGCAGCCCGGTCTCGTGGGAATCGGCCGAGCTGGAGGGCGTGGACGGACTGGTCCTGCCCGGGGGCCACCGTGCACGCGGGATGCGCGCCTACCTCGAGAGCGAGCGCCTGCAAGCGCTCGTCCTGGGAGCGTTCGACCGCGAGATGCCCGTCGGCGCGATCTGCCACGGCGTGCTGCTCGCGGCCCGGAGCATCGACCCGAGGACCTCGCGGTCGGTCCTCTACGGCCGCCGCACCACGGCCTTGACGTGGGAGCTGGAGCGGACGGGATGGCGGATCGGCCGGGTCAGCCGCTTCTGGGATCCCCACTACTACCGGACCTACGACGAGCTCCCCGGCCAGCCGCCTGGATACATGTCCGTCCAGGCGGAGGTCACCCGCGCGCTGGCGGCTCCCGAGGACTTCCTCGACGTCGACCCATCCGAAGCGCACGCGCGGCGTAAGCAGGGCGGACGTTCACGTGACACGCTCGAGGACCCCCGCCCCGCCTTCGTGGTCCAGGACGGCAGGTACACCTCGGCGCGGTGGCCGGGTGACGCTCACACCTTCGCGCGACGCTTCGCCGAGAGCCTGGGAGGCTAGTCACAGGCCCCACGCGAGCAGGATTAGGTCGAACATCGCCAGCACCGTGCAGGCGACCGTCAGCACGGTGACGATGAGCGCGTTGACCCTCTCCTGCTGTTCCTGGCTGCGCAGTTCCGGCAGCGGGGGGAGAACGTAGCTCGACGTCTCACGGGGAAGCAATTTGACGTCCGGTGTGCCGCTGCTCCTCATGACAACCGACACAGGGCCGCCACCAACGCGCTGACCGGGGCGTTCATCACACCGCTGCTCTACCCTCGCGCCGGCCGGCGAAGCGGAAGCCGGACAGGCGTCCACTCGGTCGTCAGCTCGCGAGCGGGAGCGGCGTGGCACGACATTTGTCCAGCAGCGGTGGCGCAACGGCTGGTCGGGGTAGCACCAGGCGCAGGTGTGCTTACTCCAACTGGTGACACTCTCTTGAGCAGTTCGGCCGTCCGGCACGCTCCACGTCGCGACGGACGCTTCCGGGTGCCGCAAATGGGGGCGGCGACGGGAGACCGGTACGCCCAGGCCGAGCTCGCCTCCCCGTCGGTCAGTCTCGTCGAAGCGGCTACCGACGCGGTCGTGGGCGTGTCCCCCGACGGCCTGATAACGACCTGGGCCGAGAGCGCCCGGCGCCTGTTCGGCTATGAGGCCGGCGAGGTGGTCGGTCGCCCCATCGCGATCCTCGCCCCGGACGAGGATGCGGGTAATCCACAACAGCTGATTGACAAACTTCTCGCCGGAACGGACGTCGACCGCGTCGAGACCGACAGGATCACCAAGGACGGGCGGCGGTTGCGGGTGCAGGTGTCGCTCTCCACGGTGGCCGACTGCCACGGCCAGACGGTCGGGGTCCTCGGCGTTTACCGCGACGTCACCCAGCAGCGTGACGCCGAAGCAGCCTGGCGAGCCAGCGAACATCGCTACGAGACCGTCGTGGAAGCGCTCAACGAGGGGATCGTGATGCTCGACCGAGCCGGCCGCGTGCTGGCCTCCAACCAGAACGCCGAGCGCCTCCTCGAGCTGCCGGCGGGCACTCTCGAGGACTACCTTCCGAACCGCGTCCTGTGGTCGGTGGTGGACGAAGCCGGCCGTGAGCTCTCACCCGAGGATTACCCGAGCACCACCTGTCTGCGAACCGGGCGGGCCGCGAAAGACGTCGTCGTCGGAGTCGCGGTGGCCGGCGAAGTCAGGCGCTGGCTCGCGGTGAGCAGCGCGCCGATCGCCGCTCCGGGGCAGACAGCACCGCAGGCCGTGGTGGTGTCTTTCACCGACGTGACCGCCCACCGGCGTACCGTCGCCGAGCTGCAGGCCGCGAGGCTCGAGGATCTCGAACGTCTCGCGCTGGTGTGCGAGTACCGCGACGACGATACCTTCAGGCACACCGAACGCGTTGGTTATTCAGCCGAGCAGATCGCGCTCGCGCTGGGCCTCGACGGCGACGTCGCGCGGACGCTCCGCAGGGCCGCCCCGTTGCACGACGTCGGAAAGATCGGCATCCCCGACGCGATCCTGCTCAAGCCGGCTGCGCTCACCGGGGAGGAGTTCGAGGTGATGAAGACACACACCACGATCGGACACCGGATCCTCGGCAAAGGCCAGGCACCGATCCTTCGCATGGCTGCGGAGGTCGCCGCCACACACCACGAGCGCTGGAACGGGGGCGGATATCCGGAGCGACTGGGTGGACGGCACATCCCGGTCGTCGGGCGCGTCGTCGCGGTCGCAGACGCCTTCGACGCGATGACCCACACGCGCCCCTATCGCGCCGCGTCGACGATCGATGACGCTGCCAGCGAGATCCGCCGCTGCAGCGGAAGCCAGTTCGATCCCGAGGTCGTGCGGGCGTTCAACCGCCTGGACCACACCACGCTGATCGACCGCGACGCCACGGCAAGGTCGCGGGCGCCGTTGGTCAGCGCCCCGGCGAATTAGCTGACGGCGTTGGTCAGCGGGCGATTCTGGCTGGGCGCCACCGGCGAGCGACGACCGCTCGCCTTGTCCTGGTACATCGCTGCGTCGGCGTGGCTCAACAGGACGGTCACGCTGCGGCCGTCGTCCGGCCACACGCTTCGCCCCACGCTCGCCCGGATCGAGATCGCGAGATCGCCCAGCATGAACGGGTCGGCAAACGCAGCACGCACCCGCGATTCCGCGCTCTGCAGCTGAGCGTCGTCGCCCACGTCTGCGAGCACGACCGCGAACTCGTCTCCGCCGAGCCGCGCGATCCCGTCTTCATCGCGGGCCGCCGCCTCGAGCCGCAGGGCGACCTGTCGCAGGAGCTCATCGCCGATTTCGTGGCCGTGGGTGTCGTTGACCTGCTTGAAGTCATCGAGGTCCACGTACAGCAGACCGAGTCGAGCGGCGCCGCCGCAGTCGAGCATGCGCTCGATGCGCTGCCTGAAGCCGGTCCGGTTCAGCAGCCCGGTCAAAGCATCGTGGCTGGCTTTGTAGTGAAGCCTGTCCACGAGCTGGCCGTTGCGCATCGCCGTCGCAGCCAGCGCGGCAACGCCGGTGAGCCTCTCGACCAGCTCGCGGTCGGAGCGCAGGCGCTGCGGCTCGTCCATCACCGAGACCGTGAGGACACCGAGGAAGGCGTCTCGGACGACGATCGGGACGATCACGAGCGACACAACCCCGAGTCGCGCAATCAGACCCCGCATGAACGGGTCCTCCGTGTCACCTTCGAAGAACTGGGGGTGGGGCGCGTCGATCATCTCGCGCAGATAAGGAGTGGCATCGCCTGGGACGACAAGATCACGCAGGAACTCCGCCTGCTCGGGCGTGCCCCCCCACGATGCGAGCGACCTCAGGTTCTGTTCGAGGTCGTCCCACAACCAGACACCGGCCCGGTCGCAGTCGACGACTTCCGGGACCACGACGACGAGGCGCTCGGCGACCTCTTGGCTGGTCCCGGCCTCGGCCACCGCGTGGGCCAGGGACAGCAGCGAGCTGACCTGTTCGTGGCGGCGCGTGGACTCCCGCAGCGCCACCGAGATGTCCAGAACGGCGGCCGCGTGCTTGGCATACAGGCCGAGCATCTCGTGTTCCTGGGGAAAGAACTCGACCCCGCCCGGAAAGCGCGCGATCAGCTGCCCGTAGTGACGCCTGGCCGACGCGACCTCCACGACCAGAGTCGAATCCTCGACAGAGGTCTCGTCCGCGAGCGTCGCGAGCGCCAGCTGTTCAGCCCTGCCCTCGTCGATCCCCCGGCTGTAGACCTGCAGTTCGGCCATCGGATCGGTGCGCACGGCGAGGATGTGGCTGGGCGCACGCACGGCGTCCGCAGCCCGCTCGACGATCCGCTTCAACACGGAGTCGAGGTCGTCGGTGCCGATCAGGTCCCCGGCGGTCGCGTAGGCGCCCTGAAGACGTTCGGACATCGCCGCCAGCTGTCCCTCCAGAGAGGTCACGCGCTGCTGCGGATCCGCCGCCACCGCGGCCGACTCGGCGTCCCAGGAGATCGTGTACACACACTGCTTGTCTCCCCGCGCCTGACATTCACCCTCCTCGACTCGCGCCAGGGGAAGCCCGAACAGGATCGGGGTGCCGGCGAGCAGTCCTGTGGTCCAGTCGCAGTGCAGTGGCCCGCGGGTGAAGCCGTCCCGAGCGCGAGCCGTTATCACCGCGCGTCCCGGCTGCACCTCCAGCGCATCCATCTCCGTGACGGCGCTGAGCCTGGGAGCGCTCCGCGCGATGGCCTCAAAGACCGCCTCCGGCGAGCCGAGCGAGCGCAGCAGCGTGGCCACCTGCGTGCCGGCGTGCTGACGCTGGGTGCTCTCGCCCACCCGCCGCGCGAACAGCGGGTCGCCGGTCTCCTCCACGCCGGCTTCCAGGATCGCCGTCACCTCCGCCAGCGACACCCAGTTCTCGACGTTCTCCAGGTAGGACGGCTCCCGCTCGATGCCCGCCCGCTCGAGTACCCGCGCAACCGCAGCCTCGCCGCTCCTTGTACGTATCTGTCGGAGCACGACGCTCGTCATCGAGCAGCAGATCTCGCGATCTGAGTGGTGCGGAGGAGGGGTATTGGTCATTCGTCTACAACGCGTAGGCGCGTTCACAGACCTTTCGGGCTTCCGGCTCGAAGGCTTGAGCACTGTTTACGAGATTCGGCCAGTTGTTCGCGGGGGCGCGAGCGCCGCGAGAGCACGAACCGCTACCCTCCGCGCGACGCCGTCCAGCTTGCGTGACGGTGTGCAAACCGACCTGCAAGCGAACGGGGGACTGGATGGCTGACAAGGTGTCCAACGCACTTGGCGCACCGGAGATCGCCGGCACGCTGGTGAATCCGAAGGGCTATGCGAAGAAGACAGTGGCCCGCGTGGCCGGCCGCGAGGTGGCGGGACTTGTCGGCTCGGTCACTGCGGGGCTCGCGGCGGGCGACGCGGGTGCGCCCGATCTTCCTGCCTTTGGGCGCGTCGGCTACGTAACCGTCAGCGAGGCCGACGTGATGGTCCTGAAAACGAAAACAGGCTGGAAGATGACACCGACCGAAGAGGTGGTCGTGCGGGCATCCAGAGAGGAACTGGCGTCCGTGGATTGGGACGAGGGGAAAATGGTCTCCCACCTGACGCTACGTTTCGCCAACGGCCACGTGTGGGAGTTCGACGTTCCGCGGACGGACAAGAAGACGGCCAAGGCGGTTGTCGAGGCTCTTCAGGCCTAGCCGTCAGGCGCTCGCGAGGGCGTCGATCGCTTCGCTCCAGCATCGCGAGAGATTGGGATCGGCGGTCTCCCAGCGATGTGACGTTCCCACCAGACGGTCTTCGAACGCCGCCACGGCGGCCCGGTGGGCAGGGCTTCGCAGGAAGCCGGCGAGGTCCGGGGCGCTCTCCCACGCAGTGAGCGTCCAGGCGGCTCGCGCCAGCGGCTGGTAACGCACCGACAGCCAGATGGCGCCGGGCATGTCGTGCCACGTGGCCCAGAACCGCAGCGACCGTGGAGCGGCGAGCAGGGCGTCGGCGTGTGAGGCGAACACGAATCTGGTGGCGGTCAGGAACACCGGTCCCGCTCGGGAGGCGGGTCCCCTTCGCCGAGGCAACCTGAATGCCGGATTGACCGCCATCGGGGCAAGAGGGTACCATACGATTGTATGGCTACAGATACGCGTGTACCGCCAGACTTCGGCGGCCGCACGGTGCTCGTCACGGGTGCCGCGTCCGGGATCGGCAGGGCGCTGTCCGCGGCTTTCGCGGCCCGTGGCGCCCGCGTCTTCATGAGCGACCTCGACCGCGCGGCCCTCGACGACGTGACGACGGGCATCGCCGGGGTGCGCGAGGCCGTCGAGCTCGACGTACGTGACGCGGACGCGTTCTCGCGTTGTGTTCAGCGGATCACCGAGGCGCACGGCGGGCTCGACGTGCTGGTCAACAACGCCGGCATCGTCGCCGTCGGCGAGGTGCAGGAGCTGAGCCTCGAGCACTGGCGGCGGGTGCTGGCGGTCAACCTCGACGGCGTCATCCACGGCATCCACGCCGCCTACCCGGGCATGGTCGCCCGCGGGAGCGGCCACATCGTCAACGTCGCCTCGCTCGCCGGTCTCGTTCCCGCGCCCCTGTTCACTCCCTATGCCGCCTCCAAGTTCGCCGTCGTGGGGCTGAGCCTCGGCCTGCGCGCCGAAGCCGCGACCCACGGCGTGAAGGTGACCGTCGTCTGCCCCGGCGTGATCGAGACGCCACTGCTCGAGGCCCAGGCCCCGAGCGGCCTGACGGCCGCGCCCTCGAGCCCGGACGTACGCGCGTTTCTGACCCGCGACCTCGGCACCCCCTACCCCAGCGACGCCCTCGCCCGAGATGTCCTGCGGGCTGTACAGCGCAACCGCGCGATGCTCGTAACACCGTCTCGGGCGCGTCTCGCGTGGCAGATGTCGCGCCTGCTTCCCGCCTGCGCGCTCGCGTTTGCCACACACGTCGTTCGCCGCCACCAGCGCGAGCACCCGACCCCGTGAGCGTCAGCACCTCGGACCTGACCGCATACGCGCGCATCCGGGACGCGGCGCTCGAGCTGTTCGCCGACCGCGGCGTGCGCGCGACCTCGGTTCGCGACATCGCCGCCGCCGCAGGTGTCTCCCCCGGGCTCGTCCAACACCACTTCGCGACCAAGGCCGGCCTGCGTGACGCGATCAACGACCACGTCGTCGCCGTCGCCGTCGAGGCCTTCAACGACCTCCCCACGGACGGCGACCCCACCCTCATCCAGCAGCAGCTGGGCGACCGCGTCACCGCCTTCGTACGCGACAACTCGCCGGCGCTGCGCTACGTCGCTCGCGCGGTGGCCGACCGGGACGAGGGCGCGCTGCGCATCTTCGATGCCTTCGTCGCCATCTCACGTGCCCAGTGGGAGCGCCTGGCCGAGCACGGGCTCCTGCGCCCGGATGCCTCCCTCGAGTGGGCCGCCCTGCACGTCGTCGTGCTGAACCTCGCCACCGTCCTCATGCGCGAGGCCATCGAGCGCCACCTGCCCGCGCCGTTCACGGACCCCGAGGAGCTCGATCGCTGGAACCAGGCCACCAACGCCCTCTTCCAGCGCGGCCTCTACCGGCCCGCCTAGGAACCGCGGCTGCAGGGCGTCACGGCCGGGTCACCCGGGACGGCCGATCGCCCACATCGCCTCGTCGGCCCAGTGTCCGGTGATGGCCTTGTCGGGGTCCGTCCCGCGAGTCCGGGCGAAGCTCAGCGCGAGCAGCTGCAGGCTTACGATCATCGGCAGCTGGGCCAGGATCGGATGATCGATCGACGGCTCCTCGATGCTCGCCACCGCCAGCCCTTCGGCCCCGGCCGCCTTTCCCAGGGCGGGCAGCAGCCCGTCGCGATCGGCGGCAGGGCCAACAAGGAGCAGGGCGTCGCCGCGCTGGAGGGCCACGGCGCCGCCGTGCAGCAGGTACTCGCTCTCATACCCCTCCGCGAGCACGTGCGCCGCCTCCCGCAGCTTGAGCGCGCCCTCGCGGGCGCTGACGGCTCCAGCGCCGCTGCCGGCGAGCACGAGCACTCGGCTGGACGCCTCCAAGGCCGGGACCTCCATCTCGTCCACGACCGTGGTGACCCGCTCAATGGCCAGCGTCAGATCGCCTATGGACAGCCCCGGGGCACCCAGCTCGTGGGCCAGCCGGAAGAGGACCATCAGCGCCGCGGTGACGCTCAACGTGTAGGTCTCCGACTGCTCCATCGCGACCGTCTCGATCGCCTCCTCCCAGCCCCCTCCGACGCCCGTGATCGACACCACCGACGCCCCAGACGCGAGCGCGGCCTGGCGCGCGGCGACCGCGTAGGCGCTCCGCGCCGTGTGCGAGATCACGATCACCGCGTCGTCTGGATCCGGCCCGGAGGCCAGGCGAGTGAAGTCCGCCGACCCCGACCAGCGGGCGTCCAGTCCCGCCTGCGCGAGCAGCCCCGCGCCCAGCTCCGCCACGTGCTGGCTCGAGCCGGTGCCCACCAGCCATACCCGTCGCCGGCCTTCCAGCCGCGCGGCGTGTGGCGTCATCTCGCGGGCCGCCAGTCGCTCGAGCTCGGCCGGCTGTGCCCTGATCGCTTGGTCGAGCTGGGTCATCGGAATCCACAGCGACCCGCTTCGCTTGGGGAGGTCGGTCCGATAGCCCGCGAAGCTGAGTTATCTGAGGTGGCGTACGGCTTCACCCATCATAGATCGTCACCGGCACCCCAGGTCCGATGCGCGCGGCCAGCCACTCGATGCTCGCGGTGGCGAGGCGGATGCAGCCGTGCGAGGCCGCGGTGCCCAGAGTCCCCCCGAGGTTGTCACGCCCGTGTATCGCAATCTGGCCCGGGCCGCCTTCGAATTCCTGTAACACGTTCGAGCGCGCGCTGAGAGCGAGGGCGTACGGGCCGCCGGGGTCCCCGGCCGGCATCTGCACCGCCTCCTCGACGAAGAACTGGCCGCTGGGCGTGGGCGTGGAGAGCTTGCCCACCACCGCTCGGAAGGTCTTCACCGGGCGGCCGTCCCGGTAGACCTTCACCTGGCGGGCAGTGAGGTTCACGACGATGCGCCAAGGCGTCACAAGGGGACGGGTGCCCTGCTGCGTGATCCAGCCGGTGGATCCGTCGGGGCGACCGGGAAGCATCACCTCCAGCCATCGCGCTCCCCCGGGAGCGATGAACCGTGCGATCACCGGCAGGGTCGTCCGCTCGCCCGTGATCGGCCGGCGAGCAGCGACGAGCGCCCGCTGTGGCGATCCGGCTTCGGGCGCCAGGTGCGCACCGTGTGGGGTGAGCAGGATCACGAGTTCTTGGGTCGCCTGCACGCGGGGTTGGGCGCCCGCGACAGAGCCGGCCGCGGCGCCGGGCAGAGCGCCGGCGAGGCACGCCGCCGTGAAGACCGTTGCCAAGCGGCCTCCCGGACGGCGGCACCGCGGAGCCGCACACAGTATGTGTGACGGAGGGTGAAGTGACAATTTCGATCGCCGGGCTCAGCCGGTGAACGAGCCCCGCTTGTGGGGGAGCGCCCGCCGCGCGAGCGCGTGTTTGCGCGCGCGCCTGCGTGCGTTCTCGCGACGCTTGCGCGCAGCCGCCGTGGGACTGCCGGGCTTGCCGGGCTTGCCTGTGGTTTTCGAGGCAACCGGCAGCTTGCCCGAGCCGGGAGTGGTGGTACCGGACCCCGGAGTCGTACCCGAGCCCGGTGTGGTCGCGCCCGACCCTCCAGTGGTCGTTTCGGTGCCGCCGCCGCTACCGCTTTCGCTCGAGGCGCAGTTCGACGTGGTGATGGTGTTGGTGTCGAGATTCACGGCCCCGGTGCTCGCCAGCAGCCTGCCGTGGATCGTGGCGGCGGTGTTCGCCGAAATGGTCGCCAACGCCATGATGGTGCCGACGAAGTGCGTGCCCGTGCCCAAGGTCGCGGAGGAGCCGACCTGCCAGAAGACGTTGCACGCCTGCGCACCGTTGACCAGCACCACACTGGTGTTCGATTCCGTGATCAGCGTAGAGCCGACCTGGAAGATGAACACTGCGTTGGGGTCACCCTGGGCGTCGAGCGTGACGCTCCCCGATGACAGCAGCAGGGAACTGCTGGCGGTGCGAACGCCCGGCAGGAACACCTGACCGGCGAGGTCGGTGCCGGCCGAACCGTTGCTTGGACGCGAGGCAGCGTCGTTGTAGGCCGTGGTCAATGCGTTCTTGGCCCCGATCGCCACCGCGTCATCGACATGCGTCTGACCGAGCACCTGCGGCGCCCCCGTCACGGATGAACCAGGGCTCAGGCCCAGGTCGCCGAACATCGTCGTCGGACCGGTGTTGGTGACTGTCGAACCAGCGAGCACGGAGAAGCTGGCGGCAGACCCCAGCCCCACGGACGCAGGAGCGCCGAGGGCGCTGCTCGCGAACAGCAGGGTGGAGAGCGAGGCGAACAGGAGGAGCCCTGCTCGGAGTGTGTTGCGGGCAGCCCGATGTCCGGGACGCCGAACTGCTGTGAGGGAGTTGCTCGGAAGCAACTCGTGAGACTGTGGGACGCCGTGGTTCACGGGCGTCTCCTGACTGCGGCATCGAGCACCGCGATAGAAGGGGATGGCTCCCCGGTCTTTGCGACCACTCATCTACACGACGGTTCGCGGCCTAAGGATTAGGCAGCCGCGAAGCGCCGGACGCATAGCGAGCGACGGGCGCCGCTCATCTGCGTCCCAAGCCGTGTCCGCGCCGCTCGCCGTTCGGCCCCACGGCACTCCGGCGCCGTGGAGGGTGGGTGGCGGCACCGGGGTGCGGTTCCGGAGCAGGCTTCGGAGCAGGGGCGAGCTCGCGGCGGGAGGCGACGCCGAGCTTGCGGTAGATGTTGCGCGCGTGCGTGCGGACCGTCTCCACGCCGACGTGCAGGGCAAGAGCTATGTGTGCGTTCGAGCGACCTTCCTGGAGCAGCGGAAGCACCTCTGCCTCGCGCGGGGTCAGCAGATTCCCTCGGCCGGGCGATCCGCTGGCCTGCTTGGACGCTGCCCGCGGAACAACCTGAAGGCCCCGTGAGGCCAGGTGGATCGCGTTGAGCACGTCGCGCGACTGCGTGTCCACACCAAGGCATGCGCTGGCTCCGAACGCGAGCAGCTGGGCATTCTCCTCCATCGATGGCTCCCTTGAGAGCAGGATCAGTGACGTAGCCGGTTGTTCTTCCCTCAGCTGCCGGAGCTCGACCAACTTCGCGAATGCGCCGACGTCGAGGATCGCCACATCGGGACGGTGGGCGCGCAGAACAACGGGGATTCGCCTGCGCTCGACGTCAGCAGCAACGACGGTGAGACTCGGATCGCCCTCGATCAACGCGCGCAACCCTCCTGCCAGGAGGTCGTCGAACCTCGCCAGGACCACGGTGATCGGGTTGTGTAGCGGCATAGCCGGTGAAGGCGCCCGCGATGCGGCGCCCAGGTGTCCATCGACACAAAGCGGCTCGCAGGGTGAGGCGTCGCTCACCCCTGCGTCCCCCCACTCATCACCCCAAGATCATCCCCGTGGGAGGACCGGCACGGCCATCGCCCGCCTCAGCATCGAGGCATGGCCCGTCTTCTGCTCGCCGCCGTGCTCGCGACGGCGCTCCTGCTCCCCTCGTCGGCGACCGCCGAGGGCCACCACGATCGCCACGCTCACGGGCCCAGCACAAATCCTGTCGCTCTCGCGGTGAAGCTCGCCGAGCGCTACTGGCACGGCACACCGGCGTGCGGCACACCGGTGATCGTGACGAGTCCTCATCAGCTTCCGAGCTCCGCCTATGAAGCCGTAACGAACGCCGAACCAGCCGACTCCGTTGTTGAGATGTGGACCGAAGTGCAGAAGTGCACGATCACCATAAACACCTCCCTCTGGGGCAGCCGGCGTCAGGAGGATGAATCCTTCCAGTGGTTCTGCGATTCGATGACCCACGAGGTCGGCCATCTGTTCGGGCATCTCGATAGCGGACAGACAAACCCTTCATCGATCACCTACCCCTTCCTCAGCGGCACAAGCCCGAACTTCAACTCCGTCCCGGAGTGCCGCTCGGTCACCGTGAACTACGGTCCAGAGGAAATTCGTAACGGAAAAGTGATCCACGAGCACTGAGAAGCACCGCCTGAGCGGCCCCCGATCGCATAGGGGACCCCTAGGGGACATTCCCAATTGTGCGGGAGGGCCCGCGCACCGAGACTGTGGCCATGTTCGAGACGGTCACAGATCGCGACGCCGCACAAGCCCCGGCGTGCCTCGGCGACGCAGCCTTCCTGTTCGCCGACATCGTCGGCTTCACCGCCTTCACGGAGGCTCACGGCGACGCCCACGCGGCCGAGCTCGCGTGGCGGCTGCGGCTCGGCGTCGAGCGCCAGCTCGGGGCCGACGCTCACGTGGTCAAGACGCTCGGCGACGCCGTCATGGTGAGGATCGCCGACCCCGCCGAGGCCGCCGCCGCAGGGCTGCGGATCGTCGAGCGCGCACTCCCCGGACCGCTCGACCCAGCAGTCCGCGTCGGCATCGCCTGCGGAGCCGCCGTCGAGCGTGACGGCGACTTCTTCGGCGCGACCGTGAACCTCGCCGCCCGCGTGGCGGCACTGGCGGGCGCCGGCGAGGTGCTCGTGAGCGACGAGGTCGCTCAGATCGCGCGCACGCGCACGCGCTCCGTCGAGCTCGAACAGCGCGGGGCGAAATGCCTTCGAAACATCTCCCAGCCGGTCGTTCTGCACGCGGTGCGCCCCCAGGCGCAGGCCGCGAGTGGACGCCGGTTGGGCGGGCGCCGCGCAGCTGCGCGGACGCTGTACTCCAATCTGAAAGGAACCGACCATGCCTACGCCTGAGGAGCCGGTTGTGCCCACGCCCGAGGGATCGTCTCACAGCTCGACGGAGAGCTCGGGGCTCGCGCCGGAAGGTTCGCGCGAGCGCCGGCCGAGGTTCGTGCGGACTCGCCGCGGGCGACTCGTGGGCGGCGTCTGCAGCGGTCTCGGCTCGCACTTCGGCGTTGATCCACTGCTGCTGCGAATCGCCTTCGTCGGCCTCACCTTCCTGGCAGGAGTGGGCGCGTGGCTGTATCTGGCGATCCTGCTCTTCACCCCCGAGGAGGGTGCACGGCGCGCGCCCATCCTGATGCTGGGCTCCTCCTGGCAGGCGGTCCTCGGCGCCGTCACGCTGATCGCCGCCTTCGGTGCGCTGGTGGCCGTGCTCAGCCACAGCCTGCTCGGCAGCGCGGCCGGATTCGGCGCCGGAGTCGGCGCCGTCGCGCTCGTGGGCGTGCTCGCAACGGTCGTCTGGAGGAGGCTGCGCAAGCGCGTGCCGGCGAGCAAGAGCGCCGACCTGCGCCTGGCGCGGTGGCTCGCGCACTTCGCGGCGGTCCTCGCCGGTCTCGTGCTGCTCGCGGTCGCAGGCGGCCTGCTCGCCGGCACCGAGCCCCACATCGCCGCCTGGGCGGTGCTCGCGCTCGGCGTGGCGCTCCTCCTCAGCGCCATGACGCGGGCACGCTGGCTCGTGCTCGCGGTCGGCGCCTTCACGCTGCCCGTCGTGATCTTCGCCGCCGCCGGGGTCGATCTGCATGGCGGCCTCGGCGAACGCCTGTATCGCCCACTTGCCGTGAGTCAGCTGCGCCGTGGCTATGAGCTCGGCGCGGGCAAGCTCGAAGTGGACCTCCGCGGCGTCCGCCTCCCGGCCGGGGGGACCCCGCTGCGCGTGCGCCTGGGGCTCGGCGAGCTGGTCGTGATCGTGCCGAGAGACGTGTGTGTGCTCACCCATGCGCGACTCGGCGGCGGCTATGTCGGCGCGCTCGGCGGCGAATCGAAGGGCCTCGACGTCAACTGGCACGCCACCCAGCCCCTGCCCGCGGGCGTGCGTGTGCTCAGGCTCGAAGGGCATGTCGGGCTCGGCGCGCTGTTCGTCGTCAATCGTCCACTCGAAGGCAACTACCAGGTGAACGGCTACGGCGACAACGAAGCCTGCCTCGGCGTCAGCGGAACGTTCCAGTGAGGCGCGCCCTGAACATGACCGCGCTCACCGGCGGGCTCGTCGCGATCGTGCTCGGCCTCCTGCTCGTGCTCGCCGCCGGCGGCCAGATCACGCTGCGCTTCGCGTACACCGGGCCGCTGATCGTCGCGGGCGTGGGCGCCGTGCTGCTCGCGAGCGGGTTGGAAGCGCGTGCCCGCGCACGCGGCTTGAACGCGCGCGACTGAGATCATCCAGCGCGAGCGATGTCCACCACCAGCAACCCTCCGCGGGGCGGCGCGAGGATCGCCGTCGGCGCCACCCTGCTGCTCGCCGGTGGCCTGCTGCTGGTGCGCCCCACCGGCCTGTGGCCGGGAGACACGATCGTGTGGCCGGTGGCCGCCGCGGCACTCGGCGCACTGCTCATCTGGCGCGCCCCCGCACCGGTCCTGCGGGCGCGGCGCTCCTGGGCTGCCCACCCCTCGCACGCGGCGGGCGAGCCGGCGCCAGCGCACCCGAGAGCGCCCCGCGCGGCCACGCTGGTGCGCCCGGAGGTCAGCCGTCGCGGCCTCGGCATCGCGCTCGTGCTGGCGGCGGGCATAGCCTTCCTGTGGGCCAACGGGGCCGTGCGACCGGCGGGTGAAGCGGTGCTCGCAGCGGTCGCCGTCCTGATCGCCGCCGCGCTCATCTTCGCGCCCTCCTGGCGCAGCCTCGCACGCAGCCTCTCCGCCGAGCGCACCGAGCGCATCCGCTCACAGGAGCGCGCCGACGTGGGCGCCCACCTTCACGACTCCGTCCTGCAGACGCTCGCGCTCATCCAACGAAGCGCCGACGATCCCAAGCGTGTCGCAAGCCTCGCCCGCAACCAGGAGCGCGAGCTGCGTACGTGGCTAGCGGACGGGCAAGCGAAGTCGAGCGATCAGCATCTCGCCGCCGCGCTCGAGGCCGCCGCCGCCGAGGTCGATGCCGCCAGCGGAAGCTCGATCGAGCTCGTGGTTGTCGGCGACTGCGACCTCGACGAGCGGGCCTCAAGCGTGCTCGCAGCAGCGCGTGAGGCGATGCTGAACGCGGCGAAGTTCGCGGGCGAGCGTCCCATCTCCGTCTATGCCGAGCTCTCCCGTGCGCAAATCCAGGTGTTCGTGCGCGACCGCGGCGGGGGCTTTGACCCGAGCTCCGTGCCCGCCGAGCGGCGCGGCGTGCGCGAGTCGATCCTCGGGCGCATGCACCGCGCGGGCGGGCGCGCGAGCGTGCGCTCGTCGGCCGAGCAGGGCACCGAGATCGAGCTCACGCTCGAGCGTGGTGGGCGCGCGTGAACGGCGCGGCGAAGCCTCGCGTCCTGATCGTCGACGACCACGCGCTGTTTCGCGCCGGCGTCCGCGAGAGCCTCGGTGCGGCTGTCGAGGTGGTCGGCGAGTGCGGTGACGTCGAGCAGGCGGTGCGCAGCATCAACGAGCTCGAGCCCGACGTCGTGCTGCTCGACGTCCATATGCCCGACGGCGGCGGCGTCGAGGTGATCCGTCGCGCCTCACAGACCGCTCCCGCCACGCGCTTCCTGGCGCTGTCGGTGAGCGACGCCGCCGAGGACGTGATCGCGCTGATCCGCGCCGGCGCCCGCGGCTACGTCACGAAGACGATCTCCGCGCAGGAGCTGACCGACGCGATCGGCCGCGTCAACGACGGCGACGCCGTCTTCTCGCCGCGGCTCGCCGGCTTCGTTCTCGACGTCTTCGCCGAGCAGCTCCCGCCCGCACAGGTCGACCCGGAGCTCGATCTGCTGACCCCTCGCGAGCGCGAGGTGCTCCAGCACATCGCACGCGGCTACATGTACAAGGAGATCGCTGCACGCCTCGGGATCTCGGCCAAGACCGTCGAGGCTCACGTCTCGGCGGTGCTGCGTAAGCTGCAGCTCTCGAGCCGCCACGAGCTCACCCGCTGGGCGACACACCGACGACTGATCAGCGACTGAAACCATGAGCGGACACCGCCACTACAGCGAGCAGGAGTTCGAGGCGCTCGTGAGTTCGGCGATCGGGGAACTGCCGGACGAGTTCCAGCGAGCGCTCGACAACGTCGCGATCGTCGTCTCGGACCGCGGCGCCGAGAACCACGCCTATGGCATGTACGTCGGTGCCAGGAGGGGTGGGACCGGTTTCTTCGGGGGCGGCGGCGTTCCGGACGAGATCCTGATCTTCCGCGACACGCTGGTGCGCGATTACGGGGACGACCCCGCCCGCCTGCGACAGCACGTCAACCACACCGTCCGTCACGAGGTCGGCCACTACTTCGGCTTCGACGAGGAAGGCGTTAAAAAGCTGGGGCTGTGAGGGGGGCGTCGATCAGCTGGTCGGGTCGCGTGACGGACGGGGTCGGGCCCAGCTCGAACCCCCAAGCTTTACGAGCGCCGGACGGAAAGGACGGAATGGATCTTCAAGAGACGCTGGAAAAAGTCGTGGAGCTCGCGCGAGAGGAGCTGCACGTGGTCCGCAAGCGCGCCGAGGAGAAGACGCCGGCCCGCGACCACGGCAAGGACTACCACGAGGCACAGGCGGCCGCCGACCGCCTGGACCACTACGCCCATCAGCTCTACCGGCTCCACGACGACGAGTATCAGGACGGTTGGAGGCACCACAGCGCGGGCGATCGCGGCTAAAGCCGTAGCTCGGCGCACGGAACCCGGAATGCCGGGGAGCCCGCAGAGTCCCGGCTAAGGTCGAGGACCGATGGCGATCCCCGCGGCCGCGACCGCCCTCTTCACCGTCGAGGGCGGTCTTTACATACCGAGCGAGCATACGCGCGGACCGTGGGACCCAAGCGCCCTCCACGGAGGTGCGCCCGCCGCCTTACTCACGCGATGCTTTGAAAAGCACGTCGAGGGCACCGACCTCACCTTCGGCCGGCTCGGTTTCGAGTTCCTGCGCCCGATACCGATGGCCCCGCTCGAGGTGACGATCACCGTCGTCCGACCCGGCCGTCGCGTGAGCGAACTGCACGCCGAGCTGGCGAGCGGCGGTGAGCAGATCGGACGCGCCGACGCGCTGCTCGTGCGCCCGGTAGGCGAAGACGTCCCAGTAGCCGATCCCGGCGTCGAGCGGATGGCGCCCAAGGAGGACGCGCTGGAGGCGTTCCCTGAGTTCGAGAACGAAGGCGGACCCCCCGAGGCGCTCCTGCCGGGGGGTACGGGCTTCGGATCGACGGGAATGGAGGTGAGGTGGCTCGACCGGCCGTGGTCCCCGGGCCCGGCCCGCGTGTGGGCGAGGCCGAGGATGGACCTGATTGCCGGCGAGCCGATGTCGCCGCTCGCGCGGGCCGTCGCAGCCGCGGACTTCGGAAACGGCGTCGGCGCAGCGCTTCCATTCGACCGCTTCCTGTTCATCAACGCCGACCTGACGCTCCACCTGCAGCGGGCGCCCGAGGGCGAGTGGATCGGCCTTGACGCCCGTACGCTGCTCTCGGTCGGCGGACCGGGGCTTGCCGAGAGCGTGCTGCACGACGAGAGCGGGCCGATCGGCAGGGCGTTCCAGACCCTCGTCGTGCAACCTCGCTGACGGGAGCCGCCCGCGGCAGATGCCCCGACACGCGCGCCCGGCGAGCTGCGTGGTCAAGGATTCGCAGTCAGGACCCGGACGTCGCCGGGCGCGGCTCGCAATCCGACCGTCGAGCCCTCGGCAATCGCCGGATAGCCGTTCTCGGGCGCCGTCTGCACCGTGAAGCGGGTGAGCCGGATGAGCAGTCCACCGTGATCGCGGCGGATGCTGACGACGGTGTCGGTCAGGGCGCCGGATCCCACGTCGGTGAGCTCGAGCTCCCACGGATGTATCACCACCGTCACCGGGCCCTGGGCCGGCGTCGAGCTGGCGAGCTCACCGCTCCCGCCGAGACGAACGATCGAACCAGAAGCGGACGGGGTCGCGTTTCCCTCGATCACGTTGGCGCCGGTGAGCGCGGCGACCATCGCGTTGGCGGGATCGCGCAGCAGCTGGGTGGGAGTGGCGACCTGCACCAGGCGGCCATCATCGATCACCCCGACACGGTCGGCGAGGACGGCGGCGTCCTCGAAGGCGTGTGTGACGAGCAGGGTGGGGAGCTCGAGCTTGACAAGTACGTCGCCGAGCTCGTCGCGAACCTGCTCCCGCGTGATGGTGTCGAGCGCGCCGAACGGCTCGTCGAGCAGGAGCACGCGGGGCTCTCGGGCGAGCGCTCGGGCGAGCGCGACGCGCTGGCGCTCGCCCCCTGACAGCTGGTCGGGTCTCACCCGCGCGAGATGCAGGATCCCGAATCGTTCGAGTAGGTCCGGGCGTTCGCGTCTGCCGGCAAAGCGGACGTTCCCGGCGACGGTCAGGTGCGGAAACAGGCCGTAGTCCTGCGGCAGGTAGCCGACGCGGCGTCGCTCGGCACCCAACCGGACGCCGCGTTGCGCGTCGAACCAGACCTCGCCGCCGAGAGTAATGCGCCCCTCGCGGGGGCGCTCCAGCCCGGCGACGGTTCGCAGCAATGAGGTCTTGCCTGAGCCGGACGGGCCGACGAGCACGATCGTCTCCGGGGCGACCTTCAGCTCGGCGCGGAGATCGAAAGCTCGCCTCGGGAGGGTGATGTCGATTTCGAGGAGGTCCACAGGCGTGGGAGCAGCTTGGCGGTAAGCAGGATCGCAGCGCTCATAGCGATCAGCAGCACGCCGATCGCGATCGCCTGGTCGAGGTTCGCGTCGAACTCGCCGTATACCGCGAGCGGCAGCGTCTGGGTGGTGCCCTGGAAGCTGCCCGCGAACAGGATCGTCGCGCCGAACTCGCCGATCCCGCGTGCGAATGCGAGCGACGCCGCCGTGAGGAGTCCACCACCCGCCAGCGGAACCGCGACCCGCAGCACCCGTCGCAGAGGCCCCGCGCCGAGCGTGCCCGCGACATCGACCAAGGTACCGTCGATGGCCTCGAACGCCGCGATCGCGCCGCGCAGGTAGAAGGGGCCGGCGACGAACAGGATCGCCATCACGACGGCCCCCTGACGGAACACGGGACTGGGGATTCCGAGCGTGCTGAACGTGCCGCCGAGCAGCCCGAGCGGGCCGAACGCGACCAGCAGCCCGAGCCCGGCCACGGCAGGCGGCATCACCAACGGCAGCTCGACGAGCGTAACCACAACGCTGCGTCCGCGAAAGCGCCAACGGCCGACGACGTATGCGAACGGGGTGCCGAACGCGATCATCAGGACGAGCGCGATCGCATTCGTCTTCAGTGAGACCTTGATCGCATCCGTCGCGACCGTCGTCCCGAAGCCGTGGATGAGGGAGTGGATGGGCTGGTAGGTCACCAGCGCAACGATCGGGAGCAGCAGGAACGCGCTCGCCACGGCGATCGCGATCACCGTAATCCCCCCGACGGCGACGCGCCCGAGCGTTGCAGTCCACGCCCGGACCTCGCCGTCGGCTGGTGCGCCGCTGCTCGCGGCGGCGCTCACTTCGGGATCGGGCCGAAGCCGGCGGCCTTAAGCGTGGCCTGACCCTCGGGCGAGAGCACCGTCGCCACGAACGCCTTCGCCGCGACTGGGTCCGGAGCCTTCTTGACCACCGCGATCACATCGATCGTGCCCGGCATCGCCTTGGCCGGGAGGCGCACGGCCTTGACCTTGCCCTTCGCCGAATCGGCGTCCGTGATGTAGACGAAGCCGACGTCGGCCGCGCCGGAGGAGACGTCCGCGACGACCTGTGTGACGTCGGTCGCTTCGCTGACCACATTCTTCATCGCCGCCGTGGTGATGCCGAGGTTCATGAACGCCGTTCGGGCATAGTCGCCGCACGGCACCGTCGCGTTGCAGATCACGATCTTGACGCCCGGCTTGGTGATGTCGCTGACCGACGTTATGCCCGCCGGGTTCCCGTTCGGCACGATCATCACGAGCGTGTTGGTGGCGAAGTCGACCGGCGTTTCGACGAGTCCCGCCTTGTTTAGCTTGGCCGGGTACTTCGGGCTGGCTGCCGCGTACACGTCAGCCGGGGCACCCTGTTCGATGTCGGTCGCGAGCGCGCCCGAACCGCCGAAGGTGAACTTTGCGCTCGGGTCGATCATCGGGAACACGTTCGTCAGCGACGCAGCGCCCAGCACGATCGGGGCCGAGCCGCTCGGCGCCGTGGTCGCGGGCGTAGACGTGGCCGCGGCGTTCGTGGGCGTGGTACTTGAACTGCTTCCGCAGCCGGCCGCCAGGCCGGCGATTGCGGCGACGGCGAACGCCACGGCAATACGTCGGGT
This sequence comes from uncultured Solirubrobacteraceae bacterium, assembly GCA_963846255.1. Lineage (GTDB taxonomy): Bacteria > Actinomycetota > Thermoleophilia > Solirubrobacterales > Solirubrobacteraceae > Palsa-744. The sequence goes on from CAWJVE010000002.1 coordinate 2,261,372, forward strand.
CGAACGTGAGCTCACGACAACGGACTCTCCTCTCGCTTGGTTGCCAAGTCAGTGGGTCTCGTAGCCGCCGACCAGGGCGAGGCGTTGGGTGAACGCACTCGAGCGCAGGACGTTTCCGAGCGCGTCGACGGCGGGATGGGTGCGCCAGCGAGCATCGAGCCACAGTTCCGCGACGTGCTCCTCGAGCGCGTTGAACTCGAGCCCGTATCTCAGCGCCGCAGGCTCGATCGTGACTCCGGCCGGCGCACCGTCAGCGACACGCTGGGCGACCTCGAGGTGCCCTGCCGCGCGCGGCCCGGCCGGTGGTGTAAGGCCCACGGCAGCGGCCGCGGCGGCGAACGCCTGCTGGCTGGACGCACCCGCCTCGCGCTGCACAACCCGTACGCGCCGCTTGCACAGCTCCTCGACCGACCGGACCCGTCGGCGGCTTGCGAGTCCGACCCGCCAGCGCGCGACACGCAGGCGCAACGTACCGCGCGGCGCAATCGGCAGCCGGTCTGGGCGGTTGTGCACCAGTGCACCGTGAGCACGGCCCGCGCGCATCGCCTCGATCGCGGCGCCGGTCGACCCCGCGAGCGCGATCAGGTGCCGCGGGCCGGTCTGGGGAAGCATTGCCGCGGCCAGCCCGAGAGCCGGGTCGCAACCGACCACGACGTAGCCATCGAGGTCGGCTCCGGGCAGCGGTGAGAGACGACCGGCGCGGATCACCGCATTCGCGGCGGGCCACCCCTGAAAAGAGAGCGCACCGGCGGCGGGGGCGTGCACCAGGCGGCCGCCGACCCGGCACGCGAGTACGCCCTCACCCTCGTCGGCGGTCTGCGCGAGCACCGGATCGCTCGTGGGCGGTGACGTGGCGAAGAGCTCCTCGACCGGGCGGCCCACAGCCACCGCGAGGGCAATCGCCGCATCGACGCTCGGCCGTGTCTGTCCGGCCTCAACGGCCCCCACCGTCTGGCGACTCAAGCCCGCCGCGGACGCCAACGCCGCCTGGCTCAAACCGGCCGCGAGCCGCGCATGTCGCAGCTGCGACATGCCAGGATCCTAGCGTCCACGCAAGTATCCCGGCCCCGTGGGGGACCCGATCGCCTCGGGCCCCCACGGCTTCTGTCTAGACGCGGGCGAGGGGCGCTGCGGGAACCGTCTGCTCGTCGGGGTCGATCGCGCCGAGGCGCTTGATCGTCCTGAGGGCGCCGCCCTGGACCTGGGCGATGTACATGTTCATGCGCGCGTGGTGCTGGCCGGGAACCATCTCCGCGGGCCCGCCCGGGCCGACGGCGATCGAGGCGTGGTCGAGCGCCTCGATGACGCTCGCTCTGGTCGAGCGAGCCGGCCTCGCGGACGGCGGCCTCCCACAGCCTCAGGCCGCGGTACATGCCAGAGCAGGCGCCCCCGCCGGTGAACATCGCGCCGCCGGGGTAGCGCTTGTTGTAGCGGTCGAGCAGCTCGCGGCTGAACGGGTCCTCCGAGTCCTGGTAGTAGTCCAGGCAGCTGTACAGCCCCTCGACATGCTCCGCAGGGACGAGGTTGAGGCAGTTCTCGTCAAAGTACGTGCAGACGAGCTGCCCGCCCCGCTCGCCGAAGCCGGCGTCGTGGAGCTGCTGGACGAACGGCACCACGGCGGGCGGAACGATCGTGTTGAAGACCACCTCGGCGCCGCCCGACATGATCTTTTCGATCGCCTCGCTGTAGTCGGTGTGGTCGAGCGGGTAGTAGTCCTCCTCCACGATCTCCCCGCCGGCGGCGGTGACGATCTGGCGGACCTTCTCGTTCATGATCCGCGGCCAGATGTAGTCGGCCGACGGCAGCGCGAAGCGCTTGGCGCCGGTCTTCTCGATCAGCCAGGGAATCAGCGGGTCGACCTGCTGGGCCGGCACGGGGCCGGTGCAGAAGATCAACGGGTCGCACTCCTGCCCCTCGTACTGCTCGGGGTAGAGGTACAGGGTCCTGCCCTCGGTGACGGCGGCAGCCTTGATGGCCTGCCGGGTGGAGCTGAGGATGCCGCCGAAGACGACGTCGACCGAACGTCCTGGACGAGCTTGCGGGCGACGGCCTCGGCGGCCTCGTCGGTGGTCTCGCTGTCCTCGATTTGGAGCTCGATGTTGCCGGCCGAGGAGGCCGCCAGCGGTGTTGATTTCGTCGACGACCATCCGTGCGACGTTGGCGTCGGCGATGCCCATGAAGGACATCGGCCCGGTGAGGTCGGCGACCACGCCGAGCTTGATCGGGCCGGTCGAAGGTGTTGATGCCATGACGTTTTCTCCGTTTCTAGATCGGTTTCGGGTGGCCCTACGCGTCGAAGCTGCCGCCGCGCTCGGCGACCTGGGGACGGCTCTTGTGCCCGGCCTCCTGCATGATCGGCGGGACCGTCGGGGTCCGAGACGAAGCTTGCCAGCCCTCGGCGTCCCAGTCGAAGATCACCCAGACGCGGGTGTCGTCGTTGGGGTCCTTGAAGACCTGGGCGCCCTTGGAGCCGTGCTCGCGGCGCTTGTCGGCGCCCTTGGTGGAGAAGATCCGCTCGAAGCGCTCGAAGTCCTCGACGGTGGTGGTTGCCAGAAACATGTTTGCCTCCTGTGGGTGCTCGGCGCCGGGGGTCGGTGCCGATGTCGAGGCGAGTATCCGGCGGAAGCTGGGGCCCGGCACATCGGGCGAATGCCCTATGCGCTATGGAGGAGCTCCTGTTCGAAGGCCCACAGCGTGGCGGCGGCGCGGCTGCGCACGCCGGCCTTGTCGTAGATGTGCTGTACGTGATGTCCGACGGTCTTCACGGAGATGCCGAGGGCGTCGGCGATCGCCTGGTTGGACTCGCCGCGGACGAGCGGGAGCAGCACCTCGAGCTCGCGTGGCGTGAGCCCCGCAGGCAGCTCCTTCGGACGCTTTGAGACCTGATGTCCGGCCGCTGCCAACACGGCGGCGACGGCATCCGGGCGAGCTTGCCCTCGCTCGCCTCCCGCAGCAGTTCGGCCTCTGCCTTGGCAGCGTCAAGCGCCGGCCGGTGGGGACGGTCTTCGCGCATGGCGACGTAGCAGTCGGCCGCGGCGAGGATGCGGGACGCCTGCTCAATTTCGGGCGAGCGCACGCCGCGGTGGTAGCCGGAGCCGTCGAGGCGCTCGTGGTGGGCGCCGGCGACCACGCCGATCGGTGCGAGCGCCGGAGACTGGGCGAAGGCGCGTTCGGTGTAATGGGCGTGCAGGCGGACCCGCTCCCACTCGCCGAACGAGAGCTCGGTGGGCTTCTCCCAGATCGAGTTGGGCACGCCGACACGGCCGAGGTCGTGGGCGAGGGCGGCACGACGGATGAGAGTTACGGCGTCCCCGTCGAGGTCCGCGCGCCAGGCGGCGGCCTCGGCGAGGTCGGCGACGGCGGCGCAATGCTCACGCAGCCACGGCGTCTTCAGGCCGGTGATGGCGGCGATCGTGGCGAAGCCGGCGTCGATCTCCTCGCCGTGGAGCCAGACCGGGGGCGAGGGCTCGATGGCGAGCGCGTACTCCCACATGCGCGTTTCGTCGAAGGCGTCGAGCGTCTCGCCGAGGTTGGCGACAGCGAGCTCTGCCAAGCGCGGGTCGTAGGCGGTACCGGAGCGCTGCGCGAGCACCGAACAGGCGCGCTCGGGGCCACCGGCGGAGATGAACAGGGAGGCGTCCTTGGCGACGTGCAGGAGGCGGACCGACATCGGGATCTGCTCTTCCTTGACGGCCGGCAGGCCGAGGCCGTCCCAACGCGCGAACACGTACTCGAGGGCCTCCCGGATGCTCGGGCGCAGGCCCAGCCAGGAGGCGAACTGCTGGGCGACCTCGCACATGGTTTCCAGCGACTCGCGCCCCCGGGGACTGGCGTCGTTGATGACCGCCTCGAGCATCTTCGCCCGAACCTCCTCCGGCCGGCCGAGGCCGACGAAGGCGTGGTAGAACTCGAGCACCTCGTCCGGGTTGGTGGGATCGATCAGGTAGTAGGCGGCCCGGTGGGCGATGTCGTCCCCGAACAGTTCTCCCGCCTCGTGGCCGTTGGAGGTGCAGCCGGAGGCGTGGAGCAGGGCGACGTAGTAGGCGTCGGCCAGCTCGTCCGCGGAGGCGCCGGCTAGCTCTCCGAGGCGCACGGCGAGGACGGCGGAGCGGACGGCGTGCTCGAGAGGTTGGCCCGTGCCGAGGTCGGTGGCTACGGATAACGCTGCCACCAGCTCGGCGGCGCGGATGGGTTGCTCAGCGCGGTTGCCGTGTGCGATACCTGCGAGTGAACTTCGCACCCCCATTTCGCGAGCCTAGTCGACGCACGTGCCCGCTGCGCGGCCGCGTGTGGTTCGGCGGTTCCGGACGGACTATTGGGATTTATTTGCGATGGCAAATGAATGAACGGGCGGGCCGAGGCCGAATTCTGGGGGTTTCTATCGACTCAAGACCACGCGATAGAAAGGTTTCTACCGACCAGTCGGACTTTGGGATTCCTGCCGCCAGCGTCGCAGCGCCCGTGAGAATGAACTCGGCTGCGAGAACCCGAGCAGGTAGGCGATCTCGGTGCGTGTCAGTCTGCCCTCCTCCAACCACTGATCGGCGAGCTGTCGGCGTGTCGCGTCGAGCAGGACCGCGAAGGTGGTGCCTTCGCCGGCAAGCTGGCGTTGGAGCGTGCGGGCGCTGACGTGGAGCGCCGAGGCGACGCGCTCGAGAGTAGGCGGGTCGGCACCGATGCTCTCGCGGATCGCGGACCGCACCGCGGCTGCCGGAACGTTGTCTCGCTCGAGATGCTCGACGCGGTCTCGCAGCACCCGCTCGAGGCGCCCGGCGATGCCGAGGGGCTCGCGCACGGCGTGGCGTGCGAGCACAGCCCGGTCGAAGATCAGGCGCGTCGTGGGCGCACCGGAGAGGATCGGGCAGCGAAAGAAGCGGCCGTAGATCTCTTCGCCACGGACGTTCGTGAACCCGAGATGAAGCTCACTTGGGGCGATCGAGCGATCGAAGCGATCGCGCAGCGCACCTGTGATCAGCCCGCCACTGAATTCGCCGGCTCGCCAGCTCGTGGCGCGATGGTCCAGGCCCACCTCGAGCAGACGCTCTCCGAACTCGGCCGTCATCACTACGCGGTCTGAGATGAGAGCGTGGTAGCGGACGATCCGCGAGATGACCGCCTCGGCTGAGCCGCTGGCCACGAGCGCCACACCCAGCTCTTCGAAGTCGCGGTAGTCGATATGGCGCAACATCGACAGCCCGAACACCGGGTCGTTGCTGCGCTCCTCGACCACGGACCAGATCGCCCGCCCGGTTGCGGCATCCAGACGACCCTCGACGGGATCCACCTGATCCACGGCAACGCCGCGCCCAACAAGCTCGACGTGCAGGTCGATCCCCTCCGCTGCCAGCGTCCGGCTGACGATCTCGACCCAGTTTCGAAATGTGCCCAGCATTGGCGTTCGCGGCGCAGCATATGGCGCTCCGGGTCAAGCGCCAGCGGCACCACGCCCCTAGCGTGCTCGCCAAGAAACTCGACCGGAGGAAGAGCCGTGAACATCGCAACCACACTCCCAGGCGAGCGGAACCTTGACGAGCGCGACGCGCAGCGCATCGCCGACATCCGCGCCCAGCTGATCGAGATCGGCGACCGCTGGCGCGCCGCTCACCCGGTGATCGCCCGCAACCAGAACGCCGCCGGCATGACCTTCTTCGTCGTCGCCGTGCTCGGCGTGCTCGCCAACGCGGCCCTGTATGTGTCCGGGCTGATCCCGTGGTGGGTGTGCGTCCCGGTGAGCGCGTTCTGGCTGTCGATCCTGCACGAGGTCGAGCACGACCTGATCCACTGGATGTACTTCCGAAACCACCGGCGCGTGCACAACGCGATGATGTTCGGGGTCTGGTTCCTGCGTCCCAGCACGATCAATCCGTGGATCAGACGTCGGCTGCATCTCCACCACCATCACGTGTCCGGCACCGACTCGGACATCGAGGAGCGGTCGCTGACGAACGGCGAGCACTGGAACGGCCACCGGCTGCTGAAGCTGCTCGACCAGTTTCTGGGTATGTACCTGCGTCCCTGGCACGGTAAGGAACTGGCGCGGGCCTACATCCGCGAGGAGGCCAGCAGTCGCGAGGAGGCCCGCGAGCTGGCCAATCAGCTCAAGCGCTCCTACTTCCCGCTCGGACCGCTCCACTACGGGCTCTGGCACCTGTTCATCGTGCTTCATGTGATCGAATTGTTCGGGGTGACGATCCCGGCTAACCCGGCCTATGACGCGCTGAACGTGCTGGCGGTGGTGCTGCTCGCGCCAAACGCGTTGCGCACCTTCTGTCTTCACTTCGTCACCTCGAACCTCCATTACTTCGGGGACGTCCAAGCCCACAACGTCCTCCAGCAGACCCAGGTGTGGACATCACGCTGGCTCTGGCCGCTGCACGCCTTCTGCTTCAACTTCGGCGGAACCCACGCGATCCACCACTTCCTGGTTCGCGACCCCTTCTACCTGCGTCAGGCGACCGCCCGAGACTGCCAGGCGGTGCTGCGTGCGGGCGGCGTCCGCTTCGACGACTACGGCACCTTCGGGCGGGCCAACCGCTTCAGCCTCGCGGCGCCGGCGCACGTCGAGGTGTGACCCCGAGCCGCTGGTCTGTGGGTCGGCACCGAGTAGGGTCGCGGTGATGAACGAGACGGTCGCGCATGCCTGAACGAGGGGCCAAGGTCGCGATGCCGCGCTTGGCTGAGCTGACGCTCCGCGGCCTCGAGTACTTCACGTGGCCGCTGCGGCTCGATGACTACCTCGAACTCATCTCGCCGCTGTGGTCCACGACCGAGCTGCGGGGGCGGATCGAACGCGTGCAGCGCGAGGGCCCCGACGCGGTGACGGTGTTCATCACCCCGGGCTTCCGCTGGCGTGGCCACCGGGCCGGCCAGTACCTGCGGCTCGGATTCGACATCCAGGGCAAGCGCCATTGGCGGGCGTACTCGTTGAGCAGCGACGCCTCGAGGCCCGACGGGCAGGTCACGATCACCGTCAAGCAGACCGAGGACGGGGTCGTCTCGAGGTTCTTGCATGGGCCCCAGGCCGTCGGCTCGATCGTGACCCTGGGGGAGGTCGAGGGACGGTTCACGCTGCCCGACGTGACACCGCCGAAGCTGCTGTTCCTGACCGCCGGAAGCGGTATCACGCCCGTGATGGCGATGCTGCGCTCTCTCGACCGCCACGGCGAACTGCCGGACATCGTGCACCTGCACTCCTCCCGTCGCCCCGAGGAGGCGATCTTCGCATCAGAGCTCACCGAGCTTCGAGAGCGTCATGTCCGGTACGCCCTCACGCAGCGCGTCACGAGCGAAGCCGGCCGCGTACAGCCGGCGCACCTCGACGATCTCTGCCCCGACTGGCGTGAGCGCGACACCTATGCCTGTGGGCCCGGGGAGATGCTGGGTGCGCTCAGCGCATACTTCGGGGACGCCGGGGTGGCGGAACGGCTACACGTTGAGTCATTCGAACATTTCGTTCCGGTCGGCAATCCGGGCCAGGGCGGTGAGATTGAGTTTTCGAGGACGGGGGTATCCGTCGACTGTGACGGCGCCACCCCAATCCTCGTTGCGGGCGAGGGCGCCGGGGTCGAGCTCCCGTTCGGATGTCGGATGGGAATCTGCCACACGTGTGTCGGTAGGCTGACGAGCGGCTCCGTCCGCGACCTGAGGACGGGAGAGGTCACGATCAGTGGCACCGAGATCCGCACCTGCGTCAACTGCGCCGACGGACCTATCACGATCGAGCTCTAAGGGAGACCGCGATGACACAGCCGATGATCGAGAGCCCGCTCGCGCGACTCAGCGACGAGCAGATCGACGCGATCGCCAGGGAGTTCGACGCGATTCACGATGAAGTGTTCGCGAGCCTCGGAGACCGCGACGCCCACTACATCCGCAGCATCATCGCCCTGCACCGTCAGCTGGCACTGCTCTCCAGGGCGATCCTGCTCGGCTCGCGCTACACGCCGGCATGGGTTCTAGGGACGGGAGTGCTGGCGATCGCGAAGATCCTCGAGAACATGGAGATCGGGCACAACGTGCTCCACGGCCAGTGGGACTGGATGGAGGATCCCCGCATCAACTCGACGACGTGGGACTGGGATACGGCATCGACCTCGGAGGCGTGGAAGCACTCCCACAACTACATCCACCACACCTTCACGAACATCCGCGGCAAGGACAAGGACCTCGGCTACGAGATCATGCGGATCGACCCGCACCAGCGCTGGCACCCCGTATATCTCCTGCAGCCCTTCTACAACCTTTTGCTGGCCGGGTTCTTCGAGTGGGGGGTCGCGTTCCATGACCTCGACCTCGACGCCATCCGCTCCGGCGAAAAGAGCCGCGAGGAACTCCGGGGGGAGGTGCGCGGGATCGCACAGAAGGCGTGGCGACAGGTGGCCAAGGACTACATCGCCTTCCCGGCACTGTCGGGCCGTAAGGGCTTCAAACGGACCCTTACGGCAAACTTCACCGCCAACCTGATCCGCAACGTGTGGTCCTACGCGATCATCTTCTGCGGACACTTCCCCGACCAGACGTACACCTTCAGCCCGGAGGAGGTGGAGAACGAGACACGCGGCAGCTTCTATATACGGCAGCTCCTGGGCGCCGCCAACATCGAGGGCTCGCCCGTCTTCCACGTCCTATCGGGAAACCTCGGCTACCAGGTCGAGCACCACATCTTCCCGGACATGCCGTCGAGCCGCTACGCCCAGATCGCCCCGAAGGTGAAGGACATCTGTGAGCGCTACGGGCTGCCATACAACAGCGGTCGCTTCGGCAAGCAGCTTGCCAGCGTGCAGCGCACGATCCTGCGTCTTGCGTTCCCGGGCGGAAAGCCTGCACAGAAGCCCGGGCCGTACGTTCCACCCGGTGACGAGCAGATCACGGGCCCGCTTATCTCGGTGTAGCCAGATACCGAAGGTAAGGAAGCCGCACTTTGCTGCGGGTGCTCCGATCGACGGTCGCGCTCGATCACACGTGCGCTGTGAAGACGTGGGCGACGGCTCCGCGGCTGAAGACGGTGGCGCTCACGGGCTCGATGGTCAACGGTGCGGCGAAGAGCCGCTCACCCGCGCCCAGGACGACCGGATGCACGACAAGCCGGTACTCGTCGATCAAGCCTGTCTCGACCAGCGACCGCGCGAAGCGCACACCGCCCTGGGCGAGCAGGTATCCGCTGGGGCGCTCTTGCTTGAGCCGCGCGACGGTCTCGGCCAGGTCGCCGGTGGCAATCGTCGTCTCGGGCCAGTCCGCGGACACGAGTGAGTTCGAGAACACGACCTTGGGGATCTCGTTCATCGGCTTGGCGAACGGCCCGGAGGCGCCGGGCCAGAACGTGGCCCAACGGACGTAGGTCGCGGCGCCGATGAGGTGCGTGTCCGCGTTGCTCACGGTCTCGAGCGTCCAGGCGGCGCCGTCCTCGGAGCGTCCCGCGCTGACCCAGTCGCTGCTCCCATCTGTTGGCGCGACGTAACCGTCAAGCGAGACGGACATCTTCAGAACCAGCGAGGCCATACGGAGCTTCCTTTCCGGGATGGATGACGTGCCAGTATGCGCACGCTCGTCGTAGGTGCGAGAGAGTCGCACCAAAACGGCCCAAATGCAGGAATTTCTCTGTTAGCTTCGCTCACGCTATTGGCCTTCGCCAACACCCGAGAGCGATAGGAGACTGACATGAAGAAGTTGACTCCGGCAGCGAGCGGAGGGCCCGACGCAGCTGAGGGCGAGGGCGCCAGCCGCCGCCAGTTCCTGCAGGCCGGCGGAGCCGCCGCGGCCGGTGCGGCGATGATCGTCGCCACACCCAAGATCGCGTCGCTCGCCACCACCGGCGCGGGCGCCGGCGTTCCCCAGCCCAAGGCCGTTGTCACCAAGCCCTCCGGCCCCCCTCCGGCCGAGCCGGTCACGGCCTACGTGCGCGACCCGCAGCGCGGCGAGGTGACGGTCCTGTTCGGCCAGAAGGAGACGACCTACAACGACCCGGTGCTCGTGAAGCGGCTGCTCGACGCGGCCAACTAACACGACCTGTAACCAAGAAAGGCGGAACCAAGCATGTCATCCCATCGCGAGGCGCCGGAGGTCAGCAAGGACCCCGTCGTTGACAACACCGACACGTACGCGTTCGTGAGCCCCGACAGCCCGGAAACGGTCACGATCATCAGCAACTACATCCCGGCAGAGGTCCCGGCCGGCGGACCGACCTTCTACGAGTTCGGCAACGACGTCCTCTACAGGATCAATATCGACAACAACGGCGATGGATTCGCCGACATCGTCTACGAGTTCACGTTCGAGCAGCAGTTCGCAAACCCCAACACGTTCCTCTACAACACAGGGCCGATCAGCTCGCTGGTGGACCCGAACTGGAACAAACGCCAGCTGTACACGGTCGTACGCCAGGACAACAACGGCTGCAGGGTGCTGGCTGAGAACCTACGATGCCCGCCGTGCAACATCGGGCCGCGCTCGACGCCGAAATACGCGCCGCTTGAAAAAGAAGCGATCCATTCCCTGCCGGGCAACCAGAAGGTGTTCGCCGGCCAGCGCAACGACCCGTTCTTCGTCGATATCGGATCGATCTTCGACCTGGCCGACCTGCGCCCGATCGAGAACCTGCACCTGATCCCCACCCCGGCGACGCTCGGCGTCGACACGCTGGAGACGATCAACTGCCACACGATCGCGATCCAGGTGCCGATCAGCGCCCTCACGGCCAACGGCTCGGTGCCGACGAACGTCATGAGCTCGAACGCCGTCATCGGCGTGTGGGCATCGGCGAGCCGGCGCAAGGTGCGGATCTCAGACGGCGCCAACAGCGAACAGGCGGAGGTCGGTCCCTGGACTCAGGTCTCGCGTCTCGCGACACCGCTGTTCAACGAGGTGCTGATTCCGATGGCCCGCAAGGACGAATGGAACTCAGACCAACCGGCCGGTGACAAAGAGTACCTCCCGTTCGTCCAGCATCCGGAACTGGCGAAGCTGCTGCCGATCCTGTACCCGAAACGGCTCCCCGCCCTCGAAAAACTGACCGCCCCGCGTGAAGACCTCGTGGCGATCCTGCTGACCGGGCTCCCGGCCGGCGTCGTTCCGGGCTTCCAGAACGCCAGCAGAAAAGGCGTCTTTGCCGACATGCTGCGACTGAACGTCGCGGTCCCGCCGACGAAGAGCCCAAAGGCGCTCGGCTTCCTGGAAGGCGACCTGGCGGGATACCCCAACGGGCGCCGTATCACCGACGACGTCACGAACATCTCGCTGAAAGCCGTCGCCGGCGCCACCTACCCGCTCGTGAACAAAAGCTATGTCCCCGACGAAGCGGTTGCAGCCATCGAACAGGGCATCACGCCGCTGCCGACCCGCACCCAGGGGACGTTCCCCTACGCCGCCACGCCGCACGGCGGGTTCCAGTTCCCGAGCGACACGGAATAGAGAAGGGAGCATTCAACGATGCACGACCATGGCCACAGCCACGCTCACGCGCACAGCCATGACCACGGGCCGGGCGGGGAGAACTACGCCGCCCGGCGCCACCCCGAGGCCGTCGTGCTCGACATCGGGGACGACCTGGGAGCGCTGATCCTCCACGCCGACGCCGACATGGTCGGAGTCGAGGTGGAGATCAGCGTCACCGGGCACGATCACGAGCGCAGCCACAAGGACGTGCTCGAGCGCGAGATCAACGGACGCCCGGCCTACACGGCGGTGTTCGACAAAGTCCTCGAGGGCACGTACACCCTGTGGGTGGATGATGTGGCGCAAGAGCGCGACGTCGCCATCACCGGTGGCGCGGTGTCAGAGCTCGACTGGTCCACGAGGCCGCTCACACGAGTCTGATCGTCGGCTGATCTCGCGGCACTTGCCGCTCGGCCGCCATCGCTAGATTGCTGACGTTCCCGCGTCAGGGGCTGACCGCCGTGCCGCCAGCGCTTCAGCAAGGCCACCCACACCAGCACGACCACGAGCATGCCCACGGCAGCGGGCACGCCCACTCCCATGGGCTGGTCGATGACAGCATCAAGCGCTCCCGCGAGGGCATTCGCGCGGTGTCGCTTTCGCTGGCCGTGCTCGCGCTGACCGCGACCGCCCAGACGGCGGTGTTCCTCGCCAGCGGCAGCATCGCGCTGCTCGCCGACGTGATCCACAACTTCGGCGATGCGCTGACGGCTTTACCGCTGGGCATCGCCTTCGCTCTGCGCTCAGCGGTCGCAGAGCGCCGCGCCGGACTTGCCGTCGTGGCGGCGATCTTCATCAGCGCTTGCGTCGCCGGCGCGGAGGCCCTGCGACGTCTGGTTCACCCCGTCGCTCCGAGTCATCTCGTCGTGCTCGCGCTCGCCGGCGCGATCGGGTACGGCGGCAATCTGCTCGCCGCGCGTACACGGCTGAGCGCCGGGCGCCGCTTGCACAGCGCCGCGCTGATCGCCGACGGACACCACGCGCGGGCCGACGCGTACGTGAGCCTCGCGGTGATCGTCTCTGCGATCGTCGTCGCGCTCGGTGTGCCGCGCGCCGATCCGCTCATCGGCCTGGCGATCACACTCGTGATCCTGCGCATCACGTGGCGCTCGTGGGCGACCGTGCGCGGCCACAACGACGGCGACTGAGCGGCCACGCGGCTCACCAGGTGCCCGAGGCGCCGACCACGCGCAGGAGCTACCCAGGCGTCAGGGCCGGCCGTCGGCGACGACACCGCGGTCCTTCAGGCGTGCCCCCCACTTCTCTTCCACGCGCGCGAAGCGCCAGAAGGCGACCGCGCCGGCCCAGCACACGACGAACATGCCAACGATGACGAAGCCGGCCTTGTTGATGTTGAAGTTCGCCACGTAGCGCCAGAAGCCGCCGTGCAACCCACCGAGCTCCATCGGCAGCAGGCCGAGTACCTCGACGGTGCCGATGAAAAAGCAGATCGACACCGAAAGTCCTGTGATCGCGAGGTTGTAGTAGACCTTGCGAACAGGGTTGAAGAATGCCCACGAGTAGGCGAAGTTCATGAAGATGCCGTCGATCGTGTCCATCAGCGTCATGCCCGCGGTGAAGAGGATCGGGAGGCACATGATCGAGTAGAACGGAATGTGGCGAGAGGCCAACAGCGCGGTCGTCGCCAGGAGCGCCACCTCGGTAGCGGTGTCGAAGCCCAGGCCGAACACGACGCCGACGGGGTAGATGTGCCACTCCTTGTTGATCGTGCGCATCCAGCGGCCGAAGAAGCGGGACATCAGGCCCCGGTTGTTGAGCTGGCGCTCGAGCTCGGCCTCGTCGTAACGTCCATGGCGCATCGAGCGAAACACGCGCACGATTCCCGCCAGGATCACGATGTTCAGCAGCGCGATCAGGTAGAGGAAAGTCGCCGAGACGATCGTCCCGAAGATGCCACCGAACTGCTCGAGCAACGAGCTGTTGTTGGAGACGGCGCCATAGACGGTCTTCTCCGCCACCACGATGCCGACGCCGATCGAGACGACGACCGTCGAGTGCCCGAGCGAGAACCAATAGCCGATGCTGAGTGGTCGCTTGCCTTCGCTCATCAGCTTGCGCGTCGTGTTGTCGATCGCCGAGATGTGGTCGGCATCGAACGCGTGGCGCAGTCCGAGCGAGTAGGCCAGGCCCGCGACGCCGATGCCGAGCCCTTTGAAGTGAGACGGCACGACGAAGGCGATGAACACGCCGAAGCCGATGAGGTGCAGAGCGGTGACGCTCGCGAACATGAGTCCCACGCGGCGGCGCTCGGCGGAGGTGAGCGACCTGAACACGGCAACGACGTTGCCGAGGATCCCAAACCGGGGCCGCCGATAGGGAGAGCCGGTGCTTTGAGGATCTGTGCTCATGGGCGACCCATCGCGGGGCCGCGATGCTCGTCCAGTACCGCCTCGGCACAGGTGGAACACAGGCCGACGATCGGAAAGTGAATGAAGCTCGCGCGGTAGCCGAACTGGCGCTCGATCAGCTCGCGTACCGCATCGAGCTCCTGCGGGACGACGGCGCGGTAGTCGGCGCAGCGTTCGCACGTCAGGTACTCGCGCTCTCCGGCGACGGCCAGTGCGTGCAGGCCAGGTCCATGTCCGAGGTGCACGTGGCGCACGAGGCCGATGTCCTCGAAAGCCTGGAGGTTGCGATAGACCGAAGCGATGTCCGACGCGGGCACGCGGCCGCCGATGCCTTCGGAGATCTGCTCTGCGGACATCGGTCCATCAGCCGCCAGCAGCGCCTCCACCACGAGGCGCCGGGCAGCCGACACGCGCAGGCCGTGGTCGCGCATCAGCGCGACGGCGGACTCAAGGTCCTCGACCACGGCGAGCTCACGGTCGTCACCGGCCTTGGTCGGCGTCATCGCGCTGCCGCGCTCGGTCACATGATCCATCTCCCGCGTACTCATCATCCAGCCCCCAGTCGCCGAGATCCTCGCAACAGCTTCTGACTTGCGTTTAATTCCCGGATACGCGCGGTCGCCGGTTTCGGATCACCGATACACCCGCTCGTCACTTCGAGGCTGCGCGATCCTCCTTTGACGATGCCCCGCCGCGGCCGTCGGTGATCCGTTCAGGGCCGCTCGGCGTAGTTGCAGTATCAGGCCATGCCGGCGAGGCATGCAAATCGCTAGCCCTGGGAGCTCTTTCACATGATGGGTCTCGACAATCCAATCCACATAGCCTTCCTGCTGATCCTGTTGCTGCTCGTGTTCGGAGCCAAGCGCCTGCCCGAGATGGGCCGCTCGCTGGGCGCGGGCATGCGGGGCTTCAAGGACTCGATCAGCGGTGAGCACTTCGATGCCGCGACGCCAACCGCGCCGCCCGCCGCGACTGTGACCGCAGGCAGCCCGGCGGCCGCGTCCGCCGTTGGCGCTACCGCGCCGGCCGCGACGCCGGCGCCCGTCGCCTGGGCCGAGCCGGTTGGCGTGCCCGTTGCTGCGTCGCCGGCCTCGCCGGTCAGCGAGACCGTACAGGGGCCGGGAGCTCCAGCCGCCGCCTGAGATGGCCTTCGCCGCTCCACGCATCGGTCACGAGGACCGGCTGCACCTTGTCGGTCACCTCGAGGAGCTGCGCGCGCGGCTGATCATCTCGCTGGCGGCGCTGGCGATCGCATTCGGCTTCTGCATGTGGCAGAACCACGCACTGCTGAGGATCATCAACGAGCCGCTCGCACACGAGACCCAAAAGCAGGTGCGGGCCGGCCACGGGCCGCTCGGCGCGACCTACACCGTCCAGCAGGACGCACGCATCGTCGCCAACCAGCTGCAGGTGGTCACTGGCGCGCTGCAGCGGCCCGGAAGCGGCGCTTCGGCGGCGACCCGCAAATCGCTGGCGGGCGTGAGCCCGGCATTGGACAAGGCGATCGCCGGCCTGTCGCGCCCGCCCGAAGGAGACAAGCCCGTGACGCTCGGGATCGGCGAGCCGTTCTCGACGACGATCGGCGTTGCGCTGATCTTTGCCTTCATCCTGGTGCTGCCGGTCATTCTCTATGAGCTGTATGGCTTTCTGATTCCGGCGTTCACGCCTGAGCAGCAGCGCACCGCCAACTCGCTCGTGCTCGCCATCCCGCTGCTGTTCGTGGCAGGGGTGGCGTTCGGCTACTTCGTCGTGCTGCCGGCCGCTGTGCGCTTCTTTCAGAACTTCAACAGCGGTCAGTTCAACGTGCTCGTGCAGGCCAGTCAGTACTATCACTTCGCGGCGGTCATCCTGCTGGCGATGGGGCTTGTGTTCCAGGTGCCGGTAGCGATCCTGGCGGCGACGCGCTCCGGCGTCGTGACGCCCGGCCAGCTGCGCAAGAACCGGCGCTACGCGATCCTCGCCTGCGGCGCGGTCGCGGCGTTCCTGCCCGGCGATGCGGTCACGCTGCTGTTGGAGACGGTCCCGCTGTACCTGCTGTTCGAGGCGAGCGTGCTGCTCGCGACGGTCACCGAGCGTCGCCGGCAGCGTCACCTGCGCGCGGCCGGCGGATAGGCGGGCGGCCGAGCCCTGTTGCCCCGCTCGTCGCGGGGCTCGGCGCGGCCGCCGCGGGCACGACGATCACGGCCCTTCTCAGAGCAGAAGAAGCGCCTCGCCCTCCAGCTTGACGTGCTCGGACAGGGCGGCGAGGTAGGCGTTGGACGCCTCCCGGTGGTTTCGCAGCCGCCACAGGATGCGCGCGTGGTGCCACGCCTGGGCGCGTGCGTCGGCGATCGACCACATCGCCAGTTCGTCGGCCTCGTCGCCGGTCGCCCGGTCGACGTCGGTGACGAAGCCGCCCAGAAACGAGCGCTTGACCTTCTTCTCGACCTTCCGGAGCACCGCGTTGACGGCCGTGAAGTCGCGGTATTGCGGCGAGTCCATGGTCGGCTTGAGGTGGCGCTCGGCGAGCGTCTGCTCCACGGCCACCGCGAGGTCGTGATTGATGTGTGCATTCATCCCGGCCAGCGCGAACTGGATCGGGCGGCACAGCGTGTGCTCACGGGCAGCGAGCAGCGGCCGCCAGGCCGGGGAGCACTCGGCGTGCGCCTCCCAGTCCTCGAGCGCTTCGAAGTAGAGGTTCGCGAACACGACGTCGAGCTGCGAGATGAACGGCTCGTCCTGGAAGGACACGCCCCGCACGCCCTCCTCGACCGCCCTGGTGACCGCGAGATAGAGCCGGTTGAAGTGACGGACGCCGTCACTCTCGGGCAACGAGGCAGCGATCGACTCCATGCGTTTGACCACATCTCCGATGGTCTTCGCCGGACCTGCGAGCGTGACGCGCGTCGCAACGCTGCGCTCCCCCATGGAAAGAAGCCTACGGGAAACCGCATTCAGACGGCTGGACTGCTTGACTGGACCGGGCAACTGCTCGACAATCGGCGCAAGGGGGCGTACCCGTGTCCGAGGCCCACAGCACCGGCACCGTCACGATCATGTACCCACATGGCCCGTTTGACGACGCCGGGGCCTTCCACGCAGGGGGTATGTGTGGCGGAGTCGGTTGAGCTTGTAACGATCCTGTTGACCGATCTGGTCGACTCGACGAGGCTGGCTAACTCCGTGGGTCCGGTGCGCTCGGATCAGCTGCACGACGAGCACTTTGAGCTGTTGCGCGACGCGATCGCGTCCGCTGGCGGGCGGGAGGTGAAGAACACCGGCGACGGGCTGATGGTCGCCTTCCCCTCGGCCTCCGCGGGGGTGCAGTGCGCGGTGACGATGCAGCAGCTCTTCGAGCGCCGCTCCCGGACCGCCGAGCACAGCCTGCAGTTACGGATCGGGCTCGGTGCGGGCGAGTCGACGTTCAAGGAAGGCGACTATTTCGGCATGCCCGCGATCGAGGCCGCGCGTCTGTGCGCGCGGGCGCCCACGGACGGGATCCTGGTGTCCGGTGCCGTGAAGATGCTCGCAGGCCGCTGCGAGGGGGTCGAGTTCGTATCGGTCGGCGAACTGGAGCTGAAGGGCTTCCCCGAGCTGGTGCAGGCATTCTCTGTCTCCTGGTCCCCGGCCGGCGAGGACACGTTTGCGCTACCCGCCCTGATCGAGGCGGGTTGGGCGCGCGGGTTCGCCGCCCGCCAGACGGAGCGAGCCCAGCTGGCGGCCGCGCTCGTGGCCGCCGAGGCGGGCGCCCGGCAGGTGGTGCTGATCTCGGGCGAGCCCGGGATCGGTAAGACGGCGCTGGCGACCGAGCTGGCGATCGAGGCGCACGGACGCGGCCTGCCGGTCCTGTACGGGCGCTGCGAGGAAGACGCCGCCCGTCCCTACGAGCCGTTCGTGGAGGCCCTCGAGCACCTGATCGCGCACTGCCCCCAGGGACTGATCAGGCGCCACCTAGCCGCCCACGGCGACGAGCTTGCCAGGATCGTCCCCGCCCTAGCCACGCGGGCCCCGGAGGCGCAGCGGGCTCACACGGCGGACCCCGTCAGCGAGCGTTACGCGCTGTTTGACGCCGTTGCCGACATCCTCGCCCGCGCCGCCGAGGACAGCCCGCTGCTCGTGCTGCTGGACGACCTGCACTGGGCCGAGCACTCGACGCTGCAGCTCCTGCGCCACCTCAGCGGACAGCTCGGCAGCGCGGCGGTGGTCCTGATCGGGACCTACCGCAGCAGTGAACTCGGGGGCGGCCATCCGCTGGTGTCGCTGTTGGCAGACCTCCACCGCGAGCCTGCGATCACGCGCATCGAGCTCAGCGGCCTGGACGAGCAGGACGTGGTCGCGCTGATGGAGATCCTCGCCGGCCATGAGCTCGACGAGCGCGGCGAGCAGCTCGCGGGCGTGCTGCGACGCGAGACCTCCGGCAATCCCTTCTTCATCCGCGAGCTGCTCTCCAACCTCACCGAGACCGGCGCCCTCAAGCGGACCGGGGGGCGTTGGTCGGGCGACCCCGGCGTCGCGCTCCCGGCCAGCGTTCGCGAGGTCGTTCTGCGCCGCGTGGAGCGCCTGGGGGAGTACGCGCGGGACGCGCTCGTGATGGGCGCGATCATCGGCCGCGAGTTCGACGCCGAGCTGCTGGTGCGGGCGCTCGACACAGACGAGGACGCGCTCGCGGACGCGCTCGACGGCGCTGTCGGTGCGGGCCTGTTGCGCGAGCTCCCGGACCGCGGCGGGCATTTCGAGTTCGCCCACGCGCTCGTCGAGTACGCGCTGTACGAAAGCATCGGCCCCGCGCGACGCAGACGCGGCCACCACCGCGTGGCCGGGGCGATCGAGGAGATCTGCGCCGGGAGGACCGAGTCGCGCGTCGCCGAGCTCGCCTACCACTTCGGCGAAGCGGCCTCGAGCGCTGACGTGGCCAAGGCGGTCGCGTATGCGACCCTCGCCGGAGATCGCTCGCTCGAGCAGCTCGCGCCCGACGACGGCGTTGGCTGGTACGAGCAGGCGCTGCGGATGCAGGCCGACGCCCCGGGGGCCGGCGACGAGGAACGCTGCGATCTGTTGATCCGGCTCGGTCGCGCACAGGCCCTGGCGGGGCTCTCCCAGCAGCGCGAGACACTGTTCGAGGCAGCCGAGCTCGCCCGGCGCCTGTCCGACAGCGGGCGGCTCGTGCGCTCGGCCCTGGCCAACGAGCGCGGCCGCCTGTACAGCGAGCCGGGACATGTCGACCTCGAGCGGGTCGAGGTGCTCGAGGACGCGCTCGCCGCCGTCGGCTCCGTGGACTCCCCCGAGCGGGCCGAGCTGCTGGCACGGCTCAGCGACGAGCTGCAGTTCGCAGGCGACCCCGCGCGGCGCCTGGCGCTGAGCGACGAGGCGCTCGCGGTGGTGCGACGTCTGGACGCGCCGGAGTCGCTCGTCAGCGTGGTGGCCGAGCGGGCGATTGCGATCTTCTCCCCGGACACGCTGCAGACGCGTCGCGCCGAGGCCGAGGAGGCGGTGGCGGCCTCCCGGCGCATCGGCGACCCGCTGGCCCGCTACCACGCGCTGCGTTGCCGCGTCCTGGCCGCGATCTGCGCGGCCGATGTGAAGCGGGCGCAGGAGGACCTGGCGGAGGCGCAAGCCCTCGCCCGCCGCACCGCCCATCCCGTGGCCCACTGGTTCACCTCGATGATGTGCTGCACGATGTCGGCGCTGCTGGGGCGCCTCGACGAGGCCGACGGCTTCGCCGAGGAGGGCTTCGAGTTCGCCAGCGCCAGCGGCCAGCCGGACGCCGAGTTCGTGCGCTTCTCGCAGCTCGCGCCGATCCGCTACGACCAGGGCCGGATGCAGGAGATGCAGCCGGTGTGGGAGGTGCTGGCGCGCGAGCTCCCGGGGGTTCCCGCCTGCCTCGGGGTGCTGACGCTCGCCGAGACCGAGTCCGGGATGGACGACGGCGCGCGCGAGCACCTGCAGGCCGGCGCACGCGCGGGCTTCGCCCCAATGGACATCGCCTGGGGGGCGGCCGTCGGCTCCTACGCGATCGCCGCGGCGCGCCAGGGTGACCGCGAGTCCGCGGCGGCGCTGTACCCGCTGCTGGCGCCCTACGAGGACCAGGTGGCCTACACCGCCGCCAACGCCTGGCTCACGATCGCGCACCACCTGGGGGCGCTCGCCCGCGTCGGCGGCCGGCTCGAGCTCGCCGAGCGCCACCTTGTGGTCGCGGCGCAGCTAGGCGAGCGCATGGGCGCGCCCCTATGGCTGGCGAGAACCCACGTCGAGCAGGCGCGCGTGCGGATGCTGCGCGGCGCCGCAGCCTCCGAGCTCGTGCCAGCGCTCGAATCGGCCCGCGAGACGGCGCTTCGGCTCGGCGCCCCCGGCCTCGACCGCGAAGCCGCCGAACTGCTGGACGAGCGCGAGTCGATCGCCTCGTGACTCCCACCCGCGTAGCCGTGCTCGGCGGCGGGCCCGGCGCGATCGCGGCGGCCTTCGAGCTGACGGCCACCCCCGAGCTGCGCGAGGCCTACGAGGTGACCGTCCACACGCTCGGCTGGCGGCTCGGCGGCAAGGGCGCGAGCGGACGCAACGCCGCCGTCGCACAGCGGATCGAGGAGCACGGACTCCACATCTGGTTCGGCTTCTACGACAACGCCTTCGACGCCATGAGGCGCTGCTACGAAGAGCTCGGGCGGGCGCCGGGCGCCCCGCTGGCGAGCTGGAGCGACGCCTTCAAGGCGCTCGACGACTGTGTGCAGTACGAGAGCTTTGGTGGGAAGTGGGTGGCGCATCACTTCACCCTCCCCTCCAACCCGCTGACCCCCGGCGATCCGGCCGACGTCGGCCTCTGGGAGATGGTGAGGCGCACGTTCGAGTTCCTCGAGGGCGCCTGGCACGAGCTCGACTCGGGCACGGCGGCGAACGCGCCAGGAGCACGCAGGAGGATCCTCCAGGCGCCGGTGCGCCACGGGATCCATCTGCTGCGCCGGCACGCCGCGCGGCGCGCGCGCAGCGGGCGCCCGGCGCCGCTGGAGCTGCGCGCGGCGGCGTGGCTCGCGAGGCGCTTGAACAAGTGGGTGTGGCGCGCCGTGGTCCGCCAGCGCCTGGCGGAGAAGGGCGTGCGGCTGTTCTACATGTGGCTCGACATGGCCGCCGCGATCCTCACCGGGATCGTCAAGGACCGGCTGGTGGAGAGGGGTTTCGGCGCGATCAACGGCGAGGAGTTCCGCGCCTGGCTGCGCCGCCACGGCGCCAGCCAGCTGACGGTCGAAGGCTCGCCGATCGTGCGCGCCATCTACGACGCGGCCTTCTGCTACGAGGAAGGCGACATCACGAAGCCGAACGTGGCCGCCGGCAAGGCGGCGCAGGATCTGATCCGCAGCCTGCTCCTGTACAAGGGCGCGCTGATGTACAAGATGCAGGCCGGGATGGGGGACACGGTCTTCGGCCCCTTCTATGAGGTGCTACGCCGGCGGGGGGTGCGCTTTGAGTTCTTCCACTGTGTCACGCGCCTGGGCACCGGGCCGGACGGGGCGAACGTCGAGGAGATCGACGTCGTGCCCCAGGCGACCGTCGCCGGGGACGCCTACGAGCCGCTGGTCGACGTGAAAGGCCTTCCCTGTTGGCCGAGCGAGCCCGACTGGAAACAGCTCAATGAGGGCGAGCAGCTGCGCTCCTCGGGCGTGAACCTCGAGCAGGACACCAACCCCCTCGGCCACGCGCCCCTCACGCTTCGACGCGGCGAGGACTTCGACGTGGCCGTGCTGGGGATCCCCGTCGGGGGCCTGCCCCCGATCTGCGCCGAGCTGGCGGCCGCCAATGAGCCCTTCTCGCAGATGCTCGAGCACGCCGACACGGTCATGACCCAGGCGCTGCAGCTGTGGCTCACCCGCGACGGGCACGAACTCGGCTTCCCCTTCCACGCCGGCTCGCTCGCGAGCTGCTTCGCAGAGCCCCTCGACACCTACTGCGACATGAACCAGCTACTGGACCGCGAGGAATGGGGGCCCGCCGAGAACGTGCGTCAGATCGCATACTTCTGCGGCGTGCTGCCGCACGCGGGCGTGAGCACCCAGGCGCAGGCCGACCAACGTGCCCGCGAATGCGCACTCAACTACCTCGGGCGCGACGTCCAGATCGTCTGGCCCGGGGCGCTCGACGCAAGCGGCTTCGACTGGAGCCTGCTCGTCGACACCAACGGTGCGAGCGGCCCTCAGCGCCTGGACTCGCAGTATTCCCGGGCCAACTTCAGCGGCAGCGAGCGCTACGCACTCACGCTCGCGGGCCGCGTCGGATACCGCCTGTGGCCGGGAAAGTCGGGCTTTCAGAACCTGATGCTCGCCGGCGACTGGACCCGCAACGGCATCGACGGGGGCAGCGTGGAGGCGGCCGTCACCTCGGGGATGCTCGCCGCGCGGGCGATCTGCGGGTCGCCGGCCGTGGTGCGCGGCACCGTGGGCGTGCTCGAATCCGACCGCGGCGAACCCCGTGCCTGACTACGTCGAGTACGGCTCCCTGGCGACGGTTCCCGGGCCGCTGCGCTGTGAGGACGTCACGCAGTGGTGCTTTCCGCTCGAGGTCGATCGCGAGCGTCTCGAGTCTCTCTGCCGCCGTGTCTTCACCGAGCCGACCGGCGGTGCCCTCGACATCCGCCCGCTCGGCTCCCACGTGATCCTGACGCTCGGTCGGGTCGGACGGATCGTGAGCGAGCAGGCGCGGTTCGCGACGATGGGATACTCGCCCGAGGGTCAGTCGGCGATCTGGATCCCGGTCGCCCGCGTACGCGCCGACGGCGGGAAGCCCGTGGCCGAGCAGCTGCTGATGTTCACCCCCTACATGTGGGTTGACAACCCGATATCGCTTGCCTCCGGCCGTGACATGTACGGCTTCTCGAAGGCATTCGGGTGGGTCGATCTGCCGTCACAGAGCGATCAGGAGGACACCTTCGGCCTCGACGTGTTCGGCATGGACTTCGGCCGCGACGAGCCGCCGGCGCGGCACCGGTTGGTGAGCGTCGCGCGCGGCGAGCACGTGCACGAGCTGACCGACGTCGCCTGGTCTGCGCTGCTCGACGTGGGACGGCACCTGCGCCATCTCGTCGAGGGGGACGGCCGGGACTCCACGCATTTCGGCCTGAGCTTTGCCAAGAATCTGATCGACGATGTTCGCCGCGGGGGTGTTCGTCAGGTGTTCATGCACCAGTTGCGATCGATCGGGGATGGCGGCCAGACGGCCCTCCAGCAGGTGACCGAGGCGAGCTACCGGGTGACGGAGATGCGGGGAATGCCGCTCGAGCACGAGTACACCATCGAGTTCACCCCACTCGATAGCCACCCGCTCGGTGCGGAGCTCGGGCTCGCCGGCCGGATGACGACCCGCTACGCCTACCGCACCGAGTCGGCATTCACGTTGCAGCCCGGGACCGTCCTCTGGGACTCCACGGGCGACCCTCCGGGCGCATAGTCAACCGCCGCTGCGTCCGGCGAGCCTCGACGGAACAGGGCGCTCCCCACCCGCTCGGAGTGCTACCGGATCAGCAGCGGTGTACCGACCCCGATGTGCCGGCCGATCCATGCGTCTGCGTGGGCCTCCAGGCGGATGCAGCCGTGCGAAACGCGACCCGGGATCAGCCGCGGCTGGTGATACGGACCGTGGATCCCGACGACACCCCCGCCCGGCCATTCCGACAGCGTCGAATAGTCGGAGGTACCAAGTGCGTAGGGCCAGTAGCCGGAACTCCGCTGGGGGATCTTGATCACCTCTCGCACCCAGAAGTGGCCAGTCGGCGTCGGGGTGCTCGGCTTGCCGATCGCGACGGGCGCCCGGAAGCGCAGATGCCCTTGGAAGTAGGCCGTCAGCCGCAGTTTCTGCTCGTCCACCACCAGTTGCCAGTGTGTGAGATGGAAGCGGGACAGCGCGCCCCGCGACACCCATCCGACCTCCCCGTTGGGCCGCCGGGGAATCCGCACCTCTATCCAGACGCGACCGCGGGGGTCGGTGTAGCGGGCCAGCAGCAGATAGACCTCGCGGAACCCTTCCTCCGTGTAGGGGTGCAGCCGCGCAAACCGAGGGGCCCCGCTACGCGGGGATCGATACACGGGTGCGGCCCGACGCTCGTAGGCCCAGTAGCTCCGGGTCGTTTCGTTCGACAGGCGCACGTATCGCGCGTGCGAGGAGGCGCTCGCGAGGTCGGCGCTCGACAGCCACGCACCCGCGCATGCGAAGGCGGCGAGGGCGGCGCTGCGCGCGCGCCAGCCGGCGGTGGTGTGCATGGGCACACGATTGCACTGATCCGGACAGCGCTGCAAGCTGCGCGCGGCTGCTGTTAGGTTTCGTCACCCCTCAAAGGGCGACCATGAGCGCCGACAGCCCAGAACCGCAGGCATCCCCCAAGCGCTCGCGCCGCTCGCGTTTCCTCGACGTCTCGGCGATCACGGCGATCGCGTCGCTCGTGGTGGCGCTGATCTTCAACGGTCTGCAGGTCCGCGACAACGCCGACCAGGCGCGCGCCACGCGGCGTGCCACCGAACTCCAGCTGCTCACCCAGCTGAACACGATCGTGACCGAATCGCAGTCGACCATCCAGCCGCGTAGCCCGGAATTCATCCGGGTGGAGCGGGAAGGAGGCGAACTCTCCGGGCAGTCAGCCCGCTATCTGGGCACCACGATCAAGAACATGGATTACCTCGCGTGGCTGTACGACAATGGCTTCGTCACCATTCCGGACTCGCGGCAGCTCTGGGGTCCGCGGATGAGATGCATCTACATCACGGCGCTACTGCTATACGGCCCCACCATCCAGAAGCGCGTGGAGAACCTCAAGCGATTTACGGCGCTACCGGAAGGTCTCTCGGTCGGCCGGCTTGAAGCGCTGCGTGAATCCACCTGCTGAGCTTCTGGTAGGGTCCGCGCCATGTGGCTCTCTAGGGGGAGCGTCGGTGTTCAGACCTGCGGGGTCGGGTCCGCGATGCG
The DNA here is from genome assembly GCA_963846255.1 of uncultured Solirubrobacteraceae bacterium. Classification (GTDB taxonomy): domain Bacteria; phylum Actinomycetota; class Thermoleophilia; order Solirubrobacterales; family Solirubrobacteraceae; genus Palsa-744. Next base: position 2,286,088 of record CAWJVE010000002.1, read on the forward strand.
CCTGAGGCGGATCGCACCGCGATCGTCGCTGGCCGTGATCGCAGTAGCGATCAGCCTCAACGTGTCGTGCGGTCTCGCCGACGGCTCCAGTTGGGGGCAACCGCGGCTCATTGCGGCAGCGCATCGGCGTGCGGAGACGAAGGACCACCGGCGCCACGGCAGGAACCGCCGCGTGGGATTGACGAGCGCCAAGAGCCACCACAAGGCGAGGCCGCTGCCCCGCTTCACCGGGTAGGCCTATTGGCTGAGCCACCCGGCGAACGTCGGACTCGTCCAGCCTTCGCCTGAATTCGCGGGAGCGGAGCCCAGCGGCTTGCCGCCATAGACGACCTCGCCGCCTTTGGCGTCGGTCTGATAGGTCTGCCACGGGATCGTTGGCTGCTGGCCGACGCCGGGCTTTGAGAAGCTGCACACGCCGGCCGGGAAGGTCGCTTCGAGGTCCTTCCACTCTTCTTCGGTGAAGGTGATCCCGGGATACTGCGACTTCGAGAGCGGCTCGAGCTGGCATTCCAGGTTGTCCGCCGTCATCGACTCGCCGGCGACCATGCGCGCGATCGCGAACCTTGCCTCATAAAGCGAGGACCGGCAGACCTCTTCGCCGTTAACTTCGACTCTTTCGAGCAACCCTTCGAGTTCTTCGTTGGTGCTACAGCGATCGCGCACGGTTGCGGGCCGGTCGTCGTCGACCTTTTCTTCGAGCGTACGTCCCTTCGTGCTGTCGGCTTCGACGGCGTCGAGCCACTGGTTCATGGCGTCGAAACGTTCTGGTTCATACGATTCGGCGTCCGTCCCGAACCAGATCGCCTGGTCCTTCGGGAAGTGGCCCTCGTCGCGTTCCAGGCGCGCGCGCACCGAGAACACGCGGAAGTCGTCGTGAATGCCTTCGGGCCTTGGCTGTTCTTCATCGATTATGGGGACGTCAGTGAGGTTGTTGGCCTCGTCGACTGCGCCCGAGCGGTAGGCGTTCGCCAGCCCCGGTTCGCCCACCGACGTGCGGTCGGCCGTGGGTTCCCCTTCGATGTTCACGCCGCCGATCTTCTGGTTGAGGTCGACGAACTGGGCGGCCGAGATCTCGCCTTCAAGCAGCAGCCGAAGACCGTACTGCTCGCCGACATTGCCGACGGGACGGTTCGCGAAGCCGTGCCCGAGCTTCCTCTCCACCGCGCTCCATTCGCTTTCCGGGCGCCGGCCGAACACGTTGATCATGTAGTCGGAGAGCGTCGCGCGCACGCCTTCCGGGTTTGTTTCGCGGTTGTAGAGTTCGCTTGCTTCGACGCCTGGGCACATTTTCTCGTCGCTGCAGGCGCCGGTCGGGTCAACAGCCGTTTCCCAGAAGACCTCGTCGAACACGAGAGGGCCCACCGGGTCCGGCCGGCCCTCCACTTCACTTGTCTCTGTCGGCGTCCAGGCGATCCCCGGGCCCCACTCGGTGGGGTGCGTGAAGTATTCCAGCGCCAGGTGGTCGTCAACGAGCTGGTTGGCGTTGGACCACGCATCCTGGAACGTGCACGACGGCAGCAGGCCCTGGTATACGCCGGGGTAGGCGTTCGCCACCTGGTCCATCGTCAGGGAACCGCCCGAGCAGCCCTGGCCGATCGTGAACTTGAGCGTGCCGTAATGGTCGATCAGGTGCTCCTTGGCGATGATCAGCGACTCCGCCTGCGTGGCGATATTGCAGTTGTGGCCGGCGTTGTCGAGCGCCGTCGACATCACCGCGAACCCTGCGTGCAGTGCCGTTCCCGCCGTTTCTTCGGTAGTCGAAGGGGCGCTCGCGGACTCGTATTCGAACCCGCACCCCGACCCGCCGGTTATCAGTAGCTTGTGACTGAACTGGGGTTGCGGTTCCCACGCGGTCCACGGACTACCCGGCTGGTAGAGGACGCTGATCTGGTACTGGTCGCGATCCTCGTAGCCCGTTTCGGTGCGGATGATGAACGGGACGGTGGTGCCGTTTTCGCTCGTGACGCTTTCGATCAGCGCGGCCGGCGGCGGACTTGCCGGATCGTAGGACTCGAACGAACCCCCGCCGACGGGTTTGAACTGATAGCTGAGGGTCGGCGCTTCATCACATTTGGCGTCGATCGGGTGGGCGTTCTCGCACCTCCAGGGCTGCAGCTGTGGACCGGCGATCACCGGTCCACCGATGGGATGGTCGAAGATCTTGATCCGGCTCGTTTTGGCGTGTCGCGCCTTCGCGACCAGCACGTTCTTGCCGGCTTTCAGTGTGCTTACGAGTCCCTCAAGGGACCCGTTCGACCGCATCGCGAAGTGGCTGGTGACGTCGGCGCCGTCGAGCGTGACCGTCACCGACGAAGGAGCCACCTGAACCGGGAGCGTCACCGAGGCGAGGACTTCGGGGCCCGAAATCAGGTTGGCGCGGTTCGAGAGCACGTGCATCGTCAGCTGGTTCTCGGTGGCGAGGGCCGTGCCCGAGATGCCCGCCGCAAGTGCCGCCCACAGCACGAGCGCGCTTACAGCCTTGACTGTCACCGAGGTCCACTCATCGCGACCCCGGTAGCGACCCGGGTTTCCCAGCCGGCCCATGCCTAGGACGTCGGCAACACGGCCGAGAGGTTGCTTATTTCCACGCTGAAGGGGGTGTTGCTGGCGCGGTAGTAGGGCTCGTCGCGCCCGAGCAGTTCGAGCTTGACGGTGTCGCCCTTGGCGAATTCGTAGCCGTTGCCATTCAACTGGAAGGTGATCGTGCCGGTCTGGTTTTCCGTCAGGCGGTAGACGCCGCGCGTGACCAGGATCTCTTGGCCGCTCGGCAACACGTCCCACACGCGTGCGTCGATCTGGCCGTAGTCACCCGTGGTGACCACGTGCGCGGTGATCGTCGGCAGCCCGAGCATCACGAAGCCCGGGCTCGTCGTCGTGTAGGTCGCAGCGTCCGGTTCCAGTTCTGATTGCGTTTCCTTGCAGACGTTGCCGCCTTCTTCTTTCTCGCTCTCGACGAGGGGATCGAATTCGGCCGCGATCGTGGGGCTGGCACCGACGGAGGTGAACGTCTGGGCGGCGCTCGATCCCAACGTGAGGGTGTGGGGGGCAAGTCTCGAGAAGCGCGTCGCAACGTAGGGCCCGTTCGCCGGGGCGCTCTTGGGGCAGGTCTGCGTGTAAGCGGTGACGCTTCCGTTCTTCGGCGGCTTGCCTTCGTGTTTGAGCTTCGCCGCGAAGAACTGCGCGGCCTCCGCCCCAAAAGCTTCGAGTGTGTTCTTCTTGTTCGATGCCGGAGGGTGCCCGACGTCGCCGAACATCAGCGCGACGTAGCCTTTGGTCACCGGCGAGCGGACCTGGTTGTAGACGCGTAACGCCTGCTCGACCGGGAATATGTCATCGGTCCAGCCGCTCTCGATCAGCAGCGGCGCCGGCTTGCCCGACAGCGGAATGTCGTACGCGTCGTGGTAGTCATAAACCTCGTGGGCGACTTCTTCGTCTTCCGGAGCCCACGGTTCGCCCGCGTTGAGCAGCGCGAACCACTTGCTCATGTCCGCTTCTTCGTCCTCGCCCGGTGGCGAGTAATAGCCTTCCAGTAGAGGGGCCTCGGCATACAGGGCGGCGTCGATGCTCTCTTTCTCCACACCGAGCGGTTCGTAGCTCTGCCCGTGCGGTGCGATTTCGGTGTCGAGGAAGCGTCCGTTCGGCTCGAGCGCGTCGACGAGGTCCGACCATGGTGCAATCGGGTACGCGGCCTTGACTTCCATCGCTTTGCCTCTCGGACTCGTCCACGGAATGAATTCACCGTTGGGCAGGCGGACGCGGTTCTTCAGGTACGCCAGCTCCATTGACTGCCCGGCGCCGTATGAGGCGCCGAGGACGCCGATCGCCTTCGGCTTCGCGATCGCCTCGTCCGCGAGCAGACCGAGCAGGTACTCGGTGTCATGGTTCTCGTAGCGCTGGTCCGCCATGTGGACCCAGCCTTCTGCGCAGCTCGAGCCGGCCGGCAGTTCGGTGTCCCGCGATTCTTCACTGCCGCAGGAGCGGCCCCAGCCGCGATCACTGTAGGTCAGGACTGCATAGCCGTGTAGTGCGTAGGACGTGCTCAAGCCGTTGTTCTCGAATTCGGTCTTTTTCGTGCCCCAGCCGTGAAGCATCGCGATCGTGGGCCATGGTCCGTCGCCCGTCGCCGGCAACGTGACATCGGCATCGATCGGCACGCCGTCCCAGGTCGGCACCCGTTCCGACAGCGCGACCGTGGGGCAGAAGCGCACGCCTTCCTGCGCTTTGCAGCCGTGTCCGAACGGCTCCGGTTCACCCGTGGCCTTCCTCGCCGCCGCCGTCGCGGGCAACGCCAGCAACGCCGAGCCGAGCAGCAGCGCGAAGGCCGCGAGCAGCCGACCGCCAACCATTCGACTCCACGTCCGAGCCACCATCAAGTCCCCTTCCGTACTAGTTCGTTATTCACGGTCGTCCCTCGACTGCGGTCTCCCGCGGCACGCAGCCGCATGTCCAGGTGCTTGGCGGAATGAGACCCCCGAACTATTGGTGGACGCGCCAATCCTCGACTTTTTGCGTCCTACCCTCGGGCCGCAAATGCCAAACGTGGAAGTCGAGCATGTCGAGCACCGCGCAAAGCGGCCCGTACGAACTCGCATCGTGATCGGGCGCCGTGGCGGCGCGCGCTCTCCACAAAAGCCCATCTTCCGGCCGTCTATTTGGCCGTGTGGCCAAGGTAAACGCCGCAATATGCCGGTAAATTGCACAAATGGCGACGCCGGGATCCAAGCAGCCGGTCGGACGTGTGCTGGCCGCGCTGGACCAGGTGGATCTGCGCGCGCTGTCGCAGTCGCTGTCGGACGACCTCCGCCAGCGCAAGGTCACGTTCGGATCAGACGATGGTGGGAATGTCGAGGCCTTCGTAGTGGACCCCGTTCCGCGGGTGATCGAGCGCGACGAGTGGGCGGCGCTCGCCGCCGGCCTGGCCCAGCGCGCCGAAGCGCTCGAGTGCTTCGTCGCTGACATCTACGGCGAGCGCCGGATCGTCGCCGCCGGCCGCGTGCCGTGGTCGGCAGTCGAGACCGCCGAGTTCTTCGAGCCGCGGATGGCGGACTTGCCGCCGGCCCCGGGCCGCTGGATCCCGATCGCCGGTCTGGATGTCGTGCGCGACGGCGACGGTCCGTTTGCGGTGCTCGAGGACAACGTACGGACCCCGTCCGGGATCGCCTACGCAGTGGCGGCGCGTGAGGCTCTCAGCGGGCACCTGTCGGTGCCCGACGGGATGCGCGTGCGCTCGTTGGAGCCGGCCTACAAGTGGCTCGGAGAGGCGCTCCGCGCGGCGGCGCCGCCCGCGGCCGGCGAGCGGCCGTCCATCGTCGTGCTGACCGACGGGCCGTCCAACTCGGCCTACTACGAGCACGGCGAGATCGCCCGCCAACTCGGGCTGCCGCTCGTGCTTGTCGAGGATCTCAGCGTGCGCTCCAAGCGCCTCTTCGCACGCACCGAGGAGGGAACGGTGGCGGTCGACGTCGTCTACCGGCGCTCAAACGAGGATCGCCTGTTCGATCCCTGCGGTGCGCTCACCGGCCTCGCTGAGATCGTGCTCGGCCCGCTCGAGGCACAGACGCTGGCATGCGTGAATGCATTTGGCACCGGGGTCGCCGACGACAAGCTCGTTCACAGCTACGTGGAGGAGATGGTGCGCTTCTATCTCGCCGAGGAGCCGCTCTTGAAATCGGTGCCCACGTACGACCTGTCGCAGCCCGGCGTGCTCGCGATGGTCCTCGAGCGCATCGGGGAGCTGGTCGTCAAGCCCCGCAGCGGGCACGGCGGCATCGGCGTGGTCGTAGGCCCGCGCAGCGACCGGCCGACGCTTGCGGCGGTCTCGCGCGAATTGGAAACCTCGCCGGAGCGCTTCATCGTGCAGGAGACGGTCCAGCTCTCGCGCCAGCCCACCGTGTGCGGCGGCGAGCTCGAGCCTCGCCACGTCGACTTGCGCCCCTTCACCTTCGCCGTGGGGGACCGCGTGGAGGTGTTCCCGGGGGGGCTCACCCGCGTCGCGCTGGAGCGCGGATCGCTTGTCGTCAATTCCTCCCAACAGGGTGGCGCCAAGGACACCTGGGTGCTGGCATGACCACGGATCCGCACACTCAGGGCTTGGTGGCGCGCAATCGGCGCCCGGCTCTGATCGGCGTGACGACCTCGGAGCTACGTGTCGCCGACGAGGTGCGTCGCGAGCCCCACAGCGAGCCTCCGCGAACCGAGATGGCGCTCGGGATGGCCTACCTGCGTGCCGTCGAGCGCGCCGGGGGACTGCCCGTCGTGCTCCCGCCGCTGGACCTGGACCGGATCTCGCCCCTGCTGGACCGCCTCAGCGGCGTGTTGCTCTCCGGTGGACCCGACCTCGACCCAGCGGCCTACGGGCGTGCCGCTCACCCTGAGCTGGGGCGTACGGAGCCGCAGCTCGACGTCTTCGAGGTGCAGCTTGCGCGCGAGGCCGACGCGCGTGGGTTGCCGATCCTCGGTATCTGCCGCGGCGCGCAGGCGCTGAACATCGCCCGCGGCGGCACGCTGCACCAGCACCTCCCGGAGATCACGGACGGCTCGATCGTTCATCGCCAGAGCCAGCCGGGAAGCCAGGCCACGCACGAGGTCCGCATCGCCCCCAGCAGCGGTCTCGCGGCGGTGGTGGGCTGCCCGCGGATGGACGTGAACTCCTTTCACCACCAGTCCGTGGAGCGCCTCGGCGAACATCTGCACGCGGTCGCCTGGGCGAAGGACGGCGTGATCGAGGGCATCGAAGGGCGGGAGGAGTCGCTTGTGCTGGGGGTTCAGTGGCACGCCGAGACGCTGGTCGATGACCCCGCACAACTCGCCCTCTTCCGACACCTGGTGGCAGCCTCCGAGGAGCGAGAGCGAAAGCGCCCGGCGCCGCGGCGCCAGCGTTCGGCGCGACGAGCGGCCTGAGCGGTGGACCCGCTCGAGAGGCGCACCCGCCCAGCCTGGGGCCGCTGGCCGGCACCCGAGGAACGGCGGCCGTGGACCGTCGGGATCGAGGAGGAGGTGATGCTCTTGCACGCCAACGACTTCGCGCTGGCGCCCTGGATCGACAGCATCCTGCCGACCCTCGCTCCCCATCTCGCCAACCATGTCGATGCCGAGACGCACGGCTCGGCGATCGAGCTGCGCACCGGCGTGCACGATCGCGTTTCCGGGGCGATCGGTGAGCTCGCGACGCGGCGTAGCGACCTCAACGCCGAACTGCAGAGCCGTGGACTGCGCGCTGCCGCCGCCGGCATGCACCCGACGACCGTCTGGCAGGAGACCCGCATTTCGGGCGGCGAGCGCTATCAACAGCTCTACGCATCGCTCCGCGAGCTCGCCCGTCGCGAGCCGACCTTCGCCCTGCACGTCCATGTCGCCGTCCCCGACCCCGAGGATGCGGTGCGCGCGATGAACGGGTTACGCGGGCACCTGCCGCTGCTGCTGGCGCTGTCGGCGAACTCCCCGTTCTGGCAGGGGCGGGAGACCGGGCTGGCGTCGACCAGGACGCCCATGTTCGGAGCGTTTCCGCGCGTCGGACTCCCCCGCGCCTTCGCAGATTACGACTCCTACCTCGAGAGCATCGACGTGCTGATTCGCTGCGGCGCCTTTCCCGAGCCGACATTCCTGTGGTGGGACGTGCGCCTGCAGCCGCGCTGGGGAACCGTCGAGGTTCGCATCATGGACGCCCAGATCACGGTTGCCGACTCCACCCCGCTGGTCGCGCTGGTGCAGTCGCTGGTACACATGGAGGCCAGCGAGGAGGCCGCCGCGGCAGCCACTGAGCCCAGCCCCGAGCTGCTGGCCGAGAACCGCTTCCTGGCGGCACGAGACGGCATGCACGCGCAGTTCCTGGATGCCGCGCTCGAGGGCCAGGTGTCCGCGCACGAAAAGCTGTCGGAGACTCTCGACGCGTGCGCGCAGCACGCCGAGGAGCTGGGCTGCCGCGAGGAGCTGGAGGGGGCGCGCGAGCTGAGCCGCAACCCCGGGGCCGAGCGCCAGCGCGAGCAAGCTCGTGAGACCACCGGACTGACCGGACTCGTGGCGGCGCTGGCCGACGCCTTCTGATGTGCGGACTCGGCGGGGAGGTCGCATGGCAGCGCGCCCCGGATCTGGATGCACTGGCGCGCGTCGGGGATGCGCTCGCGCCACGCGGGCCCGACGGCGCCGGCGCCTGGCACGAGGCCAATGTCGCACTCGTGCACCGGCGCCTGAAGATCATCGACCTGTCCGACCGCGGCAACCAGCCCCTGATCGACCCCGACCTCGGTCTCGTGATCGCCTTCAACGGCTGCATCTACAACCACCACGAGCTGCGCGACGAGCTGGCCGCGGCCGGCTACAGCTTTCGTTCCACTTCAGACACCGAGGTGATCCTCAAGGCCTTCCACCACTGGGGCCGAGACCGCTTCGTCGATCACCTGGTCGGCATGTTCGCGTTTGCGATCGTCGAGCCGGCGTCGGGTCGAGTCGTGCTCGGACGCGATCGTTTGGGGATCAAGCCGCTCTACCTCGCGGAGGTGAGTGGGGCGCTTCGCTTCGCATCCACGCTGCCGGCGCTGCTCGCGGGAGGCGGCGGGATCGACACCGAGATCGACCCTGTCGCGCTTCATCACTACCTCAGCTTTCACTCTGTCGTGCCGGCACCCCTGACGATTCTGCGCGGAGTGCGCAAGCTTCCCCCGGCGACACTGCTGAGCATCGAGCCCACCGGTGCGCGCAGCGAGCATCTCTACTGGTCATCCCGCACTGAGCCCGACAGCTTCCCCCCTGACGCCGGCTGGGAGGAGATGACGGCAGCGGCTCTGCGAACCGCGGTGAAACGCAGGATGGTCGCCGACGTTCCCGTCGGGGTGCTGCTTTCCGGTGGCCTGGACTCAAGCCTGATCGTCGGGCTGCTCGCCGCCGAGGGCCAACAAGGGCTTCGGACGTTCTCGATCGGCTTTCCAGACGCCGCTGAGAAGAGCGGCGATGAGTTCGAGTACTCCGACCTTGTCGCAAAAGAGTTCGGCACGATGCACCAGCGCATCGAGGTCGACTCAGCGCGACTGCTGCCGGCCATCGGCTCTGCGATAGGCGCCATGAGCGAGCCCATGGTCTCCCACGACTGTGTCGCGTTCTACCTGCTCAGCGAGGAGGTATCCCACCATGTGAAGGTCGTCCAGTCAGGGCAGGGCGCCGACGAGGTCTTCGCCGGATACTCGTGGTATCCGCCACTCGCGGACGTGCCCGGATCCGGAGCAAGCGCCTACATCGCGGAGTTCGTGGACCGCTCGCACGCAGAGTGCAACGCGATGGTGGACCCCCGCCTACGACTAGCCGGCGATCCCTCACGTGAGCTGGTCGAGCGCTACTTCGCGGCCCCGGGGCCGCGCACCCCTTTGGACCGGGCGCTGCGCATCGACAGCGAGGTGATGCTCGTCGACGACCCCGTCAAGCGGGTGGACAACATGACGATGGCCTGGGGGCTCGAGGCGCGCACGCCGTTCCTCGACCACGAGTTGGTCGAGCTGGCGGCGGCCTGCCCGGCGGATCTGAAGCTGGCGCACGGCGGCAAGGGCGTTCTCAAGAGCATCTCGCGAGGATTGCTCCCGGACGCTGTCATCGACCGTCCGAAGGGCTACTTCCCAGTACCCGCGCTGTCGCACCTCGAGGGCGACGTGCTCACGCTGGTGGGCGACGCGCTGACCCCCGAGCGCGTCAAGCGTCGCGCCGTGTTCGACCCCGGGTATGTGAAGATGCTCCTCTCAGGACCAAACGACCACCAGACGACCCTGGAAGGCAACAAGCTCTGGCAGGTGGCGCTGTTGGAGCTTTGGCTGGACAGGCATCTCGACTTACATCCGGCCTAAGCCAGATGTGCGTGGGGAGCGACGCGACCCGGGATTACCGCGACGGCCCAGCGTCGCCTTGCGACGCGGCCCAGCAGGCCGACACGACTAACGCCGTGACGGCCCCCCAGGCGGAGAGAGAAAGGAATGCCACAACCATGCTTACCTCGACTACGCAAACAGGATCCCGCGTATCGTCCGGTTCCGCATTGGCCGCCTGTCCGAGTTTCGTGGGTAAGCGTCGGACGAATGCCGAATCACTGGGCCACCGCCCGTGGTAGACCGCGTGCTACCTGATCGCGGCGGCTTGCAAGATGTCGTCTCCGAGCTCGCGAACCACGCTGCGATTTCGACCGAGTCGCTTGGCGCGGTACAGCGCCCCGTCCGCAGCCTCAAGGAGATGCTCGCGCGTCCCCCCGTGTAGCGGGAACTCCACAATCCCGAAGCTCATCGTCAGGGAATCGCGGCCATCGTCGAACAGGTGCGGGAGCTCGCCGCGCAGTCGCTCAGCAACTTCGAGCGCGCCGTCAGCTTCGGTGGACGGGAGGATCAGGGCAAACTCGTCACCACCGAGCCGCGCCATCGTGTCGAGCTTACGCATCGCGCCCTCGGCGGCGCGGCCGACTGCAGTCAAGACAGCGTCACCTGCCGGATGCCCAAAGCGATCGTTGATCTCCTTGAAGTGGTCGATGTCGGCAAGTACCAACGCGACGGGCTCCGCAGTCCGGCGGCTGCGCTCGAGCTCCAGTTCGAGGCGTTCGTCAAAGCCGTGACGATTCACCAGTCCGGTGAGCCGATCGGTGCGCGCCGCCCGGAAGAGCCGCTCAATGAGCTCGTCGTTGTGGGACTTCAGACCGTGTACGAGCGTTCCGGCGCCCGCGACCATCCCGACGGTGATAAACCAGCGTGTGAAGCCGATCTGGCCGGCGTGAATGAGCAGCAGTGCCGCGGCAAACGCGCCGGCGACAACCGCTAGCTGAGCAATCAACTGGACCCGTGTGAAGAAATAGCCCGAGTACAGCGCGACCCAGACGTAGAGCACCTCATTGTCGGCCGCCGGACCGCCCAGCCGCTCGCCGTTGAAGTACAGCGAAAGTGAGATGACCAGGGTGGCGAGGACCATGACGCCCTGGTAGGACCACGTCGGCAGCCGCTCGCGCCAGGCGAATAGGAACGTCGCCACCGCCGCGGTACCAGCTGCCATCGCCCAGAAGCCGTCTACGTCAGCCTTTGCCGAGTGTGGGAAGACGATCGCAAGCACCGTGATCGCCGAGCCCGCCAAGTACAGCAGGCCAGCTACGCGGGCCATCATGGCCGGCGCGACCGTGCGAGACTCTGGCTGAAGCCCCATTGGAGCTGTATCGGCGCGCTCGCCGAAACGTCTGAGCAGAGGCTGCCGCTCGGCGCGGTCGAAGGCGAACCGCGGGTCGCCTTGCTTCCGGGGGGCGGTGCTGCCGTGGCCTGGGAGGAACGCCCGTACCCAGGGCGCCGCGAGTCGGTGAAAGCGATGTTCGTCGGCCCGCGCGGCGAACCGCGGGGAGCGGTGCAGACACTCGCAAGAGGGGACGAAAAGGAACTCGAACTCGAGCTTGCGGGGAACGCGCGCGGCGACCTCGTGCTGGCGTGGCGTCGGCGTGGCGTGTCAGGGCCACGCGTCGCGGCGACCCGCAAGCCGGGCGGCCGCTTCGGCGCTCCGGTCACGATCTCCCCGGGCCACGACTCGGGACTGTCGGTCGCGATCGACGCTGAGGGCGACGCGACTGTGCTCTTCACACATCTCCTCGCCGGTCACGAGCCCGTGGAGGAATCTCATCAGGAGGCGAGCCCCACAGATTCTCAGCGGACGGTCGTGCAAGACGCCACAAGCCCGCGCGGGACGTGGCTATCGGCCGTCGACGTCCCCGCTCCGACCGGGATGTCGACGCTCTCTCCGCAGATCGTCGCGGCGCCGACGTCCGACGAGCTGCTCGCGACGCGGACCATGGCTCCGACCCGCGCCGTCTTCGGTGCCGCAGGCGTCGGCGGCGGATGGCACCCCGAAGCGAGTCGCGACTACACCTCGACGCGGATGGGTGCTGGGAAATGGTCGCGCCCGCTCCCGCTGACAGCGGCGGAAGCGAGTTCCGCCAGCATCGCTCTTTCGGACGACGGCCGGGCTACAGCGGCGTGGCTGTCCTCCGAACCGGAACCCGAAGCACAGCACCCGTTCGTGAGTGTCGAGGCGAGTGAACTAACGCCCTAGAGCCACGCGTTGGCACCTTTTCGACACGGCTCGCTTGACCCCCCGGAAGCATCCACACCGCTGTTGTAGGGCTCAATTGTTCCAGCTGCGATAGAGCGCGTCGGTTTGCTCGCGTGTGCCGTAAGCATGGTTACGGCGGAATCTGCCGTCCCGCTGCACAAACGCCAGATCGAGCTGGGCCAGCGCGCCGTCGAGGGGGCGGTTATGTCCGTTGTAGACGTCAGCCACAACGAACCCGTGCTCGCTCATCCACCCGACAACCTCATCGAGGAGCGGCGCTCCGGGAACGAGCTCAAACAGCGACACCTCCAATAACACGAGTTCCGCTTCACGCAGGATCGCCGGCGCTCCGCCGAGCACATCCAACTCACTGCCCTCGACATCCACCTTGAGGACGAATGGCCCTGACAGACTCCGCTCCGCCGCGACATCGTCGAGTCGCACCTGAGGGACGACGCGACATTGCGTGTCGGCTTCGTCCCCTCGTCGCGCGCCGAGCATCGACGAGCATGCGAGCACGCGATGGACTGTGATTTCGCTCGTACCCGACTCGGCACCGGCCGCGGCGATAACGACCTCCGCGCGCTCGGCGTGGGCCTCCTCGAGCGGAGCGCGCCACTCCTCGAGCGGCTCAACGAGCATCAGGCGCGAATGAGGGAATGCTCGATAGAGCTCGGGGGTACCGGCCGCAACACCGACGTCAATCACCGTTGCTGGGTCGAGACCGAGGTGCGCGTAATGTGACAGCACAGTAGGCAGCGTCCGTCGCACGCCTCGCGTCGTCCGGTGTAGCTCGAGCCCCTTCGACGCCAAGATCGCCTTCGCGCGCGCCTCGAAATGCCGCCGCAGGGGTGCGCGACGCTTCGCAAACCACTCTCGCTTCGCATTAGCCACCTAGTCGATCTCGGCACTCATGGCCGCATCGACTCTAGCGAGGGTTTGCGGTGATCTCGCCTGCGAAGAAGAAGCCTGGTAGCGCGAAGGCCCCGAGCAGCCGACCGCTGACCATCCGACTCCACATCCGTACCAGTTCGTTATCCACGGTCGTCCCTCGACCGCGGTCTCTCGCCGCACGCGCCCGCGAGTCCAGTGCTTGGCGGTGAGACCCCCGGACCATTGGCGGACGCGCCAATCCTCGACTTTTGCGTCCTACCCCGAGCAGCGACCACCAAACGTGGAAGTCGAGCCCGGGCGTTCGCGGTGGTCGACATGCTCGACGTGTCTGTCCGTGTGACAAACGGGCAACTCTGGTCCCTGATCCTCAGCCTCGGCCCTGGCCTTCCGGGCTCCGTGGTCTCCCGACCGGTGAGCCATCAGGAGCTGTCGTGTCCGCGCATCGAGGCCACTCCCACTTGCGGAGTCACCTCATAAAACGGCTTGCACGCTCCCGAAACGTGCACACCGCCTGCTCTTCGCGCCGAAATCTGTGTTTAGCGTCCCGCTCGGGCGGGAAGCGCAGCAACACAAGAAAAAGGGGAGGTACTTGATGGGGCAGGCGGGGACGCGGTGGGTCGAAAGGATCGCGCGCTCGGTAGGGGCAAGCGGGCCGCGGGCACGGGCAGTGGTTTCCCCCCTCGCCTGCGGGCTTCTGATGGTCCTGTGCGCGGCAGGGGTCGCGCCGGCACAGGCGCGCAACACCTCGCTCTACCGGGGGCCGGGCCCCGCGCCGGGGCCCGCCCTCCTCTACGAGCCCTTGGCCGCCGCGCCGCAGCTGCAGAACGCGGCCCCGTGGAAGGCGAAGCCGATCCTGATCTCCGGAGCCGAGGCCTACAGCAAGGGCGAGTTCCTCTACCAGGGCTTTCTCTACGACGACCACGGTGCCGAATCGACCCCCGACCCGAAAGATCCCTTCTCCCCGGCGTCCTTCCTGTTCTCCCCCAAGCGCGGCACAATCACCTATCCGACGAACCCGGTCTACGCAGACAACGCCGCCGACCTGGTCGAATTCCGCGTCAAGCCGCTACCCAAGGCGACAGCCTTCCGAGTCACGCTGAACGCGCTCAAAGACCCCGAACTGGTGGCGTTCACTGTCGCTCTGGGTGAATCCCCGACGGCGGTGTCCTGGCCGTTCGACTCGGGTGTGGAATCGCCTGGGCAGCTGTTCCTGACCGTGCACGGCACGAGCGCTGCCCTCACAAACGCAACGGGCGCCGAAGTGAAGCCCGCGCCCACCGTGTCCGTGAGCATGGTCCGCCGTCAGTTCGAAGTGAGCGTGCCGCACGCAGCGTGGGACCCTGGCTCCTCGGTGGTCCGAATGGAGGCCGGGGTTGGTCTGTGGGACACCGAAACCAACGAGTACCTGCGCCCGGGCGTGGAAGCCGCGGAAACGCAGCCAGGGGGCTGCGCTACCTCTTGCCCCGCATTCTTCGACATGGCCTTCCGCACCCACGAGCCGGTGCCGCGCATCTACGAACCGGGGACGTCCAACACGATCGTCGAGGGGGGCGTCCAGGCCAAAAAAGACGGCACCTGGTGGCGTGAGCGCGAACAGGCCGAAGCGCTCGCCACCGGCAACGTGAGCCAGTTCAACGCCGACGTCGACTTCGCCAAGCTGCTCGCCCACGAAACCGATGAATCGGCGGTCCCCAAGACCGGCGACATGGATCGCATCATGGCCAGCCACTTCGAATTCGGTCAGGGCGTGGACTACGAAAAAGAGTGCCTGACCGGAAAAGTGACCAACCCCGAAGAAAAAGAATGCACCGGCCCGTTCATCGGCCAGCTCCAGCCCTACGCGGTCTACGTCCCCAACAAACCGGTCCCCCCCGGAGGTTTCGGACTGATCCTCAGCATGCACGGGCTTTCGGCCAACTACAACGAGTTCCTCGGCAGCCACGAGGCTTCGGAGATGGCCGAAGAAGGCACCGGGTCGGTCTTCGCCTCGCCGGAGGCGCGCGGACCCGACGGTAGCTATGAAAACTACGCCGAAGCGGACGTGTTCGAGATGTGGGCCGACGTCGCCCACCACTACCAGCTCAATCCCGAAAAAGCAGACGTCACCGGCTACTCGATGGGTGGGGACGGTACCTACCGCCTGGCCAGCCGCTGGCCGGACCTGTTCGGGCGAGCGTTCTCGATCGTGGGGTCGCCCTCGGAAGACGAGCTCTCCTCGCTGCGGAACATCCCGGTGATGGATTGGGACGGCTCCGAGGACGAACTGGACCCCCCGGCCCTGTACGAAGCGGCTTTCCTGAACGCCGACAAAGCGGGCCTGCGCTACGACGAGTGGATCTTCGCGCCCGCCGGACACATCACGCTGGGCAACAACGACGAATTCAAGCCGGCGGCTGAATTCTTCGGCAACAACACCGTCGACCGAAACCCGTATCACGTGACCTACCTGGTGAATCCCAGCGAGGCCACGCAGTCCGTCGGTGCGTCCAACCACGCCTATTGGCTTTCGGGGCTGACGGTACGCACGGCTGGCGAAACGGGTGAAATCGACGCCTTCTCGCACGCGGAGGGCCTGGGCGACCCGCCCGCGCTGCCCCTCGAGGTGACTCCGGGCGTCTTGGAAGGCGGCTCGCACGGACCGCTTCCCTACACGCGCCGAACCCTCGCCTGGGGTCCAGCGCCGACGGAAAAGGCGGAAGACCGCCTGGTCGTCACGGCCACCAATCTGGCGACGGCGACGGTGACACCGAAGCGTGCAGGCCTGAACTGCAAGGCGAAGGTGGAAGTGACGAGCGACGGGCCGTTCGAACTCACCCTCGGGGGCTGTAATAGGGTCATCCACGCGGAATAGCGCTGATAGGCCGAGCGTTGGACGTATGCGCACTCGAGCCGAGCCTCGCATGAGCGGGCCCGCGGTCGGTCCGGGTCGTTGCGCAGGCGTATGAGGCGTTGTGTTGAAATCGGGACCCGCGCTGAGGCGGGGTCGCGCTCGGCCCGGGGGCCCGCGACGGCCGCGGGATCACCGAAGCGGCTGCTGCGCGATCATGCAGTCGGGCGCGTCGAGCCGTCGTCGTACAGCGTCTTCCAAGTCCTCGCTCGGGACGTATCGCGTGTCGGGCCTCTGCCCTGCTGTGTGATGAGTCCCGCGCCGAGCAGGCGTCGCAGATCGTTGCTCGCCGTCGGCGGGGAGACGTCGGCCTCGGCTGAGTAGGTGGCTCGGTCGGTTCCCTCGAAGAGGCTCTGCTCGAGCACAATCACGAGCCGATCGGGCCAGCCGCGCTCCTCCACGAGATCCTCGAGATAAGCGATTATCGGCTAGCCACTCTAAGTCTTACGGACTCCTCCATTTGCCAGGCTCCATCATTGTCGGGACCAGCCGGCGCCGGCCGCGGACGTCGCCGAGCGGGACGAACAGCAGGATGCCCAACGCGCAGCCCAGAGCGGCGTGCCTAGCCGTGGCCGAGGACGGGGTGCGGCCGGTAGGGCTCCTCCAAGCGAGCCACCTCCTGCTCGGAGAGCTCGAACTGCTCGGCGGCGATCGCGTCGGTCAGGTGCTCGGGCCTGGTCATGCCGACAATCGGGGCGGTGACGCCGGGCTTGTGGAACAGCCACGCGAGGGCGACCTGTGCCGGCGGGACGCCCCGCTCGGCGGCGACCTCGGCAACCCGATCAACGACGTCGAAGTCGGTCGGCTGCGCGTAGAGATAGTCGCCGAACGCGTCCGAGCCGGAGCGCGTCGTGAGGCGCTCGCCGCCGCGGGTGCGGTTGCCGGCGAGCAGGCCGCGAGCAAGCGGGCTCCAGGGGATCACGCCGACGCCCTCGTCAAGGCAGAGGGGGATCATCTCGCGCTCCTCCTCCCGGTAGACGAGGTTGTAGTGGTTCTGCATCGAGACGAACCGGTGCAGGCCCGCCCGCTCGGCGGCGCGCTGCGCCTTGGCGAACTGCCACGCGAACATCGAGCTGGCACCGATGTAGCGGGCCTTGCCCGCGCGGACCACCGTGTCGAGCGCGTCCATCGTCTCCTCGATCGGCGTGCGGTTGTCCCAACGATGGATCTGGTAGACGTCAACGTAGTCGAGCTCCAGCCGCTGCAGGGACGCATCGATCGCGGCGAGGATGTGCTTGCGCGAGAGGCCGCCTCCGTTCTCGCCGGTTGTCATCGGCATGAATACCTTCGTCGCGAGTACGTACTCCTCGCGCGAGAGCAACTTCCGCAGCAGGCGCCCCGTGATGACCTCGCTGGCGCCGGCTGAGTAGGTGTCAGCGGTGTCGAAAAAGGTGACGCCGCTCTCGACCGCGGCACGCACGATCGGCTCGGAGGACGCCTCGTCGAGGGCCCACTCCCTCTCCTTCGGGTCACCGAAGCTCATCATCCCGAGGCAGACACGAGACACGCGCAGGCCTGTCGCGCCGAGGTTCACGTACTCCATGAGGCCTTCCTATCGTCTGGGGTCGGCACCGAATCTACACAAAGCGGTTCCAGGCCCCGGGCAGCCGTGTTGGCGCGACTGCTTCGCGCGTGGGAGACGCTGAGTGCCCGCAATCAGTTGCGGATCCGCTGTCCCCGGGTGCCGACGTCCGAGGCGATCCGGCGACGAGGAGCCAAGCGAGGGAACCGCAGGCGGGGAGGCACGCGAGCCACCCCGGGAGCACCACCGCCCGGGCCTCTGTACTCGCAGGGAGCTTTGCTGTGTAGCGCGGGCCACTGAGCAGGAGCGTCACGCCGGTCTCGGTGTTTGGGGTGGGGGTGTAGTGTCTTGGGTTCAGTCGGCCTTGCTCACCGTGGGATGCGTTGGGGCGAGGCATCGAGTTGATTGTCCCGCCGGCGGGGCCGCCAGCCTCGGGCATTTCTAAGCGATCCCTTTGATCTGCAGGGCCTTCTGTCTCTACGGCAGAAGGACGAGCGGAGGAGGCAAAGCGGTGTCGGATGAGCCTTTGAGTGGTGGTCGGTTGGCGGCTGAGATTTCCCGCGCGGTGGTTCGGCGGACGGCGGCCGTCAGTGGTCGTGGCCCGGGTCGGGCGCGCACGACGATCGGCCGCGATGCCGTGTTTGTCGTGGTGGAGGACGCGTTGACCGTGGCCGAGCGCGAGTTGATCAGGATCGGCGACGAGGAGACCGTGTTTCGCGTGCGCCACGGCCTACAGCGGGCGATGCACGATGACCTGGACGCCGATGTGGAGGCCCTGACCGGGCGCAGCGTGATCGGATTCATGAGCACCAACCACATCGATCCCGACCTCGGCGTCGAGGTTTTCATCCTCGCACCGGACGGGAATAGCGATCCCGCGAGCGAGGGCGACAGCGGGGCCTGAGCCACCTGCCGCTCGCACAGCTCCTACTGGGCCGTTGCTTGACAAGGTCCCGTGCTGAGCCGATAATCAAGACTGGTTTTCCGCCCTCCCCCAGTGGGTCGCGGCGGAAGGCCATCCTTTCGGTCCCGCGTGGGCGATCCGGTTCCGGCACGCCGATCCGCCGTTTTCGCTCCGCGCGACATTCGCGACTGCCAACACCAGGAGCCACGGATGAACGATCGTCGATGCTTTCACTGCGGATTCCCCGTGCTCGCGCGAGCCGGAAACCCACCGCCGCCCGAGGATCGTCCCCAATACGCGGCGTGCGGCCCTGACAAAACGCTGGTCGGCGGCCCCACCCACGCCGGAGGACGCCTAGAGCGATTCACGGCCCGCCCGTCCAGCGAGCGCAGAGCTGATCGAGCGTGATCAGCGACGCCTTCCAGATCACCTGCGAGCGCACCGAAAGGACCGTGCGCGTCAACGTCAGCGGCGAACTCGACCTGGTCAGCAGCCAGGAGCTGCGCGACCACCTCAGCGCCCAGTTGGCAGATCACACCCAGATCGTTGTGCTTGACGTCGCCGAGGTCTCCTTCCTCGACCTCAGCGGCCTGCACGCCCTCCTTGACGCCGCGACCCAAGGCGGCGATCGCTTCTGCGTGATCCCCTGTCCGCTGCTCCTACACCTGCTGGACATCGCAGACCTTCACGACCATCTGCCCATCATCCACACCGACAGCCATCCCCGAGACCGGCCTGACCAGCGACCGGTTGCCGTGGCTAGCCGAGCAACGCGAGCACCCGAGGCCAAGCGCTCGCGCATTGGACGGCGATAAATCGCGAGAAACGAGCGCGTTTACGACGTGGAACTACTCACGTCCAGAATCGCCCCAGATAGGCGACGACGGAGTTCCGATGCACGCGCCTCGAAGCAGGCAGAAAGCCTATGGCGAGACCCAGATTCGAACTGGGGACACCACGATTTTCAGTCGTGTGCTCTACCAACTGAGCTATCTCGCCGCGGCGGTCGATGCTAGCGCCTGATACCTGCCGGCGCGACCACCGGAACCGGTCTTGCGGCCCCGCCGGCGGGCCGCCTCAGCCTTTCTCCGCCGCCCAAGCTTCCAGGTACGGCAGCGGGTCGATCGGTTTGATCCCCGCCGCATGCCAACCCCCCGGCCACATCTCGAAGTGCAGATGCGGCCCCGTGGCATCCCCGGTCATGCCGGCTTTGCAGAGCTGCTCGCCCGCCGTGACGGCCTGTTCGACCTTCACGAGGAACGAGTTGGCCATGCAGTGGGCGTACATGAAGTCGAAGCCCACGTGGGTGTGCTCGACCAGGTAGTAGCCGCCCCCGCCTTCCTGGTTGGTGGCCTCGGTGATCGTCCCGGCGTAGGGGGCCACGACGGGCGTCCCTTCGGCCGTGAGCACGTCCTGGCCTTCGTGGTAGTAGCCGTCCCGGGGCGCTCCGAAGCGGTTTTCCGGGCCTCCGAAGCTGAAGCTCCCCTGGACCGGGAAGACGGCCCCTTCGGCCGCCGACTGGGCCGGGCTGGGCACGCCGACGGCCGGTGCCACGGTCGAAGGCGGCGGGGTCGCCGGCGGGGGCGCCTTGACTTCCAGCGCCACCACGCGGGAGATGTGTGCGAGTTCCACCAGCGCCGCCCGGTTGTGGTCCTGGCCGGTCACGAGCACGTGGTAGCTGCCAGCGCCCAGCTTGGCCGTCGAGGGCCAGGTCACGGTCAGGGTTCGTTCGGTGTGGACCCACCCCATCCGCTCGAGGATCGCGGTCCCGGGGGTGCCCGCCAGGGGCGTGATTTTGACCTTCAGGTACACGGTCGACACGCCGGGCTCGCTCACCTTCAGGGTCACCTTCGGAGGCTTGCCGGGCGTCGAGGTCTTCGGCACCGACAGGGCCGTCAGCACCGGATGGGCGCCCGCCGGGCGGTACGGGACGAGCTTCGCCCCCGTCTTCTCCGTGGAGGCAGTCTCCGATTCGGTGGGGGCGGCCGCCCCGCCCGGGGCCCCTGAGATCGCGAGGGCCGGAGGGCTCGTGACCACGGGCAGACCGGCCGTGGCGGTCGCCAGAACGAGCGCGGCGGCGGGTCTGAGAGTGCGGGCGGCTCCCACGGGGATCCCATCGGCAGCCGGGGCGATCCCTACAAGCCCCCGGGCGCCCGCTTGCACGCCCGTCCAGCCTCGCTCCGCGCCGCCGCGATCGCCTGACCTCCGCGAGACCTGGCCGGGCGGGGCGCCCGACCCGCTCTCGGAGGGGCCCTCCCCTAACCCCGGGCTTCGAATTCCTCGATCAGGGCCCTATATGTCAGCCCCAGGCCCTCGGAGATCGAGGTCCTCGGCTTCCACCCGAGCTCTCTTTCGGCCAGCCCCGCGTCCAGACAGCTGTGCTGCAACTCCCCCGGCCTCAGGTCCTCTAGCTGGGGCTCGATCGACTTGCCGGCCGCCTGCGAGAGCTCCCTCCAGATCGTCGCTACGTCGGTTTCGACGCCGGTGGCGACATTGAACGTCCCCGCCTTCCCCCTTGCCCGCAGCAGGGCGTCCACAACGTCGGCCACGTATACATAATCCCGCGTCGGCTGCCCATGCCCGTAGAGCTTCGGGACCTGGTCGGTGAACAGGTGGTGGGTGAAGATCGCCACCACGCCCGCCTCCCCGTGGGGGCTCTGGCGGGGGCCGTAGACGTTGCCGAGGCGCATCGTCGCGTTGGGGATCCCGTGCGAGAGCGTCCACGTCTTCACATACGCCTCCGCCGCCCACTTCGAGGACCCGTATGGCGACAACGGCGCGGGGATCCGGTCCTCTCCCGTGGGGCGGGGCGCTTCGTCTCCGTAGAGGGCTCCACCGGTGGACGTGAACACAACCGGGGCCTCGTTTTCGCGGGCGACCTCGAGCACGTTCAGCGTCCCCTTCACGTTCACGTCGCAGTCCCTCAGCGGGTCCTCCACCGAGGCCACCACGCTCGCCTGGGCGGCCAGGTGGTAGATCGCCTGCGGTTGGACGTCCCGGGCGAGGGCTCGCAAGCGCTCGAGGTCCACCACGTCGAGCTCGTGCAGCTCCGCCCCCGCCGGCACCCGCGCCCGGTCGCCCGAGGACAGGTCGTCCACGACCGTCACGGTGTCCCCCTGCCCGAGCAGCGCGTCGACCACGTGCGAGCCGATGAATCCGGCCCCACCGGTGACGATCGCTCGTTCCGCCATTACGGCGGGGAATCTAGACGGTCGAGACAGGCGCCGCGAGCAGGTCTTCCACGGCGTGGACCGACTCGTCGATCCGCTCGAGCACGGCAACCCCGGCCAGGTCCTCGGCCGGCAGGCTTCCGCCGACGGCGGGGCCTCCGAGCACGACCGGGATCTCGGGGTGCTGGGAGCGCAGGTCGCGGATCGCGATCTCGACCGAGTCCTCGATCTCGTGCACCGTGTCCCCCACCACCACCAGGTCGGGGTGGCGCCTGGTGACGGCCTCGAGCAGGTCCTCGGGGGCGAGGTCGGTGTCGAGCGTGGTCCGGAAGCCGGCCGCGGCGAGCTGGTCGTGGACCATCTGCAGGGCGAGCGTGTGGGAGTCCCCTTCGACGCTCGCGATCAGCACCCGCTCGCGGGTCGGCTGGGCTTCGGCGGTCATGTAGCGGGACAGCGTGGCGAGCACCCGCTTGATGATCGACAGGGCTCGACGCTCGCGGTCTTCGTCGATCTCGCCCGAGGCTCTGAGGACGGTCACGCGCCTGAGGGACGGGCTGATCACCTCGGCGTGCAGCATCGTGGGCGTAACCCCGCCGTCGATAGCGGCGGCGATCGCCTCCTCGGCGCCCTCGGCTTCGCCGCGGCCGAGTGCCGACACGAACAGCTCGAGCGTTTCCTCCACCAGCGCCACCGGGTCGGGGGGCATCGCCCCGAAGCCGTCGGTGCCGTGCTCCTCGAGCACTTCCATGAAGGCGTCCAGGAGCACCGGGTCGAAGTGCTGGCCGCGCTCGTCCCGCATCATCTTGATCGCCTCCTCGACGGAGAAGGCGGGACGGTACACGCGGTCGCTGGTGAGGGCATCGAATACGTCCGCAACCGCCACGATGCGGCCCTCGATCGGGATCGCTTCGCCCTTCAAGCCGCGCGGATAGCCGCTGCCGTCCCACTTCTCCTGGTGGCTCAGCGCGATCGTGGCCGCCATGTCGAGGATCGCCGACGAGGAGCCCCGCACGAGCCGGTGGCCCTCCTCGGCGTGGGTCTCGACGATCGCCCGCTCCTCAGGGGTGAGGCGACCGGGCTTCAAGAGGATGTGGTCGGGGATCGCCACCTTGCCCACGTCGTGCAGGGGCGCCGCGTGGCGGATCCGCTCGCAGAACTCCGCGTCCATGCCGATCGCTTCGGCCAGCAGCACCGAGAAGCGGCCGATCCGCTCGACGTGCTTGCCGGTGTCCTCGTCGCGGAACTCGACCGCCATCGAGAGACGCCTGACGGTCTCGGCCTGGGCGACCTCGAGCTCGGTGAGTGCGTTCTTGAGCTCTCGGGTGCGGCGTTTGTTGTCCTTTTCCAGGCCTCTCCGCGCACGCTCGGCGGCGTACCAGCCCACCGCCCCGATGACGACCGCAAAGGCGACCAGCAGCGCGGCCACGCCGGCAGAGGCGTCGGTCACGTAGACGGCGATCGCTGTGCCGGAACCGAGGGCGCACCACACGAGCAGCACCACGATCGCGCGTGTCCAGTCGCGCTCCCGCGGCTCGCTGGGCGCGGCGGACCCTCGCGCCGGCACGGGCGCTCGGTGGGTGGCTTCCTCGAGGCGATTCAAGTTGGCGCAGTTGGTCGGACGGTCGGCGAACGGCCAATAAATCCTTCGCCGCTCACCCGTCCACTCGGCCCCCCGGGGAGGCCCCTTGATGGCTGCAATAAGCCGTGGACGTTTGTTCTAGTTCCCCAGCCCGGCCTGATACAGCGGGGCCGGGGTGTCCCAAAGAACTACAGGGCCTTCAGCGAGAAGACGGCCTTTATGTTCAGCGGGTTGGCCGGCGCTTCGAGCACGACCTCCTGATTCCAGCGTTCGAACATGAGGGCGCTCCCGCCCGGCCTCACGATCGCGATCGGGTACGGGGTCCCGGTGGCGGCCACGTACAGCGTGGCCCCGTTGGAAACGTCCCGCAGCGCCACCGCCGGGTGCCCCGCCACGCTGCGCACGCCCACCGTCCTGAGCGTGTGATGCGAGGACAGCGTCCCCAACAGCACCGACCGTAGCTCCGTCAGCGAGGCCAGCGGCGCCAGCGGCCCGCGCCCCGCGGGCGCCTTCAGCCAGCGCCCGGCCAGCGATGAGGCTGCCGTCGGTCCGACGAGCGCCCGCAGCAGGGGCGGATTGGGCTTCACGTAGATCCAGCCGTCGACCTGCTTCAGCTTGGTCTGCAGGTCCCCCACTTGGAGCGTCCCGGTCCCCCCTTCTCCCCTGAAAAGTTCCATGTCGATCGTCAGCGGCCGGGTCGGACGCTGGAGATACCCCACCACGCGAACCGTGGCGGCCCCGGCCGCCGCCGCTTCTACCCGCGCCAGCGCCCTTGCGGGGCTGTCCGAGGCGATCCCGTTGGAGCCACTCTGGCTCCCACACGAGCAGAGCAGCAGCACCGACGCCGCCACCGCCACGGTGAAGGTCCCCAAGCGAGCGATGCGGTGCCTCAGCACACGCCAACCATACGTGCGCGAATAAGATCGCCGGCGAGGGGTGGCGCGGTGTCCCCGAACCGCTCCCTGACCTGCCAGAGACAAGGAGTGGCCCAATGACCGAGCAGAACCGCCGCATGGTGCTCGCGCAGCGCCCCGAGGGAATGGTGGACGACGGAACCGTCCGCGAGGAAGCGCAGGACGTCCCGGTGGCGGGAGCGGGTGAGGCCCTCGCGAAGGTCCGCTACCTCTCGATCGACCCCACCATCCGCACCTGGATGGACGACGCCCCCGGATACCTGCCCCCGATCGGGATCGGCGACGTGATCCGCTCCGGCGGCATCGCCGAGGTGCTGGAGAGCAATACCGACACCTACAAGCCGGGCCAGCTGCTGTTCGGGATGACCGGCTGGCAGGACTACGTGATCGCCGACGACGGCGAGCGGGCCCTGCAGGCATTGCCCCCGGGTGTCCCCCCGACCGCGGCCCTCGGGCTGTTCGGGATCACCGGCATGACCGCCTACTTCGGCCTGCTCGAGGTCGGCAAGATGAAGGAGGGCGACGTGGTGGTCGTCTCCGGAGCGGCCGGAGCCACCGGCTCGACCGTGGGACAGATCGCCAAGCTGAAGGGCGCCAAGAAGGTGATCGGGATCGCCGGCGGCAGGGAGAAGTGCTCCTGGATCGCGGACGAGCTCGGCTTCGACGGGGCCATCGACTACAAGGGCGAGAACGTCGCCGCCCGCCTGCGCGAGGAGGCGCCCGACGGCATCGACGTGTACTTCGACAACGTCGGTGGCGACATCCTCAACACCTGCCTGGCCCAGCTGGCGATGAAGGGACGGGTCGTGGTGTGCGGGGCGATCTCCGCCTACAACGACCGCGGCGCCATCAAGGGGCCGTCCAACTACGTGAACCTGATCCGCGTCCGGGGCCGCATGGAGGGCTTCCTGATCCTCGACTACCTCGCCCGCATGCCCGAAGGCCAGGCCGAGATCGGCGGCTGGCTCTCAGAAGGCAAGATCAAGTCGGCCGAGCACGTCGTGGAGGGCCTCGAACGGGCCCCCGAGGCGCTCAACCTGCTGTTCACCGGCGGCAACATCGGCAAGGTGATCGTGAAGGTCTGAGGGCGAGCCCGCCGGGCGTCGCTGACCGCGGGCGCCCGGCCCGCAGTATGGATGTGTGGGAGGTGCGGGGCCGCCCCTGGCGGCGGGGCGGCTATTCCCAGGACAGGTCGCCGGTCTTCAGACCGGTGAGCAGCGTGCCGAAGAATTCGCCTTCCTTGCCTTCGGTTTTCTTCAGCTCTTCGCAGGCGCCCCCGCCGATCGTGTAGTTGATCTTGCGGAAGCTGTTTTCGATTTCGACCACTTCGGCGATGCCGGTGGGGAAGAACTTCGCGTTCTTGGCCTTGATTTCGCCGTTCGTGTAGACGGCCGTGTCGGTGGCACGGGTCGGGGAGATCGCGATCGTGCACCCTTCCATCGCGCCGGCGAAGGTGATCGGGTCGGATTTGGAGTTCACGATCGTGGCGTTCGGTTCGCCGTTCGCGGCGTATTCGATTTCAAGCGGCAGGCCGAGCGTGGCCTTCGATGCGGCGATCGTTTTGTTGTTCAGTTTGGTCACGCCCGTCTTGCACTTGATGAATTTGAGCGTCACCAGGATCCTCAGCGCCGGGAACACCGACTTGGTGTGGGTCCTGACCGGCTTGACCCCCCTGCATTTGATCTCGACCTGAGCGAAGTCGAGTTCCTGTTCGGAGGGCGCGACGCTGATTTCGGAGCTCACGCTGCCGATGAATTCGTGGCTTTCGCCGCCTTCACGGGCCGATGCGGAGGCCGCCAGCGCAGCACACAGGAGCCCCGCTGCCAACAGCGCCACCAGCGCTCTGAGGTACCCCATCGCCTGACTCGTCCTTCCTTGTCCGTTCGCGGGTCCCGACCCGCCACTCCACCCCGGCGACAGCCCTCCGCTGCCGCCTTCCAGCCCCTCAGAAGCTAGCACGGGCAGGGAGTTCCGGGCAAGCGCTGAACGACGGCGCCTCAGCACGGACGGGGCCTGGCCGGGCCCGACGCTCGCTCCCAGGCCGGGCGCCGGTCAGCCTCATCGACAGCGTCCGTGGTCGCGACAGCTAGCCTCCAACTCGTGAGCTCCCAAGCCCCCCCGCCGGGGCCCCCGGCGCACCCGGCCGAAGTCGAAGGGACCGACGCCACGCGGCGCACCCGCCTGGCCAACGAGCGCACCTACCTGGCCTGGTGGAGGACCGGCCTGGCCTCGATCGCGGTCGGCGTGGGAGCCGGCAAGGTCGTACCCCTGCTGGGCCACCACGAGGTCGAGTGGCCCTACACGGTCGCCGGCGCCGGCTTCACGGCGCTGGGGGTCCTCTGCATCGTGTTCGGCATGATCCGCCAGCGCGAGGTCGAACACGCTCTAGCCCGCGGCGATTTCGCCCCGCCCGACAACGGGATGGTGCTCGTCCTCACGATCCTCGGGGCGGCATTCGGGTTGCTGCTGCTCATCGTCGTGATCGCCACCGCCTGAGTCGCCGGCCCGCCGAGCGGCTCGCCAACACCGGCTTCCCCGCACCGCCCGGCGCCGTCCAGGAGTGGCCTCCGGGTTCATCAGGACGGCCGGCTCCGCCGATGTGTCCCCATGGACGCTGTCGAGACGGCGGGCGCCACCCACGGAGCCGAGGACGGCAGGAAACACGTCGCGCTGGTCGTGGCGGGATATCTATCCGCGGTCCTGCTGCCACTGTTCGGAATGCTCGTCGGCATTCTGATCGTAGCGTCTCCTCCGAGCCGGTGGGCGAGGAAGCAGGGTGTGGCCATCATCGTGCTGTCGGGGGTCCTGATCACCTTCGGCATCGGACTGGGTCCGATGCTCACCGACAGCTACTTCGCCGGCAAGGCGAAAAGCGAACTGAACGCGGTCTCCCAAGAAACCCAGCGCGCGGACGAACAGTCCCTCCG
Source organism: uncultured Solirubrobacteraceae bacterium (assembly GCA_963846255.1). Classification (GTDB taxonomy): domain Bacteria; phylum Actinomycetota; class Thermoleophilia; order Solirubrobacterales; family Solirubrobacteraceae; genus Palsa-744. Next base: position 2,312,933 of record CAWJVE010000002.1, read on the forward strand.
ACAGATGGAAGCCGAGCAGGCGAAGAGCCGCAAAGAATATGCGGCCATCCAGGCTCATATCGGGCAGCTACAGGCCGGGGGCAGAAGGTGAGCGGCGAAGCCCGCTCGCGGACGGCGGTCGCCGTGGTCGCCAGCCTGGTCTAGGACCGCTTGTGTACCTCGAGCGGCTGTTCGCTCGAGGTTTTGATCGTGCCCGTGAACGTGCCTTCCGATTCGGTCGAGCCATGGCGGACACGCAGCTGCTCCCCCACTCCGGACGCGAACACCCACTGACCGGTACTGCTCATGACGTTGACCGCACCGCTCGCTTCTGCGGACAGGCCACCGCTCACGGTGAAGGGGGTCGAGCCGCAGCTGAAGCTCACCACCGGTTCCCCGTACAGCCCGACGTACGCCTTCCCCGCTTCTTCGTAGAGGAGCATTTCGAGTCCAGCGGCCTCAATCGTCCCCGTCGGCTGCCCGGTGGTGGTGCACCGTTCCCCAGCGAAGCTGCAGCCTGTCAGCGACAGCGTGGCGGTCCCGACTTTCGCCGATCCGAGCGTGGCTTCCTGCGGCGACCCGGCGGCACATTCCAGCGTGCCGAAGCCCTGCACCGCGAGTTTCGTCGGCCCGGCGGTGCCGGTGAAGGCGTTTGAGCCGCGTTCGTAGGACCCCTTGTACTTCTTTTCGTGGGTCTTCTTGTTTTCCGAATACTTTTCCTGTGTGCAGCCAGCGTCGCCGTAGTGCCCCTTCTTCTGTCCGAAGCATCCGACCGGTGCCGGGAACCATTCGTATTTGCCCTTCGGCTGACCCTTCTTCAGATCCTGCGTCGTGCACCCGCTGTCGCCGTACACGCCGTGCTTGAAGGCCTCGCATTTGCCGTATTCCTCCGCGTCCGCCGGGCCCGCCACGTGTCGCGGGTCCAGCAGCTGGGCGATGCTGGGGATCGTGCTTTCGGTCGCCGTGACGGTGATGCAGGGCGTCGGGGATTCGCTGTAGACGGCGGTTTTTTCGGAGATCGGTTCCCAACCCGAGTTGGGGTTGTCCCACCACAGCGTCTTGGCACCGTTTAGTTCGCAGTCGCTGTATTCGATCTTTTTGAAGCTCGCCGACGCGCTGTGGTAGACCTGGAAATAGGAACCGCTGCCGTGCACGAGCGACGGGCCGCCGATGTTGGGGCCGTAGCGGCCGATGGTGACCATGCCGGTCCCGCCGCTTGCTTCCACCGACAGGCTGCCGTCGGTTGCTTTCGCCGGCGTCCCGGCGCTGGCGGTTTCACCGGTCGCGCTCGTCAGCAGCAACGTGAAGGTGCGATCTTTCCCAACCGTGGTGCCGGCGGGGGTGGTGACCGTGATGCGGAAGTGGTAGATCGCGTTGACCGTGAGGCCGGAGAGATCCGCGGTCACTTTTACTTTGCTCGATCCGGGCGTCGGCGAGCAGGGCACGCTCGAGCCGTAGGAACTCGTTTCGCCGTATTCGAACGTGCAGCTCGTGACTTCTTCGCCCTCGGGATCGACGGTCCCGTGGAGCACCGCCGTTTCGGCCGTCACTTCTTCGGCCGCACCGGTTTCGACGCTCGGCGGTTCGGCAAGCGAGACGCCGAGGACTTCCGTCGGCACTTCGCTCAGCGACCGGCCCGTTCCGAGCTCGCCGTATTGGTTGTAGCCCCAGCAGTCAACATGGCCGCCGGAGAGCACGGCACACGTGTGGTATTCGCCGGCCGTCACTTCGACGGCGTTCGAGAGGTGCTTGACCTGCACCGGCACATAGCTGCTTTCGAAGTTCCCATCGCCGAGCCCTCCCCAGCCGTTCCACCCCCAGCAATCGACTGTTGCGTCCGTCAGCAGGGCACACGAGACTTCGCTGCCCGCGGCAACCTGCGTCGCAGTGGTCAGGCCCTGCACTTCGACCGGCGTGGCTGCGCTTTCGGCTGAGCCGTTGCCGAGCTCGCCATTACCGCCGTAGCCCCAACACTCGACCTTGCGCGTGGACAACGTCGCACAGGTGTGGTAGTCCCCGGCCCCAATCTGCGTGGCGTTCGTGACGCCTTGGACTTCGACGGGGGTGTAGGTGGTTTTGTCGGCGCCGTCGCCGAGCTCGCCGTCACTTCCGTAGCCCCAACAGTAGACATGACCCGTGGCCAGGCGCGCGCAGGTGTGATATCGACCAGCTGAGACCTCGGTCGCGCCCGTTAGACCGTGCACTTCCACCGGGGCGTCGCTGCTTTCTTCGCTTTCGTCACCGAGTGCCCCTTCTGCTCCATAGCCCCAGCACTTGACGTGACCGCTGGAGAGGACCGCGCAGGTGTGCAGCCCACCGGCTGAAACCTGGGTCACGCCGGTCAGAGCTTCTACTTCCACCGGGGTGTCGCTGGATTCGTATTTGCCGTTACCGAGCTGTCCCTCTCCCCCGTCGCCCCAGCACTGCACGTGGCCACCGGACAGCACCGCGCAGGCGTGGTACTCGCCCGCAGAGATCTGGGTGACGCCGCTCAGGCCCTCGACTTCGACGGGCGTGTAACTGCCTTCGAAGGTGCCGTCGCCGAGCTCGCCCTCGACGCCATAGCCCCAGCAATCGGCATGGCCAGTCGTGAGCACAGCGCAGGTGATGTATTCGCCGGCCGATGCCTGGGCGGTGGTGGACAGACCGCGCACTTCGACGGGCCGATATGCAAATTCGGCCGTTCCGTCGCCCAGCTGGCCGTATTGGTCCCATCCCCAGCAGTCGAGGTGACCGCTGGTGCGCAAGGCACATGAGTCTTCGCCCCCCGCCGTCACCTGCGTGCCGTCCGCGAGGCCTGTCACTTCCACCGGCGTATCGGCGTTAGAGGTTTCTCCGTCTCCGAGTTGGCCGTGCCCGCCGTAGCCCCAGCATTCGAGATGACCGGAGATCAGGAGTGCACATGTGTGGTCGCTGCCGGCCGCGACCTGTATCGCACTGCCGAGCCCCTGGACTTCGACCGGTGTGTCACTGCTCGCGCCTTTGCCGTCGCCGAGCTGACCGTAGCTCCCGTAACCCCAGCACTGCACGTGACCGCTGGACAGGACCGCGCAGCTGTGATTTTCCCCGGAGGCGACCTGGTTGGCGCTATTGAGACCCTGCACCTCGACCGGCGTGTCATGGCTTTCTTCGTGACCATTCCCGAGCTGACCAAGACCGCCGTAGCCCCAGCAGACGACGTGTCCGTTCGAGAGCACAGCGCAGGTGTGCGAACCGCCGGCGCCGATCTGGATCGCACTGCTGATCCCGTGCACTTCCACAGGGGTGCTGCTGGAGGCTTCGCTGCCGTCGCCCAGCTGGCCGTCGCCACCTTCCCCCCAGCACTTCACGTGGTCGCTCGAGAGCACCGCACATGTGGTGTAGGTCCCGGCCGAGACCTGGGTGGCGCCCGCGAGGCCCTGCACTTCGACCGGGGCGTCGCTGGTTTCTTCGCCGCCGTTCCCCAGCTCACCCTCTCGGCCCCCGCCCCAGCAGTCGACGTGACCGCCGGCGACCACCGCACAGGTGTGTTCGCGACCGGCCGAGACCTGCGTCGCGCCGGTGAGACCCTCCACTTCGACCGCCGTGTAGCTGTCTTCGAAGGTGCCGTCGCCAAGCTGACCGGATTCGTTGAGGCCCCAGCACTCGACGTGGCCCGTCGCGAGCGCGGCACAGGCATGGGATTCGCCGGTGGTGATGCTGTGGCCGGCGGCAGCGCCGGCGGTTGCGGGCGCGCCCACGCACAGGCAGGCCACCAGGGCCGCGATCACGCACGCTACGCGGGTAAAGCTTCTTCCCTCGGCCGGACCGGGCCTCGTGGCATCCACCAGTTCAGCGATCATCGCCCACCCCCTGTTTCCGAGACCGGCCCCGAGTGCCACCTCGCCTCCGTGCGAGCCGTAGCGACGCTGCGGGAATCGTCAAGGACGGTACCAGAGCACGAGCCCGTCGAGAGGTCCAATTCTGGACATCGGGCGGCTGCTCGCGAGCGGCCGTGGCCTTACCGTCGTCCACCGGGTTTACGCTCGTGTCATGAGCCGGACGCGGACGCGGACCATCGCGACAGCGGCGTTACTGGCGGCCATCGCGGGCGTGATCGCGTGCGCGTTGCTGTCGGGTGGTGCCGGCACCCCTCCGGCCGCGGCCGCAACCTCTCACACCGCCGAGCATTTCGCCTGCAACGAGGGTCCGACCTTGCCGTGCCACTTCTCCAACCCGCGCGACACCGTTCGCTGCGTGTGGACGCCGAGCCCGAACTCGGTCACGTGTGAGCTGCTGGCCACCAGGCGCGCCTACCGCCTGGGACCCACCGGCCGCGCGAAATCCGTCGGGGTAAGGGTCGCCCGCCGCGGCGAAACGCTGCCCACCAACCAGATGGTCGTGTTCCCGGACAAGCTCTCCTGCCGGGACACGAAGACGACGATGACCTGCAACCAGGACGAAGGCTTCGGCGAATTCAAGCTCGCCTTGCACGCGTCGCACGCGTCGCACGCGAGCTAAACCGCATGGAGGCAACCCGCCCCGGCACCGGCGACGCGGGTCCCGCAGGCGTCTGAGAAGCCCATCCGCCCCGGCGGTCGTGAGGGGCGTATGTTGTCCTCGTGAGCTTCAACATCGCGACCACGGATGAATTCGAGACGACGGGCAGTTGGCGGCTCGTTCGCCGCACCCTCGGGGTCGATTCGTTCGGGATCAACGTGGTCGAGGTCACTCCCGGCTCGGAGATTCCCACCCACGACGAGATCGACCGTGACCAGGAGGAGGTCTTCGTCGTCCTCGACGGCAATGCCGTGCTGGTCATCGACGGCGAGGATCACGAAGTGGTGGCGGGCACCTACGCCCGCATCGACCCCGAGCACAAGCGCACGGTTCGCAACGACGGCGGCGAGTCCGTCAACGTCCTGATCATCTCGGCGCCGCGGACGAGCGGCTACGAACCGATGAACTGGGCATGACCGCCACGGCCGAGGGACTGCGCGAGACGATCGCCGCCTACAACGACGCCTGGAACGACCACGACGTCCAGCGGATCGCCACCATGCACGCTCCCGACATGGTGTTCGAGAACCACACGGCGGGAGAGCGAGCGGAGGGCGAGGAGGCCCTCGCCCATATCGCCGGCATCTTCGAGGCCTGGCCCGACATCAACTTCCAGACCCGCAGGCTCTACGTGCGGGAGGACCTCGTCGTGCAGGAGTGGACCGCCTCGGCGACCCACGTCAAGCCGCTCAGCCGGGGAGACATCGTGGCCGAGCCGTCCGGCAAGCGCATCGAGTGGAACGGCATGGACGTGATCCCGTTCGAGGACGGCAAGGTCAAGCGCAAGGACGTCTACTCGGACTCCGTCTCGATCCTGCGCCAGGTAGGGCTGCTCTAGCGAATTAGACGCTCGAGCCCGTCGAGGATCAGGTCGAGCCCCCAGGCGAACTCGACGGCGTTGTCGTAACCGGACCCCGGGAGCTTCGTCGCGATCTCGACCAGGTGCGGGTACTCCTCGAGGCTGGCAACGGCCATCGCCCTGCGCTGTGCCGCTTCGCCGGCGCTGTCGGGGGTCTCGAACCCCGTGTCCCGTTCCTGCAGGGCGAAGCCGTAGATGTAGGCGTCCTGCAGCGAATAGGCGTGGATCGCCATCGTGAATGCGAAGCCGGCACCGCGCAGGCAGCCCATCACCGCGTTGTGGTTGCGCAGGTTCGCCGGCCCGGGGCGTCGCGACTCCATCATCCCGATGGCCCAGCCGTGGCGCTTGAGGGCCTCCCGTGTCGAGAGCGCCCGGACGCGCATGGCCGAGCGCCAGTCGAGGTCTCCGGGAGGGAGCTCGATCTCGCTGAAGACGATGTCGACCATGCCGTCGAGGAGCTCGTCCTTGTTGGCCACGTGCTTGTAGAGCGCCATCGGCACCACCCCGAGCTCCTGTGCGAGGCCGCGCATGCTGAAGCCTTCGAGCCCGGCCTCGTCGGCGAGCGCCACGGCGGCTCCGAGCACCCGAGCCCTGCTCAGTGGTTCGCGGGTAGTTGTCTTCTGTTTTGCCATCGGCCTTGACAAGTGTACACCGTACACCTATAGTGCCCGGACACGAGTGTACGCCGTACACCTCACTGAAAGGTACGTGATGAACCCCGACACCCCATATCCCGTGCAGTACTCGGTCGACTACCCCGACCGGCCGCTGAACCGCCTGACCACCTTCTTCCGCCTCTTCATGGTGATCCCGATCGCGATCGTGATCGGCCTTATCGAGGGCGGCAGCTACGCCTACGGGGGCGGCAAGGAGGTCGGGATCGTCGGCGCCGGCCTGGTGGTCCTGCCCACGTTGCTGTTGATCCTGTTCCGCCAGAAGTACCCGCGCTGGTGGTTTGACTGGAACCGCGAGCTGATGCGCTTCTCCGCCCGCATCGGCGTGTACGTGGCCCTGATGGAGGACCGCTACCCCTCCACCGACGACCACCAGGCGGTCCATCTCGAGTTCGAGTACCCGGACGCCGCCAACGACCTCAACCGCTGGCTGCCGCTGGTCAAGTGGATCCTGGCGATCCCGCACTACATCGTGCTGTTCTTCCTCTACATCGGCGCCATCTTCGTCGTGATCGCAGCCTGGTTCACGATCCTGTTCACCGGGCGCTACCCGCGCGGCATGTTCGACTACCTCGTCGGCGTCGGCCGCTGGACCAACCGGGTGGTCGCCTACGCCCACGTGCTGGTCACCGACCGCTACCCGCCGTTCCGCCTCGCGCCTTAGGCTGATCGGGTGCCAGGACCGGATCGAGGAGCGTCGTGCCCGTAGACACCGTCAACGGCGTCGAGCTCGGCTGGGAGCGATGGGGGAGCGGCCCGCGGGTCCTGTTCTGCAACGGGTCGGGCCGATCGTTGGCCGAGGCACGGCCGATGCTCGACTACCTCGCCGGGGAGTTCGAGCTGCTGGCGTGGGACTACCGCGGCTTTGGCCCCAGCGGCCTCCCGAACGGCTCCTACACGATGGCTGACCTGGCAGAAGACGTCGAGGGTCTGCTCGACCTCGTCGGCTGGGAGGCCTGCCGTGTCATCGGCATCAGCTTCGGGGGAATGGTCGCTCAGGAGTTCGCAGTCACCGATCCCGAGCGGGTCGAGCGCCTCGCGCTCCTCTGCACCTCATCCGGTGGCGAGGGCGGGTCCTCCTACCCGCTGCAGGATCTGCTCGCGATCCCGGAGCGGGATCGAGCGGTGGTTGGCCTCAAGCTCGTCGACAGTCGCTGGGACGAGGACTGGTTCGATGCTCACCCCGACGACCGCATGGTTGCCGAACGCTTCGCTCCGAAAGCCGTGCCGGATGCGGCCGGCGCCGCCGCCAGCGCGGCCCAGATGGTGGCCCGCGCGGGGCACGACGTCTGGGACCGCCTGCCCTTGATCGCCTGCCCTACGCTCGTCGCCTCCGGGCGCTACGACGAGATCGCGCCGGCCGAGAACGGCCGGGCGATCGCATCGCGCATTCCCGGCGCCGAGTTCCGGGACTACGAGGGCGGGCACGCCTTCCTGCTCCAGGACACCGCCGCGATGCGCGACCTCGTGGCGTTCCTCGGTGAGGAGATTCAGCAGTGAAGCTGCTGCAGAGCGCCCGAGCTTTTCGAGTCGAGTTCCTTGCTCAGGTCGCTGACTTCGGACGCCGCCGGCGGCGCCGGGATGCTCTGCGTGCCGTAGTCATACAGTTCGGAGCTCACCGACTCACTGGCGTGTTCCCCTTGGTAGCAGAGCGGCACCTGCACCTGATAGCGGCGTATCCGGTTGCTCCCGTCTATCCATACGTCGATCGGCAAGCTGCTCTGCCCGCTGATCCGCTCGAGTAGCGCCCCCTCCTGCTGCGCCTCCTTTCGAAGCGGAGCCGGCGCCACGGTTGGATAGCGAGCAAAGTTGACGAGCGCGTGGTAGTGGGTGGTGGGCACCCCGCGTAGCGTCTGCATGCCGACGGCGCTGGCCTGTCCCGTCGCCTTGAGGAAGTCGAGCCACTGCGACGGGTTGCCGCTGTTGTCGAGCGAACTGCCGATACCGAGAGACTGGGTGAATCCCTCGACATTGAAGCGGGCCCACGGCTTTCCCTTGATCGGCTTCCCGGCCACCTGGATGTACGCGTAGGGAAGGTCCATGAGCACCGCGACGGTCTTGCCCTCGACTGTCTCTGACATGGAGCCACGCTGGCCATGTTCGTCGAACGCCCCACTCATGTTCAGGGAGAAGGATTCGCCACCGATGTCTCCGCTCATCGTCATCAGCATCTTGAAGCCCGGACCCTGGGAGCTGACGTATGCCGCGCGGGTGACCTGAGCGACGGCCGGGATGCTGCTGTTGCTCGCCGCCCCACCGCAGCCGCCGAGCGTCAAGCCCATCGCCCCGACAAGCAGGACTGAGAACACGACGGTTGCGCACCGCGCCCTCCTCATCACCCGCCCAGCTTATAGAGAACGGCTGCGGGGCCCCTCGCAGCACGCTTTCCCCGAAGTACGCTCGCTCCGGCGCGACGGAGCAGCGGTCCCTGCCGGCGCAGCTTCTCACGCCGCCCTCAAGAACCCCTGCGCTGTGGTCGATGGTGGCGGGGAAGTGAGCTCCCGGCATCGGGGTCGCTAGCACGGCTCGCCAATGGCGTGACGAGTCTGCCGGCCGGTCGCTCTCCCAGATCACCGCATCCGACCCAACAAGGGGGCCATCCGTCGTGCCAACACGCAAGCTGTGTAGCTCACGTTCCATCCTGGTGCTCGCGTGCGTGGCGCTCGCGAGCCTCTGCTGTGCGGCCCAGGCATCGGCCGACGACACGTTCACGATGGAAAACCACTCGAGGCTGGGTCTAAACAGCCCACACGGTTCGATATGCGCCACGGGGGCGTTCACGGAAGGCGGGGGTGAAATCGAACCCGGGGAAACCGCCACCGTCACCCTGTCGCGGACCGTGTTCACGGAATGCGACGGCACATTCGAAATCTCCGGTGGCACAAGCTACGGCGGCCAGTGGAAGTTCGAACCCGACGACCCGACGGTCGGCGAAGCATCACTCGAATGCAGCGTCGAAGGCGAACCAGCGAACTACATCGAAATGCACGTGAGCGGTCTCACCTGCACCGCCACGAACATCGAAAAGGACCTTACGGCCTCGGCGGGGCCCGGTGGGAGGATCGAATGCACCATCCTCGGCAAAGGATTTGGCCCGTGTGCGTCGTCCTACCCCTACCCGTACAACGTCACCCTCAAGGCGATCCCAGACCCCGGCAAGTACTTCAAAGAATGGCAGGGAACCGGCTCCGCCGCAGGCTGCAGCACCTCGTTCTGTTCCTTCTCCCTCGAAGAAAACTCTACGGTGAATGCGGTGTTCGGGCCGAGGTTCCCGCTCACGGTTGCCAAATCAGGCCACGGCACAGTTACGTCCACGCCCAGCGGGATCGAATGCAGCGTGAGCAGCTGCGCCGCCGAATTCGATGGCGGAACCACTGTCAAACTGACGGCGGCGGCTGACGCCGGCTACGAATTCGCCGGCTGGATCGGCTGCCCCGGCGCCGAACCGACCTGTGAAATCACCCTTGAAGCAGCGAGTGAAGTCAAGGCGATCTTCCTGAAGGCCGCGGCCCAGGGCGAAAAAGGCGAAACGGGCGCGACGGGCTCCACAGGCGCGACGGGCGAAACGGGCGCGACCGGTGCCACAGGCAGCACGGGCGCGACGGGTACCACGGGCTCCACGGGTGCAACAGGCGCAACAGGCACCACAGGCACCACAGGCACCACGGGTGCAACAGGCGCCACAGGCGTGACGGGCGCCACAGGTGCCACGGGCGCGACCGGCGTGACGGGCGCTCAGGGCGAAACCGGCGCGACCGGTAAAGAAGGTGCCAAAGGACTCGAAGGCGTGCAGGGCGAAGCCGGCGAAACCGGCGCGACCGGCGAAAAAGGCAGCCAAGGCGAACGCGGTGCCAACGGCGCGACCGGCCAGACCGGCCCGACGGGATCCACCGGGCCCGGCGGCCCGGCGGGGCCCCGAAGCGTGGTCAAGCTCGCACAGTGCGTGATCGTGGACTCCAAGCACAAGCACCAGTGGAGGTGCACCACGAAGCCAGTCTCCAGTTCCGCGAAGGCCGCGGCCAAGGGAGCCCCCCAGGATGCGATTTTGAGCCGGGGCCGCATGGTCTTTGCGACAGGCATCGCTCACGTCGCCGACGGGGGCATGAGCGTGCGCATGACGATGCTGCGCGCACTGCCGCCTGGCCGCTACACCGTCACGCTCCAGCGCGGCAGCGGAGCCCACACGATCGTCAGCGTCGAGTCTGTAACGATGGCCGGGCCATAGCACTCGGGTTGGCAGCCAACGAAAGGGGGGCGGGGTGACCGGCAGGGCCATGTGTACCAGGATGAGCGTGCTCGCGGGCATGGCTCTCGTGCTGCTCCTCTCCCCGGCAGGCGCGGTGGCGAGCAACGGCACGGTGTCCTGCGCGTCCGGCAGGACGATCCTCCGCGAGCACGGTGTCCGGATCGTGCTCGTCGTGCGCCCAACGCACTTCAGCCACGGACAGAACAGCACCTTCAAGACGTTCTACGTCTGTCCGCGGGGCGCACGGAGGGGCCACAAATTTCGCGAAGGGTCACCGTTCACGCGCGAACACGTGACGGACTTCAGGGTCTTCGGCGCCCGGATCGGGTTCGTCGCCAACATCGAAGGCGTCCAGAGCGGTGCCGGCGAAGAAGTCGGCTGGGTTGAAGTCAACACCGCCCGCTCGGAGTCAGGCCCGATCGCCGAGACCGAGGGCATTCCGCGCGAACAGGAACTGCAGGAAGAAAAAGAAGGCGTTCCCCCTGTCCCCCATGTCCCCGACGAACATGTCAACTACGTCATCGCCGGCGATGGCACGGTTGCCGTCGCCGCTTCGGGCGAAGCTCTCGAATCGCTCACGCCGGGAGCCCCGCCACCCAAGGAATGGGAGGTCTGTCTGCTCACCGTCAAGCGCCACGGGCTGAGCTTCCCCAAGCAGCTGTTCCGTACGTCGGTGAAGGCCGAAGCCGTCGTCCTTGCCTCACTCGCCATCAGCGAAACCGCTGTGACGTGGAGCTTGGTGAGCGGCCAGGCGGAGTCGGCGGCGCGGTGAGGGACTCTCCCTACCCCAGCGCCATGGGAGAGGAGATAGGAGGTCGGCCATGACGGTTACTCGGGAGATGGCGACGGCGTTCGTCGAGGGCTACGGCAGAACCTGGGAGATCTGGGATTTCGACGGGTTCGTTGACCTGTTCACGGACAACGTGATCTATGTGGAGCACCCCGTCAACGAGACCGTGGTCGGTCGGGAGGCGATGGGACGCTACATCCGTAGGGAGCAAGCCGAAGCGGGCACCGTGCGCGTTCGCATGGGCAAGCCGATCATCGACGGGAATCGGGTCGCGGCCGAGTTCTGGACCGCGATGTCCAACCGCGATGGAGAGCCGGAGGAAACACTCGCCGGATGTTTCATCGCACGGCTGGACGCGACGGACGGGCGCTGCACCCACTTTCGCCAGTACTTTTCCGAATTTGAGGGACACCCCAGTCCTTTCGCCGGCTGGGGCGAGTGACTACTTGCCCGTCGTGCGATGCATGGCGGCGCGCGTGTGCCCGGGGCTTCCCCGGCCGGCGGCGTTGCCGCCCCCCGTGCGCCGAACGGGTGGGGGCGTCCGGCGAATGAGATGAAGCAGCACGCGGTCGTGGGGACCTTCTTGGCTGCGCTCGGTCAGCGTCTTCGGGTGGACCGTTCGGAACACGGGACCTCGGCTGGGGTCCTCCACTGCCACCACGACCTTGGTTCTGCTGGGAGTGTCGAACACGATGCCGTCGAGTTCCGGACCCCCGCCTGCCACGCTCACGAGGTCGCCTGGGCCGATCTGCTCCATTCACGGAGCCTACCGCCATGCCTGACGGGTGCTCGGGCCCGGGGCCACGTACCGCCCATCCCCGTCACACAGCGATCGCCACGTACTTCGTCTCCAGGTACTCCCCGATCCCCTCGAAGCCGCCCTCGCGGCCGAAGCCGGACTGCTTGACGCCACCGAAGGGGGCGGCGGGGTTGGAGACGACGCCCTGATTGAGGCCCACCATTCCCGATTCGAGGCCCTCGCTCACACGTAGGGCGCGGTTGAGGTCGCGGGTGTAGACGTAGGCGACGAGGCCGTACTCGGTCCGGTTCGCCGCCGCCAGCGCCTCCTCCTCGGTCGAGAAGGTGGCCACCGGGGCCACCGGTCCGAAGATCTCCTCGCTCAGCAGCCGCGCGTCCGCCGGCACGTCCGCCAGCACGGTGGGCTCGTAGAAGTAGCCGGGGCCGTCCATCGCCGAGCCGCCGATCAGCGCTCTCGACCCGCGCTCGCGGGCGTCGTCCACCAGTTCGCTCACCTTCTCCCGCTGCTTGGCGTCGATCAACGGGCCCACGTCCACCCCGGGGTCGGTGCCACGTCCCACCTTCATCGCACCCAGCCGCCCCGCCAGCCCCTCGGCGAACGGCTGTGCCAGGGACTCGTGGACGTGGAAGCGGTTGGCGGCCGTGCACGCCTCCCCCACGTTTCGCATCTTCGCCAGCACCGCCCCATCGATCGCGGCGTCGAGGTCGGCGTCCTCGAACACCAGGAAGGGGGCGTTGCCGCCGAGCTCCATCGAGACCCTAAGGACCTGCTCCGCGGACTGTTCGATCAACGTCCTGCCCACCTCGGTCGAGCCGGTGAAGGACAGCTTGCGCGTCCTGGAGTCCTTCAGCAGCGGTTCGATCACGGCGCCCGAGTGCTTGGAGGTGATCACGTTCAACACTCCACCGGGCAGGCCCGCCTCCTCGAAGATCTTCGCCAGCGCCAACATCGACAGCGGTGTCTGCTGGGCCGGCTTGATGACCATCGTGCAGCCGGCCGCGACCGCCGGGGCGATCTTGCGGGTGCCCATCGCGGTCGGGAAGTTCCAGGGGGTCACGAACACACACGGCCCCACCGGCTGGCGCAGGGTCAGGATTCGCCCCTTCCCCGTCGTGTTGACCATGTAACGGCCGTGGATACGGACGGCCTCCTCTGAGAACCAGCGCAGGAACTCCGCCGCGTAGAGGATCTCCGCCCGCGACTCGGCCACCGCCTTGCCCATCTCGAGGGTCATGATCAGGGCCAGCTCGTCGGCCCTCTCGCTCACGAGCTCGTAGGCACGGCGCAGGATCTCGCCCCGCTCCCGGGGCGGATGCGCCGCCCATTCGGCCTGCTTCTCGGAGGCCGCCGCGAGGGCGTCGAGAGCGTCCTCGGGCTGGCCGTCGGCCACCTCCACGAGCGTCTCCCCGGTCGAGGGATCCTCCACCGGCAGCCGTCCCTCGCCGCTCGCGGGCCTCCACTCTCCACGGATGTACAGGTCTGTGGGGACCTGCTCAAGGACGGTCTGCTCGCGGTCGAGAACGGTCATCGTGGCAACACCTCCGAGCGCCCCTGGGCGCGTCTCTCAAGGACGATGAGAAGGGGCCTCCGCGAACGGATGCGCGGCCTGGGAAAAGCGCTTAGGACGCCCACGCGCCCAACGTATCACCGCGCCCTGCGCGCCCCGTTGGCCCTCGTAGCGTCGCTGGTGGGCCTGGCCGTCTCGGCGCCGGCCGCCGGCGCCTGGCAGCTGGTGATCGAAGGGGCCGGCGAAGGCCACGGCGTCGGCATGAGCCAGGACGGGGCCCTCGGCCTGGCCAAGCACGGCTTCACCGACACCCAGATCCTCGCCCATTACTACTCGGGCATCACGATCGGCACCGCGCCGGCGAACTCCGTCGTACGCGTGCTCGAGGGCTCGAAGGTCGTCCGCGTCCCCCTCGAACGCTACGTGCGTGGCGTGGTCGCAGCCGAGATGCCCGCCAGCTGGCCGCTGGCCGCCCTCGAGGCCCAGGCGATCGCCAGCCGCACCTACGCCCTCACCGCCCACGCCGGCGGCTCCCGCTTCGACGTCTACGCCGACACCCGCTCCCAGGTCTACAAGGGCACGGCCGCCGAAACGTCCCAGAGCAACGCCGCCATCGCGGCCACCGCGGGCCAGATCGTGACCTACGCGGGCCACCCGGCGATCACCTACTTCTTCGCCTCCTCCGGAGGCCATACCGAAGACGTCCAGTACGCCTTCGAAGGCTCCGAACCGGAGCCCTGGCTGCAGGGCGTCAGCGACCCCTACGAAACAACCGCCACGCACTGGAAATACACCCTCTCCAGCGCCACTGCGGCAGCTCGGCTGTCGGGCCTGTTCAAGGGCAGCCTGCGCGGGATCGAGGTCCTGCGCCGGGGCAGCTCACCCCGGATCCTGCTCGCCTCCGTGCTCGGTACTCGCGGTGACACCCACGTGACGGGCGCCGAGCTCGACTACCGCCTCGGCCTGCCCAGCACGTGGGCCTACTTCAGCCTGCGCAACGGATCCACTACCACCGCCGAGCCCGACCTCAGCGGCCACACCGAAAGCGGCCCGCCAACCACGGGCACTCCGACCACGCCACCCGCGCCTTCATCGGCGCCTGCTCCCACACCCGCCACACCCCAGGGCGGCTCGGAAGGCCCGGCCGCGCCGGTGCAGGGCACCGGCGGCGCAAGCGCCGGATAGCTCGCCGTTCACGGCCTCGCGCGGCGGCGAGCCGGCGCTTCTCAGCCGGCGGTCAAGTAGTTGTGGACCTCGTGGACGGTGATCTCGGGTGGTCCCGGGATCCCCGCCTCCTGAGTGAACGGGCCGATCTGCTCCTGCGCAAACTTCTCGAACTGCTCGGTGCTCGCCCACACATCCGTCACCCGCAGTCCCTCGGGGGCGGAGGCGACCCAGTGGAACATCGAGCCGGGAGCGCCGACGCCGCCGGGCTTGAAGCCCATTTTCTCGATCACCTGGTCGTACTGCTCGGGCGTTCCGCCGCTGAACTGGATCACGACTCCAATTGGCATGTCATCCCCCTGTCTCGGGTCTACGGTCGATAGCTCGGGATCCTAACCTGACTTCCATCGCCGATTGGCGAGACGCGCGTGACCGGCTCGGCGGGTAGATAGTTCGAGCCATGAGCGTCCGCCTGCGCCCCTTTCGCCTCGACGACGAGCAGCAGGCTCGCGCCGGCCAGGGCGAGCTGGCCACCGAGGGGTTCACCTTCCTGCTCGATTGGTATCCCGGCATGCCGTGGGTGGACTACCTGGCCCAGATGGCCGCCCGGGAGCGTGGCCTCGAACTGCCCGCCGATCGCGTCCCGGCGAGCTTCCTGGCCGCCGACGCCGAGGGAGCCCTCGCGGGCCGGGTCTCGATCCGCTACGAGCTCAACGACTTCCTCGCCGCTTACGCGGGCCACATCGGCTATGTGGTGCGCCCACAGTGGCGCCGGCGCGGCTTCGCCACCGAGATCCTGCGCCTGGCGCTGATCATCATCCGGGCCCATGGTGTAGACCGGGTGCTCGTGACCTGCGACGAGGACAACCTCGGCTCGGCCAAGGTCATCGAGCGTCAGGGGGGCGTGCTCGAGGACTCGCGTGTCGACCCCGACGGCATCCTCAAGCGCCGCTACTGGATCGACTGACGACGATGCCCGCCCGACGCCACCGGATCTCCTGAGGGCGATGCCCGCCCCGCTGCTGATCGCCGACGTCCCGTGGCTGCTCTACCGCTCGTACTTCGCCCTGCCGAAAAGCATCACCGACGGCGAGGGCGCACCGGTGAACGCGCTGCTCGGCACCGTCAACGCGCTGCTCTCCTGCGAGGAGCTGATCGCCCCCGAGGGGGGCGTGCGGGCGGTCGTGGCGTGCATGGGGGCCGAGCAGGCCGACTACCGGGTCGCCCTCTATACGCCCTACCACGCCCACCGCGACCCGATGCCGGCGGAGCTCGCGGGGCAGTGGCAGAAGGCGCCGGAGTTTCTTCAGAGCCTCGGCTTCATCTATGCGAACACCGACGACCTCGAGGCCGACGATCTCCTCTACTCCTACGCACGCACGGAGGTGGCCCGGGGCGGGGAGGCGCTGATGCTGACGGCCGATCGCGACCTGTTCGGGGCGGTGACGGAGGGAGCCCATGTGCTCGAGCTACTTCGCGGCGGCGGCCTCGGCCGCGTCGGGCCGGCGGAGGTCCGCGAACGCTACGGCGTCGAGCCCCGCCAGGTGCCCGACTTCATCGCCCTGCGCGGCGATCCCTCCGACGGGCTTCCGGGCGCTCCAGGGATCGGCGCCAAGACCGCGGCCGAGCTGCTGCGCGCGCACGACACCCTCGAGCAGCTGCTGAAGGACGCCCGCTCGCCCGGCGGGGCCGGGGCCGAGCTGCGTCCCCGCACGCGGGGCGCCCTGCTCGACAACGAGGCCCAGCTGCTCGCCTTCAAGGAGATCGCCACGCTCCAGGAGGTCAAGGTGAAACGGCCACCCGATACCCCGACCGACCACCTCGGCGGAGCGCAGGCCGCCGACGCACTCGGCATGGGCCGCCTGGCCGAGCGCCTGCGCAAGCTCGCCGGCGGCGCGGGCTGACCGCGGGGCGGGGACCTACGGCGTGAACTTGACGGTGATCACGTCGCCGTCGTCCATCACGTAGTCGCGGCCCTCCAGGCGCAGGGTGCCCCGGTCGCGGGCACCGCCGTAGCCGCCCGCGTCCACCAGCTCCTTCCAGGAGATCACCTCGGCGCGTACGAACCCCTGCTGGATGTCGCTGTGGATCTCCCCGGCGGCGTGCCAGGCGGTGAGCCCTTTGCGCAGGTGCCATGACTGCGCCGGCTTGGCCTCGCCGGCGGTGAAGAAGGCGATCAGGTCCAGCAGCGCGAAGGCCTCTCGCACGACCCGCTCCAGGCCCGACTCGCTCACCCCCAGCTCCGTCCGCATGGCTCCCGCTTCCTCGTCCTCGAGCTCCGCCAGCTCGGACTCGATCCGCGAGGAGACCGCCACCGCCCGCGCGCCGGCGGCGCTCGCGTGTTCGGTCACGACAGCGGGGAGCTCGTCGCTGCCCTCGTCCACGTTGGCCACGAACAGCACCGGCTTGCTCGTCAGCGAGCCCAGGTCGCGGGCCGCGTTGGGGGCGTCGTCGGGGAGGGGTACGGAGCGGACCGGCCTGCCCTCCTGCAGCCCCGCGATCACCTCCGTCAGCCAGGCCTCCTCGGCCTTGGCCGTGCGGTCTCCCCCCCGCGCCTGCCGCGCCACGCGCTCGAGCCGACGCTCCGCCTGCTCGAGGTCGGCCATCACGAGCTCGGTCTCGATCGTGTCGATGTCCGCCCGCGGGTCCACCCGGCCCTCGGGGTGGATCACATTCTCGTCGTTGTGGGCCCGCACCACGTGGACGATCGCGTCGGTCTCGCGGATGTTGGCGAGGAAGCGGTTTCCCAGCCCCTCCCCCTGGTGGGCCCCGGCGACGAGGCCCGCGATGTCGTGGAAGGAGATCGTGTCCCAGACGATCTCCGAGGAGTGCACCGTCTCGGCGACCGCCTCCAGGCGCTCATCCCGCACGGGCACCACCGCCACGTTCGGCTCGATCGTCGTGAAGGGGTAGTTGGCCGCCTCGGCCCCCGCTTTGGTGAGCGCGTTGAAGAGCGAGGACTTGCCGGCGTTGGGCATGCCGACGATGCCGATGCGGGTGCTCATGGGCGGGCGTCCGTGGGGCGGACCGCGCAGGCCGGGTGCGTCACCTGCAGCCCGCGGGCCGCGCCGGCCGGCACCTAGCCGAAGCCGACGTGGGGCTCTGGGCTATCGGCGCTCACGTACACGACCTGCCCGAGGTACAGGCGCACCGGCCCGTCTTCGCCCTTGACCTCGTGCCAGCCGCCGTCGACGAGCGCCTTCTCGAGCGCCTTCAGTTCGTCTTCGCTGACGCGCAGGTTGAGAATCTGGCCACCCTGGAAGCCGACCGTTATGCGCCGCGTTCCCGAGGCCATCAGTGAGCCCCTCCGGCCGGCTCGACGATCTCGGTCAGCACCCCGCCCGTGGAACGGGGGTGTAGGAAGGCCACCCGTGAGCCGCGGATGCCACCCCGGGGGTGCTCGTCGATCATCTGCATACCCGCCTCCTTCAAGCTTGCCAGCACGGCGTCGATATCTGTCACCTGGTAGGCGACGTGGTGCATGCCGGGCCCCTGCTTGGCCAGGAAGCGGCCCACGGGGGTGTCCTCGGAGAGGGGCGCCAGCAGCTCCACGTGGTTCTCCCCCACGTCCAGCAGCACCGCCTCCACGCCCTGCTCCTCCACCACCTCGCGATGGGCCACCTCGAGCGCCAGGCGGTCGCGGTAGAGCTCGAGCGCGGGCTCGATCTCATGCACCGCCACGCCGATGTGGTCCACGCGGTCGAACACGGCCCGCAGTCTATAAGCGGCCCCGCCGCCTCCCCGGCCGCCGCCCGCCCGAGGACGGCTCGGGCACCGCCCACGGGCCGCCTCCCGCCGGCCTTTCGGGCGCTGCGGGTACGCTGGAGATTCCAAGCCTTTTCTGAGGAAACGCTTACCTTCCGGTAACGACCCCGCCACAGGATGTCCGTGGCCTCATGGGTCCACACCCCTCACCGAACCTGCACCAGGACGAGCCCGCAACCGAGACGCTCGACGTCGGCGGCGATGGTCGCGGGCCACGCCGGCCGGCCCCGGGATCCGGGCGAGGTCCCGAAGGGCGGCGCACGCTGGCGAGCAGGTTCCGCGAACAGCCGGTCCTCAACGGCCTCCTCGTGCTGGCCTGCATCGCCCTGATCGTCGTCGCCTACACCGCCGTGGGACCCTCGTCGAGCTCCAGCGGTCAGGCCACGCGCACCTCGACCGCGAAGTACGGCGTGGTCCAGTCGACGGTCTCCGGCAGCGGCAACATCCAGTCCGCCGACCAGCTCAACCTCGGCTTCAAGACCAGCGGCACGGTCACCCACATCTACGTCAGCCAGGGCCAGCACGTCGCCCAGGGTCAGCTGCTCGCGACACTCGACCCCTCGAGCGCCGAAGTGACCCTGGAACAGGCCAAGGCCTCGCTGCAGGCCGCCGAAGCGAACCTCGCCAAGGAGGAAGAAGACGAAGGCGAAACCTCCACGAGCCAGGGCTCCTCCGGCGGGGGCGCGACCGCCTCAGCCGCCTCGGTGAGCACCGAAACGACCCCCGCGACGCCGCCGGCCGCCACGACGCCCACGACGACGACCACAGCGCCGTCGGAACCGAAGAAATCGAATAAATCGTCCGGCAGCCAGGGGTCCAAATCGGCCTCCGGAGACTCCGGCCAGGCCTCCAAATCGACACAGACGACCTCGAGCGCCCCCACTTCCAGCAGCACCTCCACCACCAAACAGAGCGCCGCCACCCGCGAAGCGAACCTCGCCTCGGCCCGGGCGGACGTCAAGAGCGACAAGCTGGCCGTGCAGAGCGCCGAGCAGGCGGTTCAGAACACGAAGCTGTACGCGCCCTCCGCCGGCACGATCGTGACGCTCGCGGGCGAAGTCGGGGAAACCGTGTCGGGCACCGGCACGAGCAAGGCGTCGTCGAGCTCCAGCAGCTCCTCGAGCTCCAGCGCCGCCACCGGCGCCGGCACGGGCACCAAATCCGCGACCGGCGCCTCCACCGGGGCCACCTCCTCGGGCTCCGGCGAGGGCTCGTCGAGCTCGTCCTCGTTCGCGGTCCTCAGCAACCTCGAATCGCTGCAGCTCGTCGTCCCCCTGAGCGAGTCGGAAATCGGCAGCGTCCACGAAGGCCAGATCGCCACCGTCACGATCGAAGCCCTGAGCGGCAAAAAGGTGGCCGCCCACGTCGCCAACGTCAGCCAGGTGCCGACCAGCAGCAGCGGAGCGGTCAGCTACGACGTCACCTTCCAGCTCGACCAGGGCGCCGAAGGCCTCAAAGTCGGGATGAGCGCGACCGCCGAAGTCGTCGTCAAACAGGAAGAAGGCGTCAACGTGCCCACGAGCGCCATCAAAGGCGGGTCCGTGACCGTCGTGCGCAACGGCAAGCACGTCACCCAGCGCGTCACCGCCGGGCTCGCCGGCGACAGCTCGACGATCGTCCTCAGCGGCCTGACCGCGGGCGAAACCGTCGTCCTGCCGACCCTGTCGAGCTCCAGCGGCGCCTCGCTGACCTCGAGGCTCAGCTCGCGCCTGGGACGCACCGGTGGCGGCATCGGCGGCGGCCTCGGGGGCGGTGGCCTCGGGGGCGGCGGCTTCGCCGGCGGACCGCCCGGGGGTTGATGAGCGTGCCCACGCCACGTCGAGCCCCCCGGCCACGGCCCGTGCGCGAGCGACCGCTGATCGAACGCGGCGCGGCCCCGCGCACGGGAGGCAGGCGCCGGCCCCCGGCGATCGTCCTGCGTGACGTGTCGAAGACCTACGGGCTCGGCGCGACCGAGGTGCGGGCGCTGCGCCACGTGAGCCTGCAGATCGCGCGCGGGGACTTCGTTGCGATCATGGGCAGCTCCGGGAGCGGCAAGAGCACGCTGATGAACATCCTCGGCTGCCTGGACCTGCCCAGCGGCGGGCGCTATCTGATCGACGGCGTCGACATCCGCGACATGGACGAAGACGACCTCGCCGACCTGCGCAACCGCAAGATCGGGTTCGTGTTTCAGAGCTTCAATCTGGTGGCCCGCACAAGCGCTCTCGCCAACGTCGAACTGCCGCTGGCCTATGCCGGCGTCGACCGCCACGTCCGCCGCGAACGAGCCCAACAGGCACTGGCCGCGGTCGCGATGTCCAAGCGCTCCCACCACCAGCCCTCCGAGCTCTCCGGCGGCCAGCAGCAGCGCGTCGCGATCGCGCGTGCGCTCGTCACCAACCCGACCATGATCCTCGCCGACGAGCCCACCGGCAACCTCGACTCACGCTCCACCGAAGAGGTGCTGCGGATCTTCTCGGGGCTCAACCAGGAAGGCCGCACCGTGATCCTGATCACGCACGAGCCCGACGTCGCCGCCCAGGCCAAGCGCGTGATCACGCTCGGCGACGGGCGCGTGATCGACGACCGCCGCACCGCCGCCGTACGCGACCCGGCGCGCGTGCCCCAACAGCAGAAGTCCGCCCACGACCTGTACGGCGGGGCCCAGCGATGATCGGCCGCGAAACGGTGCGCATCGCCTGGGGCGGCATCACGGCCAACAAGCTGCGCTCGGGCCTGACGATCCTCGGCATGACGATCGGGGTCGCCTCGGTGATCGTCCTGATCGCGGTCGGCAACGGCTCCTCGAAGGCGGTCCAATCCCGCATCCAGAGCCTCGGCACGAACGTCCTGATCGTGCAGGGCAGCGGTGGCCTGCGCCGCTTCGCCGGCGCCAGCACGGGCAGCTCGGTCTCGCTGACGAAGGCCGACGCGCAGGCGCTGCAGGACCCGAGCCTGGCTCCCGACGTGAAGACCGCCTCGCCGGTCGTGAACGCGTCCAGCGTGACGCTCGTCAACGGCGCCACCAGTTTCGAACCCTCCTCCTTCATCGGCACCACCCCCTCCTACCTTCCCGCCCACAGCTACAAGCTCGCCGAAGGTCGCTCGTTCACCGCCGAAGACGTCTCCCAGCACCGCCGGGTGGCCGTGATCGGCCAGGAAGTGCTGGCGGAACTCTTCAACGGCTCCAGCGCCGTCGGCCAGACGATGAAAGTCAACGGCAGCAACTACGAAGTCGTGGGCGTGCTCGCGAAAAAGGGCACCAACGGCACCACCAACGAGGACAGCGTCGTAATGGCGCCGATCACGACCGTGCAGGACTCCCTCACCGGCGTCGGCGCGATCGACTCGATCACCGTTCAGGCGAACTCGGAATCCGCCCTCAAGGCCGCCGAATCCGAGGTCACGTCGATCATCGAGGAACGGCACAAGATCACGAACACCTCCGAACCGGGCTTCAGCATCCTCAACCAGGGCTCGCTGCTGGAAACCTCCAGCGAAACCAGCAGCGTCTTCACCACGCTGCTCGGCGAGGTGGCCGCGATCTCCCTGCTGGTGGGCGGGATCGGCGTGATGAACATCATGCTCGTGTCGGTCACCGAGCGCACGCGCGAGATCGGCATCCGCAAGGCGATCGGCGCCCGCCGCAGCGACATCCTCACCCAGTTCCTGACCGAGGCGGTGCTCGTATCCCTGATCGGCGGCCTCGCCGGTGTCGCGCTCGGCGTGATCGGCAGCCAGTTCGAGATCGCCGGCGTGCACCCCGAAATCGCCACCTACTCGATCTTCCTCGCCTTCGGCGCCGCGCTGGCCTCAGGGCTGTTCTTCGGCACCTACCCGGCGGCACGCGCAGCCCGGCTCAGACCGATCGAGGCACTGCGCTTTGAGTGACCAGCCTTCCCCAGACCAGGAGCAACAGATGACGACCCAGGACACTTCCGTCGACGACACCGCCGCGCTCGACTACGACGACCCCGACGAGCCCTGGTTGGAGGAGCCCGACGAGCTCCCGCCGCGTCGCCGGCGCAAGCTGGTCGGCCCCGTACCCGCCGTGCTGCTGGCGATCCTGCTGCTCGCCGGGGGCTTCCTGGCGGGGGTGCTCGTCGAGAAGGGCGAAACCTCCTCCTCCTCCTCCTCGAGCGCCGCCGGCAGCTCCGCCGCGGGCCTGGCGGCGCGCTTCAAAGCGCTGCGCGGCGCAGCCGGCGGCACGGGCACGGGCGCAGGAGCGGCCGCCACAGGCGAAGGCGGCGCGGCCCGCAGCGCGTTCGGCGGCGGCGCGACCACCGGCCAGGTGGCCTTCGTCGAAGGCTCGACGATCTACGTGACCAACGCCGAAGGCAACACCGTGAAGGTGAAGACCTCGAGCGGCTCCGAAGTCACCAAGACGGTCAAAACCGACGTCAAGGGCATCCACCCCGGCGAAACCGTCCTGATCACCGGACCCACGGCCAAGAACGGCACGGTCACGGCCGAAAGCATCCGGGTCGGCTCGACCGGGGGCGGCCTCGGCTCGCTGTTCGGCGGGGGCGGCGCTCGCTCCGGGGGCTCAGGAAGCTCCGGCGGCTCGACGTCCTCAGGGGGCTCTGGACCCTCGCTCTTCGGCGGCGGCTGAGCCGCCGTCCACAACGCTTAACGATGAAAGGAAGACCGATGCACCTCAGACTCACCAAAAGGCCCGCGGCAGTCTCGCTGCTGCTGGTCCTGGCACTCGCCGGCCTGCTGCTGGCGGGCTGCGGGAGCTCCTCCTCCAATACCGGGACGACCTCCGCCTCGGCCACCGCTCCCGGCGGCGCCGGCGCCACCGGCGCGGGCGGCACGGGCGGGACCGGCGCCAGCGGCTCCACGGGCGCCCGGGGGGCGCGCGGCAAAGCGATCCGCGAATGCCTGCAGAAGGCCGGCATCAACCTCCCCGCCCAGCCCCAGGGCACCCGCCCGCAGGGCGGCGGCGGCTTCCTCGGCGGCTCGGGCGGCGGCCCGGCACTGCCCAAGGGGGTCACCCGCGCACAGTTCCAGGCGGCCCTGAAAAAGTGCGGCCTGACCAGGCGCTTCGGCGGCGGCGGGCGCTTCGGCGCGGGACGGGCGAACCTCAACACCCCCGCCTTCCGCAAGACACTCGCCAGCTTCGCCGCCTGCATGAACGAACACGGCGTCAAGCTCCCGGCCCCCAACACGAGCGGCAAAGGCCCCGTGTTCGACACCTCCGGGATCAACACCAAAAACGCGACCTTCGAGAAGGCCGAGGAAACGTGCCGCAGCAAAGTGCACCTGTTCTTCCCCGGAGCCGGCGGGGCGCGGTCGGGTACAGGCGGACCCCCCGCTGGAGGAGCACCCTCCGGCGAAGGCGGACCCCCCGCGGGAGCGCCGCCGGCTGAAGAAGGCTGATCTCCGCCGCCGCCGGAAGCGGGAGGTGCCCGCCGGCGGCGAGGGCGCGCCGGGTGGGGGCTGAGCTACCTCAGCCCTCGCTCGGCGTGGTGCTCAGCCCTGCCGATCGCTTCAGCGGCGGGGCGGGACTGGCGGCGACGACCCTCAGGCCGACGCCCGGGGCCCGCTCCATGCGGGGCACCCCGGCCATGATGCGCTCGATCGACGGGCGCTCGAGGACCTCGTTCTCGAGCAGCTCGTGGGCCAGCGAGTCGAGCTGTGCGCGGTGGCCGATGATCAGCTTGTGGGCGGCACGGCGGGCCTCTTCGACCAGGTCGTGACGCTCCTCGTCGCGGATCCGCAGCGTCGTCTCCGAGAGCTGGATGTCGCCCTCGGGGGAGCGACCGACGCTGGCGGTACCCATCGCGTAGTCGTGCACCATCGCCTGGGAGATCTCGGCCACGCGGGCGAGGTCGTCGGAGGCGCCGGTGGTCATCGCGCCGAACACGACCTGCTCGGCAACCCGCCCTCCGAGCAGCACGGTCATGTAGTCGATCAGCTCCTCGCGGGTCTTCAGGTAGCGGTCCTCGGCGGGCAGGTTGAGCGTGTAGCCCAGCGCCCTCCCGCGGGGCACGATCGAGATGCGGTGGACGCGGTCCACCGACGGCAGCAGCTCGCCGCAGAGCGCGTGGCCGGCCTCGTGGAAGGCAACGACCTTCTTCTCGTGGACGTTCAGCACGCGCTTTGACTGCACACCGGCGATCACGCGCTCGATCGCGGAGTCGAAGTCGCAGCCGTCGATCTGGGTGGCCTGCCGGCGGGCCGCGAAGATCGCCGCCTCGTTGCAGATGTTCGCCAGGTCCGCTCCGGCCAGGCCGCTCGTCTGCTGGGCCACGAGGCCGAGGTCGACGTCGCCGAGCGGCTTGTTGCGGGTGTGGACCTGGAGCACGCCGAGGCGTCCCTTGACGTTGGGCGGGGTGACGAACACCTGGCGGTCGAAGCGCCCCGGACGCAGCAGCGCCGGGTCGAGCTTCTCGAGCAGGTTCGAGGCCGCGATCACGACCACACGTCCGTTGGAGGAGAAGCCGTCCATCTCGACGAGGAGCTGGTTGAGGGTCTGGTCCTTCTCGCCCGAGATGTCAGAGCCGCGGCGCCCGCCGACGGCATCGAGCTCGTCGATGAAGATGATCGCCGGTTCGTGCTTGCGGGCCTCCGCGAACAGGCGCCGGATACGGGCCGCCCCGAGGCCGGCGAACATCTCCACGAAGGAGGCCGCCGACTGGGCGAAGAACTGGGCGTTTGACTCGTTGGCCACGGCCTTCGCCAGCAGCGTCTTGCCGGTGCCCGGCGGGCCGTGCAGCAGGATCCCCTTCGGCACCGCCGCCCCCAGCGCGTGGAAGGATTTCGGTTCGCGCAGGAACTCGACGATCTCCGACAGCTCCCCACGGGCGTCGTCCACGCCCGCGATGTCGTCGAAGGTCACAGCCGCGTTGGAGGAGGGCTTGATCTGCTGGGGCTTGACGCGCGGCATCACCTTCAGCGTCCGCAGCATCACGAAGATGATCACGGAGAAGAAGACGATCATCAGGACCGGCTCCCAGTTGACCGCGAAGTTCTGGATTTCCTGGCCGATGGAGGCGTGGGCCACGGCCGGTGTCGTCAGGGGGTGGGTGGCGATGGTCCCCGCAGCGGAGGAGACGCCGGTGTGGGGACCGACGGCGTGGAAGCCGGGGGCCAGCGCCGCGCCTTTGACGCTCGCCGCGCCGGCGGCGTGCGCGCCGTGGTGGGTCGCCGACGCGGCGGCGACTGCTTCGGGGCCGGCCTGAGCGCTCATTTGATCCTCCGTGACATCGGCACCATCCTTGGCATCGGCCGATTATTCGCGGTCCCTGAGCGCGATTGCAAGCCAAGCAACGAAACGGTCAGCCGGCCGCTTCCTTGCGCCGGCGGCCGGGGCCGCCCGCGGCTCAGCCGAGCAGGCGGCGGGCGAGGTCCTCGAACAGGCCGGCGGCAAGGTCGAGGTCACGCACGTCGATGCGCTCGTCTGCGCCGTGGATCAGCGGGGCGGAGTCGAGCAGCGACTGGTGGCGCTGGGGCATGAAGCCGTAGGCCACGCACTCGGGGAAGGCGACCCGGAAGTGGCGCGAGTCGGTGAAGCCGGGGAGCACCACGGGCACCACGATCGCGCCCGGGTCGTTCTCGGCCACCCAGGTCGAGAGGGCGTCCATCAGGGGTGACTCCGCCGCCGAGCGGTTGCCCACGACCTTCTCGGTGAACTCGATCTCGAAGCCCCCGTCGGAGGACCCGAGGACCTCCTCGATCCCAGCCAGGACCTCCTTTTCGCCGAGGCCCGGAGGAACGCGGCAGTCCACCTTCAGCTCCGCCCGGCTGGGGATCACGTTGATCTTCTCCGAGGCGCTGATCTTGGTGGGCGTGAACGTGACCCCCATCATCGGCTCGAAGAAGATCCCCAGCAGCGGGTTCTCGGCCTTCAGGCGCTCGATGGCCCCCCGAGGGTCATCCGGGTCCTCGCCGATCCCGCTGAGGAAGGCGGCGGGCTCGCCGGTGGCGGTATAGGAGGGCTGCCGGGCGGCGAAGCGGTCGAGCAGCGGAGCCATCTTCAGGAGCGCGTTGACGCCCATGCCCGGCATCGAGGCGTGGCCGGCCACGCCGGAGGTCGAGAGGGTGAAGCGGAACACGCCCTTCTCCGCGCAGCAGACGCCGTAACAGCGTTTCCCGTTGAGCTCGAACACCGCACCCCCGCCCTCGTTGACGAGCAGGTCGCAGCGCACCTTGTCGGGGTGGTTCTCGGTGATCCACTGGGCCCCGAGCGAGCCCCCGGTCTCCTCGTCGACGACCGTCACGATCAGCAGCTCGCCCCGCGACGGGCGCCAGCCCGAGCGCGCCAGCGCGGCCGCCCCGGCGATCTCGGCGGCCACCTGGTCCTTCATGTCGAGCGCCCCCCGGCCCCACAGGAAGCCGTCGGCGATGTCCCCGGACCAGGGGTCGTGGCTCCACTCCGAGGCGTTCGCCAGCACCGTGTCGACGTGCCCGAGGTAGCAGAGGGTCGGCCCGTCGTGCCTGGCGGCGCCGTCGGCGGGCAGCCTCGCGACGAGGTTCGGCCGCTCCGGGGTGGAGCCGAGCAGCTCGCAGCGGAAGCCCGCCGCCTCCAGGTACCCGGCCAGGTACTCCTGGGCCGGGAGCTCGTTGCCGGGCGGGTTGACCGTGTTGAAGCGGATCAGCGCCTGCAGCAGCTCCTGGGCGGAGCTGGCGGGTGCGACGGCGGCGCTCATCGGGGGGCGGCAGCTTTCATCGGCGTGGCGATCCTACGACGCCGGGGCCGGCTCACGGGCCCTCGCGCAGGCCCAGCTCGATCAGATCGCCCTCGTCGAGGGGGAAATGGCAGGCCGCGCGGGTCCCGGTTCCCTTGTCCTCGATCAACGGCTCCTCGACGGAGCAGAGCTCCTGGGCCTTCGGGCAGCGGGTGTGGAAGCGGCACGCGCTCGGCGGGTTGGCGGGACTCGGAACGTCGCCGCTCAGCAGCCGCCGGCGCTCGCCATGGCGGGAGGGGTCGGCGATCGGGACGGCCGACAGCAGGGCGCCGGTGTACGGATGGCGCGGTGCTTCGTAGAGCGGGTCGCTGGGGCCCGTCTCGACGACCTTGCCGAGGTACATCACCGCCACCCGGTCGCACATGTGCCTGACGACCGAGAGGTCGTGGGCGATGAAGATCAGGGTCAGGCCGAACTCGCGCTGGAGGTCGCGCAGCAGGTTCAGCACCTGCGCCTGGATCGAGACGTCGAGCGCCGACACGGGCTCGTCGGCGATCAGCAGCCGGGGTTTCAGCGCCAGTGCCCGCGCCACCCCGATCCGCTGGCGCTGGCCGCCGGAGAACTCGTGCGGATAGCGGTTGTAGTGCTCGGGGCTCAGGCCGACCGTCTCCAGCAGCTCCTGGACGGTCCGTTTGCGCTCCCCGTCCCCCTTCAGCAGCCCGTGGATCGCGAACGGCTCGGCGATGATCGAGCCCACCGTCTTGCGCGGGTTCAGCGACGAGTAGGGGTCCTGGAAGATCATCCCCATCTCGCGCCGCAGCTCCTTCAGGCGCCCGCCCTTGACGTGGGTGATGTCCTCGCCGTCGAAGATCACCGTGCCGGAGGTCACGTCGAGCAGGCGCATCATCAGCCGCGCGGTGGTGCTCTTGCCGCACCCGGTCTCGCCCACGATCCCGAGCGTCTCCCCGCGGCGGACCTCGAGGTCCACGCCGTCGACCGCCTGCACCGCTCCCACTTTGCGCTGGATCAGGATCCCGCTGGTGATCGGGAAGTGCTTGACGAGTCCTTCGGCGCGTATGAGCGGGTCGCCTCCGGTGGCCACGGCGACGCCCTGCTGCAAGGACTGCCCGACGGCCGGCGTTCCGATCAGCCCCTGCGGCGAGGAGGCTCCCGGGAGCCCGCCGGGAGGCGGTTGGCCAGAGGAGGAGCTCATCGGACGGCGGGGCTCTCCGCCGGCTCCTCCACGAAACCGGCCGTCCCCTTGGCCTCGTCGGGGGTGGCGCCCGCGCTCAGGGCGCTCCACAGTCCGCGGCGAAGCTCGGGCTCCAGCAGGCAGGCGACGAAGTGATCCGGCGTGCCCGGGACCGGTTCGAGCGCCGGGTCGATCCTCGAGTGGGACGGCTGGGCATAGGCGCAGCGGGGGTGGAAGTGGCACCCCGACGGCGGCGCCAGCAGGCTCGGAGGGGTCCCCGGAATCGGCACCAGCGGCTCATCGCGGTCGCGCTCCAGGCGCGGGATCGAGCGCAGCAGGCCCCACGTATACGGGTGCTCCGGGGCGGCGAAGACCTCGCTCGCCGGGGCCGTCTCGACGATCCGCCCGGCGTACATGACGGCGATGTCGTCGGCCATCTCGGCGACCACCCCGAGGTCGTGGGTGATGATCACGATCGCCATCCCCAGTTCGCGCTGGAGGCGTTCCATCAGCTCCAGGATCTGGGCCTGGACGGTCACGTCCAGAGCGGTCGTGGGCTCGTCGGCGATCAGCAGCTTGGGTTCGTTGGCCAGCGCCATCGCGATCATCACGCGCTGGCGCATGCCGCCGGAGAACTCGTGGGGGTACTGGTCGAAGCGGTGCGCCGGGTCGGGGATGCCCACCAGCCCGAGCAGCTCGATCGCGCGCGCACGGGCCTGTGCCTTGGACACGTCGCGGTGGACGCGGATCGCCTCGGTGAGCTGCTTGCCGACCTTGTACAGGGGGTGCAGCGAGGACAGCGGGTCCTGGAAGATCATCGCGATCTCGTTGCCGCGGATGCCCCGCAGCTGCTCCTCCTCCATCGTCACGAGGTCCCGGCCCTCGAACAGGATCCGCCCGCTCACCTGCGCACCCTGGTAACGCGTGAGGCCGAGGATCGTCATCGAGGCCACGGTCTTGCCGGAGCCGGACTCGCCCACGATGCCGAGCGTCTTGCCGGGCAGCACCTGATAGGTGATCCCGTCGACGGCGTGCACGACGCCGTCTTCGGTCTGGAATTCGACGCGCAGATCCTCCACGCGCAGCAGCGGCTCGGAGGCGCTCACGCGTACCGCACCCGGGGGTCGAGATACGCATACAGGATGTCCACCAGGATGTTGGCCACGATGATGAACAGCGCTGCCAGCAGGACCGTCCCCTCGATCACTTCATAGTCGGAGTTGCCGATCGATTCATACGCCAGGCGGCCCACCCCGGGGATGTTGAAGACCGTCTCCACCAGCACCGCGCCTCCGAGGAGGAGACCGAATTCCAGGCCCATCACGGTGACGACGGGATTGATCGAGGACCGCACGCCCTGTTTGGTGACCTCTTTCTCCGGCAGTCCCTTGGCGCGCGCCGTGCGGATGTAGTCCTCGTCCATCACCTCCAAGAGGTTGCCCCGCATCAGGCGGGCGAACACCGCCGCGCTGCCCGCCGCCAGCACGAACCACGGCATCAGCATCGAGGTGAACCATTTCCACGGATCCGAGGTGAGGCCGACGTAGGTGCCGGCGCCGGGGAAGATCTTGAACTTCCCGATGCTCGAGGAGAACAGGAACAGCAGCACCAGCCCCAGCCAGAATTCCGGCGCCGAGACGAGCAGCAGCGCGCCGCCCATCGAGCCGCGGTCGGTGAAGGAGTGACGGCGCACCGCGGACAGGATGCCAATGCCGATCCCGAACACGATCCACAGCAGCGCCGCTCCCACGGTCAGCGAGATGGTCGCCGGCAGCCGTTCTTTGATCAGCTGCAGCACCGACTCGTTGCTGCCGTAGCTGTAGCCGAAGTTGAAGTGCAGCAGGATGTTCTTGACGTAGTCGTAGAACTGCGTCGGCAGCGAGCGGTCCAGGCGCAGCGAGTGTTCGATCGCTTTTATCTGCCCCTGGGTCGGGTTGCGGCCGGCCCGCAGCACCGCCGGGTTTCCTGCGGGAAGCACCCGGAAGATGACGAACGTGACAAGGCAGACCACGAGCAGCATCAGGATGCCCCACAGGACCCGGCGGATGATGTATGCGGTCATTGGCCGCGGACTTTCGTGGGAGCGGTGACGTCGGCCCTTACTTCAGGGAGGTGTAGTCGAGGTCCCACTCGCCGCTGTTCCACAGCTGTCCGACGCCGGCCACTTCCTTGCCCTCGACGTTGGCCTGCTTGTCCCAGTCGAACGGGATCGCCAGGGCTTCTTTGACGATTTCTTCGTCGATCTTCGCCCACGCGTTGGCCCGCGCGCCGTTGCCGGTGACCAGTTCGGCCTTGTCCATCATTTCGTTGATGTGCGGGTTGTCGGCCTGACTCCAGTTGACGTTGTTCACCGGCGGTATGAACTTGCCGTTGAACGTGACGTTGAGAACGGTCTGGGGATCGGCGAAGTCGGCCAGCCAGCCCACGCCCGGACACACCGTGATCTCCTGCTTGGGGACATTGCAGTACTTGGAGTACGCGATCGAGCTTTCCGGCAGCGACAGTTTGGTTTTGAAGCCGAGGTTCTGGAGCGTCGTGTTGACGATTTCGGCGTCGAGGTCCGCGGGCGCGCCCTTGGCTCCGACGACGGTGATCGTTTCGCCGGAGTATTTGCCGCTCGGGTAACCGGCTTCCTTGATGTATTTTTCGGCCAGGGCCATGTCGCCTTCGGGGTGTTCGTTGTACGGAATCCCCGCCGGGCCCTTCAGCCCACCCGCCTGTTCGAATCCGGAGATCCCCGGATAGATGAAGTGTGTCTGCACGGTGGTGACCAGTGAGCCACCGCGGACCTTGTTCATCTGCTCGCGATCGAGCGCGGCCCACAGCGCCCTGCGCAGGTCGGCGTTCTTGAACGGGCCGACCTTGGTGTTCACCCCGATGTAGTGGTCGCCCGCGCCGGGGTCGATCTGCAGCTGGCTCTTGTAGTTTTCAGCCGCTTCCTGGACGGTCGCTTGGGCCGGGCGTTCCTGGGCGATCACGTTCGTGCCCTGGAGCGTTTCTTTGCCGATCACGGTGATCGTGCCACCGATCTTGTAGTTGATTTCATCCAGGTACGCCGGCCGGTAGTCGGTGCTCGCGTTCCAGTTGGGGTTACGCACGAGCGTCAGCGATTTGCCGGGGAAGTAGCCCACGTCGAGGACCTTGCCTTCGGCGTTGTTCTTGATCATGTACGGGCCCGTGGCGACCTCGTAGGAGGCGTATTCCGAGGGCGCGTGTTTGTCGTACTTCTGGGCGTATTCCTTGGGCACCGGCGCCGACAGCGGCAGCACCAGCGCGTCGGCCGCGATCTGGGCCTTCGGTTCTGTGAGGTGGAAGACGATCGTGTGCTTGTTCGGGGTTTCGATCCCTTTGACCGGCCCGCCTTTGTCGTTGGGGATGCCTTCGACGGCCGCGAAGTAGGCCTGCACGTAGGGGTTGGCGACGTTCGGGTTGGTCCCACGCTCGATCGCGTAGGCGACGTCTTCAGAGGTGACTTCGCGGTTCACGGGCGGGCTGAACTTGACGCCTTCCCGCAGGTGGACCGTGATGGTCTTGTTGTCCGAGGAGATTTCGGGCTGCGCTGACGCCAGGTCGGGCGACGATTCCGCCTCCTGGTTGGGCTTGTAGGAGTACAGCGGCCGCTGGGTGGCGAACACGACCGGGTAGTCGAGGTTGTAATAGGAGATGCCCGGGTCGAGGTGTTCGAATTCGGTTTCCTGGAGCACCACCAGCTTGCCGCCCTTTTTGCCGCCCGTCAGGGACTCGGTGAGCGGGCTCATGTAGCCGCCCGTACTGAGCCCGCTGTCGGCGCTCGTGCTGGCGCCGGTGGAGCCCGATTCACTCGAGCCGCACGCGGCCGCGGCGAACGCCAGCGCCACCGCGCCGAGCAGCGCAGCGATTGTCTTACTGGACCACATCTGGGGTGCCTCCTGTGTTGGAAATAGAAGCGCTCATCGCGCATACCTCGGATTCAGGGCGTCTCTGAGCCCGTCTCCGAGAAGGTTGAACGCCAGCACTGTGATGAGCAGTGCGGCGCCCGGGAAGACCATGAACCACCATGCGGTGTTGAAGATCGGGGTCGCTGCCGCGATCATCTGGCCCCAGCTGACCGTGGGCGGGCGAATGCCGATCCCGAGGTAGGAGAAGGCCGCCTCGAGGAGGATGTTGAGCGGCACCTGCAGGGTCGCGTAGACGATGATCGGCGCAGCCAGGTTGGGCAGGATCTCGCGGAACATGATGCGGGCGTTGGAGGCCCCGAAGGAGTGCGAGGCCTCGACGAACTCGCGCTCGCGCAGCGACAGCACCAGACCGCGCACGATCCTGGCCGAGTAGGGCCAGGTGATCAGTGCGATCAGGAAGATGACCGCTCCGATCCCGGGCTGGATCGCGCCGCCGGCGCAGGCGTGTACCGAGCACGAAGCGGCGATGCCGAGCCCCAGCAGCAGCGGCGGGATCGACAGCAGGAGATCGATCAGGCGCGAGAAGAAGGTGTCGACCGGCCCCTTGTAGTAGCCGGCGAGCATCCCCACGGTGACGCCGATCAGGGTCGCGATCGCGGTGCCGACGATCCCCACGATCAGCGACACCCGGGCCCCGTAGATGGTCCGCGAGAGCACGTCGTGGCCGAGCTGGTCGACGCCGAAGGGGTGCGCCCAGCTGGGCCCCAGGGGCGAGCCGAAGGCATTTGTGAGGTTGGGGTTCTGGATGTTGGGCCCGGGAACCCCGAGGATTTTCACGATCAGCGGTGCGAGGATCGCGACCGCGATCTCCACCAGGATGATGATCCCGCACACCACCGCCACTTTGTCGCGGCGAAAGCGCCGCCAGAACAGCTGCCGCGGAGAGAGCGCATAGACGGCCTCGCCGGCGTCGAGGGGCTCGATGCCCGCCAGCCCGGCGGGCATGGGCTCAATGCCGCTTACGCTCACCTTGGCCGAGCCTGTTCGTTGACGGCGAAGATGGCAGGCTGCGCGAGGATGATGACATCTGTCTCAATCAACGAATCTACTCATTCGACGGTGTTTTGGCGCCACCTTCAGACGCTCGTTGGGCGCATATCTCTTTGCGGAGACAACCACTGAGCCATGAATACCCTTTTCGACCCTGAATCCCACCCCGAGGAGGTGGGCGAGCGCCCCGCAGGGCCCGCCGCCGACAGCTCGGCTCCGCTCGCCCAACGCGTGCGTCCGCACGCGTTGGGGGACTTCGTCGGACAGTCGCACCTGCTCGCCGAGGGCTCGGCCCTGCGGACCGCGATCGACAGCGGGCGGGCCCACTCGATGATCCTCTACGGGCCCCCGGGCTCGGGCAAGACGACGCTCGCCCGAATCCTCGCCGAGGCCTCCCCGGCCGTCTTCGAAGAGCTGAGCGCGGTGCAGGCTGGACGGGCTGAGGTGCGCGAGGTGATCGAGCGGGCCGGCCACCGGCGGGAAGCCAACGGCACCGAGACGATCCTGTTCCTGGACGAGATCCACCGCTTCAACAAGGCCCAGCAGGACGCCCTGCTGCCGGCCGTCGAGGAAGGCCTGGTGACGCTGATCGGCGCCACCACCGAGAACCCGGCCTTCGAGGTCAACGGCGCGCTGCTCTCGCGCCTGCGCGTGTACGCGCTGCAGGCCCTCACGCCCGCGGAGGTCGAGGCCGTGCTCGAGCGGGCCGCGGCCGGCGGCTCGGTGGAGGTGGAGCGCCCGGCGCTCGAGTTCCTCGCGGCCCGGAGCGAAGGCGACGCCCGCACGGCTCTGAACGCGCTCGAGCTGGCAACCGAGACCGCCGCCGAGCTGGGGGAGGACCGCGTCAGCCTGGAGCGCGCCCAGGACGCCCTGCAGCGGCGGGCGATCCTCTACGACAAGGGGGGAGACCGCCACTACGACTACGCATCGGCCTGGATCAAGGCCACACGCGGCTCGGACCCCGACGCCTCGCTGTACTACCTGGCCGTGATGCTGGAGGGCGGCGAGGACCCCCGCTTCATCGTGCGGCGCATGATCATCCTCGCCTCCGAGGACATCGGCAACGCCGACCCGCAGGC
This sequence comes from uncultured Solirubrobacteraceae bacterium, assembly GCA_963846255.1. Taxonomy (GTDB): domain Bacteria; phylum Actinomycetota; class Thermoleophilia; order Solirubrobacterales; family Solirubrobacteraceae; genus Palsa-744. The sequence continues at coordinate 2,347,009 of CAWJVE010000002.1, forward strand.
CCTGTCTGTTGCGACCGCGGCCGCCGCCGCGGTCGAGCACGTGGGTCTGCCGGAGGCCAAATTCGCGCTCGCCCAGGCCGCCATCTACCTCGCCCTGGCCCCCAAGTCCGACGCCGCCGGCAGGGCCCTGGGGGCGGCCACCGCCCACGTCCGCGACCACGGGGCGGCGCCGGTGCCCGGCTGGCTGCGCAGCGGCCCCCGCCCGGGACAGGACCAGGGGGGCTACGAGAACCCCCACCGCGAGCCCGGCCACCTGGGGGGCCAGGAGCTGCTGCCCGAGGCGGTGGCGGGCGAGCGCTTCTACGCCCCCGACGAGGCCGAGGCCGCCCTCGCCGAGCGCCTGCGCGAGATCGAGCGGGGACGGGGACGCGAGCGGAAGCAGTGATACGAGCGGGGCCCAGGACGCGAGCAGCGATAATCGCGCTCCTATGAGCGTCCCCTCGATCCAGAGCACCGACCGGGACGGCGAGCGGTCCGAGCTGCTGATCCACGACCCCGCCACCGGGGCGCTGCTCGGGAGCGTCGAGCGGGTAGCCCCCGAGGAGGTGGACCGCGTGGTCGGGGAGGTGGCCAAGGTCGTGCCCCTGTGGGCGCTGCTGCGCGTCCAGGACCGGGGCCGCTACATGCGCCGCATGGCCCAGGCGGTGATCGACGAATTCGACGAGCTGGTCGAGCTGATCGCCCGCGAGCAGGGCCGGCCGCGGGCCGAGATCGCGTCGCTGGAGCTGCTGGCCGCCGTCGACGCCCTGATCTGGATGGCCGACGAGGGGGCGCGCCTGCTGGGCGGCGGGCCGATCGGGGTCAGCCGCCTGGTGTTCCCGCTCAAGCGGGCCCGCATCGCATATGAGCCCTACGGCGTGATCGGGGTGATCGGGGCCGGCAGCGCCCCCTTCGCCCAGCCGCTCGGGCAGATCGCCGGGGCGCTGATGGCGGGCAACGGGGTGGCCTTCAAGCCGGCTGCCCGCGCCAGCCTGGCGGGCGAGCGGATCGCGCGCCTGGTGGCCCGGGCGGGACTGCCGGAGGGGATCGTGAGGATCCTCCACGGGGGCGCCGACGCGGGCGTCGCGCTGGCCCAGTCGCCGGTCGAGAAGATCCTCTTCACCGGCTCGCCACCCGTCGGCCGGGTGGTCGCGAGGGCGTGCGTGTCGCGTGAGAAGGAGGTGGCGCTGGAGCTCGGCGGCAAGGACGCGATGCTGGTGCTCGCCGACGCCCATCTCCCGCGGGCGATCGCCGGGGCGCTGTGGGCGGGGTGCGCCGGGGCGGGCGCCGCGCGGGGGTCGATCGAGCGCGTGTACGTGGCCCGCGAGCTGTATGACCGCTTCCTCACCGGGCTCGTGCGGGCGGCCGAGGAGATCAAGGTCGGCAACCCCTCGGACCCGCTCGTCCAGGTCGGCCCACTGGCCTCGGCCCGTCGCGCCGAGCGCCTGGAGGAGCTCGTCCAGGAGGCCATCGCCCAGGGCGCCCGGCGGCACTGCGGGGGGCCCGTCAGCCCGCCCGGGTGCGCGGCCGGCGCCTTCTACGCCCCGGCCGTGATCAGCGGCGTGAGCCCCGACATGCGGATCATGCGCGAGCCGCTCGACGGTCCCGTGCTGCCGGTGATGGCGGTGGACAGCATCGACCAGGCGATCGCCCTGGCCAACGACAGCGAGTTCGGCCTCGGCGCCTCGATCTGGACCTCCGACCGTTACATGGCGTCCCGGATCGCCCGCGAGCTGCGGGCCGGGATGGTGTGGCTCAACGACCACCTCCCGGGTCCGATGGTCGCCCGCGGACCGTGGGGAGCGGCCGCCGGCGGGGGGATCGGGCGCACGCTCGGCCGCGCCGGGCTGCGGGCCTGCGCCCAGGAGAAGCTCATCACCTGGGACCCCCCGCGCCTGCGGGGAGTCTGGTGGGGCCCCTACGACGGCGCCGGCACTTCCGCCGCGAGGGCCCTGGCGAGAGTCCACTCCCGCCGTGAGGGTGAGCGCCGGCGAGCGCTGGCCGAGGGCGGCCTGGCGCTGGCCCGGATCAGCGCCCGCGCCCTCGGGCGTGGCCTGCCGCGCTGAAGCCGCCGGCTACGGGCCTTGCAGGCGACATGGGGCCTGAGATCTGCCCGGTCCGGCGGAGCGCCCCGTGCGAGCCCCGGGGCGCTCCAGCCGTCACCGCTTCGGCCTCAACGGATCAGGTCAGCCGACGCAGGCCACCTAGTCCTGCTTACCGTCCGTCCCGCCGCAGCCGGGTGAACAGCTCGCCTGACCGCAGCACTGCTTCGGCGCGCACCGGCGGTAGCGGTTGTGGTGGCGATGCTGCGTCTTGCCACCACAATGGCCCGAGGTGCCCTGGCCCCCGCCCTGGTTGTCCGGAGGCTGCTGACCACCCTGGTTCCCCGGAGGCGGCTGCTGGCCACCCTGGTTTCCCGGAGGCTGCTGACCGGCACAGCCACAACCACCCTGGTTCCCCGGAGGCGGCTGCTGGCCACCCTGGTTACCCGGAGGCTGCTGACCGCCACAGCCACAACCACCCTGGTTCCCCGGAGGCGGCTGCTGGCCACCCTGGTTACCCGGAGGCTGCTGACCGCCACAGCCACAACCACCCTGGTTCCCCGGAGGCGGCTGCTGGCCACCCTGGTTACCCGGAGGCTGCTGACCGCCACAGCCACAACCACCCTGGTTCCCCGGAGGCGGCTGCTGGCCACCCTGGTTACCCGGAGGCTGCTGACCGGCACAGCCACAACCACCCTGGTTCCCCGGAGGCGGCTGCTGGCCACCCTGGTTACCCGGAGGCTGCTGACCGGCACAGCCACAACCACCCTGGTTCCCCGGAGGCGGCTGCTGGCCACCCTGGTTCCCCGGAGGCTGCTGACCGCCACAGCCACAACCACCCTGGTTCCCAGGAGGCGGCTGCTGACCACCCTGGTTACCCGGAGGCTGCTGACCACCACAGCCACAACCACCCTGGTTCCCAGGAGGCGGCTGCTGACCACCCTGGTTACCCGGAGGCTGCTGACCACCACAGCCACAACCACCCTGGTTACCCGGAGGCTGCTGAGCACTGGTCTGACCGTTGGACTGTGAGACGTTCCCGTTGTTGGACCCCACGGTGAGGATCGCGACGGGTGCGTTCACGTTGACCTGCCGATTGGTCCCCTGGGATTGGGGTGTCTGGGTCGGCGGGTTTTGATTCCCGGCCTCGGGGGCCTGCTCGACGCTTCCGAGTAGGTCTCCGGGGGCGCCGGCGAGCGCCGTGCCAGGCGCCGCCGCCAGCGCGAGCAGGCTCACGCTGAGCGCCAATAGATGGCGATTCATCGATAGCTCCTTTCGAGCGTGTCGGTTGACAGTTGGGGCGTCCGACGCGCGCTGGCGCCGGAGCCTGATCTGGTCAGCCGGGGCGGGTTAGCCCGGGCGCTCGGGGAGCAGCACCACCGGCGCCGGCAGGAGCGGCTTGCTCGCGAGCCGCAGCCGTCGCCCGAGTGCCGTGGCTCCCGGAAATAGGAGCCACATGAGGACGAAGAAAAGCGAGATTCCGAAGCCGGCGGCGGTCGCCGAGGCGGGCGCCGTTCCGCCGGGCGAAGGGGCGGGAACCGGATGGCCGTCTACCGCCGCGCCCCCACGTGAGCCGACGGTCGCGGTGGTTGCCGGCAGGCCGGTAGTGCGGCCGAACGCCACCGGTGCCTCCGACCCCGTGGGAGGCGCGGCCCGGCCGACACCACGACTACCAACCCCGGCCGCGAGCCCGATGGAGCCCGCCGTCATGCCGAGCGCTGGCGGCGCCGGCGAGGACACGACGATCAGCGGACCAGTCGCCGCTGCGGCAGGCTGAGCGGGCGGTGTAGACGTCACCCATGCGGAGACCTGATCACCGCTCACTGGGGATCCCACGGACGCCCCAATCGCAAACGCCCGCGGTGGCTGCCCGGGGGCACCGGGACCGGGGGGGCCCGACGGCCCACTCGGACGCTCGCCTACGGCAGCACTCGCCCTTTCGGACGACCCATTGGACCCGCCCTCGGTGTCGAGCGCCTGACCCGGCGTGGCGACTGCGCCGCCGATTAAATCGGTGACCCGGCCCGTGGCCGGCGAGGTCCCGTGGACCAGGCCCGGAACGACACCCGTGGCCGAGCCGACGGCGCCGGTGGTCGCTCCCGCCGCGAAGTGAGCCGACCCCGGGGCCGCCGAGGTCGCCGCGCCGGCGACCGCTGTCGCCGCGGCGTGGACGGTCTGCTCCGGAGGGAGGGCCCCGGTACCCGCGGCGGGGCCCGACGCATGGCCGACACCGGTTTGGACGGCACTCGAGACCACCGGCACAGGCGCCGCCGCCACTTGGTGCGGGGACGCTGCCGCTGATGCGGCGGAATCCGGTAGCGAAGCTGATGTGCCGCTCGGCGAGGCAACTGCAGCGGGGCTCCGGGCCACCGCCGCAGGCGTCGCGGAAGTGCCCGAGGAGACCGCGCCCCTCGTGGTTCCGGCCGCGGAGACAGCCTCTTCTGCGGTGGGATCCACGGGCGGCGACGCGGCGGGCCGCACGGCGCCGGTGGCGGCGCCCACGAGCCCCTGGTCAGCCTTCGCCCGCCCGGTCCACAGACAGCCAGCGAGCAGGCAGGCGAAGAGCGCGACCAGCGCCCCCCGGGGCCTCAGCCGGAAGATCTGCGCGCCGTCACGGGCCACCGTCGACCGGGCGGGGCGGCCAGCAGGGATGAGTAGCGATGAAGCGGTTTGTGTACCTCCCACGAGGTCGCAGCTACCCGCCACCGCGGCATGCAATCCATGAAGTTCGACGCGGAGGGCCGAACGGCCCACGGCGGTCACGCCACTAGCGTCTCGAAGGGGTCGTTCGCGGCTGCCCGGGCCCGCCAGCTACCCTTTTCGGAGATATGCCGGCACAGGCTTATGCGGGCAAGGAGTGCGTCTGCCAGCTGCGCAGGGGCATCTGCGACCAGAGTTGCGTGCAGGGGATGCTGGAGGTCCCCTTCTACATCGCCTGCCTGAAGCTGACCGGCCGCCGCTGCGTGGTGATCGGCGGCGGCGAGGTGGCGCTGGAGAAGGTCGAGGGCCTGCTCGCCTGCGATGGCCAGGTGACCGTGATCGCGCCCGAGGCGCTCCAGGAGCTGCAGGAGTACGCCCGCGAGGGCTCGATCCGCTGGGAGCAGCGCGACTACGCGGGTCCGGCCGACCTCGAGGGTGCCTTCATCGCGATCGCCGCCACCGATACGACCGACGTCAACATCGCCGTGTTCGACGACGCGGAGGCGCGGGCGATGCTCGTCAACGTGGTTGACGTGCCGCCGCTGTGCAACTTCATCCTGCCGGCGATCGTGCGCATCAACCCGCTGGCGATCGCGATCTCCACGGCCGGCGCCTCGCCGGCCCTGGCCAAGCGCATGAAGCGGGAGATCGAAGACCACTTCGGCGAGCCCTACGCGCGCTTGGCGGTGGCACTCAGCGAGGCGAGGGGGTGGGCGAAGTCGAACCTGCCCACCTACCAGGACCGCAAGGAGTTCTTCGAGACGATCGTCAACGGCGACCCCGACCCGATCGAGCTGCTCGGCAGCGATGACGGGGAGCAGGCGGTGCGAGAGCTGATCGCCCGGGCTCAGCGGGAACGCTCGCCCGAGCTCGCCGGCGCCTGAGGCGCGTGGCGGCGGTAGAGGTCGAGCGGCTCGCTCGCCACTACGGCGAGCGGGAGGCGCTGTCAGAGGTTTCGCTGACGCTCCAGCGGGGGCAGACGCTGGCGGTGCTCGGCCCCAACGGTGCCGGCAAGACGACCCTGCTGAGAATCCTCGCCTCGCTGCTGCGACCCCACGGCGGAGATGTGACCGTGCTCGAGCGGCGCCTGCCCGAGCAGTCCTGGCAGCTGCGGGGGCGGGTCGGGCTGCTGGCCCACGAGCCGATGCTGTACCGCTCGCTGAGCGCCCGCGAGAACCTGGACTACCACGCCCGCCTGCACGGGGTGGGGCGGGAGCGGGTTGCGAGCCTGCTCGCGCAGCTGGGGCTGTCCGAGCGCGCCGGCGAGCCGCTGCGCTCGTTCTCGCGGGGCATGGTCCAGCGGGTGGCGATCGCGCGGACGGTGCTGCACGACCCCGAGCTGCTGCTGCTGGACGAGCCCTATGCGAATCTCGACCCCTCCGCGCTCGGTCTGGTGGGACCCCTGATCGGCGCCGAAAGCGGGCGCACGAGGGTGCTCTGCAGCCACGATCCCGCCGGCGCCCTGCGGGAGGCCGACGCGGTGCTCGGCCTGCGCGACGGGCGCGTGGCCGTGCAGGGACCGGCGGACGAGGTCTCCGTCGAGGACCTTGAGGAGCTGTACCAGTGAGCGTCCAACCCGCCACCGAGACCTCCGCCGCCGCAGTGCTGCCGGCGACCGACGCCGCTGCCCCCACGGTGCCGCTGCGCCGGGTGCTGGGCGCGCTGCTGCGCAAGGAGCTGCTCGTCGAGCTGCGCACGCTGGAGTCGGTCCCGGGCATGTCGCTGTTCGCGCTGTCCACGTTCGTGGTGTTCCACTTCGCCCTGAACCGCAACAGCGTCGAAGGGGACCTGGCCACGGGAGTGCTGTGGGTGACGCTCCTGTTCGCCGCCCTGCTGGGGGTCAACCGGCTGTTCGTGGCCGACGCCGAGGAAGGGGGCCTGGACGGCTTCCTTCTGGCCCCCGTCGATCGCAGCGCCCTGCTGCTGGCCAAGGAGCTGACGCTGCTGTGCTACCTGGTCGTGCTCGAGCTGGTGGCGGTGCCGGCCTTCGCCCTGCTGCTGTCGGTGCCCTTCGCCCATGCGCTGCCTGACCTGCTGCTCGTGCTGCTGCTCGCGGACCTAGGGGTGGCGGTGGTGGGGACGCTGGTGGCGGCCCTGGCGGTGCAGACGCGGGCACGGGATCTGCTGGGTCCGCTGCTCGGCCTGCCGCTGCTGGTTCCGATCGTGATCGGGGCCGCGCGGGCGACCTCGCCGCTGCTGGTGGCCGGCCACGCGGGGGCCCCTGCAGCGCGCTGGCTGGCGATGCTCGCGCTCTATGATCTGATTTTCGGGCTGATCGCCTACGCCGTGTTCGATTTCCTGCTGGAGGACTAGCGACAGATATGTATGGCAGGGGCCTTCGGGCGCTCAGCATCTCGACCGTCGTGGCCGTCGTCGCGGCGCTCTCGCTGGTCTTCTTCTACGCACCCCTGGAAGCCGAACAGGGCTTCCTGCAGAAGATCTTCTACGTGCACGTGCCGCTGGCGATCATCTCCCTGTGCGGCTTCGTGATCGGGGGCCTGTTCGCGATCGCCTACCTGCGCACCCGTGACCAGCGCTGGGACATGCGTTCCTACGTGGTCATCCACATGAGCCTGATCTTCGCCCTGGCGACCCTGATCACCGGCTCGATCTGGGCCAAGGGCTCGTGGGGGCACTGGTGGGTGTGGAGCGAGCCGACGCTGGTCTCGTTCCTGATCGTGTTCCTGCTGTACGCCACCTACCAGCCGCTGCGCTTCTCGATCGAGGACCCCGAGCGCCAGGCCCGCTACGCCGCGGTGTTCGCGATCACCGCCGGAGCCTTCGTGCCGATGAACTTCATCGCCGTGCGCCTCGCCAGCTCCTACCTGCACCCGCGGGTGCTGGGGAGCACCTCCAACCTCCCCGGTCCGATGGCGCTCACGTTCCTGGTCTCGCTGGTGGCGATGTCGCTGCTGTTCGCGACCCTCTGCAAGTACGAGCTGACCGCCAAGCACGCCCGCTTCCAGCTGCGCGCCCTGCGCCGGCGCCTGGCCGGCGAGCAGGGCCAGCGGGCCGGGCGCCGCCGTAGCGCCGCGCCGGAGCCCCACGCGGCCACGACCACACTGGGGGCGCGGGTGGCTGGCGGAGGAGCCTCGACGTGAGCGCCCTGGTCGTTGCCGAAATCCCCGCCCTCCCGCTGCACACGGCGGGCAAGTACGTGGCCGGCGCCTACATCGTGGTGTTCGCGATCGTGCTGATCTACGTGGCGATCATGGCGATCCGCCTGAGCCACATCGAGCGGGACCTGGGCGAGCTGCTGGCGCTGACCGACGAGCCGCAGGTCGCTGCGACCGGTGCGGACGGGCCGGGGGGCTCCAGCGGGCAGGCGCGCGAGCCGCAGGATTCCGCGACCGCCGCACGGGAGTCGGCACCGGCATGAGCGAGCTGCTGACACTCGGGGTCTCACACAAGACCGCACCGGTGGGGCTGCGCGAGCGGCTCTCCTTCGGCGAGAGCGAGGCGATCGAGTTCCTCGGCCGCATGACGGCCACCGAGCAGGTGCGCGAGGCAGTCGTGATCTCGACCTGCAACCGCACCGAGGTCTACCTCGTCGCGGGCGACCCGGTGCAGGCGGAGTCCGAGGTGCTGGGGGCGCTGGCCCGCAGGGCCGACATCCGACCCACCGAGCTGGCCGGGGCGATCTACTCGCCGCGCAACTGCGACGCCGCCCGCCAGCTGTTCCGCGTCACCTGCGGCCTGGAGTCGATGATCGTGGGCGAGGCCGAGATCCAGGGCCAGGTGCGCCGCGCCCACGAGCTGGCGATGCGCTGCGGGGCCACGGGCCCGCTCAGCAACCGGCTGTTCGCCGCCGCCATCAGCACCGGCAAGCGGGTGCGCACCGAGACCGCGATCGGCGCCAACCGCGTAAGCGTTCCGACGGTCGCGGTGGAGCTCGCCCACAGCGTGCTCGGCGACCTCGCCGAGCGCCACGTGGTGATCATCGGGGCGGGCGAGACCAGCGAAGGGACCGCGCGCGCGCTCGCCGACCAGGGCGCCGGCACGATTTTCGTGGCCAACCGCCACGCCGACCGGGCGCTCAGCGTGGCCCAGCGCTTCGGCGGCTCGGTGGTGGGGCTCGAGCAGCTTCCCGAGCAGCTCGTGAAGGCCGACATCGTGGTGGCCTCGACGGCCTCCCCGCACGCGATCGTCGAGCGTGAGGCGCTCGAGCTGGTGATGGACGAGCGCCGCGGCCGGGCGCTGCTGCTGATCGACATCGCCGTCCCGCGCGACATCGACCCGGCCTGCCGCGACCTCGACGGCGTGAGCCTGTACGACATCGACGACCTGCAGGCGGTGATCGACCTCAACCTCTCCTCGCGTGCCGAGGAGACGCCGCGGGCGATGGAGATCGTCGAGGAGGAGATCCGCCGCTTTGCCCGCTGGATGGGCCAGCTCGACGCGCTGCCGACCGTGGCCGCCCTGCACGAGCGCGCGGAGAACATCGTCGCGCAGGTGCTGGCAGAGAACACCGGGCGCTGGGAGGCCGCCTCCCAGCGCGACATCGCCCGCGTGGAAGCGATGGCGAGGGCCGTCGCAGCACGCCTGCTGCACGAGCCGACGATCCGTCTGCGCAGCCTCGGCAGCGAGAGCAGCCACGCAAGCCTGGAGGTCCTGCGCGAGCTGTTCGCCCTCTCCGACGATTCGGACTCCGAGGACCCGAAGCAGGGCGAGAGCAGCCTGGCACAGGTGCACGACCTGCGCCGCCGCCGCGAGCGCTGATGCGGCTCGCTACCCGGCGCAGCGCCCTGGCGCTCGCGCAGGCCGAGCTGGTAGCACGGGAACTGGGCGGATGCGAGCTGGTGCCGATCACCACCGGCGGGGACCGGGGCGCACCGGCACAGGACAAGTCACGCTGGGTCGACGAGCTCGAGCGGGCGCTGCTGGAGGGCCGCGCCGACGTGGCCGTGCACTCGGCCAAGGACCTGCCAGGCGAGCTGGCAGAGGGTCTGGAGATCGCCGGCGCGCCGGGCCGGGCGGCGCCGGAGGACGTACTGTGCGGGGCCGCGGGCCTCGACCAGCTGGCGCCCGGAGCCCGGGTCGGGACGAGCAGCATCCGGCGGATCGCCCAGCTGCGGGCGGCCCGCGAGGACCTCGAGGTGACCGAGCTGCGCGGCAACGTCGATACCCGCCTGGCGCGGCTGGCCGATCCCGCCCGCGACCTGCAGGCGATCGTCCTGGCTCGCGCCGGCCTCGCCCGGCTGGGGCGCGAGCAGAGCGCCGGCGCGAGCCTCGATCCGAAGCGCTTCGTGCCGGCGCCCGGCCAGGGGACGCTTGCGCTGGAGGTGCGGGCCGGGGACGAGGACGCCGGGCGGGCGGCCCGCCAGATCAGCGACGCGGCGACGTTCGCGAGCCTGCTGGCCGAGCGGGCGCTGGCCCGCGCGCTGGGCGCCGACTGCCACACGCCGCTGGGGGCCTGGGCGAGCTCGGCCGACGGAGAGCAGCTGCACCTGCGTGCCTGGGTCGGCCTGCCCGACGGCTCGGCCTGGGTGACCGACGAGCTGTCCGGCGCGAGCGACGATCCCGAGGGGCTGGCCAAGACGATGGCGGGACGGCTGCGCAGCGCCGGGGCCCACGAGCTGCTGCAGCGGGCGGGCGAGATGGCGGGCGTGTGAGCCCAGCGGCGGGCGGGCGCGTGTACCTCGTCGGGGCCGGCCCCGGAGACCCCGGCCTGATGAGCGCTCGTGCGCTCGAGCTGATCTCGATCGCGGACGTGATCCTGCACGACCGCCTGATCCCGGAGGGCGCCCTCGACGGGGCCCGCCCGGACGCCGAGCTGGTGTTCGTCGGCAAGCAGGGCGGCGGAAGCTCGGCCGACCAGCGGCAGATCGAGGAGCTGCTGGTGGAGCACGCGCGCGCGGGCAGGAAGGTCGTGCGCCTGAAGGGGGGCGACCCGTTCGTGTTCGGGCGCGGGGGCGAGGAGGCGCTCACCCTGCGCGCCGCGGGCGTCCCGTTCGAGGTCGTACCCGGTGTGACGGCCGGGATCGCGGCTCCCGCCTATGCGGGCATCCCCGTGACCCAGCGGGGCCTCGCCAGCGCGGTCGCCCTCGTCACCGGCCACGAGGACCCCGCCAAGCCCGAGAGTGACCTCGATTGGGAGGCGCTGGCGGCCTTCCCGGGGACGCTCGTGCTGTACATGGGGGTCGCCCGCCTCGAGCAGATCGCGGCCGCGCTGATCGCCGCCGGGCGCCCCGCCTCCGAGCCGGCCGCGGTCGTCCAGGCCGGCACGCTGCCCGGCCAGCGCACCGTGCGGGCGCCCCTCGGCGAACTCGCCCAGGCGGTTGCGCAGGCGGGCGTGCGCGCGCCGGCGATCACGGTCGTGGGGCCGGTCAGCGAGCTGGCGGAGCAGATCTCCTGGCACACCTCCGGTCCGCTGGCCGGACGCACGGTGGCGGTGACGCGCGCGCGGGCGCAGGCGAGCGACATGGCACGGCGACTGCGGGCGCTCGGGGCGCGCGTGATCGAGTCCCCGGTGATCCGCATCCGCCCGCTTGCCCACGGCCGCGGGCAGCTCGACCTCTCCAGCTACGACCTGGTCTGTCTCACCAGCCCCAACGGGGTGCGGCTGCTGTTCGAGCAGCTGGCCTCGGCGGGACTTGACGCACGCGCTCTGTCCGGCGCGAAGGTGGCCGCGATCGGCCCGGGAACCGCCCGTGAGCTGGCCGGTCACGGCATCCGCGCCGACGTCGTCCCGGAACGCTTTGTGGCCGAGTCGCTCGTGCAGGCGCTCGAGCCGCTGCCGGTGAGCCGGGCCCTGATCGTGCGCGCCAGCGAGGCCCGCGACGTGCTCCCGGACGCGCTGCGCGCCCGCGGAGCCGAGGTCGAGGTGCTCCCGCTGTATGAGACAGTGGCGGAGCCGCTGGGCGAGCAGACGCTCGCCGCCGCCCGGGGGGCCGACTACATCACCTTCACCTCCTCCTCGACGGTGCGCTTCTTCCTGCAGGCCGCCGGCGGGCGGGCCGGCCTCGCGCCCTCCACGCGCGTGGTCTCGATTGGCCCCGTCACCACCGCAACGCTGCTGCAGGCGGGCCTCACGCCGGACCTCGAGGCCGAGCGCCATGACATCGACGGCGTGATCGAGGCGATCCTCGCCGACCAGGCCGCCTGAGGCGAATGAGCGCTGCGGAGCACCGACACGGCTCGTCTGCAACGCGACCGGTCAAGCGGCGAGCGCTCGGGAACCCGCGACTTCACCTGCGCGTGACCGACTCCACCAACTCGCGCGCGCGGGAGCTCGCAATCGCCGGAGCTCCACATGGCACGATCGTGACCGCCGCCGAGCAGAGCGCCGGGAGGGGGCGGCAGGGACGCACGTGGTCGGCGCCGGCGGGGAGCTCGCTGCTGCTCTCGGTGGTCCTGCGCCAGCCCCCGCAGATGCTGCCCCTGGCGGCTGCCGTGGCCGTGGCGGAGGTGGTCGGCGCGACGGCGCTGATCAAGTGGCCCAACGACGTCCTGGTCGAGCAGGCCGAGGGCCCGCCGGCGAAGGTCGCGGGGATCCTGGTCGAGGGGCGCCTGCAGGAGGCCTGGGCGGTGCTGGGGATCGGCCTGAACGTGGCCGTGCGACTCGAGGACCTGCCCGCGGAACTGGGTCCCGGGGGGAGCCGCCCGGCGGCCACGATGGGGCTCCCGGAAGAGGCGCTCGAGCCCACGCTGGCGAGCCTACTGGAGTCGCTCGGGCGGCGCCTGGCGGAGCCCGCCGGGGACACACTCGGGGCCTGGCGGGCACGCGACGCCCTGCTGGGCCGGGCGATCGAGTGGTCGGGCGGCAGCGGCATCGCGCGCGGCATCGACGGCGAGGGGCGCCTGATCGTGGAGGAGCCGGCTGGCCGGCGCACCGCGCTTTCGGCCGGGGAGGTGCACCTGCAGCGCGTCGGCTGAGCCGCCCAAGACTGCACCTTTCGTACGACATCAGGCTAAAGCTCCGATCGTGGCGTGCCGACACGATCTACAGCGACCAAGGCAAGGATGCGGACCTCCCCTCCCATGGCACCCCCCGACGGTCCTTCGGGCCCGTTTTCGAAGCTTCGCGCGCGGATCTCCCGCGCCGCTGGCGGCCGGCCGCGCCTGGGGTCCCAGGCGGGGATGACGCTGATCGAGGTGCTGATCGCCTCCGTGATCACCGCCTTCATCGCGATCGGCACGTTCACGGCCTTTGACGCCGCGGGTAAGAGCAGCGCCGACGAGCGCGCCCACGCCCAGGGCACGGTGCTCGCCGGGCAGGATCAGGAACGGCTGCGCAGCTTCACGACGACAGAGCTCGAGCAGATGGGCACGGTCGAAACCTACCGCGCCGAAAACGGCATGTGCCTCGAAAAATCCGGCAGCGCCTACTCCTACTTCAACGGCTCGAAAAACACCCTCTTCTGCGAAAAGGTGACCGGGTTCGCGGGCAACGCGTACACCGGTGGGGTCTTCACGGTCGCCTCGACCTCGAGCTACGTGAGCGCCGAAAAAGGCGGCGAAAAAGCCGCCTTCGTGTGCGAAAAATCAGGCGGCTCGGCCAACTACCTCCAGACCAAATCCTCGGTCACGTGGACCTCGCTGGGCTCCCGCCCCCCCGTGACCCAGTCCAGCGTGCTGACCGTCCCCGCGAGTTACGTGCTGTTGGTCAAAGTCGTCAACCAGGCCAACGAACCGCTGGAAGGGGCGACCGTCTCGGTGACGGGAGGCCCCAGCACGATCACGCCGGCGTCGGGGTGCGTGACCTTCGGGGGCCTCGGCAGCGAAACCGTCGAAGTCTCGGCGACGAAGGGGAGCTGGATCGGCTCGACCGGCAAAACGCCGGTGACAAAAAGCGGAGTGAAACTCTCGACAACCTCCGTCGTCGAAATCACACTCCAGCTCGCCGAACCCGGCGCGATCGTCGGCGAATTCGAAAGCAACGGCAGCACCGCCGGCGTGACCGCATCGGCCTTCCTCGCACAGCAGGCGAAATTCTCCGCGCCAAACTACTACGTCGCCGCCTCCGGCGCGCCCGAAGCGAAAATCACCCAATCCGGACTGTTCCCGTGGGTGAAATCCGCCAAACCGCTGGAATACGAATCCTACAACGTGTACGCAGGTGACTGCGAAGCCAACAATCCCGAAACGGTCACCGCGTCTGGGGAAAAACTGAAATACCACACACCCGTTACGGTGACGCCCGGCGGCAGCACAACCGACAAAGTCGAAGTGCCGGCCGTCAACGTGGAAGTCTTCGAAGGCACCAAAGCCAAAACCCTCAGCGCGCTGGCGAGCGCGGAATACGCCTACATCACCAACGAAGCGTGTAAAGCCACCACCTCCCAGAACGGCGCGATCACATACCAGCACAAAGTCGCGCTGACGGCCGGCGGGAAACTCGAAAGCAAGTACAAGTACCAGCCCTACGCCAAAGAACTGGTCCTGTGCGTCACGGCCTTCACGCCGGTCGTCGGCAAAGAATCGGAAAAAAAGTACTTCCGCAACACGTTCAAAATCGAAAACGCGAAAAAAGCCGGTACCGGCACCTACAAATTCTACCTGCAGGAAATCAAAAACGCCGAAGACAGCGGTGTGGAATCGAACACCGTCGCGGGCAAACTCAAATGTCCGTGACCTCCCAGACATCACTTCCCGCTGCGCTCGCCTCCGAGGACGGCATGACCCTGATCGAGGTGCTGATCGCAACGGTCGCCGCGACGGTCGTGATCCTCGCCCTGTTCGCCATTCTCGAGTTCTCGGCCAAGCAGGAGTCTCGCATCACCGAACGGGTGCAGGCGAACCGCGACGGACGCGCCGCCATCACCAACGTCGTCGACGAGCTGCACTCCAGCTGCGTCGGCTTCGGCACCTACGCGATCCAGGCCCCAAGCACGAAACCGACCAGCCCGCTCGCCGAACTCGGCCCCGCGGACCTGTGGATGATCAGCGCATATGGGAGCTCCTCGAGCAACAAGGCGGTGATCGAAAAGGTCTACGAGCACGACATCCACTGGACCTCGACCGGCAAAAGCAAAACCGGGGAAACGGTCGGCACGCTCACCGACTACCGCTTCGAAAGCACGGCCGGCAGTGGCCCCGCCAGCAAATCCGGCAAGTGGGAATTTCCGACGCTCGAAACGAAAAACGCCAAAGCCCGGGTTCTGGCGACGAACGTGATCCCGGTGACCATCTCGGGGACCTCGACGATCTTCCAATACTTCAAGTTCACGACTGCGACCAGCGGTGAACTCACCCAGATCACCGAAAACATCCCCACCGCCGCGACCAAAAACGAAGTCGTCAAGGTCGGCATCAACTTCACGGCCACCTCCGAATCCGGGAACACCACCAAAGGCTACGGGATGGCCCCCTTCAGCGACGCCGTCGTACTGCGTCTTCAACCCACCGAAGTCGGCTCGGAAGTGACCAACGAACCATGCACGTGAAACGTCCCGTCCCCCCTCTCTGCGTACTCGCCGTCCTCTGCGGGTTGCAGCCCGTGAAGACGGCGGCTTCGCGATGATCATCGCGCTGGTCGTCCTCGTGGTCGGGATGCTGCTGGCGGCTGCGGCCTTCTCTGCCGTACAGGAAGACACGAAAAACACCCGCACCTACATCGTCCAGCAGAAGGCCTACGCGGCGGCACTCGCAGGGATCCAGGAGTTCAAATACCTGCTCGGCGCGAACAACAACTACTGGGCGACGTGCCCGAAAACGTCGGCCCCGACCGCCGTACCGGGGACCACCGACGAGGAATACACCTATAGGTTCCTCCACTCCGAAAAACACACGCAGAAAGAATGCGAAGAAAAAAAACAGGCCGCGATGATCGAGACCTCGGGTTCTGCGAACGGGACCTTCCGGGTCGAAGCCACGGGTCGTGTGCCGGGTAACTGCGGCGAAAAAGTCCTCACGGAAAAAGGCTTCACCGAAAACGCCAAAAACAAATACTGCACGCGGTCGGTTGTCGCGTCGTTCACCCACCCCGGCTTTATCAACTACGTGTTCGTGAGCAACTTCGAAATCCTTGATCCCGTGGCCCAGACCCCCCATCCCGTCGACTGCGAAGAGTATTACACCGAACGGAAAGCGAAAAAAGCCCAGAAAGGCGAAGGCGGCGATTGTCAGGAAATCGTGTGGGCGGCGGCCGACAAAGTCAAGGGGCCGTTCCACACCAACGACGGCGCCAAGATCGAAACGGGCGCCACGTTCGGTCGCGAAGGGCACAACGACGCGATCGAGATGAACGAAGGCCACTACGGCGGCACCCCGAAAATCAACGGCACCGGCTACACCGAAGAAGCGGGTACGCTGCTGCCGCCGGAAACCGACGCCGAACTGCTCGAATCCGCCGAAACCGGGTACAAGATTAAAGGCAGGAGCGAGATCCAGCTCGAAGAAGGCAGCCCCAACAAACTCAAAGTCACGAAATGGAAGGCCGGCGTGGCGGAAACCGAAACGAAACCGTTCCCGAGCAACGGTGTCGTGTACGTGGAAAACGGGTCCAAAGGCTGCGGCGCGGGCGAATACACCCCGTTCGGCTCGAAGTACCTCACCGACTCGGAATGCGGCAACGCCTATATCAAGGGTTCGTACACCGAATCGCTGACGATTGGGGCGGCCAACGACGTGATCGTGATCGGCGACACCACGACCACCGGCGGGAGCGCCGGGGGAGAACCCACAGGGACGGCCACCCTCGGCCTGATCGCGACCAACTTTGTGCGCGTCTACCACCCTGTCAAAGAAACCTCCTGCGGCTTCGGCTCGTGCACGAACACCTCCGCGAGCTGCAACGAGGAAAACATGACCAAAGCGGAAACCGAATCACTCTCGACAGAACTGTTCGGCGCCGTGACCACAGGCCTGGTCGTCGACGCGGCGATCCTGAGCACCAAACACTCGTGGATCGTCGACAACTACCTCTGCGGTGGCACCCTGGGGACGCTGACGGTGTGGGGGTCGATTGCCCAGTTCTGGCGAGGACCCGTCGGATCGGGGACACACGGCTTCTCGGCCAAGAACTACAACTACGACGAACGCCTGGCCACCAACCAGCCGCCGAGCTTCCTGTCCCCGACTACGACGGGGGCCTGGAAAGCCGAGCGCCTGACCACGCCGCCCGAAGAATAGGCGCGGCGTAGAGCCGGGCTAGCGCTCGCCGTCGAGCGGGGCGCGGTCCGCCCCGTCGTGAAAACCGTTGTGGGAGTCCTGCTCACGCGAGGCCGAGGCGCCGGCCGAGCGCGCAGCCTTCGCCCTACCCGAGCGGCCCCTGGAAGCTCGGACCTCCTGGCCGCCGGTGGCGTCCTGGCCGCCCGTTGCTCGTGTGGCGCCCGGCGAATCGACCTCGGCCGGCGCCTTGGCGCCGCCATTCGGCCGCTTGCCGTTTGATCCCTTGCCGTTCGTCGCCCTGCCGTTCGACGCCTGCCCGGCCGCGCCCTGCGGATCGGGGCCCTTGGCGCCCTTGCGCCGGCGGCGGCCGTTGCGGGCGCGCCGCTTGGGGAAGTTGCGCAGCAGCTCCCGGGCCAGGGCGGGGGGCTTGCGGGCCATCCGGGTGCGAGCTCCGCGCAGGGCCTCCTCCGCCTCCGGAGTGTGGGCCAGGGCAGCCGCCAGCAGGGCAGCGGCGAGCCGGCGATCCTGCTTGCGGGCCGCGTGGATCAGCCGCCGGGCGTTGCGGGCGTGGGCGCCGCCGGCGGAGTTGACGAGCAGGCCGAGCAGGCGCTTGGTCTCCGGCCAGCGCTGGACGGCGTACTCCTCGTGGACGTCACGGGTGTACTCGGCCAGGCGCCAGATCCAGGCATTTGCCTGGTCGCGGCGGCCGATGCGGCGCTCGACGAGCGCGCGCAGCATGATCTTGGAGGCCTCCTTGCGCTCCTCGCGGGGCCACCCGCCGATGATGTCGATCGCCTCGTCGAAGGAGTCGGGGTCGCGCAGGACGGCGATGTCGGCCAGCGCCCGCAGGCGCAGCTGGGGGTTGTTGTTGCGCTGCACGGCCGTGATCAGGAAGCGGTTCTTGAGCTCGCCGCTGCGGTCGAAGTGGAGCATCGCGCGGGCGCGGCGCCAGCCGCTGGGCGCCACCCGGGCACCCGCCAGCGCCGCCCACAGGTGCTGCTCGCCGTAGTCGAGATACTCGACCGCGATCCGCCACAGCTCGCGCTCGAAGACCGCGAACCGCCGCTCCTCCTCCGCGCACACGGGCAGCACCCGGCGCTCGACGCGGACCCGGCGCCCGCGCCCGCGGCGGACGGGACCGACCACGATCGCCCCGCCGCGGTAGACGTCGCGGTCCAGCAGCGAGTGCAGCGTGACGACCGGGTCGTCGTGCTTGGTGGCGGGGTGGACGAAGTCCACGACCAGGCCGGCCTCCTTGCCCGGGTGGCGGCGGGTGACGCGGCCCACGCGCTGCTGGTAGATGCGCTTGGAGGCCGTCGGGGCGAGGTGCACGCAGACGGTGGCACGGGGACTGTTCCAGCCCTCGGCCAGCAGCTGGGCGTTGATCAGCACGTCGATCTCGCCGCGCTCGTAGCGCGCCAGGATCCCCACGAGCTCGCGCTTGGGGGTCTCGCCGGAGACGGCCTGGGCCTTGATTCCCTCGGCCCGGAAGGCTTCTGCGAGGTTGTAGGCGTGGCGAACGCCGGCGGCGTACACGACGCCGGGAACGCCGTTGAAGCGGGTTTTGTAGAGGTTGGCGACGGCCAGGTTGAAGGGCTGCTGGTCGAGCAGTTTGGCGAGCTCGTCCTGGTCGAACTCGGTGTCCACCTCGCCCCGGCGCAGGGGAACCTTGGCGATCGTCCTGACGCCCACGCCGGGGGAGATGCGCACGCAGCGCAGGGGCGAGATCACCCCGCGGCGGGCCGCCGCGGCGAGGTCGAAGCGGGAGGTCTGGGTGGGGAACAGGTCGGTGACGTGGCGGGCGATGAGGGCGCCCGTGGCGGTCATGCCGATGAAGATCGGGCCCGTCCAGTTGCGGATCGCCGCGCTCGTCTTCTCACCGAGGGCGGTGTGGGCCTCGTCGCAGATGACGATCGTGTAGGCGCTCGAGATCTCCCCCGCGTTGCGGACGAACCACTGGTAGGTCTCGACCGTGACGGGGCCTTTGGCGGAATCCTCGCCCTTCAACAGAGGCCGGCTGATGCGCTTCTTGTAGCCGCGGTCACGCAGCTCGCCGAGGAACTGGTCGACGAGGTTGCGCCGGTGCGTGAGGATCAGGATGCCGCCGGTCTGGGAGGCCTCGACGAAGCCGAGGGCGGCCACCGTCTTGCCGGCGCCCGTGGCGTGCTCGAACCAGAAGCGCTTGGCGGCGTTGGGGTCCTCCGGCTGGTCGGCCAGCGACTCCTCTTCCTCGCCCTCCTCGACCCAGTCCTGGGGCTCCTCGCCGTCGCCCTGGAGCTCGGGCTCCTCGACCGGCTCCTCCTCGTCGTCGATGTCGGCAGCGTCGAGCAGCTCCTCCTCGAGCTCGTCATCGTCATCGTCGTCGTCATCATCGTCGGGAGCGGCGCGGGTGACGGGCCCGAGGTCGTCGTCCTCGTCATCCTCGTCGTCCTCGAGCTCGTCCTCGTCCTCGTCGAGCTCGTCGTCCTCCTCGGAGTCCTCCACCGCGGCGGGCTCCTGGGCGGCGCCGTTGGCAGGGGACGGCTCGTCGAGCCCGAGGATCGCCGCCGAGGCCAGCAGCTCCGGCGAGGCCGAACCGTTGGAGCGCCCGTTGCCTCCGGAGACCTTGCGCTGCTCCTCGGCCAGCAGCGCCGTGAGGGTGCCCGACAGGGCGTCCACCTGGTGGGCGGACAGGACCGTGCCGTCGGCGAGCTTGGGCTCCTCCTCGAAAAGGACCCGTTCAAGGCCCAGCAGCAGCGAGAACTCCCTCCTCCAGGCCGTAGAGGGGCTGGTGCGCTTGGGATCCGCCTCGAGCTCGGCCAGGGCCATGTCGAGGGCGCCGCGCCGGGGGGTGCCGGGGGCGAGCGCCTGGGCGGGATCCTCGCCCTCGTGCAGGAAGCGCTCGCGGACGAGCTTCTCCGCCCGCGCAATGTCGGCAGAACTTGGGATCGACGCGGCCCGTGGGGCCGCTGAGGCGGACTCGGCCATGCGGCAGTGACTTCGAGACTGGAACGCGCTGAAAGTGCGACTTCGGCGCGGCTTGAGTACGCGACGGCGCCTTCCTCGCACCGTCTGCCGGACGCTAACGGCGCCCCCGGCTTGATGTAGGTGAGGATATAACACCCGCAGGCGCCACCAAAGGGGTCTGGACAGCGGCCTGCATATGCGACGCTGTGCGGCGATGAGCATCGGGCGAGTGGCGATCGCGGCGGCGGGCCTGGGGCTCGCAGCGCTCGTGGTGGTAGGCCTGGTGCAGCTCGGAAGCTCCTCTGGCGCCCCCTCCGCCTCGAAGCTCACGTTGGCGCAGATGCGCTCGCAGCTGGGCGGCTCGCCGGCGCCGCTGGCAAGCCTCCACGGACAGGCCGACCTGCTGCTCGGCGGGGGCATGCCGGCACTGAAGGCGCGCCTCGCGACGCTCCACGGGCGCCCGGTTGTGATCAACAAGTGGGCCTCCTGGTGCGGGCCCTGCCGTGGGGAGTTCGGGGTCTTCCAGCGGGTGTCGCTGAAGGACGGCCGCGAGGTCGCATTCCTCGGGATCGACTCCGAGGACAGCCGTCGTGAAGCGGCTCGCTTCCTGCGGTCCTCGCCGGTGAGCTATCCGAGCTACTTCGATCCGAGCGGCAACATGGGCCTCGCCGTGAGCGACTCGAGCTTCACACCGGTGACCGTCTTCCACGGGGCCCACGGGGGCCTGTTCATCCACCAGGGCCCCTATCAGAGCGACGCCGAACTGGAACGCGACATCGTCCGCTACGGGCTGGACGCCTAGGAGGGACGCGGGACGCAATGCCGGAGCTACGCATCGACGCCCTCAGTGGACACCGGACGATCATCGCCGGGGAGCGCTCGCGGCGGCCGGGGGGAGAGCCCCGCTCTGTGCCCGCGGCTCCGATAGACCGCGCCGGGGACCCCTTCGCGGAGGGACACGAGGACCGGACCCCGCCCGAGCTGTATGCGCTGCGGGACAACGGAACCGCGCCCAACTCACCCGGCTGGCGGGTGCGGGTGGTGCCGAACCTGTACCCGGCGCTGTCCCCGCCGGCGCCCGGCGGGAATCCGGGGCCGGGGCCGGTGGCGGAGGAGCCGGGAGGCCGCGGGGGCACGCCGCAGGAGCTGTTCATATCGCTGCCCGCGACCGGTGCTCACGAGGTGATCGTCAACGGCACGGCATCCGTGACCTCGCTGGCGGAACTCGACCGCGAGCAGGTGGTGGCGGCCGTGGAGACCTGGCGCGAGCGAATGCGGGCACACGAGCCCAGCCCCTACGTGCAGCTGATCGTCAACGAGCGGGTGGAGGCCGGGGCCTCGCTGCCGCATACCCACGCCCAGCTGTACGCGCTGGACTTCGTTCCCAGTGACGTGGCCCGTGAGCGAGAGCGGGCGAGCGCCTACACGACCCGCACGATGGGCTCGAGCCTGCTCGGCGACCTCGTGGCCGAGGAGGTGCGCCGGGGCGAGCGGGTGGTGGCGATCGACGAGGAGGCCGTGCTGATCGCGCCGTGGGCCTCGCGGCTGCCGTTCCAGCTGATGCTCGCGCCGCGTCGGCCCCGGCCCCGCTTCGAGGAGGGGGGTCCGTCGGGGGCATCGCTGCTGCACGACGGGCTGTGCCGGCTGGCCCGCCACCTGGGTTCGAGCCCGCCGCTGAACATGTGGGTGCGAACGGCCCCCCGGGGAGCGGAGGACTTCTGCTGGCGGATCGACGTGCTGCCCCGGCTCACCCATCTCGCGGGACTCGAGCTCTCGACCGGTCTCAACCTCAACATCGTCTCTCCCGAGGACGCCGCCGCCGCCCTGCGCGACGCCTGAGGGCGGCCGCGAGAAAGACCCGGTGAGCTCCCGGGAGCTAGGCTGGCGGCCGTCGATGGCGCCCGAGGAACGCTTAGTGCCCCGCTTCGCCGCCGAGCCCCCACATGAGGGGCTTCCCGGTGGGCGCTGGGAGGATCGCCTGAAACGCGAGCTGCTGACCGCCGCGCTGGTGCTCGAGTCCGAGCAGCCGGACCTCGGCGAGCCGGGGGAGATCCGCTGGTACCCGGACCGCACCTGGCACGGGCGGACATACGTGCCCGCCACGGCCCGCACCAGCGGTGGCTTCGAGCTGTTCGGGTACGTCCGCTACCTGCCGGGCGAGGATGGAGGCGAGCCCGGCGAGTTCGCCGCCTGGGTGGACTTCACCGACCAGACAGCCGAGCTCAACCCCGATTGGCGGCTGGACCTGTGTGACGAGGTGATCGGGCGCTGGCGGGGCGAGCAGGGGGCTGTGGCGGCGATGACGCTGATCTGGGGGCACCCGCTGGTGTCCTCGGGCCACACGGCGACGGCCGAGCTGGCGGGCCTTGCGGTGGACCAGTGCGAGCTCCTCGAGGAACGCTTCACGATGATCGCCCCCGACGACTACCGGGGGGACCTGTTGGAGGTCAAGCTGTTCGACTCCAAGAAAAGGGAGCTGGCCAGCGAGTCGCTCTACGACGAGGACGAGGACGAGGAGGACGAGGAGGGGGTCTAGCCGGCGGGCGGCGGGGTGGAACTAGTCGCCGTGTTCTTTGGCCTTGAAGTTGCGGGCTTCGGCCGCTTCTTCGGCCTCGAGCTGCTTGCGGGCGGCGGCTTCGCTGGACTGCTTTGACCCGCGGGAGTGCTTGTGGGCGCGGGTCGCCTTGTGATGGGTCTTGGTGGTGGCGCCGGCGCCACCCGAGCTCTTGGGCTTGTGCTTGCGGCGGTTGGCCTTTTTGGCCGCGGCCGCGGCGGCCGCCGCGCGAGCGGTGTTGGCCGCTTCCTGTTGCTTCTTCTTGACCTCGGCCCGTTCGGCCGCTTCGGTGGACTTCTGGCTCGTGCTCGCCTGGGTGGAGGTTTCGGTGGTCTGCTGGGTTTCGGTGGATTCGCCGGCTTCAGCGGACGCTTCGCCGCCCCCTTCGCCGCCGCCCCCTCCGCCGCCGCCGGACGACCCGCATCCGGCCAGCGCCAGTAGGGCAAACGCGACCAGCAGCAGGTAGCGGGCCCGGCGCAGGCGCGCCCTCGCGGGGGTGACGGGCATCATTCGATCGTCGCACTCGGGCTCGAGTGTTTGCGCCGGTTGTTGGTCCCGGAACTCGTCGGTTCGTGGGAGCCGCTGGAGACGGGGGCTTTCTTGGTTGCCTGGGGCGCGCTGGGGGTCTTGGGCTTGGCGGGACTCTTCTGTTTGGCCTGGGCGGTCTGCTTGCTGCCCTGGGATTTCTTCTTCGCTTCGGCTTCGGCCTTAGTCTTGGCGGCGGCTTCGAGCTTCTTGACCTTTTCGGCAGCTTCCTTTTCTTTCTTTTTGGCCTGTTTGTCGGCGTCTTCTTCGCGCTTCTTGGCTTTCTGGGTGGCTTCCTTTTCCCGTTTGGAGGCGTTGCTTTCGGCGGCTTCTTCGCGCTCCTTGGCTTCCAGGGCGGTCAGCACTTCGCGATCTTTGCTGGCTTCGTCGTTTTCGGCCCGCTTCTGTTCGGCTTCTTCGGCGCGTTCGGCAGCCGAGGTGGTAGCGGCCGACTTCCCGGAGTGGCCCTTGAACTTCGCGCCGCAGCCGGTCCCGGCGCCGAGAAGGGCTACCACGAGCGCAACCGCGAGCAGCGATTTGATTCGAGGGGAGCCGGCCGACGTCCGCGCGCCAGCATCACCCGAGCAGAGCAACCGACGCCACATGAACCCAAGCTACCAGCAGGTCTTGGGACCCTCAAGGTGCGAACGGGAGCATTCGCGGCCCCACGGGCGGTGCAACAGACTAGACTTTTCGTTGCAGGGCGGGAATGAGGGCGACCAGGTCGGGGGGCTGGCGACTAGAGGACCCCCCTGTGTGACGCCGGCGTGGGGCCGGGGAAGAGACACTCGAGGGAGGCAAGAGATGCGGTTGACGGGGCTGAGGTTGAGGGGTGTGGCGCTGGTGGCGATCGCGTGCGGGGCCTGTGCGCTGCTTGGCGCCCCGAGCGGCGCGATGGCGTCCTCGACGCTGAAAACGACCTGGATGAAGGGCGCGACGGCACCCAATACCCCCAAGAAGTTCGACAAGGTGGGGATCATCAAGATCGGCAACAAGAAGGCGCCCAACGTGCTCGTGATCGAGCCGGGCACCTCGGGCGGCGGGGCCTACTTCACGCCCCTGGCCAAGTGGCTGAACGAACTCGCCCCGGAATGGCAGGTGTGGGCCGTGGAACGCCGCGAGAACCTGCTCGAGAACCAGAAGGAGCTCGACAAGTTCAAGGAAGGGAAGGTCAAAGGTCCCGAATTCTTCAAGTACTACCTCGGCGAATACGGCAAGGGCACCAAGGGGACCTTCAAAGCCGTGTCCTTGGCCGAAGCGGTCAAGGACGGGGGTCGCGAATGGGGCATGGCCGTGGCGGTCGAAGACCTGCACGCGGTCATCGAAGCGGCCAAAAAGGTGACCGGCAAGGTAGGCGGCAAGGTGGTGCTGGCCGGGCACTCGCTGGGCGGGTCCGTGGTGACCGCCTACGCGACCTGGGACTTCGGCGGTAAGCCGGGGGCCGAAGGCCTCTCCGGCCTGGTCTATATCGACGGGGGCTCGAGCCCGACGCCGATCAGCGCCGAAGAAGCTGAAAACAAGGTCCACACGCTCTCCGAAAATTCGCCCTGGTTGGCGTTCGGAGGGATCCCGTCGCCGCTGTTGGGTCTCTTCTCGATGACCGGTTCGGCGCTCTCCGACCTCGAACCGAACACGGAATCGACCGAGCAGACGTTCGCGCTGCTGCCGGAAAACCTGCACACCCGCAACTCCAAAGGCGAACTCGTCAAGTCGACCAACGAAGCCGCCTTCGGATACGCCGTCAACGTCGGCACCTCGCCCCCGAACCTGGCAGCGGCCCAGGTGCACGCCGGAGCGGGTCTCGTCGAACAGGGCGCCGGCGAACCGTACGCGTGGAACGGAACGGGGGCGCTGACCCCGATCGAGCGCTACGCGGAAATGCTCGCGGGGATCGGCGTGAAGGGCGCGGACGGCAGTGAGTGGTACTTCCCCGAACGGCTCACGATCGACACCGGGGGGGTGGGCAACGGCCTCAACAACCCGGCCCAGGCGGTTCTCGGCGAGCACGCCATCCACGGAACCGAACTGCCGACCTCGCTGCACATCCTCGCGATCAACTCCGAACTCGACAAGCTCAGCGGAGGTGCCTTCACCACGTTGAACTTCGCCGAAGACCTGGCGGAACAGTCACACATCCCGCCGGGAAACGTGACGCTGATCAACGAGGAAAACACCTACGCCCACAACGACCCCAACGGCGCCTACCCGACCAACGCCTTCGTGGAAGCGCTGGTCCCGTTCCTGAAAGGCGTCTGAACGAGATCCGGGCACGGGCGGCTGCCGGGGGGTGGCCGTCCGTGAGCCCACCGAGGCTCCCGCCGAGGCCCTACGCCCCGGCCGGCTGAGCCTCGGTACGTGCAGGCCCCGGGCCGCGGAGCTCCTGGGAGACGCGCTCGGCGCTGGCCTGGGCGCGGCGGGTGGTGCTGGCCAGGCCGAGGCCCAGCACGGCCACGCCGCAAGCGGCGACGATCCACCAGCCGGCCTCGGCACCTGAGAGGAAGCCCGGACCCACGAGTCCGCTGGCGCCGACTGCGATCGCGCCGGAGATGGCCACCCCCAAGGTCTGGCCGACCTGGCGGGAGGTGGACGCCACGGCCGCCGCCACCCCGGCCTGGGCGGCAGGCATTCCGATGATCGCGGTGTTTGTGATGGGCGGGTTGACCATTCCGAACCCCGCTCCGAACAACAGGTAGGCCGGCAACAGCTCAGCCAGGGGCGTGGTGCGAGTGATGGAGCTCATCAAGGCGCCGCCGAGGCCGAGCCCGATGCCTCCCAGGAGCAGGCCGAGGCGCGGCCCGCGACGCCCCAGGATCCGTCCCGACAGGGGCGCGAAGACGAGCGTGCCGGCCGCGATCGGCAGCGTCATGAGGCCGGCGTGGAGCGCCGAGAGCCCTCTCACATCCTGCAGATAGAGGGTGTTGAGCAGCAGGAAGGCTCCCAGCGCCGCGAAAGCGAGCACCGCGATCGCGCTGGCGCTCGAGAACGGGACGCTGCGGAAGAACCGCAGTTCCAGCAGCGGCTCGGTGCGGCGGCGCTCGTAGGGAATCAGGGCCGCCAGCGAGACGGCGGAGAGGGCAAACAGTCCGAGTGTCTGGGCCGAGGTCCAGCCGGCTTTGGGGGCGGCGATGATCGCGTAGGTCAGCGAGGCCAACATCACGATCACGAGCAGCTGGCCCACCGGGTCCAGCCGCCGGGGATGAGGAGCACGAGACTCCGGAACGAAGCGCATCGCCAGGAGAAAGGCGAGGATCCCGATCGGGACGTTGATCCAGAAGATCGACCGCCAGCCGACGCCATCCACCAGCAGGCCGCCGAGGACCGGGCCGAGGGCGAGACTGATGCCCACCGTGGCCCCCCACATTCCGATCGCCTGTGCCCGCTCGCGCGGATCGGTGAAGACGTTGCGGATGATCCCCATCGCCACCGGGTTGAGCATCGAGCCGCCGACAGCCTGGAGCACGCGGAAGGCGATCAGCAGGCCGAGGCTGGTGGCCACGCTGCAGAGCAGCGACGCGACGGTGAAGATCACGAGTCCCGCCTGGAAGACGCGGCGGCGTCCGAGGCGGTCCCCCGTCGAGCCGCCGAGGATCAACAGGCACGCGAGCACGAGGGTGTAGGCATCGACAATCCACTGGAGCCCCGCAACGCGGGCGTTGAGCTCGCGCCCAATTGACGGCAGGGCAACGTTGACGATCGTGTTGTCGAGCCCCACGATCAGCAGGCTCATGCAGCAGATGCCGAGGATCAGCCGTCGGCGGCGGCGGTCTGGACCGGCATCAGCTGCTGTCGTCTGCGGGTCGTTCACGACCCCCTAGTCTGCCCATTCGCGACGAGCTTCCCCGACCCCTGGTCGGAGCCTGCCCGCCGGGAGCCGCCCCGGGTGACGTGCGATCAGTACCGGAACGCGGCGGTATACGCCGAGGCCGTGAGGCTGCTTTCGTTGTGCACCTTGACCTCGAGGTATTCGCCGGCGACGGCTGTGACGGTGTGGGTTTCGTCCGAACAGGACGTTCCCGTCACGTTGCATTTCAATTCGGTGGCCACCCCGTTCTTGAGCACGGTGGCCGTGAACGTGACGCTAGCGCTTGATTCCACGCGGAGGCTTTTGATCGATATGCCGCCAGGGGGGACGGGGCCGAAGGCAAGACCCGTGGTGTTGGTCGTGAAGCCGCTGGAGATGCAACCTGCCTTCGTCCCGAGGTTCGACACCGTCAAGCATTCTTCCCCTTTCGCGAAAATAGTCGCGCCTTTCGTGCCCCACGTCACGATCGCAGCCGCGGCGCCTTCTTTCCCTTCTTTGCCTTCCGGCCCTTCTTTGCCTTCTTTGCCTTCCGGCCCGGTGGCGCCTGTCACGCCTTTTTCGCCTTTTTCGCCAGTCGTCCCCTTTTCCCCCTTTTCCGAGAGCGCGTCCCAGAAGGTCGCGGAGGTTGAGGGTTTGTTTCCTTTGTTCGCCCCTTTGATCGAGATGTAGCTCGCCCCGCCTTCGCTGCACCGCGTCGCCTTTGGCGTATTCTGTCCCGGACACCCATTCTCCGCGCCAGTTGCCTTCACCTCTTTCGCCTGTCGCGCCTTTTTCGCCTTTTTCACCGGTCGCACCCGTACTGTCTTTTTCGCCTTTTTCTCCAACGCTTCCGGACACGCCTTTTCCCCCTTTTCCCCGGCGCTTCCGGACACGCCTTTTTCCCCTTTTTCTCCCGTCGTGCCTTTTTCGCCCTTTTCCCCGTTGGCTCCCGTTTCGCCTTTCACGCCCTGGGCGCCTTTTTCAGCGAGAACTTCCCAGAAGGTCGGTGCCGTCGAAGGTTTGTTGCCTTTATTCGCAGCTTTGATCGACACGTAGCTCGTGCCGCCTTCCCGAACCGCGTCGCCTTTCGCGTATTCCGTCCCAACCACCCATTCCCCTCGCCAGTTCACTTCCCCGCGTTCGATGGGCTTGATCCCTGCACGGCCAATCCGGACCAACCATCTGGACGGATAGTCGATGCAGGCACCTCGAACAGACGTCGAGATCGGAATCGACGACGGGCTCCCCGGCCCTTGGAGGTAGAAGCGGGCCGGGGCCGCCCGATGAATGGTCGCTTGCCCGAAAATGACGACGCTCGTGTCGTCCCTTTCGGACGACGACGGCCTGTAGTCTGGCGGTGGCCGATGCCGAGCCCACCATCCGCGTCCGAGCGCGAACTTGGTCCTCCCGTGCGGGAGCCCGCCCCACCTCAGGCCTCAAAGAAGCGCGGCGACCGACTGCTCCCGTGGATCGCCGCCGAGCGTTCCCTGAGAGCCGTACTCCTGGCGGCTGTCGGCATCGTGCTTCTGACCCATCTGCACGAGAACTGGGCCAGCGACGTGACCGATGTGGCCCGCAAAAGTGGCCTCAACCCCAAAGACAACTGGGTCCAGCGGATCCTCCACGACGCCGCCAAACTCAATGCGAGCAAAGCCTTCTTCTTCGGGATCGTGGCCCTCGCTTACGCCGCGCTCGAGGGCACCGAGGCCTACGGACTGTGGAATCGTCGCCGCTGGGCCGAGTGGCTCACGGTCCTCGCCACGTCCCTGCTGCTGATACCCGAGGTGTGGGCGCTGACGAAAAGCGCCACCGTGTTCAAGGTGGGCGCGCTGGTCGTGAACGTTGCGATCGTGGCGTACCTGCTCGTGCGCCTGCGGACACCGGCCACCCCAGCCACCGACGACTGATACGCGCCACACCCGCCGAACCGCCGTCGGGCGGCCCCGAGCCGAATAGGAGGGGGGCGGACGCTACCCCCGTGTGCGTCCGCCCCGCCTTCGCCAACCAGTGAGGGGTAACCGGTCGGTTGGCCCAACTATCGCTCTGCGGGTCCCCCCCGCGCAATCCAGTTCTGGACATAGCCGGCGCCAGTTCCGGGGACTCGCCGAGCCCGCTGATTCGTGGAGTGAGACCGGGGCTGGGACCGGTCCGGGGGCGTCCGGCGGCCGCTACTTCCGCGGGCAGGGGGCTTTGAAGCCGACCGTCACGGGCTCGGGGACCGGCGGAGTAGCCCCGCCTTCATCGAAGATGACTTCGGTCTTGATCGAGAACCCTCCGCTCGGGCACTGCTTGGGGATGGTGCCGTAGTAGACGGGCTTGCCGCCGGCGATCCGGGCCGAACCCGCCTTCACCTGGATCGACTGCACGACGGCATACGGCGCCCCGGGCACGGTGGAGATCAAGGGGATTTCGCTGATCAGCGCGAGGCCGAAGCCGTCCATGCCGCCCGGTTTGACGTAGTGCCCGGTGGTGAGGATTTCCAGCGACGCGGGCGAGTGCCCGACGGTGAAGAACTCGATGTCCCCGCCCGGGGCATAGAACGATTCAATCGTGGTCGACTCTTCGACTCGTTCGCCGCCGAAGGCCACCACGCCCAGCGCGTGTCCCACCGGGCCCGCCGCCGAGCCCTTGGGGCAGTTCTTCGGCCCCACCTGTTCGAGGACCGACTTGGGGCACGTCGGGAAGCCCTGCGGGTGCAGCATGGTTCCGTTCGGGAAGTAGACGTTGATCCCGATGACCGGGGGCGGGAAGCCTCCGTATTCGGTTCCGGAGATCTTGTATTCGGCCTGCAGAGCCGCCCCCGCGCCGAGGATGTACCCGGTGTGCGGGAAGCCTTCGATCGGCACGGGGAGGGCTTTGAAGGTCACCTTCGGCGCCGCTCCCGCTGAGCCGACGCTGATCGCCATCGCACCCAGCAGCCCAACAGAGAGGCCGGCGGCCCTGCCAAGCGTGTCTGTCCTGAAGGCCCTCCGCAACGCCGCCCGATCATACGAGCCGGCACGCGTGAGAGTGTCAGCCGACCCTCGCCTCGGTGCTCTCGGCGTCGTGGATCGCCCACGTGAGCCGCTCCACGAGCTGGGCGGCGGCGTGGTCGGTGCTCAGGTGAACCGAGCGCACATCCTCTTCCATGAGGACGGGAGGAGCTCCGGCGCACCGCTCGGGATCGGTGGTGACGATGATCCGTGGCATGGCTGATCCTTTCGGGTCTCGGGCGGAGGAACGGAGCCTCCATCAGCGTGCACTGACAGGCTGCCAGCTCGGACCAGAAGCTTGATGGGCCGCCGGGACAAGATTCCAGCGGGCGCCTTGGACAACGGACTCAAAGGGACCGACTGGGGACCGGCGCCCAACACGCCGGCCCCCGGTCGGCATCGTGCAGCTAGGCGAGCGCTTCTTCCTCCGCCTTGAGTTCCTGCGCGGTTTTCGCTTCCACCGCGATGGCTTCGGTCAGGGCTTTTTCGGCTTCTTCGATGGCGCTCTTGGCCGTCGGGTTTTGATTGACCGCTTCTTCGCGTTTCTTTTCCGCTGCCTTCGTGGTGGCTTCAGCGGCAGCTTGCGCGGTCTTCGCCTGAGACAGTGCGGCTTCGGCGGCTGAGTTCTTGCTGAGCGCAGTCGCTTCGGCGGCGTCGGCTTCGCTCAGATGTTTTTCGGCAAGCGGCTTCTGCGCCTTGGCGGCTTTCAGCGCCTGGATTTCTGTCTGAAGTGCTTCTTCGGCTTCCTTCAGTTCGATTTCGTCTTCGACGACGTAGCCTTCGTATTCACTGATTTCCTCTTCTTCACCCGCTATTTCGCTCGCCAGGGCGCTGATTTCTCCTTCAGCTTCCACGATCTTCACTTCTTCAGCCTCGATTTCGGCTTCGAGCTGCGGGTTCGGACCGTTTTTCGCGAGCGTGCTCTTGTCTTTTGCCAGATTTTTCTGGGCGTTTTTCAGATTGGTTTCAGCTTCTTTTTGTTCTGCTCTGTCCTCTTTGATTAGCGCGTCGTCTTCTTTCTTGGTTTCCCTCAGTTCTTCTACTGCTTCCTTCACGAATTCTTCGTCCACGGGGATTTCGGTTTCTTCCAGGGATTCGATTTCTTCACTCGCGGCTTCTTCTGCTTCTTCTGCTTCTTCGACCTTGACTAGATCTTCGGCTTTCGTTTTTTCCGCTTCCTCCAACCGTTCCTTGGCTTTCGTAGCGGCTATTTCCGCTTCCTGCTGTTTACTCTTGGCGGTAGCTTCTTCGCCCTTGGCCTTTCCGAGCGAGGCTTCGGCTTCGGCGATCGGTTTAGAGGCCGCCCGGGCCGCGTCGACGGCTTTGTTGGCAGCGATGACCGCCGCCTCTGCTTGTTCGAGGGCTTCCCGCTTGCCCTTCAGCACTTCCGCTCCCGTCGGGCCGGCAGGCGTCGAGCCCTGGGACGGCGCTGGGGCGGTGCTCGCCGGAGGGGTGCTGGCGGCCGGCGGCACCACCGTGTTCGTCCCGAGCGTCCCGGATTTGCTCTGGGCGGGCTTCACCTGGTACCAGGTGAGCTTGCGTTCGTGCTTGGCGCACTTGGTGGCCTTGGATACGAGCCGCTCGCTACCCGAGCTGCTCTTGCAGGTGTAGATGGCGCTCGTCTTCGGGGAGGGGACCGTACTCTGCCAAGCGGTCTTGGTTTCACCGCTCTTGCACTTCCCACCGTGGGCCAGACCGGCCTTCCCGCCGTGCTTCTGGCAGGTGATGATCTGAGAACCGGACGCCACGGCGGACGCCGGCACTAAGGCTGCTGAGGAGACCCCGAGAGCTGCGACCGCCATCAACGGCGTCAAGACACGTCTTACAGACACTTGCTTTTCCCTCCTTGAAAAAACGCTGACTTGTCCCGCCGAGATGACTCGAGTTCCGCGGAATCCGCCCCGCGTCCCGCCGCTGGATCGTACAGGTTCGCCGTCGATCGCGCGACAGTTTGCGAGCAATGCCAGCGATATTTCAAATGGAGGTGAAGACGGGAGCCGAAGCGCCGGCCGGGTGCAGCGGGCGGGGTGGAGGCGCGCCACGTCCGCGACCACTGCGGCGCCTCGGTGGGAACCTCGGAGCCGCGCGAGCAGCGAGTGCGGCAGTATTGGGGACCATGGCGCTCCCCTCCACGACAACGGGCCGCGCCCTGCTCGGCGCGCGGACCGCGCTCGGCGCCTGCACGCTGCTGGCCCCGCGGCTGGCCGGACGCACGTTCCTGCTCGATCCCGAGTCGAACCCCCAGCTGCCGGTGCTCGGCCGTATGTGGGGCATCCGTAACCTCGCACTCGCGGCGGGGATGTTCGGGGCCAGGGGCCCGAGCCGGGCACGGTGGTGGCGCCTGCAGGTGATCGTCGACACGCTCGACTTCGCCGTGATCGTGGCCGAGTGGCGGCGCGGGGCGCTATCCGGACCGGCCGCCGGCCTGATGGCGGGCACGGCGCTGCTCGCGACGGCGCTCGGGGCGGCTTCCGCCGGAGCCGAGGCTTCATAGCGCCGGCCGCAGGAAGCACGGGGCCGCGCCCGATCTGGCTCGGCCACGGCGCCTCGGGGGGACCCGAGACGATGAAGCCGTACCTGGACGCGCTCGACCGGCTGGGCCTGCAGGCAAATGCGTTGCGCCTGCCGCGGGGATCGGCGGAAAGGGCAATGCGGCCGCTACGCGAACAGGTGGGCGAGGAGTTCGCGCGGTCGGTGATCGGCGGGCATTCGTTCGGCGGGCGGGTCGCGAGCCTCGTCGCCGCCGAAACCGCGCCCGCGGGACTCGTCCTGCTCAGCTACCCACTGCACCGCCCCGGCCATCCCGAGGAGCTGCGTGTGCAGCACTGGCCCCGGATCGACTGCCCGGTGCTCGTGCTGTCGGGGGACCGCGACCAGTTCGCGCGTATCGAGCTCCTGCGCGAGGCCGTGACGACGCTCCCACGGGCAGAGCTGCACATATATCCGGGACTTCGTCACGGCCTCACGGCCGTCGCCGGCGACGTGGCAGAGCGGATCGGCGAGTTCGTGGGCGGGCTGGCTCAGCCCGAGCCGAGCACGCGCTCGCGTCGCTGACGGCGCCAGAAGCGTCCGCCGAGCGCGAAGGCGAGGAGCAGGAGGGTGAGCGGAACCAGCACCGCCGCGGCCACCACGAGCACGGCGAGCGACACCGTGAGCACCTTCCCCGCGTCGCGGAGTCCCCGCCCCAGCGTGCCGCCGCCGGCGTGGTGGGCTTCGCCGAGAACCGTCACTTCGACCTGCGCCTGGCTGGCCTGGCGGGAGACGCTGGCCTGCTGGTGTTCGGCCGCAGAGATCTGGTGGGCCGCTCCGGCGAGACGCGCGTGAAGGCTTTCGATCGCCTCCGCTGTGGTGGCACTTGCGAGCGCCCGTAGCAGCGCCGACCGTTCGGCCCGCGCTGCCGCCAGGCGCGAGACGGCGGCGTGGTATTCGGCCGTGATGTCCTCCAGCGACTGGGTCTCCGCCCGCACGGGCGCGATCCGTTCGAGCTGTGAGAGCGTCGCCTGCAGCTTTGCGCTCGGGAGCACCACCGTCAGGAACGCTTCGCCGGCTGATCCCTGCTGGGTCTGCACGCGCGAGCTCTCCACGAAGCCACCGTTGGCGACCGTCGCCCGGCCCACACGCCCGGCGACCCGCTGCACCCCTTCACCGCCGCCGCCCAAGCTGATTGCGGCCCCGAGGTGCTGCAAGCGCCCGCGGGCTTCCCCTGCGGCTTCTTCGACGCCGGCCGCACCCGACGACGCGGAGCCTCCGGCGACCACTTCCGCCTTCTTCTCCGCCCCTTGTGCGTGAGCCACTTCGACCCCCGGCGCAACGGCGGCACCCTTGACTCTCGCCCGCGGTCCGTGGTCTTCAACGATGCGAGCAGGCCCCGCCGCGGGTGCCGCCTCGTCAGGCCTCGGGGCGTTGGAGCTCGGGGAGCTCGTCAAGCCGAAGGCGAAGACCGCTACCAAGACAGCCGTCAGCGACGACGCGAACGCGAGTGCGACCCCGCGCCGATGGCCCACCGCAGCGGCGAGCCCGCGCCGAGATCGGGCCGGCTGCCTCGGGGCACGGACACGCTGGCGCAGCGCATCGGCGAACACCGGGTCCACCGGCTCGCTCAGCGAGCGAACGTCTGCTCGCAGCTCGCGCCAGTAGTCGGCCTCCGTGCCGGTCCCGTCGCCGTCGAGGGCAGCCTCGATCTCGGCGAGCGCCCGGGCGTCCGCGTCCGACATGCGGGGAGGCGCAAACGGGATCACCCTCATGCCGCCGTCTCCCGCTCGAGCTCGATGCAGCTCGTGCGCAGGCGGGTGAGGGCACGGTGCAGCCGCGTGCCCACGTTCGACTCGCTGATCGCCATCACCCTCGCCAGCTCGGCGTTGGAGAGCTGACCGTGAAACTTGAGCAGCACCAGCTCGCGATCACGCGCATTGAGCCTGGCGAGCGCCCCTGCAACCACTGCCCTGTGCTCGACCCGGGCCAGCGCAGCGTCGGCGCTCGAGTCGCTGATGAGCGCGGGGTCCTCACTCGACTGCCCGCGGCGGGCCCGGCTGCGGAGCTCGTCGAGGGCCGCGTTGCGGGCGATCGTGAACAGCAGCCCGCGGGGGGTTCCCCGGCGCGGGTCCAGCCGCCCGCGTGCCCGGTAGAGGCGCTCGAAGGCCACCGCCGTCACGTCCTCGGCGGCCGCACGATCACCGAGCATCGAGACCGCGTAGGCGTGGACGTCCCCCACGCAGCTGCGGAAGAGGCTGTCGAAGTCCGGGCCGGCGCTCGCCGGGAGACCGTCATGCCCTCGCAGGGCTCGAAGTCCGCGTCCCATCGTCTCTATTACGTCGACGACGTCCGTGCCGTCACACGAGTTTTAGGACATCGAGTGCGTCGCGCGGCTCATAGCCCGTGGTGTGGCCAGGTGGGGGTGAGGTTTCCGGCCTTGAAGGCAGCCGCCCCCAGCGTGTGGGGGTCGCGACGCATGAACATCGAGATGACCATCTCGGCCTCGATTCGTAGGCGTTCCTCGAGCGTGCGCCCGACGCCCCGCATGATGCTCTCCTTGTCGCTGCGGATCGCCCCCTGGGGCAGGCCGGCGATCTGTGCGGCGAGTTGCTGGGCTCTGGGAAGCGCCTCGCCGGGGGGTACGACCTCGTTGACCAGGCCGATCGTGAGCGCCTCGGAAGCGTCGATGCGCCGTCCCGTGATCACCAGCTCCATCGCCCGGGCGAAACCGACAACGAGCGGCAGGCGTACGGTCATACCGTCACCGCCGACGATGTTCCAGCGCCGCTCCAGGGCGCCGAACTCGGCGTTCTCGGAGGCGATGCGGATGTCGGCGAGCAGCGCGTTCTCCAGGCCGGCCGCGAACGCGTACCCGTTGACCGCCGCGATCACCGGCTTGAAGATGTCGGCTTTGCGCGTATAGCCGCAGGCCCCGGGACTGTTGTAGAGGCCGACGCGGTAGGCGTCGTAGTCGCCGAGCTCGCCCAGCTCCGCGGCGTCCTGCAGGTCCCAGCCGGCGCAGAAGGTGCGGTCTCCCGCGCCCGTGATGACGAGCACGAAGGCGCCCTCGTCGTCGCGAAAGCGCTGCCAGGCGTGATGTAGCTCCGCGTTCATGGCCGCGTTGACGGCGTTGTGCTGGTCAGGCCGGTTGAGGGTCAGCGTGACCACGTGGCCCGCCTGTTCGTAGAGCAACGTCTCGTAGCTCACGGGTCCCGTGTCCTCGCGAGCTCGGCCTCAAAGCGGACGGTGAGGAGCACCGAAGCGGTGGCGACTCCGGGCCCGCTCGGCAGCGGGCTCAGCTACCGCCGGGGGCACCCGGCCGCGCGGGGGATGGCTCCCGCTCGCGGTCCGCGTATCCCTCGATCCGCCGTGCCGCGGCCACGTTCGCTTCGATGGAGGGAAACGCCGTTGCCGGCGCCTCCGGCGCTCCAAGCGTCGAGGCCGTGCCGAGGATCCTGGCCTTCGCCGCCGCGAACTCCCTGTCGGTCAGGGCGCCGTGCTCGTGCAGCGTGGTGATGCGTTCGAGCGCGAGCGAAACGCCGTTGCCCATCGCACCGGTCCGTGCCGTCACGGATGCCGCAGCCGTCGCCGGCTCGGGCTGCACGTCCGGCCGGGGTGGTTGCACGCGCTGCGGAGGTCCCGCGAGCGGCTGCCTGGCGTGCGCGGGCGGTGTGCTCGGCACCTGCCTTCTCGCCGTCGGTTTCTTCGCCGCCGGCTTCCTCGCTGCCGACCCCCTCGTTGTCGTCGTCGGACGTGTGGAGGTGTTCGCGGCCGCCGCTTTCGCGGCCGTGGCTTTGGTGGCGTTGGCCCTCCTGGCGGTGGATCGTTTCCCGGACGCTTTCGCGGCCGAGGTGGCGCCGGTCCGCGTCCTCGATGAGGCCTGGCGTTTGGCGGAGGCGCTGGTCCTCGCGCGAGCCGGACGCGGCTTTGCGCGAGCCGTCTTGGTTGGCCGGGCCGCCTTGGGCCCGTCCTGGGAGCGACTGGTCGCGGCCTTTACCCGCGCGCGGCCGTTGCCGGCCTTGGCCCGCGCCGTCGCTTTCGGCTTCGCCCGCCTACGCGGGCGCGCCCGCGCCGGTGTTGCCTTCGCGGGCTGCTTCGGCTCGTCGTCGAGGACGAGGTTCGACAGGCCGAGCGTGCTGATGGATAGGGCTTTGCGTAGATATCCCATTCCGAGTAAGCCTCCCCAGTATTCGAACTAGAGGTTCATACCAGGCAACTCGGACACAACGCCGACGGGTTACCGCAGGCGCCTCCTCAGCCGCTCGACCGCTTCACTGGACTCCCTCTAGCCGACTTTCAGTTGCAGCGTCGCCTTCGCCGATTCCTTCGCGTGGTTGGTCACCTGGACTTCGATCGGGTAGGTCCCCGGGGTGACTTTGCTCGCCTTCATCGTGCCCGACAGTACGCCGGTTTTGCTGAGTTTGAGGCCCTTCGGGAGCGGTTTCAGCTTCTTCCACTTGAAGGGCATTTCCGTCCCCGACGCGGCCAGCGTGGCGCTGTAGGGCTGACCGAGCGTGGCTTCGGGAAGGCTCGTCGTGTCGACTCTGACGGTGCAGTGCAGCACGAGTTTCAGCCCGACCTGCGGCGGGGGCACTTCGAAGGGCCCCACGACCGCTGTGCCGCAACCCGCCTCCGAGGCTTCCACCTCGTAGAAGCCCGGCGCGGTGTCCCATCCGAATTCGCCCAGCGCGTTGGTCGTGTCCGGGTTGGTGCGGTTGCCCGGGGACATGACCGTCGATCCGTTCGGCACGGCCGCGAACGGGCCCGTCCGCTTCGAGCCGCTCAGCAGCGTCACCGTCGCTCCGGACAGCGGCGCGTTGCCATCGTCGCCGTCCACCACCTGGCCGCTCGGGTCGATGTAGATCGTGAATTCGACCGTGCCGTCTTCGGAGTTGTTCGTGCAATTGGTTACCTTGATGGACACAGTTCCTTCACCATGGATCGGATGAAGCTTGGGCAGTTCGCCGCCGAATTCCCCAGAGGCGACTTCCGTCAGCGTAATCGCAGGAGTCGTTTCCAGGGTGTGGGTTTCTGTGTTCTCGCCCGTCACGGTCACTTCCACCGTCCCGTGTGCGCACGCCTGGGTCCTGATCGGGGCCGTTATTTCCCAGTGCACGATCGGAATTTCGTGACCGTTGTACACCACCGAGGACACGCCCTGCACCGTCGTGCCGGCGGGCAGCGGTATGGGGGGCGTCAGCGTGAAGTCTTCGGTGACAGTCTGGCCACCTGCAACCGTTAACGGCCCCGCTTCCAGCGACGTGTACCCGTTTGGAGGTGAGACTTCGATTTCGTATTCCCCGGGGGACACGGTCATCGAATATTCACCCGCGCTGTTCGTGACCGACTCGTAGCATTCTTCGAAGCACGCCGACACGTACACACCGGGTACCGGTTGACTCGACGGTTCGGTGATCGTGCCCTTGATGGTCCCACCCGGGGGTAGTACGGGGCTGAAGGTGGTGGTCTGGGCAGCTTTCACTTCTACGCCGTATTCGATAACGGTGGCGTCGCCACCGCCGCCCGGCGGTGCGGCCGTCACTTCGTAGGTACCTTCCGGCACGATCTCTTCGTAATCACCAAGTGATTCGGTTTCGGTCGTGTAGCAGATCAGCGTCGTTTCGTTGCAGATGTCGAGCCCGGCTTGGTTGACGTCGCCGTTAGCGTCGGTGACCGTGCCGCTCAGGGTGCCTGTCGGAGGGCTGTTGTACGTCGCTTCGACGGGGTGCCCGTTGGAGGTGAGCGCGAAGGTTCCGCTCAGCTCGCCGCCCTTGCCACACGGACCGCTTCCCTTGACTCCATCGTTGAAGGAGAGGTTCAGCGGGCCGCCGAGGTTGTAGCTGGCCTTAACGCCCTTGACCGTGATATGACACACTTCGGTGCCGATTTCCACTTCCAGCTGCATGAGCTTGATCAGCAGGACGCCCGGCGTCAGGGATGCGAACCACGGCGTCCCGACTCCCCGGATCTGAGCCGGTTTGCCACCCCAGCCTCTGCACGGGGCGCCGCTCAGGCCGGTTGCGACCGCGAAGCTGAAGGCGGCACTGTGGGCTTCGGCGCCGCTCACCCCGAGTTCGCCGAGCAGATGACCTTCTTCACATTCGATGCTGCCCGGGCTCGCCGAGAACACAACCAGGCTCGAGGAGCCGTTCAGTTCCGCCCCATTTGTGAGCGGGCTCCCGTTCGCGCTCCAAACGAGGCCGGTATTGGCCGACGCCCCGGCGGCACCCAGCGCGGAGATCACCAGCACGACGAAACCAACCAACACGACTCGCATCGCGTTCACCCCTTCCCCCTCGTGGACGGAACACCGAGCCGAGCGTCGAGACGCGCCGGCCGGGCTTCCAACTCCGATGGCCGGATCAGGCCACCAACTCGCACGCTCTCAGAAAGGCAACGTGGTGTCAACCCCAGCGCCGCGCCGGGTCGACCCCAGCGCGAGTCATCTGGACCCCTGGACGGGTGTGCCCGGGCGAACCCTCGGCCGGTCCTCCAGCTGCCGTGCGCGGCGGGTGCGCTCGGGCAGGACCCGCAGCAGCTCTTCGGCCTCCGCGCGGTCGCGGTCGCGCATGATCGAGTGGACGTTGCGCCCGGCCGTGTCGAGGTGGACGCTGGCGAGGCCCAGCGCCCGCTGCAGCGGTCCTTCGACGAGCCGCACGCTCTGAGCCTTGGACAGCGGCACCCAGTCGCTGATCCGCCGCACGCGACCGCTGGTCGTCACGGCGTAGCGGTCGTTGGCCCCCCACGAGAGCCGGCGGAACCGCAGCGGCGACTTCCACATCGCCCTCCGGGGCGGAACCAGCCGCTCCTCGGGAAGCTCGCCGAACACGGCGTCGAGCAGTAGCTTTGCCTCCTCGCGGGTGCCCACGGGAAGCAGCGCGCGGACGGCCTTGCTGGCGGAACGATCCTGTGAGCCCCGCGGCTTCTGACTGGCGACGTCCACATCCAGGCGGCACCAGCCGAACAACCTCCACAACAGCGGCTCGGTCATGCGGATCGCCTGGATGCGCCCCGGCGGGATCGTCTCTGCCGTCGTCTCGACCGCGCCCGAACGAAGACGCAGCCCGTCGGGGGCGTCCGCCACGGTGAACCTGTAGCCGCGGTTGAACTGCCGGAAGAGGGCGAGGCCCAGGAACAGGAGCCACGCCGTGACCACGCTGAAGGCGACCCCTGCGGTGCGAGGACTCAGCACCGCGAGCACGACCAGCGCCACCGCGATCAGCTCCAGCGTGAGGCCGGCGCCGCCGAGTGTCAGCGAGGCGAGCAGCCGCGCGGGCGGCACGGTCAGCAGCCGCCGCTCCGGCGCGGCGAGCGTCTCCTCGGCGACGCCGTGGCTGAGCGCCAGCAGCCGTGACCTCAGCGCCTCCGCCTCGTGGTTGTTGAGGTAGGCGAGACGCCCGGCGGTGGCGCCTCCCGCGGCCAGCCGGATGCGCAGCTCGGACATGCCGAACACGCGCGCCGTGCCCGGTCTGACCACGTCTATCGCCTGGATCTGGCTGAGGGGAAAACGCTCCGAGGTCCGCCGGAACAAGCCGCTGTCCACGCGCAGCACGCCGTCTTCCACGCGCCAGCGTGTGACCAGCCACGAGATCACCGCCAGCACGAAGGCCAGCAGGATGATGCCGGCGTGCTCGATTTCACCGCCGTTGCCGCGCTGGTTCACGCCGATCAGCAGGATCACGACGATCGGGATCAGCCCGCGCCCGGTCCGCACCACCGGCGAGAGCGGGTGCAGCCGCTGCCACTGGCCTTCGAGACCGGCGATCGCCCGCCGCTCGCTGCCCGTCTCGGCCGCGCGGCGAGGGAGGTCCCGGGGCGCCCGGCGGCGGGGTGGATCCCGGGGCGCCCGTCACAGTCCCATCGCGTGTGCCTCGCCGAGCGAGGTGAGCTGATCGCGCAGGCGGGCCGCCTCGGCGGCGGCGAGGCCCGGGATGCGCGCGTCGCTCGCGGCCGCGGCCGTATGCATCTGCACGGTCGCCAGCCCGAACGACCGCTCGAAGGGACCCGCGGTCACCTCCACGTACTGCATGCGCCCATAGGGGATCACCGACAGGCGCCGGAACATCAAGCCCCGCTTGACAAGCAGATCCTCGTCGCGCTCCGCGTAGCCCCAGGCCCGTACCCGGCGGCCGAGTACCACGTCGGCGACCACCCCGGCGATCACGACGACGACGACCGCGGCCACCAGCCACGCGCCGGAGCCGACCAGCGCCGCGAGGGCGCCCAGGAGGGCCAGACACAGGACCGTCACCACCAGCACCTCGACATGACGCAGCGTTCGCAGCCGCGGCGAGGGACCTTCCCACTCGAGGGCCTGATCGCGCCCATCCCCTGACGTCAGCGACGGCGCCACGTGTACGACCCTACCCGCGAGTTCACCGAACCAAGCCCCAGCGGGCTAGGAGACCAGCAGATAGGTGAAGCCGACCGCGCTCGGGCTCGCGGTCAGGGAGCCGTGGTAGGTGGCGTTCGCGCGCCAGCGTCCGACCGTGGGTGGGGTGAACGGCACAACCGCCGATCCACCGCTCGCGAAGGCGTGGGCTTCGTGGTAGAACTGCCACCCGAAAACCGGATCGAAGCGTTCGATGTCAACCGTCACCGGACCCGATACGGCGGGCGTGACCTTGACGTCGATCCCGAGCCCCTCGCCGGGACTCGCTTTGGTTGAGGTGAAGGAGACGCTCGTGGCGGTGACCGTGCGGGACTCGCGCACGAGGGTGAAGTTGCCCTGCGTGTCACTGCGCTCGGATACGACCGCGTAGTAGGTACCGGGGCGCAGGCGGTGCTGCAGGCTCTGCGAGCCGCTGCCTTCGCACTGGCATTCGATCAGGTCGCCGTCCACGTTGCGCAGCTGCAGGCTGAAGTCGGCCCCTTCGGGCGCGATCAGCTTCAGCGTCAGCTTGGAGATGCTGGTGACTTCCATGCGATACAGGCGCAGTACCTGGACACTGTTTCCGTTGAGGTGCCCGTGCGCATGCTGGTAGTTCGAAAGCGACAATCCGGGCGCCGTCTCGGCGGGACCGGCGTTCGCGACCTGCAGGTGGAATCGCTGCACGCCACGGTGCGACAAGCGGGGCGTGACCTCGAAGCTGTAGCGCCCTCCCTGTCCCGGGCCGGGAGTGAAGAGGTGGTAGCCGCCGCAGCGAATGTGAAGCAGGGCCGGAGCTTCTTCTTCTTCTTCGCCGCCGAAGGACGTGGTGCCTGGTGCAAACAGGGCACCGTTCACACACGCGCCCTTGGTCTGGTTGGCGAGGCTGATCAGATAGCTGACGCCCGCGTGAAGCGAGACGGAGTAGGCCGCGTTGATGTTCTGGATGCGATCGACCTGACCGCTGATGCCGGCGGCCGGGAGCGGCAGGCCCGGCGGCTGCACCGCCGGCGTGGGGAGGAAGACTTCGAGCGTGAACCCCGCCAGCTGGGAGTTCTGGCGGGCGGCTACCCGGATGTCGTACAGGCCGTTCTTGGCGGCGACGAACGAGAGCGAGG
This sequence comes from uncultured Solirubrobacteraceae bacterium, assembly GCA_963846255.1. Taxonomy (GTDB): domain Bacteria; phylum Actinomycetota; class Thermoleophilia; order Solirubrobacterales; family Solirubrobacteraceae; genus Palsa-744. The sequence goes on from CAWJVE010000002.1 coordinate 2,388,517, forward strand.
TTTTGCCCTTTGCTTCCGTCTCCTGACAGCCCGCCGGCAGCAGCTGGGAGCGGACAGCGTGGTAGACGTCGACGGTCGCGTCGAGGGCCCCGGCAGCCGTCAGGTCGATCGCCACCCGATGGGCGGCCGACAGCCGGACGCTGTACCAGACCGAGTTCGAGGTCGCCACGTTGCAGGACGATTCGTGTTCGCCCGCTTCCGTGGTCGCGCCCACCGTGGTGCCGTTGATCGTGGCCGGGAGGCTGTGAATCTGCTGGGCGTTCGCCAGCGTGTCGTTGGCGGGCGCGGGAGGCACCGGCGGGGAGGCGGGGCCGGCTTCGCCGAGGGCCGCCGTGGGCAGCGCGACCCCGATCGCCGCGGCCGCCACGAACGCAGGAAGGAGCGGCATGGCACGCGTCCGAAAGAGGCGCATCAGGATGTTCGATTCGCCGCGGGGCCCCGGTGTCCTGCCCGCGGCGGCTCCCGTCGTCAGGCTTCTCTCACGCCGCCGGCCCGCCAGCATCGCGTTGTCGGGCCCGCAGCTCCCGGTTCTTGAGCCGGTTCCCGCACACGGCCATGTTGCACCAGTGGCCCTGCCTGTTCTTGGAACGGTCGTAGAAGGCCCAGCGGCACTCGTCGTTGGCGCACACCTGCAGACGTGACCAGGTGCCCTGCTCCTGGGCGGCGCGCACGGTGAGCAGGATTCCGAACAGGGCGTCGGTGATCGTGCGATGGCCCACGGGGGCAAGCTCCAACGCCCCTCCGGAGCCCACCGACAGCGCGGCCGCTCGAGTGCCAGCCACCTCACGCAGCGGACCGAGGTCACCATCGCCAGATTCGAGCAGCTGACGGATGCTCTCCCGCATCGCCCGCGCGAGCGCGAGCTCATCGGGCCCCACGTCGGCGCCCTCGTCGAGCAGTCCGGCCGCGACGAACCAGTCGCGGCTCAAGAGGTCCTCGCCCTGCTCGACATCGAGCGTGTTGACGAACGCCTGCACGAGCAGGAGCGGCATGGGTGCCGGCTTGGTCTCGGTCTCGGGCCAGGGGTACCAGGCGGGAAGGGCGGACACGGGACACATTCTACGTGACCGGCAAAATGACTTGACAAGTCATCGTGACCGGTATAAGGTGTTTGTTGGTCATGGAGTCCGCCCTCTACGTCGCCCCTCCGGAGCACCTGCGCGATCGGCTGGTCGCGCGGCTCCGTCCTCGGCCGCTGGACACGGCGCTGGCGAAGGGGACGCCGGCGGAGACCAACGCCGCCCTGGCCCTGCGAGCCCGGCGCCTGACCAACCTGCCGAGCCGCCGCAAGCTCGCGCTCACGCTCCGTGACCTCGTGCGCGAGGCCGATGGTGCAGCGGCTTCCTCGCGCATGCGTGCCGCCCCGCTGTGCGAGCGTGTGTCGGCGTCAAGAGAAGAGCTGCGGATGCTGGCCGACAAGCTGGCCGAGCCGGCCCCGGTCTGCGCCCGCGGGGTCGCCGAAGTGCTGCTCCTGGTCACCGACGGGACAGGCCCTCTGTACAACCCGTACAGCGAAGCCGACGTGTGTGGCCAAGCTGAGAGCGCGATGGCCAACCTGAGCGCCACGCCCTAGATGGGCGCGGTGTCGCGGTCAGCCCGTCAACGGCGTACGGCGATCACTCACCCGTATAACCGGCTCACTGATCCTGTGCCGCCGAGGTTGGCCATGCGGCACAGATGAGATCTTCGAGCAGGAGGTTGCGGCGGTCATCGCCGGCGTCGTCGACCTCGCGCCTCACCCTCGCGACGAGCGCGAGAGCGTAGCGCGCATCGAGCGGCCAGCTATCGGTGGGATTTTCGCGTCGTTCCATTGCCCCGGCTGTCACGTCGGCCGCTTGGTACTTCACTGGTCGGCCGCCTGACAGAGGCATCTATACCCACCCGCGGTCGCGGTGAAACGTCATGTGCGCTACGCGCGGGATTCGATGGCGGCGGGGGACGGCGCGAGGCACCCGGGTGTCGGCGCGCCATCGCCTCACGACTCGGTGGTTACGGCCCCCAGCCGGAGGATTCGTTCCCGGGCTGGGAAGGAGTAGCCTGATCGGAGGCGAGCCATGCGGCTCGGCGACACGGGGAATGGGGGAGTGCAATGGGAACGCTCAGGATGGTCGCTACGACCGCAACGCTCGCTGTCATGGTGAGTGCCTCAGCGGCGTTTGGTCCCGGCACGGCACTCGGGCACGGGGAGCATGCGCCAGCGACGCGCGAAGAGGGCTGCGAAGTCACCTCGGTGCCGTCGTTCCCGGCCCAGGGCTTCGGCAAAGACGCCTCGAGCGTGGCCGACGTCGTCCAGGTCCGCTGCGAAGCCAGTCTCGCCGGGGACAAAGTCGAACTCAGCTCGAGCGAGCTCTACAACCGATGCGAACACCGGCTCACCTGGTCCGCGCCATACCCGTACAAGCCAGTCAAGGGGACAACCTTCAAGGTCAAGCTCGACGCTTACGGCAACGCCACCGCGGCGGTCTTTGGCGGGCCGGGCTGTGCGGCCGGCGAAAGCCTGATCTCAGCCCACCTGGAAGAGGCACCGAACCTCACGGTCACGACGATGTTCACAGTGTTGCCCCCCAGTGAATCGGCGGCGGGCGTGACGGCGTCGCCAAGCAGTGAGGTCGAGGACGCAGGCCACTACAGCGTCGCCACGATCATCCAGATCGAGTTCCCAGCCGTTTTCGCCGAGCAATACGTCAGCGTCACGGCCCCCGCACTGGAGAGACGCTGTGGGACTTCACCCCGTCTGGTATGGCTTGGGCCGGACGCGAAGAAGCTCGCAACAGGAAAGGAAGCCGTGCTCAAGGTGCAACTCGACAACAACGGCAACGCCTTCGTGGTGGTGCTCGCCGGAGCGGCGTGCGCGGCCGGGGAAAGCCTCCTCCTGGCCACCTTGGAAGAAGCTCCGTTCACTGAGTACACCACTAGCTTCACGATCCTCCCGCCCGCGTCGATATAGCTCCGCCGCGGGGCAATTCAAATACGCCCACGCCGGCTGGCGGGCGAGCCGGCGTTCATCGCCCGGCCCAGTCGCTCAGGCCGGTGTGATCCGCGGGGATCAGGGGAGTTTCGGCTCGCGCCCTGATCTCCTGGACCGCCCACGAGTTTCCGTCCGGGTCCTCGAAGCCGAAGAAGGTACCGCCGTCGGCCTCTGCCATGACCATCAGCTCACTCGCCTGTACGCCCCGATCGAGGAGTTCCTGACGGGCCAGGGCTGCGTCGGGCACGACGAGTTGCAGCGCCTTCATCGAGCCGGGCTCCATCTGCTTCTGGGGCGGGAGGTCGCCGAACACGATCGAGCACCCCGAGCCCGGTGGGGTCAGCTGAACGACGTGCATGTGCTCGTTGCGGGTGTCGTGGTCGAGATGGAATCCCACCTTGTCCCGGTAAAAGGCGACCGAACGGTCGATGTCCCCAACGGGGAGCACAACGACCTCGAGGCTCCAGTCCATCATTGACTCCTTTGCTCGGGCGGGGTTGCGGGGTAGTGTCGGAGTATGCGGGCCGGTGTGGTCATCGTGGCGCTGGCGCTTGGTGTCAGCGCGTGCGGCTCAGGGGGCGGGAGCGAATCCCGTTCCCAGTTCGTGGCACGCGGAAACAAGATCTGCTCCTCAGCACAGCGCCGGGCGAATGCCGTCGTCAAACCCATCACAACACCGAGTCAACTCCTGTCGTTTGCCGAGCACGTGCGGCCGATCTTTGATGAGCTTGCCGCTGAACTCGAGGGCCTACACCCCCCAGCGCCTCTCGCTTCGGCCAATCAAAAGTTAGTGGCCAACGCCAAGGAAGGCGCCGCGGCGTTCGCGGCACTGGAACGAGCCGTTCGAGGTCACGACGACAGCGCGGCCCGTGCAGCCCTCTCAACCCTGCAGTCAAACAAGGCAAACCGCGACGCTGAGGCTGCGGGTCTCAGCGAATGCGCGAAGGAAGTCTCCTAGCGCTCGCCCCGCCTCGAAAACGCGCCGCGATCGCCGCGCGCTCCGCCGGCCGTCGCCCAAGGTCGAGTATGGTGGGTGTACGCGACTTTTGGTCGATGGCGCAAGCCGCAAGACTGGGGAGCGCGGACAGCCGGCACGGAACTCATTCGTCTCTCTCCTCCTGTGCGCTGTTCGACCCGAGAGGGGGGCGAGAACAGGACCGGCGATGGCACGCACCACCATCGAACGTCGCGAATTGGCCTTGGCCTCACGACGAAACGACAAACGCCTCGCGCACGCAGCGAGTCTGACCAGCCTCGCAGCAACCGCGCTGGAAAACGCTGCCGGGGATCTCGGCATCGCCCATGGCGACGAACGCAGGCCCCTGACAGACCTCACGCAGTTGGTCTTGGAGGAAGCTGCGCGCATCTCCAACCTGGCCACCGACATCGAGAGCCACATGAACGTCCCACGGCCAGCCGGATGGGGCCCGCGGTCGACGACGCGCTACACCTCCGTGATGGGCTGACGAGACACCCGCATGGATGCGCCACGTGGCCGGCAGCTGTCCCCGGCGCAGGCTCCGGAAGAGGCAGGATCGGAGGCCTTGGAACTGAGGTGCCGAGCGGCTACAGTCGATGGCGGAGGGCATCACTGCGGTCGGTCTCCCGGTAGAGCCCGGCATCACGATCTGACTTCCCCGTTTGCTTGGCAACCAAGGGAGTCGTGATGTCCGATCTGTCTGTAAATTCCGGTACCGCGGGCCCCCCAGGCCAGGGCCAACTTCGGGAGACCACCCACCGCTCGAGCCCGCCCCTCGAGGTCCCGCCACCGCGCCCCGGCATCGCGTCTGACGCTGATCCGGGGAAGGACGGCGCGGACACCGAGCACGCCTTCTGGCGCGCCAGACTGGCCCCCTACGCCCGCGCCAACGATGGACGCGCGATCGTGGCCGTGTTGACCTCGGTCGCGCCCTACCTCGGGCTGTCGGTCGCGATGTACCTCCTGCTCCAGGTCTCCGCCTGGCTGGCGCTCGCTCTCGCGCTTCCGACGGCGATCTTCCTGGTGCGGACGTTCATCATCTTCCACGACTGCTCGCATGGCTCGTTCCTGTCGGACAGGCGCGCAAACGCGTGGGTCGGGAGGACCCTTGGGGTATTCCTGTTTGTCCCGTTCGTGCGCTGGCGGCACGACCACGCGGTCCATCACGCTTCCTCGGGCGACCTCGGTCGACGGGGGGTGGGCGACGTCCATACGCTCACGGTCGGCGAATTCCGGGCGCTCTCCCGGCGGGAGCAGCTCGTATATCAGCTGACGCGCAACCCGATCGTGATGCTGGGGCTGGGCCCGTTCGTCGCGCTCGTGATCGGCCCGCGCTTCGTCGCGCAGGGGGCGCGTCCGCGCATGCGCCGCAGCGTGATCGGGACGGACGTTGCCCTGGTCGTGCTCATCGTGACGCTGTGCTGGCTGATCGGATGGCGTGCCTACCTGCTCGTGGGCGTGCTGCCGGCCCTGCTCGCCGGATCAATCGGGATCTGGCTGTTCTACGTGCAACACCAGTTCGAGGACGCCTACTGGGAGAGCGGCGGGACATGGAACTACGCCGACGCGGCATTGCGCGGCAGCTCATTCCTGAAGCTGCCGGCGGTCCTTCGCTTCTGCACCGGCAACATCGGTTTCCACCATGTCCATCACCTCAACGCCCGGATACCGAGTTACAACCTTCCCCGCGCGCACCAGGAGAACGAGATCTTCCATGACGTTCCCACCCTCTCGCTCGGAGACGGAATGCGCGCCCTGTCACTCAAGCTCTGGGATGAGGACCGTCACCAACTTGTGACGTTCTCCCAGGAGCGCGCTTCTCGGCCGCCCGCCGTCTCGACCGCCGGGCCGGCACGTGAGCCGTCCTGGGTGCCACCGAGACCGTGATCTGACCGTGGTTGCGGACATCAACGACGCTGGACACCGGGGCCTCAACCGCGGCCGCCCGCCGGCGCCACGGGTTTGACACTGAGCTCGACCTAGAATAAGAGCGCCGGGTCAGCGACGGCGAGGAGGTTTTTGAAGATGACCGAGCACCTGCAGGACGCCGAGTGGAACGTCGGCGAGTGGCACGGCAAGATGCTGGTCGATCGTGACGGTGAGAAGATCGGCAAGCTGCAGGATGTCTACGTCGATATCGAGAACGACGAGCCGCAGTTCGCGACGGTCAAGGAGGGCTTCATCGGCCGCCACCTGACCTTTGTACCGCTGGGCGGCATCCAGGTCGGCCCAGACGAGCTGCAGGTCGCGGTGACCAGGGAGCAGGTCAAATCCGCGCCCAACATCGAGCAGCACGGTGAGGAGCTTTCCCAGGCCGACGAGTCGTCCCTCTACCACCACTACGAGCTGAACTACACCCCGCCGGAGACCGAAAGCGGCCGCCGGCTCGCCCGGCGCTGAGGCATCAGCGCGAGGCTGGTCGAGCGCGGCTTCCCGGAGACGCTGTCCCATGCCCATCAATCCCCTTGAGGATCTGCGAACGCAGGCTCAGTACGCCCGCGAGCGATACCAGCTCTACAAAGCCAAGACCTACGGACCACGGCCCACCAGCCCGGTGCGTCTGCGCGAGCTGCAACATGCCTACGAGCAGGCGGAGGCACGCCTCAGCTTTGCCGAGGCCGAGGAAGCACGCGTGACAAAGGCCGACCACGGGCCACAGGGCCCGGACCGGGGCTAGCCAACAGATTTGCGGCGTGACCGCACCGGGATGGGAGGTGCGGTCACGCCGCTTACAGCGTTATGGAGGGAGAGAGGGAAGACCTTCGCGCTGTCTCGGACGTGACCAGAGGGCAACGGTCCACTGTCCAAGCTTTGGAACTCCTGGAACTTCGTGTCAGGTTCGACAACGGCCTTCCGCGTGGGTGGTAGCGGTACCGATGCCCAACACCCCTTCAGCCAGCCTCCAGCAGAGCTTCGTCGGGCTCGGCCGGGTGGAGGTCGACGACCAGCATTTGGTCGCAGACTCCGTTCAACGTGAGCTCGCGGTCGACTTCGCCTGGACCCCGCACGAGCGTCAACCGCCCCGCGTACCGACGACCACGATCGGCAGCGTCGAGGACGACATGAATGCCGGAGCTGTCGATCGAGGTGAGCTCGCGAAGGTCCAGTACAACCAGATGGGCAGCTAGCTGGGCCTCCATCAACGTCTGCCCGAGTTGCGGCGAGGTGGTGGGATCAAGCGCGCCCGCGACGCGAACCCAAACCGCACCGGAGGACCCCAGCCGCCATCTACACACGAACGGCGCCGGCGTAGCGCAACCGCTTGGGGCTGTTGGGCCTGTAACTGCCGAGAACTGGAGCACCGGGACCTCCTTGCGCTTGAGCAAACGCCGGAAGTCAGCTTCTGATGCCCGTCCTCCAGGACCGACCGCAGTAATGCCCTCCGCCGACCAGCATAGCGCCAAGCGCGGCGCGGAACTGGCCCACGGGTCGGCCCCGGGTCAGCCGTCGGGCAAGCCTGGCCCCGAGGCCGGAATCTCGTCTTCGTCGACGAGGTCGGTGGGGCCGAGGATGAACACCTCGCACATCAGATCGGGGTGCTGTTGGTTGCCGCTCATGAACCCGATCACGACGCGCCCGGTCGCATCCTCGATCACCTCGACAAAGCGGCTGCGCATGACCTCCTGGAACTCCATGCGCTGCTGGATGACCGCGGTGCCCCGCCCGCCCTCGAGCAGGGTCTGCTCGACACGCGAGAAGCCGCCGCGCAGAACGCACACCACCAGGTCATCGTCGTAGTAGGACTTCGCTCGGGTCGGCCCTCGCCCATAGAACTCCTTCAGCAGCGCGACCATTCCATTCGAGATGGCCGTGAGCACGTCTCCGTGGGCGCTCGTCGTGCCCTCGGTGATGGGTGGCGGTTTCACAGCCACACCTGGAGGTCTGTGCCCATTTCGGTCGATGGTAGCGCCAGTCGCGCTACTGTGGTCGTTGATCGCTCGTCGGGTTTTCGCCCTTCGCCTCGCGGGTGAACCCGACCTCGGAGGACGAAGAGAGTAGGCCAGCATGCTGGCGTTCGATCCTCCGCTCAGCGGCGAGGAGCTCCTGTCGGCCGTGACCGAAGCCATGGTGGCTCTGCATGAGCGCTACTACCACCGCACGCCCGTCGAGGCCAAGACCCAGATGCTCGGCGATGACCTGCTTGCCTGCGTCCTCGGCGGCATCTACACCGAGGTCGAGCAGACGATGATCGAGCTCGAGCGCTCAACAGTCGTTCAGGAGACCCGTAGCGCCTTCCAGATCGCCATGCAGAGCCGCTTCATCGACAAGGTCGAGCACCTGACCGGGCGTCACGTCCTCGCATTTATCTCAAATCACCACATCGGCCCCGATGTCGAGGTCGAGCTGTTCATGCTCGCGCCCCCCGACGCGGTCGGGTCGTGACCGCTACACGAAGGCGACGCCCTCCGGCGGTCCCGGTATCGCGCTCGGGATACCAGTCCGCGGATGAGATCACCCACGGCGGATCGATACCGTTCCTCGGTCTCGTGAGACACACATGGCAGGTCACGAAGAAAGCGGTGGTGTCCTTCTATGACGACCAGGGCACCCACCACGCGGCCGCTCTCACCTACTACGCCCTGATGTCGCTCTTCCCGACGCTGCTCCTGGGTGTGGCGCTCCTGGGCCTGTTGGGGGAGTTCCCGTCCACCTATAACGCGATCGTCAGCCATCTGCGTGGTGTGGTGCCGGCCGCCACCCTGGGAGCACTCAATGCCGCGGTGCGGGCAGCGCTGAAGAGCAAAGGTACGGCTGCCGTGGCCCTTGTCGTTGCGATTCTCACGGCTCTGTATGGGGCGACCGGCTATCTGGAGGCCGCCCGGCGTGCACTCAACGTCGTCTTCGAGGTGCCGGGCCGGCGCAGCTTCGTGCGTCGCAAGGCGATCGACATCGCGTCGACGGTCGTGCTGCTGGCGCTCGTGCTGACGACGCTCGTGCTGATGTTCGCCGGCGGGGGAGTTGCCCACGAGGTGCTCGGGGCCACCGCAGCCTCGACCTGGCGGATAGTGCGCTGGCCGATGGCGTTTGCCTGCGCGCTGCTCGTGTTCTCCTATATCTACTACGTCACCCCCGACCTGCTCCAACGTGCGTTCCGTTGGATCGCCCCGGGCGCTCTCGTGGGAGTGTCGATGTGGCTGGCCGCGTCGGCCGCGTTCTCGGGTTACCTCGCTAACTTCAGGAGCTTCAACGTGACCTACGGTTCGTTCGCGGCAGCGATCATCCTGCTCGTGTGGCTGTGGCTCACAAATGTCGCACTGCTGTTCGGCGCGGAGGTCAATGCCGAGATCGGGCGCGCCAGAGCGATTTCAGAACGCGTCGGGGGTCGCAACAATCCTCATTAGCCAGGTCGGAGTGCGTTATAGTCACTGGTACGTCCCCTGAGCCTCAGCTCTTCTCGCTCCTTGGGCGACATCTTCGTTCAGAAGGGTAGAGAGGCGGTCGGCCATGGCCACCGCAACAAAGAAGGCTCCCGCCGCAACCTCGACGGCACGCGCTGTTCGCCCCGTACACGGGCGGGCATCCCTTGCGTTTCTCACCTATCGGGACAATGCTGAGGTTTACCACTGGGAGATCGTCGATGCCAGTGGCCAAACTCTCGCTCACTCCGGCGGCTTCACCTCTCAGGGTGAGGCTGAAAGCGCCGCATGCCATGTGCGCGACGGCGTCCGCTCGGCGGACTTTGAACCACACGTGGCCGAAGGCCTCCGTGCCGTGGCCGTGTGATGGCCTCCGAACATCTGATCTGCGCGGCGTGCCGTGTTCGTGTGCGCGCAAACGCTCCGGCGATCGCCGTCCTGGAGAATCGCTGCCCGCTTTGTGGATCCGTGTTGAGCTCCGTCTCCTCAGCGGCTCTGGCGATGGGGTTTCGCTCCTTCGACCTTGACGAGCTCTCAGAGCAGAAGGCGAGTGATCACGCCGGTCGGTCTGGGTATCCAGATGACCTCAACGCTCGCCGCGAAGCCGCATCGATGCAGATGCCGTGGATGCCGACCGCTGGGAGGACGACGGAGGTAGCGTCGTCGGCGAAGTCGCCCTGAAGTGGTAGCCGGCGCCCCTCCGAGCTATGCCGGCTGACGAACGGCGTGGGCGGTGAGATCGGGTGGCGCGCCCGCTGCCGCAAAGCGCCGCTTGGTGCTCCTGAGCGCGGCGCCGTCAAGTGATTTCAGCGTGCGGTCTGAGACGAGGATCTCGCCGGGCTCCGCCGCTTCTGCAAGTCGCGCGGCGATGTTGACGTCGACGCCGAAGTAGTCGCCTCCGATTCTGCGCGGGCGGCCGAGGTGAATTCCGGTTCGAAGCCGTGGAACGTAGCCGTGAACCTCGATGGCGGAGACCCGCTGGCCTGCGGCGAATGCCGCCTCCGTGGCGCTCGAGGCGTCCCAGAAGACCGCCATCAGCCCGTCGCCGAGCCGCTTGACGATCTCGCCGCGGCGGTCGACCATCGGTGGCTCGATGGCGTCGCTGACCGCGCGCAAGAGCGCGATCGCCGGCTCGTCTCCTGACTCGAGGGCCCAGCTCGAGAAGCCGACCAGGTCGGTGAAAAGGACCGCGACATCGACATCGCCGCGGCCGCGGCCCTGGCTCTCGGAGAAGGTCTGCCATGCCTGCAGCGCCGCCAGCCCGAACTCTCCCAGCAGGCCTGGCTCGCCGCTTCTTAGTGTGACGAGCTCGCGCGCCACGAGATCGGCAGAGCGGCCCCGGGCAGTGGAGAGCCTGTCGACGAACTGCTCATCGCCGAGCACGCGCTCGCGTGCCCGTTTCGCCGGTCCTACCAGCCGTGGATGCCGGTTGAGCCGCCGCGTGGACTCGATGAGTCGCTTGGCAGCGAGTCGGCGGTCGCCGTCGTTCACGCGCTCACACTAATGCCCACTGCGTCACGCGAGCGGGTGCCCGCAGAGGTCAACGGCCTGCGCGGCGCGTCCAGCGACCCGCGGCACCGGACCTGCTGAGCTGGTCGAAGTGATCGAGGGCTTGTCCGGAGCCTGCCGCGACGCACGTCAGGGGCGATGCGGCGAGGAAGACCGGTACGCCTGTTTCGGCGGCGACGAATTCCGGGAAGCCGCGCAGCAGAGTGCCCCCGCCGGCGAGCAGGATTCCGTCGCGCAGGATGTCACCCGTCAGCTCCGGCGGCGTCTGCTCGAGCGTGTCCTTGATCGCTTCGACGATCTCCTGCAGCGGGGCTGCGATCGCCTCGCGCACCTCCTCGCTGCGCAGCTGGATCTGTGTCGGGAGGCCCGTGATCAGATGGCGTCCGCGCACCTCCGTCGTCTCTTCGGGCCGGAGCGCGACGGCCGACCCGATTGCGATCTTGATCGCCTCGGCCGTCTGCGAGCCGATCGCCAGCGAGTAGGCGGAGCGCAGGTATCGGGTGATCGCCTCGTCCATCTCGTAGCCGCCGACCCTCACCGACCGAAACAGGGCGATACCGCCGAGCGAGATCACGGCCATCTCACTCGTGCCACCACCGATGTCCACGACCATGCGCCCGACCGGCTCTGCGATATCGAGGCCCGCACCGATCGCAGCGGCGATCGGCTCCTCGATGAGCTGCACACGACGGGCTCCGGCAGCAAGCGAGGCCTCCTCCACGGCCCGCTTCTCCACCTCCGTCACGCCCGACGGCGCGCACACGATCAGCCGGGGGTGGGCGCGGTGTCGGTCGAGCACCTTGCGGATGAAGTAGCGCAGCATCTGCTCGGTGATGTCGAAATCGGCGATCACGCCGTGGCGGAGTGGCCGCGTCGCCGAGATGGTCGCGGGCGTGCGACCGATCATGCGCTGAGCGTCTACTCCTACGGCGTGAACGCGCCCGGTCTGCGAATCGGACGCGACAACCGAAGGCTCCGAGATCACGATCCCGCGTCCGCCGACGTACACGAGCGTGTTCGCCGTGCCGAGGTCGATCGCCATGTCCCGCACGCCGAGCGCGGGAGCAAGATGTCGGCGCGACACGTCCCGGCGCGAGCCGTCTCTGCGAAAGCGCATCAGGACAGACTGGCAGAACCAGCGACGCGCGGTGGTCCCTACGGCTTCAGCACGAATGTCTTTGTCGCGATGACCGCCGCGCCGCCGGTCGGGGTGAACATGCCCTTGGCGGTCAACTTCAGGCTCATGGCCTTCTTGAGCAGACGCTTCCCGGCGGTCGTGAGGTTGACTTTGAGCTTTCCGCTTCCGGCCGCCGAGAACGAAGCGTGCCCCGATGCCACCAGCACCGGCTTTGGCTTGGTGCTCGCCGGTGCCGCGCCGGACGGAACCTGGTACCAGTCGATGACCGCGGTTCCCGCCTCAAGAGCCCTGAAGGTGAACGTGAAGCCGTCGCTTTTCCGCAGCGCAGCGATCTTGGCCGTCTTGCCGGCCGGCGTGAGGTCGTGCAGGAGGCGCGCCTCGATCTGCCCGGAGGTGACGTTCATGCTGCTCGAGCCGAGCACGCCGCCTTCCGCATTCCCCGCGCCGGCCGTGCTCCCCCCGTTACTCGAGCTGCCACCGGACGGTGGTGACTGAGGAGCAGGACCTGCTTGGATCGGCGGCAGCGCAACGGTGCGAGCGATGCCGGTGCCGCCGCCGTTCGCCGCCTGCACCTGACAGAAGATGGTGCGTCCTACGTCGGCCGCAGACAACGAGTAGCTGGATGACCCGCCCTGCTGCAGCACGGCCCGCGTTCCACTGTTGATGAACGTGTAGGTGAAGGTCGGCCCATTGCTCCAGCTGCCGGGTTCGCAGATCAGCGAGTGTCCTGCCGTGGGTACGCCGCGGATCACGATGCCACCCCCACGCGGCGCGCGGGGTGGCTCTTCGCTTCCCTCGATGAAGTCCTGGATCTCGGGAGCAGTGACGTTGGCGAAACCTCCGATCGCCCCGTCAAAGCATGGTTCGCCTGAAATCTCCTGCACCGTGTCGGCGACACCCGATACCGTCGTGGGTGACTGGGGGACGGTAAGTGCGCTTCCGCTGTCGCCCAAGCAGAGAGAACCACCGGGCGTACTGGCGCACAGGAACACCGCATTGGCTTCCCCGCCGCACTGCTGGCTGAACCCGAGGGTCATCCCGATCGAGTAGAGCCCGCCGTTGAGTTCACCCAGCAGCGGGTTCTCCTCGCCGAAGCCAGTCAGGTTGACGGCGGTGCCTTCCGCTGGGGGCGGTCCCGTGGGCGTCAGTCCGATCGATTTGACGCTGGACGTGAGGCTCAGCGGAGTTTCCAGGCGCAGCACCGCCACGTCATCTGGGAGAGCACGGGTCGATTCGGGGTCATAGGTGTAGTAGGGGTGCACGCGCACCGAGCTGACGAATGAAAACTGTTCTTCTTCTTCGAAAACCTTGAAGTCCGACGTCCCCGCCACGGCCACGAACTGAGTTGCCGGGATTCGCCCTCGTGTGCTCGGATCGAAGGCGCAATGGCCCGCCGTCAACACTTCGGTGTCGTTCAAGATCGAGCCACCGCACAAGAGGCCTTCGGTTTCGGAGAGGACCGCGATCACCTCCACCTGCCAGGGTGCCTGGGTGATCGAGATCTGCGTACCGCCGACGATCGCGGCGCGGGCACGACGCGATCCGCGATGCAGGTCCCGAATCAACAGGCGACCGTGGTGCAACGGCACCTTGCGTGGGATCATGCGCATCGGCGCGCGGGAGCTCGCGCCCGCCGGTGGAGCGAACGCCAGCGTCAACGAGACGATCGCTACCGCCGGCAGCGCGCAGCGAACCTGCCTCGCGACTTCCCGCCGACGCACCCAACTGCGGGTCGATGCCCTGCGAGACAACCGGCCAGAAGACATCACCAGCACCACCCCCCTGTTGCGCTCGGGGACGGAACGTTAGCCGAAGCCCGGCCTGATTGTCTGCACTGCACAGCTGAGCTCAGGTCGCGTCGATTCGCTTCATCGCGGCCAAGCTGGCGTCGCTCGAGGCGGCGGCGATCTCCTGCGGTAATCCCGCCAGGTCCACCTTGCGCACGAATCGCTCCGGGCCACCGAGCGGAGCGAAGAAGTCGTCGTAGTGGGTCGGCACGATCACCCGCGGATCCAACCGTGGCAGCACGCGCTCCCAGTAACGCGGTGTTACCTCCCGACCGGCGACGCCGGCCAGGAACACATCCACGGGGTCCCGTCGCAGCTCGTCGTCGTCGAGGTCGGCGCTTCCCTGGTGGTAGAGGGAGATCCCCGCAACCTCCAGGCGGATGCCGTAGACGGCCCCACATCGGTATGCGGTCGGCACCAGACCATCCAGTGCCTCACATGTCAGTGGCCCGTCCATCGGCACCTTGCGGCCAAGGAGCAGCTTGGAGTGCCGGCTGGGGATGAACGTGACCAGGAACGGGCCGAGCTCATAGGGCTGGTGCGGCTCGACCTCGACGGCGAGCTCACCGAGGCCGTGCAACGCCATCAGGTGGGCAAGCGAACTCGACCCGTAGGCAGGCACGCGGTGTCGTGCGGCGATCGCCGGCGCGTCGACCGCATGATCGAAGTGGGTGTGACCGACGAGGACCCCGACCACCATTCCGGGTGCACGTGCATAGGCGTCGAGCATCGCGGGGTCCGGGAGCGCTTTGCGACGAGCCAGCAAGGAGCGCAGCGGGACCCTTGACACGTAGGGGTCGATGTACAGCGTCGCGCCTTCGAAGGTGAGGATGTAGCCGGAGACGCCCAGCCACCTGATCGCGAGGCCGGCGGGGAGCCCGATCGGCACGGACTCGAGCGCACGGATCGCCTGGGAGTCATCGAGCGCGGACAACGTCACGCCCGAGAATACGCCCGCGGGCCAACTACGCGAGGAGCTGCACGATCGCCGCCACCCCAACGACGACGATCAGTGCCCGCAGCGCCCGCGGCGGCAGCAGCCGCCCGTAGCGGGCGCCGAGCTGGCCGCCCACGATCGACGCCCCCGCGATGATCGCCGCGGGCCCCCACTGGACATCGGCGGCGAGGATGAAGTAGATCGCCGCCACCCCGTTGACGATGCCGACCAGCACGTTCTTGAGGGCGTTCGTCCGCTGCAGGCTCTGGGCCAGCGTCAGGCCCAGGATCGAGAGCAGGAGGATGCCCTGGGCAGCGCCGAAGTAGCCCCCGTAGACACCCGCCAGATAGACGCCCACCGGGCTGAGCAGACGCCCGCGCCCGCCTTCGAGATCAATCCTGTTCTCCCCGAGCCACCGTTTGAGCCTGGGCTGGGCCAGCGTCAGCGCCACCGCACCCGCGATGAACACGGGCACGATCGCCTTGAAGGCCGAGGAGGGAAGCACGAGTAGCAGGACCGCGCCGGTGATCCCGCCGGCGGCCGACATCGCCCCGAGCCGCTTTGCACGCCCGGCCTGCCCCGTCAGCTCGCGGCGATATCCAACGGTCCCGGAGACAGACCCGGGTACGAGGCCCACCGTATTCGAGACGTTGGCCGTTACGGGCGCATAGCCGAATGCGAGCAGCACCGGAAAGGTGATCAGCGTGCCGCTCCCCACGACCACGTTGATCATGCCGGCCGCAAGCCCCGCGCCCGCGATCGCGATCGCCTGCCCGACGCTCACCCGCTCGCCGCCGAGTGCACGAACAGCGGGAGTATCCCTGCTCGCCCCGGACTACCCGGTGAAGTGAGGCTTGACCTTCGGCGGGTGTGGGCGGACGAACGCCGCGATTCGGGCGAGCGGGGCGCACACGGCCTCCGTCATGACGGCCTTCACTGAGACTTTGTGGCCGCCGTAGTGAAGTTTGCGTGGATCGATCTTCACCGAGAAGACGCCGTTCTTGGCTTGGGGCGCCTTCAGCGTCTTGAGCTTTCGTCCATCCAGGTAGAACGTCAGTTCCTTGATGCCGAGGGCGCTGATCTGGGCGGTGAACGGCTTCCTCTTCGAACCCGCCACGCCACGCAGCACGATCGAGGGCTCGTTGACCGTGCACGCCGCCTCGACGATCTGTTTTGCGAAGGCTTCCACTTCGACGGTGTTCGATTTTTCGCTAAGACCCTTTTCGGTTCCGACTTCCGCCTGGTTCGCGTAGATGCCTGCGCTCGTCAGTTCATGTTCACACGTATACGTCGTTGATTCGGTCGGTGCCAGTTCGGCTTTGCCCGGCCCCGCGATGTTTGTGCAGTTCGCGTCTATGAGTTTCGTCAGCTTCACCGAAACGTTGCCCGTGTTCGTGACCTTGATCTGATAGACGATCGTTTGGCCGATCGTGGCACCGAGCTTGGTCTTTGTGAATCCGCCGCCGGCCCCCTTGATCTGCTGTTCCTTTTCAACTACGAGTGCCGGTTTCTGTTCGGCCGCGATCGTGTCTTCCGCGGGCCCTCCGGGAGTCTCCGTGCTCGTGGCGCTCGCGATGTCCGTGAACGATCCGTTGTTGAGATCTTCCTGGGTGATGGTGTGCGTACCGGTACACGTGATCGAGGCGCCGGGGGCGAGTTCGCTCACCGGGATCGACGGAATGCAGGTGAACCCTTCAAGCGCCGGCGAGTCGCTGACCGACACGTTGTGCAGGGTGATGTTGCCTTCGTTGGTCGCGGTGAGCGTGTAGTTGACGACCTGGCCAACCTTTTCGTACTTCGCCGGTTTGAGGTCGTCCGTCTTGGTCACCCCGAGCTTCGCGTTCTGTTCGGCTTTGATCGTGTCTTCCGCGGGCGGGGCTTCAGCCTCTTTGCTGCTCGCGCCGGCAACGTCCTGGAACGACCCGTTGTTGAGGTCTTCCTGGGTGATCGTGTGCGTGCCGGTGCATTTGATCGTCGCGCCCGGCGCCAGGCTCGCAACCGGTATCGCCGGAGTGCAGCTGAACCCTTCGAGCGCCGGCGTGTCGCTGACCGTTACGTTCTGCAGAGTGGTGTTGCCTTCGTTGGTCGCCGTGATCGTGTATTCGACGACCTGACCGACTTTGCTGTACTTCGCCGGGTTCAGGTTGTCCGTCTTGGTCACGCCGAGCTTCGGCTGCTGTTCGCCCCTGACGACATCTTCGGCGGGCGGCGCGGCGACCTCTTTGCTGCTGGCATTCGCGACGTCTGCGAAGGAGCCGTTGTTGAGGTCTTCCTGGGTGATCGTATGCGTGCCGGTGCAGATGATCGATTTACCAGGAGCGAGTTCGGCGGCCGGGATCGCCGGGACGCAGCTGAATCCTTCAAGCGCCGGCGAGTCGCTGACCGTAACGTTGTGCAGCGGAATGTTACCTTCGTTCGTCGCGGTGATGGTGTATTTGACGACCTGACCGGCTTTGTTGTACTTCGCCGGGTTCAGGTTGTCGGTCTTGGTCAACCCGAGGGCCGTGTTCTGTTCGGCTTTGATCGTGTCTTCCGCGTTCGGCGCGCTGGTCTCTTTGCTCGTCGCGCTCGCGACGTCCTTGAAGAACCCGGCATTGAGGTCTTCCTGGGTGATCGTGTGCGTGCCTGTGCACGTGATCGACCCGCCCGGCGCCAGGCTCGCAACCGGGATCGGCGGGATGCAGCTGAACCCCGCCAGCGCCGGCGAGTCACTTACGGACACTTCGTGCAGCGTCGTGTTGCCTTCATTGGTCGCGGTGATGGTGTAGGTGACGACCTGGCCGACTTTGTTGTACTTCGCCGGGTTCAGGTCGTCTGTCTTGGTGAGACCCAGCTTCACGTTCTGTTCGCCTTTGATCGTGTCTTCCACAGGCGGGGCTTCGGCCTCTTTGCTGCTCGCGTTGGCGGTGTCCTTGAAGGACCCGTTGTTGAGGTCTTCCTGGGTGATCGTGTGCGTGCCCGTGCACACGATCGATTTGCCGGGAGCGAGTTCGGCTGCCGGGATCGCCGGGATGCAGGCGAATCCTTCAAGCGCCGGCGTGTCGCTGACCGTCACGTTGTGAAGCGTGATGTTGCCTTCGTTCGTCGCCGTGAGGGTGTATTTGACGACCTGGCCGACTTTGTTGTACTTCGCCGGGTTCAGGTTGTCGGTCTTGGTGACGCCGAGCTTCGGTTTCTGTTCGGCTTTGATCGTGTCTTCCGCGGGCGGGGCTTCGGCCTCTTTGCTGCTCGCGTTGGCGGTGTCTTTGAAGGACCCGTTGTTGAGGTCTTCCTGGGTGATCGTGTGCGTCCCCGTGCACACGATCGATTTGCCGGGAGCGAGTTCGGCAGCCGGGATCGCCGGGAGACAGCTGAATCCTTCGAGCGCCGGCGTGTCGCTGACCGTCACGTTGTGAAGCGTGATGTTGCCTTCGTTCGTCGCCGTGAGGGTGTATTTGACGACCTGACCGACTTTGTTGTACTTCGCCGGGTTCAGGTTGTCCGTCTTGGTGACGCCGAGCTTCGGCTTCTGTTCGGCTTTGATCGTGTCTTCCGCGGGCGGGGCTTCGGCCTCTTTGCTGCTCGCGTTGGCGATGTCTTTGAAGAACCCGACATTCAGGTCTTCCTGGGTGATCTTGTGGGTGCCCGTGCACGCGATCGATTTGCCGGGAGCGAGTTCGCTGACCGGGATCGCGGGAGCGCATTTGAACCCTTCGAGCGCCGGTGTGTCGCTGACCGTCACGTTGTGCAGCGTGATGTTGGTGCTTTCGTTGGTGGCCACGATCGTGTAGGTGACCACCTGACCGAGCGTTTCGAACTTGAGCGGGTTGAGGTTGTCTTTCTTCGTCACTCCGAGTTTTGGAACTTCCGTACAGGTCTGGAAGGACGAGGTGTTGTTTGCGAGGTTGGGATCTTCCTCGTCGCCGGTCACCGTCGTTTCGTTCGTGAGACACTGCGCGGTCGCCGGCGCGGTGGCGGTGACGGTGATCGTGAACGTGGCACCTTTGGCGAGCGCCCCCTCGGCGCACATCACTTCGTTGCCGCTGACCGAGCAGCCGGGAGTCGACGTTTTCACGTTCGTGAACGCGCTGGGCACCGTGTCCTGGACGGAGAAGCCCGAGCTGTTGCCCGGGCCGTGGTTCGTCACGGTCAGCGTCCACGTGACCGCGCCTCCGGTCATGACCGTGGCCGGACCCGTCTTCACGATCCCCAGGTCGACCTTTTCTTTGGCGATGCACGCCGCGCCGTCGTTGCTCTGGTCTGCGACGGGCCCAAGGTAGTGGGCCAGCAGCGCGAAGGTCGGAGTGGCCGGGGTTTTGACTTCGATCTTGAAGATGCCCCCGGTGGCGTTGTTGGAGAATCCGAGGTTGCCGTTGCTGAAGGTCCAAGCGGCGCCGAAATTGCCACTTTCCACGCCGGCCGGGGCCGCGAACGTGCTCACTTCACCGGTGGAGAGGTTGAGGCGGTAGATGGAGCTTCCGGCGAGGCCCCACATGTAGCCTTCGTAGTAAGAGAAGTCGATCGGCTGCCAGGCTTTGCTGAGTTTGACGGTCTTGATGACTTCGACTTTGCTGACGCTGATCTCAAAGGCGAGCAGCGAGCCGTTTCCGTTGGTGACCCAGTAGTTCCCTTCCGGGTCGAAGGCGCCGTTCGCGGGCCCGCCGCTTTCGGCCGGGTAGCCTTTGATGACTCCGAGTGCCGTTGCGTTGCCGGTGTTGTCGATCTGGAAGAGAGTGCCGGGCGTGGCGCCGGGGCTGACGTTTAGCTCGGTCGAGTAGAGGTAGTCGTTCGTGGGGTCGTAGCCGAGCGCGTTGTACGTCGTGGCGGCGGATTTGGAGTTGACTTCGTTGTATACGACTTCGCCGGCTTTGAATTCCGATTCGAAGAATTTCGTTGCTTCGCCGTCGGTGTGCGTTTGGGTCAGGAAGTCGACTTCGCTCTTACAGCTGAAGGGCGACCCGACTGCCGCGGCGGCCACGGACGCACCCAGGAGCGACGCGAGCGCCCCGAGCGTGAGCGCCAACGTGATGGCACCAAGGAGCATCCTCCAGCGGTTATGCCTGGAGCACGCAGCGCGGTATGCATATGGGGCAGCGTCCGATCGAGCGAGCCTCGTGTTCTCCCGGCTGGCGCCGTTCGACAGACACCAAGATGGCCCGCTGACCCTCGCCGTACTACGCCTCATATGAAATCCTTTCGCTGCCGGGGTGTTTTGTAAAGAGGCCGAGCACCGAAGCTGTCCGGAGGACCGGTTCGAAACTAGACGCGGCTCAAGCTCTCAAGGGCGCGACAAACCCCAATTTGGGGCGAAGCGTACTTGATCGGGTTCGGGGGCGCGCCGCTGACCGAGCAGGCGGTTGCGCTGGGTGCCGGCTGGGCCGGAGGCTCAACGACGAGCGCCGTGTAGGACTGTCGCTCAGCCGGCCCGGGCGGCCGCTCGGCCGCGTACCCCGGTCTTTTCAACCAGCGTCATCGCTCCGGGATGGCCGGCGCCGGGCCAAGGGGTAAGCAGCAGAAGGATCCGTGAGTCCACGAGGGCCATGACTTCGTGTCGCTCTTGGGGTGCAAACTGGACCAGCGTGCCCGGCTCGGCGTCAACCGTCTGGCCCAGTTGGCTGGTGATCCTCACCTCGCCGGAGATGACGGTGATCCAGGCTCCCTCGTGGACCTGATGGTCCCGGAGCATCTCGCCCGTCGGGAGGTCGAGCACGACGGCGCGTCCCTCCTCAGACGAGGACAGGATCTCGGGGTTGTGTGGCCTCCAGGCAAGGTCTTTGAGATCCCAGTCATCCATCAGATAGCCAGTTTCGCAGGTCGGCGAGCTCGGCGAGCGCCGACGCCCCGCACATCGGCGAGCCGCCTAGCCTTCCGCGCGGTCTTTCAGCCCTAAGGGGTCTGCCTCAGTCGGCCGATGACCCCCCAAAAGGGGGCCTGCGCGAAGTTTGGGCCGGTGGATCGATTCGCAACAGCCACGCACCCGAGATGCGCAATCCAGGATTCCAACCTTTGATCCCAGCGATGCTCGCGGTCGTGCTAGCAAGCGCGGTGCTGCTGCTGGCCGCTTCCGCCTCTGGCGCGGCTGCACAAGCCAAGAAGCCCACCAAGCGCAACGCCAACGTCCCCGCCCACACGACAACCATCTACGCCTGCGTGAATAGGGCCGGCGTGGTGCGAGTGATAAAGGCGAACGCAAAGTGCAAGAGTCGTGAAACCAAGACGTCCTGGAGCACTTTGGGACCTCCAGGCCCGGGCGGGGTAGCAGGCGCGGGCGGCTCTGCGGGCCCTCAGGGAGCGGCGGGTCCGCAGGGGGGCCAAGGAGCTCAGGGTCCGGCGGGATCCTCGGGGCTGGAAGGCAAAGAAGGCACCAAGGGCGTCACTGGGTCGACCGGACCTGCGGGCGCCACCGAAGCCGAAGGCAAAGAAGGCAAGGAAGGCGCCACCGGAGCGACGGGCGCCACCGGAGCCGAAGGCAAAGAAGGGGCCAAAGGCGTAGCCGGAGCCACCGGACCTGCGGGCGCCACCGAAGCCGAAGGCAAAGAAGGCAAGGAAGGCGCCACCGGAGCGACGGGGGCCACCGGAGCCGAAGGCAAAGAAGGCGCCAAAGGCGTAGCCGGAGCCACCGGACCCACGGGCACCACCGGAGCCGAAGGCAAAGAAGGCGCCAAAGGCGTAGCCGGAGCCACGGGGCCGACAGGTACCACCGGAGCCGAAGGAACATCAGGCAAAGAAGGAGCAAAAGGCGCAGCCGGTTCCACCGGCGCCACCGGAGCGGAAGGCAAAGCAGGCAAAGAAGGCGCAAAAGGGGCAACCGGCGGGACCGGACCTACGGGCGCCGAAGGCAAAGAAGGAGCCAAAGGCGCAGCCGGAGTCACCGGAGCGACCGGCGCCACCGGAGCAGAAGGCAAAGAAGGGGCCAAAGGAGCAGCAGGCAGCACGGGACTTACGGGCACGGAAGGCAAAGAAGGAGCCAAAGGCGTAGCCGGAGCCACCGGGCCGAGTGCCGAAGGCAAAGAAGGGGTCAAAGGCGCAGCCGGAGGCACCGGGCCGACAGGCGCCGAAGGCAAAGAAGGAGCCAAAGGCGCAGCCGGAGCCACCGGGCCGACAGGCGCCGAAGGCAAAGAAGGAGTCAAAGGCACAGCCGGAGCGACCGGCGCCACCGGAGCGGAAGGCAAAGCAGGCAAAGAAGGCGCAAAAGGGGCAACCGGCGGGACCGGACCTACGGGCGCCGAAGGCAAAGAAGGAGCCAAAGGCGCAGCCGGAGTCACCGGAGCGACCGGCGTCACCGGAGCGGAAGGCAAAGAAGGGGCCAAAGGAGCAGCAGGCAGCACAGGACTTACGGGCACGGAAGGCAAAGAAGGAGCCAAAGGCGTGGCCGGAGCCACGGGGCCGACCGGTGCCGAAGGCAAAGAAGGAGCAAAAGGCGCAGCCGGCGCCACCGGGCCGACAGGCGCCACCGGACCCGAAGGCAAAGAAGGCAAAAAAGGCGAAGTCGGAGCAACCGGCCAAGCAGGCATCTCGGGTACGCCGCAGGTATCCAGCGAAGCGGCGAGCTGCGAACCGACGACGGCGAGTTTCGGTACAGCCGGCTGCACGACGAACAACCCGTCGATCACCCTCTCGTCGGCGTCAACGACGCGAGCGCTGGTCATCGTCACCGCACAGACACAAGACAAAGGGAGTGACGAACAGGCGGTCTTTGTCGGCTTCTCGGTGAGTGGCACGACCACCCTCGCCGCCTCCGAAGCAAGTTCGGTTGAGAGCAACGGCAACTACGAGTACGAAGGCATCCCGGATCGGCTAACGGTTACGGGGAGCGTGACGACCTACGTGACTCTCACAGCCGGTGCGAGCAACGTCTTCACCATGAGCTACAAGGAGACCGGGGGTGCCAAGGTCGCGAACCGGACGCTCACGGTCATCCCCCTGAACTGACGGCTAGGGCAAGCAGGTCCGGCCGCCCAAGACTCGGGCTTCCGGACCACCCTTGCTCGCCTGCCTGTCCCTACCTCATGCGCGGGTCGAGGTAGAGGTTGTAGACCTCCATGTTGCCCACAGTGAGCTTGCTCGTGACCGTAAAGTCGAGCGCGCCCCAGACGAACTGCGGCAGCACCTTGCTGCTGACTGGGACAGTGATCGTCCAGCCCTGGGTGCCGAGGACCGGAACCGGAATGCCGAGCAGGCTCGTGCCCTGGGCCGTGGCGAAGATCGACGTTGTTTGAGCCGACGCCGCCGTGACCGGCAGCGCTGCCATCGCGCCGACGACCGCGAGTACGCAGACCACCTTCTTGCTGAAAAGGAATTTCTTCATGTGACGCACCATTCAGGTGTGCACTGGCAGCCGAGCTATCTCGCGGTCGCGAGACCTCTAGCTTTGCGTCCCCGGCTTACGCCGAGTTTGCCCTTTTCAGTTGGGTTTACGCCCCTAGAGTCGGCCGGGCGTCAGCGTGCCATGATCAACCGCCAGGAAATTGGACACTCATTCGAGCGGCGGGCGAGGTCGAGATAGGCCGAACACCCCGCTGTGTCCGGAGGGTCGGGTTCGTTTCCACGCTGTGATGGGATGGCGAGGTGCGATTTGCCATCGGACTGCCGAACGTCGGCGCCTACGGCGACCCCGCGCTGCTGGTCGAGCTTGGCAGCATGGCCGAGCAGTCGGGCTGGGACGGCGTCTTCATCTGGGACCATGTCGCCTACCGTGAGCCGGGTTGGCCTGTCGCCGACCCGCAGGTGGCCGTGGCCGCGCTCGCCGCAACCACGAACCACGTCCGCCTCGGCGTGCTGATGGTCGCGCTGCCGCGCCGGCGGCCGTGGAAGGTTGCCCGCGAGCTCGCTTCCCTGGATGTCCTATCGGGAGGGCGCGCGACCTTCGGTGCCGGGCTCGGATCCCAGGCCCTCGAGGAGTACGAGGCTTTCGGCGAGCAGGGGCGATGCCAAGGTCCGGGCCGAACGCCTTGATGAGGCACTCGAGGTCGTTGTCGGTCTCTGGTCAGGCGCGCCGTTCACATACCAGGGCAGGTACTACACGGTCATGAACGCCCAGTTTCTGCCCCGCCCGGTGCAGCAACCCAGGATCCCCGTCTGGATCGCCGGTCGCTGGCCGGCACGACGGCCATTCGCCCGCGCCGCGCGCTGGGATGGCGTATTCCCGACTCACGTTGAGGTCGGACCCGCGCAGACGATGAGCCCCGTTCAGCTTGAGGAGATCGTCACGTACACGCTCTCGCAGCGGACTTCTTCGGCCGATCCATTCGACGTGATCCTCGAGGGCCACACAGACGCCACGAACAGCTCGTCAGAGGCCCGCCGCATCGCCGCTTACGAGGACGTCGGACTCACCTGGTGGGTCGAGAAGCTGGGATGGTTTCGCGGCTCTGTGGACGATATGCGCCTGCGCATAGGAGCCGGTCCGCCGCGGAGGTGAGCAGCGACGGCGGGCCACTCCCCGTGCGACGAGCCACACAGCTGCTCGAGCGGCCTGGCGACGGTATCTCGCGCTGCCAGATGTACCTCGATCGCGCCGAGGGGTTGCGAGCTGCGGGCTCTAACGCGCGGAGATGAGATGCTCCGCTGGTGACCAGCGCTCGCGTGCTGCTGACAGAGGGCTCGAGCCTGACCTCGCGTGAGGTGGTGACGTGCCTTGGCCCTGCTGGCTACCACCTCGAGGTGCTTGATCCCGACCCGCTGTGCCTGGTGCGCTTCAGTCGGTGGGTACACAAGGTGCACCGCTGCGCCCCCGCCGGGGCCGATCCGTCGAGCTACCTGCAAACGCTCGAAAGGGTTGTCGGGCAGAGGAGCATCGACGTCGTGCTGCCCACGCACGAGCAAGCGTGGCTGTTGGCGACCGTCGGGCCGCGGTTGCCCGCGAACGTCCAGGTTGCCGTTGCGGATGCATCCGCCTTCGCGCGAGTGCAGAGCAAGCTGGCGTTCGCCGAGCTGCTCGACGAGCTCTCGATGCCGCAGCCGCGATGGCGTTCGGTGGCCTCACGGGACGACCTCGCTGACTTTCCTTTCCCGTATTGGCTGAAGGCGCCGTTCAGCACCGCGGGGCAGGGCGTCAGGGAGGTCAGGGATGCGAGTTCGCGCGACGCGGCGCTGCGCGCTCTGCTTGTCGGCGGGCAGCCAGTGATGGCCCAACAACCGGCGGTTGGACAGTACGGTCAGGTGCAGGGCCTGTTCGATCGAGGTCGCCTGGTTGCGGTCCATACGAGCGTGCAGCGAGCGGCCGGGATGGGCGGCAGCGCCGCGGCGCGGCTCAGCGTGGATCACGCCACCCCACGCGAGCAGCTCGCAGTGCTCGGCCAGGCGCTGGCGTGGCACGGCGGCATCACGCTCGACTACCTCCATCAAGACGGGTCGCCCCAATACATCGAGTGCAATCCGCGGACCGTCGAGCCGGCGAATGCCGCGGCCAGCGGCGTCAACATCCCCGAGCTCCAGATCCGGGTGACTCTCGGACAGGAGGTTCGCCCTGCGCCTCGCGTGGGACGGCCAAATGTGCGCACACACGGGACGATCGCGCTGCTGCTTGGAAGCGCCAGCCGCGGCGGATCGCGTCGGTCGCTACTTGCCGAGATGGGCGCCTCGATCACCCACCGGCGCCTATACGAGCACAGTGCGGAGCAGCTCACCCCAGTGCTGCGCGACCCCAAGAGTCTGGCACCGGCAGCGTTCGTTGCTGCTCGCCTCCTGGTCTCCCCGCAGCGGGCACAGGACATCGCCGGACAGGCCGTCGCCAGCTACTCAGTCGACCCCAAGACCTTGCAAGCGCTCGCGGGCGCAGCCCTGCCCTCCGCGCCCTGAGAGAGGGAGCGGAAACCAGCCCCTCTCCCCGTGGCGTGACCATCCACGGAGCCCTGTGACACAGTCGCCACTCGGGGGACGATCGTGACTCGTCAGACTGTTGTGGCGTGGCGGGATCGTTACGAGTCCACAGACGCTCGCTATTGGGGCGTGTGACGCACGGCGCTCCGCTGCTCGCGCGCGGCGCCGCGGCGCCCCTACGTACCCGACATCCTGCTCCGGACCGTGCTTCCTTCCGGCAGGAGGCGTCGACGCTGCTCGCCTCGCCGATAGCGGGCCTGCGCGGGCATTCGCTCATCGAGCTGCGAGCCTCGACGTCTCCCTGGTCGGCGACCGGTCTCAAGCTCGACCAGGGACAGCGGGTGACGATCGCGGCATGCGGGCGATCCGAGCTCGCACCATTGCTTGGCATCGGCCTCGGGCCGGCCCACCAGGTGTGGACACGCGTCGGTGGCCGCGGTCCGATCTCGCGCGGCCCAAGAGCTGCCCGGACACTCGCGGCGCCGCATGCGGGCGAGGTCGAGCTCGGGCTCGCGTTCCCCGGTGAGTGGACGGACAGCGACGGTGGCGTGCGGGGTGGTCGCGTTCGCCGGCGGCTGACCCCGGGCGGTTTCACCTTGCTCGTGCTCGCCTGGGAGCAGGGGGTGGACGTGCCGGCTCAGCTGCGCGCGCTTGCTGGGCGGATGAACGCCGGTGCCCTGAGAGAGCTTCTGGGAGAGGAGGCAGAAGCGCTCGAGCACGGCGAGTCACGCACTACGCCCGAGCACTGGGCACCCCATCCGGTGATCGGTGAAAGCGCGGTCTATTGCGCTGCTGGTGAGCAGATCGGATGCATCACCCACGGCGACGCGGGGATTATCCGCCACCCAGTGCACGCTCGCTTGGATGCCTCCACCCGGCTGCGCTGGCGTTGGCGCGTCGACGAGCTGCCATCGGTCCTTCCGGAGGACTCGCTGCTCACGCACGACTACCTCTCGATCGCGGTCGAGTTCGAGGACGGACGCGACCTCACCTACCAGTGGAGCTCGAGCCTCGAGCCGGGACTCGCCTATCGTTGCCCGCTCCCCTTCTGGCGCGAGCGCGAGACGCACGTAGTCGTACGCTCGGGGTCCGAACAACTCGGGCGCTGGATCGACGAGGAGCGCCCGGTGCTCGCTGACCATGCGGCCGCGATCGGGGGACGGCCACCACAGTCGGTCGTAGCCATCTGGCTGATCGCGAACTCGACGATTCAGCGCAAACAAGGCGCGTGCACATACTCCGCCATCGGACTCGCATCCGATCATGAGCAAATCCTCCTAACCACAGACGCGTTTCGCAACGCGCAGTGACTACTGGCGGCGCTAGGTGCCGCTCTCGAGCGCTAGCAGGCGATAGGCGACCGGCGTTTGGGGCAGTCCCTTCAATTCGGTCGGCGGTAGCTGCTGGAACCCAAACGCATCCGCAGCGATTTGCCTAACACCGTCGTCGACGACGACGGTGGACGGCACGGCGATCCCTGCCAAACGCGACGCGAGATTGACAACATTGCCGAAGTAGTCACCCCGTAGGGCGATCGCCGGCCCGATGGCCAAACCGATCCGGACAGCTGGCCGCCCGAGTCCCGCTCCGAACTGGCCGACGAGTTCGAGCGCTAGTCGACACCCCTCACGAGCGTCTTCGCAGACGATCATCGCCGCGTCCCCGATCAGCTTGATAAGGCGCGCCGAATGACGCGCGACGGTGTCGGTGACAATCGTCTCGAATTGCCCGACAAGATCGGCCAGTTGGCGGGTGGTGAGGGTCCGCGAGAGGCTGGTATAGCCCTCGATGTCGACGAAGCCAACGACCAGCTCGCGCTGAGAGGCGAGCGCCTCGGCGTCGAAGGACCAGTTACCGGACGCGACGACGACCATGTGGCGACGAAACACCGCGTCGAAGACGGCCATGAGTGAGCCGAGCTGACCCTGGGCGAGCTCGGCATACTGCGAGACCACCTCCGAATAGTCGACGCCCGCACTTCGCCTGGGCATCTCAAACTCAACCCGCATCGCATCTATCAGAGCCTCGGCCAGGCGAGCGGCACTGGCTCCGAGCACGCGCGCGACCCCGAGCGTGGCATCCGAGCCCATCAGGTCGCGTCCGGCTCCAGCCAGCGTGACCAGAGCGGCGACTTCCGCGGCGCTCAGACGCAGAGATAACCCCTGGGGGTCCGCGAAGCCGAGCGCGCGCCATAACGCGGACGCGGACTCCCCGGTCAGCCCGGCCTCCCGACTCGCGTCGTCAAAGCTGCAGTCCGCATCCGAACCTCGCAACGCCAACTCGAGGGCAAGTGCTCCCAACGAGTCCGTTGCAGCCGCACCCACGAGCTCGTCCTCCCCCGCACCTCTATCGACAAGGAACTCCAACAGACGGAGCCGATCCTCAGCGCCGGGCACGGAGGGGTCATAAATCCCCAAGCGCTGTAGACCAGCGGTGTCCACGGACACACCCTAGTCGCGCGCCAGTGGCCGAAAGCGCGACCCCACCGTCGCGACGATGCCTCCTGTTGCAACCAGTCCGACCGGTGCCCTTCGAACCTCGAGCGTTCATCGCTCGCCCGCAGCTGAGCGCTGGGACGCCTCCCATGCCCCCGCCAGGAGTCGAACCTGGATTTACCGCTTAGGAGGCGGGCCGCGGGAGCACGGAGATCCGCCAGAAAGCCAGCGCTGAAGGCAACTTTCAGACCTTGCGGCGCAAGCGACCACTCCAGTTGTTCCCGGCTGATTCGGGCGGCTTTGGGCAGCAGACCCAGTCCGCTGCCCAAACGAGCCGCATCGGCCAATCGGCGCCGTAGCCGTCTGCCAGGGCAGGGCCGGGCCCGCGCATAGAACCGGGGGCATGCGGGAACCTTCGACGTGGCCTGGCCGCGCCGAGGACGCGTTGCGGACGCCGCAGGGTCTCTCAAGTTGTTATCGTTCTCAAAGGTCATACACGGGACCCCAGATGCGGGCTGGGCCGCGTGAAGCAAACTGAAAACTACCTCTACGGGCCAAGATAGTGTCCGAAATTGATCCCCCGCGCGCAAAGCTGAGAGATGCCCTGCTGTCGACTGTCCCGGCGATCGTGGAGGCGGCCGTGGCTGCTATCGACCGTGGTGGCCCGAGCCTCGGCTATTCGGCACGAGCACTCGAGGAGAATCTCCGGATCGGCCTGACCGACGCCGTCGATGGGTGGCTGGCGACCTCCCACCCCGCGCCCAACAGCGGACTGCATTTTGCGCTCGGACAAGCGCAGGCGCGCGCCGGACGCAGCCTCGATGAACTGATGAGCTTCTACCGGGTCGCCGGACAGACGGCGTGGCGGCGACTGACCGAACTGGGAACCGACCAGCAGATGGAACCGCAGGAGCTCTACCGACTCGCCGAGACCGGCTTTGGCTACGTTGATGAACTCTCGAGCCAGGCGGCGGCCGGGTTCGCCGACGAGCAGTCCCATCAATCGGGGGCTTCGCATTCACGTCGCAGCGAGCTGGTGCGTATGCTCGTGGACGAGCCGCAGGCAGAGCCGGGGATGCTGGAAGCGGCAGCAGCTGCCGCGGCGGTCAAGCTCAGCGCGACGCTCGCCGCGTTCGTCGGCGCCGGCACGCAGTTCGACTCATTCGCGCGTGCGTCCCCCGACCAGTTCGTGCTGGAGCCACATGACGGCACCTTCATCGGCGTGTTGTTCGATCCCGACGGACCGGGCCGCCGGGGTCAGCTGCTGCGGGTCTGCGAGCGCTCCGAGGTGACCGTCGCACTCGGGCCGATGGTGCACTACACCAACGCCGGCGAGAGCCTTCGGCGCGCGCGGTCACTTTTCGGACTGGTGCGCACCGGTTCGATCGAAGATGGTCCCGTGGTGGACGCCGAAAGCCACCACCTGGCGTTGTTTCTGAGCGCCGAGCGGCCCCTGGCCCAGCAGCTCGTGAACCGCCGGCTGGCGCCGCTGGACGCGGCGCGCGGGGCGAAGGCGCGCGCCAATCTCGCGCTCACGCTGAGGGCATGGCTGGCCAATCCGGGGCAACGCAAGCGGATCGCGTACGTGCTCGGCGTGCACCCGCAAACCGTGCGCTATCGCATGGCAAGACTGCGTGAGCTCTTCGGAGCCGCGCTCGACGATCCGGACACCCGCTTCGAACTCGAGCTCGCGTTGCGCCTGGAGCCCTATGCACAGCTGGACCGCGAGCTCGAGCGTTCGGGCGGTGACATTTCAGGCGAGGCCTGACGCCTGGGGGAGCACCGGAGCGGCCGTGGGGTGAGCTATGAAGCTGGGCAGGTCCCCGCTCGTTGCACGCCTGACGGGTGCGCGGTCCTCACGGTTCTACGGGGCCGGTCCTCAGGGTGCTTCGCATTCGACCGCCGGCGCCCATTCGCTTTCGGACAGGAACGCCAGCGATCCGTCGATGCCGCTCTCGGTGGCACCTTCGGCAAGCGTGAGCGTCTGAGCGAACGACGAGCTTTCGTAGTCGCCTCCGTCCGGGTTGAACACGACGTGGTATTCGCCCGCGGGCAGTCCGGTGATTTCATAGGCGCCCTGTGCGTTGGTCGTGGCCGCCCCGCCGGTCGAGTTGCAGCCGCTCGTGTAGGCGAACACCTCGATGCCGTCGAGCGGCGGCCCGCCGTGCGCCTGGGTAACGGTTCCGCTGATGCTGGCTCCGCCGCTCAACGCCGCGCCGATGCCGGTCAGGTGCTGGCCTACGCTCACCGTCACCTGACTCGCCGCTGCCGGGGTACCGGCGTCGGCGTAGTACTGGCTGACGTAGTTGGCGTTGGGAGCTTCGAACGCCACCGTGTAGCTCCCGGCCGGCAGCCCGGACACCGTGTATTGCCCGCTTGCGTCGGTTTCCGCGCTGACGCTCGCCCCACTTTCACCGGAGCTCACGTACACGCTGACCCCCGCGAGCGGTTTGGCGCTCTGGGCATCGGTCACGGTGCCGGTGATGCTCGCCCCGGCACCCAGCGCAGCGTCGATGCCCGCGCTCGTGGACCCGGCGGCGACGTCCACGCTCTTGGCGGCTTCGGCGGTGCTCGCTTCCTGGAAGTAGGCCGCCACGTGCTCCTGGTCGCCCGGCTCGAACTGCACGGTGTAGGGGCCTTCCGGGAGCTGCGAGATCGTGTAAGTGCCGTCTTCGCCGGTGACCGCGCTTCCGGTCGCACCGGCTTCGCTCGAGGTGGCCTCGACCTCGACACCGGCGAGCGGCTGTCCGCCTCCGTCCGTGACCGTCCCGGCGATGCTCCCCGTCGCGGTAAGTTCTGCGTCGATACCTTCCTCGGCCTGGCCTTCTGTGAGCTCGACCGGCTGGGCGGCTTCTGCGGTTGCTGCTGAACGGTAGAACTGGGCCGCCTCGCCGGTGGCGGTCGGTTCGAACTGCACCGTGTAGCTGCCCGCCGGCAGCCCCTGCACGGTGTAGGTACCGTCTTCGCCGGTCGAGGTGTTGACGGCGACACCGTCTTCGGAATCGGCGACGTGCACCTTTACACCGGCGGCCACTTCCTGTGTCCGTGCGCTCGTCACACGCCCGCTGATGCTCGCGCCGACAGTCAGCGCAGCATCGATGCCTTCCCTTGTTTCACCGCCGGTGAGTGCAAGGGTCAGCGCGGATTCGGAGGTCGCGGCGCCGTCGTAGTACTGACCCACGTACTTCGACTGCGTCGGTTCGAACTCGACGGTGTAGTCGCCGGGCGAGAGACCACTGATCGTGTAGGTCCCGTCCGAGGCGCTGCGCGCGTGACCTGTGACTGTGCCTTCGTTCGAGATCGCCGAGATCTCGATGTCGCTCACGCCTTCGCCGTCTGAAGCGTCGCTGACGGTGCCCGTGATGGCCGCCCCCGGCTCGAGCTGGGCGTCCACCCCTTCGCGCACGTCGCCAGCGGCGAGCGTGACCGATTCAGCGTGTTCGGGCCCGTTCGCGCCGTCGAAGTACTGGCCCACGTAGTCGCTGCCAAGGGGTTCGAACTGCGCGACGTAGGTCCCGGGCGACAGACCGGAGATCATGTAGGAGCCGTCCGCTTGCGTCGCTGCACCAGCGACGTAGTCGCCGTCCGCGTCGGTGATCTCGACCTGCACGCCAGGTACCGGTGAGCCGCCGGTGCCGGTGACGACCCCCGCAATCGTGGCTCCGTGCTTGAGCGTGGCGTCGATCCCCTGGACTTCCTGGTCTTCGGAGAGCCCGATGCTGCTGGCTTCGCTCTGCTGTTCAACCCCGTTGTAGTACTGCGGGAGATAGCCGATTTCTTCGGCTTCGAATTGCACGCTGTAGCTGCCGGCCGGGAGTCCTTCGATGACGTATGAGCCGTCGGCCGCGCTGACAGCACTGGCCACCTGCTGCCCGCCCGCGCCGCTGGCGATGACCCTGACGCCGGAGACCGGGCCGCTGGTGTCGCGCACGACGCCGTCGATGCTCGCGGCGGTCGCCGCCATTCGGGCGTCCACTGCCTTGCGCAGTTCGCCCAGCGCGAGCGTAAGCACGCTCGCACTGCCTTCGTCTACGGCCCCTTCAAACCACTGTTCGACCACGTGTTTCGCGGCGGGCTCAAAGCCCACCTTGTATTCACCCGGCGCAAGACCGCTAAGCGTGTAGGTGCCGTCGGCTTCCGTTGCGGTGGCCGTCTGCGCTCCGGTTTCCAGGGCGATCGCGACAACCTCGATGCCGCCCAG
Source organism: uncultured Solirubrobacteraceae bacterium (assembly GCA_963846255.1). GTDB lineage: Bacteria > Actinomycetota > Thermoleophilia > Solirubrobacterales > Solirubrobacteraceae > Palsa-744. The sequence goes on from CAWJVE010000002.1 coordinate 2,420,628, forward strand.
CGCCCGTCCATCCTCCGCCGTCACCTTGCCCGCGATGGCAGCGTCGGGCTGCAGCGCGCCATTGATGCCTTCGAGCCTCTGGCCGGAGCTGAGAGTGATACTCCTCGCTTCGTCCTGACGTGTCTTTCCGTCATACCACTGGGTCGCGTAGGACCCGTCACCGAGGAACTCGACCCGGTAGCTCCCGGCGGGGAGTCCACGCACCGCGTATGCGCCGCCTTCGCCGCTGTATGCGTAGTACTGCGCCTCGCCTTCGAGCTCTTCAACGAGCACCTCGACGCCGGTCAGCGGCTGCCCTTCGGCCGACTGCACGGTTCCGCTGACCGAGGCGGCCGGCGCGAGCGTAGCGTCGATGTTGGCCACGCCCTGGCTCGCTGACAGCGTCACGACGGTGGCCTCCTGCTCCGAGGGCTCGCCTTTGTACCACTGGCTTTCCAGGTATTCGCTTTCGCCAAAGCTCTCGGGGGTGAAATGCACCTTGTAACTGCCGGCCGGCAGTTCGGGCACCGTGTAGGCGCCGGTCATGTCGGTTTCCGCGCTGGCGACGGGGGAGCCTTCGAGGTTCGTGACGGTCACCCGGGCGTAGTCGACGGCGGAGCCGGCGGCTGACTTGACTACCCCGCTGATGCTCCCGTAGGAAGCCAGCCGCGCATTGATGGCGCCGACGCTCCGCCCCGTCTTCTTGATCGTGATCGGTGTGGCGCTGGCTTCGCTGGGCTCATTTTCGTACCACTGCGCTTCGTAGCGGGGGTCGTAGAACTCGACCTTGTACGTGCCGGCGCTGACACCGGTGATCTCGTACTTCCCCTTCGCTTCGGTGCTCGCCGAGGAGAAGAAGCCCAGTTCGGGGGACTCTGCGTAAACGGTCACGCCCGCCAGCGGCTTCTTGTTGGGTCCTGTCACCTTGCCCTTGATTGCACCCGTCTTCACTTTCGTTTTCGCGGGGACCCGGGCGCGGCTCGGCTGACTCGTCTGAGAATCCGCGGCGGGCAGCGCCGAGCGATGCCCCGGGGAGAGCAGTGCACGGGCGTCGACGTCGGTTTTTGTGGCGCCCGCCGCCACGAATGCTTCAGCGAGCCGGCGCTGGCCTTCCTGGTTCGGGTGCAACGGCGTGCTCGCGGCCAGGTTGTGGATGGTGACGAGGTGGAACCACGCCTGCGAGGTCGACTGACAGATGTCGTGCCCTTCGAACGAGTACGGCTTGCCTGGAGCATTCGGGTCGACGTACTTCAGCCCGGTCGCCTTGACGGCGGCCGTCACAACGCCGTCGAGTTCGACCTGGCGTTCGCTCAGCCAGATCGTGGACTTCTCGTTCATCAGGGAGCATCCGTGCGTGATCTTGGACGCCGCGGGCAGCAAGTAAGGATAGCCCAGCACGTAGATGTGCCCGGCTGCGTTGGGGGCACGCGACTCGATTTCGCGGTACTCGGTTTCGAGGGTGCCGCGCAGGCCCTGAATGTTGTGCTTTGCGTTCTTGACCTCGGGCGGCACCGACGCATTCGAGCTGCAGGATTCCGAGGTGAAGGGATGGAAGATGCTGAACTTGATGCAGGCTGTAACGACCCCGAGCGAGTCGATGTCGTCGCCACCGACGCTGATCGTGACGAGTTTCGTCTGCGGCCCGAGCGCCGATAGCTGAGTTGACCGCACCTCGCTCGTCGTGTCGCCGCTGCAGGCGACGAAGTTGAAGGCGTAGCTCGATGCTTTCAGGCTGAGGTCCTTGGCGAGGTGGTCGGGGTAGGCATCCGACTCCGAGCGGTGACATCCACGTTCGGGATTTTCGGGTTCGTAGGGCGTGTTGCCGTCGCCCGATGAGAACGAGTCCCCGAGCGCTACGTAGCGCCCGGCGGGCGCCGGCCTGCCCGCGAGGAAGCGCTGGATGTCGGAGACGAACTGTTCCGCTTCGCCGAGGTTGTCCCAGCTCGACTCGAGCCAGTTGATGTCCATCATCAGCACGACGTTGCCGTGCCCGCGGTAGATTTCCGAGCCGGCCCAGGCGGCGCCCGTCGGCGCTGTGAAGATGCCCTGGTAGCCGTAGGTGACCGTGTTCCATTCCGGAAGGTCGGAGATCACCCCGGGCGCGGCGGGGTGCCAGCGTGCCAGGCGGTACGGCAGCTGGGTGACACCGTTGACCGCGTTCGGGTTCACGAAGTTTTCAAGCTGCGTGGAATCGCTCACATCGTCGCCGTCACCGATGCGATACGGCGCTACGTCGAGGACTTCGTCGAGGATCGTTTCGTCTGACTGGTCGAGGCTTTCGCAACACGGCCGCTCGCCGGTGAAATACAGCCCGCCGCCCGAGCGCACAAACCCCTCGAGCGATGCCTGCGCGGCGGGGGGGATCGGGTTGGTCCCCACATACCAGATCGCCCCATACGGCGCGAGGTTGTTCGGCAGCCCGGATTTCAGCGTGGCCTGGTAGTGGGCCTGTTCGAGCAGCAGCTTCGCGTTTTCGGCCGGTTCGGGGTTCCCGTAGTCGCCACCGTTGTTGACGACCAGCACCTCGCGACTGCCGCCCACGGCCGCTTGCGCTGCGCTCCCGCGGTTGGTCACGTCGTGTGTGGCCCGGTGGGCGATCTCGGGCGCCACGAGCTCGTCCTTTTCGCCTTCGTCAGCGTGGAGGGCGCGGCCTGTGCGGCGGGAACGACCGCCACGAGCAGGGCGAGTGCCGCCGCGAGCACCACGCTCCGGGCCTTCATCGCGCTACGGGGCTTCGGCACTGATCGTCCTCTCCTTCTTCGGGCCCTTCGTGGTCACTTCGCCCAGCAGCCCCGCTCGCCCACCCGTCGATTCCGCGAGTTCACCCGCGGCTGTGTCGAAGTCGAGTTTCCCACTGAGGACCTGCGGCGCGAGCGAGCCGGTCAACTGCTCGACGACTTCGGGAGCACCACCCTTATTCGTGCATTCCAGCGCGACCCGGATCCCCGAGAGCTTGTCCCGCACTGGGGCACGGCCCGCCAGTTCCATCGCCCACGGCAGACCCTCGCTCGTGGCCGCAAGTTTCGCCCCTTTCGGGCACTGCGCGGGGGTCGCCTTGCAGCCGCGCAGCGTCAGTTGCGTGATTCGCCCGGTCCCAGCGCCACCGCCGGCAGGGTTTTCGACCGACATCGCTCCCTTGATCCGGCACGCGATGCTTGCCCTGCTCGTGTGGAGCGTGAGCTTGCCCTTGAGCGTGGCCGCGGCAGCACCCTGTTCCGCAAAGGGCTTTCCGTCCTCGTACCAATGGCCGGGCGGGCCCGTCTTGAACGTGAGGTCTTCGCCCTGGCCTTCGCCGTCTGGGCTCAGGACGACGATGCGGAAGTGGTATGTCGTGCTCGGTGAGAGCCCGGCGACGGGGGCCGCGACGACGACTTCCCCATCGCCTTCGGGTGTCGTCGAGCACGGCACGCTCAAGCCGTAGCTCGCTTCCTTGCCGTATTCGAACCTACAGCCAGTGATTTCGCTGCCGTTCGGATCCACGCTGCCGTTCAGAGTCGCCGTCGTCTGCGTGGCTTCCGAGGCCGGCGTCGTGGTCGCTTCGGGCGCTCCGACCTTGAACGCCGTGAAGAGACCTTTTTCGCTCAGTTCATGAGGACTGTAGGCGCGGTGATTGCCGAAGGCATCCCACAGTTCGAGTGACAGATGCCAGCCGCCTTTTTCGGAGTACTGCGGGAATTCCAGGGCGATGGTCCATTCGCCTTCCTGACTGCTGCCGCTCGTGAGCGTGCCCGCCCCCGAGATCGTCTTTTCGCCGTTCGGCGAGGTGAAGCGCGCGATCACGTAACCCACGCCCGACTGCGTATCGCCAGCGTCCACGTGGATCTTCACCTTCACGGGATGCTTGGAGGTGTTGATCGAGTTGGGCGTAACCGATCCGCCGCTGACTCCGGGTGGTGTGTCGTCTTCTTCGCCGATCTGCGCGACCGAGCTCGCCTGCCCGTCGTTTGCGAGCTGCGTGCTCGACAGCGCCACGCTGTTCCCCACCTTGTCGACGGCGGTGAGTGACAGAGCCCAGGTGCCCTGACGCGACCAGCGGGGCAGATCGATCGTCGCCGTCCAGGTGCCGTCGCGGTTGCTCCCTGAGGTGAGGCTCGCGGCCGCGCTGTGGGACTGCCCCCCCGAGCCGAGGGTCGCCTCGATCGCCGCGACGCCCGAGAGGTCGTCCGTCGCCTGCACGGTGACGGTGACTTCCCGGGAGCCGGTGGAGGTGTCCACCGATTCCGGGTTGAGTGCGACGCTCGTGATCGCCGGCGGGGTCGTGTCGCCCGCGCAAGACTGCTGCACGGCGCTCGTGTAGCCGGCGCCGGCGAGCTGCGCCGCGGAGGTGTAGGCGCTGTTACCGGCGCTGTCGCTGCTCAGGATGGCGATCTTCCATTCGCCCTGTTGCGCGTATGCGGGCAGCGTGATGCCAGCCGCCCAGGTGCCGTTCTTGGCGCTCGCGCCTTCCGAGAGCGACGCCGCAGCCGATAGCTGCTGGCCACCGGGCCCACTCAGGTAGACGGTTACGCCGCTCACGCCGCTCGCGTCGCTCTCGTGGACGAGCACCTGGGTGGTGGCCGATGAGCCGCAGGTCGAAACGCTGTCCGGGTTGGCCGACACTCCGAGGATGGTGGGCGGCGTGGTGTCTCCTTCGCCTTCCTCCCGCACCGAGGCGGGGAAACCCAGTTCTTCGAGTTCAGCCGAGCTGTAGGTGTGGTGGTTGCCGACGTTGTCGACCACGCCGACGCTGAGGCTGTAGCGCCCAGCTGCGGCGAACTGGGGCAGCGTGACGCTGGCTTCCCAGGTGCCGTCGAGCCGTTCCCCGCCTGCCAGGAGGTGGGCGGTCGAGCTCAGGTAGCGGGAGCCGTTCGACAGGCTCACCACGACGCCGGCCACACCCGAGAGGTCGTCCGTGGCGTGCACATCCACAGTCACGGTCTGCGACCCCGAAGAGGTGTTGACCGTCGCTGGGCTGACCGTCAACCCGGCCACCTTCGGCGGTGTGGTGTCGGCCAGACCTTCCTGGCAGAGCTGGGAGGACCCGCCGCATTCCTGGGCGCTGACGACGGTGTAGTGGATCGTGCGTGTGGCGGCGTTCCCGACGCCGTCGGTTGCAGCCACGGACAGCTCGTATTCGCCCGCAGCGGAGGTTTCAAGCGCGCCACCGGAGGGCACCGAGCCTTCGCAGCTCGCCACGCCCGAGCCGCCGTCGCTGCAGGAATAAGAGGCCTTGAGGGTGGATCCCTGCACCACTACGGCCCCTTCTTCGGGTTCGCTCACGTCGATGGACGGGGCCTTGCGGTCGATCTTCAAGGGCCCGACCGGACCGGCGAGAGTGCAGCGGCCAGAGGTGTCGCACACCTCGCGCGAACTCGTGTACGCACCAGCGGTCTCTTCGCCTTCGCCGACACTCGTCGAAAGCGAGAAGCTCGCTTCTTCGGGGTGAGCGAGAGCGCCGCCCGGCTCGGAGGCCGTACAGGGGATGCTGACGTTCTGGCCGTGCCAGGAGCCATTCGGCGAGCCGCATTCGACGGTCGGTCCCTTCGGTTCCGCCACCAGGTAGGAGACGGAGCTCGAGCTTCGGTTGCCGACGTCGTCGGTGCCGTTCACGACGAGCGTGTGCCGCCCGGGCGAGGAGGTTTCGAGTGAGCTACCCGAAGGAACGCTGCCTTCGCAGCTTGCGACCCCGGACCCCCCATCGGCACACGAGTATTCGGCGGTCAACGAAGATCCCGGTTCCACCGTCTCGTTTTCGCTGGGGGACTTGATCGTGATCGTCGGTGCCCTCCGGTCGATCATGATCGGGCCGAGCGGCCCCGCTTCGGAGCAGTTGTCGGCCTTGTCGCACACGCGGTGGCTGCCCGTGTAGGCGGTCGCGGTCTCTTCCCCGGAGTTGACGTTCGTGGATAGCGAGAACGACGCGTCTTCGGAGTGCGCCAGGCCCGTGCCCGAGTCGGAAGCCGTGCACGCGATCGTTACGTTGTTCGCCTGCCAGCCGGTCGGCGGCGATTCGCATTTGATTTCCGGCGGAGTCGTGTCGCTGCCGGATTTGCCGAACGCCACGACGCGCGTGGCGTTTTCAGAGAGGCCTTCAGTTTCCAGCGTCGTTTTGGGAAGGTCGGTTTCGGATGGCGGGCTGACGGCGAGCGTCATCTTGTAGCCCGAGCGCCAATCAGGAAGCGCGACCGACGCGATGCCTTCGGAGTTCGTCGACTCCGACTGCGACACGTAGTCCGAGGACACCGTCAAGCCGTCCCCCAACGACACACCCGACGCCACCCCCTGGTTCCCAGACCCAGACAAGCCGACCCCGGGAATCGGGCTCCCCGACGGCCCGACCGTCTTGACCGTCAACGCGTGAAACGGCAACACTAGTTCGTCGTTCACGCTCGCGGACAACTGCAAGCCGGACCCATCGAATTCGGTGTAGTACGGCATCGCCGAATGCGACAAACCTTCCCGGTAAGCCCAAAGCTGCCACGAATACGTTCCAGGAGCAACCGTCATCGCGAACGCCCCACCGCTACTCAAACGCGATTCCCCAACAACCGTCCCATTCGACGAACGCAGAGAGATCTCCCCGTACGTAACCGCCTCCCCAGCATCATCCCGCAACACACCGTCAAAATGCACGCCTTCGACCAAATGGATTTCCGTAGACTCGTTTTCCGCGAGCCCTTCGGCTTCGTAGGTCGTTTTCGAGAGTTCGCTCCCAGATGGCGGGCTGACGGCGAGCGTCATCTTGTAGCCCGAGCGCCAATCAGGAAGCGCGACCGACGCGATGCCTTCGGAGTTCGTCGACTCCGACTGCGACACGTAGTCCGAGGACACCGTCAAGCCGTCCCCCAACGACACACCCGACGCCACCCCCTGGTTCCCAGACCCAGACAAGCCGACCCCGGGAATCGGGCTCCCCGACGGCCCGACCGTCTTGACCGTCAACGCGTGAAACGGCAACACTAGTTCGTCGTTCACGCTCGCGGACAACTGCAAGCCGGACCCATCGAATTCGGTGTAGTACGGCATCGCCGAATGCGACAAACCTTCCCGGTAAGCCCAAAGCTGCCACGAATACGTTCCAGGAGCAACCGTCATCGCGAACGCCCCACCGCTACTCAAACGCGATTCCCCAACAACCGTCCCATTCGACGAACGCAGAGAGATCTCCCCGTACGTAACCGCCTCCCCAGCATCATCCCGCAACACACCGTCAAAATGCACGCCTTCGACCAAATGGATTTCCGTAGACTCGTTTTCCGCGAGCCCTTCGGCTTCGTAGGTCGTTTTCGAGAGTTCGCTCCCAGATGGCGGGCTGACGGCGAGCGTCATCTTGTAGCCCGAGCGCCAATCAGGAAGCGCGACCGACGCGATGCCTTCGGAGTTCGTCGACTCCGACTGCGACACGTAGTCCGAGGACACCGTCAAGCCGTCCCCCAACGACACACCCGACGCCACCCCCTGGTTCCCAGACCCAGACAAGCCGACCCCGGGAATCGGGCTCCCCGACGGCCCGACCGTCTTGACCGTCAACGCGTGAAACGGCAACACTAGTTCGTCGTTCACGCTCGCGGACAACTGCAAGCCGGACCCATCGAATTCGGTGTAGTACGGCATCGCCGAATGCGACAAACCTTCCCGGTAAGCCCAAAGCTGCCACAAATACGTTCCAGGAGCAACCGTCATCGCGAACGCCCCACCGCTACTCAAACGCGATTCCCCAACAACCGTCCCATTCGACGAACGCAGAGAGATCTCCCCGTACGTAACCGCCTCCCCAGCATCATCCCGCAACACACCAGCGAACTGGACGCTGCCGGCCGGGATGAGGGTCACGTTCACCGTGGTGTTCGCGCTGACCACCTCGCTGTTGTCGACAAAATTTCCGTAGCCGGACCCCATCGGCGGCGTGAAGGTGATGTTGTACTTCCCTGCCGGTACGGTGACGCTGTAGGAGCCGTTCAGTTCTGTGCTCGTGGTCGCGACTCTGGTTCCCGTTGCGGCTTCGGCAACGGCCACTTCCACTTCGGCCACGCCGGTCCCGGTGCTCTGCGAGGTGACCACCCCTGAGATCGTGAAGGCGCTTGCGCCGGGGGCGCCACCGACAAGGGTTGCCAGCCCCACCAGCAGCACAGCGACCGCGACCGTGCCGGCGCGCATGCGCCGTCGGGCCACCCTGCCGCGAGGTCCCGGCCCGATGGGCGGCTTCTGCAACTCCACCCCGTCGCGCATCGGCTCCATCCCGTCGCTCATCGGCGCACCCGGCGTCCGCTGCACGGAGCCCCCGTCCCTGTATGGCTCGCTAGTAGGCAGCATCGACCTCTACCCCTTCTTCGCTCTGCAGCGCCAGACTCGCGCTCAGAGCGATCTGTTCGGTGGCTTCACCGTTCAACGACGCGGTCAGCACGTCGCTTGCTTGTCCTTCGAATCCGCTCGGACGCTGTTGCCCCTTGCTCGCCTTGTACTTGATCGTCGCGGCGGTCAGCATCTTGTCCGTCCGAAGCGGCGCGAGCAGCGACCCTTCGACCGTGACCGGGACGCCGGCCGTGCAGCGGTATGCGAGGAACGCTCCGGTCCTGCCGGGCGGATACAGGTCGAGCGCGACCTTGCGCTTGCCGCGCGCTTCCCAGCCGAGTTCGCCTGCGAGCGAGCGTGAGCCGATTTCACCCGAGCCGAGTCCCGTCGTTGTGCAACTCCGTCCGCCCGACTCACAGCCCGAGAACGTGAGCCGCACGCCCGTGACTTCCTTGACGCCACTGTATTCGCCGCTGCCCTGCTCGGATGTACAGGTCAGCTTTACGCGGCCCGCTGTTTCGAGTGTCACCGTGCCCTTTTCAAGGCTCGTCGTGAATTTCGAGCGTGCGACACCACGGATCCATTCGTACTTGCCCGTGTGGCTCGTGCTGCTCTTCAGACAGCCGGCATTGGTGAAGGCACCGGTGTAGCTCGGCCGACTGCTGCGCGCGGCGGCGTGTGGCCGCCGCGTCTTCGGGCGGCACCGTCACACAGCGGCCGAAATCGGGAGGCCCGGCGGTCGTGAACTGCTGGTCGCTGCCCTGGTTCGTGCCGCCGGCGTTGCCGGCAATCAGGCGGAAGTGATACGTCGTGTTTTCCTGAAGCCCCGAAATGGCCGCAGAAACCGGCACCGGAGTGTGGACCGCCCCCGGAAGGGTGCTGCAGCTGGCGGTCGATCCGTATTCGCTCGTGGTCCCGTATTCGAAGCTGCAGCTCTTGACCGCGCCTCCTTCGGGATCGACGGTCCCGGTCAGGTCGGCGGAATCCGGCGTGACGTCGCTTGCCGGGCCGGTCGTCGCCGCGGGCGCGTTGGGCAGCGTTTCGAAAGTCTCATCGCCGCCGTAGCTGAAGCCGCCCTGGTTGTGCGCCACGAGCCGGTAGTGGTAGCCGGCATCGGCTTCGAGCCCTTCCACATGCGCTGACACCTCGACGTTGCTGCCGCCGCTGCCGGGACCCGAGTCACAGGGCACGCTGCGGCCATATTCTTCGGTTGGTCCGTATTCGAAAGTGCAGGTTGTCGGGAGTTCGTGTGGATCGACGCTGCCCGTCACGGTCGCCGCGGTTTGCGTGATCCCCGACGCCCCGCCCGTTTCGGCGGACGGTGGGACCGGCTGCTCGTATGCGAAGGGCCACACGGCTCCCGTCGAATCGCTGTCTCCGGGACCCCCGATCACCGCCTGTTCCCCGTTGCCCGAAAGCGCCACGCTCGCGCCGAAGGCCGCGCCATACGGTCCCGTCTCGCCGCTTCCGGTCAGCTTTTCTTCCCGGCTCCAGGTTTCACCCGAACGCGCAAACGTCCAGACGATGCTGTCGTTGGAAGCGCCGACGAGCGCCGTGTTGCCGTCCGAAGAGAGCGCCACGCTGATGCCGAACGCGCCGTATTCGGGCTCTTCGCCCGGCGTCAGCTTTTCGCCCTGCTGGGACCAGCTTTCACCGGTACGCGTGAACACCCAGGCGGCCCCCGTCCCCCGGTCGTCGGCCCACCCGCCGAACACGGCCGTGTCGCCGTCTTCCGACAGAGCGAGGCTGTAACCAAAGTAGGTTTCGCTGTTGCCCTCCCCGCTCGTCAGTCTGGCCTGCTGGGTCCAGCTTTCTCCCGAGCGCGTGAAGATCCACACGGCGCTCGGAGAGTTGTTGCCCAGCCAGTAGCTGACCGCAGCGGTGTCACCGTCGCCGGAGAGCGCGACGTTGGCGATGTCGCCGGAGCACTCGCAGTTGCTCTGACCGGAGCCTATGAGGGCTGGCCCCTGCTGAACCCACGATTCTCCTGAGCGCTGGAAGACGAACGCTGCGGCGTGACCCTGACTGTTCTGCTCGGCCCCGATCACGGCCGTGTCGCCGTCCTCGGACAGTGCGAGACTGTCGCCGAACCCGCTGTAGGCGCCCGGCGTAACCGTCAGCTTTTCGCCTTGGAGCGTCCATTCGCCGCCGCTGCGGGTGTAGACGTAGACGGCGCCGTTGCGTTCATCGATGGCCGGCGCGCTGATCAGAGCCGTGTCGCCGTTGGCCGAGAGCGCGACCGAGTTGCCGAAGCCTTCTTCGTTGCCTTCCCTCGGTCCCGTGAGCTTGGGGCCATGCTGGGTCCAAACTCCATTCGTGCGTGTGAAGAACCAGGCGGCACCGTGGTAGCCTCCTTCGCCCGGAGCGCCGACCAGGGCTGTATCGCCGTCGGCTGAGAGAGCGACGCTGGCGCCGAAGCTGCCCTGCCCTTCCTCTTCGGACGCGGTGAGCTTTTCGCTGCGCTGCACGAGCGGGTCGACACGTAGCGGATAGACCGCGCCGCCGGTGTCGACGTGGAGCAGGATCACGTGTCCCTGCAGACCCAGCCAGCTGTGCAGCGTTCGGCCATGGACGTCGACCGCGCTCAGAGAGCCGTAGCTGAGCGACGGGCCGCCGCGGTCGGTCAGCAGGACGCTGTGTCCGCCCTTCGCCAGGACCGCCCTAACGTCGCCGGCGAGCCCAATCGCAAGCGTCAGCTCGTGCGACTCGCGTGCCACCGGCGCGCTCGCGACCGTGAAGCCCTGCTCCAGTCCCAACGGCCCGTTTGCGTACCAAGCCCGCAGGCCGCTCATGCGGGCGCCTTGGTAGTCGTAATCGACGCGGTTCGCTCGCGGGCGCGGCGGCGCGGTCCCAACCGTCCCGAGCGATTTCCCGAACCCCGCGGCGTCCAAGCGCAGCGCGGCGTGGGTGGCGCCCGAGGTCACTCCGACCTCATCCGCAGCGAATCTCAGGCCGAGACGCTGAGCCGGGTTTGAAGCAGAGGTGCCGCCACCCAGGCTACGGACGCGGTAGGCCGGTATGTCAGCGCCGAGCCCGTCCGAGATCGATGCACGGGCCGTCGAGGGGAGGCTGTCGAGGCCCTTGAAATGTCCTTGAGCACGCGTCGCCGGCGCGTTCGGGGGGCGTCTCGCCGCTGTGCCTGCGAGCAGCGCGAGCGCGAGCAGCACGAGCGTGCTCGCAGCGACCGCAAGAGTCCGGCGCCGGCGCCCGACTCGGCTGCTCGCCGACTCCGCCGACCCATTCGGGGAGCATCCCCCGCGCCCCCGCGCCCCTCCATACTCCGGCTCCGCGTACACCACTAGTGCCTCCCTCCCACGTACAAGTGCCGCCTTCCCACGAGCGCTCCTGCGCCCCCCTATCTCCCTGCGAGGCGCGCAGTCTAACCGTCACGGCCAACAAAAATCTTGTCCTTTTCGAAGCTTCATACCTGCGCAAACAGACCGGTTTTTGACCTCTGGAATCAAAGCTGTGCCGGCGCTTGTCGCGCAGCCTCGCCTGCGAGCAGAATTCCCGCGTTCGATGTAGAGTGCCCGTCGCAGCTTGCGGACGGCGACGAACGCGAAGGGGCTGGGGTGGAGCAACCTGGGGTGGAGACGGGGTGACCCGCGGTATTGAGGCCGTGGCGTTGACGAGTCGTTGCCCGGGCGGTGTCCGCAGGGACTTCCACCCCCGAACCGTCGTCGAGAGGTTGGCTACCCGAGGGGGAGAGAGCTATGAGACGCCTTGCATACGGGTTTGTGGTCGTCGTGGTGGTCTGTCTGGTTGTGGGGTCGGCTGGGGCGACCGCCGCAAGCGCATCGAAGGGCAACATCCTTGTCCTCTCCCGCGACAACAACGGGTCAGAAGGAGGCGACGCCGCTGCGGTCCTGACATCGCTGGGCTACACGGTCACCGTCACTGAAGCGCTGCCGGCAAACCTCTCGTCCTACTCGTCCGTCTGGTCGATCCTCGCCTATCAGGGTCTTACCGCCGCCGAGCAGGAAGCACTCGAGCACTACGTCAAAGGCGGCGGAAAACTGTATCTCACCGGAGAGCGCCCCTGTTGCGAAGAACTGGATCTGAGCGACCAGGCAATTCTGCGTTCGGTCCTCACGAATGAAGCCGTCGTGGTCGGACAGCTGGGAGATCTCTACGGATCATTCAACTTCAATCCCGATGCCGAGGACGGTATCTCCGTGGACCCCAACCACCTCACGGAATTTCCCGTGGAGGATCCTGGGGGCATCGCGGGCATCGGGAGTATCGAAGAACCCAACGTACTCGGCAGCAACGGCGAAACCGCCGTTGGTGGGGTGTTCGACGAAGGTGACATGAAGAGCGGCAAGGGGCGTGTCGTTCTCTACATGGACATCGACTGGCTCGCGACGGCCAGTCGCGGCACCCGCCTGCACGTGATCGAGAACATCCAGGACTTCCTCGAAAAGACTCCGAACCACAAATTCTCGGTCTCGCCGGAATACGTAGCTCTCGGTGACTCCTACGCCTCGGGCCTCGGTTCCTTCTCCTACTTGACGAACTCGAAGGGCAAGGCATCTCCGTGTTTCCGCGCCACGGACGGTTACGCCGAGCAGATCTCCTCCTTCGAGGGGGAGACGCTCGGGTTTGCCGCCTGCGCAGGGGCGACCATCAGCAACATCGTCGTCGGCAACAAGGCCCAGATCGACGAAGTGGGGCCCGGGACGCGCCTCATCACCCTTTCGATCGGAGGCAACGATGTCGGCTTCTCCCACGTCTTGGACGACTGCATCGGAGGAGTCGGCGCCAAGGGTGGTACGGGCTGCGCCGGACGCGACGAAGCGGCCGCGCAGACTACGCTCCAATGGCTGGAATTTGGCCGCGAACCCGGCACATACACGCTTCCCGGGATCGAATCGGCACGCAGCACCAAGCACCCGAAATCGACAAACAAGACGCGGCTGCCGAGCCTGACCGAACTCTACGAACAGATCATCCACGCGGCGGGCCCCGGGGCGCAGTTGCTCGTCGTCGGCTACCCCGAACTGTTCGAGACGGCGATCTCCCCCGCAGAAAGGTGCCAGGTCGGTACGGTCCTCGGTCTCGACAAACTCAACATCGCCGCGTCAGACGTCGAATGGATAGACGCGCGGGCGGCGCAGCTCGACGAAGTGATCTCCGATTCGGTGGCGAACGCCATCGACGACACAGGGGCGAACATCACCTACGTCGATCCGCGACCGGCCTTCTTCGGCGGCGTCGTTTGTGACGAACGCGCTCAGGAAGACGTCAATGCTCTGCTCTTCAAAAGCTTTAGCTGGAACGTGGAGGAAGAGAGCTTCCATCCGACCCAGACCGGTCAGAACCTCCTTGCAGAGGAGATAATCGACAACATTGGCGGCGGAGGGCCGATCATCTCGGACGGCGTGGCCGCGCAGCCCGGCGCGAGCGGCGACACGACGCGGTAGAAGCCCTCGGGGATGTCCAAGAAGCCTGTGGTGTGCGGGCGCAGCGCGTGCGCCCGCAGTGTCGCGCCTGGATTTGCCGCTCCCGGAGACGGACTGCGAAACAAATTCTTGTTCGCTCCGGACAAGTTCAGCCCCTGATTCCTCGCCCGGGCTCGTCAAGAAGCACAAGATTTCCGCGGCCGGGGCCGGTTATCGTGGCAGCGTCTCAGTCAACGGAGGGCGTCTGAAAGGACGCGTATCGGCGGGGCGCTTGGTCGCGCCGCAGGAGGGGGTCAAGACATGGACGGGTACGGCGTCGGGGACGTGACGGGGATCGTGAACCGGAGAGCGAGTGCGAGCCGGCCTCCCGCCGGCACCGACCGTGCAGGCCGGAGGAGCTCGCACCGGGCGGCGGCTCTTGGCCTCGTTGCCGTATTGATCGCGGCGTTCCTCGCCGCCGGAGCGACTGGAGCTCAGGCAAGAGCAGCGTCGAACCCCTTCGCGACGAAGTTCCTTGCGGGCTCGGAAGTCGACCTCGTGCAGTTTTCGGGTGTGGTGCGTACGGCGGGTGGTACGCCGGTGTCGGGCGTGAACGTGCGCGCCTCAAACGCCTACGGGGCCGGGTCTGTCACGACCGGGAGCGACGGGTCGTTCTCGATGCAGGTCGCGGCTGGGCAGAACTCGATCGTGCTGCGCCGTGAATCCTCTGAAACCGCATTGCACCTGCCGAAGTTCTTCTATCTCGAAGGGTCGACGTCGATCGAAGAAGACACCGAAATGAACCTCGCGTTGCCCGCATCAGTGGCGCTGACCGCGGTGGTATCCGACCAGCACGGCAATCCCGTCGCGGGCGCCTCGCTCCAGGGCGAACCATGCTGCAGCGCCCAAGGCGTCACCGCCTACGAAATGGCGCCCGGAGTGGGCCCAGGCACCATGACCCAGGAGCCGAGCGGCCCCTCCACCACCGACGGGGAAGGCGACGCCACGATCTACACGTTCCCCAACGCCAACATCGGCGTGCGCATCGGCGGGCCCTCGGGCTACACGTCGGTGACGCGTTCGGTGAACGCCACCGAAAACGACGAATTCGCTGTCGAACTGGAACACCACCCGCTCGTGCAGTTTTCGGGTGTGGTGCGTACGGCGGGTGGTACGCCGGTGTCGGGCGTGAACGTGCGCGCCTCAAACGCCTACGGGGCCGGGTCTGTCACGACCGGGAGCGACGGGTCGTTCTCGATGCAGGTCGCGGCTGGGCAGAACTCGATCGTGCTGCGCCGTGAATCCTCTGAAACCGCATTGCACCTGCCGAAGTTCTTCTATCTCGAAGGGTCGACGTCGATCGAAGAAGACACCGAAATGAACCTCGCGTTGCCCGCATCAGTGGCGCTGACCGCGGTGGTATCCGACCAGCACGGCAATCCCGTCGCGGGCGCCTCGCTCCAGGGCGAACCATGCTGCAGCGCCCAAGGCGTCACCGCCTACGAAATGGCGCCCGGAGTGGGCCCAGGCACCATGACCCAGGAGCCGAGCGGCCCCTCCACCACCGACGGGGAAGGCGACGCCACGATCTACACGTTCCCCAACGCCAACATCGGCGTGCGCATCGGCGGGCCCTCGGGCTACACGTCGGTGACGCGTTCGGTGAACGCCACCGAAAACGACGAATTCGCTGTCGAACTGGAACACCACCCGCTCGTGCAGTTTTCGGGTGTGGTGCGTACGGCGGGTGGTACGCCGGTGTCGGGCGTGAACGTGCGCGCCTCAAACGCCTACGGGGCCGGGTCTGTCACGACCGGGAGCGACGGGTCGTTCTCGATGCAGGTCGCGGCTGGGCAGAACTCGATCGTGCTGCGCCGTGAATCCTCTGAAACCGCATTGCACCTGCCGAAGTTCTTCTATCTCGAAGGGTCGACGTCGATCGAAGAAGACACCGAAATGAACCTCGCGTTGCCCGCATCAGTGGCGCTGACCGCGGT
This sequence comes from uncultured Solirubrobacteraceae bacterium, assembly GCA_963846255.1. Lineage (GTDB taxonomy): Bacteria > Actinomycetota > Thermoleophilia > Solirubrobacterales > Solirubrobacteraceae > Palsa-744. Next base: position 2,436,256 of record CAWJVE010000002.1, read on the forward strand.
GGTATCCGACCAGCACGGCAATCCCGTCGCGGGCGCCTCGCTCCAGGGCGAACCATGCTGCAGCGCCCAAGGCGTCACCGCCTACGAAATGGCGCCCGGAGTGGGCCCAGGCACCATGACCCAGGAGCCGAGCGGCCCCTCCACCACCGACGGGGAAGGCGACGCCACGATCTACACGTTCCCCAACGCCAACATCGGCGTGCGCATCGGCGGGCCGACCGGATACGTCTCCGCGACGTGCAGCGTCGCCGCCAGCGCGAGCGACGAATTCGATGTGACCCTTGCCGCGGGCATCCCGGCGTGCGCGCCGGCTGTGACGGGAGTCAGCCCGGCCGACGGGCCGCAGGCGGGAGGTTCACGGGTCACGGTCACGGGCGCCAACCTCTCAAACGCGACCTCGATCGCCTTTGGATCGAGCGAGGCGAGTGAAGCGACCTGCACCAGGACGGAATGCTCTGCCACGGCTCCGGCCGGCACGGGGACGGTCGACGTCAAGGTCACGACGCCCGAGGGCACGAGCGCGTCGACGACGTCCGACCACTTCATTTACGTGCCGCCGCCCCCCGTGGTGTCCGCCGTGGCGCCCCGCTTCGGCAATGCGGAAGGCGGCGATCGCGTCACGATCACCGGCGAACACCTGGAAGAAGCGACTGCCGTTGCCTTCGGCGGCGAGAGCGCCGGCTTTGAACAGGTGTCAGCTGAAGAGATCGTCGCCTCCGCACCCGCCGGCACAGACACCGTGGCCGTCTCCGTCACGACCGCCGGAGGCACGAGCGAATCGACGGAAGCGGACCTCTTCACGTACGTCGCGAACGAGGGCACACCCGTGATCAAGAAGGTCTCGCCGAAGAAGGGCTTAGCGGCGGGCGGAAGCACCGTGACGATCACGGGCGCGAACCTGGAAGGCGTGACCGGCGTGTTGTTTGGGGGCAGGCCCGGGACGCAGATCGTCAACGTCTCCAAGGAGGAGATCACCGTCGTCTCCCCCGAAGACTCCGCTGAAACCGTCGCCATCACGCTTTCGACTCCGTTCGGCACCAGTGCCGCGTCTAAGAAGGCTCAGTTCAAGTACGAACGCCCGGCGATAACAGCCATCAGCGCGAACGCCGGCCCCGTTGCCGGCGGGAACACGATCACGATCAGCGGCTACGGGTTCAAGCCGGGCAGCGATGTGACCTCCTTCGCGTTCAAGAAGACCGATTCCACGCAGGTCGAATGCGCTTCGACCACGAGCTGCACGGTGCTCGTCCCCGGCGCCACAAAGTCCGCCGCCGTCCAGGTCAGCGCGGCCGTCGGCAAGGCGAAGAGCAGGAAGAACCCGGCGACCGACACCTACACCTACGAATAGGACCGCTCCCCCTTCCCGCGGCGAGAGGCGCATCCACAACCCGGCGCCGAGCGCGGCCGCACGGCCGGCGTGGGTCCCTCCCATGCCCCCGCCAGGAGTCGAACCTGGATTTACCGCTTAGGAGAAGGCCGACAGAAGGGCTGAATTTGCCTGTAAAGCCAGTGCTGGCGCCAGATCATGGACATCGTGGTGTCGGCCCGGATGCCTGCGATTTCCGGTCGAGTGGGGCGCGTTTGGGCAGCAGATCGCGCTTGCTGCCCAAACGAGCGACCGTCTCGCCGGGGGCTCCCGAGATTGCTCCTTCGCCTGGCGAAACAGTCGTCTCCGGCGCCCCCTTCGAGACGCCTGGGTTTCGTCCCGTGCGACAGCCCGTGCCCGAACCAGCGGGACGCTCGCATCCGCGCGAACGCAGCACTCTTATCGCTGCGAGGCCGCTACCAGCTGCCGCCGCTGAGTCGGGCGACCAGTTCGAGCATTGCGTCAAGCGCGGCCTCTAGCGGCTTGGTGTCGCGTTGGACCTGAGTGAGGAGCAGGCCGCCCTGCAGGGCGGCTAGCAGCGCGAGGGCGAGGGTGTCGGGGTCGGTGTCGGGCGTGAGCTCGCCTCGTGCTTGCATCTCTCGTAGACCGCTCCGGATTGTGGCTTCCCAACGTTTGAAGCCCTCGGCGACATGGGCTCTTGCGTCGGGATCGGTCTCGGCTAGCTGGCCTCCGAGAGAGCCGATCGGACAGCCGCCGCTGCAGCGGTGCTCGCGCTGGCCCGCGATCACGAAGTCCCGCCACGCTCGCAGGCCCTCCAGCGTGCTGAAATCGAACATCTCCTGCCCGCCGACCATTGTGTCGATCTGGTGGTCGACCACGGCCCAGACCAAAGCCGTCTTGTCCTCGAAGTAGTGGTAGAGCTGCGAGCTCGAGACCCCGGCCGCCGCGCGTACGTCCTCGATCGTCGTCTGGGCGACGCCTTGCCGGAAGATCAAGCCCGCCGCCGCGTCGACTATGCGCTGACGGGTCTCCTGGCCCTTGCGCGTCAACGGGCGAGCGGAGGGGCTAGTCGTGGTCATATCGCAGATTTTACCAGCGGAATGGATCAAGTCATCCATTCTCTGTTAGAGTGGAACACGTAATCCATTTCCTTGGGTTCACGTCAACCACTCGAAGGGAGCACGAGACGATATGGCACTTCAGGGCAAGACGGCCCTTATCACCGGCGGCACATCCGGGATGGGTTCCGCCACCGCACTGGCGATGGCCGAGAAGGGCGCGTCGGTGATCATCACCGGCCGCGATGACACCCGCGGCGCGAGCACCGTAGAGAAGATCCGGGCGGGTGGGCACGATGCGCAGTTCATCGCCGCTGATTTCTTGGAGATGTCCGAGGTGAGGCGCGTCGCCGACGCAGCAGGCGAGATCGATGTTCTGGTCAACTGTGCCGGCTTTGCCGCCCTCGCACCGACGGCTGACACCGACGAGGCGGCGTTCGACGGGCTGTTCCAGATCAACGTCAAGGCGCCGTTCTTCCTGGTAGCCGCGCTCGCCCCGAAGATCGCCGCCCGCGGCGGCGGATCGATCATCAACGTCTCAACGATGGTCGCGAGCTACGGCCAGCCAGGCATGGCTGCCTACGGCGCCTCGCGCGCCGCGATCGAGCTGCTCACCAAGGCGTGGGCCGCCGAATACGGGCCACAGAACGTCCGCGTCAACGCGGTCGCACCCGGTCCGACGTTGACCCCGGCGCTGGAGCCGAGGCTGGAGATGGCCAAGGAGTTTGCCAAGACGATTCCGCTCCGCCGCGTCGCTGAAGTGCACGAGCTATCCGACGTCATCACATTCCTCGCGACCCCCGCGGCCGGCTACATCAACGGGGCGATCATCCCCGTCGACGGCGGCCGCCTCGCGATCTGAGCATTCAAATGCAAACCACCGCAGAAAAGACCGTGTTGATCACAGGCGCCAACGTCGGGATCGGCAAGGACGTGGCCCGGCAACTGGCATCACGTCCCGAGATCGCCCGCATCTACCTGGCGTGCAGGAACCAAGACCGAGCGGCAACGGCAAAGGGCGAGCTCGAAACAGAGACCGGCCGGCGCATCTTCGGCATCGTTCTCATGGACGTTTCCGATCCGGCCTCGGTCCGCGCCGGCGTGGCGGACATTGACGGATCGCTCGACGCGCTGGTCATGAACGCGGGTGGAATGGGTGGCAAGACGCCCATGGAGTTGACCGCCGACGGGGCCACCTACATGTTCGCGCAGAATGTTCTTGGCCACGTTGTCCTCCTCGAGACGCTCCTGGCCGAGGACCGACTTGGCGAGGTGGCGGTCTTCGCCGGAAGCGAGGCAGCCAGGGGAATCCCGAAAATGGGGTTCAAACGGCCGTCGTTCGACTCAAACTCCGCCGACGAGCTCGCCACTGTCATCGATGGCAGCTATTTCGCCGACCGCAAAGCCGACGTCAATTTGGCCTATGGGCAGGCCAAGCTGATCGGCATCCTATGGATGGCCTACCTGGCCCGCCAACACCCCGACCGCCGATTCATCTGCGTGAGCCCCGGCAACACCACCGGCACCCAAGCACCCGATGACCTCGCATTGCCGCTGCGCTTAGCGGCCAAGTACGTCATGCCCCACCTGGGCATCACCCACAAACTCGACGTGGGCGCGAAGCGACTGGTCGACGGGGTCACCGACCCGACCCTGTCCAGCGGCGTGTTCTACGCCAGCGCGGCCAACAAGCTGAAGGGTCCCGTGGTCAACCAAGCGGACATCTTCCCCGATCTGGCCAACCCGTCGTTTCAGGACCACGCCAACGAGGCCGTCCACCGCTTTATCACGTAGGCGCCGAGGTCGAGCAGCGGGCGCTGGGCCATCACCCCACGAACGTGGGCGACCTCTCAGCCCAGGGTGAACCTGCCACCGGAAAGCACGCTCGCCGCGGAGGGGGATGCGCGAACGGACACCTTCCAGGTGCCGGTGCAGAGTTCGTCGCTGGCCCGCGTCGTGAAGGCGAAACTCACCCGCAGCCCGGCCTTCACCGCCTTCGGGTTGTAGAAGTCGATCTTGGCGACGCAGCCTTCTTCCTGCGTGTTTGCGGCACGCAGCCGCACGTGGTAGCCGCGTGCCGGCTCGGGCCGCGGCGCCACGAACGACACCACGAATCTCGTTCCGCTCCGGCCGGAATGCGGGCTCACGGCGATCCCGCCCGCCGCCTCGGCGGGGGCAGTGAGCACGAGCGTCATCATGAGCACAGCGCTGGCACCAATCCGTCGCACGAGTGTGAGCCTAACGCCCGCGGGGTGCCGGGGGGTTTGGGCAGCAATGGGCAGCAAGCGCGACGCGCCTGGGCGCGTCCCGGGGACCTGGCGCCGAATCCCCAAATGCACCCGTTTTGCGAGCGATCGCGGCGTCGTGATTCACTAGGTAGGGGCTGATCGAACTCGATTCACCGCCGCCAAGCACCGTCGGCGTGAGTCTAGAGCCCTCCTCCGAGAGCGGCCCGCTGTTCGAATTCGAATGCGAAGACCTGCGAGTGCTGATGACCGGCTCCGTGATAGCGCCGATCACGAAGATCAGCAAGATGAAGACCGACTTCGTCGCGAAGTTTCACCGTCCGACGGCAGACAACAGCCCGAACAGTTCAACGACGAACCGAATGACACCCTGGTTTGCACCGTCTTCGAAGGACCGAGCCAAACCGTCCTCAAAACGGAACAATGCGGGCTGACAGCCACCGACAAGATCTCCAATGGAGAACCACTCGAGATCAGGGACGCACCCTGAGCGACCCAACACGTCGCGGCTCTACCCGACCGCGTTGACCTCGACCGGTTCTTCGTAGGTCATCTGCACCCCGAGCGTCAAGCCGTCCCCTTCGGCTTCCTGGCCGTTGAGCGAGCTCAGCAGGACCTCCGGAGCGGCGCCTTCGAAGGCTTCTGGTTTCTGGATGCCTTTGCTCGCCTTGAACTTCACGGCGACCGCAGGAGTCATCTTGTCACTCTTGATCGAACCGATGACCGAGCCCGTCAGCGCGATCGCCGAGCCACCGCAGCTGAACTGCATAAAGGACCCTGTGTCACCGGCCGGATAGAGAGCGATTCCCGCCTTCTTTGACGCCTTGCTTTCGAAGCCCAGGGTGCCTTCGAGCTCACTGGCTTCCAGTTCGCCCGGCGCGAGACCCGTGGTGTTGCATTTAGCTTTTGTGTTGCCAAGAGTGAGTTCGCAGCCTTTGAATCGCAGGCTAACATTGCCGACCGCCTTGGCGGTTGTGATCGAGCCCGATCCTTCCTCGGAGCTGCACGCGACCTTCTCTTTGGTAGGCGTTTCGAGCTTCACCGCACCGCCGGTGCTCGTGAAGCCCGCGTTGGAGACGCCCGAATACCATTCGTACTTGCCCGTGTGGGTCATGCTCGTCTCGAGGCAAGTGGCTGCCGTGGACCCACCGTGGTATACGGATTTTTTGCCCACCGATTCGGGTGCGACTTTGACACAGCGGCCGAATTCCGGGGCGCTCGAAAGTGTCGTGAACGTCTTATCGGCACCCTGGGAAGAGCCGCCCGCATTGGTGGCCGAGATCCTGTAGTGATAGGTGAGGTCTTCGGCCAGTCCGGTCATCGCAGCGGAAACGGCGATCGGGCTGTTGCCGGACCCCGGCGACGAGGAGCACGGCACGCTCGAGCCGTACGAGGTCGTCGTGCCGTATTCAAATTTGCATTCTTTGACCGTGGCACCGTTGGGGTTCACGCTTGCGTTCACCGTCGCGGCGTCACCCGTCAGTTCCGACGCATCCTGGGTTTCGGCGGTCGGCGGTTCTTCGTCCACTGACACCCACACTGCGCCGGCGAAGCTGTCGAACTGGCCGCCGACCAGCGCAGTCCCACCGGTGGACGACAGCGCCACGCTCTGGCCGAAGCGCCCACCTCCGACCTCCCCGGTGCCGGTGAGCTTTGCGCCCAGCTCGGCCCAGGCCGAGCCCGAGCGTGTGAACACCCACGCCGCACCAACGGAGGATTCATCAAATGGCCCCCCGATCAGTGCCGTGTCGCCATCGGAGGACAGCACAACGCTATCGCCGAAGTAGCCTTCGCCGACCTCTCCTCCACCCGTCAGCTTCGCGATCTCCTGGGTCCAGATCGAGCCCGAGCGCGTAAAGACCCACGCTGCGCCGACGTTACCGCTATCTGTAGGGCCACCTATCAGCGCGGTGTTGCCGTCTCCTGAAAGAGCCGCGGCCTCACCGAAGTTTCCTTCACCGACCTCTCCGCCACCGGTCAGCTTCGCGCCCTGCTGGGCCCAGGCCGCGCCCGAGCGCGTGAATACCCACGCCGCGCCCACGCTGCCATTGTCCTGGGGGCCGCCGATCAGCGCCGTGTCACCGTCAGAGGACAGAGCGACGCTGGCGCCGAAGTAGCTTCCCGGGCTCTCTTCGCTGCTCCTGAGCTCGCCCTGCTGGGCCCAGGTCGAGCCCGAGCGCGTGTATACCCACGCCGCTCCTTCAACAGGGCCTTCGAGGGGGCCGCCGATCAACGCCGTGTTGCCATCAGAGGACAGCGCGACGCTGTAACCGAAGCTGGACCCTGCGAAGCAGTCCCCTGGGCACGTTCCGGGGCCTGTGAGCTTCGATCCCTGCTGGCTCCAACTCGAGCCCGAGCGCGTGAACACCCACGCGGCGCCGATGTAGGAGTTGTCGCCGCCGGCGCCGATCAACGCCGTGTTGCCATCAGAGGACAGCGCCACGCTCTGGCCGAATGCGGCGTCGCCGACCTCGCCGGTGCCGTTCGGACCGCCGCAGCCACTGGTGCAGTCACCGACCAGCTTCTCGCCCTGTTGGCTCCAGGTCGAACCCGTGCGGGTGAACACCCACGCCGCACCGGGGTCGCTGCCGTAGGGTCCGTAGGGTCCGCCGATCACCGCCGTGTTGCCATCAGAGGACAACGCGACGCTATAGCCGAAGGCGCCTTCGCTGGCCTCCCCGGTGCCGTTTACACCGCCGCAGCTGCTAATGCAGTCACCGACGAGCTTTTCGCCCTGCTGGATAAACGGGTCTATCCGGAGCGGATAGCGCGCCCCGGACGTATCGACGCGAATCCGCAGCTGGCCGTTTTCAAGCGCAAGCCAGCTGCGCAGCAGGTGCCCACGGGAATCAGCCGCCACCAGCCCTGAGTAGCGCAGGACAGTCTTTCCCTCACGGCTCAGAATGACACTTTGCCCACCCCGTTTGAGCGAGGCGCGCGTATTGCCGGAAAGCGCCATCGAGAGCGTAACCGGTCCCACCGGATTTCCCGCAGGCGCGTGAGCGAGCGTAAAGCCCTGCTCCACGCCCAGCGGGCCGTTCGCATACCACTCACTCACACCGGGGTGGGCGTACACCACGCGGTTCGCGTGAGCGTGAGGAGCAGCCGTCCCAACCACCGTGAGCGACGAGCCATACCCCGCGAGGCGCAAGCTCAATCCGATCCGGGAGACACCCGAGGTCACGGACACCCCCGAGCCCGTAAACGTCGCACTCAGATGCTGCGTCGGATTAGACGCCGTGAACCCGCCGGCATGGGCATTTACCCGGTAGGCCGCGCTACCGGCGCCCAAGGCAGCGGCGACCGGTCCCTGCGCGGCCAGGGGCAGACTCGGCAGACTCCCGTGGGTTACCGCGTGATAACGCGCGGGTTGCGCCGCACCAACGAAGCGTCCGCCACTGAGGGTGCCGTGCAGCCAGACGCCGAAGACCAACGCCAGAGATCCCGCTACCAGCAGGCTACGTCGACGCAGTGCCGACGTTCTGACAGTTCCACGCGCCACGTCCGAGCTAACCGCCACCCCGGCCCGCACACTCACCCCCGACATCCTGTACCCCCTCAGTGCTTCGCCACGACCCGCTACCCAAGTCAGATGCGTTCGGCCACCCCCACATGGCCCACCTGTTGCCCAGGCACTATACGCCCAGACAGACACCCCATGCCCCCGCCAGGAGTCGAACCTGGATTTACCGCTTAGGAGGCGGTCGTCTTATCCATTGGACTACGAGGGCTCGGCGGCGGACGCCCACGGGGAGCGTGGGGCGCCCACACTCCGCTGAAGGCTATCGGCGCGCCGAGCGGGCCTGTCCAGCGAGCTGCTCGAGCTCGTCCCCCACCAGGCGGTGGGTGATCCACTCGTCCATGCGGGACGCGCCGAGGCCTCGGTAGAAGTCCAGGGCGAGGTCGTTCCAGTCCAGCGCCGCCCATTCCAGGCGCTGCCCTCCGCGCTCCCGGGTACGGGCCGCCACCGCCCCCAGGAGGGCCCTTCCCACACCGTGCTTGCGGCACGAGGGCCGTACGAACAGATCCTCGAGCCACACCCCCGGGATGGCGAGCCAGGTCGAGAAGGTCGAGAAGTAGATCGCGTAGCCGGCGGGCTCGCCGCCGAGCTCGGCGATCAGGGCCTCGGCCGCTGGGCGCTCCCCGAACAGGGCCTCCTTGAGCAGCTCCTCCGTGGCGAGAACCTGGTCGGCCAGACGCTCGTATTCGGCCAGCTCGACGATCAGTCCCAACAGCATCGGCACGTCCTCGCGCGAGGCCGCCCGGATCGCGACCTCCGCGCCGGCAGCCCCTGCGCCGTCGCCCCCTGCGCCCGGCGCGCCGGAGCCCTCGGTAGGGGCACTCACGAGGACCCCTCGCCCGTGCGGTCCGGGCGCTCGGGGTAGATGTCGTCGATCGTCGTCAGCGCGAGGTAGGGGGCCTGCGCCGCGGCTTCGATCTGGGATCCCGCACCCGCGAGCCGGTCGAGCACGCTCACCACCCCGCACACCTGGTGGCGGGCCTCCGTCAGGGCGGCGATCGCCGCCAGCGTCGAGCCCCCCGTGGTGACCACATCCTCCACCACCAGGCAGCGCTCGGAGGCACCGAGCGGGGGTCCCTCGATGCGCCGCTGCAGGCCGTGTGCCTTGGCCTCCTTGCGCACGAAGAAGCCACTCACCCTCGCGCCACCCGCCAGTGCAGCACAGACCACCGCGTCGGCTCCCATCGTCATTCCCCCCACGGCGGTGGCATCGTGTCGCGCCGCCTCCGCCGCCAGCAGCGTGGCCAGGGCCGCGAACCCCTCCGGCCGCAGGATCGCCCGCTTGGCGTCCACGTAGTACTGCGCCGTCCGCCCACTCGTGAGCGTCACCTCGCCGATCACCAGGGCGTGCTCGCGCAGCTCTGCCACGAGCACCTCACGGGCCACCTCGAGCTCGTCGGCCGGGGGTACCTCGGGGGCCGTCACCGCGGCGGCGCCTCTGCGTCGCTCACGGGCCCGCGTTGCTGCGCAGGTTCGTGCTCCCCCCGCCTCCCTGGTCGTACACGTCCACTGGCGTCCCGACGTTCACCCAGGAGTAGATCGCCGGGGCGTCCGGGATGGGCACGCGCAGGCAACCGTGGCTGGCGGCGTAGGTGGGCACTTCGGCGTATCCGTGGATGGCGTATCCGCGGATGAAGTAGTTGGAGTCCACCATGCCCTCGGAATTCACCCCGAAGCTCTTCTCGTAGACGTTGAAGTGCCCCACCACCGTAGGCGTGGAGGGCTTGCCGGAGCTGGTCGTGTAGATCTCCCTCACCTTCCCGCCTGGTTCGATCTCGGCCAGCACCTGTTTGGTCAGGTTGGCCTCCACGTGACGCCCGTCGTGGGGGTAGCGGACCGGGAACGCCCCCTCGCCGTGGGCCAGCTTGTGGAACACCGTCCGTCCCGCGAGGCCCACCCGTTCCATGTTCGTCACCTTGCGGAAGGCGATCAGGGCGCGTTCGGTGCCTTCTTCGAACACCCCACTGAGCGGAACCGCGTAGTGCAGCCGGTTGAGCTCGGACTGCAGCACCCGCACCGACGCGCCACTGGTTCCGGGGGAGACTTCGGTGTGCACGAACTGCACCGCCGGCGTGTGTCCCGTGGCCACCATCCCCGCTGCCACGTGGACCGCCACCTGCGCCGTCATGCTGCCCGCGTCACGGGTCGTGAAGTGGACCTGGAAGCTGCCCGACCCGCCCGTCCGGGGCGCCACCTGGAGCACTTTCGAGCCCACCCGGCGGGTGCCGAGGTAGAGCGCGATCGTGGTGCGCTGCCCGGGCTGGTAGGGGGTCACCCGGCCGTAGATGACGATCGTGGAGCCCGTCGGGGCGAACAGCGGGTTGCCGCCCGCCCCGCCGAGCAGGAGCTTCACGTGCTCGCTCGGCGCGGCCGGCTGGGGCGCCGCGGGCGGCGGTGTCGTCGGGGTCGACGCCGCCGCGGCACCCGCCGGGAGCAGAGTCCCCGCGAGCAGCGTCGCCAGCGTGGCGAGGAAGAACAGGGTCATCGACGCGAGCACCGTCGCGGACCTGGGAGCGAGCTTGCTGTTCATGTACGGGGAGTCCTCCATGTTCAGGTCAGGGCCGTTGTGAGGGAGTGGTCCTCCACCCGGTCGGCGATCAGCCCGAGGCGCTTGAAGAGCATCACCACACAAGTGATTCCAGCAAGTGACCCGGCTATCAGCGGCAGCCACCTATGCCAGCCCCAGTGCTCGAGGCTGGCGAAGGCGACGCAGTTGTTGAGCGCGTGGGCGGCGAAGCATGGGTATAGCGAGCCGCTGAAGCGGTACAGCAGACACAGCCCAAAGCCGAGGCCCGCCAACGGGATCAGGTCGAGCGCCGGCGCCGAGCCTACGTGCACGCCACCGAAGATCACGCCGGTGATCACCGCCGCCGGCCACGTCCCGCGCCAGTTGCGCAGGGCGGTGAACATGTAGCCGCGGAAGAGGAACTCCTCGCACATCGGCGCCACGATGCACGTCAGCGCCGCGCTCAGCAGCAACAGCGTGGTGCCTTCGTTGGTCCCCAGATCTTCGAGCAGCTTCTCTCGGCTGGGGTTCACGGCCTCCGACCAGACCGCGCTCAGCAGGATGAACACGAACAGCAGTGCTGCGATCAGGGCCGCCGCCCGAAACCAGCCCGCCGGCGGCCGTCGCAGGCCGAACTGCCAGGAGGCGACCTTCCTGACCCCCAGCTGGGCGCACCACAGCGAGGCCAACACGAAGCAGACGTCCTGCACGAACGTGTTCGCGATCGTCAGCCCCGGGGGCGCGTGGGAGCCGGTGATCTTTGTCCCCAGCGCGGCAGCAGGGAGGTCAACCAGCAGGGTGGCGATGAACGTCAGGATCAGGCCGGCCACCAGCGCCAGAGGCCCCGTCCACGCCGGCCAGGTGGTGTTCGGCGAGCGTCCCGGGTCCTGCGGAGGGTCCGGCCGCACACCCTCTGCCCACGCGTCGGAGCCGTTGGCCTCGGGAGAGCCGGGGCCGGGCGGCTGCGGGGAGGCGGGGTCCTCTCCCCGGCGTTCGAGCCCCAACAGCTCCGGACCCACAGGTGTCGGTGGCTCTCCCACCTACGCCACCCAATGCCAGGTCGCGAACTGGGCTCCGAACAGCACCATCAGCGTCGCCGAGCCGGCGAGCATCGGCCACCGTGCCCGGGGATGGCGGGCGAGCCAGTCCCCCAGCCAGATGAAGAGCGGGAACAGCACCAGCAGGAAGCGCGGCAGGGACATCAGCGGTTGCGAGGTCACGGGATAGGAGAGCGGCAGCGCGAGCGCCGTCAGCAGGTAGACGCCGTAGGCCAGCGGCAGCCTGCGCAGCACCCCCACCACGGCCGGAACCGCGGCCACCAGGAAGGCGAACAGGATCAGGTTGTGGCTGGCGGCCACGAACGGGTCTTCGCCGCCCACCGGGAAGTACACGTGTCCCCGCTGCATCGACAGCAGCTGCCGGGCTCCCTCGAAGGCCGCCTTCAGCCCGTCCCACACCGCCACGTAGGGGCCGGCGAAGTGCCGGCTCCAGTCCCCCTGGGCACTGAGCGGGGCCAACGGGTCCCCGCCGGACACGCCGAGGTACACCCCGTACAGGACCAGGCCGGCGGGCACCAGCGCCAGCCACAGCACGTCGGCCCGCAACCGGTAGCGGGGCCTGAGCCGCGCGAGCACGTGTGTCGTGGAGCGCGGAATGGCGCGGAGGGCGCGCGCGGACGCGGACGCGCCGGAGTCCTCAGGCGGGTGGTCGCCGGAGCGGTCGGGCGGGCGATCCCGCCGGGGCCCGTACAGGTACAGGATCAGAGCCGGCACGAGCAGCACCACGCCGGCGCTGCGGGTGGCGCTCGCGAGGGCTCCCAACAGGCCCACGTACCCCCAGCGTCCTTCCCGGGCGCTCCAGAAGAGGCCGATCGAGAGCGCCAGGTACAGCGACTCCGAGTACACCGCCGAAAGGAAGAAGGCCATCGGCGCGAAGGCGAGCGCGTACACGGCCATGCGGGCCGCGTCGGCACCCGCTCCTGCACCGGCGCCCGCCCGCGGCCCGAGCTCGAGGGTCGTCAGGCGGTGAAGTCCGTACAGGGCCGCCGCCAGGGCGCACAGCGACAGCAGCACCCCGGCGCCCACGGGGGGTATGCCGAGGTCTGAGATCAGGCCCAGGCCGAGGGGGTACAGGGGGAAGAAGGCGCTGCGGGAGACGGTGTAGGCGCCCAGCGCCGGGTGGTAGCCGTAGTGGGCGATCAGCAGATACCAGTTGGAGTCCCACCGCGCCACCGGCGCCGCCAGCACGTTGCCGAGCGCCCCGAGCCCCCGGCTCAGCCCGGGTGGGTCGAAGGCCGTCCGGTGGGGGCCGAAGCCGAACAGGAGCACCGTCGCGATACCGGCCCCGAATACGAGCAGCCGTGAGCTCCACAGCGCCCGCCAGCTGTCCCTCAACGCGGTCGCTCGCTCGCCGTCGGCGCGAACGCGCTCCAGCCGGCCGGCGCCCGCCCGCCCGCGAACGGGGCTCGTGGCGTGGGGTCGGGCGGCGGCGCGGGGCGGCATCGCCAGCTCTCCCACGCTCTCTACAACTGTCGGCTCAGCTGTGTTCGGGTTCATCTGGGCGCCCACCGAGCCTAGAGCCCTTTGGCGCTGGCGGCGAAAGTACACCACCCGGGACGGTAACCTCGGCTCTGCCGTCTATGTCTCGACAAGCGCGAAAGCGGCGCCACAGGCACGCCGGCGGGGGCAACCGGATGTTGCTGCTGTTCGGCGGAGTGGGCTTCGGGATCGCCCTGGTGGCGGTCCTCGGGATCGTCACGTACGTCCTGCACGCCGCCGACTCCGCCCCGGCGCTCGACACCCTCCATCCACGCGTGAGCGGCGGCTCCTCGCAGGTGTTCGCCGCTGACGGAACGCGGCTGGGCTTCATCCAGTCCGACGAACTCCGCACACCCGTCGCCTGGCCGGAAATCCCGACCCAGCTCAAGCACGCCACGGTCGCCATCGAGGACCAGCGCTTCTACTCCAACAACGGCGTGGACTTCACCGGCATCGCGCGCTCGGCCTTCAAGGACCTGTCCAGCGGCTCGGCCCTGCAGGGCGGATCCACGATCACGATGCAGCTGATGCGCAACCTCTACCTCGGCGGGGACCAGCACTCCCTGCACCAGAAGATCGTGGAGGCCAAGTACGCGATCGAATACACCAAACACCACAGCAAGCGCTCGATCCTCACGAGCTACCTGAACAGCGTGCCGTACGGGACCGTGGGGGGACAGACGGCGATCGGCGTCGAGGCGGCCGCCCGCATCTTCTTCGACAAACCCGTCTGGGACCTGAACCTCGAGCAGTCGGCGCTGCTCGCCGGTCTTCCCCAGGCGCCGTCCCAATACAACCCGTTCCTGAATCCCCGCGAGGCCCGCGAACGGCGCAACCAGGTGCTCGCCAAGATGGCCCAGCTGCACGACATCAGCGAAGCCGAGGCACAGCAGGCCGAGCACCAGGGCCTCGAGGTCCACCGCGGCTACTACTACTCCGAACGGCGCGAGAGCTTCTTCTTCGAATACGTGCGCCAGAAGCTGCTCGAACGCTACGGCGCCAGCACCGTCCAGCGGGGCGGGCTGAAGGTGTACACGACGATCAACCTCAACATGCAGCGCCTGGCCCGCAAAGCGATCGCGGAAGTGCTCGACGAGCCCGAAGACCCCGCCTCGGCGATCGTCACCATCAACCCCGCCGACGGCGACATCGAAGCGATGGCCGAGTCCGAGAGCTACGAGAAGTCCCAGTACAACCTCGCCGCCGACGGCCACCGCCAGCCGGGATCGACCTTCAAGGCGATCGACCTCGCCGACGCCCTCTCCCACGGGATCGATCCGAACTCCACCTATTACCTGTCCCACACCCTCGAGCCGGGGTGGCTGCCGACGAGCCCCGAATACGAAGTCAAGACCTTCGAGGGGACCTCGCTGAACAAGCCCCTGAACCTGGTCCAGGCGACCCTCGCCTCCGACAACACCGTGTACGCCCAGCTGGCCGCCGACCTGGGTGAGGAATCGGTCACCCGCACCGCCTACTCGATGGGCGTCAAGACCCACCTGTCGAGCTTCCCCTCCGAAGCCCTCGGTGGCCTCACGCTCGGGGTCACGCCGCTGGAAATGGCGGTCGTGTACGCGACCCTGGCGGACGGCGGCTGGCGCAACTCCCCGATCGCGATCACGAAGGTGGTGTTCCCCAACGGACACGTGGACAACAACTGGGGCACACCCCACCGCGTGAAGGCGCTCACCGAAGCCGTCACCGGGGCGGAGACGAGCATCCTCGAGCAGAACGTCCAGAGCGGCACGGCCACCCGCTCGGCGATCAACTGCCCCACCGCCGCCAAGACCGGCACCACCAGCAAACTGATCGACGCCTGGCTCGACGGGTACACGCCCCGCTACTCCACCGTGGTGTGGATGGGCTACCCCAACAAGCGCGTGGAAATGACCGACGTCCACGGCGAGCCCCAACAGGGTGGCTACCTGCCGGCCGAAATCTGGCACGACTACATGGCGGCCGTCACCGAAGGCAAGCCGTGCGTCCCCTTCGCCCACCCCACGCAGGCGCCGAACTACGTCCCCTTCTTCGGCAAGTACTCCCTCGGCGGCTCCAAAGCCGCCTCTGAATACCTGCAGCCGGGCGAAGAACCGACCCAGGAAACGTACAAACCGGGGCCCGTCAAAACGACCCCCACGACGAAGCCCAGCGAAGGGCCCGCCGCCTCCCCGCCCACGGGAACCCCTCCCGGCGGCCCACCGACAGGCCCTCACCCGACGTCCCCGCCGAAACACACCGGCGGCGCCCCCGCCGCGGGCTGACTCACCGCGCCGCACGGCCCGGCCCCTGTGTGCACAGCGTCCGGCGGGGCCCGCCCGCCGATTTCCACCCGCGCCACCTCCACGCTGGTAGTTTGGTTTCACCAGAAAAGCAATGACGACGCTCGTCCAGAGGTGCGAATGGCACCGGCGAGCAGAATGGAATGAAGCGTGGCGAAGGAGGACAAGGTCGAATTCGAGGGTGAGGTGATCGAGGCCCTGCCCAACGCGATGTTCCGCGTGAAGCTCGACAACGATCACGTCGTCCTCGGTCATGTGGCCGGCAAGATGCGCCGCTTCCGAATCCGCATCCTGCCCGGTGACCGGGTCCGGTGTGAGCTCTCACCGTACGACCTGGATCGCGCGCGGATCGTCTACAGGCACCGCTAGAAGAAGTCTCCCCGTCCCCGAGCGCTCCCTGATCGAAGCCATCGCCGCCGAGCTCGGCGGGCAGGCCTCGAGGGGCACCGCTGCGGGGGCCGAGAGGCTGCTCCTCGGAATCGGCGACGACGCCTCGGTGGTCGCCTGCTCGGGTGTCTGCGTGACCTCCGTGGACGCGATGGTCGAGGGCACCCACTTCCGCCTGGGCGAGGACTTCAGCCGGCCGGCGGAGGTCGGCCATCGGGCCCTGGCCGGCGCGCTCTCGGACCTCGCCGCGATGGGCGCCCGCCCCGGGGAGGCGTACTTCGTGCTCGGCCTGCCCGAGGGCTTCCCCGAGCAGCAGGCGCTCGAGCTGATGCGCGCGGCCGCGGCCCTCGCCCGCGACACGGGCACCGCCATCGCCGGCGGGGACGTGGTGGCCGCGCCGATCCTGATCGTGTCGGTCACGGCGGTGGGGTGGGCCGCCGACGCCTCCGAGCTGCTGACCCGCTCAGGGGCCAGGCCTGGGGATCTCGTGGGTGTGACCGGTAGCCTCGGCGCCGCCGCCGCGGCGCTGGCCCAGATGGAGGGACGGGCCCCGAGGACGCCCGCCGGCGCCGGCGCCCTGGAGCGGGCGGCCGCCCCCCGGCCCCGCCTGCGTGAGGGCCGCACGCTCGCCCGCGAGGGGGCCCACGCGATGATCGACCTCTCCGACGGGCTCGCCGCCGACGCCGCCCAGCTCGCCGCGCGCAGCGGTGTAGGGCTCGAGCTGCACCTCGCCGACCTGCCGCTGGCGGAGGGGGTAACCGGGGTGGCGGACGCGCTCGGAGTCGAGCCCTGGCAGCTGGCCGCGGGCGGCGGGGAAGACTACGAGCTGTGCTTCTGCGCCGCCCCCTCGGACCGGGACCGCCTGGAGCAGGCGCTGCGGGCCGACGGCGGTGCGGCGGTCAGCTGGGTCGGGACGGTGCGCGAGGGTGGGCCGGGGGTGGTCCTGCTCGACGCCCACGGGCGAGCGGTGGCGCTCGAGGGCTACGAGCACCGCTGGTAGCGCGGGTGGCTAGCGCCTGAGAGCCGACTCGGTGCCGCCGAGCGAGCCCGGGCCGGCGTAGCTGAGGGGCCCACGGATCGTGACCTCGGCGGGCTCGGGCGTGTGCTCGGAGCCGCTGGGGACGTCGTGGACGAGGGCCAGCAGCAGCGAGGAGACTCCGCAGCCGAAGCCCACGCTCCAGAGGACGACCGCCAGCGGGCCCACGAAGCCGCCGGCGAACAGCAGCACGGCCGCCCACACGGCGTCCGGAACCCCGAGCCCGAGCTGGTGGGAGTAGAAGACCGCGACCACCACCACCGGCAGGGCAGCCAGCCCGAGCAGGGCGAACCACCCCAACGGCCCGCGGGGTCGAAGCCCGGGGGCCGCGAGCACCAGCCACACGTGCAGGGCCGGCACCAGCAGCAGCGCGGTGTAGGGGTTGATGAACCACACCACCAGCGCCAGCGCGACCCCCACCAGCACCGTCGAGAGCCCGCCCACCTCCGGCTCCGGTCGCGTGCCCCAGCCGGCCCAGCGGGTGAGCAGCCCCCAGGCGAACCAGCACACCACGAAGCAGGCCACGAGCAACGCCAGCCCGGTCGCCGACCCCGCGCCGAACTTCAGCGCCCCGGACAGCAGGGGACCCCCGGGGGCCGCCCCCAGCAGCCCCGACATCCCCAGCAGGCGGGCCAGCAGGGCGGTGGCCGCGAACGGCAGCGCGCAGCTCAACGTCCAGGCCGCCCAGCGTTCGGGTCGCAGCCCCCAGCGACGCGCCCGCGCCAGCCCGTCGATGCCGGTCGCGAGCACCGGCAGGATCAGCATCACCACGAGCAGGCGAACCGCCCACTGGGGCATCTGCTGGCGCTGCAGCACGATCCCGTTCTGGCGCGCCTGGGTGACGTCGGGGGCCGTATCGAGGGCGTCCACCGCGCTCAACACGCTGCGCCCCATCGCTTCCAGGCGTTCGGAGTCGATCGGCTCGTTGCGCGACGGGCCCCGTTCCCCGGATACCTGGGCGAGCACCGCGGGCACCCCTTCGCGGTCGAGCACGCCCTGTTCACCGACGGTCAGGGGAACCATCAGGTGAACGAGCTGGCCGAGCGCACTCGGGGCGCCCGCTTGGATCCCGGCCTGGTCCTTGATCGCGTCCTCTACGGTTCGCGCCAGCACCAGCGGCGCCGAGCCCTGGCCGTCGGAGTAGGGGATCACCATCGGCCGGCGCACCACCGACCCCGCGAGGTCGCCGAGCACGATCGCAGCGTCGAGCCGGTGGGGAAGCTCGTTGCGCAGCTGGCCGACCCCGGCGTCGCCGCCGCTGCCACCGCTGGTGGAGGCGAGCACGATCGTGCGCTTGGTGTCCCGGGCGGAGAACACGCGCGCGAGTTCCAGCAGCGCGGCGGTGGCCGACAGCGATGCGCGGGACGGCCCTTGGGCGGCGTCCCGGTGGGCGACGATCACGATCGGGGTCGAGCTGGTCGAGCCCGGGCGCACCGCCACCACGTTGGTGAGCGTCTGTTCGCCTTCGATCGTCTGGGCGTTGAAGTTGTAGACGTGGACCGCGAAGCCCCCTCCGGCGGTCCCCCCGAGGGCTTCGATGTCTTCCGCCACCATCTGGGCCATGCGCCCGTCGCTGTTGCTCCCGGGCCGCCGCTGCGGGAACGCCTTCGCCAGGTCGTTCAGGCGTGCGAGCGCGGAGGATCCCTGGAAGGCGTCTGGAGCCAGGTTCGACCGCAGGGGGCCCGGACGGGCCCCGAGTGAGAAGGCGGCGATCCCGAGCGCGAGCAGGAAAGGCAAGAACGCCGCGCGATAGATGCGGCCGTTGAGCATCGGTCGCGAACCATAGCCCCCGTGCTCGGCGGCGGCCAACTCAGAACGGGTCGGCCGGGGGATGCCCCGCTCGCTCGGACGATCCGCTTTCGCCCGCCGGATCGGGCCACCTCGTCGGATATCGTGCCGCCGCGTGCTTCAGCCGGTCGCCGTCGCGAACAAGACGCTCTCCGACTACACGCACATCTGCGGTCGCGACCTGATCGCCGAAATCCGCGAGTTGGCCGAGCCACTGGCCGGCAGACGCGTGGTGCACGTCTCGGCCACCGCCTTCGGCGGCGGCGTCTCGGAGATCCTCTACACGCTGGTGCCGCTGATGAGGGACGTCGGCCTGGACTGCGAATGGCACGTGATCTACGGCCGCGAAGAGTTCTTCAACGCCACCAAGCTGATGCACAACGCCCTCCAGGGCGCGCCCATGGACCTCGACAGCGAGCAGTGGGCCACGTGGCTCCGTTACAACGAGATCAACGCCCGCGAGCTCTCCGACGGGTGGGACATTTGCCTCATCCACGACCCCCAGCCGGCCGCCCTCTGCGGGCTCGCCCCGGAGAAGTCCAAGGGCTGGATCTGGCGCTGCCACATCGACCTCTCCACCCCCAACCCGGACACCGTCGCCCAGCTGCTGCCCTACCTGCAGGACTACTCCGACAGCCTCTTCCACATGCGCGAGTACGTACCGGAGGGGATGGGCGGCAAGGTGCACGTGGTGCCCCCGGCGATCGACCCCTTGACGCCGAAGAACATGGCCCTGCTGCCGGAGGACGCCGCCTACGTGTGCGGCCAGTTCGGGATCGACGTGGACCGGCCCCTGATGTGCCAGGTGTCTCGCTTCGATCCCTGGAAGGATCCCCTTGGTGTGATCGACGCCTACCGTCTGGTCAAGGAGGAAATGCCCGATGTCCAGCTCGCGCTGGTCGGCTCGATGGCCAGCGACGACCCCGAGGGGTGGAACTTCTACAACGCCACCGTCGCCCACGCCGACGGCGACGCCGACATCCACATCCTCAACAACTTCAACAACGTCGGGGCGATCGAGGTCAACGCCTTCCAGTCCCACTCCGACGTGCTGATCCAGAAGTCCACCCGCGAGGGCTTTGGGCTGACCGTCACGGAGGCGATCTGGAAGGCCCGCCCGTTCGTCGGCGGGGACGTCGGAGGGATCCCGCTGCAGATCGAGGACGGGGTCACCGGCTTCCTCGTCTCCAGCCCCGAGCAGTGCGCTGAGCGCTCGATGGAGATCCTGCGGGACCCCGAGCTGGGCCGGAGCCTGGGAAGGCACGGCAAGGAGCACGTCCGCCAGCACTTCCTCACCCCGCGCTACCTGCGCGACTACCTACGCATCTTCAACGAGCTGGACGGGTCGTGAGTTCGGAGCCGGCACAGCGGGCTCCGCTGGTGCTGGTGAGCAACCGCGGCCCTGTCACCTTCGACGCAGACGGAAACACCGTGCGGGGCTCCGGCGGTCTGGTAACGGCGCTCACGGGGCTGGCCTCCCACCGCGACGCGATCTGGATCGCCTCCGCGATGAACGAGTACGACGCCGCCGTGTCACTCGCCAACGGCGGCCGTGCGCTCGCCGTGCGCTCCCCCGCCGGAGGCGAGTACCAGGTGCGCCTGGTGATCAGCGACCCGGAGGCCTACGACCGCTTCTACAACGTCTTCGCCAACCCGATGCTGTGGTTCATCCAGCACTACCTGTGGGACCTCTCCAACGCCCCCGACATCCGCCGCGAGGAGATCGAGGCCTTCGAGTTCGGTTACAACGTCGTCAACGAAGACCTCGCCCGGGCCGTGGTCGAGGAGATCGAGGACTCAAGCGAACCGGTGGTGATGGTCCACGACTACCACCTGTACACGCTTCCGGACCTCGTCCGCCGCGCTCGCCCGGACGTCTTCCTGCACCACTTCATCCACATCCCCTGGACCCAGCCGGACGCCTGGCGAGTGCTCCCCAACCGGATCCGCGAGGAGATCTTCACGGGGCTGCTGGCGAACGACATCATCGGCTTCCACACCCGCTCCTACCGCCTCAACTTCCTGCAGTGCTGCCGCGACCTGATGGACCTCGAGGTCGACTTCGGCGCCGGCGTGGTGAAGATGGGCGAGCGCGAGGTGTGGGTCCGCGCCTACCCGCTGCCGATCGACCACCGCGCCACCCGCCAGCTCGCCAAGAGCGAGCGGGTTGCCCACTTCGAGCGCGAGCTGCTGCTGCGCCGCCGTGACTTCCTGATCCTGCGAGTGGACCGCGCCGACCTGTCCAAGAACGTCCTGCGCGGCTTCTCCGCCTTCGACCTGTTCCTCGAGCAGCACCCGGAGTTCATCGAGCGGGTCACGTTCATGGCCCAGCTGATGCCCTCCAGGACGGACGTGCCCCAGTACGCCGAGTACCTGGAGCGCATCGAGGCGCTGGTGGCGGTCGTCAACCACCGTCACGGGACCCCCGACTGGATGCCGATCCAGCTCAAGCTCCGCGACGACCTCGACGAGGCGATCGCCTCCTACAAGCACTACGACGTGCTGCTCGTGAACGCGATGTTCGACGGCATGAACCTGGTGGCCAAGGAGGGGCCCCTCGTCAACGAGCGCGAGGGCGTCTCGATCCTGTCCGAGAACACCGGCGCCCACGAGGAGCTCGGCAAGTGGGCCCTGTCGGTCAACCCGTTCGACATCCAGGAGCTGGCCAACTCGATCTACGCGGCCCTCACGATGGACCCCCGCGAGCGCCGCCGCCGCGCGGAGGGGCTGACCGAGATCGTCACCTCCCGCGACCCGGGGGACTGGATCGACGAGCAGCTGGCGGACATCCGCGCCAAGGCCCGCGCGGGCTGAGCGGCGGCCCGCCAGGGCTCACCCGCTAGGCTTGCTCGCTGCAAGAGGCCTGACCGATGACGCTTCCCGCACCCATATACGACCTCGTTCTGCTGCTCGACACCCAGGCGGAGGAGTCCACGCGGGCGAAGATCCTCGACGACGCCCGCGCCTCGATCCAGGCGCGCGGCGAGCTGGTCCGCGACGACGACTGGGGTGAACGGCCGCTCAGCTATCCCATCGACCACCGCAAAAGCGCCGAGTACCACCTGTTCCAGTTCCACGTCTCCGACAAGGAGCTGCTGGGCGGCCTGGACCGGACGCTGCGGATCACCGACGGGGTCGTCCGCTTCAGGTTGATCAAGCTTCGTCCGGGCGTTCCTGACCCGCCCGACATGCGCAGCTCGGCGGTGCCTCCGCGCCCGGGCGCGGCAGAGCCCGCGACGAGCGCCCCGACGGGCGACGGCGCCCCGACGGCCCCTGCCGGCGAGCCCCCTGCGGCGGCTGCGGCTCCGGAGGCCCCGGCTGCACCCGAGGCTCCCGCAGCACCCGAGGCTCCCGCAGCACCCGAGGCTCCCGCTGCACCCGAGGCTGCGACCGCACCCGAGACCGCAGCGTCACCGCCGGCCGCGGACGCGCCCCCGGCCGAGGCCGCAGCGCCCGCCGAAGCTGAGCAGGCGCCCGAGGACGCCGAGCAACCGCCCGCCGAGGGCGCGGCGCCCGAGGCCGCACCGACCGACACACCGCCGGCCGACGCGCCAGCGGCCGAGTAGACATCCGCCGAGCCCGGGGGATATCAACGGGGCCAGCACCTACGCTGGCCGTTGCGCGTGGAGCGCTTCCCCAACCGGCGGGGCTGCCGGAAACGGAGGGCCGAATCCTGAAGAGCAGGCGCCAGTCGGTGCAGGTCGTCGTTGCGCTCGCGGTCGGAGCTGCCGCGGGTACGCTGATGCTGGCGCTGGCCGCCACCGCCCAGGCGGCGGTGCGACCGGCGGAAACCGGGCCCTACAACTGCGCCGGCCTCCAAGAACCGACGGAATGCCAGGTGCAGACGGTCGGCGGCCCGTTCGCCCCATTTGACGCAGCTGATGCGCCGGCGTCGCACACAACCGTCACGCTCGCCGGTGTGACCACGGCGGCCGCCTACCGCACCGCGATCCGCAAGATCGAAAAGGCCCAGGAAGCGGGTCGTGCCGTGGTCGTCGAGCCTGCCGGGTCCACCAATGAAGACGCGGAGCTCGCGCTTGCAACCGTGCTGCTCACCGACGCCGGGGAAGTGTTCGTCGACGAGAGCCTGGACCCGGACTTCGGCGGTTGGTGGACGGATCCCGAATACACCGCCCAGGGCGTCCGCAAGGAATCCGGCAACGTGTGGGTGCGGAGCTTCAGCACAACATGGGTGGCCGTGGTACTGCCCGGAGCGGCGACGAAAACGGTCGCCTTTCCGGTCCGCGTGCGCCGCGTCAACCAGCAGCAGAAAGCCAAGAGCTGGACGATCGAAGGTGGAGAAGGGTTCGTGGCCGGCTGCGAACCGGTCGAAACCGTGGGGCGGGCTGACTGTCCTGGCTACTTCGGCCCCGAATCGGAAGTGGTGCCCCAGCCGCTGAACCCCTGGCCGTTCCTGTAGCCCGTCAGGGTGCGGGCGACCTCTCGCGGCGCCGCACCCCGTCCCCGCGGCGCCGGTCGCGCCTGGCCCTTGCAGGCCGGTGCCCGGTGCCCCGGGCGAGCTAAGATCGTCTTCCATGCGCTGGGCCGAGGTCGATGACATGAGCGACACAAGCGCGACCCGCACGGACGTGCTGCGAGCCTCGCCCCCGATGTTCGAATCGCGGACACTGGACGCGCTCACGAGGGTGCACCCGGTGGTCCCGGTGGTCATCTTCGTGCCGGCGATCGTCGCGATGATCATCTGGGGGCTCTCGGAAACGAGCCTCGCGGTGATGATCGGCCTGGTCGCGGGCGGCTATGCGCTGTGGACGCTGTTCGAGTACTGGCTGCACCGGCTCGTGTTCCACTTCGAGCCCGACCACGGCCTCGGAGCGCGCCTGCATTGGATCATCCACGGCGTCCACCACGACCACCCCAACGACCCTCTGCGCCTGGTGATGCCCCCGTCGGTCAGCATCCCCCTGGCGGCGGCCGTGTTCGGGGTCATATACCTGATCTTCGGCTCCACCTACGCGCCGGGGCTGGGGGCGGGCTTCTTCACCGGCTACCTGGTCTACGACATGACCCACTACTACCTGCACCACTTTCGCCCCCGCGGGAGACTCGGACGGATGCTCCGCGAGCGCCACATGCGCCACCACTTCCAGGACGACACGCGGGGCTTCGGCATCAGCGCCCCGTACTGGGACGAGGTCTTCAAAACCTCCCCCCACGCGAAGCGCTCCTCGGATTGAGCGTGATTTACGGGCCGGCGGGCGCCCGAGGGCCGCTGGCGGCGGCTCTAGACTCCGGGGCGGCTCCAAAACGAAACTGAAAGGATCGATCAGCCGTGGCTGCCACCAACATCAACCGCGTCGTCCTGACGGGAAACCTGACGGCCGACCCCGAGCTTCGCTCGCTCCCGAGCGGCACATCGGTGTGCAGCCTGAGGGTCGCCTGCAACACCCGCCGCAAGAACGCCGCCACCGGCGAGTGGGAGGACAAGCCCAACTACTTCAACATCACCGTGTGGGGTGCGCAGGGTGAGAACGCCGCCCGCTTCCTGTCCAAGGGACGCCCCGTGGCCATCGACGGACGCCTGGAGTGGCGCGAGTGGGAGGCCCAGGACGGCGCCAAACGCCAGGCGGTGGATATCATTGCCGACTCGGTGCAGTTTCTGGGCTCCCGCGAGGACGCCGTCGCCGGCGGCGGGTTCGCCCCGGGCAACGCCGGGCCCGGCGGGGAGGTTCCCGTCGAGCAGGGCGATTTCCAGCCCGCACCGGTCGCTTCTGCAAGCGGCGACGACGACATCCCCTTCTAGCCACAGCGCCACCAGGACATGACTCCCAGCCCCACCACGAACGCCACCACGACCACCCGGCCGCAGCCGGAGGGCTCCCCGGTGGCGCTCGGCGGGCAGCGGGGGGGCTGCTGAGATGGCCAAGGCACGAGGACGGGGCAAGCCCCTGCGCCGGCGCGACAGGCGCGGGGGCCCCGGCGGAGGCCGCCGCAAGCCCTGCCAGTTCTGCCGCGACAAGGTCGAGCAGGTCGACTACAAGGACGTCAGCTCGCTGCGCCGCTTCATCTCCGAGAAGGGCAAGATCCGCTCCCGCCGGATCACGGGATCCTGCCGGCGCCACCAGGTACAGATCGCCCGCGCGGTCAAGCGGGCCCGGGAGCTGGCGCTGCTGCCCTACGTGAACGAGGGCGGCCGCGACGACAACCCCCGCGGCGGCCGTGGCGGCCGCGACCGCGACCGCGACTAGAGCTGCATCGGCCGTGCCCGAGGCGATTCTGCTGCAGGACGTCGAGTCGCTCGGCGAGCAGGGCAACGTGGTGGATGTCTCCAAGGGCTACCTGCGCAACTACCTGATCCCGCGCAAGCTCGCCTCGCCTGCCACGAAGGGCGCGGTGGAGACCGTCCGCCAGCGCCAGGCCGCCGAGGAGCGCGCCGCCCGCGAGGCGATCGAGCGGGCCCAGGAGAACGTCCAGCTGCTGAACCGGACGGTGCTCACGATCCCCCAGCAGGCCGGTGCCGATGGGCGCCTGTTCGGGTCGGTGACCGCCCAGGACATCGCCGCCGCGATCCGCGAAGCCCGCGGGCTGAGGATCGACAAACGCAACGTCCACCTGCCTGAGCCGATCAAGAACGTCGGCACCTACATGGTCGTCGTGGAGGTCGCCGACGGCGCCACGTCCACGATCAAGACCATGATCGTGGCCAAGAGCTGACGGCGTCGCCGGCGCCTGCGCCGGAACTCCTCGACAGCGCTCCGCGGCGGGCGCGGGCCGGTCATCCGGTCGCGCACGATCCGTTGCGTCCCGTCCGGGGCCGCCACGAACATGCGTTCGTGCCGTCGGGATCCGACACCCGCCCCAGCGATTTCTTCTCCAGATAGCGAGAGGTCCTCATCGTGGCGCTCGAGCAGCTATCTACACTCGCCCCACCCGTGGCCTCCAGCGCCGTCACACACACCAACGGCACGTCCGGCGCCACCGCCGCGGCGGCCCTGACCCCGCCCCACAACCTCGAGGCCGAGCAGTCGGTGCTGGGGGCGATCCTGCTCTCGGACCGCTCCCTGTACGCGCTCGTGATCGAAGAGGGCCTGCGCCCGGAGGACTTCTACCGCGAGCGCTACGGGCTGATCTACGAGGCGATGCTCGACCTGTACGAGGCCAGCGAGCCGGTCGACGTGCTGACCGTGACCGACCGGCTGCGCCAGTCGGGCCGCCTGGAGGCGATCGGGGGAGCCGCCACCGTGGACGAGCTGACGGGCCTCGTGCCGGCCGCCGGCCACGCCCGCCGCTACGCCCAGATCGTGCGCGAGATGGCCCTGCTGCGCAGGCTGCTGAAGGGTGCCTACGAAATCCAGGAGAGCGTGATCGGCCACTCCGGCGCGCCGCGGGACCTCGTCGAGCAGGCGGAGAAGACGATGCTCGAGGTCGCCCGCGACGACCGCCAGAAGGACTTCCGCAAGATCGAGGAGGTCCTGCACGAGGAGCTGGACAAGCTCCACCGGCTGTCGCTGGAGGGGACCTCTCTGACCGGCACCCCCTCGGGCTTCAAGGACCTCGACGAGATCACCGGCGGCTTCCAGCCCGGCAACCTGATCATCGTTGCGGCCCGCCCGGCGATGGGCAAGAGCGCGCTCGTGTGCAACATCGCCGAGAACGCCGCCCTCAAGCACGGCCGCCCGGTGGCGCTGTTCTCGCTCGAGATGGCGGAGGCGGAGCTGGCCCAGCGCTTCGTCGCCTCCCAGGCCCGCATCAAAGGCGAGGAGCTGCGCAAGGGGCGGGTGCCCGAGCAGCGCTGGCCGAAGATCCTCGAGGCCTCCTCGAAGCTCTCCAACTCGCCCCTGTGGGTGGACGACTCCAGCGACGTGGGGATGCTCGAGATCCGCGCCAAGGCCCGGCGCCTGCACAACCAGGTGCCGGGCGGCCTGGGGCTGATCATCGTCGACTACCTGCAGCTGATGCGCACCGACAGCCGCTACGACAGTCGCGTGACGGCCGTCGGCGAGCTCAGCCGCGGCCTGAAGATCCTGGCGCGGGAGCTGAAAGTGCCGGTGATCGCGCTCTCGCAGCTGAGCCGTGCGGTGGAGCAGCGCCCGGGCGACAAGATCCCGATGCTCTCGGACCTGCGCGAGAGCGGCAACCTCGAGCAGGACTCCGACCTGGTGGTGTTCATCTACCGCGACGAGTACTACAAGAAGGAGGAGTCCGAGCGCCCGGGGGAGGCCGACCTGATCATCGCCAAGCACCGCAACGGCGCCGTCGGCAAAGTCACGCTGACCTTCCAGCCCGAGTACCCGCGCTTCATGAACTACGCCGGCCAGCGCTTCAGCGAGTGAACCCTCCGGCGTCCAAGCACACCGGCGGCGGGCGCCGCTGTCCGCTCGCTATCTGCGACGGCAGCGGGTTCATCGTGGACCCCGACGGCGAGACCATGAGTGACTGCGGGTGCCGCCCGGCCATGATCGCCGGGGCCAAGGCGCACGGCACGATGGGAAGGATCCCGACCCGCTATCGCGGTGTCTCCTTCGAGCGCCCTCCCGTCAGCGACATCGCCCGGGTCGCCCCCGAGCACGTCAAGCTCGTGCGCCGCTACGTGGCCGATATCGAGCAGAACCTCGACCGCGGCGAAGGACTGTGGCTGGAGGGCGACGTCGGGACCGGCAAGACGACGCTCGCGATGCTCGTCTCGAAGGCCGCCCTGGACGCCGGACGGACGGTCGCGATCTACTCGCTGCCACGGCTGCTCGGCCTGCTGCGCGACTCGATGGACAGCGAGCGGGGCCTGGTGGACTTCGTCGACCGCCTCACAGCCGTCGACCTGCTGCACATCGACGACCTCGGGGCCGAGTTCCGTACCGAGTGGGTGCTCGAGCAGCTGTACTCGATCGTCAACGCCCGCTATGAGGCCCAACGGGCGATCGTCGCGACCACCAACCTGAGAGTCGCCGACGAGCTGGCCGAGCACCTCGGCGCGCGCACCGTGTCGCGGCTGGTGGAGATCTGTGGCGTCCCGATCCCGCTCTACGGAATGGACAGGCGCTGGGGGCTCCCGCCCGAGCCCCCGGACCAGAGCGGGCACGCGCTCCTGGGCGCGAGAGACGAGCGGCCCTAGACTCCTGAGGCGACATGCCTGCCGTGGTCATAGTTGGCGCCCAGTGGGGCGATGAGGGCAAGGGCAAGATCACCGATCTGCTCGCCGAGCACGCCGACGCCGTCGTGCGCTTCCAGGGCGGCAACAACGCCGGTCACACGATTGTCAGGGGCGAGGAGCAGTGGAAGCTGCACCTGATCCCGTCGGGGATCCTGTATCCCGGCAAGCGCTGCGTGATCGGCAACGGCGTGGTGATCGACCCGCGGGTGCTGATCGACGAGCTCGACACGCTGCGCTCGCGGGGAGTGGACGTGAGCGGGTTGCGGGTGTCCGCCAACGCCCACCTGATCATGCCCTACCACATGCTGCTGGACTCGGCCGGGGAGGCCAAACTCGGGAGCCTGCAGATCGGAACCACCCGCAGGGGCATCGGCCCCTGTTACGCGGACAAGGCCGCGCGGCTCGGGATCCGCGTCCAGGACCTGCTCGACGAGAAGATCCTGAAGAAGAAGATCGTCGCCGCGATGGAGCCCAAGCGCCTTTCGCTGCGCCCCTACGAGAAGGACCCCACGCTCGACCTGCACACCATGACCGAGGAATTCCTGACCTTCGGCCACCGCCTCGAGCAGCACATCGCCGACACCTCCAAGCTGATGTGGCAGCTGCTCGACGACGGCGACACGGTGATCCTCGAGGGGGCCCAGGGGGCGATGCTCGACATCGACCATGGCACCTATCCGTTCGTGACCTCCTCCAACCCGCTCGCCGGGGCCGCCTGCGTGGGCAGCGGCATCGGGCCGAAGGCGATCGAGGAGGTGTGGGGGGTGTCCAAGGCCTACACCACGCGGGTGGGGGCAGGACCGTTCCCGAGCGAGCTGCACGACGACACCGGCGAGCTGCTGCGCAGCCGCGGCGGCGAGTTCGGCACCACCACCGGGCGGCCCCGGCGGACCGGCTGGCTGGACCTCGTGGCGCTGCGCTACGCGGCCCGCCTGAACACGATGACGGCACTCGTGATCACGAAGCTCGACGTGCTCTCGGGCTTTGACCGCATCGCCGTCGCCACCAGCTACCGGGGCGGCGACGACGGGGCCGAGTTCGAGGACTTCCCCTACCACCAGACGGTGCTCCACCACACCACCTCGGTGCTCACCGAGCTGCCCGGCTGGAAGGAGGACCTCGGCGAGTGCCGCTCGGCCTCCGACCTGCCCGACGCCGCCCGCGAGTACCTGCAGTTCATCTCCGAGCACACCGGCGTGCCCGTGGCCCTGATCGGCGTCGGCCCGGGCCGCGATCAGGTGATCTGGACCGATGCCGCCGCCCGCTCGCTGCTGGCTCCCGCCCAGATCGGATCCTGAGGGCCGAACACCCGGCTGGCCTCCCAGCGAGCTACCGGGCACTTCTTAGCATCCGTAAAGGTCACCAGTCGATCCTCCAGACACCGATGACCGGCGAAACTTCCACCCTCCCGCGACGGCGGAACCTGCGTCGCCCGGCCCTCGCCGGGCTGCTCGCCGGCACACTGCTGCTCGTCGTGGCCTCCGCGGCCGGCGCGAGCACGCTGAGCAGCAACTGGGCCGGCTGGGTCGCCCTCCCGAGCTCCTCCCACGCCAGCTTCAACAACGTGTCCGGCACCTGGCAGGTCCCGACCCTCTCCTGCAGCAGCGGCCAGAGCACCTACTCCGCCGCCTGGGTCGGGCTCGGCGGCTACAGGTCGACCAGCGACGCACTCGAGCAGGTCGGCGTGGATGCCGACTGCTCGCGCAACGGGAACCCCCACTACGACAGCTGGTTCGAGCTGATCCCGGCCGCCCCCGTGAGCATCCCGATCGCGGTCCACGCCGGCGATCAGATGACCGGCTCGGTGACCGTCCACGGCACCCACGTCACGCTCAGGCTGCGCAACCTGTCAACCGGCGCCCGCTACTCCACGACCCGCCACACCTCCGAGATCGACGTCAGCTCGGCCGACTGGATCCTGGAGGCGCCGTCCAGCTGCACCGCGGCCGGCTGCCAGACGCTGCCGCTGGCGGATTTCGGGGGCGTCTCGTTCTCGGCCGCCACCGCCACCAGCGGCTCCCACACGGGCCCGGTGCAGGACTCGCGCTGGTCCGCCGCCCAGATCGAACTGCGCCAGGGCGCCCGTCCCGGCACAGCCCGGTTCGCCAACGGTCACGTGCTGCCCGCCAACGAGGTGATCGCAACGGCCTCCGCGGCCAGCGGCCCGCTCGGCAGCTTCTCGGTCGACTGGACCGAACGCCAGCACAGCGAAGCAAAACCGGGACGCACCTTCGGGGAAGGCGTTCCCTTCGGCGAAGGCTCCCTCTCGAGCTCCTAGTACGAACGTCGGCCGCCGCCCGCCGGACGCGCTAGCGTGGGGCGACATGAGGTCCTGGCACGCGGTGTGCCTGGCGGCGATCCTGGCGGCGTTGACGCTCCTGGCCGCCGGGGCGAGCGCCGCCTCACACCACTCTCGCCGCCACGCCCGCCCCCTGGTGTCCGGCCCCCCCGAAGAATTCGGCTGCCCGATCCTGCCCGCCGAAGACCCCCTCAACCAGGAAGTGGCGAACCTGCCGGAGAGCCCTGAGTCCGAGAGCTACGTCGCCGGCATCGGGCTCAGCGCCCACCTGCACCCCGACTTCGGCACCAACCCCTCCTACGGGATCCCGTACACGGTCGTTCCCGCCGGCCAGCCCAAGGTGCCGGTCAAGTTCACGAAATACGGCTCCGAATCGGATCCCGGGCCCTATCCCATTCCGCCCACGGCCCCGATCGAGGGCGGCGGCAAGAACGGCAAGGGCGATCGCCACGTGCTCGTGGCCCAGGAAGGCAGCTGCACCCTGTATGAGCTCTACCTGGCCCACCGCCGCAAGAAGGGCAAGAGCTGGACGGCCTCCAACGGGGCCGTCTTCAACCTCCGCAGCAGCGCCCTGCGCCCCGAAGGCTGGACCTCCGCCGACGCCGCCGGGCTGCCGATCTTCCCGCTGCTCGCCCGCTACCCCGAGGTCGCCGCCGGACAGATCGACCACGCCCTGCGGGTGACCGTCCCCGAGTCCCAGCGCGGATACATCCACCCGGCCACCCACTTCGCCTCCTCGAGCACCAACCCGGCACTCCCACCGATGGGCCTGCGCCTGCGCCTGAAGGCCGGCTACAGCCTCGCCGGCTTCCACGGCCAGTCGCTGGTGATCCTGGAAGCGCTCAAGCGCTTCGGGCTGATCGTGGCCGACAACGGCTCACCGTGGTTCATCACCGGGGCCCCCAACCCGGGCTGGAACGACGAAGACCTCGAACAGATCAAGCAGGTCCCGGGGTCCGAATTCGAAGCCGTCGAAACCGGCCCGATCATCCACTGACCCGGCCCGGCGCCGGGTCCCGTCGCTCCCGGGCGCCCAGCACGGCCCGTCAGGGCGACGTGGCGCGGTATTGACTTCGCCCTACCCAGGCGGTTAGATGGCACCACGTCCGGCGGCGCCGGGGGGCGCGGTCGCGGGGGAAACATAGGTGCGATCGGGAGGGACGCTCATGAGTGATCGATTCGTCGGGTTGGACACGACTCGTGTGACGTTGCACGGGACGGCAGTGGGCGGGAGTCCGCGCGGGCGGGCCCTGGCAGTGGCGGTGGTCCTGCTGGCGGCGGCGCTGTTTGCGCTGACGCTGCCGGGGCTCGCGCACGCGGAAGTGGGAGAAGCTCCCGAAGTGATCAACCAGAACCCGACGGGGGTCGGGAGGACGACGGCGATCCTCGAAGCACTCGTCAACCCCAACGGGGCCGAAATCACGGAATGCGAATTCGAATACGGGACCTCGCCGAGCGAACTGAACCAGACCGCTCCCTGCATCCCGTTCCCCGAAGCCGGTGAAAACCTGGTCCCGGTGTCGGCCCCGGTCAAAGGCCTCGCTGAAAGCACCAAGTACTACTACCGCGTGGTTGCCGTGAGCGAGTTCGGCGAAGGCATCGCCACTCCCGTGAAGCCCTTTACGACACTGCCGACGACGCCACACGTGGTGACCGACACGCCCGAAGAAGTCACCCGTACCTCTGCGAACCTCCAGGGTACGGTCGACCCGAACGACGCGAACGTGGAAGAGTGTGAATTCGAGTACGCCACCACGCCGAACTTCGAATCCCCCACCTTCGTGGGTTGCGCGGTGCTCCCCGGGTCCGGTGAAAAACAGGTCAAGGTGCACGCTCTGGCCGGCAGTCTCGGGCAGCACACCCGCTACTACGTCAGGCTGATCGCCAAAAACTCCTTCGGACAGTCGTTTGGCGCCACGCTGGAATTCAAAACGCCGCCCACGAAACCGACCGTCACGTCGGAAAAACCAGCCGTGATCGGAAAGCAGTCGGCAACCTTCCGTGGCGTCGTCAACCCGCAGGGCGCCGAAGTGACGACCTGCGAATTCGAATACGGCACCTCGCCCGCATTGGGGTCGAAGGCGTCATGCGCTTCGCTCCCGGGCAACGGCGAAAACGGCGTCCGCGTGTCCGCTGAAGTCGGCGGCCTGGCGGAAAGCACAATCTACTACTACCGCGCGGTCGCCACGAACGAAGACGGGACCAAGTTCGGGAACACCGTGAAATTCAGCACCTACCCGAGCCCACCCAAGGTGACCCCGCTGGCGGCGTCCCACATCACCTCGGACTCCGCGCAGCTGAATGCGAACGTCAATCCCGACGCCTCGAACGTGACGAGCTGCGAATTCGAATGGGGCACCTCGCTCCAATACGGTAAACGGACTTCGTGCTCGTCCCTTCCGGGCGAAGGCGAAATGCCGGTTGCCGTGTCGGCGGCGCTCGCGCACCTCGCGGGCAGCACGACCTACGACTTCAGGATCGTGGCCAAGAACGCCCACGGGACCAGCTTTGGTTCCAACGAGAGATTCACGACTCCGGTCGCGGGCCAGAGGCCGACGATCACGAAACTGTCGCCGAC
Organism: uncultured Solirubrobacteraceae bacterium; assembly: GCA_963846255.1. Classification (GTDB taxonomy): domain Bacteria; phylum Actinomycetota; class Thermoleophilia; order Solirubrobacterales; family Solirubrobacteraceae; genus Palsa-744. The sequence goes on from CAWJVE010000002.1 coordinate 2,468,923, forward strand.
CCACGGCTGGACGACCGGTGGACAGACCGTGAAGATCAAGGGCACCGGCTTCACCGAAGAAACGACCGTCCTGTTCGGCTCGACGCCGGCCGCATCCGTCGTCGTCAAAAACGCGGAGCAGCTCGTGGTGGTCACGCCGCCCGAGGAAGCCGGCACGGTGGAAGTGAGCGTCTCCACGGAAGCCGGTACGAGCGAAGCGACGGAAGCCGATCACTTCACCTACAAGGTAAAGCCCGTAAAAAAATAGGCTAGCCGGACTGGCTCCGGGAAACGTCGTCCGGCACCGCGAGGCCGGGGTTCCGATGGGACCCCGGCCTCGTAGCGCCGCGATGTTCGGAGTTCGCTAGCCGAAGTGGGCGCTGGTGCTGGCCGCCGAGGCGGCGCCGCTGACCGGTTTGAAGGTCACGGTCAGCTTCACCGACATCCCGCTGTGGTGGCGACGCCGAGACGCGACGCCAGCCTTTGTGAGGGTGGTCTTGACGGTCACCCGCTCGCTCTTGGCGGTCTGCTGGGTGACCTTCTTGACCCCACCGCCGCTGACGGTCAGGCTCCCGGCGCTGGGCACCTGAAGCACGATCGTGGCGGTGTTGCCGTGCACCTTGTGGCTGAGCACCTTGACCTTGCCGACCGCCGCGCTCGAGCCCGCTGGGCTCCCGCCGGCCGGGGCGGGGGTGCTGATGAGGACGCTGGTGCCTGCCCCGGGCGTCCCGGAACCGCCTGAACCGGAGCCGCCGGGGCCCCCGTTACCGCCTTTTCCGCCCGCGCCGCCGGACCCGGAGCCGCCGTTGCCGGCTTCACCGCCGTTGCCGCCGACTCCGCCGATGCCACCGCCTTCGCCTTTCAGCGTCGCGAGGCCGACGCTCTGGAGTTCATCCAGCACGCCCAATGTCTGTCCGTTCGTGAGCGGCGCGGTGAACGCTTTCGCCGCTTCCGGCAGCTGTTCGGAGTTCGTGCCCAGCGCTTGCGTGAACTGTTCCGGGGTGGTCCCCAGCGAGCTCTCGAGTTCGCCCACGCTGGTTTTCGTGAACGGTTCACCGGCGAGCGTGCTGCCGACGGCTTTTTCGAGCTGTTCGGGGTTCACACCGGACAGTGCCGCGGTCAGCAGTTCTTCGGGGTGGCTGGAGGCTTCCATCGCCTTCTTGATGAGTTCCTCGGGTTCCAGCGAGCCGAGGGCGTTGGTCAGGATGGTGGTCAGGCTTTCCCCTTTCAGGAGGGCCAGCAGTTCGCCCGAGGAGAGCAGTTTTTTGAGCGCCTGTTCGACCTTCGGCACGAGTTCGCCCGGTTCGCCGAGACCTTCCAAGGTCACGCCTTTCCCCGCGAGTTTGGCGAGCACTTCTTCGAGCGCCGCCGTGAGGGTTGTTTCAGGAAGGCCTTCGAGGCCCGGCTGGCTGCCGATCACTTTCGCCAGTTCGGACGCGTTGAGGTCTTCGAGCGGAATTGCTTCGAGCACTTCGCTCGTGGCCGCCGGCGGAATCGGGACGATTTCCGGCGGTGTCGTGACTGCCTGCGCCGATGCCGTCGGCAGCGCCGCCAGCGCTGCCATCACCAGAGCACAGAGGAGTGACGGTACTGCGTAGCGGCGCATGCGCGCGGCCTTGGTCATGGTGAGAGAAAAACGTAGGTACAACTGACTACCTCCTGCGGAGAGGGCTTCCCGCAAGGGACCCCCGCGTTGTCTGTTTGGGTAATCGTCAGGTACCCGGGTGGAACGATTCGCGGCGGTAGTTAGGACGAACGTCCAGGAGGCTTGACGAGCAACGTTCCGGCTGTAGCGATGCGCCAGGTGAAATGTCCGGGCCCGGGCCGGCTGTCCGGGGGCCGCTCGCGTGTCCCGGTTGCCGGCTATGCGTGAACCGGCGCCGGCGGCGGCAGGGTCACACTGCGCCGTTCGCTGGAGCCTGGAGGGTCCGAGGGGAGAATCCGCTCGGGTGCGAGTATGCGCGCGTGTGTCCCATCAGCGCCGAGCTCGACCTGCAGCAGGGCCGTCTCGCCGCACGCGAGCGCCTGCTCGGCGGCGTTCAGGAGTTCCGCGGCGCGGGGTCCCGCCAGCTCGCATTCCGAAAGGAAGCGGCTCAGGCCGCCGTTGTCGAGGTCCCTGCGCTCGAACTCCAGTTCCTCGACGTGGGCTTCGCGGGCGCGGTCCGGATGGGCCGCGGATGCCGAATGGGCCGTCAGAACGCACGCCGCCATGTCGTCCGGCGTGGCGTCCGCCACTCCGGTGACGCGGTCGATCAGCTCGTCCGCGCTCGGATCCGGGCCCAGCGAGGCGAGTAGCTCCCGCAGCCGCGTGGTTCCCAACAACCCCTCCTCGCAGCGGGCCTCAGTCAGCCCGTCGGTGAAGAAACACACGGCGGCGCCCACGGGCAGCGGGATCCGGCTCTGGCGGCGGCCCGTGGGGATGCCCCAGCCGACGGGCGGTGAGCAGCAGACCTCCAGCGGCGTTGGAACGCCCTGCCCGAGAACGATCGGAGCGGGATGTCCGGCGCAGGCGTAGGTGAGGCGGGCGTCCTGGGAGTCGTAGACGGCCGCGGCGACGGTCGCGAAGTGGGACTCCGGGTCGGCCAGCGCCCGGCCCGCGAGCGCGAGGGCCGCCCGCGGCTCGAGCCCCGCCTGCAGGTAGGCACGCACGGTGTAACGCGTGAGGGCTGCCCGCTCGAGGGCCTCGCGCCCGTGCCCGCAGACGTCGCCCAGGACCATGGCGACCCGGCCTGGATCCAGCTCGAACACGTCGTAGAAATCCCCCCCGGCGGCGACCCCGTCGGCCGGCCGGTATGCGACCGACACGCCCAGCGCGGCCAGCTCCGCCGGCACCTCGGGCACGAGCGCCACCTGCATCGCGTGGAGATCGTCGAGCAGCGACGCCCGTTGCACCTCGAGGCGTTTCGCGCGACTCGAGCTCATGCGGGCGCGGACCGCGAGGCCGAGCGCCAGCAGGAGCAACAGCAGGATGATGGGCTTGCTCCAGTCGGGGACCGGGAGCGGCAACGGAAGCCGCCCGCCGATCGCTTCGAGTGGGTTGCCGGACGACCGCTTCGTGGCGGACGCGTCGCGTGTCGGCTGCGGGTTTTGAGCGCCCGCGGTGCTCCTCGCCGCGGTCGGAGTGATCAGCGCGGAGGGGGCCGGAGAGGTCCGGGAGCGAGCGTGATGGGTGGCGGATCCGCGGCTGGCGCTCGGGTGAGCGGCGGCCGTGGTCCGCCCCCGCGCACCGCTGCTCGTGGGCGTCGAGCCCACCGCTGGCGCAGGGGACGACCCGCTCGCCGTGGTCGAGCCTGCTGCTCTGGTGGTCCCCACCGGGGTCGAGGCGGCTTCGCCGTTCGTCGTGGTGGCGCCGTGTTCTTTGCCGGGGGAGGTGGGCAGGCTGACGGGGACTTCGACGACAACGCCACCGCCACCGCCACCGCCGCTTCCGCTTCCGCTGCTGCCACCACCGCTCGGGGTCGGCGTGCTGACCCCCACGCTCGGGACCGTGACGGTCGTTTCCGGGGTGCTCGCGTGAACCGGGCCGAGCGAGACTTCGACCTTCGGCACCTTGGCTTCGATCGCCGGCAGGCCGATGGTGAGGGCAGGTGCCGTGGCCGCCGACACGGAGCCGGCGAGCGACGCGGCGAGCACGGCCGTCAGCGCCCCGAGGATGGCCCTGCGCCGGCCGGACCGCATCAGCGGCTCCGTCTCGATTCGCCCGTCATCGCCGCAGCCTCGAGAACCGCACCGTGGTGCCGTTCGGCCCGACCGTCAGCAGCACCTCATCCATCACCTCGCCGATGATCTTCAGGCCTCTGCCGTGGTCGTCCTCCGGTCTGGCGATGGCCGGCCGCCTGAACCGCCCACAATCGTGCACCGCGAACGTGAGGCGTTCGTGCTCCATGGTCGCCTCGAGGCGGATGCGGCCGTGCTCGTCGGGCTCGCCGTGACAGATCGCGTTGGCGACGGCCTCGTTGACGGCCAGCACGACGTCGCAGCGCGCCACCTCGTCCAGGCCGAAGGCCCTAGCCGCGTCGGCGGCGCAGCTGCGTGCGGTTGCGAGTCCTTCGGGCCCGGCAGCGATATGAAGTTCCTGCGTCGGGCGTTCGAGCTGGGATGCCAAGTCAGGCCGCCGGCGCAAGCGTGGAAAGCGCCTGGGCCAGGGAAGCGTGGACGTCGATCACGCTGTCGACCCGGGCGACGTCGAGAATCCGGTGCACGCTCACGTTCTCCTCCGGACACACGATCAGCAGGCCGCCCACGCCGGAGCTCTTGAGGTTCGTGGTGGTGCCCACGAGCACGCCGATCGTGCTCGAGTCGATGAAGGCAACGTCGGAGAGGTCCACCACGAGCCACCGCCGGCCCCCGTCGATCTGCTCCTTGAGGTGATCCTTGAGCGTGGGACTGGCGAAGTTGTCGATGACGCCCGAAACGGCCGTCACCGCGACCTCCTGCGGCAGCCCTGCAGCGTCGGTCGCGTCGTCTATGCAGTAAAAGCTCATCAACTACTCCAATACCGACAAGCTCGCGGTATGCGCCTAACTGTTTTCGGCAGGAGTGGGCGATTGCTGTAGTGGCAGCGGGTTGCGAGTAGTACGCTCGACGACGCGGTGAAACCGGAGGGGGCCCCCGGCCGGACGACGGTCTGGCTGCTCGAGCGGGCCATGGTCGGTAGTGTCGCGACCACGATGTCACCAAAACTGCTGCGCCTCGGCTCGCTGATTCTGCTGAGCGTGGGGCCTGTGCTGGTACTCCCTGCGGTCGCGGCCGCCGCGCCCACTGTGACGTTTGCGCCTGAATTCACCTCCGGGCAGCTCGGCGGCCCTGGCTCTGTAAGCGCCAACTTGAAAGTGGCTGGCACCGAATACGGGGGCTTCCCTCCTCCGATCAGCGAGATCGTGTTGAGGCTCCCGGCGGGCACCACGATCGCCCAGGGCGACCATCCCACCTGCTCGACGCAGGTGCTAGAACAGACCGGCCCGTCGGGCTGCTACCGGGCTTCCAAGGCGGGATCCGTGGGCGAAGTGTCGGCGATCGTGTCGTTCGGATCCGAACGCGTGGAAGAGCAGGCCACCCTTGAATCGTTCTTCGCCCCCGAAGGTCGCCTTGATTTCTTCGTCAACGGACATTCGCCGGTCTCGCTGGAAATGATCGGAGAGGCCGCGGTTGCGGGCAACGTCATCACGATCCAAGTTCCGCTCGTGGCGACGGTCCCGGGCGCTCCGTACGCGTCGATCAGCGCAATCGGGTTCAGGCTGGGGGAAACGGAAGCCGAAGAAGCGGCGAGCCAGCTCGTGTCCGGCCTCACGCTACCCGCCACATGCCCGACTGGCAGGGTCTCCTGGTCCTCGACGGTGACCTTTGACGAAGGCGGGTCGAACCCGGTCGAGCCCGAGCCCACCGAACAGGCAGCCGAATCGGAATGCCTGCAGAGGCAGGAAACGCTCCGTAGCCAACGCGTGGCAGAAGTGCAGGCGACGCGGCATGCCGAAGAAGAAGCGGCACAGAAGAGGAGGGCCGAAGAAGCCGAACTGGTGACGCTGCGAGCGCTCGTGAAGCAGCTTCAGCAGGAACTTGGCGCGCGGGTGAAGCTCGAGCGGGTGAAGATCACCCGACACGGCCTGCTGGTCACGGTCAAGACCTCCGAGCCCGGAGTTGTGGCGATTGCGGGTCCTGGTCTGAAGGGCCTCGTCAAGGAGCTCCCGGCAGGCGTGCACCGACTCACCATCTCGTTCACAAAGAGGGGACGTGCTGAGCGCGGGCGACACCGCAGGATCAAGCTCCTGGCGAGCGAGCGGGTCGATAACCGGACGGTGACCAACGCCGTCCACCTCGCTCTCTAGCTCAACCGGAAAGCGCGCGTCCCGCGCCCGGCTGAGGTGCGCCTCAGCGCCCGGCCAGCTCGCCGATCAAGCCCGTCCCCGGGGGCGCCGATCCCGGTCATCGAGTCATACCCCACGGCGGTGCTGAGGATGTTCTTCTCGTGCGCACAGTTGCCGGCTTCGTCGCAGTATTCCTGGCGGCCCTCGGATTCGAGCACGCGCGCGGAGTGAAGCGTCCCTTCCGTGGCGTTTATTTCGTTGAGGTAGTCGATGCGGGCGAGCGCCTGCTTGCCCGCGGGGAGGATGTCGAAGAACGCTTTAGAGGCCGTGGTCGGCAGCGAATCGAGCTTGTACAGCAGCGGGTTCACGAAGCCGAGCGCTTTGCCCGCGGCCTGGTCTGCGTCGGCCAGGACCCCTGCGAGCAGCGGCGAGGAGAGGCTGGTGCCTCCGGCGCGTGATTCGTTGTAGCGCGGGCCGCTCGGGAATTCCTGCAGTTCGCCGACGCGGAGCCCGGTGGACGGTTCCCCGTCCATCGAGATGTCGGGGATCACGCGATTGCGCGTGTGCGTGATGAACGAGTTGCGCTCCGCGAGCGGCGCGGGCACGACGCCTTCTTGATAGGCGGGCTCTGGATAGACCATGCTGGTGTCGCCTCCGCCTCCGTAGAGAAATTCACCGGGCGCCGGCGGCAGCCACCTTTCGAGGCGCCCCGCGGTGCAGCCCGGGAATTCGAGCTGCGCGAGCACGTCGGTGCACAGGATGCTGCGCCCCGTCGACCAGCCGACCTCGCCAAGCCGTTCGTCGTGCTTTCCGATCTGCACGGCGGTCCCGCCGACGGCCGTCACATACGGGCTCACGGCCGGGTACTCGGCCATGTTTGAGCCGACAACCGGGAAGCCGTCGCCTTCATCTCCCGCGGCGAACAGGACGCCGATGCCCGTCGCGTCGGCCATCATCAGCACGTTGTCGAAGGCCTTGCGGGTCCCTTCCGGTTCGAACAGCTCGCCTTCGTCGCCCCACGAATCGGTGAGGACGTCTGCGAGATGGCCGTCGACGACCTGCTGCACCGCGCTCTCGAGCGCCGCGAGCGTGCAGGTCTCGGCGCCTACGTACACGATGTGCGCTCCTGGCGCCGTGACGTGCACGGCCTCCACGTCGAGATGCTGCTCGTCGGACCATTCTTCTTCTTCGATGCATAACTGGCTGACTTCGAAGGGCGTGTCGAGCACCTCCTTGAACCGATTCTTTTCAAGCGGTTCTGCGGGCTGGTTGATTTCGCTGTAGCGGTGCGCGTCTGCGAACAGGCTCGGTGACGCGAGCGCGTCAACGATCGCGATCTTCACACCCCTCCCGTTGCTGCCTGCCGCGATGTAGGGCGAGAGGCCGTAGGCGCCCTGGATCTGCTTGGGCGTGTAGCCGCACACGGCGTAGGGCAGCGGTTCGGGATACTTCGCGGCGTAGGGCGGATCGGTCGTGTCGTACTTCTGCCCGTAGTAGGCCGAGCAGGGCTTGCCGACCACGAACGCCGGCGACAGCCCGCGCGTGGCGGGCGCGGGATTGGCCGCACCCTGGGGCAACTCGGCGCGGCGCGGGGCCTGGCGCCGCGCGGGTATCTCATCGATCCCGCCGATCCCCACGATCAGCGGCGCGATCGAGGCAGGCACGCTCAGCGCCCGCGTAGTCAGCCGCAAGGTCCTGCCCTGTACATCGAACTCCCCGAGGCCCGTCGCAAATGCCCGTTCGACCGTCGCCGCCGGCGCGCTCGCCTCGATCGTCATGCGGTCGGGGGTCACGCCCAGGACGGTGATTTCCTGCGAGCGCAGCCACGAGGACACCGCATCGACCGCGGCCTGCGGAGGCGAGAAGCGCGCCTCCCATTCGGCCGGCGTGAGGAAGTGGGTGTAGCTCGGGCTCGCGGGATCGCTCACTTCCCGTGCGAGCGCTGTCGCCTGGGCCGGTTCGCGCAAGGACAGGCCGACGGTGAATTGCACGGGCGTTGACGGCAGCGTCGGCGAGACTTCCGCGGCGCTCGCCGCTGCGGGAGACGCGCTCTGAACGACCGCGAGGGCACCCGATGTGCCCACGGCCGCGCCGGTTTCAGTCGCGGCCGCGCGCGCTACGCCGCCCCCCAGCCACGTCGTCCCGAGCGCCATGGCGCTGATCACAACCGCGCGATGCCTCAACCCGACCTCCTACCCTCGTCGTCGATGGGCCGTGCTGGAATCGAACCAGCAACCTTGGGCTTAAGAGGCCCCTGCTCTGCCGATTGAGCTAACGGCCCGCGGGCGGCGCGAAACGACGCCGCGGCGGCCCGTCAGTTTACCGGCTGGCGCCGGCCGGGCCCGTGGCTGGGTGCGACCGCGGCTAGGGCCCGGTCAGCGACGTGGTGCCGCTGGTGGAGGTGGTGCCCGTCGTGCCGGTCGCGCCGGTGGCGCCCTTCTTTTCGGTGGACTGCTTCTTGATTTCGGCCAGCTGGAGCTTCAGGTGGGTCCGCTGGCCCTCGGGGGCGAGCGCCACCGCCTTGGCGGCGGCCAGGTCGCCGAGGGCGTTCTTGTGCGCCAGGTAGGCGAACTCGGCGAGGAAGCCGTAATAGGAGGCGTTGCTGGGTTCCGCGGCCACGATCGTCTGCAGCACTTCGACGGTCGAGGAGGGCTGGTTGAGGCCTTCTTCGTCGAAGATCCTGACCATGATCTTGGCGAGCGGGACGCTCGGCTTCTGGGTCAGAGCGGAGTAGTGGTTCCAGGCGTCGCCGACTTCGGCATAGATCTTCTTGCCCGCCGGGGTCAGCGTCCCGTTGGCGTTTTTGTAGGCTTCCCCGCCCGCCTGGAGGGCCAGCGTTTTGGTCAGCTGTTCCCAGGCTTTGACGTCGTTCGGGTTGCGGCTGAGGGTCTTGTGGTAGCCGGAGATCTGGCTGGCGTAGTTGACCCCGCCGCTGCCTTCGTGGCCGTTGAGGCTGCTCACGATCCCGCCGCCGCCGAAGCCGCCGCCCACGCCGAAGCCGACCAGGCCGACCCCGAGCAGGAGCGCCAGGCCGATGTACAGCACGCGGACGGTACGGCGGCGCCCACGACCTCTCAGGTCGAAGAGCATCAGCCGGACAGATTCCTGTCCACGTGGTCGATTATCTGCTGCACGGTCTCTGGGGCCGGTGGATCCGCCGGCTGCGGTGGCGGCTCGCCGGCTCCAGGGCCAGCGTCCCCGGCCGCGAAGGGCTCTGCCTGACCCGCTCCGCGGTTCGAGCGCCCAACGATCGCTGCCACAAGGATACTCGCCTCATACAGCAGATACAGCGGAACCGTCTCCAGCAGCAGCGTGATGAAGTCCCCCGGCAGGAAGGCCGCGATGACCGCACAGGCGAGGATCGCGTAGCGGCGGTTCTTGCGCAGCTGGGCCGGCGTCACGAGGCCCGCCCGCACGGCCCCCACGATCACCACGGGCACCTGGAAGACGAGGCCCATGGCCAGCAGGATCGTGGCCGCGAATTTGTAGTAGGGGGCGGCCTGGACGATGATGTTGAACTGGTTGGAGTTGAAGTTCACGAAGAAGCGCGTGGCCGCCGGCAGCACCACGAAGTAGCCGAACAGGACCCCTGCGATGAACAGGATCGGGACGGCCATCAGCGGCGGCCGCACGGCTTTTCGCTCCGCCGGGCGCAGCGCCGGGACGATGAAGCCGTAGAGCTGGTAGAGGATCACCGGCAGGCTGGCCACGAGGGCGAACGCCAGCGACACCCCGAGGGTGGTCGTGAAGGGCTCGCCCACGCCCAGGGTGGCTGGGTTGTCCCCCTGGGGATGTCGGGGGATCCTGGCGACGTCGAGCTTCAGCGCCACCGCGAGGGCCAGCAGCTGCGTCCGCGTCGCGCTCGCGACGCCGCTCCCGGGCCTGCTGAGGGCGCGCAGGGCGCGCTGCGTGTCCTGGCTCACTTTCAGCACTCCCTGCTGGGCCAGCACCGCCTGTCCGACGGTGCCTTCGCCTTTGGCCACCTGCTTGCGGGTCTGGGCCTTGAGGGGGGCGTTGATGATGTGCAGCAGGGCGTGGTTCTGCCACAGGCAGACGGCGAAGGCGATCCCCAGCGCGATGCCCCCGATGATCAGGCGCGTGCGCAGCTCCTCCAGATGGTCGACGAGGCTGAGGCGATCCTCGTGGCCGATCGTTCGTATGTTGCCGACCATGCTTTCCAGCCGTTGAACCTACCAGCGCGGCCCAAGCCCGCACGCAAGCGGGCCGCCGGGATTGCTGCCGGGCTAAAGCGGACTAAACGGGTAGTCGATGACGTCTCAACAGCAGATGAGCGCCACGGCAGAACCCAATCCCCCCGAGGACCCACGGGTCCCCGGCCCCAAGCAGGTCGATCTTGCGGTCGGCTCCGAGCCGGCGGCCCCCGCCACCGGCGAGGGCGAGCAGCTGCACGTCTGCTTTCACTGCTCGGGGGAGCTCGTCTACCCGCTCGACTGGGCCGAAGAGGGCGCTCGCCACTGGCGCGTGATCCTGCGCTGCCCCGAATGCGAGGCCCGCCGCGAGGGCGTCTTCGAGCAGACCGTCGTGGAACAGCTCGACGACGAGCTCGACCGCGGCTCCAGCGCCCTGCTCAGCGACCTGCGGCGGATGACCCACGCCAACATGTCCGAGGAAATCGAGTTCTTCGTGCGGGCGCTCGAGGCGGACCTGATCACGCCCTCCGACTTCTAGTTGTAGCGCTCCACGACCGCGTCGGCGACGAGGTCCAGCAGCACCGCACGGGGTCCCGCCAGCGTCCTGGCGAGCACCGTCTTGGCCTCGGCGACCACCGCCAGGGCCCGCTCGCGGGCCTGCTCGAGGGCGCCGGAGGCGGTGATCCGCTCACACAGCTCCTCGGCCTGCTCGGCCCCCTTCAGCGCGTGCAGGTCGATGCCCGCGAGATCCTTCACGCGTTCGCGGGCGAGGATGAAGGGCAGCGTCACGGTCCCCTCCAGCAGGTCGTTGCCGCGGGGCTTGCCGGTCCGCTCCACCGGCCCCGACACGTCGAGCACGTCATCGAGCACCTGGAAGGCCAGCCCGATGCGCCGCGCGAACGCCCCCAGTGCGTCCGCCAGCCCGCGCGAGCGCTCGCTGGACGACAGCGCCCCCAGCCGGCAGGCGGCCTCGAACAGGGCGGCCGTCTTCAGCGCACAGCGCTCGAGATAGCGGTCCACCGACACCCGCGCGCAGTAGGCGTCTTCACGCTGCAGAAGCTCGCCTTCGGCCAGCGCCGAGCTGGCGTCCGAGAGCGCCTTCAGCTGGGCCGGGTCACGGTTGCGGGCGAGCTCGGAGAAAGCCCGCGAGAACAGCAGATCGCCGGTCGCCACGGCCGCTCGGTGCCCGGCCCGGGCCGCCACCGTGGGGTGCCCGCGGCGCAGCGCCGCGCCGTCGATGAGGTCGTCGTGCACGAGCGTGGCGGAGTGCACCAGCTCGACCGCCACGGCCGCCCGCACCAGGCGTTCCTCGCCCTCGGGGGTGGCCTGGGCTCCGCCGGCGGCCTCGGCCGCCAGCATCACCAGCAGCGGCCGCAGGCGCTTGCCGCCCGAGGTCACGGTCGCGTTGGCCAGCCCGGCCAGTGGCTCCCCCGCCTCGGCCGTGACGAGCTCGAGGTGGCGCTCCACGTTTGCCATCCGCTCGAGCAGTCCCCGGCCGGCGCTGCTGAAGATCCGCTGCAGGCCGTCGACCGTCTGGGCCTCGTCGTGGGTGTGGTGCTCGACGACGCTCACGCCCGGCCCTCCGCTGCGACGGTGCCCGCGTGGATCGCCACGATCCCGCCGGCCAGCAGCACGCCCGTGACGTCGACGATCCCCGCCCGACCCATCTCGGCTGCCAGCTCGGCCGGTCCCGGAAAGCGCCTCACCGAGTTGGGAAGGTAGCTGTAGGCCTCGCCGATCGCTTCCCCGGTGCTCGCCGAGCGCCGCGAGCGGTCCCACGCGAGGGCGCCGGCGAGGCGCCCGAGGGCCGGCACCAGGCGGTCGAACCAGACGCGGTAGAAGATCGACAGCGGCGGGCGTGTGGGCGTCGTCATCTCGAGCACGACCACCCGTCCCCCGGGGCGCACCACCCGCGCCATCTCCGAGAGCCCGCGAGCGAGGTCCTCGAAGTTGCGCACGCCGAAGCCGGCCGTGGCCGCGTCGAAGCGGTCGTCGGGGTAGGGCAGCGACATCGCATCGGCCCATTCGAAGCGCGGCTCCACGCGCGGACGTGCCGTCCCGTGCGCCGGAGGATGGGCGCACTTGGCCCGGGCCCGGTCGAGCATCGCCTCGGAGAAGTCGGCTCCGACGACCTCGCCCTGCGGCCACACGCGCGTCGCCAGCTCGAGCGCGAAGTCGCCCGTTCCGGTTGCCAGGTCGAGCACACGCTCACCCGCATGGAGGCCGGCGAGGTCCGCCGCACGAGCCCGCCAGCGGTGGTGCAGGCCAGCGCTCATGGCGGTGTTCATCGGGTCGTAGACGCGGGCGATGCGGTCGAACATCGCCCGCACCTGGTCCGCCTGAAGCCTCCCCGCGCCCGTTCCCGGGCCGGCGGGGGCCGGCGAGCTATTTGCTCTGCGAGAGGAAATTGACGATCGCTGCGAACTTTTCGGGCGGCAGGTTCTTGAACGACGGCATCGGGGCGGTCGGGTTGACGAGCGTGCGCGCGATCGCGGCGCGGGGTATGCGCGCGCCGATGTGAGTCAGGTTGGGCCCCGGCCCGGCGTTGCCGTTCTCGCCGATCTTGTGGCACGCCAGGCAGCCGGACTGGGCCACGGCTTTCTTGCCGGCTTCGTATTCGGCCAGCTCCTTGCCGCCCTGGGCGACGATCGACGGTGGCGTCGGCTCTTCGATCGCCGTCGGCGAGCCGGCGTTGGCGCCCGAGTAGGTGAGGTAGGCCATCGCCCCGATCACGAGGATCGCGGTCGTGGTCGCGATCGGGCGGCGCTCGGGGCGGCGCTCGGGGCTGCGGTCGTAGAACGGCAGCAGGAACAGCAGGATCATCGCGAGCGTCGGGATGCCGATCGTCGCGAGCGGCACGAGACTCGGCGGCTTGATCACGCGCAGAACCTCGAACAGGAAGAAGAAGTACCACTCCGGCCGCGGCACGTAGGTGGTCGTGGTGGGGTTGGCCTTGGACCCGAGCTCGGCCCCCAGCACCAGCGACATCGCGATGATCACGGCCATCACCACGCACGCCATGGCCCCGTCCTTGGCCACGGCATAGGGGAAGAAGGGCTTGCCCTGGGACTTCAGGAGCGAGTATTCGCGGAGGTATTCCTCCTTCTGGCGCTGGTTCACCCGCTAGACCTCGGCTTCGCGCAGCTCGGTCGGCTTTTTGGCCTTGTCCCACGGCGGGGCGGTCGTGCCGAGCTTCGTCACGAGGTACAGGTGCACGCCGATCAGGGCGATCAGCAGCCCGGGTATCAGCAACATATGGATGGCATAGAAGCGCGACAGCGTGGTGGCGCCGAATTCCGAGCCGCCGCGTAAGAAGTCGCTCAGGTAGGGGCCGAGCAGCGGGCCGGTGCCGTTGATGTTGACCCCCACGATCGTGGCCCAGTAGGCGCGCTGGTCGAACGGCAGCAGGTAGCCGGTGAACGACATCACCATCGTCAGGATCAGCAGCACCACGCCGATCACCCAGTTCAGCTCGCGCGGGTACTTGTAGGCGCCGAAGAAGAACACGCGCCCCATGTGCAGGAACACGAGCACCACCATCACGCTCGAGCCCCACTTGTGCATGCCCCGCACGAACTGGCCGAGGAACACGTCGTTGGTGACGTAGCGGATCGATTCGTAGGCGCCGCCGGAGGCGTCGGGGCGGTAGTACATCGCCAGGAACACGCCCGTGACGGCCTGGCTGAGGAAGGCGAACAGGGTGGCCGAGCCGAGCGTGTAGAACCAGTTGGTCCCTTTCGGGACCTTGCGGAACATCAACCAGCGGGCCGCGCCGCTGAGGGAGGTGCGCTCGTCGACCCAGTCGACGACCGTGATCCCGGCCTCCTTGAGATGGTCGTCGAGGCCGGCGCCGTTGGATTCGCCCGGGCGCGGCGGCGGTTCCTTCAGCGGGCCGGGAATCGGGGGAGCCGGGATCTTCGGTGCCCTGGGCATCGCCGTCGGGTGCGCCCGGGGCTACAGTTTCTGCGCGCCTGGGCGCGACGGATAGAGGTACTGCCCGATGCCGTCGAGCGGCTCCCCCGGGTCGCGGGGGGAGAAGGGACGCAGTTCCTTGTCGAGGCTGTAGCGCGGCCCGAGCTGCAACTGGTCGCCGATCACGCGCGTGTAGAAGCGGTCCAGGGGGCGGACCGGGGGGCCACCGACGGGGCGCCCGAGCAGGTCGTACACGCCGCCGTGGCAGGGGCAGATGAAGCGCTCGGCGGCGTCCACCCAGCGGACCGGGCAGCCGAGGTGCGCACAGCGGTCTGAGATCGCGATGAAGCGCTTGCCGCGGTCGAAGCGGTCGGTGTCAATGGCGGGGTTGAACTTGCGCACGTACACGGTCGTCTTGCCCGCTTCGCCGATGTTCGGTTCGAGCGTCAGCACGACCGGGACGTAATTGAACTCGTTGAACTGGTCGACGGTCCCGACCGTTTCCCAGCGCGCCGGTTTGCTTTTGAAGATCGGGCCGAGGCCGAGGCCGAGGGCGGGTAGCACGAAGGCGGCGGTGGCGATGCCCCCGGCCGTGTTGGCGCCCACGACCATGAAGCGGCGGCGCGTGACGGTCTCCCCCTCGTAGGCGCCCGGGATCCCGCGGTCGCTCGTGTACTTCGACTTCTGTCGCGCGTGTCGGTCTGGGGGCACCGGCGCACAGAATATCGAGGCGAGGTCACCTAGCGGCTACAGAACCCTCCGCACTAGTGCGCATTGCCGCGAGTGCCTCCGGCGAGCCCGCCCGTGCCAGCTCCTTCGCGCGCCTGTGCTCGGGCGTGGAGCCCCAGCCCACGGCCCGGCCACCCGCCCGCCACACGGCCTCGGCCAGCTCGCCGGCGTCGTCGGCCTGTGCCAGCGCGCTCAGCGTGATCGTGTCGGCGAGCTCGCTGACGGCCTCGGTGTCGCCGATATCGACCAGCCGTGCGAGCCCGATCGCGTACAGCTGATCGCCCGCCAGCAGCCCGAGGGCCGTTTCCGGGACGCGCAGCAGGCGGGGCTCGCCGTAGTGGACCAGGTAGCCCTCGTAGATCGCCTCCAGCAGCAGCTCGTACTCCTCCCGCCGGCCCTCCGCCCGCGGTCCCGCGGCCGCCAGCGTGGCCGCCTCGCTGGGCCTGCCCGCCCGCCCGTCGAGCGGGTTCTCGCTCAGCAGTCCCGCCAGCAGCCCTCCGCGATCGGCCAGCAGCTCGCGCAGGCGCGGCAGCGAACCGGCGGAAGCGTCGCTGGCCACGCTCACGCGCGCCGCCGTTCGGGCAGGCACGCGAACGCCGCCGCCGCGGCCGTCAATGTGCGCTCGAGGTGCTCCTCGGTGTGGGCCAGCGAGGGGAACCAGGCCTCGAACTGCGACGGTGGCGGGTACACGCCGCGCGAGAGCAGCTCCCGGCACCAGCTCGCGTGGGCCTCCAGGTCGCAGCCCTTGGCGTCCTCGAAGTCGTTCACCGGGCGCTCGCTGAAGAACACGCTCAGCAGGCCCGTCGTGCTCTGCACCTGGACCGGCACCGACGCCGCCTCGGCGGCCTCCCGCAGCCCGTCAGCCAGCCTCGTGGTGAGCGCCGAGAGGCGCACATAGGCGAGCTCGTCGAGCAGCTCCAGGGTGGCGATCCCGGCCGCCACCGCGAGCGGGTTCCCCGACAGTGTCCCCGCCTGGTAGACCTCGCCGGCCGGGGCCAGCATCCGCATCAGCTCCGCCCTTCCCCCGACGGCCGCGGCCGGCAGCCCGCCACCGATCACCTTGCCCATGATCGTCAGGTCGCCGTACACCCCGCTGAGCTCCTGGGCGCCGCCGGGGGCCACCCGGAAGCCGCTGATGACCTCGTCGAGGATCAGCACCGCGCCGTTGGCGTCGGCCTGCTCGCGGAGCAGCTCGAGGAAGCCCTCGCGGGGCGCCACGAGCCCCATGTTGGCGGGCAGCGGCTCTGCCACGATCGCCGCCAGCTCGTGCTGCTCGCAGGCGGCCCGCAGCGCCTGCTCGTGGTTCCACGGGACGACGACCGTGGCGGCCGCCGCACTCGCGGGCACGCCGGGGCTGGACGGCAGGGCGCCGGTCGCCAGCCCCGACCCGGCCTGCGCCAAGAGCCCGTCGAGGTGGCCGTGATAGGCGCCCGCGAACTTCAGCACCCGTTCGCGGCCGGTGTGGGCTCGCGCCAGGCGCAGAGCCGTCATCGTGGCCTCCGTCCCGGAGGAGGTCATGCGCACCATCTCCACGCTGTCCATGCGCCGCACCACCTCGGCCGCCAGCGTCACCTCGGCCGCCGTGGGCGCGCCGAAGCTGGTCCCCCTGGCCATCGTCTGGGCCAGCGCCGCGAGCACGTCGGGGTGGGCGTGGCCGAGGATCAGCGGACCCCACGAGCAGACGTAGTCCACGAAGCGGTTGCCGTCGACGTCCACGAGTTCGGCGCCCTCACCGCGCTCGATGAAGATCGGCTCCCGCCCGATCGCCCGCATCGCACGAACGGGCGAGTTGACGCCGCCGGGAATCAGCTCCAGCGCCCGCCTGTAGAGCTCACCCGAGCGCGTGTCGGTGAGCGACGCGCTCACCCTTCCGCCCTCACGGCCGTCCTGTCGCCCTCAGGCGGCGTGCTCGGACTCCCAGTTCTTGAAGTCCTCCGTGAAGTACAGCAGGCGGATCTTCTTGAACTCGGTGGAGGAGTACAGCGTCGCGCGCCCCTCGATGCCCGTGTCGAGCGCGATCGCCTCGAGGACCGCGTCACACTCCTCCTTGGAGCGGCCGTGGGCCATCGTGAAGACCGAGTAGGGCCAGTCCTCGTAGGTGGGGCGCTGGTAGCAGTGGGAGATGCCCCGCACCGCGGCCATGCGGCGGCCGATCTCGAGGATCTGCTCGTCGGGCACCTGCCAGACGCCCATCCCGTTGGCCGAGAAGCCGGCCCGGCGGTGGAACAGGATCGCCGCCACCCTCCTCAGCAGCCCCCGCTCGCGCATGCCCTCGAGGTGCTCGAGCAGCACCTCCTGGGTGACCCCCAGCTCGGCGGCGGCGGGAGCGTACGGTTCTTCGATCACCGGCATGTCGCCCTGCAGCGCCCGGATCACGGCGATGTCGAACTCGTCGTAGGGCTGGGGCTCGAGCTCGATCGGCTCGCTCACGGTGGTGGCACTGGCGAGTGCCTTCGTGTCACCCTCCATCTCGAGGTCCATGCGGATCTTGAACAGCTTCAGGGTCGGCAGCTGACGGACCGAGGTCGCGCCGGACTCCCGCGCGAGTACCTCCAGCGTGCCGTCGAGTCCGAGCTTCGAGTCGGGCTCGGTGGCGACCGTGAACCAGAGGTTGAATTCGTGGTTGCGCAGGTAGTTGTGCGACACGCCCGGGTGTGCGTTGATCACGGCGGCGGCGCGGTGTGGGTACTCGGGGTCGACCTTGGCGGCCACGAGCATCGAGGAGTAGCCCAGCGCGCGCGTGTCGAAGATCGGCGTGACCTGGCGGATGATGCGCTGTCCCAGCAGGCGGCTGGTGCGCTCCATCGCCTCCTGCTCGCCGAAACCGTCGGTCTCGGCCAGGCGGGCGACCTCCCGGTAGGGCCGGGGAGCGATCGGGAAGCTCCCCTGCATCAGGTTCAAGAGGCGCCGGTCGAGGTCGTCCAGGGCCACCGCCGCGCCGCCGCTGCGGCTGCGGAGCTTCGGCGTCGCGGGCCGCGCGGGCCCCGGCTCGCTCAGCTCTGGGCTGCCAGCCATCGGGCGGCGTCCTTGGCGTGATAGGTGATCACAACGTCCGCGCCGGCGCGGCGCAGCGAGGTCAGGATCTCGAGCACCACGGCGCGCTCGTCGATGTGTCCGGCCGCGGCCGCGGCCTTCACCAGCGAGTACTCCCCGGAGACGTTGTAGGCGGCCACCGGCAGGCGCGTCTCGCGCTTGACCGCGCTGATCAGGTCGCCGTAGGCGAGGGCGGGCTTGACCATCACCATGTCCGCACCCTCCTGCACGTCGAGCAGCACCTCGCGCAGCGCCTCGCGGCCGTTGGCGGGATCGAGCTGGTAGCCGCGGCGGTCGCCGAAGGCCGGAGTCGAGCCGGCCGCCTCGCGGAAGGGGCCGTAGAAGGCCGAGGCGAACTTGGCGGCGTAGGCGAGGATCGGGGTTTCGCTGAAGCCCTCGGCGTCGAGCTCCTCGCGGATCGCCCGTACGCGCCCGTCCATCATGTCCGAGGGCGCGACCATGTCGGCGCCCGCCCGCGCGTGGCTGACGGCGGTGCGGGCCAGCAGCTCGAGCGTGGCGTCGTTGTCGACCGAGCCGTCCTCGCCCAGCACCCCGCAGTGGCCGTGGGTCGTGTACTCGCACAGACACACGTCGGTGAGGACCAGCAGATCGGGCACCGCGTTCCTGATCGCGCGCACCGCCAGCTGCACCACGCCCTCCTCGTCCCAGGCCCCCGAGCCGTGCTCGTCCTTGGCCGCCGGGATCCCGAACAGCATCACCGCGCCGAGGCCGAGCTCGGCCGCCATGCGGGCCTCCTCGACGGCCGCCGAGAGGGCCAGCCGCTGCACCCCGGGCATCGACTCGATCGGCTCGCGCGGGGCCGCGTCGGCGCCCGAGCTGACGAACAGCGGCAGCACGAGCTGCCCGGCACGCAGGTCGGTCTCGCGCACCAGCCCTCGCAGTCCTGCGCTCGAGCGCAGCCGGCGCATGCGCGTCTGTGGGAATGCCATTCTCCGCTTGAGGTTAGAGGCTCGCGCCCGCTCGGGCGAGGCCCGCACGGGCGACCACGCCGTAGGCGAGCGTGAGGCCGAGCAGGTGCACGAGCGAGACCCACAGCCGCGGGCCGGTTTCGTTGACCGCGCAGTCGAGCGCCTCCAGCGCGGAGCGAAACGGAAACACGAACGCGATCACGTCGATCACGTGGGTGAGCCCGCCCGACACCGACCCGGCGGGCACCAGCGCCAGGAACGCCAGCGGCAGGGTCGCCAGCAGCGCCAGCAGGGACGCGGCCCGGACCTCCTTGGCGAGCACCCCGATCGCCACCCCGACGGCGGCGAAGGCCAGCCCGCCACCGGCGAGCGCCACCAGCCACAGCCCCACCCGCGACCACCCCAGGGTGACGAAGATGCCTATCCCCGCCAGCAGCGCCAGCCCCAGCACGAACGCGCACACGGCGGCCAGCAGCACCTTCTCGGAGATCAGCACCTCGCGCGAGACGAGCCCCCGCAGCAGTCGCGCGAGCACCCCCTCCTCGCGCTCGAGGGCAACGCTCCCCGCCGCCAGCAGCACCCCCACGAGCATCAGCGAGATCGCCACGGCGACCACCACCGCGAAGCGGTTCAGCGGCGTGCGGCGGCCGCTCAGCAGCTTGCTCTTGACCTCGATCGGCTGCCCGATGGCGGCCAGCACCTTCCTGCTGGAGTCGAGGTTCTCGGACGCGAAGCGGGCCACTTCGTCGATCTGGCGCAGCTGCGTGCGGGTCTTCCCCGGCGGCTGGGCGGCGATGATGCGGTCGAGCGCGGGGGGGATCGCTTCGAGGCCGATCGGCAACTGGGCCACCCCGATTTCCTGTAGGTCGCCACCGCGCAGAAGGCCTTCGATCGCGCTCGATGCCACACGCTGGATCTGTTCGGAGAAGGCGAGGTTCGCCCTGGCGATGTCGGATTCGATCTCCGAGCGCACCAGCGACTGTTCCAGCGCGTTGCCGTTGTAGATCACTTCCAGGGGAGCACGCTCGGTGCCCGAGGCCACGCGGGCGACCAGGTTCGAAGGGATCACGATCGCAGCCAGCACCTCGCCGTTTTTGACTTTCGAGACCGCATCGGCACGGCTGGAGGCACTCACCGTGTTCGTCTGGCTGAGCAGTTCGTTGGCGTAACGGGACACGTCGAGCGTCTGGCCACCGAGGTGGATGACCTCGCCCGGCGGGGTTTCATCGACGATCGCGACGCTCGCCCGCGACGGCCCCCGCGACAGCGCCAGGCCGATCAGCACCGCGATCACCAGCGGGTAGACGATCAGCAGCACCAACAGCAGGCGCGAGCGGCCGAGGATCCGCAGGTCCTTACGCAGCAGCGACCTCATTGCTCGGACCGCCCGCCGCCGCCCGAGCCCGGCGGCTCGGAGCCCGCGTCGCCGGAGCCCGCAGCCTGGGACCCGTCCTGCAGGAAGCGCACCAGCGCGTGCTCGAGGTCGCCATCCGGGGGCTCGCCGCCGGCCCGCAGCAGCTCGGCGGGGCTGCCGTCCAGGCGGGCCCGGCCCTCGTCCAGGACCAGCACCCGGCGTGCGTGGCGGCGGACCTCGCTGACGTTGTGGGTCGAGTAGAGGACAGCGGCCCCACCGTCGACGAGGCCGAGGATGAACTCCCACAGGCGTTCTCGCTGGCCGGGGTCGAGCGCGGCCGTGGGCTCGTCCAGGGCCAGCACAGCGGGCTCGGCGATCAGCGCGAGAGCAACGTTGACGCGCTGGCGGTTGCCGCCGGAGAGGTGAATCAGGAGGTCGTCCGCACGGGGCGCGAGGGCGGTCTGCTCGAGCATCCGCTCGGTGGCGGCCCGGGGGTCGGGAACGCGCTCCAGGCGGGCGAACAGCTCCAGGTTCTCGCGCACCGACAGCCGCGAGTACACAGCCGGGCGCTGGGGCGCCCAGCCGACCCGCCCGCCGGCGCACTCGAACGTGCCCTCGCTCGGCTCGGTGCTGCCGGCGATGATCGACAGCAGGGTCGTCTTGCCCGCCCCGTTGGGGCCCACCACGGCCAGCAGCTCGCCGCCGTGCAGGTCGAAGCTGACCCCGTCCAGGGCCTGCAGGCCGCCATAGCGCTTGGCGAGCCCGCGGACGCTCAGCGCGGTGCTCACAGCAGGTTGTTAGACGAGCGGTTCCACGGCTCGAGTGACAGGTGACGGTGCAGGTAGACCGCGGTCTCGCGCAGCACCGACAGGATCGGCAGCGCGATCAGGGCCCCGATGATGCCGTGTACCTGCAGGCCGAGCAGCAGCGCGAAGATCACCAGCAGCGGGTTGATGCGCAGCGTGTGGCCGAAGATCTGGGGCGCCACGATGTGGCCCTCGAGCTGCTGCAGGCCGATGAAGGTGAGCGTCACCCACAGCGCCGAGATGGGGTCGGTGAACAGCGCCACCACAACCGGCAGCGCCGCTCCGAGGATCGGCCCCACGTAGGGGATCAGCTCGAAGAAGCCGTAGAAGATGCCGAACACGACCGCGTAGGTTCGGCCGGGCCCGAAGATGCCGAGCACGCCGAGGAGGTACATCGCGAGGCCGGCGGTGGTGCCCATGATCAGGCTGAACAGCAGCTGCCCGCCGACGTACCGTGCGACCGCGTTCTGCACCAGCACGGGGTAGTCGTCCTTGGGCGTCCCGTCACCGGGCGGCATCATCCGCCGCACCAGTACGCCGATGCGATCCCCGTACAGGAGCATGTAGACCGACAGCACGAAGATCAGGATCAGGTCGAACAGCGTGCTCGCGACTTCGGTCAGCACCCCGCCGCTGAACGAGATGATCGAGCTGGCGCCTTTCGCCGCCTTGTCACCCAGGGTCTGCAGGGCGGTTTTGCCCTGCTTGATGAAGTGCACGTGGAGCCCGTCCTGGTTGAGCGTGCGCTGGAGGTGCGCGAGGTTCTTATTCGCTTCCTTGATCAGGTGGGGTATGTCATCGGCGAATTTGGACGCCTGATTCGAGATAGGGTTGGCGAGCAGGAACGCGATGCCGGTCACGATCAGGAAGAAGCCGACGTACACGACCAGGACGGCCAGGCCACGCGGCAGGCGCCCGCGGGAGAAGAAGGCGACGACCGGGTTGAGGATCAGCGCGATCAGCCCGGCGACGATGAAGATCACCAGCACTTTCCCGGCCGCTTTGGCGATCGCCCACACGGCCACCAGCGCGAGCGGAAGCAGCACGAGCTGGACCCACCGCGGCACCTCCACGCGCGGCGGCGGCGGGCCGGAGGCCTGCTCTATGGTCGGCTCGCCCTCCGGCGGTGCTCCGGCCAGGAGCCGCTCCTCGTTCGTGGGCTCCTCCGACGGCGGTGGTGGCGTCGCTGAGACGCTCCTCAACCTCTTCCCACCATCGCCAGAGTATGGCTGAGTCCCAGGCGTCCCCTGGGGGGGCGGGGCAGGGCACGAGCCTGTTGTTCGTGGGGGATGTGGTCGGCGGCATCGGCCGGCGCACGCTGCTGGACTGCCTGCCGGTGCTGCGCGAGCTCCACGACCCGACGTTCGTGATCGTCAACGGCGAGAACGCCGCCGGAGGCCTCGGGATCACGCCCAAGATCGCCGACCAGATGTTCGCCGCCGGCGTCGACGTGATCACGCTCGGAAACCACACGTTCCATCGCCGCGAGATCTACCCGTATCTGAACGGCGGCAGGCCGATCCTGCGGCCGGCCAACTTCCTGCGCTCGCAGCCGGGGAAGGGGGCCGTGATGGTCGAGCGCGACGGCGTGCGCCTGGGGGTGGTGAACCTGAGCGGGAACCTCTACCTGCGGGCCGGGCGCTCCGCCTTCACGGAGGTCGAGGTGGCGCTCGGCGAGCTGGGGGAGGCCGACCAGGTGCTGGTGGACATGCACGCCGAGGCGACCTCGGAGAAGGTAGCCATGGGCTGGCACCTCGACGGGCGCGTGACGGCCGTCGTCGGGACCCACACGCACGTGCCCACGGCCGACGCCCGCGTGCTGCCCGCCGGCACCGCCTACATCACCGACGTCGGCATGACCGGTCCCCGCGGGGGCGTGATCGGAGTCAAGCGCGAGCAGGCGGTCGAGGCGCTCGTCACCCAGATGCCGGTCCGCTTCGAAACCTCCGAGGAGGACCCCTGGCTGATGGGGGTCCTGATCAGGTGCTCAGGGCCGCGGCACGCGGAGTCGATCGAGCAGGTTCTGATGCCGCGTCCCCAGCAGGCGCCGGCAGCGGGCTGAAGCGCCCCAGCAGGGCCACGATCGCCACCGCGAAGAACCACGGGATGTAGAGGTAGAACCAGTGTTCCATCGCGAGCTGGACGGCGAGCAGGATCGCCGCACAGCCCGCGGCCAGCCCGACCATGTCGCTGCGGCGGGGAACCACGGCCAGCACCAGGGCGAGCCCGCCCGCGAACACCTCCGCCGCCAGCTCCGCACCGTGCCATCCGTACAGGCCCCAGACCGAGAAGGGCGAGTCGCGGTTGCCCTGGTAGACGAGCGTGCGCTCGTAGATCGTGTGCAGCGAATCGTGCCGCAGGGCCGGGATCATGGCCAGCGCCCCGAGCACCAGAAAGCCCGCCGCGAACAGTGCCAGTGAGGCGATCCGCCGGCGCACGGGGAGCTCGCGCAGACCGTGGGTGGCGAGGATCGGGGCGAGCGCGATCGGGGCCAGCTTGGTGAGGGCGGCCAGCGCGGCGAAGCCCCCGCGGGCGAAGCGGGCCAGGCCGGAGGCGTAGCTGGCGGCCAGCAGGGCAGCCAGCACCGCGGCCGCGACGAGCGTGTCGTTGGCGTTGCTCTCCAGCGCGAACAGCGTGAACGGGTATGACACCCAGGCATACGCCAGGGCGATGCCGAGCGTGGGGCCGCGCATGCGCCGCCCGAGCAGGAACAACAGGCCGACCGTCAGCAGGTCGAAGAAGATCGCCGCCCCGTGGGAGGCGGGCAGGTCGTCCCAGCGCCCGCTCCAGCCGAAGATCTGCTGGAAGGGGACGTAGGCCTCGTAGTTGAAGGGGCCGTAGGTGTCCCCGTGTTCGTTGTCGGCCGGGAAGCCGCCGTACAGGGGCCGGTCGGCGGTGATCCGCTGAGCGCCGATCACGCCCGCGTAGCCGACGTCGATGACGTTCGAGTCGGTCACGTTCAGCCCCACCCGGAAGCCGATCAGGAACACCACCGCCACGGCCAGCCACGGCGCCGGGATCAGCAGCCGCAGCGGTCCCGGCGGCCTCGCTCCGGCGGCTCGCCGGCGCAGCATCGACAGCATCCGTGCCAGCAGATACAGCAAGGGCGGGTAGGCCAGCGGGACCGACGCCCAGATGTTGGCGTGGTTGAAGAAGGCCAACGAGACCGAGAGCGACAGCAGCACGAGCAGGTCGAGGTGAAGCAGCGACAGCGGTCGGCGGAAGTTGACGAACGGGAGCATGAACAGCAGACACAGGGGCAGCCAGACGTAGAGCGCGTTGACGTGCTCGCCGAAGGCCCCCTTGTAGCCGCGGGCCATCGTCCAGGCGACCTGGAAGCCGCTCCACGCTTCCAGGACGTGGCCGCCGCGGTCGGCGATGATCACCTGCGCCAGTTCCTTGCGCCCGCCGCGAGAGAAGAAGCTCACCTGCCAGCGGAGGGGGCCCTTTGTGTAGACGGCGCCGTAGGTGCCCTGCTGCCCGTGGCGGGCTTCGCGGACCTTCCCCAGCGCGCTCGCGATTGCCAGCGCCCGCCGGGCCGACAGGCTCCGTCCCGGCAGCGGCCTGCTCGACAACGCGACCTGGACCGGCGATTCGGCAACCGGTTTGACCGTCAGCGAGCCCGCTCGGGCGGCGGCGGGAAGGCCCAGCGCGAGCACGGCGCAGAGCACTCCTCCCAGCAGGCGTCTCACTTCTGCCCGATGCTAACGCGGCCGGTATCGGACAGGTCGAAGTGCTCCAGCACGAGCGCCGCGACGTCGCGGATTGCCCACTGCGCGGGCTCGCGCTGGGGCAACGCCAGCCCGCTGAACAGCAGCGCCCCGAGCGAGTCGCTGGCGTGCAGGGAGCCGTGGCTGCCACCGCCGACGTGGGCCTGGCGGCCCCAGTCGATGAACTCGAACCCGGTCGCGGCCGACAGCAGCACCTCGCCGGAGGTGGGGCAGGTGAGCGCCGACCACACCCGCGCCAGCGCATCCGGGTAGTCGGGCGTCAGCAGCACCCCGTCCTGCGCGCGTCCGCCGAGGACTCCGAGCTGGCCCTCGACGCTCCAGCGCCGCCCGCGCGGATCCTGCGCCTGGCCATCGGGGGCGAACCGCAGCTCGCCCCGGCCGGGGCTCGCCAGGACCGCCTCCCGCGGGGCCTCGTGGGCGTCGCGCTCCAGCCACATGACGAGGTCCACGCCCTCGATGGCCAGCGCGCGGGTCACCACCGAGGCGCGCATCGCGTCGCGCTCGCCCTCGTTGAGGGCATACACCATGGCCGCCCGCTGGGAGGGACAGACGGCGATTCGCGGCTCGCGCTCGGAGCTCCGTCCGGACTGGCGGGCCGGCCCCAGTACACCCAGCTCGGCGAGCTCGTCCTGGAGGGCGATCTCCGCCGTCACGGGCGCCTGTGAGTGGTCGGCCATGACGATCATCGCGTGCTCGTCCAGGAACTGCTCCACGCCGCCACCGGCGTTCACCACGCGGGCGAGCTGGAGGTCCGCCTGGGCGAGCGAGTGCAGCTGGCCGTCCGGACCCCGCTTGTGGGAGTACCAGTCGTTGTCGGGCAGCGACAGCAGCAGGAAGTCGAACAGGTCGTGCTCGACCATGTAGGCGGACACGCACCCGGAGTGGCGGTCGCGCACGCCCGGCATGCCGAGGTTCGAGCGGCAACCGGTGCGCCGGGAGGCGAAGATGTCCGCGTAGAACAGCTCCTTTGGCCCGAGCACGGGGTGGCGCATCAGCGCCGCGGCCATCCGTGTCAGCGCCGAGTCGCGCTGGGGCTCGTGGCGGTGGCGGCCGCGGTACATCAGGTAGGTGGTGCCGGCCGTGCGCACCTCGGCGTCGTCGAGGGACTCGAACACGGTGAGCGTGTCGGCCGACAGGTGGGCGCGGTTCATGTTGTAGACCGTGTCGGTGAGCTGACGCGTGATGCCGAAGCGCTGTGCCGCGCGGAAGCTCGAGCCGTACTCGACATAGCGGTTCTCCGCGCGGTGAAACCAGTTCATCGCCGGGATCAGGTGCTCGTCCTGGGCGGTGCCCGTCACGATCGAAGCGGCGCACACGGGTGTCACCGAGGGGAACGCGGCCACGCAGTCGGGGACGTAGTGCCCACGCTGGAGGATCCGCTCGAGCGTCGGCGCGGTGCCGGCCTCGATCGCCCGCTCGAGCATCGCGGGCGCCATCGCGTCGATCACGCACAGGACGAGCTTCGAGGGCCGGGCGGCCCCGGGGTGGGCCATCAGCGGCGCAGGATGCGCAGCCCGGCGTACTTCTCGGTGGCCCGGGAACGGGTGCGCACCAGCATCCACACGAGCGCCGCCACCAGCACGTAGCCGAGCGGGTGCAGCGCCGCCACCAGACCGGCCAGCACGAGCGCGGCCGCGTCGAGATAGACGCTCAGCGCCTGGCGGGCGCCACCGTCGGTGAGACGTGAGCGCGCCCCGAGGATGATCGGGGCGACCACGCGCTGGGCCAGCGCGGCGGCGGCGATACCACCGATCAGGCCCGGCCACCAGGCGTCGTGGTGGGCGGCGAGCGTGCCGGCGAACATCAGACCTCCGGCCCCCAGCGCGAGTCCAGCGACCGACGCCGCCAGGGGGTCAGTCGCCGCGCGCGAGGAGCGAGGGTCGAGCACCGGAGCCAGGCCCAGAAAGAGCTGCGCCACGTAGGCCAGCACGAGCGTGACGGCCACCACCAGCAACCACCAGTCTTCTTCCAGGAACACGAACGGGCCGGGGCTGAAGTGGACCCCGAGAGCCCCGGCGGAGGCGAGTGCACCGGCCAGCAGCAGGGGCAGAAACGGGCGAAAGCCGCTGGCTGCACCGAGGCCGGCGCCGAGCCCGATGTCGAAGAAGATTCCGTGCATGCAGGGGGGTGGTCTGAGACGATACGCGAATGGCCAAACCGAGCAGGACGGGCCCGGAGGGTCGGGGCACGCGTCCCGCGGCTCACGAGCTGGCCCGCTACGAGGCGCTGTTCGCGACGCGCACGAAGGGCATGAAGAGCTCCGCGATGCGCGAGATGATGGCCCTCACCGAGCGCACCGACGTGATCTCGCTCGCCGGCGGGCTTCCCGACACCAGCACCTTCCCGGCTGAGCGCTTCGCCAAGCTGATGGCGGTCGTGGCGGCCGAGTCCACGGCGCGGGCGCTGCAGTACGGGCCCACCGAAGGGATGCGGGTGACGGTCGACGCGATCGTCGAGGTGATGGCGGCCGAGGGCACGCAGGTGGACCCCGAGAGCGTGATCGTGACGACCGGCGGCCAGCAGGTGATCGACCTCGTCTGCAAGACCCTGATCGACCCCGGCGACGTGATCGTGGCCGAGGCCCCGACGTACCCCGGCGCCGTGCCCACCTTCAGCGCCTACCAGGCCGACGTGGAGCAGATCGACGTGGACGAGGAGGGGATGCCGATCGACGAGCTCGAGCGCACGCTCGACCGGCTCGCATCCGAGGGCAGGCGGCCGAAGTTCATCTACACGATCCCCAACTTCCAGAACCCGGCCGGGGTGACGATGTCGCTGCCCCGCCGGCGGCGGCTGGTGGAGGTGGCCCGCGAGCGGGAGCTGCTGGTGCTCGAGGACAACCCCTACGGGCTCCTGCGCTACGAGGGCGAGGCGCTGCCGACGCTGTACTCGCTGGACTCCGAATCAGTCGGGCGGGCGGGGGTCACCGACCTCGTGATCTACCTGGGCACGTTCTCGAAGATCCTCTCGCCGGGGCTGAGGCTCGGGTGGGCGGTCGCGCCGAGGCCGGTGCTGGAGAAGCTCAACCTCGGCAAACAGGGGGCAGACCTGTGCGCCTCGCCGGTCACGCAGATGTTCGTGGCGGCCTACTTCGCCGAGCGGGCAAGTGACGGGCGCCCGGCCTGGGAAGAGTACGTGGAGTCACTGCGGGTCCTCTACAGCCGCCGCAAGGACGTGATGCTCGAGTCCCTGCAGGAGCACTTCGGCGACAGCGCCCGCTGGACGACCCCCCGCGGAGGCCTGTTCGTGTGGGCCACCTTGGACGAGCGGATCGATACCACCGACCTGCTGGTGCTGGCCCGCAAGAGCGACGGGGTGGCGTTCGTGCCCGGGCGGGCCGCCTACATGGACGGCCGCCGCGGGTCCTCCTCGATGCGCCTGAACTTCGCCGGCGTCCCCGAGCAGGACATCCGCGAGGGAATCCGCCGCATCGGGCGGGGCGTGCGCGACCAGCTCGGCCTGCTGGGCACGCTCACGGGCTCCCCTGTGGTCCCCTCGCGAGCAGGGCAGCAGGCGGCGAGCGGGCCCGCGGCGCCGGACGAGTCCGCGGCTCCTGGCGACGGGGCGCCCGAGCAGCTGGCCGATGTCGTCAAGCTCCACCGCCGGCAGGATTCCCCGCAGGCACGCCGCCGCGGCGAGAAATGAGTGATCGCCGCCGGGTGGCGGTCCTCAAGGGGGGCCGCTCGCTGGAGCGCAGCGTCTCGCTGCGCTCGGGAGCCCAGGTCCAGGACGCGCTCACGGGGCTGGGCCACGAGGTGCTGGCCGTGGAGGTGGGGGAGGCGTTCGTACCCGAGATGATCGCCGCCGAGGCCGAGGTCGCGTTCGTCGCCCTGCACGGCCGCGAAGGGGAGGACGGGACCGTCCAGGGCCTGCTGGAGGCGCTGTCGATCCCCTACACGGGCTCAGGGCAGGCGGCTTGCATGAGGGCGACCGACAAGCTGCTGGCCAAGCTGCAGATGCGCGAGGCCGGGATACCCACGCCGCCCTTTCACGCCCTGCGGGAGGAGTCGATCAAGGAGCTCGGAGCGGCGGCCGCGGTGGAGCGCATCCAGGAGGACGTCGGCCTGCCGCTGGTGGTCAAGCCGGCGCGGGGCGGCTCGGCGCTGGGGGTGAAGTTCGCGCGCGACGCCGAGGAGCTGCCGAAAGCGATGGTCGGGGCGTTCTCGTATGACCGCAAGATCCTGCTCGAACGCTACGTCCGCGGGCGCGACCTGGCGGTGTCGCTGCTCGACGGCCCGCCGGGGCGCTCCGGGCCGCTGGCGCTGCCGGTGGTCGAGGCGGTCCCCCGCGAGGAGGAGTTCTACGACTACGAGTCCCGCTATGAGATCGGGATGACCACCTTCGTGTGCCCGGCGGAGCTCCCCGAGGAGACCACCGCCCGCGCCCAGGAGCTGGCCGTGCGGGTGTACGAACTGCTCGGCTGCCACGGCCTCGCGCGTGTCGACCTGATGCTCGAGCGCGACACCGAGAAGCTGTGGGTGCTGGAGACCAACGTGGTGCCGGGTATGACCGAGACGAGCCTGCTCCCGCAGGCCGCCGACGCCGCCGGGATCGCCTTCGATGAGCTGGTGGAGAGAATCCTCGCCAGCGCCTGGAGCCGCTAGCGGCGTCTCAGCTGTCGCCGGCGGCGAAGTCCTCGGGGGAGACGCGGTCGAGGAACTCCTTGAACTTCTCGACCACGTCCTCGGAGTCCTCGACGTCGTGCTCGAACTCGATCGCGGACTCCGAGATGACCTCCTCGGCGGCATAGATCGGGGCGCCGGCGCGGACCGCCAGCGCGATCGCGTCGCTGGGGCGGGAGTCGATCTCCAGCTCGCGGCCGCCCACGTTGAGTGTGATCGAGGCGAAGAAGGTGTTCTCGCGCAGCTCGGTGACCGAAACCTGGGTGCAGCGGACGTCCAGCTCACCGAGGATGTCGCTCAGCAGATCGTGGGTCATCGGGCGCGGCGTCCCGGCCCCCTGGAGCTTCATCAGGATCGAGGCGGCCTCGGGATGCCCGATCCAGATGGGGAGGAACTTGTTGCCGTCGACCGTCTTCAGGAGCACGATCGGCTGCTTGCCAACCATGTCGAAGCTGACGCCGTAGATGACCATCTCCTGCACGAAGATCCTCCGGGAGGGTGAAGTCAGAGTATAGGTATCGGCACCGCGGGCTCCGAGCGCCTGGGACGGTCCCGGCGGCGGCCCGAAATGCCCTAGCGGGGGCGCTCCCGCTTGAAGCTCCAGAGCTTGTTGCCGAGGAAGTTGACCGGCATCGAGCACCCCACGGCGAGGGCCTGCGCGGGGACCTTTGCGACCCCCGCAGACTCCACGAACAGGGTCAGCAGCAGCAGGCTGAGAACCTCGGCGACCAGGCTCACCAGCAGGAAGCGGACGGCCTGGGCGTGGGCCCGGCCGTCGGACGCCTCGAAGGTCCAGTGACGGTTCAGGACGAAGTTGTTGAGCACCGCGACCAGCCATGCGAGCACGTTGGCGACGTGGTAGTCGACACCGGCGCCGTGCACGCAGATGGCGTAGATGACCAGGTTGACGACAAACCCGACGCCCCCGACCAGGCCGAATCGGACCAGCTGGAGCCAGTTTTCCGGCCTCCGCATACCGTGCAGCAGGCGGATGTGCGGCCGTATGTCGACAACGGTGGCGGGCTCGCGCATTGGGGGAGGGTAGCGGCACCTTCGGGCGGGGCCGCTCGCTAGCCTAGCCGAATGAGGATCACCCCGAGGGCGTGGGCGGCGTGGCTGCGCTGGCCGGCCGCCGCGGCGCTGTGCCTCGCCCTGGCGGCCTGCGGCGAGACCGCGGCCGGGGCCGGCAGCGACCCCTCCACGACGCACTCCCACCCCCAGACGGCGAGCGGGCGCCAGGGGACGACGGCGGCGTCGGGCTCCCACGACCCGAAGGGCTCCTCGACCCCCGGGGCGGGCGCATCGGGTTCCACCGGCTCCTCCGGGAGCGGCCGCTCACAGGCCGCGGCGAGCGCCTCTGGAGGGAACCGCGAGGAGGTGGCCGACCCCAAGGAAGCCGAAAGCTACCCGGCCCCCGCGAGCGTCCACCACGCACCGGCGTCGACCCCCTCGAAGGCGGTTGAAGCGGTCGTCGCAGCGGGCGCGCTGAGCGACGCGGAAGTCCGCCAGGCGCTGCACGAAACCCAGGCGGCCCAGAAGAAGGCCGCCAGCGAATCGCACAACGCGGTGCTAAAGCCGGTCCCCGGAGGGCAGTCGATCGGCGGCAACGGCACGATCCCGATTCCGACCGGGGTGCCGGAAGTGATCCAGAAGGTGGTCGCCGGCGCGAACGAGATCGCCGACTTCCCGTATGTGTTCGGTGGCGGCCACGGCTCCTTCGTGGACCACGCCTACGACTGCTCGGGGTCGGTCAGCTACGCACTCGCCGCGGGTGGCCTGTTGAGCTCACCCGAGGTCTCCGGTGAACTCGCCCACTGGGGGGTCCCCGGACCGGGGCGCTACATCACTGTGTACGCGAACGCGGGTCACACCTACATGTACGTGGACGGCATCCTCTACGACACCGCGGGGCGCAGCGGCGTGTACGCCTCACGCTGGCTGGTGGGCGCGACCGACAACGCCGGCTACGCCGTCAGGCATTGGCCCGGGCTGTAGCGGGCCGCGGGCGGCCGACGCAGGCTCGCGGCGGCTGATGCACCTCCCCGGCGGCGGGCACTCGTGACCACGGCCGTGCTGGCGCTGGTGCCACTGGCGCTCGGCGGGGAATCCACCGGCGGCAGCGAAAGCACGTTCCTCGGCGTTGTCACGATCATCTCGATCGTGGCCGTGGTGATCGGCCTCGGGGCCGTGTGGTACTTCTTCTTTCGCGACGGCTCGCGCTAGCGGCTCCGGGTGCCACGCGGCGGCTCAGCAACGGACGTCCTGGCGGCTCGGCTATCTGACGTTGCTCGGGTGTAACAGCTAACGCTTGAGCGTGAAGGCGCTGATCACGACCGCGGTGGCCGGATTGTGCGTGGCCGCATTGCGGACCGTGAGACGCAGATCCAGCGGCACCTTCTTCACCTTGCGCAGGCCCGTGGAGGCACTCTTGGTGAGCACGACGTGGGTGGTGCTGCCACCGCCCTTGAGCGTCACCACCAGGGCGGTGCCGATCACCACCTCGGGTTCCGTGCCGGCGGGCAGGTCGCTGGCGAGGCTGCCGTGGATCTTCAGGCGCTTGGCCATCTTCTGGCCGAGCAGCACCTCGAAGTGCCCCGCCACCTGCTCATTGACCTGGTAGTGGACCGCCACGCCCTTGCTCAGCGCCGTCTTCAGTGAATGGGACACGACCGCTGCGGTGGCCACCGGGAGGGGCACTGAGGCGCCCGTGGCGGTGGTTCCGCCGCCGCTGCTGCCACCGGTGTTCGCGGGCGTGTTGCCGCCACCGGCCGGCGGAGTTCCGCCGCCGCTTTCAGGGGCCGGGGGCGGGGGCGTGCTTTTTTCCGGCGGGGGGCCGATCACGGTCACTTCGTGTGACGCGCGTGCGGTGTTCCCACCGACGTCGGTGACCGTCAGGGTCACGGTGTACGTGCCGCCCGCGGAATAGGTGTGGAAGACGCTTTCGGCGCATT
This sequence comes from uncultured Solirubrobacteraceae bacterium, assembly GCA_963846255.1. GTDB lineage: Bacteria > Actinomycetota > Thermoleophilia > Solirubrobacterales > Solirubrobacteraceae > Palsa-744. Next base: position 2,500,924 of record CAWJVE010000002.1, read on the forward strand.
CATTCAGCCACGGTTCGCTGCACGGGGGCGAGCCGGGGGCATAGCCGGAGACTTCGGGTGAACCGTCGCCGAAGTTCCATGTCATCTTCGCGAAGTTCTTCTCGATCGCGCCGGTCTGGGCATAGCGCGTGGCGGCGTTGAGCGTGATGATCGACTCCCCGCTGTCGAAGCCAACCGTGTCGCCGACTTCGACGGGGCTGATCTCGTTGAACGCGGGTACGAGGCTGACGCCGTGCTGACAGGGCACGCCCGGGAACGAAAGGCGTTCGGCCGCCATGTTGAAGGATGGGTTGAGGTAATACTTGGCGCCCGCGATTTCCTGGTTGTAGAGCGTGCCCGCGCCGCTTTCTTCGTTCGCGACGACGGAGCCGCCGATCGCGGGGGCGAAGAAGTTGCGGCACTCGTCGGTCGCCTCGTTACCGGCAGGGTCCTGCCAGGAGTGCAGCAGCGGGTCGGTGACGATGTTCTGCTGCTCGACGGCGAGCTGATTGATGATCAGGTCGGCAAGACCCTCGTCGCAGTAACCGTCCGCCGTCGGGCACTTCTGCTGGTTGGGCTCCTGGTCATGGGGGCCTTCCAGCATCCATCTGCCTTCTTCTTCTGCTTTTTCCTTTGCGTCCTTCTTGGCGAACGATTCCCTTCCCGCTGCTTCCTGCCGCTTTGTGGCCGCTTCTTGCTGCTTTGCTTCCGCTTCTGCTTCTTTGCCTGCTTTGCTGAGCGCTTCAGCTTCTTCTGTCAGTTTTTTGGCTTGTTCCTTTAGTTTTTTGGCTTCCGCTTCTTCCTTTTCGACTGCTTCTCTGCCCTTTTCCGTCTCCGGTTCCTCTTTTTCGGCGGGGTTGAACCCACCGTCCTGGCACTCGGCCGCCTCGGTCTCGTTTTCCGCAGCCAACTGCCCGTCGCCGACGCCGCCGGCGGTCCAGGGGAGCACGCCGTAAAGGATGGTTTCGGCGCCACCGCTTTCGAGCCCGCCCGGATTTACGTCGCCGTGGTAGCTGCAGAAGCTGTTTTCATAGCTTTTCACCGTGGCAGCGAAGCTCGAGCAATGCCCGGACGCGCCTCCGGAGTCCAGGCACACGCTGACTCCGGGAGGGGTGAGGACGTAGTAGACGGTGCTCATCCCCTTCGGCAGTTTGTGTTCGGCGATGAATTCGGTCAGGTGCGTTTTGATCTGGGCGTCCGTCAGGCAGGTGAGCGCTTTGAAGTGAGACCCTTTCGATCCTTTCAGCGGATTCGGGTCGATGCAGTTCCCAGAGGTCGGATACGGCGTGGTGTCGGTGTAGGAGCCGCGGAACTGAAAGCGGTTGTAGGCCGGCTGGTCGCTGATGTCGGTGTACTGCTCGTCGACCGCGAATACGTCGTCGAGGCCGTTTTCGTCGGTGTTGACGCTCTCGCCGAACTTGTCGATCAGCGCTTTCCAGTCGTTGTGGTATTGGTTTCCCGGGTCCCAGTAGTCGAGGTACACGATGCTGCCGTGCAGCACCGGGTTGGCGTCCGGATTTTCGAACGTTTCCGGGAACGGGTCGACGACCGTCCCTCCGCCCGCGGAGACGAGCAAGTTGCCATCCTGGAAGGAGTTGACCACGCGCGGCTGCAGGCCGACGCTGGTGCCTTCGACTTTCTCGACGATCGCGTCGGCCGGCACGGCGAGGGTCGCGTAGACGACGCAGGCGAGGGCCGCCGCGATGAGTCCGAGGAGCAGCTTTGTGGCGGTTCGGCCGGTTCGGGGCCGCAGGAGGATGGAGCGCGCAAAAGTGGTCACGAGCCGCTCATCGGCAACGAGAGCGCGTTTCCTTAGCCCCAACCGTTTCGAGCGTGCGACACGCAAGTTCGCCTGCCTGCACGGCGAGCGCGTTCGATCGCGATTCAAACTAGAACATCCGTCCGGCCTGCCCGGGGGGGCGCGCCGTGGGGGCCGGGGACTCCGATTCTGTCGGGAAGCGCCCGCCCGCGCCCCTACGGACTAGAGATCGCAGTGTCCACGTCGCAGATCATCCGCCCGCCCATCCGTTCCCGGACACCCACCTGGCTCGCACCGCGCCAGTGGTTCAGGCGCCTGAACGCACTGCGGGGGAGTCACCGGAACTTCTGGCTGGCGCTGACGGCGGTGCTGGTGCTCGGCGGTACGCTCGCCTCGGTCCTCGGTGCGCGCGCCGTGGCGGGTTCCGAAGCCCAGAAAGCAAAGCTCGCCTCGCATCTGGCCTCCAACGAGATCGCGTCCACGCTGAAGCTCGCGATCCAGCACGAGGAAGACCTCGTGATCTCCGCGAGTGCCTACGTGACCGGAAACCCGCTGGCCACCCCGGCGGACTTCGACAACTGGGCGAACTCCGTCCAGGCGATGCGCCGCTACCCGGAGTTGCAGAACATCGGGCTCGTGAAGCTGGTGCCGGCCGGCCAGCTGAGGAACTTCGAACGCTACCTCGACGCCCACCCCGTGAGGCCGCTCGGTCCCCACTCGGTGGCGCCCGAAGAAGGCTTCCAGGTGCTGCCCGCCGGCAGGCGCCCCTACTACTGCTTCGCCGTGGCCGGGCTGGCAAGGAGCACCGCCTCCTACATCCCGGGGGGCGCCGACTACTGCGCCCTGGCGCCGTCGCTGATCACCGGCATGGACTCGGGCGAAGCGGCCTACGCCCCGGTCGTCAACGGCGCCTCGACCACGCTCGGGATCTCGACCCCGGTGTACCGCGGCGGCAAGGTGCCGCCGACCGTGGCACAGCGCCGCCAGCGTTTTGTGGGCTGGCTCGGGGAGCTGCTGCTGCCCGGCGTGGTGCTCGCGCGGGCACTTGAAGGGCACCCGAACGTCGCGATCCGCTTCCGTTACCACTCCGGCACCTCCAACGTGTCGTTCTCGGCCGGCAAGGCTCCCTCTGGGGCCCAGGTCACGACCAGCAGCCTCCACAACGGCTGGACGGTCCAGACCCTGACGGTGCCGGTCCGCAGCGGGATCGCCTCCACCAACCACTCCCTCACCCTCCTGATCGGAGGGACTCTGCTGAGCGTGCTGTTCGGATTGCTGGTGATCTCGCTCGGCACCGGCCGGCGGCGGGCGATGGCGCTGGTGATGGAGAAGACCAGAGAGCTCTCCCACCAGGCCCTGCACGACTCCCTCACGGGCCTCCCGAACCGGGCGCTGGTGCTCGACCGCGCCGAACAGCTGCTGGCGCGGGCCTCGCGCAATCCCGGTACCTACGCCGGCGCCCTGTTCATCGACATCGACGGTTTCAAGCACGTCAACGACAACCTCGGACACGCGGCCGGCGACCAGCTGCTGAAGGTGGTCGGGGAACGGCTGCAGAGCACGGTTCGCGACGACGATACGGTCGGACGGCTCGGGGGAGACGAGTTCGTCGTGCTCGCCTGCTGCGGTGAGGGCGAGGAAACCCTCAACAGGCTCGCCGACCGGCTCACCGAACTGCTGCGCGAGCCGGTGCAGCTGAAGGACGGGCGCAAGCTGTTCTCGGTGACGGCCAGCATCGGGGTGGCCGTCGGCCGCTACGACAGCCCGGATGCCCTCCTGAGGGATGCCGATCTGGCGCTGTACTCCGCCAAGGCGGCGGGCAAGGATCGTTACGAGCTGTTCGACGCGACCATGTACGCGGGCGCGAAGGACAAGCTCACGCTCGAGACCGACCTCGGCCGGGCGATCGGAGAGGGCCAGCTGTTCCTCGCCTACCAGCCGATCGTCGATCTCGCCACGCGGCGGCTGCGCGGGGTTGAGGCGCTGCTGCGCTGGCAGCACCCCGAACGCGGCGTGATCCTGCCCGAGGATTTCATCCCGCTGGCCGAGGACAGCGGCCTGATCGCGCCGATCGGACGCTGGGCGCTCGAGAACGCCTGCCGCCAGGCGGCGGAATGGGCCGCAGCAGGCCATCCCACGAACATCGCCGTGAACGTCTCGGCGGCCCAGCTGGGACGGCGGGGACTGACCGACGACGTCAGGCACGCGCTCGCCGTCTCCGGACTCTCGCCCTCGCTGCTGACGCTGGAGGTGACCGAGACCACCCTCACCGGCGACGTGGACGCCGCGTGCGAGCACCTGGAGTTGATCAAGCAGCTCGGCGTGCGAGTCGCGATCGACGACTTCGGCACCGGCTACGCGTCGCTGTCGCAGCTGCAGCAGATGCCCGTGGACATCCTCAAGATCGACCAGGTGTTCGTGGCCGCCCCGGCCAGCGACACCCAGGCCCGCGGCCTGCTGGAAGCGATCGTGGGCGTCGGCCGGGCCCTGTCGCTGTCGGTGGTCGCCGAGGGCGTTGAGGAGGAGTCCCAGGTGCGGGCCCTCCAGGACATGGGCTGCGAATGCGGCCAGGGCTTCCTCGTGGGCGAGCCCAGCGACGCCCGCGAGATCCTCGCCCGGCTGACCCGCGAAGCCGCCAACCCGCCCGTGGGGGCCGCCACGGCGTAGTGGCGGCGACATGCCCGTCCGCGCGGAGGGCGGGGCGTTGCCTGACGTGCCCGTCCGCGCGGCGGGCGGAGCCTCGTGAGTGTCGTGCGGGCGACGGCCGGGCAGTTTGGGCGGCAGCGCTAAGGCCCCGGCGCACCGGTGCCGATGACCCACCCATGAAGCGCTCTACTCTCCTCCTCCCAGCAGTCCTCACCATCGGCCTGGCCGGTTGCGGCTCGAGCTCCCACACGACCTCGGGCGCCACCACGTCGGCCAGCAGCGGCTCGGCCGGTGCAGCCCAGCAGGTGTCCCTCAACCCCGCCCAGCGGGCGCCCGTCACCTTCTCGAAGGACGCCGGTGCCGCCTTTACGACCTTCTACAAGGCCATCTACACGCCCTACCAGCAGGGAGCCTTCAAGGGCAAGCCGAGTCCGGCGGCCCTGGCCAGCTCCGGCCAGGCAGCGGCGGCGGCCTCCAACGAGATCCACGCGGCCTACGTGGCGACGACCGAAAGCCCCCAGCTGGCGGCGCTCAGAGCGCCGATGAAGACCCTCGACGAGGGCTTCAAAGCGGCGCTCGTGAAGCTCAAGTCGGGTCACTTCGACTTCGGCGAAATCCAGGCAGCGGCAGTGGCCATCTCGGCCATCAGAGGGGCGGCGGCAAGCGCCGGCCTCTCGATCCCGGGCTAGCCGACTCCCCGCGCCCTCGGTCCGGCCTGGCGGAATCCAGACCGGCTGAGCCGGCGCTACCGGCTGAGCCGGCGCTACCTCTACGCCGTCGTCGGCTGGTCTTCGCCGGCGCGGGCGTCGATCTGACGGGTGAGCTCCTGGGCGTTCTGGTCGCGTTCGACGGCGGCGTCGCTGAGCGGGCCGAGGATCCCTCGCAGCACCGACAGGATCGTCCAGCGGCGGGGCCTGATGATGCGCGGCTGGCGGCGTTCGATGCCGCGCACGATCGCCTCGCCCGCGACGGCGGGCTGCAGGCGCTTGTGGAGCGGGCGGGGAAGGGTCTTGAGCATCATGTCGGCGAGCTCATCGGCATCGAGGGCGCGGTGGACCATCTCTGTGTCGATGAAGCCGAAGTAGGCCACGCTGGCACTGGCTCCGTGGGGGGCCAGCTCGACGCGCAGCGCCCGGCCGAACTGCTCCACGGCGGCCTTGCTCATGGCGTAGGGGATCGCCCCGACGCCGTTGGTGAAGGCGTAGATCGAGGAGATCACGACGACGTGGCCGCGGCGCTCGATGATCTGCGGAAGGGCCGCCTCGACCGTCCGCGTGACACCGAACAGGTCCACGTCGATGACCCGCTGGAAGGTCTCGGTGGGCATCGCCCGGAAGGTGGCCACGCGCGAGGCGATGCCGGCGTTGGCGACGACCACGTCGAGGCCACCGAAACGCTCGACCGTTTCGGCCACCGCGCGCTGGACCGCGCCCCGGTCGGTGACGTCGGCGGCCACGCCGATCGCCCGAGAGTCGTGTAGCTGGGAGGCCGCCCGGATCGTGGCCTCCCGGTCGAGGTCCGCGATCGCGACCGAGGCGCCGCGGGCAATCAGCGCCCGGGCTGTGGCGAAGCCGATGCCGCGAGCACCTCCGGTGACGAGCGCGACCTTGCCGGACAGTGAATAGCTCGCCATCTCAGTCGTGGACTCTGTCAGATCCGCGGCTACGCCGCGTGGCCGCGGCCACGCCTCTCAACGCGGCAGGCCCGCCACACCACAACAGCAGAGAGGGGAGCGGCCTCTCCGGCGCGCTCCCCTCTCACCACCTGGCCGCTGGGCGGTCAGGGTGCTACTTGCTGCTGAATCTATTCTTTCGGCGGCTTCGGAAGCAGTTCTTCCTTGAAGCCGATCCAGGGGTTTTCTTTCGTCGATTTGGCGTGGACCAAGAAGTTGCCCTTGAATTTCCCGCCTTCGAACTTGTGTTCCTGGTTTTCGCAGCCACCGCCTTCGCCTTCATATTCGAGCCCGTCGACTTCGCCTTCTTCGTGGGTGCGAGTCTTGATTTTGACTTCGACCTTGGGGATGCCTTCCGGCGCCGACTGGCCGATCTGGACGTAGCTCGCGGGTCCTTTTTTGCCTTCTTCGACCTCTTCTCCGCCCACAACCTGGCCGGCGTCGAGGATGATCGTGCAGTCTTCTTCCAGGATCATCTTTGGTTCGTTGACGATCGAGAAGGTGCCGTTGGCGTGGAATTCGAATTCGATCGCCGAGACGGTCACCAGCTTGAAGAACTTCCCTTTCCCCTTGCTACAGCCTCCGAGGGTGATCTTGTCGGTGAAGGATTGGGCTACGCCTTCGGTGGTGTGGATTTCGCCCGTAGCTTTGGCGACTTCCGTGCATTTGATCTTGTACGGCTTGAAGCCTTTGCCTTTTTCTTCGAAGGGCAACGTGAATTCGTACCCGCTCGTGCCGGCTCCCGCGGTTTCAAGCTTGACTTCCGGGCCGCTGGCCGTGAATTCGCGTTTATATTCCTTCTTCGCCAGTGCCGTCCCTGCCAGGGCGCCGAACATGAATACGGCGACCAGCGCGCAGATCGCGACCTTTGCTCTGCTCATAGTGTCCGCAACCCTCCCTTTCGCCTTTGCTTTGCCGAGCGCCCCACGGCCACCCGGTTCCATCCCTTGGCGCTCCCCGAGGCGCTTCCCCCGCTACCCTCGAGCGTCCTAGCGATATCGCGGACCATACCACTCCAGAGCCCCTTGTGGGGCGGCCCGCAGCCCGGCCGGACGGGGTTCCCGAGGAAATCTAAAGGGCCGGCTGCGGCGGCCGCGGATCCTGTTCGCCGACCTCGTAGCCGGCGTCCCGTAGCTGGGCCAGCAGCTCGCGCGTGTGCTCGGGCCCGCGGGTCTCGAGTGTCAGCGCCAGGCCGGTTTCCCGTACGTGCAGGGGAATTGCCTCCCGCAGGTGCTCGAGCGCCAGCAGATTCGCCCCGGCGTGGGCCACCAGGGCCAGCAGCTCGGCCAGCGCGCCGGGCCGGTCGGCGACCCGCGTGAACAGGCGCACGCGCCTGCCCTCCTGGGTCTCGCGACGGCGCAGCACGGCCGACAACAGGCCGCTGTCCAGGTTCCCTCCGGAGACGATCGCCACCGTGAGGCCGCTGATAGGCGAGAGCCGTTCGCTCAGCACGGCCGCCAGGGAGACGGCTCCGGCGCCCTCGGAAACGAGCTTGGCGCGCTCGGCCAGGAGCACGATTGCGCCGGCGATCTCGTCCTCCTCGACCGTGACGACACCGTCCAGCAGCTCCTCCAGCAGCGGCCGGGTCAGCTCGCCGGGGCGCTTGATCGCGATTCCGTCGGCGATCGTGGCGCCGCTGGAGGCGACGGGCTCGTGCGCGACGGCACCCGCGTCCAGCAGCCGGGCATAGGGGGCGCAGGCGCTCGCCTGCACGCCGATCAGCTCGACGCCGGCCCCGGCCCGGCGCAGGGCCGCGCCGATGCCGCTCGCCAGGCCCCCGCCGCCGACCGGGACCACGACCCGGGCCACCTGAGGGGCGTCTTCAAGCAGCTCCAGGCCGACGGTGGCCTGACCGGCGATCACGTCGAGGTCGTCGAAGGGATGTACGAGGGCGGGGCCGCCGGTGGCGTCCTCCGAGGCACGCTCCCGGGCCAGCGCCAGGGCCTCGTCGACCGAGTCGCCGGCGAGCGTCACGCGGGCGCCCAGCCGCTGCACGGCCTCGACCTTGAAGACGGGGGCCTCGCGGGGCATGAACACCTCGCACGAGATGCCGTGGAGCAGCGCCGCCTGGGCGACGGCGCGCCCGTGGTTGCCGGCACTGGCGGTAACCAGGCCGGCGGCGGCACGAGGCCCGAGCGCGGCCACCTTCGAGAGAGCGCCGCGCAGCTTGAAGGATCCGGTCCGCTGCAGACACTCGCACTTCAGGGCGAGTGGGCCGCCGGCGAGCGGAGCGAGCTCCTCGCAGGGGATCGTCGGCGTGTGTAGGACGTCGCCCGCCACCGCAGCCCTCGCCGCGTCGAGATCGAGGTCGTCGATCAGCTGCTGGGCGCTCTCACTCACCGTGATCCACGGTATACGCCTCGATGGGGCGCTCCTCCTGCCGCTGGACACGACTCGAATAGGCCCCGCCAAAGCGAAGCACCCCCGCCGATACGCGCGCGAGGGTGCTCAGACCAGCTTTGCTCGGCTCGCGGTGAGCCCCCGCCCGGGGCCCACCGCGACGCCAGAGCTGCCTCCGCCTCAGCCGGTGAACTTCGGCGTGATCACCCGCGTGTGCGGGTGGACGAACACGGCAGCCCGTGCAACCGGCGGGCACCCCGCGTCTGTCATGACCGTCTTCACCGTCAGCGTGTGCGCCCCGTAGTGGAGCTTGCTGGGGTCGATCCGCAGCGAGAACTGGCCGCCCTTCGCCTGGGATGACTTCAGCGTCTTGATCTTCTTGCCGTCCAGCAGGAATGTGATCTGCTTGATCCCAAGCGAGCTGATGCTGACCGTGAACGGTCCGCGCTTGGAGCCGGTCCCGCCGTGGAGCACGATCGCCGACTCGTTGATCGCGCACTGGGCTTTGACCTGCTGTGCGGCCACATTGACGACCACTTTGTTGGACGTCTGCGGTTTTTCGTTGCCCACCACGGTCGCTTCGTTCACGTACGGTCCCGCGCTCGTGAGCGTGTGTTCGCAAGTGAAGATCGTCGACCCGCCGACGCCGATTTCGCTCGCACCGCCGGTCATGCCGGTGCAGTTGACGTCGACCGTGTTCGTGATCTTCAGCGGGACGTTGCCCGTGTTGGTCACGATGATCTCGTAGTGGACGGTTTCGCCGATTTTCCCGGCCAGTTCTGCGGTCGTGAATGCACCGGCGAGCTTCTGCTTCTTTTCGACCGTGAAGCTGGATTCTGCCGGCACGGTGACCACCACCTGGTTGGAGGTGTGGGTCACACCGGCACCGCCCGGAGGCGTGCCCGTGATCGTGCCTTCGTTGGTCCAGCTGCCCACGGCCGTGAGCACGTGTTCACACGTGAACGTGGTGTTCGCGCCAACCGCCAGGCTGCTCACGCCCCCGCCGATGTTGGTGCAGTTCCCATCGGTGAGGCCTGACAGGCTCAGCGAGACGTTGCCGGTGTTCGTCACGGTGATGTCGTAGTCAACGGTCTGGCCGAGTTTCCCGGTCAGCGGCGCCTTCGTGTAGCCGGCGCCAGACCCCTTGATTTCCTGGGTCTTTTCGATCGTGAAGCTCGGGCTGGCCGGAACTTCGACCACCACTTCGTTCGATTCCTTTTCCTTCCCGTTGGATTCGACCGAGGCGGTGTTGGTGTATTCCCCGGTCGCCGTGAGGGCGTGTTCGCACGTGAACGTCTCGGATTCGCCGGCTTTCAGGGTCGTTTCCCCGGCCGGGTCGATCCCCGTGCATTTCGCGTCCTTGAGAGCACCGAACTTGAGGGTGGTGTTCCCCGTGTTCTTGACGATGATCTCGTAGTGGACGACGTTCCCGATTTCTCCGCTCAGGCGTTCCTTCGTGAAGGAGCCCGAGATGCGCTGGAGCTTTTCGATCGAGAAGTTCGGTTCTTCGACTTCGACGACCACTTTGTTGGACGGTTTTTCTTTGCCGCCCCCTTCGATGGTCGCCACGTTGGTGTATTCCGGCTTGTCGCCCGCCACCAGCTTGTGTTCGCAGGTGAAGGACTCTTTCGCGCCAAGGCCCAGTTTCGTCGAGCCCGACGGCTGGATGTTGGTGCATTTCGCGTCGGTCAGGGGTGCGAACGTCAACGGCATGTTGCCGGTGTTTTCAACCGTGATCAGGTAGTCAACGGTCTGACCGACTTCCGCCGACAGCCTCGCCGTCGTGTAGCCGCCCGAGCTGCCGATCCGCTGTTCCTTGCGGATCGTGAAGTTCGGTTCTTCGGCTTCGACGCCCACTTCGACTTTGTTGGATTCGTGGAACTTGCACGACGTGCCCGGGGTTTTCCCGTAGCCGTGGCCGCACGTGTAGCCTTCTTTTTCGGCGTTCTTCGAGCAGCCTTCGATCGAGGCCACGTTCGTGTACACCGGTTCGTCACCCTTTACCAGCGTGTGTTCGCACGTGAAGGACTCGTTGGCGCCCGGAGCCAGTTCCGTCTGGCCGGAGGGCGAGATGTTCGAGCATTTCGCGTCCGTCAGGGCCGTGAAGTGCAGCGCCACGTTGCCCGTGTTTTCAACCGTGATCTTGTATTCCACGGTCTGGCCCACTTTGCCGGTCAGTTTCGCCGTCGTGTAGCCGCTTTCCCCGTGGAACCGCTGTTCCTTGTGGATCACGAATTCCGGAGATTCCGGTTCGACGCCGACTTCGACTTTGTTGGATTCGTGGAACTTGCACGACGTGCCCGGGGTTTTCCCGTAGCCGTGACCGCACGTGTAGCCTTCTTTTTCGGCGTTTTTCGAGCAGCCTTCGATCGAGGCCACGTTCGTGTACACCGGTTCATCGCCCTTCACCAGCGTGTGTTCGCACGTGAAGGACTCCTTGGCGCCGACAGCCAGTTCCGTCTGGCCCGAAGGCGAGATGTTCGTGCATTTCGCGTCCGTCAGGGCCGTGAAGTGCAGCGCCTCGTTGCCGGTGTTTTCGACCGTGATCTTGTATTCCACGGTCTGGCCCACTTTGCCGGTCAGTTTCGCCGTCGTGTAGCCGCTTTCCCCGTGGAACCGCTGTTCCTTGTGGATCACGAATTCCGGAGCTTCCGGTTCGACGCCGACTTCGACCTTGTTGGATTCCTTGAACTTGCACGACGTGCCCGGTGTCTTCCCGTAGCCCTGGCCGCACATGTGGCCTTCTTTTTCGGCCGTTTTCGAGCACCCTTCGATCGAGGCCACGTTCGTGTAGACCGGTTCGTCGGCCTTTGCCAGCGTGTGTTCGCAGGTGAAGGCCTCTTTGGCGCCCGGCGCCAGTTCGGTCTGCCCCGAGGGAGAGATGTTCGAGCAGTGGGCGTCGGTGAGGGCCGTGAAGTGCAGCGCCACGTTACCCGCGTTTTCGACCGTGATCTTGTATTCCACGATCTGCCCGATTTTGCCCGTCAGTTTGGCGGTCGTGTAGTTGGTTTCGCCGTGAAGGCGCTGTTCCTTGTGGATCGCGATTTCCGGGGTTTCCGGTTCGACGACCACTTCGACCTTGTTGGATTCCTTGTACTTGCACGGCGTACCCGGCGTTTTGCCGTAGCCCTGGCCGCACGAGTAGCCCGATTTTTCGGCCACTTTGGAGCAGCCTTCGATCGCGGCCACGTTGACGTAGGGCGATTCGTCGCCCTTGGCCAGCGTGTGTTCGCAGGTGAAGGACTCCTTTGCACCGACGGCCAGTTCGGTCTGGCCGGAGGGCGAGATGTTGGAGCAGTGGGGGTCGGTCAGGGCCGTGAAGTGCGTCGCCACGGTGCCCGTGTTTTCAATCGAGATCTTGTATTCGACGACCTGCCCGATCTTGCCCGTCAGCTTCGACGTCGTGTAGCTGCTTTCGCCCTTCAGCCGCTGTTCCTTGCGAATCGTGAATTCGGCGCTCTGGGAGGGACAAGAGCCGTAGCTCCACGACGATATGGAGCCCCAGCTTTCGCTGCATCCGCTTCCGCCCGACGAGCCCGTGTTCGCCTGCGCCGTTGCGCCGGCGAACGCCGGAGACGCGGCCAGAGCTGCAAACGCGACGATCAGTACTGCCGCTACCTGCATCTGCCACCGCCGTCGGAACGAGTGTCCCGCACCTCTGTCTTCCGTGACCATGATCCGCTCGATCTCCTCTGATAAGAAACGCACGTCTTGTGCGTTATTAGGGTTGAACCAACTGCTGGACGAACGTACCAAAGGGGTTTGGCACACGCAAAGGGTGAAGCCGCCAACCCTCTGCAAGGCGACGCATGGGTGTGCAGGAGTCGCTGGCCGGACGTCCGATGGCAAAACTTCTTGCAGAAACTGGACGGATGGGGTTAATTCGTGCGTCCGTCCAGGACGCGGGGCGTCACTCGATGGTGACCGGAGTCCCGACCGGCAGCAGCCGTCCGAGGCGCAGAATGTCCGCGTTACGCAGCCGGATGCACCCGTGTGAAGGGTGTCCCGGGATGAGGTTGGGCTGGTTGGTGCCGTGGATGCCGACGACGCCTCCCCCCGGCCAGTCGGTCAGGGTGGTTGACTTGGCGCTGGTGCCGAACGCCAGCGGCCCGTAGGGGCCTCCCGAAGCGAGGTCGGTGAGGCGGTCGATGACGTAGAAGTTCCCGTGCGGGGTGGTGGTACCGCGGGCTCCGATTCCGATCGGCGCCGTGAAGACCGTGCGCCCGGAGTCGATCAGGCGGATTTTCAGGTGCGCGGTTTCGACTACCAGCCAGTCGCGCAGCGGCACGAGGCGGCTGACGGCTGAGGCCGGCACCCAGCCGGTGCGGGAGTTGGGCAGCACGGGCATGTGGATCTCAAGCCACTGGTGATTGCCCGCCCCGGAGGCCATCGCGATCGCCTCCACCACCATGCTGGTCCCGTCGGCGGTGCGCGTCGACAGACGCAGAACCCGGTGTGCGCTGTTGCTGGGCCCGGAGCGGACCTCGACGGGGTTTTCGATGAAGCCGTAGTAGGTGATCACGCCCGGGTGGTACAGGGACTCGCGTTCCCCGGCCGCGCCGGGGACGGCGACTACCGCGGCCAGCAGGGCCACGATGGCGGCGAGCGCGAGCGCGAGCGCCCGGCGGCGTCTAGGTGCCCGAGTCCGCCGGGACGGTCCCATAGAGCGGCTCGAGCTCATCACGAGCGAGAATCCCCGTCCACCCGGACCATTTTGGGGCAGGTTCCCGGCATTATCAAGCGGGAACCGGCGCCACGACGAGGGGGCGACCCGGTGGCCGCCCCCTCTGCTGTCAGCCCGGCGTAGCCGCCGTAGCCCCGGCTCAGCCGGTGAATTTCGGCTTTATGGCGGCGGGCTTGGCCCGCACGAACACGCCCGTGCGCGCGATCCTTGCGCAGGCCGCGTTGGTCATCACGGTCTTGATCGACACCTTGTGGGCGCCGAAGTGGTACTTGCGCGGGTCGACCGTGACCACGAACTGCCCCTTCACCGCGTGGGCGGCCGTCAGCGTCTTGAGCTTGTGGCCGTCTACGTAGAACGTGATTTCCTTGATCCCCAGCGACGGCACGCTGACGTTGAACGGCTTCTTCTTCGAGCCGGACGCGCCGTGGAGGGTGATCGAGGACTCCGAGATGTCGCAGATCCCGGCGACCTGCTGTTTCGCAGCCGGCCCGGGGGGCGGCGGGTTCACGGGCGCCGCGGTCACGTTCACGACCACCTTGTTGGAGGTCTTTGTGCCTGCGCCTTCGTTGCCTTCCACCGACGCTTCGTTTGCGTACGGGCCCACCGTCGAGAGCGCGTGTTCGCAGGTGTAGACCGTCGACTGCCCCGGGGGTACCGGGTTGGCGCCGGGTCCGCCCGTGATGTTCTGGCAGTTCGGGTCGGTCAGGTTCGAGAACGTCAGCGAGATTTCCGAGGTGTTCGTCACGACGATCTCGTACTGGACGACCTGGCCGACAGTGCCCGTCAGTTCGAAGGTCGTGAACGGATCGTTCGACGAGAGCCGCTGGAGCTTTTCGATCTTGAAGAGCGCGTCGTAGACGACCACCTGGTTCGACGTGTGCGTGATCGGCGATTCGCCCGGAGGCGTCCCGGTGATCGTGCCTTCGTTGACCCAGTCGCCGACTTCGGTGATCACGTGGTGGCACGTGTAGGTCGTTTCTTCGCCGGGCAGGAGTTCGTTTCGCCCTTCGACGATTTCGACGCATTTCGTGTCCGTGAAGTTCGAGAACGTCAGCGGCGTGTTGCCGGTGTTCTTCACGATCAGCTCGTAGTCCACGGTCTGGCCGACGCTGCCCACGAGCGCTCCGGCCGTGAAGCCCTTGCCGGAGCCGCGGATTTCCTGGAACTTCGTGATCGTAAAGCCCGGTTTGTGTTCTTCTTCTTTGATCTTCACGACCACGGTGTTCGATTCTTTTTCGACCCCTCCGCCGGTGATCGCCGCCACGTTCACATAGACCGGCTTGTCGCCCGCCACGAGTACGTGTTCGCACGTGAACGTCTCCATTTCCCCGGCTTTCAGGGTCGTTTCGACCGACGGGTTGATGTTGGTGCATTTCGCGTCTTTCAGCGCACCGAATTTGACGGTCGTGTTCCCGGTGTTCTTGACGGTGATGAGGTATTCCACCTTCTTGCCGATTTCCGAGAAGAGTTCTGACTTGGTGTAGTTGGCTTCCCCAGCGATCCGCTGTTCCTTCTTGATTTCGAAGCCGTGGGTTTCTTTGACTTCGACTTCCACGGGCGGCGTTTCTTTTTCTTTTTCGCCGCCTTTCACGGTCGCCGCGTTCGTGTAGATCGGCCCATCGCCTTCCACGAGCAGGTGTTCGCACGTGTAGACCTGTTCCGCGCCCGGCGCTAGTTCGAACGCCGCGAGCGCCGGCGAGAAGTTCGTGCATTTCGCGTCTTTGACCGCTTCGAATTTGATCGTCGTGTTCCCCGTGTTCTTGACCGTGATCTTGTATTCCACGGTCTCCCCAACTTCGCCTTTCAACGGCGGCGGCGAGGTCGAGTAGCCCACTTCGCCTTTCAGCCGCTGTTCCTTTTTGATTTCGAAGTTCGGCTTTTTGATTTCCACTTCGACCGTGTTCGACGTTTTCGGTTCTTTGTTCGCTTCGATCGACGCCGAGTTCTTGTACGGGTTTTCGTCCCCTTCACCCAGCGTGTGTTCGCAGCTGAACGTCTCCGCTTCTTTCGCTTTCAGGACCGTTTCCCCAGCCGGACTGATCCCCGAGCATTTCGTGTCCGTCAACGCCGAGAATTTCAAGGTCGTGTTCCCGGTGTTCGTCACCGTGATCTTGTATTCGACCTTCTTCCCAACTTCAGAGGTCAATTTCGCGGTCGTGAACCCAGCTTCCCCAGCGATCCGCTGTTCCTTCTTGATTTCGAAGCCGTGGGTTTCTTTGACTTCGACTTCCACGGGCGGCGTTTCTTTTTCTTTTTCGCCGCCTTTCACGGTCGCCGCGTTCGTGTAGATCGGCCCATCGCCTTCCACGAGCAGGTGTTCGCACGTGTAGACCTGTTCCGCTCCCGGCGCTAGTTCGAACGCCGCGAGCGCCGGCGAGAAGTTCGTGCATTTCGCGTCTTTGACCGCTTCGAATTTGATCGTCGTGTTCCCCGTGTTCTTGACCGTGATCTTGTATTCCACGGTCTCCCCAACTTCGCCTTTCAACGGCGGCGGCGAGGTCGAGTAGCCCACTTCGCCTTTCAGCCGCTGTTCCTTTTTGATTTCGAAGTTCGGCTTTTTGATTTCCACTTCGACCGTGTTCGACGTTTTCGGTTCTTTGTTCGCTTCGATCGACGCCGAGTTCTTGTACGGGTTTTCGTCCCCTTCACCCAGCGTGTGTTCGCAGCTGAACGTCTCCGCTTCTTTCGCTTTCAGGACCGTTTCCCCAGCCGGACTGATCCCCGAGCATTTCGTGTCCGTCAACGCCGAGAATTTCAAGGTCGTGTTCCCGGTGTTCGTCACCGTGATCTTGTATTCGACCTTCTTCCCAACTTCAGAGGTCAATTTCGCGGTCGTGAACCCAGCTTCCCCAGCGATCCGCTGTTCCTTCTTGATTTCGAAGCCGTGGGTTTCTTTGACTTCGACTTCCACGGGCGGCGTTTCTTTTTCTTTTTCGCCGCCTTTCACGGTCGCCGCGTTCGTGTAGATCGGCCCATCGCCTTCCACGAGCAGGTGTTCGCACGTGTAGACCTGTTCCGCTCCCGGCGCTAGTTCGAACGCCGCGAGCGCCGGCGAGAAGTTCGTGCATTTCGCGTCTTTGACCGCTTCGAATTTGATCGTCGTGTTCCCCGTGTTCTTGACCGTGATCTTGTATTCCACGGTCTCCCCAACTTCGCCTTTCAACGGCGGCGGCGAGGTCGAGTAGCCCACTTCGCCTTTCAGCCGCTGTTCCTTTTTGATTTCGAAGTTCGGCTTTTTGATTTCCACTTCGACCGTGTTCGACGTTTTCGGTTCTTTGTTCGCTTCGATCGACGCCGAGTTCTTGTACGGGTTTTCGTCCCCTTCACCCAGCGTGTGTTCGCAGCTGAACGTCTCCGCTTCTTTCGCTTTCAGGACCGTTTCCCCAGCCGGACTGATCCCCGAGCATTTCGTGTCCGTCAACGCCGAGAATTTCAAGGTCGTGTTCCCGGTGTTCGTCACCGTGATCTTGTATTCGACCTTCTTCCCAACTTCAGAGGTCAATTTCGCGGTCGTGAACCCAGCTTCCCCAGCGATCCGCTGTTCCTTCTTGATTTCGAAGCCGTGGGTTTCTTTGACTTCGACTTCCACGGGCGGCGTTTCTTTTTCTTTTTCGCCGCCTTTCACGGTCGCCGCGTTCGTGTAGATCGGCCCATCGCCTTCCACGAGCAGGTGTTCGCACGTGTAGACCTGTTCCGCTCCCGGCGCTAGTTCGAACGCCGCGAGCGCCGGCGAGAAGTTCGTGCATTTCGCGTCTTTGACCGCTTCGAATTTGATCGTCGTGTTCCCCGTGTTCTTGACCGTGATCTTGTATTCCACGGTCTCCCCAACTTCGCCTTTCAACGGCGGCGGCGAGGTCGAGTAGCCCACTTCGCCTTTCAGCCGCTGTTCCTTTTTGATTTCGAAGTTCGGCTTTTTGATTTCCACTTCGACCGTGTTCGACGTTTTCGGTTCTTTGTTCGCTTCGATCGACGCCGAGTTCTTGTACGGGTTTTCGTCCCCTTCACCCAGCGTGTGTTCGCAGCTGAACGTCTCCGCTTCTTTCGCTTTCAGGACCGTTTCCCCAGCCGGACTGATCCCCGAGCATTTCGTGTCCGTCAACGCCGAGAATTTCAAGGTCGTGTTCCCGGTGTTCGTCACCGTGATCTTGTATTCGACCTTCTTCCCAACTTCAGAGGTCAATTTCGCGGTCGTGAACCCAGCTTCCCCAGCGATCCGCTGTTCCTTCTTGATTTCGAAGCCGTGGGTTTCTTTGACTTCGACTTCCACGGGCGGCGTTTCTTTTTCTTTTTCGCCGCCTTTCACGGTCGCCGCGTTCGTGTAGATCGGCCCATCGCCTTCCACGAGCAGGTGTTCGCACGTGTAGACCTGTTCCGCTCCCGGCGCTAGTTCGAACGCCGCGAGCGCCGGCGAGAAGTTCGTGCATTTCGCGTCTTTGACCGCTTCGAATTTGATCGTCGTGTTCCCCGTGTTCTTGACCGTGATCTTGTATTCCACGGTCTCCCCAACTTCGCCTTTCAACGGCGGCGGCGAGGTCGAGTAGCCCACTTCGCCTTTCAGCCGCTGTTCCTTTTTGATTTCGAAGTTCGGCTTTTTGATTTCCACTTCGACCGTGTTCGACGTTTTCGGTTCTTTGTTCGCTTCGATCGACGCCGAGTTCTTGTACGGGTTTTCGTCCCCTTCACCCAGCGTGTGTTCGCAGCTGAACGTCTCCGCTTCTTTCGCTTTCAGGACCGTTTCCCCAGCCGGACTGATCCCCGAGCATTTCGTGTCCGTCAACGCCGAGAATTTCAAGGTCGTGTTCCCGGTGTTCGTCACCGTGATCTTGTATTCGACCTTCTTCCCAACTTCAGAGGTCAATTTCGCGGTCGTGAACCCAGCTTCCCCAGCGATCCGCTGTTCCTTCTTGATTTCGAAGCCGTGGGTTTCTTTGACTTCGACTTCCACGGGCGGCGTTTCTTTTTCTTTTTCGCCGCCTTTCACGGTCGCCGCGTTCGTGTAGATCGGCCCATCGCCTTCCACGAGCAGGTGTTCGCACGTGTAGACCTGTTCCGCTCCCGGCGCTAGTTCGAACGCCGCGAGCGCCGGCGAGAAGTTCGTGCATTTCGCGTCTTTGACCGCTTCGAATTTGATCGTCGTGTTCCCCGTGTTCTTGACCGTGATCTTGTATTCCACGGTCTCCCCAACTTCGCCTTTCAACGGCGGCGGCGAGGTCGAGTAGCCCACTTCGCCTTTCAGCCGCTGTTCCTTTTTGATTTCGAAGTTCGGCTTTTTGATTTCCACTTCGACCGTGTTCGACGTTTTCGGTTCTTTGTTCGCTTCGATCGACGCCGAGTTCTTGTACGGGTTTTCGTCCCCTTCACCCAGCGTGTGTTCGCAGCTGAACGTCTCCGCTTCTTTCGCTTTCAGGACCGTTTCCCCAGCCGGACTGATCCCCGAGCATTTCGTGTCCGTCAACGCCGAGAATTTCAAGGTCGTGTTCCCGGTGTTCGTCACCGTGATCTTGTATTCGACCTTCTTCCCAACTTCAGAGGTCAATTTCGCGGTCGTGAACCCAGCTTCCCCAGCGATCCGCTGTTCCTTCTTGATTTCGAAGCTCGGTTTCGCCGGTTCGACTTCCACTTCGACCGTGTTCGATTCTTTGATCTTGCACGTCGTGCCGGGTTTGTTGCCGTAGCCGTGGCCGCAGGGGAATTCTTTTTCGTGGGACTTCAGGCAGCCTTCGATCGTGGCGGCGTTGGTGTAGATCGGAGCGTCCGCTTCCACCAGGACGTGTTCGCACGTGAAGGTCTCTTTTGCGCCGGCGGCGAGTTCAGACGAGCCGGACGGTTTGATGTTCGTGCATTTCGCATCGGTCAGAGGGCCGAACGTGACGGCGGTGCCGCCGGTGTTTTCAACCGTGATCAGGTATTCGATCGTCTGACCGATCTGGCCTTTGAGTTTCGCCGCGGTGTAGGACAGTTCGCCCTGGATGCGCTGTTCCTTGTGGATCGTGAACAGCGGCGTTTCGACTTCGACTTCGACTTCGACCGTGTTCGATTCTTTGATCTTGCACGTCGTGCCGGGTTTGTTGCCGTAGCCGTGGCCGCAGGGGAATTCTTTTTCGTGGGACTTCAGGCAGCCTTCGATCGTGGCGACGTTGGTGTAGATCGGTTTGTCGCCTTCCGCCAGGACGTGTTCGCACGTGAAGGTCTCTTTCGCGCCGGCCGCCAGTTCAGAGGAGCCCGACGGTTTGATGTTCGTGCATTTCGCGTCCGTCAGAGCCCCGAACGTGACCGCCGAGCCACCGTTGTTTTCGACCGTGATCAGGTATTCGACCGTCTGCCCCACTTTGCCTTTGAGTTTCGCCGCCGTGTAGCTGCTTTCGCCCTTGATCCGCTGTTCCTTCTTGATGTTGAACGAGGGCGTTTCGACTTCGACTTCGACTTCGACCGTGTTCGATTCTTTGACCTTGCAGGTCGTTCCCGGCTGCTGGCCGTAGCCGTGGCCGCACGGGTATTCCTTTTCGTGGGACTTCAGGCAGCCTTCGATCGTGGCCGCGTTCGTGTAGATCGGCCGATCGCCTTCGCCCAGCACGTGTTCGCACGTAAAGCTCTTTTTCGACCCGGGCGCGAGTTCGAACGACCCCGTGGGTTTGATGTTCGTGCATTTCGCATCCGTGAGCGAGCCGAAGGTGACGGTGGAGCTCCCGGTGTCTTCGACGGTGATCAGGTATTCGACCGTCTGACCGATTTTGGCTTTGAGTTTCGCCGTCGTGTAGGTGCTTTCGCCCTTGATCCGCTGTTCCTTCTTGATCGCGAAGCTCGGCGAGAGTTCGACTTCGACCGTGTTGGATTGTTTGACCTTGCACGGGGTGCCCCCCTGCTGGCCGTAGCCGTGACCGCACGGGAACTGCTTCTCGTAGGACTTCAGGCAGCCTTCGATCGAGGCGTAGTTCGTATACGGCGAGTGGTCACTCTGGCCGAGGACGTGTTCGCACGTGAAGGTCTCCGATTCATTGGACCTCAGAACCGTGCTGCCCGATGGGTTGATGTTGGTACATGCCCCGTCAGACAACGGCCCGAGATTGAGCGTCGAGTTCCCCGTGTTGGTGACGGTGATCTTGTATTCGATCTTCTGCCCGACGTCCCCCGTCAGCTTGTTGGCGGTGTAGGAGTGTTCACCGGCGATGCGCTGTTCCTTGACGATCGAGAAGCTGACCGATTCGCAGCCGAACTCGAAGTAACACTGTTCGCAGCCCGAGCCGCCCCACCCGTAGGTGCATTCATTTCCGCCGCTGCCGCCGCCATATCCGCCGCCGGCAAGGGCGGCCGAAGGAGACGCGGAGGACACCAGCGCCATCGTCACGAACACGCCGAGGAGCTGCGCGACGAGCCAGAGCCGCCGCGACCTCTGCGAGAGGCCCCACCCGAGTGCGATTCCGTTAACCGGCTGCCGACCTGATCGAGCGCGATGAATCATGGTCTCCTCCTAAGAACCGCAGGCCCGGGAGTGGGCCCTATCCAGTGAACTTGTGCCCCGCGGTCGCCGGCTCTCCCTCCAGAGAGCGGGACCGCATGTGCTTCCTTGACGAAGCGCGCGGAGTGTAACCACCCGATCGGGCGCGTCCGCGACGGTGAACCTATCTTCCATGATCCCGAGTCGTCTCCTATGACGTCTAGGCGCGCCCAGCCGAAGCCGTCGAGGGGCGCTGTTTAGCCTACGCGGGGCAGAGTGGACGAACGTACCAGACAGGTGAGACCCCTGCAAGCAGTTTTCCGCAGCACGAAGCGGCGATCGGCCGCTAGCAGGGGCCGGCGAATCAGACCACAGCCGCTTCTATGGCCCTGTCCCAGCCTCGTGGATCATCGGGGTCGTCACGGCCTGCGCTCCTCCGGTCTCCGGAAACACGCTCGAGGACCGGTTCAGCGCCCGGGCATGCAGGCTGCCCGGCGGGCAAGACTGAGCGGTCACCGGCACCCACGGTAGGCGCGCCCGACGGGTTCGATGGGCGATCCTGGACTCGAACCAGGGACCTCTTCCTTATCAGAGAAGCGCTCTAACCAACTGAGCTAATCGCCCTTCTCAGCAACGGCTCACAGTGTCGCATAGCCCACCCGGGCGCCGGTGGGTCAGCTGCCGGGGGCCACGCGGTCGGCCAGCTCGAGTGCCTCCTCGGGGCTGGCGAAGGCCAGCTCGGCGCGATAGCCGGTGCGTGTTGGCCTGACCTTGACCTCCGCACCCAGCGCCCGCCCCAGCGCGGAGGCGATCTCCGAGGCCGCCTGGAGCTGGTCGGGGTGCGCCCCGCCGCCACCCCGCCGGGCGCCCTTGCCGGCGCTCGCCGAGGCGCCGTCCCTCGCCCGCTCCTCGAGAGTCCGCACCGACCACTGCTGCTCGCGCGCTTCACGCGCCAGCCGGCGGCGCTCGTCGTGGTCCTCGGCGAGTAGCAGCGCGCGGCCGTGCCCCTCGCTCAGGACCCCCTCTTCGAGCATCTCGATCGCCTCGTCGGGGAGCTCGAGCAGCCGTAACAGGTTGCTCACCGCCACACGGCTGCGCCCGATCCGCCGCCCCACCTCCTCGCGAGTCAGACCGAGCTCCTCCACCAGCCCCGCGCAGGCCCGCGCCTCCTCGATCGGGTTGAGGTCCTCCCGCACCATGTTCTCGACCAGGGCCAGCTCCAGCGAGGCGCTGTCCTCGCGCGCGCGCACGAGCGCCGGCACGGTCTCGAGCTCCGCCAGCTTGGCCGCCCGCCAGCGCCGCTCGCCGGCCACCAGCTCGTAGCGCCCTCCGGGCCGCGGGCGCACGAGCACGGGCTGGAGCACCCCGGTGTCCCGCACGGACTCGGCCAGCGCCTCCAGCGAGGCCTGGTCGAAACGCCGGCGCGGCTGCTGCGGGTTGGGCGCGATCAGGTCCACCGGCAGCTCCCTCAGCTCCTGGTCGCCTGCATCCGGGCTCTCGCCGGAGGCCGACAGGATCGCGCTCAGGCCCCGCCCCATCCCGGGCTTCGGCCTAGCCACGCGCCGCCACCTCCTTGGCGAGCTCGAAATAAGCGGCCGCCCCGGCGCTGTGGGGGTCGTGATGGGTGACCGGAAGGCCGTAGCTGGGGGCCTCCCCCACCCTCACGTTGCGCGGGATCACGGTCTGGAAGACGAGCTCGGGGAAGTGGGCCCGCACCTCCCGCTCGACGTCCTGGCCGAGGCGGGTGCGGGCGTCATACATCGTCAGCAGCATCCCCGCCACGGTCAGACGCGGGTTCAACTCCCGCTGCACCAGCTCGAGCGTCTCCAGCAGCCCGGCCAGCCCCTCGAGCGCGTAGTACTCGGTCTGGACCGGCACGATCACGCGGTCCGCGGCCACTAGCGCGCACAGCGTCAGCGGACCCAGCGAGGGGGGACAGTCGAGGATGACGTACTCAAAGGACTCCCGCACCCGTGCCAGAGCGTCCCGCAGGCGATACTCGAAGCCGTCGATCCGGGGCAGCTCGATGCCGGCCGCGGCCAGCCCCTCCCCGGCCGGGAGCATCTTCAGCCCCCTGACCGGCGTGTCGGTGAGGGCGTCCCCCGCGTCCACGTCCCCGGCCAGCACCTCATACAGCCCCGGGGCCTGCGTCCGCGCGATCCCCAGCCCCACGGTCGCGTTCGCCTGCGGGTCGACGTCAACCAGCAGCGTCTCGTAGCCGGCCTCGGCGATGCAGGCCGCCACGTTGACCGCGGTCGTCGTCTTGCCCACTCCGCCCTTCTGGTTGGCGATCGCGTAAACGGTTCCCACCAGCCGCAACGCTAGCGCCGTTCGCGCCGGAGCGCCGTTTCCCGAGCGTCCTCCCCCCGGCCCCCGAGCCGGCCGCTCGCGCGAGCGCTCCTCAACCCCCGAGGGGGCGCTTGCGGGCGATCCCGGGGCGCCGTGGAAAGCGCTCCGGCGTGGCCGACAGCTTGGCCCACACATGCAGGTGCAGGTCCGCGGCCCGCGGATATGGCGTGACCGGGACGACCTCCCGGCGCTCCAGCCCGAGCAGTTCCCCGGCCCGCACCGCGGCCAGCTCCTCCTCGGGATCGCGCCTGCCCCGCCAGTCCACGAGCACGCCCCCCAGCTTCAGCAGCGGCGCCGCGTACTCGAGTACCAGCGGCTGGGCACCGAGCGCCCGCGCGCTCGCCACGTCGTGACGTTCGCGGCCCGCCGGCCAATCCTCGGCGCGCGCACACACCACCTCCGCGTTGCCGACCGCCACGATCCCGAGCAGATCCTCGAGGAACACGCACTTGCGGCGCTGGCTCTCCAGCAGCCGCACCTCGCAGCCCGGCAGCGCCACGGCCAGCACCACGCCCGGCACTCCAGCCCCCGACCCGATGTCCACGAGCGACTCGGCCGCCCTCACCTCGGCGAGCTCGGTGGCCACCAGCGAGTCGGCCAGGTGCACCTCCAGCGCCCGCTCGGGCGCGCGCACGCTCGTCGGCGCCCGCGGATCCCGCTCGAGCGTGTCGAGCACCGCCCCGAGCTGTACCTGCTGGGCGGGGCTCAGCCCGTAGCGGTCCGCCAGCCCGGCGAGCGCCGCCGGATGTTTCACGTTTTTCATGACGGTGAAACAACTTTTGTGCTCTGGGCCGCCGCCCGCCCGCGGCGATCGGTCCCATCCGCGCCACCCGTGCAGGCATCCCCGGAGCGATCGCCTCCGGGCACGTCGCCCACGCCGGTGCGCGGGCGCCCGCCGCTCGGAGCCGCATGTTTCACGTTTTTCATGACGGTGAAACAACTTTCGTGAGACAATTTCCCGCGTGGCCGAGGCCCAGCAGCGAGAGCTCACCGACGCCGAGCGCGGCCTGGTCGTGGGTGTCCTGATCGGGGAGGGGCATTTCGGCGGCGACGGACGGTATCCCCAGATCACGCTGCGGATGCACGTCCGGCACGAGACCCTGTTCCGCTGGCTGGAGCGTCTGTTCCCGCGCTCGCGGCTGTATGGCCCGTACGGTCACGGCGGGCGCAACTACTACCAGTGGATGGCCCGCGGGGATGCCCTGGTCGAGGACGTGCTCCCCGTCGTGGAGTCGCTCCTGAGCGATGAGATCGACGCCCACGCGGCCCAGCGGGTACGGGCCATGCGCGAGGACTACGCCGACTTCTTCCGTCGCCAAGCCAGTCGCGCCAAGTCCCGCCGGCAGGGCGAGCCGGGCTGAGGCGTCCACGCCGCCGGCGGGGGCCCGGGTGGTTCGGAGCTCAGTCGCGCTTGGGGCTGACGATCAGGAAGCGGTCGGGTTCGTCACCCTCGCTGTGGGTGTCCACGTCGCCACGGTCGCGCAGGTACTCGTGCACGATCCTGCGCTCGAACGCGGGCAGCGGGTCCAGCTCCACCGGCTTGCCGGTCGCGATCGCGTCCTCGGCCGCGTCGTCGGCCTGGCCCCGCAAGGACTCCGCGCGCCGCTCACGGTAGCCGTCGGCGTCGATCACAACCCGCACCGGAGAGGGTCCCTCGGGGAACACGATCCGCTGGGCGAGGTGCTGGACGGCGTCGATCGTCTGGCCGCGCCGGCCGATGAACAGGCCGAGCCCTTCGCCCTCCAGACGGCCCGTCAGCGTTCCATCGCCCTCTTCGACCTCGACGCTCGCGTCCAGATCCAGGGTCTCGAGGATTTCCTCGAGCAGCTCCTCCAGGGCCTCGGCGGGCTCAAGCTCCGCGTCGTCCTGCGAGGGCTCGGGGCTCGCGTCGTTCATCTACGCCTCCCTGATCGTTTCTTCTTCTTACGTGGCGGCCGCGGCGGGGGCGCGGACGGATTCGCCGCCGAGGCACCGTTCTCGGCGCCGCTCGAAGCAGAGCCTCCGCCGCTCGAAGCGCCGGCGACCCCGGGCGCCGGCTGGCCGGCGGCGCCTGCGAGCAGCTGTTTGAACGAACTTCGGGGTTTCCCGCCGGCCGACTCCTTCTTGGCCGGGCGTGGTGGCGGGGGCAGTCGGCGGCGGATGATCGACTGCTGGCCGATCGTCCACACGTTGGTCGTGATCCAGTACACGAGCAGGCCCGCGGGGTAGCGGAACAGGATCACCACGAACACGACCGGCAGCAGCAGCATCAGGCGCCGCTGGTTGGGGTCGGCGCTGGCGGTGGCGATCAGCGTGGAGCCCAGCTGGGAGCCGACGTAGAGGACGATCAGCACGATCAGCACGATGCCCGTGGCCTTGGCGGTGATGTCGGGGATGAACAGGAACTTGGCCGAGTGCGCCTGGACTTCGTCGCAGGTCTTTTCCCCGACGAACTTCGACGGCACTTCGCCGATGTGCTGGACCATCTTGTGCGAGGCGTGCTCGTAGGCCGTGATGAGCCCTTCCGGGCAGATGTGCTTCTTCAGGTCCGTGCGCAGCATGTAGAACAGCGAGATGAACACGGGCAGCTGCAGCACCAGCGGCAGGCAGGACGCCAGCGGGTTGATTTTGTTCTCCTGGTAGAACTTCATCAGCTCCTGCTGCTGGCGCTGTTTGTCGTCCTTGTAGCGCTCTTTGATCTCCTGCATCTGGGGCGCCAGCCGCTGCATCTCCTGCATCGACTTCAGCTGCCGGTAGGTCAGCGGCACCAGCACCGCCCGGATCAGCACCGTCAAGAGCACGATCGCCAGGCCCCAGCTGCCCCCCACGAGGTGGTCGTGGATGAACACCATGATCCCTTCGAAGAGGCTGATCAGGGGCGCGAAGGCGTCCTGGATGATGTTCGCGAGGATCACGCCGGTCCGTCCCCGGGGGAGTGGCCGTGGCGGTGGGCGGCCTTGAAGAGGTGCTGATCCTCGACCGGGTCAAAGCCGCCGTAGCTGAAGGGGTTGCAGCGCAGCAGCCGCCAGCCGGCCAGCACCAGGCCGCGGCCCACGCCGAACTCGCGGATCGCGTCCACCGCGTAGCGGGAGCACGTCGGCTCGTACTTGCAGCGCCGCGGCAGGGCGGGCGAGATCACGCGCTGGTAGAGGACGATCGGCAGGCTCACGAGCGCGCGTACGAGACGCACCGCCGTCGCCGGTTGCGGACGCTGGGCGGCCGTCGAGCTCATCGGCCCTCCGCCGCGACAGCCGTGAGGCCGGCCTTCGACAGCAGCTCCGCGAGCGCCTCCTGCACGCCGGCCAAGCCGTCGCGCTCGGTCAGCTCGGCAGCTCCCGGCCGCGCCACGATGACCAGGTCGTGGCCCTCGCCGACCTGCTCGACGATCGCCGCAAAGGCCTCCCTCAGCACGCGCTTGACGAGGTTGCGCTGCACGGCGCCGCCGACCTTGCGGGACACCGACAGGCCGAGGCGACTGGGGCCGGCAGTCGGACTGTCGAACACGTACAGCACGAAGTGACGTGTGGCGGTCGAGCGGCCGTGACGGTAGACACGCTCGAACTCGGCGCTGCGTGACAGGCGCCCTCCGCGGGACGTGAGGCGCGGCCTGATCGCGTGCTCCTCGCTCACCTCGCGCGTTGCCCGCCGCGGCGTCTCAGGTGGATAGCCGCTTGCGTCCCTTGTCGCGGCGACGCTTGAGGGTCAACCGTCCGGCCCGCGTACGCATACGCGCGCGGAAGCCGTGGACACGCGCACGCTTGCGCTTCTTGGGCTGGTAGGTCCGCTTCATGCCGCATGGAGTATAGGGGTGCGGGAGGGCCTCAGTTCCGCCTGTGGTTCGCTCGACAGGGGCGCGAATCGGAGCCGTCGCCGGGGCCCGCCGGAGCCCCTCGGAGGGGCGCTCGGAAAATTCCTCGCCAATTGCGAGCAGCCCTCTCGGCGGGCTTTGGGGGTTGGCTATAGTCGCTGCCCCCGGGCCCTCGGGCCCTCTTTCAATACTGACGTTGGCCGCTTCTGGGAAGGAGCCGCAAGGCGCTGCCGTGAACCACGACCTCGAGGAGATTTGGTCGCACGTCCAGGCCCAGCTCGCGCTCGTGGTCGACGAGCCGACCTACAAGATCTGGCTCGAGCCACTGCGAGCGCTCGAACTGCGCGAGCAGTCCGTGGTGGTGGCCGTGCCCGCACACGCCCGCCGTTGGATCCAGGAGCGTTACGGGCGCGCCATCCAGGCCAGCATCGAGCTGGCGCTCGGCCCCGACTGGCAGCTGGAGCTGACCGAAGCATCCGAGCAGCCCGTCCGCGACGCCGGCGGCAGGCGTCCCGCCTCCGCGCCTCCACCTCCGCGGCCGTCGTTCCGGGCCAGCCCGCTCGGCAACCCCAAGCTCACCTTCGAGCAGTTCGTGATCGGCGACAGCAACCGCCTCGCCCACGCGGCCGCGCTGACCGTCGCGGAGATACCAGCCCAGGCCTACAACCCGCTCTTCATCTGCGGCCCCCCGGGCGTCGGCAAGACCCACCTCCTGAGCGCGATCGCCAACCTGCTCCTGCTGCACGCGCCCGAGATGAGCGTCCGAGCCACCACCGGAGAGTCGTTCACGAACGAGTTCCTGGCCGCGCTCTCCTCCGGCGGGGTCGAGCGCTTCAAGGCCCGCTTCCGCGACGTCGACGTGCTGCTGCTCGACGACGTCCAGTTCCTGCAGCAGAAGACCCGCACCGAGGAAGAGTTCTTCCACACCTTCAACGCCCTGCACGACGACGGCCGTCAGATCGTGCTGACCTCCGACCGCCCCCCTCACGACCTGCAGGCGCTCGAGGACAGGTTGCGAGAGCGTTTCGCCGCCGGGCTGATCGCGGACATCAAGCCACCGGACCATGCCACCCGCCTGGCGATCCTGCGCAAGCGGGCCCACCACGACGACGTCCGCCTCGACGACGAGCAGGCGCTCGAGGTGATCGCCGCCCGCGTCCACACCAACGTGCGGGCGCTGGAGGGGGCGCTCATTCGTGTGGTCGCCTTCAGCTCGCTGAGCGGACGGGCGATCACCCGCGGCCTGGCCGAAGAGGTCCTCGACGGCCTCTACCCCGAGGCACCTTCACCCGGCCTGCGCCCACGCACCGTCACCGAGATCCAAGCGGCCGCGTGTGAGCTGTTCGGCGTCTCCTCCGAGGAGCTGCTGTCGAGCTCCCGCGCCGCCCGTGTGGCCTGGCCGCGCCAGATCGCCATGTACCTCTCGCGAGAGATCACCGGCCAGTCGCTGCTGTCGATCGGCCAGGAGTTCGGCGGACGGGACCACACCACGGTCCTTCACGCCTGCCGGCGGGCCTCCGCCAAGATCAGCTCCGATGAGTCCTCCAGGCTCACACTGCACCGTCTCTGCACAGCGCTCGGCTGCGAGCCGCCGGCGACGACGTGAAGACCCCCGCGACCGCTGAGCCTGAGAGACTGCCCACCGTCGGTCCACCGGCTGTCCACCACCGCCTGCCGTCAGATCCTCGATGAATGTTGACTTTGCACATCTCCACAGCCCCTATGTACTTCTCGATATCTCTCTAGACAGATGAAGCTGATCCTCCCCTGTTCTGACTTTCTGAACCAACTTCAGGGCGCGGTACGCGTGGCTTCGACCCGCAGCGCCGTACAGGCGCTCTCCGGAGTGATGGTCTCGGCCCAGCCCGACAGCCCACCCGAGCTGCTGGCCACCGACATGGACGTCGGCCTGCGCGTACCGCTCACCGCCGAGGTCGAGCGCCCGGGAGCCGCCGTGTTGCCGGCCCGGCTCCTGCTCGACGTGGTCCGCTCGCTGCCCGCTGAGCAGCTGACGATGGAGCTGCGCAGCGCCGAGGGCGACGTCGAGATCATCAGCGGCCCGGCCACCTTCCACCTGCGCACCCTCCGGGCCGAGGACTTCCCCACGCTGCCGGAGCCAGAGCCCGACACGCGCGTGACCCTCCCGGCGGAGGCCTTTGTGGCGACCGTCAGCCGTGTGGCTCGATCGGCCTCCCGCGACGAGACCCGCCCGGTCCTCACCGGGATCCTGATGACGGCCTCGGGATCGGAGCTGCGGATGGTGGCCACAGACTCCTATCGCCTGTGCGTCAAGCAGACTACGCTCGAGCCCGCCGTGCAGAGCGCGCTCGAGGTCAACGTCCCGGCGCGCGCCCTGCAGGAGCTGGTCCGGATCGCGTCTTCCACCGACACCGACACGCTCTCGGTCAGCCGGGGATCCAACCAGGTGATCTTCGAGCTCGGCGACACGGTGCTCTCCTCCCGCCTGATCGACGGCCAGTTCCCCAACTACCGCCAGCTGCTGCCCGACTCGGTCGATCACGAGCTGCGCATGTCGACCGCCGAGCTGGGCGAGGTGGTGCGCCGCATCAGCCTGCTGGCCCAGAAGAACGCGCCCCTGCGGCTCAGCTTCAGCGAGGGCACGCTCACCGTCTCGGCCCAGACTCCCGACATCGGCGAGGCCAGTGAGGCGATCCCCGTGCCCTTCCACGGCGAGGTCTTCGAGATCGGCTTCAACCCCGAGTTCCTCAAGGACGGGCTCGAGAGCATCGAGTCCCAGGAGCTGGTGCTGAAGCTGATCAGCCCGCTGCGCCCCGGCGTGATCGAAACGCCCGAGACGGGCGACTTCGTGTACCTGATCATGCCCATTCGCCTGAACGTGTGACGCCGTGGCAGCGCGTGTCCTGTCCGTGCAGGTGCGCGACTTTCGCAGCTACACACGCGCGGAGGCCGTCCTCGGCGGCTCCCTGAGCGTCGTCTACGGACCCAACGGAGCCGGCAAGAGCAACCTCCTGGAGGCCGTCTACTACGGCTGCACCGGTCGCTCACCCCGCACTCGCAACGAGCGCGAGCTGGTCCGTTTCGGGGCCGAGGCCGCCCGCGTCACCGTTCAGCTGCTCGACGGGGACGAACCGCACGAGCTCGCCGTCGGCTTCGGCGCGGCCGCGGGTGCCGCCCAGCCCGCGAAGCGCATGAGCGCCGACGGCGCCCCCGTCGAGCGCGTCCTGGACCTCGGCTTCAGGCCGCTGGTGAGCGTGTTCCTGCCCGACCGCCTGGAGCTGGTCAAAGGGCCCCCCGCGCTGCGGCGTTCCCACATGGACCAGCTCGTGGCGGCCCTGTGGCCGGCGCGGGCGGCGGACCGCGGCGAGTACTCGCGGACCCTGGCCCAGCGCAACGCCCTCCTGGGCGGGATCCGCGCCGGACGTGCCTCGCGGGCCTCGATGGGGGCCTGGGATCAGGAGCTGGCCCGCGCCGGTCTGCGCGTGCGCGAGCACCGGCAGCGCGCCGTGGATCTGCTCGCCGACGGCTTCACCGAGCGCGCCCGCGGGCTCGGGGTGACCGGCGAGGTATCGCTGCGCTACCGCCCCCGTGTCACGGTGGCCGACGCCGAGGAGTACGTCCGCGAGCTCTCCGAGCGCCTCGAGCGCGACCTCGAACGGGGCTTCACCGGCTACGGCCCCCACCGCGACGAGCTGGCCGTACTGCGCGACGGACGCGAGCTGCGCGTGTACGGCTCCCAGGGCGAGCAACGGCTGGCCCTGCTGGCCCTGCTGCTCGCCGAGCGGGCCGTGCTCGCCGAGGAGCGCGGCCAGATCCCGCTGATGCTGCTCGACGACGTGATGAGCGAGCTCGACGCCGAGCGCCGGGAGATGCTCGCGGGCGAGTTGCGCTCCGGCGGCCAGAGCGTGATCGCCACCACCGACCTCGGCCATGTGCCCGGAGCCGGCGACGCGGCCGTGGCACGCCTGCGGATCTCCGCGGGGACCGTCATGCAGGAGGCCATCGCGGCGTGAGGCGCAGGGCCCCGCGACGGATCTCCTCGGCCCTCGGCCCGCTCGTGGACCAGCTCACCCCGGCGACCCCGCTGGCCCGCGTACAGCAGGCCTGGCCCGCCGCGGCGGGTCCCGCGATCGCGTCCGCCGCCCGTCCCGTGGCCGAGCACGAGGGGGTGGTCACGGTGAGCTGCGAGGCCGCCGTCTGGGCCCAGGAGCTCGAGCTGATGGAGGGCGCTCTCCTGGAGCGTCTCAACGACGCCCTGGGGGAGCCCGCCGTGCACGCCCTTCGGTGCCGCACCGGGTAGCCGAAACCGGCTTGGTTTAGCCCGATTTTGCAGGGGTTTAGGCCCGCTCGGGGGCCGCTTACAGCCCCTCCGCCTGCTACCATGATCACTACACAAGCCCCCGCTCCCGGCCGTGGACTTACAGCCCCGGAATCCGGGGCTCTTTCACGTCAAACGGAGGGCAATTGGCATCACGCAGCGAACGCTCGCCTGAGGGTGGCGAGCCCGGCGACTTGAACCAGAACACGCCAACTGGCGGCTCAGCCAGCTACGACGCGCAGGACATCACGGTCCTCGAGGGCCTGCAGGCCGTCCGCAAGCGCCCCGGCATGTACATCGGCTCGACCGGCGTGATGGGCCTCCACCACCTCGTCTACGAGGTCGTGGACAACTCCGTCGACGAGGCCCTGGCCGGTTTCTGCGGCGAGGTGTCGGTCACGATCCACCCCGACAACTCCGTCACCGTCACCGACGACGGCCGCGGCATCCCGGTCGCGAACATGGAGAAGGAGGGCAAGCCGGCCGTCGAAGTGGTCCTCACCGTGCTGCACTCCGGCGGGAAGTTCGGCGAGGGCGGCGGCTACAAGGTCTCCGGCGGCCTGCACGGCGTCGGCGTCTCGGTCGTCAACGCCCTGTCCGAGGAGCTGCACGTGGAGATCCACCGCGACGGCTACGTATGGACACAGGACTACTCCCGCGGCGACCCACTCGCGCCGCTGCAGCAGGGGGCGAAGATGGCCAAGGGCGAGCGCACCAGCAACACCGTCACCTTCCTCCCCGACGCCGACATCTTCGAGTCGCTCGACTTCGACTTCACGACGCTCGAAGAACGCCTACGCGAGACCGCCTTCCTGACCCGCGGGCTGAAGATCTCGATCGTCGACGAGCGCGCCGGCGGCCACTCCGCCTCCTTCCAGTACGACGGCGGCATCGAGGACTTCGTCGTCTATCTGAACGAGAACAAGGACACGGTGCACCGCAAGGTGATCTTCTTCGCCGGCGAATCCGAGGAAGGGGCGGCGGAGGTCGCGATGCAGTGGAACTCCTCCTACCAGGAATCCGTCCACGCGTTCGCCAACAACATCAACACGCGCGAGGGCGGCTCCCACCTCAGTGGCTTCCGCTCCGCGCTCACGCGGACCGTCAACAAGTACGCCCGCGACCACGGCCTGCTGAAGGAGAAAGAGGACAACCTGTCGGGCGAGGACGTCCGCGAGGGCCTGACCGCGGTGGTCTCCGTCAAGCTGCAGGACCCCCAGTTCGAGGGTCAGACCAAGACCAAGCTCGGGAACCCCGGGATGGCCGGGTTCGTCGAGGCGATCGTCAACACGGGGCTGGGCGAGTTCCTCGAGGAGAACCCCAGCGAGGCCCGCGCCGTGATCAACAAGGCGGTGCAGGCCCAGCGGGCCCGCGAGGCCGCCCGCAAGGCACGCGACCTGACGCGGCGCAAGTCGGCGCTGGAGAACTCGACGCTGCCGGGCAAGCTCGCCGACTGCTCGGTCAAGGACCCCGCGCTGGCGGAGCTGTTCGTGGTCGAGGGCGACTCCGCCGGCGGCTCGGCCAAGCAGGGCCGCGACCGCAACACCCAGGCGGTGCTGCCGCTGCGCGGCAAGATCCTCAACGTCGAGAAGTCACGCATCGACAAGGTGCTCCAGAACGTCGAGGTCCAGGCGCTGATCACCGCCATCGGCACCGGCGTCCGCGACGAGTTCAACATCGAGAACGCCCGCTATCACAAGGTGATCCTGATGACCGACGCCGACGTCGACGGGGCCCACATCAGGACGCTCGCGCTCACACTCCTGTTCCGCGAGATGAAAGAGCTGATCGAGGAAGGCTACGTCTACATCGCCAAGCCTCCGCTCTACAAGCTCGGCCAGGGCAGCCGCGAGCGCTACATCGAGAAGGAGTCCGAACTCGAAGAGATCCTGCTGGCGGAGAAGTGGGAGAAATTCGTCGTGCTCGACCGTCACGGCAAGGAGTTCAAGCTGACCGAGGCCCGCTGGCAGCGCTTCACGCGCCTGCTCAAGCAGTACGAAGGCTGGGCCCTGGCGCTGCGCGGACAGCACGGCTATGACGTCGTGGAGCTACTGGAGGAGTCCTCGCTGCTGAGCGAGCAGGTGGGCAGCTCCGATGCGGCGATCGAGCTGCTCAGCCGCGATGCGGAGGAGGCCGACACCCACAGCATCGAAGTGGTCGAGCGGGACCCGCTCGAGATCCGGGTGCGGTCCGTCGAGGCCACTACCGGCTTCGCCCGCACCCACCGTGTCCGCCGAGCCCTGTTCGACTCCAACGAGTTTCGCCAGCTCGCCCGTGTGCACATGCAGCTGATCGAGCTCGCCGGCGTGCCCCCCTTCGACGTCACGCTCGGCGACGCGGGCGAAACGGCGGCGACCTTCGAGGCGCTCCACACCACCGTCCTGAAAGTCGCCCAGAAAGGCGTCAAACTGCAGCGCTTCAAGGGCCTCGGCGAGATGAACGCCGACCAGCTCGGCGAAACCACGATGGCGCCGAGCACCCGTGTGCTCGCACAGGTGACCCTCGAGGACGCCGCCTCCGCCGACCGCATCTTCTCCAAGCTGATGGGCGATCAGGTCGAGCCGCGCCGCGAATTCATCGAAGAGAACGCCCGCGCGGTCGCAAACCTGGATGTGTAGGGAGGAGGTGATCGCCCGTGGCCAGCGCTGACGTGATCGGCGGGGGCAAAATCGAACCGCGCGCGCTCGAGGAGGAGATGCGCACCGCCTACCTCGACTACGCCATGTCGGTGATCGTCGGGCGCGCGCTCCCCGACGTGCGCGACGGCCTCAAGCCGGTCCACCGCCGCGTCCTCTATGCGATGAACGAGCTCGGCCTCGGTCCCGGCCGCTCCTACTCGAAGTGCGCACTGATCGTCGGCGAGGTGATGGGCAAGTACCACCCCCACGGCGACTCCGCCATCTACGACACCCTCGTCCGCCTCGCCCAGGACTTCTCGATGCGCAACGAGCTCGTCGACGGCCAGGGCAACTTCGGCTCGATCGACGACGACCCCGCCGCCGCGATGCGCTACTGCGTCACCGGCGACACACGCGTGGCCCTACCGAGCGGCACCGTGAAGATCTCCGATCTCGCCGCCGGCCTCCAGGACGACGCTGAACGCGATGTCGACCTGGAGGTGCTCGACCGGCTGGGGCGCCCTGTCCACGCGTCGAAGCTGTTCAACTCCGGCGTCCACCCGACGCTGAGGCTGCGCACCCGAGAGGGCTACGAGCTGGAGGGGTCCCACAACCACCCGGTTCTCTGCCTCGTGGACATGGTGGGTGTCCCGCTGCTGCTGTGGAAGCGTCTGGACGAGCTGGCGCCTGGCGATCGCGTGCTCCTGAACCGGAGGGCTCGATCCACCAAATCCGACCTCACCGCCGCGGACCGCTCACTCGCCGTGCTCCTGGGAGCCTTCGTCTCCGAGGGCTGGGTCTCCGAGCGACGGGCCGGGTTCAACAACGTCGACAAGGAGTTCTTCGGCAGCGTCCTCGCTGCGTACGACGAGCACGTCGGAGGAACCCGCTACGTGAGCGAGCGGACCATCGCTTCAGGAAGCAGGCTGTTCGAGATCGATGTGCAGAACACCGACGCTCTGCGCCGCAGCGCCCTCGCGCCCCTGCGCGGCCGCCGTAGCGCCGCAAAGCGTGTGCCTGAGCGGGTCTGGCGAGGGGACGCGGGCTTCAAGCGAGCGTTCCTGCAGTCGCTCTTCACCGGAGACGGCTCGTCCTCGCTGCTGCCGCGCAGCACCATCCAGATCTCCTACTCGTCCTACAGCGAGGGCCTCTGTCGCGACGTCCAGCAGCTGCTACTGGAGTTCGGCGTTGTGTCCCGTCGCTGCGGTCCTACGAGCCGGGGCGAGCACAAGCTCGTGGTCACGAACCGCCGCGACGCGCGCCTGTTCGCTGACCGCCTGGGCTTTCTCGGGCGCAAGCAGGAGAAGCTGCTCCAAGAGCTCTCCCGGGTTCCCCGCCGGAGCCGGGCGCTGAGCAGCGATCACGTGCCCTACATCGCCGGATACATCCGCGCGGAGGCGGGGGGCAGCTGGGAGGATCGCGACTGGCTTCGCCGGCACAACGTCGATCGCGTGGAGCGCTGGGAGCAGCGCGGCACGGCGATCCTCGAGCGGATCGATTCGCAGGAGGTCAAGCAGGTCATCGAGCCGTTGCTCGACGCGGGGCACTACTACGCCGAAGTCACTTCGGTCGAGCCCGCGGGCGAGCAGGTCGTGTATTCGCTGCGCGTGGACAGCGCCGACCATTCGTTCCTGACGAACGGGTTCGTCAGCCACAACACCGAGGCCCGTCTGGCCCGGATCGCGATGGAGATGCTGCGCGATCTGGACATGGACACCGTCGACTTCGTGCCGAACTACGACGGCAAAAAGCAGGAACCGGTCGTGCTGCCGGCGCGCTTCCCCAACCTGCTCGTCAACGGCGGTTCGGGCATCGCGGTAGGGATGGCAACGAACATCCCCCCGCACAACCTGCGCGAGGTGATCGGCGCCACGGTCGCCTACATCGAAGACCCCGACATCGACATCGACGGGTTGATGAAGCACATCAAAGGCCCCGACTTCCCTACCGGCGGCGTGATCCTCGGCCGGGCCGGCATCCGCGACGCCTACGAGACCGGCCGCGGCCGCGTGCGCGTCCAGGCGCGCGCCCACATCGAGCCGCTGAAGCAGGGCAAAGAGGCGATCATCGTGACCGAGCTCCCCTTCATGGTCAAGAAGGGCGGCGACGGCGGGCTGATCCAGAAGGTCGCCGAGCTCGTCAAAGACGGGCGCATCACCGAGATCGCCAACATCGAGGACCACTCCGACAAGCGCGGCATGCGCCTGGTCATCGAGCTCAAGCGGGACGCGATCCCCAAGGTCGTGCTCAACAAGCTCTACAAGCACACGCCGATGCAGAACACCTTCGGCGTGAACATGGTGGCGCTCGTCGACAACGTGCCGCGCACGCTCAACCTGCGCTCGGTGATCCACAACTACGTGGCCCACCAGCGCGAGGTGATCGTCCGCCGCACCAAGCACGAGCTGTCCGAAAAGGAGGGACGCGCCCACATCCTCGAGGGCCTGCTGACGGCGCTCGAACACCTCGACGCGATCATCGCACTGATCCGCGCCTCCCGCGACCGCGACAGCGCCCGCGAGCAGCTGATGGAGCGCTTCGAGCTGAGCACGATCCAGGCCAGTGCGATCCTCGACCTGCGCCTCTCCCAGCTAACCGCGCTGGAGGCCGACAGCATCAAACAGGAGCACGCCGACGTGCTCGAGCGGATCGCCGAGCTGCGCGCGATCCTCGGCGACGAAGGCCGCGTGCTCAGCGTGATCAAGGAAGAGCTCGCCGAGATCGCCGAGCGCTTCGGCGACGAGCGCCGGACCGAGATCAGCCACTCCGAGGACGAAATCGACATCGAGGACCTGATCGCCGATCAGCAGATGGTGATCACGATCACCCAGACCGGCTACATCAAGTCACTGCCCCTGGCCACCTACCGCCAGCAGCAACGCGGCGGCCGCGGCGTGACCGGGATGGACATGAAGGACGGCGACTTCATCGAGCACCTGTTCGTGACCTCCTCGCACGACTACCTGCTGTTCTTCTCCAACCGCGGCAAGGTCTACCGCTCGAAGGTCTACGAGCTGCCCGAGGCCCAGCGCACCGCCAAGGGCCGGGCGCTGGTCAACATCCTGCCCCTGCGGGAGGGCGAGCGCATCCAGGCGGTCGTCTCCACGAGGGACTTCTCCGAGGCCCAGTACCTCGTGTTCGCAACCCGCAACGGCACCGTCAAGAAGACCGAGCTGGCGGCCTACAACACGCCCATCAAAGCCGACGGCATCATCGCGATCAACATCCGTGACGACGACGAGCTGCTGGCCGTCCGCGCCGTCGACCCCGAAGACGAGGTCATCATGGTCTCCAAGGCCGGCCTCACCGTCCGCTTTGCCGAGTCCGACGTGCGGGCCATGGGCCGCGACACCACCGGCGTGCGCGGGATGGACGTCGGCAAGAAGGGCAGCGTGATCTCGATGGACGTCGCCCGCGACGACATGGACCTGCTCGTGGTCACCGAGAACGGCTACGGCAAGCGCACCCAGATCAGCCAGTACCGCAAGACCAACCGGGGCGCCAAAGGCGTCAAGACGATCGGTCTGACCGAGGCCAAGGGCGCCCTCGCCGGCGCCCTCGTGGTGCGCGAACACCAGGAGCTCGTGTTCATCAGTGTCGGCGGCATGGTCCAGCGCACGGCCGCCGGCGGCATCTCCCAGCAGGGCCGCTCGGCCACGGGCGTGCGCGTGATGAACCTCAAGGACGAAGACGCCGTCAGCGCGGTCGCGCTGGTCGTGGACGCGGGCGAGAACGGCGACGAAGAGCCCGACGGGATCGAGCTCCAGGGGGAGCCGGGGGAGGCCGCGGAGCTCCCCGGTGAGCCGGACGGAGAGCCCGACGAGGAGCAGGAGCCCAGCTCCTAACCCGCGGGCCGCCGCTCCCGGCCCGGCCTCTGCAAGAGCTCGCCCACCGGCTCAAAACTCGGCCACGGCACTCAAGGTCGCGCGGCAGGTTCCGAAGAAGGGGGGGTGCAGCGCCGCCCAGCGCGTCTCCTCCTGGCCCTGTCCGCTGCCGCCGCCCTCCCGTTCGGGGCCGCGGCCGGCGCACAGGCCAATACCCATACCCGTTCCTGGATGCCAGAGCCGATTGCGGCCGGGGCTCGTTCCCACGCCCGTACCCACGGGCACTGCGCAGCCGCCCGCCGGGGCCTCGGCCGCCACCACCGATCAACCCGCTCCTCGCAGGCCTGCACGAAGGGCAAGAAGGCCCGCTCCCATCACGTCAGCCTGCTCTTGCACGGGGGTAAGGCATCCGGGCACGAACCCCGTGCCGGCATCCGTCCTCCCTCTGTCTCCGCGGGCGAAAACCGCCAGGCGATGATCGCCGCGGTGCTCGCCAAACCCTGCACCCAAACCGAAGTGAGCCCCGAACCGGCGAACATCGCCGTCGTCCGCGAAGCGATCCTCTGCCTGATCAACCAGAAGCGGGCCACCGAAGGCGAGCAGCCCCTGCGCATCAACCCGAAGCTTCAGGCGGCGGCCGAATCGCACAGCAGCGAATGCGTCGAACTCGACTACTTCGCCCACGTGTCTCCGTCCGGTGAGACGCCGGTCGAAAGGATCCAGGCCACCGGCTACATCCCCTCGCCGTTCGACGGCTACGTGCTGGGCGAGAACCTCGCCTGGGGCACCTACGAACTCGGAACCCCGATGGCGATCGTGGCCGCCTGGATCGCCTCGCCGCCCCACCTCGCGAACATCCTCGAAGCCCGCTACACGGAAACCGGGATCGGCGTGACCCCGGCCGTCCCCGTCTCCCGCGGCGAAGGCGCCCCCGGCGCCACCTACGCCCAGGAGTTCGGGGTCATCATCACCTGAGCCGCTCCGGGCCGGTCCGCCGCCCCCTCTCCGACTGCGCCCGCCGAGCCCGGGAGGGCATCCGTGACGGCCTCCTCCCCGCACGCTGCGGACGGCATTCCGCGGACCCCAACCCGCCGTCGCCAGGTTTCGCTAACCTGGCCAGACCAGAGAAAGGAGGTGGTCCTAACGTCTGACAGTACTTGCGGGACCCTGGAGGTGACCGGCCGTTAGGTCGGGAGGCTGGTCCGCTTAGCGGAATCCAACCCGGGACACCCCGAGACGGCCGCCGGTCCTGGTCCCTCCGGCGCGTGAAGGTCGGCCTCGGTCCATCCAGTCAAAGAATCACCACGAGGGGCGTGTGCCTGCGGGCTGCGCCCCTCGTGCGCTTTCAAGGCCGAGGTTTGCGGGCACCTGCTCGGGCGAGGCGGACGTCGGAGCGAGGACGCCGCGCAAGCGGGGCCGGCAGGGAGGACGGGTTGCCGGGAGGCTAAGCCGCCTGCGGCAGGTACTGCAGCCAGGCCGCCGGGATCGTGGGGCTGGCGACGTGGATGAAGATCTCCGCCCGTGGAGAGCGGGGGGCGTGGCGGGGGTGCATCCCCGCCTGGCCGGGAGTGCGGTCGCCCTTGCGCCGGTTGCAGGGCGCGCACGAGGCCACGATGTTCTCCCAACTCGAGTTGCCCCCCTTGGATCGCGGGATCACGTGGTCCACGGTCAGGTTGGAGCGCGAGCCGCAGTACTGGCAGGTCCAGCTGTCGCGGGCGAACACCGCCCGGCGGGTGATCTTGCGCCGGTGGGCGTCACGGGGGACCTTCACGTATGTCACCAGCCGGATCACGACCGGCCGTGAGATCGTGGAGGACTCGGAGTGCAGCTGGGTTGGGCCCCGCTCGAGCAGCTCGGCCTTGTCCTTCAGCAGCAACACCACCGCCCGGCGCACCGTGCACACGTTGATGGGCTCGAACGTGGCGTTCAGGACGAGCACCCGACCACCCATCGCCGTGGTGGGCGATGAGGCAGGTCCGTGCCGCGGGTGCTGCGAGGACGACACGGACCCCACCGGCTCTGGTGGGACTGTGCTCTCCATTCTGCGGCCCGAGTCTAGCGGGGGTTCTCGGCCGGCGCCACCGCTCCGACGGGGTCCTTCGCCGCCGGATAGCTGCCCAGTACCCGCACCGCTTCGCAGATCTGCCCCAGACCGGCGAGCGCCTGGCGCACCCTCGGCTCCTCCCCCCGCGCGGCGAGGTCGGTGAAGAACACGTAGTTGCCGAGTTCCTCACGGCGCGGCCGGGACTCGATCTTGGTCAGGTTGATGTCACGCTCGGCAAACTCCTGCAGGCAGCGCACGAGCCAGCCGGCGTGCTCCGCGCCGCTGCCCCAGAACAGCAACGAGGTCCGCCAGGCCGAGCTCTCGTGCCGCTCCAGCGGCGCCTCACGCCCCTCTCCCGTCCGCGCCAGCCACACGAACCGGGTCTCGTTGTCGTCGCGGTCCTGGACCCCGTCGCGGACGACCGTGCCGCCGTAGATCCGCGCCGCCAGCAACGTCCCGATCGCCGCCCTACCGGGCTGTGGGTCCGCGGCCACGGTCCGGACCGCCTCCGCCGTCGAGCTCGCCGGCAGGACCCGCGCCTGGGGCAACTCGGTGCGCAGGAACCGCGAGCACTGCCCGGGCACCTGCGGGTGGGTGAGGACGGTCTCGATCTGCGACAGCTCCACCGGCCCGGAGGCGATCAGCGAGTGCCTCACCCGCAGCAGCGCCTCGCCCACGATCTCCACGTCGGAGGCCTCCCCGGCGAGCAGGTCGAGGGTCACGCTGATCGACCCCTCGAGGGAGTTCTCGATCGGCACCACCGCCCAATCGAGCTCGCCCCGGCGCAACGCCATCACCGTCTCGTAGATGCTCGACACGCCCACCGGCTCCAGCTCCCCGGCGCGGCCGCTGCCGAGCAGGGCCTCCTCGCTGAACGTCCCCTCAGGCCCCAGATAGCCGGCCCGCGGCAGCTCCGGGGGTCCGTCAGTCGGTGCGGCCATCAGCGGCAGCCTGCCCCTCGCCGTCGCCGCCGGTGATCGCCAGGCGCACGGCCTCGGCCTCCTCGGGAGAGAGCTCCAGTTCGGAGCGCCCCTCCCGCACCTGCTTGCCGTATACCCGTGCCTGGTCGCGGTGGTGGATGCACGACAGCACTATCCCCGAGCGCTCGTCGTCGAGCAGCGCGATCGACATCGACTGGCGTCCGGAGAGCTCGTTGTAGGCGTCGTAGCGCACCAGCGCCCGGTGGGAGATGACTCCCCGCAGGTCCCGCTCGATCTCCCCGAGCCGGGCGTCGAGCCGCGCACCGCTCGCCCTCACCTCCTCTTGGATCTCGTGCAGCGCGGCCTGGACCCCGTCGGCGTGGGCTACGAGATCCTGTTCCCCGGAGGCACCGAGCACGACCGTCTGGGCGCGGCGCAGCCGCCGCAGCGAGATCCACAGGGCCAGGCAACCGATCAGCGCCACCACGGCCGCCGCCCCGGCGGCGATCGCGATGATCCCGTGCGTATCCGTCAGCGAGGTGGCCATCGAGGGGAAAAAATAGCCCACCACGCGGGCAGGTCGGGCCGCTGCCCGTCGCCGAGTCCGCACCCTCGGGCCCAAAGAGAAGGGCCCCGGGGTTTCCCCCGGGGCCCTTCCAAGACAACCTCAGCGGTCGTCCGTCCAGCGTCTGATCCCTAGTTGGGGAACGTCGGCTGCGGCGGCTCGATCGTGAACTCGGCCGTGTACGTGGTGTACGGGGCGTTCTCGAGGCTCGCTTCAAACAGCGTGGTGCCCGAGGCGCACGACGAGTTGCCGATCACCACGGCGAACGCGTTGCCGTCGTTGTCCAGGTAGAGGGTCCCTTCTTCGAGATCCTGCTCGGTCTCGGGGTAGCCCTCCGGGCCCATCACGATGGCTTCCGTGTGCGGCCAGTTTTTGCACCGCGAGGTGAGCTGCGACGCATTCACGTTCACCGGTTCCTCGGCGAACACGGGTTCGAACTCGACCTGCACGATGGTCGCCACGTCGCTGGCTTCCTCGCCCTCGATCTTGCTTCCGTTCCCGCTGCCGGCCGGCACTTCCGGCGTGAGTGACACGCCCGGGGTCGTGGGCCGCGGCGGCAGCACCGTGAACCCGGTCGTCACCGTTGTGTAAGGCGGTGATTCCAGGTGTGCGGCGATGAGGCTTTCGCCCGCCGCGCAGGACGGACCGCCGATCACGACCGCGGTCGCGTTGCCGTCGTTGTCGAGCTGCACGGAGAAGCTCGGGTCGCTCGAAGGCACCCACTCGCTCTCCGAGTTCTCGTACGGGGTCCGCCAGTAGAGCCTGCCGTCGCAGCGGCTGTAGAGCTCGTTGGCGCTGATCCGCACGTACTTCTCGGCGTAGACTTCTTCGCACTCGACTTCGATGACGTCGGCGATGCTCGACGAGGCACCGAACTCACCCTGGTCCATGAACGAGCTGGGAAGCGCGTGCACGACACAGGTTTCCGGCGTGGTGGTTGTAGGCACCGAGCCGGGCTTTGCCCTCTTGTGATGGGTCGCGTGCGCAAAGGCCGTGCCGCTCAGCAGAAACAGGCTGAGGGCAAGAACCGCGAGCCCCGCGAGAAGGTTCCGTCTCTCCATGACTTCCTCCAGTTGTCTTCCCGCCGCACGGGACCACGGTTTCGCTGCCCAGGAAGCACGCCCCCCATAATCCGAGCGGCTCCCCCTGGCGGGATTTATGCTCCATTAAATACCGCTTTTGGGGCCGTTGCGCAAGTCCGGCGAGGCCAGGCGGGCGCTCAACCGCCCGTCCGGCCGGCGGTTGGCGGCCCGGCTTCACGCCGCGCCGGGACGTCTCGCAGCCCGAAAGGCCCGAGAGCGGTTGCCCCCGGGCCCGTCGGTTGTCGCGTCACTGCCGCCCCAGCCCGGCTCCCTAGTTGGGGAACGATGGCTGCGGCGGTTCGACCGTGAAGTCAGTCGTATGTGTCGTATACGGGGCGTTTTCGAGGCTGGCTTCGATCAGCGAGTCCCCCGAGGCGCACGACGAGTTGCCGATCAGCACCACGAACGCGTTGCCGTCGTTGTCGAGCTGGATCGAGGCTTCTTCGCCGTTGTTGTCTGCTTCCTGGGGGCCCTCGGAGCCCATCACGACCCATTCGGTGTGCGGGTATCGTTTGCAACGCGAGTACAGCTGGGACGCGTTGACGTTGACGGGTTCCTCGGCGAACACGGGCGGGAACTCGACCTGCACGATCGTCGCGACGTCGCTCGCGACCTCACCCTCGACCTTGCTGGCGGGGGTGGCGAACACGCCCTGGGGGGTCGGCCGCGGCGGCAGCACCGTGAAGCCGGTGGTCACCGTCGTGTACGGAGCCGATTCCAGGTGTGCGGCGATCAGGCTTTCGCCGGCCGCACACGAGGGCCCGCCCAGCACGATCGCCGTGGCGTTGCCGTCGTTGTCGAGTTCGACCGAGAAGCTCGGGCCGGTCGCGTATCCGGCGTTCGGCTGCTGCACCTCGGTGAGGTTCGCCTCGTACGGGGTACGCCAGTAGAGATGGCGGTCGCAGCGGCTGTAGAGCTCGTTGGCGCTGATCCGCACGTACTTCTCCGCGTAGACTTCTTCGCACTCGACTTCGATGATGTCGGCGACGCTCGACGAGGTGCCGAACTCACCCTGGTCCATGAATGCGTCGGGCATTGCGTGAACCACGCAGGTGTTCGGGGAGCCCGTTGGGGCGCCCGCGGAGTTCGGCTTGGCCTTCTTGTGATGGACAGCGTGTGCGAATGCGCTCCCGCTCAGCACGAACAGGCCGAGTGCGAGGACGGCAAGCCCCGCCACAAGGTTGCGTCTCTCCATGACTTTCCTCCAGTGGTGTTGGTTGTCCACCCGCGCTTGCGGTCTCCGACCGGTTATCGAAGTCACCCCCCGGCGCCTTCGATGGCGGGACTTATGGAGTTGTGTAATACAGGCTGCCCTCGCCGCCCGCAAGAAAGCTCGCTCTGTCTGGGCCGGAAGGACCCGGCCAGCCGGACCGGGCGC
Organism: uncultured Solirubrobacteraceae bacterium; assembly: GCA_963846255.1. Lineage (GTDB taxonomy): Bacteria > Actinomycetota > Thermoleophilia > Solirubrobacterales > Solirubrobacteraceae > Palsa-744. The sequence continues at coordinate 2,544,303 of CAWJVE010000002.1, forward strand.
CCTCGGACGCCGACGTCAACGACCGCGCGCCCGACTGTGCGACAGGCCCCGGGGCACACCGCCGAGAGCCCGCCGGCGACCCGTTAAAGCCCGAAGGCCCCGGAAGCGGTTGCTTCCGGGGCCCTCGGCGACAGCTTCGCTGGTTTCCCAGCCTGTGCTTCCGTTCCCTAGTTGGTGTTGGGGAACGTCGGTTCAGGCGGGTTGACCGTGAAGTTGGTCGTGTAGGTGGTGTACGGGGCCTCTTCGAGGCTAGCTTCGATGAGGGTCGTACCCGAGGCACACGACGCGTTACCGATGAGAATCATGAAGGCGTTCCCATCGTTGTCGAGTTTGAGCGATTCGGATTCGCCACCGCTGACGGTGTGCGGGTGACCGCTTTCGCTCATGGTGATCACTTCGGTGCCCTCGCCGTATTTGCAACGCGACTTCAGCTGAGAGAAGTCGACGTTGACGTATTCCTCGGCGAAGACGGGCGGGAACTCGACCTGGACGATCGTCGCCACGTCGCTGTATTCCTCACCCTCGATCTTGCTTCCGTTGCCGGCGCCGACCGGAGTTTCCCCGGTCACGAAGACGCCAGGCGTCGTCGGCCGCGGCGGCAGCACCGTGAAGCCGGTGGTCACCGTCGTGTAGGGAGCTTCCGTCAGGTGCGCGGAGATCAGGCTTTCGCCCGCCGCACACGAAGGACCGCCGAGGACGATCACCGTGGCGTTACCGTCGTTGTCCAGCGTCGTTTCAACGCTCGACCCCTTGGTGAAGCCCCAGCTGTCACCTTCCGGCTGGTTGGCGGTCGGAGTCCTCCAGTTCAGATCCTGGTCGCAACGGCTGTAAAGCTCGTTGGCGGAGACCCGAACGTGGTGCTCGGCGTATACGTCTTCGCACTCGATTTCGATGACGTCGGCGATGCTCGACGAAGCGCCGAACTCACCTTGGTCCATGAACGAGTTGGGCAGTGCGTGAACTACGCAGGTGCCCGCAGAGCCCGCACCGACCTCGGTGCGCGGCTTCGCGCTCTTGTGGTGGGTCGCATGCGCGAACGCGGTCCCGCTCACCAAAAACAGGCTGAGCGCGAGGACAGCGAGCCCCGCCAGAAGATTGCGTCTTTCCATGACTTTCCTCCAGTGGTAGTACTTGAACCCGCCTACCCGGTGCAATCCATACTCCAGGTAGCCAGCCCCCATTCGGCGGCTATCCATGGCGGGACTACGAGTCTTATACAGGTTCGTCCAGCGGTGCGCAAGGGCCGCACCTCAGATCCCGCTCCCGCCGCGAGCAGCGATCCACGCAAAGGGGCCCCGGACGCTGATGCGCCTCCGGAGCCCCGTTGACGTGGCGGATCAGAGACCCGCCCCCGCGATCCTCAGTTGGGGAAAGTCGGTTGCGGCGGTTCGACCGTGAAGTCGGTCGTGTAGGTGGTGTACGGCGCGCTTTCGAGGCTCGCTTCGATCAGGCTCGTGCCGGCTGCACACGAGGAGTTCCCGACCAGCACCACGAAGGCGTTGCCGTCGTTGTCGAGGTGCAACGTGAAATCTTCGCTGTCGGCGAGCGAGTGCACGTAGCCGTACTGGCTCACGAAGAGCCATTCGATGTGCGGCGAGTTCTTGCACCGCGAGAGCAGCTGCGAGGCGTTCACGTCGACGGCTTCCTCGGCGAACACGGGCGGGAACTCCACCTGCACGATGGTCGCCACGTCGCTGGCTTCCTCACCCTCGACCTTGCTTCCGTTACCGGCACCCTTCGGGTTTTCCCCGGTCACGAAGACGCCCGGTTCGGTGGGCCGCGGCGGCAGCACCGTGAAGCCGGTCGTCACCGTGGTGTACGGAGGCGATTCCAGGTGTGCGGAGATCAGGCTTTCGCCGGCCGCGCACGAGGGCCCGCCGATCACGATCACGGTCGCGTTGCCGTCGTTGTCGAGCCGCACGCGGTAGCTCGAGCCGTGCCCTTCGCCTTCCCAGGCCGGCGTCCTCCAGTAGAGGCTCTGCTCACAGCGGCTGTAGAGCTCGTTGGCGCTGATCCGCACGTACTGCTCGGCATACACTTCTTCGCACTCGACTTCGATGATGTCGGCGATGCTCGATGAGTTGTCGAACTCGCCCTGATCCATGAATGCGTTGGGCAGCGCGTGAACCACGCAGGTTTCCGCTTTGCCCGAGCCGGTAGCAGTGCGCGGCTTCGCGCTCTTGTGGTGGGTCGCGTGCGCGGAGGCCGTGCCGCTCAGCAGGAACAGGCTGAGCGCGAGAACCGCGAGCCCCGCCAGAAGATTGCGTCTATCCATGACTTTCCTCCAGTGATTGGTGGAATTCTCACCCCGGTCCGTCCGGGGCGTCCTCCGGCGCCCGCCCCCCGGCGGGTCCCACGCGAAGGCCTTCCACAGGGAAAGCTAGCAACCAACCCCGCTTCAGGCAATGGCTCTCGCCGGCCGCAGCCCCGCGGCGGCCTATTCGAAGATCGCGAGGAAGCTGCCCTTGTTGTTTTCGAGGTTGGTCTCGCCGGGCACGGCTTCCACCGACGTTTCGACTTTCGTGGCCGGGCCCGTGGGAATCCCCGTCACGGTCACCTTGGCCGGGGCCGTCTTGCCCGCTTCGAGTTTTTCGATCGTGCCGGAGGACTTGTACTGCTTGCCCCCCGCCGACACCGTCACGGTCACCTTGACGTTGGTGGAGGTCGATTCGCCCGCGTTTTCAACCGACACGTCGAACGTCGGGCTGCCGCCGCCGCTGAGGTGGTTCAGCGCCGGTTCGGGCGCCAGTTCGGTGGATCCCACGCTGACTCCCTTGAGGGCGCTGCCGTGGGTCCCGCCGGTGGTGGGCTGACCCGTGGCGGTCGTGCCGGTGAGGCGCGAGCTGACGGTGTTCGGTTCCAGCCAGCCGAGGTTCGGCAGGAAGCGCGAGGGGCTCGTGGGGATCCCGTGAACGCCGTGTTCGGAGAGCGACTGCTGGATCAGGGGCGCGGCCCGCTGGGAATACAGCACGTCGGAGGCCAGCAGGATCTGCATCGCACCGGCGATGTATTCGATCGACTGTTTTTCTTTGCCGCCGAGGGCCTTCGGCAGCAGCCCGGTCAGCTTCTCGATCGCTTCCACGCGCAGGTTGTAGGCCAGCAGCAGGTTGCGCTGAGCCCCCTGCATCTCGCTCGGCACGCTGAGGCCCTGTATCCGTGAGGCGAACCCCTGTGCCTGGATGCGCAACTGGTCCACCTGCTCCTCGACTTCCAGCGCCTGCTTGCTCGAGGCCGAGGCGAGGGTCGTGAACAGCGGCGTCGCCACCTGTTCGGCCGATTCCCGCGCGATCTGGCTGACGGACTGGTTGTAGTTCTTCAGGGCCTGGGTTTTTTCGCCCTTGACGCAGCTGCTGACGACCACCACGATCACGATCAGCAGCGCCACGAGGCCCCCGAGGGCCACCCGCCGGCGCACGATCAGGGTGTGCTCGTCGGCACCTCCGGGGCCGCCCGGGCCGGTGCCGGCCCGCGGGCTACGGGGCTGCGGACGCCGTGGCCTGGGCAGGCGCGCGGCCGGCTGCTGAGCCGTCTCATCCCCGTCGTCGTCAAAGAACGACAAAAGTGCATTCCTTTTGCAGGCACTTCACAAGCAGGCGAAGTATGACTGGCGCCCCTGTCAGCCCGTTTTCCTGCAACTTCGCGCTCATCCGGACCCATTTCTGGGCGCACCCGGCAAGGAGTGCCGCCCGCCACGGCGAACGCGCAATCCGGTGGACTCGCAACGGACACTGATCGAGCGGCGCGAACCCCCGGAGCCCACGCTCGAGGCCCCGACGCGGCGCATCCTCGGGCGCCCCGCCTCCGGGACCCCGCCCCCAAGTGAGCTGGTGCTGGAGCGCTACCGCCTGCACCAGCGCCTCGGCGCGGGCGGCTTCGGCGTCGTCTGGCGGGCCTCGGATGAGCTGCTGCAGCGCGAGGTGGCGCTGAAGCGGATCCCGCTCGCGGCCGGGGACGACGGCGAACGGGCGATGCGCGAGGCGCTCGTCTGCGCCCGCCTGTCGCACCCCGCGATCGTGGCCCTGTACGAGGCGTGCGTCCGCGACGGGGCGATGTACCTGATCTCCGAGCTCGTCGAGGGCTGCACGCTCGGGAGCCTGATCGCCGACGGGACCCTCCTCGACAGCCAGGTGCTCGAGATCGGCATCGCCCTCTGCGGCGCCCTCGCCCACGCCCACGCCCGCGGCGTCATCCACCGCGACATCAAGCCCCAGAACGTGCTCGTCCCGGATCGCTGCGAGCAGCCCGCCCAGGCGGCGAAGCTGACCGACTTCGGCGGCGCGAGCCTGGCCGGGGAGGACATCCTCACGCGCACCGGCGACGTCCTCGGCACGCTCGCCTACATGGCCCCGGAGCAGTCCGAAGGCAAGCCCGCGGGCGAGCCGGCGGACATCTACTCGCTGGCCCTCGTCCTGTACGAGGCCCTCACCGGGGACAACCCCGTCCGCGGCGCCAACCCGGCCGAGACCGCCCGCCGGATCGGCCGTCCGCTCGACCCGCTGGGCCGCCGGCGACCCGATCTCCCCGCCCCGCTCACCGACGCGATCGACGGCGCCCTCGCGCCCTCCCCCCAGGGCCGCTGCGGCCTGGGGCCGCTGCGCTCCGCGCTCCAGGACGCCCACCAGCGCCGCGGCCACGCGGCCACGCGGCCACGCCACGAGGCGATCCCGGGGAGCGCGGCTGCCGCGACCCGGCCGGCAGCGCGCGGGGCCGCGCTCCGCGAGGGTGCCCGGCCCGCCGCCCGTGAGGCCTGGCCCGCGCCCCGCGAGCCGAGCGTGGAGGCCGAGCCCCGCGTGGTCGTGCATACCCGCGAGACCCCTCGCACCGGCGCGCCCCGCAGGCTGACCCTGGCCGCCCTGATCGCCCTGTGCTGCTGGGAGGCGATCGCCGGGCGGGCCGGTCTGTCGCTGGTGCTGCTCGTCGCGCTGGCGCCGGCGCTGCTGGTGTTGAGCGGCCACGGGCGCAGCGGGCGCGTACCCCTGGGCCGGGTGTCGTGCGGCCTCGCCCCGCTGCTGGGAATGGTCGGCCTGGCGGGTGCCTTCCCGGCGGTGGCGGGGCAGGCCCGGAGCCCCTCCGAGCGGGCCCTGCGGGGCGCCCTCGGCTACTGGTGGCTGACGCTCGCCGGACCCCTGCTGGCGTCCCGGCTGTGGCTGCCCGCGCCGGCGGGTACGCCCGCAACGGGGGTGTGGGAGGAATCGGTCGGCCAGGCGGCCACCCACGTCGTTTCCCCCGCACTCAGCCTGGGTGTGCTGCTGGGGGCGCTGCTGTGGGCCGGCGCCGCGCTGGTGCTGCCGTGGATCGTCCGCGGCCGCGAACCCCTGCTGGACGCGATCGCCGCCGGCCTCTGGGCGCTGGCCCTCGTGCTGTTCGCACCGATGCTCGATGCGGGCCTCGCCGGGGGTGCCCACACGCAGCCCCGGGGCGCCGTCCTCGGGGCCCTCCTCGGCGCCTGCGTGGCGCTCGCGGGGCGTGCCCTGCGGGCCCCTGCGGCCCGACCTTACGCGTAGCATGGCTCCCGAGAGCCGGCGCGTTCGCCGGTCCTAGATCGCCCCCGCCATGAACCTGTTGAAGAGCGTCGAGACGACGATCGCCAACCTCGTCGAGGGGACCTTCGGGCGCATCTTCCGCTCGGAGGTTCGCCCCATGGAACTCGCCCGCAAGCTCGTCCGCGAGATGGACGCCCACCGCACGTTCTCGGTCTCCCGCGTGTATGTGCCCAACGAGTACGCGGTGTGGCTGTCGCCCGACGACCGGGCCCGCTACCGCGGGATCGAACAGGAGGTGATCGACGAGCTGTGCGGCTACCTGCTCGAGCACGCCCGCCGCGAGGATCTGATCATGGCCTCCCAGCCACGCGTGTCGTTCCACACCGACGAGGACCTCGCGCTCGGGGAATTCGGCATCCAGGCCAGCCTCGTGAGTCCTCCCGAGGCGGGCGAGAAGCAGCCCGTCCCGGCCGCCTCGGGACCGGCCGAGCACGGAAACACGATGATCTACAGCGCCTCCGCACGCCTGCGGGGACCGGTCCAGGAGGCCCAGGCCCGTCGCCGTCCCAGCCGTGCCCTGCTGGCGCTCGACGGGCGCAGGCTGCTGGTGCCGTCCGAGGGTGGCACGATCGGGCGCAGCCGTGACTGCGCGATCGTGCTCGAGGATGCCGGCGTGTCCCGTCAGCATGCCGAGCTGCGCCCGGACGACGACGGCTGGGTCGTGGTGGACCTCGGCTCCACCAACGGGGTCCTGGTCAACGGCCGCAGGATCCGGGGGACCCAGGCACTGGAGGACGGCGACCGCATCGAGCTCGGCTCGACGGAGGTCGTCTTCGAACTTGGATGAACTCGGTTGAACCCGTATCCGTCGCCCTCAAGTTCGGCTTCCTGGCCGTCCTCTACCTGTTCCTGCTGTGGGTCGTCCGCAGCGCCCGCCGCGACCTCGGCGCGAGCTCCTCGTCTCCCAGCGGCCCGGATCCGCGTTCGATCCCCCCGGACGCCACCGGCATGTACTCGGCCTCCGCGCTCGGCGGTGCCCAGATCACCGGGCGCGCCCCCCGCCTGGTGGTCGAGCGGGCCCCGGGACACGACGCCGGCATGATCTACGACCTCGACACCCAGCTGGTCGTGGGCCGCGGCGACCAGGCCGAGATCCGGATCGACGATCCGTTCGCCTCCTCGCGCCACGCGCGCGTCTACGAGCAGGGCAACTCGGTCGTGCTCGAAGATCTCGGCTCGACCAACGGCACCTACCTGAACGAGGAGCTGCTCGAGAGCCCTCGGCCGCTGCACCCGGGCGACCGCGTGCGCATCGGCGAGAGCGAATTCAGCTTCGAGGTCGACTGACGATGCTCACGGTCGACGACTACTACACCGGCACCGACACCGGTCGCCAGCGCCGCGCCAACGAGGACTCGCTGTTCGCCCGCACGCCCCTGTTCGTGGTGGCGGACGGGATGGGTGGCGCCCAGGCGGGCGAGGTCGCCTCGCGGATCGCGGTCGAGGCGTTCGAGCCCGGCCTCGCCGACACCGGCCACCCCGAGCACGAGCTGGCCGAGCTGGCGCGCAGCGCCAACGAGCGCATCCACACGCTGTCCCACTCCAACGCGGAGCAGGCGGGCATGGGGACCACGCTCACCGCCCTCTACGTGGGCGAGCAGGAGGTCTCCATCGCGCACGTGGGCGACAGTCGCGCGTACTGCCTGCGCGAGGGCAAGCTGCTGCGGCTGACAGACGACCACACGCTCGTGGACGAGCTGATGCGCCAAGGGAGACTCACCCCCGAGGAAGCCGTCGAGCACCCCCAGCGCTCGGTCATCACCCGCGCGCTCGGCCCCGAAGGCGCCGTCGAGGTGGACACCCGCTCCTTTCAGGCCCGCGGCGGGGACGTCTACCTGCTGTGCAGCGACGGCCTCACGACGATGCTCTCCGAGGAGGAGATCGCCGCCGCGCTGAACACCCATTCGCGCCTGCGCGACGCGGGCGAGGCGCTGATCAAGGCCGCCAACGACGCCGGCGGGCGCGACAACGTGACCGTGGTGCTGCTGCGCCTGAAGGAGGTGGAGGTGCCGCTTGCAGATGGCGCCGGCAGCGGGGACACGATCATCGGGATGCCCGCCGTCGGCGGCGAACCCGACACGGCCCCCCACGACGCCGCGGGCGACGCGGACGCGGCGCCGCTCGCCGAGAGCTCCTCGACCGCCACGGCCCTCGCCGACCCCCCGGCCCCCACCCGCAGGCGCCTGCCCCGCCGGCCGGGACCCGCGCCCGAGCGACGCCGCCGGCGTGTGCCCCACCTCCGCGGACTGCTGGTCACGCTGGTCGTGCTGGGGCTGATCGCCGCCGGCGCCGACATCGCCCTGCAGTCGGTCTACTTCATCGGCACCAACGCCCGCGGGCTCGTGACCCTCTATCAGGGCATCCCGTATGAGCTCCCCGGCCACATCGACCTGTACTCCCACCAATACGTCTCCGGCGTGAGCGCCTCGACGATCCCCGCCGCGCGCCGCAAAACGCTGCTCAACCACCACCTGCACTCCGAAGCGGACGCCGCCTCCCTGATCCGCAGCCTCGAACTCGGGCAACTGGAAGGGGGGGAATAGCGCGCCGTGAACCGCCCCATAATGAGGCTGTTCGCGTTCGTGGCGGTGCTGTTCGCCCTGCTCGTGGCGTTCACCTCGCGGTGGACGGTCTTCGAAGCCTCCTCGCTGCGCGACAACCCCCTCAACGCCCGCCAGCTGCTCGAGCAGGAACGGATCAGCCGTGGTGAGATCCTGGCTGCCAACGGGACCGTGCTGGCGCGCAGCCTTCCCGGCCACGAAGGCACCTACACGCGCACCTACCCGACCGGCTCGCTGTTCGCCCACCCGCTGGGCTACTACTTCACGAACCTCGGCGCCACCGGCCTGGAGAAGTACCGCAACGACGTGCTCGAGGGTGAGACCCAGAGCAACCTGCAGACCGTCCTCAACCAGCTCCAGGGCGTCAAACCGGCCGGCGACAAGGTCATCACGTCGCTCGACCCGTCCGCCCAGCGGGTCGCCCAGCAGGCGCTCGGAGAACACCACGGTGCGGTGGTGGCGCTCGACCCGCGCACGGGAGCGGTGAAGGTGATGGTCTCCAACCCCTCCTATGAACCAAACGCCCTGCGCTTTCCCGGAGGGCTCGCACACGTGGCCCGCAGCAGCACCGGGGCGCTCGTCAACCGCGCAGCCCAGGACGGCTATGCCCCGGGCTCGACCTTCAAGGTGGTCACCGCCACGGCCGCCATCGACTCCGGCCGCTACACCCCCGAATCGACCGTCAGCGGCCGCGACGGGGTGCTGATCTCCGGCCTGCCCCTGTCCAACGACGACCACGAGAACTTCGGCCAGATCACCCTCACCGAAGCGCTCGTGCACTCCGTCAACACCGTCTACGCCCAGGTCGCCGTGAGCCTCGGCAAGCGCGTCCTCGGGACCTACATGCGGCGCTTCGGTTTCAACCGGGAGCCCCAGCTCGACTACCCCGCCACGGAAATGTCGGCCAGCGGCGAGTACTCCCACGGGCGCCCGATCCCGCCCACCAGCCCGCAGGTGGATGTCGGCCGCATGGGCATCGGCCAGGACAAACTCGAGGTCACCGCGCTGCAGATGGCCCAGGTCGCCTCGGCGGTCGCCGACGGCGGGCGCCTGATGGTGCCCCACCTCACGAGCAGGATCGTCGACCCCGAAGGCCGCACCGTGCAGACGATCGGCCCCCGCCTGCAGTCGGTCGTCATGAAACGCTCCACCGCCAGCTCGGTGGCGGGGATGATGCAGAAGGTCGTGGAAGAAGGAACCGGTACCCCGGCCCAGATCCCGGGCGTCGCCGTGGCGGGCAAGACGGGTACGGCCGAGACCCAGATCGGCAACGCGATCAACAACGTCTGGTTCATCGCCTTCGCGCCCGTCAGTGCACCGCGCGTGGCCGTCGCCGTGACGCTTCAGGGCGTCCCCGGGCAGGGGGCCGCGTTCGCCGCCCCGGTGGCCAAGGAAGTCATGGAAAGCCTGCTGCGATGATCGAGCCCGACACCATCATCGACGGCCGCTACCGGGTGATCTCGCGCCTGGGCTCGGGGGGGATGGCCGACGTGTACCTCGCCCAGGACCAGCTCCTGGGTAGGCACCTGGCCGTAAAGGTCCTGCACCATCACTTCGCCGAGGACCACGAGTTCGTCGAGCGCTTCAAGCGCGAGGCCTCCTCGGCGGCGGCGCTCTCGCATCCGAACATCGTCGGCATCTTCGACCGCGGCGAGTGGAACGGCACCTACTACATCGCGATGGAGTACGTCGCCGGACGCTCGCTGAAGGCGATCATCCGCGAGGACGGTGCGCTCGACCCCGTGAACGCGATCGACATCGTCGTGCAGATCCTGCGCGCGGCCCGCTTCGCCCACCGCCGCGGTGTCATCCACCGCGACCTGAAGCCCCACAACGTGATCCTCGACGAAGAGGGCCGCGCACGCGTGACGGATTTCGGGATCGCCCGCGCCGGCGCCTCGGACATGACCCTCACCGGGTCCGTGATGGGGACGGCCCAGTATCTGTCCCCCGAGCAGGCTCAGGGGTTTGCCGTCTCCAGCGCCTCGGACCTCTACTCGGTGGGGGTGATCCTGTACGAGCTGCTCACCGGGGTGGTGCCGTTCGAGGGCGAATCGGCGGTCGCGATCGCTTACAAGCAGGTCTCGGCGGCGCCCCGGCCGCCGAGCGAACTGAACCCCGTCATCCCCCCGTCGCTGGACGCCGTCGTGATGCGGGTCCTGGCCAAGGACCCCGCCCAGCGCTACTCCGACGCGGACGAGCTGATCGTCGCCCTGGAACGCGAGCGCGAGGTCCTGCGTGCCTACCAGGGCGCCGCCATCCCCGCCTCCTATCCGGTCGCGGCCACCGCCCTGGCGGAGCCGCCCGCGACCGGCTCGATGCTCGTCGTGCCGCCGATGGGACCCCCGGACGAGGAGGAGCCCTCCGACGAGGAGCATGGCCGGCGGTGGTGGCTGTGGCCGGTGCTGGCGGCCGTCGTCGTTGCGGCGGTCGCGGCGGTGCTGCTGCTCACCGAGGGCAACAAGCAGGTCACGGTGCCGCGGGTCGTGGGCCAGACCGAACAGGCGGCGATCCTCGCCCTGCGCCGCGCCGGGCTGCAGGCGAACCCCACGCTGGCTCCCAGCGTGCGAGTGGCGACCGGCCTGGTCGTGACCCAGGCCCCGCCCGCGGGCAGCGCCGCGGGCAAGGGCTCGACCGTCAAGATCGTCGTCTCCGGAGGCCCGGCCAACGTCCCCCTGCCGGACGTGCACGGGCTGCACGCCACCGAAGCCAGCGACCGCCTGCACGGCGCAGGCTTCATCCCTGAGATCCACAACACCGCGAGCCCCACCGTCGCCGCCGGGGTCGTGATCGGCACCGAACCGCCGGCCGGCACCGTCGACCGCCAGGGCAGCACCGTCACGGTGCTCGTGTCCAGCGGCCCGGCCCTGATCACCGTGCCCGATGTGACCGGCGAGAGCCTCTCCTCCGCCCAGGCCGCGATCGCCAACGCCGGCCTGGCCAACGGCACCGTGACCCGCCAGCCGTCCTCCTCGCAGTCGCCCGGGGCCGTCCTCAGCCAGGAACCCAAAGCCGGCAGCGAAGTGCGCTCCAACACGAAGATCAACCTGGTCGTCGCGGAAGCCCCGAAGGCCAAGAAGGTGGCCGTGCCGACGGTCGTCGGCCGCACCGAGCTGTCGGCCGAAGAAGCCCTCGAACGCGCCGGCCTCAGCCCCTCGGTCTCCTCGGTGGTTACGGGCGAATCCGGCGACGTGGGCAAGGTCCTGCGCCAGAGTCCCAGCGGCGGCACCCACCTGCCAAAGGGGGGCACCGTGAAGATCTTCGTGGGCGTCTCCGGGGGCGCTTCGACCCCGACCACCACCACGCCGACCACCACCACCCCCACGACCCCCAGCCAGAGCGGATCCCAGGCGCCGTGACGTCCACCAACGGACATCACGGCGAGCGCCCGCTGCGGGTGGCGGTCCTCGCCGGGGGCCGCTCCTCCGAGCACGAGGTCTCGCTGTCGTCCGGGCGGGCGGTGCGGGACGGTCTCGTGGCCGCCGGCCAGGAGGTCCTGTGGGTGGAGATCTCCCGCGCGGGCGAGTGGCACTGCGAGGGTGAGCTGCTGAGCCCGACGCCGGGCCGCGGACTGCTCGGGGCCGACGTCGCCTTCCCGGTGCTCCACGGCCCCTTCGGCGAGGACGGCACCGTCCAGGGGATGCTCGAGACGCTTGACGTCCCCTACGTCGGCTCCGGTGTGGCGGCCTCGGCCGTGAGCCTCGACAAGGTGCTCTTCAAAGAGCTGATGCGCGCGGCGGGGGTTCCCCAGGTCGACTTCCTGGGGCTGTCCCTGTCTGGCGGGCGGGCTCGAGAGCAGGACGCCGGCGCGGGCATCCTGGAGCGCCTCGGCCTGCCCGTGTTCGTGAAGCCGGCCCATCTCGGCTCATCGGTCGGGATCGTCAAGGTCGAGGCCCCCGGGGAGCTCGCCGGCGCGATCGAGCAGGCCTTCGTCCACGACGAGCGCGTGATCGTGGAGGCGGCCGCCGGTGGGCGCGAGGTCGAGTGCGCCGTGCTCGGGGAACCCATCGGGCCGCCCGAGGGTTCTTCGCGGGACGCCCCGGTGACGCTCGCCTCCCCGCTCGGCGAGATCGTCTTCGGGGGTCAGTTCTACGACTACGAGGCCAAGTACTCGCCGGGGGGGATGCAGCTGATCGTGCCGGCACGGATCTCCCCGACGGCCGAGCGCCGCGCCCGCGAGCTGGCCCTCGAGGTGTTCGCCGCCAGCGGCTGTCAGGGGCTGGCGCGCGTGGACTTCTTCGTGGACGGCGAGGAGGTGCTCGTGAACGAGCTCAACACGATGCCCGGCTTCACCCCCACGAGCGTGTACGCGAAGCTGATCGAGGCGGCCGGCATCTCCTATCCGGAGCTGGTGGAGCGCCTCTGCCGCCTGGCCCTCGAGCGCCATCGGCGCCTGGCCGCGCTGCGCCGCTAGGCCTCATCGGAACAGCGACACCTCGGAGATCGCCGCCGACTGGTGCCCGGGGGGGAGGGCCGTGATCCACAGCAGGTAGTAGCGGTAGGAGGCCCCGCCCAGCTGGATCGGGATCCGTTCGGAACTGACCACGTGGGGGGTCGAGGCGACCGGGCCCTTCCACCCGCGCGCGCCGAGCGCCACGGAGCTGCCGTAGGGGTAGTTGAGGTTGATGTTGTTGGCGACATAGACCTGCATCGGAAAGCCCGGCGTCGGGGTCTGGACCTCGACCGCCCGCGCCGACAGCTTGGGGGCGGCGTCTAGGTACACGCCGAGTCCGACACCACCGGGCTTTTCCAGCGTCCCCGAGTAGTACTGCTCGGTGGTCCAGGTGGTGTTGGGGTCGTCGTCGACCACGTTGCCGACGAGGTCGCGATTTTCCGGTCCCGTGCCGAAGGGGTTGTAGTCGTGGGCCGCGTTCTGGGCCAGGGCCACCTCTTCCAGACCGGTGCCCGGGGGCGTGGAGGCGGCGTCCCCGGCTCCGCGGTGGGTCAGCCCGAAGGCCGCCAGCAGCGCCCCCGCGGCGGCGGCGAACACCAACGTGGCCACCGCTGCGGTCACCCACCCGCGGTGGCGCACCCGCCAGGGCACGCGACCCCTGGCGTCCCCCGGCAGCGTCCGCAGGATCGAGGTCACCTCGCCCGTGGCCTGGCCCGAGCGCGAGGTCTCCAGGGCCAGCGCCTGCTCGAGGTCGGCCGCCATGCTGTCGGCGTCCGGATACCGCTGCGCCGGATCCTTGGCCGTGGCCCGCTCGACGACGGCCGCGGTCGCCGCCGACACGCCCGGGCGCAGGCGCTGGACGTCGGGAACCTGCTCGCGCACGTGCTTCATCGCGACCGCCACGGCGGACTCTCCGTGGAAGGGCACGTCCCCGGTGAGCATCTCGAACAGCACGATCCCGAGCGAGTAGAGGTCAGAGCGGCCGCTCACCGGCTCGCCGAGTGCCTGCTCGGGAGCGATGTAGTCGGTCGTCGCGAGCACCCTCCCGGGCATCGTCAGCGCCGCCTCGGTGAGCGGGCGGGCGATCCCGAAGTCGGTGATCTTGGCCGTCCCTTCCTCGGTTATGAGGACGTTCTGGGGCTTCACGTCGCGGTGCACGAGGTCCTGCGCGTGGGCCGCCCCGAGCGCCCGCGCGAGCTCCAGCGCGTAGGCCACCGCCCGTGGGATCTCGAGCGGCCCCTCACGCCGGATCAGGTCCTTGAGCGTCTCGCCTTCGACGTACTCGAACACGATGTAGGGGTACGCCGAGGAGGGCTCCGAGCCGCCCCCGTGCGGGTCCCCGGGCTGCTCGCCGGCGTCGATCACCGTGACCACGTGGGGGTGGCTGAGCCGGGCCACCAGGCGTGCCTCGCGGCGAAAGCGCTCGAGCTGGTCGGCGTCGGCCGCCACGCCGGGGTGCATCAGCTTGATCGCCACCGGCCGCTCCAGCACGATGTCCAGGGCGCGGTAGACGGTGGACATCCCGCCACGGCCGATGACCGCCTCCAGCCGGTAGCGACCGCCGATCGACTCACCAAGGACAGGCATCGTTGCTGGACCGTATTTTCCAGTTACCGTCCGGCCCGCGCCCGCAGCACTACCAGGCCGGCCAGCGCCCCGCGATAGAGCGCGAACGGCGCCGCCGGACACTCTCGCGTGCGCCCGCCCAGCAGCCCCCCGGCGGCGAGCGTCGAACAGAAGGCCGCCCCGGCCCCGGCGGCCAGCGCCGGTCCCAGACCCGCCGGAACCCCCCTGCGGCGCAGGCGCAACCCCTGCAGCAGCCCGGCCCCGGCGATCACGGGCAGCGCCACGGCCCACGAGAACCTGTGCGCGTCCGCGCGGGCGAAGCCCCGCCAGCGGGCCGCGCTGACCGTGGCCCCGCTGCGCGATACGCCGGGGATCAGCGCGACGGCCTGGGCGAGCCCGACCGCCAGCCCGTCGCCCGCGCCGGCATCCTCCAGCCGACGCCCCCGGTTGCGGCCGCCACCCCGGTTCGGGTCCCCGTCGCGGGCTTGACGGTCCCGTGCGCGGAGCTCGGCCCCCAGCATCCCGGCCGACCCCGCCGCGAGCGCCAGCGCGATCGCCACGGGCCCTCCGAGGTCCCGCTCGATCGCTGGCCCCAGCGCCAGCCCGGCCAGCGCCGGGGGAGCGAGCGCGAGCGCCAGCACGGCCGGCCGCGAATGCCAGATCCGGCGCGCGTCGGCCACCAGCTCCGGTCCCGTCAGCAGCGCAAGGGCCGCCGCCGTCCCGCCGTGCAGGGCCACCTCGAAGCCCTTGCGCAGCTCGTCGTCGAGCTCGTCGTAGCCCCATCCCGCGAGCCACGGCAGGAGCGTCGTGTGCGCCGAGGAGGAGATCGGGAGCAGCTCCGTGGGCCCCTGCAGCAGGCCCAGGGCGACGGCGCGTCTTACCGGCAGCGCCCGCTCAGCCCGCCGCATCGGTGGCGGGGCGCCTGCGTTCCCGCCGGCGGCGCACGATCAGGTAGCCGATCCCGACCACGATCAGGACGAGCAGCACGTAGTCGACCCACTCGAAGGCCTTGCGGGCCGTGTTCCAGTCGCTCCCGAGGGCTTCTCCGGCGAGCGCCAGCGGGACCACCCAGAACATCGTTCCGATCAACGAGTAGACGGTGAAGCGGATCACCGGCATGCGCGCGATCCCGGCCGGCAGCGACACGAACGCCCGCACCACGGGGATTACGCGTCCGAACGCCACCACCGGGTCCCCGTGCCGGCTGAACCAGCGATCGGCCTTCTCGATCTGCGCCGGGCCCATGTGGAAGCGAGCCCCGTGACGTTCGAACAGCTCCAGCCGCCCGCCTCTGCCCACGCCGTAGGCCACCCACGAGCCGACGATCGTGCCGAGCACGCCAGCCAGGATGATCCCGAGCGTGGTCATGTGATGGGTGCTCCCCGCCTGCGCGGGGTCGGCGACCGCGAACCCGGCGAACAGCATCACGACCTCGGATGGGATCGGGATGCAGGCGCTCGACAGCGCCATCAGGGCGAAGATCCCGGGCAACCCGGCTTCGCCGACGAACTTGGCGGTTTCGTTGACGAGCGTTTCGGAGACCGACGCGAGTACCAGGGCGGGGTCCAGCACGGCGGACAACCATACTCGCGCCATGCGCGTCTGGGTCGACCTCACCAACAGCCCCCACGTGCTCGTGATGCGCCCGCTGATCGAGCTGCTGCACGGCGACGGGCACGAGGTCAGCGTGACCGCCCGCGACTTCTCCCAGACGCTCGAGCTGTGCGAGCGCTTCGGGATCGAGCACACCGCGATCGGCCGCCACCGCGGTGAGCGCATCAGCTCGAAGGCGATCGGCCTGACCTCCCGCTCGCTGGCGCTGATCCGCTGGGCGCGCCGCCACCGGCGTCCGGGGGCCCCGCCCTTCGACCTCGCCCTCGGGCACGGCTCCAACGACATCAGCGTGGCCGCCGCCGCGCTGCGGATCCCCAGCGCGACGATGTTCGACTACGAGTGGGCGACGGTCCAGCATTCGATCAACTGCCGCCTCGCACGCGCGGTGGTGGTGCCCGAGGCGATCCCCCCCGAGCGCCTGGCCCGCTACGGCGCGACGCGCAAGCTGCGCCGTTACGAGGGCCTCAAGGAGGAGTACTACCTGAGCGACTTCGAGCCCGACGAGGAGGTGCTGCGCCAGCTCGGCCTCGACCGCGAGCGGCCACTGGTGGTGATCCGCACGCCGCCGGAGCTGTCCCTCTACCACCGCTTCGGGAACGACCTGTTCGCGGCCCTGCTGGAGCGCCTGGACGCCGCCGCCGCGGGCGACGGGCTGCAATGCGTGGTGCTGCCGCGGGCGGACTCCCAGCGGGCGGCCCTGGCCGAGATGCACGGCCTGCTGGTGCCCGGCCACGTGATCGACGCCCAGTCGCTGTGCGCCTTCGCCGACGCGGTGGTCTCGGCGGGGGGAACCATGAACCGCGAGGCCGTGGCCCTCGGTACGCCCGCCTACACGACCTTCGCGGGCCGCATGGGGGCGGTCGACGAACGCCTCATCGCCGAGGGCCGCCTGCGCCCGCTCACGAGCCTCGAGGAGCTCGACCTGGGGGCGCGCACGGGTGCGCCCGCGCCGGCACGCGTGCGCAGAGACCCCCGCGTGCTGCTCGAACTCGCGCTTAGCGCGCTCCAGGGGAGGCGGCGGAGCCCCGCGACGTTTGCCGTCTAGGTCGCCTTCTGGCCTTACAATCCCCTGCGATGCGCCGACGTGTCCGTTCGGCGGCCCTACCGCTCCACCGATACATGCTCGCGCAGCTGGCTGTCGATGGAGTGCTCGTCGGGCTCGCGTACTACCTCGCCTTCCAGCTGCGCTTCAACAGCGGCCCTCCGCGCTACTACGCGCACCTGCGCGAAGACACGATCTGGTGGGTGGTGGCGCTGAGCGTCGTCGTGCTGATGCTGTTCCGCGTCTACCAGCGCCGCTACCGCTTCGCCGGCCAGCGCGACTACGAGACGCTCGTCAAGGCCGTGATCGTGATCGTGCTGCTCACCGCCGTCGCGATCGAGGTGTTGCGCCCGGTGGACCGCTACCCGCACCGCAGCACCGTGGCGGTGGTGCTGCCCAACGGAGTGATCGTCCTGTTCTTCCTGCTCGCGATCGTGTTCCTGGTCGGCCTGCGGGCGGTCGTCCGCAGCATCTACGAGCGCCGGCCGCTGGCCGCCTTCCGCGGCGAAGGCCGGGGCCAGCGTTCGGTCCTGATCGCGGGCGCGGGGGAGGGCGGGCGGATGGTCGTCCGCGAGATCCTCCGCAACCGCGAGCTCGGGCTGGCGCCGGTCGGCTTCCTCGACGACGACCCGCGCAAGCGGGGCCTGCGGATCGACGGCGTGCCGGTGCGGGGGAACACCGAGGGCGATCTGCCGCGCGTCCTCGACAAGGTCGAACCCGGGGAAGTGATCATCGCGATCCCCTCTGCGCCCGGCTCCACCCGCGCGCGCATCGTGCGCGAGTGCCGCACGCGGGCGATTCCGGTGCGGACCCTGCCGACGCTGTTCGAGCTCCTGCAGACCCGCGGGGCCCTGGCCCGGCAGGTACGCGAGGTGCGCGTCGAGGACGTGCTCGGCCGCGAGCCCGTGCACATGGAGCTCGAGCGGGTGGGCGCCTATCTGACCGGGCAGGTTGTGCTCGTGACCGGCGCGGGCGGCTCGATCGGGTCCGAGCTGTGCCGCCAGATCGCCCGCGTGGAGCCCCACCGCATCGTGCTCGTCGACCACGCCGAGGACAACCTCTTCTCGATCCAGCGCGAGCTCGAGGACGAGCGCCACGTGCCGCCCTCGATGCTGGCGGCGGTGCTCGCCGACTGCAAGGAGGAGGAGCGCATGCGGGAGGTGATCACCGAGCATCGTCCCTCGATCGTCTTCCACGCCGCCGCTTACAAGCACGTGGGCCTGATGGAGGCCAACCCGGTGGAGGCCGTCCGCAACAACGCGATCGCCACCCGCGTGGTCGCCCACGTCGCCGGCCAGCTGGACGTGCGCCGCTTCGTGCTCGTCTCCACCGACAAGGCCGTCACGCCGGCGACCGTGATGGGCGCCTCCAAGGCGCTCGCCGAGTTCGCCCTCGAGGCCGCCACGGCGCGCTTCGCAGGCACCCGCTACGCCGCCGTTCGCTTCGGCAACGTGCTCGGCTCCTCCGGCAGCGTGGTCCCCATCTTCCGCCGCCAGATCGAGCGCGGCGGCCCGATCACCGTCACCGACGAGCGCATGACCCGCTACTTCATGACGATCCCCGAGGCGGTCCAGCTGATCATCCGCTCCGGTGGGCTGATCGGCGAGCCGCGACCGGCACCGGTCGCTGACGACTCCGGGAGCAGGCTGGCCTCGCGGCGGATCTCCCCCCGCCCCGGCGCGGAGGTGTTCGTGCTGGACATGGGCGAGCCGGTCCGCATCGTGGACCTCGCCCGCGCCATGATCGACCTCTCCGGCCTCGACCCGGAGCGCGACATCGACATCGAGATCGTCGGGCGCCGGGCCGGCGAGAAGCTCACCGAGGAGCTCTTCAATCGCTACGAGCGGCCGATGCCCACCGCCGCCGAGAAGATCCTGCGGGCCGAGCGCGAGCCGCTCGCCGCGGAGCAGGTGGAGGCGATGTTCGCCGAGATCGGGCTGCTCGTGCTCGAGGGCGACGCGGCCGGCCTGGCGGCCAAGGTCGCCGCCCTGTCCGCGGTCCGGCGTGAGCCACCCGAGCTGGAGACGGCGCCCGTGGCCGATGAGGAGATCCTCAGCCCAACCGGCAACCCGGCGCCTGTTCCACTCATAAACTCCCCGCGAGCATGACCTTCCTGCCGACCGCGCTGTCGCTGTCGAACTCGTTCACGAAGGTCGGAGCGATCGCGGCCTTCGTGGCGATCCTCGGCATCGCGGTCCTGTCCCTGCTCGTCTTCTCCCAGGCGCGGGAGATCAAGCGCCTACGGGAATGGGCCGGACGGGCCCCCGAGCGCGACGCCGAAAACGAGCAGCGCGTGGCCGCTGCCGCGGCGGTGCGGATCCAGCAGCAACAGCAGCAGCAGCAGGTCACGGGCGTACAGGCCGTACGTCCGATTCAGGGCGTGCCGGTCCCGCCCGGGCAGCAGCCCAGGCCCACCGCCACCCCGGGCGCCCCGCCCCTTCCCCCACCGGCGACGAGCCCGCTCGTGGCAGCCTCTGCCACGGGGGCCCCTGCCGGCGCCCAGACCGGGCAGCCCGGTGTCCCGCCCGCGTCCCCGGCGGGCGTCCCCCGCCCGCTCACGGCCGCGACGGCGTCGGCCGCCGCGGGTCAGGCGGGCGCCGTGGGCGCCGCAGCCCCCAGCCGGCCCGGCGCGCCGGCATCGGCGCCGGGAGCCGTACCCGGAGCTCCCGCCGCGGCGCCCACCGGCACGCATCCCCCGGGATCGGCCAACAACGTCCAGCCGGGCCAGGTCCCCGCTCCCGGCCAGCCCGCGGCCCCGGGCCGGCAGACCACGCAGGGACAGCCACAGCCCGCGTCCCGCGGCGGGCGCCCCCGCCGCCCCGCACGCCCGACCCGGTGCCCCCGTTGCGGCTCCCACTTCGGCGGCCGCCATGGCGCAGGCCTCACGGGTGGCGGGCAACGCTCCCGCGCAGGCCCCGGGGGCCGCCGGCCAGAACACGGCCGATAACGCGGCCGAGATCCGCGCCGGAGCCCTCGCAGCCCGCTCGCCGGCACCGGCCACAGCCGCGGCCGTGGCGGGTGGTCCGGGGGCTCCCCCGCGTTCGCCGGCGCCCCCGCTGCGACCCGTCAACACCCCCGGGCCGCCGACCTCAGGGACATCGGCCGGGGCCTCGGTGGCCTCGCCCCGCAGCCCGACCGACCCGCAGACCGCCGGCAGCGGGCGCCTTCCACCGTCTCCCGTCTCGGGCGACGGACTCGCGCGACCGGCCACCAGCGCGGCTCGAGAAGCCCCGCTTGTGGCGGCCACCGGGGAGAAGGGGCCGATCACCCGCCACCGTGCGGGCCGTGGCAGCTCCGGAAGGTCCTCGGCCGGCAAACGGCTGCTGCTGATCGGCGCCCTGGTGGTGGGCATCGTCGTCGTGGCGGTGATCGTGACCTCGGCCGGTGGCGGGTCGAGCCCCAAGCACGGCGCCACGCCGACGACCACCGTGACCCACGTCGCCGGCGGCCACCATTCGCACGGCTCGAAGGGCAGCTCCGGGCACGCGAGCCTGTCGGCCGCCGCCAAGGCCGCGATGACGGTGACAGTCCTCAACGGCACCGAAACGGAAGGTCTCGCCCACCGCACAGCCGCGGAACTGCAGCGGGACGGGTACTCGCAGGCCACACCGCTCGGCGGCAAGCCGAGCGGTGCCAACCAGGCCAGCGTGGTGGAGTACGCGCCCGGCCAGCGGACCGACGCCGAAGAAGTGGCTCGTGCCCTCTCCAAGAGCACCGTCCAGCCGCTCGAAGAATCGGTCTCCGCGCTCGCCGACTCGGCCCAGGTCGTCGTGATCATGGGCGCCGACTCGGGCGCCACGGGCCAATAGCCGGCTTCCTCGATATCCCCGAGCGCTCGGCCAAGCCCCGCGAGCGCGGCATCACCCACGTGATCGACGGGGGTATGTCGGTGGCCGAGGTGGACAGCCTGCTGGAGGTGTCCTGCGCGATCGTCGACCTCGTCAAGCTCGGCTGGGGAACGGCGGTGGTGAGCCCCAACCTGCACGCCAAGCTCGAGCGCTACGAATCGGCCGGCGTGCCGGTCGTGCTGGGCGGGACCCTGACGGAGATCGCGATCCGCCAGGGGCGGGTGGACGGCCTGATCGAGTGGATGCGCGAGCTCGGGCTGCGCCACGTCGAGGTCTCCGACGGGACGATCGCGCTCGACGGGGACGTCAAGCGGGAGCTCATCGAACGGCTCGCGGGCGAGTTCACCGTTCTCTCGGAGGTCGGTAGCAAGGACGCGGAGTTCATCATGGCTCCCTATGTGTGGGTGGAACAGATCGAACGTGACCTCGCGGCGGGAGCCTGGAAGGTGATCGCCGAGGCCCGCGAGTCCGGGACCGCCGGGATCTACCGCGCGACCGGCGAACCGAGGACCGGGCTGATCGAGGAGATCGCCCACGCCGTCGACCCGGGGAGGGTGGTCTTCGAGGCCCCCCAGCGCGGGCAGCAGGCCTGGCTGCTGCGTCATTTCGGCCCCGAGTGCAACCTCGGCAACATCGCCCCCGCCGACGTCCTCTCGCTCGAGACCCTGCGCCTTGGCCTGCGCTCCGACACGGTCGAGAACTTCGCGCGCGGCGGCCCCGATTGAGCAGCGCCGGCGCGGACGCGGGCCGTCTCGCTCCTGCAGCCAATGGCGCCATGAACGCTCGCAGGGGGCCCCCCGACGCGCTTGCGAGCGTGGTCCTCGGGTGCCTCGTGCTGGCGTGCCTGGGGGCGTTCTTCCTGACCCAGCGGCTGAAGCACACGCCCACCGCCGTGCAGGCCTTCGAGCTGACGCCCGTGTTCTCCCCCTACCCGGGCGCACGTGTGAAACAGGAGGCGATCTCGTTCAAGCTCAAGCAGGCCGACTCCGTGACGGTGACCGTCATCGACTCCGAAGGCGACGTCGTCGCGACGCTGGTCCGGGAACGCCGGCTGGCGCGTTACAAACAGCTCTCGCTGCGCTGGAACGGCCGCCGCGGCATCGCCCGCGTCCATCAGTTCGCGCACACCCCCAGCGGGCGCCTCGTGGTCGTGGCCCTGCCCGCGGGCCCGCTGGCCAAGCCCGCTGACTACCGGGTCGAAATCCGCCTGCACGACCAGCGCCGCACGATTCGCTCGCCCCGCAGCTTCGCGCTGGTGGCGCCGTGAGCGCGGACGCCGTGACGCTGGCCACGAAGCTGCCCTCGGCGGGCCTGCTGGTGCTCGCCGTGCTCGCCGCCGCGGTCGTGATCGGCGCTCTGGCGATGCTGATGCGCCGCCACCAGGACGCCCTGCCGATGCTCGCCGTCTTCGCCCTGCCCTTCCGCGTGCCGATCTCCAGCGGGGGCCGCACGGTCAACCTGCTCGTTCCCCTGTACCTGGTCGTGGCGGCGGGCGTCCTCGCCGTCCTGCTCCCCGCCGTCCTGGAGGCCCGCCGGACGGGGAGTTTGAAGGTCCGCCGACCGCGCCGCGAACTGGCCTTCTGGGGCACGCCGGCGGGGATGACGTGGCTGCTGGGCGCCAGCGTGGTGGTGTACGCGCTGCAGAGCACGTACTCCAGCGACGCCGCCAAGGGGGGCGAGAACCTGCTCTTCTTCTACCTCCCCTTCGGGCTGCTGTTCGTGCTCCTGTCGATGGTCCGCTGGCGACGCGAGTTGCTGTTGCGGTGCCTCGCCATCGCGGTCGCCGAGGCGGTCCTGTTCGCCGGGGTGGGGTTCGTCGAGTACGCCCGCAAGTCGCTGTTCCTGAATCCGAAGGTGGTGGCGGCGAACGAGTTCGACAACTACTTCCGGGTCAACTCGGTGTTCTTCGACCCCAGCGTGTACGGGCGCTTTCTCGCGCTCGTGATGATCGCCGTCAGCACGGTTGTGCTGTGGACCGCCAACCGCCGCATCGTGGTGGCCGGCGCGTGCGTGCTGGCGTGGCTGCTGGCGGGGCTCGTGACCAGCTTCTCCCAGTCCAGCATCGCCGCGCTGCTGCTCGGGCTGGCGGTGCTCGGCGGTTGGCGCTACGGCCTGCGGGCGACCCTGATCACGGCCGCGGGCGTGCTCGTGCTCGCCCTCGCCGTCCTGCTGGCCGCGCCCAAGAGCCTGCACTTCGGCCTCAAGGGCTCATCGGGCTCCACCAGCAACGCCACCAGCGGGCGCTCCACGCTGATCGAAGGCGGGCTGAAACTGTTCGCCAAACGACCGCTGCAGGGCTACGGATCGGGGTCGTTCGAAACCGAGTACCGGAAGGTCTCGGAAACGACCAACCAGAACGCGGTCTCGGCGTCGCACACGATCCCCGTGACGATCAGCGCCGAGCAGGGCGTCATCGGGCTGGCGCTGTACGTGGCCCTGCTGGTGAGCGCCTTCGTGGTGCTGTTCAGCGGCGCCGGGCGCTCGCCCCCGCGGATCGCGATCGCGGCCTGCTTCGCCGCCCTGGTGCTGCACACCTGGACCTACGCCGACTTCCTCGAGGACCCGTTCACCTGGACCCTGCTGGCGGTCGGCGCGGCGCTCGCACGCAGTTCGGCCCCGCGCCCGCGGGAGCCCGTGGCGGAGCCCCTCGAGGCCCAGGCGGTGGGGCCGTGAGCCTCCCCGCCAGTAGCGTCTGAGGGCCTGTGCTGGGCTACCTGAAGCGCCTGGTGGTATCGGGCGCGGCGTATCAGTTCGGGGACATCCTCGCCAAGGGCCTGGCGCTGCTGACACTGCCGCTGTACACGCGGCACGTCAGCCCCGAGGGCTACGGGGCCGCCGAAACGCTGCTGACCACGGTGATCCTGGTGAGCATCCTGCTGCGCGGCGGGGTGGGGGAGGCCTTCATCCGCTTCTACTTCGACGACGACGACGAGCAACGCCGGGCCCGTATCGCGCGCACCGCCACCGCCACGGTGGCGTGGACGACGACCGTCGCCTCGCTGGTCGCCGTGGCCTTCGCCGGCCCGCTCTCGCAGGCGCTGCTCGGCTTCCACGACCCGCTGCTGATCGACTGCGCGATCCTCGGGCTGTGGGCCTTCACGAACCTCGAGATGGCCTACGCCCAGTTGCGGGTCGACGAACGCCGGCGGACCTACCTCTACGCCTCCGCCGCCAACGTGCTGCTGAGCGTGGGCTTCACCGTCACGCTGGTCGTGTTCGCGGGCCAGGGCGCCCGCGGGCTGCTGCTGGGGAACTTCGGCGCCTCGGCCCTGATCGTGCTCGCGCTGTGGTGGGTCCTGCGCCGGCGCTTCTCGCTGCGGGCCCGCCTGGACGACCTGCGCGCGATGCTCCACTTCGGGCTGCCGACGGTGCCGGCCGACGCCAGCGTGTACGCGTTGCAGGTGGTCGATCGCTTCTACCTGTTCCGCCACTACTCACACAGCTCCGCGGGTCTGTACGCGGTCGCGATCAAGCTCGCCACGGTCGTGTTCGTGGCCGTGCGCGGGTTTCAGTACGCGTGGCCGCCGCTGGCCTACTCGATCGAGAGCGACGACGAGGCGGCCGGGCTGTACTCGCTCGTCACCACCTATTACACCCTCGCCACGGGGGTCGTCGTGTGCGCCGTGGCCCTGCTCGGCCGTTGGATGGTGAGGCTGCTGGCCGCCCCCGAATTCTTCGGCGCCCACCGCGCGCTGCCGTGGCTGGCGCTCGGCTGGTCGCTGTACGGGCTGTACCTCGTGTTCGTCGCGATCAGCGGCCGTGCCCGGGTCACCTCGCGCAACTTCCCGGCGGCGGCCTGCGGCCTGGCCGTCAACGTCGTCCTGCTGCTGGTGCTGGTACCCGCCACCGGGGCGGGCCTCGGCAGCGAGGGCGCCGGAGTGGCCCTGTGCGGCGCATACGTGGCGATGCTGGTGGTGATGTACCTGCTGACACGCAACCTCTTCAGCGTCGCCTTCCAGTGGCGCCGGCTCGCTCAGCTGACAGGGCTGCTGGCGGCGATCGCGGTCTCCGGTGAGCTGCTGCTGCCCACATCGGGCCTCGGCGGGCTGGCCGCGCGCGTGGCGTGGCTTGCGCTGGTGCCGGCGTCGCTGCTGCTGACGCGCTTCTTCGAACCCCACGAGCTCGCCGGAGCGCGGGCGCTGCTCGCCGACGCCCGCCGGCGGGTGGTCGACTTCCGGGCCGGCCACGGGGACCTCGAGGCCTACGCCGAGGACCCCCTGCGCGACGTGTGAGAGCGTCTGCAGGTCGGACCTGCAGGACTGCTAGTTGGGCCCAGCCGGCAACGAGGCGTTGAGGCGTTCGGCCGACTCGCGTATGCCCTCGCCGCGCCCGGGTCGCAGGGTGGCGCGGACATGAGCCCAGTAGCGCCGCGCGCTGTGCCCGGGCACCACCAGCGCGAGCAGCGCCCGCTCGGCGTACCCCAGCGCGGTCAGCCAGCGCACCACGCGGGCCGCGGCGGCGGAGTGGTGCTTGCGCATGTAGAGGTCGCGGTTGCGGGCCAGTTCCACGATCCTGGCCCGGCCGCCGACGGGGTCGTTCGAGAGCTGCTCGTGGTGCACCGCCCCGGCCCCGGGCACGTACAGGCTGTCCCAGCCCGCGTCATGCAGCCGCCGGGCGAAGTCGACCTCGTCGGAGTAGACGAAGAAGTCGGGATCCAGGTAGTCCACCTGCGCGGCGGCGTCGCCGCGGACGAGCAGCGCCGAGGACTGGCACCAGTCGACCTCGCGGACCTCCCCGCCGCGGCTCTGCACGACCAACAGGCGCTGCAGCCCCACGGCGAAGGCGAGCGCGGTCGCCGGCGAGGGGAACCTCCAGGCGCACGGCTGGGGACGCCCGCTCGGGTCGAGCAGCCGGGCTCCGGCAAGGGCCGCTCGAGGGTGCTCCTGCAGGGCTCGCCAGAGGGCGATCGTGGCGCCCGGGCGAAGCTCGGAGTCCTCGTTCAGCAGCAGCGCGTAGTTGCTGTCCGCGCGCGCCAGCAGCTGTGAGTCGTTGGCGCCCTTGCCCGTGCGGCGCTCGAGCGCGATCGTCTCGTACACCGCCGGATGCGCGCGGGCGAGCTCGGCCGAGCCGTCCCGCGAGCAGTTGTCCAGGACGACCGTGCGGCTGGCGAACGGCAACGACTCGCGCTCGCGGGCGATCGCGTCCAGGCACCTCGAGAGCAGCTCCCGCTTGGCGGTCGCCACGACGCAAAAGGTCAGCTCTGGTTGGTCCATCGCCCATATTGTCCCGACCTCGGATGCGCGTCCACGTCGTCGACCCCTCCGCCTACACGCCCCCGTACGACCACGCGCTGTGCTCGGCGCTGGCCGCCGAGGGGGTGGATGTGACCCTCTTCACGAGCCGCTTCGCCTACGGATCGGTTCCCGCCCCCAAGGGCTACGTGCGGCGCGAGAGCTTCTACCCGATCGCCTCGCGGGCACGCTCGGCGGGCCCCCGCAGGGCGATCAAGCTCTTCGAGCACGTCCCGGACATGCTCGCCTACCGGAGCGCAGCCCGCTCGGCCGAGCTCGTGCACTTCCAGTGGCTCGCGCTGCAGCAGCTCGACGGTCTGCTGCTGCCGCGGGGGCGCCCGCTGGTGCTGACCGCCCACGACATCCTCCCGCGCGAGCCCCGGCCCGGACAGCGCCGCGCCCAGCAGCGCCTGTACCGCCGCTTCGACGCCATCGTGGTCCACTCCCGCCACGGCGCCCGGCGGCTGGTCGAGGAGCTGGGCGTGGACGAGGCGCGCGTGCACGTGATCCCCCACGGGGCCTTTGAGCACCTCGCCGCGGAGCCCGCGCCGCAGCCGTACCTCGCGGCCGACGCCCGCGCGGGGGAGCGCCCGCCGGTGGTGCTGTGCTTCGGACTGATGCGTCCCTACAAGGGCATCGACCTGCTGCTCGACGCGTGGGGGGAGGGCCTCGACGGCGCGGAGCTGTGGATCGTGGGGATGGCCCGGATGGACACCTCCGGGCTGCGCGCCCGCGCGCCCGCCAGCGTGCGCTTCGACGAGCGCTTCGTCGCCGACGACGAGCTGCCGGGCCTGTTCGGGCGCGCCCAGGTCGTCGTGCTCCCCTACCGCGAGGCCGAGGCCTCCGGGGTGCTGTTCACCGCGCTGGCGTTCGGCAAGCCGCTGCTGCTCAGCGACGTGGGCGCATTTGGAGAGCTGGCAGACACGGGCGCCGCCCGTGTCTTCCCGGCCGGGCGTCCCGAGGCCCTGCGCGCGGCGCTGCAGGAGCTGCTCGTCGACGAGAGCGCGCGGGAGCGGATGAGCCACAGCGCCGTGGAGGCGGCACGCGGCCGGTATTCGTGGCGGTCGGTCGCCAGGCAGACGGTGGACCTCTACGCCTCGCTGCTGAGATGAGCGGTGCTCCGGCCCCGGGGACGACCGGGCCTCGCTGCTGAGATGACCGGCGCGATGATCACTCCGATCAAGCTCTCATGACCCTGCTCGCCCTCCTCTTCTGGCTCTCGTGCGCGCTGCTGGTGTGGACGCAGGTCGGCTACCGGCTCGCGCTCGCGCTCGCGGCCCGTCTGCGTGGGCCCGTGCGTCCGTCGCCGGTGGCGGCGGCGACGGTGGGGGCGGGGGCGGAGCTGCCCGCGCTGTCGCTGATCGTCGCCGCCCACGATGAGCAGGAGGTGATCGCCGCCAAGGTGGCCAACGCGCTCGCGCTCGACTACCCCCGCGAGCGGCTGGAGCTGATCGTGGCCTGTGACGGGTGCGGCGACGAGACCGCCGAGCGCGCCCGGCGGGCGGGCGCCGACCTGGTGCTCGAGCTCCCGCGTGGCGGCAAGATCCGCGCCCAGGACGCGGCCGTGGCACGGGCGCGGGGCGAGATCCTGGCCTTCTCGGACGCGAACTCCTCGTGGGATGCGGGCGCGGCCAGGGAGCTGGTCGGGGCCTTCGCCGACCACCAGGTCGGCTATGCCTGCGGCCAGGTCCAGTTCACGGCCGCGGACGGGGCCACCAACCAGGAGGGGCTGTACTGGCGCTACGAGCTCTCGCTACGCGAGCTCGAGTCGCGCCTGTCCTCGATCACGGCCGGCAACGGCGCCATCTACGCCACCCGTCGCGACAGCTACATCGTCGTGGATCCGATCATGGGCCACGACCTGTCGCTCCCCTTCAACACCGTCAAGGAGGGACTGCGGGCGGTCTACGTTCCCAGTGCCCGTGCCAGCGAGAAGATGGTCCCCTCGCTGGAGGGGGAGTTCGAGCGCAAGCGCAGGATGATGAGCCACACCTGGCCGATCCTGCTGCAGGGAGGGATGCTCTCGCTGCGCGGCTATCCGCCCGGGTACGCGCTGATGGTGATCTCCCACCGGCTGCTGCGCTACGGCTCCCCGGGCCTGCACGTCCTCGCCCTGGTGTGCAACGTCGCCCTGGTCGCGCTGGGGGCGGGGGTCGTGTACACCGTCACGCTGGTGCTCCAGCTGGCGCTGCTGGCCGCCGCCGCGCTGGCGGGGGCGCTGCCGCTGCGAGGGCTGTTGATCGCCCGTTACTACGTACTCACCACGGCCTCCTGCGCCGCCGGGCTGTGGGACTGGCTCCGCCACGGCACCAGCGCCTCGTGGGAGGTCGCGGAGGGAACGCGCTAGAAGTTCCCCCCTGGTGCGGCGCGCGATCGACATCCTGGCCTCCGCGGGGGGGCTGCTGCTGAGCAGCCCGCTGCTGCTGGCGGCGGCCCTCGCGATCCGCCTCGAGAGCCCGGGCCCGGTCCTCTACCGCCAGCGCCGCGCCGGCTTGGACGGGAGGCCGTTTCAGATGCTGAAACTGCGCACCATGGTGAGCGGGGCCGAGCACGTCGGGGCGGGACTCGCGATCAACGAGAACGACTCCCGCATCACGCATGTCGGGGCGCTGTTGCGCCGCACCTCGCTGGACGAGCTGCCCAACCTCGTCAACGTGCTGCGCGGGGAGATGTCGCTGATCGGCCCCCGGCCGACCCTCCCCGCCCAGGTGGAGCAGTACAGCGAGCGTCAGCGCGGGCGCCTCTCGGTCAAGCCCGGGATCACCGGCTGGGCCCAGGTCAACGGCCGGGCCTCGCTGCCGTGGCCGGAGCGGATCGAGCTCGACCTGTACTACATCGAACACCGCTCGCTGTCCTTGGACCTGCAGATCCTGCGCCGCAGCGTGACGCTGGTGCTCGGGGGCTCGGGCGTGTACAAGGGCGAGACCGGGGGCTGGGAGGGACGGATGTGAGCCCGCCCGCCGTGCTGCTCACCGGAGCCGGCAAGCGCTACGACATCGTCAGCTGCTTCGCGGCGCTGACGAGGACCGTGGTGGCCGACCCAGCCCCGCTCGCCCCCGCCCAGTACGCCGCCCAGGTGCGCGCGGCGGTGCCGCTGATCGGCGACGACGCCTACGTGCCGGCACTGGGCGCCCTGTGCGCCGAGCACGGCGTGGGGGCCGTGCTGCCGCTGACCGATCTGGACATCGAGGTGCTCGCGCTCGCCCGCGAGCAGGGGGCGCTGCCCGCGCTGGTCCCCTCCTCGGAGGTGGCCCGGGCCACCTACGACAAGTACGAGGCCCACCTGCTGCTCGGCCGCCACTCGCTGCCCTCGCCGCCGACCGTGCTGGGAGAGGAGGACCTCGACGCACTCGAGTACCCGGTGATGGTCAAGCCCCGCCGCGGCTCGGGGGCGCGCTCGATCCATCTCGCCCGCGACCCCGGACAGGCGCGTTTCTTCGTCGACTACGTGCCGGAGCCGACGATGGTGCAGCGCGCGATGGGCGGGCCCGAGCTGTCGATCGACTGCCTGGGCGACCAGCGGGGCCGCTGCCTGAACGCGATCCCGCGGACGATGCTCGAGTCGCGGGGTGGCGAGTCGATCAAGGGCCAGGTGATCCACGACGAGGAGTTGATCGAGCTGGGCCGCCGCGTGATGGAGCGCCTGCAGGTGCGCGGCCCGGCCACGATCCAGGTGTTCCGCGACCCGGATATCGGCGTCGCCATCACCGACGTGAACACCCGCTTCGGGGGCGCCTTCCCCGCACCCGCCTACGCGGCGCTCCCCGGCCGCAGCTACCCGGAGCTGATCGTGCGGATGGCGGCGGGCGAGGAGCCCGAGCCGCACGTGGGGGAGTTCAACGCCGGCATGAGCTTCAGCCGCTACTACTGGCAGCTCGAGCTCGACCCGCAACTGCGCCCGACCGGCCGCGAGATCGTCCCAGACGGGCCCCCGTCGCCGAGCTGAGAAGCGCGCCGGCGGCGGGCGCGAGAGGTCCGCGCGAGGGGTCTCCACCGTGCGAGCGGCTTACGCAGCGGCCCGCGCGGGTAAAATCCGCGCGTATGTCGACGCTCGTTGACGAGCAGCCGGCGGCTCCGGAGCGCGAGCCGCAGGCCGACCAGGCCGAGAAGGCCGATCACGCCGACACGTCCACCGGTCCCGTTGACGGGCCCGCCGGGACGCCGGCGAGCCATCCGTGCCCGAACTGCGGTGCCCCGATGGAGTCCGGGCAGGAATGGTGCGTGCAGTGCGGCGCCGCCGCCCCAGGCGCGCTCGAGCGCTCTCCCTGGCGCTCGACGGGCCTGATCGTGGCCGTGATCGCGGCGCTCGGCCTGGGTGCCGCCGCGGCGGCCGTGGCCGCCCTCAACCAGCACTCCACGACCCAGCCGACCGTCACCCAGATCGCGGCCCAGGCACCGACCACACCGCCGCCCGCCACGACCCCGACGCCGGTCCCGGCCACGCCGCCGGCAGCGACCAAGACGCCGGTCCCGAAAGCGCCCGCGAAACTGCCGAAGGTCGCGACCACACCGACCCCGATCCCGGCGTCCCCGACCGCGACCTCGACCACCCCCAGCGGGTCCAACGGCGGCTCGCAGGGAGCCACATCGAACGGCAGCGAAGGCTCCGGCGAAGGCTCCGGGCCGAACTCCAACCAGCCCTCGGCGCTGCTGCTCGACACCGACGCCGCCTCCACCTACAACCCCTACAACCTCCCCGCCAGCTTCTTCGGCGACCCGAGCCTCACGATCGACGGCGATAACACGACGTCCTGGACGGCCCAGGTCAACCCCGCCACCGCCCCGAGCATGGCCGAGGGGGTGCTGATCAACCTCAAGTCGCTGAAGAAGCTCTCGGCGCTCGAGCTCGTGAGCTCGAGCAAGGGCATGGTGGTCCAGATCTACGGCACCGCCGAAACCCAGGCCCCGGCCTCGATCACCGACCCGGGCTGGGTCGCGCTGACCCATCCGCTGGCGCTCAAAAAGACCAGCACCCGCTTCAAGCTGCGCAAGCCGAAGGTCGGCTTCCGCCAGCTGGTGGTGTGGATCAGCAAGGCACCCCCGGCCGCCATCGGCACACCCACTGCGCCAGGCCACGTGAAGGTCGGCGAAGTGGAAGTGTTCCCGGCGTCCTAGGCCGCTCAGCGGCGCGAGCTGCGAGCCCGTTTGGCGCGCGTCGCGCGCGGGCTCTGGGCGCGGGTGGTGCTCCGCTTCGGCTGGCGCGATCCCGCTTTCGTACGGGAGCTGCCGCGCGCGGCCCGTTTGGGATCCCAGAGCTCGTCCAGGAAGGCGGCGATCTCGTCGGTGAGACGCTCCGGCTGCAGGCGCAGCTCGACCAGCGAGTTGGCTTCGATCAGGCGCGCGTTGGGCATCTCCGCTGCCAGCATGCCCGCGTCGGAGAAGGGGTGTACCGGGTCGCGCGGATGGCCGAGCACGAGCGTCGGCACCTCGAAGGTCCGCCGCTCGCTGCGCGGTGGCGCCACGCGGCCGAAGAACAATCCCTGCAGCACCGCTCCGCCCGGGCCCGGTTCCTGGCGGACCAGGTCGAGCATCACGTTTCCCCAGTGCGGCAGCAGCCCGCGGGGCACCGCGCGCGCGACGCTTGCGACGCGCTTCATCACCGGCTCCCCGAAGGTCAGCGCGACGAGCAGCGGGGTGAAAGCGAGCGCGCTCGCGAGCAGGCCGTTGTCGAGCACCGGCATCTCGATCACCATCCCGCGCAGTCGCTCGGGGTGCTGGGAGGCCACCTCCAGCGCCGCGTTGGCGCCCAGCGAGGTGCCCATCACGGCAGCCTGCTCGAGCTCGAGGTGGTCCATCAGTGCCAGGATCTGCTCGCCGAAGATGGCCATCGAGTAGCGCCACATGTCGCGCGGGCGGTCCGAGCGTCCGTGGCCCAGCAGGTCCATCGTGATCACCCGGTTTCCCCGCCGGGCCAGATCTTCGGCCAGCGGGCGGTGCATTTCCTGGCTGAGCATCAGCCCGTGCAGGAGGATCAGGGGGTGCCCCTTGGCGGCCTTCAGGCTGCCGTTCCGGGCCGCCGAGGTCCGGGCCCCACGGGTCGCGCCCGCCCCGGCCGGGGGCTTGACGTCGCTGGCGAATTCCGTGTAGTGGATCCGCTGGCCCTCGTACCTGAAGAACGACATCGCCGACAAAGCCTACCGGCGGCCCCAATCGCACCCGCGACGGCTGCGCGCTAGGTTGCTCGGAGGCGGGTCAGGGAGAAGACCGGCCCGCACAGCGACAGCCGCGACCTAGGGAGAAGCAGATGGCCAAAGAGCCCCGCATCCTCGCCGGCGAGACCGCCGCGATCACCGGTGCCGCCCGGGGGATCGGGCGTGCCACCGCCGAAGCCCTCCTCGCCCAGGGCATGAAGGTCGCGATAGGCGACGTGGACTACGACGCGGCCGCCAAGACCGCCTCGGAACTGGGCGCGAGCACGATCGCGCTGCCGCTCGATGTCACCGAGCGCTCCGTCTTCTCGGAGTTCCTCGACGGCGCCGAACAGCAGCTCGGCCCGATCGACGTGCTCGTCAACAACGCCGGGATCATGCAGATCGGCCGCTTCATCGACGAGGACGACCTCACCGCCCGGCGCATGATCGACATCAACCTGCACGGCGTGATCCTGGGCATGAAGCTCGCACTCGAGCGAATGATCCCCCGCAACCGCGGCCACATCATCAACATCTCCTCCCAGGCCGGCAAGTACGGGGCGCCCGGCGGGGCCACCTACTCGGCGACCAAGCACGCCGTCGTGGGCCTCACCGAGGCCGTACGGGGCGAGCTGAGGCTGATGGGGGCCCAGGTCGACCTCAGCTACGTGATGCCGTTCGCGGTCAAGACCGAACTCGGCGCCGGGCTGGGTGACGCTCGCGGGATGAAGCACCTCGAGCCCCGCGAAGTGGCCGACCGGATCGTGGAAGCGCTCCAGTACCGGATCGTGGAAGTGTGGGTGCCGAAGTCCGCCAGCCGTACCCAGATGCTCGCCGCCGTGCTCCCCCGCTCCCTCTCGGAGGGGTTCGCCCACGCGATCAAGGCCGACCGCGTGCTGGCCGGCGCCGACTTCGACAGCCGCCGCAACTACGAGCTGCGCGCCTCCCGCTCCGAGCCCGGGCTCGAGGGCCCGCCGCCGCAGCCGCAGCTCGGAGGCTCGGCGACCGCCGCCACGCCCGCACCCGTCGCATCCGGCACTGGCCCCTACGAGGCCGCGGTCGAGGTCGAGGCCGAGGCCGAACAGCCCGGGCTCGCGGGTCCCGGTGGCCCGCTCGAGCAGCCGCCCGTCGGCGGCGGCTAGGAACGGCCGGCCGGAATCGCGGCGCTCAGGAGCCGCCGGCCGGACCCGTCCCGGCTCGCTGCGCCTGCGCCGGCCCTACTGGCTCGTCAGCCACTCGGCGATCTGCTCGCCGATCAGCGGCCCCTGGTCCTCCTGCAGGAAGTGGCTCGCGTTCTCGATCGTGCGCGGGCGTTCGCGGCCGATCGCCTCGGCGAAGCGCTCGCCCGTGGCGAGCGGGATCACCGGGTCGGAGTCGGCCCACATCATCAGCGTCGGGCGGCGGTCCTCACGCAGCGCGTCGAGCACCCGTTGCCCGGCCTCGGCCCCGGGCGCGTCGGGGGTGGTCGGGAGCATCAGCGGAAACGCCCGCGCCCCCGCCTTCGAGGCGGCGTTGGGGTAGGGCGCTTCGTAGGCCGCGATCACCTCGTCACCGGGGTCGGTCTTGCAGGCGCCCCGCACGAGCATTCCCACGGGCAGGTCCTCGGTGCGCTGCACGAAGTCGCGGAATGCGATCCACGCGTCGGTCATCTTCTGGTGCCCCGTGAAGAGGCCGGTGTCGAGGATCACCAGTCGCGAGATGCGGTCCGGGTGTTCGACCGCCAGGCGCATCCCGATCGGCCCGCCCCAGTCGTGGACGACGGCGGTAGCGTCCCGCAGGTCGAGGTCCTCGAGCAGCGTCCCGGCCAGCTCGGTGTGGCGGTCGTAGCTGTAGAAGTCGAAGTCGGTGGGCTTGTCCGAGCGCCCGAAGCCGGCCAGGTCCGGTGCCAGGCAGCGGAAGCCGGCGTCCCGCACCGGTGGGATCACCTTGCGCCACAGGAACGACCAGGTCGGCTCGCCGTGGAAGAAGATCACCGGCGCGCCCTCGCCCTCGTCCAGATGGGCCAGGCGCAGGCCGTTCACCTGCCTGTAGGTGGACTCGAACGGGAAGTCCGGCAGGCCCTCCAGCGCCTGCGGCTCCGTCTGCACAACATCCTGGCTCACGCTGCTGCTCCCCCCGGGTCGTAGGCCCGGCGCAGCATACCCGCTAGTCCATCGGCTAGGCTCGCGCGCTGACGTGCACGCGCTGGCCCTGCAGCTGGCCCCAGTCCTGGCGGCCGAGAAGAGCAAAACCCCGTTCTACATCGTGGGCGGCGTGCTCGTTGTGTGGGCCTTCGGCCTGTCGCTGGGGATCGGCACCCTGCGCCCGGACTTCCCGACCAACTCGCGTGGCGAGCGGCTCGTGATCGCGATCACCGGGTTGCTCGTGGCGGGCACGCTGGTCGCCGCCGTGGTGACCTCCGGCAGCCCCACGAAGACCGAAGCGGCCAAGGCCGCGGAAGCCGCCGTGACGGCGAAAATCGCGCGCGAAGTGGGCGCCCCGGAGCCGTCCCCACCCGGCACCCCGCCGGCGCCGGCAGCGGCGGGTGCGAGCGAAGCCCCGGCGGCGGGGGCCACCACCGAAGCGACTACGACGCCGTCCAGGACGCCGGCCAAAGAAGCCCCTGCGGTCAGCAACCCGAATCAGCCGACCCCCAACCACACCAAGCTCGCGCTCAGCGTCCCCGGCCCGCAGTTGGCCTACAACACCAAGCTGCTCACCACGAAGGCGGGCTCGGTCACGATCACGATGACGAACATGAGCCCGATCGAACACAACGTCACGATCGCGGAAGGCTCCAAGGTGCTCGGCGCCACCCCCACCTTCACCGGCGGCGCGAAGGCCGTGACCCTGAACCTGAAGCCGGGCAAGTACACGTTCTACTGCTCCGTCCCTGGTCACCGCCAGGCGGGCATGGAAGGGACCCTGGTGGTCAAATGAAGCTATACGTCTGCTGGGGAACGTTCCCCACCCCGCGACCGGGCGGGCACCCCTGCGCGAACGCCTACCACGCGCTGCGCGACGCCGGCTACGAGCCGCAGGTCGTGAAGGCCTATGGGCTGGGCGTGCTGCCCGCGGTCTTCAACCAGACCAGTGGGCGCAAGGAGGTCCAGGAGCTGACCGGCAACCGCATGGTGCCCACGCTGGTGCTCGACGGCGGCGCCGTGATCGACGACTCCAAGGCGATCGTCGAGTGGGCTCGGGGCAACCCGGCCAGCGCGGCCTAGCCGGCCGTCGCCAGCGGCCGCCGCGCGGGCGAGCGCCAGCACGACCGTCGCCCAGAAGGCGAGCAGCACGGCCGTCGCGGCCGCCAGATAGTCCAAGCCGGAGATGGAGAGGGCTTTCTGCGCCCGCGGTCACGCTCCTGCCGCGTCCTGCGCAACGGTCCTCCAGGAAAACAGCACGGCCGCCACCGCGGTCGCGAGGTTCAGGCTGGAGACCCCGTCGCGCATCGGGATCCTGATCAGCTGCTGGGCCTGCGCCGTGAGCTCCTCGCTGAGCCCGTGGCGCTCGGTGCCGAAGGCGAGCACCGAGCCGGGAGGCAGGTCGGTGGCCCGGAGCGGGGCGCCGTCCGGATCCAGCGCCAGCAGCGGCCGCGGGCCGTGCTCGATCTCCCGCAGGCTCTCGAGCCGCGTCACCGGCAGGGCGAAGTGCAGGCCGGCGGCGCCCCGTAGTGCGTCGGGATGCCACGGGTCGTGTGTGCCCGTGGTCAGCACCCCGGCCGCGTCAGCGGCGGCGGCCACCCGCACGCAGGCGCCCATGTTGCCGAGGTCGCGGGGATCCTCGAGCAGGATCACGGGCGCCGGGTGGGGGCTCGCGAGCAGCTCCGCCACCGGCGTGTGAGGGCGTTCGGCGATCGCCATCACCGAGGTGCTGGGCGCCAGCGGGGAGAGCTGCTCGAACACCTCCCGGTCGATCAGGAGGGCCGCCGCCAGCCTGGGGCCGAGGTCGGGGGCGAGCGTGTCGGCCAGCTCCCGCAGTTCGTCGGAGTCGCTGGTGACGAGCAGCTCGAGGTTCGCGCCGAACCTGAGCGCGTGCTTGACCGGGTGGAAGCCTTCGAGCACCGCCAGCGCCGGGTCGCGGCGGGCGCGGCCGAAGCGCGGGATCAGCTGACCATCCTTCATGAGCCGATCATTCCAGCCGCAGCCCGCGTACTAGAGTTGGCCGCGATGAGGCTCGAGGGTGTCCACCACATCACCGCGATCACCGGTGACGCCCCCGGGAACGTCGAGTTCTACACGGGGCTGCTCGGCCTGCGCATGGTCAAGCGCACGGTCAACCAGGACGACCCGACCGTGTACCACCTCTTCTACGGAGACGAGGACGGCTCGCCCGGGATGGACCTGACCTTCTTCGAGTACCCGGGGGCGGCTCCCGGTCGCGCGGGCGCGGGCATGGTCCATCGCATCCTCTGGCGGGTGGGCTCGCCGGCGGCGCTCGACTTCTGGGAGGAGCGCCTCGGGGCAGCCGAGGTGGAGAGCCGGCGCAGCGATGGCGGGCTGATCTTCGCCGATCCCGAGGGCCTCGAGCACGAGCTGCTGATCAGCGACGCGCCCGAGGAGCCGCTGCGGGCCGAGTCACCGGAGATCTCCCCCGAGCACGCCCTGCTCGGCTTCGAGGGGGCCCGCGCCTACGCCGGCGATCCGAGCCAAAGCGACGGCCTGCTGGAGCAGGGCCTGGGCTTCGAGCGGGCCGGCGAGGGCAGCTGGGCGGTCCGCGGCGAGCAGCGCAGCGGGACCTGGTTCTATGACGCGCCGCCCCCGGGACCCTCGCTGCAGGGAGCCGGCAGCGTGCACCACATCGCCTTCGCCTGCCAGATGGCCGACCACGACGCCTGGCGGCAGCGGGCGATCGAGGGCGGGGCTCACCCGACCCCTGAGATCGACCGCTTCTACTTCCGCTCGATCTACTTCCGCGAGCCGAGCGGGGTGCTGTTCGAGATCGCCACCATCGGCCCCGGCTTCGCGGTCGACGAGGACCAGGCGCACCTCGGGGAGGGGCTCTCGCTGCCACCCAGGTTCGAGCCCCTGCGAGAGGAGTTGGCGGACAGGCTCACGCCGCTCCCGTACCCCCCCGCGTGGCGGCTGGCCGGCCGCACCTGAGCGTGCTGCGGCTCGTCACCATCCCGATCAGCCACTACTGCGAGAAGGCGCGCTGGGCGCTCGACCGGGTCGGGATCGGCTACCGCGAGGAGCGCCACGTGCAGGGGATCCACCAGCTGGCGGCCCGCCGCGCGGGCGGTGGGATCACCGTTCCGGTGCTCGTCACCCCGCAGGAGTCGATCGGCGAGTCGGCACAGATCCTGGAGTGGGTGGACGCGCGCACGGATCCCGCCCGGCGGCTGTTCGGCGGCTCCGATTCCGAGCGGCGCGAGACGCTCGCGCTGTGTGCCCGCTTCGACGAGCTGCTCGGGCCCGCGGGGCGGCGCTTGGTGTATGTGCACATGTTCGGCGGCGAGCGCGGGCTGATGCTGCGCTTCAACGACCAGGGCGTTCCCGCCTGGGAGGATCGCGTGCTGCGCGCCGGCCTGCCGCTGTTCGAGAAGCTGATC
The DNA here is from genome assembly GCA_963846255.1 of uncultured Solirubrobacteraceae bacterium. Classification (GTDB taxonomy): domain Bacteria; phylum Actinomycetota; class Thermoleophilia; order Solirubrobacterales; family Solirubrobacteraceae; genus Palsa-744. The sequence goes on from CAWJVE010000002.1 coordinate 2,581,762, forward strand.
GAGCGCGTGCTCAAGATTCGCCCCGGGGTCGAGCGGGAGGACGAGGCGCTCGTCTGGCAGGAGCTCGACCGCGTCGCCGGGCTGCTCTCCGACGGGCGTCCGTACCTGCTCGGTGAGCGCTTCACGGCGGCCGACCTGACCTTCGCCGCGCTGTCCGCCCCCGTGCTGATGCCGCCGGGCTACGGCGTCGAGCTGCCGCAGCCCGAGCTGTTGGGAGACGCCACCGCCCGCCTGGTACGGCGCGCCCGCGAGCACCCGGCCGGAGCGCACGCGCTGCGGATGTACGCCGAGCACCGCCGCGCCCCCGCCGGGGTACAGCCGGCGGCGGCCGCGCGGTAGGCGCACGCCTTGAGCGCTCACGAGCAGCGCCAGGCCCAGACGCCCTATCTCGACGCCCTCCTCGCCTACGCCGGGCGCGACCCGGCGCGCCTGCACGTGCCCGGCCACAAGGGCGGCCAGGGCGCCGACGAGGGGCTGCTCGAGGCCCTCGGCGCGAGGGCGCTGGCGCTCGACATCCCGGCCCTCACCTACGGCGTGGACCTCGGCCCCGAGCCGACGGCCTTCGCCCAGGCGCAGACGCTGGCAGCCGAGGCGTGGGGGGCGCGGCGGGCGTGGTTCCTGGTCAACGGCGCCTCGCAGGGCAACCTCGCGGCGGGCCTCGCGCTCGCCCATCGCGGCGAGAAGGTGATCGTGCAGCGCAACGCCCATTCGAGCACGATCGACGCGCTCGTCCTGTCCGGCATGCGCCCGACGTTCGCCGCCCCCGAGCTCGACGCCGAGCTCGGCATCGCCCACTGCCTGACCCCGGAGACGCTCGCCGACGCGTTCGCACTGACTCCCGACGCCGCCGGTGCGCTGGTCGTCTCGCCGACCTACTTCGGCGCGGTGGCGGACGTCCGCGCGCTCGCCGCCGTCGCCCACGAGCGGGGCGTCCCGTTGATCGTGGACGAGGCCTGGGGCGCCCATCTCGCCTTTCACGAGCAGCTGCCCGAACACGCTCTCGCGGCCGGCGCCGACCTCGTCATCTCGAGCACCCACAAGATCGTCGGCAGCCTCACCCAGTCGGCCATGCTGCACATCGCCCACGACTCGCTGATGGGCGAGCAGGAGGTGGACCGCGCGGTCACGCTGACCGAGTCCACGAGCCCCAGCTCGCTGCTGCTCGCCTCGCTCGACGCGGCCCGCCGGGACGCCGTCACGGCGGGGCGGGCTTCGCTGTCGAAGACGATCGCCGCGCTCGCGCAGGCCCGCGCGGAGATCCGCGAGATCGAGGGCCTGGACGTGCTCGACGAGCGCCTCGTGGGACGACCGGGGGTGTTCGCCTACGACCCCCTGCGCCTGGCTGTCGACATCCGCGGCGTGGCCGCCACCGGCTACGAGCTGGCGCCGCTGCTGCGCGAGCTCGACGACATCAACCTCGAGCTCTACGGCCAGAACGTGCTGGTGGCCGTGTTCGGCATGGCCGAGCGCTCGCTGGCCGAGGCCGGCCGCCTGGTGGCGGCGCTGAGGCGGGCCGTCGAGCAGGTCGGGGCCGAGCCCTCGGGCCTGCAGTCGAGCTTCGCCGCGGCACCCCCCTGGGGCGAGCTGGCGATGACCCCCCGGGCCGCCTACCTCGGACCCCAGGAGGTGGTGCCCGCCGAGCGGGCCGTCGGCCGCATCGCGGCCGAGTCGCTGGCCACCTATCCGCCCGGGATCCCCAACGTGCTCCCGGGGGAGCGGCTCACGGCCGAGACGCTCGCCTTCGTGCGCAGCACGCTGGAGCAGGGGGGCAGCGTCAGGGGAGCCAGCGACCGCCTCCTGCACACGGTCCGCGTGGTCGTGGAGTGACTACACTCGCCCCGCCCAGCGACCCACAGGAGGCCTGATGCGCGCGGTGGTGATCCATGAGACGGGGGATGTCGGGGTGCTGAGCCTCGAGGAGGTGGAGCGTCCGGTCCCGGACGCGGGCGAGGTGCTCATCCGCGTGCACGCGACCTCCATCAACCCGATCGACTGGAAGCTCAGACGAGGTCTGATGCCCAAGCAGCTGCCGGCGATCCTCGGCAGCGACGCCTCCGGCGTGGTCGAGGTCTCCAACGCGGAGGGCTTCAGCGCCGGCGAAGAGGTGTTCGGGTTCCTCGGCAGCGGCTCCTACGCCGAGTTCGGGATCGGCCTGCCGGCCACGCTCGCCCACAAGCCCGACCACCTCAGCCACGAACAGGCGGCGGCGCTGCCCGTCGCCGCGCTGACGGCCTGGCAGGCGCTGTTCGAGCGCGGGGGCCTGGAGCGTGATCAGACGGTGCTGATCAACGGCGCCTCCGGTGGCGTCGGACACCTCGCCGTGCAACTGGCCGCGGAGGCGGGAGCGCGGGTGTTGGGAACCGGCTCGCCGCGCAGCAGGGAGTTCGTGCTCGGCCTGGGAGCGCAACGGTTCATCGACTACACCAGCGAAGACCTCGCCACGGCCGCCACCGACGTCGACCTCGTGTTCGACGCCGTCGGCCACGGCACCGAGGAGCTGCTCGGGACGATCCGCCCCGGGGGGCGCATGGTCGTGATCGCCGCCGCTCCCCCCGAGGGGGCGGCCGAGCGCGACGTGGACGCGCAGCTGATGATCATGAGCCCGGACGCGGGCGCGCTCGAGCGGCTCGGGAGGCTGGTCGCGGACGGGGTCATCCGGGTGGAGTTGGATGAGGTGCTCCCGCTCGCCGAGGTCCAGCAGGCACACGCTCTCAGCGAGTCCGGCCACGCCCGCGGCAAGATCGTCCTGAAGGTCTAGTCCTCCGCCCTTCTGCGGGCGTTGCACGCTGTTTGCGTGACATTTCTTCGGCCAGGGTGAGTTTGTCCTCGCGCATTCCGGGAAACGGAGTCCTCGCGGCCGCGCGGCATGGGTATCACTGACATAAGTGGGGCCGCGCGTCGTGGACCGGATGACCGCTCGCGTGATTGCAAGCGAACGACCGACGATCGGGCCTTTAGCCGAATGAGCTTCAACCCAGAGGAGGAGTACCGGTCCCGCCAGGACGGGGTACTGCTCACCGGCGCCACCGGATTTCTCGGCATGGAGATCCTGGCTCGGTACCTCGAACACAGCGATCGCCCTGTGTACGCGCTCGTGCGTGCGAGCGACCAGGGCGTGGCCACCCGCCGCCTGCGGCGCACCCTGCGCTGCCTGTTCGGCCCCGAGCACCCTTACGGCGAACGGGTGGTGGCCGTGCGCGGGGACCTCACCAAGGACAGCCTCGGCCTCGGGCGCCAGGCCTGGCCGCTGGCCGACAGGATCGATGAGATCGTCCATGGCGCCGCCTCGGTGTCATTCGAGCTGCCGCTCGACGCTTCGCGCGCGATCAACGTCGGCGGCACCCGGCGGATGCTCGAGTTCGCCGAGCTCTGCCAGGCGTCCGGGGACGGCCTGCGGCGCTTCACCTATCTCTCGACGGCCTACGTGGCGGGCGAGCACGCGGGTACCTTCAGCGAGGACGACCTCGACGTGGGCCAGCGTTTCCGCAACCCCTACGAGCGCTCCAAGTTCGAGGCCGAGGGGATCGTCAAACGCTGGCGCTCGAGGATGCCGGTCACGGTCGTGCGCCCCAGCATCGTGGTGGGCGAGCGCGACAGCGGCTGGACCCCCAGCTTCAACGTCATCTACTGGCCCCTGCGCGCCTTCTCGCGCGGGGCCTACAGGGTTCTGCCGGCCCGCGGCTCGGCTCCCGTGGACGTCGTCCCGGTCGATTACGTGGCCGACGCCACCTTCGCCCTCAGCCAGGCGCCGCACGCCGTCGGTGCGACTTTGCATCTCACCGCGGGGCGGCACGTGAGCAGCGTGGGAGAGCTGGTCGAGCTCGCCAGGACCTTCTTCGACCGCCCCGCCCCGCGACTGGTCGACCCCGACGTCTACCGGCGGGTGCTGCACCCGGTGATGGTGCGCGCCAGCCGCGACGAGCGCCAGCGCCAGGCGCTGCGCCGCAGCGAGATCTTCTTCCCGTACTTCAACGCCCGGGTGCACTACGACGATCGCCGCACGCGGGCCCTGCTGCACGGCAGCGGGATCGAAGCGACCCCGCTGTACGAGTACTTCGACACGCTGATCTCCTACGCGATGACGGCCGAATGGGGCAAGCGCGAGCTGCCGCGTACGGGACTCGCGCTGGGGCGTCCGCCGGCCCACCGCCGCCTGCCCGAGATGGGCCCCGAGCAGTGGCTGCACCGCAGCCAGCGTCAGCCGCTGTTCGCCTGATGGCACGCCTGTCCGGCCTCGACGCCTCCTTCCTCGCGGTCGAGACCCCGGCGGCGCACATGCACGTCGGCTGGGTGGCGGTGTTCTCGGGCAGCCCCAGCTCCCCGCTGCCGTCCTTCGGCGAGCTGCGAGAGCACATCGAGCGGCGCCTCGTGCGCGCCCCCCGCTACCGCCAGAAGCTCGCCCACGTGCCCTTCAATCTCAACGCCCCGGAGTGGGTGGACGACGAGAGCTTCGCGATCGAACGCCACCTCTACTGGGCGCCCGGACCCTTGCCCGGGCTGGTGGACGAAGTCATGTCGATGCCCCTGCGGCGCGACCGCCCGCTGTGGGAGATGTGGATCTGCCAGGAACCGGAGGACAACCGCTTCGCGCTGATCGGCAAGGCCCACCACTGCATGGTGGACGGGCTCGCCGCGGTTGAGCTCGGGTCCCTGCTGCTGGACACCTCACCCGAGGCCGACTCGCCGCCCCCGGAGTCCTGGAGCCCGGAACCCGAGCCTGGCGGTGAGAAGCTGCTGGTGCGCGGGCTGCGGGACCTGGTGACGGCCGAGGCCGCCCTGCTGCGGGCCCCCGTGAAGGTCGCCACCTCTCCCGCCCGCGCCGCCCGTTCGGTGGCCGGTGGGGCCGCGCGGGTGACGCGGGCGGTGGGTCATTCGCTACTCAGCGGTGCCCCCACCAGCGCCCTGAACCGGTCGCTCTCGCCGCTGCGGCGCCTGGCCTGGGCCGAGCGGCCGCTGGAAGACCTCAGCCGCATCAAGCAGGCCTACGGAACCACGATCAACGACGTGATGCTGGCGGCCGTGGCGGGCGGGATGCGGACCTATCTGGCCGAGCACGGCGAGGAGCCGGTGGCCCTGAAGGCGATGGTGCCGGTCAGCGTGCGCAGCGACGACGACGTGCTCGGAAACCACATCTCGTTCGTGTTCGCGGAGCTGCCCTGCGACATGCCGGACCCACTCGGGCGGCTGTACCGCGTCCACGACACGATGAGCTCCCGCAAGCAGCACCGTGAGCCGGAGGGCGCCGACCTGGCGCTGAAGGCCGCCCAGCTGGGGCCGGGAATCGTCCAGAGCGCCTTCTCACGCGTGATCGCGAGCCCCCGCACCTACAACCTCGTGGTGTCGAACATCCCCGGGCCGCCGGTGCCGATGTACATGCACGGCTGCCGGCTGGAATCCGTCTACCCGGTCGTGCCCCTGTCGGAGCGCCACCGCGTCTCGATCGGCATGACCACCGTCTGCCGCCGCGCCTGCTTCGGCGTCTACGCCGACCGCGAGGCGCTTCCCGACGCACACATGCTGGCCCACGACATCGACGTGGCGATCAGCGAGCTGCTGGCCTGCACCTGAGGGAGGCGCGGGCGGCGCTCAGCGCACTCTGAGCTGGCCGATGCACGCTCGCTGGGCGGCGCGCACCTGGGGGGTCGGCTTGATCGTGCCGGAGGGGTACAGGGGCCCGTTCCCCGTGGTGTTCGCTTCGGGGAAGTTGGGCACCCCGTTCTTGCGCATGCAGCTGGTGAAGCGGGCCAGCGCCTGGCGATATCCCGGCCTGGCGAGCAGTTTGCGCCGCACCCCCGAGGCGGCACGCGGACTGCCGCCCCGCCGGGTCAGCTGCGGGTCACAGTGCTTCAGCGCTTCCTGGAGCTCGTCGTGGGTCGAACCCTTGGAGCCGCTCGCGTGAGGCTTGATCCCGTTCTGTTCGAGGCAGCGGCGCAGGGTGGAGCCCTTCACGCGGCGTCCCGGAACGGTGCCGGCCGGGCCGGCTCCCGTGGTGACCCGCTTGACGTGGCGGCGGCGAGTCCGGCTGGACCCGGTCGCGCCGGTGCCTGATGTCGCGCCGCTGCTGGACCCGGTGGCGGTGGACCCCGTGGTCGTAGAGGAGGTCGAGCCGCCAGCGACCGTTTTGGAACCCGCGACGCTCGCGGAGGTGCTCGAGGACGGGGATGAGCTTCCGCAGGCGACCACGATCAGGGCACAAACCAGCAGCACGAGTCCGAGCAGGGCGCGGGTGGGTGTGCGTTTGGGAGCTGCTGGCAGGGGCATGGTCGCGTCCAGGCTAGCCGCCGCGCGGACGGTCCTGACGGCGGGCGGACATGATCCACCGGCCTCATAACCCGCAGATAAGCGATCGCCGCGAGGGGCGGTTGGTGGCTGAGCATCCTGCGACGATTAGGCCGTGAGCGTCAGACCGGCTGCCGAGGTCCCGATCCCCGGCACAGACGATGTCCTCACCTCCGGCGATGCCGGCGGCAAGGTCATTCGCGGCAGCGCCTGGCGCGTAGGAGCCAACGGAGCGGGGATCGCTCTGGGATTCGCCACCGCGACGCTTCTGCTGCGTCACCTGGGGGTCGATGAATCGGGCCGCTACGTGACGGTGCTCTCGCTGGTCGCGATCGCCGTGTATGTGGCAGATCTCGGCCTCAACGTCGCCGGCAGTCGTGAGCTGACCCTGCGCAAAGACGGTGACCAGAGGACGCTGATCGCGAACCTCCTCGGACAGCGCTTGCTGATCATGCCGCTCGCGGTCCTGCTGCTCGTCGGCTTTGCGGCGGCCGTCGGCTACCCGGCTCGGATGGTGACCGGCACCGCTCTGGCGGGTGCCGGGGTCCTGATCGTGGCGCTTGCAAACGTCCTGTTGCTGCCCCGCACGGTGGAACTGCGCAACGCCGGGATCGCGCTCATCGACTTCACCAAGCAGGCGGTGGGTCTCGTCGGCGTGGCGATCCTCGTCGCGTTGGGGGCCTCGCTCACGCCCTTCTTCGCGGTCCAGCTGCTCGTCGGCGTGGCTGCGATGGTGATGGTCGCCGCGGTGGCCGGGCGCCGCGCTTTCGTGCTGCCGCGTTTCGATCGCGCCGAGCAACGCTCGCTGCTGCGCACTGCCCTTCCATTGGCTGGGGCGCTCGCCCTCGGGCAGGTCTACTTCCGCTTCGTGATCGTCCTGATGTCGCTCATATCCAACCCCACCCAGACCGCCTACTTCGGAGGATCGCTGCGCGCGATGGAAACCGTCGTCGTGATGCCGATCCTGGTCGCCAGCGTGGCCCTCCCGTTGTTGGCGGCGGCGGCGCGGGACGACATGGCGCGCCTGCGCTCCGCGGTCGAAGGCCTGAGCAAGGGCGCACTGATAGCGGGCGTGTTCGTCATCGTCGTGGCCATCCGGGGGGCGGAGCCGGTGATGGCCGTGATCGGCGGCCAGGCCTTTCGGCCCGCAGGTGCAGTGCTCCGTATCCAGGTGGGTGCGCTCCTGTTCATCGCCCTGTACCAGATCTGGATGGCTGCGCTGCTCGCGCTCGGTCGCCAGCACGAGCTCATCTTCACCAACGCAATCGCCCTGCTCGGTCTGGCGCTTTTCGCCGTCGTGTTGGTGCCGCCCTTCGGCGCCATAGGTGGCGCGGCGGCCACCGTGGCGGGGGACGCCCTGCTCGCCACCCTGATCTACTGGCGCCTATCGCGTGCAGCCGGTGGCGTGATGGTGGGCGCGGCGTTTCTCCTCAAAGTTGCTCTCGCTGCCGCGGTGGCCGGCTGTGTGCTCTTGATTCCCGGCCTGCCGGACATCGTCTCCGCCCTGTTGGCGGGCGCGACGTTCCTCGGCGTCGGCCACCTCATCGGAATGATTCCGCGGGACATACGCGATGCACTCGCACCGCGGCGTCTGCTGTCGTGGCGATCGACGCCGTGAGGCGAGCCCCAGGCTGCGACTAGCGGATGAACGGACCGACGAGGCGCATGTACGGCACCCACAGCGCGTTGGCCACCGCGGGTCCGGGGGACGGCAGCAATGACGACTCCAACCTCGTGTCGAACAGTCGCAGGATCTCGGAGTCGGGCCGTCTCCTGGAGCCCTGGACCAGGCGGCGCCTTTCAGCGATCCGCCCTCGCAACGCAAACGCGCCGCGGTATGCCTTGAGCTTCTTCGATAGCCACCCGCCATAGGCGGCCACGCCCAGCAGCCCCAGCTCGGTGAGGAGTAGGAGCGGAGCGAGCAGCAGGAGCGTGCGGCGTTCGTAGTTGGTGAGCAGGCTGAACAACCTGTTGCGCTCCAGCCAGAACCACTTTTCGCTCCCACGGCGAATGAACGCGTAGCCGTGGACGGCGGCCGCGGAGGGGCAGAAGACGACCCGCATCCCCGCGATCAGAGCCCGCCAGCCCATGTCGGGATCGTCGTAGAAGACGAAGAACTCGTCGACGAACCCCCCCAGCGCCTGGAACGCCGTCCGGCGGATCAGGCAGCAGGCACCCGAGACCACGGCCACGTCGCGCGGCTCGCCACCTTCGCGCGGCTCGCCGTGGCCGCCCGCGGGCGAGATTCCAGTTGGATGCAGCGGGTTCGCCCCGGCGTTCCGCGTGAGGCCGTCCTCGAGCACGATCTGCGCGCCGACCAGGAGGATCATGGGGTCCGAATCCGCGAGCGCCGCAAGTCGCTCCAGGCAGTCCGGTTCGGCGCGCGCGTCAGGGTTGAGCGTGACGAGGTAGTCGCTGCTCGCGCGCGAGGCCGCCAGGTTGATCGCCGGCGCGTATCCGATGTTGGAGCCGGCGTCGACCACCGTCACGGCGCGGTTGTCCTCGCCCAGGCTCCGCACGAGACGCTCACCCTGCCCGCCGTTGTCGATCACGAGCACCTCCGCGGGCGGATGCGTCTGGTCCAGCAGGCTCTTCACAGCAGTTTGTATCTGCTGCGGGCTCTCGTCATACGAGACGATGACGGCGGTGATTGCCGTCATCGGACGGTGACGAGCCTTGTGGGCACCTCGCGCACACGATATCGGCGCGTTGGGGCAGTGCTGCGGGGCGTCCGGACAGCCGGGAAGGATCGCCGCGGGCTGCGGCGAATCACTATCCCCATGCGCCTGGCGCCTTCCGCAGCGACCCTGCTCACGTGTGCCGTTGTGCTGTCCGCTTGCGGCTCGTCGAAGTCCACGAGCGGCGAACAGCTCTCCACGGCGCAGGCCAAGGCGGCGATCGAGGAGAGCATCCTCAAGGAGCGCCACATCCACGCGACGGTCACGTGCCCAGCCGAAGTGGTCAAGGAAAAGGGCACCACCTTCCAATGCCTGGCCGTGACGTCCAGCGGGGCGAAAACGAACTTCAACGTGATCGAGATCAACAGTCGCGGGGCCGTCAGGTACTCCTCACCGCCCGCGCCTCCGCCGACGGACGAATAGAACCGGCCCGCGGCGCCCTAGCTCGGGCGCACGATCTCGATCCAGTCGAGCTTTCTGCCACAGAGCTGGCGGGCCTGCGGCGGGCCGACTTCGATCAGGGCGCGTGGAGGCCGCAGGGTGGGTTCGAGCGCGATTGCCGCGAGGTAGGTGAACTGGCCCCAACCGGCCCCCGGGCCCAGATTCGCTCGCGGGTACGTGAGCCTGATCGCGTGTACACCGGGTTCGAGGAACACGTCCGCTACCTGTACGTAGCCGGTGAAGGGCTGCAACTGGTTGCGCACCGTCCCCACGTGCCGGCCGTCGACGCTGACTTCGAAGCCCCGCCCGAAGCTCCCCCCGAGCCACAGTTCATACGGTTCGGACCGGGCCACCGCGATATGGCTGGTGGCCGTGCCAGGTGTGGTCGGAATGAGCGTGTGTTCTCCAACTTCGTGTAGCCAGCCGGCGGGCCAGAGCGTCTGGTCGCCCCGCGCCACGATCGGTTCGGGCCGCTGATAGGCCACCAGGCGCCCGTGGACAGCCCGCGCCCGGCGTCCGAGGGCTTCGACCTGGCTGCACGGCGGGGTGCCGACCGGGTTGATCGAGCACAGCGGCTGGTAGGGACCGTTCTCCGCCCGGCCGCAGTAAGGGTATTTGAGCGATTCCCCCAGTGACACGTGCGCCACGATCGTGGTTTCCGGTTGCGCCGGGCGGCGCCACAGCTGGTAGTAACGGCCCTGCCACACCAACCGGTACGTAGAGGGGGGTCGCGATTCGACGGGCGAGCGTCGCGTGACGATCGAGCGGTACGGTTCGAGCGTCGAGAGGGGAAATGAGTCGAGGTCGGCCCAGGCCGACTCGGTCAGAGAGAGCCCGTCCCGAAGTGGGAGGGTGACGCTGCGGTACTCGGCCGGCTCGACGGGTGCTCCTTCGCGCAGGAAGTGCCGGTCGGCATAGACTTCGTACTCATTGACGAACGTCGGGCCGTTCCCGGCGAGCAGCTTGCCGATGTGCTGCAGCTCGGCGAGTGGTGCCCGGGGGGCGAGCGTTACGTCGTGGTAGGCCAACGCGTTCGACCACAGGACCCCCCCGGCCAGGGCTGCGATCACCAGCGCCCCCGGCGCCCGCCGGCGCATGAACAGGAGCCCTCCGCCCGCCAGGCCGGCGATCAGCAGCGCCGGCGAGGAGAGTGCCATCGCCTTCCCCGTCACCCAGGGCGTGCCGCCCGACAGGTACACGATCGCGCATCCCACGAGCGCCACGCCCACGTAGAAGGGGAGGCCGTACTTACGGCGGCGGATGCTGACGAACAGGGCGCCCGCGGCCGCGACCAGGGTCAGTCCGATCCACAGGGCGCTCTGGATCGTGGGGGCCGTGAGGCGGAAGTCGCCGACGGGCCAGATGCCGGCGAGCTGAAAGACATTGAGCGGGCCGTAGAGGTTCCCGAGTGTCGTGTGGGCCGACTGGCCGCTCGAGAACAGCCCGTTGAAGAAGCCGCCCTGGTTACCGAAGAAGCTCGAGACGACGACCCACAGGGGGACGACCGCCGCCGCGGTCAGTGCCGTGGCCCAGCCGATCGAGACCAGGCCGGCGCCACGTTTCCCGGTCCCACGCCCGCGCCACAGCCAGCCGGCCGCGAGCGCCGCGAGCGCCACGACGATCCATCCGCCCGCCCCCGCACCGAGCGTCTGGAGTAGGCCTCCGGCGGCGAGCGCGAGGGGAATCAGCGCGCGCCAAGAGGGCGGCCGCTCCCGCACCAGGGCGGCCCCCAGAGCGGCGCCCAGCGCGAGCAGGAACGCGGCCGTCAGCTCCTTGATCCCACCCCACAGGCTGTATCCGTAGAGCAGCGACGCCTGGGCGCCGAGGAACGCCAGCAGCGCCCGCAGGCGCGGCGAGCCGATGAGCGGACCCATCAGCGCGTGGAGAGACATGGCCACGGCGGCGGCACAGCAGGCCAGATAAGGCTGAAACACCCACGCGATGTCGATCCCCGTGAGCGCCCGGCCCACGCCCGGGAGCATGAAGGCGCCCAGCGGGTAGGCCGGGTTGACCAGGCCGAAGTTCAGGCGGTAGGTCGAGGGCGGCAGATACGCGACCGACCGCCCGTGGCCCATCACGTTGTCGATCACGTTGAACCACGTGGCGGTGTCGTCGAGCTTGATGTAGCCCGTGAAGGTGGCCTGACCGGACGCCAGCACCGGGGCCCCGTAGACGAGCAGCACCCCAAGTGCCGCCAGCAGCGCCCATCCGCCGGGCCAGCGCCGGCGGCGCCAGGCGACTACCAGCCCTATGACGCTGCCCGCAGCGACGACCGTGACGGCCGCCGGGGCGGTCGTACTCGATGCCGTGATCGTGCCCGCGAGCACGAGCGCGGCCGCCAACCCCAGCGGGACCAGCAGCGCTCGGTCGAGCTCGGCCCCGCTCGCGCGCTCGACAAGCGCTCCCCAGCCGAGGCCCACGGCCCCGAGCACCAGAGGGAACAGTCCCCAGGCGAGGATCAGCGACACGGCACGTCCACCGGGTGCCCTACGGTGAAGCCGCTCACCCGTCGATACCTTACTGGCACATGCCCGGGAAACTCGCGATAGTGCCCGCACACAACGAGGCCGGGGCGGTAGGTCCCACGGTCGCCGAGATCCGCCGCTGGGCCCCCGGCTTCGACGTGCTGGTCGTCGATGATGGCTCCACCGACGCGACCGCCACCCAGGCGCGTGAGGCCGGCGCCAAAGTGCTCGCCCTGCCCTTCAACCTCGGCATCGGGGGCGCGATGCAGGCGGGCTACCTGTACGCACACGAGCACAAGTACGACCTCGCCGTCCAGATCGACGGTGACGGCCAGCACGACCCACGTTTCGTGAAGGACCTGCTCTCGCGGCTGGAGTCCGACCCCGAGCTCAACATGGTCACCGGCTCGCGCTTCCTGGACCGGGAGGGCGACGGTTACCGCTCTTCTGCCGCCCGGCGGGTCGGGATCCGCGTTTTCTCGAGCGTCGTCTCGCGGATCACCGGCCGGCGGGTGACCGACCCCACCTCCGGCTTTCGCATGACAGATCGCCGCGGGATCGAACTGTTCGCCCGTGACTACACGCACGACTATCCCGAGATAGAGGCGATCCTGGTCATGCACGCCCACCGCCTCAACAGCTGTGAGATCCCGGTGGTCATGAGGGCACGCACCAGCGGCTCCTCCGCCATCTCCTCCGGTCAGTCGGTCTACTACATGGTCAAGGTGCTGCTGGCCGTCTTCGTCGGCCTGTTCAGAGGCCAGCCGGCGCTCGCGCTGCCGGATGCGCCAACGGGCGAGTCCAGCGGGCGAACCGAGGACCGCCAGCCGTTCGTCGCGGAGCGACCGACGTGATCCTGCTCGCCACCAAGTACGTGAACGCGACCCTCCAGCGCATCGAGATCGTGACGGTCTCGGTGTTGATCTGCCTGCTGATCTTCGAGCTGATCAGGCGCAGGCGCCTGATGGAGCGCTACGCGATCCTGTGGCTGCTGGCCGGAGTGACCGTCGTCGTGCTGTCGCTCGGGCAGGACCTGCTGGTGAAACTGACGCGCGTAGCCGGGATCTCCTATGCGCCCTCGGCCGTCTTCGCGATCGCGTTCCTGTTCGTGCTGGCGATGCTCGTGCAGTTCTCCATCACGATCTCGCGCCTCTCTGACCAGAACACCGCTCTGGCCCAGCGGCTCGCGCTGTTGCAGGAGCGCATCGAGCAGGGAGAGACGAGCGAGCTGTCGCCGCTTCCCCCGCGGGAGCCCGGTTCTCGCAAAGCTCCGGACGCGTAAACCGTCTGGTATTCCTCGTCGCCGTGCCGGCGTTCGCGACTGCCCCAGCCTGGTATCGCCCCGTGCTGCAAGCCGAGGCTGCATTGCTCGCACGCGTGCAAGACCGTCTGCCACACAGCGCCGAGCTGCACGGCGACGATGCAGAGGTCGCCGAGTATGCGACGAGCGCGGTGGGCGTTCAGGCGGCGGAGCGGATTGTGCCCGGAGCGAACGCGTCGCCCTATCTGATCGAGCACGTCGCGCGCTACCTCTGGGCGATGAACCTTGCCCGCGGCCAGGACGTGGTCGATCTCGGTAGCGGAGAGGGCTACGGAACGCAGCTGCTCGGGTGGGCGGCGCGGTCGGCCTGCGGAGTCGACATCAGCGAGTCCGCTGTGGCGCACGCGCGAGCGAAGTACCCGGAGATCTCGTATGAGGTCGCCGATCTCTGCACGGGCGAGAACCTCCCCCCGGCGGGTCTCGCCACCTGCTTCGAGGTTCTCGAGCACCTCGAGGACCCGCGGGCACTGCTGCGCACGGCGGCGAGCCGCTACCCGCGCGTTCTGTTGTCGTTCCCGAACCCGCTCGCAGGGGGGTCCCATATCAACCCCCACCACCTGAACGACTGGCCGATCCGGACGCTGCGGCGGGAGTTGCGACGCGCCGGGGCGAGGCGCGTAAACGTCTACCACCAACGCGGCTTTCCGCGCAGGGGCGCTTACTACGGCGTGCGTCGAGGTGCCCACACCTGGCACGCCACGTGGTTGTTCGACGTCGGCTTCCAGGCTCGCTAGAGCGGCGGGCCTCGGCGCTGGGTATCGTGGGCCGCGGATGAGCCGGCGGGGAATGGGCTGCCGGCCCTGCGAGCACGCGAGCGGGAGGCTGAAATGGCGGCCTGGAGCCTGAACGAGAAGGTCATCCTGATCACCGGCGGCGCCCGCGGGATCGGGGCCGGGACCGGCGCCGAGCTGGCGCGCAGGGGAGCGACCGTGGTGCTCGCCGACCTCGACGGGGACGCGCTGGCCGATACGGCGCGCAAGCTCACGCCCACCCCGCTGACGATCGAGCTGGACGTGGCCGACACGACCGCCTGCGAGGCGGCCGTGCAGCGGGTGCTGTCGGAGCACGGGCGCCTCGATGTGGCCTGGGCCAACGCCGGGATCGCCACCTTCGGGCCCCTGGCCCTGACCGCGCCCAGCGCCTTCAGGCGCACGGTCGAGGTGAACCTCCTCGGTGTCTACAACACACTGCGGGCCGCTCTCCCGGCCGTCTGCGAGCGCCGCGGCTACCTGGCCGTGACGGCTTCATTGGCCTCCTTCGCCCACGCACCGGGCTTGTCGGCCTACGCGGCGACGAAGGCTGGCGTGGAGGCGATGTGCAACTCGCTGCGCAACGAGGTTTCCCATCTCGGCGTGGACGTGGGGACGATCCACCCGAGCTGGATCGACACCGACATGGTTCGCGAGGGCGACGAGGCGCAACGCTCCTTCCAGCGCCTGCGCGACTCGATGAAGGAACCCTTCAAGCGCACCTGGCCGCTGGAGCGCGCCGTGACGGACATCGCGGCCGGCTTCGAAGCCCGCAGGCGGCGCATCTGCAGCCCTCGCTTCGTGGTGCTCGCGCACTGGCTGCGCCCGCTGCTGGCGACGTCGGCGTTCGAGCGCGACCAGCGCGAGGCGGCGCCTGAGATCACCCGCCTGTTCGAAGCGGAGCTCTCCGAACGCGGCGCCGAGGCCGCCTCCACCAGCGACCGCGTGGCCGAGCAGCTGAAGGCGAGCGAGCCCAGCGGCATCTCCTGACTCGCGGCGACGGGGACATCGGGGGAAGCTGCGACGCGCGCTTCGCAGCTGTCGGGGAGGCGCTGCGGGAGAACCTCGCCGAGCGGGGCGAGCTCGGTGCCGCGGTCGCGGTGACGCTCGACGGGCGCCCGGTCGTGGATCTCTGGTGCGGGTGGACCGATGCCGCACGCCGGCGGCCCTGGCAACGGGACACGATCGTCAACGCCTTCTCGGTCGGAAAGGCCTTTGCCGGCCTGGCGCTGCTGATGCTCGTGTCGCGGGGTTCCGCCGATCTCGACGATCCGGTCGCCCGCCACTGGCCGGAGTTCTCGGCCGGCGGCAAGGAGGAGGTGACGCTGCGGCAGCTGCTCAGCCACCGCGCGGGTCTCGCCGCGATCAGGCGAGAGCTGCCCGAGCGGGCGCTGTATGACTGGGAGCAGGTCACCGCCGCGGTCGCCGAGCAGGAGCCGTGGTGGCCGCCGGGAGAGGGGCACGGCTACCACGTCCACACCTTCGGCTTTCTGGTCGGGGAGCTCGTCCGGCGCCTCAGCGGCGAGCGGATCGGGGCGTTCCTCGCCGAGCGGATCGGGCGGCCCCTGGGCGCTCAGCTGAGCTTTGGGCTGCCCGAGCGGGAGCGTTCGCGGCGGGCCGACTTCGTGTTCGACGAGGGCGTCGCCGAGCGCGCCCAGACACAGTGGAGGGAGGTCGCGGGCGAGAGCCTGCGAGCCCGGGCCTATCTCAACCCGCCCGGAGCGATGGGGGTGGGGACGGTCAACACACTCGCCTGGCAGGGGGCCGAAATCCCGTCGGCCAACCTCCACGCCGACGCACGTGGGGTGGCAGCCGTGTACGCGGCGCTCGCGCGCGAAGATCCGGTGCTGCTTGCACCGGCCATACTCGCTGAGGCGACCACGGAGCACTCCGCCGGCACGGATCTGGTTCTCGAACGCCCGTCGCGCTTCGGGCTCGGCTTCCAGCTGACACACCCCGAGCGCCCCCTCGGCCCGCACGCGGGCGGGTTCGGGCATTTCGGGGCGGGTGGCTCGGTCGGGTTCGCGGACCCCGCCGAGGGCCTGGCGTTCGCCTACCTGATGAATCTGGGCGGACCCCAATGGCAGGACCCTCGCAACCGGGCCCTGATCGAGGCCACGTACGCTTCGCTGTAATTAACCGGTTGGCAACACGGCGGGTTTGTGACGTTAACTCTCATGAGCTCCCAAAAGGTACGCAAAGCATCCTTGACACCCCCGTGGAGGCGTTGCTACCTTCGTGCGGCATTCACATTGGGAGTGGCCTGGAGGGCGCTGTCCATGTGAACTGGCAACGCAAGGATGCGGCGCCAGATCTTTGACTACCACGGAGGGAGATTCGAACATGGACGTTCGGCCTGGGATCGGTTCGTGTAACCGCGGGAGCGACTGCACGCCTGCTGATGTACGCCCAGCCTCCACCCGTGGTGGGTTTGGCAAGTACGTCGCGAGGGTTACATTGCTACTGGCGGTCCTGCTGGTGTCGGTCTTTGCCGGCACCCAGGCCGCTGGGGCGTACGAAGGAACCTCTCGCAGTGAACCGACAAGTCTGAACAAGTCCGAAGGCTGCCCCGGAGACCAGGTCGAACTCAAAGGGTTCTTCGAAAACAACGGCGGCTCGCACCGCGAAGGCGAACAGGTTCTGTGGCACGCACCTCCGCGTGCCGGCAGTGAACACTGGCTCGAATACTGGAACATCGACAGCAGCCCGATCGAATTCCCGGCCACGGCGAAAGGCAAGACCAGCCCGAGCGCCGTCGTCTACGTGCCCCTGTTCCTGATTCTAGAAACCCCGAGCAAGGGCGAAGTCAGGGGACCGCACGGCTTCGTTGCGCCCTTCATCTTCAAGACCATCACGGAATGCATGGACCGGGAAGGCAAAGAAGGCAAAGAAGGCAAGGAAGGCAAAGAAGGTAAGCAGGGCCCGACGGGCGCCACCGGCGCCACGGGTGCCAACGGCGCGGCCGGCGCGAACGGCGCCGCGGGGGCTGCTGGTTCTGCAGGGGCCAAGGGCGCCACCGGCGCCACGGGCTCGACCGGCTCGACCGGTGCCCAGGGAGAACGCGGTGCCGCCGGCACGGCGGGCACGAACGGCACCCAGGGCGAACGTGGAATTTCTGGCCCGACGGGTGCCACCGGGGCGACGGGCGCCCAGGGCGAACATGGTGCCGCCGGCACGGCGGGCACCAACGGTGCCACCGGCACGCAGGGCGAACGGGGTGCCACCGGCACGCGGGGTGAAGCTGGAGCCACCGGAGCGACCGGTGCCGCGGGCGAACGCGGTGAAGCGGGCGCGACCGGCGAAAGAGGCGAACAGGGCATCCAGGGCGTGAAGGGAGCCACGGGTCTGACCGGCGCGACCGGTGCCACGGGCGAACGTGGCGAAGCCGGCGCGAACGGCGAAGATGGCGAACGCGGGGAAGCGGGCGCAACGGGAGCGACCGGCGAGAATGGCGAACGCGGGGAAACTGGCGAAACGGGGGCCACGGGCGAACGTGGCGAAACGGGTACCACCGGCGAACGCGGCGAAACCGGAGCGACTGGCGAAAAAGGCGAACAGGGTCTCCGGGGCGTGACCGGAGCGACCGGCGCCACCGGAGCAACCGGAGCCGAAGGTGCCACCGGCACGACCGGCGAACGCGGGGAAACGGGTGCTGACGGCGCCACGGGTGAACGCGGTGAAACCGGCGCCACCGGCGAACGCGGTGAAACGGGTGCCACGGGCGAAGCCGGGGAAGCCGGCGCTACCGGCGAAGCTGGCTCGACTGGCGAACGCGGCGAAACCGGCGCGACTGGCGAAAAAGGCGAAACCGGCCTCCAGGGCGTGAACGGTGCCACCGGCCCGACCGGAGCAACCGGCGCCACGGGTGGACGGGGCGAAGTGGGTGCGGCCGGCGCAAACGGCGAAACGGGTGCCACTGGCGCGACGGGCACAGCCGGCGCAACAGGCGAAAAGGGCGCCGCTGGCGAAAAGGGCGCGACCGGCTCGACTGGCGAAAAGGGCGCGACCGGCGGAGCCGGCGCGACGGGCGCCACGGGGGCGACCGGCGCCAAAGGCGAAGCGGGCGCTGCGGGCACCGCGGGTGCGAAGGGCGCCACTGGAGCGACGGGCGCCACGGGTAAAACCGGAGCCGCCGGCGCCAAAGGCGCAGCGGGCGCGACCGGGGCGACAGGCGCAGCCGGCGTGAAAGGCGCCACGGGCTCTACTGGCACAGCCGGCGCCACGGGTGCAACCGGCGCCACCGGCTCGAAGGGCGAACAGGGCGCTACGGGCGAAAAAGGCCTCCAGGGCGTGTCCGGCGCGACTGGTGCCACCGGTGCGACCGGTGAAAGGGGCGAAACCGGTGCGGCCGGTGCAAATGGCGCGAGCGGCGCACCGGGCGAAGCTGGAGCCACCGGCGCGACCGGCGCTGCGGGCGAAAAAGGCGAAACCGGCCTTCAGGGCATGACCGGCGCGACCGGAGTAACCGGAGCCGAAGGTGCCACCGGCGCGACCGGCGAAAAAGGCGAAACCGGCGAAACGGGTGCCACAGGCGACCGTGGCGAAACCGGTGCGGCCGGTGAAAATGGCGCGAGCGGCGCACCGGGCGAAGCTGGAGCCGCCGGCGCGACCGGCGCTGCGGGCGAAAAAGGCGAAACCGGCCTTCAGGGCATGACCGGCGCGACCGGAGCAACCGGAGCCGAAGGTGCCACCGGCGCGACCGGCGAAAAAGGCGAAACAGGCGAAACCGGCGAAACCGGCGAAACGGGTGCCACGGGCGCGAGCGGTGAACGTGGCGCGACGGGCGAACGGGGCGAAACCGGTGCGAGCGGCGCAAATGGTGCGAGCGGCGCGCAGGGTGAAGCTGGAGCGACCGGCGCAACGGGCGCGCAGGGCGAAACGGGTGCCACCGGCGCGACCGGTGAACGTGGCGCGACGGGCGAAACCGGCGCCACCGGAGCCGAAGGTGCCACCGGGGCGACCGGCGCGACCGGCGAAACCGGAGGACGCGGCTTGCAGGGCGTCCAGGGCGAAACTGGCGCCGCCGGCGAAACTGGCGCCGCGGGCGAAAAGGGCGAACAGGGCCTCGTCGGCGAAAAGGGCGAAAAGGGCGAACGTGGCGTGTCAGGCGAAGCCGGACCCACCGGCCCGACGGGAGCAACCGGCGCCACCGGCGGCAACGGGGCGACCGGCGCAACCGGCCCGACGGGCAACGAAGGCGCTGCGGGCACCCCCGGCACCCCCGGTGCCACAGGGGCGACCGGGGCCACCGGTAGTGGCCCGATGTTGCTGTGGAGCACGACAGGAAAGGAAACCCTCCCGTCTATCCACAACGTCGCGTGCATCGGCAACAACGTGGTCGACCCCTGCGTCGGCACCACGGACAAGTCCAACCTCGATGAGGAATTCGAGGTCGCCAGCGAAGTCACGTTCACGCACTTCGCATGCCGACTGAGCGAAGAACCGAACGTCGGCCAGAAAGTCACCTTCCAGCTCGACGAAACGGAAAACGAAAAAACCAAGGAAGTGGTCGGAAGCTGCATCGTGCAGCCGGGCACCCTGAGCAGTTCGGTGTCGACGAGCCTCACGCTCAAGCCGAACACCTTCTACGTCATGAAGGCCATCAGCAGTCTCGGCAACCTGCCCGGCGCCCACGCATACTGGAGCCTGGGCGAGTAGCTCCCGGGCGGGCTGCGTGTTCAGTAACGGGCGGTGAGCCCCGGGGCACCTTTGTTCCGGGGCCGGAGGCCGGGCGCTCAGGCGACCGGTGGGGGTGACCCCTCGGCGCTGGCCAGCAGATGGGCGTCCCACTGGCACGCCAGGCACGCTTCGCGAAAGGTCGTGGCGGCGAACTGAAGGGCAAGGCCGTGGGGGTCATCCCGCTCGCGGATGTCGTTCCAGTCGAGGATGTACTCACCGAGCCCCGGCTCCCAGCGCGCCTCCGGTGGGGCCACGGTCGCCTTCGAGAAGTCCTCAGCCGCTGGGTGTGCGTAGACGTAGAAGGCGGCGGATTCATAGCGGCCGTCGCCGGGCCACCATCCGACCGCGACCTCCTCCGCGTCCATCGCGTTGCGCATGATGAAGTCCCGCGACGGGGGGTCGGCGGGGGCTCCGGAGAACAGGTTCACCGCGAGATCGAAGGATCCCCACCATGCGTTCACCGGGGTCGAGCGGCCCCTGTAGGGCGCCCGGAACGCAGCCAGGACGAGGGACGCCTGGGTGGCCGCGGCGAAGTACCGCTCCACCGCCTCGGTGTCGTAGCGAGCGTGCTCGGTGTCCTCGTCCAGGGGCAGACTCCACGACACCTCCTGGGGGGTCGGGTTGATCTCCACGGGGCCGGCCAACTCGCTCGCCGCCGCCAGCAACTCGCGCGTCACGTCGCCGACGGACCGATCAGGCGTGAGGGGGATGCGCCGCGGAGCGCGATGGGTGTGCTCTACGACGGCCTCGTGGGTGCGCAGATCGAGGGCGGCAACGATCGCCCCGGAGCCGTCGGACGCGGGCAGCGGGAGCGTCTCCCAGCCACGCGCGGTCAGTCGCAGGGCGGCGTGTTGGAGCTCGGGCTCCGGTGGCGCCAGCGCGACCGCCAGCTTGCCGAGCACCTGCGTGTGGCCGTGCACGGTGTCGCAGCTCTCCTGCCATTCCCGATAGTCGACGGAGGGCCAGCTGACGGGCATCAAAGCCCAGGCTACCCGTCCCCGTGCAGCGCGTGTCCAGCCACCATGGGGCGCTCCCACTACAGTCATCTGCCGTGATCGATCTGCACTGCCACGTGCTGCCCGGTATCGACGACGGGCCGCAGACGATCGAGGAGTCGCTGGCGATGACACGCGTGGCCGCCCGCGCGGGGACCCGGGTGCTGGTGGCCACGCCGCACGTGAACCGCCGCTACGACAACCGCGCCTCGCGGATCGAGCCGCTGGTGGCCGATCTCAATCGGCGGATCCGGGAAGAGGGACTCGAGCTCGAAGTTCGTCCCGGAGCCGAGGTGGCGCTATTGAACGTCGCGGGCCTGGACACAGGGGAGCTGGTCCGGCTACGCCTCGGCGGCGGGCCGTGGCTGCTCGTTGAGCCCCCGACGGCTCCGGTCGAGGACGATGTGCAGGGGCTGGTGATGACGCTCGTCGCCGAAGGCCACCGCGTCCTGCTCGCGCACCCTGAGCGTTGTCCGGCGTTCCAGCGCGATCCGGGCGTGCTCGCGACGCTGGTGGGCGAGGGCGTGCTCGCCGCTGTGACCGCCGCCTCCCTTCGTGGCCATTTCGGCGAGGAGGTGGGCCGTTTCGCACTCGAGCTGTTGCGCTCGGAACTGGTCCACAACGTGGCCTCGGATGCCCACCATCCCGAGCTTCGGCCCCCCACCATGCTCGGTGAGCTCGAGCGGGCCGGTCTCGGGCCGCTGGCGGAGTGGCTGACGGCGAGCGTCCCGCGGGCGATCCTCGACGGCACCGAGATCCCCCAGCGTCCCATCGTCAGAGCGAGCCCCCAGACGCGCTCCGCCTGGGTCCGCCGCGAGCCGTCGATCAGGTCGAGCGGCGCCGGCTCCCGTCCAGCAACTCCTCCAGCGTCGCCCCGCTGAGCACCGACCGCGGTTGGTCGCGGACGACGTCGCTGCCGGCGATGGCGTGCTCGTCGCGGCGCTTTATCAGCAGCCACTGGGGACGCCCGCCGCGGCCCGTCCTCTGCAGGGCGAACCCACCGGACAGCTTCTCGCCGTGCAACACGAACACGGCGTGGCCCCGCTCCAGAGCCTCGGGCCACGCGACCCGGCCTCCCTGCTCGTAGGAGCCTTGGTCCCACACGATCACCGCCCCACTTCCACGGCTCCCCTCGAAGGTGCTCTGGGCGATGTCGTGGTCGGGGACCTCGACCGCCAGGCGCTTGACGGCCGGGTCGATCGAGGGGCCCTTCGGCACCGCCCACGAGCGCATCACGCCGCCCACCTCCAGGCGCAGGTCGAAGTGGTGCGTGCTCGCGGAGTGCTCCTGCACGACGAAGCGGCCCGCGCTGACCCCACGGATCGCGAACTGCTCATGGCCCTCCGCGGGAACGTCGGAGCGGTCGAGCTCGCCCACCCGCGCTCCGGGCGGCCCCTCGGCGAGGAACCCCAGGAGTCGGTCGACGGCCTCGGCTGGGCCCTCGGCGTGCACGGCGACCGTCCCGTCGGGTTCGTTGCGCACCCACCCCTTGAGCCCCAGCGCGAGCGCCCGCTGCTGGGTCGCGGCCCGAAAGCCGATGCCTTGGACGGCGCCGCCGACGCTCAGCCTGACGGCCCGCAAGGGCTCGCTCGTCAGGGGTCACCCACTCGCATCAGAGATGCCGCCAACAGCTCCACGGGCCCTGATCACCGGGGCACCTGTGACGCTGGACGTTGCGAGTTTTCTGCATGGATTTATGACCACCTTGCGGATTTCACCGGTCGGCCTCATTCTGTATGATCCGCGAACGTCAAAGCGAGGAACGCGGAGACACGGACAACGGACTGACATGTGCGGACTGGACGCCGCGCAAAGCAACCAATGGATTGGGGGCGCATGGAATGAGCACCGGCGGTGGGAAAAGGCGTTTCCGCCTGGGGGCCCGTCCGGTGGAGCATGGGACCGAGCACCAGCGGCGCGCGCGGGCTGAGGGCACCTCTCGCGGAACGATTCCGCACCTGAGCCTGGCGGCGCTCAACGAGCCCGCACAACAGCTTTCACGGACGAAGCACAGCAACGACGGGTCTTCGAGCAATGTCGCTCACGACCCCGCCATCGCCTCGGCGGTCGAACATGAGCGTCGGCGCATAGCCGCCGACGTCCACGATCTGATCATGCAGGACCTTGCCCTCGCGCTGGCCGAGGCGAGGATGCTCGCGGACGACACGCCGAAGGCGCGCACGGTCGTGGACGCGGGCGAGCGTGCGCTCGCAAACGCTCGCGACCTCGTCGGGGGACTCAGTGCCCGCCAGACGGAGTCGATCGCCGGGGCGGTCATCTCCAGCGCACAGCGCGCCGCTCGTCACGTCCCGATTGCGGTGGTCGCCCAGGATGTCCCACCGTTTCCCGAGCCCGACGCTCAAACCTTCAGCACCATCGTTCACATCGCACGGGAGGCGGTGACGAACGCCGTCAAGCACGGCCATCCGACGAAGATCGAAGTGACCCTCGAGTGCCCGGAGGAGTGGCGGCTGCGCGTCAGCGACGACGGCTGTGGCTTCGACGCCGAGCAGGCCGCCGACGGATTCGGCCTGCAGAGCATGCGCCGCCAGGCACACGCACTCGGAGGCCGCCTGCGGGTCACCGGCGTACCCGGCCAGGGCGCGTCCGTAGAAGCGCTGTTGCCGTGAGCTCCGCCACGACCCATGAGCCGCCGACGGTCGTCACGGCCGACGATCACCCCGCCACTCGACTGGGTGTGAGGATGGCGCTGACGCGCGGCGGGTTCCGGGTGACGGCGGAGGCCGCGGACTGCGACGGGGCCGTCGAGGCCGTGCTGGCCGAGCGTCCCGACGTGTGCCTGCTCGACGTGCGCATGCCGGGAGGTGGGATCGAGGCTGCCCGCCGGGTGAAGGAGTCCGGCGTCAAGACCTCGGTGGTGATGCTGACGGTCTCCCAGGACAGCGGCGATGTCCTCGCGGCCCTGCGCGCGGGCGCCATCGGCTACCTGCCGAAGGACACCCGTCCGGACCGCCTGCCGGCCGCGCTGGTTGGTGTGCTCACCGGCGAGGCCGCCCTTCCACGCGCGCTGGTGCCGCTCGTCCTGCGGTCGCTGCGGGCCCAGGGGGAGCCCTCCACCGCGCGCGTCCGCGTGCGCGGAGTCGAGCTCTCCGCGAGGGAGTCCGAGGTGCTCCGCCTGCTGCGCTCGGGATTGAAGACGGGGGAGATCGGCGAGACGCTCTCGCTCTCACCCATAACGGTGCGCCGTCACATCTCGGCCGGCGTTGCGAAGCTCGGCGTCGCCGACCGTGACGCCGCCATCCGCGCGCTCGGTACGACCGCGGTCGCCTGAGCCCGGCCTACACGAGATCGTGGCGGACCGCGTAGACGGCCGCCTCGACCCTGCCGTGCGCCCCGATCTTCCTGCAGATCGTGGTGACGTACTGCTTGACGGTGTGGCGGCTGATCGACAGCTCGCGGCCGATACCCGCGTTGTCGGTCCCCTGTGCCAGCAGACGGATCACGTCGAGCTCCCGTGGGGTCAGGGCGACGGCCTTCTGGCCTGAGCCGGTCCTCGTCTTCCCGGCACGAGCCTCGCCGGCCAGAGCCCCCGCCGCCTCGCGCGACAGCACGGCGTGGCCACCGGCCGCGAGCCGGATCGCCGCCGCGAGCTCGTCGTGGCGCATGTCCTTGAGGAGATAGCTGCGGGCTCCCCCGGACAGTGCGGCGTACACATCCGGATCCGCCGCCGACACCGTGAGCACGACCACGTGGACCTCCGGGCTCGCACGCAGGATCTCCGCCAGCGCTGCCAGCCCTGGCGTTCCCGGCATGCCCAGGTCGAGCACAACAACGTCCGGGTGGTGCTCCAGGACCAGCTCGACGGCCTGCTGTCCGTCGGCCGCCTCGCCCACGACCTCCATGCCCTCCGAGGTCAACATCGCGCGCAGACCCTCACGAAAGATGTGGTGGTCGTCGGCCAGAACGACCCGAAGTGGCTCGGCGGCGCTCACCCGGACTGCACCGGCGGCTTCGGGTTTGGTACATCTCCGGGTCGGAGACTTAACCGGACAAGGAGGTCGTCCTCTCCGGCCGACGCTAAGTCCGTTAGTCCACGGGCGCGGTCGCCCCCCTCAAGTCGAGCTTCACTTGCGCCGAAAGCACGGCTGTTCGACGGGGCAATCGCAGGACGAACATCGGGAGGTGGGCAGGTGGTTGGGGTGGCTGTGCTGGTTGGGCGCCGTGCTCTCATTGGGTCGGCTGTGCTCCTCGCCTTCGCGGGGTCATCGGCGATCTCGGTCTCGCTCGCAAATGCTGCGAGGGCTAATTCAACCTCCCATCGGCCGCTGTCTGTCGCGCGGCCGTCGCCCCGCGCGGTCAGTGCCGCGGCCTCGGGGCAGACGCGCTCCCATCGCCACCACAAGCACAAGCGTCCCGGCACCCGCGCCGCGGCCCACCCGATCGCGCCGATCCCGCTGGCGGCGCCGGGCTCGTTCCCGGTGCTGCTGGGCGACGCCGCCCTCGAGGCGCACCGCGACTTCCTTCCCGGCGGCCAGGCCACGGTCTTCCAGATGAAGACCGGCACCGGCGGCCCCGGAGCCGTGATCCACGTCTACGTCGCCGCGGGCACCGCCGCGAAGACGCTGACCGTCGGGCTCTACGGCGACAGCCACGGCAAGCCGGGGACGCTGCTGGCCACCGCCGCGGCGCCGGTGAGGAGGACCGCGGCCTGGATGGGCGTCGACATCCCGCCGGTGGAACTGTCAGCGGGGCGCTCGGTCTGGGTGGCGATCCTCGGGCTCGGCGGGAGCCTGGGCTTCCGCGACCGCTGGCAGGGACCATGCGCGGCCGAGACCAGCGAGCAGACAACGCTCGACGGGCTTCCATCCCACTGGAGGACCGGCGCCGTGAACCGCAGGTGCCCGGCATCGGTGTACCTCACCTCGCTGGAACTGGCGTCCCCTCCGGAAGCCCCGAAACAGCCGCCCACCGAATCCGAGCCGCCGCGGGCACCGGAAACCCCTCACACGCCCGAATCGCCTGCCGCGAGCGAACCGCCGCCCACGAGCGAACCGCCTCCCACGACCGAACCGGGGCCCGAAGCGCTGACCTCGCCGGCGGTCACGGGCTCCGCCGTCGAAGGACAGATTCTGTCCGCCTCGGCGGGCACCTGGAAGGGGAGCCCGACGACGTTCTCCTACCAATGGAAGGACTGCAACCCGGCCGGCGAAGCCTGCCTGGAAACAAAGGGCGCGACCTCATCCACGTTCAAGCTCGGGGCCGGCGACGTGGGCCACACCGTTCGCGTGGTGGTCACGGCCCGTAACTCCCACGGCTCGGCCGCGGCCAGCTCCGTGGCCACCGCCACGGTGCTTCCGGTCGCTCCCGCCAACGTCACGGCGCCGTCGATCAGCGGCACGCCCACCCAGGGCGAACGGCTGACGGCGGGTCCCGGGACCTGGTCGGGCGGGGCCGCCTCGATCAGCTACCGCTGGGAGGACTGCAACACGCTCGGGCAGAGCTGCCTGTACATCTCGGGTGCAGCCGCGTCGAGCTATGTCCTGGCCGGGACCGACGTCGGGGACACCGTGCGCGTGGTCGCGACCGCCACCAACGCCGCGGGCGCCGCGTCGGCCAGCTCCGAAGCGAGCGCGGCGGTGACGGCCGTGCAGTCGTCGGGGACGCTCCTGGGCAGCACGGCGGTCCAGTCGAGCACCGACCAGGCTTCGGCCGGAACCGCCGAAGCGTTCCAGTACACAGCAGCGGCGAGCGGGGTGGTGAAGGGCATCTCGTTGTACGTGGATGCCGGCAGCGCCTCCACGCCGATCGTGGTGGGGCTGTACAGCTCATCCGCGGGCAATCCTGGCGCCCTGCTGACGAGCGCCACGATCGCCTCACCCGCCAAGGGCGCCTGGAACGCAATCGCGGTGTCCCCGGTGTCGGTGGCCGGCGGTACGACCTACTGGCTGGCGGCCCTCGCCGCCCACGGCGTCCTGGACATCCGCGACCTCCCGAGCGGCGGTGGGCCGACGGTGAGCAGCGCCTCGGCTGTCCTCACGGCGCTTCCCACCTCGTGGGCCTCCGGTGCCTCGTGGGCGAACTCGCCCGCCTCCTTCTACGCATCCGGTGAAGCGCCCGCGCCGCCTCCCGCTCCGGCCAACACGGCCGTTCCCACCGTCAGCGGAGCTCCCGAAGAAGGTCAGACCCTGACGGCCACCACGGGCTCGTGGAGCGGCTCGCCGACGTCCTTCAGCTACGAATGGCAGCGCTGCAACTCCGCGGGCACGAGCTGCGGCGCGATCGCGGGGGCACACTCCGCGACCTACGGGCTCGCAGCGGCGGACGTGGGCCACACGGTGCGCGTCGTCGTGACGGCGGAAGGAGCGGGCGGTTCGGCCGCCGCGACATCCGCGCACACGGCCGTCGTCAGCGCCCCGCCGCCACCGGAAGGCCCGCCCGTCAACACGACCCTCCCGGCGATCACCGGAGCGGCCGTGGTGGGCGGATCGCTGAACGCGACGCAGGGCGCCTGGAGCGGATCTCCCACGTCGTTCGCCTATCAGTGGGAACGCTGCGCGGGGATGGCCTGCACGGCCATCAAAGCTGCCGCGTCCTCGACCTACCAACCGGTGTCGGCTGACCTCGCAGACACGCTGCGCTTGGTTGTCACGGCCACCAGCGCCGGCGGCTCGGCCTCCGCGACCTCCTCCGCGACGGCGGCGGTGGGTGAATCGGGCGGATCCGCGGAATGCAAGGTGACTTTTGGTCCTGGTTCGGGTTGGGGTGTGGTTGAAGGTGCGTTGCGGTCGGCTGGTGCGCGGGTGTGTTTGTCGGCTGGCTCCTATCCGGGGTGGAGTGTTGGTGCTGTGGGTCCGTCTGTGTTGAGTACGGTCTCGGCGGCTCCGGGGGCGCGGGTGGTTGTGGATGGGTTGACGTTGAATAATGAAGGCGCCCGGAATCTGGCGTTTGAAAACATTGTGTTCACGGGGTCGGTGATGGTGAACAAAGGGAGTGGTTTCGTGGTCGCGCATGATGAATGGCCTGGTGGCCCGGGGTCCGAAAGCGGTGTCGTGGTGTATGGGAACACGGCGGGCGCGCCGGTGCAGAACGTGCGTATCGAATACGACCGGATGCAGGACTTCCAGGAAAAAGCGGGCGGGGTCGGGAACGCGCAGTGCGGGACGTTCATCGGGGAATGGGAATACGTGACGTTCAGCCATGACGTGTGTGGCCCGTATTTGAGCGGCCATTTCACCCAGGACGGTGGCGGGAACCACCTGACCGAGGAATACGACACGTTCTTGGGGCCCTCCTACCGGTATGAGTGGAAAACCAAAGAAGGCAGCACCGAGGGCTACCACACCAACATCCTGCAGATCTTCCATCCCTCTGAATACGTGACGTTCGCGCATAACGTGGTCCGTGACGCGGGCACGAACGGGAACACGATCCTGATCGAGGGCACCAAAGAAACGAACGCGCGCTATAACCACATCACGATCGAAGACAACCTCTTCGAACGCGCGGAGGACGGGCAGGGGCCGGGGATCTGCCCGCAGTCGAACTTCACCTACGCGTGGAACACGAACATCTACTCCTCCCCGGAATCCACGAACTTCGCGGTGACCGCGTTCTCCAGCAAAGGCGCCGCCGGGGAAAACGACAGCTGCGAAAGCGGGCCCAACGACCGCGTCGAACACAACATCATGATCGAAGTGCCGTGCACCCACAGCGTCCCGGGCTATGAGACCGGCTCGAGCCTGCTGGAAATCCTCATCAGCCCCTGCCCCATCCACCACAACACCGACCTCGGCTGGGAAGCGGGCTCCGGCACCCAAGGCCCGTTCTGCGCCAGCGCGTGCAGCGTGGAATACAACGTCACCGAAGACACCACCGCCGCCTCGGGGTCCTCCAAGCACTACAAGACCGGCTGGCACCCCACCGGCAGCAAACCCTCCGAATGGGCCAGCCTCTTCAACAACACCACCGAAGGCAGCTACGGCCTAGAATCCCAAGCCTGGCAGCCCACCCAAACCGAATTCACCGAAACCAACGGCACCAACAAATTCAAAGCCGGCTACCAAGGCGACGGCGGAGCCCCCACCAACACAGGACCACAAAACTAGGGGCCGGTTGAGGCTCCCCGGTGGCGCCACCGGCCGCGGCCCCAGATAGCGCTTTCAGGGACGGCTGCGGTCAGGTATGATCCCGGTTCGTCATGGATGATGGAACGGGGTGGAACGGCGTCCACGGGTGGGGTGGAAGATCAGCGGGTCGGCGTTCGTTGTTTGCACGCGCCGAATCGCGGCGCGACCCGTGCCGAGAATGGATGCGCGAGGCTCGGGTAGTGCTCGAATGCGGGCACGGCCACTTCCACGGAGACTGAGAGGCGAGGCGAAGACCATGAGACGTGCGAACACCGGAGCGGCGCTCATCACCGTCCTGGTCGCCCTGGGCGCATTCCCGGCGGTGGGCCAGGCGCGGCCGCTGGACATGGCCTCGACGGCCTCGGCCCGCACGACGAAACGTCCCCGCCCCCTGCGCGCACCGCGGCATCGCGGGGCAAAGCCGGCGGTGTCGGGAAACCTCGAAGAAGGCCAGACGGCGAGCGTCTCGACCGGGGAATGGCGCGAAGAACCGACCTCGTTCGAATATCAGTGGGAGGACTGCAAGCCCAGCGGGGGCCGCTGCGTGGCGGTTTCCGGCGCCACCTCGTCCACCTACCTGCTGTCGGGGAGCGACGTCGGCCACGCGATGAGGGTGCTCGTTACGGCGAAGAACGCCGCCGGGTCGTCAAAGCCCTACCGCTCGGCGACGAGCGGGACGGTCACGCCCGGCGAATCCGGCGGGGGCGGGCAGGGGCTCATCGGTGAATCCACGGCCTTCACGGCGAACAACGCCAACCAGAACCGGGGGGCGATCCTGGCCTGGCCGTTCATCGCACGCTCGACCGGGACGATCACCAAAATCCACATGTACATCCTCACGAGCACGGCTTCCGGCGTGGAGGGGGCCGAACTCGGGGTCTACGAAAACCACCGCTACTCCTACACCGAACCGTTCGAGGTGTACGGCAAGAAGGCCGCCTACTGGCAGGCCCACGAAGCAGAAGTGCCGCCCGAATGCCCCGGGCGCTTTCTGGGAGTCGAGAGCGTCTCGTTCTCCAAGCCCGCCCACGACGAATGGGTCGAAGCCTCCGGCTTCAACATCAAAGTGACGGCCGGGACGCAGTACTGGCTGGCCGTCGTCGTCCACTCCCGCCAGAACGGCGAAGACGTCTACTACGGCAAAAAGAACAACTGGGAAAGCGAACTGAAACCCTGGGGCAACTACTCCAACGAATGGGAAAACGACGCCCGCGTGATGGAAGAACTGCCGCCGCCCCCCGCCGCCCAGACGATCAAAGAAGAAACCAGGGGTTGGCTCCAGGAGGAACCGCCCGGCACCGAATTCGAGCTCGGCCGCGAAGCCCAGGAAGAAGGCGGGCCGCCGAGCCTCTACGCGGACTGAGCGCCGGCGGGCGCCGCCGGGGCGTGCGCCGCCGGGGCGCTCTCTCGCTGGACCGCGGGCGCGAGCGCTCCGCCGGGTCCGCGGGCGATCGCCTCTTCGTAGGCTCCCAGCAGGCTGGCCCCAGCGGCCGTCCAGGTGAGTGACGGCGCGTCGGCGAGACAGCCGTCTCGAAGCTCGGCCAGGCGGCGGGGTTCCATCGCCAAAGTCGTGAGCTGAGCGGTGAGCGTGTCGACGTCGGCGACCTCGTGGACGAACGCGTTGCGTCCGTCCACGCACAGCTCGGTGCAGGCGTTCGAGACCAGCGGCACGCAGCCGCAGGCCATCGCCTCGACACACACCAGGCCGAAGCCCTCCTCGATGCTGGGCAGCAGCAGCAGGTCGCTCTGGCGCATCAGGTCGGGAACGTCCCGGCGGTGGCCGAGCACCTCCACGCTGGGGTGCGCGAGCATCGGGGCCAGCCTGTCTTCGTAGGCGGGCAGGAACTCCCCCGCGATCTTGAAGGTGCCCGTCTCGCAGGCCGGCGAGCGTAGCCAGGCTTCGAGCGCGTAGTGGAGGCCCTTGCGCACGGCGCACACGCCCACGAACAGCGCGTTCAGGCCCTCCCGCTCGGCCTGGGGCCGGTCTGCGGGGTGGTAGATGTCCGGGTCGTAGCCGTAGAGGTGACGCAGCAGCTTCTGCGGCGCGAAGCCCTGGTCGAGGAACGTCTGCACGACGAACTCGGACGGGCACAGCAGGTAGTCCCCG
Source organism: uncultured Solirubrobacteraceae bacterium (assembly GCA_963846255.1). Taxonomy (GTDB): domain Bacteria; phylum Actinomycetota; class Thermoleophilia; order Solirubrobacterales; family Solirubrobacteraceae; genus Palsa-744. The sequence goes on from CAWJVE010000002.1 coordinate 2,612,563, forward strand.
AGTTCGTATTCGAGCTCCTCCCGGCGCAGGCGCTTGACGTTGTAGGAGTGCTCCTGGTTTGAGGGGAGGCGGACGTCGAGCCGCTTGCACTCGTCGTCCACGGCCTGATAGGCGAAGCGGGTGTGGGCGTTGGGCCGCTCGACGACCGTCGGCACGCCGAGTCGCTTGGCGACCTTCAACGTCTCCAGACCGGCCAGCGGCCAGGTGTGGACCACGTCGATCCGATCGCGCAGTCCCGGTAGTGCCCGCGCGACGATCCGGTCGTGGAGCATCAGCGCGCGCAGGTGACCGATCACCCGGTAGGGGATCCGCAATCTGCCCCTCGACAGCGTCGTGGAGATCTCGACCTCGTCGGGCAGCGGGCGGTGGACGACCCCGGTGTACAGGAGTTGCCGGCCCCCGGCCTCGTGCACCCCGACGACCTCGTGCCAGGCCGTGTCACAGATCCGGGAGGCCCCGATCTTGTGCGGAAAGCTGTGCAGAATCCGGGCGCTCACTCGCCCGATCTAACGCCTCCCCCGAAGGCGTTCTTCTGAGCCTCGCGGGGGTACGCACGCGCGCAAGCGGGCGCCCAACGGGTGCGAAAGTTGACCTCCGAGGTGGGCGTTGGTGGGGTGTGATGGGTCGCGCCCAGCAGCAGGCTCCCCCGGCAACGGGCGGCGCCGGCATGATTACGCCACCGCCGGTCGCGCGCCGGACGGTCAGGGCCCTGATCCCGGCGCGCCGGCGCCCGCAGCTCGCCGGCGCAGTGCGCTCGCTGCGCTACCGCGGCGACTCTGTTCGCTGCCCCTGCTGCTGCGGCAGCTTCGACCGCTTCTGTGCCCACCGCGAGCGCCCGCAGGCGAAGTGCCCGCGCTGCGGATCGCTGGAGCGTCACCGGCTGCTGCTCACGTTCCTCGCCACGCGCACGGACATCCTCGAGCGACCGCTGGAGCTACTCCATGTAGCGCCCGAGCACGCACTGCTGCTGACGCTCCGTCGTCAGCCCAGCCTGAGCTACCGCACCGTGGACCTCGACTCGCCGCTGGCGCAGGACCACGCCGACCTGATGGCGCTGCCCTATGCGGCGAAATCCTTCGACGTCGTCCTCTGCAGCCACGTGCTCGAGCACGTCAGCGACGACCGCCTCGCCCTGGCGGAGATCCAGCGGGTGCTCGCCCCCGGTGGACGCGCGGTGCTGATGTCCCCGATCGACGAGCGGCGCTCCGGCACGCTGGAAGATGAGGAGGTCCTCACGCCGGCCGATCGTGCCCGCGTCTTCGGGCAGGCCGACCACGTCCGCCGCTACGGCCGCGACTTCGCCGGCCGCGTGGCGGAGTGCGGCTTTGGCGTCGAAACCGTCCCGTACATCGATCAGCTCCCGGCGGAGGACATCCGGCGCATGGGCCTTAGGCGCGAAAGCGAGCTGTTCGAACGCGACGACATCTTTATGTGCAAGGCGTCTGAGGAGCGCAAAGAAACCCTCGGGGTCGAGCGTTCATTGGTCTGATGGAGTTCGCGCTGATCCTCCGTGAGTTGTGGGCGCGCAAGCGGATGCTTGCGCTCGGAACCTTCTTGGCCTTCGTGGCCGCGTTGCTGAGCGTCTACCGCCTCGACGGGTTCGCCCTCAAGAAGCGCACGCTGCAGTACTCCAGCGCCAGCACGATCCTGCTCGTGGACACCCCCACCTCCGTGCTGGGGGACGTGAAGACCGAATTCGTGCCCCTGATCAACCGTGCCCAGGTCTACGCGAACTTCCTCGCCAGCCCCGGGATCCTCGACCTGGTCGCCAAGCGGGCGGGCCTTAGCGGCGAACAGCTCTACGCGGCCGGCCCGGTCGAACCACTGGAGCCGCGGACCATCCAGGAGCCGACGGCGACCAAGCGCAACGTCGAGATCACCGGCGAAGCGACCCCCTACCGCCTGACCTTCACCGACTCCAGCAGCGCGCCCACGATCGGCGTCTTCACCCAGGCCCCGACGACCAACACGGCCGAGGTGCTCGCAAACGCGGCCGGCACCGGACTCGAGCAGTACGTCGAACAGGTGCAGGCGCAGGAGAAAGTCCCGCTGTCGTTGCGGGTCGTGATCCGCCAGCTCGGGACCGCCCACGGCGGGGTCGTGGACGGTGGCTTCAGCCGCTCGCTGGCGCTGGTCGTGTTCCTCGCCGTCATGTTCCTCTGGTGCGTGATGATGCTCGCCGTCGCCCGTCTGCGTGACAACTGGCGCTCGAGCGGCGAGTACGCCGCCGGCCTGGCAGACGTGCCGCCCGCAGCCAGCCCCGAGGCGACGCCGACCGAGGCCGCCGAGGCGGCCGAGCGCAACGGCACCGATCCCAGCGGGCATCCTTCGTCGGCCGATGAGCTTCCGGAGCGCTACCCGGGGATCAAGCCGCGGGTGGTCGTCGACGACAGCGTCGTGGCCGAGCTCGAGCACGAGCTGGCCGGGACCGGCGAGCATTCCTCCACCACGGAGGAGCTCAACGGCGGCGACGCAGACGCCGGCGAAGCGCCGGTCGAGAACGGCGCCGGCACCGAGGGCGCCGAGCGCTCGCGGCGCGGCGACTCCCTGGCTGCCAAGGAGTAGCTCTTGCAGCCCCTCGCTTCACAGGCGGGCCCCGGCGCGGGAGCTGCGGATGTGCGCTCGCGCAAGCGTCCCGAGCCCACGCAGCGCGACCGCGCGGACGCGGCCGAGGATGCTCCGCGCGACCGCTTCCCGCACACGCGCCGGCCGCTGCCGTGGGTGCTCGCGGCCTTCGTGGCGATGCTGTTCCTGGTCCCGGTGGACTCCACCGAACTTCGTGTCCACCTCCCCGTGGACTCCCACGTCGACCGCTTCGCCGTCGTCGGCCTGCTCGTCGCCTGGATCGTGTTCGGCGGCGATCAGCGGGCGCTGCTGCGGACCAAGCGCTCCAAGCTGGGCGTGTTCGCGGTCTGCCTGTTCATGGCGCTCGCGTTCGCGAGCATCGTGTTCGGAGCGGAACGCATCGCGATCCTCGGCGAGCTGAAACTGTCAGAGAAGCACTTCGCCCTGCTGCTGTCGTTCCTGGTGCTGTTCTGGTTCACCCTCACCGCCCTCAGATTCGAGGACGTGCGCGGCTTTGCGACCTTCCTGATCGGCATCGGCACGTTCGTCGCGTTCTGGATGCTGATCGAGCGGCGCACGGGCTACAACTTCTTCTTCGAATGGAGTCACACGGTGCTGGGTCCGATCGCGCGGGTACTCCCCCCGCTGACCCAGATCCACCCCACCGGCGGGGAACGCCCCGTCGTGGTCGGGCCCACCCGCCACGGGCTCGCCGCCACCACGATGATGGTCGCCGTGATGCCGTTCGCGCTCGTGCGCGTGTTCGACGGCCTCACCCGGCGCACGCGCTGGCTGAACGCGATCGCCTTCGTGCTGATGTTCGCCGCCGCGATGGCCACGAGCCGCAAGACCGCGCTGCTGGTGCCCGTGGCGCTGATCCTGTACGTCTCCTTCTACCGCCCTCGCCAGATGCTGCGCCTGCTGCCGGTCGGCCTGATCGCGGCGTTCGCGTTCGTGCACGTGCTCGCGCCGGGGGCGATCGGCTCGATCGTGAACGTCGGGCGCGACGTCGAAAGCAACTCGACCGTGCACCGCAGCGGCGACTTCAGCGCCCTCTCACCGGACGTCCACGCCCATCTACTGATCGGCCGGGGCTACGGCTCGGTGAGCGAGGAAGAACCCGCGATGTTCAGGATCAACGACGACCAGTATCTCGACGTCCTGTGGGAAGTCGGGATCCTCGGGCTGATCGCGTACGCGGCCATGATCCTCGCGCCCGTGGTGGTCGCCCGCAGGGCGATCAAATCGCGAGATCCCGCGAGAGCGTCCCTTGCCCTGGCCGCCTCGGGCGGCTGTGTCGCGTTCCTCGTCGTGAGCGCCCTGTTCGACGCCCTGTCCTTCCCGCAGGCGCCCTACATGCTGTTCATCGTGGCCGCTCTGACGACGATCGTGTCGGCGGGTCCGGAGGGCAACGTGGCGCGCTCAACGGCGAGGCTCACCCGTGTCGCCCGTCGGCAACGTGCGGCGGTCGCGACGTGAGCGCCCGCCGCGTCCAGAGCGTCCTGGTGCATGTCCCGGGAGCGCTGGGCGAGAACCTCGCCGGTCCCGAAATCCGCGCCGTGGAGTTCGCCAGGGCACTGGCGGAGGACTTCAGGGTGACGCTGGCCGCGGGCGAGGGCGCCGACGGCCAGCAGCTGGGGATCCCGGTCGTGCGCGCCACCCGGCCTCGTCTGCTGCGTGAGGCGGCCCGCCACGACGCCCTGCTGTCGTGCTCGCTTCCACCGTTCGTGCTCGCCTCCAAGCCGGTCCATCGCTTTGTGGCGATCACCGACCAGTACGACCCCCACGAGGAGGAGATCCTGACCAAGCAGCAAAGCGACGGCCAGCGCCGGCGCGAGCTGCGCACGCGGGCCGCGATGCAGGCTCTCCAGCTGGCCCACGCCGACGTCGTGCTGTGCGCCGGGGAGCGCCAGCGCGAGCAGCTCCTGCGACGCTTCGGCAAGCTGCTGGGGCCCGCTTCCGGGCGGCCCGAGCCAACCGTGATCCCGTTCGGGATCCCCGATCCCCCGGCCCCGTCGGGACGGCATCCGCTGCGCGAGCACTTCCAGCAGATCGCCCCCGGCGACACGGTCGTGCTGTGGTGGGGGAGCGTGTGGCGCTGGCTGGACGCCGACACGGCCGTGCGCGCGATGGCGGCACTGGCTGCGATCCGTCCCGACATCAAGCTCGTGATCACCGCCGGGCGGGCACCGCGCGAGGGCGCCCAGCGCTTCTACAACGCCGCCGAGGAGGTGCGGGAACTCGCCGCCGAGCTCGACGTGCTCGGCAAGAACGTGCTCTTCCTCGACGACTGGATCCCCTACGAGGACCGCCACGACTACCTCCGCGATGCCGACATCGGGCTCACGCTGCACCGCCGGGGCGACGAGGCCCGACTCGCGGTGAGGGCCCGCTACATGGACTACCTGTCAGGCGGGCTGCCGTGCGTGCTCGGGCGCGGCGACGAGACAGCCGAGGAATTCGCCGCGGCGGGCTTCGCGACGCTCGTGTCCGAGCCCAAGCCCGAGGAGCTGGCGGCCAAGCTGCTGGCACTGGTCGACGAGCCCGGGACGCTGGCCGCGGCGCGGGCGGCCGGACGGCAGCTGGTGGACCGCAACAGCTGGTCGGCCGTCGGAAACCGCCTGCGGAATGTCGTCGCCGGCGCGTCCGCGGGGCGGGCGACCCCGCCGCACGCGTGTCTGGCGCTGATGCGCCAGACCGGGACGTACTACGCGCGGCGCCTGCCCGCGCGCCTTGTGGCGCCGTAGGGCTTGCTAAGAACCCCTCCGTGCGCCGCCGCCGAGGAGCCAGGCCGATGAACGGCAGCGTTAAGGCCCGTCCCCAGTGGGTTCTGATGCTCTTGGAGAACGAGAGCTACCCCACCGATCCCAGGGTTCGCCACGAGGCCGAGACGCTCGTGGAGGCCGGCTACCGCGTGACGGTCCTGGCCCCCTATCGCGATCCCGGGTGGGCTCGGCGGGAGACGATCAACGGGGTCGAGGTGGTCCGCTTCTGGAACCCTTTCGGCGGCCGCAGTGCGGCGGGCTTCATCGGCGAGTACACGGTCGCGCACGTCCAGCTCGCGCGCCTGACCCTCGTGCGCCTGCTGGCGGGAGCGGACATCGTGCACGTCAACAACCCGCCCGACACGCTCGCCGTGCTGCTCGTGCTGGCGCGCATGCTCGGCCGCCGGACCGTGTTCGACAACCACGACCTGTTCCCGGAGATGTTCGAACTGCGCTACCGCAGTCGCCTGCTGGCGGGCCTGTTGCGCCGCTTCCAGCGCCTGGCATTCCGCACGCCGGACCTCGTGATCACGACCAACGAATCCCAGCAGGAAGTCGTCCTGGGCTCGGTGACGCGCGACCCGGCCTCGGTGGTGGTGGTGCGAAACGGCCCCCGCGAGGATCTGCCCTGGGGGATCCCACCGGCCGCCGGCGCCGGCGCGGTCGAGCGGGCGGGGCTCGAGCTCGTGTTCCTCGGCGGCCTCGAGCCCCAGGACGGCGTCGAGACGCTGGCCGACATCCTCAAGCTGGTTGTCGAGGACCACGGCCTGGACGCGAGGCTCACGGTCGTCGGCGACGGCTCCTGCCGGGAGTCGCTGCAACGGCGCGGCGCGGAGCTCGGCGTCGGCGAGCGCATGCGGATGATGGGTCGCGTGGGCCACTACGAGGTGCCGGGGCTGCTGGCCGGGGCCGACGTGTGCGTCGATCCGGCTCCCTGCAACGAGCTCAACCATCGCTCGACGATGGTCAAGATCGCCGAGTACATGGCCTCCCGCAAGCCGATCGTGGCCTTCGAGCTGCGCGAGACGAAGCGCACGGCGGGCGAGGCCGCGCTGTACGCGCCGTGCGACGACCTGCCTGCATTTGCGGCGCTGATCGCCCGGCTCGCCGCCGAGGAGGGGCTGCGCGAGCAGCTCTCCCGGCACGCGGAGGAGCGCCTGCCGGAGCTCCTATGGGGCCGCTCGGCGGAGGTGCTGCGGCAGGCGTTCGCCTCGCTCGCCCGAAGCTGAGATGGGCCGCGCCCGGCTGAGGGCCCCCCCGGGCCGGGCTGGGGCCTGCTCGAGACCTGGCCGAAGCCTTGCGAGGGAGTCCGAGCGATGCAAGCAGGTGTCGCCCGGAAGGGTTACTTGGGGGATGGACCAGCGCCTGCTCGTGATCTCGCCCGTGCGCAACGAGGCGGCCCACATCGAGGTCGTCGCCCGTGCCATGGCTGCACAGACCCGTGCGGTCGATCGGTGGGTCGTCGTCGACGACGGATCCGACGATGGCACGACCGAGATCCTGCGAGAGCTGGCCCGCGAGCTGCCGTTCATGCGCATCCACACCGATCCCGCGCCCCCGATCGCCGAGCCGGTCAAGGATCGTCTGGCCGCGGCCGCCGCGCCGCGGACCTTCAACCGCGGCCTGCACAGCGTCGACTGGCGCTCGTTCACGCACATCGCCAAGCTTGACGGCGACACGGAGCTCCCGCCGAACTACTTCGAGGAGCTGCTCGGACGCTTCGCCGCCTCGCCCCTGCTCGGACTCGCGGGCGGGATCCGCTGCGAGCTCGAGGGGGACCACGTGCGGCTCGAGAGCGTGCCCACGCGCCACCACGTGCCGGGCGCCCTGAAGTGCTACTCGCTGCAGTGCTTCGTCGCGGTCGGCGGTATGCACGAGCGGCTCGGGTGGGACACGATCGACGAGGTCAGCGCCCGCATGCGCGGGTTTCAGACGCGGACCTTCCCTGAGCTGGTGGCCGTGCACCACCGGATGTGGGGGAGCGCCGACGGGATCCTGCGGGGCCGGGCGCGGCACGGCCGCTGCGCCTACATCGTCCACTACCCGCTTCCGTGGGTCGCGCTGCGGGCCGTGAAGACAGCCGGCATGCGGCCCTGGGGACTGTCCGGGCTGGCCTACCTCGGTGGCTACCTCGGCGCCGGCCTGCGCTCGGTGCCGCGGGTGGAGGACCCCGCCTTCCGCGGCTTCATCCGGGGAGAGCTGCGCACGAGGGCACGCTCGGCGCTCGGCGCTCGGCGCTCCGGGACGCTCGCCGGTCACGGGGCCTGAACCGCGATGTGCGGCATCGCAGGGATCGCACGGTCCGGCCGCGGACGCGTTGAGCGCGAGCTGGTGGAGCGGATGTGTGCCGCCCAGGAGCACCGTGGGCCCGACTCGCGGGGTCTGCACCTCGAGCCCGGCGTCGGCCTCGGTATCCAACGGCTGCGCGTGATCGACCTGGTGACCGGGGATCAACCGATCCATAACGAGGACGGCTCGGTGACGGTCGTGCTCAACGGTGAGATCTACAACTACCGGGAGCTGCGCCGCCGCCTGCAGGAGCGTGGCCACTCGTTCGCGACGGACGGCGACACGGAGGTGATCGTGCACCTCTACGAGGAGCTCGGGAGCGCCTGCGTGAGCGAGCTGCACGGGATGTTCTGCTTCGCCCTCTGGGACGGGCGCAGGGGCGAGCTGCTGCTGGCCCGCGACCGGGTCGGCAAGAAGCCGCTGTTCTACTCGCGGCGCGAGGGTGCCCTCAGCTTCGCCTCGGAGCTCGGCGCCCTGCTGCAGGACCCCGAGGTCTCGCGTGAGCTCGACCACCACGCACTCGACGCCTACCTCACCTACGGCTACGTCCCCGCTCCTGTGAGCGCCTTCGCACAGGTCCGCAAGCTGCCGCCGGCCCACACCCTGACCTACCGGGAGGGCAGGGTCGAGATCGAGCGCTACTGGGAGCTCGACTACGCCGCCAAGCGCACGGACGCCTCCACCGAGGAGCTCGCGGAGGAGGTCCGCGAGGGGATCCGCCGGGCCGTGAGCCGGCGGATGGTGGCCGATGTGCCGATCGGGGTGTTCCTCTCCGGGGGCGTGGATTCCTCCGCCGTGGCGGGCGCGATGGCCGAGTGCTCGCCCCAGCCGATCAAGACCTTCTCGATCGGCTTCGAGGAGTCGAGCGTCAACGAGCTCCCCCTCGCCCGGCGCGTGGCGCAGGAGCTCTCGAGCGAGCACCACGAGCTGCTCGTGCGCCCGGACGCCGTCGAGCTGCTCCCGCAGCTCGTGCGCCACTACGGCGAGCCGTTCGCCGACCACGCCGCGCTGCCGTCGTTCTACCTTGCCCGCTTCGCCCGCCGGCACGTGACGGTGGCGCTCACGGGTGACGGCGGCGACGAGAGCTTCGGCGGCTACCAGCGATACACGACGAACCTGCTGCTGGCCAGCCTCGATGGCGTGCCCCGTCCACTGCGCCGCGCGGGAGCGTGGCTGGGCGGGAGCGTGGCCGGCGGTCGCAGCCGCAGCGGCTCCTTGGGGCGGCTGGCACGGCTGGCACGGGCCGCCCCGCTGGAGCGCGAGAGCCGCTATCTGAGCCAGCGCTCGGTTTTCACGGCAGACACCCGCGCCGACATGTACACGGGCGAGTACCTCGCGCTGCTGGGGCCTTCGCGGGCGGGGGACTTCGTGCTCGAGCCCTGGCGACGCTCGGGGGCAAGCACGCTGCTCGACCGGATGCTCGACGTAGATGTCGGCGGCTACCTGCCGGACGACCTGCTGACGAAGATCGACATCGCCACGATGGCCTACTCGCTCGAGGCCCGCTCACCGCTGCTCGACCACGAGCTGATGGAGCTGGCGGCGTCGCTTCCGGCCGACCTGAAGGCCGCCCGCGGCTCGCGCAAGCGGATCCTGCGCTCGGCGGTGCGGGGATGGGTACCGGACGAGGTTCTGCAGGCGCCCAAGCAGGGCTTCGAAGTGCCGGTGGCACAGTGGTTCCGGGGGGAGCTCCGCGACTACGTCCACGACGTGCTGCTCGACCCCGCGAGCGTCTCCCGCGGGTGGTGCCGGCCGCAATGGGTGCAGGGGCTGCTGGCGGACCACTGCAGCGGGCGAGCGGATCACGGCCGCGGCATCTGGGCGCTGCTGATGCTCGAGCTCTGGTATCGCGAGGTGTCGGCCCCCGTGGCGGCCGACCCGTACACGTCGGCGTGCACCACCGCGTGAGACCGCAAGAACGGCCCCCGGGCCCTCGTTGCGTGCGTGAACGATGAATCGGATGGAGGCTGGAGAACTGCCATGAGGACGCTGGTGACCGGAGGGGCGGGCTTCATCGGAAGCCACCTCGTGCCCTCGCTGCTCGGCGAAGGCCATGAAGTCGTCGTGCTGGACTCGCTCGAGGAGCAGGTCCACGAGGGCGTCGAGCCCCAGCTGCCCGCGGAGGTGGAGATGATCCGCGGCGACGTTGGGGACCCCGCCTGCGCGCAGCGGGCGCTGGCGGGTGTCGAGCGTGTCGTGCACCTGGCCGCCGCCGTGGGCGTGGGCCAGTCGATGTATGAGATCGCCCGCTACACCGAGCGCAACACGATGCAGACGGCGTTGTTCCTGGAGCAGGTGGTCGCCCAGCGGCCGCTGCCGGCGCGCCTGGTCGTGGCCTCCTCGATGTCGATCTACGGTGAGGGCGAATACGAGTGCCCCACGGACGGCCGCATGTCGCTTCCGCCCCGCGGCGAGGAGCAGCTGCTGGCGCGCCAGTGGGAGCTCGCCTGCCCGCACTGCGGAGCCGGACTGCGCCCCGTTGGTACGCGGGAGACGAAGGCGCTGATCCCGACCTCGATCTACGCCATCACCAAGCGCGACCACGAGGAGCTGTGCCTGGTGACGGGAGCCGCCTACGGCATCCCCGCCGTGGCGCTGCGCTTCTTCAACGTCTACGGCGCCGGCCAGGCGCTCTCCAACCCCTACACGGGCGTGGCCGCCATCTTCGCCTCGCGGCTGCTGAACGGCCGCGCCCCGCTGATCTTCGAGGACGGCCGCCAGACGCGCGACTTCATCCACGTCAGCGACGTCGTGCGCGGAATCAAGCTCGCGCTCGAGTCCGACGAGGCGGCCGGGCACGCGATCAACCTCGGCACCGGTCGCCCCAGCACCGTGCTGCAGATCGCCGAAGCGCTGAGCGCCGGGCTCGGAATCGACGTGGACCCGATCCTCAACGGCCAGTACCGCGCCGGCGACATCCGCCACTGCGTGGCCGACCCGGGGCGTGCCCGGGAGCTGCTGGGCTTCGAGGCCCAGACGTCGCTCGAGGATGGGATGCGGGCGCTGCTGCAATGGCTGGTGAGCCAGGACGCCGTCGACCGCGTGGACGACGCGGCGCGCGAGCTCGCCTCGCGCGGCCTCGCCCGCTGACGAGCAGGGAGCCGTCATGTACCTGGACGACTCGGCCATCGCCGACCTCGCCATCGTGATCATCTCCACGAACGAGGCCCACTGGCTGGAACGGTGCCTGCCGACGGTCTTCGAGCACGCCGGGGAAGCCGTCCTCGACGTGATCGTGGTGGACAACTCCTCCACCGACAACACCCGCGAGCTGGTGGAATCGGAGTTTCCCCAGGCCCGCATCGTGAGCTCTCTGAACCGGGGCTTCTCCTACGGCAACAACCGCGGACTGGAAAGCGCCAAGGCCCGTTACCAGCTACTGCTCAACCCCGACACGGAGATCGTCGAGGGGACCTTCGGCGAGCTGGTCGCGGCCATGGACGAGCGCCCCGGCGTGGGCCTGGCGGGCGTGCGCCAGTGCACCGCCGACGGAGTCCTGTCGCCCACCATCCGCCGCTTCCCCAACGCCGGCCGGGCGCTGGGCGAGGCGCTGTTCTCCGAGCGCTGGCCGTCGCACCCTTCGTGGTCGGGTGAACGCGTGCTCGACATGGGCATCTATGACCACGAGTGCGAGTGCGACTGGACCTCGGGGTCCTTCATGCTGATCCGCGCCGAGGCGCTGCTGGCGGCCGGGCTGCTCGACGAGCGCTCGTTCATCTACTCCGAGGAGCCCGACCTGTGCCTGCGCATCAAGCGCGGCGGCTGGAAGGTGAAGCACCTGCCCCAGATGAAGATCATCCACCACGTGGGCAAGGGCGGGGTGCGCCCGCGGATGGTGGCCCAGGACGCCTACTCGCGCAAGCTGTACGCCGAGAAGCACTTCGGCCCCGTGCACCGCACGGCCTATCTCTCGGCCGTGGGGCTGCGCCACCTCGTGCGGGCCGGCGCCTCGGTCTTCGACCGTGAGCACGGTGCCGACCGCCGCGAGGCGGGCCGCCGGGCACTGCGCACGCTGCTGGGCCGCGAAGACCCGCCCTTCGGGCGGCCACCCGCGACGGCGATCACGCCCGGCCCGCGCGAGCCGGCGGAGCCGGCTGCCGGAGCGGACGCGAAGGACGGCGCCTACCTGGGCGCCCCCACCCCCGCGGGGGCTCCGCCCCCGCCCCTGTAGCCCGCCCGGAACGGCAGCCCGACCGCCCGCCAGGCGTGGGAGCGCAGCCCGTAGGGGCCCATTTCGGTCTGCCTGAAGCGCCTGCGCCAGCCCCCCGGGGTGGCGGGAGCCCAGTCCACGATCGAGTGGGTGGCGCCGGGGATGTCCGCGGAGCGGTCGCTGGTCACGTTGTGGTCCACCCGGCAGCTGCGCTCACAGGCGAGTCCGGCGCCGCTGCCTCCGTAGACGAGGTCCGCACTCGAGCTACCGCTGCAGGGCTGCCCTTCTCGTTTGACGCCGCCTTCGAGGAACCCCGGCACGATGTGCGTGCAGGGAATCTCGACGAACAGGTTGTGCTCGATGTTGTAATTGTGTCCGGGGGTGCAGCCGCTCGTTTCGTCGGCCCCGGTCTGTTTGCTGAACACCGTTCCCGCGAAGCTGGCTTCGGGGATCGAGATCACCTCGGTGTTGTAGGAGAAGGTGAGGCCTTCCTGGGGACAGAAGCCGGGGCCCTGTCCGTCGGCGTCACGTTCGAAGAGGTTGTTCTCGAACACGGTGTGCTTGAAGGACGCGGGGCCGGCTCCGGCTTCCGGGGTGTTCTCCAGCAGGATCGAGTTGCCGTTGGCACCCGTGTTGCGCACCACGTTGTTGGAGAACGTGATGTATTCGGAGCTGTGGAAGACCTGCAGGATGTTCTGGTGGACGCCCTCTTCGTCATCCGCTGATTTGGTCCGGTAGCGGGCCGAGGGCCCGAGGAAGGTGTTGTACTGCTCGTTCAGATATCTGATCCCGCCCGCCTGCGTGTAGTGGGCGCTGATATAGGGACCGCAGACGTTGTGGCTGAAGGTGATGTGGCTCACGTTCCCGAGGAAGGTTCCGCATGCGCCGGCTGGCGCCGGGCAGGAGGCACCGCATTCCAGATGCTCCATGAGGTTGTCTTCGAAGCTGATGTATGAGGCCCCGACGGCGGCGCTTCCGATCACCTCGAAGGCGCCGATTTCACGGCCGCTGCCATCGACCGTGTTGTGGCGGAAGGAAATGTGGGAACCGTATTCCCTCACCGCCACGCGGTCGCCGAAATGCAGGTTCTCGATGACCAGATGGCCGCTGGCCGGGCTGTCTCCGACTATCTGCAGCCCTTCCACCGTCACCGTGGCGCCCGGCGCCGCGGTCAGCGTGGAGGTGCGCGACGGTGCCACGTCGGCGAGCGTCCCTTCCGGGTAGGAGCCGCCGCCGAGGCATACCCTGGCACCGGCGCTCGCCAGGGCGGACCCGATCGAGGCCCAGCTCGAACCCGGCTGGAAGGTGCTCGTGCAGCCCCCGGCGCTCTGCGAGCGGGCTTCACCGCAACCCGTCAACGCCAGCAGCGCGAGCACCGGCAGCAGGCCCGCGCAACACCTGCCGGCCCCTAGTTTTGTGGTCCTGTGTTGGTGGGGGCTCCGCCGTCGCCTTGGTAGCCGGCTTTGAATTTGTTGGTGCCGTTGGTTTCGGTGAATTCGGTTTGGGTGGGCTGCCAGGCTTGGGATTCTAGGCCGTAGCTGCCTTCGGTGGTGTTGTTGAAGAGGCTGGCCCATTCGGAGGGTTTGCTGCCGGTGGGGTGCCAGCCGGTCTTGTAGTGCTTGGAGGACCCCGAGGCGGCGGTGGTGTCTTCGGTGACGTTGTATTCCACGCTGCACGCGCTGGCGCAGAACGGGCCTTGGGTGCCGGAGCCCGCTTCCCAGCCGAGGTCGGTGTTGTGGTGGATGGGGCAGGGGCTGATGAGGATTTCCAGCAGGCTCGAGCCGGTCTCATAGCCCGGGACGCTGTGGGTGCACGGCACTTCGATCATGATGTTGTGTTCGACGCGGTCGTTGGGCCCGCTTTCGCAGCTGTCGTTTTCCCCGGCGGCGCCTTTGCTGGAGAACGCGGTCACCGCGAAGTTCGTGGATTCCGGGGAGGAGTAGATGTTCGTGTTCCACGCGTAGGTGAAGTTCGACTGCGGGCAGATCCCCGGCCCCTGCCCGTCCTCCGCGCGTTCGAAGAGGTTGTCTTCGATCGTGATGTGGTTATAGCGCGCGTTCGTTTCTTTGGTGCCCTCGATCAGGATCGTGTTCCCGTTCGTGCCCGCGTCACGGACCACGTTATGCGCGAACGTCACGTATTCAGAGGGATGGAAGATCTGCAGGATGTTGGTGTGGTAGCCCTCGGTGCTGCCTTCTTTGGTTTTCCACTCATACCGGTAGGAGGGCCCCAAGAACGTGTCGTATTCCTCGGTCAGGTGGTTCCCGCCACCGTCCTGGGTGAAATGGCCGCTCAAATACGGGCCACACACGTCATGGCTGAACGTCACGTATTCCCATTCCCCGATGAACGTCCCGCACTGCGCGTTCCCGACCCCGCCCGCTTTTTCCTGGAAGTCCTGCATCCGGTCGTATTCGATACGCACGTTCTGCACCGGCGCGCCCGCCGTGTTCCCATACACCACGACACCGCTTTCGGACCCCGGGCCACCAGGCCATTCATCATGCGCGACCACGAAACCACTCCCTTTGTTCACCATCACCGACCCCGTGAACACAATGTTTTCGAACGCCAGATTCCGGGCGCCTTCATTATTCAACGTCAACCCATCCACAACCACCCGCGCCCCCGGAGCCGCCGAGACCGTACTCAACACAGACGGACCCACAGCACCAACACTCCACGCCGGATAGGAGCCAGCCGACAAACACACCCGCGCACCAGCCGACCGCAACGCACCTTCAACCACACCCCAACCCGAACCAGGACCAAAAGTCACCTTGCATTCGACTTTTTCGGGCGGCGGCGGCGGCGGTGGTGGCGGCGGGATATACGGAGGCGGCGTGTAGGGCGGCGGGGTGGCTTCTCCGCCGGCGGGCGCACCCGAGGACCCACTCGATCCGCCCGTCGGGGTTGTTTCCCCGCCCGTGCCGGGGGTGCCGCCTGTAACGATCGTGCCGGTCGGCCCCGTCGCGCCTTTGACCGGCGTGGGTTTCCGCGGGCGTTTGTGTCTTTTGCACCGCCGCGGTTTGTTTTTCTGGTGGGGCTTGTGTTTCTTGGTCACGCACCGGGTGGCGTGCGGCTTGGCGTGCGAGCGCGAGCGTGCCGCAAAGCTCGTCAGCGCCCCGCACAGAAGGAGCGCTGCGACGAGCGCGCAGGCGAACGCCACACGGATGGTGTTTCCGGGGGACTGCGGGCGCGAGTGCTGTCGCGTGGCGCGTGTCAGCATGGAGCGGGTTCCCGCGGGGGAGGCGGGCGGCGAGTCGCGGTGGGGTCCACGTCGCCGGGCCGCGGGAGGTCACTACTGTAATCGGCGGACCCGTGGAGACCTTTAGGTAGTCCGTCGCGGTTCATCCTTTCGTATGTGCGAAAGGACGACAGCAGTGTCGTCTGGAGCCTGTTCGTTCGTAGGATCGCGCTCTTGATGAGTGTCACCCTTTCTCCTCCGATTCACACGGCGACGTGGAAGTTGCGGTGCGTCCGGACGTTCGTTCACGGGGGACAATGTCTGTACGCCAAGGAGCGGAACCTTTAGCTGCCGAAACACCGGGTCCGCGGCTGCGGGTCCGGCGCACGCCCACGGTCGTGGTCGTGGTCGAGAGCCAGCCGCTGTATCGGGTGGGCCTGCTCGCGGCGCTTCGCGGTCGCGAGGGGCTCGACGTGTTGCCGCCGGAGCAGGTCGAGGACTGGCGCGGCGGACGCGTTCCCGTCGACGTCGCGGTGGTGAGCGCGAACCCCCCGGAGTGTGAGGACCTCGAGCTCGTACAGCAGGTGTCCGAGAGCGGCCTGCACACGCGGGTCCTGGTGTTGGGCACGCGGGATGAGCTGACCGTCACCCGGGCGCTGGCGGCGGGGGCGGTGGGTTATCTGGTCAAGGACAGCAGCGGCGACACGGTGTGTGAGGCCATCGAGCAGATCGCCGGTGGCGAGAGCGCGTTCTCACCCGAGCTGCTCGGGATGGTCGCCCGGCAGCTGCGGGCGGAGTTCGAGCGCCCGAGTGAGCTCTTGAGCGGGCGCCAGCGGGAGATCCTCGAGCTGATCTCGAGTGGCCTGTCGGCAGAGGAGGTCGGGCAGGAGCTGGCCCTCAGCGTCAGCACCGTCAAGACCCACCTCGCGCGCGTCTATGAAAAGCTCGGCGTGTCGGGCGCCCCCGCCGCCGTCCGCGAGGCCATGCGCCGCGGCCTGATCGCCTGAGTCAGCCGCCGGCGGGGCTACTTACGACGCGGTGAGGCAGCCCCGGCGGGGCTCCTCACCACGCGCCCTTGGCGCCGAGCACGGCCGGGAGGGTCCGCAGCAGGATCCAGAGGTTGAAGCGCAGCGAGCGCCGGTGGGCGTATTCCACGTCGAGTCTCACCATGTCCTCGAGCGCGACCTCCGAGCGCCCGCTGACCTGCCACAGCCCGGTGATCCCGGGCTTGACCGCGAAGCGATCGAACCAGTGCAAGGGGTAGTGCTCGACCTCGTACGGGATCGGGGGGCGGGGGCCCACGAGGGACATCTCCCCGCGCAGCACGTTCCACAGCTGGGGCAGCTCGTCGAGGCTCGAGCGCCGCAGCAGCCGCCCGAAACCCGTCACCCGGGGATCGCTCATCATCTTGTAGTAGGGAGTGCTGCTGTCCTGCCGGGCCGGCTCCTTGCCGTGGATCAGCCCGAGTACGAACTCACGGTGGCGGTCATGCGCGGCGCCGTGGTGCATGGTCCGGAACTTGTTGGCCACGAAGGGGACCTGGTTGCGCCCGATCCGCTGCTGGCGGAACAGCACGGGGCCGCGGGAGTCGAGCCGGATCACGAGCGCGATCAGCGCGAACAGCGGGAACAGCACGACCAGCAACACCGCCGAAACGGCGACGTCCAACGCCCGGCAGCCGGCGTCGACGAGCAGCCCTTCGCGGGCGGGCAGCGCCACCGTAGGCGTGATGCTGTCGGCCTCCAGCGCCCCCATTCGTTGGTCGATAGCCTCGCTCGACACGACGATTTAACGTCCTCTTCGCGGTTCGGCTTGCGTAGCGGCTCAGCCGCTGGTAGCCAGCGCCGCGTGGGCGCCCTCGTCGCTGCGCTGGCCTCGCCACCACTCGACCAGGCGGCGCAGGCCCTCCTCGAGGTCTACGGCGGCCGAGAAGCCCAGCAGCTCGCGGGCGAGCTTCGTGTCGGCGATCCGGCGCGGGACCTTGTTGACGGAGCGCTCGGGGCCGAATTCGATCGACACGTTCGAGCCCATCACCTCGATCAGCATGTGGGCGAGCTCGAGCAGGCTCGTCTCCACCCCGCTGGCCACGTTGAAGACGATGTCGGTGGCCTCTGCCGTCGCGGCCAGCAGGTTGGACCGTGCCACGTCCTCGACGTACACGAAGTCCATCGTCTGCGAGCCGTCGCCGAGGATCAGCGGGGACCTCCCGCTGTCGATCCGCTCCATCCAGCGCACCAGGACCTCGGTGTAGACGCCGTGGATGTCCATTCGCGGGCCATACACGTTGAAGTACCGCAGCGCGACGTAGTCGAGCCCGGCCGTGCTGTGGAAGCTCCTCAGGAGCCCCTCGTTGAAGGTCTTGGCCGCCCCGTAGAGCGTGTCGTTGGCGTAAGGGTGATGGGTCTCGTCGGTCGGGAACGAGACCGCCTGGCCGTAGACGGATGCCGAGGAGGCGGCCACGATCCTGCGCACGCCGTGCTCGAGCGCCGCCTCGATCACGTTGTAGGTACCGTCCACCATCACCTCGAGGGCGAGGCGCGGTTCCTCGGCGCACTGCGTGATCCGCAGCGCGGCCTGGTGAAAGACGACGTCGATCCCCCGGCTCAGCTCGCCCACCAGGGCGCGGTCCCGGATGTCTCCTTCCACCAGCCGGACGGGGCCGTTGGCCAGCGCCCAGGACAGGTTGTCCGGCCGGCCGCGGACGAAGTTGTCCACCACCACGATCTCCTCGGCGCCGGCACGCACGAGTTCGTCGGCGATGTTGGAGCCGACGGCCCCCCCGCCGCCCGTGATCAGAACACGCCGGCCACCCATACTGTTGGCACTCATCGCCTGTACAACGGGGCCCGGCAGCCGCTTTTTCCACGGCCCCCGGCGCCGCCTTTGTGTCAGCCAGCAAGAACCGGTCGCGGCGTGTCGTTGATTTGGCGCCATGCCAGAGCAGGCCAGACCGTCGATCTCTGCGGTCGTTGCGACCTACCAGGCGGAGAGGTTCATCGGTCCGGCCCTCGAGTCGATTCTTGGGCAGACCCGTCCTCCCGACGAGGTGGTGGTCGTCGACGACGGCTCCACCGACGCCACCGCGGCGGTGCTCGAGCACTTCGCCGGGCGCGTCCACGTGGTCCGCCAGGCCAATCGCGGCTATCCGGCGGCGATGAACCGCGCCGTCGCGGAGAGCAGCGGCGACTTCGTCGCCCTCTGCGGAGCCGACGACATCTGGGAGCCGCGCAAGCTCGAGTGGCAGGAGGAGGCGATTCTCGCCCACCCCGAGGTGGACGTCCTGTTCGGCCACGCCGTGCTGTTCGGGGCCATCAACGCTAACCACCCCGGCCCTCCCCAGGTCGGGGTGCTCGACAGCAGGACCCTGCTGCACTCCCTCTTCCGCCTGTGCCTGGTGTGCGCCCCGTCGGTCGTGTTGCGCCGCTCGCTGTATGACCGCCTGGGCCCGTTCCGGGAGAACTTCAACGGCGACGACTACGACTACTGGTTCCGCTGCCTGCGGGCCGGAGCGAGGTTCTACTTCGACCCCCGCAGGCTCGTCAACTACCGCCGCCACGACGGCAACGTCACCAACAACCAGCTCGCGGTGCGCAACGCGGTCCACGACGTGCACCGCTGGCACGCGGACATGATCGACGACCCCCGGCTGGTGCGCGAAGTCCACACCTACGACCTGTTCCGCATCGCTCGCCTGCTCGTCGAGGACGGCCGGCCCCTGGAGGCACGTCAGGTCTTCTGGCAGACGCTGCGGTACGCCTCCACGGCAACCGCCTCCACGAGCCTTCGCGCACTCGCCTGGACGGTGGTGCTGAGCCTGCCCGAGCAGGCTCGGGTCGGCGCCGGATCGGCGCTGGTGGCGGTCAGCCGGGCGGGCGAGCGCAACGGCCTCGTGCGCCGCCCGGCGGTCCCATGAGCACGCCCACCCTCAGCGCGGTGCTGACGGTCTACAACGGCGAGCGCTACCTCACCCAGGCGCTCGACGCGATGCTCTCCCAGACGCGCCCGCCGGACGAGGTCGTGGTGGTGAACGACGGCTCCACCGACGGCACCGCCCGCGTATTGGAGGGCTACGGCAGTGCGATCCGCGTCGTCCACCAGCCCAACGCCGGCCACCCCGCGGGCTTCAACCGCGGCTTCCGCGAGGCTCACGGCGAGTACCTGGCCCGCTGCGACGCCGACGACATCTGGAACCCGCACAAGCTCGAGTGCCAGCTCGCCGCCATCGAGGCCCATCCGCAGACGGACATCTGCTTCGCGGCGGCCGAGACCTTCGGACGGATCGAGCAGCCGTTCTCCTCCCACCCCGGATCCGGGATCCTCGAGCCCGCCTCCTTCGCCGCCCGGCTCTACCGGCGCAACATGGTGTGCTCCTCGTCGGTCGTGATACGGCGCGCCACCTTCGAGCGCCTCGGCCCCTTCTGCGAGCCGCTGATCACCGAGGACTACGAGTACTGGATGCGGGCCCTGAAGGCCGGGGCGGTGTTCTTCTACGAACCCCGAACGCTCGTCTCGTACCGCCTCCACGACGGCAACGTGACCAACAAGCGGCTGCGCTCCTACCGCTCCCTGCTGGTCTCACACGAACGCCACGCCGACCTCGTCGACGATCCCGGCCTGGTGCGATCGGTGCTCGCGGCCGACCACTTCATGCTCGGTCGCTTCCTGGTGGACGAGGATCGCCCTCGCGAGGCCCGCCGCGAGTTCGCCCAGGCGCTGCGCCGGCGCCGCTCCGTGCGCAGCCTGGCCTGGATCGCCGTGCTGTGCTCGCCGGCCCGCGCAAGGCGCCGGGTCGGCGACGCCGCCGTGGCCCTCAAGCGACTCCTGCGTCCTGAGCCCGCCCAGCGGACGATGACCGGGCTATGACCGAGTCCGCTCCGCCGACCACGGACGCGCCGCCGACGACGGGCGCGCCGACGAGCCCGGACGCGCCGACGACGAACCCGGACACACCGTCGAGCGAGGAGCTGCGTGACGCGGCCGCCCACGGGGTGCGCTGGTCGCTGATCTCCCGCCCCGCGGTCGAGCTGATCCAGCTCGGTTCGATCGTCGTGCTCGCGCGGCTGATCGCGCCGGCGGAATTCGGGCGCTTCGCAATCGCGGTGATCGCTCAGGAAATCGCCTACGGCACGATCGCCGCGGGCCTCAGCAACGCCCTCGTTCAACGCCGGGCGGCCGACCGCGAGCACCTCCAGACCGGGCTCGCGCTCGCCCTCATGATCGGTTTTACGATGACCCTGCTGACGCTGCTGCTCGCGGGCGTGGTGGTGGTGCCCGTGTTCGGCGAGCAGACCGCCCACCTCGTCCGCATGATGGCGCCGCTGTGCCTGATCGCCGGGTTCACCGCGGTGCCGATGGCGACGCTGCGCCGGCGCATGGCCTTCCGGCGCGTGAGCGAGATGGAAATCGTCGGCACCGTTGCGCGGGTCGTGGTGTGCATCGCGCTCGCCCTGGCGGGCCTCGGGGGCGAGGCGCTGGTGTTGGGTGTGCTCGTCGGAGCCGCGCTGACGGCGGGGATCGCCTGGGCTAGCGCGCCCCCGCCGGCACCCCGGCTGCACCGGCGCGCAGCACGCGACCTGATCAACTACGGGCTGCCGGTGTCGCTCTCGGCGATCGGATGGCTCGGGCTGCGCAACGTCGACTATGCGATCGTCGGCGCCCGTCTCGGACCGACGGCGACGGGCCTGTACTACCGCGCCTACACGGTCGCGGTCGAATACGAGAACAAGATCAGCGTCGTGATGATGCAGGTCGGCTTCCCGGTGCTCGCCCGTACGCGTGACCACGCCGAACTGACGCGGCTGCACCGCCAGATGGTCCGCACGCTCACGATCGTCGTGTTCCCCCTGCTGGTCCTGCTTGCGATCGGGGCGCCCGTCGCGATCCCGTTCCTGTTCGGGTCGCGCTGGAGCGACGCCGTCACGCCGGTGCAGATCCTGACCATCGGGGGCGCGGCAACGCTGCTGATCGACGCCGCGGGCACCGTGCTGATGAGCAAGGGCCGCACGCGGGCGCTGCTCGGCTACGGCACGGGCCAGTTCATCGTCTACGGCCTGGCCGTGCTGGCGGTCGTCCACATGGGGATCGTGGCGGTCGCGATCGCGGCGGCCTCGGTGCACACGGTCTTCATGTTCGTGGCCTACGCCTTGATCCTGCGCGGCACCCCCGAACGCCCGCTGAGGCGCCTGTGGGAAGACCTCTCGCCGGCGCTCGTCTCGTGCGCCGGCCTGGCCGCTGTGGCGCTGCCCCTGAGCATCGGGATGACCGAACTCGGCCTGCGGCCGCTGCTGTGGCTGACGCTGCTGGGCGTGGCCGGAGCATGCGCCTACGCAGCCACGCTTCGGATCTGCTTCCTGACGACCTGGCGCGCCCAGGTCGCGATCCTGCGACGGGTGGTGCCCCTCGAGCGCCGGCTCGGGATCTTCGGGCGCCGTGCGGCAGCACTGGCGGCCCGCAGCTCGGCCTGAGTCCGAGGGCCAGCCGGAGGACCCTTCACGGGGGCGCCTGCAAGCGACCCGGCCGCCCGCGGCCCGTGGCGGCTACAGAAGTTCAAAGCCGGCCCTGGCGTTTAGCTGACAGGGCGTCTGCGAGGGAGGCCGGAAGCGGTGAACGCCCGGCCGGACCGCGCAGGCTCCGCGAGCAAGCTGATGACACCGCGCACCGACACGCCGACGACGCCCGGCCGAACGGCACGAGCATCGGCGCCCGATGCGCACCCCACCGGCTTCCTGACCAGCAGGCCGCTGGCGATCGCCGCGCACCTCGGGATCCCGGTGGACGTCTGCGAGGGCGTCGCGGGCCCCCTGCACAGCCTCCGGGCCGCCGGCGGGGGCGAATTGCTGTGGCCGGCCGAGTCCGTGCCGCGCCCTGACCTCGCGCGCGTCCGGGTTCGCACGCGCGACGTCACGATTCCCCTGTTCGCCGGGGTGCTCGACGACGGCCGTGTCCGCGAGCTGCTCTCCCAGCGGGACTCCGCGTGGGAGCCCGTGACGCCGATCGTCGGCGAGGGCGGGGACCGCGTGGGCTCGATCTGGAGGGACGAGCGGGGGAGCGTGCTGTTGCCGTTCGACCCCGACGAGGTCTGCCGGTCCCTGTGGAGTGAGGCCTACAAGGAGCTGCTGCGCAGCGGCGCCGGACGCGCTCGCCACCGGGTTGCGATGCGCGGCTACTACGCGGTGCGCAGGCTGCTGCCGCGCCGGCTGCAGATCCGCATGCGGCGCCTGTATGCGCGACGCCAGGCCACCGTGAGCTTCCCGCGCTGGCCCGTGGAGAGCGCCCTGCACGACTTCCTCGACCTCTTCACCGCGATCCTGGCGGACGTGAACGGCGCCCCGGTGGCACGGATCGCTCCGTGGCCCGGGGGCCATGAGTGGGCGCTGGTGTTGACCCACGACGTCGAGACCGCCGCCGGGCTGGCGGCCCGCGAGCCCGTCCTGGAGCTCGAGCGGGAGCTGTCGCTGCGCTCCTCCTGGAACCTGGTGCCGCGCCGTTACGACGTCGAGCCCGAGCTCGTACGCGACCTGCGGGAGGAGGGCTTCGAGGTCGGTGTGCACGGCCTCTACCACGACGGGCGCGACCTCGAGTCGCCGGCTCGGCTGCAGGAACGGCTGCCCGGGATGCGCGCCGCCGCCGAGCGCTGGGGAGCGGTCGGCTTCCGCTCTCCGGCCACCGTGCGCGCGTGGGACCTGATGCCGCTGCTCGGTTTCGACTACGACTCGTCCTCACCCGACAGCGACCCGTTCGAGCCCGTCGCCGGCGGCTGCTGCAGCTGGCTGCCGTTCTTCAACGAGGACCTCGTCGAGCTGCCGCTGACGATGCCCCAGGATCACACCCTGTTCGTGATCCTCGGTGCCCGCGACGAGCGCACCTGGATCGAGAAGGCGGAGCTGCTCCGCAGCCGCGGCGGGATGGTGCTGCTCGACACCCACCCCGACTACCTCGTGGAGGACCGCATCCTGGCCGCCTACCGGCGCCTGCTGGAGCGGCTCGCTCCCGACGCGACCGGCTGGCAGGCGCTGCCGCGCGAGGTGAGCGCCTGGTGGCGGCGACGGGCCGCATCGCGCGCGGTGCTGGAGGAAGGAACCTGGACGGTGACGGGGCCGGCCGCCGGCGAGGCGACGGTCGAACTGAGCAACGGGAGGCAGTGGACGTGAGCAATCTGGGCGCAGGGCGCGCCGACATCGAGGCGGCCGTCGTCGGAGCCGGTCCGCACGGCCTGGCGGCGACGATCCTGCTGCGGCGCGCGGGCGTGGAGACGAGCGTGTTCGGGGAGCCGATGGGCTTCTGGAAGGCGATGCCGGAGGGCATGATGCTGCGCTCCAACCTGTCCGCGTCGAACATGGTCGAGCCGTCCGGGCCGCTGTCGCTGAGCAGCTTCGGGAAGGCCACGGGCATCCACGTCGACCACCCCGTGCCGCTCGAGGACTTCGTGAACTACGGCATGTGGGTGACGCGCGAGGCGGTCCCCGACGTCGATCGGCGCATGGTCTCGCAGCTGACCGCGGCACCGGGGGGCTTTCGCCTCACGCTCGCCGACGGCGAGCAGCTGACCGCGCGCTCGGTGTTGGTGGCCGGGGGGATCGCGCCGTTCGCACACACCCCGGCGGGCTACGAGCAGCTTCCCGCGGAGCGCTTCTCGCACAGTGCCGACCACAGCGACCTGAGCGTGTTCGCCGGGCGCCGGGTGGCCGTCGTGGGGGGCGGGCAGAGCGCCTTCGAGTGCGCCGCCCTGATGGTCGAGCGGGGCGCCGCCGCCGTCGAGGTCCTGGTCCGCGACGAACGCGTCGTGTACCTGCGCGGGCGTGCCGTCAAGCGCGTGCTCGGGCGCCTCGGTCCGATCGTGTACGCCCCCACCGACGTTGGCCCGCTGTGGTACAGCCGGCTCGTGTCGGTGCCCGACATCGCCTTCCGTCGCCTGCCCCGCCTGACCCAGGACCGGATCGCCATGCGCTGCATCCGGCCCGCGTGCTCGCACTTCGTGCGCGTGCGCCTCGCGGGTCTGCGCATCACCACCGGCGTGCAGCTGACCGGTGCCTCCGAGCGCGACGGCGCGCTGCGGCTCGAGCTCAGCGACGGCGGTGAGCGGGAGGTCGATCACCTGATGTTCGCCACCGGCTACCGCGTCGACGTGGCGCGCTATCCGTTCATCGCTCCGGAGCTGATCGCGGGGGTACGGCGCCACAACGGCTATCCGATCCTGGGCCGCGGCCTGGAGAGCTCGGTCCCCGGGCTGCACTTCAGCGGAGCTCCGGCGGCGTGGAGCTACGGGCCGATCATGCGCTTCGTATCGGGCAGCTGGTACGCGGCCCGCACGCTCTCCCGTGAGATCGCCCGCGACCGACCCCGGGCGCGCGCCACGGCGACCGCCGGGGCCTGACCCGCGGGGAGGCGCCAATGACCGGGGCGGTCGTCATCGGCGGCGACTATCAGGGGCTCGGAATCGTGCGCAGCCTCGGACGTCACGGCTGCCGCGTGCTGGTGGTGGACGACGAGCGCTCGATCAGCCGCCACTCGCGCTTCGCCACCGAAGCCGTGCGCGTGCCGGACCTGCGTGACGAGCAGGCCACCGTCGAGGTGCTGCTGGAGCTGGGCGAGCGCCACGGGCTCGACGGCTGGGTGCTGTTCCCGACGCGCGAGGAGACCGTTGCGGCGCTGTCGCGCAACCGCGAGCGGCTGCTGCAGCGCTTCCGCGTTCCCACCCCGCCGTGGGAGGTCGTCAAGTGGGTGTGGGACAAGCGCAACACCTACGAGCTGGCGGGGAAGCTCGGGATCCCGACACCGCGGACCTGGACGCTGCACGGCGACGATCCCGACGGGGTCGTCGATGGCGACGGCCCGTTCGCGGTCAAGCCGGCGATCAAGGAGCACTTCCTGTACGAGACGGGGCTGAAGGCGTGGCGCGCCGACACCCGCGAGCAGCTGCGCGAGCGCGTGCGCGATGCCTCCGAGCTGCTCGGTGCCGAGGAGGTGATCGTGCAGGAGCTGATCCCGGGTTCCGGCGAGACGCAGCTGGCCTACTGTGCCTTCTTCCGCGACGGCGGCCCCGCGGCCAGCATGGTCGTGCGCCGGCTGCGCCAGCACCCGCCGCTGTTCGGCCGCGCGAGCACCTTCGTCGAGACGATCGAGCAGCCCGAGCTCGAGGAGCTGTCCGAGCGTTTTCTGCGCCACATCGGCTACTACGGACTGGTTGAGGTCGAGTACAAGCGCGACCCGCGGGACGGTCTCACGAAGCTGCTCGACGTCAATGCCCGCACCTGGGGCTACCACAGCCTCGGCCAGCGCGCCGGTGTGGACTTCCCCCACCTGCTGTTCGCCGACCAGCTCTCACAGCCGGCCCCCAGCGGCCTGCGTGCCCGTACCGGCGTCAGCTGGATCAGGCTGGCCACCGACGTGCCCACGGCGCTCATGGGCCTCGCGCGGGGGACGCTCGGCTGGCGCTCCTATCTGCGCTCCCTGCGCGCGGCCGACGTCGAGTCGGTGTTCACCCGCGACGACCTGCGGCCGGGGCTGGCGGAGCTCGCCCTGATCCCCTATCTGGCCGTCAAGCGGGGCTTCTAGTGTCCGTGCCCGTCGAGGCCCTTGAGCGCGATCCCGAACAGCGCCACGCCGTCGTCGGCGCGGGCAACCAGGCTCGGGGTCTGCGGCCGCGCGTCGACGAAGTCGCCGAACCCGTCGTTGCGCTCGATGTCGTCGGCGAGCACCGCTCCGCGCGGCAGCGCACTCCAGGCGCGCTCGAGCTCGAAGCGCACGTTGCGCGTCGTGTGACTGCTGTCGTGCACGAACAGGTCGATCTGTCCGAGCTCGGCGAGCAGCGGCGGCAGACGTTTGCGGCTGGTCCCTTCCAGGTACCTCCAGCGCGCTCGCAGGCCCTCCGGCACGGCCGCGCCGATCTCTGCGTGCAGGGCGGGGTCGAGCGCCGGCAGGTCGATGCTGTACAGGGTGCCCGCGCCGTTGCGCTCGAGCGCCTCGAGGATCACCCGCGAAGTGATGCCCCGCGCCACCCCCGTCTCCAGCACCGTCGTGGCCCGCAGATGCCGGCACAGGCACCACACGCCCCGCGCCAGGCCCGGGTCGCCGTCGTCCCAGCCGCCGTAGGCCGCGCGCCCGGTGGCGAGGCCCTGCTCGTGCAGGCCGCCCGCCGTGCGCTTCCAGACCGCCTCGAACTCGGCTTGCTCGGGGCACGGCCAAGGTGCTCCCAGGCGCCGGTGCAGCAGCTCCTCCCAGTTCGCCACGGCCTCGTAGCGGTGGCGCACGACGTTCCCCCGGCGCACCAGGCCGCGGACGCGGCCGAACGCGCGGTCGAGCCCGTCGCCGGGCTCGCGCAGCGTCAGACGGGCCGCTCCGGCTGCCCAGCGCAGCCGCGCGGGGAGCGTTCTGCGGTCCCCGCTCGTGGATTGGAGCTCGGCCGTCGCCATCGGATCGTCGCCCTGCTTAACGATCGGGCGGCGCCGTTACTGCCGCGGCCCACTTCGGCGAGCACGGCGAGGAGGGGCAGGGGTCGATGACGGCGAGCAGCGGATCCGCGGCCCAGATCGCAGCGCCCACGTGGTCCCTTCCCGGCCGGCTGGTGGTGCTGCGCGCGGGCTCGGCGGCGGAGGCACCGGTTCTGTGCGTGCACGCCGCCGGCGGGGACGTGTCGCTGTACGAGGAGCTGGCCCGTGAGCTGCGCGCCGGGCCCGCGGTCCTGGGCGTGTGTCCCCCGGCCGCGGGGGACGTTGCCTCCGGACCGGCACCGGCCACTCCGGCGAGAGCGCTCGAGCAGCTCGCGGGCGAGCAGGTGACGGCGATCAGGGCGGTCCAGCCGGACGGCCCCTACCGCCTCGTCGGGGAGTGCTCGGGGGGAGTCCTGGCGTACGAGATCGCCCGCCAGCTCGAAGTCGCCGGCGAGCGCGTGTCGCTGCTCGCGCTGATCGACGCGCTGCCGCTGTGGGAGCCCCCGCTGCGGAGGTTCCTGCCCCGCGGTGCCTACCGCACGCTGCACCGCGGGCGCATCCTCGCCACGCACGCGGACAACCTCGTGCGTCTCGGCCGGGGCACGAGGGGCTCCTACGCGCGCGCCAAGGCGCGCCGTGCGCGCGCGGCCCTGGCGGCGCGGCTGCCGGGGCCGCGGTCGCGGTCGCGGGCGCGAGACGGATCACAGCCGGAGCGCACCGGGATGAAGGCGGCCTTCGCGGGCTACCGTCCGACCGCGTGTGGCGCCCGGGGGGTGCTGTTCCGCGCCTCCCGGCTGCCGTGGGGCCTGCGCGCCGGTCCCGATCTGGGCTGGGCGCCGCTGCTCGGGGAGCTCGAGCTGGAGGTCCTCGACGGGTACTTCACGACCGGGATCTCCGAGCCCGGCGTGCACGCGCTCGCCGAGCGGCTCTCACGCCGGCTGTAGGTGCTCAGGCGGGGAGGCTGCCGAGCGCGGCCGAGGCGAGCTTGGTGCCGACGGTGCACGGTGCGGCCACGCTGAGGGTGTGACCGTTGCCGAGCGGCACGAGCACGAGCTGCTGGCCGTAGAACCCGCAGTAGGCGGTGCGGCCGGCAGCCTTGACGGCCGTGCGCTTCTGCAGGCGCCCGACGTCGGCGGCACTTCCGCTGGCCAGCGAGATCGTGATGAAGCCCTTCGACTTGCGGGGCTGGTAGATGCAGGTCGGCCCGAGCGGGGCGTACTGGGGCGCCGCCACCGGCTCGGCGAGAATCGCTTCCGCCTGCTGGCGCGTCACGAGCGCGCAGGGATTTGTCACGCCGGCTTTCTTCTGCTTGGCCCCGATGTCCGCCCCGCCTGGGTTGTCGTCGTTGATTTCGGCACCCCCGGTCCCCGGGTAGGGCTTGTGCGTGACCGTGGGCCCGACGGTGTCGTCGCTGTGGGGAGGCTTCCTCGGGGCGGTCGCGGTGGGAGCCGGCGTGGCGCCCGTCCCCGTGGCCGTGCCGGCGTCGGCGCTCGTGGTGGAGGACGATGCCGGAGACGACGAGCCGCAGGCCGTGGCGAGCGCCGTCACGCACACCAGCACGGACGCCAGCAGGAGCTGTCGCAGGCGACGAGTGCTCATGGCCCGAGATCGACGTCGACCCAGTAGTTGGTTGCTTTGAAGGTGCTCGTGGGGAACACGCTGGTCGCGCTGTACGAGTACACGCCGTTTGCGCTCACGGTGTTGGCCAGCGCGGTCAGTGGACCGTTGGTCACGCCGACCGAGGTGAAGGCCGCGCTCGTGTCGGAGTAGTGACCTTTCGGGGCCAGGTACGCGGCCACGTAGGTGGTGTTAGCGGTGATCGCCACGGGACTAGAGAAGTTGACCTGCTGCCAGCCCGAAGCGGTCTCGCCGCTGAACGTCGCAGACGCGAGCATTGTACCGCCGGCCGTCCACAGGCTTGCAACGTGTGTCCCGGTGTTGGTGGCGGCCTTGTAGAAGCGGATCCCGGTGACGTGGCCCGCCACTTCAGAGGTGAACTTGACTCCCAGCTCGGTGGACTTCGTGTCCCCGGAGTCCACCGTCGCCGGCGTGCCGAAGTCGAAGATGGTCTGTTGCGGGGTGACGGCCGCCGAGGCCGCCGAGGCCGCCCCGGTTCCGGCGGGGTTGACAGCGCTGACGGTGAACGTGTAGCTGGTGCCGTTGGTGAGTCCTTTGACGATCGTGGAGGTGCTCGGAGCCCCGACTTCGGTGACCGCCTGGGCGCTCGAGCCGATGAAGGGTGTGATCTTGTAGGCGGTGATCGCGCTGCCACCGTTGTTGGCCGGTTCGCTCCAGCTCACCTGCGCCTGCGAGGTCGCCGCGGCGGCGCTCACGCCCGTCGGCGCCGAGGGGGCGACGACGGACGCGGGGGTGACGGCGTTGGACTGGCTCGAGACCGTGCCGGCGCCCGCCGCGTCGAAGGCCTGGACCGTGAACGTGTAGGTGGTCCCGTTTTCCAGGCCGGTCACGGTCGCACTCGTGGCGGGCGGCGTGCCTTTCAGCACCGTCGCTTTCCTGGCTTCGGAGCCGACGTAGGGCGTGATCACGTATTCGGTCGGCGTCCCTCCGCTGGCCGGCGCGTTCCAGCTGACGGCCGCCGAGGCCGGGCCCGCGCTCGCGGTCACGCCGGTGACCTGTCCCGGCGGGGTCGGTGGCGAGGGTTCGAAGTCCACGTCGACGAAGTAGTTGGTCGCGTTGAAGGCGTTCGTCGGGAACACCGTGGTGGCGCTGTAGGAGTAGACGCCGTCAGGTGAGAGCGAGTTGGCCAGCGCGGAAAGGGGTGCGTTGATGACGCTGCTCGTGAGTCCTGCGAGCGTCGCCGAGTAGTGGCCTTTCGGTGCCAGGTAGGCGGCGATGTAGGTGGTGTTGGCGGCGATCGCCACGGGACTGGAGAAGTTGACCTGCTGCCAACCGGAGGCGGTCTCGCCGGTGAACGTGGCCGACGCCAGCAAGGTCCCCGTCGAGGTCCACAGGCTGCCGATGTGGGTGCCGGTGTTGGTGGCGGCCTTGTAGAAGCGGACGCCGGTCACGCTGCCCGCCGCTTCGGAGCTGAACTTGACGCCCAGCTCGACCGAGGAGGGGTCGTTTTCGGCCGCGATCGACGGCGTTCCGAAGTCGAAGATCGTGTCCTGCGGAACCACCGCCGCGGACGGTGAGGAGGGCGTGCCCGCGCCGACGGAGTTGAGCGCCGTGACGGTGAACGTGTAACCGGTCCCGTTGGTGAGGCCTTTCACCGTCGCGGAGCTCGCGCCGGCGGGCGCTTCGGTCGGCGTGAGCGGATTGGAGCCGGCGTAGGGGGTGATGCGGTAACCCGTGATCGCGCTGCCGCCGGTGCTCGACGGAGCGCTCCAGCCGACGAGCGCCTGGCGGGTCGCGCCCGCGGCGGTGATTTCCACGGGGGCCGACGGGACGGTGGCGGGCGTGACGGGCGCCGAGGCGGCGGATTCGGGCCCGCTACCGACGGCGTTGGTGGCCTTCACGGTGAACGTGTAGCTGGTGCCGTTGGCGAGGCCGGTGACGGTGGCCTTGGTGAGTGGCGGCGTGCCGGTCACGACGGTCGTTGCCTGGGCCGCCGAGCCGATGAAGGGCGTGACGGTGTAGGAGGCGATCTGGCTGCCGCCGTTGCCGGGGGCGCTCCATTCGACGGTGGCGGCGGCGTTGCCCGCGGTAGCGGTCACCGACCCCGGCGCTTCGGGCGTGGCATTGCGCGGGGTGACGGGGGTCGAGGCTTCCGATTCGGGCCCGGTCCCGAGCGCGTTGGTGGCCGACACGGTGAACGTGTAGGCGGTGCCGTTCACGAGGCCGGTGACGTGCGCGCCGGTTTCCGGAGGCGAGCCGTTGACGACCGTCGGGGCGAGGGCTTCTGTGCCGGCGTGGGGCGTGACCGTGTAGCGCACGATTGTGCTGCCACCGCTCCCCGGAGCGCTCCAGGTCACGCTCGCGGCTCCGTTCGCCGCCGTGGCGCTCACGTTCGTCGGCGCACCCGGCTTGGTCGCGGGCGTGACAGCGGCCGAGCGCGCCGATTCGGCGCCCGTCCCGACTCCGTTCGTCGCCGAAACCGCGAACGTGTAGCTCGTGCCGTTGGCGAGACCGGTGATCCGCACGCCGGTTTCCGGCGGCGAGCCGCTGACGGTCGTGGCCGGTTGCGCTTCGCTGCCGGCGTACGGTGTGACCGTGTAGCCGGTGATCGGGCTGCCTCCGTTGTTGGGCGCGTGCCAGCTGACGGTGGCGGCGGCGTTTTCGGGGCTGGCGAGGACTTCGGTGGGGGCCGCCGGCTTCAGCGCCGGCAGCAGCAGTTCGTAGGGGCTCGACGCCGGCCCGCCGCCGTTGGCGTTGAGCGCCTGCACGGTGATCGTGTAGGTGTGGTTGTTGGCGATTCCCGCCAGCGTCGTGTGGGTGAGCGTGCCGGGGACGGTCTTGGACGCCTGCACTTCACCGCCGCTCGAGGCTGTCAGGCGGTATTCGGCGATCGCGCCACCCGTCTGCGGCGCGCTCCAGGCGACGCTTGCGGCTTCGGGTTCGGCGCTGGCGCTCACGTTCGTCACCTGGCCCGGTAGGGGCAGCGGTGCGAAGTCCACGTCAACCCAGTAGTTGGCGGAATTGCCGGCCGTCGTGGGGAAGGTGCTGGTCGGGCTGAGGGCGTACACGCCGTTACTGCTGAGCGGGCTCGCGAGCGCGCACAGCGGGGGCGTGCAGAACGGCCCGGAGGCGAATTCGAAGGCGTTTTCGGAGTAGTGGCCGCTGGGCGCGAGGTAGCCCGCCACGTAGGTCGTGCCGGCCGCGATCGACACCGGCTTGGCGAAGCTCACCTGCTGCCAGCCGGAGGCGCTCTCGTTGCCGAAGCTGGCCGTGGCCAGCAGTTCGCCGGCTGAGTTCCACAGGCTGCCGACGTGGGTGCCGGTGTTCGCCGGGGCCTTGTAGAAGCGGACCCCCGTGATCGACCCCGCCAGTTCGGAGCTGAACTTCACGCCGACCTCTGTCGATTCGCCCGAGCCGGCATCCGTCACCGCCGGGGTCCCCAGTTCGAAGATCGTCTCCTGCGGGGTGACCGCGGCCGTCGCCAGCGACGGCGGGCCCGCACCGACCGCGTTGCTCGCCGTGACCGTGAAGGTGTAGCTGGTGCCGTTGCTGAGACCCTTCAGGACCGCGGAGCTCTGCTGGGGTTCGACTTCCACCGGGGTCTGGGGGCTTGAGCCGATGAACGGCGTGATGCGGTAACCGGTGATCGGGCTGCCGCCGTTGCTGGCGGGTTCGCCCCAGCTCACCTGAGCCTGTCCGTTGGCGGCCGTGGCGCTCACGGCGGTGGGGGTCGAGGGCGCCGTCGAGCCGGTCGGTTCGACGGCGTTGGAAGGTGCCGAGTAGACCCCGCCGCCGTTGGCGTTCAGAGCCTGCACCACGAACGTGTAGCGGGCCCCTCCGGCGAGCCCCGGGATCGTCGCTTCGGTGACCGGCGGGCCACCCTTGACGGTCACCGGCTGCTGCGGTTCGGAGCCGATGAATGGCGTGATTTCGTATTCGCCGACCGGTCCGCCTTCGGCGGGCGCGTTCCAGGACACGCTCGCCGAGCCCGAGGTGGCGCTGGCCGCGACGCCCGTGACCCGGCCGGGCAGGGGCATCGGTTCGAAGTCGACGTCGACCCAGTAGTTGGTGGCGTTACTGGCGGTCGTGGGGAAGCTGCTGGTGGCCGTGTGCGAGTAGACGCCGTTTGAGCTGATCGGGCTCGCGAGCGCGTCGAGCGGGCCGTTGCTCGTGCTCACGAAGGAGAACGCCAGCGGCGTCGTCGAGTAGTGGCCGTTCGGTGCCAGGTAGCCGGCCACGTAGGTCGCGAAGGGCTGGATTTCGACCCGTGGGGAGAGTTTCACGTGCTCCCATCCGGAGGCGGTTTCGTTGCTGAAGGTGGCGCTTGCGAGCAGTTCGCCGGAGGAGTTCCAGAGGCTGCCCACGTGTGTGCCCGTGTTCAGGGACCCCTTGTAGAAGCGCAGCCCGGTCACCCATCCGGCGAGCTCCGAGCTGAACTTGACGCCCACCTCCGTCGAGCTCGTGTCGCCGCTGTCGATGACGCCCGGCGTCGAGAAGTCGAAGATCGTGTTCTGGGGGACGATCGCGTTCGAGGCCGGCGACGGCTGGCTGGCGCCCTGCGCGTTGAGCGCGGTGACGGTGAACGTGTAGGTGGTCCCGTCGGTGAGCCCGGTGACCGTCGCGGAGCCCGCCCCGGCCGGAGCTTCCACGGGCGTCAGCGCGGTCGCGCCCGCGTAGGGGATCACCCGGTAGCCCGTGATCGCGCTGCCGCCGTTGTTCGCCGGTTCGCTCCAGCTCACCAGCGCCTGGCTGGTTGCCGCGGTCGCTCTCACGCCCAGCGGTTCGGAAGGGGCTTTCAGCGGCGCCGGCGTGACGGCGTTCGAGGATCCGGAAGCCGGGCCGGCGCCGTTGACGTTGACAGCCTGCACCGTGAACGTGTAGGTGGTGCCGTTTTTCAGCCCCGTGATGGTCGCGGCGGTGGCCGGGGGAGATCCCTTCACGATCGTCGCGGGCTGCGCTTCGGCGCCGATGTAGGGGGTGATCTTGTATTCGGCCACGGGGCCGCCTTCGGCGGGCGCGCTCCACGTCACGCTCGCGAGTTCGGGACCGCCGGTGGCGAGCACGTGGGTGGGCTGGCCCGGCGTGGGCGTGGGCTGGAAGTCGACGTCGACCCAGTAGTTGGTCGCTTTGAAGGAGCTGGTGGGGAAGGTGGTGGTGTTGGCGTAGGAGTAGACGCCGTTGGTGGCGGTGGTGTTCGATAGGGCGGCGAGGGGCGCGTTGGTGACGGCGCCGGCGAACCCGTTGGGGGTGGCGGCGTAGTGGCCTTTGGGGGCCAGGTAGCCGGCCACGTAGGTGGTGTTGGCGTTGATCGTGATGGGGCTGGCGAAGTTGACCTGCTGCCAGCCGGAGGCGGTTTCGTTGCTGAAGGTGGCGCTCGCGAGCAGCGTCCCGGTGGAGGTCCACAGGCTGCCGACGTGGGTGCCGGTGTTGGTGGTGGCCTTGTAGAAGCGGATGCCGGTGATCGTGCCGGCCATTTCAGAGCTGAACTTGACCCCGACCTCGACCGATGAGGAGTCGTTTTCGCCGGCGACCGCGGGGGTCGCGAAGTCGAAGATCGTGTCGCGGGGGACGACCGCCGCGGAGGGCGCGGAGGCGGGTCCGCTGCCGGCGGTGTTGAGGGCCGTGACGGTGAAGGTGTAGCTGGTGCCGTTGGCGAGGCCTTTGACGGTGGTGGAGGCCGAGCCGGCGGGTGCTTCCACGGGCGTGAGCGCGGTGGTGCCCGTGTAGGGCGTGATGCGGTAGGCGCTGATCGCGCTGCCGCCGTTGCTCGCCGGTTCGTTCCAGCTCACCTGTGCCTGGCTGCTCGCCGCGAGCGCCCCCACCCCCGTCGGTTCCGACGGAGGGTTGCCGGCCGTGGGCGTGACCGGGTTGCTCGCTTCGGACGCCGTCCCAGTGCCCTTCGAGTTGATCGCCTGGACCGTGAAGGTGTACGTTTTGCCCGCTTTCAGGCCCGTCACGGTCGCGGTCGTGGCGGGCGGCGTGCCGGTGATCGTGCTCGCGGGCTGGGGTTCGGCGCCGATGTAGGGGGTGATCTTGTATTCGGCCACGGGGCCGCCTTCGGCGGGCGCGCTCCAGCTGACGCTCGCGGCGCCGGCGAGCGCCGTGGCGGTGACCCCGGTGACGCGCCCGGGGGCGGTCACGGCGCCCGGCTGGAAGTCGACGTCGACCCAGTAGTTGGTCGCTTTGAAGGAGCTGGTGGGGAAGGTGGTGGTGTTGGCGTAGGAGTAGACGCCGTTGGTGCTGGTGGTGTTCGATAGGGCGGCGAGGGGCGCGTTGGTGACGGCGCCGGCGAACCCGTTGGGGGTGGCGGCGTAGTGGCCTTTGGGGGCCAGGTAGCCGGCCACGTAGGTGGTGTTGGCGTTGATCGTGATGGGGCTGGCGAAGTTGACCTGCTGCCAGCCGGAGGCGGTTTCGTTGCTGAAGGTGGCGCTCGCGAGCAGCGTCCCGGTGGAGGTCCACAGGCTGCCGACGTGGGTGCCGGTGTTGGTGGTGGCCTTGTAGAAGCGGATGCCGGTGATCGTGCCGGCCATTTCAGAGCTGAACTTGACCCCGACCTCGACCGATGAGGAGTCGTTTTCGCCGGCGACCGCGGGGGTCGCGAAGTCGAAGATCGTGTCGCGGGGGACGACCGCCGCGGAGGGCGCGGAGGCGGGTCCGCTGCCGGCGGTGTTGAGGGCCGTGACGGTGAAGGTGTAGCTGGTGCCGTTGGCGAGGCCTTTGACGGTGGTGGAGGCCGAGCCGGCGGGTGCTTCCACGGGCGTGAGCGCGGTGGTGCCCGTGTAGGGCGTGATGCGGTAGGCGCTGATCGCGCTGCCGCCGTTGCTCGCCGGTTCGTTCCAGCTCACCTGTGCCTGGCTGCTCGCCGCGAGCGCCCCCACCCCCGTCGGTTCCGACGGTGCCGTCACGGTCGAGGGCGTCACCGGCGAGGTGTTTTCGGATACGGGACCGGCCCCGTTGGGGTTTACGGCCTGCACCGTGAAGGTGTAGGCGACGCCGTTTTTGAGGCCTTCGACGACCGTCGTGGTCGCCGGCGGGGTGCCCGTCAGGATCGTCGCCGCCTGGGCTTCGGTGCCGATGTAGGGGGTGATCTTGTATTCGGTCACGGCGCCGCCGCTGGAGGGGGCGTTCCAGCCGACCACGGCCGAGCCGCGGCCGGCAACGGCGTGGGCGTTGCCGACGGCGCCCGCGGCGGCGACGGGTGTGAAGACGGGATCGACCCAGTAGTTGGTGCCGTTCAGGCTGCTGGTCGGGAACGTGCTGGTCGGGCCGTAGGAGAAGAAGCCGTTGGCCGAGGAGAACGCGCCGCCCGCGGGGGCGGCGTTGGCCGGCGTCGCGTGCAGCGGAGGACTGTCGAGCGTGTGTCCCCCGGTGGCCGGCGGCGTCAGGAAGTATGTGTTGTTGGCCGAGTAGTGGCCCGTGGGTGCGAAGTAGGAGGCGACGTAGCTGGTGTTGGGGAACACGTCGACCGGGCTGGAGAAGGTCACCTGCTGCCAGCCCGATTCGCTTTCGCTGCTGAAGGTGGCGCTCGCCAGCAGCGTCCCGCTCGAGGTCCACAGGCTGCCGACGTGGGTGCCGGTGTTGGCGGCCGACTTGTAGAAGCGGATCCCGCTGATCGTGCCGAAGGTTTCGGTGGTGAACTTGACGCCGAGGGTGACCGCGTGGGGATCGCCTGAGTCGATCACCGACGGCGTCACCGCGTTGCCCCAGATCGAGCACGGGCAGGAGACGTTCACCTGCACCCCGGGCGAGGGCGTCTCGAGGTTGGCGCTGTCATCGACGGCCCGGGATTTGATCGTCGTCGAGGGGTAGCCGTGGGCGGCCCACGTATAGGACCACGACACGCTCGCCCCGTCAGGGCTGGTGATCGATGCCGGGTGCCAGGTGGTGCCGTTGTCGGTCGACACTTCCACCCCTGCAACGACGCCGCCGCCGCTGGCGGTCGCCGTCCCCGTGATCGTGCTCTGGCTGCCGTCGGTGATCGTTTCCCCGGCGGTCGGGCTCGTGATCGTCGATTGAGGGGGGGTCCTGTTGGCGGACGCTTCGCCGGCCTGGAGTTCAGGCTGCAGGGTCCCCGGCTGGGCGCCCATTTCCGCCAGCAGGTTGACCGTGAACTGCTCCATGTTGGGGTCCGGAGGGTTGTTGGAGGGGTCGGTGGTGCCGACGGCCCAGGCGTTGATGTCGGCCAGCCCCCACGACCACTGCACCGTCCCCGCACCGAACACCAGCGCCCCGCTGCGGGCCCGGTAGAGCGTGAGGTGATGGGTGCCCGTCTCGTTGGAGTTGACCGTGCTGCCGTAGTCGGTGAACGACTGCAGCCCGCTGACGGTCGTCGAGGAGAGGTCGAACTCGCCCGCCGGGCGGTAGCCGTTGTCGACGTCTTCGTCCCACTCGTAGCCGAGCGTGCCGGTCCCCGGGGCGAGCGTCAGCGACTGCCCGGCCCCCAGCGATTCGACGCCCGTGTGGCGCCACAGCCGCAGTTTGCTGTACGTCGAGGGGACGGTGATGTCGGAGGTCCCGGAGTTGACCTCGAACTGCTGGCCGGTGAGGGAGTTGGCGGGCTTGCCTCCGTCGGCCGAGGGCCCTCCGCGGGGGTCGCTCCAGGCGCCGGTCCAGGTGGGTGGATCTTCGGGGTCCTGAGGTCCTTCGAAGTGCGTCTCCTTGTAGGTGGTGAGCGTTCTGTAGGGCGTGTTCGAGCCGTCGATGCTGGGTCCCCAGCGGGTCTTCCAGAACAGCTCGTTGCCGCTGAAGAAGGCCAGGTTCACGCCGGCTTCGCGGGCCGCTTCGACGTTCGCGCGCTGACCCGCCGACCAGTACTCGTCGTGGCCGCTGGACATGAACACCTTGTGGTTGTCCAGCAGCGACCCTTTGTTGTCGACGGCGGCCTCGCTGGTGTAGCTGACGTTGTAGCCCTGCTCCTCGAGCCAGTAGATCATCTGGTATTCGGCGTACCACAGGTAGGAGGCGCCGCCGTTGATGGCGAAGCCGCCGTTGAAGGGGCGGTTGTAGGAGACCGCGTAGGCCCCCTTGTAGGTGCTCGGGTTACCCGCTGGGCACGAGACGGTGCAGCTGTAGAGGCTGTTGCCGCCGTAGGTGTTGTATGCCTCCCACGTGGCGTCGGAGGTCTGGAGCAGGATTTCCGAGTGGCTGGAGTCGTTGCGCACGACGAACGGGATCTCGCTCGAGCCACCGGTGTCGTTGCGTTCGAGGTGGGCGAGGTAGACGCCCGAGACGGCGTTGCTCGGAACCGCCCAGGAGGCCGACACCGACCAGTTGCCGCAGTCGATCAGCCCGGTGGACGCTTCGTGCATGCATTCGGGCTGCACCTGGGGCAGCTGGGCGGTGGGCAGGATGTTGGAGGCTACGACCCTTGCCCCGTCACCCCCGTAGTAGCCGAGGCGCAGGATTTCGATGTGGTAGGCGCTCGCGTCGGTGTTGATCTTGAACGAGACGGTTTTCCCCGCGTTGACGCTCATCGACGTGGCGTAGCCCTGGATCGACGGATCTCCGGCGCCCCGGATCTGCCAGTCCTGCGGGGGGTCGCCCGGGAGCTGGTTCTCGCAGGCGATCGGGTTGGGAGTAGAAGCGCATTCGTCTTCCCCGCCCGCGGCGGCAGTCGGCGAGGGGGAGGCGAACAGCCCCAGCAGGCTCGCGAGCAATACCGCGAGCAGCGCTGCGGAGGGCATGCGGCGGCGTCCCGCCGCCGCGGAGGAGCTCATGGCGCACGCCAACCGCTAGGCAGCGCGGGCGCCGCCTGCCATTGGACTGCGCGGCCCTGCACAACCGAGCAACGCTTCGCTGTCTTCGAGACTTCCGGCCCTTCGCTGACGAGCACTTGAAGCGACCGGGAAAGCTAGGACTTTGCGGGAATCACGGCGACGTGAAGTCCACGTCCACCCAGTAGTTCGTCGCCTGCCAGGTGCTCGTCGGGAACGCGCTCGTGGCGGTGTAGACGTACACCCCGTCGGGGCTGACCGGGTTCGCCACCGCCGTCAGGGGCGGGTTGCTGAGGGCGCTGGTGAAGCCCGACACGGATTCGCTGTAGTGCCCGGCGGGCGCCAGATAGCCCGCCACGTAGGTCGTCTTGGCCGCGATCGCGACCGGTGTTGCGAAGTTGACCTGCTGCCACCCCGAGGCCGTTTCGCCGCTGAACGTGGCCGACGCCAGCAGCGTCCCTTCCGAGTTCCACAGGCTGCCGACGTGGGTGCCGGTGTTGGTGGCCGTCTTGTAGAAGCGGATGCCGGTGATTTTCCCGGCCACTTCGGAGCTGAACTTGACGCCCAGCTCGACGGAGTGGGGGTCTCCGGAATCGGCCACCGCCGGGGTGGCGAAGTCGAGGATCGTGTTACG
The DNA here is from genome assembly GCA_963846255.1 of uncultured Solirubrobacteraceae bacterium. Lineage (GTDB taxonomy): Bacteria > Actinomycetota > Thermoleophilia > Solirubrobacterales > Solirubrobacteraceae > Palsa-744. Next base: position 2,650,873 of record CAWJVE010000002.1, read on the forward strand.
GGGCAGCACGCCGGCCGACTGTTCGGAGGCGACGCCGGGCCCGGTCGCGTTGATTGCCGCCACCGTGAAGGTGTAGGTGGTCCCGTTTGTGAGGCCTTTGACGATCGCCGAAGTCGGGCTCGCGGCGACTTCGGTGGCGGCCTTCGCGACGCCGGACACGTACGGGGTGATGCGGTAGCCGCTGATGGCGCTGCCGCCGTTGCTGACCGGTTCGCTCCAGCTGATCTGCGCCTGGCCGGTGGCGGCCGCGGCGCTGAGGATCGTCGGCGCCGATGCCGGGCCGGTGGCGGCCGGCGTGACTTCGTTGGAGGCGCTCGAAGCGGTCCCCGGCCCCGATTCGTTCAGCGCCTGGACGACGAACTTGTAGGCCGTGCCGGCTTTCAGCCCCGTGACGGTGGTCGTGGTGACCGGCGGGGCGCCGGTGAGCACCGTCGGCGTCTGGGCGGTCGAGCCGATGTAGGGCGTGACCTTGTATTCGGTGACCGCTCCGCCGCTGGCCGGGGCGCTCCAGCTGACCGTGGCCGCGCTCACCCCCGCTGTGGCTTTGACAGCGGTCACCTGCCCCGGTGGGTTCGGGGGGGCGGGTTCGAAGTCGACGTCGACGTAGTAGTTGGTGGACTGGTAGGAACTCGACGGGAAGGTGCTCGCCGTGGCGTAGCTGTACACGCCGTTGGGGGCGGTCGAGTTCGCCAACGCTTCCAGTGGGGAGTTGGAGAAGCCGGCCGTGGCGAAGGCCGAGAGCGATTCGGAGTAGTGGCCTTTGGAGGCGTAGTAGCCGGCGACGTAGGTGGTGCGGGCGGTGATCGCAACCGGGGTGGCGAAGTTCACCTGCTGCCAGCCGGAAGCGGTTTCGCTCGTGAACGTGGCAGAGGCCAGCAGTGTCCCGGTCGCCGTCCACAGGCTCCCGACGTGCGCGCCGAGGTTGGTGGAGGCTTTGTAGAAGCGGATGCCGGTGATCGTGCCCGCCACTTTCGATGTGAACTGGACCCCGACCTCGACGCCGGACGCGTCGCCCGAATCGATCGTCGGCGGCGTGGCGAAATCGAAGATCGTGTCCTGCGGGGTGACCGCGTTGCTCGCCGCCGAGAGGACCCCCTGGCCGTTTGCGTTGAGCGCCTGCACCTTGAAGGTGTAGGCGGTCCCGGTCGTGAGCCCGGCGACGATCGTCGAGCTGATCGTCGGCCCGACTTCCGTGGCCGCCTGTGCGATCGAGCCGATGTAGGGCGTGACCTTGTAGCCGGTCAGGGCGCTGCCGCCGTTGCTGGGAGGTTCGCTCCAGCTGACCTGTGCCTGGCGCGTGGCGGCCGCGGCAGTCACGCTCGCGGGCGCGCTCGGCACGCCCGGCGGGCTGGGGACGACGCCGTTGGAGGCGGTCGAGACCGGGCCGGCGCCGGCACTGTTGGATGCCTGCACGGTGAAGGTGTAGGTGGCCCCGCTGGTCAGTCCGGTGATCGTCACGCTCGTGAGCGGCGGGTTGCCGGTGATCGTCGTCGCGGTCTTGGCGACGCCGCTGACGAAGGGAGTGATCTTGTATTCGGTCACCGGGCCGCCGCTCGTCGGCGCGCTCCAGCTGACGGTGGCAGAGGTCACGCCGGGGGCGGCGGTCACGGAGACCGGCTGGCCGGGGGGTCCGGGCACGACAGCATTCGATTCCGCCGTTGGGCTGCCGCCCTTGCTGTTGAGGGCCTGCACGGTGAACTTGTAGGTGGTCCCGTTGGTGAGGCCGCTGATCGTCGCGCTCGTCGTGGGTGGGTTGCCGGTCACGATCGTCGCCGTCTTGGCGACGCCGTTGGCGAAGGGGGTGACCTTGTATTCGGTCACCGCGCCGCCGCTGTTGGGGGCGCTCCAGCTGACGGTGGCCGAGCCCACACCCGCCGTCGCGGTCGCGTTGCCCGGCGCGCTGGGCGGTCCGACCGAGTTCGCGTTGGGCACGAACACCGGATCCACCCAGTAGTTGGTCGCGTTTTCGTTGTCCACCGGGAACGTGCTTTCGGCACCGTAGGAGTAGAAGCCGTTGGCGGAGGAGAATTCGCCGCCCACCGGTGCCGTGTTGCCCGGCGTGGCGTGCAGGGGCGCGCTGTCGAGCACGTGGCCACCGACCGGGGGCGGGGTGTAGAAGTACCATTCGGTTTCGGAGTAGTGGCCCGCCGGGGTGAAGTACGAGGCCACGTACTTGGTGTTGGCCGAGATCGTCACCGGCGTGGCGAAGCTCACCGACTGCCAGCCCGAGCCGCTTTCGCCCGTGAAGGTGGCGCTCGCGAGCAGCTGTCCGCTGGAGCTCCACAGGCTGCCGACGTGGGTCCCGGTGTTGGCGGCGGCCTTGTAGTAGCGGACGCCCGTGATCGTGCCCGAGACTTCGGAGGTGAAGCTGACCCCGAGCGTGATCGACCTGGGGTCGCCCGAATCCACGACCGCGGGCGTGAAGCTGCTGCCCCAGATCGAGCACGGGCAGGCCACGTTGACGGTCGTGCCGGCGGCCGGTTTCTCGACGTTCCCGCTGTCATCGACGGCCCGCGATTTGATCGTCGTGGACGGGTTGCCGTGGGCGGCCCACGCGTACGTCCAGCTGACCGTCGTCGCGACCGCGGTCGTGAGCGTCGCCGGGTGCCACGTGTTGCCGTTGTCGGTGGAGACTTCGACGCCGGCGACCACGCCGCCACCGGTGTCGGTGGCGGTGCCGCTGACGGTGGTCGAGGCCCCGTCCTGGATGTTCGCGCCGGCGACCGGGGTGTTGATTTTCGACGTCGGTGCCGCCGTGTCGGTGCTTTTTTCCGCTTTCACCAGACCGCTGCTGAGGGTGCCCGGCTGAACTCCCATTTCCGCGAACAGGTTGACCGTGAACTGCTGCATGTTGGGGTCCGGTTCCTTCTTGTGCGGCTCGGTCGTCGGGTAGCTCCAGGCGTTGATGTTGGCCAGGCCCCAGCTCCACTGGACCGTCCCCGCCCCGAACACGAGCGCGCCGCTGGGCGCGCGGTAGAGGGTCAGGTGGTGGGTGCCGGTGGCGTCGCCGTTGATGTTGGTGCCGTAGTCGACGAACGCCTGCACCCCGCTGACGACCGTCGAGGAGAGGTCGAACTCGCCGGCCGGGCGGAAGCCGTTGTCCACGTCTTCATCCCACTCGTAGCCCAGCGTCCCCTGTCCGGGGGCGAGCGTCAGCGTCTGCCCGGAGCCGAGCGTTTCGGCAGCCGTGTGCTTCCACACGCGCAATTTCCCGAACGTCGACGGCACGGTGATGTCGGAGGTGCCCGAGTTGATCTCGAACTGCTGGCCCGTGAGCGAGTTCTGGGGCTTGCCGCCGTCGGCGGAGGGGCCGCCGCGGGGGTCGTTCCAGGCGCCGGTCCAGGTCGGGGGGTCGGCGGGGTCCGAGGGGCCTTCGAAGTGCGTCTCCTTGTAGGTGGTCAGCGTCCGGTAGGGCGTGTTCGAGCCTTCCGTGCTCGCTTCCCAGCGCGTCTTCCAGAACACCTCGTTACCGCTGAAGAAGGCGAGGTTGACCCCCGCTTCGCGGGCTGCTTCGACGTTCGCGCGCCCGGCGGCGGACCAGTACTCGTCGTGGCCGCTGGACACGAACAGCTTGTGGTTCTTCAGCAGCGCGCCGTTGCGGTCCACTTCCGACTGGCTGGTGTAGCTGACGTTGTAGCCGTTTTTCTCCATCCAATAGATCAGCTGGTATTCGGCGTACCACAGGTAGGACGCGCCTTTGTCTTCGTTGAAGGAGCCGTCGAAGGGGCGGTTGTAGGAGACCGAGTAGGCGCCCTTGTAGGCTTTCGCCTTGCTTTCCGGGCACGCGACGGTGCATCCGTAGAGACTGTTGCCGCCGTAGGCGTTGTAGGCCTCCCACGTCTCATCGGAGGTCTGCAGCAGGACTTCCGAGTGGCTGGAGTCGTTGCGCACGACGAACGGGATCTGGCTCGAGCCGCCCGTGTCGTTGCGCACCAGGTGGGCGATGTACATCCCTGAGACGGCGTTTTTCGGCACCGTCCAGGACGCCGAGACGCTCCAGTTGCCGCAGTCGATCAGCCCCGTGCTGGGGTGCTGCAGGCATTCCGGCTGGGTCTGGGGCAGTTTCGCGCTCGGTTGGAGGTTGGAGGCGATCTTGCGGGCGCCGTTGCCCTGGTAGTAGCCGAGCCGCAGGATGTCGATGTGGTAGGAGCTGGCCGGCGTCTTGATCTTGAAGTTGACGGTTTCGCCGACGTTGACGCTCATCGAGGTGGCGTACCCCTGGATCGTGGGGTCGCCGACGCCTTCGACCTGCCAGTCGCTCTGGGGATCCCCCGGGAGTGCGTTTTCGCACACGACCGGGTTGGCGGCGTTGGCGCATTCGGTTTCTGCGATCGCCGGGGCGTCGAGCCACAGGCAGCCGGCGGCACAGGCCAGAATGGCGAGCAGCAATACCCGCGGGAAGCCCCGTCGCATACCAGGGCAACGGGCGGGCGCTGCAAGAACTTTTGCACCTGCAGATCCTGGGAATCTGCTGTCAACGGCGGCGCCTCGGGTGACGCGCCCCGTGCGTCAGGCGGCGCGCGCGAGCATGTAGCCCGAGAGCCGCTCGATCACGCGGTCCTGCTCGGCGTCGGTGAGGCCCGGGAACAGCGGCAGCATCACGGTTTCGCGGGAAGCGGCCTCGGTGTGGGGGAGCTCCAGACGCTCCGCCGCGTAAGCGGGCTCGAGGTGCGTGGCCATCACGCCGCGGCGGGTCGCGATCCCGTCTCCCAGCAGCAGCCCCATCAGCTCGCCCTGGTCGACGGGCGACCCGGGAGCCAGGCGCACGCAGTAGGACTGCCAGGTGCGGCTCGCGTAGGACGGTTCGTATGGGGTCTGCAGGAACGGCACGCCGGCGAGCGCCTCCGTGTAGCGCTCGGCCAGTTCGCGGCGGCGCTGCAGGATGTGGTCGAGCACCTCCAGCTGGCACAGGCCGATCGCCGCCTGCATGTCGGTCATGCGGTGGTTCCAGCCCCGCTCGGGGTAGGACTCGACGACCACCTCGCTGGAGTTGTGGCGGGCGAGGTCCGACATCGACATGCCGTGCCCGCGCAGCCGCCGCATGCGCTCTGCCACGGCGGCGTCCTGTACGGCGACCATGCCGCCCTCGCCCGTGGTGATGACCTTGCGGGGGTGCAGCGAGAAGCAGGTCGGGGGGCCCAGTGAGCCGATCGGCCGCCCCTTGTAGTGGGCTCCGATCGCGCACGCCGCGTCCTCGACCAGAGCCAGGTCGTGCCGGCGGGCGATCTCCAGGAAGGCGTCCATGTCGGCCGGCAGCCCCACCTGGTGGACGGGCATGATCGCCTTCGTGCGCGCCGTCACCGCCTGCTCGGCCAGCTGCGGGTCGAGGTTGTAGGTGCGCGGATCGATGTCAGCGAACACGGGCGTGGCGCCGCAGTGCCAGACGGCGTTGGCGGTGGCGATGAACGAGTGCGAGGGCACGATCACCTCGCTTCCGGGGCCCACGCCGCTGACGTGCAGGGCCAGGGCGAGCGCGGTCGTGCAGCTGGTGGTGGCGACGGCGTCGGCGGCTCCCACGCGCGCGGCGAAGGCCTGCTCGAAGGCCCTCACCTTCGGCCCCTGGGAAAGCCACCCCGAGGCGATCACCTCGGCCACCGCCGCCTGCTCGTCGCCGGTGAGGAAGGGGCGCGTGATCGGGATCTCGTTCATGACGCTCCCAGGCCGGCGTTGGCCTGCGCGCCTTCGGTTGCTTCACCGGTCGCGTAGAAGCTCGGCGGGCCGCCGTCTTCCTGCGCTTCGCGACCGATCTGGAATTCGGTCCCGGGCGGTTCCTCCTGCTGCCACCCCTTGGTCGCTTCTTTGATCTGCTTCACGGCCGGGGGCGGGGGCAGTTCTTCGATCCGGCGGGCGTTGTTTTCCGCTTCGTTGGAGTACACGCCCCACGGTTTTGACGCGACCGTGCCCACTTCGGTGTTGCGCTTGCCGTAGTACAGGACCTGCCCGTTCGCGTTGGCGTGGACGAGGATCGCCAGCCAGTACTGCCTGCCGGCTTCGACGCTCACCTTGAAGCCGGGCACTTCCCGCCATTCGTTCGCTGCGGGCTTGGAGAAGGAGGCGCTCTTGACTTCCAGCAGGGCGCCCGGACATTCGGGCGCCAGCCCGCTTTCCTGCCAGTACAGGCCGTTCTTGCCGTACACCGAGAACGGTTCCTGGTAGGAGTAGGTGCGGTTGGCGTAAACGGCGAATTCGGCGCCTTCCACCCCGGGGGCGGTGCTTTTGAGGATGTACAGGTGCATCGCCGTCAGCGTTCCGGTCTTGGTGGCCGTGAACGGCCACGCCAGGATCGCGGCGCGGTTCTGGGGAACCTGGTTGGAGTAGGTGGTCGTTTCACCGATCAGGGGTTCGAGCTTGGGCGTGAAATCGACATCGACCCAGTAGTTGTTGCCCTTGAATGTGCTCGTCGGGAACGCGCTCGTGTTGGTGTAGAGGTAGACGCCGTTCGCGGACGTGGTGGTGGCGGGCGCCTGCAGCGGCGGGTTGCTGACGCCGGTGCTCGCGAAGGCGCCGCTGGTGACGGAGTATTCGCCGTTGGGCGCCAGGTAGCCGGCCACGTAGGTGGTGTTGGCCGCGATCGCCACGGGCGTGGAGAAGCTGACCTGCTGCCAGCCGCTGGCCGTCTCGTTGGTGAAGGTCGCCGAGGCCAGCAGCGTGCCGGCGGCGCTCCACAGGCTGCCGATGTGGGTGCCGGTGTTCGCCGCACCCTTGTAGAAGCGGATGCCCGTCACGGTCCCGGCCACCCGAGAGCCGAACTTCACGCCCAGCTCGACCGAGTGCGGGTCGTTGGCCGCGAGCGTCTTGGGGGTCGAGAAGTCGAACAGCGTCGCCTGCGGGGAGACCGGCGCGGACGGCGTGGACGGCTGCGAGCTGCCGGCGGCCGTGAGCGTCGTCACGGTGAACGTGTAGCTGGTCCCGTCGCTGAGGCCCGTGACCAAGTCCGAGGTAGCGCCGGCGGCGGCGTACACGGGTGACAGTGCGCTGCCGCCCGCTGTGGGCACGATCTCATATCCCGTGATCGGGCTGCCGCCGTTGCTGGACGGCGCAGTCCAGCTGAGGAGTGCCTGACCCGAGGCGCCGGTGGCGGTGAGCGCGGATGGCGCTGTCGGCATGCTGGCGGGCGTGACCGCGGGTGAGGCTTCCGATTCGCCGCTGGCGCCGTTGGCGTTCAGCGCCTTGACGGTGAAGGTGTAGGCGTGCCCGTTCTGCAGGCCGGCGACGGTGGCGGTGGCCAGCGGAGGGCTGCCGGTGACGGTCGTGGGCGCCAGCGATTCCGCGCCGAGGTGAGGGGTGATCCGGTATTCGGCGACCGCGCCACCGCTGGTCGGAGCGCTCCAGGTGACGGTTGCGGAGGCGTTGCCGGCGCTGGCGCCGACGTGTCCCGGCGTTCCCGGCGCCGAGCTGGAGGGGGCGGGTTCGAAGTCGACGTCGACCCAGTAGTTGGCGCCCTGGAAGCTGTTCGTCGGGAACGTGCTCGAGGCGCCGTAGCTGTAGACCCCGTCCGGCGAGGTGGCGTTCGCCAGGGTCGCGAGGGGGCCGTTGCTGACGACGTTGGAGAGCCCTCCGCTGGTATCGGAGTAGTGGCCGGCCGGCGCCAGGTAGCCGGCCACGTAGACCGTGTTGGCCGCCACCCGGACCGGCGTTGAGAAGCTGACCTGCTGCCAGCCGCTGGCGGTCTCGCCGCTCGCCGTCGCGCTCGCCAGCAGCGTGCCGGTGGAGCTCCACAGGCTGACGACGTGGTTGCCGCCGTTGAGGGGGGCCTTGTAGAAGCGCACCCCGGTGACCAGGCCTTCTGCTTCGGAGCGGAACTTGACACCGAGCTCCACCGAGTGGGCGTCGCCGGCGTCGACCGTGGCAGGGGTGGCGAAGTCGAAGATCGTGTCCGCGGGCACGACCGCCGCCGAGGGAGGGGACGCGGGGCCGCTGCCGAGGCTGTTCAGGGCGGTCACCGTGAACGTGTAGGGCGCGCCGTTGGTGAGCCCCGCGACGGTCGCGCGCGTGGCCGTGCCGGGGACCGTGACGCGCGAGGGCCGGCAGTGGCTGGCCGCCGCTGTCGGGCGTGATCCTGTATTCGCTCGCCGCACCGCCTTCCGGCGGGGCGTTCCAGGACACGCTTGCCGAGCGGGTGGCGGCGCCGGCGGTGGGGACCGGAACCTGCCCCGGGGCGGCGGCGTGTGCGGCTTCGAAGGCGACGTCGACGAAGTAGTCGGTCGCCTTGAAGGAGTTGGTCGGGAAGGTGCTCGTGGCGCTGTAGGCGTACAGGCCGTTGGGGCTCGTAGAGCTGGCGATGCCCGTCAGCGGAGCGTTGGACAGCGGGGCGTTGAAGCCCCCGGCCGTGGCGGAGTAGTGCCCGGCGGGTGCGAGATAGGCAGCGACGTAGGTCGTGTTGGCGGCGATCGGCACGGCGGAGGGGAAGTTCACCTGCTGCCATCCGCTGCCGGTCTCGCCGCTGAAGGCGGCGCTCGCGAGCAGCGTCCCGTTCGCGCTCCACAGGCTGGCGACGTGCGTTCCGGTGTTCGCGGCGGCCTTGTAGAAGCGGATCCCGGTCACAATGCCGGGCACTTCGGAGCTGAACTTGACCCCCAGCTCGACCGAGTGGGCGTCGCCCGCGTCGGACACGGCCGGGGTTGCCAAGCCGTGCAGGGTGCGCGCTTCTTCGGCCCCGGCCGAGGCGGAGAAGGCGACGCAGGCCGGCAGTGCAAGGGCCACGGTCAGCACCACTCGGCCGGCGCCCCGGCCGGCCCCCCGCTGCAGCGGCCGCCGCTTCGGCGTCGCTTCGGGTCCGTCCACGTTCATCGCACGACTGAGGCGTCCGCGAGCTCGCGGACGTCCTGGCGCCTCTCGCCGTCCTCGCCTGTCGCGGACAACGAGCGGATCACCCTCGCCGGGTTGCCGGCGGCGATCACGAACTCGGGCAGCGAGCCGGTGACGACGCTGCCGGCGCCGATCACCGAGTGGCGGCCGATGCTGACGCCCTTCAGCACCAGCACGCGGTCTCCGATGAACACCTCCTCGCCGATCTCGACCGCCGCCATGCGGGGTTCGCCGCCGCGGTGGCGTCCGGGGCGCAGGTCGTGGAAGTCACTGTCGTAGATCGTCACCCCCGAGCCGATCAGGGCGCCGCGCGCGATGCTTATGCCGGGCCCCTCGCTCTTGATGAAGGCGTCGTTGTTGATCTGGACACCGTCGGCGATCTCGATCCGCGACTCGTCCGTGCTGGCCTCCAGGTGGCAGTAACCGGTGTGGAACGCCTTCGAGGCGGGCCAGCCGAGCTCGACGTCCTCGCCGAAGGCGATGCGTCCCCGCCCGAGCAGCAGCACGGGCTGCAGGCAGCGGGGAGAGCCGCTGACCTCGCGGCAGTCCGACAGCGCGCGGTACTTGAGCGCCCGCACTCGCTGGCAGAGGGCGCCGAGCTGCGTCCGGCCGATCAGCACAGCGCGACCTCGGCCCCGTCGCCTACGTGCAGTCGTAGGGCTCGCGGCACGGAGAAGTCCCGGAACACGCGCGCCCGGCGACCGACGACGCTCCCCACCAGGCGCCCTCCGACGTGCAGCACGTCCGCCTCGGCGAGCACGATCGAACGCTCGAGCTCGGAGCCTTCGATGCGAACCCGCTCGGCGATCGAGGTGTGCGGTCCGATGTAGGAGTCCACGATCACCGCGCCGGCCCCCACGATCACCGGCCCGACGATCACGCTCGAGCGCACCGTGGCGGTCGGATGGATGGCGGCCTGTCCCTCGAAGTGGTTGCCGTCGGCGTTGTCCATGGTTTCGGCTTCGAGCGCCTCCAGGACGGTGCGGTTGAGGTCGAGCAGGTCACGGACGTCGCCGTCGAAATGCCGCCACTTGCGGGCCGTCCTCACGCCTGTCCGGGCTCCAGTGCGCGGCAAGTGGGTCGCGAGTGTCCCGAGGCTCAGGCCCTGTGCGGAGGCCTGGCCGGGCACGTCCGCGAGCGCCCCCGGCGCGAGCATGCAGACGCCGACGGTCGCCGGCGATGCGGGCGTGGCGTGCGCGGAGGCGCCTCCGTTGCCCGCGCTGGAGACCAGCTCCAGGTGGGGCGGCGCGTCGCTCTGCCGGGCCGCCACCAGCACCAGTGCGCCCAGCGACTCCTCCTCGCGGAGCTTCGCGTAGGGGAGCAGCTGCTGCCCGAGCAGGCCGTCCGCTCGATGCAGGATCGAGGGGGCGTCTCCGACCCACTCCGCCACCGCCTCCCACGGGCTGGCGCCGTTGTCCGGCTGCTCCACGGCGATGCTGTGGACCTCGATGCCCGGCGAGCCTTCGCTGTGCACGCAGGCGGCTATCTCCTGGGCGGCGTCGGGCGGTGACACGATCGCGACGTCGGTGACCCCGGCCTCCTGCAGGGCAGAGAGCACGTGCCAGACGATCGGACGGTTGCCCACCCGTTGCAAAGCGCTGGCACGCGTCGCGCTCAGCCACGGCCCGCTCAGCAGGCTCGGGCTGGGGACAACAACGACGCCCTTGGCAAGCACGCAGACCAAACGCGCGGCGCGGTGCTCTACTCGCGCCGGGAGTTGGCGGGCCGGCCTAAGCGACGGCCGGCTCGACCCAAGGTGCGAACTCGAGCGGAACGCCGTTTTCGCGCATCGAGGCCTGGGCCATCTCGACCGCGGCGACGATGTCCAGTCCCAGCGACACGTTGGAGCGCGGTTCCTCGCCGGTGCGGATCGAGTTGGCGAAGTCCTGGAGCTCCAGCGCGAGCGGCTCCGCGGCTTCGACGCGAGGAATCACCACGTCACCGGTGCGGTAGACGAGCTGGTGCTCGCCGAAGCTCGACGTGGGGCCATGGTCCATCCCGCGGTCATACACGCGCACCGGTTCGTCGGAGGCCGTGTCGTCGTACTGGACCATGCGCTTGCGCCCGACCACGATCATCTGGCGGACCTTGCGCGGGGCCAGCCACGAGAGCTGTACCGAAGCCGAGATCCCACCGGCGAAGGTGAGCGTCAGAAAGGCCGTCTCGGGGACGCTCTGGTGGTGCACGCAGGAGCCCGATGCGGCGACTTCGACGACCGGCTGCTCGAGCCAGTACAGGAGGATCGACAGGTCGTGGGGCGCAAGGTCGCAGACGACGCCGTCACGCTGGTATTTGCCGAGGTTCATGCGCGAGGAGGTGACGAAGTGGATGTCGCCCACGACGCCCTCCCGGATCAGGTCGCGCACGGTGTTGACGGCCGGGCTGTAGATGAACGTGTGTCCAGGCATCAGCACCAGGTCGGAGTCGTGCGCCAGCGCGGCCAGCTCGCGGCCGTCGGACAGGCGCGTGGCGAGGGGCTTCTCGACCAGCACGTGCTTGCCGGCCTGCAGCGCCCGCATCGCGAGCGGGTAGTGGGTTTCCGGCGGCGTCGTGATCACGACGGCCTCGATCGAGGCGTCGAGGAGCATGTGATCGAAGTCGCGGTAGGTCTTCACGTCGGGGTGGCGGCGCCCCAGTGAGCGCAGCGGCTCGGGGTCGCGGTCGCACAGCCCCCGCAGGTCGAAGTCGTTGACCTCGGCCAGGTTGCGTGCCAGGTTCGGACCCCAGTACCCGCAGCCGACGACTCCCGCCCCGATCGGGGCGGACCGGGGTGCAAGCGTGCGTACCCGACGCACGTCCTTGTGCGCCCAACCGTTGTGCACTACTTACCCCCGGTCTTTCTCGCGGCCCCGTGCCGGCGGCGGGACGACATCCCCGTCCGCTGCGGCCTGATGGCCGGCAGTGACCCTCTCGAGGTTGTCACCAAATCGTCCATCCGCTCCATCAACGGCCGAGGCGCGCTGCTCTTGCGAGAAGCCGAGGACCGCGTCGGCGACCCGTTGCAGCTCGGTCTCGCTCATCCCCGGGAACAGGGGCAGCGAGCAGATCCGCCCAGCCAGCCGCTCGCACTCGGGCAGGGTGCCGGCCGCGAGGCCGAGCGGCGCGTAGGCGTCGGTCATGTGGATCGGGTCGGGGTAGTGCACCGCCGAGGCCACGTCGCAGCGATTGAGGTGGTCGCGCAGCGCGTCGCGATGCTCGCTGCGCACGACGAACAGGTGGTACACGTGGTCGGCGCCCACGAACGGGAGCGCCGCGGGGCTGATCGCGCGCGGGCCATCGCCTGCGGCCGGAGCCAGCGCCGCGCGGAGCGCCTGACCCAGCCGGCGGCGGTCCTCGTTCCAGCCGTCGAGCCGGGTGAGCTTGTGCCGCAGCACGGCCGCCTGCAGGGCGTCCATGCGCGCGGTGCCGCCGATCAGGCGGTGGTGGTAGCGCGGCTTCTCTCCGTGGGCGCGCAGCAGGCGCACCCGCTCCGCCAGCTTCGGCTCGGAGGTGACGACGGCTCCCGCGTCTCCCCAGGCGCCGAGGTTCTTGGTCGGGTAGAAGCTGAAGCAGCCCATCACGCCGAGGCTTCCCACCCGCTTGCCGCGGTAGAACGCTCCGTGCGCCTGACAGGCGTCCTCGACCACGTGAGCTCCGGCCTCGCGGGCGAGCTCGACGATCGGGTCCATGTCGACGGTCGCGCCGAACAGGTGCACCGGAATCACGCAGCGAACGCTCGGGCCGAGGTTGCGTTCGACGATCTCCGCGGTGAGCAGATGGGAGTCGGGGTCGACGTCCACCAGTCGCGGCTTGGCGCCCACGGCGCTGACGGCCTCGGCGGTGGCGATGAACGAGTTCGACGGCACGATCACCTCGTCGCCCGGGCCGATCTCGAGCGCCCGCAACGCTAGTGCCAGCGCCTCGGTCCCCGACGACACACCGACGGCGAACTCCGTCTCGCAGTAGGCCGCGAACTCCTGCTCGAAACCGTCTACGGGCTCACCGAGGGTGAACGCCCCACGCTCGGCGACGCCGCGGACCAGGGCCAGCAGCTCCTCGAGCAGCTCCGGGTCGGCGTAGTCCAGACGAGTGAAGGGGACCGGAGCCCTATCCGGTCCCCCTTCGGCGGCTGCGGCGTTCATGCTGCCTTCACCGATGCGGCCGTCGACGGAGCCCACCCGAGCTGACGAAGCTCGTGCTGGACGGCGCGGCGCCCGCGGTGGTGAAGCCCGTGGATCGAGCTCTCCGAGCGTCCCATCCGCTCGGCGATCTCCGGCGGTGACAGCCCGATGACGTGGCGCATGATCATCACGTCACGCTGCTCCTCGGGAAGCCCCGCCAACACGGCGTGCAGGTCCCGCGCACGGTCACGCGCGCCCTCGTCGGCGTGCGTGTCGGCGCTCATAACCTCGTCGGTGAGCGTCGGGCGGCGGCGGCGGAGGTGATCCAGCGCGACATTGCGCGCAAGCCTCAGCAGCCAACCTGAGAACGGCACACCGCGATCGTTGTACTTCACGATCACCGTGACGAGCTTCATGAATACGTGCTGGGTGAGGTCTTCTGCCTCACGGTCGTCCCGCACGATGCTGCGAACGTAACCGTATACATTGTCTGAATAACGCAGATACAGCACACGCACCGCGTCTCTGTCGCCCTCCTTTGCACGGGCGATCGCGAGGCGTACTTCTCTTACTGTCTCCGGTGATTCATCAAGTGTCCTGCGGCTGCGAAATCCTGCCTGTTCATCCGTGAAACCGGGATCGCGCACGGCTGTCTCTGCCCCCATTCGTTTATATGTGGTTGGGTTCGGGTAATGGCGATGATTCCGAGCGTCCGACACTTTGGCAATAGCCCGACGTTCTCGATCGGTGTTCAGAAAATGAACGCCCCGCTCCCCCGTATGGATGGGGATCCCGGCGCTACGGCGCGCCGTTACTCGGCCTGAGGGCGCGCAAGTTCCCCGGCATCGGCCCCGTTGGGTCGGCAACCATCGATCAGGAGGTCGGGGGCATAGAACTGCGGTAGGGCAAGGTCTCGGGGGCCTCCCTCCCAAGGCGTTCTTCGTGTGTCTCGCGTCGCGCGGCCACGGAGGCGAGAGCGAGGCCCGTGGCGGTGGCGCGACTGCCACGGGCCCGCAGCTCCGCCGGCGAGCGGGATCCCTTCGGTCAGCCGCGCCGCGGTGGTCGGTTCGGGTGAGTCGTGCGGCTCGCGCACTGAAGCCGCGCAAGTTGCCTCCCGGCCGGACCGTTTGGTTCATCAACGCCCGTACCCGGAATCAAGGAAGAGAGTGTGAATACGGTCATGAGGTCCCTCATCAGGTTGTCGTTGCTCGTCGGACTGCTGGCAGCGCTATTGACGTGCGCGGGTACGGCGGCGGCAGCAGAAGGACCCGACCTCGCCGTCGCGAACATCGGCGGAGGCAGCATCTTCGGCGGTGTGCAGCCCACGGTTGCGAGCTCCACCGACCCTCATCCCGTCGAGCTCGGAGTGCGTTTTGAATCCTCGACGCCACTGGCGATCGACGGCATTCGCTTCTTCAAGGGGACCAAAGACACGGGCACCCACATCGGCCACCTGTGGAACAGCGAAGGGGCGCTGCTCGCGAGCGCGACCTTCACCGAAGAATCCGCATACGGGTGGCAGTCTGTGCGGTTCCAGAAACCCGTCCAGATAGAACCGCACACCGTCTACATCGCGTCCTACTACGCGCCCAACGGCGGCTACGCCGAAGCGGAACACTTCTTCGAAAGCGGACCGGTCGTGAACGGCCCCCTGACGGCGCTCCAGGGAGTGAACGGCGTCTACAAGTACGGCACGACCAGCGAATTTCCGACCGAAACGTATCGTTCGAGCAACTACTACGTGGACGTCATGTACTCGACGGTCATCACCGCGGGTCAGCAGGCGAGCTTCACGCTCAACGCGGCCAACACGGGCACGTCCACCTCGGGCACCGCCACGCTGAAGGCCCCACTGCCGGCCGGGCTCTCGTGGTCGCAGGACGACCCGTCCCAGTGCACGATCGAATCCGGCGCGTTGGTATGCAACTTCGCCACCTTGGAACAAGGTGCTGAACGGAAGGTGCACCTCACGGCCACCACCAGCAGCGCGAACTGCAACCAGGTCACACGCACGGGCACGCTCGAAACTACGGCCACGATCGCCGACTCGAGCTCCGAAGACACCGACACGCTGCAGAAGTCGGCCAGCGCGAACCTGATCCTCAGCTGTCCGGTCGCCAAATGTCCCAAACAGACGACGAGCTACCCGACGGTGGAACCGAGCTCGCCGTTCGCGCTGTTCGCCATGAACGGCGGCAACGGCAAACAGCAGGGGACGCTATCCGGGACGACGATCAACGGCAGCGTGGCCGTGGCATCCGGCGCCTCGCTGGCGACCCAGTCGCCCTCGAGCGTGACCGGGAACCTGTACCTGAGCGCCGGGGGAACCTTTACCGGTCCCCTGACCGTGGCGGGCACGACCCAGACCGGCGTCAACCTGACCGCCACGCGACTGATCGCGGGCCTCGTGAACGTGGTCGCGGGTGTGCTGAGGCCGAACTTCAGCTACACCGGCGTGACCACCAACACGACCGTCACGGGCGTGGCCGGGCTGAACGTCGTCAACGTCAAGGGCAACATCAACCTGGCCAACGCGGCGCTGACGCTGAGCGGCCCGTCGAACGCCTACTTCGTCCTCAACGTGAGCGGCGCGATCACGCTCTCGGGCACGGGCGCGATCAAGGTCGGCGGCTCGGTGCAGAGCTCGCGGGTCCTGGTCAACATGACCGGCGGAGGTGCCATCAACACCGGCTCCGGCGACATCGTGGAAGGCACCCTGCTGGGGCCGACGAGCGGGGGGTCCCTGGGCGGGGGCTTCGGCGACCTGCTGCTCGGCGCCAACTTCAGCCTGCTGCCTGGCTCGCAGGTGGGACTGCAGTCCTGCTCGTAGCCGACGGACGAGGGGCCGGGGCCTGACCCCTCACGAGCTCCGGTCTCCGATCGCCGAGACCAACAGGTCCGGTGTCCTGATCCACCGGGGGACTCGGGGGCCGGTCTTCGGGCCGGCCCCCGGACTACTTCCGGGGGCCGCCGGGCCTAGCGCCCGCCGCCGAACGCCTCGCGGGCGAGGCGGCCTCCGTCGGCGGCACGAGCGCTGTAGCCGTAGGTCCCTTCCGTGAGCAGCTCGCGCGCGGCCTCACCGGCGGCGGCGAGGGCCGCGAAGGCGAAGGCGCCCCCCACCGAGACGCGCTTGACGCCGATCTCGGCGAGCTCCGCCACGGGCGGCACGGTCGCCCGCGCGAGCACGTTGACCGGCCGCTGCACGGCCGACACGATCGCCGTGATCTCGGCCGCGCTGTCCACCGCGGGCGCATACAGGACGTCGGCTCCGGCCTGCTCGTAACGGCGCAGGCGCTCGACGGTGTCCTGGAGGTCCGTGCGCCCGCGCAGGTAGTTCTCGGCACGCGCCGTGAGCACGAGCCCGCCGCCGCCCTCGTGGGCCGCAGCGGCCGCGCTCGCCACCCGCTCGACCGACTCCTCGAGCTCGTAGATGCGCTGCTCGGAGGGACACCAATCCTCGATCGAGCAGCCGGCGAGGCCCGCGGCGCGTGCCAGCCTGACCGTCTCGGCCACGCCCTCGAGGTCCCCGGCGAAGCAGTTCTCGAGGTCGGCCGACACGGGCAGCTCGGTGGCCGCGACCAATGACGCCGCGTGCACCAGAGCCTCGTCCCGGGTGACGCCGTAGTCCAGTCGCCCGAGCGTGGCCGCATACCCGCTACTGGTGGTCGCGAGTGCCTCGAAGCCGAGCGAGGCGAACAGGCGCGCCGAGCCGGCATCCCAAGCGTTGGCCATCAGCAGGGGGCGCTCGCGATGGTGCAGCGCGAGGAACTCGGGGGCCTTCTCGGCGGGGTCGGACATGGGGCTCCTTTTCGGGTGGCTGGCGTCGCTGCAGGGATAACGCACCGGGGCCGCCGTGCGTGAGGCGCCGGCCGCGCCGGGACGTCCGTCGGCCCCCGTACGTTGTGGCCGTTCGGCCGCCGGCGACCTCCACGCACGGGCCGAGGAACGGCCCGGCGGGAAAGGAGCACCACCCATGTACCTGATCTCGAGGCTCGACGAGCTGTGCCGGGACAACAACGTCCTCGAGCACCCGTTCTACCTTCGCTGGAGCGCCGGCGAGCTGACCCGTCCCGAGCTCACCTGTTACGCGGGGGAGTACGGCCACGCCGTCCACGCGCTCGCACTCCTCTCGCGGGCGGCGGCGCAGGACGCTGCCGCGCCACGGCGCGCCGACCTCGAAGCCCACGCCGACGAGGAGGACGCCCACATCGGCCTCTGGGAGCGCTTCGCCGGCTCCGTCGACTGCACCGGGGCGCACATGCCGCTGCCGCTGAGCGCCCGCTGCGCGAGCTCGTGGACCGCCGGCAAGACGCTGCTCGAGCACCTGTCGGTCCTGTACGTGATCGAGGGCACCCAGCCACAGATCAGCACGACCAAGCTGCAGGGGCTGGTGGAGCACTACGGCTACCGCCCGGACTCGCCGGCGACCGAGTACTTCCGGGTGCACGCCGAGCGCGACGTGGAGCACTCCCGCCAGGCCCGCGAGCTGATCGAGGAGCTGTGGGCCGAGACCCCGCAGGAGGGCGGCGAGGCGGAGCGGATGCTGGCCTGCGCCGAGGCGGCGCTGCGTGGCAACTGGCTCCTGCTCGACGGCGTGCAAGAGGCCATGCCCGCGAGCGCGCTGACCTAGGCAGGGCACTCCCGCCGCAGCCGGCGCAGGAGATCAACGTGTCGCCGGCGGTCGAGCCGTTCACGCGCCAGGCGCAGGAGCTGCTGCGTGCTCCGGGCCACTTCAACTGGTCCACGGTCACGCTGCTGGCGCTGGTGGTCTACGTCTACTCGGTGGAGGTGCAGCGCGGCGACTGGAGCGCGATCCTCGCCGGGCTGACCTTCTGGCTGATGGACTGGTTCAACGAGATCGTCAACGCGCTCGTGTTGCACGTCAACGGCGACGCGGCGCTGTGGACGGTCACCGGCTCCAGCAGCTTCGTGATCCTGATCGGGCTCACGGTCGAGATCTCGCTGTTCTTCGCGATCAACGGGATCGTGTACGTAAAGCTCCTGCCGGCCGATCCGCGGGTTCGCATCGCCGGCATCCCCAACCGCTGGGCGCTGGCCATCGCCCTCTCGCTGGTGTCGGTCGGCGTGGAGCTGCTGCTGCACGAGCTGGGGGTCTTCCACTGGCACTACTGGTGGTGGAACACGGCCACCTTCCCGGTGATCGTGGTGTTCGGCTACCTCACCTTCTACGTCATGACCTTCATCGTCTACGACTCCCCGAGCCGCTCGCGCCAGCTGGCGATCGTCGGCTCACTGGCCGCCCTGGATCTGGTCCTGGGGTTGACCTTCGGGTTGATACTGGGCTGGATCTAGCGACTCGGCGCGGCCCGCGACGCAGCTACAGCGAGGCGTTGCGATTCCACTCCACCCAGGCCACGCCGTCACGCCCGTCGGCGGTGCGAACGCTGCACATCGCGCGCGGGAACTGCGAGCTGCGCCCGTCGGGTGAGGTGAGCAGCAGCGGGCCGAAGGCCAGCGGACGGACGTCCACCTCGAGCTCGCCGAAGGTTATGCGCGCGTGCTCGATCAGACCGTCGGCCGCGGCGTCCTCGTGGGCGCGGACCGAGTCGAGCTCTTGCACGCCTCCCTCCGGCGGCTGGCTGTAGCCCACGCCGATCGGGGGGGCTCCCGGCAGGCGGAACTCCACGCCGTGCAGGTGCGTGCCGTCCTCGAGGTGGGCGGCCGACCACATCCACTCGGCCGACCACCAGTCCCGCACCCCCCACGAGTGGTCGCGCTGGCCCACGCCCGTGAACTCGATCGTCTCCTCGCCGCAGCGCACGGTCCCGCTGACCCGGCAGGGGATCTCATAGCGCGTCGTGGCCCGGTAGGCGTAGGGCTCTCCGGCCGTGTCCCAGCGCAGCGCGAGCGCGAGCTCGAGCGGGTCGCCGTGCTCGCCCCGCAGGATCGCGGCCGCGTCCTGGAAGTTCTCCGCGCCGCCGTGCAGGCGCACCTCGAAGCTCTCCAGGGGCTCGATGCAGATGTGCTCGGCGCGCAGCTGCTCGGAGCTCAGCGACAGCTGCCTGCCCTCGGGCAGCGGCGCGGCGAAGTCGATCAGCGCGAGCGTCGGCCTGTCGGGGCCGCACACGAACGTCGTCATCCACGAGACGCCGAGGTTCGGGTACAGACCCAGGCGCGTGTACACCCCGAGGCGACCGTCGGCGGAGACCGCGTCGAAGTACCAGCTCTCGTTCCACAGCTCCTCGGTGCCCGCCGCATGGACCGCCTCGTCCCCGGGGTCCGGGCGCAGCGCCGGCGGGCGTCCGCTGCCGGGCTCGGGGAGTAGCTCGAGTGCCTCCAGGTCGAGCACCTGCTGGGCGTAGCGGGCGAGGGTCACGAGGAACATCTCGTCGCCGCGCTCGGTGCGCTGCACGATCATCGCGGGGGCGACCGTCATCAGGACGCCGAGGAACGCCTGGCGGCGATATCCCTCCCAGCACTCCTCCCAGTCGAAGCCGCGCACGCCGTGCTCGTGGAGGGCCTCGTGGTATTCGCGCAACAGATCCTGCTCGTGGTTGCGGCGGTCCTCGAGCGTCAGCGAGCCGCCGAGGAAGTAGGACGCGTCGGTCATCGCCTGGCCCCAGCCGACGGTCTGCCAGTCCACGACCGCGAACGGCCGCCGCGCGTCGGGCTCGCCGAACAGCATGTTGTCGAGCCGGTAGTCGCCGTGCACCAGGCCGAGCGGCGGGCGCAGTTCTGCGCTCCAGGCGTCGAGGCTCGCCACGAAGCGACGGCACACCTCGACGTGCTCGTCGGCGACCCGCGCGCCGTGGCGCTCGATGAAACCGTCGAGCAGCTGGGTGACGAGGGCCTGTGTGAGCATGTTGCCCTGGTTCAGCCACGGCGTGGCGCCCAGCTGTGGATCGGAGAACACGGGCGCCTGAAGCTCGGCGAGCGAGCGCATCGCCAGGCGGGCCTGCGCGACGCTGCAGCCCGCGATCTGGTCACCCTGGGTAGCCGGCGCGAGGTCCTCGAGCACGATCGTGAAGGAGCCGTCCCCGGCGATGGCAGCGAAGTGGCAGTCTGCCAGCGGCCCTCCGATGCGGGGCGCGAGCTCGCGGTAGAAGCGGACCTCCCGGTCGTAGATCCCCAGCCCCACGCCGGTGGCCCTGCTGGTCTCGTCGGTTGAGGCCGTCTTCAACACCACGCTCGCCGGGGCCTCTGGCTCGCCCACGTAGGTGATCTCCACGCGCGTGCTCTCGCTCATCTGGCCGGTCCCGATCTCGGTCAGCGACAAGGACTCGATCGGCCCGCAGTCGAGCGCCGCGGCCAGCCACTGCGGTGTCAGCTGATCGGGCGTTTGCAGTACCTGCAGCTCGGCGGTCATACCCGGCATCACACCAGAGAACGCCGGAACGTGATAGGAGCATGTCTGTGCCGAGCATCGAGCTACCCGGTGGGCTCGCAGAGGAGACCGAGCGCCTGGCCGCGCTGGCGCGCGAGCAGAGCGCCGGGAACGAGCAGGCGCGGAGGCTCTCGGCGGAGCTCGTTCGGGGTCTGCGCGAGGCCGGTCTATTGCGCGCCGGCGCGCCCGCCGAGCTCGGTGCGCTCGAGGCTCCGCCGGCGGTCACGCTCGCGTGCGCGGAGCGGATCGCCCGCGGCGACGCCTCGGCCGGATGGTGCGTGTCGATCGCGTGCACCTCCAGCCTGCTGGCCGGTTGGATGCCCGAGCCGGGGGCGGCCGAGGTGCTCGGCTCCGCGGACGACGTGGCCGCCGGGGTGTGGGCGCCGCGCGGGCGCGGGACGCCGGTTGACGGCGGGCTGCGGGTCAGCGGACGGTGGGCCTTCTGCAGCGGCATCTCGCACTCCGACTGGCTGTTCGCCGGCTGCGTGCTCGAGGGCGGCGAGGGCGAGGACCCGCAGCTGCGCGTTCTGGCCCTGCCGACCGCGGAACTCGAGATCCTCGACACCTGGCACACCGGCGGGCTGCGCGCGACCGCCAGCAACGACGCGGTCGCCGACGACCTGTTCGTCCCATCGGAGCGGGTGCTCTCGCTCCTCGGCGCCGAGCCGCGCCTGGATGAGCGCCTGTATCGCTTTCCCGCGTTCGGCTACTTCGCCCTCTCGATCGCCGCCGCGGCACTGGGTAACGCCCGTGGCGCGATCGACGATCTGATCGAGCTGGCGCTCGGGAAGGTGGGCCTGGGGCAGACCCGGACACTGGCCGAACGCCCCGCCACGCAGGGCGCCGTGGCCCAGGCCGAGGCGAGCCTGGAGGCGGCCCGCTCGCTGTACTACGAGGCCATCGAGGCGGCCTGGGCGGCCGCCGCCGACGGGCCCGTCGAGACGAACCTGCGCCTCGGCCTGCGACTCGCCGCGACCCACGCCGTGCAGACCTCGGCCGAGGTCGCCCGCTCGATGTACGACCTCGGCGGCGGCAGCGCCATCTACGAGCGCTCCCCTCTGCAGCGGCGCTTCCGCGATGCCCACACCGCGACGGCCCACTTCCAGGTCAGCCTGCCGACCTATGAGCTGATGGGCCGTGTGCTGCTGGGGCTGCCCGCCCGCACCGAGCAGCTTTGAGACCGCCGACCGTATGAGGCCGTCGCCGTCGCCGCTCACGAGCAGCGGCAGGCGCTCCCGCGGTCAGCTCGTGGTGACGTTGGGGTTGGGTCCCGCCGGGCTCGCGAGCTGACCCTTCTCGGCCGCCTTGGTCCGTTCCAGCAGCAGCGAGAACAGCTGTTCCTCGGCCCGGGCGGGGGGCGGGATCGGCACCCCGCTGACGAACAGCGTGACCTCGTTGGGGCCGGATACGAAGCCGAAGATGTCGAAGTAGATCCCGAGCCTGATCCCGTGGGCGGCGATCGGCATCGAGATGCGCCACGCGAAGCTGCCGTCGGCGCCCGGAGCCGGAGGCGTGCGTTGCACCACCGACACGGCGCCGAAGCGCGCCCCGGGGTGTGTCTGTGCGCGCACCAGCAGCTGGATGTAGCGCGAGACGCACAGGCGGGTGCGCCGGCTGCGGACCAGCGCGAGTTCCCTGGCCGCCACGGCCGCGCTGGAGGAGACCGTCACTTCGGACTGCACGCTCGCGCTGGCGAGTCCCGATTCGCGCTGGAAGGTAGGCGAGCCGGCTTCCGCGAGCGGGGTGGCGGCGACCGGATGCACGCATGCGGCGAGCTTTCCCTTGAGCCGCTTCTCCGACGGCGTTTCGCGTTCCTTGCGTTTGTCGGAGGGATGGAAGCCGGGCACGTCGGCGGCCGTCAGGTTGATCGCCCGTGCGCGCGCCCGGGCCTGCGCACGCTCGCCACTCGAGCCGGCGGCGGCGCGTTTGGCGGTCGAGCTCGACGGGTCGGACTTGCCGCACGCTGCCAGCAGGCCCACCGTCGCGAGTAGCGCGAGAGACCGCGCGAGCCGGGTCATCCGCCACTCATTCTCGCAGGGAAGGAATCGGCGCCGCGGGCGTCCTTGGGCATACGACTCGCCGACTCTCCCCCCGGCGAGACGTGCTCGTGCGGCGCTGCAGCTGAACCGGCCGAGGCCGGGCTGCGGTGACCGCACGGGCGCTACCTCGGTGGCCGGTCCGCCGCGGCCGTTGCCAAGATGCGCCGGTGGTCGCGGTCCTGGTTGCGCTCGCGGGCGCCGGCGGAGTCCTCGCCCGCTACGGCATCTCCTCCGCCGTCCACGGCGATGCGCTGCCGTGGGCGACCTTGGCGATCAACGTCGTGGGCTCGTTCCTGCTGGGCATGCTCGTGGTTGCCCACTGGGCCTCGCCCCAGACGCGTTCGGTCCTCGGTGTGGGCTTCCTCGGCGGGTTCACGACCTTCTCGACCTTCTCGGTGCAGGCGTTCCTCGACGTCCGCGCCGCCGAGCCCGCCAAAGCCCTCGCGCTGGTGGGCGCCTCCGTGGTGCTCGGGCTGGCCGCGGCGGCCGGCGGCTACTACCTCGGCCGGGCCCTCGGCTACTAGCCGGGAGCCCGCAGCGAATACGCTGCCGATGCGATGGGCAGCTTCTTCGTCACCGGCGGCTCCGGCTTCATCGGTGGGCGCCTGATCGAGCGGCTGCATCGCGAAGGCCATGCGATCCGTGCTCTGGCCCGCTCCGAGGCCGCGGCCGCGGTCGTGACAGAGCGCGGAGCGCAGGCCGTGGCCGGCGAGCTCGGAGACGCGGGCTCGATGCGCGCCGGCGCCGAGGGGTGCGAGTTCGCGGTCCACGCGGCGGCGACGCTCGGCGACTGGGGCGAGCCCGAGGAATTCGAGCGGGGCAATGTGATCGGGACCGAAAACGCGCTGCGCGCGTGTGCGGACGCCGGCGTGCGCCGCTTCGTCCACGTCGGCACGGAGGCCGCGCTGATGGCGGGCCGGGCGCTGGTGAACGTGGACGAGACCGCCCCGCTGCGCCCCGACTCGCCCGCCCTCTACAGTGCCACCAAGGCACGCGCCGAGCAGGCCGTGCGGGCCGCCAACAGCGAGGGCTTCGAGACGGTCGTGGTGCGCCCCCGCTTCGTGTGGGGCACGGGTGACACGACGCTGCTGCCCTCGATCGTCGAGCTGGCGAAGAGCGGGCGCTTCGCGTGGATCGCGGGCGGGCGTCATCTCACCGCCACCACCCACGTCGAGAACACGGTCGAGGGACTGCTGCTCGGCGCCCACCGCGGCCGTCCGGGCGAGGTCTACTTCGTGACCGACGGCGACCCGGTCGTGTTCCGCGAGTTCGTCACACAGCTGCTGGAGACCCAGGGTGTGGAGGCGCCCTCGCGCAACCTCCCGAGGCCGCTCGCGGGAGCGCTCGCCGGGGTCGGAGAGGGTGCCTGGCGGCACCTGCCGCTACCCGGTCGCCCGCCGCTGACCCGTTTCGCCTACTGGGTCTCCTCGCAGGAGTGCACGATCAGGATCGACAAGGCGCGGGCGGAGCTCGGCTACGTCCCGCCCAAGAGCATCCCCGAGGGGCTCGACGAGCTGCGTGGCTCGGCGGCCGCCTGACGGCCGCATCGCCGAACGCGCCTAACGCGCTCGGTGCCCGACTACTGCGGCGCGGTCGCCGACACGATCCAGGTGGAGGCGGGCGCGACGATGCCGCCGGGGCCTTCGAAGTCGCGCAGTCCCGCTTCCAGTGCGCTGCGCACCTGGCCGTGCAGATGTGCCGCACGCTCGCCCTGCAGGCGCAGGATCTCGCCGGCCGGGCCGATCGCCATCAGCGCGTCGATCGCTTCCCCGACCTGATGCCCGATCATGATCGGCAGGTCACAGCGCTGCAGGGCGATGTCGCGAAAGCCGGCATGGATGAGGATCTCGCTGGTCGTGTCGGCGTCCGCCATCGAGAAGGGACCGGGGCCGCAGGTCGGCTCGTCATACTCCTCGGGGCGGCTCACGATCCCCTCCACGATCGTCTGCCCGCGGTACATCCAGTCGTTGTCGATCCGCCGACGCCACACGACCATCACCAGTCTTCCGCCGGGCTTCAACGCGGCACGGACGTTGCGCAGCGCGCGCACCGGCCCCGCGAAGAACATCGTCCCGAAGCGCGAGAAGGCGAGGTCGTAGGGGCCGCCGAGGTCGTCCACTTCCACGTCGAGGACGCGGAAGCTCGCGTTGCCCACGCCGCCCTCGGCGGCCTCGCGGACCGAGGTCTCGACGAAGCGCGCGGACACGTCCACGCCGACCGCCTCGCCGCCGGTCCCGACCAGTTGCGCGAGCTGCCGGGTGGCGTCGCCGAAGCCACAGCCGATGTCGAGCACGCGCTCGCCCGGCTGGGGATCGAGTACCGCGATCGCTGCGTCCCCGTGTGCGCCGAGGCCGGTGGTGACGATCTCGCGGAACTCCACGAAGCGGTCGAACAGCGGCCCGTCCCAGGCCGCGGTCGCCTCCGCGTTGTCCACAGGCTCGTCGCTCACCGGCGCCGGCGCGTCCATCCTCGTCAGGCCCTTGCTTCGAGGATCAGGTTGAAGGGCGTCTCGGTCGCACGGCGAACGTGCGTGAAGCCACCCTCCTCGAGCACCTCTGTGAGGCGCGCCTGACCCGCCTGTGCACCGAGTGCGAGGCCGACCTCCTGGTCGAGCGAGGCCGGCGTGCAGATCACCGTCGAGGCGCCATAGAAGATCCGGCCCACAGGGTTGAGGTTCTCCTGCACGCTGTCGCCTGCGAACGGCTCCACGATCATCCAGGTGCCGTCGTCGGCGAGTGTCTCGCGTACGTGCCGGGCCGCCCCGACGGGATCGCCCATGTCGTGCAGGCAGTCGAACACGCACACGAGGTCGTAGTCGTTGCCGGGGAAGTCCTTGGCGGCGGCCACGCCGAAGCTGATGCGCTCCTCCACGCCCGCCTCACGGGCGGCCTCACGGGCCCGCTCGATCGAGGGTCCGTGGTAGTCGAAGGCGAAGAACTCCGAGTTCGGGAAGGCCTCGGCCATGATCACGGTCGAGGCGCCGTGCCCGCAGCCGACGTCGGCCACGCGGGCGCCCTTTTCGAGCTTCTCCTGGACGCCCTCGAGCGCCGGGATCCAGGCGTCCACGAGGTATCCGCGGTAGCCGGGCCGGAAGAAGCGCTCGGTGCCGCGGAAGAGGCGATGGTCGTGCTCGTGCCAGCCCATGCCGCTCGCCGCTCTTGAACGCGTCGAGCAGCTTCTGTTCGTCGGCGTACAGCGATGCGATCAGCTCGTACGCACCGAGGATGTAGAACGGGCTGTCCTCGTCGGCCAGCGCCAGCGCGTGCTCGTCGGGCAGCGTGTAGCGGTCGGTGTCGGGGTCGTAGATCACGTATCCGCCCGCGGCCTGGTTGCCGAGCCACTCGCGGACGGAACGCTCCGCGGCACCCGAGCGCTCGGCCACCTCGGCCGCCGTCAGAGGCCCCGCGTGCGGCCATCGCACGGTAGAGGCCGAGCTTCTCCCCGATCAACATCAGGGGCGCGCTGATGTTCGCCCCCATGTCGGTCACCATCTGCCCCATGAAGGCTTCGAGCTTGCCCTCGTCGATACTGGTCGCGCTCATCGCACGCTCCTTCTATCTAGGTGAGAGCCCGAGGCGGGCCCCCGGTCAACCAAGCAAAGCACTTTGCTCGCGGGCGTGTATGTGCATTCGTCACAGAGGCCACCGCGGTGACCCGATCGGACCTCAGCCGAACAGCAGCGCGGGTGCCTGCTCGAGCGCCTCGCGGGCGGCCGCGCGCCCCGCCTCGCGGGCGGCGTCGAGCTGGGTGAACTCGAGCAGCCCCACGCCCTCGGCGCGGGGTTTGATGATCAGGTCCGCGTGCCTGCGGGCCGCCTCGGACGTGTTGGCGCTCCCCAGCAGCAGCACCCGCGTGAGCGTCTCGCCCAGGCTCGGGAGACGCTCCGACCGGCGCCGCGCGCGAGCGGCGCCGTTGGCCTCCGGTCCGCCGGGAGCCCCCTTGCCGGCGGCGGCCGGGTGCTCGAAGCTGGCCTTCACGTCCACCGCCACGATCGGCCCCTCGCCCATGTCCGCCATCGCCTCGACGGGGAGGTTGTTGACCAGCGAGCCGTCGACGATCAGCTCGCGCCCGCGCGCCTGGGGCGGCGCGATGATCGGCAGGCACATGCTGAAGCCGACCGTCTCCCACAGGGGGCCGTATCGGGCGAGCATGAAGCTGCCGCTGCGAAGCTCCGTGTAGCCGCACATGAAGCTGCGCGGGAGCTCCTCGATCGCGCACTCGCCGAAGGTCCGCTGCATCATCGCTTTGGCGCGCTCACCACGGATCAGCGAGTAGCGCGGGATCGTGTAGTCCCCGAGCGGATGGCGCTGGACCCACTCCTCGAAGCAGCGCGCGTCGATCTCCTCGATCTCCAGCCCCATCGCGAACAGGGCACCGACGTAGGCTCCCATGCTGACGCCGAGGACGCGATCGATCGTCACCCCGGCGGCGAGCAGTTCCTCCAGTACGCCGATGTGCGAGAAGGCGCGGGCGCCGCCGCCCGACAGAACCACCCCGACCGACCTGCCGGTGAGCCGCCGCCCGATCCGCGCGATGTCCGCCTCGCGCTCGTGCTCGCGCACGATGTGACACTCGCTCGCGGCGAGCACCGACGCCCACTCCTCCGCTCCCCGTTCGCCGGGGGCGACGTCGTACAACACCAGGTCGCAGCCCTTCAACTCAGCCCGCTCCTGCAGCGACTCCGGGACCTGTCCTCCCGCCGTGAAGGCGAGGATGCGGTCGGCCTGCTGTAGGCAGAACTCGGCCCACGGGCTCCCCTCGAGCAGTTCCCCGGCGTCGAGCAGGACGAGCTCGTGCCCTGACTCGGCGCGGTCCAGCAGCGGCGCGAAGACATTCGCCGGCGCGCCCGCCGGGACGACTCGATCGAGCTCGCCGCCTCCCAGCAGCTCGGTGTCGAGTTGACCCTTCAGGGTCGCGGCAAGCTGCTGTGAGAGCTCCGTGACCGGTACCCGCTCATCGAGCGACAGCAGCGCCACGGTCGCCGGGCGCGGTCTGGCCGTACTCGCCGCACCCTGGCTGGTGCGCAACTGCTCGCCGAGGATCCGGTTCAGCGACCGCGACAGTGCCGGGGAGCTCTGCAGCAGCTCCTCGAAGTGCTCGCGGTCGATCACCAGCAGGTCGCTGGCGCGGGCGGCCCGGACCGACGCCGAGCGCGGTGAGCTCGTGAGCAGCGCCAGTTCGCCGAGCGCGTCGCCCCGTCCCAGCTCGCGTACGACGACCTCGGAGGGTCCCGCGACGACCTCCAGGCGGCCGGCCCGCACCAGGTACATCGCATCGCCGGGGTCGCCTTCGCGGAACAGCCACTCGCCCGCCCCGAGGCGGATCGGTCGCGAACGCTCGGCCAGCTGCTCGAGCAGCCGGGGCTCGAGCCCGGCGAACAGGGGGGAGCGGGCGAGGAACTGCGAGGGCTGCTCCGGTGCTGGAGGGCCCTGTAACACCGGACCGTCCACCCGGATCGCCCGCCGCGCCCGCGGCAGTGAGGGCGCCGCCGCTGAGGGCTGGCGCAGCACCGTCCGCGCGGCCTCCCCGAGCGAGGGCGCCTCGGCGATGACGCGCCCGACCAGCAGGCACCCGATGCCGGCGGCGAACAGGCACGCGGCCGCGAAACGCCACGCGTTGTCGAACGCGTGCAGCGCCTGTAGCGGCGAGGGCGTGCCGATGATGGCCACGATCACCGCCACGCCGAGGGCCGCGCCGACCTGGCGTGCAACCGAGTTCAGGCCGGTGGCGGTGGCGAAGCTCTCCCCGGGGGCCGACGCGACGGCTACTCCCGACAGGTTGGGGAACAGCGTGCCCGCGCCGATTCCGAGGAGCACGATCCCGGGCAGCCACTCGCCGAGGAAGTCCGGTTGCACGCCGACGCGCTCGACCAGCCACATCACCGCTCCGCCCCAGATCAGCCCGCCCGCGACGAGCACCGGCCGCGGGCCGATCCGGTGCGCGATGCGGCTCGTCGGACCCGCCACGGCCGCGGCCACGAACGGACCGGGCGTTAGTGCGAGCCCGGCCTGCAGGGCGCTGTAGCGCCACACGCCGGTCAGGAACAGGACGTTCGCGAGCGTGTAGCCGTAGAAGCCGGCCGCGGCGATGATCGTCATGCCGTTGGCGGCGCTGAAGGTTCGGATGCGCAGCAGCCCCAGGTCGATGATCGGCGAGCGGTGCCAGGTGCAGCGCCAGACGAAGATCGCCCCCAGCACCAGGGCCGCGGCGAAGGCGCCCAGCACGCGTGCGCTGCCCCAGCCCCACTCGGAGCCCTTCACGACTCCGAGCACCAGTGAGGCGATCGCCAGCGCGAACAGCAGCGCACCCGACATGTCGGGCATCCGCCGTCGTCCCGGCGCGCGGCTCTCGATCAGCTGCCGGCGGGCCAGCACGACCGCGACCACGCCGATCGGCAGGTTGACCAGGAACACCAGGCGCCAGTTGGCCACCGACACCAGGATCCCGCCGAGTGACGGGCCGAGCCCGGCGGCGGCAGCCGCGACGGCCGACAGCAGCGCCACGCCGTGGGCGCGCCGCTCCGGAGGGAACGCGTTCAGCACCAGCGCCAGCGAGGCGGGGACCAGGAAGGCGGCCCCCAGCGCCTGCACGATCCGGAAGCCGACCAGGACGCCAGCCGACGGGGCCACGGCGCACAGCACCGAGGCGGCGGTGAACAGCTCCAGGCCGAAGACGAAGATGCGCCTGCGCCCGAGCAGGTCGGCGATCCGGCCGGCCGCCACGAGGAAGGCGGCGAACACGATGTTGTAGGCGTTCAGGACCCACGACAACGAGCTGATCGAGACCCCGCTGAACGACCTCTCGATGCTGGGGAATGCGATGTTGACGATCGTCGCGTCCACGAACGCGACCGCCGCCCCGAGCGACGCGATCGCCAGCACGCGCGAGGGAGAGGGAGCCGTGCGCCGAGCCGCCTGTGGTCCGGGCGGCTCGCCCGTGGGTGCTGTCAAGAGCGGCTCTGACATGCCCGCATCAGGCCGCCACTCGCGCCGGCAGCCCGGGGTCGGCGGCGAGGGCTTCGCGGGCGGCCCGGCGTCCCAGCTCGCGCGCGCGGTCGATGGCGCCCCATTCCATCAGCCCGATGCCGTCCACCGGCGGGGTGATCACAAGGTCGGCGTGCAGTCTCGCGGCCGCGACCGTGTCGACGCTGCCGACGGTCAGCGTGCGAACGATCGTCTCGGCAAGGCCGGGGACCTGGGCCTCGGTCCCCGTCAGGAAACGGCGCAAGGGCCTCGCGAGGCGGGCCAAGCCGGGCCGCCGGCTCTGCTGGAAGCCGCCGAAGCCGCCGGTGACGTCCACCGCGATCACGGGTCCCTCACCGGTCCGGGCCATCGTCTCGACCGGCAGGTTGTCGAGCACGCCGCCGTCCACCAGCAGACGGCCGTCCGGTCGGGCCACCGGCGGGAACACGCCCGGGATCGCAAAGCTCGGGTAGACGGCATCCACCACGCGCCCGGTGCGGTGAACGACCACCTCGCGCTCCATCAGGTCGCAGCTCAGGCAGAAGAAGCGCAGCGGCAGCTCCTCGATCCGCCGGTCCCCGAAGACCTCATCGAGCAGTTGCCGGGCCCGCGTTCCCCGCAGCAGCGAGAACGCGGGAATGGTGAAGTCGCGAGCCGGGTTCGTCGCCCTGAAGCTGCGCTCGAAGGTCTCATACACCTCCGCCGGCGTCAGGCCCATGGCGACGGTGGCACCCACGAGCGAGCCGAGGCTCACACCCGCCACGCGGTCGAAGCGAAGTCCCGCAGCGGTGAGCTCCTCCAGCGCGCCGAGATGGGCCAGCGCGCGGGCTCCTCCTCCGGAGAGCACCAGTCCCAGCGAGCGCCCGGCGAGCCGCCGTGCCGTCGCCTCGAGGGCGGGGCCGCGCCGGGACTCGCCGGCGATCACCTGGACCTCGCGCGGCTGGAGCAGGGCCAGCGTCTCGTCATCGACGCCGGGGCCGAGCACGATCAGCTCGCAGCCGCGGAGCGCGGGTGCGTGCGCGAGCCAGGTGCGATCGGGCCGTCCACCGGTCAGCGCGATCACGAGGTCGCTCTCGTGCACGCAGGTACGTGACCAGGTGTCGTCGGGGTCGGCTCCCGCACACAGGACGACGCGGTCGGCGTCCCGCTCGGCCTGGTCGATCGTCGCCAGCTCGCCGCCGTCCAGGCGCGCCACCGACCCGTACCGTCCGAGCGTCGCCGCCAGCTCGGCGGCGACGTCCTGCACGGGGGCGGAGCCGTCGATCCCGACCACCGCGATCGTGTGCGGCGCCGGGGCGTAGGCGACGGGTGTGTGGCTCGCGGCCAGCTGGGCCCCCATTGCGCGGGTCAGGCCGAGCGCGAAGCTCGGCGCCTGGCTGACCAGCTCCTCGAAGCTGGCACGGGGCAGCTCCAGCAGTTCGGTGTCCCGCCGGGCGCGTGCGGAGGCCGACCGCGTTCCTTCCCGCAGCAGCGCGAGCTCGCCCAGCACAGCGCCCCGCCGCAGCACTCGGATCAGCGTCTCGGGTGGGCGCTCGTCCACCACTTCCACGCGACCGCCGGCGACGATGTAGACGCTCTCTGCGACTTCCCCCTCGCGCATGATCCAGCGCCCCGCCTTCACCTGCACGCGCGACAGCTGCTCCACGAGGCTCTCGAGCAGCTCGTCGGGCAGCCCGGCGAGCACCGGCACGTTGCGCAGCAGGTACGTCGGGATCCGCGAGTCGGTGGCGCTCACGCGAGAACGTCCCGCACGCGAGCGGCGCCGGCTAGGCCGGCACGCCGGTCACGTTGAAGCTCGACAGTCTGCGCCACCTTCTCCCCTTGAAGCTCAACCTGAACGGGCGAGCGAGCCTACCACCGCGCGGCGCTCGCCGCCGGTGGCTTCACGGCCGTGCACGAGCCTTCCCGCGCGGCCCCGCCGCGTCAGGGGTGCGACGGCCGCCGGCCGTGTCAGGGATAGGTGACGATCAGCTTCGCCGAGGGCGAGAGTTCGCCGGTGTCTTCGCCGAACCTCGGTACCCCGATGTAACACGTTCGTTCGGTGATCTCTTTGCGCGGCATCCCTTCGGGACACACTTCGGCCTTCATCGTGGCGGTGAAGCTGCCACGCGAGTTCGTCTGCACGGTGACCGAGTTGCCGCACGGTTCTTCGGGCGCGATCCAGAACGTGCGGCCGCACTCGCGCAGCGTGATCGACGCCTTGTGCGCGAACCCGGACCCCTTCACCTGCACCGAGGTGTTCACCATCACGTCCTTGGGCTTGACCTTGATCTTGCCGTGGTGTGCCCCCTTGCCGGCCTGCGCGAGCTGGGGCCCCGCGGCCAAGAGCGCCGCGCCCGCCAGACAGGCGGCGACGACGGTGGACCTGTGGGTCATGCTGCCTCCCTTCCGCTGTTGGGAGCCGACTGTACTCCCTTCAGGACGACGCGGCCAGGCCCACGCCGTCAGGCGTCGTTGCACACCTCGCAGGCGCCGTGCAGGACGATCTCGTGGTCGTCGACGTGCATCGGCAGGCGCCGGCTGAGCCGGCGGATCGCGTCCTCGAGTCCCTCGTCTGTGAACGGCGTGACCGTGCCGCAGTTGTCACACACGAGATGGTGGTGGTGGCCCTCGCCGCTGCGGACCGGCTCGTAGCGGGCCATGTCTCCTCCCACCTGCACGCGCTGCACCAGGTGCAGGCGCTCGAGCTCGTCGAGGATCCGGTAGATGCTGGCCCGGGCGACGGGGCGGCGGCTCTCACGCAGCTGTTGTTCGATCTCCAGCGCCGACAGCGCGCACGGCTGCGAGTCCAGCAGCTCGAGCATCGAGCGCCGCGCCTGCCCCGAGTGGCGTCCGTTCTGTGCCAGCACCTGCTGCGCGTCGGCGGCCCAGTCTGCCTTGCCTGCCTCGGCCATCGAAGCCTCAGTCTAGTCCTCGTGTACCGACGCCCGAGCGGGTGTCAACCGCCCTCCCGGCAGCCGCCGCCCTGAGCGGGCGACCGCGTCCCTCCGGGCGCCGGCCGAGCAGCAGCGCCAGCAGGAAGCTCGCGGCTGCCACCGCGACGATCGCGCTGCTGGGGGGCAGGCTCGGGATCCAGTAGCTGAGCGCCAGCCCGAGCCACATCGCCCCAAGCGCCAGCAGCGCCGAGAGCCCGAGCCCGAGGTAGGGGTTGGCGGTGATCCGCTGCGCCGCGCCCGCGGGGGCCGCGAGCAGGCCGAGCATCAGCAGCGCCCCCACGGCCTGGGTGGCCTCCGCGGCGGTCGCGCCCAGGAGCGCCAGGAACGCGAGCCCCAGGGCTCTCACGCGAACGCCCCGGGAGCTCGCCACGATCGGGTCGACGCTCGCGAACAGCAGCGGCCGCGCGAGCGCCATCACGGCAACGGCGATCGCCGCCCCGACGGCCGCGGCCAGTCGTGCGTCCGCGCCGCTCAGTCCGAAGATCGAGCCGAACAGGGCCCGCGCACCGAGCACGCCGTTGCCCCCGGAGGAGCCGCCGCTGAACAGCGCCAGGAACAGCACGCCGAGCCCCAGGACCCAGGCGAAGAGCACCCCGATCGCGACGTCTTCGGCCCCCGCGCGGGGGCCGATCGCGCCGAGGATCAGCGCGACCGAGATCGTGGCCGCGAACAGGCCGACGCGGGTGTCGAGCCCGGCCGCCGCCGCTCCGATCGCGCCGGTGAAGGCGACGTGACTGAGGGCGTCGCCCGCGAACACCTGGGCCCGCAGCACGACGAAGTAGCCGACGAGCCCGCAGGCCAGCGCGACGAAGCTGCCCGCGAGCAGTGCGTTGCGGAAGAACTCCTGCGCGAACATCAGGCGGAGCCGGGGAGCGTCGATCGCCACCCGCAGCAGGCGGGCGAGCACGTACATCACGAACGCGACCGTGCTGATGTAGAAGCCGACGGGGTATTCGTAGAAGTAGGCGAGCGCGAGGCCCAGCCAGGTCACCAGCACGCCCAGCACCACGCTCAGGGCCAGGCCGAGCCCGGCGCGGGCCGTCAGCAGCTGGGCGGTCGCCGGCGGCGCCACGAGCAGCGCGAACACGAGCAGCGCCCCGGTGATCTGGGCGGTCTCGGCCACCGCCATCCCCAGCAGCAGCAGGAAGCCGATCCCGAGCGCCCGCGTGGGCACGCCGCGGGCCCGGGCGACGCCTTCATCCACCGACGCGAACAGCAGCGGGCGGCCGGCCACGGCCAGCAGCAGGATCGCTACCGCGGCCACCCCCAGCAGCGTCAGCACCTGCCCCGAGGTGATGCCCAGGAAGCTGCCGAACAACAGGCTCTCGTAGTTGCCGAGCACCCCCTGATAGAGGCTCAGGAACAGGAACCCGCACGCCAGCCCCACCGCCTGGACCGTGCCCGTCACGGCGGACTCCTGACCGCGGTTGCCGCTCTGGCGCCCGGGACGGGCGGCACCGATCGCGAGCGCGGCCACGGCCGAGAAGACGAAGAAGCCGGCCGACGCGGAGAGCCCCACCAGCAGGGCTGCGGCGGCGCCGGGGAAGGCCATCACCGACAGCGTGTGACCGGCGAACGTCTGCCGGCGCAGGACCATGAACCAGCCCATCAGCCCTGACATCACCGCCACGATCGTCCCCGCCTGCAGCGCGTGCACCATGAATGGGTAGGCAAAGAGTTCGTGCAGGTCGGACACCAGGTTCAGCGAGGGGCCGCCCGCCGCCAGTTGAGTACCGGCCGCCAGGTGCATGCCGGCCGCCAGCTGGGTAGCGGCCACCTCAGTGGGCATGGCCGTGGGCATGGCGGTCGCTGTGATGGGCCGGGGCCTCGGGCGTGCCCACCACCACGAGCCGCCCGTCGGCGGTCTGGAGCACCTCGACCGCGACCCCGTACAGGCGGCTCAACACGCCCGCCTCGATCACGTCTCGCGGCGCTCCCACGACCGCCCGCCCGGCGCCGAAGTAGACGACGCGGTCGAGGTAGGCGAGCAGCGGGTTGACGTCGTGTGCCACCAGCAGGACCGCGACACCCTGTTCGCGCGCGATCCGCTCGAGCAGCGCCGCGACGGCGCTCTGGTTGGGCAGGTCGAGGCTGTCCAGCGGCTCGTCCAGGATCAGCAGCCGCGGTTCGCTGACGAGCGCCTGGGCGATCAGCAGCCGCTGCTGCTCCCCGCCGGAGAGCGATCCGATCGGACGGCCGGCGTAGGCGCCGGCCCCGACGAGCTCCAGCACCCGCTCGATCCGCTCGCCTCCGGCGCGGCGCAGCGGCAGACCCCAGCGTGCGCCGTCGAGGCCGAGGCGAACCAAATCGATCCCACGGATCCTGGTTCCCGGCTCGAAGTGCCGGCGCTGGGGGAGGTAGCCGATCTGCTGCTTATGGGCCCCGGGAGGACCACCCAGCACCGATGCGCTGCCACGGGCGAGCGCCAGCTCTCCGAGCAGGACCCGCAGCAGCGTCGTCTTGCCCGATCCGTTGGGCCCGAGGATGGCGGTGAACTCACCCTGGCCGATCTCGATGTTCACCTGCTCCCAGATCACGCGCCCGCCGACGCGAGCCTGGCCGTCCACGACCGCGACCGCCGGGGGCCCGCCGGCTGCGGCGACCTCGTGGCCCGGGCGCGGGACGGCAGGGGAATGGTCGCTCATCTGCCCGTCGCCCGGTGCAGCGCGCCGAGCAGGCTCCTCAGCTGGGCGCTCTGCCACTGCTCGAAGGTATCCGAGGCCGGAGAGAGCGTCTCGGTGACGGTCGTGACGGGGATGCCGGCTTCGCGTGCGAGCTGGTTGACGCGCTGCACGTCGGGTGTGGCGTTCTGGCTGTTGTAGACCCACACCTTGATCGCGTGCGACTGCGCCTGGCGGTCGACCGTCTGCTTGTCCTGGGCGCTGACGTCGGTTCCCTCGGCGACCGCCTTGGCGAAGCTGTAGGGCGTCATCAGCTTGAGCCCGAGGCTTTCGCCCAGCGGCCGGAAGATGCTCTCGGAGTAGCCCACGGGAACCCCCGCGAAGCGCCTGCGGATCTCGCTGCGCAGGCGGTCGTATTCGGCCAGCGCGGTCGTTTCGAACTGCCGGCGCCGGCTCGCGAAGAAGGCGGCGTCGGCCGGGTCCAGGCGCTCGTAGTCGGCCGTGATCTGCGCCACGACCCGGTGCACGTTCGTCGGCGAGTACCACTGGTGCGGGTTGTCCCCCTGGGAGAGGCCGAGCAGGGAGCCGACGTCGAGCACGACGCGTCCTGCGTCGGGGTTCGCCGCGAGCAGCTTCGAGGCCCACGCGTCGTAGCCGATGCCGTTGACGATCGCCATCCGCGAGCGGGCCATCGCGACCCCGTCCGCGGCCGTCGGTTCATAGGAGTGCGGGTCGGTGTCGGGGTTGACGATGATGCTCGTGACAGCCACCTTCCCGCCCCCCAACTGGGAGGCGATGCTGCCCCAGAAGTTCTCCGCCGCCGCCAGCTCGATCCGGCTCCCGTGACCGCCGCTCGATGACAGCGCCGAGCGGCCGCACCCGACCGCCCCCAGCGCGACCAGGAGCGCGAGCACGGCGGCCGTGATCCGTCGGGCCGCGCCGCTGCCGTATGTACCTGCGGACGCCACCGGCGGCTGACGCTACCACAGAATAGGAATTAGTCTTGTTCCCATGACCGCGGCGTGGCTGCTCACCGCACTCGCGCTCGCGAGGGAGGGTTGTGCAGCCCAGCGTCGAATACGGGG
This sequence comes from uncultured Solirubrobacteraceae bacterium, assembly GCA_963846255.1. GTDB lineage: Bacteria > Actinomycetota > Thermoleophilia > Solirubrobacterales > Solirubrobacteraceae > Palsa-744. Next base: position 2,686,769 of record CAWJVE010000002.1, read on the forward strand.
ACGAATCTGCGCTCAGACCCGCCGGACCCCGGCGACAGCTGAAAGGGGACACCATGCAACGAGGCAATCGCGGGCTCGCGAGCAAGGCGCTACTTGGTGCGACGCTCGTGTTGCTGGTATCGCTCACCCAGGCGGGCACGGCCTCGGCGCTGACGCCCTCCGCCGGGTGTTCGCTTACAACGGTCTCGTCCTTCGTTGCGAGCGGTGAGCTCGGTGAAGCCTCGAGCATCGCCGACGTGCTCGAAGTCCAGTGTGAGAAGGTCTACTCCGGGGTCCCGGTCAGGATCACCGCCAACCCGCTGTACTTCCGCTGCCAGAGGAAACTCGTCTGGAGCGCCCCGACGCCGTACACACCGGTGACTGGGTCCGGATACACCGTCAAACTCGACGGCAACGGCCGCGCCCTCGCCGTGGTATGGGGCGGGCCAGGGTGTGCGACAGGTGAAAGCCTGATCTCGGCCCACATGGAAGTGGCCCCCTACGAAACCGTGACGACCGAGTTCACGATCCAGGGACCGATGGCCACGCCGGAAGGCGTCTTCGCACTCACCCCGAACGGCAAATCGAGCGAGGTGGAGAGTTCGGCGTCGAGCAGCGTGGCGGCGATCGTCGCCGTGGAGTTCCCACCGGTCAACGCCGAGCAGCCCGTTCACATCAGCGCAGAAGGGCTCTTCAGTCAGTGCCACTCGAAGCTGCGCTGGGTCGGCGCCGATGCCAAAGAAATCGCCAACGGAGTGGCAAGCGTGAGCGGCGTGAAGCTCGACGATGCGGGCAACGCCTTCGTGGTCGTCCTCGGCGGTCCCTCCTGCGCGGCGGCGGCGGGCGAAATCGTGGCCTTCCTCGAATCAGCCCCGCTGACCAGAAAGACGACGACGTTCGCCGTACTGCCGCCGCAGTGATCATCGGGGAGCCCATGAAGCGGCCGCCGTGAGGCGATGAGGCGGCCGGCCGGCGGGTCGAAGACGGCGGCTCACCGCCCGGGAGCGGGAGACCAGATCCGCGGCGGGGGCTCCGGGAGGGTCCGGCTGTGACTAGGCTTTGGATGTGGAGATCGGGATCATCCTGACGGTCGTGCTCGTCGGCCTGGTGGCGGGCGACATCGCGCTCGTACGGGCGCTGAGCAAGCGGCGCGGCCGGGACGAGTAGTACGTGGATCCGCTGGGGATCCTCGAGCAGGCCAGGGAGCGCAGCGGCGAGACGCTCGAGCTGGCCGCGCGCCACCTCGACCCCTCGCTGGTGGACGTGCTGCGGATCATCGGCTTCGACGAGGACTACGTCTCGGCCCGGGGCTCCTACCTGTACGACGGGGCCGGGCGCGCGTTCCTGGACATGCACACCGGCGAGGGGTTCGCGAGCCTCGGCCACAACAACCCCGACGTGCGCGGGGTGCTGCAGGCGGCGCTCGGCGAGGACCTCCTCGACGGCGTCCAGATCCACTACTCGGCGCTGTCCGGCATGCTCGCCGAGGCGCTCGCCTCGCACCTGCCGAGGGGCCGCGACGCGATCTTCTTCGCGAGCACCGGAGCGGAGGCGGTGGACGCGGCGATGAAGTTCGCCCGCGCCGCCACCGGCCGGACGCGCTTCGTGTCCTGTCAGAGCAGCTTCCACGGGGTCACCTTCGGGCCCCTGTCGATCGTCGGCGACGAGTTCTTCAAGGAGGGCTTCGGCCCGCTGCTGCCGGGGTGCGAGCTGGTTCCGTTCGGCGATCTGGAGCGCCTCGAGGCGCAGCTGCGCGGGGGCGACGTGGCCGCCTTCGTGGTCGAGCCGGTCCAGGGTCGCACCGTGGCTCCCGCTCCGGCCGGCTATCTGCAGGGGGCACAGGAGCTGTGCCGGCGCTACGGCACGATGTTCGTGCTCGACGAGATCCAGACCGGCCTCGGCCGCACCGGCAGATGGTTCGCGCTGGACGAGTGGGGACTGGAGCCCGATTTCGTGCTCGTCGGCAAGGCGCTCAGCGGCGGCTACATGCCGGTCGCCGCGATGGCCACCACGAGGGACATCTTCCAGCGGGCGGTGGGGACGCTCGAGCGTTCATACGTGCACCAGTCCACCTACGGGCGCAACCGCCTCTCGATGGCTGCGGGCCTGGCCACGATCCGGATCATCGAACGCGACGGCCTGGTCGAGCGCTCGGAGCAGGTCGGCGCCCTGCTGCGGGCGGGGCTGGCCGAGCTCCAGGGGCGTCACGAGATCATCAAGGAGGTTCGTGGCCGTGGTCTGATGATCGGCATCGAGCTGGGGGCGCCCCGGGGTGCCGTCGCGCGTGTCAGCTGGCGCCTGGTGGGAGTGGCGGCCGAGGGCCTCTACCCGCAGCTGATCGTGATCCCGCTGCACCGCGACCACGGCGTGATCACGATGGCGGCGGGCAAAAACGACGTCATCAAGCTGCTGCCCCCGCTGACGTTGTCCGAGGCCGAGGCCCAGCGCTTCCTCGACGCGTTCGCCGTCGTGCTGGCGGACTGCGAGGGGTCGACCTCGAAGAACTGGGCGGTCGTACGCGACATCGCCAAAGCGACCCTCGGCCGGCGTGGCCGGGAGTCCGCCGGGGCGGCTGGAGCAGCCGCGCCGCGAGCCGATCGCGGGACCTCGGGGAAGGGCGCGGGGGCCCGGCGACGGGTGTCGGCCCGGCCAGGACCAGCGTGGCCCCCGCGGCCGGGGTGGAGGCGAGCGCCAACGGCGGGGGCGTGTTGATCACCGGAGCCACCGGCTTCATCGGCGGGCGCCTGGCGCGGAGGCTGGCCTCAGAAGGGCGGCCCGTGCGCTGCCTGGTGCGCGAGCACAGCGACACCCACTCGCTGGAGGCACTCGACGTGGAGCTCGCGGTCGGCGACCTCACGAGCGGACGGTCCCTGCCCGCGGCCGTGGACGGATGCGAGTTCGTGTTCCACTGCGGCGCGCTGGTCTCCGACTGGGCCACGACCCAGGAGATCACGCGCACGAACGTGACGGGCACCCGCAACCTGCTCGAGGCGTCGGCCGGCGCGTCGGTGCGCCGCTTCGTCCACTTCAGCACCACCGACGTGTACGGCCATCCCGGCACGGCCGCGGTCGAGGAGACCTACGCGGCGCGGCGCTTCAGCAACTGGTACGCGCAGACGAAGCTCGACGCCGAGCGTGAGGTGCGCCGGATGGAAGCGTGTGGCGGCTTTGACACCGTCATCCTGCGCCCGGCGACGGTCTATGGGCCCGGCTCACGCGAGGTCGTCGGCGGGATCGCGCGCGCGATCCGCGACCGCAGCATGCTCCTGATCGACGGCGGTCGTTCCGACGCGGGCCTGTGCTTCGTGGAGAACCTCCTCGACGCGGCCCTGCTCGCGCTCGAGCACGACGAGGCTCCGGGACGGGCGTTCAACGTCAGCGACGGCCTGGGCGTGACCTGGAGGGAGTTCACCGACGGCCTCGCCGAGGGCCTCGGGTGCTCCAGGGTCAGGTGGAGCGTTCCCTACTGGGCCGCCAACGGGGTGGGCGCGTCGCTGGAGCACGGCTACCGCCTGTTGCGGCGGACCACCGGCGCGACGGTCCGGCCGCTCCTCTCCCGCCAGGCGGTTCAGGTGCTGGGCCGCGATCAGAGCTTCAGCAGCGCCAAAGCCAGGCAGCTGCTGGGTTGGGAGCCCCGGGTCGACTACGTCTCCGGCCTGCAGGCCACGCTCACCTGGCTGAAGAGCGAGTACCTGGACTGAGCATGCAGATCGGGCCATTCGCCATCGAGCGCTTCTACGAGCGCTGGGAGTTCCGGGCCGAGCTGATGCTGTCGAGCAGCGACTGCGAGTCGCGCACCGTCGACGACCTGCTGGCACTCGAGCCAGACGCTCGCGAACGGCTGCTGGGGATGCGCCTGGGCTACACCGAAGTGCCGGGCTCCGAGGAGCTGCGGCGGGCGGTCGCCGGCGGGTACCAGCAGACCGGTGCCGAGGACGTGCTCACGCTGGCGGCGGCCGAGGAGGGGATCTTCCTCGTCTACCACGCTCTCGTGGAACCCGGCGACCACGTGATCGTGGAGGCGCCCTGCTACGGCTCGGCGATCGAGGTTGCCCGCAGCGCGGGCGCGCGCGTGAGCCTGTGGCGGCGGCGCCACGAGGACGGCTGGGCGCACGACCTCGAGCAGCTCGAAGGCCTGCTCGCCGACGGCGCGCGGCTGATCTACATCAACAGCCCCCACAACCCCACCGGCATGCAGATGACGCGAGCGACCTACGACCGTGTGCTGGCGCTCGCCGCCGAGCACGCGGCGATCGTGTTCAGCGACGAGGTCTATCGCGGGCTGGAGCACGATCCGTCCGCCAGGCTGCCGGCGGCATGCGATGCCTACGAGCGGGCCATCTCGCTCGGAACGGTGTCCAAGGCGCACGGCCTACCGGGGCTCAGAATCGGCTGGCTGGCGGGTCGCGAGCGGGGCCTGCTCGAGCGCGTCAGGGAGCTGAAGCTCTACACGACGATCTGCTCGAGTGCGCCGAGCGAACTGCTCGTGGCGCTGGCCCTGCGCCACGCGGGCGCCCTGATCGACCAGAACCGAGCCCTGATCCTGCGCAACCTGCCGCTGCTCGACGACTTCATCGCCCTCCGCGGCGAGCTGTTTCAGTGGCAGCGTCCGGTCGCCGGTCCGATCGGCTTCGCGCGGATGTCCCAGGAGCCCGACGTGCAGGGCTGGTGCGAACGGACGGCCGAGCGCTGCGGGGTGCTGGTGCTGCCCGGCTCGGTCTACGAGCAGCCCCACCACGTGCGCTTCGGGTTCGGCCGCGCCAACTTCCCCGAGGCCCTGGAGCGCCTCGACAGTTACCTGGGTTGACGCTCACAGCACCTTCGACAGGAACGCCCGCGTGCGCTCGTGACGGGGCCTGTCGAGCACCTCGTCGGGAGGTCCGGTCTCGACGACCACGCCCGCGTCCATGAACACGACGCTGTCGGCGACCCCCCTCGCGAAGCCGAGCTCGTGGGTCACGACGATCATCGTCATCCCGTCGCGGGCGAGCTGCTGCATGACCGCGAGCACATCGCCGACCAGCTCCGGGTCGAGCGCGGAGGTGGGCTCGTCGAACAGCATCAGCTTGGGTTCCATCGCCAGGGCACGCGCGATCGCAACGCGCTGCTTCTGTCCGCCGGAGAGCTGGGCGGGGTAGCTGTCGGTCTTGTCGGCCAGCCCCACACGTGTGAGCAGGTCGTTCGCCTGGCGCAGGGCCCGCTCGCGCGGGACCTTCTTGACCCGGATCGGAGCGCAGGTGATGTTGTCGAGCGCGGTCATGTGCGGGAACAGGTTGAAGTGCTGGAACACCATCCCGATCTCGGCGCGCTTGCGTGCGATCTCCGCTTCGGGCAGGTGGTGCAGCGTGTCGTCCTTCTCGCGGTAGCCGACGAGCTCTCCGTCCACCAGCAGCCGCCCCGAGTTGATCGGCTCGAGGTGGTTGATGCAGCGCAGGAACGTCGACTTGCCCGACCCCGACGGACCCAGCAGGCACATCACATCGCCCGCCATCACCTCGAGCGTGATCCCCTTCAACACCTCGTTGCGGCCGAAGCGCTTGTGGACGCCTTCGGCCTTGACCATCGGCTGGGCCATCAGTAGCCGTGGCGGAACGACAGCACGCCGCCGCGCACCCGCTGCCACGTCGTGGGCCCGAGGGCATCACTCCCGCGGCCGTAGTAGCGCTCGAGGTAGCCCTGGCCCACGTACAGCAGGCTCGTGCAGGCGAGGTACCAGACGCTGACCGTGAGCAGCAGCGGGATCACCTTGTAGTTGACCGCGTAGATCAGTTCCGCCGAGTAGAGCAGCTCGGTGACCGTGATCACGCTCGCGAGCGAGGAGGTCTTGAGCATCGAGATCGTCTCGTTGCCGGTCGGCGGGATGATCACGCGCATGGCCTGTGGCAGCACGATCGTGCGGAGCGTCTGCAGGCGCGACATCCCCAGCGACAGGGCCGCGTCGGACTGGCCTTTGTCCACCGAGATCATGCCGGCGCGGACGATCTCGGCCATGTAGGCGCCCTCGTTCAGGCCGAGCCCCAGGATCGCGGCCCGGAACGGCGTGATCAGGGTGTTGGCGTCCGCGTGGATGAACGACGGCCCGAACGGGATCCCGAGGTTGAGCTTCGGGTAGAGCGCGGCGACGTTGTACCAGAACAGCAGCTGTACGAGCACGGGTGTGCCGCGGAAGAACCAGATGTAGAGCCAGCTCGAACTCGACACCAGCGGGTTCGCCGACAGTCGCATCACGGCCAGCAGCACCCCGAGCACGATCCCGACCGCCATCGCGATCACGGTCAGCTCGATCGTCACCTTCAGCCCTTCGAGGATCCGTTCGTCGAACAGGTATTCGCCGACGATCCCCCATTCGAAGTGCGGGTTGCTGACGACCGAGCGCGCGAGCGCGAGGCCGATCACGAAGATCACCGCCGCGGCCACCCAGCGGCCGGGATGGCGGACCGGGACGGCCCTTATGTCGTCCGGCCGTCTGTCGGTGTCGGTGGCCCCCGACGAGGTCACCGCGGCGGGCTCAGCTCTTCGCCTGGTTTATCCCCGGGTTGCTGATCGCGCCCTGCTGCACTCCCCACTTGGTGAGGATGCGCATGTATTCGCCGTTGGCCATCAGCACCTTCAGCGCGGCCAGCGTCGGTCCGGTCATGCCGGTTCCCTTCGGGAACGCGAGTCCGTATGGCGCCGAGGCGAGGGTGGGTCCCACGACCTTGAGGGCCCCACTGGACTGCTTGACCGCGTACGCGACCACGGGAGAGTCCGCCATGCCGAGTTCCGCGCGTCCGCTGGAGACCGCCAGGTTGGCGCCGTTCTGGGTCGGGAACACGAGCAGGGTCGGTGTCTTCTTGCCTTCCTTGCTGCACTTGGCGGACTGCGCCTTGACTTCTTCTTCCTCGGTCGTGCCCTTCTCGACCGCCACCGATTTGCCGCACAGGTCAGACAGCGAGCTGATCGTCGGGTTCGACGAGCTCTTCGCGTAGAAGGATTCGCCGGCCGTGAAGTAGGTGACGAAGTCGACGGTCTTCTGGCGTTCCTTGGTGTCGGTGAACGAGGACGCGCCGAGGTCGTACTTGCCGGCTGCCAGTCCCGGGATGATCGTGTTGAAGGTCGCGTTGATGATCTGCGCCTTCAGCCCCATGACCGTCGCCAGCGCGTTGACCAGGTCGGGGTCCATGCCGATCACGGTGTGGCCGTCGGAGGCGATGAACTCGTTCGGGGCGTAGGTCGCGTCAGCGGCGACCGTGAGGGTGCCTTTCGATTTGATCGCCGCGGGTACCTGGGCGGCGATGCTCGCGTCGGTGGTGATCGTGGGGGACGTCGAGGAGGTGGTGCCGGTCGTCGAGGTGGTGCTGCTGTTGCTGCTGCCGCATCCCGCCAGGGCCAGCACGGCGAGGGCCACGGCACCGACGGCGGAGAGAAGCTTGGACACGGTCGCGAACCCCCTGGAGGTGGAAATCGGGCACTGGCAGCGAAGCGCCGGGATTATATGGCCGCGGACGGCCGGGATCGCGCCCGGGCGGCGTCAGCTCGCGCCGACCTCGGACAGGTCCCGGGTGCTTGCGATGTGGTGGAACTTGACGTCGGGCGGCGCCGTGATCGTGGCCGGGATCGCCTGCATGAACTCCGCGATGTGGGACGTGCGGAAGTGCTGCTGGAGGGCCTCCTCGCCCTCCCACTCCTCGACGAACACGAACCGGTTGGGCTGCTCGGTGTCCTCGAACACGCGGTAGTCGATGCAGCCGGCCTCTTCACGGGAGGCCGCGGCGACCCTCTGCGCCACCTCGATCAGCTGGGCGCGTTTCGAGGGGTCGGTACTGACCCTTCCGACGACGACGATCATCTCACCGCTCTCCTTCCGCTCGTAAACAGGCGCTCGCGCGCGCGTGCGCGACAGACCCTACCGGCGTCGGCGCCGCCCGAGCTCGGCCCTGACGGCGAACGCGACCGCCAGCATGCCCCAGATCACGGCTACGGCGAGCAGGCCCTGCGTCGCCGCGAGGACAGTGATCAACAGCGAGCCGAGTCCGGCGCCGATCGAGAAGGCGATGTTCGCCACGACTGGATGATCGCGCGCGCGAACCCGGTCGATACCGGCGCGGGCGCTTGACGCCGATTTCGGGGCGCGAGTCCGCGTCGCAGGCCCCCCTAGAGTGAGGTCCGTGGGCGAGCGCGACCAGCTGATCAGGTCCTCGGGCCCCCATATCTCGCTCGCACGCAAGCGGCCCGCCGAGCGCGATCGCCTTCGGATCGGGCTTGTGCAGGAGCGCTGGCACCCGGACCCGGACGAGCACCGGGCGGCACTCGCCGCCGGGATCCGCAGCGCGGTCGACCAGGGTGCCCAGCTCGTCTGTCTGCAGGAGCTGACCCTGAGCCGCTACTTCGCCGTGGACCCGGGTGGGCCGAAGGCCGCCGGCGCCGAGCCCGAGGACCTCCCCGGTGGGCCCACGTACGAGTTCGCGGCCCAGCTCGCCGGGGAGACCGGTGTCCATGTGCACGCGTCGCTGTACGAGCGCGCCGTGGACGAGCGCGAGGACGGGCTCGGCTATAACACCGCGATCATCGTCGCCCCCGACGGTGAGCTCCTGGCGCGTACCCGCAAGCTGCACATCCCGGTCACCGCCGGCTACCACGAGGACCGCTACTTCCGACCCGGGCCCGCGGAGGGTGACCCCTACCCCGTGATCGAGCTGCAGGACGCGCGGCTGGGGCTGCCGACGTGCTGGGACCAGTGGTTCCCGGAGGTCGCGCGGGCGTACAGCCTCGAGGGCGCCGACGTCCTCATCTACCCGACCGCGATCGGTTCCGAGCCCGACCACCCCGACTTCGACACGCAGCCGCTGTGGGAGCAGGTGATGCTCGGCAACGCGATCGCCAACGGCGTGTTCATCGTGGCCGTCAACCGCATCGGCGAGGAGCCGCCGCTGCGCTTCTACGGCTCCTCGTTCATCTGTGACCCGTACGGACGCAAGCTCGTGCAGGCTCCACGCGACGAGCCCGCCGTGCTCGTCGCCGAGCTCGACCTCGACCAGCGCCGCGACTGGCTGGAGCTGTTTCCGTTTCTCGACACGCGCCGCCCCGACGCCTACGGCCGGCTCGCTGAGGGCCCGGCCCGCGAGGCCCGCCGCCGGAGGTAGCAGATGCCGGAGGTGTCGATTTCGGCGGAGGTGTCGATTTCGGCCGACCTCGTTCGACGTGTCGGTAGAAACCACCATCCACGACAAGGAGACACAAATGCGCTTCATGGTTCTGGTCCCCGGGAGCCCCGAGTCCGAGGCGGGCGTGATGCCCAGCACGGAGGACCTGGGAGCGATGACGAAGTACAACGAAGAGCTCGTCAAGTCGGGCGTGATGCTGGCCGGCGAGGGCTTGCAGCCGACCTCGAAGGGCGCGAAGGTCCGTTTCAGCGGCAACGAGCGCACCGTGATCGACGGCCCGTTCACCGAGGCCAAGGAGCTCGTCGCGGGGTACTGGGTGTGGGAGTGCGGCTCCCGGGATGAGGCGATCGAGTGGCTCAAGCGAGCGCCGTTTGACGGCGGCGTCGAGATCGAGCTTCGCCAGATCTTCGAGGCCGACGACTTCGGCGAGCAGCTGACGCCCGAGTTGCGCGATGCCAACGAGCGCCTGCGCCAGCAGGCAACGCAGAACTAGGCGCGTGAGCGAGTCGGCCACCCATCGTGCAATCGACGCCGTCTGGCGGATCGAGTCGGCCCGGTTGATAGCCGGGCTGACTCGCATCGTTCGCGATGTGGCGATCGCCGAGGATCTGGCTCAGGATGCGTTCGTCGCGGCGCTCGAGCAGTGGCCCAGGTCGGGGATCCCGGACAAGCCGGGCGCGTGGCTCATGGCTACGGCCAAGCACCGGGGCATCGACGCCCTGCGCCGACGCGTCACGCTCGAGCGCAAGCACGAGCTGATCGGGCGCGAGTTGGAAACGCTGCAGCAACTCGACCGCCCCGACCTGGCCGCCGAGGTCGATGATGTTCAGGACGACGTCCTGCGCCTGATCTTCATGACGTGTCATCCGGTGCTGTCCCCGGAGGCGCGGGTCGCACTGACGCTGCGTCTGCTCGGCGGACTGTCCACGCCGGAGATCGCACGCGCGTTTCTCGTCTCCGAGGGCACAGTCGCGCAACGCATCGTGCGCGCCAAGCGCACACTCTCCGCGGCACGCGTCCCGTTTGAGCTACCCGGCCTCGACGAGCTGGCCGAGCGTCTGTCGGCGGTGCTCGCCGTGATCTACCTGGTGTTCAACGAGGGCTACGCGGCGAGCGCCGGGGAGCACTGGATCCGTCCATCCCTATGCGAGGACGCCCTGCGCCTCGGCAGGATCCTCGCCGCGCTGATGCCCCGTGAGGCCGAGGCCCAGGGCCTGCTGGCCCTGATGGAGTTGCAGGCCTCGCGGCTGCGGGCGCGTGTCGGGCCGGGCGGGGAGCCGGTGCTGCTTGCCGATCAGGACCGGGCGCGCTGGGATCACCTGCTCGTACAGCGCGGTCTGGCCGCGCTGGGGCGAGCCGAGCAGCTCAGCGGCGCACTCGGCCCCTACACCCTGCAGGCCGCGATCGCCGCCTGTCACGCGCGAGCGGTGAGCCTCGAGGAGACCGACTGGCCGCGAATCGTCGCGCTCTACGACGGGCTGGCCGCGCTCACCGGCTCCCCGGTCGTGGAGCTCAACCGCGCGGTGGCCGTGACCATGGCCTTCGGACCCGAGGCCGGGCTCGAGCTCGTCGATTCGCTCGCCCATGAGCCCGCATTGCGCGGCTACCACCTGCTGCCCGGCGTGCGCGGCGACATCCTTGTGCGCCTAGGGCGGCACGCCGAGGCTCGGGAGGAATTCGAGCGGGCAGCCGACCTGTGTGCCAACGATCGCGAGCGCGGGCTGCTGCTCTCGCGTGCGATCGCATGTGGTGTCCAATGAGCCTTATGGAGCTAGCCGGGCTCGAACCGGCGACCTCCTGGGTGCGATCCAGGCGCTCTCCCAGCTGAGCTATAGCCCCGGGGGTTCCGGATGCCCGCCGAGGGCTCCGGGTGGCATGAGTGTAGTGGCCGGCGTCGGGGGATTCGCAAGCCGCCGCTCGCCGGGCCGCGGGGCCCTCCCGGGAGGCCGTCCGACGCGTCGCTAAGGTTTCGCCCAGTTTCATGGGATTGCTGGAAGAGGCCATCCGCGAGCACCTGGATCTGCAGCGCCGTCGTGGTGGAGACCTGCGCGAGATAGCGCTGGCCGAGCGCGAGGCGCTCGAGCCGTTGGTGCCCGGGCAGACGCCGGACTGGGCCCAGGGGCCCGCGCTGTTCGACCACGAGCAGCCCGCCCAGCCCGAGCCGGTGCCCTCCGGACGGCCGCTGGTGGAGCCCGCACAGGAGGTCGAGCAGCAGTTCGTCGAACCGTTCGCGCCACAGGATGTCCAGCAGCCTCTCCCGCAGGACGCCCCGGAGGTGGTGGCACAGGAGCCGGAGCGGCAGGTGGCTGAGGCCTCCTCACTGGATCAGGAGACCGCCGAACTGGACATGAGCGCCGTCCTGGGCCTGGCCGAAGAGTCGGCCGAGCCGCAGGTCGATCGTCTCGACGGTCACGCCGGGGTCCCGGAGTTCGGACCCGTGCGCGCCCAGCGGATCGTCCAGGACCCCGCCGCCCCGACCACGGGCACGGAGGACTTCGAGTGGGAGATCCCGGGCGTCACGCGCTCGCCCGGCGCCGGCGCCTGAGCAGCAGGCCGCTCGCAGAGATCGTTTACAGCCCCCCGGGTTACGGGTAGAGCCAGGTCTGCGCCGGCCCCGCTGGCGGCATCCCACAAGGGGGGAGTGCAGGCGCTGATCGGTCCAACCGCCGCCGCGAAAGGTGCAGGAGATGATCTCTTCCGTGACACAGGGCTCCCGGCGCGCCCTGCTCGCTCGTCGGCGGCGCCTGGCGTCAGCCGTGTTCCTCACATCCGCCCTGACCGCCTCGCTGCTCGCGACGGCGCCGGTGTCAGAAGCCCTGGCGCGGACCCGCAAACACGTCCCGAAAGTGCTGCTGGTCGGCGAATACCACGGCAAGAAGGGTAAGTACAGCTCGATTCAGGAAGCCCTGAACGCGGCCAGGGAAGGGGACTACATCCTGATCGGCCCGGGTGACTACAAACAGGCGAGCGCCCAGACGATCCCCGGCGGCATGGGCGACGACCGGGCTCCGGCCGACATCCTCGTCACGACCCCGAACATCCACATCCGCGGGATGGATCGCAACACCGTGATGATCGACGGCACCAAGCCCGGCTCTCCAAAGTGCAGCTCGGCCGAAGCCGACCAGACCTTCGGAGCTCCCCAGGAAGGCGCCTACCAGGGCAACAACGGCGTGGTCGTCTACAAGGCCAGCGGTGTCACCCTGCAGAACTTCTCCACCTGCAACTTCCTCGGCTCCAACGCCGGCGGTGACTCGGTCTGGTTCGACGGCGGAGGCTCTACCGGCAAACAGGAGATCGGCTCCTGGCTGGGCGAATACCTGAGCTCCACCTCGACCTACTGGGGCGGGGTCGAAAAGCCCTCCGACGAGTACGGGATCTACGCCTCCAACACGACCGGACCCGGCACCTTCGTGCACACCTACGCCAACAACATGTCCGACTCGGGCTACTACATCGGCGCGTGCCCGGACTGCAACGCCACGATCGACGACGGCACCGCCGAAGGCAACGACCTCGGCTACTCGGGCTCGAACTCCGGCGGTCACCTGGTGATCGAGAACTCGCTCTTCAAGAACAACGAGGAGGGCGTCGCCACGCAGAGCCAGAACAACGACGACGCGCCGTCCCCGCAGGACGGCCTGTGCCCGGAAGGGAAGGACAACCCGAACGCGCCCGCCGGCGCCCAGCGCAAAGACCTCTGCTGGGTGATGATCCACAACCGCGTGATCGAAAACAACAATGGCGCCACGCCGACGAGCGACGGCGCCCCCGGACTGGTCGGCACGGGTATGACGATCGCGGGCGGCCGCAACGACCTCGTGGCCGAAAACACCTTTGCGGGCAACGGCGCCTGGGGCATCCTGCTGCTCCCCTATCCGGGGCTCAAAGAAGTGCCCCCGCCCCAGATCCCCGCCGAAGACGACTGCCGAGGTGGCATCAAAGCGGGCGAAGGAGAAAATGAAACCTGTGACTACGAGCCCTACGAAAACGAGGTCGAGGGCAACACCTTCTCCGCCAACGGGAGCTTCGGCAACCCCTCCAACGGGGACATCGGCGAAGTCGCCGAGCCCGTGCCGGGCACCGAGAACAACTGCTGGCACGGCAACGTCGAGGAAGCGGGCGGGGAACCGAGCAGCGAACCGCCCTTGATCCAGACCACCCACGGCACCTGTGAAGAGACGAACACGGGCGGCGAGCCGACCACCAGCGTGCTCGCCGTGCAGGCCGCGTGTGACTCGCAGCTCGTCACGAAATGCCCGTCGGTCCCGGGGGAGGAATACCCGCGCAGCGAAGATGTGCAGCTGCTGCCGCTGACCGAACAGGAAACGATGCCCAACCCGTGCGAAGGGGTTCCACGCCTGCACAACCGCTGGTGCCGGCGGGGGAAACCCATCCGCGAACGGTAGGCCGCGCCGGGATCCGCGCCGGCGCGGCGACCCGAGCCCCCGGGTCACCGCGCCGGCCGCCGCCGGGCTGGATACTTGGCGGAGTGTCCCAGCAGAACGTGGAGGTCGTTCAGCGGCTGTACGAGGCCTGGCGACGCGACGGCTTCGGAGTCGTGCCCGAGTTGATGGACCCGGCGATCGAGTACGTGAACCCGAGCTACGCGGTCGAGCCGGGCACGCGCCGGGGCTATGACGGCTTTGCCGCCGCGGCGGAGGCCGTCACCAGCGTCTACGGCGACTACGAGGTCAGCGACCCCCAGCTGCAGGACCTCGGCGAGCGGGTGCTCGTGCGCGCCCTGGTGAAGACCCGCAGCCACGGCAATGCCGTCCCGATCGAGGCCGAGCGCGGCTACGTGTTCGACGTACGCGACGGCAAGGTGTTCCGCTTCGCCTGGTTCAACGACCCGGCCGACGCACTCGAGTACGCCCGCCGCTGAGCGGGCCCGCGACGCACTTCACAGGCCGTGCGCCTCCCCGTCTGGGGCGCGCAGGCCGGCGGCGAGCACCGTTCGGGCCGGCTGGCGTTTACCGCCGCGCGATCGCGGGTATCGGCAGCTCTCAGAGAGTTTGTGGTGAAAGAGTGAAAAAGGGGGAGGCTTCCGGGGTGGGGCTACCGCTGGGTGACGCAACGGTGACGGCCGCGAACGGCCGGCGTGATCGCTCGCAGCCGGCGAGTCTCCTCATCATGGTAGGGCTCCTCCTGACCGTATGTGCGCTGTTGGTGAGCGCCCGCTCGGCCGTCGCCGCGGCTCCGGTCGAACCGTATGGCAGCGACGACGCGGGCGGCTTTCGCAACGTCCTCCCGAGCGGCGAGAACGGAACCGACAACGCCCAGCAGCTGGCCGAATTCGAGCTCAACGGCACCTACCCGTCGCACTACACCGACCAGCTGCCGCTGTACGCGGACCTGCTGCACGCCTCGCCGACCCTGACCCACGAACAGATCGGCGACTACTTCAAGGACGCCACCTTCGGGGTGCCCGAAGGAGACGTCGAATCGACCGAAAGCCCGCGCTCGGACGTCACGATCGTGCGCGACAAGGGCTTCGGGGTGCCCCACATCTACGCCACTACCCGGGCCGGGCTGATGTTCGGAGCCGGCTACGCCGGCGCCGAGGATCGCCTGTTCCTGATGGACGTCCTGCGCCACACGGCGAGGGCCGAACTGTCCTCGTTCGCCGGCGGCTCCGAAGGCGACCGGGCGATGGACCGGGCGCAGTGGCTGATCGCCCCGTACACCGAAGCCGACCTCGAATCGCAGTTGAAGGCGGCCCCAAAGCTGTACGGCGCGCGCGGGGAACAGGTCGTCCACGACGTCGAAGAATTCGTCGCCGGCATCAACGCGTACATCCACGAAGCCCTACTCGACCCGAACAAGCTGCCGGCCGAGTACGTCGCGCTGGGGAAACTGCCGACCGAATGGAAGCCGACCGACGTGATCGCCGAGTCCTCGCTGATCGGCGGCATCTTCGGCAAGGGCGGGGGCGCCGAGGTGCGCTCGGCGCTCACGCTCGAGGCGTTCGAAAAACGCTTCGGAACGAAGGCGGGTCGCACCGCGTGGGAGGACTTCCGCGAGCAGAACGACCCCGAAGCGCCCACGACCGTCAGCAAGAGCTTCCCCTACGAGACGACCTCGCCATTCGCCAAGCGGGGGCTCGCGATGCCCGAACCCGGGTCGGTCAGCTTCCTCTCCGACGGATCCTCCTCGGCCCCCGCGATCACAGGTACCGAGACCACCGACACACCCTCGCCCCAGCCGATCCCCGACGACGGCTCGATCGGGTCCGAGTTGCTGCACAGCACGCTGGACGGCCCCGCGCTGGACTCCAACTGGGAGCTGGTCAACAAAGAACACTCCAGCGACGGGCACTCGATCGCCGTGATGGGCCCTCAGGTGGGGTACTACAACCCCCAGATCCTGATGGAGGAGGACCTCCACGGCCCCGGCATCGACGCCCGCGGAGCGGCCTTCCCGGGAGTGAACCTGTACGTCGAGCTCGGTCACGGTCCCGACTACGCCTGGAGTGCCACCACCTCCACGGCCGACAACGTCGACACCTTCGCCGAGGTCCTCTGCCAGGACGAATTCCACTACCTCTACAAGGGCCAGTGCCTGCCGATGGAAAAGCTGGAACGGACCAACTCCTGGACACCCACGGCCACCGAACCGGAAACCCAGCCCGGTTCGGAAACGCTGACCGTCTACCGCACCGTCCACGGGATCGTCTACGCCCGCGGCACGGTGGGCGGCAAGAAGGTCGCGTTCGCGAGCGCCCGCACGACCTACTTCCACGAGGCCGACTCGGCGATCGGCTTCGCCGAGCTCAACGAACCGGGATTCATCACCGGTCCCAAGCAGTTCGAGAAAGCGGCCTCGAACATCAACTTCCTCTTCAACTGGGCCTACGTGGACGCGAACAACATCGCCTACTACATGTCCGGGGCGCTACCGGAGCGGGCACCCCACACCTCTCCGGACTTCCCGATCCTCGGCACCGGGGAATACGACTGGCAGGGCTATGACCCGAGCACCCACACGATGGACACGGTGCCGTTCGCGCGACACCCGAACGCGCTGAACCCACCGTTCCTCGTTTCCTGGAACAACAAGCAGGCACCCCGGTTCTCCTCGGCTGACGACAAGTACGCCTTCGGCACCGTCTACCGCAACCAGCTGATCCGCAACTTCATCGAAGCCGACATCGCCGGCGGCAAGAAGATGGGCACCGAACAGCTGATCTCGGCGATGGACGAAGCTGCTACCCAGGACATCCGCATGGTCGAGGTCTGGCCGATCATCAAGCAGGCCCTCGGCGAAGTGAGCGACCCGCAGCTGCAGCACGCGGTCACGGAGCTCGACGAATGGTACGCCGCCGGCTCACACCGCCGCGACCTGGCGAACGCGAGCATCTCCAGCCCCGGGACCTACGAAAACAACGAAGCGATCACGATCATGGACGCGTGGTGGCCGAAACTGATGCAGGCCGAGTTCGGGTCCGCATTGGGCTCCGAAGCCTTCGGAGCCCTCCGCGGCATGCTCGCGTTCGGCGGCCCCGAAGCGGGCGCTGAACCGGAAGCCCCGGAATTCGCCGACGGCTGGTACGGCTACGTCCAGAAGGACCTCCGTGACGTGCTCGCACACGCCGGCGAGGGCACCACGCCGAGCAACCCCTACTCGCAGCTGTACTGCGGCGGAGGCTCCCTGAGCGCCTGCTCGCAGGCGCTCCAGAGCTCACTCAAAGAAGCCCTGTCGGTCACCCCCGCCCAGATCTACGGCCACGGCGCCTGTGCCGAAGACCCCCAGGCGAGCTGCTTCGACATGAATCGCTTCATCAGCGCCAGCGGAATCTCGGTGCCGGCGTTCCCGTTCCAGAACCGTCCAACGTTCCAGCAGGTGGTCGAATTGACAAAGACGCTCCCACGATGATGACGCCCTCCTCTGCAGCCAACCGTGGCTCGGCCCGTGGCCGGCGGGCGGCCGTGCCGGCGACCCTGGCGCTGCTCGCCCTCATGCTCGCCATCAGCCTCGCCGCGGGGGCCCCGGCCGCGCTCGCCCAGTTCCCATACCTGGGCACCGGCAACCTCGCCGAACCGGACAGCTGGAAGCTCGCGCCGGGCCAGGTGCCGAGCAATCTCGACGGCAACGCTTGGAAGTTCGCCGCGACCCCGGCGATCCCCTCGCTCGAAAAAAACCCGACCGAATACGCAAGCATCGAGAAACTGAACTCCCAGGAAGACGAGCTGTGCGGCGTGACCGGCATGAGCCTGGTGAGTGAATTCGCGACGATGCCCGCAGGCACCGGCTCCTGTATCGCGGCGGGCACTCCGATCCACACCGCCTTCGGGGTCACGCTGGGCCGACCCGACGTCTCGATCGCCGAGCTCGACTCCGGGATCGAATGGAACAACCGCGGCGCGGTGCTGCTCCTACGCAGCAAGGTGCTGCTGAACGCCGGCGAACTGCCCGCCCCGAAAGCCGATATGAGCAAAACCTTCGACCCGACGACGGGCGTCGACTGTGAAACGGCGCGGGCGGCCACCGCCGGCGACTACGACGCCGACGGCGGAATGCCCGGCGGCAAACCGGGGGGCAGCGGCGCGATCCCCTACGACGTACTCGAACAGGGCGCCTTCGACACGCTCGACTACGCCTGCGACTCGCGCGTGGCGAACGTGGTCGAGAACTACCCGCAGTGCACCAATCCGCCGACGACCAAGGACTGTCGCAACGGGCCGCCCGGCATCCTCACGCCCGAGGACCTGGTCATCGCCTTCTCCGACGGCATCGACCACGACCACAACGGCTACGTGAACGACATCGCCGGCTGGAACTTCGTCGACAACAACAACGACCCCTACGACGAGGTTCACTACGGGCATGGCACCGGCGAGGAGGAAGACTCCACCGGCGAAGCGAACAACGCGGCGGGCGAGGCGGGGACCTGTCCCAACTGCGAGATCATGGAGCTGCGCGTCGGCGAGTCGTTCATCACCGATGCCAACCGCTTCGCCGAGGCCGTCACGTACGGGACCGACCGTGGCGTCGACGTTATCCAGGAGCCGCTCGGCACCTACAACGACCCCAACTACGCCCGCGAAGCGATCGATTACGCCTACGACCACGGGGTCACGGTGATGGCCTCGGCGGCCGACGAGGCGGCCGAACACCACAACCAGCCGGGAGCGCTCCCCAACACGATCGTCGTCAACGCGATGGAAGGGCCGGCCAGCCTCAGCGGCGTTCCTGTGACGAACACGCCGCCGTCCTACCTGCAGCTCGATGGCTGCACCAACTTCGGCACCCGCGTCGACGTGTCGGTGCCGGCGACCTCGTGCTCCTCGGAGGCGACCGGCAAGAGCTCGGGCGTCGTCGGGCTGATCTACAGCGCGGCGCTGAACGCCTGCGGCGCGGCCCTCTACGGAACGTGCTCGAGCTCGCCGTCGGCGAAGCTGAAACCGGCGAGCGACTGCACCCGCGTAAACGGCGAACCGTGCGTCGTCACGCCGAACGAGGTGCGTCAGCTGCTCGCCTCGGGCAACATCCAGGGCACGACCGTCGATGGCTCCTCGACCCTCGGCTCGAAGGCTGCGAGCACAGGGGGCGCGGGGGCGGATGAGGGCGAAGGAGGACAGGCCGACGACGTCGACACGGCGGCAGAACCGGAACTGGCATGCAGCGTGGGGATGGCGCCCACGTGCACCGACCCCAACCTGAACACGATCTTCGCGGCCGACGAGGACGGCGGCGTGGAGGGCCCGTTGCCGGACACCTTCCGCTTCCCGACCCGCAGGGGCTTCGACGAGTTCACCGGCTACGGGCGCCTGGACGCCTACAAGTCCGTCGACGCCGCCGCCGAGGGCTGGATCCCACCGGAGGCGGACATCACCTCGCCGGAATGGTTCCAGCAGGTCGACCCGCAGAACGCATCCTTCGAAGTCGACGGCTACGTCGACGCGCGCACCACCTACACCTGCCGCGTGGAAGTGGCACCGGGTGCCCAACCGGACAACCGCACCACCTCGGCGGGCGGCGACTTCGCGAGCGTGCCGTCGAGTTACTGCAACGGCACGACGGTGCACTCGGGCCCCTACAACGGCCTCGTCGGGACGATGGCCAGCAAGACCCTGGAGGCGATGTTCCCGTCGACCGACCCGACCTCCTTCGAAGCCAACGAGAACGGTGGCGGAGTCAACACACAGACCTCGAACGGGCGCCCCAACACGCAGCCCTACGCGTTCACCGTGCGCCTCGTCGTCTCCACCGCGGCGGGCGCGGCAGGGCCGGCGATGACCGGTGAGGACCGCCGCCAGCTGAACCTCCACCGCGACTCGGAAATGCTGAAGGGCTTCCCGCTCGAAATGCACGGCGACGGCGACGCGAGCCCGCTGCTGGTCGATCTGGCGGGCAACGACACCAACCAGCTGGTCGTGGCGAACTCCGACGGCTTCGTCAACGCCTACCAGTACGAACCGAAGACGGGCACCGTCAGCGAGCTCCCCGGCTGGCCGGTGCACACCGAACCGCTGCCACTGCACAGCGGCGAGCACGCCTACTCCTCGGGAGCAGAGTCGAGCACCCACTATGACCCGATCATCGAGGCGCCCGCCGCCGGCGACCTCAGCGGCGACGGAGAAACGGACATCGTGGCGGATGACCTGGAAGGCAACGTGTATGCGTGGAACGCGGAGGGCAAGCTGATCTTCCACGAGACCTCCGACCCCGACTACTCGGGTGCGCCGCTACCCGGCGACCCGGGCTGGGAGGCGGCCCGGGCGGGTGCCCGCGAGCGCACTCAGGGCGGCTTCGCGACCTCACCCGTGCTGGCCGACCTCGAACCCGAAAAGGGCCCGGGCCTGGACATCGTCGCGGCGGGCGAGGACCGCCATGTGTACGCCTGGCATGCCGACGGCGAACCGGTGAAGGGATACCCGGTGCTCGTCGAGGACCCCGAAAAGATGGCATCGGTCGACCCGACGGACAACCAGCCGACGTTCAACGCCAACGCGCCCGGTGAAGGCGGCAAAAACGAAGATCAGGGCAAGATCGTCGACACCCCGGCGGTGGCCAACCTGGAAGGGCCGGACAAGCCGCCGACGATCATCGTCGGCACCAACGAGGAGTACAACGTCGGCGTCGGCAACGAAGGCGCGATCAACGCCGGCGACCTCACGACGGCCTCACTCGGCGTGCTCGGCGAAACCGGCCTGCTGTCGTTCGCCAACGGCCGGGTCTACGCCATCAAGGCGAGCGGCTGCTCCTCCGAACCGTCCTCGTGTGCCACCGGCGGGTTCAAGTGCGAACACGAAAAATGCAGCTCGGTGGCCTTCCGCGAAGGCTGGCCGGTGAAGATCGGGATCATCGACGCGGGCCTGCTACCGGAAGTCGGCGAGGGCATCGACGGCTCGCCCGTGGTCGCGCCGCTCAACTGCCCCGAAGGCGGCGAAGGACCGAAGATCGCGGTGACGCCGGACGCCGGACCGGGTTACGTGCTGAACCCCAACGGGACGTCCTGTTACGGCTCGACGGAAGGGAAAGACACGGCGCTCGAGACCGACGTTAGCGCGAGCCCGACGAAAGTCGACACGCCCGTCTTCGCGGCGGTCGGTGAGCCGGCGTTCGGGACGCTGAACGGATCCACGCTCGACCTCTTCAACCCGGTCGCGGGCCTGGTCCGCGCGCTGGACATCGTGGCGCCCGACTACCAGAAGGGCGGCCAGGACTTCATCGCCGGGTGGAATGCCAACACCGGACAGTTCGCGCCGGGCTTCCCGGCGGTCGACAACGACCTCTCCTTCATCACGGGCGAGACCGTAGGCGACGTTACCGGCGAAGCGCCCAAACAGGAGGTCGTCGCCGGCACGGCTTCACTCGACCTCGAGGCTTACAACGAAGAGGGCGCTGCGGCGAGCAGCGGGTGGCCGAAGCTGACAGCCGGGTGGACGGTCGCGACACCCACTCTGGGGTCCCTGGGCACGATCGACGCGAGCAAAGAAGCCAAGAAGGACGTCGTCTCGATCACCCGCGAAGGTACGATCTCGGTGTACTCGACCCCTGCCTCCGCGTGCTCGCCCAGCTCGTGGCCCAACTTCCACCACGACATCGCAAACTCTGGGGAATACACGCGCGACGCGATCCCGCCCGGGGTGCCGCTCAACGGCACGGCGGTGGAACGGACCCTGACCTTCACCGCTCCCGGCGGGGATCTGATGTGCGGCAAGGCCACCCGCTATGAAGTCGTCACCTCCGGGCGCCCGATCACGCCTGAAAGGTGGTCGAAGGCGAAGCCGCTGAGCGGTGCTCCGGTGCCCGCCGAAGCCGGCACCGTGCAGTCGATGACCCTGCCCACCAAAGGCGTCAAGCGCTACATCGCGATCAGGGCGATCGACGAGCAGGGCAACATCGGCTTGCCCGAGAGCGTGCGCTACTACCGCAAAGCGCGCAGAGAACGAAAAAAACACTAGGGCGCTCGCGCGCCTGGCCACCCGGAGTGGCCCCCCGATCGCATCCGTCCGAATGCGCAACTTCGACGCCGGTGGGCGGGTTAGCGTTTACATCCGCCGACCGTGGCGGGCCACCCAAGACACAGGGGGGAGTACATGCGTCACCTGATGCGTCGATCAAGCCTGCGCGGATTCATCGCGATTGCGAGCGTCCTCGCCGTGGCAGCAGTAGCGGTTGTTCCCGGGCTCAGCTCGGCGAACGTGAATGTGAGCAAGTCCGGATGGGCGTGGGCCAACCCCACCCCCCAGGGCAGAACGCTCTTGAACATCGCCTTCAACGGCGGCGTCGGCTATGCCGTGGGCCTCGGCGGGACGGCGCTGTCGACGAGCGACGGCGGCCAGTCCTGGACCGGTCTCACCACCGGCACCTCAGCGGACCTCGAACGCGTGCAGGTGCTCAACCCGAGCACCGTCGTGGTCGGTGGCGGTGAAGGCTGTGTGACGCGGATCTCCGAAAACGGAGGAGCGCTGTTCAGGCGCATCTTCGACGTCGCGGAATCGAGTTGTCCAGAACCGGTTGCGGCGTTCAGCTTCACCTCACCCAAGGAAGGCTTCCTGCTGCTCAAGAACGGCTCCGTCGAGGTGACCACCGACGGCGGTGAAAGCTTCGCCCGCCGGACCGGCATTCCCGGCACCCCGGCGTCGAGCGGCCCGGGCGCGCTCGGCGGTATCGACGTCCACTTCTTCAGTTCGACCAAGGGCATCGCCTTCGTCGGTGCCCCGGGCGGGGCCGCCACGGCCTACACCACGCCGGACGGAGGCGTTTCGTGGACTGCGGTCACGCTGCCGGCGAACTCGGTTGTAACGTCGGTTCACTTCGTCAACGAACAGGTCGGCTACGCGATCGGTCCCAACACCCTCCTGCGTACCACCAACGGGGGTGAAAAGTGGGAAGCCGAGCCGATCGCCGGAGGGAACTCGTTCAGGACGATCGACTGCTCGAGCGAAGAAAACTGCCTGCTGACCGTGACCGGCGGCAACCAGCTGATCGAGACCGCCGACGGGGGCAAAACCGACACCGTCAAGACGACCTCCAGCTCTCTGATCTACGCCGCCGCCTACGCAAACGCGACCAGAGTCGTGGCCGTGGGGGAGAGCGGGGCGACCGTGTTGTCCTCGGATGCGGGGGCCACCTTCACCTCCGCCAGCGCGGACATCGGCGGCCAGTATGGACGCCTGCGTGCGGGC
Organism: uncultured Solirubrobacteraceae bacterium; assembly: GCA_963846255.1. Taxonomy (GTDB): domain Bacteria; phylum Actinomycetota; class Thermoleophilia; order Solirubrobacterales; family Solirubrobacteraceae; genus Palsa-744. Next base: position 2,709,528 of record CAWJVE010000002.1, read on the forward strand.
CCGGGCCAGATGTTGCTGGCGCCGGGGGCAAACGGAGACGTGGCGATTTCGACCAACGATGGACAGACCTGGCAGGTGCTCTCGACCCAGACCTCCCAGGAACTCGTGGACGTGGCCTTCGGCACCCCCAGCCTCGGCTACGCCCTCGACGCCGGCGGCGGCCTGCAGCGGACGGCCAACGGCGGCGCGAGCTGGCAGACGCTCAGCCCGGGAACCAGCCGCAAGCCCTCGGCGGTGGCCGCGATCGGCGAAAAGACCGTCCTCTTGCTGGGACCGGTGGGGATCAACCGGGCCGTCGGAGGCGGCGCCTTCGAACCCGTCACCGCACCGGCGGCCAGCCGCGCGCCGGTGTCCGACTACCAGCTCGTGGGTAGCACGATCTTCGCCTTCGGGGCCAACACCCACACCCTGATCCGGTCCACCGACGAAGGGGCTCGCTGGAGCGCGATCCCGTTGCCGTTGGCCCACAAGAAGAACAAGGCGAAGAAAATCAAGGCGAGCCTCGGGGTGTTGATACGCAGCGTCGCCTTCACCAGTGCCACCGGCGGACTGCTGCTGGACAATCAGGGGCGCCTGTGGAGGACCGCCAACAGCGGGCGCAGCTGGAGCCAGCTGAACACCGTGGGCACCGAAGCGGGCACACAGCTGGCCTTCGCAAGTCCCAGCGCGGGCTTCATGAGCGTGTCCCCCTACGGCGGTGACAACAAAGACGCCTACGTGCTGAGGACCACCGACGGCGGCCTCACCTGGCACCCCCAGGAGATCACGATCGGGTCCATCCCCGCGGGTGGCCTGGTGGCGAGCAGCGCGAGCAACGCCGCCGTCCTGGTCGATGGGACGACGGTGAAGGGAGAAGCGATCCACCGCCTGCTGTTCACCACCCAGACCGGTGGTGACGTGGCCGGGAGCGCCGGTCCCCTGCTGCTGAGCACCACCATCCACGCGTTCACCGCAAAGCGCCTGAAGAAGCTGCGGGGGGCGGTCCGGGTCAGTGGTGTGCTGAAGGGCGCCATCGGCGGCGAGACCGTCGTGGTGGCGCGCCGCAACCTCGCCGGCGGGCCGTGGCAGGAACAGCGGGTCGTGGTGGGTGCCAACGGCGGCAGCTTCGCGACCACCTGGCACATCAGCGAAAGCTCGCTGTTCGTCGCCCAGTGGAGCGGGGACAGCGGACGCCCCGGTCAGGGCTCCCAAGTGCTGACCGTGAAGGTGATCCCGACAAAGAAGAAGAAGAAGTAGTCGCGGACGGGGCGAGGGCGGGGATGCGACCCGCCCTCGCCTCCGTTACCGTCAGCCGCGGCTAACGGGGCAGCGCGACCTGGCTCCGCGCGCCGGCGGTGAAGCGGGGGCCGAAGGAGGTCCGTGCGCGACAGGCGCACTCGCCCGCAAGAACCCGGCCTTCTTCCACGGGCTTTTCGGCGACACTGCCGCGGGACTCCCGCGCCACCCGAGGGAGGCCCTAGAATCGGGCCTCTGGGGCCATAGCTCAGCTGGGAGAGCGCCTGCTTTGCAAGCAGGAGGTCACCGGTTCGATCCCGGTTGGCTCCACTGAAAGGGCGGTCTGTAACTGGTGGGTATAGCCGTTTTGGCACTTGGCGCGGCGACCTGCTACTTTAGGCAGGCTTTAGGTTTACGTGTAGGGGGAACCGCCAGTGCTGCCGGGGGAAGGAGACGCTGCAGGGATGCCTGAGTTCTCTCGAAGCACCCTCGCTTTCTGCTTCTTCGCGGTGGTCGCAGCTGCACTGGTTGCAGCTGGCTCGGCTTCGGCCGCTCCGCGCAAATACCTCGTCGTGCTGAAGGAAGGCACGTCGGCGACCAACGACGCGCGCGCACACAAGACGACGCCCAGCCGCATCTACCACGCCGCGTTCGACGGCTACGCGGCCGTTCTCACCGACGCCGAACAGCAGCAGATCAAGAGCGATCCCAACGTCGTGATGGCCGTACCGGACCGGCGCGTTCGGCTGGCCGAGGCGAAGCCCAAACCAATCCGCTTGGTTGGGCTGAGCGCCGCTGCCGAAATGGCTCCGAATGGCTTTCCGTACGCGCGCAGCGTCCCGCAGTTCGTCCCGGAAGATCTTGAACGGATTCACCTACAGGAAAGCCCAACGGCCGATGTCGATGGCATCGACGAGCCGATTTCCACGGGCATCGCCGTTATCGACATCGGCATCGAACTCAACAACCCCGAGCTAAACGTGGTCGGTGGCGTCGACTGCGGCGACGATCCGCAGGTGGGTTACGGCGATCGGACATTTGGGCACGGCACGTTCGTCGCCGGCGTCGCCGCGGCCGAGGACAACGAATTCGGCGTTGTCGGTGTTGCCCCGGGAGCACCGCTTTACTCAGTTCGCGTCTTCAACGAAGAAGGCGTTGGGACCATTTCGGACATCGTGTGTGGCATCGACTGGGTGGACGCGCACAGCAGTGAAGTGCGCGTCGCCAACATGAGCCTGATCGCAAATGACCAGGAAAATGAAGAAGAAGGAGAAGGTGACCTAAGGGAAGATCACAATTGCGGGCGGACCGTCGACGATCCCATGCATCTGGCGATCTGTGAAGGTGTTCGGAAAGGCATCACGTTCGTAGCTGGAGCGGGCAACGAAGGAGCGAATGCGACGGAATACGCGCCAGCCGGATATAGCCAGGTCATCACGGTCGGGGGAATCTCAGACACCGACGGGAAGCCTGGCGGTGAAGGGCCGCCCACCTGCAAAGTCCATGAAATGGACGAACTCCCGGAAGAACACTACGAACCCGGGGACGACGTCTTCGTCTACTTCTCGAATTACGGCCGGCCGCTCGACGTGCTCGCGGATGCCGGCTGTGACGTCTCCGATTTTCTCGAAGGCACGATCGCGGGTTGGGCCGGCACGAGCTTCTCCGCACCGGCCGCCACGGGAGCAGCCGCGTTGTTGCTTGACAAGGATCCGTCGCTTACGCCGGGGGAAGTCAAGCGTCGGATAAAGCAATCAGCCGAACGCTACCGCCGCTTGCCCGGTAGGCCGGCTCGCACCACGAGGAAAATACTTGACGTCGCGGGATTTTGATCCGCTGATCGCTCCGGTGTCAGCGGGCCGCGCGGGGTTGCGATCGACTGAGGCCCGGCACCTCGACGCGCTACCGAGTTGGCGCGACCTGTCAGTCTTCGTCGGTCTAAGAGAAAGCGCGGTCGCGGTCTCCGCGTCGCCCGTGGGGCTCACCTCGAACACCGTGGCGGATGCTGGCGAGTAACGGCTTGCTTCCTACTGCCGGCCCTCTGGGGGCTGTGGATTGGGCAGCACGCCAATTCCGCTGACCCAAAGGCGCCCAATCGCGCCTAATCCGACCGCATCGGGTGGCGCCAAGCTCGGCGCAAACCTCGCATAAACGCCCGAAACGTTGGGAGATTCGGCGCTTACGCCGTGTCGTTTTGCAAGCAGGAGGTCACCGGTTCGATCCCGGTTGGCTCCATACAAGAAATCGGCTGCAAATGGCGTCGCTGGCTTGATCAGCGGCGGGCATTGCTCCGCGGCCCGGCCTGGTGGCCGAGCCGCGGGCAGCGTGAGTTCTGGTCTACGCCTACGGCTTGAATTCGAAGGGGTTTTTTGCCACCTGGAGGATGCCCCCGCCGACCGCCGAGGCACCGCCTTCGGCGGTGTTGTCCTCGCCACCGCTTACCGACGACGATGTACCGGTGGCGGCGTTCTGGAAGCCACCGCTGACCGACGAGAGTAGGCCGATGGCTTCGTTTTCTTCGCCGCCGCCGACCGTCGAGCTTTCGCCGCTGGCGGAGTTAAAGACTCCGCCGCTTGCCGAGGAGGTGGCGCCGCTTGCTTTGTTTTCCGCGCCGCCGCTGACGGAGGACGCGATGCCGCTCGCGACGTTCTTTTCGCCGCCGGTGACCGTGGCCTCGCGTCCGCCAGTGGTGGTGTTTTCGAGGCCGCCGCCGATGTCGCTGTAGGGGGCGTTGGCAACGTTGCCGTAGCCACCCAGCACGCTCGAGTAGGGTGCGTTTACGGCGTTGTTTTCGCCGGCGATCAGTCCGGCATAGCTGGTGAAGGACAGTTCGTCGCCGAGGACGATGTTGTGTGAGCCGGTCTGCGGACCCGGGGATTCGTCATAACCGATCACGAGGTTCCCGGTGCCGTTGACCGGGGCCGAGGTTTTGCCGGCGCCGGACACGATCTGGACGTTGACCCCGGTGAACTGGACCGTGGGCTTGCCACCGACCCCCGACGAGACGAACTTGATGAACGGCAAGATCGCCTTCAGCGTTTCCACTTCGGAGCTGCTGAGCCCAGCTTTGCCTTCGGGTCCCGTTGCCCCGGGTTTGCCTTCGGCACCGGAGTGGCCCTGCGCTCCGGCGCTGCCCTGGGCGCCGAGGTTCATAAGCCCGTAGCCATGTCTGCACTTATCCTTCTTTGGCGTGACCATGGACGCGTTCTGCGCCTTTGGCACGCATATTTTCAGAGCTGCGGCAGAGCCCGTGAAGGCCAGGCATCCGGCCGTGATGAGACACGCGGCCAGTGAGCTGACGCGTAGCAGTTTCATCTCGCTTCCTCCTTGTCGTGAGTGGCCCGACGCTTTTGGGCCGTCCGTGTCTGACCCCAGGCCCCTCCTTGTGGGAGGTGGGGACCTCGCGCACCCTAAGGCCGTTCTTGAGATCGGCTCAGCCCGCTAGTCCGGTTCACCTACTTCGGCCGAGCGCCGGCTGTGTCGGCCGCGCTGCGCGTGGGCCGGAGCGATCCCGGGGCCGCGTGCCCGCAGTCCGGAACCGCCGCGGCCCGGCCCACAATGGCCGAGCCGCGGGCGGTTGTTCGCTCGGTGCACCCGCGCCGAGGCTACGGGACGTCCTGGCGCGGTTTGGAGGCGGTCTTTTTTTCTCCTCCCCCGACCCAAGCTTCTTCGCCGCTGGCGGTGTTCGCATCGCCGCCGCTGACCGATGCACCGAAGACGCTGGCGGTGTTTTCGTGGCCGCCGCTGATCGATGCGCTGAAACCGCTCGCCAGGTTCAAGATCCCTCCACTGACCGATGCAGCTAGTTCGGTGGCTTTGTTCTGTTGACCGCCGCTAACCGACGCGAGTATGCCGCTGGCTTTGTTCAGCCCGCCGCCGCCGACCCAGGAGACGCTCACGGTTGCTTCGTTCTGGCGGCCACCGCTGACCGAGGCGTTTTCACCGCTGGCGGTGTTCTCAGTCCCGCCGCTGACCGACCCGAATTGACCGCTGGCTTCGTTTCCATTGCCCCCGCCGACCCACGCATCACCCTTCACGGCGGAGTTCTGGAAGCCGCCACTCACCGACGAGTCGAGTTCTTCGGTGCGGTTGTCTTCACCGCCGCTGATAGAGCTGCTGATCCCTGCGGCGTGGTTTTCCTCACCGCCCGACACCGTGGAACGTTCTGCGCTGGCGATGTTCGCCGCCCCGCCGGCGACGGTCGCGAACGGACCTGAGATCGTGTTGAACTGGCCGGCGAGCAGGCCGCCGTAGCTCGTGAAGGTCTGTTCGGATCCGAGGATCAGGTCGTGCGAGCCCGTCTGTTCCTGGTTGTTCGCGGCCTCGTCGTAGCCGACGACGAGGTTGCCGGCGCCGTTGGTCGTTTCGGTTTTCCCGAGGCCGTTCACGACTTGGACGTTGACGCCCGAGAACTGGACCGTGGGCTTGCCGGCGACCCCCGATGAGACGAACTTGATGAACGGCAGGATCGCCTTCAGCGTCTCCAGTTCAGAGCTGCTGAGGCCGGATTCGCTTCCCGGTCCCGTTCCACCGGCTTTGCCTTCGGGTCCGGCGGCACCGGGTTTTCCTTCCCCGCCGGGTTTGCCTTCGGCACCGGATTTGCCCTGCGGCCCCGTGTTTCCCTCGGCGCCGAGGCTCATCAGCCCGTAGCCCTGTCTGCACTTCCCCTTCTTGGGCGTGAGCATGGCAGCGTTTTCCTTCTTCGGCACGCATATCTTCAGAGCTGCGGCAGAGCCCGCAAAGGCCAGGCATCCGGCAATCATGAGACACGCGACCGGTGAGCCGACGCGTAGCAGTTTCATCCTCGCCTCCTTGTCATTAGTGAACCGACCCACCCACTACGGGCAGCGCCTATGTCCGCCTCCCCCCGGACCGTGCGTGCGGGCTAGGTGCGGCGATCTCGCAACCCTACGCTTCGGTGTGAGCCTTGCCGGTGCCATCGAGCGGCGCGAGCGTCGCCTTTGTATCACGAGCGCACACACACGACCAGGGCGGGAGTCAGACGGGGATTTGGTTCCGAGCGCGTCCGGTTGGGTAGCCGAAGGCCAGAGGGGGGCGGACATCCAACGGTCTCGCGCGTGCGGCCGCCGCGGGAACCGGTTGTCGTCGGGTTCGGAGGGCCGCCCGGCTCCGCGGCGACGAACCACCGGTCGACCTCCCAAATGGAACCGAATCCGGCCGGGGCGTCGGCGGAATCGGATCAGTCGCGACGACGCCACGGGCGTGCATACGCACGAGAGAACCGGTCGATCCGACGCTCGGGCGGCGTTGCTTTGCAACCAGGAGGTCACCGGTTCGATCCCGGTTGGCTCCATCCTCAGACGCTCGCGCTCGCAAGGTGCGACGACCGGACCGCACCGGGTTAGGATGCGTCGATGCTGGGCGGGCGCTTCGGGATCCTCTCTGCGGCCGCGCTCGCGTTGGTCTCGATAGCTTGGGGCACGGGTGCTTCGGGGCGGGACGCTCGCGTCCGTACGGCCGCGAGCGACAGCTGTCACCGTCACCTGGCGCCGGTCCTGCACGACGGCTTTCCCGAGCCGCCCGCCCTCTACTCGCGGGCAGGGCGGCTGGAAGTGACGTTGCGGGCGCAGCTGCAGACCGTCACGATCAACCACCGTCGGGTGCGAGCGATGGCGTACGACGGCACAGTCCCCGGTCCGACGCTGGTCGTGTGCGCCGGCGATCGCCTCGTGGTCCACCTCCAGAACGACCTGCCCGAAGCCACCAATCTGCACACGCATGGCTTCCACGTCTCTCCGGAAGGGAACAGCGACAACGTGTTCTTGTCGATTCCCCCCGGGCAGCAGTTCACCTATGAATACGCGATTCCACAGGACATGGAACCGGGTTCCTACTGGTACCACCCGCACCTGCATCCGACGGTCGAGCGCCAGATCTTCCAGGGACTCGCGGGCGCGATCGTGGAGCAGGGTGGGCTCGATCAGCTGCCAGCGCTGCGCCACGTGCCGCAGCGCTGGATCGTGATGCAGAGCATGGATGTCGCGGCTGGGCGCACATTGACGCCTGAACAGTCGACCGAAGCCGCCAACCGCATCTACATCAACGGCACGGTCGATCCGACTGCCCGGATCGCTCCCGGGCAGCTGCAACGCTGGAGGATCTTCAACGCCTCGGCCGACCGCTTCATCGTGCTGCGCCTACCGGGGGGTCAGCGCTTCACGCTGCTGGCCGAGGATGGGCACACGCTCGAACAAGCTCAGGTGGTCGACGAGCTGATGATTCCTCCCGGATCGCGCCGAGACGTGCTGGTACGTGGTCCTGGCCACGGAAGCGTCTCGGTGCGGGCGGTCCCGTTCGCGCAGTTCCCGGGTGCCGCCAGGGTCTCGACCGGAGGCCCCCCGGCTCAAGCCGTGCTGACGCTGCGCTCACAGGGGCCGAGCCAGAGGATGAGTGCGCCACGAGGCCCTCTCGGACACCCGCTCGACCTGCGTGGCCTCGCGGTCGACCGTCAGCGCACGATCGTGTTCGGGGAAATGGAAGAACCCAGCGGGAGAGTGCATTACACGCTCGACGGCATGACCTTCGATCCGAACCGGATCGACGTGACCATGAAGCTCGGATCGGTGGAGCGCTGGACGCTCGAGAACACGACCGCCGAATGGCACACATTTCATATCCACACCAACGACTTCCAGGTAATCAGCACCGCCGGCCACGCGATCCCCTACGTCGACTATCAGGACAACGTCGCCCTGGCGCCTCACTCGAGCACGGTGATCCTGATCCACCCGACCGACTTCACCGGCAAGTTCGTGTTCCACTGTCACGTCACATTTCACGAGGACATGGGCATGATGGCCACAGTGCAGGTGGTGCGGGAACCCACCGCCGAACAGTCACGCAGCGCGGTCGTGCGCGACGGTGGCTTCGAGATCGCCTCCTCGGCGCTCGGCTCCAGCCGGGTCCCCGCGGTCCGGCGGCTGCTGTTCTTCTGCCGCCCCGGCGCGGCGCTGGGCGGCCTCGGCCACGCACTGTGAGCGTCAGGCGGGCGAGCGCTCGGTGCGGCTTAGGAGCCGCGGCTGACCGAGGTGCGCCGGCAGCGCCGCTCGCAGGAAGCGGCGGTCCGGGCGCGGAAGCGTGAGCGTAGCCTCGCCCTGGGCGCTGAGCGTCCCATGTGCGACCGTTTGCCAGACGCCGCCGCTGCGGGTCTGCAGCAGTACCGGACCAGACCGCGCGGCCCGAACGCGCGCCACCGCCACGACGCCGTGGCCGGTGCGGCGGGCCGAGAGTCGCAGCTGGAGCGTCCCGGGTGCGAGGTCGAGTACCACGACGCTGCCCTTCATGGTCGGGTGGATCAGGCATTCGTAGTCGAACGTGCCAGATTTGGTGAAGGTCACGGAGTAGCTTTCACGCGGCGAGATCGAGCTCGATTCGAACACCCCCGTCGTGGAGGTGACGGTGTGGTGGGTGAGGCTCAAGTTCTTCCAGACGACCGTCTGGCCGAGCCCAACCGTCAGCTCGGTCGGCTGGTAGGCCCGTCCGGCCATCGTCACTTCGACCGTGGTTTCCTTCGCCGCCTGCGCGCCGCCGGCCAGCACCGCACCTGCGGCAAGCGCGCCCACGGCCGCGCAGAAACGAGCTGCTCTGGTACGCATCCCGCTGCAGCGTAGCGGTCGCGCGCGGGCCACCGGCTGCTGCTCTGGCGCTCCGCTCGACCCACCTGTGCCCGCCGTCGCTCAGGCTTTGCAAGCCGGCAGACCGCAGCGCGGGTACTCTGCTCCGCGGCGCGAATCCGGTCCCGACCCCAAGGAGCCCCCGATGGCGACCATGAACCTGCCCGACCCGGGCCCACCCAATCTCGAGTTCGAGCGCCCGGCTGATCGTGCGCACCTCGAGCGGACTGCCGCCGCGCTTTCCGCCCGCGGTTTCAAGGCGCAGTTGGCGAACGACGTTGAGGAGGCCAAACAGCTCGTGCTCGAGGCGATACCGCAAGGCTCAGAAGTTCACGTGGCGCTGTCGGAGACGATGCGCACAGTAGGCATAACCAGCGAGATCGACGAGTCGGGCCGCTACGACTCGGTCCGGTCTCGGCTCAGCGCACTCGACCGCGAGACGCAGGGCCGCGAGATGCGCAAGCTCGGAGCTGCACCCGACTACATCGTGGGCAGCGCACACGCGATCACCGATGAGGGCGAGATCATCGTCGGCTCAGGCTCCGGCAGCCAACTCGGCGCGTACGCCTACGCCGGCGGCAACGTGATCCTGGTGGTCGGTCATCAGAAGCTCGTCCGCGACGTCGACCAGGGGCTGCGGCGCGTTCGCGAGTACAGTCTGCCGCGAGAGTACGTCCGCATGCAGGACGCCGGGTATCCGGGAAGCCTGCTCGCGAAGACACTGATCATCCATTACGAACCGTCCGGTCGCATCAGCGTCATTCTCGTACCCCAGACACTCGGCTTCTAGCTCTCCATCCGCGAGCCTTGCGCTTCTGCGAGGTCCGGGCCGATCAGCCGGGAGTCAGCCCTAACGCTCGGCGCAGCTCGCCCGGCGCGAGTCCTTCGACGCGGACTACCTTTTCGCGTGAGCGCTGACCACGGATCACGCTCACCCGGCCGCGGGCTATGCCGGCGCGCTTGGCGATCAGCTTGCACAGCGCCGCATTCGCCTGGCCCTCAACAGGCGCCGCCGCGACACTCACGTGCAGCACGCCGTCACGCTCAGCCACAAACGTGTTGCGTTTCGCACGGGGCTGCAGTCGGACCCTGAGATCTGCGTCGGACATCAGCTGCAGTATGCGCCCCGGTGGCCTCGACGAGCGGTAGCCACCCTTGCAATCGGCAACTCTTGCCGCTGAGGGGCTGACCGCGGCGGCACCATGCCAGGCGGTCCAGAAGAATCCGATCTCTGATCCGGCGACTGTCATGTCCGAATCCGGCGAGACTCCCGCGGGTCGCTGGGGTACGCTCGGGCCGTGACCGCGAAGGAGACAGTGCAAGCGCTCTACGCGGCCTACGCCGCCGGGGACCCGGATCGCATCGCAGCGTTGCTGCACGCCGATGTCCTCTGGGTGGCGCCGGCAGGCAACGCAACGCAGGTCGCGCTCGGGTTGGGGAGTGCGGATGACGCAGGGCCGCCGCGGGGCCTCAACGATCTTGACCGCGATGCGATTGTGGCGTTCATGACCCATGACTACCCGCGGTTCTTCGCAGACGTGGCGTTCGAGCCCCGCTCGATGGTTGGCGAGGGGGACGTGGTGCTGGCCGAGCACAGGATGTCGGCAACGCTTCCCAACGGTCGCCCTTACGTCAACGACTACTGCTTCGCCTACGAGGTTGCCGACGGCCGGGTTACGGCCATTCGCGAGTACATGGACACGCGCGGCGGCTGGTTGCAGGTCTTTGGCGGCGGTCAGCCGGAGGTCCTGCTTGAAGGCACGCCACCTCACTCGTGAGGAGTGACGCAGCGCGCGCGATGGACGAAGCCGGCGAAGGGTCCCTCGCGTGGCGCGTCCAGCGGTGTGCCCTACACCAGCACCCGGCGGCGGAAGTTGCGCAGGCCCACCGCGAGGAAGACGATGCAGAAGCCGATCAACGCCGGGTAGATGACGTACAGGGGCATGTGCGAGATGTTCGTGAGGGCTGCGCGCATGCCCTCGGCGACGTAGATCAGTGGGTTGACCAAGACGATTGCCTGAAGCCAGTGAAAGCCGTCGAGCGTCACGGGAGCCAGCCGAGTCCACTGGTAGTAGGTACCGCCGAGGAAGGTGAGCGGCAGCACCACAAATCCGAACATCAAGCCGATGTTGCGGGCCTCGAATGTGGTGCCGAGGAGCAGGCCGAGCGATGACATCGCAACGCACGCCAGCGGGATCAGCGTCAGCACCGCGGCCCAGTGAATGTCGAGGTGTGCATGCACGCCCGGCGCGTGGACCACGGCGGCGATCGGGAACACGATCACGGCCGCAATCCCGCCCTGCACGGCTGCCGAGAGCACCTTTGAGATCGCCACCAGCCAGATCGGACACGGGGCCTGGACGCGGTCCTCGATCTCGCGCGTGTAGCCGAACTCGGTCGCCAGCGGCATGGCGACGGCCTGGATTCCCTGGAACATGATCGAGATCGCGACGACGCCCGGGACCAGCACGGTGGCGAAATGAGACTCCGCCACCGGCCCGGCGCCGGCGCCGACACCCTGGCCGATCCTCGGGAACACGAACAGGAACACGAACACGAGCAGAAACGGCTGGACCAGGGTGCGCGCGACGAACTCGCCGAAGTGCTTGCGCAGCACGACCAGGTCGCGCAGGATCAGGGCGCCGAGGGCGGTACGGCTGGCGGCGAAGGTGGAACGCGTCGGCTCCAGCGCGATCGTCGCCGGCTCCCGCGCAGGCACGACGCGAGTCGCGGTGTCGGTCATTCGCGCAGCTCCTTGCCCGTCAGGTTGATGAACACGGTCTCGAGCGTCGGCTCGGTTACGCCGAGATCGATGACGTCGAAGCCGCCACTCTCGGCCGCGTTGACGACCCGCGGCACGACCCGGTCGACCCCGGTGACGTGCAGCTCGACGCCGCCGTCGACCAGCCTCGTGCGGCTGACCCCATCGACCACACCCGCGAGGTGCTCGGCCAGCGGCCCCGGGTCGCCCCCCGTCTTGACCGTCACGATCGTGTCCGCACCGACCGAGCGCTTGAGCTCGGCCGGAGTGTCGAGCGCCAGGATGCGGCCGTGGTCCATGATCGCGACGCGGTTGCAGAGCCGATCCGCCTCCTCCATGTAGTGCGTCGTGAGCAGGATCGTCTGGCCCGCGGCGTGTAGGTCACCGAGGATCTCCCACAGCGCGAGCCGGCTCTGGGGATCGAGTCCCGCCGTCGGCTCGTCCATGAAAAGGACGGCAGGCCGGTGGAAGATCGAACGCGCGACCATCAGCCGCTGGGCCATCCCGCCCGAGAGTGCGAACACCGACGCCCGGCTCCACTTGCTGAGATGGAACTGCTCGAGCAGCTCGTCGGCGATGCGGCGCGAGTCATCCGGAGGTATGCCGAACAGCCTGCCGTGGAAGTAGAGGTTCTCCCACACCGTCAGCTGCCGGTCGAGCGTGTTCGTCTGCGACACCACCCCGATCAGCTGCTTGGCCAGGGCCGGATGGGCGATCACGTCGACCGACCCGACGTAGGCGCTTCCCGCGGTTGGAATCACGCGCGTCGTCAGCATCCCCGCGGTGGTCGTCTTGCCCGCGCCGTTGGGCCCGAGCAGCCCGAAGATCTCGCCTGGCGCGACCGACAGATTGAGCTTGTCGACGGCCGCGAAATCGCTGCCCGCGTAGACCTTCGTCAGGTCGACGGTGCGGATGATCCCCGGCGCAGAGCCGTCCTCGCCGGCGTTCGCGAGCGGGTCAGTTTCGGTCGTGTCCATGCCGGTAACGCCAATGATCGCTGATCGTCTCTGCCCAGCCTACGAGACGCTCGCCGCGCAATCGCGATGGAGGAGTCTCGGAGCGGCAGACGAGTATGCTGAGGCATTGAGGTTGGAGGCGGCGCCGCCGCGCGCGGTGTGGGCGATGTAGGGGGGCCGAAATGCGTACGTCAGCGGGTGCCGTGCCATCTGCCCCGGGTGCTGCGGTTGACGACCGGATGGCGTTTACGGGTGGGGCGCTGTGGCGTGCGCTGGCGGCGGCTGCGCTGATCGCACTCGGCCTCGGGGCTGCGCTTTACCACGGTGTGGGTGGCGGGCACTCCTCCGTGGCAGCGGCCGTGCGCACTCGCGGCTTCTCCCAGAAGGGACTCCTGCGTCTTCCTCTGGCAGCGCAGGGGCCGGTGTCTGCGGCGCTGGGCGCCGATGGCGCGGCCTACCGCGCACGCGCCGATCGGGGCGGCTTCACGGCCACGAGTGCCCCGCAGCATCTGCGCACTAGCTTCACGAGCTCCGGGGTGTCCGTCAGCGCCGGCGCCGCCCACATCGGGCTCGGCCTGCGCGCGGTCGGCTACGGCTCCGCGCTCGGGGCCGTCGGAGCGGTTGCTCCGCGCGCTCGCGCCAATCGTGTCCTCTACCCGCGCGCGGGAGTTAGCGAGTGGTACGCGAACGGGCCGCTCGGGCTGGAGCAGGGCTTCACGGTCGCGCACGCACCTGCGGGGACCCCGGCCGGTCCCCTGACGCTCTCGATCGCGCTCTCGGGCAACGCGCGGGCCTCGCTCGCCGAGAACGGGCAGGGCCTCACCCTGACCCACGCGGGCAGAGCCGCGCTCCACTACACGGGCCTGTCTGCGACCGACGCCCGCGGGCACCGGTTGCACAGCTGGCTGCAGCTTGGAGACGGTCGGATCCTGCTTCACGTAGACAGCTCCGGGGCCCGCTACCCGCTGCGGATCGACCCCTTCATCCAGACCGCCGAGCTGAGCGCCTCACAGGGCGGCGAAGGCGACGCACTCGGGTGGGCGGTCGCGGTGTCGGGCGACACGATCGTCGCGGGACCGCAGCAGCACACGGTGGGCGAAAACGAAGGCCAGGGTGCCGTGTATGTGTTCGAAGAGCCGGGCTCGGGCTGGGCCAATGCGACCCAGACCGCCGAACTGACCGCCTCAGACGGCGGCGAAGGCGACTCCCTTGGTGTCTCGGTCGCGATCTCGGGCAACACGATCGTCGCTGGAGCGCCCGACCACAAGGTCGGCTCGAACGCCAACCAGGGTGCGGTGTACGTGTATGAAAAGCCCGGGCCGGGCTGGGAGGATGCGACCCAGACCGCTGAGCTGAGCGCCTCGGACGGCGCCTCGGAAGATCGGCTCGGCGAATCGGTCGCGGTCTCGGGCCAGACGATCGTTGCCGGAGCGGGAGGGCACAAGGTCGGTTCGAACGCCCGCCAGGGTGCGGCGTACGTGTTTGAAAAGCCCGGATCGGCCTGGACCAATGCGACCCAGACCGCTGAGCTGACCGCCTCGGACGGCGCCTTGGATGATCGGCTCGGCGAATTCATCGCGGTCTCCGGGGAAACGATCGCCGCCGGAGCACGCGATCACAAGGTCGGCTCGAACGCCGATCAGGGTGCGGTGTACGTGTTTGAAAAGCACGGGTCGGCCTGGGCGAATGCGACACAGAATGCCGAGCTCACCGCCTCTGACGGTGGAGTAAACGACGAGCTCGGCCCGGTCGCGGTGTCGGGCCAGACGATCGTGGCCGGAGCACCGCGGCACAAGGTCGGCGCAAACGCTGCTCAGGGTGCGGCGTATGTGTTCGAAAGACCCGGCGCGGCCTGGGCGAACGTGACCCAGACCGCCGAGCTGACCGCCTCGGACGGCGCCTTGGAAGACCGGCTCGGCGAGTCGGTCGCGGTATCTGGCGAAACGATTATTGCCGGAGCGCCGACCGGCGGGGTTGGCGAGGACGGATTCAGTTCGGATCAGGGCGTGGCCGATGTGTACGAACGGCCCGCCTCGGGCTGGGCGAATGCGACCCAGACCGCCGAACTGACCGGCTCGAACACCGACGAGGCCGACGGGTTCGGCTACTCGGTTGCGGTCTCGGGCGGGACGATCGTGGCCGGAGGGCCCGACCACGAGATCGGCCCGCACGAACTCCAGGGCATGGTGTATGTGTTCGAAAAGCCTTCGCAATGCGCGACGGCGCGGGGCTCACTGGGCGTGGCGGACTGGGGCGTGAACGGCGTGGGTCAGCTGGCGTCCGGGTTCCGCAGCTTCTCGTCGGGCTCCGGGACGGGATATGAGAACGCGCCACAGCCCGTTCCGAGTCTCGGGGGCGTGGGGGTGACCCAGGTCAGGGCGGGGTTCAAATTCGGGCTCGGGCTTGTCGGTGCGACGTGTACCGTGGAGGCCTGGGGTTCAGGTAACAGGGCGCAGCTGGGGGATGGGAGCCTGGCGGATCAGACCAAGCCGGTCACGGTGAAGGGGCTCGCCCCGGAAGTCAAGGAAATCGCGGCCGCGGGCGCGCACGCCATGGCGCTCTTGTACAACGGCACCGTGTGGACGTGGGGAGCCAGCGAATACGGCGAGCGCGGGAATGGAGAAAGCGACTGGGAGCGGGAAGCGCTCCCGCACGGGTTCCCGGCGAGGCAGCTGCCGGCGAAGGTCGAACACCTGCCGCTGAAGGTGAAGCAGATCGTGGCCGGTGGCAGGCGTGACTATGCGCTACTGGAAAACGGCGAAGTCATGGCCTGGGGTGAGGACAACGGCGGCAAGCTGGGCGTGGAAGAGACCGCTTCGGCAAATGACGTCGAAGAATGCATCGGCGAAACCCACGCCACACGGCCGGGTCTGCAATGCAGCACGATCCCGCGGAAGGTGATGATCAACGGCCAACCTCTCACGGGCGTGGAAGTCATCGGCGCTGGCGAAGAAACGGGCTACGCGGTCAAGGGCGGCGGCCTCGAAGTGCTTTCCTGGGGGGAAACGGGAAAGGGCAGTTGGGCAATCCGTCCGTGAACCATCAAGGCACGGGTACCCCGGTCAAGGTCTCGAACTTCTCTCCGCCCTCTCCGGTGGTGGAAATACTCGGCGGTGATGCGCAGGCGCTGGCGCGCCTCGCAAACGGCGGCCTGTACGGGTGGGGGGCTGACAACGCGGGACAGCTGGGCAGCGGCGTGGCCGCCAACACGTGCGGTCCGGCCGCGTGCGACGAAACTCCGGTGCCCGTGCTGGGCCTTCCGGCGGGTGACAAGGCGCGCGGCATCGCAGCCGGCGAAGGCGTCAGCTACGCCGTCGAGGAAGAAGCAAACGGCAACAGGGTCCTGTACGCGTTCGGCACGGAGGGCCCACACGAACTGCTGGGCGTGGGAAATCAGACGTATACGACGACGAAGTTGATCGGGCCGCAGCCCGTGGCCGGCCTGGCGGGCGTCGCCGGCATCGCAGCCAGCCCGACCACTGCGGTCGCTGCCGTGGAAAACAACGCTACGCCGCCGCCGGCACTGGGCGTCGCCACACCCGCTCCGCCGTCGAACGCGACCGCGGGTCAGCTCGAACTGAAGCTCAGCTGGGACAGCGGGGAGAGTCTGTCGCAGCAGTTCGCGGACGAATACATCGTGCGCGACCGGTCGGCCAGTGGTGGCTCCTTCACCAATCCGCCCGGGAGCCCACAGAACTGCACGCCGTGCGCGCCCGTAAATGGCTTCGCGGTGGGTGGGCTTGAAGCCGAACCGTACGAAGTCGTCGTGAAGGCGAAACCCGAAGGCGACAACGCCCACAAACAGGACAGAAAAGCGATCGTCGCGCCGGCCGTCCCCTCCACCTGGCCCGAGAACACAACAGCGCCCGCGATCAGTGGCGTGCCACAGCCCGGCGAAACCCTGACCGCCTCTGCGGGCGTATGGACGAACCCGCCGAGTGGCGGGTTCACGGCAGCCGACTTCTCCTATGAATGGCTGCTCTGCGAAGGCTACGAACAGGCAGGCAACTCCGAAAACCTAGGCAGCGAATGCAATCCGATCGGCGCCACCGGCGACGCCGCTACCTACGTCGTCCAGCCGGACGAGGTGGCCCAGACACTGCGCGTAAAGGTCAAGGCCAACAACGGCGTCGGCAGAACCGCCGCCGTCTCGACCTACGAAGTGATCCTGGGGTCCGGGCAACCCTCGGTTCCCGAACTGCCGCCGGTAATGCTCGCGCCTCCGAAACTCAGCGGTACAGCGGTGGAAGGCAAAACCCTGACCGCCGTTCCCGGATCGTGGGAAACCGGGGAAAACGAACCCACCAGCACCGAAGTCAAGTGGTATGAATGTGCCAACCACAACGAGTCAAACGGTGTCGTCACGGGCGCTACCTGCAGCCTGGTCGCGAGCGGGGTATCGAGCTTCGCGCTGACGTCGACGCCCGTCGGAAAATGGATCGAGATCAAGGAACGGGCGATCAACCCCGCGGGCTGGGAACTCGGAGAATCGAGCGCTGACGGGATCGCCTCGCAGGCGCCTCCGGGCACAACCACCCGGCCCACGATCTCGGGCACGGTGGAAGTGAACCAGACGCTGACCGAGCATGAAGGGACGTGGACGAACCCAGTCGCCCCCACGATTCCGAGCTGGGCATGGAAGCTTTGCGAACAGACCGGGGGGAACTGTCAGCCGATCCCGAGCGCGGTCGCCCAGACATACATCATCGGAGCCGCCGACGCCGAACACAAACTCGAGGTCGTCGAAAAGGACACAAACGGGTTTGGTACAAGCGAAAAGGAATCTGCCGAAACCGTGGAAGTGCCCCCGCCCGCCTCCCCCCCGATCACGCAGGCCCTACGCGCCGTGCACCCGGACGGGTCGAGCGTGCCCACGATCTCGGGCTCGGCGGTGCAGGGAGCCACGCTCGACGAGCCACCCTGCGTCTTGGACCGGAGAGCCCACAGGCTTTGAATACCAGTGGAAGCGCTGTGAAGGGGACGGCACGCAATGCGTGCCGATCGAAGGCGCGACGGCGACGACCTACGTGCTCGTGGCGGCGGACGTCGGTAAGACGATCGTGTTCAAGGAAACGGCGAGCAACTCGGGAGGGTCGGGCAGCGCCAGCTCCCCCGCGACCGCTGTCGTGGCGGGGGCCGTGCCGGTTTCGGCCGCTCCACCGGTAATCGTCGGTGAAGCCCGGGAGGGCGCGCCGCTGGTCGAGTTCCAAGGCTCCTGGAGCAACGAACCGACGGCATACCGCTACCAGTGGGAGCGCTGCAACGGCTCGGGTGAAGAATGCGAAGCGATCGCGGGGGCGACCGCGGCGAACTACGACGTGCCATCCGGGGACGCGGGGCGGACGATCAGGGTGCAGGAGACCGCCAGCAACGCCACCGGCGCGGGCGCACCCGCGGTCTCGGCCCAGACCGCCAAGGTCGCCCCGCACCCACCCGTCGAGGAAGCGCCCCCCACGATCACCGGGAGCGGCGAAGTGAATCAGACCCTGAGCGCCGAAAGAGGGCGCTGGAGCGGCGCCGTCGGGGAACCCGAATACCAGTGGCTGCGCTGCCAGTTGACCGAATGCAAGTTGATCCACGGGGCCACCGGATCAACCTACGTGGTCAAGGGCGAAGACTTCGGATACGCGATCGAGGTCAGAGAAAGCGTCAGCAACACCGGTGGCTGGGAAGCGGGCTACTCGGCAGCGATCGCGATCGAGACCCAGCTGGAACCGTACGTCACGGCGCTGTCGCCATCCTCGGGATCCTCCGGGGGAGGAACGGAGGTCACCATCACCGGCAAGAACTTCGACGGGGCGACGGGGGTCGAGTTCGGAGTCACGCCGGCGGCGAGCTTCGAAGTGCTCTCTCCCGAAGCAATCAGGGCCGCGGCGCCGCCCGGGAGCAGCGGGACGGTCGATGTGAGCATCACGACCGGCGGGGGGACGAGCGTGGCCGGTCCGGCCTCGCAATACACGTATGGCCCGTCCCCGTCGGTGAGCGCAATCGCGCCCGCCGAAGGCCCCTCGGTGGGCGGCACGGCCGTCAAGATCACGGGGTCAAACCTCGCTGAAGCGACCGCCGTGAGGTTCGGCGAAGGCGAGGCGCAGAGCTTCACCGTCACCTCGCCGAGTTCGATCACGGCGATCGCGCCTCCGGGAACGGGAACGGTCGGAGTCGCGGTACAGACCCGCTTCGGCACGACCACCCCGGGCGAACACGAGCAGTACAAGTACACCGCCAGCGGCCCACCACCGGCCGTCACCAAGCTCTCAGCGAAGCGGGGCCCGGCGGCGGGCGGCACCGCCCTCACGATCACCGGCAGCGGCTTCACGGCTGTCAGTGCCGTCGACTTCGGCGATGTGCCCGCGCAGAGCTTCACCGTCAAGTCCCCGGAACTCATCGTCGTGGAATCCACGCCACCCGGAGCCGCCGGCACGCAGAACGTGACCGTCACCACCCCGTTCGGCACCAGTCCCACCGGCAAGCACGCCACCTTCAAGTACGAAAACCCCATCATCACGAACGTCAATCCCGATACCGGCCCCAAACAGGGCGCGAACAAGGTGAGCGTCACCGGCAACGGCTTCGTCCCCGGCGAAACCAGCAGCAGCTTCAAGTTCGGCAAGGCGCCGGCCTCCGAAATCGAATGCTTCTCGACGATCCGCTGCACCATGACCGCGCCCGCCGCCAAGAAGGCAGGTACGGTCGACGTGACCGTCAAGGCCGTCAAAGCGGCAAGCAAGAAGGCCGAAGCCGACCGCTACACCTACTACGGCTGAGCCAGCGGGCCCGGGCGCGGGCCGTCCCCGCCGTACCGCTTCTTGCCGGCGGCCGGTTGGCTCTACTCTCGTTCGGCCGATGGGTGCAGGAGATCCCCCCGCGCGGGAGAACACATAGGGCGTCGGGCTCTGCGGGGCGATGCGCCGTGTGCCCGTGCCCGTGGGAGCACTCCCGCGGTGGCGGTCGGAGACACGATTGAGGAACAGATCGGAGACGGAGGCGCCCTATGACGCGTTTGATCAGGAGCAGCGGTATTCGGCTTGGGCTCGTCGCGGTGGTCGCCGCGTTCGGCCTGATCGGCTCGGGAGTTGCGCAGGCAGCCCCGCCCGATCCCAACAACGAAGGGTTCGTGACGCTCAGCGGCATCGAACTCAACGGCATCCCCAGCACGATCATCGAGGCAGCGCCCGGAGAAGACGTGACGCTCACGGCGAATTGGGCCGACCACAACGGCTGCGGAAGCTGCGTCGACAACGTCCCGGTGGGATTCGCCGGGCAAACCCAAGCCGGCTGCATCGAGGAAGACGAATTCAGCGGAGAATCGGGGTCTGCAACCATCGACCTGGGTCCCGCCCCGAGCACCCCGGGCACACACAGGGTGGTGTTCCTCAACGAACAGTCATTTTTTTGCGGCGAAGATTGGAACGCCTCGGCCTCGAACGGATACTCCGCCGCCGTTGCTGATGTGCGTGTCCTGAACTTACAGGGAGGTCCAACGGGACCAACGGGTCCCGAAGGTGCCACGGGAGCGACCGGCGCTGAAGGTGCGACGGGCCACGAAGGTCCGACGGGCCACGAAGGTCCCACCGGCCACGAAGGTCCGACCGGGCCCAAAGGCGAAGAAGGCGAAGAAGGCGAAGAAGGCGAACCTGGACCGACCGGCCCCAGCGGCGCGCAGGGAGCCACGGGACCGACGGGCCCTCAGGGTAACGGCGGGCCTGCCGGCCCCCAGGGCGTCACCGGCTCCAGCGGACCCGAAGGTCAGGCGGGACCGGCAGGACCAAGTTCGACAGGTGCCACCGGGCCCACGGGCCAGGAAGGGGTCCATGGGGCGGCGGGCGCGACCGGCGCAACGGGCGCGACGGGCGCCGTCGAGCTGATCACCTGCGAACGCGCTACGAGCAACCACGGTCACATCGCGCAGACGTGCAAGACCTCCGGAACGAGCTCGCCCATCAAGTTCGCGCTCACGGGGGTGAAGCTCTCAGCGGTGCTCTCACGCGGCAGCGTCACCTACGCCACGGGCTTCGCGTTCGGCGGCTCCAGGACGCGGCTCGTTCTCAACCCCCGCCGGCCGATCGGCAAAGGCGCTTACACGCTGACGATCAACCGCGGCGGCAAACGAGTCCGCGAGACGGTCACGATGAAGTAGAGCCCCTGCTCGCCATGTTGCTCGCCCTCGGCGCGTCGCGCACCCGCGCGACGGACGCGTGACGCGCCGTACGCCGTCGGTTGCCGGTCTGAGGGTCGTTCTGGCGTAGTCTTCGGGAAGTGGGTGTTGAGTCGGCTGCGGATGGGAACGGCGGGGGTCCGCAGCGGGTGGACGGCGGCGGCAAACGGCCGTCGGTCGCGATCGTAGGGGGCGGGTTCGGAGGGATAGGTGCCGCGGTGATGCTCGTGCGCGCCGGCTACCCCGACGTGACCATCTTCGAGCGCGGTGAGCGTGTGGGCGGCGTGTGGGCGCACAACACCTACCCGGGGGCGGCCTGCGACGTGCCTTCGCATCTGTACGAGTTCTCGTTTGAACCGAACCCGCGCTGGTCGCGCCGGTATGCGCCCCAGGCCGAGATCCAGGAGTACATCGAGCAAGTCGCCCGTCGTCACGGCGTGCTCGAGAGTGCCAGGACCGGTACCGAGGTCACACGCGCGGAGTGGGACGAGGCGCGGGCGAAGTGGCAGCTCCAGACGAGCGCCGGAGCGTTCGAGGCCGACATCCTGATTACGGCCTGCGGCCAGCTGTCGATCCCGAAGCGCCCCACGATCAACGGCCTTGACAGCTTCGCCGGCCCCGTGTTCCACACCGCCGAATGGAGACACGATGTCGACCTCAGCGGCAGGCGCGTCGCGGTCATCGGCACCGGATGCAGCGCGATTCAGACGGTCCCTGCGATCCAGCCGGCAGTCGAGCAGATAGACGTCTACCAGCGCTCGCCCGGCTGGACGATGCCGAAGATGGACTTCGAGTACTCCAAGCGCGCGAGGCGGCTGTTCGAGCGTTTCCCGGTGCTGCAGCGTCTGGACCGAACAGCGACGTTCGCGTTCATGGACATCGGGGCTGCGGGGATGACGAGTCAACGATGGCTCCTGGCCCCATTTCGCGCCGCCGGCCGGCAGCAGATCAAGAAGGCGATCAAGGACCGTGATCTGGCGACCATGGTCACGCCGGCCGACGAGATCGGCTGCAAGCGGATCATGCTCACCGACGAGTGGTATCCGACCCTCGAACAGCCGAACGTCGAGCTCATCACGGAACGGATCGAACAGATCACGCCGACGGGTATCAAAGCCGCAGACGGCGCCGAGCGGCCCGTCGACGCCATCATCCTCGCGACCGGCTTTGAGAGTCATGCGTTCGTGGCGCCGATGGAGATCGTCGGTGCCAACGGGCGTACCCTGGCCGAGGAGTGGGACCCTGTGGCCCGCGCGTATCTCGGCCTCAGCGTCTCGGGCTTCCCGAACATGTTCCTTCTCTACGGGCCGAACACGAACGGTGGTACCGGCTCGGTCATCTACGTCATCGAGGCGGGGATGGCGCACGTGATCGCGGCCCTCGACGCGCTCCAGCGCACGAGCGCGGACCGCATCGAGGTCCGGCGCGAGCGCCTGGACGCGTTCAATCGCGAGCTCTGCACGGCCCTCGCGGGCACCGTGTGGCACACGGGATGCACCAGCTGGTACGTCGATCAGAACGGCAACGACCCCAGCCAGTGGCCATGGATGTGGAGTACCTATCGCCGCAGGACCCAGCGCCTGGAGCCCGGCACCTACGCGATCGGGCGGGCTGTCAGCCCCAGCCCGAGCGGGTGACCGGGCCACAGCGTCCGGCCGTCCCTGCGAGGTGAGGCTCCCGGGCCTTGCCGCCGCGGCGCTGGGCTGCTGTGGGCTGCTGGGCGCGGGCTGCGGGGCCGACCGGCCTGGCGGGCTCGCGCTCGCCTCGACCCGGCGCGCCCTGGCGGCTCAGTACCTCGCGATCGCAACAGCCGGCAACCGGCGGCTGGATCGGGATTTTGATCCGCTCGAGAAGCGCGATCGGAACGATCTCGCCCGCGCGAAGGCCGATCTACGTGACGCCGCGGCGACGGAGGGGCTGTTCGATCGGCGCCTGCTGCGAATCGTGTTCCCGTCCGAGACCGAGCGGACCGCGCGCGATCTCTACCGCGTAAATCAGGCCCGGGCGAGGCTCACAGCGGCGGCGGCCGCCTCCACGTCCTTGGGACAGCTCCACGCCTACGAGCCGCGGCTGGACGCCGCCAACAAGCCCGTCGAGCATGCGGTCAGGACGATCCGCCGAGAACTCGGCCTGCCACCGCCGTCAACGAGCTGAGCGCCCGCTTCCCCGCGCCCGAGACAGGGAATTAGCGTTGCATGCGCGGGGTAGCATGATTCTGTGGAGGCTATGAGGGAGCCCGCCTCGAGTGCGGGTGTACTGGACGTTCAGGAGGTGACTGTGCGTTTCGGGGGCATCACGGCGCTCGAGCAAGTCTCACTCGATGTCGCAGCCGGCGAGGTGCTCGGCGTGATTGGTCCGAACGGAGCGGGCAAGACGACACTGTTCAACTGCATCTCCGGATTCGTGAGGCCGCAGTCAGGGACCATCTCCTGGCGCGGCCAGCGCCTTGAGCGCATGCGTCCCGACCGCCTGGCCGGCGAGGCCATCGCGCGCACCCTGCAGGGGGTGGGGCTCTTCTCCGGCCTGACGGTGGCAGAGAACGTGATGATCGGCGCCGAGCGCTTTCGACGCACCGGGCTACTGAGCGCGCTGCTTGCGCTTCCGCGCTCCGAGCGCGATGAGCGCGGGCTGCGCGAGCGGGCGCTCGAGGCATTGAGGGCCGTAGGCTGTGAGGAGGTCGCCGACCGCCATCCCGGCTCACTGCCGTTCGCCACTCAGAAGCGGGTGGCGTTTGCGCGGGCGCTCGCCGCAGAGCCCTCGCTGCTGCTGCTCGACGAGCCCGCTGGCGGGCTCGACACCGGCGAGCGGGAGCAGCTCGCGACCCTGATACGCAGTATCGGCGCGGAGATGAGTGTCATCCTCGTGGAGCACCACATGGACTTCGTCATGTCCGTCTGCGACCGAGTCGCCGTGCTCGACTTCGGTCGCGTGATCTGCACAGGACCGCCCGAGATGGTGCGCTCGGATCCCCGCGTGCTCGAGGCGTACCTCGGCGGAGACGCAGCTTCGGGGTACGCGGGACGCGATGCTTGAGGTCGACAGGCTCGTCACCGACTACGGCCCGGTGCGGGCCGTGGATGGCGTCTCGGTGCGGGCCGAGGAGGGAAAGGTCACGGCCGTGCTCGGCGCGAACGGCGCGGGCAAGACGTCGCTGCTGCGCACGATCTCAGGGCTCGAGCGATCGAGCTCGGGGCGCGTCACGCTGGCCGGCCAGGACATCACCCACACCCCGGTCGAGGACATCGTGCGCCATGGTCTCGCACACGTGCCGGAGGGGCGAGGCGTGATCGCGGAGCTGACCGTCGAGGAGAACCTCCGCTTGGGCGGACTCTGGCGTGGCAAGGAGAGCGCGTCACTCGGCGACATGTACGGCCTGTTCCCGGCTCTCCGGGAACGCCGGAGCCAGCCGGCGGCGGCCCTCTCGGGCGGCGAGCGACAGATGCTCTCGCTCGGGCGGGCGCTGATGGGTCGTCCTCGCGTGCTCCTACTCGACGAGCCCTCCCTGGGCCTTGCGCCGCGGATCACCGTGCAGATCATGGCGCTCGTGCGAGAGCTCTGTGACGAGCGCGGACTCGCGGTGCTGCTGGTCGAGCAGAACGCGCGCAGCGCGCTCTCGATCGCCGACCACGGCGTCGTGCTCGACCTCGGCCGTGTCGTCGCCGACGCCGACGCCGTGCGTCTCTCTGAGGACACCGATCTGCGACACGCTTACCTGGGGTTCTAGGACGCTCGATGACGCAGTTCATCAACCTCACGCTGAGTGGCATCTCGACGGGCGCGATATACGCGGCGGTGGCGCTCGCGCTCGTGCTTATCTGGCGTGCCACGAGGATCGTGAACTTTGCTCAGGGGGCAATGCTGATGTTCACCACGTTCTTGGCGTCGGTGGTGATCGAAGCAGGCAATCCCTACTGGGTGGGCTTGATCGTCGCGCTCGCGAGCGGCCTCGTGCTCGGGGCGGTGGTCGAGCGTGTGCTCGTGCGCCGGGTCGAGTCGGCACCGCCGCTGAATGCGGTCATAGTCACGCTGGGCCTGCTCGTCCTTCTGGAGGCTGCGGCGGGCATGATCTGGGGCAACACCCCTCGCTCCTTCCCGGCAGCGTTCTCGATTCAGGGCTTCGAGGTCGGTGGCACGCGCTTGCTGTTCTCGCCCAACGACCTGTTCATCGTGCTCGTCGTGCTCGCTGTCGCGGCCGGGCTCGCGCTGCTCTTCCGCATGACCACTCTCGGACTGCGGATGCGTGCGGCTGCGTTTGCACCCGAGGTCGCCCGGCTGCAGGGCGTGCGGGTCGGGCGCATGTTCACGATCGGCTGGGCGCTTGCGGCGCTCGTGGGATCGCTCGCAGGGGTACTCGTCGCCCCGTCGGTGTTCCTCGGGCCGAACCAATTCGACTCGATACTCATCTACGCGTTCGTGGCGGCCGTGCTTGGAGGCCTCGACAGCCCGCTCGGCGCGATCCTCGGCGGGGTGATCCTCGGCCTGGTGCTCTCGTATGTGTCCGGCTACGAAGGCTCTGCGCTCGCGCCCCTTGCCGCCCTCGTGGTGCTCGTCGCCACGCTCATGATCCGTCCGAGCGGCCTTTTCTCCTCGGCGCGGGAGCGGCGGGTGTGAGCGGCTTACCTGCGCGCGAGGAGTTGGGTCGCCCGGCGCCCTCGGGCGCCCGCACGCGCGCGGGCGCGGGGCGGCCGCGGGGCCCGCGTTCTTGGCGCCACTACACGCTCGTGCGCTCGCTCGCACTGCTCGTCGGGACGCTGGCCGTGCTCGTGCTCCTGAGTGAGTTCCTGAGCGAATACCGCGACCTGCAGCTCGCCGACGCCGCCTACTACTTCGCGGTTCTCGCGGGCCTGACCGTGTTGATCGGGCTGAGCGGGCAGATCTCGCTCGGACACGGCGCGCTGATGGCGGTCGGCGCATACACGGTCGCGCTGCTGATCGCAAACGAGCACTGGCCGCTGCTCCCCGCGCTGCTCGCGTCGGTGATCGTGACCGCGCTCGTCGGAGTCCTGGTGGGGGCCGCGGCCTCTCGCCTACGCGGGCCGTACCTGGCCGGCGCGACACTCGCCTTCGCGGTCGGCCTGCCGGGCCTGGCGTACCAGTACCCCGAAACGTTCGGCGGGGCGAACGGAATCGCGACGAATCCGCCCGCGGTCCCGTCCGTGCTGGGCTCGAGCTTCCCGCTCGAGCGGTGGGAGGCGTGGATCGCGTGCACAGGCGCCGTACTCGTGGCGTTCGTGCTCTACAACCTCATCCATAGCGGCGTAGGGCGCTCGTGGCGCGCGGTTCGCGACGACGAGATAGCGGCCACGGTGTGCGGGCTGCGCGTCTCGCGCGTGCAGACACTCGCCTTCATCCTGAGTGCCGCTTGTGCCGGGCTCGGTGGCGGGCTGCTCGCCGTGGTGCTCCAACTCGCGAGCCCGGGCGCGTTCCCGCTCGTGCTCTCGTTCTATCTGCTGGCAGCGGTCGTGATCGGCGGGTTGGGCTCGCTGCTCGGCGCCGCGTGGGGCGCGGCGATTCTCGTGCTCCTACCGAACTGGACGCACGACCTCGCGCAGTCCTTTTCGCTCCCCGACAAGGTCGGGGCGAATCTCCCGCTCGCCGTCTACGGGTTTATGCTGATCGTTGCGATGCTCGTCTGGCCGAGTGGGATCCAAGGCGGAGTTCGCCCGCTCGCCGGCTTCCTGCGTGGCGCGGTTCGAGCCCGCAATTCATCCGGGTCTGAAATTGGATGACCGAACGACGGGAGGAACGATGAAACTACGGCAGAGCAGGGCGACGGTGTGGTTCGTCGCAGTCGCTGCGCTTGCGCTCGTCGCGGCGGGCTGTGGCTCCTCTTCGAGCGGAAGCACCGAGGGGGTGACTTCCACCAGCATCACCTTCGGCACCCATCAGCCGCTCACCGGCCCGGCCGCGCCGGGATATAGCGAGATCGCACCGGCCTCGCAGGCTTACTTCGACTACGTCAACGCACACGGCGGCGTGTACGGGCGCAAGATCCACCTGATCATCAAGAACGACGAATACAACCCGACGAACACGGTCAACGTCGTCCACCAGCTCGTCCTGCAGGAAAAGGTGTTCGGCGTCTTCGAGGGTCTCGGCACGCCTACGCACACAAAGGTCGTCGGATTCCTGAACTCCTCCAAAGTCCCCGACATGTTCGTGGCGTCCGGATGTCCGTGCTGGGACAACGGCTCGGCACAGCCGTATACGTTCGGCTGGCAGCCGAATTACACGATCGAAGGCAAGATCATGGGCCAGTACATCGCGCAGCACTTCGCCGGCAAGAAGGTCGGCGTCCTCTACCAGGACGACGACTTCGGCCAGGGCGGCCTCGCGGGCATCAAGGACGAGATGCCGGCCTCCGCAATCGTGTCTGCGCAGCCATATCAGTCCGGAACCGAAACGCTTGCGCCGCAGATCACGGCGATCAAATCCGCGGGCGCGGAAGTGGTCGTCTACTTCACCGTCCCGATCTACACGGCGATCGGCCAGCTGACAGCATTCACGCTCGGCTACAAGCCGCAACTGTTCGTCTCGAACGTGGGTATCGACCCGACGACGGTCGCGGGACTTCTGAAGACCGTCTCGAAGGGCAAGGCCAGTGGCACGGCTTTGATCGAAGGCACCTACACAAACGGCTATCTGCCGTCGCCCTCTGACACGTCGAACCCGTGGGTCGCGTTCTTCAAGAAGATCAAGGAACAGTACGACGCGAGTGTCCCGTTCGACGGAAACGTGCTCTACGGGATGGCGAACGCGTACACGCTGGTGCAGGCGCTGCAGGCGGCGGGCAAGAACCTAACGCGCGAAGACCTGGTGAAGGCGGTCAACGAACACGGCGCCAGCTGGACCGGACCGGGCCTCGTGCCGTTCCGATACTCAGCGAGCGACCACGGCGGATACGACGGCGTCCAGATGGGTCGCGTAGAAGGCGGGAAGATCGTTCTGTTCGGTGCGAAGCTCAGGACCGAACCGACGAAGGGCGCCCCGATCACCACCTACAGCGGCACCCAGCAGCCCCCACCCGCGAGCGGTATCCCGAGCGAATAAGGATGGGCCGAAAGAGCACCAGGGGGCCGCGCCGAGCGCGGCCCCTGTGCTGTCCGTCGCAACGTCGCCGGCGCCCCGCGCCGTCCCCCGCGTTTCGCCGATTGAGGACGGCGACGTCCGAAAGCGCCGCCGAGTGGCCCGGCGAGTGGGTCCCCGGACCGCGCCCGTGCACCCGCAGCGGCCGAAGCGATTGAGATGGACGAACAGAAGCTCCGCACGGTTCCCCTGTTCGCCGGCCTTTCGCGTAGGGAGCTGAGGGAGCTGTCGACCGTGACCGACCAGGTCGCCCTCCCGGCCGGCACGCAGCTGATCAACGAAGGTGCGTTCTCATATGAGTTCGTGCTCATAACGTCGGGGAGTGCCGAGGTGCGACGCGGCGGCGAGCGCGTAGCCGCGCTCGGGGGCGGCGATTTCGTCGGGGAGGTTGGCGTGATGCGCGACGCCAGACGGAACGCAAGCGTCGTCGTGACCAGCGACATGACCGCGATAGTGATGACCGCGCGGGACCTGCGCCGCATCGCCGAGCTCATTCCCTCGGTGGCCGCTCGCATCGACGCGGCGATCGCGGCCCGCTCGGGAGAGACACCGCCGGGACTCGGTTCGGCGTAGGGTCACGGCGGGCGCCGGAGCGAGAGGCTTCGGGCCGCTCAACCCGTCCTCGAAGGGAACGAAGTGGGGGTGGCGTTTGCCCTCTTGGTGGCAGCCATCTCGCCTGGACGCCAGCGCGTGGGGGCAGGGGCCGTCCACCGCCCGGTCGGAAACCCGGGCTGCGCTCAGGGTGCTGCGGCAGGCGAGTCCAACGTCCGTCGAGATCCTCATGTATGGCGATTAGGGCAGCCGATGTAGTCCCAAACGGGCTCCGATCCCCGGAGCGCTCTCGACAAGGAGGTCCCCCGATGAAGAAGTTCTACGTCTACCGTGTGGTCGTTGCGGCGTCGGCGATTGCTGCGCTTGTGGTTGCTTCTGGAGCGGCTCACAAGTTCTAGTTCCCCGTTCGCGGGCACGCACCGTAATTGAGTGGTGCGTGCTCGCCGTGGACCGCCAGTGCACGCACGCTTGAACACCCGACACTACTGCGAGGCGATCTTCGTCCTCGGGTGCGCGGCCGCGGTCGCGCTGTCGGGCCACATGGACGTCGGGTACATCACGGCGCATCCCTACACCTTCGCGGTGCTGGCGGCCGGCGTGGTGATGGGCGAGCTGCTGCCGGTCAAGATTCCGCGCCGGGACAGCGACGAGGAGATCGTCCTCTCGACTTCGTTCTCGATCGCCCTGCTCCTTGCGGGAGGCCTGGGCCCCGCGCTCATCGCCCAGGGGGTCGCATCGATCATCCAGGACACACACGCGGGCAAGCCGTGGTGGCGGGTTCGTTTCAACCTCGGCCAGTACACGCTCTCGATGGTGGCGGCCTACGTGGTCATGCGGTTGCTCTCCGTGGACGCCCATCCGGGCTCCTCACACCCCTTCACGAGCTCCCAGCTTCCCGCTGTACTCCTCGGCGCCGCGGCGTTCATGCTCGTCAACGCTTTGATAGTGAGCGTCGCCGTGGCCCTGCACGAACGGGAGCCGGTTCTGCGCTACCTGCGAAACGACCTGTTCTTCGTCGTCGTCACCGGCTGCGTGCTGCTGTTCCTGGCGCCGATCGTGATCGCGGCGATGGCGTACTCATCGCTGCTGCTTCCGCTGTTCCTGGCGCCGATGCTCGCGATCTACAACACGGTCTGGCAGGGAGCCCGCAGCGAGCACGCGGCCCGGCACGACTCGCTGACCGGGCTGCCCAACAGGCTTGCCTTCCACGACGCCGGCGCGGAGGCGATCGGCGACTGCGAGCGTGGCGCGATGCTGCTGA
This sequence comes from uncultured Solirubrobacteraceae bacterium, assembly GCA_963846255.1. Lineage (GTDB taxonomy): Bacteria > Actinomycetota > Thermoleophilia > Solirubrobacterales > Solirubrobacteraceae > Palsa-744. The sequence goes on from CAWJVE010000002.1 coordinate 2,739,148, forward strand.
TGGACCTTGACCGCTTCAAGGAGGTCAATGACACGCTCGGGCATCACTACGGAGACCTATTGCTCCAGCGGGTCGCGGAGCGCGTCCGCGAGGACATGGACCCGGATGACGAGATCGCCCGCCTCGGCGGAGACGAGTTCGCGATCTTCAGCCCCGGCAGCGACGGAGAGGCGGGACTCTCGCTCGCGCGACGGATAGCCGAGTCGCTGCGGACCCCGATCGAGCTCGGGGACATCGTGCTGGACGCCCCCGCCAGCGTTGGGATCGCGTTGTTCCCGGGGGACGGCGCCGATGTCGCCACGCTCCTGCAGAAGGCCGACGTCGCCATGTACCGCGCCAAGGAAACGCACGCCGACCCGACGCTCTACGAGGAGTGCTACGACCACCACAGCCCGGCCAAGCTCGCGCTCACCGCCGACCTCCGAACGGCCGTGGACAGTGACCAGATCGTCGTCCACTATCAGCCCGTGCTCGAGCTCGGCACCTCCCAGGTCAAGTCCGTCGAGGCGCTCGTGCGCTGGCAGCACCCCGACCTCGGGCTCCTGCACCCGGGGTCGTTCCTCGACATCGCCGAGCAGACAAGCCTCATCAAACCCCTCACCCAGCGCGTTCTCGAGACCTCGCTGCTGCAGGCGGCGCAATGGGCCGAGGATGGGATCAAAGTTTCCGTCGCCGTCAACATCTCGACGCGCGTACTCAACGATCCGCACTTCGTGCAGGGCGTGACGAAGGCCCTGGACGACGCCAACGTCCCTCCCGCCCGCCTCAAGCTCGAGGTCACCGAGAGCACGCTGATGGCCGACCCCGCGCTCGCGCGCTCCGTCCTGCAGGAGCTCGCCGAGCTGGGCGTCACGATCTCCATCGACGACTTCGGCACCGGCTATTCGTCGCTCGCGTACCTCGCCGATCTGCCGGTCGCCGAGGTAAAGATCGACCAGTCGTTCGTGCGCCGCATGGCAGCCGGCTCGCGAGAGACGATCATCGTCGCCTCGACGATCGACCTCGCCCACAACCTCGGCATGCGGGCAGTCGCCGAGGGTGTCGAGGATCCCGGACTTCGTCCTCAGCTTCAGGCCCTCGGGTGCGACTCGGCGCAGGGTTTCGCGATCAGCCGCCCGCTGCCCGAGTTCGAAGCCACCCGCTGGCTGATCGGCTCCCAGCAGTTCGACTCCAGCGACCGTCTGGTGAGGCTCGCGGCGTGATCCTCGTGCTGCTTGCGGGCCTCTGTCTGGCGAGCGTGCCGCTCACCGGCGGAAGCATGCGCCGTCTGGGCGACCTGCGTCTCCGCCTCACCTGGACGGCACCGGTGGCGGTTGCCCTTCAGGTTGTGATCGTGACGATCGCGCCCGACGGTCACAGATCGCTTCATATCGCGATTCACATAGCCAGCTACGCGCTGATCGCGGCCTTTCTCTGCGCCAACCTCCGTCTACCGGGGATGAAGCTGGTCGGCTTGGGGGCCGCTGCCAACACGCTGGCGATAGCTCTCAACGGCGGCGTCATGCCCGCCGCGGCGGCGGCGCTGCGGATCGCTCACCTGAGCGAGCACGGCGGTTTTCAGAACTCTGCGCCCGTCGTCCACCCGACGCTGCTGTGGCTGGGCGACGTGATCCCCGTGCCGGGCCCGCTCCCCAATGTGCTGAGCGTCGGCGACTGCCTGATCCTCCTCGGCACGCTCGTGCTGCTGCACAGAACCTGCGGTAGGCGGTCGCGCTCGAGCGTGACCGCAGCTGCCCCGGCTGTCAGCCCTGCTGCGCAGGCGTAGCTCTGTTCGCCGGGAGGGCGCCCGCTGCGGTGGCCGCAGGAGGGCTCGCCGTCTTGACAGCTCACGCGGCACCCAGGTAGTGTTGGCCGGGCACCGGCGAACAAGGTGGTTGGGGAGATGAGGTTCCTTCACGTCGCGGGGCTGGGCATCGCGATCACGGTTTGGGCGGGGATGGCCGCGGGGGCGCAGGCGGCACCCGAACTCGGTCGCTGCGTGAACGCCCCGAAGGCAGGCACGCTCTACACGGGCCACTACGTCGACAAGACGTGTAACACCAAAGCCAGCGCTCAGGAAATCAGCAGCGGCGGCAAAGCCAACAAGTACGAATGGGAAGCGGGCCCGGGGGCGACCGACTCGATGTACACGATCAAAGGCAAGGGCGGCCAGATCACCACCCGCCGGTTCCCGGTGACCTGCAAGAAGACGGTCGGCAAAGGGCAGATCCTCGGCACCCTCACCGTGGAGACCAAATTCACGTTCGCCGGGTGCGGGCTGGGCCACAAGACGGAAGAGTGCCATTCCTCGGGTGCCGGAGCCGGCGAAATCGAAACCGGCAACCTGCTGGGGACGATCGTCGAAAACGCGGGTAAAGAAATCCTGATCGAATACGAACCCAAACCAGGCGAAGAACCGTGGCTCAAGTTCGAATGTGCCCCGAAAGACAGGCCGAAGGTCGAAGTGGAAGGCCTGGTGGCGGCGAAGTCCACCGGCCTCACCAACGTGAGCAGCAAGAAGGGCCTGATCGAAGCCTCCGAAACCGTGGGCGAACAGTTCCTGATCGCGGAATACCTCACGCTGTCAAGGGAACCGGAAGAAGAACTCGCCGTCATCACCTTGACCCAGTCGCTCAAGTTCGAAACCAAGTACGAGATCCGGACCTTCGAAAGCTGAGCGGCCCTCGCAGGCCGCCCTTGGATGACGGACGCCCGCTTCGCGGCGGGTAAGGGGTCTCCACCTCTGGGGTATCTATGGCGAGCGCTCGACTGCGGCGAGGATGGTCTTACAAACCAACTCGCCTCAGGAGGCAGACCAAATGCTCACCAAGTCCCGTACGACCATCATCGCCCTCATCGCATCGGCCAGCTTCGCGACCGCCGCCATTGCTCCGGCAGTCTCCTCGGCCCAGAAACTCGACCCGGGTACCCACGCAGCGACGTGCGAAGTCTACCGGCTCACCTATGAACTGTGGGATGAACTCCAAGAAAATGCGGCCGCAAACGGCCAGTACGACCTCGCCGCCTACTACGCCGAACAGGAGACCACCGCGCGTGACGCTGCGAAGGCGGAGGGCTGCGTCTGGGCCTCGGCGGCGCTCGCCAAAACCGTGAAGGCGCCCGTAGGCGTCGTCAAGCCGATCCCGCACAAGCCGGCCACGCGCAAGGCCTAGGCGAAGCATCGCGGCACGCTCTCCTGAAGCACCACACCATCAAGGGGCCTCGATTCACGCCGAGGCCCCTTGCTCGCTTCCGGTTGACCCCACGGGGACGCCGTCCCGAAGACAGCAGGCGGCCGCGTACTCAGCGCTGGCTCGGGTGCACCGTGCGCATGTCAGGCGGCGACTGCGGGCGCAGGCGCTGATAGACGTATGCGCCGGCCAGCAGCAGCATCCCGAGTACCAGGAACGAGACGACACGGGCGATCGACGTCAGCGTCGAGAGGTCATAGAGAAAGACCTTGCCGATCGTGACCATGAGCAGGCCGAGCGCCGCCTGGCTCAGCCGCGTCAGCTCGAGCCGCAGGCCGCTCACCAGCGCGATCACGCCGGTCAGGCCCCACAGTGCGCTGAGCGCCACCTGTCCCTCGGGGAGCGTGGCGATGGCCAGCGACGTCAGGTAGAGCAGCACCGATCCCGCGAGGATCAAGGCGAGCTGGCGTCGCGCGCTGCCCGGCTCGTGCAACCGCGCGGCGCGCCACGCGAGACCCGCCAGCGCGCCCAGCGCGATCGCCGCCGAGGGGAGAGCGACGTCGCCCGCGGCGAGCGCCGTCGGCGGCGCCACCGCGACCAGCGTGTAGATCGCCGAGAGAGCCGCGAATGCGCAGGCTCCGCGCGACGCCAGCCGGTCCGAGTTGCTGCGGCCGATTTGCATCAGGACCGCGGCCTGCGAGGCCCATGCGGCGCTCAGCACGGCTCCGTCGAGCGTCGACGCGGTCAGGTAGGCGACGGCCGCCAGCCCGGTCGCCCCCAGCGCTGCACGCGCCGCACCGTCGCGTCGCCGGGCCAGGTGCGCGCACACCATGCACCCGGCCGCCACGCTCGCGAGCGACAGCACGCCCGCGAGCGTCGGGGCTCCGGCCATCAGCGCACCCGGAGGCGCGTCCAGCAGCGCCCGGCTCAGCGCCAGCAGCACCTGCAGTCCGATGCCGAGGTCGCGCAGCGTCTCGGTGCGCGAATCGAGCTCCCCTCGCCGCGTGAGTGCGGCCAGGGCCACGGCGCTCGCGCTCCAGCCCGCGGCCAGCACGATCCCGTGGAAGCTGAGGGCGAAGGCCAGGTCGCCCAGCGTCACCCCGAGCGCCACGAGCACGCCGCGGGTCCGTACGTCGATCGCCATCCGGCGCGGAGCCCAGGCACCGAGCACGAGGTGGACGCCGGCGAGGGCGCCCAACCAGATCGCCCCGCTCGTCGGATCGGCGGATTCCCCGAGCGCGATCCGGCCGACCAGTGCGGTGAGGGTCGCGCTCAGCACCAAGGCGACGGCCGCCGTTGCCCCGTGCTCGCGTCCCTCGCTGTGCCCGCGGGCGACGGCGAGTGCGCCGGCCAGCCCGAGTGCGGCGAAGGCGCCGAGTACGAGCAGGTCTTCGCCCGCCGTCTGTCCTTCGAGTGCCGGCACCGCCCACTGAGGGGCACATACGCCCACGGTCGCGAGCGTCAGCCACGCCCAGCGCCGGCGAGCGGCCAGCCACATCGCACAGGTCGCCGTAGCCAGCAGCATCGCGAGCGTCGGCCAGTCCTCCGGCGCCCCGACGAGCACGGGCGCGCTCAACGCGCCGAGCATGCCGAGTGCGGCGATCGCACGTCCCGCCCAGCGGACCGCGAGCACCGATGCGCTCGCACCGACCGCGATCGCCCCCGCCAGCGCGATCAGGCCGGGGATCAGGTGGTAGACCGAGCTCGCCACGACCAGCGTCGCGAAGCAGCCCGCGATCGCGGCGCCGACCATGGCGACGGCCGCCTCCGTCCGACCGCGGTGACCGTGCAGCCACACGCCGGCAGCGAGCAGCGCGAGCGAGGCGGCCCCGGCGAGCAGCACACGTGCCTCCTCGCCGATCCAGCCGTGTGAGATCGCGAGCGCCAGGAACAAGGCGATTCCGAGCAGGGTGGCGGCACCGCCCACCCAGGCCAGCACGCGGCCTCCGATCAGGTCCGCCAGCGAGCTCTCCGGCGAGGGGCCGGCGGCGCGCGAGGCGGCCTCCGGCTTACGGTCCGTGTGGGGCCTTCGCGCGGAGCGTCCCTCCAACGGATCGCCGGCGGTGGCCCGGGCCGGCCGGGACGCCCAGGCGGCCGTGCGCTCGGAGCCGGCGGGCGGCCTGAGCGTGGGCCGAGCGGCGCCGGCCACCTCCACCCTCTGCAGCCGCGCGTCGAGCGTGTCCAGATCCTCGCCAAAGACCTGGATCGTCGCCGCGAGCCGGTCTTCGAGCGCCGCGAGGCGCGCCTCTGGTCCGTCCTGTGTCGTCGTGCTGGAAGTCATTGGCCCTTCCTCTAGTTGACCGATGGTTGATAACACCGTAGGGCACTCTGCCCCGGTTGTCAACCGATGGTCAACAACTGTTGACCGGCGATCGACTAGGCTCCGGGGGAGATGGCAGCGACACAACCCGCATACACCAGGCTGCAGGTGGACGAGCGTCGCCGCCAGCTGCTCGACGCCGGCGCCAAGCTGTTCGCCCGGCACGCCTTCGAGGAGATCTCGATGCGGCAGATCGCGGCCGAGGCGGGAGTCTCCAAGCCGCTCCTCTACCACTACTTCCCCTCCAAGGACGATCTCTTCATCGCGGCCGTCAACGAGGCCGCCTCCGAACTGCGGGCGCTGATCGAGCCGAGCGGAGAGGGCACACCGGTCGACCAGCTGCGCGACAGCCTCGACGCCTACCTGGGCTGGATCGAGGACAACGGCGAGACCTGGGGGAAGCTGATGCAGAGCGCGGCCTCGCTGCCCGCCGCGCGCGAGCTGGTGGAGGGCTTTCGCGAGCGCACGCTCGAGCTGGCGCTGGAGGAGCTCACCGGGCGGCGCAAGCCGCGCCCCGCTCTACGCACGGCGCTCAAAGGATGGCTCGGCTACATGGACGCGGCGATCCTCGATTGGACCCGAGCCCGGGACCTGTCGCGAGCGCAACTGCGCGATCTGCTGCTGGCCGCGTTCGGCGCCTCGCTGCTCGCCGCCCAGCAGATCGACCCCAAGATCGATCTGAAGCTTGGTTGAAAGCCGAGCCTTTCCGCTGCTCGAGCTCGCCTCCTGACGACCGCGGCCGGCCTCGTACGCTCGCCCGAGCGGCTGGGCGCCCGTCGTCAGGTGCTGGATTTCCTAAAGCATGTGACTCGAACATCCGATTAATCCGGATGCCCGCGCGTGCGCTCAGTGGGTCACGCATCCGCGCCGTCTCCGCGGCGGCCCTGGTGGCCGTCCTGCTCAGCGGCTGCGGCGGCTCGGGCAAGCCGGGGAAGGCGGCGCCGTCGGTGGTACCCATCACCGAGGCCGACTTCCACATCAACGCCCCAGCGACGCTGAAGGCGGGGGAATACACGTTCCGCGTCCACAATCAGGGCCCGACCGATCACGAGTTCATCATCGCGCCGACCGAGAACGGGTCCCTGCCCCTGCGTCCCGACGGCCTGACGGTGGATGAGGAAGCGATCGAAAGCCAGGAGCCGGGCTCGCTGGAGCCGGGGGCCCCGGGGGCGGTCCGCGACCTGACCGTGACGCTCAAGCCCGGCAGATACGTGCTCTTCTGCAACATGGAGGGGCACTACATGGCGGGCATGCACTCGGAGCTGGTGGTGCAGTGATGCTCGGCCGCACAAAGGCGATCAAGCCGTTTGCCGTGGGCGGCACCAGCCGGGCCCCGATCATCGCGATCTTCGTGACCTTCGCGCTGATCTCCGTCACCACGATCCTGCTGTCAGTGACGGCCACGAAAGCCTCCCAGCACCGCACCAACGTGATCCAGGTGGCCGCGCGCCAGCGCACGCTCGCCGAACGCTACCTCGAGGAAATACTGCTCATCCGCGCGGGCAGGCAGGCGGACCCGTCCTACACCGCCGGAGTGCTCGCCGCCAGCGCCGCCGCGTTGCTGGAAGGCGGCAAGGTGCCGGCTGTCAACGGCGATGACGACGAAACCACGCTCTCGCCGGCCGACGGCCACGTGCTCCGCGCCCAGTTCGTCCAGGAGCAGCACCTGGCCGCGGACCTCGCGGCGGCCGGTGAAGCCGTCCTGCGGCACAGGCCGATGGTGAACCTGCCCGAAACCGCGCACGAGCACGTCAGCGGGCTCGAACCGATCCTCCGTCTCCGCGTACTCGCGGCACTGACCTCGAGCGTCGCGTTCAGGGCGGCCCAGGAAGTCGGACGCGACGACGAATCCAACCTCAACAACCTCCTAACCAACCAGGTGCTACTCGGCGTGGGCGGCCTCTTGATAACCCTCCTGCTCGCCTCCGTGCTGCTCCTGACGACCCGCCGCCAGAGCGCCCACTTCCGTAGCCTCGCGCTGTCCTCGAGCGACCTCGTGGTCGTGCTCGGCGAAGGCGGTTGCCGCTACGCCAGCCGCTCGGTTGGGGCCCTGGTGGGCAGGTCCGAGAAGGACCTCCACGGCAGCGGACTGCTGCAGTTCGTCCACGAGGACGACCGTGCCGTGATCGAGCAGGTACAGAGCACCGGCATGCCGCCGGAGTTCAGCTTCCGGATGCTCAACCGGGCCGGCGAGTGGCGCCACCTGGACGCTCGGACGACCGATCTGCGCACCGATCGCAACCTCCGCGGCGTGGTGGTCAATGCCCGCGACACCACCGACCGCGTGCAACTCGAGGGCCAGCTCACGGCCCAGCTGCAGAGAGACGGCTTTGCCACCCGCCTCGGCGAGGCGCTCGAGATGGTGGACGAGGAGCACGAAGCGTTCAACGTCGTCGAGCGCGCCGCCGTCGAGATCTCCGAGCGCACGCCGATGGAACTGCTGCTGTCGGATTCCAGTCGGGCCAACCTGGCGCGGGTGGCTTCCAGTCCGGCCGTCGAGCCGCCCGGATGCCCCGTGAGGTCGCCCTTCTCCTGCGTGGCCGTACGCCGCGGTACGGCCGTGGTGTTCGACTCCAGCGACTCGCTGAACGCATGTCCCCACCTCCGTGGCCGCCCTTCGGGTCCGTGCTCGGCGGTGTGTGTTCCGGTGAGCTTCATGGGCCGGGCCCTCGGCGTGTTGCACACGACCGGGCCGGAGAATCAGGCGCTCTCGGGCGAGGCCGTGTCGCAGCTTTCGGTACTCGCCGGCCAGGCCGGATCTCGGATCGGAACCGTGCGGGCGTTCGAAAAGACGCAGCTGCAGGCCTCGACCGACGGGCTCACGGGGCTGGTGAACAGGCGCACGGCCGAGAAGGAGCTGCGCGCCCTGATGAAGGCGGATCGCCCCTTTGCGGTCGCCTTCGCCGACCTCGACCTCTTCAAGCAGCTCAACGACACCCATGGGCACGAGGCCGGCGATCGTGCCCTGCGGCTGTTCTCCCAGATCGTCGACCGTGCGCTGCGGGACAGCGACGTGGTCGCGCGCTGGGGCGGCGAGGAGTTCGTGATCGTGTTGCCGGAGCTCGACCGCTTCCAGGCCGTCGCCGTGCTCGAACGGATACGCGAGGATCTGGCCGCGGCCCACTCAGGGACCACGCGTCGCTTCACCGCGAGCTTCGGGGTGGCCGACTCGAGCCAGGGGGACAGCCTCGAGGAACTGCTGAGCATCGCCGATGGCGGGCTGTACGCGTCCAAGGAGGCGGGACGCGACCGCGTCACGCTCGGCGACCCCGAGTCCGCCGAGGAGGCCAGGAGGGCCGAACGCTACGCAGCCGACCGGGACGCAGCCCTGGGTGAGCCGGCCGCCGATGGGAGCGAGGTCGTGGCTTGGCGTCGCGGGCGGGCTTCGACCCACGAAGCCGCCTACGAGGAGGACCCTCCTCCCAGCGGTATCGAGATCCGCTGAGCGTCGCGGCTCGGCCGGAGCGCCCCGCGTCGGGTCACAGGTCCAGCACGATGTCCCCGCGCGGCTGTGAGCAACAGATCAGCACGCTTCCGTCCGGCGGTGGCTCCACGGGGTCGGGGTTGTAGCCGACGCCGCCCGCGATCAGTGTCGTCTCACAGGTTTGGCAGACGCCCGTGCGGCACGACCATCGCACCGGTACGTCGCAGGCCTCGGCGAGTTCGAGCAGGCTCGCCCAGTCCTCGCTCCAGGGGATCGCCAGGTCGCTGCGGGCGAACTCGATCGTCGGTCCGTTCCCCGCCTTGCCGGCCGGCCGGTGGGGCGGCCGCGACGGGGTGGCCGCGATCCCGGGCGTCTGGCTCGGGGCCGGCCCGAACGGCTCGGTGTGTATGTGTGAGGCTTCGATCCCGATGCTCGCCAGAGCGGCGCTGATCTCGTCCATGAAGGGCCCGGGTCCACACAGGTATGCCTGCGCGTCGTGGGGAGGTTCGAGCTCGGCGAGGACCGATCCGCCGAGATGGCCCTCGGCGTCGAAGTCCCGGCCCTTCACGTCGTCCGGGCCCGGGCGGCTGTAGTACACGTGGCTGTGGGCGTTCGGGAGTCCGCCGAGAAGCGTTCGGGCCTCGGCGGCGAACGAGTGCTCGCGACCGCTGCGCGCACCGTGCAGCCACCAGACCTCCCTCTGCGAATGCTCCGCCACCAGCGCTTGGAGCATGGCGAGAACGGGGGTGGCGCCGATCCCGGCGCTGAGCAGCAGCACCGGCGCGTCTGTGCGGTCGAGGATGAACGTGCCCCGCGGCGCTGCCACGTCGAGCTGGTCGCCGACCGCGAGGCGAGTGCACAGATAGCCGCTGGCGGCGCCACCAGGTTCACGCTTCACGCTGACCCGGTAGTAGGCCCCCGCCGGGGGTCCGGAGAGGGAGTAGTTGCGCAACAGCGACCGTTTCTGCTCGTCCGGTTGCACCCGCAGCGTGAGGTACTGGCCCGGACGGGCGGGCGGTAGTGCGGCGCCCGCCGGGTCCTCGAGGCGAATCGAGATCACCGACTGGCTCTCGTGGCTGATCGCCGTCACGGCAAGCGTCCGAAAGCCCGGCCAGGCCGGCGGAGGGCTGGGTGCAGCCAGGCCGGCGTTGCCGCCCGCCGGGTCTTGATCGAGCAGGGCCCTGAACGAGGCCTGCCAACCCGGGCTGAGAGCGGGGATCCGCAGCGCCCGGAGCAGCTCCTGGCGGCCGTGCCCGGGGAGGTACAACAGCCCGTCCACTTCGGCGACCGGCATCTGCTCGGGTCCCGCGGCGAGCTTGATGATCTCGTCTCCCGCCTGGACCTCGCCCTCTTCCAGCACGCGGAAGTAGAAGCCCGGGCGGCGGTGGGAGACGAGCAGAGCGGGAATCCGCGGGTCGTTCATGCGGATCCCGACGCGGTAGCAGGTCACCCGCGGTTGGGTCACCTCGAAGCACGCGGTCCCGATCCGGTAGCGGTCCCCGACACATACCTGGTCGTCGGCCAGTCCTTCGACGGTGAAGTTCTCGCCGAACTGCCCGTACACGAAGTCGTCTCGTCCCAACTCGTGCTCCCAGTGTCGGTAGGAGTCGATCTGGTAGACGAACACCGCACGCTGCTCGCCGCCGTGCCCCTTCAGGTCGCCCTGGCCATCGCCGTCGACGTTGAGCCTGCCGACCCGCCGGCGACCCTCGACGGGGTCCTTGTACACGCCGGTGAAGACGGTTCTGCCCTGCCAAGGCACGTCCTTCGGCAGGCCGACGTTGACCGACAGCAGGCTCCCGACGCGCTCACCGGAGGCCTGGTCCGACTCGCCGTGAGGCTTGGCCGTCACGCTCACAGCGCAACCGCTAGGACCGCGAGAGCTCCTGCGGGCTGCCGCCGAGTCCCAGGAGCTCGGCCAGGAAGCCCTTGCCGAGCACGCTCAGGCTGAGAAGCGAGCCGAACAGCACCACGGCGTCGATGCTCTCTCGCCCCTGCTTGGTCCAGTAGTCATCTGCGAGATTGAGCCACAGCGCGAACTCGTCCAGCGTGAGCGCCGCGCCGCTCCCGTACGCGACCGCGGTCACACCCGATGCCAGGCGTTTATCGTTGGTGCCGATCTCCAGCAGCCACAGGTAGCCGACCGTCAAGAGGCCGAGGATCCCGAAGGTCATGTGGTGGATGTGGCGCCCGCCCGGGGTGATGTTCTTGAACGGCCCACGTTCGGCCCGGATCGCGTGGGTGATGCCCCGTACCGCCGCGAAGGTCACGAAGAACGACCCGGTCGAGAGCAGTTGGCGCTCCTTGCGCCGGTCGCCGAAGTGCTTGCGGTAGAGCGCGCGTACGTCGCGCTCGCCGGAGGTCCAGGTGAACCTCCCGCGCGGGCGCCGTGGCGATGAGGGCGGAGGGCCGGCGACGGTCACGGAGCGCATCACCCTAGCTATTCGCATTCATCGCGATCACGCGCTGCTATTTGGCAGGTTTGCGTGGTGGGCTCTCGCCCTGCCAATAGTCGATCTCCGTGTGCTCGGGAATCTCGATGCGCAACCGGTAGCCGCCGGGCCGGCGCTCCGCGGCGCCCAGCTTGCCGGAGTCCGGGTAGAGGACCACATCGGGGCTGCCGCTGGTGCTCAGCGATAGGAACCTCACCGTCGCAGCGCTCCAGTTCACGAGCTGATGGGCGCCCCGTTCGCCGCTCGGGAAGGACACGACCTCACCCTCCTCGAGCTCGCGCCAGCCCTCCGACGTCCGCAGCGTCGGGAGGCCCTGGAGCACCACGATCAGCTCCTCGTCGTGCAGGTGGAAGTGATACGGGTAGGCCGCCTCGCCCGCGGGCAGCTCCCACAGGCTGAGGCCGAGACGCTCGGCGCCGGCCTGGCGGGCGAGTAGCGCACGCAGGGCTCGAAAGCCCTCGGGGGCATGCCGATCCTGGTCGAAGTGCGGACTCGCGATGGATGGCACTGGCATGGGCAGGCGCTCCTCTCTGATCGGTTCACCGATGATGATCCCCGACCGGATGGTTCCCGTGCCGGCAACGGGCGGGGTTAGGCTGGCTGGGTGTTCGACCGCGTCGCGATCCGGGTCTCCGACAGGGCTCGCTCGGAGCGGCTCTACGGTGCGGTGCTCGAAACGCTGGGGGTGGCGCCGAGCTACCGCGACGGGCGGTCGGTCGCCTGGGACGATCTCGTGATGCTCGGCGCCGACGGCGAGCACCCGCCCACCCGCCATCTGCACGTCGGCTTCGTGGCGCCGAGCCGCGAGGCCGTGCGGGAGTTCTGGCGGGTGGGTCTCGAGCTCGGCGCGAGCAGCGACGGCGAGCCCGGCGAGCGTCCTCGGTACACCCCCGGCTACTACGGGGCCTTCCTGCTCGACCCCGACGGCAACAGCATCGAGGCGGTCATCCACGACGACACACGCCGTGGCGGCAATGTCGACCATCTGTGGATCGGCGTTCGCGATCTGGATGACTCGGTCGCGTTCTACCGGGCCCTTGCCCGTCACACCGGCCTGCGGGAGGGTCGTGTCTGGGAGGCCGGCAAGCAGTTCCGGGGCGCCTGGGCGACGTTCTCGCTGCTCGCCGACGGACGGCCTGCGACGGAGAACCTGCAGCTCGCCTTCCCCGCCCCGGATCGGCAGACCGTGGATGATTTCCATCGTGCCGCCGCCACGGCGGGTTACCGCGAGGCCGGTGCTCCCGGCGAGCGCGACGAGGGCGGCTACGGCGCCTGTGTCCTTGATCCCGACGGGACGATCGTCGAGTCGGTCGCCCGCCGGCCCGCCGCGGTGTGAGGCCTACCTGCGGGCTTTCGAGATGGCTACCAGCGTGGTGTACACCGCGGTCCCGGCGGCGGTCGCTTCAGGAGTGTCCTGCTGGTAGGCGTTGGGCGGTCCGAGGGGCACTTCGAGGTGCAGGCGGCCTTCGGAGTCCGCGGCCACGACCTCGCTGCTCGTGCCTTCGTGGCCCGTCATCGTGACGAGGTAGGACTTGCCGCGGCGATAGTCGCGCGGCGTCACGACCGAGGCCGAGCCGCTGCCCGCGAGGGCGAAGCCCTGCGAGTCGGCTTCCTCGAGTGTCGAGAACTCCTCGGCCGTGCGGCGCATCGTGACGCCCCAGCCGAACACGGAGTACTGCGGGTCGGCGATCGTATACGTAACCTTTTCCGGCGCGGTGGCCGGCGCGGCGAACGCTTCCATGATCGGCCCGATGCTCCACTTCAGGTCGCGCGTCCAGTAGGGCCAGGAGTGCGTGCCGTCGCCGTACGGGTCATAGAAGCTCGGGATGTCCAGTTCGGTCAGCCGTTCGTGGAAGTGGATGTTGTCTTCGTGGACCAGCGCCTCGATCGACATCGCGGCCGGTTCGGGGGTTTCTTGCGGTTCGGGCTCGCCGTTGCCGAAGTACTCGAACAGGTTCATGCCGCGCAGGTTGTCGGCGAGGGTCGTCGGGTCGTGGTCGGCCCAGTTGATCTCCTCGCTGGCGCGGCTGCCGAACATCGAGTTGGGGGGTTCGCCGTCGAGGCCCGTTTCGGTCGCGGCGGCGATGGCCGTCATGCCGGCGATGTCCGTGGCGTTGTAGGCGATGTCGGGCACCCCCGAATAAGCCAGCGCCGTCTGGAACAGGTCGGGGTGACGGGCCGCGTAGCTCAGGGAGCAGAAGCCACCCTGTGACAGGCCCGCGATCGCCCGCCCGGCGCGGGTGGCGGTCGTGCGCAGCTCGGTGTCGACCCATGGGATCAGCTCGTCGATGTGAAAGGTTTCCCAGCTGTAGGAGCCGCTCACCCAATTGGTGCAGTAGCCGCCACCGTCGTCGTCGAGGCCGATGTCCGGCATCACGACGATCAGCGGCAACCCTTCCGTCGTTTGCTCGGCTTCGCCTTTTTCGGTCCAGTCGGCGGCGCCGCCACTGGTGCCGTGAAACAGGTACAGGACCGGGTAGCGTCGCCTCGGTTCTGATTCGTAGCCGGCCGGCAGCAGTATTCGGACCTTGGCGGGCCCGGGAAGCGCCGAGGTCGTGACGGTGACTTCGAACAGGCGCTTGTCGAGTCGCTGAACGGAGGTCACCTGCAGACCGTTGCCGCTGGGGAAGCTCGGTGCCCTGTGGGCCGCTGCGGCCGGGCCGGCCGCCAGCGCCCAGAGGAGGCTGGAGAGCAGCGCTGCCAACGCGAAACGCCCCGACCGCCTGACAGTTCCCCGCCTGCTCGTGCTCGCAAGCATCCGCGTCGTCTGTCTTGTCTGCTCGAGGTGGCTGCTCATCGCGGGCACTTGGCATGACCCTGGGCGATGACACGATGCAGCGGCAGTTCTGCGGAGGACTGCCCGACCTCGATCTGCGCGCAGCCTGCGGCGGTCTCCCACGCGTTGGACGCGTCCGACCAGTAGGAGAACGAGCGCGCGTCGAGTGGCATCGTCACGCGTACGCTCCGGCGCGGCGACAGTTGGACCTTGTCGAAGCCCTTCAACTGCAGCGGCGGCTCGGGTACCGAGGCCGTCGCCGGCAGCGAGAGGTAGAGCTCGGGGACCGCCCAACCGCTGCGCTTGCCGGTGTTCTTGATCGTCACGCTGACGCTGGCCGACGGTTCGGGACCGCTGCCACGCTGGACCCTCAGCCCGCTGAGACGGAATTGCGTGTACGAGAGCCCGAAGCCGAACGGGAAGGCCGGCTGGATGTGCTGCTCGTCATACCAGCGATAGCCGACGAATACCCCTTCGCTGTAGTCCTCCTGGAAGTAGGGACAGGGCATCGAAGCCTCGATCTGGCATTCGCCTTCCAGCGGTTCGACCACTCCCGGATACCTCGCCGCTCCGCCCGCCGCGGTGGGAATGTCGGTTTCGCTCTGCGGGAAGGTGGCCGGCAGGCGCCCGCCCGGGTCGGCGTCGCCGAACAGCACGTGCGCGATCGCGCTGCCGCCGTCCTCGCCCGGATACCACGCCTCGAGCAGCCCCGCGACCTGGCTGCGCCACGGAGTCAGCACCGGCGCGCCGGTCTCCATCACGACGACCGTGTTGGGGTTGGCCGCCGCAACCTTCGAGATGAGTTCGTCCTGGTCGCCGAAGTCGAGCTGCGTCGATTCGGGATCCGGCGGCGTCGCCTGGCCGCCGCTGCACTGCGCCGTCAGTGACATGCATGCCTTGTCAACGCCCTCCGACTCGGTGTCGGCGACGACGACGATTGCGAGGCCGGCGGCCTTGGCGGCTTCTTCGGCGCCGGCGGCGACGGTGCCGCTGTTGTAGGTGACCGGTATGTGCGATTGCGCCGCCCGCGCTTCGATGCCGGCGAGCGCCGTCGTCTTGAAGTAGGGCGTGACCTCCGAGGAGCCGTTGCCGTGGATGTACTGGTTCGCGGCCGGACCGATCACGGCTATCGAGTGAACCTTCGCCGGGTCGATCGGCAGGACGCCGTTGTTCTCCAGCAGCACCGAGCCGCCCTCCTCGGCCGCGTCCGCCGCCGCCTCGTCTCCCGTTACGTCGTCCTGGCTGATGTCCTTCGGCCAGCTCGGATGGTCGAAGACGCCGAAGCTGAAGAGGGTGCGCAGGACTTCGAAGTCGCGTTCGTTGAGCGTCTGTTCGCTCACGACGCCCGCGGCGAGCAGCGCGTCGACCGCCGGAGGCGAGTAGCAGGTATCGAGGATGTCGACGTTCAGTCCGGCTTCGAGGTCCTCGTTGGGCTCGTGGCACGCTCCCGCGTCTGAGACGACGTAGCCCGGGAAACCCCATTCTTCGCGGAGCGTCTGTTTGAGCAGGTAGTGGTTGGCGCAAGAGTAGGCGCCGTTGACGAGGTTGTACGAGCACATCACGGTGGCGCTGTGCGCCTGTGTGACGGCGGCTTCGAAGGCCGGGAATTCGATTTCGTGCAACCAGCGCGGGTCGACGTCCACGTCCGTGTCGAAGCGTCCGCCGATCACGCCCTCCAAGGGCGAGGCACCGATCTGGCCCTCCTGGTTGTTGGCGGCGAAGTGCTTGACGTCGGCCATCACGTCCTTGGACTGCAGGCCGTCGATCCAGCCGACGGCCGTCTGCGCGTCGAGGTAGGGGTCCTCGCCGTAGCCCTCGTAGGTGCGCCCTCCCAGCGGCGTCCGCATGATGTTCACCGTCGGCCCGTAGTCGCCGTCGAAGCCGCGGTTTCTGACCTCGGCGCCCACCACTTCGCCGTAGCGTTTGGCCATCGCGGGGTCGAAGTTCGACGCCAGCGCGATCCCGGCGGGCATCGCGGTCGCGTCTTCGGTACCCGATCCCACGCCGCCCGCGCCGACGGCGCCGTCGGTGAACTTGATCGCGGGCATCCCGACGTCGGCGGCTTCCTGGCCGGTGAGCACGCCGACCTTGTCCGACTGGGACATCGCCGCGAGCATCAGCTGCGCTCGCTGTGCCGGCGAGAGCGAGGTGTCACACCAGGCGTAGCTCCCGCAGCGCCCTTCCGCGAGCGCCGTGGACGCCGTCGTCGCCATCACCGCGAAGACGGCCGCTGCCGCCGCCGCCATGCGTGCGCTACCGCTGATCGCTCTCAACCGTCCTCCCCTGATGATCGACCCGGCCCCTGTGGTCCGGCGCTGGCGGCGATTAGAATACCCGCGTGTCTTTAGATCTAAACGGGCACGCCGAGCCGCTTCCACGGGGACGCCACAAGCTCTCATCGGAGGCGGTGCTGGCGTCTCAGCGCGAGCGCCTTGTGAGCGCGATGCTCGAGCTCGTCGGGCGGGACGGCTACGAGGCGACGACCGTCCCGCAGGTGGTCGCCGCCGCGCGGGTCTCCCGTAACGCCTTCTACGAGCTGTTCGACGACAAGGCCGACTGCTTCCTGGCCGCGTGCGATGCAATCGCCGAGGAACTCCTCCGCGAGCTGCTCGCACTCGTGACGGAGCCCGACTGGGTGCAGGCGCTGCGCGAGGGCACCCGGCGATACCTGACCTGGTGGCAGCGGCGCCCAACCTTTGCGAGCGCCTATCTCGTGTCGCTCCCGGTCGTCGGGGAGCGCGCGCTGCGTCAGCGCCAGCGGCAATACGCGGCGTTCCGGGCGATGTTCGAGGCCCTCGGCGCGCGCGCCCGCGCTGAACAACCCGAGCTCCGCCCCCTCGACGCGCTGGTCCCTCGCGTGCTCGTGACCGTGATCACCGAGCTGGTGGCAGAAGAGGTCCGCGCCGGGCGCAGCTCGGGCCTGTCGACGCTCGCCGACGAGATCGCCCTGCTGGCGATCCGCCTGCTCGCAGACGACGCGACGGTGGAGCGCACGACGCGAAGCTGGGACGGGGCTGTCGGCTGACCCCGATCGATGCCCGCTGTAGGCTCTCGCGATGGGCGGGATGTCGGCAGGCGGGCGTCCGTCGAAACGCTCCCCGGGCGCGCGCGACTGTGCGGCCCGGTCGTCGATCGCCATCGTCCTCGGCGCCGTGCTCGTCGTGCTGGCGTCCGCCTGTGTGAACGCAACGCTCGGACTTGCGCAGGCTCGCGCGGCTCCGCTGGAGCTGGTCCCCGCCTACTTCGCCCCGGAAGGCTCGCCCGATCCCTGGCAGACGATGTGCGAAGCCGCGCCTGCCGGTTCCACCGTGATCCTCAACCCCAACAACGGGCCGGTGAAGCGCGAGGCGAAGGTCTACGCCGGGCCGATCCGGAGCTGCGAGGAAGACGGCCAGCGGGTGATCGGCTACGTGTTCACCAAGTACGGCAAGCGGCGACTGGCCGCCGTGGAGAAGGCGATCGCGCACTACTACACCTGGTACCCGGGCGTCGAGGGCATCTTCCTCGACGAGATGGCCGAAGTGCCGAGTGCGAAGGTGGAAACCTATTACCGCCAGCTCACCGACTACGTACACGAAAAAGGCGGCTTCGTGGTCGGAAACCCAGGTGACACGGCCACCACTCCGTGGCAGCTGGGCGCGGTCGACCAGGTCGTCACCTTCGAGGGGCCGGCCGCCGCCTACGCCAGCTACTCACCGGCCCCGTGGGTGCTCACCGCGGCGCCCGGGCAGATCGCCAACATCGTCTTCGGGGCCTCCGAAGCCGAGCTGGAAGCCGACTGCACCAAGGCCGAAGCGGACAACGCCGGCTCGCTCTACGTCACCGACCTGCCGGAACGGCCCAACCCGTACGCAACGCTGCCCTCCTACTGGACCACCGAGACAGCACGCTGCTGATCATGCGGCAGCACTTCAGCGCGCGCTCGGCGCTGCCGATTCCGCCCTATGGGCTCATGCCGGCGTGATCGACGCCATCCAGGGCGCCCTGGGCTTGGGACGCCGCTGGTCGCCGCGATGTGCTTCGCCGCGTTGTGCGTCGCCGCGCTGCTCGGCGCCGCTCTGGGCATAGCGGCCGCGACCCCCGCTGCCGCCCCAGCCGCGCCCGCGACCGCTGTCGCTGCCGGCCCGCTCGTGTGGTCGCCGCGGGCCCTGATCGACCGCCAGCAGCCGTTCAGCTCCAACCACGCCCTGACGGCCGTATCATGCCCGTCGGTCTCGCTCTGCGTCGCCACCGACGACGAAGGCGAGATCCTCACCTCGCGCGATCCAAAGCGGGGCAGGGCGGCCGGCTGGACGATCGTCCAGGTCGACAGGGACAACGAAATCACCGGCGTCTCGTGTCCCTCGTCGTCGCTGTGCGTCGCCGTCGACTACGCCGGCGACGTGCTCACCTCCAGGGACCCGGCTCGGGGCGGGGCGGCAAGGTGGGTCGTCAAGCATGTACCTGGCGCGAGAGAACTCGAGAGCGTCTCGTGCACGTCGCGATCGCTGTGCGTGGCGGTCGGCTCGGGCTTCTATCAGGGCACCCGCGATCTGATCCTGACCTCGACCGATCCGCGTCGCGGGTCCAGCGCCCGCTGGAGTCTCAAGCGCCTGCGCACGCACGGCGGGCCCACCGGCGAGACCGCCCAGCTGACCGGCGTCTCGTGCCCCTCATCGACCCTCTGTGTCGCCGTCGGAGAAGACTTCACGATCCTCACCTCCACCGACCCCCGCAGGGGCCGGGCCGCCGGCTGGAGTGAGCGCGAGCCCGCGGGTCTGCTGACAGACGCGATCGGAGTCTCCTGCCCGTCGCGGTCGTTCTGCGACGTCGGTGGCGTGCTCACCTCGACCGACCCCGCCGCGGGGGCCCATGCGCGCTGGAGGCTCAGGCGCGAAGGTGAACGACTGGGCTCGGGCAGGGTGTCGTGCGTTTCGCGGACGCTGTGCGTCGCGCCCCAGTACGCGGGGAGCATCGCGATCACCACACACGCGGACTCGAGCAGGTCGCTCAGGTGGTCGATCCTCGCCGTCGACGGAGAACGTGAGACCGCCGGAGTCTCGTGCGTGGCGACGTTGTGCGTCGCACTGGATCGCAACGGCCGGGTCCTCACATCCACCGATCCCGGCGCCGGGGAGCGGTCCACCTGGTCGGTCCTGGACGTCGACGGCTTCAACTACCTCAGCGACGTTTCCTGCACCGCGGCGTCCCTGTGCGTCGCGGTCGATCACGACGGCACCGTGCTCACCACCACCGATGCTCTCGGCCGCGCTGCCGCGGTGTCTGTCCACGACGTTGACGGAACCCGGTTGCTCGACGCCGTGTCGTGCGCCGAGGAGTCGCTGTGCGTCGCGGTCGACAACGCCGGGAACGTGGTCACCTCCACGGACCCCGCCGCCGGGGCGTCCGCGAGCTGGGTGGTCGAGAACGTCGACGCAAGCCACGAACTCAACGACGTCTCGTGCCCCACCGAGTCGCTGTGCGTGGCCGTCGACGAAAACGGCGACGTCCTGACCTCAACCGATCCTCGTGACGGTCCTGCAGCCGTCTGGAGCGTGCTCAAGTTGGCCAGGAGGACCGATGCCGGCGAACGCTTCCTGTCAGTCGCGTGCCCCACCGCGTCGCTGTGCCTGGCCGCCGACTACGGGGGGCAGGTGTTCACTTCGACCGATCCCCAGCTGCGGGCCCAGGCCACCTGGCGCCCGGCACCGGGCCAACGATACGCCGGCCAGTGGCGCGACATCTCCTGTCCGTCGAGTTCCATGTGCTTGATCGTCGGCCCGGAAATCGTCACCGTGACCGATCCCGGGACTCCGCACGCGAGGGTCGCGAACAAGCTGCTGCCGGGACTCGTGAACCCCTACAGCGAGGCCAACGAACTGCACGGCGTGTCGTGCCCCTCGAGCTCGCTGTGCCTGATCGCCGAAGCTCGCGGCAACGTCCTGATTTCGACCGACCCCGCAAGCGGGCGCCGAGCGAGCTGGCGGGCCCACCGGGTCGACGGGCTGCACGCGCTGCAGGCCCTGTCGTGCGCCTCGCCCTCGCTGTGCGTGGCCGTCGACGATCACGGATATGCGTTCGTCGGACACGGCCCGCACGTGCCCGCCGGGCATCGCCCGCAGCTACCCACCGGGTCTCCGACCGGGTCCGCTACAGCCAGTCGGCACGGCGGAAGGCCCAGTACAGCGTCACCGATCCGACGATGATCAGGGCGCTCGAGAACCAGAAGCCCCAGTGCGTCGCGAAGCCCGGGTAGGGGAGGTTCTGTCCGTAGAAGCCCGTGATCGCGGTGGGCACCGCGATGATCGCCGCCCAGCTGGTCACCTTCTTCATGATCAGGTTCATGCGGTTGCCCTGGATCGTGAGGTTGGTCTCGAGAATCGTCGTCACCAGGTCCCGCAGCGACTCGGTCCATTCCGTGGCCCTCAGGACGTGGTCGTAGACGTCCTGGTAGTACGGAGCCATGCTGTCGTCGAGCACGTGCAGGTCGCGGCGCATGAGCGAGTTGACGACCTCCCGCATCGGCAGCACCAGCCGCCGTAGGAGCACGAGGCTCTTGCGAAGCTGAAACGAGCGCCGCTGGACCTCGGGCTGGCGCGGGCGGTCGTCGAACAGCATGTCCTCGAGCGCCTCGATCTGGGTGTCGAGCGATTGCACCGCTTCGAAGTGACCGTCGACGATGTGGTCGAGCAGACCCCAGAGCAGATACGAGACGCCGTTGCCGGCAAGGTCGCTGCACTCGTCCCAGCGCTGGGAGACCGCGTCGATGTTCAACCGCTCGTCGTCGCGAACCGTGATGAGTGCGTTCTTCAGCACGAACGCGTCGATCTCGCTGGCGCTGAGGATCCCGGTATCCGTGTCCAGCTGGACCGCGTAGGCACTGAGGAAGAGGTGTGAGTCGTAGCGGTCGAGCTTCGGGCGCTCGTGTTCGGTGACCGCGTCCTCGACGGCCAGGGGGTGCAGTTTGAACTCCTCGGCGATCGAGGCGAGGTCCTCCCGCGTGGGAGAGGAGTAGTCCAGCCACACATAGGTTCCCGGCTCCTCGAGGAGATCGGAGATTTCCGCGACCGGGAAGTCTTCGGACACGAGCCTCCCGTCGCGGTAAAACCTAGTCCGGGACATGGCCCGGCCACGATACGGGCCGGCCCGGATCACGAGATGCCGTAGGATCGCCCGGCTGTGTCGAGTACTGCCGCCGCCGCCGTCCTGCCGCTCGTTCCCTCACACGAGGAGACCCTCCTCAGAGAGGCCGTGGCGGGCATCTGCGCCGGCTTCGGCCGCGACTACATGCAGCGCAAGCGCGACGCTGATGAACCACCGAGCGAGCTCTGGGCGGCCCTGGCTTCGAGCGGCTACCTGGGCGTCAACATCCCCGAGGAGTACGGCGGCGGAGGCCTGGGGATGACGGCGCTGTCGTGGGTGGGTGAGGAGATCTCGGCGGCCGGCTGCGCCCTGTTGCTGATCGTGGTCTCGCCGGCGATCGTGGGGAGCATCCTCGCCCGGCACGGGACCGAGGCCCAGAAGGACCGCTGGCTGCGGGGGATCGGCGCCGGGACGACGAAAATCGCCTTCGCGATCACCGAGGCCGGTGCGGGCACCAACTCCCACAACCTCGCCACCTCGCTGCGTCGCGACGGCGGGCGCTTCCTGCTGAACGGCCAGAAGACGTTCATCTCGGCCGTGGAGGATGCCGACGCCGTGCTCGTGGTCGCGCGCACGCGGCTCCCCAGCGGAGAGCTCGGGCTGCCGTCGCTGGCGATCGTGGACGTCGACGCCCCCGGTTTCACCCGTCAGGCGATCCCGATGGCCGTCCGCGGAGCCGACAAGCAGTGGACGCTGTTCTTCGACGATGTCGAGCTCGAGGAGGAGCGCCTGATCGGGGGCGAGAACGGTGGCCTGGGAGTGGTCTTCGACGGCCTCAATCCGGAGCGCATCATGGGTGCCTCGATCTCGATGGGGGTCGGTCGCCTGGCGCTCGAGCGGGGCGCCGCCTACGCCCGCGAGCGGGAGGTGTGGGGACAGCCGATCGGTGCGCATCAGGGCGTGGCCCACCCGCTGGCCGAGGCGAAGATCGAGCTCGAGCTCGCCCGCCTGATGACACAGAAGGCGGCTGCCCTCTACGACGCGGGCGTCCCGGGGGCGGGCGAGGCGGCCAACATGGCCAAGTTCGCCGCCGCAGAGGCGGGGATCAAGTGCGTCGATCGCGCGATCCAGGCCCACGGCGGCAACGGCTTCGCGCTCGAGTACGGCCTCAGCGACCTCTGGTGGGGCGTCCGCGTCGCACGCACCGCGCCCGTATCGCGAGAGATGGTCCTCAACTACGTGGCCGAGCACTCGCTCGGGCTGCCGAAGTCCTACTGACGATCGGGCCGCGGTCAGGCGGGGGAAGCCACGCCGACCGGTGACGCTGTGGGGTCGGGCAGAACCCGGTCCAGAAGACGTCCGGCGGGCCGGTTCGCCAGCTCACGGTCGATGTCGGGCCGGTAGGAGAGTAGCGCCAGGCTGGGGGCGATCGCGAAGTCCGCGACCGTCAGGCTCTGACCGCAGAGCACTCCCTCCTGCACCCACTCGTCGACCGTCTCCAGCAGCGGGGGGATCGCGACCAGCAGGTCATCGACGTTGCGGTCGCTCGCGCGGAACACCAACCCGGCACGCCGCGCGAGGATCCCCCGCAGCCAGTCGGACTTGGCCAGCAGCGGGCCGAGCCGCCCGCGGGCTCCGCCCTCACGCAGCTCCGAGGCAGGCGTGGCCAGCAACAGGCGCCGGGCCGCCATCTGCAGCTCCTCATCGCCCCAGCGCTCGGCCTCCTCCACCGCCTCACGACGCTCCGGCTCGGCCGGGAACAGCGGTGGGTCCGGGCACACCCGCTCGAGATGACGGGCGATCTTCCGGTTGGTCTGGACGCGCTCACCGTCCAGCAGCAGCGCAGGCACCGTGCCGAGCCTGTCCAGCATCGCGAGCTGGCCGTGGGTCGCGCCGTCGACCGTGCGGATCGGCGTGCTGTTACCTGGGAAGCCGGCGGCTCGGACGAGCATCGGATGAGGGCCCGTCGGTAGCACCGTGACGCGGTAGGGGATCCGCTTGTGCTCAAGCATCAGCGTGGCCGTCCGGCACGCGTGGGAGCCGCGGATTACGTAAACCTTTGCCGCCATCGCCCGATCCTCCCACCAAACGGCTCCTCGCGTCGCTGAGCCGACGGCACGGGTGCGGCGGTGCGAGCATGTCCCGGATCGCGGGTGACGCCGAGGTTCGCCCGCACGTCAACGGACTGGGGTATGCGTGATGAGGACCTTGATCGAGTTTCCCGCCGATGACCCGGTACGCGCCAAGCGTTTCTGGACGGAGCTGCTCGGGGTCGAGCTGCCGGCGCGCGAGGCCTCCCAGGGCGAGGGCTGGGAAACGCGCTCAGAGGATCTGAGCCTCGGCGTCCATGAACGGGGCCGCGGCCCCGGGGACACGTTCTCGCTGCCCTACTTCACCGTCGAGGACATCGCCCATGCACTCGAGCAGGTGCCCGCGCTCGGCGGCACCGTCGTGCATCCCGGGGAGCGGTGGGCGATCTGCCGGGATTCCGAGGGCAGCCCGTTCGGGCTCGCCCAGAGGGCGGCCACCGGGTGAGCGTCGGTGTTGCGCTCAGGAGGCGCAGCAATCGCACGCGGTACGCGCACAGGGGATACTGGACCGGTGAGTGACAAGAAGCGCTACGGCGACCCCCGCAAGCAGCAGGCGCTGGAGGACTCCACACGCGTAGCAGGCAGGTCCAAGCGCGAACTGTCGGTGGGCTTCATCTTCTTCGCCTGGGCACTGTTCTTCCTGCTGTGGCTCGTGGCGGGGAGCCTGGTGGTGGCCGCGGTCGTCTGCGGCCTTCTGCTCACGGCCGCGATCGCCGTTCTGAACGCGAACTGACATCGGTCGGGCGCCTGCAAGGCGCGCCCGCGTGCAGGCGCGGGTCAGCCGCCCGCGAGGCGGTACACCGGTCCGCCCAGCGAGGTGATGTAGATGTGTCCGCCGGCGTCCTGGCCGAAGGAGGACGTTTCGCTCACGCTGAGGCCGGTGGCGCGCAGGCCCGTGGCCCTGCCCGGGCTGAGCTTCACCGACTCGATCTGCGGGCGGCAGTAGTCGCCGAACAGATACCGGCCATACAGGCCGTGGAGGGATCGGTCGCGGACCACGAAGCCGCCGATGATCGCGCAGTAGCCGCTGCTGTGGCGGGCTATCAGCACCGGGAACACGGCGTGCGGTGCGGTCCCGGGCTTGTTGCGCCGGTCTCCCTCCCAGATGCTCCAGCCGTAGTTGGCGCCCGCCCCCGTGCCGGCGGCCTGGAAGTCGACCTCCTCCTGGAGGTCCTGGCCGACGTCGCCGATGACCAGGGCGCCGGTCGAGCGGTCGAAGGAGAAGCGCCACGGGTTGCGCAGCCCGTAGGCCCAGATCTCCGGGCGCTTGCCCGCCTGTCCCGCGAACGGGTTGCCGGCGGGGATCGAGTACCCGCCGGCCGGTGAGGGGTCGATCCGCAGGATCTTGCCGAGCAGCGTGTCGGTGTTCTGGCCGTTGCCTTCAGGGTCGTCCTCGCTGCCGCCGTCGCCGACGCCGATGTACAGGTCGCCTTCGGGCCCGAAGGCCAGCTGGCCTCCGTTGTGGTTGGTGTACTTGTGGTGGTCGATCGTCAACAGGACCCTGGCGCTGGCCGGGTCGGCGACGTTCGGGTTGGTCGCCGAGCGCCGGTACTGCACGATCCTGATGTCGTTGCCGGGCATCGTGTAGTCGACGTAGAACAGTCCACTGCTCGCGTAGCTCGAGGGGAACGCCAGCCCCAGCAGGCCCTGCTCGTCGCTGCCTTCGGAATACACCTGGCCGCCGAGGTCGAGGAACGGCTGCGCCTGGGTGTGTCCGTTCAGCACCAGCATCACCTGTCCTCCCCGCTGCACGACGAAGACCCGGCTCGGTTCGCCCGGCGCACCGGTGACGCCCACCGGCTGGGTGAAGCGCCCGACCTGTACCAGCCGGACCTTCGACGCCGACGCCGACGCCGGCGCAGTAGGGGCCGCGCCCGCTGACGCCGGTCTGCTCGACGAGCCGGCCGTGCTCGCCGCACCGCTCGACCCGCAGGCCACGAGCGCCACCGCCAGGGCCGAAACGAGGAGTCGCGCGGTGCACCTCACCGCGCACCATCGTGGCACGTCGGGCCGCGGTGGTGGACACACGGCACGAGCCGCCACCGGCCTCGGCGCCGAAGCCGGTTGACGTACGGCGATCCCGGGTACTGACGCACGCGATGGGGGCGGCGGCGGCCGGCCAGGCAGGGGACGAAGTGCGCGACGCTCGCGCAGCCTCGTCCGACAGCCCTATGAGCCGCCCGGCGCCCTGGGTCACTGTCTGGGAGAGATCTTGATCAACGAGAAGGACACACGTTTCACCCGCCGCACCCTGATCGGCACCGCCGCCGCCGGCGCGGCCGCGGCCGCCCTGCCCTCGGTCGCACGCGCGGATACGCCTGAAGAGGCCTCGAACGCGGCCGCCGGCGCGGCCCATCCGAAAAAGGCGGACGTCGTCGTCGTGGGCGGCGGGCTGTCCGGCCTGTCGGCGGCCCGCACGATCGCCCACGCCGGTCACTCGGTGATCGTGCTCGAGGCCCGCGAACGTGTCGGCGGGCGCACGTGGAACAAGCCCATCACGGGTGGCGCCTACATCGACGCCGGAGCCGAGTTCGTGGGGCCCACCCAGGACCGCATCAAGGCCCTCGCCAAAGCGGTCGGGGTCGAAACCTTCCCGACCTACAACACCGGCTCGAACGTCTACTGGAAGGACGGCAAACGGGAAACCTACGCCGCCACGGGGCCGACGGGAACTGCGCCCCCGGACCCGACCTTCCTGCCGGACCTCCTGCAGGTGATCGCGCGACTCAACACGATGGCACAGCAGATCAACGTGGAGGCCCCCTGGGAAGCCAAAGAAGCCGAAGAATGGGACAGCCAGACGTTCTACACGTGGATCAAGGCGAACGAGGTGAACCCCGAATTCCAGCGCCTCGTGGCGACCGCGATGGAGGCCATCTTCGGGCAGGAGTCGCGCGACCTGTCGCTGCTTTACGTGCTCTTCTACCTGGCCAGCTCCGGTGACGAAACCCACCCGGGGACCTTCGAACGGAACTTCGACACGGCCGAAGGGGCCCAGGAAGAACGCTTCGTCGGCGGCAGCCAGCTGGTCTCGCTGAAGGTCGCCGCCGAACTCGGCCGCAACGTGGTGCTGAACGCCCGCGTCCGCCAGATCACCCAGGAAGCAAACGGGGTCAAGGTGCAGCTCGAAAAAGGTCACGTGTCGGCCAAGCAGGCGATCGTGGCGATGCCGCCGCCGCTGGCAGCCCGGATCGACTACGAACCGCTGCTGCCGGTGCTCCGCGACCAGCTCACCCAGCGCGCTCCGATGGGCTCCTACGCCAAGGTGGACGTCGTCTACGACGAGCCGTTCTGGCGCGAAGAAGGCCTCACCGGTCAGACGGTCAGCCTCAACGGGCCCGTCAGGGTGACCTTCGACAGCACCCCGGTGGGGGGCAGCCCCGGCGTGCTGCTCGGCTTCATCGGCGGCGCCGACGCCCGCAGCTGGTACGGCCTGTCCCACGAACAGCGCCGCCAGGCGGTGATCGAAAACTTCACCGACTACTTCGGGACGAAGGCCAGTGCGCCGCTCGAATACGTCGAGAACGCGTGGGCGGAAGAACGCTTCAGCCGCGGCGATCCGGTGGCCGGGCTCGGGCCCGGGACGCTGCTGGACTTCGGTGCCGCCCTGCGCCAGCCGTGCGGGCGCATCCACTGGGCCGGAACGGAGACCTCCGACTACTGGGTCGGCTACATGGACGGCGCCGTGCGCTCCGGCGAACGCGCCGCCGCCGAGGTGCTGGCCGAACTCTCCTAGTCCCTTGGCCCACCCACTCCTACCGGTGTCGCCTGGGCGCCCGGAAGGTGAGCTTCTGCGTGGATATCGCCTTGACCTGACGGGCGGAGATGGCTTGGGTGACGCGCAGCGTGACCTTCAGCGTGTGATGCTTCTTGAGCAGGCGCCTACCGAGGCTGTTGAGCGTGACGCGCACCGTCCGGCTCTGCCCCGGGTCGAGCGTGACGCTCGCTGTCCCCACCACGACGAGCTTCTTCGTGGTCCGCTTTCTCGACGTCACCGAGATCAGCTTGTGGCCCTTGAAGATCTCGGTGATCGTGAGCTGCACCCTCACCTTGCACGGGACTGCGGCTGAGCGGGGACACGAGACGCGCACGATCGCGTTCGTGCCCGATACCTTCGCGTGGGCGACGGAGGCCGTCTGATTGGCGGGTGGTGGCCCGGGCGGCGGGGTAGACGCCGTCTTCAGCGTCTGGTCGCTGCCGGCGAACGAACCGAAGTCCGACGCCGCGACCGCGCGGTAGTGGACGGTCGTTCCGGTGGGTAGGCCCGTCAGCGTGGCGGCGAACGGCGTTGTG
This sequence comes from uncultured Solirubrobacteraceae bacterium, assembly GCA_963846255.1. GTDB lineage: Bacteria > Actinomycetota > Thermoleophilia > Solirubrobacterales > Solirubrobacteraceae > Palsa-744. Next base: position 2,766,736 of record CAWJVE010000002.1, read on the forward strand.
CTGTCGTTCGGGGCGGTGAGGAGCGCCGCCGTGGTCTGGCCGTAGGACGTGGTGGTGCCGAATTCGAAGAACGCCTTCACGGAAGCGCCCGCGGGGTTGACGGCACCGCTCACGACCGCCGTCGAGGTGCCGACGCCGCTCGCGCCACCGGTGGTCGGCGTTTCCGGTTGATAGGCGTCGGCGAACAGCCCGCGCAGGGGGCTGCCGTTCGTGAACAGGAAGAACGGCGTCCCCAGCGCTCCGCCCTGGCAGGCGGCGCCGTCCGCGTTGACCGGCGTGGCGATACAGCCCGAGGAGATCGGCTCGCGCACGTCGGCCTGCGCGGTCGGCGTGAGCGGCACGTCGCTCTCGTCGAGAGTGAAGGTCGGGCTGGCGGCGTTGACAAAGTGGCCGACGAAGGTCTTGACCACGCCGGCGCCGACGTCCTCTCTCCAGGACACATAGGGCGTGTTGCCCGAGAAGGTGATGTCAGGGCGCGTGGAGTCGTTGCTCCCGGCAGATATCGGCGCTCCGCCGTTGGCCAGTTCGAAGTGGGTCCCGCCCACGAGCCGCGCCACGAAGATCTGCTTGACGCCATGGATGCTCTCGTCCCAGGCCACCCACGGCACCGTGGGGTTGGCCGAATTCATCGTGCCCGCGGCAACCCGCGGATCCTCGGCGTCTTCGTTCGGGTTGTTGTTCAGCGAGCACCCTTCCTCGCCCGCGCCGGATTCACCGCACACATCGGATTTCGTTTCAAGCGCGCCGCTCAGCCGGCTTCCCACGACCGTCCAATGAAAGCCGCCTTCGGCGGTTTCATCCTTGACGCCCTTGGCGGCGAACACCAGCTCGTTGCTGTGCAGGCCCAGGACCGCACTCGGTCCGGTCTCGTACCAGACGATCCACGGCACGGCGTCGTTGGTACCCGTGAATGCGATGTCGGGCTCGATGCCGTTGCGGGTCGGGTCGACATTCAAGCTCGGATCGGCGCCGCTCGGACCCACGCGCGGGAGGCCGACCTGCTGCCAGCAGAAGCCACCGACTGCCGGGATGTGACCGCCTTCGGATACGCCGCTGGGCTTGACCCCGTCGCAGTTGGACGCCCCGGGGCCGATCGGCTTCTCCACGAAGATCTGGTCCGCCCCGGGGGTCGGGAGGGTCGTCGTCTCCTGCCAGGTGACCCACGGGGCCGGTTTCGTCGGGTCGATCGCGGACCCGCCTGCCACGGAGGGATTCTCGGCGTTCTGGTCGGTGTGGATGTTCAGCGAGGGCACCGGAGCGCTGCCGCCTCCCATCCCTCGGCTCTGCCCGGCGAAGATCCACTTGCCCTGGTTGGCGTCGCCGGTGTTGTCAAAGCGGCTGGCGAAGACGTTGCCTTGACCGAACCCGGCTCCGCTCGTGTCCTCGTACCAGCTCGCCCACGGCACCGTCCTGCCGGCTCCGGCGAAGTCGATCGCGGGAGCCTCTCCATCCTCGCCCTGGTCGAAGTTGAGTGAGCCGCTGAACATCGGCGCGGCGCTGGAGCGCCCGCCGACGGTGCCGGTGCCGCGCGTCGTCCAACCGCCGCCCGCAAACGAACGCACGAACACCTGGTCGTGAGGTGGCGCGCCGCTCGTCTCCTGCTGGCGGAAGACCGCCCACGGAACCGCCGGCTTGCCGGCGGTCAGCGCACCGCCCACGACGTCCGCGTTCGTCGGATCGTCGCCGCTGACGTCGACCGTCTTGTCGATTCCCGCCGCGGCGTCATCGTTGACCTGGCCGCCCGATGGCAGTTCCTGAAACGCCCACGCGGTTCCGGCGCAGGCAAGCACGATGGTCGCGACGGCGATGAAGATCCGGGTACGTGTCATAAGAGCCTCCAAGTCAAAACGGCTCTCCGAAATAGATCGAGGGTCCGTCGCTCGTGGACGAAACAGCCGGTGAGGTCGGCGAGAGGCAGGCATGCCCCCGCAGGCCTCCCGGAGGGCTTCAGGCAGAAGCGAAGCGACACTAATCGGTTTGCACCGGGCCGACAATGGTCCGAAACAACCTGCGAGGAACGCGCGACCGAGGGTCGGAGTTCGCGTAGCCGAACCGCGCCGGCGTCACGCGAGACGAATCTCACTATGTGGTCGAGAGCGGCCGGCCCGACTCGCCAGGGATACTGGTGCGGTGGACGATCGTAATGTGCTCGGTGGCGAGCTCGAGCCGTGCGGCAGCGACCCGATCACCGGCTTCTTCCGTGATGGGTGCTGCCGGACCGGCCCCGAGGATCAGGGCAGTCACACGATCTGCGCGGTGGTCACGTCCGATTTCCTGGAGCACCAGCGTCAGATCGGCAACGACCTCACGACCCCGATACCCATGCACCGCTTCCCCGGGCTCCAGCCCGGTGACCGCTGGTGCGTGACGGCGTTGAACTGGCTGCGCGCCCATGAAGACGGAGCGGCCGCCTACGTCGTGCTGGCGTCCACCCATGAGCGGGCGCTCGAGGTCGTTCCTCTCGCCGCGCTGCAGGAGCACGCCGTGGACGTCCCGCCAGACGCGGCACCCTTTGCAGCCTAGGTCGCGGCGGCGGCGGCGTCGACCGTCACGCGCCCACCTCGCGCGGGCGTGATGGTGAATCTGCGCCATCGGACCGGCCGCTCGGCCTTCTCAATGGAAGCTCGCACCGTCACCTGCTGCAGCATCGTGCGCAGGATCGTCTTCATCTCCATCACGGCGAAGCTCGCGCCGACGCAGCGCCGGACGCCGCCTCCGAACGGGATCAGCGTGTAGGGAGGTGCGGGCCGGTCGAGGAACCGCTGCGGGCGGAACTCCTCGGGGCGCTCGTATGCCTCTGAGCGCTGGACGCCACGGATCGATGCCGCCACCGTCATCCCGGCCGGGAGCAGGTAGCCGCCGAGCTCGGTGGGGGCGGTCAGGCGGCGGACCGCCGAGTCGATCACCGGACGCGTCCTGAGCGTCTCGTTGACGACCGCGTCGAGGTAGTCCTCGCCGGCCCCGTCGGTGACCTCCTGCTGGAGGCGCTGCAGGCAGTCGGGATGGCGCTGCAGGCGCTCCAGACACCAGGCGAGCGTGGTGGCGGTCGTCTCGTGGCCGGCCACCAGCAGCGTCATCACCTGGTCGCGGAGCTCCCCGTCGGTGAGCGGATCACCGTCCTCGCCGACAGCGGCGATCAACATCGCGAGGATGTCCTCGCGCCCCTCCGGGGTGTCACGGTGATCGGCGATCTCTTCCAGCAGCACTCGGTCGGCCTCCCGGCGCGCGGCGATCCAGGGCACGCGCGACCCGAGCGCGCCCTCGCCGAGGCCCGGCATCGCGCTCTCGGCCCAGAACGCGAACAGGTTCGCGCCCGCCACCCGCGGGAGCAGTTCCCGCAGGCGCGCCAGCCTGCCCTCGTTGCGGACACCGATCACGGCCCTCAGGATCACCTCGAGCGTGATCGCCTGCATTCGCTGATGCACGGCGAACGGGCGCCCGAGCGGCCATCGCTGGACCTCGGACGCGGTGATCTCCGTGACCAGATCGGCGTATGCGCGTACCGCGTCGCCGTGGAAGGGGGGGAGCAGCAGGCGGCGCATGCGCAGGTGTGGCTCGCCGTCGATCACGAGCACCGAGCTCACCCCGGCGGGCGCCCGCAGGAACTTCGCGTTCGCCGCCCCCGCGAGCCATTGCCCGGGGTCGCCCGTGAACACCGACTTGACCAGCTCGGGGTCGAACACCGACACCACGGTTCCCAGGCCGGCGATCCGTAGCGTCACCATCGCGTCGTAGCGTCTCAGGCAGTGACCGGCGAAGCGCTCACCGGCGAAGATCGCCAAGACGGTCTGCAGCGGAAGCGGGAGGCGGGGGCCGGGCGGCAGGCCCCGACGTAGACCCGGCGGCGCTTGCGGCCGATTCGCCGCTGTAGCCGCCGCGGCGGCTGACATCTGGCCCGACACCTCCTCCCGAGCCTATGCCCAAGGCCCGCATGAGACCAACGACACGAGGCCGCCCTCGCGGCCCGGCCTTCAGCAGTCGACGGTCAGGGCAGGGAGACGCTCGCGGCTGATGCCGCTCTCCAGGCAGGCGAGATAGGCGATTCCGCGGTGGGTCCCGTCGATCAGGTGGACCTTCCCGTCGAATTCTCCGATCCGCATCACGAGGCCCTCCCTCCAGCTGCCGCTCGCCATGTCCCGGATGAAGCGGTTGACCCGCAGGTCGTCGTCGGCGTCCTCGCCGGCCCTCAGCGCCCCGCACCGCTCGCGGTAGATCGCCAGCAGCTCGGCGACGGTCCTGTTGCTCGTGCCCGTCCGGCCCATGAAGCCCCTGAACAGAGTCTGGGTCCTCGCTAGATCACGCGGCGATAGGGCCTTCAGCGCCATCTCCGAAATCGTCGCTCCGAGCCCGGTCACGTCGATATGGACAGCTGTCCAAAGACCCCGTCGCCGGGCTGGACGGGCGCGTGAGCCGCTCGAGTGCCAGCGAGCGGCCCCTGCGATCGCCGCCGCCCGGCCGGGCCTCGTGGTGGCGGCTATGAACCGTCGATCACGATGTGCTCCTCGCCCAGCCACAGGGGAGAGCGAGCGAGGTCGATGAAACGACTCTCGTCCTCGAGCAGGGCCTGGCCGGCGATCAGTCCTTCCTCGCTGGTGGCCGCCGCCACGAGGTCCTCGATGCTGTCCCACCACAGCTCGGCGACGCCGTCGTAGAAGCGCGGCTCGCTTCCCCGTGCGCCGGAGATGGTCTCGTCCATGTCCGTGTCGCGGGCGTGGGTCTGGATGTAGCGCCGGATGCCGAGGGCGCTCGCGTGGCGCCTGACGAGCTCGGCATGCTTCTCGCGCCAGTAGCGCTGGAACTCCTCCCGCGTCATGTCCTCCCTGCGGTGGATGGTGAAAACGAGCTTGATCATGGGCCAACCATAAGGCCCCGCGGTACGCTGTGACTCGCGGCCCGGCGCCCGCCCCGCGGCGCGCCTTGCGGGCGATATCGCCATCCCGTAGAGTCGAAGCCAGACCGATGAGCGATGCCCGTGCGTCCCGTCCCGGAGGACCCAGCGTGAGAGGGGACGCCGATCGTCGTGTCCAGGGGTCGGGTCTGTGAGCGCCACCGAGGCCACCCGGCCGAGCTGGGCCACGCACGAGGTCGCCAACCAGCCACCTCCGCTGGCGGACTACGACCCCTTCTCGGCGGACCTCGCCCTGCAGGAGGCGCTCGAGCGCGAGGGCGGCGGCTGGGGGCGCGAGCGCACCCGCGAGCTGGCGCTGATCCTCGGCTCATCCCAGGCCCTCGAGCACGCCAAGCGCGCCCAGCGCAACATCCCGCTGCTGCGGACCCACGACCGCTACGGCAACCGCGTGGACGAGATCGACTACGACCCCTCGATGCACTGGATGCTCCGTCTCGGCGTCGAGCGGCAGGTGAACACGCTGCCCTGGCAGGAGGAACGCGAGGGGGCACACGTGGTGCGGGCGTGCATGTTCCACCTCTTCAACCAGCTCGACACGGGACCGTGCTGCCCGTTCGCGATCAACTACGCCGCGGTTCCGACGATGCGCCAGGACCCCGTTCTCGCAGCCGAGTGGGTGGACCGTATGACGCTGCCCGACTACGACCGCTTCGCACAGGCCGGGATGGCCTTCACCGAGAAGCAGGGCGGGTCCGACCTACGCGCCAACTCGACGATCGCCGAGCCGCTTGGAGACGGCTGGTATGAGCTGACCGGCCACAAGTGGTTCTGCACCCATCCGGTCTTCGAGGTCTTCTTCACGACCGCCCAGACCGACGCCGGGATCACCTGCTTCGTGGCCAACCGGCCCCACCCGGGCTTTCGCATCCAGCGCCTGAAGGACAAGCTCGGGGGCCGCTGTCTGGCCTCCTCGGAGGTGGAGTACGACCATCTGCCCGCGCGCATGCTCGGCGAGGAGGGGCGCGGCACCGCGTTCATCGTCGAGCAGCTCGTCTACACGCGCCTGGACACGCTGATCGCGGTCACCGGGCTGATGCGTCGCGCCGTCGCCGAGGCCGTGTGGCACGCCCGCCACCGCAACGCCTTCGGCGCCCCGCTGGCCCACCAGCCGGCGATGACCAATGTGCTCGCCGACCTCGCGCTCGAGTCCGAGGCCGCGACCGCCGCGACGATCAGGCTCGCCCGTGCGTTCGATGACGCCTCGGGCGAGGAATCGGCCTTTCGGCGGCTTGCCCTGGCGGTGCTCAAGTACTGGGTCTGCAAGCGGGGCGCTCCACTCGCCGCCGAGGCGCTCGAGTGTCTGGGCGGGAACGGCTATGTCGAGGAGGCGCCGATGGCGCAGCTCTACCGCGACATCCAGCTCGGCACCGTGTGGGAGGGGTCCGGCAACGTGATCGCGCTCGACGTTCTGCGTGCCATCGCCCGGGAACCCGGGTCGGTGGCGGCCTTCCTGGCCGAGTGCGAGCTCGCCGTCGGCGCCGACGCGCGCTACGACGCCCACCTGCGCTCGCTGCGTGAGCGCCTGCTGGAGGCGCCCGCCGCCCTCCCCGAGGCGGAATGGCGCGCTCGGCGGCTGGTCGAGGACATGGCGCTGGCGCTGCAGGCGTCGCTGTTGCTGCGCCACTCACCCGGGTTCGTGTCCGCGGCCTTCTGCGCCGGGCGCCTCGAGCAGCGCGGCCTGGCCTTCGGCGACCTCCCGAAGGGCGTCGAGGGCGAGAAGATCGTCTCGCGGGCGCTCGCGCTGTGACCTTGCAATCCGCCGAGGAAGGGCTGCTCGACGATCCCGTGGACGCGGCCCTGCGCGGCCCTCACGCGCGCTTCGCGCAGATCCGTGGACGCGTACGCCGTTACCCGCAGGACGTCGCACCGTTCATGGCGATGCCCTCGACGCCGTCCGCCCAGGACTGGGAGGACGCCGCTGCTCTCCTCGCGCCCGGGAGCTTCGTCGCCATCCGCCACACCGGCATCGGCCTGCCGCACGGCTGGCAGGCGGTGCAGGCGTTCGACGTCGTGCAGATGGTCGGAGAGCACCTCACCGGGACCGGCTACCCGGAGGCGATCACGCTCGGGAGCGCGGACGTGCCCGAGATGATCGACCTCGTCGTGCGAACCGAGCCCGGGCCGTTCCTGCCGAGAACGGTCGAGCTCGGGGACTACCTGGGGATCCGCCGCGGCGGGGCCCTGGTTGCGATGGCCGGCGAGCGCATGCGTCCGCAGGGGTGGACGGAGATCAGCGCCGTCTGCACAGACCCCGATTACCGCGGCCAGGGGCTCGCGTCGCGACTGATGGGCGCGCTGATCGCGGCCATCCAGCTCCGCTCCGAGCGTGTCTTCCTGCACGTTCTGGCCACCAACACGGGGGCCATCGGGCTCTACGAGGAGCTCGGCTTCCGGGTCCGGGAGACGGCGACGCTGACCGTCGTCACGCGATCGGCATGATGCATCGGCCCCGCCCTTAGGGTGCAATTGCAACACTAAGTCCATCGTGATACATTGCGGCTCGAAGGGGCTCGCAAGGCGGGTTTTGGATTGCCGGGCGGGGCCCGGGAACACGATTGAAACGTCGGCGAAACCGTCTCCGCCGATCAGCTGGTGAGAGCCGGCCGGCGCTCGCTCGGGTGCCTTCCCAGAGCGCGCCGAGCGGGCAAGGCGGCGGCCCCCAGGACGGGGGGCCGCCGTCCACCAGTTGTCTTCCGGGCGCGGGGTCCCTCGGGACCTACGCGTCAACCCGCAGCAGCATCCTCAGGATCGGCTCGGCCCGCTTCGCTTCCGGGCGCTCGCCGGTGATCAGGTCGAGGTAGGTGTAGGACTCGATCAGGCGCACGATCACGTAGGCGAGCTCGTGCATGTCGACGGACAGCTGCAGCCGCCCCGCGCTCGCCTGCTCCTCCAGGCGGCGCTGGATCTCGCTGATCAGGCGCTGCTGGAAGTCCGTGCTGCGCCCGGTCAAGAGGCGCATCGCGTGCTCACCGTCTTCCCCCAGCCATCGCTGCATGCCTACGTTGGTGATGATCGTGTCCAGGAACCCCGTCACCACGTCCACGATCCGCTGGGGGCCCTCGGAGGTGACTTTCTCTTCCACCCAGCGAAAGGTCGTCAGCGCCAGCGACCACACCACCTCGACCACGAAGTCGTCGCGCGAGCCGAACCAGCGGTAGAGGGTGACCCGGTTCACTCCAAGTTCGCCCGCGATCGCCGCCATGTCGATGCGTTCGGGCGCCAGAAACCGGCGCCGTCCGAGTTTGAGGGCATCCGCTGCCCGAGGTCTTGCTACGACGGCCACGTCCCACAGCATCGCACCCGTCACGGCTCCGATCTGGCCGGGCGATCGTTCCGCCGCGGGCGGCGAGGTGTTCCCCCGATTGCGACGGTCCTCCGGGGGGACGATGATGGGACGGTGAGCAGCCCCGGCGTAAAGACGGTCACGATCGTGATCACTGACCTGGTGGGGTCGACGAAGCTCGAGTCACGGGTCGGGCCGCTCGTCGCGGAGGAGCTTCGGGAGGAGCATTTCGGGCTCTTGCGCGACGCCGTCGCCGAGGCGGGCGGCCGGGAGGTGAAGAACACCGGCGATGGGCTGATGGTGGCCTTTGAGAGCGCCGCTGCGGCGGTTTCGTGCGCGGTCCTGATGCAGCAGCGCGTCGAGCGGCGCAACCGGTCCGCTGCGGAGCCCCTGTTGATCAAGGTGGGGGTCAGCGCCGGCGATGCGAGCACGGCCGAGGGCGACGTGTTCGGGATGCCCGTGATCGAGGCGGCGCGGCTGTGCGACCGCTGTCAGGGCGGGCAGATCCTCGCGAACGAGCTCGTTGCCCACCTGGCCAGCGGGCGGGGGCACGCCTTCGTGCGGGTGGGTGCGCTCGAGCTGAAGGGACTGGAGCAGCCGCTCGAGGTCGTCGAGGTTCCGTGGGAGCCCCTGACCGCGGCCGGGTCGGTGGCGCTGCCCGAGCGCCTGCGCGAGTTGCCCGCGACGGGCTTCGTCGGAAGAGAGGCCGAGTGGGAGCGGCTGACGGGTCTATGGGAGCAGCCGCGTGAGGGGCCGCTGCGGCTCGCTCTGATCAGCGGGGAGGCGGGGGTCGGCAAGACGAGGCTGTCCACCCAGCTCGCAATCAACGCCCATGCCGAGGGTGCGACGGTCCTCTACGGGCGCTGTGACGAGGATCTGCGGGCTCCCTATCAGCCCTGGGTCGAGGCGCTGGGACACCTTGTCAAGGAGGGTTCTCAGCGTGTCCTGGCCGACCACGTGGAGCGTCACGGAGGGGATCTGGCTCGCCTCGTGCCGGCGCTGCGCGAGCGCGTGCCCGATCTCCCCGCTCCGCGCGAGAGCGACCCGGAGACCGAGCGCTACATGCTCTACGCCGCCGCCACGGCTCTATTGGAGGGGGCAGCCGAGCAGGAGCCGCTGCTGCTGATTCTCGATGACCTGCAGTGGGCGGACGTGCCCACCCTGTCGCTGCTGCGCCACCTCGCCACGGCGGCCGGCGGCTCTGAGGGAGTGATGGTCGTGGGCACCTACCGCGACTCCGACCTCTCGCGAGATCATCCGCTCACCGCTCTCCTGGCCGACCTCCACCGCGACCGGGTCGGTGAGCGCATCACGCTCGCGGGCCTCGAGTCCGGCGATGTGCTGACGCTGATGGAAGCGCTGACGGGGCAGGCCCTCGGCGAGGACGGGGCCGAGCTGGCGGGGGAGATCACGCGCGAGACGGCGGGCAACCCGTTCTTCGCCGTCGAGCTCTCGCGTCAGCTGTGGGAGTCCGGTGCGATCGTGCAGCAGGACGGCGGACGCTGGCAGGTGGCGGGGGAGGTCGCCGAGCTGCGCCTGCCGGGGAGCGTCCGCGAGGTCATCGGGCGCCGGGTCGAGCGGCTCGACGACGACGCTCACACGGCCTTGGGCGCCGCCGCGACGATCGGCCGCGACTTCGACTTCGACCTCCTGCTCGCCGTGCTCGATCTGCCCGAGGGGCGGCTGCTCGACCTGCTCGACGAGGCGGTTTCGGCATCGCTGCTGCAGGAGAGCTCCGAGCGGGCCGGACGGTTCACGTTCACACACGTGCTCGTACAGCACACGCTCTACGACGACATCGGAACGACCCGCCGCACGCGCCTTCACAAGCGCGTGGCGGAAGCTCTGGAGGAGGAGTGTGGGGATGAGCCGGGCGAGCGCTCGGGCGAGCTCGCCCGGCACTGGGCCGCCGCGGTCGTGAGCGCCGACAACGCCGGTAAGGCTGTCCACTATGCGCGCAGGGCCGGCGAACGTGCGCTCGAACAGCTCGCTCCCGATGAAGCCGCGGGGTGGTATCGCCAGGCGCTTGCGCTTTCCGATCAAGCGCCCGGCGCGGAGCGCTCAGAGCGCTGCGAGCTGTTGATCGGCCTGGGTGAGGCCCAGCGCCAGGCCGGGGACTCCGGGTTCCGCCCAACGCTACTCGACGCCGCCGCGCTCGCACAGGAGCTCGACGACGCCGGCCGTCTCTCGCGCGCCGTGCTCGCCAACAGTCGAGGGTGGACCACTGCCACCCAGTTCGGCGCGGTCGACGCCGAGCGCGTGCGGGCGCTCGAGGCAGCAGCAGAAGCCCTCCCGGCCGACGATCCCCGGCGCGCGCAGGTGCTCGCGATGCTCGCGTATGAGCTCCACCATGGTGGCGATTCGGAGCGCTGCCGGGCGCTCGCGACCGAGGCGATCGACATCGCCCGGGCCACGCACGACCCGGGCGTGCTCGCCCATACGCTCGCGAACGCCAGCGCAGCCACATGGGGGACCGACACGCTGGCGGTGCGCCAACAGGTCAGCGACGAGCTGGCTGAGCTCGTCGAACGCCTGGACGATCCGCGGTTGAGCTTCTGGGCGGCTCTGAGGCGCGCGGTCGTCGGCCTGCAGGCCGGGGAGCGCCTCCAGGTCGAGTCCGGTCTGGAGACGATGCGGGCGGTGGCTGCCTCGGTGCCGGAGCCGCTGATGGCCTGGACGCGCCTGAAGCTCGAGTCGGGGTGGGCGCTGGTTCGGGGCGACCTCCAGGCAGCTGAGCGATGGGCGATCGAGGCGTACAAGGTCGGGAGCGCATCAGGCGAGCCTGATGCCGGGCCGTCGTTCTTCGGCCAGGTAAGCAGGGTTCGCTCCTTCCAGGGCCGGGGCGCCGAGGACGCCGAGCAGACGCTGCAGCGTGCCCGGGAACCCGACAGCCTCGCGAGTTGGCGCGCGGCGGCAGCGATGGCGTTGATCGCAAGCGACCGCCCACACGACGCTCGCGAGTTGATGCTTGCTGCGGACTTCCAAAGCGCCCGCTCGGACGAGACATGGCTGATGGCCACGCTGCTCTGCGCGGAGGTCTGCTCCCGGCTGCGCCTCCGCGATCGCGTGGGCGAGCTCTATGAGCTTCTGGAGCCCTTCTCGGGCCAGTTCGTGGCCGGCGGAACCATCGTGGCCGGGTCGGCCGACCACGGCTCTCGGCCGGCTGGCCGCGACGTCTGGAGCGTTACGAGCAGGCGGAGGTCCACTTCGCCGCGGCCGCCCAGCTCGAGGAGCGGCTCGGCGCGCCGCTGTTCCTCGCCCGCACCCACGTCGCCTGGGCCCGCACGCTCGTCGCGCGCGGCCGCCCCGAGGACCTCCAACGGGTGCAGCCGATGCTCGACGAGGCCGAAGAGACCGCTGAACGCCTCGGTGCGGGGGGCGTCACACGGGAAGTGGCAGCGTGTCTCACTGCCCTGGCGGCGATCAACCGCTAGCCCGGGGCCACCAGCAAGGTCCGGAGCTTCTGCGCCTTGGGGGCGCCGGCGATGGATTTCAGGCGGTGGCGAGCGCGGGCCGGCGCTCGGCCCACGGCGCGGTCCGCTCGAGCGCTGCCGCCAGCGAGATCAGCGTCGCCTCCTGCCACGGTGCCCCGGTCAGCTGGACCCCGACGGGGAGGTTCTCGTCGGTGACGTGCAGTGGCAGGCTCACCGCCGGCTGGCCGGTCACGTTGCCGAAGGCGGTGAACGAGACGCTCGCCACCACGTCGAGCACCGGTGCATCGGGCGTCGCGTGCTGGGCCTCGAGCACCGATCCGGCGATCGGCGGCAGGATCGCCGAGGTCGGCGTCAGCAGGACGTCGAAGTCTCTCCCCCAGCGGGCGAGCTCCCGCCGGCTGAGCCGCTCGAGCGCCTTGGCGGCCAGCCCGTAGTCGTAGGAGCTCGTCTCGTCCGCGGCGGCCCGTCCGTGTGCGACGTGCGGCTCGACCTTGGACCAGTCAACCCCGTCGTAGTCGGCGAAACCCGCCTGCGTGAGGGCGATGAACGGCGGCACCATCTCTTCGGAGATGGTGGGCACCTCGACCGGCTCGACGCTGTGGCCGAGCCCTTCCAGCAGCTCGGCGGCCGCCTGGGCGGCCTCGACACAGGCGGGGTCGGTGGGGAGCCCGAGCGGTGCGTTGGCCATCAGCCCGATCCGCAGGCGCGGAGTGTCGGCCTGCAGCTCGGCGGAGAACGGCCGCGCTGGGGCGGGGGCGTTGTACCACGAGCACGCGTCCGGCCCGCTGGTCGCGTCGAGCACCGCGGCGGCGTCCTGCACGCTGCGCGCGACGACCCCCTCGACCACGGCTCCGAGCCAGCTCTGTGAGAGCCTCGGGACACGCCCCCGGCTCGGCTTCAGGCCCACCAGCCCGCAGTAGGAGGCAGGGATGCGGATCGAGCCGCCACCGTCGTTGGCGTGTGCGATCGGGAACATGCCCGACGACACCGCCGAGGCCGCCCCGCCGCTCGAGCCACCTGGAGTGCGCTGCGTGTCCCAGGGGTTGCGGGTGATGCCGTAGCGCGAGGTCTCGGTCGCCGTGATGACGCCGAACTCCGGCGTGGTCGTGCGTCCGCACAGCACGAAGCCGGCGCGCACGAACGCGTCCACGACCATCTCGCTCTCCTCGCTGGGGCCCTCCGGCGCCCCGTTGGAGCCGAACGTCACCGGCCAGCCCGCGACCGGGGTCAGGTCCTTGATCGGGATCGGGACCCCGAGGAAGGGAGCGTCCTCGCCGGCCGCCAGCCTCCTGTCGGCGGCGGCCGCGGCGGCTCGCGCCTGGTCGTCGTTGCGCAGCGCCATCGCGTTGAGCGCCGGGTTGCGCTCGTCGACGGCCGCCAGGCAGGCGTCGAGCAGCTCGCTGGATGAGATCTCGCGCCGGCGCAGTGCGGCGGCGAGATCGCTGGCTGTGGAAGACGGTCCGAGATCGCTCATCTCGCGACCGTATCACCGGCAGCGAGGCGGGCGGCGTGCCGGGCGGCTCAGGTGGTCCGGGCCGCCGGGGTCGTGCGCCTGGCGTTGATCTCGAGCGGCGGCGTGTTCTGCGCGAGCTCGCCGTTGAGCTCGGCGACGCGTGCGGCGAGCTCGGAGTAGGGCAGGGGCCGCGCCATCAGGTAACCCTGGGCGCGGTCGCACCCCAACTCGGTCACGTGGTCGAGGACCTCTTGGGTCTCGATGCCCTCGGCGACGACCGAGAGGTCGAGGTGCTGGGCGAGGTTGATCGTCGAGCGCACGACCGCGTCCGCGCGCGGGTTCTCGCAGATGGCGGCCACGAAGCTGCGGTCGATCTTGATCTCGGTGGCGGGCAGCCGGGCGAGGTAGTCGATCGACGCGTTGCCGGTCCCGTAGTCGTCGATCGAGACCCTGAAGCCCTCCGAGCGCAGCCGGTTGAGAACGTCGATGGCGGCGTCTGGATCGACCAGGGTCGCGCTCTCGGTGACCTCGACGGTGAGCAGCTCGGGGGGGACGTCGTGGCGGCGGACGATCTCCAGCAGCTGGGCCGGCAGCTCGGCGTCGAGGAGGCTGCGGGCGGACAGGTTGATCGCGACCTCGAGCTCGAGGCCCTGCCGGCGCCAGCTCGCGAGATCGCGCACCGCCTGCTCCACGATGTGAGCCGTCAGCGGCGCGATCAGCGCCGTCTGCTCGACCATCGGCACGAACTCGGCCGGCGCGAGCAGGCCCCGCTCGGGGTGCTGCCAGCGGACCAGCGCCTCGACGCCCGTCACCCTGCGCGTCTGCAGGTCGAGCTTCGGCTGGTAGTGCACCACGAACTCGCACCTCTCGAGCGCCGTTCGGACCTGGCCGAGCAGGCTCAGGCGGTCGGGGTCGAAGTGGTCGCGCTGCGGCGAGTATTCCTCCACGCTGCTGCCGGTGACGCGGGCGCGCCCGAGCGCGGCCTCGGCGTGCTGGATCAGCTCCAGGGCGCCGCCCGCCGCGGGGTCCATGGGCGCGATGCCGATGCTGACCTCGACGTTGACGCCGACCCCGTCGAGCACCACCGGGGTCTCGAGCACACGCTGAACCTCGCTCGCCACGCTCGCCGCACCACCGCTGGGCAGCGGGCAGGAGAGCAGCGCGAACTCGTCGTTGCCGACTCGGGCGAGGAGCGCGACATGCTGGAGGTCGTGCTCCAGCCGGTGTGCCACCGAGCGCAGCAGCTCGTCGCCGGCCTCGTTTCCGAACGTGTTGTTGATCTGCTTGAAGCCTTCGATATCGGCGATCAGGACGGCGCCTTCAGCGCCCCGCTCCGAGCGCAGCTCGGCGTCCAGGCGCTCGCTGTACAGGGTCCTGTTCGCCAGTCCCGTGAGGCGGTCGTAGCGGGCAAGGCGGTCGTTCTCGCGCGCCTGCGCCCGTAGCCGGCGAGACGCGCCGGCGACGATCCGATACAGGGCCAGCCACAGCAGCAGCAGTCCCCCGGCGATCAGCAGTGCGACCTCTTTACGATCGCGCGCGATCGCGCCCGCCACCGGCTTGTAGCTGAGGTACATCTCGAATGCGCCCGCCGGCCGTCCGGCGGCGGCGAAGCGGAGCGGCACGTAGACCTCGATCAGCGTGCCCAGCCCGACCTCGCCCGCCGTCTCGGAGTGGGGGGTCGGGTTCACGATCGCCGCCTGTTGGGGGTGCCCGTCCAGCGCCTCCTCGAGGTCGTCGCTCGGCTCCAGCCGGCGCCCGATCAGGCTGTGGTCGTCCGAGTAGATGACCGTGTCGTGCGCGTTCCAGATCTTGATCCGGGCTAGGTCCTGCTTGACGGCCGCGGTCCGCAGCTGGCGGTCGAGGTCGTGGATCTCCCCTGGGGTGAGCCCGCGCCGGACGCCGCGTGGGGACAGCCGGGGCTGGATGCCGATGTGTGCGATCAGGCGCGCCGCCCGTGTCTCCTCGGCCAGCGTCCGCCCCTCCACCTGTGCCTGCAGGACGCGCGCGAGGACGACCCCCAGGACGACCATGGGGATCAGGCTCAGGAGCGCGACCTGCTGTGTCAGCGTGAGTCGTTCGACAGCTCGCCGAGCCGTCCTGGCACGCCACATGAGGGCTCAATCGGCTGCTCGGGTGGGCGACTTGCGCCCTGCACGCAATCGCCCGGACTGCTCCGGGCGGCCTACCCGGCGGCCGGGATCGTGACCAGTGCCGCACTCGCGGCCGGCATCGACAGCCCCAGGCGTCCGCCGCGGTCATCGAGCATCGGCAGCGGCAGCTTCGGGCGCCATTGCCCGGAGGCCGCGACTTCCTCGTCGCCCAGCTTCACGCCCGCGGTGGCGAGCACCGCCGGGGCGCTCAGGCGCAGGATCGTTCCCCCCTGTGTGCTCCCGCCGTGGAGCCCGAGCGTGACCCGTGTCGGCCTGCTCCCCGCGAGATCGAAGTTCACGAGCAGCAGCTCGAGCGCTCCGTTCGGCCCCTTGAACGCCTGGGCGGTCGTGTTCGAGCCGGCGCTCACGGAGGTCGGCAGCACCCTGGCCCCCTGCAGCGCGTGGGTCAGCAGCAGGGCATACCACTCGGGGTTGGGGTGCAGCGAGGTGCCTTCACCGACGAGCGCGGTGTAGGACTCGGGGAGGTTGAGCAGGGTGTGGAAGTCGACCCCCCGCAGCCCGGCTCTCATCGTCCGGGCGATGTAGTCCGCGGCCCACAGCGCCGACGCGAACGTGTTGCTCACGCCGGCCTGTCCCTTGCAGGAGATGTCGTTGGTCTCGTCCAGCTCCAGCGGCGCTCTCGAGGTGCGTTGGATATCCGCCAGGGTGCTCAGCATGACGGTCTCCTGGAGCCTCACTTCGGGGCTCAGCAGCTCGGTGGCCGTCGGTTTGTGGCCACACGCGGTCAGCGGGTAGTAGTGGTCGGTGAGGATCGCCGGGTGTAGCCGGATCGATTCCCATACCCACGGCAACGGCGGTTCCCCGGTCGACACGTCGGGAGCCGCAACTCGCGTCCCGGGAGCCGACGCCGCGATTGCGCTGCGGTAGGCGGCGAGCTGCTGGGCGTATTGGGAGAAGTCCCAGGTGGAGCTCCGCAGGCCGTACTCGCCGAAGCGGTCGGGCTCGTTGCCGATCGCGATCCCCGCCAGCGCGCTGTTGATTTCGCGGTGGGCCGAGGCTGCCTCCTGGGCCGCGTCGCCGGGTTCGTAGTGGGCCAGGTTCATGGTCAGCAGGACCTTCCAGCCCGCTCGGTGGGCGAGCGAGCCGAGCGCTCGCAGGTCGCCGGGGGACACCGGGTGGGTCGCCCACCGCGGCCGTTGTGTTCCGGGCGCCTGGAAGGCGACGTACCTGTTCACCGACCCTCCGCCGAAGCGCAGGGTGCCGTGCCCGAGCGAGCCCAGCAGGCGGGCCATGGTGCCGCCCTGGGTGAGGCTCGAGAAATCGGTCAGCGTGGTGGCCTCGAACGAGAGCCCGAGGAAGTCGGCGGGTACGCGATCGCCGGGGTCCTGGCTCCAGACGCCGACCGCCGCGGCACCTTCCGCGCCGGCGCTCGGGCCCGTGTGCAGCGGAGCCCAGCCGCCGCCTGCGCTTGCGACCGTCCTCAGGAGCGCGAGCTTGGCTCCCGGGCTGAGGCCTTCGAGTTCGAGCGTGCCCTGCGCCGGGGCGCTCGCGGCGCTCGCCCACGCCAAGCCGGCCGCGAACGACAGCGTCAGCACCAAGCAGGCGAGCAGCCACCGCCCGCTCTGCGCTCCGCTCCACCGCTGTTGTCGATCCGATCGATTTGGAAGCGGCATCGCTCGCGCGAGGCCGGCGCTCGGGTGGGCTATTCGGCCTGCGCCGGCAGCTGGGAGACGCGCTCCTGTGCCCTAATGAAGGCGGGGCGCTCCCGCAGACCGGCCACGTACTCTTTCAGAGCCTCCGGCAGCAGCTCCGGGAAACCCGCCCGCGCGCTGAAGTTGAGGGCCGTGCTGACCATCACGTCGGCCACCGTCAAGCTGTCGCCCACGAGGTAGTCGCCTTCGAGGGCGTCCTTCCACCGGCCGCCACCCTGAGGCTGAAACGCTCCTTGGCCTTGTCCGCCCGCTCGGGGTCGGACTGGCCGTAGATCGCGGCCTCGACCACGTACGGCTCGATCTCGCTCGGCGCGAACACCGACCACTGGTAGGCGAGCGCGCGCTCGTGGGTCCCCAACGGCGGCATCATCGCGCCCTCGGGATACAGGTCGGCCACGTGCATGCAGATCGCCGCCGACTCGAACACGTAGCCCTCGTCGTCCTCGAGCACCGGCACCCGTCCGAGCGGATGGCGCGCGAGGTGCTGCTCGCTCTGGCCCTCCTCGTTGGTCATCACCTCGAACTCGTAGGACTGGCCGAGCTCCTCGAGCGTCCACACGACCCGCAACGGACGCCCCGTGTATTCGCGGTGGTAGACGCGCATCGCAGCAGGACCATACCGTCGCCGGCGAGGAGGTGCGTTCGCGTCCGCCGGTCGACGCGAACGCTTCGCGCCGCCGCCGCGACGACGCGCGAGCGGCGCCACGCTTATCCTGGGCGTATGGATTACGCCACCAACGCGGTCGATCACGAAGTCGTCGTAATCGGCGCCGGCTTCTCCGGGATCGGCGCCGCGATCAAGCTCGACCAGGGCGGCTTCCCCGACTTCCTCGTGCTCGAGGAGGGCGACGGGGTGGGGGGCGCCTGGCATTGGAACACCTACCCGGGGATCGCCGTCGACATCCCCTCCTTCAGCTACCAGTTCTCCTTCGAGAAACGCAGCGACTGGTCGCGCGTGTACGCCCCCGGCCGCGAGCTGAAGGCCTACGCCGAGGACCTCGTGGACAAGTACGGCGTGCGCGACCGCATTCGCCTGAGCACGAAGGTCGTGGGCGCGACCTTCGACGAGCAGGACAGCGTCTGGCGGATCGAGACCGCCGCCGGGGAGCGCCTCACCGCGCGCTACGTGATCGGCGCGACCGGCGTCTTCAGCCAGCCGAAGCTGCCCGACATCCCCGGCGTCGACGCGTTCGCCGGGGCCACCATGCACACCTCCCGCTGGGACCACTCGGTCGACCTGCGCGGCAAGCGCGTGGGCGTGGTCGGCACCGGCGCCTCGGCGATCCAGGTGATCCCGGCGGTCGCC
This sequence comes from uncultured Solirubrobacteraceae bacterium, assembly GCA_963846255.1. Lineage (GTDB taxonomy): Bacteria > Actinomycetota > Thermoleophilia > Solirubrobacterales > Solirubrobacteraceae > Palsa-744. Next base: position 2,784,944 of record CAWJVE010000002.1, read on the forward strand.
CCGGAAGTGGAGCGGTTGACGGTCTTCCAGCGCACCCCGATCTGGTGCCTACCCAAGCTGGACGCGCCCATGAGCGCCCGCGCCCGGCGCATGCTGCGCTGGGTTCCCGGGGCGATGCTCGCCACGCGCTGGCTGAGCCAGGCGTTCGTGGAGCTCACGTTCGTGGTCGCCGCGCACTTCGCGGGCATCTTCCCGGGCCTCAGAGCCCGCGGCGAAGGCGCCGCTCACAAGCTTCTGCGCGAGGTCGAGGACCCGGCCGTGCGCGAGAAGCTGACCCCGCGCTACAACCTCGGCTGCAAGCGGCCCAGCTTCCACAACGAGTACGTGCGTACCTTCAATCGCGAGAACGTGCTGCTCGAGACCGCCGCCATCGAGGAGATCACGGCGACCGCGGTGCGGACCGCCGACGGCGTCGAGCACCCGATCGACGTGCTCGTCCTGGCGACCGGCTTCAAGGTCTTCGACACCGGCAACATGCCGCCGTTCGTGACGCGCGGCGTCGGCGGGGTCGCGCTCGAGGAGTGGTGGGGCGAGAATCGCCTGCAGGCCTACGAGGGGGTCAGCGTGCCGGGCTTCCCGAACTGGTTCTCGATCCTGGGGCCGTACGGCTTCAACGGGCAGTCCTACTTCGGGCTGATCGAGACCCAGATGCGCCACATCGTGCGCTGCCTGGCCCGTGCGCGCGAGGAAGGCGCCAGGCGTGTCGAGATCACCCGCGAGGCCAACCAGCGCTACTGGGAGTCGATGCTCGGACGCCGCCACAACCAGATCTTCTTCCAGGGCTCCTGCTCGAACTCCAACAGCTACTACTTCGATCAGCACGGCGACGCCCCCTTCAGGCCGAGCCTCAGCCTCGAGGCGGCATGGCGCAGCGCCCGCTTCGACCTCGACGACTACGCCTTCGTGGCGTGAGCGGCGCTCGCCGCGCAACGGCCGCGATGAGGGCCGTGAGCTGCCGCGAGGGGCGGCTCGAGCTCGTCGAGCGGCCCACTCCCACCCCCGGCTCCGGTCAGCTGCTGATCGACGTGCTGCGCTGCGGCATCTGCGGCTCGGATCTGCACGCTCGCCATCACTGCGACGAGCTCGCCGAGCTCGCCCGCGAGGCGGGCTACGAGGACTTCATGCGCTCCGACCAGGACGTGGTGATGGGGCACGAGTTCTGCGGCGAGGTCGTCGAACGCGGCCCCCGCACGCGCGGGTCGCTGCCCGAGGGCACGACGGTGGTGGCGATGCCGCTGCTGCGGGCGGGTGGCGGGGTGCACGGGATCGGCCTCTCGGCCGTCGCCCCGGGCGCCTACGCCGAGCAGATCCTGGTCCAGGAGTCGCTGGCGATCGCGGTTCCCAACGGACTGCCGGCCCAGCTCGCCACGCTCACCGAGCCGATGGCCGTGGCCTGGCATGCCGTGCGCCGGGGCGAGGTCAAGAAGCGCACCGTGGCGATCGTGATCGGCTGCGGCCCGATCGGCCTGTCGGTGATCTGCATGCTCAAGGCGACCGGGGTGCGGACGGTGATCGCGAGCGACTTCTCGCCCGGGCGCCGCGAGCTGGCCCGCGCCTGCGGCGCCGACGTGGTCGTCGACCCGGCGCTCGAGTCGCCCTACGGCTCAGGCGCCCAGCACGGGCACCTCACGACGCTTCCGGCCGTGCTCGACACGGCCGTCGGAGCGATGGAGAAACTGCAGCGCCTGCCGCTCCCCTGGCACCGGGTTTGGCGCGCCGCCGAAGCCTTCGGCGCGACCACGCCGAAGAGCCCGGTGATCTTCGAATGCGTCGGGGTTCCGGGGGTGATCGACCAGATCATCGGCAGCGCCCCCCTGTTCTCGCGCGTGGTCGTGGTCGGGGTCTGCATGGGCGCCGACCGGATCCGCCCGGCGATGGCGATCAACAAGGAGATCGACCTGCGCTTCGTGGTCGGCTACACGCCGCTTGAGTTCCGCGACACGCTGCACATGCTGGCCGAGGGCAAGGTCAACGCCGCGCCCCTCGTCACCGGGTCGGTCGGGCTGGGCGGGGTGGAGGACGCCTTCGGAGCCCTCGCCGATCCCGAGACCCAGGCGAAGATCCTGATAGATCCCAAGAGCCCGGCAACCGCGCCCGGGCCGGCGGCCGCGCCCGGGCCTGCGACCGCCGCTTAGGCCGGCGTCGCCAGCAGGCCGTCGGCGTGCAGCTCGTGCACGTTGACCTCGAGCACCTCGCCCGCCCCGGCGGCACCCGCCGGTAGGTAGCAGCGCGTGTAGTCCTCGGTGTAGCCGGAGCATTGCGTGTCGGCGACCTTGTCCACGAGTACCCGCTCGGTGCCCGCGAGCTTGTGCGTGCGGTGGTGGCGTGAGCGCACCTCCGAGAGCCCCCGCATCGCCTGCGAGCGGCGCTTCTTCTCGGCCGGCGCGATCAGGTCGCCGAGCGCCTCCGCCGCAGTGCCCGGGCGGGCGGAGTAGGAGAAGGTGTGCACGCGGCTGATGCCGGCCCGTGCGACCACGTCGAGGGTCCGCTCGAAGGCCTCCTCGTCCTCGTTCGGGAAGCCCACGATGACGTCGGTCGTGAGGTTGATCCGCGGGACCGCCTCGCGCAGCTCGCGCGATCGTCTGCAGGTACTCCGCGGCGCAGTAGTGGCGGCCCATCGCCTCGAGCACGCCGTCGTCCCCGGACTGCAGCGGCACGTGCAGGTGCGGGCACACCTTCGGCTCGCGCTGCAGCGTCTCGACGAGCGAATCGCGCACGTGGATCACCTCGATCGAGGAGATCCGCACCCGCTCCACCCCGGGCACGCGGGCCGCCTCCGCCAGCAGCTCCCCCAGGTCGAGCCCCTGCTGCTGATCGCGGTAGTCGCCGACGCTGATCCCCGTCATCACGATCTCGCGCTGGTCCTGGGCCACCCGGCGGCGTACCTCGTCGAGGATCGCCGAGGCGGCCCGCGAGCGTGCGCTGCCACGCACGGTCGGGATGATGCAGTAGGCGCAGTGGCAGTCGCAGCCGTCCTGGACCTTCACGAACCCGCGCGTGCGGGTTCCCGCCCACGAGTCCGTGTCCGGCGCGCGCGGCGCGGCCGAGCGGAACCTCGTGCTCGAGGTCGACGCACGCTCCCGCGTCGTCGTCGGCTGACCGGTCCGGGGTCGCGATCCTTACCGCGACGTCCTCGGCTGTGCCGGTGAAGGTCCTGACTCCCGGGTCGATCTCCGCGAACTGGGTCTGGTTGAGGTTCACCGCGCAACCCGCCACGTACACCTCGCTCGCGCTCTGCAGCGAGCGCCTGACGGACTGGCGCGACTTCGCCTCCGCCTCGCGCGTGATGCAGCAGGTGTTGATCACGTGCAGCTCGGCCTCCTTCTCGGCGACCTCTTCGTGGCCGGCCTGCAGCAGCTGGCGGCGGGCGAGCATCGCGTCCGCCTGGGAGACCTTGCAGCCGAGGAACTTGACCGCGAAGCGCATCGCGGTTGAGGTTACTGGGGTCGGCCGGCGAGCGGCCCCGGCTTCGGCGCGCCGCACCGTCACCCGCGCCCGACTCTTCGCCCGGGCCGGCAGCAACCTGGAAAGGGCCGAGCGGTGATCTGCCACCCAGCGGTAGGCACGGTCGGTCCCCGACGGCGCCGAGAAGGCAACCGCTGCGCCGAGCGCCCCTCCGGGAAGCAGGCCGAGCAACGGCGCCAGTGCCGCGCCTCCCGAGCTACGCCCGCCGGCGGGCGAGACCAGATGCCAGGATGCAAGCCGGGTCTCGCGGTCGAGGTCCTCCAGCAGCCTCTCGCCGGCCCGGCTCTGGATCGCGAAGGGGCGCAGCCGTCCACCGCGGTCCCAGGCCAGCAGCACCGAGACCGCCCACGTGCAGAAGCCGCAGTCGGCGTCGTAGAGGACCGCCCACGCGCCGCCCGGAGCAGACACGCCCGCGCGCTAGCCGGGCCCTTCGCCGCGGCGCGGCGTCGGCCTGCAGGTGCTCCTTCGCGGCCGCGTCGATGCGCTCGCCGATGGCCGGAAAGCGCTCGCGCGCCTCGCGCATGAAGTGCGCGGTGAACACCAGTCCCCGAAAGGGCGAGGTGGCGGTCACGCTGGCGGTCCTCGGGCGTGCCGTCCTCCGAGCACTGCGAGCTCGCCGAAGAAGGCGCCCGCTGCCCAGCTGGTTGATCGGCCTGCCCTGCCGGGTCACCTCGGCAGTGCCCTGCTCCAGCACGATGAACTCGTATTCGGAGGAGCCCTCCTGCATGATCGTCTCGCCCTGCTCGCAGACGATCTCGTCAACGAGCCTGGCGAGCATCCGCCGCTCGCCCACGGTCGTGTCGGCGAACAGCTCGAGCCCGCCCAGCCGATCGGCTCCGTCTGATCCCAGTGAACGCCTGTGCACGCTCCAGCACCCTTCTTCGGCCGCTGTCCGAGGCGCCGGATACTAGAGCTACCGCTCGTTCCAGACCCGCTCGATGCGGCTCAGCATGGAGGGGTAGACGATCAGATGGCGGAAGGGACGGATCGCCGCCATGTAGGCGCGCCCCTCGAGGCCGTTGGGCTTGACCAGGATCGCCATCTGTCCCCGGTATCGCCCGTCCCCGACGGGCACCCAGCCGAGGTGCAGCACGCCGTGCATGGTGCGGTTGGCGATCTCCGCGGCCCACTCGTTCGGGAGCTGATAGACGGTCTGGAAGGCCAGCGATCCCGGGGAGGGCGGGTCGGTCGCGGCCGCGCAAGTCCGCGGGCAGCCGCTCCCGCAGCGACTGGACCCTCGAGCGCGATGCCGCTCCGTGGATCATCCAGGTGCAGCATCTCGCCGAGCCGCAGGCGAATCCTCATCAGAGCCCCTGCAGCGCCCGAGGAGCCGCCGCCGGCGGAATCCCGCGCCGAGAACGCCTTCAACAGCCGCGGGAATTCCTCGCGGCTCGCCTTCAGCCGGGAGAGCCCAGACGTCCTCCAGGCGGAAGTCGCGCGTGATCTCGTGCACCCGCCACGGCTGGGCGTAGTGGGCGCCGGGAGGGAGCGTTGCCCGCGAGCTCAGGGCGCCTCCAGGACGTACTCGAGCCTCACCGGGCGCGCCATCCGCGAAGGCGTCCAGCAGCGCTCCACGATCGCCGAAGCCTCCGGCCAGCAGGCGTCCCTCGCAGTGCACCCGCACCACGTCCTCGGCGAACGGCCAGGGGTCCAGCAGCCAGCGTCCTACGCCCCGGTCGTGCAGCTCGATATCGACCAGGCCCTCCCGGGCGGGCACGTCGTTGGCGGTGAACGGCTGCCAGCCCAGGCACAGGGCCAGCGAGAGGCTGTCCCAGGTCCACATCTGGCGGCGGGTGCGCTCGGCCTGCGCCTCGGACATCCCGAGCCGTTCGCGCAGCAGCGCCTGGCGGGCCTGCTCCTCGGCAACGTGCTCGTTGAGCAACCCGGCCTCCTCCGCTGCCGACACAGAGGCCCTCAGCTGCGAGAGCGAGCAGCCGTGCATCGAGACCACCAGCGCCGCGTCGAGGCTTTGGGTGGCCAGCCGCTCCGGGGCTCCCCGCCAGATCGCGAGGTGCTCCTCGACGGTCGTTTCCAGGAACCCCCGCGGCAGTCCCGTGTCCTCGTTGAGGTGTGGCTCGAGGTCCACCAGCGCCCAGCCGATGTCGTGCTGGACGGCTCCCAGCACGACCTCCTCGAACGGTTCCGCAGCCACGAAGCGCTCGTTGCCCCACGCCCGTGCGAGCTGCCCCGCCAGCCACGAGTGCGACAGCTGGCCGATCGCCAGCGCGCCACCCTCTTCGCTGCGGACCAGCACCCGCGGGACCCTACCCCGGCGTCGCCCCCGAGCCCGAACACGTCGGCGGCGGAGGATTCGACAGCCACCGCTTCGGAGACGGCCGCGTTCCAGCCGCCGGCGTTGACCGCCGCTTCCCTGACGGCCACCGAGAAGCCCGCGTCGGCCGCCGTGAGCTTGTAGGTGTGGGCCGTCGCGCCTTCGATCGGGTGACATTCGCCGGCTTCGCAGCGCAGCCAGTTCAGCAGCAGTTCTTTGGTGCCGTTGCTCCACTGTCCGGCCTGTGCCGTCAGCGTCTGCCCGACCTTCGCCGTCCCGAGGATCTTCGGGGCCGCCAGGTTCTGCGGCGCCCCCGGCACAACCGCGGCGGTGGTGTCGGAGTTGGCGGCTTTGCCGGGGCCGGTCGCGTTGAAGGCCGTTTCGCTCACCGACAGGGTCGAGCCCACGTCGGCCGTGGTGGGCGTGTAGCTGCGCGCGAGGGCGCCGGAGATCGGTTTGCATTTCTTCGCGGTCGCGTTGCACCTTCGCCACTGGTAGGCGTAGCCGCTGGGTTCGTTGCTCCAGCTGCCGTGGGCCGCGGTCAGCGTCTGGCCCTGCTGGACGTTGCCGTTGATCGTCGGCGGCGCAGATGGCCACCGGGACCGCCCCGCCGACGAGGGCACTCGGCTTGGAGTCGCCCGCGGTCGAGCCGGCGGCGTTGGTCGCGGTCTCCAGCAGCACGATCGTGTGCCCGACGTCCTGGCCGGTGAGCTTGTAGGTGCCGGCGCCGGCACCGGCGATCGGCTGGCAGCCCTGGCCGGAGTGTTCGCAGCGCAGCCACTGGTGGGTGAAGGCGAACGGCTGGTTGCTCCAGCTCCCCTGCACCGCGGTCACGAGTAGGCCCTGGGTCGGGGTCCCGGTGATCTTCGGAGCCGTGGTCAGCGACGGCGGGGAGCTGGGGGGCGTGGGCACCGCCTGGGTCGCCGCCGAGCTCGACGGCCTTGCTGCGCCCGGCGCCGTTTTCGACCGTTTCGCTGACCTTGATCGTCGTGGCGCACGTCTTCGGAGCCGAGCGTGTAGGTGGACGCCGTGGCGGATTTGATTTCGGTGCAGTGGCCGCCCGACTGGTTGCAGCGAAGCCACTGCCACCGCGGTGCCTGGGGCGCGTTGTTCCACGTGCCCGGCCTGCACCGTCAGCGCCTGGCCCTTCTGTGCGATCCCCGTGATCTGGGGCGGCGTCACGTTGGTCGGCGGTGAGGGCGAGGCGATCTGCACCGCGAGCGACACGGCGAGCGTTCCAGCCGCCGGTGTTTTCGGCCGTCTCCTGGTCCTCGATCCACAGCCCGACGTCTTCGGGGCCGGTCACGTAGGTGTTGCCGGTCGCCGGTTCGGATTTGCCGGTCTACGGGGTTCTTGCGGGTGATCACCTTGCAGGTGCCGCCGGTGCCTTCGGGGTTGCGGCCTTTGCAGCGGAACCACTTCTCTTCATAGCTGAGGGGTTCGTTTTCCCAGACGCCGCGGTGGGCGGTCAGCTGGTGACCTTCGACGGCCACACCGGACAGCGTCGGAGGGGTGATGAACTGCGGGGGCGGCGGTTCGGATTCTTCGCCCCGCTGGAGCACGAGTTCCGGTTCGGAGCTCGCGACGCTGAAGCCGTGGGCAGTTGGTCGCCCGCACCTCGACGGCGATCGTCATGGCGACGTCGGCCGGGCCCGGGTTTGTAGGTGCTGGTGGTGACCGGCGTTTCCTGGGGCCCGCTCGTGATCGGTTCACATTCGGTTCCCTCTTCTTCGCTGACGCCGTTTTCGCCGAGGCCGCTGCAGCGCAGCCACGCGTACGTGAAGCCGCTCGGGTGGTTGGTCCAGCTGCCGGGTTCGGCCGTCAGCGTCTGGCCTTCCTCGAGTTTGCCGGTTTCGGTCGCGGGCGAGCCGCTCAGCGTGGGCGGGGAGGTGTTGACGGGGGCACCCGGCGCCGGCAGCGGCGTGCTCTGCACGTGGCGGATCTTTTCCCGCCCTTCCCGCCCTTCGGGGGTCTTGAGCGTGACTTCGTAGGGTTCGGGTCGCAGTTCCGTCAACTGCGCTTCGCAGGGCGCGTGGCAGTTGGCTTCTTCCGGCGAGCTGAATTCGCGTGTCCCCGCCGGGCGGTAGCGCAGCTTGTACGCCGAGGAGGCCACGTTCCAGGTGACATCGAGGCCCTGCTGCACGGGCGTCGCGCTGAGCACCGAAGGCGGTCCCGGGCTGCTTTCCAGCAGCACCCCGGCGGTGGTCGAGCTGAGGCTCAGCGAGCGCACCGGGCCGAGGCTCGTGATCGGCGTGGGGGTGGTGGTTTCTTCGTAGGGAAGGTTCCCCAGCCCGAACAGTTCGTAGTGGCCGGTGGAGCCGAACGAGTAGACCACCCTGGCCGCGTTCTGCTGTTCCTCCAGCACGAGGCTGGTGTTTTCGGCCGGCGCGACCTGGACCACGTGGTCGAGCGCGTACACCTGCTGGGGGATCGTGCTGCAGGCGGCTCCTTCGCCGCAGCGTTCCCAGGGTTCCTCACCGGCCGCGAAGCCCAGCTGGCCGGCGTTGTCCGCGCCCCAGGCGTACACCTGGCCGTTCGCCAGCCGCGCGAGCACGTGGGCGGAGCCGCCCGCGATTTCCACCACCGGCGAGCCCGGTTCGAAGCTCGCGCGGACCGGCGAGGGACTCGGAGTGGTGGTCGCCGTTCCCGAGCTGGCCTCTGAGGTTTTCGCCCCAGGCGAGCACTTCCTCGCCCCCGCCCCGGACCGCGTAGGCGGATTCGTCCCCCACCCCGATCCGTTCGATGCCGGCCAGCGGCACGCCCGGAGAGGCCATCACCGGGCGCGGGATCGTGCTGCACGGGATCGGCGTGATGGCGTGCGTTTCACCGAGGCATTTTTCGGTTTCGCCGCTCTCCTGGACGCCCAGATCGCCGCCCCGGTCATCGCCCCAGGCCATCACCTCACCGTTTCCAGGAGCGCGAAGTCACGCGTGCCGCCGGAGGCGACCTGCTTCGACGCCGGTGAGGCCCGGCACCTGCGTGGGACGGTCCCGCGGCACGAACCAGGGTTCGCTGTCGCGGGCCACACGTTCGAAGCCCCTTTCGCGGTTGCCCCGCTCGCCGAATTCCGCCGCCCCCCAGGTCCACACGGTGCCGTCGTAGAGCAGGGCCATCGAGTGGGCGTTGCCGACCGCGACTTCCTTGACGTCGGTGAGCCCGAGCACCGGCACGGGGTGGTTGCGTGCCTGCTGGGTCCCGTCCCCCAGCTCGGCCTTGTTGTTGGTTCCCCACGCCTGCACGGTGCAGTCGCCCATCACCGCGAGGTGGAACTTGAAGCCGCTCTTGAGTTGCCTCACGCCCTCAACCCCCCGCGCGGTCATCGGGGTGTTCTCGTAGGCGCTCCTGAAGCCCGCCGCCATCTGTTCGACTCCGTCGACACCCCAGTCGGCGGCCGCCGGAGCTCCGTGGACGGGCTGGCATTGGGCCGGGGCGGCCCCGGCGGAAGCCGGTGCCAGGCATATGAGGAGCGCCAGCACCCCGCTCAGGAGCGCGCAGGGGACGACCGCCCGCCGGGACGTCGTGTCCCGGGGGTGTTCAAAAAGGGGTAGGGGCCTCCATCTGCAGGAGACGGATGGCGCGAACGACCCCAGAGACGAGGGCGTATTCCTCTCCACAGCGCGCTTGCAACATACGCCCGTCCCCGGTGCTCCGCGCCGGTTGCGCCCGCGCGCCCCGTCCGATCGGGCCAGCGAGCCGGCTCCGCCCGTCCGCCGGCCGACCGCGCCCAGGCTCGGCCGTGCGCTCGGCGGCCCGGAGGGGATCTACGTCCCCTCAACGACGAGGGCCCCGGAGCTGTCTCCGGGGCCCTGCCGTTACTGACTACTTGTGGCTAGGTCCTTACCGACCGGACCTCCGGCTTCTCAGTCTTCCGGCGCCGGTTCCGGGAACGTCGGAACCGGAGGCAGGATGTTGAAGTCGGTCGTCCAGGTCGTGTACGGGGCGTTTTCGAGGCTCGCTTCCACGAGGCTCGAGCCGGCTGCACACGATTCGCCGCCGAGCGCCACAACGAAGGCGTTGCCGTCGTTGTCGAGCCCAAGGCCGGTGAGTTCAGGGCCGTAGCCGAGAACTTTGCCCTCGGGGCCGACCCACGTCAGGTCGCCCTTGTGGCAACGCGAGTCCAGCTGCGAGGCGTTGATGTTGACCGGTTCCTCAGCGAACACGGGCTGAGCCTCGACCTCGATGATCGCCGCCGCGCTGCTGTTTTCCTCGGCCTCCACGGCGCCCGCCGAAGGTTCGGCGATGACGCCTTCCGTGGTCGGCCGCGGTGGCAGCACCGTGAACGCGTTCGTCACCGTGGTGTAGGGGGCTTCGTCCAGGTGGGCCGCGACGAGGCTTTCGCCCGCTGCACAGGAGGGGCCGCCCCAGAGGACCGCTCCGCCGTTGCCGTCGTTGTCCAGCCGGACCGTGTAGCTCGGCTCCGATGAGCTCAGATCGAACGGCGCCGCTTCAGACCAGTAAAGGTCTTTGTCACAGCGGCTGTAGAGCTCGTTCGCGCTGATCGTCACGTAGTGCTCCGCGTACACCGGTTCGCACTCCACCGACACGATGTCGGCGACGCTCGACGAGGTGCCGAACTCGCCCTGGTCCATGAACTGGCCCGGTTCGGTGTAGACGACGCACGTTTCAGGTGAGATCGTGCGTCGTCGACTTCGGCTTGGCCTTCTTGTGGTGGGTAGCGTGGGCGAATGCCGTTCCGCTGATCATCAGCAGTCCCAGCACCAGGGTCGCCAAACCCGCCGCGAGATTACGTCTTTCCATGACTTCCTCCAGGCAATGATGGTTACGCCCGCGCCCCCGAATTCCCCCGGAGACAGACCGCCCCCCACGGCAGTCGGGCCCTATACGCAGACTGTTTATCACCCGGACGGCCCATTGTCCAGCAAAATCGCCCCGGGGGCTGGCGGCGAACCGGGGGGTTCGGTTGTACCATCGCTGCAGTGAGCGAGGGCCCAGACGACCAGCTGTTCGGGCCGGAGCACGTGAGGGTGTACCGTGAGACCGGCGGACAGCGGGGCAGCGAATGGCGCGGTACCGAAATCCTGCTGCTCAGCACCCGCGGGCGGCGCTCCGGTGAGCCCCGCACGACGCCGCTGATCGAGCGCCCGGACGGCGAGGGCTGGGTGATCGTGGCCTCCAAGGGCGGCACCCCCGAGAACCCCGCCTGGTACGAGAACCTGCAGGCCGAACCGGACGCCGAGATCCAGGTCAAGGCCGACCGCATAGCCGTCCGCGCACGCACCGCCGAGGGCGAGGAGCGCGCGCGCCTGTGGCAGAAGATGGCCGAGGTCTGGCCCGCCTACGACGAATACCAGCAGCGCACCTCACGGGAGATCCCCGTGGTGGTGCTCGAGCGCCGCCAGTCCCCCTAGCCGGGCGTTTTCCCGGCGGCCGGGTGTTTCGCGGCCACCGCCCGCTCGCCCGTGGCCACAAGCTGTTTGTGGCACGCCGCGATGTGCTCGTCGGTGATGTTGCCGTCGGATGGCACGTCCGGGTGGTGCACGTGACACAGGCGGTAGTGACCGCAGCGGAAGCGGCCTCGCCGGAAGCAGCCCTTGCGGTGACAGACCAGCGTCGAGACGATCCCGCCGATCCCGGCCAGGCTGATCAGCCCGATGACCAGGCCGATCCATTCCGCGTGCGAGGTGGTGAACGGAAGTGTGGCGAGCACTGCTCGCCGGCGAGGCTAGCCTCGGGCGCGGACGGCCGCTCGGGCGGCGGCGCGGGCGCTCCTCGCCGCCTCACCTGCGGCCGCGGCCTCGGTTCCGGAGATGGGCGTCCGCCGGCGGGCCTTGCCCACGACGCGCAGCGCCTGTCTGACGAGGGCGTTGACGCGCCGGGCACCGAGCTGGCCTTCGCCGAGCGCGAGCGCGTCGCTGAAGCCCTCGCACTGCCGGGCGAGCGAGGACGAGGGCGGGCAGGCGAGGAAGCTGTCGGACACCTGCAGACGCCAGCCGCGAGAGTGCCGCGGCGAGGAGATCGTGAATTCGTAGCGGGGGCCTTCTCTGCTCCCGGCCGCTCCGTAGCTCCAGTTCGGCCCGGTCGGGAAGAACGTGACCCCCACCGATACGAGGAACGATCCCCGGCGCCGGACAGTGAGTTCGTAGGTGCCGTGCCACGGAAGCCCGGCGCGCGGGCGGGAGCGGTAGTAGACGGCGAGCGTCCGGTGTCCGCAGCAGCGGATCGTCACCACCCCGGCGGGGCGCCCGTGGCCCGCCATGCGGGCGCTGTGGCGGACGATCCCGGCGAGCATGTGCGCCGAGTGCGAGAGGGCGTGGCGTTGGGCGTGGCGCCGGCCGTGTGCGGCCTGGGCCGGCGGACACAGCTGCGTGATGGCCGAGCCCAGCGTCAGGACCGCGGCGGCGGTGGCGGCGCGCGCCACCATTCGCCCCGCCCTGCGTGCGCGTTCCGTTGACTGCATCCGGGGCCCGACTCCTTGCTCTGGCCGATTGAAGGCGACCGCGAGCATAGCCCGGAGACGGCGCGTTTTCGAGGTTGAACTCGAGGCGCCCGCCGGCGGCGCGGGCGCAGGCGACGCACTCTGCGGCGCCTGACGCGCGACTCAGCCGCTGACCTCGCGGTAGTCGGCGGCCGGCAGGATCGTCAGTAGGCGCTTCACCTTGCGGCGACGGGGACGCGAACGCTCGGCGTCCCCGACGGCGGCCTGCAGGCGTCCCATCAGCTGCAGCCTGGTGCGGGCGTTGCTGACGTCGGATACCTGTATGTCGGGCTCCTCGAGGACGGTCTGGCGGTCATCGGTCTGTACGACGATGCGGGCCATCGTTGGCTCCTTTCGCTGAGCGGTGGTGCGTGCACGGGTGGGGGGTTTCCGTGCGATGGCCTTCGGCTCGTGAGGGGTTCCGCGCCGGCTGGCCTGTGGACTGGAAGAACGCGATCATCTTCCGCCACGCTCCTAACGCGCAACGAAATACCGCCTAAGAATCCATTCACACCGGCCTGAGGACTCCGTACGGGCACCCTCCGCGCGAGCGCCGCTCGGTCCAGTCCTTCGGCTCGTGCCTACAGCACCGGGTTGATCTCGACCGCTTCTTCGTTGGTCTGCGTCAGCGGTCAGCTTCAGCGCCGCGCGTTCGAAGCCGGTCGTGGCGGCGCTCGCTTCCAGGTAGGCCGAGGCCGTCTGGCCCGTGGCGGTTTCGTATTCGGAGATTTCCTGGACGCCCTTGGTGGCGGCGAACTTGATCGTCTGGGAGCCCAGCATCGAGCCGGATTTGACCGGTACGACGACGCCACCGTTGACTTCCAGGGTGCTCGTCCCGCACTGCATCGCGAGCAGCGCTTCGCCCTTTTCGGGGCTCAGCAAGAGGGCCACGCTCTTAGTCGAGCGCTGTTCCCAGACGAGCGTCCCGGACAGGCCGGCGCTGCGGACTTCCCCGCTGGCGGCGCCCGCCGAGGTGCACTTCTGGGCCGCCAGTTCGCAGCCCGCGAAGGCCAGCTGCCAGGAGGATTCGCGGGGCCCGGTGTAGGCGCCCTGCCCGCTCGCGGACGTACAGGAGATGGTGCGGTGGCCGACGGTTTCGATGCTGGGCGTTTTGCCGCTGAGGCTGAAGCCGCTCTGCCCGAGCTGGGGTTCCCATTCGAAGGTGGCCTTGCTGCCCGCGGCGGCACAGGCGGCGGTCGGGAAGGCGCCGCCCTTGAGCGCCGTGCAGCGGCCGAGTTCCGGCGCTTCGGTGTAGAAGAAGCGGTCGCCCGGGACGGTGGCGGTGGTTCCCCCCGGAGTCGTCACGGCGACGTCCACCGCCTGCGCGCCGGCCGCGGGCGCGACGGCCGTGATCGAGCCCGCCGAGCCCACCGTGAAGCTGACCGCGGGACGCGAGCCGAACATGACCTTGGTGGCGCCCGTGAAGGAGCTGCCGGAGATCGTCACCGGCGCTTCGCTGCCCGCGGCCGTGCGGTTCGGCGTCATCCCGCCGAGCACGGGGCGCGGAACGCGGGCGACCACCGCCGTCGCTTCAGAGGTGGCGGCGCTCCAGCCGCCCGCGTTGCTGGCGGTTTCACGCACCGCGATCGTGTAGCCGAGGTCGGCCGCGGTGGGGGTGTAGGTCTGCGAGACGGCTCCTTCGATGGCGCTGCAGGCGCTGCCTTCACAGCGCAGCCAGGCGAGCTTGCGGGTCGTCGGGTTGTTGGTCCAGCCGGCGGCGTGCTCGAGCAGCGACTGGCCTTCGACGGCGAAGCCCGTGATCGTCGGGTTGGCCGTCGCGGCGGGAGCTGCCGGCAGGACCGGGGCGCTCGCCGCAGAGGTGGCCGGAGTCCCTTCGCCGGTCGCGTCGCCCGCGCTCACGCGCACGCGGATCGTGTGCTCCGACGAGCGCGGCGGTGGGGGTGTAGCCCGGGCCGTTGGCGCCGCTGATCGCCGTGCAGGTGGAGCCGGCCGAGTTGCACTGCAGCCACTGGTAGGCGTATGCGGTGGGTTCGTTGCTCCACGTGCCGGTGGTGGCGCTGAGCTGCTGTTCCTGCTGGGCCGGGCCCTGGACTTCGGGCAGCGCTGACACCACCGGGACCGCGCCCGCGACCGTGGTCGTGCCGGCGGAGTTGGCGATCGTGGAGCCGCCGGCGTTGACGGCTGTTTCCTTGGCTACGATCGTGTGCCCGACGTCGGCGGAGGTGAGCTGGTAGGTCTGCCCGGTGGCGGCGGAGATCGCCTTGCATTCGCTGCCCGTGGGCGAGCAGCGCTTCCACGCGTAGGAGTAGCCGGTCGGTTCGCCGCTCCAGCCGCCGGCGCGCTCGGTCAGCGTCTGCCCCTGCTGGGCGGAACCGCTGATCGTCGGCAGCGAGGTGCTTTCGGGCGCCGACGGCGGAGACGGGACGGCGAGCGTCGGCAGCGAGGTCGCGGGCGCGCTGCGCGCGACCGTGTTTTCGACCGTTTCGCTGACGATCAGCGCGTGGCCCACGTCTTCGGGTTCGAGCTTGTAGGTCTTCTTGGTGGCGCCGGCGATCGCCGTGCAGCCGCCGCCGGCGGCGCCGCACCGCAGCCATTGCCAGAGCGGCGCTTTGGCGTTGTTGCTCCAGCTGCCTTCGCGCAGCGTCAGGGTCTGGCCCTGCTGGATCGTGCCGGTGACGGCCGGCGCAAGCGCGTTGACGGGTGCTTCTGGCGGGATCACTTCGACGATTTCGGAGCTCGAGACGTTCCAGCCCCCGCTGTTGGCGGCCTTCTCCTGCACCTCGATCCAGGTGCCCACGTCTTCGCCGCCGAGCGTGTACGTCTGCCCTGCCGCGCCCGGGATCGTCGTGCAGCTGGAACCGGTGCCCTGGCTGGTGCGGGCTTTGCAGCGCAGCCACTTGTAGGAGTAGGCGCCGACTTCGCCTTCCCAGCCGCCGTGGTGCTCGGTCAGCGTCTTGCCCTGCACGCCCACGCCGGTCACGGTCGGAGCCGAGACGCTTTCCGGCGCCGACGTGAGCGCTTCTTCGCCCGGCGCGAGCACCACTTCGGGCCGCGAGACGGCCAGGCTCCAGCCGGCGGCGTTGGAGGCCCGCACGCTCACGCGCAGCGTGTGGCGTGTGTCAGCGGCCTGGGGCGTGTAGGCGGCGGCGGTGGCGCCTTCGATCGGTTCGCATTCCTGGCCGAGTTCTTCTTCGCCGCCCGCTTCGCCATAGCCTTCGCAGCGCAGCCACTGGTAGCCGGTCGCGGTCGGGGCTGTTGGTCCAGGTTCCCGGGGAGGCGGTCACGCTCTGACCCTGTTGCGGGGGTCCGCCGATCGCGGGCGCCACCGTGTTCAGGGGGGCTCCGGGCGCCGGCGCCGGGGTGCCGGTGATGTAGCGCGACTTTTCGTGGGTCGTCTTGCCTTCGCTCAGCTTCGCGTCGACGAGGTCCACTTCGTAGGGCTGGGGGCCGAGGCCGGAGATCGCCTGCTGGTAGGCGCAGCCCGCTTCGGCCGCGCAGCCGCCTTCTCGTTCGAGCAGTTTGCTCCACGGTTTGGTCCCCAGCGGCCGCCAGCGCAGACGGTAGGCGTCGGCGGGGGCGGTCCAGCCGACTTCGAGCGCTTCGGTTGCGCTCCCGAGCGACAGCAGCGGCGCCGGCGGCGAGCCTTCCTGCAGGTAGGCGACGGCGATGTTCGAGCTCGACGAGACCCCGCCGACCGAGGGCAGGCCCTTGATCGGAGTGGGCGTGGAGGTGGCTTCCGGCGCGGATTCGCCGAGGCCGAGCATTTCCTGCAGGCCGTTGCGCCCGAAGCTGTAGATCACGCGCTGCCCGCCTTCTTCTTCTTTGACGGCCAGGCTGTTGGCTTCGCCGGCGGCGACCTGGACGACGTGGCTCAGCGAGGGCACGAACGTGGGCATTAACGCGCAGGCGTGCTGGCCGCAGCCTTCGCCGCCTTCGGGGGCGGAGGGGAAGCCGAGCTGGCCGGATTCGTCGGAGCCCCAGGCGTACACCTGGCCGTTCTGCAGGCGGGCGAGCACGTGGCGGGCGCCCCCCTCGAGTTCCACCACCGGCGAGGGCGGGGAGAACATCACCGGCTTGGGGGTCGAGTGCCGTTCGCTGTCGCCGGTGCCCAGCTGGCCTTTGGAGTTCTCGCCCCAGGCGAGCACTTCGCGGCCGCCGTTGCGCACGGCGTAGGCCGATTCCCCCCCGGCCGCGATCCGTTCCACGCCCGTCAGGGGGTGGCCTTCGAGCTTCACCCGCCGCGGGATCGTGCTGCAGGGGACGGGCGTCCTGGAGTGGGTTTCCCCGTAGCACTGTTCTTCTTCGGCGCCCGTCTGTTCGATCCCGAGGTCGCCGTTCTGGTTTTCGCCCCAGGCCATCACTTCGCCCCCGGCCAGCAGCGCGTAGTCGCGCACACCGCCGCTCGCGAGCGCCACGACGTGTTCCAGTCCGGGCACCCTCAGCGGTTCGTCGCGGGGGTGGGCGATCTGCGGTTCGCTCGCCAGGGCGGTGCGTTCGAAGCCCTTTTCGCCGTCGCCCCGCTCGCCGAATTCCGAAGCGCCCCAGGTCCACACGGTGCCGTCGTAGCGCAGCGCGGCGCTGTGGGCGTTGGCGACCGACACTTCCTTGACGTTTTCGAGGTTCACGACCGGCCCCGGCCGGTTCTGGGCCTGCAGGTGGTTGCCGTTGCCGAGCTGCTCCTTGTTGTTGGACCCCCAGGAGACGAGCGTGCAGTTGCCGGTCAGCGCCACCGCGAACTTGAAGCCGGCCTGCACGGAGCGCACGTTGCTCAGGCCGAGGACCTGGTTGGGCGCTCCCTCGTGGACGCTGCGAAAGCCGGCCGCCAGCTGTTCGGAGCCGTTGATGCCCCACTCCACCGCGCCACTGCCGCCGTGGCCGGCCGGGCAGCCTTCGCTGCTCGCCTGCGCGGCGGGGCAGGCGAGGGCGAGCGTCAGCAGCAGTATCGAGACGGCCAGCGCGGCGCGAGTGCAACCTCCAGATCGCATTGATGGCGATGCTGGCAACGGCCGGGACCGCGCCCCGCCGGTTCCCCCCGCATTCGGCCTACCTCAGTTGCGCGATTCCTCGCAGGTAGGTCGTCGCGCTCGACGCCGTTGTCGCGCCGCCGAAACCGTCGAGGCGCCGGTGCGGCAAAAAAACGGGGGGCCCGGAGGCCCCCCGCGTGCTTCGTATTCCTTACGGGCTAAGAGCTAGGAAAAGTCGCTCGACCTTATTCCACGTTGAGCTCGTAGCTGCCCTGGAACTTGATGGTCTGCGTGAACACCAGCGAGACCGGTTCTGTTTCTTCTTCCGAGGTGAACGGGTTTTTGAACGCCGCTTCCAGGTTCTGCGTGCCGACGGCGGTGGTGAATTCAATCCCGCCCTTCTTGCTCGGCGTGTTGTTCCCCTGGAGGTCCTTACCGGCGAGCGTTCCGCTCACCTTGTACAGCGTTTCTCGGCATTCGAATTCGAGCGCGATTTCGGTTTCGCTGCCGACGTCGCCTTTTGTTTTGCCGTCGAACGTGAAGACCGGTTCTTTGCCGGCGTTTTCGGTCAGCGACCCGACGAGCTGTTTCGTCTGGATTTCACCGGCTTCTTTGCCGTGCGTGCTGCACTTTTTATTTTCAGCTTTGGGCTGGATGCAGGTTTTGAAGTCGAACTGCGCTTCAAGCGTGCCCGCGCCCGTGCCACCGCGCACCGTGCCGCTGGCTTCGCTGCTCTTGCATGTGACTTCCAGTTCGCCCACCGTGAGCGTCACCGCCTTGCCTTTGGCAGTGAAGGCCGGGTTCGGGGCGCCCCCGGGTTCGAAGTTGTACTTGTTCGCTTTGCCGCCCAGGCCGATTTCTTCCGGCGAGGCTTTTTCGGTGCACTGCTTGTTCTTGAAGTGACCCTTGTAGCCTTTGGCGCCTTTGACCTGCTTGACGCACTGGCCGATTTCGACGCTGGCTTGGGCGCTCGCGACGGCGACCACGCTGAGCGCGAACGCCACCACGAGGCACAGCCCCACGATCCTGATCCTTCTCTCCATAGCTCCTCCGCCCTCCATGAGTTTCCGTAGACATAAGGCGATCCATCGCCCCCATTCGGCGATGGGAAGGCCTCGATTTCTAAAGCCACCAGTCGCCGCGGAATACCCCTCCGGCGAAAGCGTTGCTCGCGCTAGGTTGGCAGAAGGCCGCGGGTGCGTCAAGCCGTGACCAACCCTCTGCGGGGGCGCTGGCGCCTCACGCGCAGAGCGCCTTTATCTGGCCTTTATTTTCCGCAAAATGGGACAACTCCGAGGTCCTGTCCCATCCTTGGCGCCCCCGCGGGCCGTGGCGGGGCGCTCGGTGGCGCAAGGAGGTCTATCGGACTGGCCTCGGGCGCCCCGGCGGCGCTACGGTAGCCCCGTGCGGCTGGCGACCTGGAACGTCAACTCGGTCAAGCAGCGCATCGGGCGGCTGCTGCCGTGGCTGGAGGAACGCGGCCCGGACGTGGTCTGCCTGCAGGAGACCAAGCTCGCCGACGAGGCCTTCGCCGAGCTGCTGGGCGAGGAGCTCGGCCGTCGCGGATACGAGGCCGCCCTCTATGGGGAAGCCCAGTGGAATGGGGTCGCGATCCTCTCGCGGGTCGGGCTGGAGGACGTCGAGCGCGGCTTCCTCGGAGCCCCCGGCTTTCCACACCAGGAGGCCCGGGCGGTGTCCGCCACCTGCGCGGGCGTGCGGGTCCACAGCGTGTACGTGCCCAACGGCCGCGTCCCCGACTCCGACCACTACCGCTACAAGCTGCAGTGGCTGGCGGCGCTCGGCGCGTCGCTGGGGAGCGACCCGCGCCGGGTGGTCGTGTGCGGGGACGTCAACATCGCGCCCACCGACGCCGACGTGTTCGACCCCGCCGCCTACGAGGGCCACACGCACGTGACCCCCGGCGAGCGCGAGGCGCTCGGGAATCTGGAGGCGCTGGGGCTGCACGACGTGATCCGCGAGCGCTGGCCGAGCGAGCGCGTGTTCACCTACTGGGACTACCGGGCGGGCATGTTCCACCAGGACCTCGGCATGCGGATCGACCTGGTGCTGGCCGGCGAGGACGTCAGCGAGCGCGTGAAGGCGGCCTGGGTGGACCGCAAGGCCCGCAAGGGCTCGCGCCCGAGCGACCACGCGCCCGTGATCGTGGACCTCGACGAGGCTCCCGACGGCGACATCGGTCCCGTCGTCCCGCCGCCCTCCGCGCCCGCCCGCGGGCGCAAGGTCAAGCTCCCGCAGTCGGACTGACCCCGCAGCCGCCGGCCTGGGCCACCCGCCGGCGGTAGACGTTCATGTCGGCGTGGTCGAAGTCGGAATGGGTTTGGGTGCGCAGCGAGGGCACGTCCTCGCGGTGGTAGGGACTGGAGAGGCTCTCGTTGTGGCCGATCACGTCGCGTATCGGGATGCGGTAGCGGCAGCGCAGCCAGCGCACCAGGCGCAGGCTGGCGCTCATCTGGCGCTGGTCGTCGAGCACTTCCCAGTCGCTGTAGCCGACGTGCTCGATGCCGATCGCGGTCCAGTTCAGCCCGACGGTGTGTCGGCACATGATGTCCAGCGGGACGAGCTGGTGGATGACCCCGGCGCGGTCGATCACGAAGTGCGCGCACGTGTTCGGCAGCTCGTGCAGCTCGGGGTCGGGGATGTCGGGCGCGAAGGTGTTGTAGGTGGCCTGGAAGCTCGGCGTCTCGGTGTAGTGGATCACGATCACTTTGCGGGTTTCGCAGCCTCCACGTCGGCTTCATGAAGCTGCCGTAGTGGCAGGCGCACGTAGGCCACCATCTGTTCCTTGCGCTGCTGCCCGAATGGGATCGGGTCCCACGCGATCGGCGGGCGCGCGGGCGCGGCCTGCGGGCGTCGGCGCGGTCGGCGTGGTCGCGGGCGCGGGGGGTGTCGCCGACGTCCGGGCGCCCGTCGTGGTTTGCCGGGACGGCGCGGCCGGACGCGCGGTCGTGGCGTGTGAGGGGGACGAGCCGCACGCCGCGGCGGCGGAGCCCGCGATCAGCAGGAGCGCAAGCCGGATCGTGCGCCTACGGCGGCGCTCACTGGCCGACGTAGCGGACGTGCCCGTGGTTGTCGGTCTGGGTGACGAGGAAGGGGTAGCGCTTGGGTTTGCCGGCGATCACGGCGGTGCAGGTGAACCCGATCCCCGCTTTCTGCAGCACCTCCGCGGGGCACGTGACGCTCGCCTGGAGGTGTCGCTGGGCCGGCGATCGAGGCCGCGATCGCGTGCTCGATTTTTTCGATGTTGAGCGCGATCAGGGGAGCGTGGTTTTCATAGCGGACGTGGCCCTTGGAGTTGGTCACGACCACGGTCACCGGGTAGCTGCCGACGTCAAGCTTGGCGTTGCACGTGAACGAGTAGCCCGCCTTCAGGGGAACGCTCCGAAGGGCACGTGACGGTCGTGCGCAGGCCCCGCTGGGCGAGGATCGAGGCGGACACCGCACGCTCGACCCGGCCGGTGTCGAGCGTCGAGGAGCTCGAGCCGCACGCAGCCAGCAGAGCACCGGCCGCGAGCGTGAGGGCGAGCAGGCGCCAACCGGCGCTCGCGCGCCGCCCGGGAGCCAGCTTGGCGTCGTGTGCGGGCCACGATCAGGCGCCCTCAGCGCCTTCCGTGGGCAGCGGGTCGATCACGGCGCCGGATACTAGTGTCTGCCGCGGCCGACGCCGGACGGGCTCCGGGAAGCGCGGGTCGATATGCGGCAGTTTGCGGCACATTGCATGAATCGTCGGGGCCCTTCGGGGGTACAGTAGGTCCCTGATATGGAGTCAGGGGACGCTGCGATCGCAGACGCTGCGGGAAGCTCCAGGGCAGTTTCCGGCCGTTGGGGGCAGAGGGCGGCGACCAGGCGGGGGACGCGAGTGCCCGGGGGCGCATCGCGGAGGCCGGGCTTGGGCTCGCGCTGGCGCGCTCTCGCGCGCGGCGATGCTGACGCTGTTGGCCGGGCCTGCTGATCACTGCGGGGTTCGCGGTCGCGGCGCTCGGGTCCTCTACAACCACAACGAGACGCGGCTGCTGAAGCTGCGCGCGCGCGAGCTCAGCCTCGTGTTGAGCACCGCCGTGCCGACACTGCAGACGCCGCTGGCCTCGGCGGCCGAGCTGGCCAACGCGACCGGGGGCAGCGCCCACGAAGTTCCGCGCCTTCATGACGCCGCTGGTCGGGAACGGGCCGGGCGCTTCACCTCGGCCTCGCTGTGGCCGGCCGGAGGGTCGCCGCCGGAACCGACGGTCGTCGTGGGACAGCCGCCCGCGCTGGCCCGCGGCCGGCGGAAGCCCGAAGCTGTTCGCCCGGCCGAGCAGAGCGGACAGCTGGTGCTGACGGAGCCTGCTCCCCGGGACCGATTCCGCGGCTCGGATACGCCTTCGCGGTACCGGGCGCGCACGGCGGGCTACATCGTCTACGCGGAGAACCCGCTGCCGGCCAGCAGGCACTCGCAACTCGCCGAAAGCACCGGCTTCGGCGACCTCAACTACGCCCTCTACCTCGGCCGCTCGCGCAGCGCAGAGAATCGGCTGGTGACAACATGACGCACTTCCCGATCACCGGGCGCCAGGCCAGCACGGTGGTGCCGTTCGGGAAGGGGGCCTTCACGCTCGTGGTGACGCCGGCTCGCTCGCTCGGCGGCTACGTTCTTCGAGGACCTCCCATGGCTGATCGTGCTCGTGGGCGCGATCGTGTCGATGGCGGCGGCGGTGATGACCGAGCGCGATCGTCCGGCGGCGGGCCGACGCCGAGCGCCTGGCGGGGGTGCTCGACCGCGTGGCCAGCGAGAACCGCCAGATGTACACGCAGCAGCGCGGCATCGCCCAGACGCTCCAGCATGCGCTGCTGCCCGAGACGCTGCCCGAGATCGACGGGCTGCGGATCAGCGCCAGCTACGTGCCGGCCTCCTCGGGGATCGACGTGGGCGGAGACTGGTACGACGTCGTTCCCGATCGGGGACAACAGGCGCTCTGCTGCTGATCGGTGACGTCTCCGGTCACGGCCTGCGGGCGGCCACGACGATGGCCTCGCTGCGCCATGCCGCGCTCGCTTACGCCTCCGAGGACACCGAGCCCCGGCGTCGGTGCTCTCGAAGCTGTCGAACTTCGTCAACGCCGGTTCGCCCGATTATTTCGCCACCATGTTGTGCGCGCGCGTGGACATCGCCGAGCATCGCATCACCCTCGCCAGTGCCGGACACCTGCCCCCGCTGCTGATCGCGGAGGGCGAGGCGAAGCCTGCTCGAGTTCGACCCCGACATCGCGATCGGCGTGGCGCGCAACTGGGAGTACCGCGAGACGGAGGTTGGAGATCGCGCCGCGCGCGATCCTGGTCGCTTACACCGATGGGCTCGTGGAGCGGCGGGGCGAGCTGCTCGACGTCGGGACTCGAGCGGCTGCGGCGGGCGGCGCCTCGACGCGCCACCCGCTGCTCGATCAGCTGGTCGCCGGGCTGGCGCGGGAGCTTCCCGGCGAGGAACACAGCGACGATACTGCGATCGTGGGGATCCAATGGCGGACATGAGCCAGCGCGCCGAACTGCGCGTCGAGACCAGCCGCGAGCACGCCGGAGGTGACGGTCGTTGAGCGTCGCCGGGGAGCTCGACGTGTCCAATGCCGAGACCTCGAAGTCGGCCGTCGCGGAGGCGTGTGAGGGCCAAGCCCGAGCGAGCTCGTGTTCGACCTGCGCGAGCTGCGCTTCATGGACAGCGCCGGGATCGCGGTGCTGCTCGGCGGAGCGCGGAGGGTCCCGACCGTGCGCCTGCGCGACCCCGTCCCCGCCGTGCGCCGGGTGGTCGAGGTGACAGGGCTGACGACGGTGCTGCGGCTCGGTGACGCATGACGGTCGAGCGCGAGTTCCCGTGCAAGCCGTCGTCGGTCACCGCCGCGCGGCGATTCGTGCGCGACCTGCTGAGCGAGCAGCCGACCGGAAACCGCCGAGCTGGCCGAGCTGATGAGCCTCCGAGCTGGCCACCAACTGCGTGCAGCACGCCCGCACCGCGTTCGAGATCAGCGTCTCGGTCGGCCGCGAGATCCGTGTCGAGGTCCGCGACAGCGGCGGCGGTGGCTCCTCGCCGGCTGTCACCGGCGCCCGCACGAGCCCTCGGGGCGGGGACTGATGATCGTGGACGTCGATGCCGAGCGCTGGGGGGTCGTGACCGCTCGACGGGCAAGACCGTCTGGTTCACGCTGCCGGCTGGCGAGTCGGAGGCTGCCGGCGGTGGGCGCCGGCGCATGTCTCCGCCTGTTACAGCTGACGCCCACGGCAGACGCACGCCGCAGCTAACGCCCGGCGGCGGCCGTCGCTCAGCAGTAGCTGAAGACGTTCTTGCCGGAGGCGAGGGGCACGGTGGCGGAGCCGCCGCTCGGAGCTGCGATCGTGCCGCCGCTCTCGCTCACGGTGGTGCCGCCGCGCAGCCCGAGCAGCGTCAGCGACGCGGGCCCGTCGCTGGTGACGCGGTCACGGTTGCGCACTTCAGCTTCGCGGCCTTGGTTTCGACCGCCACGTGCGGCCACGTCGGTGAGCGAGAGGGTGAGCGTCTTGGCGGCCTTGGGCGTGGCGCCGGGTGTCCAGGTGAGCGAGTCGGCGATCGCGGGCGTGGGGCCGTTGACCGCGCCGGTGTGGTGTTCGGGCTTCTGTTCGGGTTCGGGCAGGCCGCCGGAGCTCGCGCTGACCGTCGCGAGCTGGCCGGCGCCGCTGTCGCGCGCGCCAGGCCGCTGATCCAGTAGTCGCCCGATGGGTCCGATGCCGAGCGAGCTCGAGTCGAGGTCCGGATACCAGGCGAAGGTGAACGAGCCCGGGGTTTTGACCCGTTCGAAGGAGCCGAGCTGGGAGGTTGCCGGCGCGAAGTCGTTCTGCAGCGCGAACACCATGTGGTCCTCGGCCGGGTAGAGCACCGCGTAGTAGCGGTAGCCGAGCTTGTTGAACGCTTCCACCTGTTCCAGCCCGCCGGTGAACGGGACGAGCTCGTCGATCGCGCCGTAGGTCATCACGTACGGGATCCACTTGGCGTTGACGATCAGCGGCGTGGTGTTGCCCTCGCTGGTGCATTCTTCGCCGCCGGCCGCGCTTTCGATCGGCGGGGTAACGCGCGTGCCGCAGATCACGGGTCCCTCCAGCGGCATCGCCTGGGCGAACAGGTCGGGGTATTCGAGCGCCAGCTTGTAGGAGGCGAAGCCGCCCATCGAGTACCCCGACATCACGGTCGCGTCGGGGTTGAGGTCGTAGTCCGTCGGCGAGCTGGTGCCAGACGTCCCAGAAGTCCACCTGTGCGGCCCCGTAGTACCACTGGCCGTCGCTGAAGCCCTCGGTCGTCGCGCAGATCGAATCACGCTGCTGGCACTCCTCCTGCAGCTGCTCGGCGCCACGCCGCCGTACTGGTTGAGGTTGGCGCCGAGCGAGTGCAGGATCCACGTCAGCGGGGTCGGCTTGGCCGCGTTGTAGGTGGTCGGCACGTAGACCGCGTACGGCTGCACCCGCCCGAGGTAGGTGGGGCCCGTGTAGGTGTTCGTCCCTTCGGCGTCGACTGACGCCTTCGCCGAGCGACAGCGGTGAGGTGTACCAGCGGTTGCTGTAGCCGGTCGGCTGCGGTTCGGGCGTCTTTGCTTCGCCTTCAGCTGGGACCAGTTGACCGCGAGCGCGTACTTGGAGACGTCGCCGGTGGCGAGCGTGTTGGCCTGGTCGTTCTCCATCCACATGTTCCCGCACTCGGCCACGGGGATGTGTTCGGTCCCTTCGGCTTCCCCTTCGGTGGCCAGGCCTTCGGTGAGCAGCGCGGCGAGGCCCGGGACCGGCAGCTGTTCGGTCGGGCACACCAGCTCCTCTCCTGCTGGTAGCTGCGGAAGGTGACGTTGTAGACGTTGGTCCCGCCGGGCAGGCCGCCGTCCTGGGGCGGGACGGTTTCGAATTCCGTGCCCGCCGCGTTCGCGAGGCCGGCCGCCAGGCGCACCTGCCAGCTGCCGCTCACGGGCAGCACGCTGGTCGGGATGCGGACCACGAACGAGTGTGCGGCGAGGTTGACTTCGGTGTGCAGTTCGCCGCCGGCGACACGGGGCTCCGGCGGCGACTTCGAGCAGCCGCGCGTGCTGCGCGGAGACGACCAGCGCGTACTGGATCCCGGCCGATCGCACGCCGGCGTTGGCGGGCCACGTTTCGGCCGTCGCCGGCGTGGCGCTGCGGTGCTGAAGGTCCACTCGGCGATCGGCACGTCGGCGTTGGCGAGCGTGTTCCAGTCCACCCGCCAGTAGCTGGCGCCGTGGGCGTAGCCGACGGCCGCGCGGAAGATGTCGGCGCCGTTGTTGTCGGCCGGCCCTTCCGGGTACACGAAGCCGCCGTGCACCGGGTGCCAGGTCGGAGACTTTGGCCGACTCAGCGATACCGATGGGGCTTCCCAGGGGGCCGTGGTCGTCGTAGAGGAAGTCGGTCCACAGGCTCGCCCCGCCGGACGAGGACCCCGGTGCCCGAGGTGTGGGAGAAGTTGTTCGGGGAACGGCCATTCGCCGCCGCTGGGCTCGGGCAGTACCGGTTCGGCTGCGGTCGCGGCGGCCGGCACGCCGCTCGGCAGGCCGGCGATCCCGGGCGCGCTGTCGGCGCGACGCGAGGATCCACCGCCGTGGCGCGCAGGCCCGCCATGCACAGCGCACACGCGAGCACTGCGATCAGCAACGCCGCGGCATGCTCCCCTTGACGCTGGTTGGTGTGGTCAAGACTGCTCCTACGGCCCCCGACTTCGTTACTGGCTGGCGACGTGCACGATATACCCATTCGCGGGGTCCCGCTAAACGTCGGCGCCGCGCGGCGGCAGGAATCGAGCGCCGGCGAGACGAATGGTGAGGGCGATGGCTGCGTGGGACGAGGTCAGAGAGCTGAAAACGGTCGCCACGGCGATGCTGGTGTTCGGCGTCATCACCCTCGCCGTGGGCGTGTTCCTCGTCGCCGACCCCGAAGAAACGCTGAAAGTGTTCACGGTCATCTTCGGGATCTTCCTGCTGATCGACGGCATCCTGGCGATCGCGGCAGCGCTCCTCGGACGCGTCGAGAGCCGCGCCCTGCTGTCGGTGGTCGGGATCGTCAGCGCGATCGCCGGACTGATCCTGATCAAGAAACCGTTCCAATCGCTGACCGTCCTGATCGTGATCCTCGGTATCTGGCTGGTGGTCGCCGGTGGCGCGCGCATCGTGTATGCCTTCACGGTCCCCGAGGGCCGCGGCGTGTACCTGCTCGTGGCGGCGATCGACCTCGATCGCCGGCATCGTGATCCTGAGCTGGCCACACCCGAGCCTGAAGACGCTCGCGGTGATCGCGGGGATCGTGTTCATCGTGCGCGGCTTGATCTACATCTGGGCCGGCTGGCGCCTGCGCGGGATCGTCAAGGCCGATCCCGGCGGCACCGCACTCGCAAGCTGAGCGAGACCGGCCGCGGGTCTACGGGCCGCTTGCGATCGTGAAGGTCCAGGTCGAGGAGTAGCTGCCGCTGGAGGCGCTGGCGGGAACCGCGAGCGAGGTGTTGAGGTTGACGCTCACGGGCCCGCTGCCGCTGGCGACGCCGGCGTCGAACAGCTTCACCGCGGCCGGTGCCGTCGCTGCCGCCGGGAGCGTCACCGGGTAGGCGACCGAGTCGACCGGGAGCGTGCAGTTGCCCGCGGCGGCCACCGAGCCGGCGCCGGTGACCGTCGTCGCGGTCGTCGGCAGGGTCTTGCCGGTGCCGCTGGTGAAGGTGGTCGAGGTGGCGCTCACGTTCCAGCCGAAGCCGGTGGCCGTTTCGTCTTCCACGCTCAGCCCCACGGAGGCGGTGTCGGTCTGGTTGAGGCCGCTGAGGGAGAGGGCCGGGAAGGCGATCGTGGAGGGGGGGCCGATCGACAGGGTTCCGGCGCTGCAGGGGGCGCTCAGCGCGTACATCGCGCCGGTGTTGCCCGCCGCCCAGCCGCGCCCGGAGTTGGCGAAGCTGAGCGCGTTCAGCTGCGTGGTCCCGGCGGCGCCGATGCTCCAGGTCGCGCCCCCGTCGATGCTCGACAGCACGGTGCTCGTTTCCCCCAGCGCCCAGCACAAGGTCGTGCTCGCATGGGCCAGGCATTCGATCGCGCGTAGGCCTTTCGCGTAGCCGGTCGTCTCGGTGCTCCAGCTGGTGCCGCCGTTGGAGGTGGCCATCACGGCGCCGGTCGAGGTCGTGACCCAGCACGACGTCGTGGAGGTGCAGGAGATCCCCTTCAGCGCGGTCGCTCCCGTCAGGTGCGCGAGCCAGTTGACCCCGATGTTGACGGTGGACAGCGCTTCGCCGTTGGCCGTTGCGATGAGGCAGACGCTCGTGCTCGGGCAGGAGATCGCGTTCAGCGCCTGCGTCGTGGGCGAGGTCTGGGCGGCCCAGGTGGTGCCGCCGTTGCTCGTCGCGATGATGCCCCCTTTCGCGTCGGTGGCAAAGCAGTGCAGTTCGTCGGGGCAGTCCACGGCCAGCAGTTCGTTGGCGTCGGTGAAGGTCCGCGTGGTCCAGGTCGTACCGTTGGTGGTGGCGACGATCGTGGCGGCGGTGCCGGTGGGCTTGCCGACCGCAACGCAGTGGGTCGTGTTGGGGCACACGACCGCGCTGAGCTGTTTGGTGGTCGGCGAGGTCTGCGTGCTCCAGCTCGAACCGCCGTTGGCGGTCGTGAGGATCCCCCCTTTTTCGTCCACGGCCCAGCAGTGGCTGACGCTCGGGCACGACACGCCCAGCAGGTTGTTGGCGTCGCCGGAGGTCTGGGCGATCCAGCTCCCGCCGCCCCCGTCGGTGGTGGCCGTGATCCCGCCGGTGGAGTCGACCACCCAGCAGTGGCGGTCATCGGAGCAAGAGATCGCTTCGAGCACGTGTTCGGTGCCGGAGATCTGGGCACCCCAGCTCGTGCCCCCGTTGATGGTCGCGGCGATTCCGCCTTTGGCGTCGACCGCGAAGCAGTGCGTTTCGTCGGGACAGGAGACGCCCACCAGTTCGTTGGCGTCGGTGTAGGACTCCGTGCTCCAGCTGGTGCCGTTGGTGGTGGCGATGATCGTGGCGACGCTGAGCGAGGGTTTCCCGACGGCCCAGCAGTGGGTGGCGTTGACGCAGGAGATGGCGTTGAGGCGCAGCGCGGTGGGGGAGGTCTGCGCGGCCCAGGTCGTGCCTCCGTTGCTGGTTGCGGCGATGCCCCCTTTCACGTCGACCGCGAAGCAGTGGGTTTCGTCGGGACAGGAGACCGCGAGCAGTTCGTTGGCGTCGGTGTAGGTCTGCGCGGCCCAGGTCGTGCCGTTGGTGGTGGCGACGATCGTGGCGGCGGTGCCGGTGGGCTTTCCGACCGCCACGCAGTGGGTGGCGCTGGCGCAGGAGATCGACGTCAGCCCTTTGGTGGTGGGTGAGGTCTGCGCCGCCCAGCTCACCCCGGCGTTGGCGGAGGTGATGATCCCGCCTTTGGCGTCGACCGCGAAGCAGCGTTCTTCGGTGGGACATTCGACGCCGAGCAGTTCGTTGGCGTCGGTGAAGGTCTGCGCGGCCCAGCTGGTGCCGTTGGTCGTGTCGATGATCGTGGCTGCGGTCCCGGTCGGTGCGCCGACGGAGACGCAGTGGGTCGCGCTGGCGCAGGCGACGGAGTTGAGCGTTTTGGTGGTCGGTGAGGTCTGGGAGGCCCAGTCCCCGGACCCGAGCGCCCCCACCTCCATCGCCGCGAGCGCGATCAGGACGCCCGCACAAAGGAGCGCGATCCGCCGCGCTGCGCTGCCCATCGCCGTTGCGTCAGCCGCTGTTGGGGATGCTGCGGGGGCGCCGGTGGGCGGCCATGCTCGCCAGCGCGCTCCCGCCGGCGATCCCGGCGAGCGCGATCAGTCCCATCAGCCACCAGGGCGTTCCGCCGCCACCGTGAGGGGCGGCTGCGGAGCCGAGCCCCGGGTGGCTGGCCGTTCCCGCCAGCGGGCTCCCGAGGGACACGGTGCGGTGCAGGGTGACGTTGTGCCCGCAGCCGGTTGCAACGGCCGTGGCGTTGTAGGTCCCGCTCGCCAGCGGGCGGGGCCACGGCATCGGGTACGGGATCTCGTCACCCGGGAGCATCGTGTCGAGCGCGCGGCGCACCGCCGTCATGCTTCCGCCGCTGCCGCTGAGGGTCACGGCCAGATGCGGCTTGCACAGCTTCAGGCCGGCGTCGGCCATATCGATCACGACCGACGGCACGCTGGTGCCGGGCAGGGCGTCGATCGACGCGCCGCTGAGTGAGAGCTGCGGGCCGGCTCGGCCAGGCACCTCGACCTCGACCCCGACGACGGCGCGGAAGATCTCGGTCACCGCGAAGTGCCCGCGGGAGTGCCGGGGGCGCATGTTTTCCACCGCCAGGCCGGCCAGGTGGTCTCCTGCCGTGGCCTTGCCCGGGACGCCCACCACGAACGACACCAGCCGTTCGGCCCCGGCGGGGAGCGTGATCGTCTGCGATGAGGCCTTCAGCCAGCGGCCGGCTTTGCGCAGGGGCACGCCGCGGTTGGTGTAGACAGCCCCCGAGGTCACGCCGGTCACCCCGTCCACGGGGTACACCCGCAGGTGCAGGGGGGCCGAGGACAGGTTGCTGACGGCGACCGCGTCGCGCACGAACCGCCCGCGGTCCAGCGACTGCACGAAGTACGCCCGCGTCGCCGGGTTCGACGGGTTCGATTCCGCGGGACGGACGCTGAACCCGCCGATCGACGGGGCAGCGGCCGCGCCCTGCGGTGCCGGCAGGGCCAGCACGGCGAGGGTCGCGAACGCGGCGCCGAGGGAACGCCGGTGGATGGGGTGACGCGGGTTGGGCATGGGATCGAGGCCTTTCTGCTTACGGGGCGCTGATGAGCGAGACGGTCCAGGTGGACGTGTAGGTGCCGGCGTAGGTCGAGGGCGGGACCGCGAGGTTCCAGGTCGGCGTGACCGTCTGGTTGCCCATGCCGCTAGCGGCCGCGGCGTTGAACATGCGTGTGGCCGTCGGCGCCGTGCCGGCCGCCGGCAGCGAGTACGGGTAGCTGACCAGCCCCGTCGTCGTCGCCGTCGTGCAGCCGGTGGCGCCCGCATCGCAGGCGACGGTCGGCGTGCTCGTGATCGTCGTAGCGGTGGTGGGAAGCGTATGCCCGCCGGCCGCGAAGGTGGTGGAGGTTGCGGTCAGGTTCCAGCCGGCGCCCGACCCGGTGGCGTCGCCGACGTCGATGCCCTGGGTGGCCGAGATCACTTGCGCGAGGCCGGTCAGGGTCGTGTTGGGGAAGGTCACGTTCGGGGGCGTGCTGACGAAGCCGAGCGAGCCCGCTTTGAGTTCCGCCGACGCCGTGGCCGCGCCTGCCGGGGCGCTCGAGACCAGGAGGCATCCGATGCCCACAGCCGCTGCACAAAGCAGCCTGGGTGTGTGGTTGTAAAGCGCCGACTTCATTTTCTTGTCCTTTGCCGTGTATAGGGTGCGGGCACCAAGGGGGTGCACCGCAGGAATCGTGCTCGGCGACCGAGCGAGGGGCCGGCTGTTGCTGGCCGCGTGAGGTATCGGCCGGGTAGCCCCCGAGAAGGAGGCCGTCTCGATGCCAGCTCCGGCAACTCAGGGTTGCACCGTGTTCGTCGACGCCGTTCCGGGCTCGTGAGCGTCGCCGACGGTGCTCCGATGCGCGCGCCGACCGTCGAGGAGCTCGAGGCCCTGATCGCGTGTGCGGCCGAGGGCAGCATGGTCGCGGCGGCCGAGTCGCTGCGGGTCAGCCGCCCGTCGGTGGCGCGTCGCATCCGCAACCTCGAGGCGCTCGCGGACCGCGAGTTGCTGGCCCGCGGTGGACGGGGGGTGACGCTCACGGCCGCCGGGGCCTCGCTGGTTGCGAGCGCCCGCACGGCCCTGGCAGAGCAGGAGCTGCTGCTCGAGGCGATCGCGGCGATCCGCCGCCGCCAGCCGGAGGCGATCGACGGGCTGCGGACGCTACTGGGGGCCGCAACCAGCCAGGACCGAGCCGCCCAGCGGCCCGAGGTCCGGATCGCCGAGGCCGAGAGCCTGCTCGAGATGGTCCTGACGAGCAGCGCCACGGGACTGCTGATAACCGACGCCGACAGTGGGGCGGTGCGCCTGGTCAACCCCGCCTTCTGCGAGTTCGCCGGGCGCAGCCGCGAGGAGCTCGCGGACGGTTCCCTGGACGGTCATTTCGAGGACGGGCCCTCGTGGCTGGACCTGCTCGCGCAGCTGCTGCGCGAAGGGACCTCCGAGCCCCGCCTGATCCCCTGCCGTCGTGAGGACGGCACGCTGCGGGTGGGCCGGGTGAGCGCCCAGTTCGCTTTTCTCGGCGGCGTCCGCCACGTTCTCTGGACGATCGACGACGTCACCCCGCGGCAGTCGCTGGCCGTTCGCTGATCGACCGCCGGCCCCCGCCCGCGAGGGGCCGTCAGCTGCGGGCGCCCGTCTCGGACGCGGGGGCGTGACCGGATGGGCGCCCGGCGATCAGCGCCAGAGCGTGCCCGAGCGCCGGGGCGATGGCGGCACCGGCCTGCTCGATGCTGGCGGGGTTGCCGGGGAAGTTGACGATCAGGCTGGAGCCGCGAATGCCGGCCTGCGCGCGCGAGAGCATCCAGTTCGGGGTATGAGCCCGGGAGGCCTCTCGCAACGCCTCTCCGATCCCGGGGACGTGGCGCTCGATCACCGCCAGCGTGGCCTCGGGCGTGACGTCGCTCGGTGACATCCCCGTCCCGCCGCTGGTGAGGATCAGCTCGCACGCGTGCTCGTCGCTGTAGCGGCGCAGCAGCTCTTCGATCCGACCGCGGTCGTCGGGGGCCAGCTCGAAGGCGTGCACCTCGACCCCGACGCTGGCGGCAAAGCGCTCCAGCGCCTCGCGGCTGTGATCGTCGGCGGTGCCCGCGGAGCGCGAGGTGCTGATCGAGATCAGCGCCGCTCGGGGGACCGCCATCAGGTGTCCTCGCGGCGCCAGTCGTGGCGCCCGCCGGTCTTCTCCAGCAGCGCCACCTGCTCGATCACGACGCCGCGCTCGAGCCCCTTGACCATGTCGTACACCGTCAGGGCCGCCACCGCGGCGGCCGTCATCGCCTCCATCTCGACCCCCGTACGGTCGAGCGCGTGGGCCTCGGCCACGAGCTCCACGACCCCCTTCCCGACGTCCACGGCGGCGAGCACGTCCACGAACGTCATCGCCACCTGGTGGGCCAGCGGTATCAGCTCGTCGGTTCGCTTGGCGGCCTGGATGCCCGCCAGGCGGGCGACGCCCAGCACCTCGCCCTTGGGCCCCTGCCCGCCCTCGACGGCCCGGGCGGCGTCGCTCGACATACGCAGGCGGGCTCGTGCTCGCGCGACCCGCAGGGTGGTGTCCTTGCCCGCGATGTCCACCATCCGCGCGCGTCCCTGCTCATCCAGATGGGTCAGGCGCCGCTCGCTCACGCGCCCTCCCGCGAGTCCCTGGGCATGCGTACGCGAGCCCCGGGCGCGGGGGTACCGGGCACGGGCCGGCTGACGCCGCGCTCGTCCAGCTCGCGCTTCCAGATCGGTGCCTCGCTCTTGATCCGGTCGATGATCTCGCGTGCACCGGCGAAGGCTTCGTCGCGGTGGGCGGCGGAGGCGGCGACGACCACGCTCGGCTCGCCCAGCGGCACCGTGCCGATGCGGTGCTCGGCTGCCGCCGCGCACAGACCATGGGCGCCCACCGCGTCCTGCAGGATCGCCGCGATCCGCTCCTTCGCCATCTCCACATAGGCCTCGTACTCAAGCGCGGCCACCTCGCGCGTGACGCCCTGGAACGACACCACCGCGCCCGCGCGGGGGTCGCGCACCGCCGCCGTCACGGCCTGCAGGCTCAGGGGCTCCTCGCCCACGTCCACGTGCGGCTCGGAGCCGCCGCTGAGCGGGGGGATCAGAGCCAGCTCGTCACCGGCGTGCAGCTGCGTCTGTTCGGATGCGTAGTCGCGGTTGACGGCCATCTGCACCGAAAGCCGGCTCAGCGGCTGGGCCAGCTCGGGGAGCTCCGCCAGCGCGGCCAGTGCGTCCGCCACGGTGGCTCCCTGCTCGAGCTCGAGCTCGACGCTGTCGCGTCCTGACCGTTCTCGCAGCACGGCGAACAGCCGCACGACCACCCTCATGGGCACTCGCCCCGCTCGCCCAGGAGCTCGAGCTCCACCAGCTCGCCGGCCTTCACCCGCTCGGTTGCGGCGGGGATGA
Organism: uncultured Solirubrobacteraceae bacterium; assembly: GCA_963846255.1. Classification (GTDB taxonomy): domain Bacteria; phylum Actinomycetota; class Thermoleophilia; order Solirubrobacterales; family Solirubrobacteraceae; genus Palsa-744. Next base: position 2,818,178 of record CAWJVE010000002.1, read on the forward strand.
TCGCGAGCGCGTCGGCGTCCAGCATCGTGCTGAGCACGTGCGAGCCCTGATGGCCGGTGGGCGTCGCGCGCAGCCCTGCCTCGTCCAGCTCCAGGCGGCAACGCACCGCGTGGGCCCGGCCGGCGGGCTTCTCGTAGTCGCGGGAGAGGGTGCCGCGGGCCTCGTAGCGGACCCTGCCGGCTCCCATCATCGCTCGCAGGGCCGGGGCCACCAGCAGCGCGAAGGTGACCATCGCCGAAACCGGGTTGCCCGGCAAGCCGAACACCAGCTGACCTTCGCGCGTCCCGAACCAGGTCGGCTTGCCGGGCTTCAGCGCGATCCCCCAGAAGCGTTGCTCGGCTTCGAGCCGGGCGAGCGTCTGGCGGACATGGTCGTGCGCTCCCACCGACACTCCGCCGCAGAGGACGAGCACGTCGCTCGCCCCGAGCGCCCCGGCGATCACCTCGTGGGTCGCCTCGGGATCGTCCCCCACGGCCGCGGCCGTGCTCGTCAACGCCCCGGCTCTTCTCACCAGCGCCGGGACAGCGTGACCGTTGGAGTTGTAGATCGCGCCCGGGCGGGACTCGGCTCCCGGCTCGAGCAGCTCATCGCCGGTGGCGATCACCGACACGAGCGGACGGCGCCGGCAGTGGAGGCTCGCCTGACCGAGGGAGGCGGCCACGCCGATGGCGGCCGGGCCCAGCGTCCTGCCGGCGCCGAGCACCACCGTGTCCGGCCGGATGTCCTCGCCGCTTCTGCGGATGTCGGCCCCGGCAGGCACGGGCTCGCGCAGCTGGACCTGGCCGTCGGCGGCGATCGCGCGCTCGAGCGGCACGACCGCGTCGGCGCCGTCGGGGATCATTGCCCCCGTCGAGATGACCGCTGCCTGGCGTGGTCCGAGCGACCGGCCCATGGGGTGCCCGGCCCGTGACTCGCCCACCAGCTCGAGCGTCACGGCCACGTCCTCCCGGGCCGCACCGAGGTCGCCGCTGCGAACCGCGAACCCGTCCATCGCGGAGCTGTCGAACGGCGGAACCGGCGCGCTGCTCCTCAGCTCGCGGGACAGCACGCGCCCGAGCGCGTCGTCCAGCGTCACGGCCTCCTCCTCGAGCGGGCGCGCTGACTCGAGCACCAGCTCCCGGGCACGGTCGATCTCCAGCAGCGCGGCGGCCATCCTGCGAGAGAGCGTATATCCGTGGGTGCGGGGCTAAGCTGGCCGTGCATGGGCGAGGCGTGGGACACACTCGGGAGGCCGCTTCGGGATCTGCGTATCTCGCTCACGGACCGCTGCAATATGCGCTGCGGCTACTGCATGCCGCGCGAGGTGTTCGGCGAGGGGTTCGAGTTCCTGCCCCGCTCCGAGCTGCTGTCGTTCGAGGAGATCGCGCGGTTCGTGGGAGTGGCGGCGCGGCTCGGCGTGCACAAGGTGCGGCTCACAGGGGGCGAGCCGCTGCTGCGTCGGGACACGCCACGGCTGGTGGGGATGCTGTCCTCGATCGAGGGCATCACCGACATCGCGCTGACCACCAACGGCCTGCTGCTGGCGCGACACGCTGCTGCGCTGAAGCGCGCGGGGCTCGACCGCGTGACCGTCAGTCTCGACACCCTCGATGAGGACCTGTTCGCGTCGATCTCCGACACGCGGGCGCCGCTGGCAGCGCGTGCTGCTCGGCATCGAGGCGGCGGGCGCGGCCGGCCTCGAGCCGGTGAAGGTGAACATGGTCGTCCGCCGTGGGGTCAACGACGGCTCCGTGCTCGAGATGGCCGAGCACTTCCGCGGACGCCCCGAGATCCTCAGGTTCATCGAGTTCATGGACGTGGGCGAGAGCAACGGGTGGCGCCGCGAGGAGGTCGTGCCGGCGCGGGAGATCCTCGCCACGGTCTCACAGCGCTGGCCGCTGCGGCCGATCCCCGGCGGACCCCAGGAAGGCGTGGCCTCGCGCTGGGCCTACGAGGATGGGGCGAGGGGAGATCGGTGTGATCAGCTCCGTCAGCGAGCCCTTCTGCCGCGGCTGTACGCGCGCCCGGCTGTCGGCCGAGGGAAAGCTCTACACGTGCCTGTTCGCGAGCCGGGGGAGCGACATGCGTGCGCTGCTTCGAGCCGGCGCCGGCGACGAGCAGCTCGAAGCCCGCCTGGGGGCGATCTGGGGCGCTCGCGGGGACCGCTACTCGGAGCTCCGGGCGGCCTCTGAAGGCCCCGCTGCCGACGCCGCCGCCGGCGACGCGACCCGGCGCCCGGCCCGACCGCGCGTCGGAGCCCCGGCCGCGGGTCGAGATGTCCTACATCGGGGGCTGACTCCCGCTCGACGGCCGCGGCGGGAGCACCGCGACGGTGCTCGAACAGACGGCAATGCGGGGCAGGATTTCGCGCCCCGATGGGGAATCCCGCGCTGAAGCTGTTCCCCAGGGCCATGTCGCGGCCTGCGTCGCCGGGCGTCACACGCGCCCCCGCGCCCTTGGCCCAGCCGTGACGCAAGGAGGTTTCCATGTCGTTTCGCAAGCCGCTGCTCGCCGTCCCGATCACCCTCGGTGCGCTGCTCGTGCTGCTGATCGCGAGTGCGCCCGCCCAGGCGCGTGCGAAATGGTTCCCTCGAAATCAAACACGATCGGGATGGGCGAAGTCGAATGTTCCGTCGAAGGTGGGCCCGTACGAACCGAATGCGAACCCGAATATCCGAAAGGGCACCAAAATCTGCCTGCACGGCGACGCCGGGGCGGGCGTCGCGTTCGCCGGCTTCAGCGAAGGTCAAGGCTCGGCCACGGATGCGCGGCGCCGCCGCGACTGCGAACTTCACCCTCGAAGAAGAAAGCAGCGTCGAGGCGACCTTCATGCCGTTGCTAGAAACTGCAAGTCAACGTGGTCGGCGAAGGGGAAGCCGAGTGCGAAGAAGGTCGAAACAAGGCACATCGGGCCTGCCAATCGGAATATCCGAAAGGCATGAAACTGACTGTCAAGGGATGCAGAAGAACACTGGATGTTCGAGGAATTCGGCGTCGAGCACAGGGTCGGCGGCGGCTGCGCACGTCCGGAACGCTCTGCACCTTCACGATCGAGGAAGAAAGCTCCGTCACGGTCGTATTCGTACCCAAGCCGAAATATCGTCCTCAAGGTGAACAGTGTGGGGCAAAGGCACGGTCACATCGACCCCATCGGGATCAGTTGCGGCGCTACAATGCTCGGACGAATTCGAAGCGGGGTCCGTGGAACTCGTCGCCACCCCGAAGCCGGCTACGAATTCGTGGGCTGGATCGGGTGTCCCGGCGGTGAACCGGAATGTGAACTTGTATCCTCGCCGAGCCCCACCGAAGTCACGGCCGTGTTCCTGAAAGTGGCCAAAGAAGGCGCTGCAGGCAAAGAAGGCAAAGAAGGCAAAGAAGGTAAAGAAGGGAAACAGGGCAACGAAGGACCCAAAGGCCTGAAAGGCGAAGACGGGCTACCGGGCGCGGCGGGCATTCCGGGCAGCGAAGGTAAAGAAGGCTCCAGCGGGAGCCCCGGGCCTCAGGGACCCGAAGGCCCCGGAGGTCCCTCCGGGCGGACCGGGCCGGCGGGGCCACAGGGCCCCGCCGGTGCGGCCGGGCCCAGCGGTCCGGCGGGCCCCGCGGGGGCACCGGCGGGCAAGATCGAGCTGGTGACCTGCACGGTGGTAAAGAAGAAGGGCAAGACCGTGCGGGAATGCAAGACGAAGGTGGTTACCGGGACGGTCAAGTTCACGGCCACTGCCGCCTTCGCCCACGCGGCGCTGTCGCCGCCACGGGGTCATCTACGCGATCGGCTCGCCGCTGACGCCAGCGGGAAGGTGAGGGTGCGCCTGGCGGCGGTGCGCAGGCTCGCGCCCGGCCGCTACAGGCTCACGATCGGTACGGGTAAGGCGGCGCCACGCCAGACGCTCATGCTCGCGTTGAGGAACGGGTCGGGCACGCGGCCGGGACCGTCGTCTGAGGACCGTCCCGGCCGCGAGCACAGTGGAGATCAGTTCAGGCTGATGCCCGACCGAAGCGCTACGTTGCCATCCGGCCGGTGCCGACCGCACGGTGAAGCCCGGTCCACGGACCATATCGGCGAAAGGGGAGCATCCAGAGAGGTGCATGTTGATAGCCGGTGCGGCAACCTAGTGGTTGCACCCCCACGGGTTTGTGGCGGGCATCGGTGTCCGGCGCCCCGCTGTCGCCCCGATCCGGGCCCCCGAGCTGTCCGAGCTGGAGACGCTCGTGGCCTGCGCCACCGAGGGGAGCTTCGCCGCGGCCGCCAGCCGCCTGGGGGTCAGCCGCCCGGCGGTCACGAAACGGATCGACAATCTCGAGGCGCTCGCCGGGCGTCCTCTGCTGCACCGCGCGCCGGCCGGGGTCACGCTGAGCGACCAGGGTGCGGCCGTGCTGGCGGGGGCGAGGCGCATGCTCGACGACCGCGACGTGCTCGTCGGCGTGCTCTCGGAAATGCGCTCTGGGGCGCCGTCCGGGATCGCGGGTCTGCGCTCGCTGCTGGGGAGCGGAGACTTCGGCGCCCGCTCGGCCCAGCTCCCGAGACGAGGCTCGCGGACGCCGAGCGACTGATCGAGCTGATCCTCGGGCACCACCGAGACGGCGGTTGCCGATTTCGAACGTTGAGACGGGAGTGCTGTACGAGGCCAACCCGGCCTTCTGCCGGTTCGCCGGACGCACCCGCGAGGAGCTGCTCGGCACGCAGGTCAACGAGCGCAAGGACTGGTACGAAGCGTCGAGCGCCGAGGATTTCGTCGCCGAGCTGCGCCGCGACGGGGTGGTGCGCGACCTGATGAGCCGGATGGTCCGCCCCGACGGCTCGATCCGGATCGGCAAGTCGACCTGTCACATGGTCTCGATCGGCGGCGAGACGGTGATCCTCGCGGCTGATCGAGGACGTCACCGAGCGCTTCCCGAGCGGCCGGAGACGAGTCGGACACGTTTCCGCTCCTCCGCTGAGCAGCAGCGACTCTCGCGGCGCGGCGCCGCGCCTACAAGCCGGCGAAGAACTCGAGCAGGGCCGCGTTGACCTGCTCGGGAGCCTGCTGCTGGACCCAGTGGCCGGCGTCGGGGACCACGATCCGCCTGACGCAGGTCGTCGACCCAGCCGTCCATCGTCTCGCCGGGCGCGAACATCCGCACGAGGTCGCGCTCGCCCGTGAGGAACATCGCCGGAGCCACCACGTGGCGGTCGGCGATCCCGGCCGTCAGCTCCCAGTTGCGGTCGAAGTTCCTGTAGTAGTTGAGCCCGCCGGTGAAGCCGGTCCGCTCGAACGCCTCGATGTACACCTCGAGCTCCTGCTCCGACAGCCAGAGGGCCGCCGCGTTCTCCTCGGGCTCCTCGGCTCCACTGCTGCGTCCACTGCTGCGGGGTCGTGAGCGTGCGGCGCACGTCACGGCCAGCACTCGTCGGCCACGCCCGGCTGCTGGAACCAGACGATGTAGAAGTCCTCGCCGAGGTTTCGGCCCGCATGATCTCGATCGGCGGCGCGGGGGAGCGGGGCACGAACGGGACGCTGAGGCCGGCGACGGCCCTGACCCGCTCGGGCGCGAGCACGGCCAGGTTCCACACCACGATCGCGCCCCAGTCGTGCCCGACGAAGATCGCCCGCTCCTCGCCGAGCGCGTCGAGCAGGCCCGTCAGGTCGCCGCAGAGGGTGACGATGTCGTAGGTCTCGACGCTCGGAGGGGATCGGAGCTGCGCCCGTAGCCGCGCATGTCGGGGACGACGACCCGGTAGCCGCCGTCGGCGAGCGCTCGCAGCTGGTGGCGCCAGGAGAAGGCGAGCTCCGGGAAGCCGTGGCAGAGGACCACGAGCGGCCCCTCGCCCTCCTCCACGACAGCCAGCTCGATCCCGTTCACGGGCACCCGGCGTTCAACCACGCCGGGGCACGATAGGGACCCCGCTCGCCGCCGTCCGCCGCCCCGTGCTCCCGGTCGGAGTGCCCGCTCCCGCCAGCAGGGCGAGGACCTGCTCGTCGCTGACCGGGGAGAAGTCCTCGTACCAGCGTCCGACGCCGAGCATCCGAACCGGGATCGGTGTGGCACACGACCTCCTCGGCCTCGGCTCGCAGCATCCGCACGGCCTCTCGCGAACCGACCGGCGCCGCCACCACGATCCGTGCCGCGCCCGCGGTCGCGCAACGCCTTCACCGCCGCGAGGTCGCTGAGGCCGGTGGCGAGGCCGTCATCCACGACGAGCACCGAACGCCCCCCACCTCGACGGGGTCGAGCCCGTCGCGGAAACAGCCGCGCCTGGCGGTGAAGCTCGCGTTCCTCACGCACGAGCACCTTCTCCAGCCCCGGCCGGTCATCCCCACCCGCGCGGCGATGCCCCTGTCGATGATCGCCGTGCCTCCTTCCGCCAGTGCGCCGACGGCCAGCTCGCGATTGCCGAGGAGCTCCCAGCTTGCGCACCACCAGCACCTCGAGCGGTGCGCCCAGGCCGCGGGCCACCTCGGCCGCGACCGGGACGCCTCCCCGCGGGGAGTCCGAACACGAGCGGCGCAGGTCCTCACGCAGGTCGGCCAGGTCGGCGGCGAGCCGGCGCCCGGCATCGGTTCGGTCCTCGAACACCATCGTCTGTGTCCATCCTCCATACCCGGGCGAGGGCGGTTGACATAATCGGCCGATGCCGCAGGATGCCTCGCGCTCGGGTGCCACGCGAGCGCCCGACCGCTCGAAGGCAGCCGACGACGAGCGCCCGGTGCACGAGGTCCGCCTCACGGAGAAGCTCAAGGACGGCTCAAGGTGGACATCAGGCGCCTTGGCCCGGGCGACGCGCCGGTGCTCGCGGACGCCTTCGAGCAGCTCGGCTTCGAGTCCAGGCGGCTGCGCTTCATGACCCCCAAGCCCTCGCTCAGCCCACGCGAGCTCGCTTACCTGTCAACGTGGACGGCCACAGGCACGAGGCGCTCGGCGCCAGCGACCACGCCAGCGGCCGGGGCGTGGGGGTGGCGCGCTTCATCCGCCTCGAGCCGAGGAGCCGGAGTGGCCGAGGTGGCCGTCACGGTGATCGACGCGTGGCAGCGCCGCGGGCTGGGGACGCTGCTGCTCGAACGCCTCGCCGACCAGGCCCGCTCCCAGGGGATCACGCACTTCAGCGCGCTGATCTCGAGCGAGAACACGGGCGTGCTGGAGGTGCTCCGCCACGCCGGCGGGGAGATCGTGCCCACCGCCGCCGGGGCCGGGGTGGTGGAGTACCGCACCGCCCTCGGCAGCGCGGGCATCGGCCACGACCTCCGCGACGCTCTGCGCTCGGCCGCCAGCGGCCGGTTGCGGCTGCCCAGACGCGTGGCCTCGCTGCTGGGACGCTCGCGCACTCGGCCCACTAGGCTGTGGCCTCATGTGCAGAAACATCAAGCAGCTCCACAACTTCGACCCCCCGGCCAACGACGAGGAGGTCTACGACGCGGCACTCCAGTACGTCCGCAAGATCAGCGGCTCCACGAAGCCCTCGCGGGCCAACGAGGAGGCCTTCGAGCTTGCCGTGCAGGAGGTCGCCGAGGCCACCAGGCGCCTGCTCGACGGGTTGGTGACCAACGCCTCCCCAAGAACCGCGAGCTGGAGGCCGAGCGCCGCCGTGCTCGGGCCGCCCAGCGCTTCGCGGCCTAGCGCGAACAGGAGCAGGGAAGTGAGCGCGAGCGAGTCCGCCGGCGCCCCCGGCGGGGGCGACCCGCGGGGCGAGGCCGTCGCATTCGCGCGGATCGACCCGACCGGCGGCGAGCGCTTTCAGACGCTGCGCCGAGAACTCGGCGTCAGCGGCTTCGGGCTCAACGCGCTGATGCTGGCGCCGGGCCAGCGGGGCCGCGTCCACCGCCACGATCACCAGCAGGAGGTGTATCTGGTGCTCGAGGGCGAGCTCACGCTGGTGCTCGAGGATGGCGAGCACGTGCTCGGCCGCTACGAGCTGGCACGCGTGGCTCCGCTCGCCCGCCGCCAGCTCGTGAACGCCGGCAGCGAGCCGCTGCTGCTGCTCGCACTGGGCGGCTCCGGCGAGCACCAGGGGCGCGACGGCCGTGCGTGGGGCTCGTGGGAGGAACAGGGCGAGGGGCGCTCTCCCCAGGAGGTTCCGCTCCCCGAGGACCTGCCGCCTCGGTCGCTAGGTGGGCAGGACTCCTAGTCGCGCAGGTCCGACGCCCCAGCGCAGCTGAGCGCCTGCTCGGGGGCCAGCCGCGCCAGCCCGTCGCCGCTGCGGAAGGCGTTCGGGGCGCAGCTCATCGGCTCCAGGCCGAGGCCCGGCGCCGGCGCGGCCGGGCGCTAGCGTGTCACCGCTGAAGACCTCCAGGAAGGGATAGTGCTCGTCGATCCACAGCTCGACGCCGGCGCCGTCGGGGCACCCCAGGCGCGCATGCGAGATGCCGCCGGTCGTCGCGGGCAGGTCGGTGAAGGCGTCGTCGATCTGCTGTTCGCCGACAGCCTCGGTGAGCGGAAGTCGTATCCGCTGCCTGCCACTGGCTCGCGCCCGACCGGGATCTGGTGGCGCTCGTCGTTGAGCAGCCGGGTGACCGCACCGAGCTGCAGCGTGCAGGCGTCGATCGACCCCTCGCCGGGCGACACGTACGGGTGTTGGCCGACGCCGAAGGGACACTCCACCTGGCCGATGTTGCGGGCGCTCGGTCGTCACAGTCAGGCCGTCCTCGCCGAGCTCGTAGGCGATCGACACTTCGACCGAGAAAGGGTAGCCCGGCATCGCCAGCAGCCTCGCCCCCACGGTCACACGATCGGCGCCGTGGTCGAGCTCGCTCCACGCCCGCCAGCGCAGCAGGCCGTGGATCGCATTGTCCTGCTCGGGCTCGTCGAGGGGCAGCTGGTGCTCGCTGCCGTCGAAGCTGTAGCGGCCCTCGGCGATCCGGTTCGGCCACGGGATCAACGGCGTCCCGTGGGCCCCGTCGCAGATCTGCCCCACCGGATAGGCCTCGAGCACGGCCGCCCGGCGACGCTGTACTCGCGGATCCCCCCGCCGACCTCCACGATCACCGCACGCTGCTCGCCCCGGCTCAGCTCGAACTGCCTGCCGGATGGGGGCGTGCTCATCGTCTGCGCGCTGCCGGCTCCAGGGCGGGGTTCTGCCAGCCGCCGTCGGCGGGGTTGACGTTGCGCCCCGGGAGGCACGATCTCGTCGATCCTGTCCAGCACCTCGTCGGACAGGAGCACCTGCTCGGCGCCCAGCTGGGACTCGAGCTGCGCCATCGTGCGTGGGCCGATGATGGCGGCGGTGACGGCGGGGTGGCGGATCACAAACGCGAGCGCCAGGTGGATCAGCGAGATCCCGCTCTCCTCGGCCAGGACGGCGAGCGCGTCGGCGGCGTCGAGCTTGTGACGGTTGGCCTCCAACGACAGGTCGTAACGCGCCGGCAGGCGCTGGGCGCGGGTGGAGTCCGGGGGATCCTGGCCCTTGCGCCAGCCACCCGACAGCCAGCCGCCCGCCAGCGGGCTCCACGGGATCACGCCCATCCCGTGGCGCAGGGTTGTGGGCAGCAGGTCGTCCTCGACGCCCCGCACGAGCAGTGAGTACGGCGGCTGCTCGCACACGAACCGCGCCAGCCTCCGCTCGCGGGATACCCACTGGGCCTCCACCACGGCCGAGGCCGGGAAGGTGGAGGAGCCGATGTAGCGCACCTTTCCCTGTTGGACGAGGTCGGTCAGCGCTCCGAGCGTCTCTTCGATGTCCGTCTCGGGTTCGGGGCGGTGGACCTGGTAGAGGTCGATCCAGTCGGTGCCCAGCCGGCGCAGGGAGTTCTCGACCTCGCGCATGATCCAGCGGCGCGAGTTGCCGCGTTCGTTGGGGTCCTTCCCCATCGTGGCGTGGAACTTGGTCGCCAGCACGACGTCGTCGCGTCGCCCCTTGAGCGCCTCGCCGACGATCTCCTCCGACTCGCCCGCGGAGTAGATGTCGGCGGTGTCGATGAAGTTGATGCCCGCGTCGAGGGCGGCGTGGATGATGCGCACCGAGTCCGCGTGGTCGGGGTTGCCCCAGGAGCCGAACATCATCGCCCCCAGGCACAGCGGGCTGACGGAGACGCCCGTGCGTCCGAGCAGGCGACGGTCCATCAGCGGCGGGCGGACGGCGCGGTCATCGTCACCACCCTATCCACCCGCGGCGGCTAGTCTGCAGCTCGCGATGGCCCGTATCCCGCCCCTGCCGCTCGAGGACGCCCAGCCCGCCGTGCGCACCGCGCTCGAGCGTCTGCCGCAGCTCGCGGTATTCCCGACCGTCGCCAACGCGCAGGGCTCGTTCGTGAACTGGCTGCGCTTCGGCGGAGACTGCCTGAACCCGGAGCTGTTCGATCCCGTGCTCCGCGAGCTGGCGATCCTGCGGGTCTCCCGCATGACTCCGGGCGCCGCTTACGAGTGGGCCCAGCACGTGCCGATCCTGCTCGCCGTCGGCGGCACCGACGAGCAGGTGGCGGCGCTCGAGAGCGACGCGCTCGACGCGCCGGCGCTGGGCGAGGACGGGCGCCTGGTGGTGCGCTTCACCTCGCAGGTGGTGAGCGAGTGCACCCCCGACGAGGCCACCTACGCAGCCATGAGCGCGCGTTTCAGCAACGACGAGATGGTGCAGCTGCTGCTCGTGATCGGCCAGTACATGATGGTCGGCCGGATCATGGCCACGGCCCAGCTCGAGGTGGACGCCGTGCTCGGCGGCGACGTGCTCGAGGGCGTCACGCAGGCGCAGGCCCGCCGTCGCCAGGCCGGCTAGGCCCGGCCCCAAAACATCCGCCCCAACGGGCCCCAAAGCCTCCGCCCCAAAACATCCGTCGGACGCGCCCGCCGCGTCGCTCGACGGTGACAGCGCTCCTGTATCGTGACAGCACGGGTATTAACAGGAAGGGAGCGGGGATGTACGACTACGTGGTTGTCGGCGCCGGCTCGGCGGGGTGCGTAATCGCCAACCGCCTCAGCGAGGATCCCGACGTGAGGGTGCTGCTGCTCGAGTCAGGGCCGCCTGACATCAACGAGAACATCCACGTCCCCCTCGGCTACCTGCAGCTCGCGGGCACCGAGGTCGACTGGGACTACCACTCCGCTCCCGAGCACGAGTGCCTGCACCGGCGCATCACGCTTCCCCGCGGACGCACACTCGGCGGCTCGTCCTCGATCAACGCGATGGTCTACATCCGCGGCAACCACCTCGACTACGACGAATGGGGCGTGCCCGGCTGGAGCTGGGCCGACCTGAAGCCCTACTTCCTGAAGGCCGAGGACAACGAGCGCGGCGCCTCGGAGTGGCACGGCGCCGGCGGTCCCCTTCCCGTCAGCGAGAGCCGCACCGGCAATGTCATGTCGCAGGCCTTCGTGGAGGCCGGCGTCGAGGCCGGCCTGCCCCGCAACCCGGACTTCAACGGCGCCGAGCAGGACGGCGTGGGCATCTACCAGGTCACCCAGCGCGGCGGCCAGCGGGCGAGCACGGCGGTCGCGTACCTGCACCCCGCGATGGACCGGCCCAATCTCGAGGTGATGCCCTACATGGACGTCCACCGGTTGCTGTTCGAGGGCAACCGCGCGGTCGGCGTCGTGGCCAGCAAGCTGGGCGAGGCCCAGGAGCTGCGGGCCGAGCGCGAGGTGATCCTCTGCGCCGGCGCCTACAACTCCCCGAAGCTGCTGATGCTCTCCGGGATCGGCCCGGCCGAACACCTGCAGATGCGCGAAATCGAGGTCATGCTCGACCAGCCCGCTGTGGGCGAGAACCTGTCCGACCACCCCGCCACGCAGGCGGTGTGGACGACCGAGGAACCGTACAGCCTGCTGCTCGCCCTCGAGCCCGAGGCGCTGCAGGAGTACGAAGCCACGCAGACGGGCGTGTTCGCATCCAACCTGGCCGAGGCGGGTGGCTTCACGCGCGTCGGCGCCGGCGCGCCCGCCCCGGACATCCAGTTCCACTTCGCGCCCGTGCACATCGTCGACGAGGGCATGCGCGACCCCGAAGCCCACGGCGTGTGGCTGTCGGCCTGCCTGCTGACCGAGCAGAGCCGCGGGACTGTGCGCCTGGCCTCGGCGGACCCGACCGCCAAGCCGCTGATCCACAACAACTTCTACGCCGAGGGCGACGACATGCAGCGCATGATCGACGGCCACCGGCGGTTGCTGGAGATCGCGGGGCAGCCGGCCCTGAAGCCGTACTGCGCCGAGCCCTTCAACGTCCCCGACGGCGAGAGCCCCGAGGACCTGCGGGCACACGTGGCGCGCACGACGTTCGCGATCTACCACCCGGTCGGCACCTGCCGCATGGGCAGCGACGCGGGGGCGGTGGTCGACGAGGAGCTGCGCGTCAACGGTGTGGAGTCGCTGCGGATAGTGGACGCCTCGGTGATGCCGGCCGTGCCCCGCGGGAACACCAACGCCCCGACGATCGCGGTGGCCGAGCGGGCCGCCGACCTGATCCTGGGCGGCGCCGCGACGGCCGACTCCGCCACCGCCGGCGCGGCAAGCGGGCAGCCCGCCGCCGTTTGAGCAACGCCGATGACATGCTGCGCAACGCGCGCTCGCGCGAGGCCCAGCTGGCGGCCCCGGGTCTGAGCCCGCGGCCGGGTCGGCGGGTCGCCGTGCTCGCCTGCATGGACACGCGCCTGGACCTGTTCGCGATGCTGGGCCTGGTCCCCGGGGACGCGCACATCATCCGCAACGCCGGGGGCCTGGCCACCGATGACGCAATCCGCTCGCTGAGCGCCTCGCAGCGACTGCTCGGGACCGAGGAGATCGTCGTGGTGATGCACGAGGGCTGCGGCCTGAAGGGGGCCTCCGAGGACGAGTTCGCCGCCGCCCTCGCCGCCGACGGGGTTCTGCCCAGCTGGCGACTGGGAGCCTTCGAGGACCTCGACGCGACACTGCGCGACAGCCTCGGCCGCCTGCGGACGAGCCCCGAGCTGAGCCGCCGAGACCGCATCCGCGGCTTCGTCTTCGACCCCGAGAGCGGGGGCCTGCGAGAGGTGGCGGATCACCCGGCAGGGTCCTCCAGCTAGGCTGGCCGCGAGCGATGCGTGCGGTCACCTTCCAAGCCCCGGGCGTCGTCACGCTCGAGGAGCGCCCCCAGCCCGAGCCCCAGTCCCCGACCGACGCCGTGGTGCGGATCGAGCTCAGCGGCGTGTGCGGATCGGACCTGCACATCTACCACGGGCGCGTCCAGATCGAGCCCGGCTTCACGATCGGACACGAGTACGTCGGCACGGTCGTGGCGGCCGGCGATCAGGTCAAGGGCGTGGCCGTCGGGGACCGCGTGCTGGGCTGCTTTCAGACCGCCGACGGCGACTGCTTCTTCTGCCGCCGCGGCCTGTACCACCGCTGTCAGAACTCGCGCACCTTCGGGCACGGGGCCGCGCTCGGGTCACTGCAGGGGACCCAGGCCGAGATGGCCCTGATCCCCAACGCCGACCTCGTGCTGCGGAAGGTTCCCGAGAGCATGAAGCCCGAGGTGGCGCTGTTCGCCGGCGACGTGATGGGCACCGGTTTCCACGCGATCGAGGAAAGCGGCATGCGACCCGGCGACGTGGTGGCCGTGCTCGGGCTCGGACCGGTGGGACTCTGCGCCGTCCAGGTCGCGCGCGCCACCGGCGCGGCCCACGTGTTCGCGATCGACACCGTTCTCGAGCGGCTGGCGGTCGCCGAGTCCTTCGGCGCCCAGCCCCTGCACGCCACCGAGGAGGACGTGAAAGGGGCCGTCACCGGGGCGACCGAAGGCCGCGGCGTGGACGTGAGCGTGGACGCGGTCGGGGACCCCCGGGTGCTGGAGAGCGCGATCCGCATCACGCGGGCCTGCGGGGCGATCCAGTGCGTCGGCGTGTACGCCGAGCGCGCGGAGGTGCACCTGGGCCTGCTGTGGCTGAAGGCGCTCACGATCCGCGGCGGCCAGGCGAACGTGCTCGGTCACGTCGACCGGGTGCTCGCGATGCTGTCCGCCGGAGTGCTCGACCCCTCGCCGCTGGTGACCCACCACATGACCCTGGAGGACGCGCCCGAGGCCTATGCCGTCTACGACCGCCGTGAGGCGCTGAAGATCGTTCTGGCGCCCTGAGCCTCCCCGTTCGTGCGCCGCGCCGGCCCGATCCCCGCTGCTGCTCGTCACCGCCCTGTTGGCCCCGGTGGCGGCGGGCGGCGCTCCGGCCGGATCGCCCAGCGGTCAGGCTCCCCGCGGGCGGCGCCCGCAGTCGGAAACCACTCCCTCGGCGCCACCCGAGTCCTCGCAGCCCCTGTACCGCATCAGCGGCTGCCTCAGCAAGGGCGGGGTCGCCCACCGGAGCGGCCCGCCACGGCGGGAGGTGGCGATCGGCTTCGACGACGGCCCGGCACCTGACACCTCCGCGTTCGTGAAGATGCTCGAGGCGGCACGCGTGCGGGCGACCTTCTTCATGATCGGTCGCCAGATCAGCGCCGCCTACCGCAGCGTGATGCTGCGCGAGCTGCGCGACGGCGACGTGCTCGGCGACCACACCTTCACCCACCCCGACCTGACGACGGTGGCGAACGTCCGCGAACAGCTGCAGCGCACGATCGGAGTGATTCGCTCGCTCACCGGCTACACGCCGTGCGTGTTCCGCCCGCCCTACGGGGACTACGACGCCAACGTCCTGCAGACGGCCCGCTCGCTCGGCCTGGCGACGGTGCTGTGGAACGTGGATCCCAGCGACTGGGCCCAGCCCCCCACCCAGACGATCGTCTCACGCGTGCTCGAACAGGTGCAACCGGGGTCGATCATCATCTCCCACGACGGCGGCGGGCCGCGTGGGAACACGCTCGCCGCCTACCCGCGGATCTTTGCGGCCCTGCGCCGCCGCGGTCTGCGGATCGTGACGATCCCCGAACTGCTCGGCTTCCGCCCCGTGTACGTGCACTGCGTGAAGCTGTGCGACGGACTCGGTGTGCCCCGCCCGAAGCTGCCGAGGAACGCGATCGTCGCCCAGGCCCCCTGGCCGCCTGCCGGGTCGCAAGCCGCGTTTCAGCTGCTCGCGCCCGTGCCCTGGGGTGCGTAGAATACGGTCTCCCGGCACCTTCGACCGGGCACAACAGCAGCATCGAGCGCCCGTAGCTCAGTGGTCAACGGGACTCTTCGGGGTTCCAAAGAGCAGCGGTCTTTCAAGCCGCAGGCCGAGGGTTCGATTCCCTCCGGGCGCATTTTCGAGGCTCGTCTGATCCCGGGCGTCGGTTTGCGTTATCCGGACATCCCGCGTCCGGAAGGCGCCGGGAACTCAGTTTCCTTTGTTGGAGTTACACCAAGCAGCCGCTGCCTTGGAGGCAAAGCAGCTGAAACCGCCCGAGTGTGGGGCCACGGCCGGCGGGGATTTGCCGGGCGAGCGCGCGCACCTCGTCGTATCGGAGGTACCTGCGCATCCGAACCCGAATCCTGTCGCCCGGCGTGCCGCGGCGGAAGTCCGCGAGGGTGCTGTCGCCTGGGGCCCGAACCCGGAGCAGCCGGCCGCGCCAGTGGCGTGGGTATGGCACTCGGCTTCCTGCGGCGAAGGTTTCGGACGCGCCCGCGGGGCACTGTGGGCGCCGTTCGACGGAGCGCGGTCCTCTATGCCAGTGGGACGGCGAGTTGGTGGCGTACTCGCCGCTGAGGGTTCCCCGGCGTTTCTTGCGCTGTTTCCCCCGCGGTCAGTGCCCGAGCTGGGGGATCCGGCACTGCCGCAGGCGGCGCCCGCGACGGCGAGGGCGCACGTGGCCAGTGCACCGGCTATCCGCATCGTGCGGCGGTGACCAGCCACGTGCGCTTCCCCTGGCTATCCGCGGCTCAGCGTCGAGGGGCGTGTCAGTTGAACGAGATCCAGAAGTCGGCGTCCTTGAAGGTGCCTCCGCCTTCGAACGTCTCGACCAGAACCGTGGTACCCGGCGGGCATGTGGTCGATTTCACGATTTCGGCCACTCTCGTGAAGTCCGCCGTGATGATGATCGCCGGCCCGCCCGCGTTGAAGTCGGCCAGGCCGCCGGAGACGTTGCTGATCGGCACCGTCGTGCCCACGCAGTAAGCGCCGGTAGCGGGGTTGGTGACCAGCGAGATGTTCTTCGAGTTGGCCGCGTCGAGCGGACTGGTCGGGTTCGAGACCCCGAGGACGTGGGCGAAGGCGACGGCGGTGCCCGCCGGCCCCTGTCCGCCCGTTGACCCCTGCGGTCCCTGCCCACCCTGCGCGCCCTGCGCGCCGGTCGCGCCTTTGGCGCCTTTGTTGCCCTTCAGCTTCTTGAGCACCGAAGGCTTGATCTGTTTCGTCGATTCGACCAGGTAGTGGTTCGCGGCCAGGGCGCCCCCGGTCATCGCGAACACGAGTGCGAGCGTTGCCGTGACGTTGGCGTAGCTAAAGGGTTTGCGCATGCACAGCCTCCATTTGGGTTTGGGTGCGAGGCATCGACGCCCTCGCACGATCGATCTCTCCGCCCTGCGCCCTGCCGCGACGCAGCGGTCAGGCAGATCGGAATCGCGTCAACTCTACGGACGCCCCTAGACGGCGCGGATGACCGTTCGGTCGCGGCTTGGGGGGCTCGCGAGCGGCGGCGGGAGCGCACGCACCCCCGCCGCCGAGGCTCGCTACTGGAGGCTCAGCGCTAGTTGAAGCTGACGAAAGCGTCCAACGTTTCCGCTTTGTCTTTCGAGGTGGTGGTCGCGACGAGAACGGTCGTCCCGACCGGGCAGAGTTTCAACGCGATCGCGAGCGGCACCTCGGTGAAGTTGAACTCAACCGTGTCTGGAGGTTCGACCGACGTGGCCAGGTCGGCGTTGCCGGTCGCGTTCGTGATCGGCACCGAGGTGGTGACGCAGTACAGCCCGGGCTCGCCCACGCTCGCCGCCGTGACGTTCTTGGAGCCGGCTGTGTCGAGCGGCGTTCCGGGTACGCTGTCGCCCTGCAGATGGGCGAACGCGACGGCGGTGCCGGCAGGGCCTTGCGGGCCCGCTCCGCCCTGTGCGCCCTGTGCGCCCTGTGCGCCCTGTGCGCCGGTTTTGCCGGTTTTGCCCGCATTGCCCTTCAGCTTCTTCAGCACCGACGGCTTGATCTGTTTGGTCGATTCGACCAGGTAGTGGTTCGCGGCCATGGCTCCGCCGGTCATCGAGAACACCAGCGCGAGCGTCGCCGCGACGTTGGCGTAGCTCAAGCGTTTGCGCATTGGAAAGCCTCCTGTTTGGGTTGAGCGCGGCGCCACCAGCGCCCGCGCGATCGATTCGCCCTGCCGACGCGCCATCCGCCCACGCAGCGGGGCAGGGGTCAGGACCGCGTCAACTGTAAGGACGCCGGCGGACACCCCGGCCCGCTGCGGACACACGTCCCAGCGACAGCTCGCGGAGCGCCGATCTGCGGCTCGTCGATCCTCGTCGACGCCGTCAGGGAGGAGACGGATGAGACAAAGCTGAGAACCATGCCCTGATCCCATTGACATTCCGGCGCGGAGTGGCTTTCATATCCCGATCGGGACGAGCGGGCCCGGTCGCCTTTCCGGAAGAACGGCGGCGTTGGAGCAGCGAGGGATGGAAGGACCGGAGGATGCCGAGGTCAAGCAGGAAGCGAGACCGAGTAAATGTTGACCGTCTTGGCGGCGATGAGCGCCCGACGGGCAGAGGGATGAAGGTTGCGGCGCGATGAGAGCGTCCGCATGCGAGACACAGCGGATGCTGAGGGTCCTGCACGGACGTTGGCCCTACCGCCGCTCTCACTGTCGCCATGACCTTCACTGGCTGGTGCAGGTGCAATCGCGCCGCATCGTCTGCCCGGGCGGGCGCCGACACTCCCAGGCCGGCCTGCGCGCTTGCAGCAGGCGGCGTTAGGGGAGCACAGGGGAGAGAGCGCGGGGGAACCCCACTCCTACAGGCCCGGAACTGACGGGGGGGCCTGTAGGGGTGGGACGCTCTCAGCGCTCGCGTCGGCGCGGCGGGCGTGCTGGGCGATGGCGTCGATCAGGCGCGGCCAGATCGCACGCGGCAGGTCGTGGCCCATGCCCTTGACCATCATCAGCGAGGCGCCCGGGATCGCACGCGCCGTGGCCCGGCCGCCCGACGGGCCCACCATGCGGTCGGCGCTGCCGTGGATCACGAGCGTGGGGGCGTGGATGCGATGCAGTTCCTGTGTGCGGTCGCCGGAGGCGATGATCGCCGCCAGCTGGCGCCCGGGCCCCCGGGGGTCGTGGTCGCGTTCGAAGCTCTCGCGGGCGAGCGTTCTGATCTCCTCCAGATCGCGCGGGAATCCCGGCGAGCCGATCGTGGTGAAGACCTTTTCCATGCGCGCCACGAACGCCTCCTGGCCCTCGGCCGGGCGCCTGAGGAGCAGCGGGTACACCCGCAGCGACGGCTGACCGCTTGTCAATTTGCCGGTCGTCGACATGATCGACACCAGCGAGCGCACCAGCTCCGGCCGGCGGGCTGCGAGGGTCTGGGCGATCATCCCGCCCATCGAGGCGCCGATCACGTGCGCTGGCTCCAGATCGAGCTCGCGCAGCAGCCCGGCCGCGTCCTCGGCCATGTCGGCCAGCGTGTAGCGGGCGGCGCGGCGGGAGCGGGTCAGCAGCTGGCGGGCCGTGGGTGGCGCGCCCGGCACGTGGGTCGAGTGCCCGACGTCGCGGTTGTCGAAGCGCACGACGTGAAAACCGGCGTCGGCGAGCTGGTTGCAGAACTCCTCGGGCCAGCCGAGCATCTGCACGGCGAGGCCCATCACCAGCAGCGCTGTCGGCTGCGAAGGATCGCCGAAGGTCTCGTAGGAGAGGGTGATCCCCCGCCCCACATCACAGAATTGCTCGTTCACGGCCATGCGACTCTACCTGCCACGACGCTAGGATCGGAGCGATGGCAGCGACACGCCAATCGAGTGGCGGTCCGGTCGCGGCGCCAGCCGCCCACGAGCAGGAGGTCGCGCGGCTCTCGATCGACACCATCCGGGCCCTCTCGATGGACGCCGTCCAGAAGGCCAACGCGGGCCATCCCGGGACGGCGATGGCGCTCGCCCCGCTCGGCTATGTGCTGTTCGAGAAGTTCCTGAACGTCAACCCGCAGGATCCCTCCTGGCCGGACCGCGACCGCTTCGTGCTCAGCTGCGGACACGCCTGCGTCCTGCAGTACTCGCTCAACCACCTGTGCGGCTGGGATCTCGGGCTGGAGGACCTGCAGCAGTTCCGCCAGTGGGGATCGCGCACGCCGGGCCACCCGGAGCGCGGGCACGTACCCGGGGTCGAGATCACGACCGGGCCGCTCGGGCAGGGCGTCGCCAACGCGGTCGGGATGGCGATGGCCGAGCGCTTCCTGGGCGAGCGCTTCAACCGCCCCAAAGACGAGGTCGTCGATCACCGCACCTGGGTGATCTGCTCCGACGGGGACATGATGGAGGGGGTCAGCCAGGAAGCCGCTTCGATCGCGGGCAACTTCGCGCTCGGGAAGCTGACCGTCTGCTACGACGAAAACCACATCACGATCGACGGCACCACCTCGCTGTCCTTCGACGGCGAGAACCACGCCGCCCGCATGGCCGACGACGGCTGGCACGTGCAGCGGGTGGCGGACTCGGAGGACCTCGACGCCCTCCACGACGCGCTGCTGGCGGCCCGCGAGGAAACCGAGCGCCCGTCCTTCATCGCGATCCGCTCGCACATCGCCTACCCGGCGCCCCACGCCGTCGACACAGCCAAGTCCCACGGTGCGCCCCTCGGCGAGGAGGAGGTCGCGGCCACCAAGCGGGCGATGGGCTTCGATCCCGACGCCCACTTCCAAGTGGACGAGCGCGTGTACGAGCACATGTCGCTGCGCGAGCAGGGTGCCACCGCCCAGCGCGAGTGGAGCGAGCACTTCCAGCGCTGGCGCGGAGCACATCCGGAGATGGCCGACGACTGGGACCGGGCCTGGTCGGGACGCCTGCGCGACGGCTGGCAAGAGGAGCTGCCGAGCTTCCCCGCCGGCGAAGCACTGGCCACCCGCGCCGCGGGCCAGAAGACGATGGCCGCCTTCTCGAGCTTCGCGCCGACGATGATGGGCGGCGCCGCGGACCTGGTGGAGTCCACCAAGACGGTGTTCGAGGGGGCCGGCCAGTTCGGCGCCGTCCACGCCGGGCGCAACGTCCCCTTCGGGATCCGCGAGCACGCGATGGGCTCGATCGTCAACGGCACCGCCGCCCACGGCGGGATCGTCAAGCCGTACGGCTCGACCTTCCTGATCTTCTCCGACTACATGCGCGGGGCCGTGCGCCTGTCGGCGCTGATGGAGCTCCCGGTGGCCTGGGTGTGGACCCACGACTCGATCGGGCTCGGCGAGGACGGTCCCACGCACCAGCCCGTCGAGCACTACGCCGCGCTGCGCGCGATCCCGTTCCTGTGGGTGATCCGCCCGGCCGACGCCAACGAGACCGCCGTCGCCTGGAAGGTGGCACTGGAACGCCACGACGGGCCGGTGGCGCTGCTGCTCTCCCGCCAGGGGATCCCGGTGCTCGACCGCTCCCGCACGGGGTCGGCCGACGGGCTGCAGCGGGGCGCCTACGTGCTGTGGGACTCGCCCGTGACCGACGGCGCGGCCGGCACGCCGGAGCTGATCCTGATCTCGACCGGGGCGGAGGTCACACAGACGCTCAGCGCCGGCGAAGAGATCGCCGCCGAGGGCCGGCGCGTGCGCGTCGTGTCGATGCCCTGCATGGAGCTCTTCGAAGCCGAGTCGCCGGAGTACCGCGAGCAGGTGCTGCCGGCCGCCTGCACCGCACGGCTGGCGATCGAGCCCGGGGCGAGCATGAGCTGGTGGAGGTGGGTGGGAACGCACGGGGACGTGCTCGGGCTCGACCGCTTCGGCGCCTCGGCGCCGGGTACCACGGCTCTGGAGAAGCTCGGATTCGGAGTCCCTCACATCGCCGAACGCGCGCGGGCGCTGCTCGCGCGGGACAACAACTGAAGGAGGCACCCAGATGCCCAGCCCCAGCGACGGCCCACTGCAACGACTGAGCGCCCTCGGGCAGAGCGTGTGGCTCGACTTCCTCTCCCGGGAGATCATCCGCGGCGGGCACCTGCAGGAGCTGATCGACGACTACGCCGTCGTGGGTGCGACCTCCAACCCGTCCATCTTCCAGAAGGCGATGAGCGCCGGCGACGCGTACGACGAGCAGATCCACGAGCTCGCCGACCGCGGCTGCGACGCCGGCGAGACCTTCTGGGCACTGGCCGAAGAGGACATCCGCGAGGCGTGCGACGTGTTCCGCGGCGTCTGGGACCGCGGCGTCGGCCGCGACGGCTACGTCTCGATCGAGGTCGACCCGCGTCTGGCCTACGACTCCCTTGAGACCTTCCGCGAGGCGATCCGCCTGCACGAGGCGATCGACCGGCCCAACCTGCTCGTGAAGATCCCCGCCACCAAGCCGGGCCTGGGGGCGATCGAGGACGTGATCGCCAAGGGACGCTCGGTCAACATCACTCTGATCTTCTCCCTGCGCCGCTACGCGGAGGTGGCCGAGTGCTACCTGCGCGGCCTCGAGCGGCTCGTAGCCGAGGGCGGCGACCCGACGAAGGTCGCCTCGGTGGCGAGCTTCTTCGTCTCGCGCATCGACACCGAGGCCGACCGGCGCCTGACCGAGCTGGGCGCCGAGGAGCGCCTGCAGGGCAAGCTCGCGATCGCCAACGCCCAGCTCGCCTATGCCCACTACCTGGAGAGCTTCAGCGGGCCTCGCTGGGAGTACCTCGCCTCCAAGGGCGCCACACCCCAGCGCGTGCTGTGGGCGTCCACCTCGACCAAGAACCCCGCCTACCCGGACACGCTGTACGTCGACGAGCTGATCGGCCCGGACACGGTCAACACGATGCCCGAGGAGACGATCATGGCCTTCCAGGACCATGGCCGGCCCCAGTCGCGGCTGCAGAGCGGGCTGCCCGAGGCCCACCGGGTGTTCACCGACCTGAAGGACGTGGGCGTGGATTACGAGGACGTCACCGACACGCTCGAGCGCGAGGGCGTTGAAAAATTCGCGGACGCCTTCGACGATCTGATGGGCTCGCTGCAGGCCAAGCGCGAGGCGCTCGCCGTCGCCTGACGCCTACAGGCGGGCCGTGTCGCGGATGTAGACGCGTCGGGCCAGGAGCGTCAGCGCGACCGTCCAGCCGAGCACCACCAGCCATCCCTGCGCGTCCCAGGCTTTGCCCCCGAGGGCCACGTGGCTGGCCTGCACCAGCCAGTAGGAGGGGATGTACTGGGCGATCGAATACAGCACGCCGCCCGAGGTGAGCGGGAACCAGGTGCCGCCCACGAACGCCAGTAGGGCGACCCCTCCGCCGAGCGCGGGACCGATCGAGTCTGGCGTCAGCAGGTGTCCCAGCGTGATCCCCGCCGCCGCGAACGGCGCCAGGCCGATCAGGATCAGGGCCGTCATCTTCAGCCACTCTTCGGCCGGCAGATGGACCCCGAGCGAAGCGCCGCAGATGTACAGCACGACCATGCTCAGCAGCGCCATCATGTAGGCCGTCAGCACCTTCGCGCGGAAGTACGCGCGCGGGGAGAGAGGGCTGATCCGCAGCTGCCGCGTCCAGCCCGCCGCCCGCTCGGTCGCGATCCGCGCGCCGCTGGAGAGCATCGCGCTCATCGTCCCGAACGCGACCATGCCGACCATGTAGTAGAGGGGAGCGGAGATGCCGCTGCCGAGCAGGTTGTGGTTCGAGCGCTGCGGTCCCGCGATCAGGAAGTACAGGATCACCGGAAAGCCCAGCGAGAGGACGAAGAAGCGGCGGTTGCGCAGCGTCCGCTTGAACTCGAAGCGGGTGTAGGGGAGGGCGCTCACGGCGCCCCCGTGGCCGCTGGCAGGCCGCTCACGAGGACTCCGCGGCCGTCAGCTCGAGGAAGGCCTCCTCCAGCCCGGCGGCGGCGATCTCGATGTCGCGCGCCTGCGGAAAGCGCTCCAGCAGCGCCCGGATGGCGAGGTCGGAGTCCGAGCAGCTCAGGATGATCGCCCGCCCGTGGCGGTCGGCGCCGCTGACTCCGGGCAGCTCGGCGAGCTCGGTCAGCTCCGCCTCCGGCAGGGTCGCCCGGATCGTGCGCGCCCCGACCATCGCCTTGATCTCCGTGGTCGGGCCGTCCGCCACGATCCTGCCGGCGGCCATCAACACCGCCCGGTCGGCGTAGGCGTCGGCCTCCTCGAGGTAGTGGGTCGCGAACAGGATCGTCTTGCCGCGCGAGGCCAGCTCGCGCATCGTCCCCCAGAAGGAGCGCCGTCCCTCCACGTCCATCGCCACCGTCGGCTCGTCGAGCACCAGCAGCCGCGGGTTGCTGACCAGCGCCACGGCGAAGCGCACGCGCTGGGTCTGCCCGCCGGAGAGCTTCTGCGTGCGCTGCGAGGCGACCTCCTGCAGGCCCGTCAGCGCCAGCGCGTCGGCAACCTCCAGCGGCTCGGGGTACAGCGAGGCCACCATCGCGACCAGCTCGCGCACCGAGAGGTCGCGGATCAGGCCCCCGCTCTGGAGCATCGCCCCCACGAGCCCGCCGTCGATCGCCGCCGCGGGGGAGCCGCCGAACACCGACACGGCGCCCCCGTCGGGCCGGGACAGGCCGAGGATCATGTCGATCGTGGTCGACTTGCCGGCTCCGTTGGGCCCCAGCAGCGCAACGGTTTCACCGGCCGCCACGTCGAGGTCGATGCCGCGGACGGCTTCGATCGATCCGTAGCTCTTGCTCAGCGTGCGGGCTTCGATGGCGGCGGACGTCTGCAAGTGCCTTCCCGCCACATGCAAGCAGCTCAAGGCGGCGGATCTGCGACTACAGGTACGGGTTGGGGACCAGGACCCTGATGGTGAGGGGGCCCGATGGGAAGGCTTCGGCGGCGATCGTGAACACGGTGTAGTCGTGCCCCCGGTAGCTGTAGGGGCCGCTCGCGGGGATCGGCCCGGTGAGCGCGCCGAGGCTGTTCTTGACCACGTGCCCGCCGGTGCTCATCACGACATGCATGCCGGCCAGCCGCTCCGCCAGGCGCTTGTAGCCCTCGTCGTCCTGGATCGAGAGCTCCAGTTCTCCGATCTGGTGGCCGTTCATGCTCAGCGGCGCCCGCAGCGGGGCCAGCACGTAGGGCCCTCCCACGTCGGCCAGCAGCGCCCCCCGGGTGCTCACCCGCAGTCGCACCACATGCTTGTGCAGGAGCACGTCGATCGCCTTGCGGGCCGCTTCCGGGTCGCGCTTGGCGACCGCTTCCTGCAGCGGCCGGTAGGCCTGGACACGCTGCACCTGCAGGCGCGCCCGCGGTCCGGACTCGCCCTTGTAGATCAAGATCGCGACGCTCCGCAGCGTCCGGGCCACGGTTTCTTCGCGGGTGGCCCCGCACAGCGGCGGCAGCGAACGCCTGGTGCGGAAAACCTCGACCGTGGCCGTCCCAGCCGGGAAGGCCTGGACGGGGAAGGCCACGTACTCGAAGTGCACGCCGCCGCTGGTGAGCTCCCCGATGCCGTGGAGTTCGCGGGCGCCGAGCGTCGGGTTCCCCGCCTGCACCCGGCCGCCGGCGCGGACCGACACCTGACCCTGGGTGATGCCCTTCGCCTCGCTGACGAAGCTGTGGTCGCTGAAGAGGGTCGTCAGGTAGCTGCCGATCAGCGTCCCCCGCGAGTCGGCGAGCTTGCCCTGCAGCGGTGCCATCGCCGCTTCACCGACGCTCGCCAGCACGCGTCCGTTGCGCTCCACCAGCAGGTCGGTCATGTGTTTGGTCGCCAGCAGCTGCGCCGCGGCCGTGTGGGCCGCGGACGCGTCGCCGTGTTTGACGGCTTCGTGCAGCGGCGCATTGCGTTTGATCAGGTCCCGCGCGGCCAGCACTTCTTCGCTGAGGACACCCTCGTTGTAGATCCGCTGGAGCACCCGCCCGAGCGTCGCCAGCACGACCGCCGGGCAGTCGCGCCCGGACGGGGCCGGGATCGGCTTCAGCAGCGAAGCCGGAACGGCGGCCGGCGCCGGCGAGCCGGCGGCGGCGTTCGACGAGCCGCTCGATCCGCACGCGCTCAGCGCGGCGAGCATTCCCGCGATGGCCACGAGTGTCACCCCCGTACGCGCGCTCGCCACGACGCCGAAGACTGTAGCCCGCGGTGGGCGGGAGGGCGCCGCTTCGGATAACGTCGCCGCCGTGCCCACGGTCCTGATCACCGGTGCCTCGAGCGGGATCGGCCGCGCCAGCGCGCTGCGCCTGGCCCGTGCGGGCTGGAAGGTGCTCGCCGGGGTGCGCGCGCAGCAGGCCGGCGAGCAGCTGGCGGCCGAGGCACCGCAGGGGCGGATCGAGCCGCTGCTGCTGGACGTCACGAGCGAGGAGCAGATCGAGGGCCGCGAGAACGCTCGTCGACGCCGGCGGCGAGGGTACGCCTGGACGCGCTCGTCAACAACGCCGGGATCGGCGCCGGCGGCCCGATGGAGATCCTCTCCAGCGACGAGCTGCGAAGCCAGTTCGAGGTCAACGTGTTCGGCCCGGTGGCGCTCACGCGCGCGCTGCTGCCGGCGCTGCGGCGGGCGCGGGGGCGGATCGTGTTCGTCTCCTCGATCGGGGGCAAAGTGGTGATGCCCTACACGGCGCCCTACGGCGCCTCCAAGCACGCCATCGAGGCGATCGCCGACTCGCTCCGGATCGAGCTGGCCGGCTCGCACATCAAGGTCGCGCTCGTGGAGCCCGGGTCGGTGTCGACGCCGATCTGGGACAAGAGCCGCGAGGAGGCCGCCCGCCTGCAGATCCCGCCCGAGCTCGAGCCCGTCTACGGAGAGGTGGTCGAGAAGATGGGCCGCGTGTTGGAGGAGACCGCCAAGCGGGGGGTCTCACCGGACGTCGTGGCCGGCGTCATCGAGCGCGCGCTCGGCTCGCGACGGATGAAGGCCCGCTACCTCGTGGGCCGTGACGCGCGCATGATCCTCACCTTCCGGCGGCTGCTCCCGGACCTGTGGTTCGACCGCATGATCCGCCGCGGCACGGGCCTGTAGACGGGCGCCTCGCCGCCGCCGCTCAGGATTGCGCCGGCGGCGAGTAGACCGCCAGCCAGGCGAACAGGCTGGTGGTGGCCGCCTGCGTCTGCAGCATTCCCGGCAGGGCGTACTTCGTGGGCAGCACTTCGCCGTTCCAGGACAACAGGTAGAGGCCTTCGCCGTTGAGTGAGCGCGTCTGCGCGTCGCGGGCGTTGTCGGCCGCCAGCTCGTAGAGAGTGCGGTCGCCGTTCAGGCCGTACACCGCCAGCATCCACTGCAGGTAGATCGCGTCGTACTGGGGCGAGAAGTCCAGCAGGTAGCCGAAGCGGGTGAGCGAGGTGTGCGTCAGCTGGGCGGCTCGTTCACACAGCGCCGCCGCGCCCTGCAGCCGGCAGAGGAGCTCCTGCGCGTAGATCAGCGGGGCCTCGATGTAGTCGATCGGAGTGGCGTCGATGTTGCTGCCCGCATACAGCCCGTTCGCCTGGCTGAAACCGGTGGTGTTGGCCCAGGCGAGGTACCTGTCGGCCTGCCCGAGGGCGAAGCTGGAGTGCGTGTCGGCATACAGCAGGGTCGCCAGCAGGGTGCCCGAGGCGAGCGCCTCGCCGGCCTTGTAGGGGTGGTGCGTGTTCCACCAGATCCCGCCGCCATTCGGGTCCCATCCGACCGCCGCGATGTAGCGCAGCGCCCGTTCGGCGTCGCGCAGGTAGCGCCGCGAGCCGGTGGCCCGGTAGGCGTTCATGAAGGCGAGTCCCCACCAGCCGTTGTCGTCGAACCAGGTCTCGGTGTCGGCGTCGCGGTCGCCGGGGTAGGGGGAGTAGCCCGCCCGTGGACGCAGGCCGTGGTTGAGATAGCGCTCGGCCCCCGCGGCGAAGCTCCGTACCGCCGCCAGGTTGTGGGCGCTCGGCCGCGCGATAGCGATCCCGTCGATCGACTCGAACAGCGGCACGATGTCCCAGATCGTGGCCAGGGGGTAGCGTTCGCGGTCTCCCAGGCGGGCGTCGTACCAGTGCCGGTGGGCGTCGCGGAAGCGCTGCTTGGCGCGGGCGACCCCGCTTTCGGCGAGCGCCAGGTACTGCGTCTGGGCGGCGCTCAGTTGCGGGGCGGCGGGGGCGGGCGCGGTGGCGGCGAACGCCGGACCGAGGCCGGCGCCAAAGGCCGAATCCGAGCCGGCGGCCGACGCCGACTGCACGCCGGCAGCGGCCGACAGGGCCAGCAGTACGCACGCCAGCCACAACGTGCACCACGCGCTACGGGGGGCTCTCCTCGGCCTGGTCATCAGCGGTTCTAACCCGTCAGGGGGTGGATCGTCGCGCTACCCTCAGCGCCGGTGGACTCCACGGAGGAGCAGACGCAGACGAAGTACGCAGGGACGCCCGCTCCGCCCTCCGAACGCGGCGCCTGGCTCCTCGCGGGCGGACTCGTGCTGCTGGGCCTGGTGGCCCTCGTGCTGGCCCTGAGCGGCGTGCTGGAAGGCTCCCACGCGGCGCCCCCGCCGATCGTTGTGAAGGTGGCAACGCCCGCCCCGGCGCCGGCTGGTAGCGCCGCGGCGAGTCCCTCCGGCACCGCCCCCAGCGGTGGGCAGGCGGGGTCCGCCGGGCACGAGGCGATCGTGCAGCAGCCCTCGGCCGGCGAGCAGGCCCAGGACACGCGCCGTTTCGCCGCTCTCACGCGCGTGCACATCTCCCGCCGCTGGATGGAAGGCTTCTACCCGATCTACGCCACGGCCCAGTCCACCTTCGCGGTCAACTGGCTGCTGCTGGCCTCGATCCACATGCAGGAGAGCGCCTTCTCGACGGCGCCGGGGATCTACCACGGGCTCAACTTCGCGCACTGCTGCGCGGGGCCGATGCAGTTCAACGTCACCAATGGGCCAGTGAGCACGTGGCATCTCATGCGCGACTCATACCGCTACGCGCGCCGGCCGGCGGGCTACGACCACCGCACGGCCAAGCACCCCTCGGTATACGACGACTTCGACTCGATCATGGCGGCCGCCCACCTTTTGTCCACCGACGGCGCCGGCTACGCGCTCGAAGGCGCGGCCTGGGACGCGGCCTACGACTACTACGGACACGACGCCACCGGGGTGCTCTACGCCGACCAGGTGCTGGCCCGGGCGATCGGCTGGTCCCAGCACGGCTTCTGCATCAACTGCGGGCTCGACGAAGGGCTCGTCCAGGCCGTCGACGGCGCCTACGGCGCTCCGGTGCTGGCGGCGCTGATACGCGAAGAACAGGCCCACCGCACGGCCGCCGCCAAGCGCGCCGCCGCCAAGCGGGCCGCCGCCAGGGAGCGGCGCCGCGCCCGTGCCCGCACGCCCGGCCAGACGAGCGCTCGCGCGTAGAGCCGCGCGTCGGCGAGCGCCCCGGCGGTCGGCTGAACTTACGCGGCCTGCGGTGAGCTGAGCAGCTCCCCGGCAACGCGGTCGGTCGCGGCCCCGGTGCCGCCGAGCAGCCGCCGTGAGAGCTGCGCGCGGCGGAAGTACAGCGGCGCGTCGTGCTCCCAGGTGGCGCCGATCCCTCCGTGCACGGAGATCATCGTGCGCGAGGCCTCGTCGAGGGCCCGTCCGCCCACCGACCGTGCAGCGCTGGCGGCTAGCGGAAACTCGTTCGGAGCCCCCCGCCGTGCCCAGCCGGCGTAGTAGAGCAGCGAGCGTCCGTTGTCGAGCTGGCGCAGGACCTCGGTGAGGCCGTGCTTGACGGCCTGGTAGGAGCCGATCGCGCGGCCGAAGGTGAAGCGCTCCTTGGCGTAGGCGACGCTCACGTCGAGCGCGGTTTCGACGCTGCCGAGCGACTCGGCCGCGAGCAGCGCCTGCGACAGGTACCAGGCTGCCGCGAGCGCCTCCTCGGAGATCTCGAGCGCCGTCGCCGGTGCCGAGGAGAGGCTCACGTGGGCCAGCGAGCGGGTCGAGTCGTAGCGCTCCACGGGGTCGATCGTGACCCCCTTGGCACCCGACTCGATGGCCACGCCCACCGGCTTGCCCTCGCGCAGTGCGACGCCCACCAGCAGGTCCGCCCCCGGCGCGTCCGGGACGAAGGCGAGCTCGCCGCTGACCAGCAGCTGGCCGTCCTGCTCGCTGGCCTGTGGCGCGGGTGCCCGCTTGAGGCCACGGCGCGGGTCCGCCGTCCACTCCGCATGCAGGTCGTCGGGCGGGCTCACGGGCAGGTAGGCGGCCCGGCGCTCCCCGCTGGCGAGCTCGGCGAGCATCGGCGCGCCCTCGCCGGCGTCGTTGAGGATCGCGCTCGCGGGGAGGTGACCGAGCAGGTTGATCCCTGCCAGCACCCGCCCGCACTCGCCCATCACCAGCATCGCGTCGAAGGCGTCGAGGCCTGCTCCGCCATAGGCCTCGTCGATCAGCAGCCCGGGCCAGCCGGCCTGCTTCGCCGTCGGCCACAGGTCCGGCAGCGCCGACTCCTCGCCGTCGAGCGCCTCGCGGGCCGCTTCGAGGGTCTTGAAGCGCGACAGTGCCCCGCGGGCGGCCTCGCGCAGGAATTCCTGCTCGTCGGAGAGTGCCAGGTTCATGCCGGCGCCCCTTCCTTGGAGCGCAGCTCCGAGAACGGGATCCCCTTGTCCAGCCGCGGCTCCGGCGGCAGGCCGAGGACACGCTCGCCGACGGTGTTGCGCAGGATCTCTTCGGTGCCGCCGGCCGACTTCAGGCCGGGCAGGAACGAGATCATGTAGGCCCACTCGCTCTCGTCGCCGAGGGCATCCGGGCCGATCACGTCGCCGATCAGGTCGCCCGCCTCGATCGCGCCTTTGACGATCGTGACCTTCGCCAGCCCCGCCTCGGGGCCGGGGATCTGGCCTTTCTGCAGCGCGGTCAGCGTGCGGTAGCCGGTGAAGCGGACCGCCATCAGCTCGCTGGCGATCTCGCCGAAGCGGTGGCGGATCTCGGGGTCGCGCCGTGCGTCGGGGTCGGCGGCGAGCGCGGCGGCGAAGCGCGTCGAGCTGTAGCCCATGCCCTCGCTGCCGAGGCCGATCGTCACGCGCTCGAACATCAGCGTGGTCAGCGCGGTGCCCCAGCCGTTGCCGACCCCGCCGACGACCGCGCCCTCGTCCAGCGCCACGTCGTCGAAGAAGACCTCGTTGAACTCGGCCTCACCGGAGATCTGACGCAGGCCCCGAACCGTGACGCCCTCCGCGTCGATCGGCACGATGAACATGGTCAGCCCCTTGTGCTTGGGCACGTCTGGGTCGGTGCGGGCGAGCAGCAGCCCGTAGGAGGCGAACTGGGCGTTGGTCGTCCACACCTTCTGTCCGGACAAGCGCCAGCTGCCGTCCTCCTGCTGGCGCGCACGTGCCTGCACGGCGGCCAGGTCGGAGCCGGCCGCGGGCTCGGAGAACAGCTGGCACCAGACCTCGTCACCGTGGAGCATCGGGCCGAGGTAGCGCGACTTCTGCTCCTCGCTGCCGTGGGCGATGATCGTCGGACCGAGCATCCCGATCCCGATCGCGTCGAGGATCCCGGGGAGTTTCGCGCGCCCGATCTCCTGGTTGCAGACGACCTGCTCGATCGGGCCGAGGCCCTGGCCGCCGTACTCCTTGGGCCATGTCACCCCTGCCAGGCCGCCCTCGGCGAGCTTGCCCTGCCACACGCGCCGCGCGGCGATGTAGCCGGCCTCCTCGCGCTCCCCCTCGGCTGCCCGCGTCTGCACGGCGGGCGCTTCGGAGGCGTGCTCTTCGAGCCAGCTGCGCACCTGGGCGCGGTACGCGGCCTGCTCGGGTGTGTCGTCCAGGTCCACGGGTCCTCCTTTGGCTGATTGACCAGTCAATCTGGTCGTGGACAACGGTACTCCACCGAGGCGGCATTCGTCGCAAGCCCAGGCCGGGCCTGGACGCTCAGGCGCCCGGGGAGAAGGACCGTCAGGCGGGCCGAGGAAGGACTCAGGCGCCCGGGGGGAATTCCGTTTCGGGCACCGGCGGAAGGTGGTAGACGTCCTCGAAGCCCCGGTTGAGCAGCGCCCGGGCCTGGCGGCCGGGTTCGGTGGAGTGCAGGACCACGACCCCGAGGCGCACGCCGTCGCGTTCGGCCGTGCCGACCAGGCAACGACCGGCGGCTTCGGTGAAGCCCGTCTTCAGGCCCGTCGTGCCGGGGTAGTGGTAGATCAGCAGCGGGTTGTTGTTGTAGAGGAACAGCTTCCCGCCCTTGATCGGGAACGGGCAGCGCCGCCGACAGCGTGCGTGTGACCCGCGCGATCCGGGGCTGCAGCAGGTCCTCGCGGGCGAGCATCGCCAGGTCCGCGGCGCAGGAGTAGTTGCCGTGGTCGTAGTAGCCCGACGGCGAGGAGTAGCGCGTGCAGCCCATCCCGAGGCCCGCCGCCTCGGTGTTCATGAGATGCACGAACGTGCTCACGCGGTGAGAGACGTGTTCGGACAGGGCGACGGCGGCGTCGTTGCCCGAGGGCAGCAGCAGCCCGTACAGCAGGGTCTCAAGGCGCACGTGGTGCCCGACCGGGAGCACGCCCACCTTCGAGTCCGGGCATGTCCGCCGCCCGCCTGGTGATCAGCACCGGTTCATCGGGCGTGGTGTCTTCACGGTCAACAGCGCCGTCATCATCTTCGTGAGGCTGGCGATGCGCACCTTCTCGAGCGGGTCGCGCTGCCACAGCACCTGGCCGGTGTTGAGGTTGAACAGCAGCCCGGAGCGCGGCGGCTGCGCGAAGGCGAGGTGCACGGGGTCCAGCAGCGGCGAGCTGAGTCCGCTGAGGGCCACCGCGGGCGTGGCCAGGGGGAGCCCGTCGGCGGACAGCTTGGCGGGCTGGGGGGCCGCGGCGTGATGGTTCGATGCGCGCTGGGCCCCGCGCGGTTCGCTGTTCCCGCCGACGAAGGCCACGCCCAGCAGCACCGCCACCACCACGACCGTGACGGCCGCGGCGGCCAGGAACGCCCGCCGGCGCCGGCGGCGGCGCTGGGCGAGCAGCCTCCGCTCCCGCGACCGGCCCATCTCGGTGAACAGAGGGCTGCTCATCAACTGGGAGGATTGCGCAGGGCGCCGATGACGCCAACTCCTAGCAGTACGAGAACGACGACCGACACCAGGGTGGCGAGCGTAACGCCCTGTTCGGCCGCCGCCGCGATCGTCAGGGCGGCGAAGCCGACCACGAACAGCAGCACGACGGCCAGCACCAGCGAGCGGGTCATACGGGAGTGACGGGCCTCGCGCGGCCAGGTGCCGCTAGAGCCCGAACCGTCCTCGGTGGCCGCGCATGACGGACAGGCGGATCACCAGCAACCCGAACACGAAGCCGCCGACGTGGGCGAAGTAGGCGACCCCTTCGCTCCCGCCCAGCGGCGTCGCGGTACCGGCGAGGCCGAACAGGAGCTGCAACAGGAACCAGAACCCGAGCAGGCCGACGGCCGGGACCTCCACGAGCGTGAAGAAGAACACGATGAAGACGATGGTGATGATGCGGGCACGGGGATACATGAGTATGTAACCCCCGAGGACGGCTGCGATCGCGCCCGAGGCGCCGATCGTGGGGCCGGTCGAGTCGGGCGACACGAGTATCTGGGCGCCGAGCGCCACCAGCCCGCCCAGCAGGTAGAACGCCAGGAAGCGCAGGCGGCCGATCCTGTCCTCCACGCTCGGACCGAAGACGCCGAGGAACACCATGTTCCCGAGGATGTGCAGGAAGCTGCCGTGCACGAACATCGAGGTGAAGGCGGTGATCCAGGTCGCCGGCTGAGAGCTCGGGCTGCCCACCACTCCCGCCTGCCCCTGGCAGGCGACCGCGCCTTCGCCGGATGGCAGGGACACGAGCCCGCAGTGGTCGCCCGGGTGGGTGAACTCGTAGGGAATGGCCCCGTAGCGGACCGCGACCTTGTCGGAGGGGCCGCTGAAGAAGTGGCCGCCGTGGCGGATCTCCAGCACGTAGGCGACCACGTTGACGGCGATCAGGCACACCGTCACGAGCGGGAACCGTGCGAGCGGGATGTTGTCCTTGAGCGGGAACAGCTTCGGCTCGGCCCGGGCGGAAGCCCGGGGCTAACGTCCGCGGGCGTCCGCCGGCGCGGTCAGCGCGACGTGCTCGTCGGCGTGGTAGGAGGAGCGCACGAGAGGGCCCGCGGCGACGTGGCGGAAGCCGAGCGCCAGCGCGTCCTGTTCCAGCGCTCTGAACTCGTCCGGGTGCCAGTAGCGGACAACCGGGAGGTGCTGCTCGGACGGGCGCAGGTACTGGCCCACGGTGAGCACCTCGACGCCGCTCTCGCGCAAGGTCCCGAACGCGTCGAGCAGCTCCTCGTGGGTCTCCCCGAGCCCCACCATCAGGCCCGACTTGGTGATGACCTCGCCCTCTCCCAGCTCGCCCGCCAGCCGCAGCACGCGGCAGGAGCGGGTGAACTCCGAGCCGCGCCGTGCGAGTGGGTACAGGCGGGGGACGACCTCGACGTTGTGGTTGAAGACGTCCGGCCGCTCGGCGATCACCTTCGCCAGCGGCATCTCCTGGCCCTGGAAGTCGGGTGTCAGGACCTCGACCAGGCACCCCGGTGCCTGCCTGCGGACCTGGCGGATCACACCGACGAAGGCGCCGGCGCCCTTGTCGGGCAGGTCGTCGCGGTCGACCGACGTGATGACGGCGTGGCGCAGGCCCATGCGCGCGATCGCACGCGCCACGCGGGCCGGCTCGAGTGGGTCGTTCCAGGTCGGCCTGCCGGTCTTGACGTTGCAGAATCCGCAGCGGCGGGTGCAGGTGTCGCCGAGGATCATGAAGGTGGCCGTGCCCCGTTCCCAGCACTCCCCGACGTTCGGACAGGCGGCCTCCTGGCAGACGGTGTGAAGGCCCTCCGCGCGGATCAGCTCGCCGAGCCGCCGGTAGCCCTCCCCGCCGGGCGCCTGCACTTTGAACCACGGCGGCTTGCGCTCGCGCAGCGGGCGCACCTCGGTCCCCAGAGCGCGCGCCACGTCCATGCCGCCGGGGTTCGCCCGCGAGCGGGTCGCGCTCACGCAGCCACCGCCGGACGCCGAAGCTGCTCGGCCGTGAGCGACCTGGGCGCTCGCTCGAAGACCTCGCAGAGGCCGTCCAGCAGCAGTCCCCGGAAGCCCTCGATCGAGGGCGAATCGGCTCCCAGCTCCCGCTGCAGCGAGGTCATCTGCACCCCCTGCAGGCCGCAGGGCGTGATCCAGCTGAACGGCTCCAGGTCGTTACTGACGTTGACGGCGAGGCCGTGCGTGGTGACCCCGCGCTGGACGTGCACGCCGATCGAGGCGATCTTGCGCTCCTGCACCCACACGCCGGTGTAGTCGGGCCCGTCCTCGGCACGTCCGTGGGCGGGGAGGCCGGCCCGCGAGAGCGCGATCACGATCGCATCCTCCAGCGCGCGCACATAGGCGACCACGTCGGCGACGGCGAAGATCGGATAGGCGATGAGCTGGCCGGGACCGTGGTAGGTGACGCGCCCGCCGCGGTCGCTCTCGTGCACCTCGATACCGCGCGCCCGCAGCTGCTCCGCTCCCAGCGGAAGCTCCGCCGGCTGCGCTCGGCGCCCCAGCGTGTACACGGGGGAGTGCTCGAGCAGCAGCACAGTGTCGGGCGCTTCGCCGGCCTGGCGCCGGGCCCGCGCCTGCTCCTGCAGGGCGAGCGCCTCGCGGTAGCCGACCGTCCCCAGGTCATAGACCCACAACTCCGCGGGGGATCGGTCCGGAATGCTCATTCGCCCTTTCCAGAGGAGCCTAGCGTCCGCTGCGCCACCGCTTTCGGGAGAGGCGTCCCGGGCGGCCGAAGAGCGCGTCTCGGCGGTCCGGGGGCGAGCCGCGTCGGTTTGCGGCGACCTTCCACTGGATAGCCAGTCCCTATGACTACGACCAAGCAATCAAAGACCAAGGCGGTTGCGCGCCGCTCGGCCCTGATGACGGCCGTCCTCTGCTGCGCGGTTTTGATCCCCGCAGCCGGTGCCTCCGCGAGCGGGAAGAGCATCAAGCAGGCAATCAAGGCTTATCTCCCGAAGCTCGACGTCGCTGAAGGCCACGTAGTGAGCGCGATCGGCGAATACAAGGAAAAGCACGAACCGGCCGTGGTCGAGACAGCGCTGTCGGAAACCGTGAGCGTGGTTCGCGCGATGGAGGCGAGGGTCGCCAAGCAGTCGGCGGGCTCACCGAAGGTCAAGAAGGCGAAGGCGAAGATCATCGCTGGGCTGAAGGCGATCGCCCGCGCCTACCAGGACCTCGCGACTGCCTACGCGGACAAAGCCCCTGCCCCGGCAGCAGCGAAGGCCGAAGCCGAAGCGTCGCTGCGCGCCATCAAACACGGTGCGCGCGAGTTGCTCGAAGGCGCGAAGCTGCTCAAGCACGCTTGAGTCAGAGCGTCAGCGAGGTCGGCGCCTGCAGCAGCTCGCGGATACGGGCCAGGAAGACTGCGGCGTCGGCCCCGTAGAGGATGCGGTGGTCGCAGGCGAGCGTGAGGGTGAGCGTGTTGCGCAGGCTTACCCGCTCGCCCTCGGCCACCGCGCGCGGCTGCAGCTCACCGACCGACAGGATCGCCGCCTGCGGCGGGTTGATGATCGCGGTGAAGCTGCGGATGCCGTACATCCCTAGGTTCGAAACGGTGAACGTGCCTCCCCCGAGCTCGGGCGGCGTGATCGTGCCCTCGCGCACCCGCGCCACCAGCGCGTGTGCCTCCCGCGCGATCTCGCCCAGCGACTTCTCGTCCGCGTCGAACACGGTCGGTACGACCAGCGCGTCGTGGGCCGCGACGGCGATGCCCACGTTGACCCGTGAGTGCAGCTGGACCTGCGCGTCGCGGTAGCTGCCGTTGGCGCGCGGGTGCTCGCGGAGCGCCAGGGCCGCCGCCTTGACGATCATGTCGTTGTAGGTCGGGACGCTCATGCCGGTGCCCGGAGCCCCGTCGCTCGCGTCCCCTTCCGCGGAGCCGGCGGCCTTCGGCGCGAGTCGCTTGAGCTCTGTGCGGAGCGCCACGCACGGCTCCATGTCCACGTCGATCTGCAGCGAGAAGTCGGGGATCGTCGCCTTCGACTCCGCCATCCGCCGCGCGATCGTCGCCTGCGTTCGGTTGAGCTCCACGACGGTCGTCTCCCCCTTTGCCGTGGCCACCCCCTCGAGCACCGCGGCCTGGTCGCCCGCGGCGCCGCGCGGGGGCGCTTCAGCCGTCGTGGAGGCCGGGAGAGCGGGCGGCCGTGCCGGGGCGGCGGTGGTAGGGGTCGCGGGCTGCGCCACGTCGGGCGCCGGCTGCGATGTCTGGGCCGCCGGCTGGGACGCCTCGGCCGCCGTCTCGCCTCCTGCCCCGCGCGCCCCTTCCACGTCGGCCTTCACGATCCGCCCGCCGGGCCCCGAGCCCGCCAGCGTCTGCAGATCCACCCCGCTCTGGAGCGCCAGCCGGCGCGCGAGCGGCGAGGCCCTGATCCTCGCGGTGTCCTCGGCGCGTGTGGCGGACGCGGGCGGCGCGGTGTCCCTGGCCGGTGTCGCGGCGGCCGCGGCGGGTGTCGGGGGCACGGGCTGAGCCGGCGCGTCCGGCGTTCGCTGCCCGTTCGCGGACGCCTCGGCCGAGGTGCTCACGCCCGCGGCCACCCGGGCGATCACCTCGCCGATGGGGAGCGTGGCGCCCTCGGGGGCCACGATCTCAAGCACTCCCTCCTGGTCTGACTCGTAGGTCATGGCGGCCTTGTCGGTTTCGATCTCCACCAGTTCACCGCCCCGCTCGACCACTTCCCCGTCCGCCTTCAGCCAGCGCAGGATCGTTCCCTCCTCCATCGTGTCCGACAGCCTCGGCATCACGATCTCGCTCATCAGCCCAGCCCCGAAGGCGCTCCCACGGGCCGGCCTCCGAGCGTGCTGAGGACAGCCGCCACGACCTGCGTCTCGTGCGGATATGCGAGGTCCTCGAGCGGCTTGGAGTAGGGCATCGGGACGTCGGCGCCGGTGACCCGCGCGACGGGCGCGTCGAGGTCATCGAAGGCCTGCTCGGTGATCAGCGCGGCCAGGTTCGCGCCCACGCCTCCGTGGGGCCAGCCCTCCTCCACCACCACGCAGCGGTTGGTGCGGGCGACCGAGGAGAGGATCGTCTGCAGGTCCAGGGGGCGCAGCGTGCGCGGGTCGATCACCTCGGCCTCGACGCCGTGCTCGGCCGCCAACGTGTCAGCGGCGCGCTCGGCCGTGAGCGCCATGCGGGAGATGCCGACGATCGTCACGTCCCGTCCCTCGCGGGCCACGCGGGCCTGCCCGAAGTGCACCACGTGCTCCCCGTCCGGCACCTCTCCGCGGATCCCGTACAGCGACTCGTGCTCGATGAAGATCACCGGGTTCTCGTCGCGGATCGCGCTCGTCAACAGGCCCTTGGCGTCGGCGGCCGTCGTCGGCACCGCCACCAGCAGGCCGGGAACGTGCATGAACAGAGCCTCGAAGCAGTGCGAGTGGGTGGGCCCCAGCTGGTGGCCGGCGCCCTGCGGCATGCGCACCACCAGCGGCACCTTCGCCTGGCCGCCGAACATGTAGTGGATGTGGGCCGCGTGGTTGACGATCTGGTCGAAGGCCAGCAGCGCGAAGTTGATCGTCATCAGCTCCACGACGGGGCGCAGGCCGGTCATCGCCGCGCCCACGCCGACCCCCACGATCGTGTTCTCGGAGATCGGGGTGTCGCGCACGCGCGCCTCGCCGAACTCCTCCAGCAGCCCTTCGGTGACCTTGAATGCGCCCCCGAACACACCGATGTCCTCGCCCATCAGCACGACACGCTCGTCGCGGCGCATCTCCTCACGCAGTGCATCTCGTAGCGCCTCCCGGTAACGCAGCTCGGGCATCAGCGCGAGGACTCCGCCTTCTCGTGCCCGTCCTCGGCGGCGGCCAGGGCCTCGGTCAGCTGCTGGGGGATCTCGTCGTTGGCGGCGGCCTCGGGCTCGGCGGCGGGGCCCCCGCGCGAGGCGCCGTCCCCGGCCGCGGTTGGCGGCCCGGCCCGGTCCTCCACCGGGTCGGACGCGTAGGTGCCGCGCACCTCCCCGTCGAGCACGTACACATCGTCGTAGAGGGACTCGGGCGCGGGGAAGGGCGAGTTGTCGGCGAACTCCACGGCTGCGTCCACGCGCGCGAGCGCCTCCTGGTCGATCTGCTCCCGCTGCTGCTCGTCGATCACGCCCTCCCGGATCAGCTGGCGCCCGAATGCGCCGAGCGGGTCACGTTCGCGCCAGCGCTCGACCTCCTCGCGGCTGCGGTACTGCTCCGGGTCGGCCATCGAGTGGCCGCGGAAGCGGTAGGTCACCGCCTCGATCAGCAGCGGCCGGCGCTCCTCGCGCACCCGCGCGAGCGCATCGCACACGACCGAGTACGTATCGACCACGTCCATCCCGTCGCAGCGCATCCCCGGCACCCCGAGGCTCTCGCCCTTGCGCTGCAGGTCGGTGACGGCCGAGTGACGGCGCAGCGCCGTTCCCATGCCGAACTGGTTGTTGGTCACCATGAACAGCACCGGCAGCTTCCACAGGGCGGCGAGGTTGAGCGTCTCGCCGAAGGTCCCCTGGTTGGAGGCCCCGTCCCCGAAGGTGCAGAGGGTCACCTCGTCGAGCCCCTGCAGGTCGCTCGCGAGCGCGATCCCGGCGGCGATCGGGAGGTTCCCGCCGACGATCCCGTAGCCGCCCATGAAGCGACGCTCGAGATCGAACATGTGCATCGACCCTCCCCGTCCGTGGGAGCATCCGTCGACGCGGCCGAACAGCTCCGCCATCACGTTCTCGGGCGGTGTTCCCCGCACCAGCGCGTGCCCGTGGGAGCGGTAGGTGGAGATCAGGTAGTCGGAGTCCCGCAGCGCCCTCGCGCTGCCCACGATGGTCGCCTCCTCGCCGATCGACAGGTGCAGGAAGCCGCCGATCTTGGCCCGCGCGTACATCTCGCCCGCGCGCTCCTCGAAGCGGCGGATCAGCGTCATCGTCGCCAGCCACTCGCGCCTGCTGGCTGCGTCGGGGAGGGCGTCCATCACTGATCCACGGTAGCCCAGCGCGAGAGGAACTCCTCGGGGCTGAGCAGGCCGAGCTCCTCGCGCACGGCGCGGGCGCGGCGACTGGCCTCCTGCGGGGCCAGATCCCAGAACAGGACGACTTCGCCGCTGTCGATCTCGACGATCTCGACGTGGTCCACGCGGTGGGGATCGGCGAACATCGCCGGGGCGATGCCGCCCCGCCTGACGATCAGCCGGTAGGCGTCGCGCGCCTTCACTCCGTCGCCGGTCGTTCGCCCAGGTTCCGCATGCACGCCGCCGCCAGCGCCAGCGAGGACTCGCCGTGGAACACCGCCGACTGGCCCGACTCGCCCGCGCCGGGGACGAGCACGGCCGGCACCGCCCGAACGCCGTCGGCGCGCGCCCGCGCGGTGGCCTCGTCGAGCTCGGCGATCACCGAGCGCAGGCTCGCTCCGCGGAGCACCGCCGCCGGGTGCATCTCGCAGGCCGCCGCGGCGATCAGGACCGAGTCCTCGTCGGCCAGCGAGCGTCCCCCCGCGAACGCCTGCCGGAAGGCGGCCTGGGCGAAGGCCACCACCCGCCCGATCTGGCGGGCGTAGGTGGCCACGCGCATCGCCAGCGTGCTGTCGAAGGGGAACGGATCTGGCCAGCGCAGCTCCTGCAGGCCGAGCTCGCGGGCGCGGCGCTCGATCAGCTCGCGCGAAGGGTGGGCGGCCTCGTCGCCGAGCCCGGCCGCCAGCACCGGCATCCACGCCGCCGGACCCGGGAGCTCACCGAGGACACGCTCCGCCGCGATGTACGCGTCCGGGCTTGCGAGGTCGAAGTAGAAGGCGGCCGTCACCGGGGCAACCTCCCGTGCGCTCCCGCCCTACCCGTGGATCAGCCAGCCGTCGGCGGCCCGACCCGCTTCCATGACAGCCTCGGAGAGGGTCGGGTGTCCGTGGATGATCCTTGCGAGCTCCGGGTAGCCCCCCTCCAGCACGCGGATGTTGACGAGCTCCTGGATCATCTCGGTGGCCCGCGAGCCGACGATGTGTCCGCCCAGCAGCTCCCCGTAGGTGCTGTCGCCGACGACCTTCACCAGGCCCGTGCGGTCGCCGTAGACCGTGCCGCCGCCGACGGCCCCGTACGCGACCTTGCCGACGACCACGTCGTAACCCCCCTCGCGGGCCTGCGCCTCGGTCAGCCCGAAGGAGCCGACGTTCGGCAGGCAGAAGGTGGCCCGGGGGATGTCCACGTGGGCGATCGGGTGGGTCGGCAGCCCGGACATGTCTTCGACGGCGATGATGCCCTCGTCGGAGGCCTTGTGCGCGAGCGCGGGCCCGCTGACGAGGTCGCCGATCGCCCACACCCCGGCGCGGCTCGTGCGCAGTGCTCCGTCGACCTTAACGAGTCCCCGCTCGTCCAGCTCGACACCGGCCTCGCCGAGCCCGAGCCCCTCCACGTCGGCTCCCCGTCCGGCCGCGATCACCATGTAATCGACCTCGGCCCGCTCCTCGCCGTAGGAGAAGCTGACCTTCTGCTCGTCGCTGCTCACCTCCGATACCGGGGTGGAGGTGTGGATCTGGATCCCCTGGCGCTTGAGGCCCCGCTCGACCAGCCTCGAGATGTCCGCGTCCTCGGCCGGAAGCACCCGGTCGACGGCCTCGAGCAGCAGCACCTCGCTGCCGAGCCGGGCGAACGCGGAGGCGATCTCGGTGCCCGAGGCACCGCAGCCCACGACCGCGAGGCGAGCGGGCACCTCGGCCAGCGCCCACGCCTCCTCGGTGCCGATCACGCGCCCGCCGAACTCGACCCCGGGTATCGGCCGCGGCAGCGACCCGGTGGCGAGCACCACGCCCTGTGCGCCGTAGGACTCCCCGTCGACGGCCACCGAGCCGTCGGGCTGCAGCGAGCCCGAGCCCTCGAGGACGTCGATCCCGTGTTTGCGAAACAGTCCCCCGACGCCCGAGGTGAGGGTGTTGACCACCTTGTCCCGGCGGGCCCGGATCGCGGCGTAGTCGACCTCGATCGAGCCCGCGTTGATGCCGAACTCCGCTCCCTCGCGCATCTCGGTCAGCAGGTCGGCCGAGCGAAGCACCGCCTTGGCCGGGATGCAGGCGTAGTTCAGGCAGCGCCCGCCGAGCTTGTCGCGCTCCACGACCGCCGTGCGTCGCCCCAGCTGCGCCGCGCGCAGTGCGGCCACGTAACCGCCTGGCCCCGAGCCGATGACTATGCAGTCGTAGGAGCTCTCGGCCATGCGGGCTGCAGCCTAGCGAAGCTCCCTCGGGCGCTCGCCCGCCTGGATGCGGCCCATCACGCGCACCAGCTTCCAGAACAGCCAGCCACCGAGCCCCAGCGCCACCAGGCACTCGCCTGCTGCGGCGAACGTCGAGGCCACCGTCAAGGCCAGCGCGGTGACGAGGATCTGGAAGGCCAGCAGGGCCTCGAAGCCGAGCACCGCCCAGTAGCGCCTGCGCGCCATCCCGACCGCGAGCGCCACCAGCACGCCCGCCAGCAGCACCCCTCCCGGCAGCGACCCGCCGTGGCGGGAGAGGTCGTGGACCGTCAGCGCGGTCACGACCACGCCCACGGCCAGCAGCCCGCAGACGACGATCGCGACCAGCAGCGCGGGCGGGCGCTCGTCCGGTCCCAGCGGGGCAAGCTCGGCCCGGGCCTGCTCGTCGCGGCTGCTCAAGATTCGGCCTCGTCAGATTCGGCGTCGCCGTCGGCCGCGTCGGCCGCACCAGCGTCGGCGGTTGCCGCAGAGGCCCCGTCGAGGATTCCGCACAGCTCGCGCGCCGCGGCCTCCGGGTCGGCGGAGCCGGTGATCGCACGCAGCACGCACACCCGCCTCCCGCCGGCCGCCACCACCTCGGCCAGGTTGGCGGCGTCGAGGCCTCCGATCGCGAAGAACGGAACGGTCGCGCTGGTGGCCGCGTAACGCACCAGCTCGAGGCCCACCGCCGGACGGCCGGGCTTGGTGGGCGTCTCGTGCACCGGCCCGACCCCGATGTAGTCGACGAGGTCCGGATCGACCGCGTCGATTTCCGCCGGGCTGTGGGTCGAGAGCCCCACCAGCACGTCGGGGCCGACGATCTCGCGCACCTCCGCCACGGCCAGGTCGTCCTGGCCCACGTGGATCCCGTCGGCCCCGGACTCGGCCGCCACCCAGGGCCGGTCGTTGACGATCAGCAGTGCTCCCAGCCGCCGGCACAGCACTGCCAGAGCCGAGGCCACGGCCGTCAGCTCGTCGTCGGGGAGATGCTTCTCCCGCAGCTGCAGGACGCCGACCCCACCCGCCACCGCGGAGCGGACCAGGTCGGGGAGCTCCAGCTCCTCGCGCCGCACCCCGTCGGCACCCGCCGCGCACACGAGGTACAGGCGCGCGCGCTGGAGCCGGTCACGACGCTCTGTCTGCGGGGTGGAAACCACCAAAGGCCTCTCCGCGGGAGTCTCGCAGAGCCTCGCTCGGGGACTAGCATCAGGCCATGGCCGCCGGGGAGCGCTTCGACGTCGTGATCGTGGGCGGTGGGATCATCGGTCTCGCCGTCGCGTGGCGCGCCCGCGAGCGCGGTATGTCGGTTGCGCTGCTGGAGGGCGACAAGCTCGGCCGCGCCGCCTCCCACGTCGCCGCCGGGATGCTCGCGCCGGTGGCGGAGGTCGAGTTCGGGCCCGTCGCGCGTCGTTCGCTCGCGCTCGGTCTGCGGGCCGCCTCCGCGTGGCCCGGCTTCGCCTCCGAGGTGGCCGGCGCGAGCGGGATCGACGTCCCCCTGCGCACCAACGGCACGCTGCTGCTCGCGAGGGACGACGACGAGGCGCGTGAGCTGGAGCGCCAGCTGGAGCTGCGCCGCTCGCTGCAACTACGCGTCGAGCGGCTGCTCCCGAGCCAGGCCCGCGAGCGCGAGCCGGCGCTGGCGCCAACGCTGCGGGCGGCCCTCGAATGCCCGGAGGACCACTCCGTCGATCCCCGTCAGGTGCTGCTGGCGTTGAGGAGCGCGTGCCGGCGCAGCGGCGTCGTGGTCCGCGAGCACACGCCCGTGCAGGCGCTCGAGCGCGATCCCGCGGGCACGCGCGTGACGGGAGTGACGTGCAGCGGGGGTGAGCGCCTGCAGGCCGGCGAGGTCGTGCTTGCAGCCGGGGCGTGGAGTGGCGAGATGCTGGCTGCCCTGGCAGGCGAGCGCATCCCGGTACGCCCCGTGAAGGGTCAGATCATGCGGCTGCGCGATCCCGCGGGCCCCGGTCTGCTGACGCGCACCGTGCGCTACGAGGGCGGCTACCTGCTCCCTCGGGGCGACGGCCGCTACGTGCTCGGGGGCACCGTCGAGGAGCGCGGCTTCGAGTTGACCCC
The DNA here is from genome assembly GCA_963846255.1 of uncultured Solirubrobacteraceae bacterium. Taxonomy (GTDB): domain Bacteria; phylum Actinomycetota; class Thermoleophilia; order Solirubrobacterales; family Solirubrobacteraceae; genus Palsa-744. Next base: position 2,861,202 of record CAWJVE010000002.1, read on the forward strand.
CACCGCCGGGGGCGTGTACGAGCTGCTCCGGGATGCCCGCGAGCTGGTGCCCGGCGTGACGGAGCTCGAGCTCGAGGAGGTCTCCGTGGGGCTGCGTCCGGGCAGCCCCGACAACGCTCCCCTGATCGGCCGCGGCGCGCTGGGAGGACTGATCCTGGCGACCGGCCACCACCGCAACGGGATCCTGTTGGCGCCCCTGACCGCGGAGCTGGCGCTCGGGCTGCTGGACGGCGGCGCACGCGCCGAGGACCACGACGAGCTGCTCGGGACCTGCGACCCGGGGCGCTTCGCAGGCGCCGCTGCTCGCGAGGGCGAAGCCGCTCCCGGCGCAGCGGCCGCGGCGCCGGCGACCGGAGTGCCGACGTGATCACGCTCAACGGCGAGCGCGCCGAGGTGCCGGGCGGGGCCACGGTGGCGGGCGTGCTGGCCGAGCTCGGGCTGCGCCCGGACGAACGTGGTGTGGCCGTCGCGGTGGACGGCGAGGTGATCCCGCGGGCGCGGTGGGAGTCCTTCGCGGTGGGGGCGGACGCACGCGTGGAGGTGCTGACCGCGATGCAGGGAGGCTAGGCCCGGTGGAGCCGCAGCTGGGAGCCGCGCTGGACGAGCGCGACAAGGCGGCCGGCGCCGGCGCCGACCCGTTGATCATCGCCGGGCGCGAGCTGCGCTCGCGGCTGCTGCTCGGGACGGGGGCTTCCCGTCGCTGGAGCTGCTCGCCCAATCGATCGCAGAGAGCGGGTGCGAGCTCGTCACCGTCGCGCTGCGGCGGCTGGGGACCGGCGGTGCCCACCAGAGCGG
>CAWJVE010000003.1:0-325570 GCA_963846255.1 uncultured Solirubrobacteraceae bacterium
AGGGCGAGCGCGGTCCCCGGGGCCGCAAAAGCAACCGGCCGGGCGGTCTTCCTTGACCCTCCCGGCCGGTCGGTGCTCGGCCTCTAATACCGACGGCTTCCGGCCGCGGTCCTAGAGCTGGCTAGAAGCCGATCTTCGTTGCCCCTTCCTGGGCCAGTTTCAGCACGTTGAGTTCCGGGTTGGAGTTGGTCGGGTCGCCTAGGTAGTCCTGCCCAAGGGCGGCTTCCTGGCCGCCACCGGCGCCGGTGCTGAGCTCGTACTGGATGTAGTCAGAGACGGTCTTCGCCTCTTCTTCGGTCGGTTCGGCCGGTTCAAGCTCTCCCGCGCCCGCGAACGACCCGGTGCTTGCGCCTTTGTAGTGCGTCAGCGCGAGGTCGTATGTCAGATAGCAGGGGAAGTAGTTTTTCTGCGTCAGACCGATCGTGACTTCGTTCCACTGCGATTCCACGCCCGGGGGCGGGAAAGTGGTTTTGCCTTTGCCGAGCCCGTTCACGTACGTGGTTTCTTCGCAGGCCGAGTTCGAGAGACCTGCGATCTCACCGTTGGTGGAGGGGTTCGCGTAGCTGTTTTTCGCGTTTTCGACGTCGAGCCAGAAGAGGTTCGTACCCGGACCGCCGACACCGCTTTCACCTTTGGCGTTTTTTTCGCTCGCGGGGATGAAGAACTTGCTGGCACGCGCGTCGGCGACGTTGGCGTAGCCGATGCTGCCTTCGGTTTCACCCACCTTCGTGACGACACCGCCACCACCGTTGCCCCTCACGACCGCGTCCGTAGCTTCGTTCGGCCATTCGAGGTTTTTGGCGAGTTCGGCCTCCTGGGCCCACGTCTTGCCACCGGTGTACGGAGCCTTGCCCTTGTTGATCAGGTTCAGGACTTTCATGAACGAACCGGTCGTGCCGGACCCGTCTTCACGCACAACACGCGTGATGTGGCCGGTCTTTTCGCACGATTTCTTCGTGGCTTCCGTGAACTTCGCTTTGTTCAGGAGCTGGCTCCATTTGGTCTTCTTGCCTTCGAATGCCTGCTCCAGCGTCTTCTGCTTGATCGAGATGACGCCCGTGTGTGGCCCGCCGGTCACGCTCAGGCAGCCTTTCGGCAGGTGGACGATGATCGCGATCGCCGGCTGCGCGACCGGGATCGTGAGGACTTTCCCGCCACCGTGGCTTTCGATTTCAGCCTCCTGCGTTTTGTTCGGAGCGATCTCGGTGCCGATGAAGGCGTTCTTCGGGCCAAACCACAGTTCCTGCGCGCCCGGTTTTGCCTGTTCGACGCCCCATGATTCGAGCCCGGCGCCCGAGCCGGTCGATTCGTAGGACACAACCGGCTTACCGTCGGCGCCCTGCGTCCCGCTGCACGCAAAGGCGTTGGCGGAGCTGTTGAACTGTTTGTTCCAAATTTCTTTCTGGAGAAGCTTCTGCGCCGAGGACCCTTTCCCGCGGATCGCGGCGCCTTCGATGCAGTTGGGCGCGGCGCTCGCGACGCTCGGTGCCACGACCGCCGCCACAGCCGCCGCAGTGATTGCGCACGCCGGAACAAGCCGACACGCTGACAATGACTTCATTAGGTGACTACCTCCTGGTAGCAGGTTCCGTTCCATTCCATCGGGAGCGTCCGCCCCCGCATGACAACGATGCCATCTGCGGCTACAGCGGAAAGTTACGATCCTGGTCCCGATGCGTTTGCATCCGCTTCACAGATCTGTGACTTCTTCTTCACCTAATGGTGCTTGGCGAGCTTCAGGGTGAGCGAGCCGGGCACGCTGTAGGTATTGCCCGAGCTGTCTCGCGACACGACGGTGCCCCTCGCCTTCAGCGTGTGGGCGTGTTTGAGCAGCGCCTTGCCCTTTGAGGACAGGTGCAGGGTAATCGCCTTGACCTGGCCCGCCGCGATCGTGAACGAGCCACTCGCGAGGGTCAGGATCTGCTTCTTCTTGCCGGCCGCGACGGCACTGGCCGTCTTCAGGATGACCGACCCCGTGCAGCTGCCCTTGCCGGCGCAGTCGACCTTCACGGTGAACGATCCGGAGGGACTGACGGTCACCGAGCTCGCGGCCATGGAGGCTTTCGCGGCCAGCACTTCGGTGGTGGGACCGGTGCCGCCGCCCGTCGAGCCTGTGGAGCCGCCGCCGCCCGTGCTGCCGCAGCTCGAGGTGCAAACACAGCCGGCGGTGCATTCAGGCGGACCCGTCGGGCCGGTCGGCCCCGTGGGTCCACTCGAGCCCGTTTCTTCCTTGATGATCGTGATCGGGTGTTCAGCCTTCACGGTCTTGCCGAGCGCGTCCTTCACTTCGAGGACCACGGTGTAGGTCTTTTCGTGGACTTCCTGTGAGTAGGCGTGGGTCGTCGAGCTCACGCCTTTCGTGGTGTTGCCGTCACCGAAGTTCCACGTGTATTCAAGCGGCTGTCCGCTGGCCCCGTTGGGGTCGGTCACCGAGGCGACGAATTTGATCGCCTGGCCGGTTTTAGCGGTCTTGGGTTCGGCGGTGAAGTCTCCCACCGGCGAGCCTGGGGTGACGAGCAGTTTGTGTTTGAGCGTCTGGGTGATGACGGGCGTCGTGAGGCGGCCGGCGACGAACACCGGGCCGGGAGCGGCGAGGTCGTCGCTGTAGATCTTCTCCGTCACCGTGTAGGAGCCGTTCGTCGAGAACTTGTGACGCAGGGAGGGTTCGCGGTAGGGCTCCGGGCCACCAGGCTGCCCCGCATTTCTTCGGGGGTCTGCACCACCGTCTGCTTGGTTTCCGGTTTGCCTTCGATTTCGAAGGCCCATTCGGCCTTGGTGGCGTCCGCCTGGTTGAGTCGCGAGGTGAACTTGACTTCTGTGCCCGCCGGCGCTTCTTCGACTTTCTTGACGCCGTTGACTTCGTCTTCTGGGCCTTCTGCGTTGGCCGCCGGACACCCCGTGCCGCCCGGTCCGAACTCGACGATCCCCGGCACGGTCTTCACCGCTTCGGGGAACGGGCTGAAGAGCGGTTCGATTTCGGGCCCTTCTTCTTCTTCTCCTTCTTCGTTGATGATCGGTTCGAACTGCGGTTCTTCTTCCTCCTGGCGCAGGAATTCGGGCGCCAGCACGAACACGTCGCCGCCCGAGCCCGCCGCGACCTGCGCGCCGAGACCGAGCCCGAGCGCCTGGATCACGCACTTGTTGTTCTTTTCGCCGTTGCCCTGTGAAACCTCGCCACCGCTCCATCCGATCGGTTCGCCGTTGCTCCCGGAGAGGGCGAGGATCCCTTCGTGCCCCACCGGCCCTTCGGCTTCGACGCCGACCCTTGTCGTTCCATAGACCGTGCCTTCCGGCGAAACGGCGAGCCGGCCGCCCTGTGGGGCGCGCGCTTCGCGGGCTTCGGGGATGGTCTTCCTGGCGGCAGGCCCCTGGAGGCCGCGCTCGATCTGGCCGAAGATTTCGCCGATCAGGGCTTTGGAGAGAGGCAGCGGTCGCGGTGCCTGCGTCGAGCTGAATTCGTAGGGCAATTCCGCGAGCCCGTCGAAGTTCACGAACACGTGCTCTTCGCTGGCGAGACCTTTCGCGCCGGGCACTACGACGGGCGAGGTGGGCGTGTGTACGAAGCCTTCGAACTTTTCTTTGAGCTTGTTGGTCGTGTCGACGTACTGTGCGCCGAGTTCGCCGTTCGGCTTGATCCGCTGCAGGACGTAGTGGTCGGATTCGCTGAGGATGCTGTCTTCCTTGCTGCCGCCTTTCTGATCCACGTGCGCGAGCAGCACCAGTTCGCCGGTGGCCGGGTCGAGCGTCATCCCCTGAGGAGTGAGGAGCGGCTTGCCGGGTGTGTTCGACTGCGGCTGAAGCACCGATTCAGCTGTCAGGACGCCCGCGGTCGTACCGCTCGCGGGGACGAGTTTCGTCCCTTCTTCTTTGGTCGAGAACGCGTACACCGAGGAGGCGGCGAGAACGCCGTCTGATTCTTTTTCGCTGAGGTAGTCGACGCCGTCGCTTTCTGCGCGCAGGTCGCTGAGCAGCAGGTAGACGCGTTCTTTGCCAGCGCTGCCGTCGACGACCAGCCCGCTGGCGCCTGCCCTCGCCGGTTCGAGGGCCCCTTCCGTGCCGATCAGGTGTGGGGAGGTCTCCTGGAAGTCGACCGACGCCGTTTCGGCGTACTTGCCTTTCGATGCCTTGAACTTCTTCAGTCTGAAGAAGCGCGTCAGCGTCGGCTTTTCGACTTCTTGCAGTTTCGGTGTCGCTTCCGGTTCTTCGAGTACGAAGACGCTGTTTTCGTCCTGCGGATCGACACCCAGGGCGAGAGTGCGGGCTTCGCTCAGATGCCCCGGTTCGGTTGGGGTTTCCCTGCCGACCGGCAACCGGCCCGAAACGTGTCAGTTCCCCGTAGCCGGCCACTTCGGCGGCAGCGGCGCTCGAGGCGAGCGATACGAGGCTTACGATCGCCAGCGCGCACGCTGCCAGTGCTGCGAGCAGGGTCCGTCGCGGGCTCTGGGCAGGTGTCATCTGGGTCGATCCTCCGGTTGCGGTGACACGTACGGGGTCGGGGCCCCGCGGGGCACGAGCGTGCACCTGCGCGTACCCCCAACCCGGACTCTGCCCGACCCGGGACCGGTAGCTGTTGCGAGAATGTGAAAATGGGCCGGACGTGGCCTGGGCGGCCAGGGCCTCGAGCCGTCGGGCGGGCACCACCCTCACCACCACCGCCGGCGCCTTCCCGGGCCCGCGCGTCGCGAGCTCCTCCCGATCTCCGCGAGGCGCACCTCGCGCGGACCACGGCGGGACCTGCGCGCCGAGGCGCCCGCCAGTGCTGCGAGCAGGATGACGCCGAGTATGTAGGCGGGGTTCGGCTCGTGTTCTTCGCGGCGGTAGGCGACCGCCTTGTTGGAGACCGACTCCGGCGCCTCCTCGCTCTCCTCTTCGTGTTCGGCGACCTCGACCGGCGAGGTCACGGCCGAGGTGCCGCTCGGGGGCGAGGGACGCGCGGGCGTGGGTATTGGTGGTGGCAGGAACGGCAGTAGCGGCGCGACTGCGAGCGGTTGCAGGGTGAAGGGCGCCGGTTTGGGCGCGGCCGGTGCGCGTTGGACCGCCGGCAGCGGGGGGACCGGCACCACCGGCGGCGGCGCACCGCCGCCCCCGACCTGGACGGGGTTCGAGTTGGGCAGCTGCGACGGCGGAACGGGGACGGGCGTCGTCGAGCCCTTGACTTTGTGGTCCGGGACTGTGCCGCAGGGCTGGCGCACGCTGCCGGCCTGGACCGTCACCGTCAGGCTCGCACTGAGCCCACCGGCGCTGATCGTGACTTCCGTCTGTCCCGGCAGGAAGGCACAGAAGAGACCGGATTCCAGGTCCTGGTTCTGCTCGCCGAGTGGCAGCGGTTCGTCCTTCGGGCCGCCGCGCAGCACGGCGTTGGGTTCGCTGACCGCGGTGTTGCGGGTAACGAACTTGCCGATTTCGGGGTCCGAGGAGCTGATCGTGTATTCGGGCGCGATCCGATGCGCGCAACTGGCACCGACGCAGTTCTCCGGGATCGGGATGTACAGGCTGGCTTCATTTACGTTGCGGCCGCGCTGTGAGCGCCCCCCCGCCCGCGGCCGCCGCGCCAGACCGGCGAAGGAGGCGACCTGGCTGCGGCGCAGCAGGGTCCCCTGTTCCGCTTCGAGCGCGAGTTCCCCGACGTTGGGGATCAGTCGCGCCGACACCGGGGCGAGGTTGTTCGACTGCCGGGCGGCCACGTTGACGTGGACGAGCAGGAAGCCGTTCGCGCCGAGGTAGTCGCTCAGGCGGGCGCGCACGGCCGAGCCATAGCCGAGCGTTCCCGAACCGAAGGCCGTTGTCGCGCTGCCGTCGAGCGGGACTTCGACGTTTTCTTCCGGTGCGTCGTAGAAGTACGCCGAGGCGTGACCGGCGATGATCGTCTGGGCGGCTTCTTCGGCCTGTATGCGGTGCGCTGCGATCTCGGCGTTGAGGTCAGCGCTGCCGACGACGAGCGACGGTTCCTTTGCGGTTTCGGCGGCCGCCAGCTCACTCGCGAGCCAAGCGCGCTCGTTGCTCCAGTCTTCGCCCACGGCGGTCGTGTCGATCACGATCACCCGCACCCGGCCCGCGCCTGCGGCGGGGCCGGTCGAGCTGAACGCGTAGTAGGTGTCGCAGCTCGCGCTCGGCCTCGGGCCCGGGAGCGAAACCACGCCGGCAGGGTCGGCGCCGGCGCCGAGCGGTTTCTGAAAGCCGCCGAAGGCTTCTTGGAACTCGCACTCGCTGCCGGGCCCGCGGTCGCTTTCCGAAGCCACGGGAAACACCGGCGGGGCGCCTCCGGTCGAGCCCAGGATTTCGGCATAGCGGCCGAATTCGCGGGGAAATTCGACCGGGGCGAACGCGTGGCCGATGCCGCTGGTGACGCGTGGCCCTGTGTATAGGAAGGCCCGCAACCCGCCCGTGCGCTGGGCCTGGCGCAGGGCGCTCTGGAGCCACACATCGGGACCGATGGCCGCGCGGGCGCGGTTGATGCAGGCGGCCACGCACTGTGCGCCGCCGCCGACGGCGAAGGTCGCCTGAGTGGCGTTGAGTGCGGCCTCTGTGGCGTTCGGCTGGACCGGCCCGCTCTGCTCGCCGGGCGGGGTGCCGCTTTCGCCCGGATAGCGAGCCACGTCGGCGGTGTCGAATTCCGGGTGGCGCCCTTCGGCGACACCTCCGATCGCCCACCCGGCGGACCCGTCTTCGCTGATCAGCACCGCGGAGCTCGGATCGGGTTGGTAGACCTGGTCGTAGAGTTTGTATTCGCCCAGCGGATCCTGCACGGGGTTGCGCGCGTGTTCCTCATCGCTCCATCCAGCGGGGGTCTGACGCACGACGTAGCCGCCACTCAACGGATAGGGCTGGACAAGTTCCGGCGGCAGGCTCGGCGGCAGCGAGTGCTGTTCTTCCAGGCGGGCGGTGTTCGGCAGCCCTCCGGATCCGACCGCGCGCAGCACCCCCGCTTCGCGGAACAGCGCCAGCGACCCCGGCGCCTGCCCCGGGTACGGGGCGGTCGCCTGCCACGGTCCCGAGCCCGATTGGCGCTCGATCACGGTGGCGGTCCCGGGCAGACCCCCAAGCGTGCCCGTCACCGCGGCCCCTCCGTCGGCGAGTCCGGCAACGGTCCACGGAATCGCGCCCTGCAGCACCGCGCCCGCTTCCTGGTCCACACGCCAACCCGAGCCTTCGTTGACGAGTAGCCCGCCGGTGTAGTGCTGGGGTTCGCCGCCGGCCTGGGGATGGTTCTTGCGGAACGCTACGAGCGCCTCTGAGCCCGAGAAGGCCACCGACGTGAAGCTCGCGCCCTGAGCTTCGGCGGGGATCGCCGATTCGGGTTCCTGGGTCCAGGTCTTGCCGTAGCGCAGCAGCACGCCCTGCTCGCCCACGGCGTACGCGCGGCTGGGGTTGCCGGGGTCGAAGGCGATTCCCAGGAGGTTCCCGCGGAAGTTGAGGGGGACCGCCGGGTCCGGTTCCCAGAGCCCGGTTTCGCCCCGCCAGAGCCACATCTGCGGCGTCGCCGGCGCTGTCGTGCTCAGCACGCCGACGGCATACACGCGGTTGGGAGTGGGCCACGCGACCGCCCGCAGAGACGGCGTTTCGTGCCTACCGCCGGGGCCGAACAGCGTTTCCGGCTCCCAGCCCTCGCCGGGCACGTAACGCGCGACCTCGCCGTGTTCCCCGACCACCACCGCACCGCTCGAGAGCGCTCCGGGCACGGCCCCCGGCTGGGGTGCCACCGCCGCGAGCGCGTAGTGGAACGGGACGGGCCAGTACTGCAGCCGGTCCGCCACCGGATTCAGGGTCAGGTGGACCGGCATTTCGTCGTTACCCAGCCACCCCTCGCGGGCCGACGAGAAGGCCGCCCCGAACTCGCCACCCACGTCGTCGGGTGCTTCGGAGCCCCCCAGCGCCAGGACGCGCTTGAAGCTCGAGCCTTCCAGGCGCAGGGTCACGCCTTCACCGAAGCCGGTGATCACACGTTCGCCGTAGGGAGATTCGCCGGATCCACTCCACGCGAAGCTGCGCGAGGGGCCGATCGGCGTCGGCAGCGGGAGTTCTTCGTCGCACCCTTCGAATTTTTCGCCGGGGTCGCACCACACTCGCTGGACTTCCGTGGCGGAGGCTTCTTCGCCCGCGGGCGAGGGCCGCAGGAACATCGTCATCCGTGCGGACAGGTCCGGGCGTTCGCCGTCGACCCACACGCCACTGCCGGTGACCGTGAGGATCTGGCCGCTTGAACGGGGCGCGCTGCCGGCCGCGCCGGGGATCGCGAACGGGGATCCGTAGTCGGTCAGGGCTCCCGGCGCGAGCTCCTTCCAACGCCCTTCGCTGCGATGGAAGAGGGCGACGTTGCGGGTCTGTGCGGAGAGCTGCGCGAGCAGCCATGCGTTACCGGGCGAGGTGGCAGCGATCGCCAGCACATGAAAGCCGCCGCCTTCTTGGGCCGTCGCCGCCGGGACTTCGATCGGTTCCGCAGTCCAGTGCTGGCCGTCGTAGTGGAGCACCTGTTCTTCGCCGCCGCTGTGGCTGACCGGAATCAGGAACACGCCCGCCTGGCCGCCTTCGTCGAGCGGCGTGAGCAATGGCGTGCGGCCTTCTTCAAAGACGTTTTCGCCCGCGTGCATGAGGGCCCCCGGCCCGGTGTTGGGCAGCACCACTTCGGTGAAGACCCCGCCCGGATTGCGCAGCAGCAGGACCTGGTGCTTTTTCCTTTCGGCGACCGCCGTTCCGATCAGCTCGCCGTCGCCCTGGGGGGTCATCGCCCCCATCAAGTCCGATTTGACGGGCTGGAATTCCGCCAGGGGCTTTCCTTCGGAGTCGAGCGGCGTGCCAGAGACGCTCCAGCCGCCCTGGGCCGTGTAGCGGAAGACCTCGAACTGCGACGAGTTGATTTCGCCCTCTTCGCCGACTCCCCAGGTCTCGCCCGGGGCCTCTTCCGGCGAGGCGCCGATCAGCGTCACGTCGCGGGCGGGCAGCGAGCCGTCGGTCTGGACCTGGACTTCTTCGCCCGGCGAGGCGCCCGAGGCCGCCTTCGGCGCCCCGCTTGCCCAGACCGCGAAGGCTGTGGCGAGGAGCGCCGCCAGCACGGCTCCCGCGACCAGACGCCGGCGGCGGTGGATGCGGCGGCGCCGCGCGCGGGGGCCGCGCGTGCCGGGAGTGGCCGGGCGGGCCATCACAGACCGCCGAGCCGGCCGAAGGCGGGCGTTTCCGGCAGCGTGAACAGGCCGGTGGAGACGCTGTTGGCACCGGGACCCCGCAGCGAGGTCGTGGGCAGCTTGCCCAGCGTGACGTGCTTCAGGTTGAGCTTCGTCGGCCAGCGCTTACGTTCGAGGTGCAACAACAAGCGCCTCGTCCCCGCCGCGAAGGTGTGCCAGGAGGTCTTCGCCACGACCGTGTGAGCGCGTTCAGCGAGCAGCCGGATGCGCGCCTCGGTGGCGAGGCGGAAGCTCAGTTCGAGCACGTTCCCCTTGAGCAGCTTGCTGCGCAGTTTCGAGAACAGCGGAACCGGGATCAGCTCTTCGTGCTGTCCCTTGGTTTCGGTCTTTATGACCGCGTCCGGGGGCACTTCGCCGAGCAGGCCGGAGTTGTCTTCCGGGGGCGCATCGGGCACGGTCTGGGGGACCCCCTGGTCTTCGGGGCGGAAGGTGATGAGGCCCGAGAAGGCCGGGTCGGTGTCCTGCGGCAGGTCGCGTTCGCCTTCGGGCGCGAGGTGGAACAGCCAACCCGTGCTGGTGGCTAGCCAGCAGTCGTGCGGCGCCGGGCAGGCGATCTTGCTGGCGTAGCCCTTGGGACCCACTCCCTGGGCTGCTTCTTCGGAGTCGGGGAGCAATTCGCGCTGGCTGACCGAGGATCCGTTGGAGAGCCTCGCCACGGTGGCGTGCGATTTCGCCGCTTCGTACTCCTGGTTGGGGGAGGCCAGCGCCAGCCACGCGTGTTCGCGTCCTTCTTCGCTTTCGGCCGCGCTCGGCGGCTCGGCGGCGATCGACTGCGCGAGGTCGTTCTTGGGCGATTCGTTGCCTTCCCTCGTAAACGGGTTTTCGCCTTCAGGGTCTGTGTTGGGGCCGATCAGCTGGGTCCATTCCTGGCCGTTGAAGCGCAGGATCGTGACCTCGCCGAGCGACGATTCGGGCGGCTTTTCGGTGGGATCCAGCGCCGCCCACAGGGCGTGTTCGTCCGCGCTCAGGCGCGGGTAGTCCAGCGCCTCCGGAGTCTCTCCCGAGGAGTAGATCGGCAGCCGCGGTTCGTTGGGTAGCTGCGGCGCCGTCGGGAACAGCGACACGAAGGTCGGAATCACGTCGGCGGGCTCGATCTCGTGGATAAAGGATGGTTCGGTTGGGGGTTCCGCTTCGCTGAGGCGGTCTTCGGGCAGTATCTGCACGCCCTCGTAGAGGCCCTGGCCGAAGGCGGTCAGCGAGTGCACGGCGTGCCCCTGGGGGCTTGGTTCCTCGCTCATCGACTGGCCGTTCCAATGCAGGTGGAAGGCCCCTTTGCGTTCGTCGGGAAGTGTGTCGCCCGCGAACCAGCAGTCTTCGGGGCCGAAGCAGGCGGCTCCGTGCATCGCCTGATAGGAGGTCGGCAGGAACGCCAGCGATGCGTATGAGCCGACGATCTGACCGCCGGCGAAATGGCACAGCGTGTTGTCGGCCAGCGGCGGGGTTCCTTCGGTCGTGCTCTGCCCCGCGCGTCCGTCGGAAACGGTCCAGAATTCATCCGCACCGGCCCACGCGATGCGCCCGTCGGTCGCGCCGCACTGGCTCGCGAGCTCGTGCCAGCCGACCCCGTTGTAGACCCAGATGCCGGGGGGGATCGTCGGCGGATTCCCGGCGGTGATCAGCAGACCCCTGTTGGGCGCCCAGAACTCGATGTCGCCGATCTTGCCGAGACCGATCGGTACCTGCGACTGCACACCCCCCGGCCCGGTCGGGGGCAGCGGCTGTTCGAGGCGCCAGGTCGCTTCGGCGTCGTTCGATTCGCCGCCTTCGGAGGCGCCCGCCGTGGGCGCCCAGCCGGCCCCGACCGCAGCCAGCGCGAGCAACAGCACGGGCAGTCGCCGGGGCGACCTCACCGCTTGCCCCTCTTTCGCCCGCTCTTCAGGATGTGCTTTTGGACGGCTCGGCGGAACTTGACCTGGACGCTCGCGTGAAGCGACGGATGACCCGGCGTCGAGAAGGTGAGCGTCACGTTCGCTGACAGGCCGGCTGGGGCTTCGGCGAGGTGCTTGTACGCCTTCGCCAGCGCGAGCGGTAGTACGACCAGACCCGCGGCGGCGGGTCTGCTGCTGCGGGAGGCGACGCTCGCCGTGCGCACATCGGTGGTTCGCGAGCGGTGCGCGTGCGCCGCACGACGTGAGCTCGCGGCCGAGCCTCCGGTTGTGACGGTCACGGTGCTGTGCGCGACCGCGGAGAGTGACCCCCCGTCGGGAACCTGCACGTACAGCAGCACCGAGCCGTCGCGCCGCCCGGCGGAGGTCGCCGTGAGGTGCCAGTCCGGCGCTGGCGCGGGATTCGTGGGTGCGGGAGAGATTTCCTGCGGTGTCGGCGTGACGGTGAAGCTGATCCGGGGAACCACGAAGGCGTCGTTGGCCTGGTTGCCGTCGCCGTAGACGAGGTTGTCGTCGAGCGAGGAGAACGCCAGCTCGAGGCCGTCGTCGGCGAAGCTCGGCGAGCCGGTGGAATCACGCCCGTTGGGGGTTTCCGTGCGTTGGCCTTCGAAGCCCTGGGTGACGCGCGTGAGCGTGTCGGTGGCGAGGTCCGCGTCGTACAGTTCGGTCAGTGCCGCGGACGGGGCCGGAGGGGTCACCAGCGCAGGCGACCCGAGCGGGAAGATCGTGCGAGCGCTGGCGAACGCCACCTGGGTGCCGTCCGGCGAGACCCCCACGTCGACGATCGGGCTGGTACGCCCGGCGTCGTTGAACCCGCCGCCGGCGAGTTCGGTGAGGCGCTGGGTCGCCTGCACACGGGTGAGCCCGCCCTGCATGTTGGCCACGTAGAGGTCGTCCGAGTTTTCCGCCGAGCGCAGTTCTTCCCCGCTGGCGATGAAACGCGCCGTCGCGAGGAACGCCACCGTCTGACCATCGCCGCTGAGCTGGGGAACGTAGTTCCACACCGTGCCCCCGGTCCACAGGCCGGGCAGTGCCCCGAACAGGCCACCGGTGGTTTCGAACGGTCCCTGGCAGGGGTCGGCGAGGGTCGCGTGCAGCGGAAGTTCCTGCTCGCCGCTGGCCTCGCAGGACGGGGCCAGCGCGTCCCCGCCGCCGGTAACCCTCCTGGTCGGCGAGCCGGGTTCTCCGACCCGGCGCCAGAGGGGCTCGGTGTACGCTTCGCCGAAGCCTTCACGCGCAAGGGCCGGGGCCTGGTCGGCGATCGCCGTGCCCATCCAAACGACAGTCGAGCCATCGGCGCTGATCGAGGCGCCACCATAGGGGCTCGGAAACGGCAGGGGTTCGTTGGGGCTGCCGACGAACACCGCGCCGCCAGGGCCGGACACGGGTTCGCTCGTCTGGATGCCGTTGCTGAGCGTTGTGCTGATCAGTTCCGTGTGCCGCGTGTCGAGGTGGCGGACAAGCACCTGCATCCGCGGCAGCAGGGGGGCTTCCGGGCCCTCGAGGTCAGACACCCCTGTCGTGATGAACGCGACCTCCTGCCCGTCGGCGCTGATCGCCGAGCGCCCAGTCGCGAACGCCCCGAAGTGGGTTTCGTTGAACGCCGGTTCGGGGGTGTACTGCGCGGCGGGATATTCGTAGCTGAGCCCATTGGGCGAGCCGTCGACGGCGGAGGCGATCACGAACGGGCACTGTTCGCGTTCCTGTTCCCAGAGCGGGCCGCAGGGCGCGGCCGACGGGATGCTCATGTCGCGCACGTACACGTCGGGGGCCTTGTTCGTGTCGTTCTCTTCGTCGAGCCTCGCTGTGGTCGTGAAGCTGACGTAGCGACCGTCGGCACTGATCGAAGGGAGCACGCCGTCGCCTTCGGCCACCACGGCGATTTCGCCGCTCTGCAGATCACGCCGAAAGACACCTCGTTTGCCCGCGAACACCCCGTCGAAGGCCACGTAGCGTCCGTCGCCGGAGAGCACCGCGTCGTTCGCCTGTTCGGCCTGCTGGACGTAGGAGGAGCCCGTCAGGTGGCCGCTGGATACGAGCATGATCGGGCCGAACACGTCACCCCGGGCGATCCCGCCGGCGAGTAGGGCCGTTGCGAGACCGGCGAACAGGCCGAGCCACAGGCGCGCGAGCCGGCTCACAGGACGCTCACCAACTGGCGCACCGTGGTCCCGAAGCCGAGCTTGTTGCGCACCTTCGCGATCACTTCGTAGATGCCCGCGTGCCGGTAGCGATGGAGGGCGCGGGTGTGGCCTTTGCTGGCTTGGCCGTCGCCGAAGCTGATCCTCACGCTCCCCGCCGCCACGCCCGAGAAGGGGTCCTTGACCTTCACCCTGACGCCGTGGCCTCCGTCCACACGGGTGACGGTCACCTTCGGCGGCTGGCCGTCGATCTCCAGTTCCGAGGGCGTGGTCAGGGTCGCCTGCCCGTCGCTGTCGCGCGCCAGGACTTGGACGGTGTGGTTGCCGGCCGAGAGCAGATGCGGGTTCAGCTTCGCCGTGCGCCCCTGCGAAGGGCTCCCCACCGCGTGCCCATCGAGCACGACCTGGTAGGTCACCGGCCCGCTGGCGCTGACCGCTTCATTCCAGGACACCGAAGCCTGCGAGGGCGCGATCCATCCTTTTGGGGTTGTCACATCGAACTGCGCGGGCGGCGCGCTGGCCTCGGCTACGACGATCGCGGCGTTGCCGATCGGGCCCTGGCGGAAGGCCACCAGGCCGTCGCCGAGCCCGGAACGCCCGACCGACAGTTCGCCGACTTCGCCGCCGTCACCGCCGCTCACCAACCCTGTCTGCACGGCGCCACTTGGGAAGTCCTGCCGCAGTGCCACCGCCGCGCGGCCGGCGGCGTCGGCGCTCGGCCAGGCCGACAGGCCACCGCCTTCCGGGTCCATCACGCTGGCCGATTCCGGTTCTGAGCCGGCGAAGCGAGGGCCGAGCGAGAGCGTTTGTGTGATGAGGCCCTGGTCGTTGCCCTCCACTACGCGCGGAATACCGCCGGCGTCGTACAGCAGCCGGGTTTCGCGGCGTTCGTCGAGGTCGATGCTGGGAGGCCCGACGCTGACGCCGGCGCCGGCCGGGGGCGTGTCAGCGAGCGTCGCACCCAGGAACTCGGCGCCACTATGTGATTCGCCGTCGGGCAGGGTGTTCAGGAAGATCCGGGTCCCGGGCAAGGGCGACCCCGGGCCCGCGTTCTGGCGGTAGGCGACGATCGCCTGGCCCAGATAGGAGATCGCCGCGCTCGGCGCGTCGGCATCGGTGACGATCGGGGCGCCGTTGAAGCTCGAGGCGCTGACCGGCAGCACGTAGTCCAGCGAGCTCCCGAACAGGCGTCTCGCCCAGATACGCGCGATGCCGTTGATTTCCGGCTCCTGCCAGACGACGACGCCGTTGCCGGTCGCGCCGATCGCGAGCTTCGGCGCGTTGGCTTCGGTCGGGGGACGCATGGAGATGCCGGGCTCGCGGTTGATCGCGCCGAGGTTCGTCCAGCGCTGTCCGTCGTAGTGGGCCATGCGGACCTGCTCGGCGACGTCTCCGGGCCGCAGCGGCGGCACTTCGATGCTGCCGGTGCGATTGACCACGCGGTAGACCACGTCGGCCTGTCCCGACGAGCTGACGGCCAGGTCGGGGCTCGTTCCGGCTCCGTCCTGGACGTTCGGGTCGATCAGGATCGCCGGTCCGAACGTCGAGGAGCCCGGGCCGAGGGTGGCGCCGAGCAGCTCGTCCACCGGTTCTTCGTTTTCGCTCGCATAAGGGGTCGCCCACACGACGACGAGCTGGCCGTTGTCGGCGGCGCCGATCCGTGGCCAGCTGGCGGCGAAGGGCTGTTCGGTGTCGACCCGGACCGGGGCCAGCCATTTACCGCCGACGAAGCGCGAGACGAACACGTGCGGGACGCCGTCCACCCGCTTGAGGTAGACGACTCCGCCGGTGCCGTCTTCTGCCATCGCCACCCCGCCCGCGCCCACGATCGTCTGGCTGGGGCCGTCGATCGTGACGGCCGGGAGGATCACCGCGGCGGCCCGGTGCGGCAACCAAAGAAGCAGGATCAGCGTCGCGAGTGCGAGCGTGAGCGTCGTGGGGATCGGGCGTCGCACTGGCGGCGGCTTGTCAGGATTCGGAGTTGTTGATGGCGCCTGGCGAAGGATTGAACGCGCAGCGGAAGTTCTCCGGCTGGGAGACGGGCTCCGAGCCGGCGAAGCCGCCCTTGTTTGAGTTGTCGAAGACCGTCACGTACTGAAGTGATTCGGGCATCGGGTTGGCCGCCAACGGGATCGGGTTGGGCTGCCCCTGGCGGGGGTTGCCGGTGGCTCCTTCGCTGACCCCCTCCGAGCCGGCCGCGGCCGAGCCGGCTTCTGTGGTGATGAGCGTCGAGCTCATCTCACGTTCGTCTTTGAGCCCGCGGCTGGGGTCCTGGTTGATCGTTGCCGTCAGCGGCGAGTCGTGGATGACCGACTCGAGCTTGATCCGTTCGGCCGCGCCGAGCAGTTGCGCGGCGGTGGGTAGCCAGCCGCCTTCGGCCTCGCACGCTTTGGCGGCCCAGACGTAGTTGTTCTTGCCGGCGTCGGCCTTTGTCAGCGGATACGGGGCCGTGTCGATGCACCACGTGCCGATGTCGACCGTTGCCGGCGGACAGGTCCCGGCCAGCTGGGCGGCGGTTTTGCCGCCGACCTTGGTGGCGTTTTTGACGGTGGGGATGGCGTTGGCGGGGAACTTGCCGTTCTTGCCGAGCAGCAGGATCGCGCCGGGGTGGGGCTTGGTGGTGAGGGGGTGCCCGTTGATCGCGCTGATGACGGCCTTGCGGGCGGCGTCGGCGAGC
This sequence comes from uncultured Solirubrobacteraceae bacterium, assembly GCA_963846255.1. Lineage (GTDB taxonomy): Bacteria > Actinomycetota > Thermoleophilia > Solirubrobacterales > Solirubrobacteraceae > Palsa-744. Next base: position 15,884 of record CAWJVE010000003.1, read on the forward strand.
CCGGTGGTGCTGAAGATCAGCGCGACGAGGGCGATCACTAGGGCCGGTGTGGGCCGGCCTGGTTTCATGCGCTGGGGTCGGGGTCGGGCCGGCGGGCGCGGTGGCGGATCTCCCCTAGTTCCTCCAGGGAGACCTCGTGCACGGTGGAGAGGACCGCGTCGAGCGCTACCCCGGAGAGCGTCTCTTGCTCAAGCAGCGCGCTTGCGGTCTCCTCGACGGTGTTCCAGTTGCGCTCCAGGATGCTGCTCGCGCGGGTCTCGGCCTCAGCTACGAGGCGCTGGATCTCGCGGTCGATCGTGTTCAGGGTCTCCGGTCCGACGCTGCCGAGGTCTTGCAGGCTTGCGCCGAGGAACACCTCGCCGCCCTTCTCGCCGATCGTGACGAGACCGACCGCGTCGGACATGCCGAAGGAGGTGACCATGCTGCGCGCGAGGTTGGTCGCGGCGTGCAGATCGTCGTTGACGGTCGTGCTGGTATGCCCGAACGCGAGCCGCTCACCTGCCAGGCCCGCGGTGATCACGATCAGCTGGCTCTCAAGGTCGGGCTGGCTCATGATCAGCTGATCACGATCGGAGAGCATGTGCGCCGCGGTCCCCAGCTGCCGGCCCCTGGCGACGATCGAGAGCTTCCGGGTCGAGGTGGCGTGTCCGAGGGACTCGGTCACGACGGCGTGGGAGGCCTCGTGGACCGCGATCAGCCAGCGCTCGTGCTCGGTCAGGATGTGGTGCTTGGCGGGGCCCGCCACGACCCGGTCGATGGCCTCTTCGAGGGTCTTCTGGTCGATCTGCCCGCGGCCATCACGAACGCTCAGGAGCGCCGCCTCGTTGATCACGCTCGCGAGCTCCGCCCCGCTGAAACCCGGTGTCTCGCGCGCGACCTCCTCAAGTGAGGCGTCGGGGGCGAGGGGCCGCTTGCCGCCGTGCAACCTGAGGATCTCAAGGCGCCCGTGCACATCGGGGGTGTCGATCACGACCTGACGGTCAAAGCGGCCCGGGCGCAGCAGCGCGGGGTCCAGGATGTCCGGACGGTTGGTGGCGCCCATCACGACCAGCCCCCCATCCCCGCTGAACCCGTCCATCTCGACCAGGATCTGGTTCAGCGTCTGCTCACGCTCATCATTGCCCTGGCCGATCCCAGCGCCACGCTTACGCCCCGCGGCATCGAACTCGTCGATGAAGATGATCGACGGCGCCGCTTTACGCGCCTTACGAAACAAATCCCTGACCCTCGCCGCGCCGACACCCACGAGCGACTCGACGAAATCGCTGCCTGAGAGCGAGAAGAACGACGCGTCCGCTTCACCCGCGACGGCCTTCGCCAACAACGTCTTCCCCGTCCCTGGGGGGCCGACCAGCAGCACGCCCTTCGGGGCCGCTGCCCCGACAGCCAAATACTTGCTCGGGTCAGCCAGATAGTCACGGATCTCCCGCAGCTCCGCGACCGCCTCCCCAGCACCAGCCACATCAGCGAACGTGATCCGTTCCGTGCGGCCCTTGCCCTTCTTACGACCCTTCCCCGTGAAAGAGGAAAACGACGCGATCCCACCCGCAGCGCCCTCCGTCCCCACCCGCATAAACAACGAAAACAAACAAACCAACAACAAGATCGGGATCAAGAACTGCACCACGATCGTGCGCGTGGACTTCCACGCCTGCTGATCCACACCCACAACTGCCCCCGAAGCCACCAGTTCATTACTCAGCTGCTGGGTCTGTGCACCAGACGCCGGATAGGACGCCCACAACCCCTGCACACCCACCGCCACGGTGCTCACCGGCGCGACCGGCACCCCTTTACGAGCCGACGCCGCACTGCGATGACGCGCTTCGCGCTTCTGCTTCGCCGACAACACCGCCGGAGCGGGCAACGTCCCATCCGCCAACAACAACGGCGTCGAACCCGTCGTTTTCAACTCCACCCGGTTGTCGTGATCCAACAACAACGCGCTACCAATCCGATGCTGCTTCGCCAGCGTCTGCACCGTGCTCAACGGCACCTCACGACCCGCACTGGACGGCTGCACCGACCCCAACAACAACGCAAACGCCACCCCCAGCCCGATCGACGCGACCAGCAAAAACAACGCCAACGGGTCCCGCAACAACACCCGCCTCGCCGACGAACCAAACCCCCCCAACGCCACCAACACCGGACTACGCCGTTTCGCCAAACCACTCTGCACGGCCGCCTTACGCGCAGCCGGAGTGTCGCTGCCGTTAGACCCGGAGGGCGGGTTGCCGTTGCTCATCTAGATCGAGGTCGCTTGCCTTGTGTGGGGTTCGGCGTGTTGGGGTTCGGCATGCCCCGGATGGGTGCAGCGTCCTGGTCGGGGGGCTGACGGCATCGGAGGCGTGCTCGGGCGCGGACCAACAACCGCCGACGGATGCGAAGCAGCGGAATGCCGCCCGGCAACGAGCACGGCCAGAGTCACACGACCGTCGGCGAAAAGCAACGGCGTTCACAAAAACAACACAACAGGGCGGTTGCGTTCACAAAAAGAAAACACCTCCAGCTTCACATTCGTGCTTACGACGCGACTGCGACGTTCACAAAAACAACACAACGATGCCCCCGAGGACGCGACAGTCTTCGCTCGCCCGGGGGAGCGCCACCGGCGGAGCGCATCGATCGACCCTTGGAACTGTTTCCCCGACCGCGTGGCTGTCACATCCGATCAGCCAACGCCCGCCAACCGTTTCCCGAACCAAAGGAGCAGACAACAGTGCGCGTCCACCGCAGCCTGATCGTCTCGATCGTGCTGGTGCTCGCCGTCGCGGTGCCCGCCACGGCAACCGCCCGACGCCTGATCATCGGCGGATCGACCTCGGTCCTGCCGCTCGCCCAGAAACTCGCGAGCGCCTACCACAAGGCCTACCCCCACATCCCCGCCCCGCTCGTCCAGGGCGGTCAGTCCGACGTCGGGATCGAAGGCGCCGCGACCGGCCGCTTCGACATCGGGGACGCTTCGCGCAACCCGGAAGAAACCGACCCGAAAGGACTCGTGTTCACGAAGATCGCGCGCGACGGCCTATGCATCATCACCAACAAGGCGAACCCGATCTCCAACCTCTCCCAGGAATCGGTCGAAAACATCTTCACCGGCAGCGTTCGCGACTGGAGCGAAGTTCAAGGCGCAAAGATCAGCGGCCCGATCGACCTGTTCGACCGTGACGGAGCCTCCGGTACGCAGGACGCCTTCCAGCACATCTTCCTCCAAAACGAAGCCCTCAAGATCTCCCTCAGCGCGACCGCCGAGACCTCCAACGGCCTCGAGCAGAACGCGGTGTCCGCCGACAAGCAGGCGGTCGGGTTCGTGTCCTTCGCCTTCACGCCGGGCGTCAACGCGGTCGGCTACGGGGGCATCCCCTGCACGCTGCGCAACGCCAAGTCGGGCCAGTACCTCGGCGTGCGTAACTTCTGGATGGTCACCAAGGGTGCCCCGAAGGGCGAATCCCTGAAGTTCCTCAAGTGGGTGACCAGCGGCAACAAGACCACCAAAGCGATCATCAACTCGAGCTGGATCGCCGTCTACTAGGAGGTGGCCGCGGGACGTGCCAGACGACGAGCGCTCCCGTGACACCGCAGCGGCGGACAGGCCGTCCCGCGTGCGCATCCCGCTGATCGGGCGCACGCGGTCGGCCGCCGCCGCCGACAGCCGCGTCGAGCTGGCGCTGGCGGCGCTCGCCGCCATGATCCTCGGCCTGATCGGGCTGATGGTCTTCACCGTCGTCCGCAACGCATGGCCATCCTTCTCCAGCAACGGCCTGAGCTGGTTCGGCTCGGGCGGCGACCCCGTCACGCAGTTCCGGGCGATGCAGGAAGGCATCCCGCTCCCGGGTCACCAGCTCCTGTACTTCCGTGCCTGGCCGTTGCTGTGGGGAACGATCCTCACCACGGGCCTGGCCGCGCTGATCGCGCTCGTGGTTTCAACGCTCGGCGCGATCTTCCTGACCGAATTCGCGCCCCCGCCCGTGCAGCGCGTGCTCGATCCCGTCGTGCGCCTGCTGGCAGCGGTTCCGTCTGTGGTCTACGGGCTGATCGGGATCCTGGCGATCGCCCCATGGATCAACGAACACCTGATCAGCAACGCCCGCAAGCACTCCGTCGCCTACGTCGTGCAGCTCAACGGCCAGGACCTGATGACCGCGACTCTGATCCTCACGGTGATGATCCTGCCGATCATGGTGGCGATTACGGCCAACGCGCTCGAAGCCGTGCCGGTCTCATGGCGGGAGGGCTCCTCCGCGCTGGGCGTCAACCGCTGGCGCACGATCTGGCGGGTCTCGGTGCGCACGGCACGGCCGGCGATCGCGGCCGCACTGGTGCTCGCCACGGCCCGCGCGCTGGGCGAGGCGATCATGCTGGCGATGGTCGCCGGAGGACGGCCGTTCGACGCCAACCCGCTCGACGGCGTCACCTTCCTGTTCGAGCCCGTGCAGCCGCTGGCGCCGACGATCATCCAGGAATTCGGGGGGCAGAGTACGGGTCCGGTGGCTCATACGATCTACGCGATCGCCGCCGTGCTGCTGGTCTCGGCGGCCTTCCTGTCGTTCGCCGGGTGGGCGGCCAGGCAACCGCTGAAGCGATACGGGATCGGCGTCTGATGGCCGGCGCCGCGACCGTCTCCCCTGGCCCGCCCGAGCCCGTCGTCGTCCACCAACCCCGCGAAGGCACCAGCGCCTGGCCGCTGGTGGACCGCCTGTTCTACTGGCTCTGCTGGGCGACCGGCATCGGCATGTGCGTGATCGCGATCGCGATCGTGCTGTTCATGTTCCTCAAGGGCGTCGCCTACCTGCGCCCGGAACTGTTCTTCACCTCCCCCGCCGCCTCCCTCGACCAGGCCCACGCCGGGGGCTTCCTGGATCCGATCGTGGGCACGCTGATCGTGACGGCCGTGGGGATCGCGGTGGCGGCACCGCTGGGCGTCGCGGTGGCGGTCTGGCTGTCGGAGTACGGACGCCCCACGTGGCTCGCGCGGGCGACCGAGTCCGGGATCGAAATGATCGCCGGCGTTCCGAGCATCGTGCTGGCGATCTTCGGCCTGCTGATCTTCGCGCGCCCCTTCTTCTCGGTCCTCTCCCAGCAATCCGCCGGCGGCAGTGTCACCGGCCAGTCGCTGGTGATCGCGGGGCTGGTGATGTCGCTGCTGGCGCTGCCGCTGATCGTCGGCTCCACCCGCGAGGGGCTCTCGCAGCTGCCGACGAGGATGCGCGAGGCCTCCTACGCACTCGGCAAGACCCGTGCGATCACGATCCGGCGCGTGCTGCTCCCCTCGATCCGTCCGAGCATGGCGACCGGCACGGTGCTCGGAATGGGCCGCATCATCGGCGACACGGCGATCATCACGATCCTGGCCGGGATCTCGCTGAAGAACGAACCCAACGGCAGCGCGCCCCTGATCAGCACCCTGCGCGGCACCGGCTCGACGCTGACCAGCTACGTGTACAAGAACTCGCCCGCCGGCGAGGGCAACGCCCCGCAGAAGGCCTACGCCGCGGCCTTCGTGCTGCTGCTGGTGATCCTCGTGCTCAACGCGACCGTCACGCGGCTCACCAGGTCCGGCGAACGGGGCCCGCGCCGGCGGGCCCGGTGGCTCCCCTACTGGGGCACGCGCTCGTTCTGGGGCACGGGCTCGGGGTCGAGCTGATGGACCCGTTGATGCCGCCGCCCGTGCGGCGGATCGCGACCGACCGCTCGCCGCGCGTGGTCCCACCCGGCAGCGGGCCCGCCAACGGCGCCGGCACGAGCGAGGCCGCCCCCGGCCGCAGCGCCGCGATGCGGCTGGCGCGCCCGGCCGTCTCGCAGGTGCGCGAGCGCATGCGGACCGAGTCGCTGTGGCTGGCCTACGGCAGCAACTGGGTCGTGCGGGACGTGAGCCTGCCGATGCGCCAAGGGGAGGTGCTGGCTCTGATCGGCGCCTCGGGCTCGGGCAAGACGACGCTGCTGCGCTCGCTGAACCGCCTCACCGAGGTCACCGCCGGGGCCGCCCGCAGCGGGCGCATCACGCTCGATGGACAGGACATCCACGAGCTCGAGGTCAACGCCCTGCGCCGCCGCGTGACGATGGTCTTCCAGCAGCCGAACCCGTTTCCGATGAGCATCTTCGACAACGTCGCTTACGCGATCCTCGAGGGCTCGCGGCGCAGCGGCTGGAGCCGGCGCAGGCGCCGCGAGGACGTGCGCGAGGCCGTCGATCTGGCGCTCAAACGGGCCGGCCTGGACGAGGAGGTGGCCGGCGACCTGGACCGCTCGGCGCTGGCCCTGTCCGGCGGCCAGCAGCAACGCCTGTGCATCGCCCGGGCCCTCGCCGCCGAGCCCGAGGTGCTGCTGCTGGACGAGCCCTGCTCGGCCCTGGACCCGATCTCCACGGCCAAGATCGAGGAGCTGATCGTGCAGCTGCGCGAGAGCGTGGCGGTCGTGATCGTGACCCACAACCTGCAGCAGGCCTTCCGCGTTGCGGACGACGTCGCCTTCATGCACCTCGGCGAGCTGGTCGAGTACGGCAGCGCCGAGCAGGTGTTCGACAATCCCCTCAGGGGGCGCACCCGCGAGTACGTCGGCGGGGCCTTCGGGTGAAAGCGGCCGCCGCGCTGGCGTTGGTGGCGCTCGCGCTCGCAGGTTGCGAGACCACGGCGGAAAAGAGCGCCAAGCTCGAACGGGCGGCAAAGGTCCACCAGGTCAGAGCGGCGAAGGGCAACCCGCTGCAGGCGTTGGTCGGCGGGCCCGCCGGCAGGCACGCGCGCGTCGTCTCGAGCGCACTCGTCCACACCGCTGAAGGGACCGCGGTGGTCGTGGGCGTGCGCAACCTCACCGCCACGGCGCTCGCCGACCTGCCTCTGCTGCTGACCGTCGAGGACGCCGCCGGGAGCACCGTCTACACGAACAACGCCCCGGGCCTCTCGCCCGCGCTCACCGGGATCGCGCTGCTGCCCGCACACGCCACGCTGGAATGGGTCGACGACCAGGTCCAGGCCGCCGGCTCCCCGGCGACGGTCACGGCCAAGCTCGGCGAAGGCCACACGGGCGGCGCCTCCTCGCCCGCGCTGACGGTGAGCGGAAGGCTCTCCGAACAGAACGCCAACGGCGGCACCGTGGAAGGAACGGTCGCGAACCCGGGCGGCGCCACCCAGCACGAAGTGATCGTCTACATCAGCGCCCGCCACGGCGGGACTGTCGCCTCGGCCGGGCGCGCGGTGCTCGCCGAAGTGCCCGCCCATGGCTCCTCCCCCTTTCAGGCCTTCTTGATCGGCGATCCCTCGGGCGCGAGCCTGCAGCTCAGCGCCCCACCGACGAGCTAGCGCCGGCGGCGCCGGCGGCGCTGCTTCAGCGTGATCCCCTCGAGCACGTGGGCGACCGTCTCGCACGCGTCCACGGCGGCCTCCAGCGACTCGAAGATGTCCTTCCAGCGGATCACGACCATCGGGTCGATCCCGCCCGCGAACAGCGAGGCGACCGCATCCCGCTGGAGCCTGTCGCCCTCGTTCTCGAGCCGGTGGATCTCGACCAGGTGGGGACCCAGCTCCGTGCCCGTGCGCAGCGAGCGCAGCGCCTGTGCGATCTGCTCGCCGGCCCCCACCAGGACCTCGGTGAACTCCACCGCCTGCTCCATCGGGGCCTCCACCCCGTAGAGGCTCAGCAGCGCGGCCACGTGCTCGCTGTGGTCGACGATGTCGTCGAGCGCTGTCGCCAGCGCGTAGCCGTCGCCCGCGTCGAAGGGCGCCCGTACCCGCCCGCGGCCCGCCAGCCGGTGGATGATGTCGTGTGTGATGCGGTCCCCTTCCTGCTCACAGACCTTCACGTCCTGCGCCAGCGGCGCGCGCTCCGGGTACTCCTTGAGCAGGTCGTTGAGCAGCAGCCCGCAACGCTGTACGTTGCGGCCCGCCTCCTCCACGAGCTCCATCAGCGTGCCATCCTGGCGGCGGGCGGCGAAGCTCATCGGCCAAGAATATGCCTCGCGCCGTTTCCGACTCATCACGGCGACACGCGGTTTACCGATTGTTCACGACTAGATCACGAGTTTGCAACGGGATGCGTGTACGCCCATGCAACGCTCCGCTTCGTGGCGGCCACACCTGCCAGCGGCACCCCAGTGGAGACCCTCCACGCGGGAGAGCTCGAGATTCGCCCCGACGAGGGCCTGGCCCTCGCGCGCGGGCGCGCGCTGACGTTGTCCGTGCGTGAGTTCGAGTTGCTGGTGGCAATGGCGCGTCGCCAGGGGGCCATCGTCAAGCGGGAGGACCTGTACCGCAGCGTTTGGGGGGCCGAGCTGCGAGCCCGCGACCGCTCGGTGGACGTGTACGTGAGCAAGCTCCGAACCAAGCTCGAGGCGGCGCTCCCGGACCGGCAGTTCATCCATACACACCCCGGTTTTGGCTACCGCTTCCAACCCCAGCCTTCACAAGATGTTCACATGGGCGTGCCCGCCCACTGAAGACACTCTCCGCGCTCCGGTACGAAAGCATCGGCGTCGGGTAGAGGCGCACGACCTGGACGGCACAGCGAGGCTGGCCGCCGGGATGCGCAGTCCAGCGACAATCCATCCAGAGGAGACTCAGTGATCAACTCGAAGATGGCCGCCATCGCGGCCAGCGTGGTGCTCGCAGTCGTGCTCGCCGCGTGCGGAAGCTCGAGCAACTCCAGCTCGGGCACCACCTCAAGCGGACCATCAGCCACGATCTCCGGTGCTGGCTCGACGTTTGCCGCTCCGGTCTACGAACAGTGGGCCTCCGAACTGAAGAGCTCGGGCCTGACCGTCAACTACCAGGCCGTCGGGTCGGGTGCGGGCATCACCTCGCTGGCGTCCAAGACCGTCGACTTCGGCGCCAGTGACCCGCCGCTGAAGCCGGCCGACCAGGCATCGATCGCCCAGAACGGCAGCCCCGCGATCCAGATCCCGATGTTCCTCGGAGCGATCACGATCTCCTACAACGTCTCGGGCCTGCAGACGGGACTGAAGCTGGAAGGGTCCACGATCTCCGAAATCTTCCTCGGCAAGATCAAGACCTGGAACGCCCCGCAGATCGCGAAGCTCAACCCGGGGATCAACCTGCCGAGCACGGCGATAACCGTGATCCACCGCTCGGACTCCTCGGGCACCACCGCCGGCTTCACCGGCTACCTGACGAAGGTCGATCCCGAATGGGCCTCGAAGGTCGGCGAAGGCAAGACGGTGCAGTGGCCGACGGGTACCGGCGCCAAGGGCAACGCCGGCGTCGCGGGAGCCGTCCAGCAGACCGCGGGTGCGGTCGGCTACGTCGAGCAGGCGTACGCGCTGCAGCACAACTTCACGGTCGCGACCGTGAAGAACAAGGCGGGCAACTTCGTGGCCCCCTCGCTGGCATCCACCAGCGCCGCCGCCGAAGGGCTCACGGTCCCGGCGAACCTGGGGATCAAAATCTCCAACCCGTCGGGAGCGCAGGCCTACCCGATCACCTCGCAGACGTTCATCGTCGTCAACAAAGACCTCTGCAAGGCCGGGATTCCTGGCGGCGAAGCGGCCGCCAAGGGCGTGTCGAGGTTCCTGAGCTACGGCCTCGGCCAGGGTCAGGCGATCCTCTCGAAGGCCGACTACGCGGCGCTGCCGGCCGAAATCCTCAGCAAGTCCAAGGCCGCGGCCGGCTCGCTGGAATGCAACGGCGCGGTCCTCGGCAGCGGCTGATGACCAGGGTCCGCACCCACCGATAGGCAGCGTGGAGGCGGCCTCTGCAGCAAGCGGCGAGCGCGGTCTGTTGACCCGCTCGCCGCTGGCGCGCCTGCCCGACCGGGCGCTGCGCTGGGGACTGACGGCGCTGGCGGCGGCGATGCTGGCGCTGATCGTCTACTTCTTCATCCGCCTGATCGGCGAGGCGCGGCCGGCGTTTGCCAAAGAAGGCGTCTTCGGCTTCATCTTCGGCAACGACTGGAACCCCGGAGCCGACCACTTCGGGGCCTTGGCGCTGGTGGTGGGCACGCTCATCACCTCGGTGCTGGCGCTGCTGATGGGCGTCCCCGTGGCGGTCGCCACCGCCCTCTTCACGACCGAGCTGTGCCCGGCGCGGCTGCGCGGCGCGCTGACGATCCTGGTCGAGCTGCTGGCGGCGGTCCCGTCGGTGGTCTATGGCCTATGGGGGATCTTCTTCCTCGCCCCGAAGCTGAAAGGGCCCGAGCAGTGGGTCGCCGACCGCCTGTCGTTCATCCCCTTCATCGGCGGCGGCACCGTCACGATCCCCAACTACTTCATCACCGGGCTCGTGCTCGCGATCATGATCCTGCCGATCGTCAGCGCGATCAGCAGGGAGGTGATGGCGACGGTGCCGGCCGACCAGAAGGAGGCCGCGCTCGGGCTCGGTGCCACCCGCTGGGAGATGATCCGCATCGCCGTGCTGCCCTACTGCCGCACCGGGATCGTGGGCGGGGCGATGCTCGGACTCGGACGGGCGATCGGGGAGACGATCGCGATCACGATCCTGATCGGCGACTCGACCACGCTCGGGCATCACATCTTCAACCAGGGCTACAGCCTGGCGGCGGTGATCGCCAACGAGTTCGGTGAGGCCGAGGGCACCCACCGGGCAGCGCTGTTCGCGGCCGGCCTGGTGCTGTTCGTGCTGACCCTGGTCGTGAACATCATCGCCCGCGTGATCGTCAACCGCAGCGCCAACAGGACCTTCCGCGGACCCACGGCGGACACCCGCGCAGAGGGCGGCGGCGTGCTCCTCGTGGACGCGGCGGCGGGCGTATGAGCACCTCCTCACAGGCGGCTGGGACGCTGGCCCGCTTCGCCCCCAGCGCTGCCCGGCGACGGCGCGACCTGCTCGCCCGCCGGATCGTGATGGCGGCCACGATCCTGGCGTTGGTCCCGCTGGCCCTGATCATCTACTACCTGGTGAGCAAGGGCCTCGGAGCCTGGAGCCCGAGCTTCTTCACCTCCGACCCGACCGGAAACACCTTCTTCGGCGCTTCCAAAATCGGAGGGATCAAGAGCGCGATCGTCGGCACGATCGAGATGGTCGGGCTGGCGGCCGTGATCGCGATCCCGATCGGGATCGGGGTGGCGATCTGGCTGGTCGAGTACGGACGCAACAGCTGGTTCGCCCACACGGTGCGCTTCTTCACCGACGTGATGACGGGCGTGCCCTCGATCGTGTTCGGGCTGTTCGTGTACATCGCCCTGATCGTCGGCACGGGCAGCACCTACGCGGGCTACAAGGGCTCGATCGCGCTGGCCCTGCTGATGCTGCCGATCGTGATCCGCTCGGGCGAGGTGGTGCTGCTGCTGGTGCCCAACTCGCTGCGCGAATCGGCGCTCGCACTCGGTGCCCCGCGCTGGAAGGTGATCGGCAGCGTGGTGCTGCCCGCGGCGCTGCCGGGAATGCTGACCGGGATGCTGCTGGCGGTGGCCCGGGCCGCCGGCGAGACCGCGCCACTGCTGTTCACCGCTGCCGCCGCGCACGAAACCTCGCTGAACCTGGGCGGCTTCATGAACTCCCTGCCCGTGCAGATCTACAGCGACGTCACGAGCCCCACCGCGGCGGTCGTCGAACGCGCCTGGGGGGCGGCCCTGACGCTGGTCCTGATGATCCTGATCCTGAACATGATCGCCCGCCTGCTCTCGCGAAGGAACCGGCTGGCGTGAGGACCCCGGACGCACGCTCTAAGGTGGCGAGCATGGACGCCGAGCGCCAGCCGGAGATGCAGGGCGCCGAGGCTGCGCCCGCGGCTTCCGACGCCGTGAGCGGTCCGCCCGACGCCGCCGCCGCGCCCGAGACCGTGACCAGTCCGCCCGACGCAACGACCGGCGCACCCGACGCCAGCGACGGCCCGGCGGATGGCCTGCGCCAGCGGATCACCGGCCAGGTTGCCGAGGCCCCGGACGGCGAGCCCGAGGGGGAGCAGGCCATCGCACCCGCCGTGCAGGTCGAGGGGCTGCGCGCCTTCTACGGCGAAAGCATGCAGCTGAAGGGCATCGACATCGAGTTCCGGGCCAACGAGGTGACCGCCATCATCGGTCCCTCGGGCTGCGGCAAGTCGACGCTGATCCGCTGCATCAACCGCATGCACGAGGAGATCCCCGGGGCCCGCGCCGAGGGCCGGGTGTTGCTCGAGGGCGCCGATGTATACGACCCCTCGGTCGACGTCGTGGCTGTGCGCCGGGCAATCGGGATGGTCTTCCAGAAGCCCAACCCCTTCCCCACGATGTCGGTCTTCGACAACGTGGCGGCCGGCCTGCGCCTGAGCTCGCAACGGCGGGACAAGCTGGACGAGAAGGTCGAGGGGGCGCTGCGGGGAGCGAGCCTGTGGGAAGAGGTCAAGGACCGGCTGGGCGAGCCGGGCGTCGGCCTCTCCGGCGGCCAGCAGCAGCGGTTGTGCATCGCCCGCTCGCTGGCCGTGGGCCCCGAGGTGATCCTGATGGACGAGCCCTGCTCGGCGCTGGACCCGATCGCGACGTTGAAGATCGAGGAGCTGATCGGCGAGCTCAAGCAGCGGGTGACGATCGTGATCGTGACCCACAACATGCAGCAGGCCGCGCGCGTGGCCGACCGCACGGTCTTCATGCTGTCCGGCGAAATCGTCGAGGTCGGCCCGACGCAGACGATCTTCACCAAACCGAGCGACCCCCGCACCGAGGAATATGTCACCGGCAAGTTCGGCTAGCGGGGACGAGTCTCCCGGCGCCGGCTCAGCGGCGGCGGCGACTCCGCCCCCGCTTGCAGGCGAGGGGCCCCACCCCCGTCTTCACTTCCAGGAACAGCTGGCGGCGCTGGAACAGAACGCCCTCGGCGGCATCGACATCGTCGTCGAGCAGCTCGACCGGGTGCTCGAGGCGCTCGACCACCAGGACGTGGAGCTCGCCCAGATGGTGATCGCCGACGACGACCGTGTGGACGGGCGCTACCTGGAGGTCCACCAGGGGATCTTGTCGCTGCTGGCGCTGCAGGCTCCGGTGGCGGGAGACCTGCGCCTGGTGGCCGCCCTGCTGCACCTGATCAAGCACATCGAGCGCATGGGCGACCAGTGCGTGAACATCGCCAAGCTGATCCCCCTGTCCGGCCACGAGCCGCCCGTCCACCGGGACGTGCTGAGCACGCTCGCGCGGATGGGGGCCTTCGCCCGCTCGGAGGTGATCCAGTCGCGCGCCGCCTTCGCCGCCCGCGACGTCAGCCTGGCCGAAGACCTCGTGCGCCAGGACCGCGAGATCAATCGCCTCAACCGGGAGATCTTCCGCCTGGCGATCGAGATCGGCGACGACCCCGACACCCGCGAGTGGGCCCTCTACATGACGCTCGTGGCCCGCGCGCTGGAGCGCATCGGGGACAACGCCGTGGACATCGGCGAGCAGGTGGCGTTCGTGGTGAGCGGCCTGTTCCGGGAGTTCTCGGACTCCTCGGCGCGCATGCCCGGCCGCTGAAAGCTGTCTCCACCGCGACCGGCCCGCGCAAATAGCGGGTCTTCGATCGGAGCGCGGTGTAAAGATAGTGTTACGCTCGCTGCGAGAGCTGCCACAGCGCCTCGGCATCGCCTACACTGCCCCGCGATGACGCCAAGCGTGCGCGCCGACGTCGAGGGGGACGCTTCATCGCCTCCTGAGAGCGCAGCCTCCGTAGCGGCCCTGCGGATCGCCGTGCTCGACCGCGACAGCGGGTTCATCCAGGTCCTGTGCAAGCGCATGGACCGCCTCGGCTGGGAGCACCGCGTGCTCGAGGGCCCGGTTCCCCGCGAGGCCGTCGTGTCGATGCGCCTGAGCGCACTGGTCGTTGACCTGGCCGTGCTCGGGCCCCAGGCGTGGAGCTGGCTGGAGCGTCTCTGCGAGGCGCTCCCGGAGCTCGGCATCGTCGTCTGCACCGGGCCATCCACCGTCGCCCAACGGGTGCGCGGGCTGCGGCTCGGGGCCGACGACTGGGTGACCAAGCCGTGCCACCCCGAGGAGGTCATCGCGCGCGTGCAGAGCGTCGTGCGCCGGCGCCGGCGCAGCGCCGGGCGCGAGCAGACGCCGCCGATGCTGGCGGGCGAGGTGGAGATCCGCGCGGACCGCTTCCAGGCCTTCGTGGGCGACGACAGCATCGACCTCACCCGCCGCGAGTTCGAGTTGATCGAGTTGCTCGCCTCGGCCGAAGGCCGGGTGCTCGAGCGCGAGGAGATCTACTCGAGGCTGTGGGGCTACACGATGGTCCGCGGCGACCGCTCGGTGGACGTGTTCGTCCGCAAGCTGCGCCAGAAGCTCGAGAAGGCCTCGCCGAAGTGGCGCTACATCCACACCCACTTCGGGATCGGCTACCGCTTCGCGGCGGAATCGCTGGAGGTCGTCAAATCCGAGGACGTGCCCTCGCAGCTGCCACCGGAGTGGTCAGCCGAGGGCGCCACCGGCGGCGGTGGCCGCGACGGCGCCGGCCTGCGCGATCAGGGCAAGCTCGCGCGGTCGTAGCAGCAGGGCCAGCTCGCCCCCGCCTCCCTCCAGGCGAATCACCGCCAGTCCGCCCTTCTTGAGGTCGATGCGCGCGCCCGTGAGCTGCGCCACGACGGTCGAGAGGTCGGGCTCGTGGCCCACCAGCAGCAGTCGCCCGTCGGGGCCGAGAGCAGCGGCCAGCTCGAGCGCGTCGGCGGCGTCGAAGCCGGAAGCCAGTGGCTCGTGGGCGCGAGCGCCGTCGCGCACCCGGGGCTCCTGGTCCTCCAGGGCCAGCTCGGCGGTCTCGCGGGCGCGCGCCTTGGGGCTGTAGAGGATCTCCTCGAAGGCCGCTTCCAGCCCGAGCAGGGCGACACCGGCCGCCCGCGCCTGCGCTTCACCCCGTGCCGTGAGCCGGCGCGCGGCGTCCTCGCGGCTTCCATGCGGCTCCGCCTCCGCGTGACGAAGTAGCCAGAGCTGGCGGGCCATGGGCGGTCACAGTAGCGCGACGGCGGCCTTTCACATAACTGCCGAGGCCTCGGGAAGGCGCCAGAGTAGTAGCGTCAGGGCAATGGACGAGAGCGCCAGTACCGACGCCGCGCGCCCGAGCGCAGCAGCCCGGACCGTCGAGGCGGTGTCCGCGGGCGCGGCCCAGGTGGCAACCCGGGTGGCAGACGCCCAGGCGCAGGAGCCGGCGGGCACGGCGAGGGTCACCGAGGACGTCAGCGACCCAGCCCTCTACATCAACCGCGAGCTCTCCTGGCTGGACTTCAACGACCGTGTGCTGCAGCTCGCCGAGGACGACCGCGTGCCCTTGCTGGAGCGGGTCAAGTTCTGCGCCATCTACACCACCAACCTCGACGAGTACTACATGGTCCGGGTGGCGGGCCTGCACGACCAGATCGACGCGGGCGTGGAGAACCCGACCCAGGACGGGCTGATCCCCTCCCAGACGATCGCTCTGATCCGCGAACATGTTCTGCGTCAGGGCCGGCGCCTGGCCGACTGCTTCGAAGGCCGGCTGCGCCCGGAGCTGGCCGCGCAGGGCATCCGCATCGTCAGCGTGGCAGACCTCGACGAGCGCCAGCGCGAGCAGCTGGCGCGCCACTTCCAGCGCGCGATCTTCCCCGCCCTGACCCCACTGGCGGTGGCCCCCGGGCGCCCCTTCCCGTACATCTCCAATCTGTCCTTGAGCCTCGCTGTGCTGGTCCGCGACCCGGCCGGCGGGGAGAGCGCCCCGACCGTGTTCGCGCGCGTGAAGGTCCCCACCGAGATCCTGCCGCGCTTCGTTTCGGTGGAGGAGCCGGACGGCTCGGGCGCCGCTGCTGGTGCCGTTGGAGGACCTCATCGCCCACCACCTGGACGCGCTCTTCCCGGGCATGGAGATCCTCGACTTCGACGTCTTCCGGGTCACCCGCGACGCTGACCTCGAGGTCTCCGACGACGCCGCCGACCTGCTGCAGGCGGTCGAGGACGAGCTCCGGCGCCGGCGCTTCGGCGAGGTCGTGCGGGTCGAGGTCGGGGCAGACTGCTCAGAGCAGCTGCGGGCTGAGCTGACGGGCCTGCTCGGGGTCCGTGACGACGAGGTCTACCCGGTCCCCGGCATGCTCGACATGGGCTCCCTGTGGCAGCTCGTGCGCCTGCCGGGACACGCCGAGCTGCGCTATGAGCCGTTGGCGAGCATCACCCACACGCGGCTGATGCGCCACGAGGGCGAGCGTCCCGACGTGATGGGCGCGATGCGCGAAGGGGACTTCCTCGTGCACCACCCCTACGTGTCGTTCGCGACCTCCGTGGAGCGCTTCGTCGAGCAGGCGGCGGCCGACCCCAACGTGCTGGCGATCAAGCAGACCGTGTACCGCACCAGCGACGACTCGCCGATGGTGCCGGCCCTGATCGACGCCACCGAGCGTGGCAAGCAGGCGGTAGCCCTGGTGGAGCTCCAGGCCCGCTTCGACGAGCGCACCAACATCCAGTGGGCCAAGGCGCTGGAGGAAGCCGGCGTGCACGTCGTGTACGGCCACCCCGCGCTGAAGACCCACGCCAAGTGCGTGCTTGTGGTCCGCCGCGAGGGCGACGGCGTGCGCAACTACGTCCACATCGGCACCGGTAACTACCACTCCGCCACGGCCCGCCTGTACACCGACTTCGGCCTCTTCACGACCGACGAGGAAATCGGCGCAGACGTGACCGACATCTTCAACTACCTGACGGGCTACGGGCGGCCGTTGAACTACCGCAAAGTGCTGATCGCCCCCGACTACCTGCGCGACGGGATCATCGAGCAGATCGAGCGTACGATCGCCTCCCACTCGCCCTCCTCGCCGGCGAGGATCGCGATGAAGATGAACGCGCTCGTCGACGGTCGCTGCATCCGGGCGCTGTACGCGGCCTCCCAGGCGGGCGTGAAAGTGGACCTCAACGTGCGCGGGATCTGCTGCCTGCGCCCGGGCCTGCCGGGGATCTCGGAGAACATCCGGGTCGTGTCGATCGTGGGACGGTTGCTCGAGCACTCGCGCGTGTACGCCTTCGGGCGCGACGGCGAGTACACGATCTACATCGCCTCCGCCGACCTGATGCCCCGCAACCTCGACCACCGCGTCGAGCTGGCGGTACCGGTCCAGGCCGAGGAACTGCGCGCCGAGCTGCTGGACACCCTCGAACGTGCCTTCGCCGACAACCAGAGCTCGTGGGAGCTGGACGGCGAGGGCGTATGGCACCGTCGCTCCCCGGGCCCCGGCGAGCAGCCCCGCAACATGCAGCTCGAGCTCGCCGAGCTGCACGCGGCCCGCGCCGCCGGCGAGCGTGCCTCCGAGCTGCGTGACGCCGCGGCCGCCGTGACCGCCGGGACCTGATCGGCTCGCGGCCGAGGCTCTGCTAGGTGGCGGCCGGGCTCGGCAGTGCTTCGAGCGCGGCCTTGAGCTCGTCCACGGACTGAAAGTCCAGCCCCAGCATGTGGTCGTGGCGGTGGCGCACGATGCCCTGCTCGTCCACGATCACGACCGCGCGCTTGGTCCCAAGGCGGCCGTGGGCGCCGTAGGAACCCGCCACGGCACCGTCCTCGTCGGCGAGCAGCGGGACGTTGAGGTGGTTCTTCTCGATGAAGCCGCGATGCGAGTCCAGCCCCTGACCCGAGATGCCCACGACGGTCGCGTCGAGCGCGCCGAAGTCATCGGCACGGTCCCGGTAGGAACAGAACTGTTTCGTGCACACGGGCGTGTTGTCGCCCGGGTAGAACAGCAGCACGACCCTCTCGCCGCGGTGGTCAGAGAGGCGAAAGGGGCCCTCGGTGCCTTCCAGCTCGAAGTCCGGCGCCTGCTCGCCCACGGCGGGATGCTTGGCCATCAACGGATCCTATTCGCTGACGCCGGAACGAGCCGAGCGGGCGCGCGGGCTCTGCGAGACTGCCGGGCCGATGAGCCACTCTGCTCCCGGCGTTCCAACCGAGCCGGAACCCTCCCCCGCCGCGTCGCCTTCCGCCGCCCCGGCGCCGAAGGTCCTCTACGTGCTCGGTGCGGGCCGCAGCGGAAGCACGATCCTGGGGGTCGCCCTCGGCAACTGCGACGGCGTCTTCTACGCGGGCGAGCTGGACAAGTGGCTGCCGAGGTCGGGGCGCAGCCCGCTTGGAGGCGAGGAGCGGGAGCGTTTCTGGGCACAGGTGCGCTCGCGCGTGGACCCGAACGGGATCGCCGGCGGCGGCGTGCGCTCGCTGGAGCGCTCCTCGGAGCTCCTGGACCCGCGCAGGCTGCGTACGCGCCGAGCCCTGCGACCGCGCTACCTGGAGCTCGCCGGGCGCCTGTTCGCCGCCGTCGCGGAGACCTCCGGCGCCGAGCGTCTGGTGGACAGCTCCCACTACCCGATGCGGGCCCGCGAGCTGCAGCGCCTGGAGAGCATCGAGCTGTACCTGCTGTTCCTCGTACGCGACCCCGAGAGCCTGGTCGCCTCGCTGGGGCGCGAGGACGTGCCCGAACGCCGCTACGGCGTGCTGGCCGCCAACGCCTACCTGTGGCTGACCTACCTGCTCGCCAGCTGGGTGTTCCTTCGCCACCCGCGCCGGCGCAGGCTGTTCGTGCGCCACGAGGAGTTCCTCGCCGAACCCGCCACGGTCGTGCGCCGGATCCTGCAGGTGAGTGGATCGAGCGCGACCCTGGACCAGGACACGCTCGCGACCGGGATCCCGTTCCAGGGCAACCGCCTGATCCGCTCGCAGGCCGTGACGCTGCGTGAGAGCGCTCCCCCGGCGCCTCCCCGCTCGCTGCTGACCCGCGCCCTGCAGCTCCCGTGGCGGATCGTGTTCGAGCGCCTGGATTCGGCGACGCGAGCGCTCGCGAGCGAGCACGAGCCGGCCGACGCCGAGCGCGGCGACGCATGAGCGCTCAGGGGGGAACGGACGCGCAGGGAGCCGCGCCGGCAGAGCCCGAGCAGAGCCGCGGGAAGCCCACGGGGGTCGTGTACGTGATGGGCTCCGGCCACAGCGGCTCCACGATCCTCGGGGTCGCCCTGGGCAACTGCCGCGGCATGTTCTTCGCCGGCGAGCTGCAGCGGTTCCTCGGGCGCGCCGGCACGCCGGTCCTCGGCGGGCTGGAGCGGAGCCGCTTCTGGGCCTCGGTGCGGGCGGCGCTGCCGGATGCCCAGCAGCTGTACGGCAATTCCGCCCACCGCCTGCTGGAGCGCTCCTCGGCGGTGCTGCGGGTCGGCTCGCTGGGCCGCCGACGCGCACTGCAGGGGCCCTACCGGAGCCTCGCGGGCAGGCTGTTCGCGGCGATCGCCGGCACCGCCGAGGCCGACTACGTGCTCGACACCTCCCACTTCCCCCTGCGCGCGCGGGAACTGCAGCACGTGCCCGGGCTCGACCTGTGCCTGGTCTTCCTGGTGCGCGACCCACAGGCGGTCGTGGCCTCGATCGGGCGCCTCGGGAGCGGGCACTCGAGCGCCCGGCGGATGCTGACGGAGCTCAAGACGAACGCCGAGCTGTGGCTCACGTATGGGCTCTCGCTGGCGGCCTTCAGGGCCCAGCCGTCCGGGCGGCGGGTGTTCGTGCGCTACGAGGACTTCATCGAGCGCCCGGAGACGGTGCTGCAGGCGATCCTCGACCGGGCCGGCTCGGCGGCGGAGATCCCCGACCTCGCCCACCTGCGCACGGGTCTGGCGATCCACGCCAACCGCCTGATCGACTCCGAGGAGGTAGCCTTGGGTCGCGGCGGCAAGGGGCGCCCGCCGCAACGTTCGCTGCTCACGTGGCTGCTGCAGTGGCCGTGGTCGCGAGTGTTCGCGCGGCTGGAGCGCGACTCCGGTCCGCCGCGCTAGCACACGCGCCTGCTAGCGGGAAAGCCGTTCGCGGGATCGCTGGAGCATCGGCGAGCTCAACCACCGCTCCTCGATCCCGCGCCTGGCGGCGAGCGCCTCGAGTCCCGCGACGCGTGAGCCGCGGGCGCAGATGAAGGCCATCCGCCGCCGCTCCCGGTAGTCGTCCATCCCCGAGTAGTCGGTCATGTTGTGCGCCAGCGCGACGGCACCGTAGCCGTGATCCCGCGCCAGCTGCAGGACCGCCCGCGGGCTCGGCACCAGCACCCGCAGCTGCTCGGCGCGATTGTCGGGATCGTCGACACGCGAGAGCTCGAAGGTGGCGGAGGACGAAGCCGAGACGACCGTGTCGATCACGACCACCTCCGCCCCGGCCGAGTCGAACAGCTCGAACAGCTGCAGGGGCTCGGAGGTGACTTCCATGACGCCCAGACAGAGGACCGCGTCGAAGCTCTCATCGAGGTCGTGACCGAAGATGTCGCCGGTCTCGAAGCGGTAGCTGGCGCGGTCGATCCCCTTCGCCTCGAACACCAGCTCGGCCTGTTCGACGTATGGCCGATGGCGGTCGATGCCGAGCACGAAGCGGGCGCCCGCCTCGACGGCGCTCAGCGACCACAGCCCCGCGTTGCATCCGAGGTCGAGCACCCGCAGGCCGTCGAGCGTCCCCCCCGCGATCTCCTGCAGGGCTGTGAAGAAGTAGCGCCGGCGCTGCTCGTGGCGGTTGATCTGCCCGATCCTCGCGACGGGGGTCGCGATGCCCCCCT
Source organism: uncultured Solirubrobacteraceae bacterium (assembly GCA_963846255.1). Taxonomy (GTDB): domain Bacteria; phylum Actinomycetota; class Thermoleophilia; order Solirubrobacterales; family Solirubrobacteraceae; genus Palsa-744. The sequence continues at coordinate 36,311 of CAWJVE010000003.1, forward strand.
CGAACTGGAAGCGGTAGTGCCATCGGGGGAAGGCCGCGATCCGCTCTTCAAGCTCTGCGGGCTGCACGGACACATCCAAACACGCCCGCCCCCGGAGCGCCGCTAGCCTCGGGTAGTGCACTGCCTGGCCTCGAGGTCGAGATGGACGATTCGCTGAAGGGGCACCTGCTGCTGGCCGCACCCACCCTGCGCGATCCGAACTTCGCGCGGGCGGTGGTCCTGATCGGGGCTCACAGCGAGGACGGGGCGATGGGTGTGGTGCTGAACCGTCCCTCGGCGGTGACGGTGGCCGAGGCCGTCCCGCAGTTGGGCGAGGCGGTCGGCGAAGACGAGCCGGTGTACGTCGGTGGTCCCGTGCAGCAATCCTCGATCGTCGTGCTGGCCGACTTCCTGGACAGCTCCAACGCGGGGCTGCTGGTGCTCGACTCGATCGGCTTCCCGGCGTCCGACGCGGACCTCGACGGCCTCGCGGGCACGACCGCCCGCAGTCGCGTGTTCGCCGGCTACGCAGGCTGGTCGCCGCAGCAGCTGGAGTCGGAGATCGAGGAAGGCGACTGGATCTCCCACGACGCCGCGCCCGAGCACATCTTCTCGGAGCTGCCCTCGGAGCTGTGGAGGACCGTGCTGGAGAGCATGGGCGGCAGCTACGCTCTGGTCGCCCGCATGCCCCTGGACCCCAGCGTCAACTGAGAGCGGTGGCCCCTCGCCGGGCCGCAAGGGGCGCCCTCGTGGCGTGTGTGCTGGCAGGCCTGCTGTGTGCGCCGGGGGCCGGCGTGGCGCCGGCGCGAGCAGCCGCCCCGCCTGCGCCGACCGGGGCCGGACGTAGCGCCCTGCTCGTGTTCGCGCCTGTGGACGAGCGAACGCTGGCGAGCCTGAAGGGGATGTCGGTGGGCATCCTGTCGGCGGCCGCGGGCGGCCCCTCGGCGGCGCAGCTGCGACTCGATATCACCCAGGGGGCGCGCATCGCCTCGGGCTCCTACGGCTCCCCCCCGGGATCCCTGCAGCTGCTCACAGGGGGGCCGGGCGGGCGAATCGCGGGCTGGCCGGCAGAGCTCGCGCGGGCCCGTGGAGTCCCGGGCGAACTGCGGCCCGGCCTGCTCGCCTCGGTACTCGGGGGCGCGGCATACCTGGCCGCGGTCCCCGGGGGCGACCCCGAGGCGACGGCGGCGGCCGATGAGGCGGGGCGGGTGGCGGCCGTCTCGCAGGCTACGCCGGCCACGCTCGTAGCCCGCGCGGAGCGGCTTCTGGGGCGCTGGCCGCTGGTCGTGGCGACGGTCGGGGCGGGTCCCCAGGGGCGCCGCGCGCTGCGCCAACTGGCCGCCGCCCGCGCCCGCCGGGAGCTGATCATCGTCGTGCAGAGCGAGACCTCCTCGCGCCCCTCCCGGCTGCTGTGGGTCGGAGCGGCGGGCCTCGGTGGACCCGGGCCCGGGGAGCTGACCTCCAGCGACACCCAGCAGCGGGGGCTGATCGCCGCCACCGACATCGCCCCCACGATCCTGGCCCACGAGCAGGTGGCGATTCCCGCGTCCGTCCAGGGAAGCCCGGTACGAGTCGAAGGCCGCCTGGACGGCCCCGGACTGCGGAGCACGATCGCGCGCCTGGGCGTGATCGGAGGCCGGCGCCTGCCCGCGCTGGTGGCACTGCTGGCGGCCTGGGGGCTGCTGTTGCTGGCCTGCTGGCGCACTCCCGGCGCGCGCCGGCGCGCGCTGCGGATCGGAGCGCTCGGCGTGCTGTGGACGCCCCTGGTGGCCCTGCTGACGGCGGCGCTGGCGCCGGCCGCGGCGAGCGAGTACGGCCTGCTCCTGCTCGGATGCGGAGCCCTCGGGGCACTCACCGACCGGCTGGTGGCCTGGCCGCGCGCGCTGCTGGCACCGGCCATCGCCTGCACGGCGGCGATCGCCGCCGACGCACTGGCGGGCAGCCAGCTGCTGATGCGCTCGCTGCTCGGTCCCGATCCCGCTCTCGGAGCCCGTTTTCACGGCGTCGGCAACGACCTCAAGTCGGCGCTGGCCGTGCTTGTCCTGGGCGCCGTCGCGGGCGTCCTGTACCCGTCCAGGAGAGACCGGCGGGCGTGGACCACGATGGCACTGGCGGGCGCAGCCCTCGCCTGCCTGGAGGGCGCCACCCGCCTCGGAGCCGGCGTCGGAGGAGTGGTCATCGTGGGCGTCGCCTTCGCCCTCGCCGCGGCCACGCTGCTGCCAGCGGCACGGGCCCGGCGGCGAGCCCTGATCGTGCTGTTGAGCCCGGTCGCGGGGCTGATCGCACTGGCGGTCATCGACCTCCTCAGCGCCCACGGCAGCGGGCATTACTACGGCAGCGTGCTGCACGCACACTCCGCCGGCGAGCTGCGCGACCTGATCGTCCGCCGCTACGAAGCCGCCTGGCATGAGCTCCGCCACGGAGCCATGCCGCTGGCCACGCTGCTCGCGCTCGCCGCCGGGGCGGCGGCGCTGCGGCTGCGCACACGCGTGCTCGCGCCGGTCGGCGAGGACCCGGCCTGGAGGGCGGCCCTCTACGGCTCGCTGGCGGCCGGGGTCGTGGGTTCGCTGGTCGAGGACTCCGGCCCGCTGCTGCTCGTCACCGCCGTCTTCACCGGCGGCTGCGTGCTCTGCTACCTGTGGGGCCGGCCGCGCCCTGTGCGGCCACCACTCGAGGAGCCGCTGGGGACGCCGCTGCGCCGCGCCCCCGCAGGGGCCCCCGTCGGCTAGCTAATCCTCCTCCGGGCGCCTTCTGCGGAGGAGCAGGACCACCGCCGCGATCACCAGCAGGACGATCACGACGCCGCCGACGATGTAGCGGATTTTGTGGTGTTTGGAGGCTTTTTCCTGTTCTTTTTTGGCCGCGGCCACGGACAGGAAGGTGAGCGGGATCCCCTTCGCGGTGATCTGCGAGTAGTACTTGGGGCCGGTCTTCTTTTCGTATTTGGCGAACACGTGGCTGCCGTCCTTGAGCGTGACCCGCAACGAGCGCATGCGCTTGTTGACGGTCACGGACTGGATCTGCCCGCCGTGCAGCTGTTCTTCGTACTGGGAGAGGGCCTCTTTGGAGTACGTGGGGGCGGTTTCCGCCCGCGCCACGGCGCTTCCGGCGAGCAGGGCCAGCAGCGTCAGGAGCACGGCCAGGAGGGGCATCGGCGCCCTGAGCTGGCTGGTCATCGGCGGTACCTTACATTTCCTCCGCCGGCGTGCGTCGCACACCCGCCCGGGGGCGCCCCACCTCGGCGCCGGACGGGTATGGGGCCCGGCGGCGGGTGTCCGCCCCTCAGCGCTTGGCGGCGCGAACGGCCTTGCGGCGGTCGACCATGGAGAGCACGGCCTTGCGCACCCGCACGGTCTCCGGCGTCACCTCGATGGCCTCGTCGTCGCGCACCCACTCGAGCGCCTGGTCGAGGGTCAGCTTGCGGTGGGTGTCGAGCCGCACGAGCACGTCGGCGGTCGAGGAGCGCATGTTGGTGAGGTGCTTCTCCTTGACGGGGTTGACGTCGAGGTCGCCGGCGCGGGCGTTTTCGCCGATCACCATGCCCTCGTAGACCTCCTCCCCCGGCCCCACGAACAGCATGCCGCGCTCCTGCAGGGTCATCAGCGAGTAACTCACCGTGGTGCCGGGCCGGTCGGCCACCAGCGCCCCGGTCGTGCGCGTCAGCAGCTCCCCCGCCCACGGCTCCCAGCGCTCGAACACGTGGTGCATGATCCCCGTCCCGCGCGTCTCGGTCAGGAACTCCGTGCGGAAGCCGATCAGCGCCCGCGCCGGCACCAGGTACTCCATCCGCACCCAGCCTGTGCCGTGGTTCGTCATGTGTTCCATGCGCCCTTTGCGGACCGCGAGCAGCTGCGTGATCGTGCCGACGTGCTCCTCGGGAACGTCCACCGAGAGGCGCTCCACGGGCTCGTGCCGTTCGGCTTCGATGAAGCGCTCCACCACGTGCGGCTGGCCGACCGTCAGCTCGAAGCCCTCGCGGCGCATCAGCTCGACCAGCACCGCCAGCTGCAACTCGCCGCGGCCCTGGACCTCGTAGGTGTCCGGGCGATCGGTGGGCTCGACGCGCAGGGAGACGTTGCCGACCAGCTCCTGGTCGAGGCGCGCCTTGATCTGGCGCGCGGTGATCTTGTCTCCGTCCTTGCCCGCCAGCGGCGAGCTGTTGACCCCGATCGTGATCGACATCGCGGGCTCGTCCACGGTGATCACCGGCAGCGGGCGCGGGTCCTCGAGGTCGGCGAGCGTCTCCCCGATCGTCACCTCGTCGATCCCGGCGACGGCGATCACCTCGCCGGGGCCGGCCTCGGCGGCGTCGACACGGTCGAGCGCGTCCGTCACGTAGAGCTCGGCGACCTGCGCCCGCTCGATCGCTCCGTTGGCGCGGCACCAGGCGATCTGCTGGCCCTTGCGGATCGTCCCGTTCCACACCCGGCAGATCGCCAGGCGGCCCACATACGGGGATGCGTCGAGGTTGGTCACGAGCGCCTGCAACGGGTGCTCGGGGTCGTATTTGGGCGCCGGGATGCGCTCGAGCAGCAGGTCCAGCAGCGGTTCGAGCGTGCTGCCCGCCAGCGGCTGGGAGGGCTCGTACTCGAGCGAGGCGATGCCGGCCTTGGCGTTGCAGTAGACGATCGGGAACTCGATCTGGTGCTCGTCCGCGTCGAGGTCCAGGAACAGCTCGTAGACCTCGTCTACGACCTCCGAGACACGCGCGTCGCTGCGGTCCACCTTGTTGACCACGAGGATCACCGGGAGTTTCGCCTCGAGGGCCTTGCGCAGCACGAAGCGGGTCTGCGGTAGCGGCCCCTCGGAGGCGTCCACCAGCAGCAGCACGCCGTCCACCATCGTCAGCCCCCGCTCGACCTCGCCCCCGAAGTCGGCGTGCCCCGGCGTGTCGATGATGTTGAGCTTCACGCCCTTGAAGCGCAGGGAGGTGTTCTTGGCGAGGATCGTGATGCCCTTCTCGCGCTCGAGGTCCATCGAGTCCATCACCCTCGTGGCCACGTCCTGTCCCACGCGGAAGGCGCCGGACTGCCACAGCATCGCGTCCACGAGCGTGGTCTTGCCGTGGTCGACGTGGGCGACGATCGCCACGTTGCGGATGTCTTCGCGGTCCTTCAGCACGTGTCGGGCAAGGCTAGCGATGCACGCCGGCGGATCTGAGGCCTGTCTGCAGCCCGAAGCGGGCGAGCGCGGACGGATAGCGCTGGGCCGCGGCGATCGTCTCCTCGAGGGCGACCGCGAAGCGCCGCAGCTCGGACTCCTCGACCATCAGCGCGGGCAGGGCCTTGATCACGTTCATGCGATGGCCCGCCACCTGGCAGAGGATGTGGTGCTTGTGGAACAGCGGCGCGATCACGAGCTGGGCGAACAGGCCGGGCTGGCGCGCCTCCACCCGCTCCCACAGACGCCGCGCGGCCGCCCCGGGAGGCGCCCCGAACTCGATCGCCCACATCAGGCCCAGGCCACGCACCTCGCGGACCACCTCGAAGCGCTCCGCCAGCGGCGCCGTGAGCTCCATCAGCAGCTCTCCCATGCGCCGAGCCCGCTCGACCAGACGCTCCTGATCGAGCACCCGCAGGGTGGCCAGGCCGGCCGCGGCCGCGAGGTCGTTGCCGCCGAAGGTCGAACCGTGGCGGACGGCCCGCTCCATGCCGTCGAAGACCTTCTCGAAGGCCTGCCGTGAAGCCAGCACCGCACCGATCGGGACGAACCCCCCGGAGAGGGCCTTGGCGACGCAGATCAGGTCGGGCTCCAGACCCCAGTGTTCACAGGCCAGGAAACGCCCGGTGCGCCCAATGCCCGTCTGGACCTCGTCGCACACGAACAGCGCGCCCGCCTCACGGCAGAGCCGCTGGGCGCCGGGGAGATAGCCGTCGGGCGGGAGGTTGACGCCCTTGCCCTGCACGGGCTCGACCACGAAGGCGGCCACGTCGCCGCCCGCGAGGGCCCGCTCGAGCGCCTCGAGGTCGCCGAACCCGACGGGCTCGCAGTCCTCCAGCAGGGGACCGAAGCCGTCGCGGAACTCCTCGTTGCCGTTGAGCGAGAGGGCGCCCATGGTGAGGCCGTGGAAGGCGTGCTCCGCATACAGGACCCGCCTGCGGCCGGTTGCCGCCCGGGACACCTTGATGGCGGCCTCGACGGCCTCGGTGCCGGAGTTCGCCGGGATCACGGCGGCGACGCTCGCCGGCGAGCGGGCGACCAGCTGCTCGGCCAGCACCCCGGGCAGCAGCGAGGCCCCGAGCTGGGGCAGGTTGGCCGTCCTGGCCGCCATCACCTGCTCGATCGCGGCAACCGCCTCCGGGTGGTTGCGCCCGATCGCGAACACGCCGTAGCCGCCGATCAGGTCGAGGTAGCGCTCGCCCGTCTCGTCGATCAGGTGCGCCCCCTCGCCGCCCGCCCACACGCGGTCGAAGCCGAGCGTCCGCAGGATCCGGCCCATCTGGGGATTCATGTAGCGATCGCCGAGATCGAGCTCCTCGCCCCGGCGGGACGCCAGCAGCTCTGCGATCGGAGGAATGGCCTGTTCGTCCACGTAAATGAGCCTAGCCTGCGCTCGGGGTTTAGAATTTCCGTGTTTCTTCCGACGCCATGTTTAGAGACCCTCAGAAGGGGGTATGATTTGCTGACTCGGACATATCCGTCCGGGTTCGGCTGGTAGGAGGGGAAATGACTTCACAGACGATGTCACCGACACATACGGGGCCCACGTCAGCAAATGCTGACCCACGACAGCTGTTCATCCGCTGGCAGCGCCACGGCGACCCGGTCGCCCGCGAAGCGCTCGTGCAGCGCTATCTGCCGCTCGCACGCAGCCTTACCCGCCGCTACGGGCGCTCCTCGGAGCCGTTCGAGGACCTGCTCCAGGTGGCCTCGCTGGGGCTGCTGAAGGCGATCGACCGCTACGACCTCGAGCGCGGCCACGCGTTCCAGTCCTTTGCCGTGCCCACCATCCTCGGTGAGATGCGCCGCTACTTCCGCGACTCCGGCTGGGCCATCCACGTCCCCCGGGGCGCCCAGGAGCGTGCCTTGAAGGTGCGCGACGCACGCGAGCGCCTCGCCAACGAGCAGGGTCGGGCGCCGACCGTCAACGAGCTCGCCCAGTACATGGAGATCGACTGCGAGGACGTGCTCGACGCGCTGCAGGCGATCCAGGCCTACGAGACCATCTCGCTCGATGCCCCGAGGCCGGGCGCGGACGACTCCGCGGCCTCCTACGGCGACTCGATCGGCAGCGACGACGACCGTTACGAGCTCGTGGAGCTCGACGCGACCCTCGCCGCCGTGCTGGGGCACATCCCGGAGCGTGAGCGTCTGATCCTGAAGATGCGCTACGTCGAGGATCTCACCCAGACCGAGATCGCCGAGCGGGTGGGTATCTCCCAGATGCAGGTTTCGCGGCTTCTGCGCCGGTCTCTCGAGCAGCTGCGGAGCCTGACGCATGCGCCGGCTGCGGCCGGCTAGGCGGGCCAACAGGGCATCAGGACGCAGGGGGTACGCCGCGACTCGCGTCTGCACTCCGTTCAGATGCATCAGATCCGGATCCTCCTGAGGCGGTGGCGGGGATCCCAAACGTCCGGCTGAGCCTCTCGAGCAAACCGGAGAACGTGCTGCTCGTGCGCCAGGCGCTGCGCGGGCTGGCGGACATGGTGGCCCTCGATGCGATCGAGCTGAACGACATCAGCACGGCCCTGAGCGAGGCGTGCAACAACGTCGTCGCCCACGCCTACCCCGGCGGAACGGGCCCGATGGACGTCGAGATGCGGGGCTCCGAGGACGGCCTGGAACTGCTCGTCCGCGACCGGGGCTGCGGCCTGAAGCCCCATGCCTCCGAGCCCAGCGAGATCGGCGGGATCGGCATACCGGTGATGCTGGCGCTGGCGGACAGCGTCGAGTTCGCCGGCGCCGACGGCGAGGGAACCGACGTGCGGATGCGCTTCGCGACCCCCAAGGCGGCGCTGCTGGCCGGCGAGGCCTCAAGCCAGGACGGCGCCGAAGAGGTCCTGATCGGGGCCGACGGCGACCAGGACGGCGTGTATCTGGCCGTCGGACCGCCGGCACTCGCCAGCTCGGTGCTGGCGCGGGTGCTGGCCGCGATTGCGGCTCGCGCCCACCTCTCCACCGAGCGCATCGCGACGACCCGCCCGCTGGCCGAGCAGCTCGTGGATCACCTCTCCAACGAGGACGAGGTCTGGCACCTGGCGCTGGCCGCCACCGTGGCTCCCCGGCAACTGGATCTGCGGATCGTGTCCCTGCCCGCGGGGTCTTCGCTGGGTGAGCTGCCGCCGGCCCTGGAAGAGCTGACGGAGTGCCACCGGGTCTCGCGCACCGGCTCCGTCGAAGTGCTGGCCCTGCGGCTACACGAATCGCGGCCGGGCCCCGAGAAGGAAAAAAATAACGGTATGCCGGGCGACCATGGCGAGCCGCGCCGGCATACCGCATAGCCACCCCCCTTTCGATGGCGGCGATCGCGGGGGGCTCACGACGCTGCTGAAGGGGGCGACAGCTGGTGGTTGTCGGTTGATACCCCTCCTCACGAGTCCTAAACACATCAATGTCACTTCTTAGCCGAGTCGCGGGGCTCGAGTAGACTTGCCCTGAGGGATGGGTGCGATCGAACAGCTCCGGATCGACGTCCGCCGGGAGCCCGAGCGGGTCGTCATCGCCCTCGAGGGCGAACTCGACATGGCCAGCGCGCCGCTGCTCCAGAAGGCGATCGAGGGCGCCGACCTGCAGGACAACGGCATGATCGTGCTGGACCTCCACGACCTGCAGTTCATCGACTCCACCGGTCTGCGGGTGATCCTCGCGGCCCGCAAGCTGTGCACGGAGCGCAATCAGGAGCTGGCCGTGACCCACAGCTCCCAGCAGGTGGAGCGCCTGCTGGCCGTGACCGGGGTCGCCCAGCATTTGCGCACGATCGCCCCCGAGGACCCGCCCGGCTGAGCTGCAGTCAGGAGGGAAGCTCGTCCTGGAGCGTCAGGACGTGGGCGCAGGAGGGATCGATCTTCCCGTCCAGCAGGTCGAGATAGGTGGAGCGGAGCGCGGGCCCGCCGCGCTCGTGCTGGACCCGCAGCCAGCCCTCGGTCCAGCTCACGTACGGGTGCCAGGAGTCGGCGATCCTGCCTTCCAATCCCTCCCTGCCCCACTCGGCCGAGCGCGACGCGACGCGGTCGGGGGCGAAGAAGAACGTCGGCCGCGGCCCCGGGAGGTCGTCGGGGACCTCGCCCAGCTGGTCGTGGTGGGTGGCCCCCACGACCGACGAATGCAGCAGCTTCTCGGCGTAGTGGCGGTGGACCGCGGCGCGGACCGCGGCGTCGCCGCTGATGTCCACGTACACGGCTCGCCCATCGGGCAGGTCATCGAGCTGCTCGTAGGAGAGCACCGTGTCATATGCCCCCAGGCCCTCCGTGAAGGCAACGCCGCGCTGGGAGGTGAGGCCGAGGACCTGCACGCCCTCGCGCAGGGAGAGGAGGTGGGCGAGCGCGCTCGCAGTCCGGCTGGAGGCACTCGAGACGACCACCAGCTCGGCGCCGAAGATGTCGGCCTCGCCGAGAAAGTCGTCGAGCAGCCAGGAGGTGAAGAACAGCGGTCGCAGGAGCATCTGGAGGTCCTCCTGACCGGCCTCGTAGACCGGATCGGAGGCGGTTGTCGTGTAGCCGTTGTAGGCCGCGGGAAGCCCTGCGCGGTGCGGTGAGGCGTCGACGAAGCCGCGCTCGCTGACGTGGGACGGGACCACCAACAGCTCGGTCGAGGGCGGCAGATAGCCGTACAGGCGCTCTCCCTCCGCCAGTCCTGCGACGCGGCTCTCGGCGACCTCGGCGAAGCCCCACACGGGCATCCGCCCCCAACCCTCCTCGGCGGGGAAGAAGTCCCAGTAGGACATCGCCCGCCCGAACTGGGCGTAGGTGATGTTGTTCGAGGTCAACCCGAAGCGCTCCACGCTCAGCAGCGCCTGCCCGTCGGAGGGAGCGGGCGGGTCGGTCTCGACCAGCCGGCAGCTGTGCAGGTCGTCCTTGTCGATCAGCAGGTCCAGAGCCCGGCCCACACTACCCGGCGGCGGCCGCCGGCTGCACGCCCGGAGGCTCGCCGCAGAGCTCCACCGCCAGGCGCCGCAGCAGGGAGAGCACCTGTGGATCGCGCTCGGCGCCGTCGTCGGCCAGCGCCTCCACGAGCAGCTCGCGCCGGGCGCTCAGCAGGCGCTCGGCATGGTCGTGCCCCGTCGTCGTGAGCGCGGCCTGCCCGACGGCTCCGTCGCCGTCGGAACCGGGCTCGGCGGCATCCTGTACGAACAGGCCGAGCCCGCGCAGCTCGTCGGTCACCTGCGTGATCCGCTCGGACGGGACGCCGTCGGCGGTCGCCAGCGCGCGGGCCCGCTCGGCGCCGTGCTCCTGGATGCGCACCAGCGCCCAGGTGGCGCCGGGTGACAGCTCCAGGCCGGCGCGCTCAGCCACCCGTTCGCGGAAGCGCATGCGCTCGTCAGGCGTCGTCACCCGTGTCAGCGAGCGCTCGATCTCGGCCAGCGAGTCCGGCGAGCGCGGGGCCGCGAGGCCGTCCTCGAGACCCGTGCTGGTGGCGGGGGCTCCGCGCAGCTTGCGCTCCTGCAGGAACAGGCTGAGCACGAAGCCGAGCGCAGCGGCGGCCGCGGCCACGATGAAGGCGGGGCGCAGGGAGTGGACGTAGGCGTGCTGGTAGATCGACCGCGGCCCGGCAGGCAGATGCGCCACCTGGGCGCCGGTGAGGCGGGCGCCTTTGGCCACCTGCGCAGCGAGCGGTCCGTGGAGGGCCGATTTCAGCTGGCCCGTGAGCCTCGAGGTGAAGATCGCCCCCAGCACGGCCGTTCCGATCGCCCCGCCGATTCCGCGCATCATCGTCACGCCCGAGGTGGCTGCGCCGAGCAGCTTGTAGTCGACGGCGTTCTGGACGGCGAGCACGAGCACCTGCATCGTCGACCCCAGCCCGAGGCCGAGCACGAACAGGTAGGCCGCCGAAGCGGCGGTCGACGTGCCCACGTCCAGGCGCGTCAGCAACAGCAGCCCGGCGCTCATCAGCAGCGTCCCCACGATCGGGAACACGCGGTAGCGCCCGGTGCGTGAGATCAGCTGCCCCGAGAGGATCGACGTCGTCAGCAGCCCGACGATCATCGGCACCAGGCGCAGGCCCGCTTCGGTGGGCGAGGCGAGATCGACGGTCTGGAAGTACAGCGGCAGGAACACCACCGCTCCGAAGAGGGCGAAGCCGACGATCAGCGACAGCGACCCCGCGACCGCGAAGACGGGGTCTCGTATCAGCGAGAGCGGCAGGATCGGCTCGGCGGCCCGGCTCTCGACAAACAGGAACAGTGCGATCAGCGCCACCCCGAGCGCCCCGACCAGCACCACCTGCGCCGAACCCCACGCCCAGGTCGTCCCGCCGAGGCTCGTGACCAGCACGATCGCGCTCAGCCCCGACGCGAGCAGCCCGGCGCCGAGGTAGTCGATCTTCGGGCGCCCGCGCGAGCCCTGGGCCGGCAGCGTCACCGCCAGCACGGCTACCGCGGCGAGCCCCACGGGCAGGTTGATGTAGAAGATCCACCGCCACGAGACGGCGGTCACGATCACGCCCCCCAGCAGTGGCCCGGCGATGCTGGCGATGCCGAACACAGCTCCGAACAGGCCCTGGTAACGACCCCGGTCGCGGGGGCTGACGACGTCGCCGATCGAGGCCTGGGCGAGCACGATCAGCCCACCCGCGCCAAGGCCCTGGACGGCGCGGAAGGCGATCAGCTCGGTCATGTTGGCCGACTGCCCGCACAGCGCGGAGCCCACCAGGAACAGCACGATCGCGCTCTGCAGCACGCGCTTGCGCCCGTACAGGTCGCCGAGCTTGCCGTAGATGGGCGTGGCCGCCGTCTGCGCCAGCAGGAACGCGCTCGTCACCCACGCCAGGCGGTCCAGCCCGCCGAGATCCCCCACGATCGTCGGCAGCGCCGTCGCCACGATCGTCTGATCGAGCGCCGCCAGCAGCACCACGAGCATCAGCCCGCCGAAGATCACCCTCGTGCGGGGCTGGGCGACGGGCTCGGCGGCGGTGGCGGTGGCGGCGGACATCAGCTGTGGGCCAGGAAGGGACTCTCCTTCATCGCGCACCTCGTAGGATCGCGCAGCGGCGGCCCGTACGATGCCCCGGGTGAGCTCGCGCGACGGGTCCGAGCCGGGAGCCGAGAAGGGCGAGCTCGGACTCGGCGAGGTGACCTCCTCCACGGTGGCCAACATCGGCCCCGGGATCGACTTCTACTTCGCCTTCGGCGTGATCGCCGTGACCGCCGGCGTGGGCGCCCCGCTGACGATCCTCAGTGCCGGCATCGCCGTCTGCCTGCTCGCCTTCATCGTGGCCGAGTTCACGCGCATGGAGCCCTCCGCGGGCAGCTTCATCACCTACGTGGAGACCTCCCTCGGCGCGCGGGCCGGGGCGGTCACCGCGGTGTTGATCGCGGTCGGGTTCACGATCGCGATCGCGGGCGTGTTCGCGATGTCCGGCGGGATGATCGCGCTCACGCTCGAGCACTACTCGTCGTGGCACCCGAGCTGGCTCCCGATCGCGCTCGTGATCAGCCTCGGGGGCGTCGCGGTCGCGCTGCGCGGGGCGAGTCGCTCCACGGTGGTCGTCTCGGCGGCGCTGATCTTCCAGGTGGCCGTGATGGTCGCCACCTGCCTGGTGGTGCTGATCGACGAGTCCGGATCCCTCACGGCAGCGCCCTTCTCGTGGTCGCACGTGAGCGGCGGTCTGGCGGGTCTGGCGGCCGGCTTCCCGCTCGCCCTGTACATGTTCATCGGCTGGGAAAACGGCCCCGCGCTGGCCGAGGAAACGCGCGAACCGGCGCGCACCATCCCGCGCGCCCTCTACATCTCGATCGCTGCCGCCACGGCCCTGTTCGTGCTGTTCGCCTACACGACCATCGTCGGCTTCCACTACCAGACCGGCTCGATCGGCCGCGCCTCGGTCCCGTTCCTGGAAATGGCCGACCGCTATCTGGGCTCGGCCGCCATCCTCGCCTGGCTGGCGGGCATCTTCTCCGTGCTCGCGACACTCGTGGCGGCGGCCAACTCGCAGGCGCGGGTGCTCTTCGACGGCGGTCGCTCGGGCCTTCTGCCGGCGCGGCTGGGGACCTCCCGGCCACCGGGCGAGACACCCGCCGCGGCGCTGATCGCGATGACCGCGCTCGGCCTGGGCATCGTCGTGATCTGGTGGCTGTGCCACGCCACCGGCCTGATCGGCGGATCCAGCGACCCGGTCAACCTGTACGCCGAGTGCTCGACGATGGGCACGATCCTGATCCTGTTCGTCTACGTCCTGACCGCGGTCTCGCTGCCCGTGTTCATCCGCCGCCGCGGTCGCCGGCTCTCGCCCGTGCGCCACTGCCTGATGCCGCTGCTGGGCGTGCTCGCGCTGGCGGTGCCGTTCGCCGAGCTGTTCCAGCCCGGACAGCCGCTGCCGTACAACGTGTTCCCATACGCGTCGGTGGCGATTCTGCTGCTCGCGTTCGTATACGCGCGCTACGCGCTCGCGCACAACCCCCGCGCCGGTGCCTCGGAGGGCACCGCCTAGATCACCTAGGCGCCCGCGCCGGCGGTCCCCGCCGCGGCCATCTCGACGTGGGCGCGGCTGTCGCGGGTACGGATCAGCAGAAGTGTCGCGAGCACGCCCAGGGCGGCGATCCCCGCGCCGACCAGGAAGGCGGCCTGGAAGCCCTCGTTGAGGGCGTTGACGGGGCTCGACCCGCCCGCGAGCACGGTGTGTGTACGCGAGGTGGCGATCGCGGACAGCACCGCGAGCCCGATCGCGCCGCCGAACTGCTGCGATGTGTTGATCAGGCCGCTGGCGAGGCCCTGCTCCCGCGACTGCACGCCGGCCACCGCCGCGATCGTCGAGGTCACGAAGCCGAAGCCCAGGCCGATCGCCGCCAGCAGGGACGGGCCCAGGATGTCGTCCACGAAACTGCCGCCGACCGAGATGCCGCTGAACCACAGCAGACCCACCGCCACCGACAGCATCCCGATGGCGAGGATCGGCTTGAAGCCGAAGCGCGTCACGAGCTGCCCCCCGAACCCGGCCGAGACGATGATCGCGGCCGACAGGGGCAGGTAGGAGAGGCCGGCGTGGATCGGCCCGTAGTGGAGCACCTGCTGCATATAGAGGGTCACGAAGAAGAACATCGAGAACAGCGAGGCTCCGAGCAGCAGCCCGACCACGTTGGCGCCCAGGACGGTCCTGGTGCGGAAGATCCGGAACGGGACCAGCGGGGCCTTCGAGCGCAGCTCGATCGCCACGAACGCCGCCAGCAGCAGGGCCGAGGCCACGAACAGGCTGACGATCTTGGTCGAGCCCCAGCCGGCGCTGGAGGCGTCGAGCAGCGCATACGCGAGCAGCGACAGGCCGGCCGTGATCGTCACCGCTCCGGCGGCGTCGAAGTGACGGTGCTCCGCCTCCGAGCGGCTCTCGCCGATCAGCCCCGGGGTCAGGGCCATCGCGATCAGCGACACCGGGACGTTCACCCACAGCACCCATTCCCAGCCCAGGCCTTCCGTGAGGATGCCGCCCAGCAGTACCCCGACGGCGCCGGCCGAGCCCGCCACGGCACCCCACGCGCCAAGCGCCTTGTTGCGCTCGGCCCCGTCGCTGAACAGGGTCGTCACGATCGACAGCGCCGCCGGCGAGACGATCGCCGCCCCCAGGCCCTGGGCGGCGCGTGCGGCTATCAGCTGTCCCTGGGTGGATGCGAAGCCGGCCGCCAGCGAGGAGATCGCCACCACCGCCAGACCCGCCATGAAGACGCGGCGGCGGCCGAGCAGGTCCGCCGCCCGTCCGCCGAGCAGCAGGAAGCCCCCGAACGCGATCAGGTATGCGTTCACGACCCACGGCAGGTCCTGCTCGGAGAAGTGCAGCCCCCTGCCGATGCTGGGCAGGGCCACGTTCACGATCGAGGCATCCAGGACGACGATGAACTGGGCCACGCACAGCAGGATCAGCGCTGTCCAACGGCGTTCGAGGTAGTCGGCCGAGCTCTTCATGTGGCGGCTCCTTCCCGGGTGATTCGGAAGTCGGATTCCGGTTTCAGCTACTATAGTGAATGATGATTCCGTTTCAAGTGCGTGTTCGACATCACGCTCGGGGAGACTTCTGAAATGGCCGTAACCGAGGCAACCAGGTCACTGCGGGCCGACGCCCGCCGCAACCGCGAGGCCGTGCTGTCCGCCGCCAGCCGGCTGTTCGCCGAGGAGGGCGTCGACGCCCAGATGCCCGACCTGGCGAAACTGGCCGGGGTCGGCGTGGGCACCGTGTACCGCCACTTCCCCACCAAGGACGACCTGATCGCCGCGCTCGTGAGCGAAGGCTTCGAGCGCCTGGCCGAGAAGGCGCGCGAGTGTCTGGAGCTGGAGGACCCGTGGAACGGCATTTCGGAGTTCATCCGCTTCTCCGCCCGCATCCAGGCCGGCGACCGCTGCCTGTGTGAGATCACCGGACTGCGCCCCGACCTAACCGGGGCGGCCGCCGAAGCGGCCGGGATGCCGGAGCTGTGCGATCAGCTGGTGAAGCGCGCGCAGCGTGACGGCAGCCTGCGCCGGGACCTCACCTGGGAGGACATCCCGATGGTCAGCTGCGGCCTCGGCAGCGCCACCCGCCAGCAGGTCGGACCCGCGATGGGCCGCTGGCCACGGCTGGTGGAGATCGTCATCGACGGCCTACGGGCGCCCGGCAGCTCGAAGCTGCCCGCGCCGGAGCAGGCCGGCCCCCACTAGGTCGCCGACCGGCGGGCCCGGCGGGCCCGACGCGGGCCTACGCGGCGGCGAGGCTCAGCCTTCCGGCAGCACACCCGGGTGGGCGTGGACGAAGGCAATCCGGGCTTCGATCGCCCTCAGGCTTCCCAGCAGCAGCAGGTAGCCTTCCGCGACCCTGCCGGGACCGCCGCGGGGACCGTGCCATTGGCGTAGCTGGCGGCGGGTGCTCTGCAGCCAGCTGGCGAGCGAGGGTTCGGGCGGGGCTTCGGCCTGCACGTTGGTGGAGTCCGGGATCTGCTCGGTGACGTGCTTGCCGTTGCGCAGCAGGACCGTGGCGGTGATCCTGCCGCTGAAGAACTGGCCGTCGTAGACCGCGATCAGCACGTGTGCGGGACCGCTGGGACGGAGCGTCCTGACATCGCGCGGGGTGACGATCGTGACGGCAGCGACGTCGCCGTCGGCGCGCCCCGTGATGATCGTGCGCCCCGGCAACGTGCGGCGCTCCACCTCGGGTGGCGAGTATTCGCCGGGTTCGCCGGGAAGGCCGCTGCCGGAGTCGCCCTGCGCTTCGAAATGGACCGGCGGCGGCTTGTGTCGCAGTTCCGGCGCCGGAGGTCCGCCGCCCCACCCGTCGGGCCCGGCGTGGAGCGTCCCGCTCTGGGGTTCCAGGGCGACCAGGCGTCCGTCGACGATCTGACCCTGGGCGGAGTCATAGCCGCTGACGGCGAAGCCCCACGGGGGTCCTCCGTTCGGGTCCGGGGCCCGCGCCTGGGGGACCTCGAGCGCGGCGGGTCCGTTGAAGCCCTGCAGCGGGAACCCGGCCACGCGCTTGCCCTTCACGGTGGCGACGATCCGCAGGTGCGCGTCCCAGTAGTGGCCGGGAAGCACTGCCAGGAAGATCCCGTTGGGATCGACCGGGAGCGCCCGCGGCGGGCCGGCGCCGAGCAGCTCGGGATCGTGGGCCTGTGCTCCCACCATCCCCATCACGACCGTCCGCAGCGGTACCGGCGAATAGGCGAACGGGTCGCTGACGAAGCTGATGACTTCGCCCACGGGAGGGTGCTTGGCGAGCCACCGCGGTTCATTGCAGCCGCCCTCGCCGGCGTTCAGTTCGCGGCCCGGCGCCAGCACCACCGGCGCCGCCGGGGGCGGCTGCACGACCCTCCCCCCCTCCAGCACGCCGAGCTGGTCGCAGACGAACTGCGACGGACGGCTGCCGTAGCTGGCGCGTGGATCGGGCCGCCCGCGCCAGCTGCGGAGCACCCACTCGGGCCCGCCCGCGGGGTCGGGCAGGCGCACGCTTTCGCGCACGCTCGAGGCGATCGGAAACTCCATCGGCGGGATCAGCGTGCTGGCCGGGCGCGGCTGGCGGTAGGTGGGCACTGGGGCTTCGTGCCACGGCCGGTTGTGCTCGGCGCCGAACAGCGCTGTGGAGTGCCTGTAGGTGCGGACGCGGCCGTCGCGGGTGATCGCCACCAGCGTCAGAGCGCTCGGATCGATGCGACCGTCGAGGACGGCGAGGAAGGCTCCTCCGCGGCGTTCGATATGCAGCGGGCGGGCACCCCCGGGGCCCTTCAGGGTCAGCGAGGCGACCCGCGGGTCGGCCGCCCCGTAGACGAGCGTCCGTGCCGGCGTGTTGTTCCACGGAAAGCCCGTGTGTTCGCCGCTGCCGGGCACGAACCTGCGCATCAGCACGAACAGCGGCTGCACACCCAGTCGCCCGCAGACCTCGGGCGTGAGCGGTGCTTCGAAGCGGCTCGGGTCGCTGCGACCGAGCTCCTCGGAGGCCTGCGTGCAGCTCTCGTCGGGGTAGGCCCCGCGTTCGAGGTCGGGACCGCCGCTCACCTCCCACGGCGAGCGTCCTTCGGGATCGGGCACTTCCTGGACCGTCGTCTGGGCGAACCCGAACCGGCGCTGCCGGCCGGAGCCGTCCACGATCAGCAACCGCGGGCGGACTTCTTCGACGTAGCCCGCGTACACGGTGATGAAGCTCCCCTCGGACCCCAGGGTCAGCCTGCGCGGGCCACCCGGCCCGTACACCGTCACGGACCTCGTGCCGGTACCGGCGACGCCGTCCACTACGGTCCGCACCTGGCTCGGGGTGCGGCCGACGAACACGCGCACCCCGGCCAGCACCGGCGCGCCCTGCGACGGGACGCCGCAGGCGTCCACGCCCCCCAGCGGCAGGGCGCGGAACACGTGGTCCAGGCCGACGATCCCGAACTGGCCGCCGAGCACCTGACCGACCGCGGTGCAGGTCTCCCCGGCCGCCGTGCGCGACAGACGCAGGTCCCAGGACGGTTCGTCGGCGTCGGGGTCCGGCGCGTCCAGGCCGGCCAGGCGCTCGCTCCCCGGGAGCGGCACGCCGTTGGCAGCGAGATCCTGGGGATTGGCGGCGGGCAGCGACCCGCCGCGGGCGATCACGATCGCGGCGGCGGTGGCACCGGCAAGGGCGAGCACCAGCGCAAGCGCCACCAGGACCGTGCCGCGGGTCCACGACCGGGGCGCCCGTGGGGGCGGACCGAGGCCGCTGAACTGCAGCCCGAGCTCCTCGAGCACCTGTGGGCGGCGCTCGCTCACAGCCCCTCACCCGCCGCCGGTGAGAGCTCCGGCGTTCGGCCGAGCGCGCGCAGCCCGCGCGAGACGCGCGCGCGGGCGGCCACCTCGGAGATCCCCAGATCCTGCGCAACCTCGGCGTAGGAGCGCTCGTGGACGATCCTCAGCTCCAGCGCCCGGCGCTGATCGTCGCTGAGACGGGCGAGCTGCTCGGAGAGCTTGTGGCGCAGACCCGGCAGCCCGGCCCGCTCTTCGATCAGCACGAGGTCGTCTTCGTGCATCCTCGGCAGCTGGATCCCGAGCCTCTGCAGGGCTCTTCGTTCCACCCGACCCCGACGCAGGTAGCGCGCCAGCGTCCTACGGGCGATCGTGTAGACCCACGCCTGGCGCTCCTGCGGGGACTCGCCCCGAACCCCGCGCCAGCCGACATACGCGCGCGAGAACGTCTCTGCGGTCAGTTCCAAGGCGACCTCCGCGTCGAAGGTGCGGCGAGCGAGGAACACGAGCACTCCCTCGCTCTCCCGCCGGTAGAAGGAATCGAAGTCCGCTGCATCCGCCATCCGACAAGCAATGTGCCACCGGCGGGGAAGTTGTGACGCCCGCGCGCTCAGGCGAAGTAGTGGCCCTCTTCGAGGTCGGCGATCAAGCCCGGGCCGGTCGGCTGCCAATCCAGCAGCTCGCGCGTTAGCTCCGCGGAGGCAGGACTGTCCAGGCCCCAGAAGCCGCCGAGCCAGCCCAGGTACTCCCCGGCCTGCTCGGGGGACACCGACACGCTGGGAACCCCGACCTGCGAGGCGAAGATCGCGGCCACCTCGCGGATCGGCACGCCCTCGTCGCCGATCGCGTGCAACACCGACCCCGCCGGCGCGGACTCGAGCGCGAGCCGGAACAGGCGGGCGGCGTCGTCGCGGTGGACCGCCGGCCAGCGGTTGCCGCCGTCACCCACGTAGGCCGCGGCGCCCTTCTCCCGCGCGAAGCCGATGGCGGTCGGGATGAAGCCGTTGTCGCCGTCCCCGTGGCAGGTCGGCGGGAGCCGCACGACCGAGGAACGAACCCCGCGGCCGGCCAGCGCGAGCGTGAGCTGGGCGTTCGCCCGCCTGCGCTCGGGGCCGCTGGTCGGCTGCTCGCCCTCTCCGCCGGCCACGGCCAGGCCGTCACGCTCGGTGGCGACGCGCCCGGGGGCGAGCCCGAGCACGCCGGAGGCGATCACGAAGGGCCTGCCGCTGCCGGCGAGTGCCTCGCCGAGGGTCTCGATCGCGCGACGATCCGCTTCGGCGGCGCCGTCGAAGTCGCCCGCGAAGGCGATGTCGTGCTTGAAGGCGAGGTGGATGACGCCGTCGGATGAGGCGGCGGCGTCACGCAGCGTGTCGAGGTCGTCGAGCGACCCCTCGCGTACCTCGACGCCCGCGGCTGCAAGCGCCCGGGCGGAGGCGTCGGAGCGGGCGAGCCCCGCCACCTCGTGGCCCGCGCCGGTCAGCTGCGGGACGACGGCGCGGCCGACCCAGCCCGATGCCCCGGTGACGAAAACGCGCATGGTGTACCTCCAGTGAGTGGTCGCCCGCCCGGCGGAGCGATG
Source organism: uncultured Solirubrobacteraceae bacterium (assembly GCA_963846255.1). Taxonomy (GTDB): domain Bacteria; phylum Actinomycetota; class Thermoleophilia; order Solirubrobacterales; family Solirubrobacteraceae; genus Palsa-744. Next base: position 56,177 of record CAWJVE010000003.1, read on the forward strand.
CCGGACGAGCTCGATGTCAGTTGCTGACATCACGCTAGCACACCTTGTCAGTCACTGTCATCAAATACCATCGACACATGGGCCGCTGGAAGCCGGACGCCGCAGGACGCCTCGCTAGCGCCGCCATGGAGCTCTACGGCGAGCACGGCTTCGAGCAGACGACGGTGGCCGAGATCGCCGCTCGTGCGGGGTTGACCGAGCGGACCTTCTTCCGTCACTTCGCCGACAAGCGCGAGGTCCTGTTCGGGGGCGCGGCCGAGCTCGAGGCGCTGCTGCTCGAGGGCGTGCTCGCCGCACCGGCGGACGCGGCACCGATCGAGGTCGTCGCCGCGGCGCTGCGCCCGACCGAGGGGCTGTTCGCCGATCGGCGCTCGTTCGCCCGCCGGCGACAGGCGATCATCGACGCCAACCCGGAGCTCCAGGAGCGCGAGCTGATCAAGCTCGCGCGGCTGGCGGCGGTCCTTGGCGCGGCCCTCCGAGACCGCGGCATCGGCGAGCCCGAGGCGAGCCTCGCAGCCGAGGCGGGCATCGCGGTGTTCCGGGTCGGCTTCGAGCAGTGGATCGTCGATCCCGACGACGGGCCCGGGCTCGGCCAGGTCATGGACGACCTGTTCGGCGCGCTCCGCTCCGTTACTGCGGCCGGCTGAGCGACGCCGGGCCGGCTCGCTTCAGGCGCCCTGCGAGGCCGTGGCCGGCGGGGCCGCGGAGCCGGCGGCCGCCGTCCGACGGCGGCTTGAGAGCAGCACCAGTCCGGCGAGCCCGGCGGCGAGCGAGAGTCCGGCGATGATGTAGGAGGCCTGCTGGTAGGCGTCGAGCGTCGCCGCCGGTCCGTGGGGCGTTCCGAGCACGGCGATCAGTACGGCCACCCCGATCGCCAGGCCGATCTGGCGGAGCATGTTGATCATGCCCGATCCGGTCGCGAACGAATGGGCGGGCAGGGCCGCCGCTCCGGTGGCCGTGAACGTGGGCATCGTCAGCCCGACGCCGACGCCGGTCAGAAGCATCCCGCCGAGCATGTCCCCGACGTAATCGGGGGTCAGCCCCATCGCCAGCCCCCACCAGGCGGCGCCGGCCGCAAAGATCGCGCAGCCGGCCGCGATCACGACCCCGGAGCCGAAGCGGGCGATCAGCGGCCCGGCGAGCAGGAACGCGAACAGCGGGACCATGATCGGGCCGGGCGCGATCGCAAGGCCCGTCTGCAGGGCCGACCAGTGCCAGACTTCCTGCGCCCACAGCACCCGGGAGAGGAGCATCCCGCCGAAGGCCGCCATGAACAGCAGCGCCACCACCGAGGCGCCCGTGACCGGCCGCAGGCGGAACAGCTCCCGCTCGATCAGAGGGTTGCGGCCGCGAGCCTCGTTGAGGGCGAACAGCGCCAGCGAGACGACGCCGAGGATCAGCGCGCTCGCGGTCCTGGCGTCACCCCAGCCCCAGCTCCCCCCCTTCACGAGCCCGAGCACGAGCGTGCCGATCCCGCCGGTGATCAGCACCGCCCCCAGGGGGTCCGGCGCGGGCACCGGATGCCCGGGGATCGCGGGCAGCCTGCGCCAGCCGGCGATCAGCGCGAGCACGCCGACGGGGACGTTGACGAGGAAAACCCAGCGCCAGCTGGCCGCCACGAGCAGCCCGCCGACAACGGGCCCCGCCGCCGCCGCGATCCCACCCACGGCGGTCCAGGTGCGGACGGCGCCGTAGCGGCGCTCGGGCGCGAAGGTGGCCAGGATCAGGCCCAATGAGGTAGGGGTCAGCAGCGCCGCTCCGGCCGCCTGCACGACGCGGAAGGCCACCAGCATCGGCAGGCTGGTGGCCAGCCCGCAGGCGGCCGAGGCCGTCACGAAGATCGCCACCCCGAGCAGGAACGCGTGGTCACGGCGGTAGCGCTCGGCCAGCCGCCCGAACAGCACCAGGAAGGCGGCATAGACGATCGTGTACCCGTTCAGGACCCAGGAGAGGTCGCCCAGGTCCCCGGCCCGGAGGTGGAAGTCGTGGCCGATCTGGGGCAGCGCGACGTTGACGATGAACAGGTCGAGGCTCGCAAGCACCACGCCGGCGCACACGATCAGGAGCACGAGCGCGGGCTGGGCCTCGCCGCGCGCCTTCGTCGGAGGCTGACTTAGTGAAGACACAGCCAGCACCGTAGCACACTGACTTAGGATCCTATAAGTCAGCTATAATGCAGGAGATGGACCCCGCCATAGAGATGACCGGAGCGCTGGATCCCCGCGACGCCTGGACGGCGGAGCGCTGCACGATCGCGCGGGCGCTCGAGGTGATCACCACGCGATCGGCGTTCCTGATCCTCAGAGAGGCCTTCTACGGGACCGACCGCTTCGACGACTTCGCCAGGCGCGCCGGTGTCAGCGAGCCGGTGGCCGCCGCACGCCTGCGCGAGCTGGTGGGCGACGGCCTGCTCGAGCGCGAGGACTACCGCGAGCCCGGCCAGCGCACCCGCCAGCGCTACCGCCTGACCGAGAAGGGCCGGGACCTCCTCCCCGTGCTGGTGGCGCTGATGCAATGGGGCGATCGCTGGGTCGACGAGCGCGGCGGGCCGGTGCAGCTGCGCCACCGCGACTGCGGCGAGCCGGTGAGGGCGGAGCTGCGCTGCGCCGCCGGCCACCCGGTGGCAGACGACGAACTGTCGCTGGCCGCACGGAGAGGGCGGCGGCCTCTCCTCACCGGCAACGGAAGCTAGCCACCCTCCCGAGCCTCGCGGCCACGAGCCCCGGCGCGCGCCGAGCTAGAGCGCAGCCGCGGCCAGCCGCTCGACTTCGTCCGGGTCTGTTGAGGCAGGGAAGCAGATGACGTCGTCCGCACCGGCGTCCTCGAACGCGGCGATGTATTGCTTCACCGTGTCCGGGTCCTTCGCGGCGCCGGCGGCAACCTGCTGGGCGTAGTCCCCGAGGAAGGCGTAGTAGTCGCCGAGGTTCTCAGCGGCCACCCGCTCGGCGTCACTGCCGAGCGCGAAGTAGAACAGGGCCATCGTCCGCGGGCTTCCGTCGCGGCCGGCGGCCGCCCACGCCGCGACCGCCTTCTCGCGGCCCTCGCGGAAGCTGTCGGGCGTACCACCGCCCATCGTCCAGCCGTCCCCGTACCGGGCGGCACGCTCGAACACCACATCCGCTCCCCCGCCGATCAGCAGTCCCGGACGCCCACCCGCGCGCGCCGGGGATGGTCCCACGCCCCGCTCCCCGCGCCATACAGCCGTCATCTCGCCGAGCTGCTGCTCGGCGATGCGCCCCCGCCGGGCGAAGTCGACCCCGCTGACCTCGTAGTCGTCGGCGCGCCCCCCCACCCCGAGGCCGAGCGTCAGGCGACCGTTCGAGAGCGAGTCGATCGTGGCGGCCTGCTTCGCGAACAGGGCCACGTTGGCGCGCAGCGGGGCGATCAGGATGTCCGTCACGAGCTCGATCCGCTCCGTCACGGCCGCCGCGGCCGCGAGCGCGATCAACGACTCGTAGTTCGGGTACACGACCCGGTCGATCGTCCCGAGGCTGGCGAACCCGGCCGCCTCGGCACGCTGCGCCCAGTCCACGATCCCTCTCCTGTCAACTCCGCGCACTGCATTGGGAAGCCCGATTCCGACGTTCATCGCATCTCCTTGCTCGGCTCGTAGTGTTGACCCGTGACGCATGCGACTCTAGAAACTCTTCCGCCCTGGGCCGCCAGGCTGCTGCAGGACGGACGCGTGGGACACCTCGGGCTGCTCGACGACGACGGCCGGCCGCGCGTGCTCCCCGTCACCTACGCGATCCACGAGCAGGCGGTATGGACGGCGATCGACAACAAGCCCAAGGCCTCCGACCGCGAATTGGCACGCGTTCGCTGGCTGCGCGAGCGCCCGAGCGCGGCCTTCACGGTGGACCGCTACGAGGACGACTGGTCGCGCCTGTGCTGGGTCCAGCTGATCGGCACCGTGAGCATCGTCGAGGGCCCTCCCGGAGGACCGGTGCTGGACATGCTTTCCAGCCGCTATCCGCAGTATCTGGACGAACCTCCACCGGGGCCGCTGCTCAGGCTCGGCGCCGAGCGGGCGCTGTGGTGGCGGGCGGCCTGAGCGACGGCCCCGGCCTCAGCGCCACCAGGGACGGCGCCGGGCCTCGGCCACGTGGGCGGCGGGGACGACGAGTTCGGCGAAGTGCTCGGCGAGATGGTCCAGGTGCTCGCAAAGCCACACCCCGTAGTGGGAGCCCGAGGATTCAGCGACGACTTCGTCGGGCCCGAAGGTGGGAGCCTCGAGGGTGGTGGGCGCGTCCGGGCCCGCGCGGCCGACGACCTGAGCCAGCCGGTCGAAGCAGCCGGCGAGCGTCGAGGTACGTTTGACGAGGGCCTCCCGAGCGGGCCCCACCAGGGTCCCGTCCGGCGCAAGGCGCGCAACCGAGTAGGCGGTCAGGCGCAGGCGCAGGCCGGCACCCACCAGCCGCCACAGCTCCTGGAGCTCGATGTGCTTGGTCCCCTGCTCGGCCAGGAACCCCCGCAGCGCTTCGTCCAAGCGCGTGGCGGCGGTGGCCGTCGCCGCGCCCCCGTCGACCGCGTCGTCTCGGACGTCGGCCACCCAGTCGACCGCCTGTTCCAGGTAGCGGGCGCCCGTGCGGTAGGCGTCGGCGAGGTCGTCCCCGACCACCGACGCGAGCCCGCGGGGCCAGAACAGCAGGCCGACGGCAACGCTCACGGCGCAGCCGAGTGCGACGTCCTCGATCCGCACCACGCCCACCTTCCAGCCCGCCGGCACGAGCAGGTTGAAGAGCACCGCCACGGTGACCGTGAAGGCGGCCTGCCCGACGGCAAAGGGGGCCGTGCCGGGGGCGTAGGCGGCGACGAAGACGGCGATCGGCAGCACGATCCAGAGGCCGGCCGAGGAAGCGCCGATCGCCACCAGCAGGGCGCCGCCGACGACGAACCCGATCGCCGTCCCGACCAGCGCCCGCAGTGCGGTGGCGCCGGTTGCGACGGCGTTCGTGCGCAGCACCGAGAGCGTGCCGAGGACAACCCAGAAGCCGTGCTGGACGCTGGTCAGGTCCGCGACCGCCACGGCCGCCGCGATCGCCGTCGCCCCACGCAGGCTGTTGATCATCCACACCGAGCGGACGCTCGCGTGACGGAGGGCGACCCGCCCGATGGCGGCCACCCGTCTGCGCGCGGCTCCGGCAGCCTCACCGGCGGCCATGAAGGCCTGCTCGCGGCCGCGCTCCAGCCAGCCCGGCGTCTGTAGCCGCGCTGCTACGCGGGTGTCGGCGCCGATCGCCAGCGTGGCCAGCGCGATCATGTCCGCGTGGAACAGCACGCGGACCTCCGCGGTGTAGCCGGGGCTGCCCGGGGGGAGCTCGCGCACGCGCGCGTCGCCACGCCGCCGGGCCTCGACGAGCGGGCCGAGGTCGAGCTCGGCGCGACGGTGGCGCAGCAGCGCTGACACCCGCCGCAGCGTCTCTGAAGCTGCCGCCAGCAGCTCGCGCTCGGTGTCGCCGGCATGGCTCAGGTCGGGGCGCTCGCCGACCATGTCCGCGACCAGACCGGTGCACCACTCGAGCAGGTCGATGGCGTTCGCCAGCGCCTCGTCCGGAGCGCTCGCGCCCGTGGGGCGATACGGGGTCGCGGTGAACGCGGCCAGCAGCGCGTGCTTGGCCTCGGCAGCCCTCCCAAGTACGTCATCGACCGCAATGCCGCGAAGGGCGCCGACGATCACCGCGGCGAGCGACTCCGCGACGTCTGCCGCGGCCGGCCTCAGCCGATCGCCCCCGGCCGGCACCGACAGAAGGATCACCGCAGCCGTACCCGCCAGCGAGGCCAGCCACCAGCCCGCGAGGCGTTCCGGGATCATCCCGGTCGTGCCCGCCGAGGCGGCGGGCAGCACGTACGCGAGCAGCGCGCCGTTGACCCCCGCGGCCGCATTCGGCCCGCACACACCTGCGAAGAAGACCGCGAAGGCGACCGGCACGGTGACGAGCGCGGCGAGCACCGTCGTGGAGCTGACCGCCGTGCCGATCGCGATCAGCGCGCTGCCGGCGAGCGCCAGCGCGAGATGAGCCGTCAGCTTCTCACGACGGGTGCCGCCGAAGGAGACGAGCACCAGCGTGGCGAAGCCGCCGAAGGCGGCGAAGGTCGCGACCTGGAGGTTGTCGAGCACCTGGTCGGCGAACGCGAACAGTCCTGGCACGACGATTGCGGCGCGCACGGCCCGCAGCGCCGCGGGCACCGACCAGACCGGGCGCCAGCTCGCGACCACCGAGCGCCAGCTCGAAGATCCCCCGGCCACCGTCGCCGAGGTCACCTCCTAGCGGACGCTCCGGAATGAGGCTCGCACCTCATCCACGAACAGCTGCGGCTGCTCCATGGCCGCGAAGTGCCCCCCGCGGGGCGGTTCGCCGAAGTGGCGCAGGTCGCTGAAGCGGGTCTCGGCCCAGCGGCGCGAGACGCGGAAGATCTCCTTCGGGAACACCGAGATGCCGGCCGGGACGTCGATCGCCTTGAAGTCGCGCTGGCGGAAGCTTTCCCAGTACAGGCGCGCGGAGGACGCGCCCGCGGCGGGCAGCCAGTAGAGCATCACGTTGTCCAGCAGCTCGTCACGGGTGAGCACGTTCTCGGGGTTGCCCTCGCAGTCCGTCCAGGACCAGAACTTCTCCACGATCCACCCGCACAGTGCGGCCGGGGAGTCGACCAGCCCGTAGCCCACGGTCTGGGGCCGGGTCGACTGCTGGGTGGAGTAGCCGGCGTCCCACTGGGCGTAGTGGGCGAACGACGCGAGCGCTTGCTGCTCGCCCTCGGTCAGCTCGCCGAGCCCGCCCAGCGCCTTCGGGTCGGCCAGCGCCATGTTCACGTGGATGCCCGCCAGATGCTCGGCGTCCACCCCGGCCAGCGCCATCGTCACCGTCGAGCCCCAGTCGCCGCCCTGGGCGCCGTAGCGGGAGTGTCCGAGGCGGGCCATCAGCTGGGCCCAGGCGGAGGCGATCCGTTGCACATCCCACCCGGGGGCCGCGGGCTTGCCGCTGAAGCCGTATCCCGGCAGCGAAGGGCAGACCAGGTGGAAGGCGTCCGCGGGGTCTCCCCCGTGGGCGGCGGGGTCCGTCAGCGGCCCGATCACCTTCGAGAACTCGATGATCGACCCCGGCCAGCCGTGGGTCATCACCAGCGGCAAGGCATCGTCCCGCGGGGAGCGCGCCTGCAGGAAGTGGATCGGCAGGCCGTCGAGCTCGGTGGTGAACTGCTCGTAGCGGTTCAGCGCGCCTCGGTGCGGCGCCAGTCGTAGCGCTCACGCCAGTGCTCGCACAGCTCCTGCAGATAGGCGAGCGGGATGCCCTGGGACCAGTCATCCACGGTCTCCGCCTCCGGCCAGCGGGTGCGGGCCAGGCGCTCGCGCAGGTCGCTGAGCCGCTCCTCCTCCACGTCGATCCGGAACGGTGTGATGTCGGCGCCGGCCATCGCGGCTACACGCTATGCGACGGCGACCTCACGAGGCCGGACGCGGGTGACGCGAAAAACCAGCCTGTCTGCGGTGGAAGGTCTGAGCCCCGGCGGCGTCTTTAGCAATACCGATACCCGGTGGGTGGCGATCTTGCCTACTCGCTGGCCATTCCGCAGACCCAACAGGAGACCAACCCACCGTGCCCAGAACTTCGTTCCTCGCCCTCGCGGGCGTAGCGCTCACCATTGTTGCCCTCAGCGGCTGCGGAAGCTCGAGCTCGAGCTCGACCTCGAGCACGGCCCCGACGACGACCACGCCGCCCACGTCGTCTGCGGCGTTCATCGCTCCGCTGGGCAGCTTCTCGACCGTGGCCTCGACCGTGCCGGCGAACGGGGACGTGAACCCCTACGGCATCGCCTTCGTCCCCACCACCGTGGGCAAGCTGCAGGCCGGCCAGATGCTCGTGAGCAACTTCAACGCCAAGGAAAGCGCCAAGCAGACCGGTCAGGGCACGGGCACGACGATCGCGCAGGTTTCCACGACCGGCAAGGTCACTCCCTTCGCGACCATCAGCGCCAAGTCGCTCCCGGGACCGTGCCCAGGGGGTGTCGGGCTGACCACGGCGCTGAACATCCTGCCCGGCGGTTACGTGATCGTGGGCAGCCTGCCGACGACCAACGGCATGACGGCGACCGCCCAGTACGGCTGCCTGATCGTGCTCAACAGCGAAGGCAAGCCGGTCAGCACGATCGCCAACAACAACATCCAGGGCCCGTGGGACTCGACCGCCAAGAGCGAAGGGGCGAAGACCACGCTGTTCGTGAGCAACGCACTGAACGGCGGCGCCGCGAAGGGCAAGAAACCGATCAACAACTCGACCGTGCTGCGCATCGACCTTGAATCCGGCGAAAACCAGGCGCCCAAGGTCACCGGAGAACAGGTGGTCGCCGAAGGCATCCCCTGGGTGAACTCGGCGGAAGCGCTGGTGCTCGGCCCCACGGGGGTCGCGCTCGCCTCCAACGGCACGCTCTACGTGGCCTCCACGCAGGACAACAGGATCCTCACGGTCCCCGAAGCGGCGACCCGCACCACGGCGGCCAAAGCCGCTGTCCTCACCGAAGGCGGCCACCTCAAGGAACCGCTCGGGATGGTGCTGGCGCCGAACGGCAACATCGTCACCACCAACGGGGGCGACGGCAACATGGTGGAAACCACGCCGGCGGGCCAGCAGGTGGCAGTCCAGACCGCCGACAAGAAGACCGGCGCGGGATCGCTGTTCGGTCTCGCCATCAGCCCCGACGGCAAGACCATCTACTACGTGGACGACGGCGAAAACACCGTCCAGGTGCTACGTCCTACCCAGCCGGCGCCGGCGCCGGCGACGGGGTCGGGCACGGGCGCAGCGGAGAACGTCAGCCTCGAAGCCAACCCCGAAGGCCAGCTCAAATACAACAAGACCTCGCTGACCACGAACTCGGGCAAGGTCTCGATCGCATTCACGAACATGGCGCCGGTGGAACACAACGTGACGGTCGAATCCTCCTCCGGTGAACACGTCGGCGCAACGCCGACCTTCAAGGGGGGATCGAAGACGCTGTCGCTGAACCTGAAGCCGGGCACCTACAAGTTCTTCTGCTCGGTGCCCGGCCACCGCATGGCGGGGATGGAAGGGACGCTGACGGTCAAGTAACCCCCGCCCGGAGGGGAGGCAGCGCCACGGCGCTCTCGTGGCTCGCGACGGGCCCCGCGCGCTAGACCGCGACCGGCCGGTGACCGCCCCCGGCGAGCGTGACCTTGTCTGCCGCGCGGGTGAGCGTCTGGACAAGCTCCAGGACCTCCGCGCCGCTCAGGGGTGCCTCCCATCCGAGCAGCGTGAGCCCGGCGAGGAACCTTCCGCCGGTGTCGAAGACCGGCGCCTGGATGTTGTTGACCTCATATGTCTCGGAGGCCCGCGGGTCGACGAGGGTGTGCCGCTCGTGTCCGAGGGCGATCACGAGCTCACGCAGCCTGGCTCGGAGCGCCGGATCGTGCGGGTTCGCGTCGAGCGCCGGAAGCAGTGGCCCGATCTGCCGGCGGCTGGGCGTCTCGAGCTCGACCTGATGGCCACGGACGGCCGCCGCCGTGGCGGCCTCGCGGTAGGCCTCGCGGGCTGATTCATCGATATCCGCGCCGAGTCTGTCGAGCCAGGACTCGACCGCCTCGGACTCCAGATAGCCGACGCCGAGGATGCCGAGGGGCGGCATGAACGGGAGCCGCTGGCCCACGCGGGGGCGCATCATCAAACGCTCCGGGCGCCCCGCCGCAGCGATCGCGAGCAGATCCTGGGAGGCGATGATCCCGCAGGTGGCCTCCAGCCCGAGTTCGGCGGCCAGGGCGGCGGTGGCCTCGCGGGCGAGGACGAGCGTGGGGTACTCCTCCAGCGCCGACTGGCCGACCGCGATCGGGGTCGCGCCGAGCCGGTAGGAGCGGCGCTTGGGGTCGCGCTCGAGGTAGCCCTCCTCACAGAGGACGGCGAGAACCGAATGCAGCGAGGAGATGTTGATCTCCAGTCGCTCGACCAGGTCGCTGATCGTGAACGCCTCGGACGGGTGTGCGGCGAGAAAGCTGAGGACCGTCAGGGCGCGCTTGGCGGATAGAGCCGGTCGCGGGGACCCGCGACGCTTGCTTGCCTTGGACCCCACGACCTGCATTCTATCTAGCTCGATATTGCAAAATAGCTATTGCAATCCTGCGGCAGGTCGTGTACTTTCCCGCCAACGGCACGACCTGGAGCGTGTGCGACCGATGGAGTGGAAGGGGGCCGCCGTGAGGCGACGGAAGATGTGTTCGTGTGCTGGTGCCGGGATGCTGCTGGCGGCCGTGGGAGTCCTAGGCGGGGCGGGTAGTGCGCTCGCCTCCAGTCAGACGTACACCCCATCGGGCGGTTCTGAGCAGCCGTTCGAAGTGCCGGCCGGCGTCACCCAGATCCAGGTCAGCGCGGTTGGAGGCGCCGGCCAGGCGGGCGGGACGTGCAACCCCGAAGGGGGTGGCCCCGGAGGCGCGGGCGCGAAGGCGACCGCAGTGCTCGCGGTTGGTAAGGGCCAGACGCTGTATGTCGATTTCGGCAAAGGCGGCAGCCGTGGAGAAGGCTTTTGCGCCTCCGGTGCCAATGGCGACGGGGGCGGTGCCTCAGACGTGCGCACCGAATCGGGTTCGCTGGCATCGAGGCTGATCGTGGCCGGTGGCGGTGGCGGCGGCGGCGAAGGCTTTGGCCAGACGACAGAAGGCCATTTCGCCGGCGGTGCCGGCGGCACCGCCGGCGAACCCGCTGGCAACGGCGGGGTAGGAGCAAACCGGGCCCTGGTCCCCGGCGGCGGGGGCGAAGGCGGCGGAAGCGGCGCCGGAGGCAAAGGGGGCGCCGCCGGTTCAGAAGGGATCCCGGGGGAAAAGGGTGGTCTCGGTGCGGGTGGAGGTGGTGGCGGTCTCAACGGGGAGTTTCCCGTTGGTGGCGGTGGTGGCGGCGGCAGCGGTTACTACGGTGGCGGCGGGGGCGGCGGCGGTGACTCCTCCGGGGGCGGCGGCGGTGGCGGCTCGAGCTACATCGACCCCGCTGCCAGAGAAGGCTCGATCGTCAGGGACGCGACCGACGCGCAGGAGGTGGTGATCACCTACACGGTCGAAACCGGGGAACCGGGCCCGACCGGGCCCACAGGTCCCACCGGACCGACGGGTCCTGAAGGCGCCACCGGAGCAGACGGTGTGACCGGGGCGACAGGGCCCACGGGTGCGACGGGAGCGACGGGCTCCGAAGGCGTGAAGGGCACGACCGGAGCCGGCGGCGACGCCGGCGCGACGGGAGCGACCGGTCCGGAAGGTGGCAAGGGCGCGACCGGCGCGACCGGCCCCGAAGGCGACAAGGGCACGACAGGGGCGAACGGGGTCAGTGGGCCGACCGGGCGGACGGGCCCGACCGGCCCCACCGGCAACTCAGGCGCGAACGGCGCGACGGGAGCCACGGGCCCAACAGGAAGCCCCGGCGCAGCCGGTGCAAAGGGAGCGACCGGTGCCACCGGCGCGACCGGGTCGAACACCACCGGCGGCGCCGTGGCGCTCTTCGGCAGCGCCAACCCCGTGGCCTCATCGGGTGGCTGCATCGGCAGCGAGGGCGACTTCGGAGCGCCGGTGCGCGCGTGTCCGACCACGGCCGAGAGCGACTTCCTCTACACCGAGGGACCCGTGCCTGCGGCGGGGGGCTCGATCTCGAACCTCGAGGCACAGACGGCCACGAGTGCCCGCAAAGGCGAATCGTGGCTGGTGTCCGTGATCGCCGAGACCCCGTCCGGAACGCAGACCGTGGCGATGACGTGCGCGATCGCGGAAGGCTCCTCCAGCTGCTCGAACACCGCCTCGACTGCGATCGCGGCGGGCGACTACCTGATGGTCTCGATCAAGCCCGGGAGCAAATGCCTGACGACCACGACTTGGCGGGTGAGCTTCCGCTACTAGCCCGCTGTCACGTTCTCGCTTCGCGGCGGTCGCGTGGGTAGCCGCGCCGGGCGCGGCGTAAGGTCGATGACATGGCCCGCCACGATTTCGGTCCCCGGCGTACGGAGTCAGTCGACGCATACCTTCGAGGGACCCGCGCACTGGCGGCGGTTGCGCTGCTGGCGCTTGTCGCGGGCCTGGTGTCGGACTCGCTGGAGCAGGGATTCTGGACCGATCACCCGCTTCTCGCCGGGCTGGTCGCAAGCGTGATCGTCGTGATGCTCACGGCGGGAGTTGTCAACGAGGTCATCGAGCGTCGCAGTCGACAGCGCTGGAGCGTGCTCGCGCAGTACGTGATGCTGCAGCTCGTACGCGAGGCCCGGCTCGTATGGACGGGAGTGGCGGACCTGGCCGGACTGATGCCGTCGGACCCGTACGCGAGCGGAGGCGACGTGCTGACGGCGGGGACGTCGATCGACATCGGCTCCGCGGCGGTCCGCGACACCCGGCGCCTCACCGAAGCACTGCGCGAGCTCGTGGCCGACGCGGACAGGCGGGCTCAGCTGCACGACAGGGTCACCGCGCTGGGTGAGCAAACCGACCTGGTGCTCGGCCGTTGGGGTGCGGTGATGTTGAACGCCGACCTCTACGCCGAGGTGTTCGACCGGCACGTGGAGCTGGCGGGCGACTTGATGTGGCTCAGCGGCGTGCTGGGCTTCGAGCAGGCCGGCGACGACGAACGAGTGCGCACGGGGCGGAGCCACCCGGCCGCCCTGATCGAACAGCCGATCGGCGAGGAGCAGCTGGCTCAGAGGCTGGCGGCGATCACGCAGCTCGCCGAGCAGCTCGACCGAGGGACGCTCGCAGCCGCGCTGCGGGTCGTCCCGATCGAGTGGTGGCGCGAGCAGCTCGGGGTAGAGGTCACCTCCGGCCGCAGCGCGTAGGCTTGCGCGGACCGATGGAGATCGACTCGATGACATACCTGTCCACCGTCGAGCGGGGCGGCGAGGTGGCCGGGGATGCCGAGCGCTTCGGGTATGACCGCTGGTGGGCGCCGGAGACGGAAGCCGACGCCTTCCTGTCGTGCGCGGTCGCGGCACAGCGGACCTCCACGATCGGGCTCGGGACCGGCATCGCCGTGGCCTTTGCGCGCAACCCGATGACGGTGGCGATCCAGGCCAACGACATGCAGGCGCTCTCCGGCGGGCGCTTCGTTCTCGGCCTCGGCTCTCAGATCAAGCCCCACATCGAACGGCGCTTCTCGATGCCGTGGTCACACCCGGCTCCGCGGATGCGCGAGTTCATCCTTGCCATACGCGCGATCTGGAGAGCATGGGAGACCGACGAGAAGCTCGACTTCAGCGGCGAGTTCTATTCCCACACCCTGATGACGCCGGCCTTCAGCCCGGGTCCCAACCCGCACGGCAACCCCAAGATCTTCCTTGCCGCGGTTGGCCCCAAGATGACGGAGGTGGCGGGAGAGGTCGCCGACGGCATCTTCTGCCACGGGTTCTGCACCGAGCGTTACCTGCGCGAGGTCACGCTTCCCGCGCTCGCGCGCGGCGCGACCCGTGCCGGCAGGACGCTCGAGGGCTTCGAGATCACGGCGCCGGGCTTCGTGGTCGCCCGCGACGGGGAGGAGGAGATCGCCGCCGGAATCGAGTTCGTGCGTATGCAGATCGGCTTCTACGGATCAACTCCGGCGTACCGCCCGGTGCTCGACGTGCACGGTTGGGGCGAGCTGCAGGAGACGCTCAACGGGCTCACCAAACGGGGTGCATGGGACGACCTCGCGAGCGTGATCGACGACGAGGTGCTGCACACCTTCGCCGTTGTGGGGGCTCCGGAGGACGCGGCCCGCGAGGTCCAGCGACGGTGTGGCGACGCCGCCACCCGGATCACCCTCCCGGTGCCCGAGGGGGCGAGCCCCGAGCGTTGGTCGCCGGTGTTCGACATCCTCAGGGCTGACCCGCCGTCCCCCAACTGACGATGGAGATCTCGTGCGCCTTCGCGACGTCGCCGGACACCCCGAGGCAGATCGCGGCGGCCGAGAGCCTGGGATATCGCCGTGCGTGGTGTTACGACTCGCCGGCCCTGTATCCGGACGTGTGGATCACGTTGGCGCTGGCGGCCGGGCAGACATCGAGCATCGGGCTCGGTCCTGGGGTGCTGGTGCCCTCGCTGCGCCATCCGATGGTCAATGCTGCCGCGATCGCCACGCTTGCAGCGCTGGCACCGGGAAGGGTGGCGGTGGCGATCGGCGCCGGCTTCACCGGCCGCTACACCCTGGGTCAGCGGGCGATGCGCTGGGCGGATGTGGCCGAGTACGTCCGCGTGCTGCGAGCCGTGCTCCGAGGAGACGAAGCCCTCTGGGAGGGAGCGGTGATCAAGATGATCCATCCCGATGGGTTCGTCGCCGAGCGGCCCCTGGCGGACGTGCCGATCCTGATCGGAGCGGACGGCCCAAAGGGCTATGAGGTGGCTCGGGAGCTGGGCGACGGGGTGATCGGGGCAGCCGCTCCGCCGACCGGCGACGGGCTACCGCCGTGGCGGGCGCTGCTCGCCTTCGGGACGGTCCTCGATGACACGGAGGAGCCGACCGACGAACGCGTGATCGACGCCGCCGGTCATGGCCTCGCGGTCGTCTTTCACGCCTTCTACGAGCGCGCCGGCGCAGAGGGAGTCGACGCCGTGCCAGGAGGCCGCCTGTGGCGTGAGCAGATCGAGACCGTTCCCGAGGAGCGCCGTCACCTGGCGATCCACGAGGAGCACCTGGTGTCCGTCTCCGAGCGCGACCGGCCGGCGGTGATGGAGGGGGCCGAGCTGCTGCCGACGTTGACTCTGAGCGGACGGGCCGCCGATCTACGCGGTCGCGTCGAAGAGCTGGCCGCCCAGGGCGTCACCGAACTCGCCTACCAGCCGGCGGGCCGGGACATCCCGGGCGAGCTCGCACGCTTCATCGACGCCGTCGGCTGACCCGGCGACCGCCTCGGCTACCCGGCCGCGAACTCGCCTGGCGCCACCCTCGAACGGCAGCAGGCCCGGTCCGGGGCCTAGGCGCTCGCGCCGGCGTCGCCCGCGTACATGGCCTCGATCTGAGCGGCGTACTTCTCGGCGATCGGCTTGCGCTTCAGCTTCATCGTCGGCGTGAGCTCATCGCCGCCCGGTTGCCACTCTTCCGGCAGCACCGCATGACGCTTGATCTGCTCGACCCTGCTGAGACTCTCGTTCGCGCGGGCGACCCCCGCTGCGACCGCGCTCAGGATCTCATCCTGGCGGGCAAGCTCCGCCGGCGTGTCCGCGCCGGAGAGACGGTTGGCGGCGGCGAAGCTCGCCGCGGCGACCGGGTCGAGGACGATCAGCGCGGTGTTGTATGGGCGCCGGTCGCCGATCGCCACCACGCTGCCGACGAGCGGGCAGGCGGCCTTGATCTTGTTCTCGATGTTCGCGGGCGACATGTTCTTGCCGCCCGCGTTGATGATCAGCTCCTTCTTGCGATCGACGATCGTCACGTAGCCATCGGCGTCGATCTCGGCGATGTCGCCCGTGTGCAGCCAGCCATCGCGGTCGATGGTCTCGGCCGTCAGCTCGGGCGCTCCGCGATAGCCGCGCATCAAGATCGGACCGCGCACGAGCAGCTCGCCGTCGTCGGCGAGCATCAGCTCGACCCCCGGCAGCGCAGGCCCCACGGTGCCGATCCGGATCGCGTCGGGCGGGTTGATCGTGGCGATCAGCGACAGCTCGCTCATGCCCCATACCTCGCAGATCGGCAGGCCGATGGCGGCGAAGAACTCGAGCACCTCGGGGGCGATCGGCGCGGCGCCGGAGACCAGGTATTCGACCTCGTCGAGGCCGAGCTGGGCGCGCAGCGGCGCGAACAGCTCGCGATTGGCCTGGGCATGGGCCTCGGCCATCGCCGAGGGCACCTCCTCACCGGCCTGGCGGGCACGGGTCACTTCCACCGCGGTGTCGAGCGCCCGCTCGAGCGCCGCGCGCCGCTCTGCGTCGGGCTCGGCCGCGAAGCCGGCCTCCAGCGCAGCCTTGAGCTTCTCCCATACCCGCGGCACAGCCCCCCACGAGGTTGGTCGCGTCTCGATCACAGCAGCGAGCACCTGGGACAGGTCGGCGACGAACGTCACGGAGCCACCCGATACCAGCGAGGAGTAGTGGACGGAGCGATCCGCGAGGTGGGCCATCGGAAGGTACGAGATGACTCGGCCCCCGGTACGCAGCGGGGTCACCAGGTCGAGCAGGCGCGCCTCGTCGAGCAGGCTGCGGTGGGTCAGCTCGACCGCCTTCGGCGGCCCGGTCGTGCCGGATGTGTAGATCAGCGTCGCGACGTCATCCGCCGCCACCGCCCGCCACCCGGCCGCGAAATCGAAGTCGTCTAGCACCGTCTCCCGTTCGAGCTCGGCGAGTTCGTGCGCGCCCGCGAACGCGCCGTCCACGACGTACACGCGCTCGAGCCGCGGCAGGCGCTCGGCGACTCCGAGGATGCGCTCCGCCAGAGCTGCCTCGGTCACGGCCACGCGACATTCGGCGTGACCCAGGAGGTATTCGACCTGCTCCGCCGAGGAGGTGTTGTAGATCGAGAACGGAATTGCGCCGAGATGCATGGCGGCGGTGTCCACGAGCACGGCCTCGGGGCGGTTGCTGAGCATCAGCGCGACGGTCGCGCCACTGCCGATGCCGGCATCGTGCAGACCGCGTGCGAGGGCCTCCACCCGTGCCGCATACTGCCCCCAGGTGATCCCCGGGCCGCCGCCGTGCGCGCGCAGGGCGACCCCCTCGGCGTAGTGCGCGGCGGTGCGCTGGAAGGCCTCGCAGAAGGTCTCGGCGTCGTGCGCGAGACCTGGCCGCGCGGCCGCCGGCACTCTCTCCACGGCTGTCTCCCCCATCGGCTGGAGACTACACGCGGATTTGCGGGGGAGCAGTCGGAACACTCCTTCCGAGGAAGCAGGGCGCGGGCCCCCGAGTCAATGGTGCCTAGCTGTCGGCGGCCGGGCCCTCGGGCAGCGGCCCCGGAGGAGCCGCGAGGACATCGTCGCCCGGGTTCGGGTCGCTCCCGTCCGCGGATGACGGCTTGGCGAATGCGTCCACCGAGTCGGGCGCGATCAACCAGCCGCCGTTCTCGGCGCGCACGAGGCCTCCCTCCGCCAGCCGCGTGAGTCCGAGGCTCACCGTGGGCCGTTGTGCGCCGACCATGCTGGCGAGCGTGTCGTGCGTTGCGGCGAGTTCGAGCCACACACCGTCGGGACGCACCACGCCCTGTCTGTCGGCGATCGACCAGAACAGGGCGAGGAGTCGTTCCTCGACCCTTGGAAGCTGGCTGATCGCCTGCTGCAGGAACGCCCAACGCGTCTGCTGTGCCGCGCGCTCGAGTATCGCGCTCATCAGCCCCGGCCAGTTCCTGGCCACCGTGTGCAGGCGAGCGTCCAGCAGCACGAGCCTTGCCGGCGCGAGCACCGACCAGTCCCAGTTCAGTGGAATCGAGTCCGTCTGGACTCCGTCGAGCAGCACCAGCTCGCGCGGACCGATCAAGCGCGTGCACCTGCGACCGGACATGTGGAGGTTGATCGCCAGCGACCCGCTGATCACGAGATAGCCGTGCAGGCGGTCGCGCACGCCCGCGGCCCGCCGAAGCCGGTCGAGCTCCAGTGGGCCCGGGTCGAGCTCGATGCCCGGGAAGACGACCTGGTCGCGGGCCCGCTCGAGGGCCTCGCCTTCGAGTGCGCTGCCGAGGTCGGGGTCCGCGACGAGCAGCCGGATGCCATGTGCTGGCTCGTTGTCGAGCTGTGAGGCGTCACCCGGGGGAGGCTGTGGCGAGCGGTGCTGATCTCCATCGGCAGACATGGTCGGCCCCCAATTAAACGGAACGGGCATGATTGGGCGCACGCTGCTCGGGGCAGACGCCAACAGTTGACGGTGCGATCGAGAACCTGCGATGGATGATCGACGGGCACATTTCCTGACCATGGTGGGCGACGTGTGCGTGGCCGCCGGCGTCGCGGGCATCACGGTCGAGCTCCTGCTCAGCGATGGACGCAGGGTGACAGGAGTCCCCTCCCCCCAGCCGGCGGACAACGACAGCCGGCCGGTGGGCGACACGGGCTATTCCAGCCTGCTGCTGATGGACGGGGTGCCCACACAGCTGCAAGATGTCGTTGAGTTCGCGATCCACAGTCCGTGACGAGAGGCAGATGAAGGTGTAGCGGACTGCCGCCGAGGTTCCAGCCGGACGGCGCGTTGGTTTTCAACGCCGCTTCTCGAAGTTGCATTGCAACCCCGAGCCCTGAGGTCGGGGTCCGGGACGCGAGCGTGGGTATTCGTCAAGCGACGAGGGTGTCCGGGTCGAGCAAGAGGAGAAAGGAGACGACGATGGCGGAACAGGACGGCGGCGGGATGTTCTTGAACTGCTCCTACTGCGGTCTCTCGATCCCCATGCGTTTCCCATCGATGCAGATGGAGCATTGTCCGCGCTGCCTGGCACGTGCGCGGCTGCTGCAACCGCTCTTCCGCTCGCCCCAGCCCTTGAAGGTCCTGCGCGGTCCGGGATACGACCGCCCGCTCGGCGCAGAGCCCGGGTTCGACGCCCGCTGAGGGGGCCCCGGCTCGCTTCCTACGTGTTGGTTTCGCACCTCGGAGAGCCAATTTCGTTTATTGCGGAGCGAGGCTCGGGAACCGTTCTTAAGAGAGACGATTGACGGCGGGTGACGCCGGAGCGACAGGAGGCGAATCGATGACAACGGTGGTGGCAAAGCAGCAGACGGCGCCGCGGGCCCTTCCTGAGGCGCGGCGGCGAAAGCCGAGCTCGCCGGGAGGCGCCGGCGAGGAGCTGGCGCTCTTCAAGCGCTGGAAGCACGACGGCGACGGTGCGGCACGAGAGCAGTTGATCGTGCGGTTCTCGTCGCTCTCGCGGACCCTGGCACGGCGGTATCGGAACACCTCGGAGCCGATGGAGGACCTGTACCAGGTCGCACAGCTCGGTCTCGTCAAGGCGATCGACCGCTACGACCCCGACCGCGGGTTCCACTTCTCGACGTATGCGATCCCGACGATTCTCGGGGAGCTGCGGCGCTATTTCCGCAGCGCGAGCTGGGCCGCCCACGTCCCACGAGCCGCACAGGAGCGCGCGCTCCAGGTTCGTGACGCCGAGCGGGCGCTGACCGACGAGCGTTGCTGCTCGCCCACGGTTTCCGAGCTGGCGCAGTTCATGGAGCTGAGCGTCGAGGAGGTCCTCGACGGGATGCAGGCACTGCACGCGCTGGGCTCGGTCTCCCTGGATGCCCCGCGGGGGGGCGACGCGGACAAGGAGGACGGCTCCTTCGCGGACGCGATCGGCTTCGAGGACTCCGGCTTCGAGCTGGTCGAACTGGGCGCCGACGTGAGCGCGGCCCTGCGGCGGCTGGAACCGCGCCAGCGCGAGATCCTGCGGATGCGCTTCTTCGAGGAGTTGACCCAGAGCCAGATCGCCAACCGGATCGGGGTCTCGCAGATGCAGGTCTCCCGGCTGCTGAAGCAGTGTCTGGCGCAACTGCGCGAGCTGACCCAGGCACCGGCGGAGGCGTGACCGGGGCGACGCTCTGCTCAGGGAATGCGCGCCGAGGAGATCGGCAGCTGCAAGGACGTTCCGTCGGTTCCGCCGAAGCGAACGGTGTTGGTCGCAGGCAGTAGCGGTACGAACGTCGTGTCGGCCGGCTGACTCGAGTCGAAGTCGACCGTGCCCGGCAGGGCGTTGGGCATGTTGTATGAGGTCAGGCGAAGTTGCAGCTGGTCTCCGGCGGCGAGCTGGTAGGCCGTCGGGGCAAGCGCGATTTCGTAGTCGTAGAAGGTGCCTGGCGTCGGTTCTTCGGGAGTGGCCAGCGTCTCGAGCGGTTCCTTCCTGGTGCTCTTGGGGGCGAGCGCGCGCAGCGATGCCCGCAGCTGTCCCTCACTGACGATGCTCTGGGTGCCGTCGGGAGCGACGTCGGAGATCTTCGCGAACCAATCGGTGTTGGGCGCGGTGGACGACGCCACCAGGTGCAGGGCAAGAGGGCCGGCCAGTGTCAGCGGCGCGGACAACGCCGGAGTGCGCCACGTGAGTCCCTGCTCTTCTTCGAGGCGCTGGTCGAGCGGGATGTAGGGACTGGCCGCCACCGTTCCCTGCTGGTCGAAGCTCATCGACAATCCCGCGGCGGGATCGGTGAGGTAGCTCGCACTCGATTCGGCGGGACGCTTCGGGGCGATGCCCGCGGTGCTGAGGTACTCGCGTTGCATCTTCGCGCTCTTCGGTGGCCAGGATGTCGTGTCGATGTACTGATCGGCCTGCTGCACGTACAGGCGCACGCGGGGCAGGTCCGGCACTGTCTCACCGACCAGGTGGCGCTGGAAGAACTGAAGCTCCTGGGCCTCGATGTTGTCGACGCCGGGGGGTTCTTCGGTGGGGTCGTAAGGCACACCGCAGCCTTTGTGGGTGCAGGGTCCGACGTTCAGCAGCGTTTCCACGCCCTTGCGTCGCTCGAGCGCCTTGTACATGCGGATATCGCCCTCCTCGAAGGCGTCTCGCCAGCCGTCCAGCACGAACACCGGCACGTGGATCCTCGAGGCGAGCGTGATCGGGGAGCGTTCGTGGTAGAAGGCGTCGTCGTAGGGGTTTTCGAGATAGGCGAAGGCGATCGAGCGCCCCGTCGCCTGTTCGTACTTGGCCGTCAGCGTCCCGGGGATCATGCTCGCTTCGGTGTTTGGCGTGAGCAGTCCGGGCGCACCCTGGACCGCGAGGTACTGGGCGTCGAAGGACAGCGACAGGATCCCGCCGGGATACGCGGCGTCGTTGTAGACGTCGGCGAGCGCCTCGTCGGGGGCGATCGCGGCGAGGTGCGGCGGGTCCTGCTCGGCGGTGAGGTACTGCACGATCCCGAGGTAGGAGCCGCCCGACATGCCCACCTTGCCGTTCGACCACGGCTGCGTCCCGAGGAACTCGACCAGGTCATACCCGTCACGCCCCTCGCGCGGCGAGAAGTAGTTTTCATCGAGGTTCCCCTCGCTGCCACCCGTCCCGCGAACGTCGACGACGGCCAGCACGAACCCACGGGTGGCGTAGTCGCTCGCCGATTCGCACGAACACGCGCCGTCGCGCCCGTACGGCGTCATGTTGAGCACCACCGGGAACCGCCCCGCAGCCGGTTCGCTGCCGTTCTCGGACGGGAACGTGATCGTGGCACCCAGTTCGATGCCGTCGTCCATGCGGATGAAGCGTTGTTCGCTGTACGTCGATGGGTACGTCGCGGGCGGAAGTTCGCCCGGCGGTTCGGCTTCCGCGGCCGACGCGCTCGAGGCGGCGAAGGGCGAGAACAGCGTCAGGACGAGTGCCGCCGCAAACGCCAGCGCAACTCGCGCGCGCCGCGCCCTCTCGTTCGCCCCGCGAGCAGTGTGCCGGCACTCGCGGTGGCACATGCTCCGCCGCATCAGGACCCCGTATTCGGTCGTCAACCCGCGACGCGTACTACCCATCGGGAGCGGCGACCAAACGGGCGGTACCCGCTCCGAGCTCGGGAACGCCGACGCGGCGGGCGCGCCTCAGTAGCCAGCTGCCAGGCGGCTTTCAGCGCCCGGCCGGCAGGACGACGACGTGCGCCCCGCTGTGGTGGGCGAGTCTCACCAGCATGAGGTTCGAACTCGTCGCCGGCAGCTCCTCGTAAGAGCGCACGTGGATCACGAGCGTCGGCGTGCTGCTACGCGGAGCGCGGTAGGTCATCTCGATCGGCGCGAACGTGTGGGCGTCGACGATCACGATCGGGCCGGCGGGGCCGTGCGCCGAGCGGACCTGTGTGCGGTAGGCGGCGCGCGCGCCGACGGTCGTCTTGCCGAGCACGTGCAGCCTGCCTGCGCGATAGGCCTGCTGGATTACCCGTACGGGATCCCACCTGCTCACCGGCGCCGAGCGATGTACACGGAGGATCTCCCGCGGATGTTCGGTTGACCAGGCCGACTCGACCCCGCCCCCGCTGACCAGTTCGACGATGTACGGGCCGTTGGCCTGGACGGATCGTTCGCGCAACGGATCGGTGGTGCTCCAGCGCCGGTAGCGAATCGTGACGGAACCGGCATCGCCTTCGAGGAACATGTAGTGGACGCCGTTGCCGGCGATCGTCGCCTTGTAGACGGCGGCGGCGACGTCGAAACCGCCCCCGCCACGCCCGAGCAGAGCGACGCCGAGCACCACGGCAGCGACCGGCAGCGCGAGCAGGGCGCGCTTGGGGAACCCGCGGCGGACGCGAGTCGGGCGTGGCGGCCCACCGCGGTCCGGGAGCGCGTCGCGCTCGGGCAGCGTCGGCAGCGAGGCGATCGGCGGCGGCGCAGCGTCCTCCGGCAGCGGGTTGATCGCGCTGATCTGGTCGAGCAGGTCGGTTGGCATCACAGAGCCTCCATGGCTGTCGCGGTATCGGTGGCCTCGCTCGATCCCTCGCGGGCGAGCGCGGTTGCAAGTCGTCGGCGCGCGCGGTGCAGGCGGACGCGTAACGCCCGCGGCCCGATCTCCAGCACGCGGGCGGCCTGCTCGTTGCTCAGGCCCTCCCAGGCGAGGAGCAAGAGCAGCTCTCGGTCGCTCTCGCTGAGCCTGCCCAGCGCCCGTCCGAGCCGAGTCTGGCCGGCCGTGGGAAACGGCGGCACGGCGGTCGGTTGGGCCCGGGGCGCATGCAGGGCGAGGCGCTCGCGCAGCGCACCCTGACGTGTGCTGCCGCGGCGCTGGTTGGCCAGCACGCGGCGGGCCACACCGAGCAGCCAGACCCGCTCCTGAGCGCTCGGAATCTCCTCCAGCCGGCGCCAGGCGACCAGGAAGACCTCGGCGAAGACGTCGTCGGCGTCCGGGCGAGCAGCACGCCGGCGCGCGTAGCTCAGGACGGCGGCGGCGTGGGCTTCGTACAGCGCCTGGAAACGTTCCTCGGGCGTCATCGCGATGTGGATGTCCGGATGGGGCCCATTCGTTACACCCGCCCGCCCCGCCGGCGCGACCGGCTCGGCCCTATCCGTCCTCGGCGGGAATCGACTCGGCCAGCGCGGCACGCCCGGCGGGAGCATCGAACGGGTCGGCGAAGTACTGGGCCTCGTGCGTCACGTGGCCGTCGGCGAACTCCATGATGCTGACCGAGTAGGTGGGCACGCCGTCATAGGTGATCACGCACTCGCTCACCCACACCTCGCCGCCGCCGAGGATCCGGCGGATCGTGAAATGACGCTCTGCCGGGTGCCCGCCGCGTTGCGCCTGGATCCTCGAGCGACCCCGGAAGCGCTCGCCGGACTGAGGGTAGTCGAGGATCGCGTCCTCCGCGTAGATCGCGTGCTCGGCCACGAGATCTCCGCTCTCGGAGGCTTCCCAGTGCTGCTGGATCCGAGTCCGGGTGTCGGCGTCAGGATCCAAGCAGGGCCTCGAACTCTGCCTCGGTGAGCGCGATTTCGAGGGCGCCCAGGTTCTCGCGAAGGTGGGCGAGCGAGAGGGTGCCGGGGATCGGCAGCATCGTCGGCGAGCGCCGCAGCAGCCACGCCAGGATGATCTGACTGGGGGTGGCGTCGTGACGGGCCGCGATCTCGTCGAGCTCCGGGGGGCCGCCGCCGCGCAGGGGGAAGTAGGGCACGAACATGATCCCCTCTGCCGCGCAGTAATCGACGACCTCCTCGTGGCTGCGCTCGGTGAGGTTGTAGTGGTTCTGGACGGCCTCGATGGGCACCACGGCGCGTGCCTGCTCGATCTGCTCGATGCTCGCCTCCGAGATGCCGACATGCCCGATCGTGCCCGCGTCGCGATGCTCGGCCAGGACCGAGAGGCTCCTCTCCAGCGGTACCTCGGGGTGGATGCGATGGAGGTAGTAGAGGTCGAGCCGCCCGGTTCGCAGGCGGCGCAGGCTCTCGGCGATCTGCGCACGCAGCGCATCCGGGTCCGCCTCTGCGGCGCTGTAGCCGCCCTTCGTCGCAACCAGGGCGTGGGCGGCGCCGTCCGGGAGGGCCTCGCCGAGCGTCTCCTCGCTGCCGCCGCCCGTGTAGATGTGGGCGCTGTCGATCATGGTCACGCCGGCAGCCACCGCCTGCCGCACGAACTCGACGTTCTGCGGCGTGTTGGTCAGGCGATTGGTGCCCAGCCCGATCCGCGTCAGCGTGGTCTCGCCGAAGGTCAGCCGGGACGTAGTCGCCACAATGCCCAAGCCTACCCCGGAGCTTCCGGACGGGACGCGGCGAGGGCTCGGAGAGAGCCCGTCGGCAGCCTCCACCCGAGCCGCTAGCCCACGCGCGTGCCGACCTGGGTCGCGACTTCCGGAGCGTTCGGGTCGCTGACAGGTGGCGGGGGCGGGCGCTCGAGAACTCGAGCGAGGGCGGACACGACGGCGGGGTCGAACTGTGTGCCCGCGCAGCGTTGCAACTCGGCGAGCGCTTCCGCGGGTGATCTGGCGGCGCGATAGGCGCGATCGCTGGTCATGGCGTCGAACGCGTCGCAGACGGTGACCACGCGCGCACCGATCGGGATCTCCTCGCCGGCCAGGCCGTCGGGGTAGCCGGCGCCGTCATAGTGCTCGTGGCTCGAGCGTACGAGGGCTGCCGCCTCACTCAGCGCCGGTGCGCCGGCGAGGATGCGCTCGCCGATGATCGTGTGACGGCGGACGAAGGACCACTCGTGCTCGTCCAGGGGGCCCGGCTTGCTCAGGATCGCGTCGGGGATCGCAATCTTTCCGACGTCGTGCAGGAGCGCGGCGTGGCCAATCTGCTCGACCGTGTGCGGCGGTAGCAAGAGGGTTCGGGCGACGTCCTCGGCGAGCACCGTGACGGCGTCGATGTGGTCTCCGAGTTCGGGATGGAGCTCGGTCAGCGCTCGCAGCAGAACCTCCCGGCTCTGAACCCCGGAAGAGGGTCGAGAGCCGTTCTTCAGCGCGTACATGCGCAGGTCGGCCACGCGTAGCGCCTCGGCAGGGGCCAGAGCTTCGGAGGGGAGCACGACGGCGCCGTAGGCGGCTGAGATCGAGAAGCCCTCTCCCTGCTCCTGGACCGCGCCGGCGGAGCTGATCTCGGCGTGGGCTTTGCCCGCCGGTCCCGCGCGCCAGAGCGTGCAGAACTCGTCACCGCCGAGCCGGTATGCCGCGCCCTGCCCTTCTATCGCCGTTGCCAGGCGCCGCCCGATGCGCTCGAGCAGGCTGTCGCCGGCTAGATGGCCGAAGGTGTCGTTGTAGGCCTTGAAACCGTCGAGGTCGAGCAGCACGAGCACCGTGGGCTCGGCGGTCGCCTCGATTCGCTCGAGGTCCGACATCAGCTTGCGGCGATTTCCGAGCCCCGTCAGGCTGTCGGTGAGCGCGGCGGTCTCGACCTGCTTGCGGGCCGCGTGCATCTGAGCTCGTACGTTCTCGTTCAGCCGCCAGGCCACGATGCCGGCGGCGCCGGCCGCGGCGATGAAGAAAGCGTGGATCGACGCCCACAGCCACGGGTGTTCCCATTCTTCCGGGCGATCGAAGACCGTCTTCGGTTCGAGGGTTCCGAGCACGCCGTGGTGGATCAGCACGAACACGATCGCGAGCAGGAACGGCATCCAGTCCTCGTACAGAGTGAGGACGATGATGATCACGAAGAAGTAGAAGTGCAGCACGACGATCCCGTGCGAGGCGTGGATCATGAGCGCCGCCGCCGCCAGCAGGCCCAGCGAGGTGGTCGCCATGCGAAGCCGGCGTGGCATCCGCGGCGAGGCTGCGACCGCGGCCATGACGGCGAGAGCTGCTCCGCTCTCGAAATCGTGCAGAACGCTCGCCGGCCCGACCACGATCGCGAACACCGTCGATGCCACGACGTTGGCCCACAGCAGCCACGTGATCCCGGTGTGGCGGCGCGTCCACTCCGCCTCCGGAAGTAATCCACCCTGCGGCAGCCGCACACGCGCCGCATGCATCAAGCGCGCCAACGACCCTCCCTCGCGGGACTGAACCGTCGCCGCCGCAACGGACATTGAGACGGTGTCAGCCTGCATGTGCCCCTGTTCCGAACATCGCGCTCAGCAGGATCACGAGCAGCAGCACGGCCGGCATCATCCGGCGGGCCCGGCGGGCGATCTCGAAGCGGCCTGCCAGCAACACGCTCGCGACAGCCAGCACCGTCGTCAGCTCGCCGAGCGTCTCCATCAGGTCGGGGGCGCCGACCTCCTCCGGCACCCAGGCGGTCGGGGCGAGCGGAACGCCGACGGTGCGCGAGACGGCCCAGAGAATGACCGTTCCGAGTTGCACCACGCATCCAGCCACAAGAATCCGGTCGGAGCCACCACGCAGGATCAGGACGGCCCACACCGTCTGAAGGACGGCGATCAGGGCGAAGACGACGGTGTAGAGGTGGTACTCGGCCCAGTGATCGACGGCCGCACCCACGTGGATGACCGCGCCGATGGCCGCCACCGCGGCGACCAGAACGAGCACGGTCTCGCGCTCGGAATACGGAACCACGCCGCGGCCCGTCGCGGTGCGCGGATAGCGCCCCGTCAGCGCCTTCGAAGTCGAGTCGGTCACGTAGCCACCATTCACAGCGGAACCCGATCGCGGGAATCCGTCAGCTTGGCTATTGCCCGCAGCCAGCGCACCGCTCGCGCAACCCGACGAATGTTCGGGCGCTGTGTGCAGCCCGCGCTCACCCCGGGCTCGCCCGGCGTGAGCGGACGTCCCGGATCGCTACGCCGGGTCGCCGGCTTCGGTGCCGCCGAGAGCTCGCGCGAGCAGGTCGCGAAGCTGGCGCTGATCTCGCGCCGAGAGACGTTCGATCCCCTCGGGCACATGCGACATGCGGACACGGAGGGCATCACGCACCTCGACGCCGGCGGGCGTGGGCAGGATCTGCTTGACCCGCCGGTCCCGCTCGGCGGTGCGCCTGGTGACGAGGCCTCGTGCCTCGAGGCGATCCACGATGCCGGTCACGTTGGAGCTGTCACAGGCGAGCAGGGACGCGATCTCATGCATCGGCAGGCCCTCCCGCTCATCCAGTTGCATCAGCGCCCCGGCCTGGGCCGGGTGCAGATCGAACTCCGATGCAGCGGCCCAGAAGCGGCGCCGCTCGGCGAACAGCAGGCTGCGGAGCAGCGCCCAGACCTCCTCGGCGGGCGAGGTCGCATGCGGCGCTGCGGCGGCGGTGTGCGATCTCCTGACAGCGGTGCTCACGGGCCCCATTATACTTCATTCCCTAAACATTTGCCTTGCTCAACTGTTGAGCTAACATACCGTCCGTGACCGCTTCCGGCCCCGCCATCGAGGTACAAGAGCTCGTCCGCGAGTTCAAGAAAGGACCGCGGGCAGTCGATGGGATCGACCTTGCCGTGCAGACCGGCGAGATCTACGGCTTCCTGGGGCCCAACGGAGCCGGCAAGTCAACCACGGTGCTGATGCTCACGACGCTGCTCCCGCCCACCAGCGGGACCGCGAGAGTCGGCGGCTTCGACATCGTCCGCGAAAGCCCCAAGGTCCGTGCAACCATCGGCGCTGCCCTCCAGGAAGCCGCCCTCGACGCGATCCTCACCGGTCGCGAGCACCTGAACCTGCAGGCGACGCTCCAGGGAATCCCGGCGCGCCGGCGCCGTGAGCGCACCCAGGAGTTGCTCGAGCGGGTGGGGCTCGAGGAAGCCGCGGATCGCCGGGTGGGCGGTTATTCCGGCGGCATGAAGCGGCGCCTGGACCTCGCCATGGCGCTGGTGCACGAGCCCCGCATCCTGTTCCTCGACGAGCCCACGACCGGTCTGGACCCCCAGAGCCGGGCGGCGTTGTGGCAGGAGGTGGCACGGCTGGCCCACGACGAGGGGATCACGGTGTTCCTCACCACGCAGTACCTCGAGGAGGCGGACGCGCTGGCCGATCGCATCGGGATCATCGATCGCGGCAAGATCGTCGCCGAGGGCTCTCCCGCCCAGCTGAAGGCCGAAATCGGGAGCCCCAGTGTGGCGGTCCAGCCTGTGGACCCTGATGCCGGCGAACGGTTGGCCGAGCTGCTCAGCCGGTTCGGAGAGCCCCAGCGCAACGGCCGCGGAACCGTGACCGTCCAGCTGCCGGGCGGCGAGTCGGAGCTGGCCGAGATCGTGCGGCTGCTCGACAGCAACCACCTGCGGGTGGAGTCGCTGCAGCTGCACCAGCCCTCCCTGGACGACGTGTTCCTTGCCAAGACCGGGCGCAAGCTCGAGGGCGCCGGCGCGGAATGACACGGCACGGCTCGCTGCTCGAACAGGTCGCGGTCGTCGCCAAGCGCTCGGCGATGGACACCTACCGGCAGCGCGCACTGCTGATCTTCCCGATGGTGTTTCCGCTGATCCTGTTCGCGATCAACGGCAGCGCGCTGAGCAAGGCGGCCGACATCCCGGGCTTCCCCACCCACAGCTACCGGGCGTTCCTGCTCGCGATGCCGTTCGTGCAGGGCGCGATGTTCGTGTCGATCTCGGCCGGTACGAGCCTGGCACGCGACATCGAGACCGGCTTCTTGAACCGGCTCGCGCTGACGCCCCTGCGAACCGAGGCGATGCTGATCGGGCAGCTCGGCGGCGCCGCCGTGCTCGCCGTGGTGCAGGCCGTCGTGTTCATCCTGGTGGCGGTCGCGCTGGGGATCGACTTCGCCAGCGGGGTGGGCGGAGTCGCGATGCTGCTGCTGCTGTCGCTGGCCATCTCGTTCGGGTTCGCCACGCTCGGCGGGCTCCTGGCGCTGCGGCTCGGCAGCGGGGAAGCGATTCAGGGAATCTTCCCGCTCCTGTTCGTGACCCTGTTCCTGAGCTCCTCGAACCTTCCCCGTAGCCTGATCCAGACGACCTGGTTTCGCGAAGTGGCCACCTACAACCCGGTCTCATACCTGATCGAGGGGCTGCGCAGCCTCGTCATCCAGGGGTGGAACGCACAGGCGCTGGAGCTCGCGTTCGGCTTCGCCCTGGCCCTGGCTGCGATCTCACTGGCGCTGTCCGGCCCGGCCATGAGAGCGAGGCTGGCGCGGGGATGAGACGGTTTCTGTACGTCACCCGCGGGGTCGCCTGGCGCTCGGTCCACAACACGATCGTCAACCCCGCGATCCTCGTCCCCTCGATCATCTTCCCGCTCTTCTTCCTGGTCGCCTTCGCGGGCGGGCTCTCGCGGGTCAGCGAGCTCCCCAACTTCCACTACAAGCCTGGCTACACGTCGTTCCAGTTCGTGTTCGTGTTCCTGCAATCGGCCGCCTTCGGCGGCGTCTTCACGGGTTTCGCCGTGGCACGCGACTTCCAGTCCGGGTTCGCGCGCAGGCTCCTGCTCGGGGCACCGCACCGGGGCGGGATCATCGCCGGCTACGTCTTGGGAGCCCTCGGACGGTGGCTGATCACCGGGACGATCGTCACGATCGCGGCGCTGATCGCCGGCATGCACGTCTATGGCAACCCCGGCGAACTTCTCGGCCTCTTCTTCCTCGGCGTGGGCATGAACTTCACCGCTGCCCTGTGGGCGATCGGGATCGCGATGTTCTTCCGCACCGAGCAGGCCGGACCGCTGATCCAGATGCCGGTGTTCGTGGCCCTGTTCCTGGCGCCCGTGTACCTCCCAATCACCCTGATCACCGGATGGGTGCACTCGGTCTCCCAGCTGAACCCGGTCACGCCCGTGATCGAGGCCGGCAGGGGCCTGTTGGCCGGCTCGCCGACGAAGGTCGGACTGTCATTCGCGGTGCTCGCCGCCACCGCGGCGGTGATGGCGCTGCTCTCCCGGCGGGGGCTGGCCTCCGCCGAACGAGCCGGCTGACGCGGCGTGGCGCTGGGGTCCCACACTCCGCCACACTTCGCTGAGCCGCGATGAGCGTCTCGACGACAGCCGGGCTGACCCTCGGGCTCGCACAGCGGGCGGCGTCGCTCCACGCTGCGGAGATCCCCGATGACGTCGCCGAGCTCGCGCGCCAGTCGCTGCTCGACTGGTTCGCCGTAACCCTCGGTGGCAGCCAAGAGGACGCATCGAGGACGCTTATGGAGATCCTCCCCCCGCCGGCGCCGTGGGCGACGAGCGAACCGCCACCGCCGTCGGGCACCGGCTGCGTTTGGGCGTCCTGGACGCGGCGCTGCTCAACGGCACCTCCTCGCACAGCCTGGACTTCGACGACGTCAACGTCGCCTTCCTCGGCCACGCCTCGGTCGCCGTGCTGGCCGGCACCCTCGCGCTGGCGGAGCAGCTGGACAGCAGCGTCTGCGAGCTGCTGACGGCCTACCTGGCGGGATACGAGACCACCTGCCGCCTCGCGGTCGGGCTGGGCCCGGAGCCCTACCTGCGCGGCTTCCACGCCACGGGCACGACCGGCACGATCGGAGCAGCCGCCGCCTGCGCCCGCCTGCTGGGACTCGATCCCGGCCGGACCGCGGCCGCGCTCGGAATCGCCGCCAGCCAAGCCGCGGGCCTGAAGTGCAATTTCGGCACGATGACGAAGTCGCTACACGCCGGCAGGGCCTGCCAGGGCGGCCTGCTCGCGGCGCTGCTCGCCGGGCGCGGCTTCACGGCGAACCTTGACGCGATCGAGGCGGACCAGGGCTTCGCCGCTGCCTACGGTGGGCGGGACGATACGTCGGCGGCGCTTGACGATCCTTCCTCCGCGTGGCACATGCGCGAGAACCTCTTCAAGTACCACGCGTCGTGCTTCTTCACGCACTCCACCATCGAGGGGCTCCGCGAGCTTCAGGGGCGGTCGCCCTTCGCGCCGGAGGACGTCGAGCAGATCACGATCCACGTGACCGAGCTCGAGCTCGGAACCTGCGTCATACCCGAGCCCTCGACGGGGCTCGAAGTCAAGTTCAGCCTCCCCCACCTCGCTGCGATGACGGTCCTTGGCCGCTCGACGGCGAGCATCGACGACTCCGACGCGGTTGACCCCGACACGGTGCTTTTGCGCTCCCGCGTGCTGATGGTCCCCGACGGAGAGCCCGGAGCACCCACCCACGTGGAGGTTCGACTGCGGGGCGGAAGCTCGCTGGCGAGCGCGCGCGACGTGAGCAAACCGAACGCGGACCTCGAGGCCCAGGGCACGCGCCTGGCCGAGAAGTTCCGGATCCTCGCCGAGCCCGTGCTCGGGAGCGGCGGTGCGGCGGCGCTGCTGGGGGCACTTGCCGATCGCGACGGCTCACAGCCGGTGCGAGACTTGATGGCGCGCTCTCGCCCGGCCGGCTGAGCAGTTCCGGAAACGCCCGGCCGGGGTGCCCCGATCGGTGCTCGTAGCCGCCGGGCCGGGCGACGGTGTCGGCTACGCCTCTGCCGAGGGCGGCTGGACGGCCTGGTGTCCTCTGTGATCGAGGATCGTGGCGAGCAGCACGCTGGCCTCGAACAGCAGGTACAGGGGGACGGTCTCGAGCAGCAGCGTGATCGCGTCGCCGGGCAGGAAGGCCGCAACGGCCCCGCAGGCGAGGAGCGCGTAGCGGCGGTTGTGGCGTAGCTGTCGGGGTGTGACTATTCCGGCGCGGGTTGCCGCGAGGACGCCGACCGGCACCTGGAACACCAGTCCCATTGCGAGCAGGATGACGGCCGCGAAGTGGTAGTACTGGCTGGCCTGCACGAGCACGTTGAACTCGCCGCTGTTGAAGTTCTGAAAGAAGCGCACGGCGGCCGGGAGGACGATGAAGTAGCCGAACGTGACGCCGGCGATGAACAGGAAGGGGATCGCGAGCATCAGCGGGGTGGCGATGCGTTGCTGCTCGGGACTGAATGCCGGCAGCAGGAAGCCGTAGAGCTCGTACAGGATGATCGGAAGCGCAAGGATGAACGCGAAGATCAGCGCGACGCCGATCGTGGTGGTGAACGGCTCGCCGATCCCGAGCGTCACCGGCTTGTTGCCCTCGGGTGTCTTTGAGAGGCCCGCGATCGCCTTGTGCAGATGCGGGGTCACGCCCGCGATGGACGCCCGGGTGGCGGCTGATGCGCCACTGTGCGGACGCTCGAGTGCCGCAACCACGACCTGAAGCTGCGTCGCGACGGCGCGAGCGTCTTGCTGGACGGCGTAGGTGGCGCCGAGCGGGCCGTTGCCCGCTCGAACCTGTTTTTGGGTCTGATGCGCCAGCGGCGCATTGATGACGTGGAGCAGCGCGTGGTTCTGCCACATGCAGAAACCGAACGCCAAGGCGAGCGCCGCCAGCGACACGATCAGCCGTGCCCGCAGCTCGGTCAGGTGATCGACCAGACTGAGCCGGTCCTGGTGGCCGATGCGGCCGGCGGCGACAGCCATTGGCTCTCGCTCGCTCGCTCGCGTCAGGCCGAGGCCGGCGGTACCGGCTCCACTGCCACCACCGACGCGGGGACCTCGTGCACCGCCACCGCGGCCGAGTCCTGGTGTTGTTCGCTCAAAGCAGGTTGGCCGCCCTCGCCGCTGAGCGAGTCCTTGAAACCACGCATCCCGGACCCGAGCGAGCGCCCCATCTCAGGCAGTCGCTTGGCTCCGAAGACGAGCAGCAGCAGGATCAGTAGAAATGCGATGTGGATCGGGTTGTCAAGTCCCATTTGGAATCAACTCCTAGTGTCGGATTGAAGGTCCTACCGGCGCGTGCGCGCTTTATTCCTTGATCAGCGGGCCGGCCTTGGCGAGCACCTGCGCCTTTGTCAGCGGCTGGTCGAAGCCCTGGTTGGGGGTGGGGCTCTTGCCGATCAACAGGTTGATCGCAGCGGCGTGCCTTGCCTCGACCTGCACAATGCTGCCGGCGGACGCGAGCACCTGCTTTGACTGCAGCGACGGCCCGGCGCCGTTGTAGGCGCCGACGCCGGTGTTCTCGAGCACCGAGGCGAGCGCCAGGAACGAGCTTTCGCTGCTCCCCGGGAACACGAACGTCGGTTTCTTGACGGGCGTGCCGCCGAGCTGTTTGATCGCGGCGGTGAGGGCTGAGACGTGTGCCTCCTCCTCAGCCCCGAACAGCCTCGCATAGTCCTTGGCCTGGCCCGAGAGGCCGACCCGCTTGCCCTTGACCGTGTAGAAGTCGGCCTCCAGGTACTCCAGGGTGAGTGCGAAGTTGAGAATTTCCGCGTCGCCGCCACCTGTCGCGGCTAGTACCTGGGAGACGAACGGCGCCACGGCTCCCATGCCATACACGGCGCCGGCTGCCAAGGTGCCGCGCAGGATGAAGCTCTGGCGGGTCATGCCGTGAACCTCGACGGCGCTCAGCTCCGGGTGAGCTATCGAATGATCGGTCATCTGGTTCCTTTCTAGAAATTTCGATGGGGTCAGGCCAGGAACGGCTTGACCGCCGCGAGGACCGTGGCCATGTCAGCCGGCTTGGCGAACGCGCCATCCGGAGTGACCGGCTTTTTGACGAGCGTGCCGATCGTCGCCGCGTGGCGACCCTCGACCGTGTGAATCGCCAGCGCGGCCGCGAGCACTTCCGGGCTCTGGATCTTGGCCGCCTGACCGAGATATGCCGAGGCCCCGAGGTTCTCGACCGTGTAGGCGAGCTCGGCGACCTGGGTTGCCGATTCGATCGGGAACTTACCTTCGGGTTTTGCGGCCGGCGTGCCGCCGAGCTTCTTGGCCGTACCCGCTAGCGCTTCGACGTGCGTCTGCTCCTGGGCCCCGAATTCCTTGAGCAGGCTCGCGACCTTGCCTTTGAAGAGGCCCGACGCGATGACCTTCTCGTAGAACTCGGTCTCCAGGTACTCGAGCGTCAGCGCGTAGTTGACGATTTCCAGATCGCCGGTGTCGCTACTCTGGGCCGCGGCGCTCGTGGTTGCCGGTGCCGTTGATGCGGTGGACCCGCTTTTACTGCCGCCGCAGGCGGCCAGCACAAATGCTCCAAAACTTGTGGCGCCGGCGGCGCCCGCCATCTTGAGGAACCGCTTGCGATCAGTGTCGTCACGCACGAGGCGCTCGACGATCCCGGCAGGCTGCGGCGCTGCCTGCTCGGTCTGCTCGTTCGGGGGACTGGGCATCTCAAGAACTCCTTTGATCGTGGCTTTGGAGGGCTGACGGGTGCCGGTTTCAGCCGACGATGAAGCCGGTGGCCTTGACGGCGGCGAGAACCTTCGGCGCAGTGAGCGGCGTGTCAAACGGCCCGTTGGGCGTGATGGCCGCGCCTGCCGGTTCGTTCAACAGGCCGATCACGCTCGCGTGGCGGGCCTCGACGGTCAGAATCGACAGGGCGGCCTTCACATATGCGGCGTGCTTGATGTTCAGCGCCTGACCGGAGTAAGCGTGTACTCCCGTGTTCTCGAGCACCTCTGCGGTCTTCATGAACATTTCCGCGTTCGTGTTGGCGCCCTGGAAGTTGAACTTCGGTACCTTGGCGGCCTTCGAACCGAGCGCTTTCTTCAGGAACGCGACGTGTGCGTTCTCGTCCCTGGTCGTGACCTTCAGGAAGGCCTGTGCCTGGGCGCTGAGCGGCAGGTTCGCGGCGGTCGCGCCGTTGTAGAACGCCGCCTCCAGGTACTCGAGCGTAAGCGCGTAGTTGAGGATCCCGATGTCGCCCGCGCCGAACGACGCCGGGGGACGCCCGTTTGCCGTGGCAGCCAGGGCTTGCGGTGCCAGGGCGGACAGGACCGCGCCGCCACTCATCACTCCGGCCGCACCGACGCCGGCCTTTGTCAGGAAGCTCAGGCGGGTATCGCCCGCGACCTCTTCGGCGGACTCGCGCACCGCGCCGTCGTGGTCAATCGCGTCCAGGTTGAGCTCATAGCTCATGGCTTTTCTCCAATCGGGTGGTTTCAGAACGACAGCCCGACCCGTTTCTCAGATCAAGCGTTCTGGGCCTATTCGAACCGGTCCCCGATCCGGATCACAAAAAGTCCCGGCGTCTTGCCACGGACCACCCGGCCGAACAAAGACCTGGAGAAATGTGATCGCGCCTGGTCGCAGGCGCGTAGGACAAGAGATGGGATACACCCTGCGTCTGCCGCGCCGCCCGGGCCGGGCTGCGATGCCGCTGAGCCGGCTCGCCGACGAGGAGCTGATGCAGCTCGTCGGCGAGAACGATCCGGAGGCCTTCGAGGTTGTCTTGGAACGCCACGCCGACTCGGCGCTGTCGCTTGCCTACCGCATCGTCGGACCGTTCCCGCTCGCCGAAGACATCGTCCAAGAGGCGTTCATCTCGGTGTGGCGAAACGGTTCGCGCTATGACCCGACGCGGGGAAGCCTGCGCAACTGGACGCTGTCGATCGTCCACCATCGAGCGATCGACGCCGTCCGCCGCAACGGCGCGCTGTACCAACGCAGCGTGAGCGACGAGGGCCTGCACGAACGCCTGCGCGCACCCGGGCAGACGGACGTCGAAGTCGCTCAGCGCGACGAGGCCCGCGAGGTGCGCTCGGCCCTGGCGCAGCTTCCCAAAGACCAGAGCCACGTGATCGAGCTGGCCTACTTCTCGGGCTTCACCCACACGGAGATCGCCTCGATGCTCGACCTCCCCGAGGGAACCGTCAAGGGCCGCATGCGCCTGGGACTGCAAAAGATGCGCTACCACCTGGCGAGCTGGGAGCCACTGACATGAGCGATCCCGTCTGCGATCAGCAGTTGCAGGGGGCCGCCTATCTCCTGGGAGCGCTGCAGCCCGACGAGGCCGAGCGCTACCGCGAGCACATCCAGGGCTGCGCGAGCTGCCGTCGAGAGCTCGACGAGTTGGAACCCACCATCAGCCCGCTCCGTGCCGCCCCACCCGCACGGGCAAACGACGTCCTGCTCGGACGGATCATGGCGCAGGTGCGCTCGGAGGCCGAGCTGCTCAACGCAGCAGGGGCGCAGGCCGATCGCGTGCCCCGAACCGCCACAAACCAACGAACGCGGCGCTTCGCAGCGCTCGCCGCCGCCGCGACGATCGCCGCTGCGGCCGCGCTCGGCGCGGTCCTCCTCACCTCCGGGTCCTCCACGAGCCCTCGTGTCACCCGGGCACTCGTTGCCGCGATCGCGCCGAGCGGCCGAGCCGAGCTTCGCCAGAGCGGGACGCACGCCGAGCTCGTGATCTCCAACCTCCCCCAGCCGCCGGCCGGGAAGATCTACCAGGTGTGGCTCGCCGGCGCCCACGCGGCTCCGCGGCCAACCAACGCGCTGTTCAGCGTGAACAGCGAAGGAAGCGCATCAGTCGACGTTCCCGGCAACCTCCGGCACGTCCAGCAGGTGATGGTCACGGCCGAGCCGGCCGGGGGCAGCCGCCACCCGACAAGCGCTCCAATCATCAGCGCGACGCTCGAGCCGTCCTGACGGCTGGCAGCCGCGACGCCGAGCTAGGATCTCGTCCGATGCGCTTGGTGGCCGCGAGCGGAAGGACGACGCGCAGATGCCTGCTGCCCTGGTAATTGGCGCCCGCAACCTGGGCATGGCGATCATCGAACGACTGCTCGCCGACGGCTGGGACGTGGCGGGCGGCGCGGTGTCGGCCGAGACGCTCGAGCGGATTCGCGGCGCCGGAGCGCATGCGGTGGAGATCGACGTCACCGACCAGGCGTCCGTCCTTGGCGCGCTCGAGGAGGCCAGCGCTCGCTTCGGGAGGGTCGACCTGGTCGTCAATGCCGCCTCCCCCTACGCCGGCGGCGGCGGGGGCCCGTTCGGGGGCGGACCCCTGGCGGAGAGCGATCCCGCCAGCTTCGAGCGCTGGGCCACCTCGCCGGCCCGCGGGGCGTACGGCGCCCTGAGCGCCTCGGCGCGCTTCCTGACTGCACAGGGCGGCCCGGCGACCGTGGTCCAGATCACCGGCGGCTCATCCCGGCGAGCGATGCCCGGACGCGGCCTGTGGGCGGCGGGCGCCTTCAGCGTACGCGCGCTCACCCAGGCGGCCGCGTTGGAGCTTCGCGAGCTGGAAATCCACGTCGCGCTGCTGGTCGTCGATGCCGGCATCGACCGGTCCGGGCAGGGCGACGCCAGCTCCGCCGACCAGCCGAGTCTGGCCGACGCGGTCCTCTACCTGGCCAGCCAGAGCCCGCGGGCGATGACCCACGAACTCCAGGTCACGCCGGCGCTGGACAACTGGACGCCCTAGAAGCCCCACGGGCTCTACGACGTCGTCAACCCCGTGCTCCGTCGCGCTGGGGCGCCAGGGCGAAGTTGAAGATCTACCCCGACGCTGCGCACGGCTTCCTGTTCCAGCACGCGGCAGACTTCGCGGCGGATGTCGACGCATTCCTCGGTGGCTAGGAGCGAGTTCGGGACCGTTGAGGCCCGGTCGGGTTGGTTCTGGGCGACGGCGCTCGTCCTGTTCCTGCTCATCGCGGCATCGGCGGCGCCCGCGCCGCTGTACCGCGTCTACCAGCAACAGTGGGGGTTCTCCGACAGCACGCTGACCGCCGTCTTCGCCGTCTACGTCCTCACGCTGCTGTCGACCCTGCTCGTAGCCGGGTCGCTCTCCGATCACGTCGGGCGGCGCCCCGTGATCGCAGTCGGGCTCCTGCTGGAGATCGCGACGTGTCTGGCCTTCGTGGCGGCTCAGGGGGTCGGCGCACTGATTCTCGCAAGAGCGCTCCAGGGCGTCGCCGTGGGCCTGACGACGGGCGCGCTCAGCGCGGCTCTGCTCGACATCAAACCGACCGGGGAACTCGCCCCACTCACCGCCAGTGCCTCCTCGACGGGGGGACTCGCCTTTGGCGCGCTCGCCACGAGCCTGCTCGTCCAGTACGCACCCGCTCGCACCGACCTGACGTGGTGGCTTCTGCTGGCGGGCTTCGCCGTCAGCCTCGCCGCGGTGGCCGTGATGCCCGAGCCGGGGGCTCGCCGGCCGGGCGCGCTTGCGTCGCTACGTCCCCGCATCACCGTGCCGAGACGAGCCCGGACGGCGTTCGCCGTGTCGGTGCCGTGCATCGTCGGCAGCTGGGCCCTCGGCGGGTTCTACCTGTCGCTGGGGCCTTCGCTCGTGGCCGAACAGGTGAAGTCCACGAACCTGTTCTGGGGAGGGCTGTCGATCTGCCTGCTCTGCGGGACCGGCGCGGCGGCCTCCGTGGCGCGGCGCGGGCTGGAGCCACGCCGGATGATGCTCGAGGGCTGCATCGGCCTGGTGATCGGTGGCGCCATAACCGTGCTCGCGATCGCTGTTCGATCATCCGTCCTGCTCCTGCTCGGCACGTTCATCGCCGGGATCGGCTTCGGACCCGTGTTCGTGGGCGCCTTCAGGATGATTCTGGCTCTCGCGCCCGCGGAGGACAGGGCGGGCCTCGTGGCGGCGATCTTCACCGTCTCCTACATCGGCTTCGGTGCGCCGGCCCTGGTGGCCGGATTCGCGACCACCCGCTACGGCCTGCGTCCCACCGCGCTGGTGTACTGCGCCACCGTCGTTGCCTTGGCCGTCGTGGCCGCAGTGAGCTTGATGGTCAGACAGATCAGTCCCAACGCCGCTCCCGACACGTCGCGTATCTGACCCGAGCCGACGAGCACACCCCGGCCTCAGCGTGCCGGCGAAGCCACCCGCCTGCGATCGCAATCTGCAGCCGCCGGCGTGACGGTGTTACGGTCACGGCATGGCTGGGGTCGATGGTCGCAGCGCCGATCTGAACGCGGCCCAGCCGATGCCTGTCGCCTCCGCGCGACCGGAACCGAACCGTTGGGCGGTTCTGGCCCTGCTCAGCGTCGCCCAGCTGATGGTGGTGCTGGACGCGACGATCGTGACGATCGCCATTCCCTCGGCCCAGGAAGCGCTCCATTTCTCGACCGAGAGCCGGCAGTGGATCGTGACGGCCTACGCACTGGCGTTCGGCAGCCTGCTGTTGCTGGGCGGCAAGCTCGGCGATCTGTTCGGGCGCAAGTGGACCCTGATCGCCGGCCTGGCCGGGTTCTCGATCGCCTCGGCGCTCGGCGGGCTCGCGCAGACCTTCGGCGTGCTCGTGGCCGCCAGAACACTCCAGGGGGCGTTCGGCGCCCTGCTCGCCCCCTCGGCGCTGGGGTTGCTGACGGTGACCTTTGCCGGATCCCCCGACCGACCCACGGCATTCGGAGTCTTCGGCGCCATCGCCGGCGGTGGCGCGTCGCTCGGGCTGATACTCGGCGGCGCGCTCACCCAGATCCTGTCCTGGCGCTGGTGCCTGTACGTCAACCTCGTGATCGCCGTGCCCACGACGATCGTGGCGTTGCGGCTGCTGGTCAATCACAGGGCTCCGGAGCGGGAGCCGATCGACGTACCCGGGGCTCTCACCTCAGCGCTGGGTCTGTTCGCGCTGGTCTACGGCTTCTCCAACGCAGAGACACACTCCTGGAGTGCCACGGCCACGATCGTGGCGCTCGTCGCCAGCCCCGTGCTCTTGACGGCTTTCGTACTCATCGAGCGCCGAACCGAGCATCCGTTGCTGCCCCTGCACATCGTCTGGGACCGCGTGCGCGGCGGCGCGTACACCACGATCGCGCTGGCCGGGGCGGGGACCTTCGCGGTATTTCTCTTCCTGACCTACTTCCTGCAGCAGCAGCTCGGCCTCTCGCCACTCACCACCGGACTGGCGTTCCTCCCTCTCACCGGTGTGTTGGTGGTCACCTCGACCACGGTGCAGACCCGCGTGATCCAACACACCGGGGTAAAGCCGCTGGTACTCGTGGGCACGACGCTGGGGGCGATCGCGATGCTCCTGTTCACGCGCCTTACGCCCGGCTCCAGCTACGCCACCAATGTCCTTCCCGGTCTACTGGTCCTCGGCGTCGGGATGGGATGCATCTTCGCGCCGGCGTTCTCGAGCGCCACGCTGGGTGTGGAGGGAACCGAGGCCGGGGTCGCGTCGGCGATGGTCAACACCTCCCAGCAGGTCGGCGGCTCGGTTGGCACCTCACTGCTGAGCACGATCTTTGCCAGCGCTGTCGCCAGCTACACCGCCGCCCACCTGCACACCACCGGCCTGGCTGACGCGGCGGCGGTTCACGGCTACACCACGGCGTTCTCGTGGGCGGCGGGATTCTTTGCCCTCGGCTTCCTTTTGGCGATCGTGATCCTTCCCGGCCGCGCCAAGCCTCGCGTGCCCACGATCAGGGCTGCCCTCGCCCGGCACGCGATCGGCAACTGCCACCACTTCGAGCCGGCCGACCAGGCCCCGCCCCTCGTCGGCGCTACGACGGGTGCTGAGGGGCGATGAGCACCGGCCGCCTGGTGTGTGCGGCAAGTGCGTGGGAGACGCTGCCGAGCAGGGCGCTGCCGATGGCACCGCGGCCGCGCTGACCGCAGACGACCAGTCCGGCGTCGATCTCCTCGGCGATCGCGTCGATCGTCGCGGCCACGGACTCGTTCGCCTGCGCGATGCGCGCGGTCGCGTTGTAGCCGCGCTCGCGGGCGCTCGCGGCGCCCTCCTCCGCGATCTCTCGCGCGGTAGCCGCCTGTTGCTCGTCGATCTCGCCCTCGTTGGGGACC
This sequence comes from uncultured Solirubrobacteraceae bacterium, assembly GCA_963846255.1. Classification (GTDB taxonomy): domain Bacteria; phylum Actinomycetota; class Thermoleophilia; order Solirubrobacterales; family Solirubrobacteraceae; genus Palsa-744. The sequence goes on from CAWJVE010000003.1 coordinate 96,271, forward strand.
GCAACCACGAACGAGCCCGCGCGGGCCAACTGCACGGCAGCCGGCGTCCAGACGACCAATACCACCGCGTCGGCGGGCCTGATCAGCCCGACCGCGGCGGCCAGTGCCGTCTTGGAGCCGTCTGATCCGTCGTAGCAGAACAACACCGGCTTGTTCACTGCTCAGCCTCCTGTTCGCGAGCGTCGAAGGGGTCGTCCGCCAGGCTACTTCGCGTCGGCGCCCGAGGCGGGCACCGCCAAGCGGCAAGCTACCCTCGCGTGAGTCCTCACGATGAACAGCGAAGCTGCGACAGCCACCGCTTTCGAGGACCTCGCACCCCCGCCCGAGGTCCCCAGCTCGAGTCTGCGCGGGCGCCTGCTCTGGCTCCTGACGCTCGTGGTCATCATCGTCGTGTTGATCACGCTGGTCCCGGGCCTGGCCAGCCTGCGCTCCCGCTTGAGTCACGGCGATCCGGTCTGGATCGGCGCGGGCGTTCTGCTGAAGATCCTGTCGGGCGTCGCGTATGTGTTGGTCTTTCGCAGTGTGTTCTGCCGCGCGATGCGCCTGTCGACCAGCGCCGAGATCGGCTTCTCGGAGCTCGGCGCCAACGCCGTCTTGCCGACCGGCGGTCTGGGGGGCCTGGCGCTCGGTGCCTGGGCGCTGCACCGCGGTGGCATGCCGACCGACCGGATCGCGCGGCGGAGCGTCGCCTTCTTCTTCCTGACCAGCCTCCCCAACGTGCTGGGCGTGTTCATCATCGGAGCCGCCCTCGCCGTCGGCCTGCTCCCCAGCACGGCCAGTCTCTGGCTGACGGCGCTGCCCGCCGCCGTGGCCGCCGCGGCGATCGCGGTCACGATCGGCGGTGCTCGCCTGGCGGGGCGAGCAGGCGAGCGCCGAGCGGCGCGCCACGGTGCGGGCTCACGCCTGGCGCGGGTGCTGCGAACCCTGGCTGACGGTGTCGAGGAGGCGTTGGCCCTGCTGCGAACCGGAGATCCGTGGCTCTACGTGGGGCTGATCGGCTACCTGTTCTTCGACGTGATGGTGATGTGGGCGACGTTCCACGCTTTCGGCTCGGCGCCGTCCCTGGCGATCATCTGGATGGGGTACCTGGTCGGCGAGCTGGGGGGATTGATCCCCGTGCCCGGCGGCGTGGGCGGCGTCGATCTGGGCCTGATCGGCGCGTATGCCCTCTACGGGGTATCGCTCACCTCGGCGACCGCCGCCGTGCTCGCGTACCGCGCGATCGCGCTCGCCGTCCCGGCGGCACTCGGAGCCGTCGCCTTCGTGCTCTTGCGCCGCTCCGTTGCCCGCGAGACGCTCGCGATCTCGAGCTGCCTCCCCGGCGAGGAGGTCGAGGTCATCGGTCGCGGCTCGGTGCAGCCCAAGCCGCTGGCCGCCGGCTAGGGCGAGGACACGGCGAAGACACCGGCCGGGTCAACGCCCGCGGCGGCGTCAGCCCGGACAGCCGCCCGCGGAGATCGTCGGAGCCGCGGCGTTGTCGTGCGGGATGCTCACCACGTAGCCAGTGCTGCCGCCGACGCACGCTTGGAGCGTGTCGGCTGCTGCTTCGACGTGTTCGGTGAGCGTTGCGCTCTCGCCGGCGTAGGGGCCGGAGGCGAGCAGGGTTCCGAAGCCGGCGGAGGTGCCGTCGCGGGTGTATTGCAGCGCCCAGCTGGGTCGCTTTGAGCCGTAGCTTGAGGAGTACCAGCCCTGCATCGGGCTGGTGGCGCCGTCGAAGCGCTGCAGAGATATCCCGTCCGGGACGGCCTGGGTGATCGTCAGCTGGGGTTTGCCGCTCGCGGTGGCGGTGAGGGTGGCGGCGGTCCCCGCAGGGGTGGCGCTGGGTGCCAAGTGCCACGTCTGGCTGTATTCGTGTGAGCTCGCGCTGGTGAGTTCGTCGTGCACCAGCACGAGCCCTTGGCGCAGGACGATGACGGTGCGGTGATGGGTGACCCCGGGATACAGCTTGCTCACCCCGCTCGCCCAGGTTGCGCCTTCCTTGGACCCGTGGCTGCCGGCTTCGGCGGACCCCTCCGCCTGGTCCTTCCCGTCGACCACCACCGTGTTGTGGGAGCGGGTGCCGTGGAAGTACTCGAGGCCCGGTTCTTCGGTGTAGGTGTAGAGCCCAGAGGTCGGGAGCACCTCGGCGCCGTTCGAGTACATCGTGATCCCCAGCGCGTCGAGGTCGGAGTGACTGGTGCGGTAGGTCCCGGCGTTGAAGGTGACGAAAGTCTGGTTGGGGAGATTGGTGAGCGCTCCGAGCGGCGAGCGCATCAGGAAGAGGCCGGATATGGGGAACAGCACCGTCCCGTCGGGTGGCGGCGTACCGTGGGCGCCGCGGGTGTAGGCGAAGTCGAATTCGGGATCGGCGGCGGCCATCGGACCGTAGACGGTGGGGTCCTGGCTCGGCATGTAGGTGGTGGCGGTGGCGCCCAGCATCGGCAGGTAGCCGTTGGGCATCGTCACATCGGCGGCGTAGCGCAGCATCTTCGTCGCCGCTTGGAGATAGGGAGTCGCCAGCGTGGGCTCATAGCGCTTGGCCCATTGCGCGATCTGGTAGACGAGCCCGAGCACGTACACCTGGTAGAAGGGCGAGTTCTCGACCTCCACGCCGTCGGCGTCGATCGTGTTGGCGAGCATCTCCTTCAACCGTTCCAATGCCAGCGTCCGCCACCCGCTCGCGCCCGCCATGTGCGGGAAGTTGTCGGCCAGCAGCAGCAGGGCGGCGGCCTCGTTGAAACCGTGGTTGAAGTCGGCCTCGAAATGCCGCGATTCGGCGAGGAACGTCCCCAGCTTCTGCAGCGAGCGCCCCAGCCCCGCTTCGAGGTCGGAGGGCAGGGCGTGCGCGACCTTCAGCTTGACGTAGAAGTTGATCAGCTCCATCGTGCGGTAGGCGGAGGTGTGGTCGTTGTCGAACGTCACAGTGTTTTCCGTGCGGGTGGCGTCGTAGGCGACGTAGGAGCGCAGGATCGCGATCAGCTTTTCGAGGTAGGCGCTCCGGCCCGTGGTCTCCCACTCGTACAACAACGTCGCCTCGGGGCGCAGTCCGTAGAAGTAGAACTCCCAATACGCTTCGTGGTAGGGGTCCTCCTGCCAGGTGAGAGGCCATGACAGGTACGGCAGCGGGAACCCGCGCGCCGGCCACACGTTTCCAAGCAGATCCTGCGCCGTGGCTTCTTCACCCTCGTTCAGTTCGGCGTACATGCTCTCCTCGCCAAACGACAGTGGGGCGGGATAGAGGGTGGCGTTCTCGACGTTCACCGTCACCTGGGTCACCACCGGCGTCGTGGCCCCCGGCCCCCACAGCTTGACGCTGAGCGTATGCGACCCGTTGGCCTCTGCGCGCGTGTACCAGGTGTACTGGTAGGGGGCTTCGGCGACCTTGGCGTAGCGGTACTGCCCGTCCACGTCGAACTCGATGCGATCGGCCGGGAGGCCGTGCAGGGCGGCGGTCACCGTGATCGTCCCGCTCACGGTCTTGCCTTCGCTCAAGCCTTCGACGGAGGCCAGTGCGAGGTTCCCGTGCCCGTCGTCCACCGGCCCTTCACTCTCCCCTTCGCTGCTCGCGCCGTGCGCGGCGCCGGTGGCCGTGACGGTCGACGAGAGAGTGTCGCCGAGGTCGGCCAGGGCAGGGGTGTAGGTGCTGCGCGCCGCTCCGGTGATCGCGGTGCACGGAGTATTGGTCCCATCGGCGTAGTGGGCGGCGACGTGCGCACGGGCGAGCGCGAGCGGGTAGAGCGCCGCGTCGGCGAGGTCGCCTGCGAAGAAGCCCGCGTTCGCGCCCGCTCCAGCGCCGAGCACCGTCGGGCCCGAGACGTCGCTCAGCGGTGCCGTCGTCGCCTTGGAGCCGACCTGCACGCCGTTCACGTACAGACGCATCGTCGCTCCGTCGTAGCTAGCGAGGACGTAGCTCCATTTCGCGAGTGGCAGGCCGGTCGTGTAGTCGATGCTCGTGCTGTGTCCGCCACTCCAGCGCTCGAAGCCGAGGCCGGCCTTGGACAGCCATACGCCGGTGCCCGCGCGGGTTCCGGCGACCGTTTCCTCACGGGAGACCAAAAAGCGGTACACGCCGTCCACCCGTTCAGGGTGAGCCCACAGCTCGAACGTGTAGGCATCCGTGCCCGGCTCGTCGGCCACCCCCGGCAGTGTCACCGCGGAGGTGGCACCGTCGAACGCCGCACCGGTCGCGCCCTGCCCCGCCAGCGGGGCGGTGGTTGCCGCCGCGTGGGCACCGACGTAGCGCCCCGTCGTGGATCCGAGAACGTCGGCCGCGGCCGTGCTCGCGGGGTCGTCGTCGAGACGCCACAGGTGCGAGGCGCCATCGACGGAGATGAGCGTCGTGTAGAAAGCGCAGCGCCGCCAGGTGTACGTCAGTTCGTCGGCTTCCCCAAGCGGGGGCGGCGCCGGCGCCGCGAGTGCGACCCCGAGATGAGCAGCGCCGAGCGATACGGGCGCGGCCACCGCACGTGAGACGCCGGTCAGCGCCAACGTCATGGACATGAACACGATGCCCACAGCGAGTCCCACAGCTGCGAAGGCGATCGCTCTCCCCCTGCCTACCGGGACTCCCTCCACCGCTCCCAAGGTATGCGCCCGCCCCGGACTGCCGGGCGACGGCGGACGCAAGTACGACGAGCGGTACGCGAGGTGGCGGGCTATCCCACGAGACGTATCTCTGCCGAGCTGGCGCGACGCAGCGCACGTGCTTGGCGACCACCACCCACGGCGAACCGACGAGCCGGGAGATAGATGACGTCGAAGGCGCGCGCCGCTGACCACTCGGTGAGCGGCGGGGCGGGGGTACCCACGAGCACGGTGAACGTGGCGCGCTGGGCCAAGGATCCCAGCAGACCCTGCGCTTGCCGAAGCTCTTCCTGCGCCTGGTCGCGCACGGCGCAGTTGTAGGGACCGGGCCCGCCTCCTCCGCAGCATTTGAACGGCTTTGCCTGAGGTGCGAGCGTCACCACCGACAGCTCAGCGCCAGCGGCCGCCGATTCGGCCGCCTCTCGCAATGCCGCCTCACCGCCGCGACCGTGTTCGAAGACCACGAGCACGCGCGTGCTGCGCCCGTGGGCTTCGCCCGGGGGCTGAACGACACCGCCGGCTGTCGTGCGCCGGCCTCGCGCTCCTGCCACGCCGTTCATGCTGCGTTCACCATAGCCCTCGCGACGGAGCCGGCCGTGTGGGCTGAACGTGCCCGGGGCGCCTTGGCCAAACGAAGCGCCCGCTCAGACCTCCGTGACCAGGTCCTCGACGTCTGCGGGCTCGCTGGACGCTTCGATGTCGGCCAGGGTCCGCTCGCGAGCTTTGGAGATGCGGTTGTAGCGCTTGGAGAACTGACTGGCCGCGAACTCGGTGAACTCGTCCACGTGCAGGCCGAAGGGGGTCACCCCGTCAGGATTGTCCTCGTAGGCCGAAGCCACGATCGCCTCGGTCAGCGGCTGGAGCTCGGTCATCCGCTCCTCGATGACATCCCACACGGTGTGGTCCTCGGCCACCAGGCGGCTCAGGAGATAGACGCCGTAGGCGATGTGGCGCGACTCGTCGCGCTTGATGTTGACCAGGCCCGCACAGAGGCCGGGCATCAGTTCGTTGACCGCGAGTGAGCGGTGGTAGTTGGCGTAGCCGGTCTCCGCCAGGACACCCTCGATGATCATGTTGTACGTCACCGAGGCGCGCGCCATGGCCGCCGGCGAGTGGTCCTCGATCAGCGCGTTCATGGCACTGGGCAGCTCGACGTCGAAGAGCTGGATCGAGGCCTCGCGTGCCGGGGGCAGTTCGGCCCCGCCGGTCACCTCACGGATCCAGCGGCTGAAGAAGTCCATGTGCTTGGCCTCCTCGAAGAGGAACGTCGTCAGGAACATCTCCTCCTCGAGTCGGCCCTGGCGAGCGATCGCGAGCACCAGTGGCAGAAGGTCGAGCGTGACCGCTTCCTCGCCACCGAGGAACGCCCCCGTCAGCTGCAAGAGCGCCTCTCGCCGTTCTTCGCTCATCGCCTCCCAGTCCTCGCGGTCCTTGGAGAAGTCGAAATCCGACGGGTTCCAGACGCCCAACCGCTTGGCCTTCTCGAACAGCCGCATCGGGAACGAATCGACCCGCAGCACAGTCGGCTCGGAGTAGTTGTGTGCGACGACGGTCACCTGATCTCCTCTCCATCGCTGGGACAGACAGCTGAGAGCCCGGCCCGAGGATATGCGCTCGTGAACCCCCATGTGTCGCCGTCACAGCGCGAGGATCAGGTCGCGGACGGCGGCGGGCTGGGAGAGGAAGGGATGGTGACCGGCGTCGAGCTCCGCGACGCTGCCTGCCCGAGCGGCGAACTTGCGCTGCAAGCGGGCGGGGGTGCCCCGATCCTGCGCGCATACGAGGTAGGTCGAGGGCACCTGCTGCCAGGCCGTTGCCTGCACCGGCTGCCCGAGTACCGCCAGGCTCTGACGGGCCGTCCTGTTCGTGGCCTCGCGCTGGAGCTCGGGGTCGCAGTCCTGTAGGAACGTTCCGGCCAAAGCGTCGGCCCGCACCGTGAAGGTGCCACCCTCGGGGTCGACGTCGAGGAACGGGGCGGGCTCCTCCCCGGCGAACGAGGAGAGGCTCTGCCCGACCTCGGGCAGGTAGCTGGAGACGAGCAGCAGGTGGCGTACGGCCTCAACGCCCGCCGCCGCCTCCGCGGTGACGATCCCGCCGTAGCTGTGGGCTACCACCACCGTCGGCTCGTCGTTGGCGCTCAAGACCTGACGGACCGCGGCGACATCCTCGGTCAGCCCCGGTCCTTTCGCGTCCGTCGGCGCGCCCGTCTCGCCGCAGCTCGGCAGCGCGGGCGCCTCGCTCGCGAGACCCCGCTCGGCGAGCAGGCGGGCGGTTCGGTGCCACCACCACGATCCGTCCCTGACACATGCCCCGTGCACGAAAACGACCCTCATCGTGACCTCCTCCTCGCGTGTCGATCCACTGTCGAGCCACGATAGACGTACCGATCATTACGTGAAAACATTGGGCGATCGGCAGACAAGCCCAACCCCAGATCAGGCAGCGGCTCCTCGACGCGTGCACCGACTATGCGCTCGAGCACGGGCTCCCGGACCGACTCGGGCCGCTGGCAGGCGCCTCGGGCGCCTCGAACCGGATGCTGATCTACCACTTCGGAACCCGTGACGGACTGCTCCGCGAGGTCCTCACGCAGGCCCGCCGGCGCCAGCTCGAGGCCTTCACCGAGCTCATACGCCTGCGACCCGACGAGCCCTACCCGAGGACCCTGGCCCGCGCCTGGTCGGAGATCTCCGGGCCCCGGGGCGCGCCCTACCTGCGGATGTTCGGCCGGCTCCACGACAGCGCCGGAGAGCCACTCTGGCCCGGCTTCCGGCGGACCGCGACCACCGACTGGCTGGCGCCGCTCGAACAGGGCATGGGCAGTCTCGGCCGACCCGGACTGGCTACCGTAGTGCTCGCCATGATCCGAGGCCTGCTGACGGACCTCGATGCGACCGGCGACATGGCGCGTGTCGACCAGGCCTTCCAGGACTTCCTCGCCATCGTCGACAGCGCCTGACGTCCGACGAACCCAGGAGGAGCGATGAGCAAGCTCAGATGTCACATCTCTATCTCGCTGGACGGGTTCGCGGCCGGCCCGAACCAGAACGAGGAGCACCCGCTCGGCGAAGGCGCAATGCGGCTGCATGAGTGGGTCTTTGCGCTGAGCGCCTGGCGCGAGTCACACGGCCGGGAGGGCGGCGAAGTGAACGCGAGCACCCGAATCATCGAGGAGACGCAAGAGAACATCGGCGCCGGGGTGATGGGCCGCAACATGTTCGGACCAGTGGGCGGCGGGGATTGGGGGGACGGACACTGGAAGGGCTGGTGGGGGGAGGACCCGCCGTACCACAACGACGTCTTCATCCTCACCCACCACCCCCGCGACCCCCTGCAGCTGAAGGGCGGCACCACCTTCCACTTCGTCGCCGACGGGATCGAGCGCGCGCTCGCGCTGGCGAGGGAGGCGGCGAACGGCCGCGACGTGCGGCTCTGGGGCGGCGCCCACGCGGTACAGCAGTACATGGCGGCGGGGCTCCTGGACGAACTCGAGCTCCACGTGGTACCTGTGTTGCTCGGCGACGGTGAGCGGCTGTTCGACAACCTCGGAGACGCCGAGCCACAGCTCGAGCAGGTCCGAGCCGTCGACGCTCCCGGCGTTGCCCATCTCAAGTACCGGGTGCGCCGGGGTTCGTGATCACCGCCGCGGGTGCGCACTGCGCACATCCGATCGCGCGGGCGGCGAGATCGCGAGGCACCTCGATGGGCTGGCGCGCACGAACACGGCCGGCTCTCAGCTGCATGGCCGTGAGGGCCCAGGCCACTCGTCCGCGTTCTAGTCTTGCTGACGTGGCCGATGTGGGTCGTATCGATGTGGCCGACGCACCCGATCGCGAACGCTACGAGCTGGCCCTCGACGGCGAGGTGGTCGGCTCCACGACATACCGTGCTCGGCCGGGCCTGATCGCGTTCCTCCACACCGAGGTCGACGAGCGCGTGCGGGGTCGCGGCCTCGGCGACAGGCTGATCCGGTTCGCGCTCGAGGACGCCCGCGCACGGGATCTCGCGGTGCTGCCATTCTGTCCTTTCGTGAAAGCGTTCATCGAAGGCCACCGGGAGTTCGAGGCGCTCGTGCCCGAGTCCTACAGGGAGCAATTCGGCTTGTGAAGCACTACGAGGGCGAGCACATCGAGGTGACCTACGATCCCGTCCGGTGCCTTCACGCCGCCGAGTGCGTACGCGGGCTGCCGGCCGTGTTCGACACCTCAAAGCGGCCGTGGGTCGCTCCCGACGCCGCAGACGCCGACGCACTCGCCGAGGTGGTCAGACGGTGCCCCACGGGCGCGCTCCACTACGCGCTCCGAGAGGGAGAGCCCGAGCGGCCCCGCGTCCCGACGCGAATCCGACTGCCGGAGGGCGGACCGATGCTCATCGAGGGCGACCTCGAGCTCGACGGCAAACGGGAGACCCGCGCGGCGCTCTGCCGTTGCGGGCAGTCGGCCAATCAGCCTTACTGCGACCGCAGCGGCGCGTGTAGCGACTGGGCCTACGAGCCCGGCGGCTGACGAACGACCGGCGCAGACGAGCGCGACGTCAAGCGGCTCGGATAACGCGTTCGGCCGCGTCTTCGCACTCGGCCGCGCGCTGAAGCGTGGGATCGTGCGCCAGGCGTTCGGCGACGCGCACCACCTCCCCACCGAGAGCTCGCAGCTGAGACCCGACCGCCTCGTCCTCGACGGCACCCGAGTCTGCGAACGCCGTCGTCGCCCCGGCGATCGGGACGGCGTACGGGACCGCCCAGGCGCGCAGCGAGCGCGCCGAGAAATCCATCGTGTTGATGACCTGAAGCCCCTGAATGCCGCCCGCCGTGCTGATCAGTCCGACGACGGTGTCATGCAGGTATGCCGGATCGCGCGACCCGAGGATGTGCAGCCAGTCGATGGCGTTCTTGAACGAACCCGACACCGAGCCGTTGTACATGGGGCTGCTCCACAGCATCCCGTCGGCCTGGTAACAGGTCTCGATCATCGCTCGGACGTTGGCGGGCGCGTCGGCCTCGTGCTCGGGATTGAACATCGGCAGCTCCAGACTCCGAAGATCGAGCAACTCGGTCGCGGCGCCGGCTTCAGCGGCCCCCTCAAGCGCCACGGCAAGCGCAGCGCGGCTACGTGAAGCAGCCCGGAGCGAGCCCCCGAGCCCGACAATCCGCATGCTCATCCCGCTTTACGTGTCGGTTCGGTCACTCCGGCGTGCCCTCTACCGCCCAGCGCTGGAAGAGCGCGACGTGCTCCGCCGGCCAGGCGCCGTCGCAGGGCATCGTTCCGTCACTCAGGTGCTTCCCGATTGCATCCGCGTTCGCGACGACGTCGGCGTAGGACCAGAGGTCGAACGCGCGCAGCATGGCGTCGCGATCCTTGCTGCGGAACAGCGGCTTGATGTCTGCCTCGAAGCCGATCTTCCCGTTACCTGCGGCCATAGTTGCCGTCCTCCTCCGATCCGCTTGCAGGGGCTGCACTGGCGAGGGGCCGCCGGCAGCGCATGTTCGACTCACCGAACATCGGCGCCGGCGCTCCGCTATGCGCCTGTGAACCGGTACTCAGTCTGCCAGTCGTCCTTCGCGTCGGCATGTGCGGTCCAGAAGAGCTCCGCGATGCTGTCTGGATCGAAGTCCGTCCCCGGCTTGACGACACCGTCGATCGTGACGGTGGCGGCGTGGACGCCTTCGTCCCGCACGCCGGCGGCGATCAGCGTCTGGGCCGAGCGCAGGGCGGCCTTCCCCATCGAGAGGCTCGCCAGGGCGGGTAGTGGATGGTCGGCGAAGCCGCCGCTGGTCACGAGCAGCGTGCCTGAGCCGGCTGCACTCAGGACGGGCGCGGCCACCTGTGCGGCGACGACCGCTCCGAGGACATCAACGTCGTGGGCGGTTCGCAGCCGCTCGACCGTGGCGTCGAGGATCTGGCCCGGATCTGGCAGGGCAGCGTTGTAGACCACGACACCTGGGGCCCCCGAGGCCCCGAAGATCCGCTCGAGCGTCTCGCGATAGCCGTCCAGGTCCTCGATATCCGCGGCGACCGCCTCTATCTCGAGACCGCCGCTGCGTAGTTCGTCGGCCACCGCGTCGACCGTCCCGCTGCGGGAGATGACCGTGCTGCGGAAGCCCTCGCGGCCGAAACGCCGGACCACCGCGGCGCCGACGCCGGGCCCGGCCCCGATCAGCAACAGATGATGGGCATCAACACGGTCGGGCATGGACCACCTCCGGGGAGCATCGGCCCGGATGCGAGGTTGGGCCGACGCGCTGGGGGACGAATTACGAGACGAACGTACACCAAACGCCAGGCCCCGGTCCTCGTTTAGACGACGAGAATCTAGGGTATGTCGATGGTCTAAGTGAGATTTATCGGGCGGGAGGGATTTAGCGTGCCGTACTGCGGCGCGCTTTTTGCATCGATGGCGCCGCCAGGCCTGCCCAGTGACCTCGCCGACTTCCATCCAGCGGACCCGACCCAACAGGAGCTAGCACGTGGCAACGAGAATGGATCGACGGTCGTTCATCAAGCGGGCCGCGGCTGCAGGAGGCGGCCTCGTCGCCTCGCAGGCGCTCGCGCCGTTGGCCGCGGCGGCGAAATCGCAGCGGCGACCGAACATCCTGGTGATCATCGTCGACGAGATGCGGGCGCCGCAGTGGTTTCCCTCCCAGCAGGCGATCGACACGCTGCTGCCGAACCTGGCGCGGATTCGTAGCCGCGCTACGTCGTTCGAGAACCACTACACGGCGGCGAACATGTGCGTGGCCGCGCGCGGCACGATGTTGACCGGCCTGTACGGGCACCAGACCGGGTGCATGCTGACCAAGGCGGTCGCGGACAGCAGCACGCTGAGTGACAAGTTCCCCACCTGGGGCACGATGCTCCGCGAGCAGGGCTACACGACCACCTGGTGGGGCAAGTGGCACCTCGGGCCCGAGCCCGACAAGACACCGGGCGGACTCGAGGCCTACGGCTTCGACGGCGGCACCTACCCCTCGCCGAACGGAAACCCCGAGCAGGGGAAAGAAAAGGACCCGGTGATCGCCGAACAGTTCATCGAATGGCTCGCCGGTGCAGGGACGGGTCCCTGGTGCACGACCGTCTCGCTCGTCAACCCGCACGACATCAACTGGTGGCCGCGGTTCACCGCCTCCGACGAAGTGACCCAAGCGGCCGACTACCGCTTCGCCGGGAGTCCGCCGAACGTCGAGACGGCGGCGCAACTGCTCGCAAACAAGCCGCGCCTGCAGACGGCTCTGGAGCAGACGATGGCGATGGCGAGTGGGCCGGTGCCGAACGAAGGCGGCCCGCTCGAAGAAGCCAGCTGGGCGCAGAATCGCACCATGTATCTGATCTACCAGCAGGAGGTCGACGCCCAGATCGGACGGGTGCTCGACGCGCTGCAGGCGCGGCCGGAGCTCGAGGAGAACACGATCGTGATCTTCACCGCTGATCACGGCGAGTACGCCGGATCGCACGGCCTGCGGGCCAAGGGCGGGGGCGCCTACGAGGAGGCCATCCATGTGCCCCTCTACATCTACGACCCGCGGGGACGTCTATCCAGCGGCGCCGGCACGCGGACCCAGCTCACATCCACCGTCGACCTTGCACCGATGCTCTTGACGATCGCCTCCGGCTCCTCGAGCTGGCGCTCCGAGGCTCGCTACTCACACATCGCCCCGCGCGCCGACATCGCGCAGATCGCCGCCGAACCGTCCGCGGCAGGCCGTCCGTGGATCGCCCACATCACCGACGAGACGACGGTCGAGGAGCTCTCGTACACCTACAGCTTCGCCAACGAAGCCCCGCACCACGTCGCCGCCGTGCTAACGCCCTCGGCCAAGTACGCCGTCTACTCGCCGTGGAAGGAGGGCACGATCGAAGTGGACACGTCCGATCAGGACTTCGAGCTGTACGACTACTCGACCAACGGCGGCCAGCTCGAGCTCGCCAACCTCGCCGGCGGCGGGTCGGGGCTGGAAGGGGAAATGTCCCGGCTACTCGAGAACGTGGTGATCCCCAACGAGGTTCGTGCACCGCTTCCGCGTCGTCTGCGAGCCGCACAGCAGGAAGGGATGGAAGACTTCTACGCCAGAAGCGCCGAACTCGGGCCGTGAGTCAGGCGGGTGCGTGCGAGCCCGCGAGCAACGTACGCGGCAGGCCCGCCAGGGCCGCGATCCCGAGCACCGACCGTGGTTCGTAGGCGGCGTTCCAGAGACCGCCGTGCGCGGCCCCTTCGCTGAACAGCGACTCTGGATCCTCGCGCGGCGAGGGCGGCTGGTGGACGTCGTGCACGAGCAGGGCGGCCATCAACACGCGGGTCGTGGACGGTTCGAAGATCTCCACGCCGAAGTGGCGGGCGCCCGCGTACGCCGCCGCGAGGATGCGGTTCTTCGTCACCGAGCGGGTCCACGTCGGGGGCGCGACGTTGAAGGACACGCGACCGCCATCGGCGTTCGTGACGACGCCGCGCCAGCGCTGCAGGCGCTTGGCGATCGCGTAGTTGGGCCCCTGCTGCTTGACCAGCGCGTCGGCCACGGGCACGCCGTCGCCGTAGGCCGCCGCGTACAGGCGGTTGCCGGAGAGGCCCTTCGCGGGAGCCTGCAGGATCCGGCGGACCCGCCGCTCGCGGTAGGCGGTGTGAGATCGCGCGACGACCTGCTCGGGCACGACGAAGGCGTCGGTGGGGGTCGCCAGGAACGCCAGCGCCGCTGAGGGACTGCGCTGGAGCAGGTCCGTGGCGAGCACGTCGAAGGCCCCCGTGGCGAGCACGTGATCGCCGCCGTCGGCGTACGCGTGCATGCCGAAGACAGAGTCCTCGGCACGCGCTGCATGATCCAGCCAGGCGCGTGTCTCCGGGAGCATGTGCAGCAGGTCGACTCCCAGCGAGCCGTTTGCCATCAGCGGCATGCGCACGCTGCCGGCGCCCCCTCGCGCGAGCTTGCCGATACGCTCCCACACCTCCAGCCGGGGAAGGTCGATCGCGATCACGTCGGCGCCCCACGAGCACAGCGGTCCGAGCGGGCCGATCGCCGCGCCGGCGCCCACCAGCGTCACCTCGCAATCGGGCAGCGACAGCCATTCGGGGTGCTCGGCAACGCGGCCCACGGCCTCGGCGAACGACGGCTCGACCACGCCGGCGTCGGTCCATCGCTCGAGTTGGCGCACGAGCGCGCTCCCCTCGAGCTCGCGGCCCCGATAGGGGACGCGAAGCGCCTTGACCGCGGGTGCCGCGCCGCGAACCTCCCCGGTACCCAGCGTCAGCGAGGGCGCGAAGGCCTCCAGGGCATCGTCGAGGCTCACCGCTCGCGCGTCACGCTCGAATTCCAGCTGCCCGCGCATGGAGGCGAGTCCCGCGCGAGCGATCGCAAGCGACGAGTTGCGCTCTGCGGATGCGACCGTCAGCTCGCGCAGGACTCCCAGGTAGTCCGACCGCCAGCTGCCAGCGGCGCGGATCCGACCACCCAGACCTCCATCCACCGAAGCTGCCGCATCCGCCAGGATCGCGCGCCCCGTAGCCGTGGTGGAACGTCGGGCGTCGAGGACGGGGAACGCTACGCCGGCTCCCGCCGGCACCTCCGAACCGTCCTCCGTCACAACTCCGTGGTGCGGGCGAGAGGCGGCGTCTAGCGGAACCGTGTACACCGAGGCTGAGCGTATTCCACAAGCCCGGTAGCTTCTGCCCCCCATGAACAGCAATCTGCCCTGGCGTTCTTATGCCTCCAGCACAGATTCCTGGCTTCAACCGCAGGCCGTCGCCGCGATTCGCGCCGATCTCCCAGCGCTCGCCGAGGAGGTCGTGCAGGCGATCCAGCGCGAGGTTCCCGCCTACTCGCGCCCGCTCAGTGGGGACTTCGGACGCGGGGTTCGCTCCGGCACCGAGATCGCGCTGCGCCGCTTCATCGGCGACGAAGCCGAGGAGACACGGGCCGTCTACCGAAGCCTCGGGTACGGCGAGCACCACGCCGGACGCAGTCTCGACGGGCTGCAGTCCGCCTTTCGCGTCGGCGCCCGGGTCGCATGGCGGCGCATGAGCCAGGCCGCCGCCACCGCCGGAGCCAGCGCGGAGGCGCAGCGGACCCTCGCCGAGGCGATGTTCGCGTACATCGACCAACTCGCCGCCGAGTCGATCGAGGGCTATACCGAAGCGCAGCTCGCAGACGCGAGCGACATCGAGCGTCGGCGCGCAGCGCTGTTCGCGACGCTGATCGCCGATCCCCCGGCGGATGAATCGACGCTGCTCGCGGCAGCCGAGCTCGCGAACTGGAGGCTGCCGCGCACGCTCGCCTGTGTGGCCGTGAGTGGCGAGCAGGCAGCTCGCGCCGGACGCCGTCTCAGCGGGGACTGCCTGAGCAGCCAGGAGGCCGACGCGATCCACCTGATCGTCCCCGACCCGACAGCACTCGAACAGGAGCTCGCGGCCGCCGCCCAGCGCCTGCACGTCCGTATCGGCCTGGGTCCCCAGGTAACGGCCCCCGACGCGCACATCTCGCTGAGGTGGGCCCGCCTGGCCCACGAGCTCGGCCACGGGGAGGGAACGGTTGTCGCCGAGCGGCGACTTGCCGACATCGCCCTGGCCGGGGCGAGCGATGTGGTCGCCGCGCTGCGAGAGCGATCGCTCGCACCGTTGGCGGTCGAGAGCCAGCGAAGCCGGGAACGGCTCGAAGCCACCCTGCGGGCCTGGCTGAGACACCGCGGATCGCAGCGGGCGATCGCATCCGAGCTCGCGGTCCATCCCCAGACCGTCCGCTACCGGCTACGTCGCCTGCGTGACCTCTTCGGGTCGGCACTCGAAGATCCCGAGCGACGCTTCGAGCTCGAGATCGCGCTACGCGAGATCTGAGGACCGACCCGCCGGATGCCTGAGTATCAACCGAACCGGCTCGCGGGCGTCGCGACCGGGGTGCAAAAATTCGCCGGGATGCCGCCGCGCCCGAATGTGTTTGCCCAGACGTTCAGCCGGGAGCGTGGGGATCTGCGCGTCGAGCCCGTCGCGAGCATGGCGGGCGCCGAGGAGCTCGGCGGGACACTCTATGAGCTGCCTCCCGGCTCCGACGGGGCCCCCCTGCATCTGCACCACGGGATGGAGGAGCTCGCGGTGGTGATCGCGGGCACGCCGACGCTACGGACGCTCGAGGGCGAGGTCGAGCTGGCGGCCGGTGACGTCGTCGCGTTTCCGCGCGGGCGACGGGGGGCGCATACGCTTGCCAACCGCTCCGGCGCCCCGGTGCGATACCTCATGCTCTCCACAAAGGTGATGCCCGAGATCGTCGAGTACCCCGAGCAGGGGACCGTTCGAGTCCTCACACGGTCACCGTTCGCGCCGCCGGACCCGGACGAGGATCCCGCCGATCGGGCGGTGCTCCTGTTCGATCGCTCAGATGCGAAAGAGGCCCCTCCGCGAAGCTGAGTCCGGGCACCCGAATCGGCGGACGGCGTAGGCTTGGGCCGGATGCCACGTCGTTGTGAATGGGCGGACGGTGACGACCCCCTCATGACGGCCTACCACGACGAAGAGTGGGGACGGCCCTCACACGACGACCACCACCTCTTCGAACTCCTGACCTTGGAGGGAGCCCAGGCCGGACTCTCCTGGAAGACGATCCTGCACAAGCGGGAGGGGTATCGGTCAGCGTTCCGGCGCTTCGATCCGGCCCGAGTCGCCCGCTTCAACGCATCCAAGACCGAGGCCCTGTTGGGCGACCCGGCGATTGTCCGAAACCGGCTCAAGGTCGAATCGACCGTCAACAACGCTCGCCGCATACGCGAGGTACAGAAGGAATTCGGGACGTTCGAGACCTACATCTGGCAGTTCGTCGACGGCGTTCCGATCGTTGCTCGCAGGCGCCGGCTGGGCGATCTGCCGGCAGAGACTCGAGAGTCAAAGGCGATGAGTGCAGACCTCAAGGGCAGAGGCTTCCGCTTCGTCGGGCCGACGGTCTGCTACTCGCTCATGCAGGCGGCCGGCCTGGTCAACGACCACGTCACGACCTGCTTCCGCTATCGCGAGCTTTCCAAATGATGCCCCGACGGCGCCACAGCCGTCAGGGCGAAACGGGCGCCCGCCTGAGGGACTCTTCCAGGAACGCTTCCATCGCGGCGGCATCGAGAGGGCGCGCGAACAGAAAGCCCTGGCCGGAGTCGCAATCCTCGCGCTGCAAAGTGGCGAGCTGCTCCTGTTGCTCGATGCCCTCGGCAAGGGTCTCCATCGAGAGCGCCTTGCCGAGCTGCACGAGGGTGTGGATCAGCGTCTCGCCCTCCTGCTTGTCGCTCATCGCGGCGATGAACGAGCGATCGATCTTGAGCGCATCGACAGGGAACCGCTGGAGATGCGCGAGCGAGGAGTAACCGGTACCGAAGTCGTCGATTGCGACGCGGACGCCGAGCAGCTTGATCGCCCTCAGCCGGTTCGCGGTCTCCTCGACGTTGCGCATCAGGGTGGTCTCGGTGATCTCGATCGTCAGTGCCCCGGGCTCGAGACGGCTGGCTGCGAGCGCTTCTTCGATATCGGCGATCAGCTTGTCGCTGTCGAGCTGACGTGCCGAGACGTTGACAGCCATGCCGATCGGATATCCGGCCTTGCGCCACGCCGCGCCCTGTGAGCACGCCCGCTGCAGGACCCACGCGCCGATCTCCGTGATCAGTCCCGTCTCCTCAGCGAGGGGAATGAAATCGTTCGGGGCGAGTATGCCCCGCGTCGGATGCCTCCAGCGGATCAGCGCCTCCACGCCGGTGGCGCTCATGTCACTCAGTGCGAGGGTCGGTTGGTAGACGAGGAAGAACTGTTCGTCCACGAGGGCATCACGCAGGTCCATCTCGAGCTCGGCGCGCTCATGGATCGTGTCCTGCATGCCGGACTCGAACACCGCGTAGCGGTTCTTCCCGTCCCACTTTGCGCGGTACATGGCGATGTCCGCCTCGCGGAGCAGCTCCGGAGCGGTGCTCTCGCAAGCTACTGCGATCCCGATACTGGCGCCGATGGTGAAGCGGGAGTGTTCGCCGAGACCAAGCTTGAATGACGGCTGGAGAGCCTCGAGCATGCGCTGTGCGACCAGCTCAGGGCCGGTCTCGGTCGTCAACTCCTCGCAGATCACGACGAACTCGTCGCCGCCGAGGCGACCGAGGGCATCAGAGCCGCGCAGCACACCGTCGAGTCTCGCCGCGACCGTCTGTAGGAGCTGGTCGCCGGCCTCATGTCCAAGGGTGTCGTTGACCGTCTTGAAGTTGTCGATGTCGATGAACAGCACCGCGACGTGGCCGTGCGTACGCGTGCTGCGCGCAAGCATCTGCTCCAGGCGGTCGCGGATCAGCGTCCTGTTGGGCAGTCCGGTGAGCGCGTCGTGGGTCGCCATGAACGACAGCTCCTCCTCGCGCCGCGTGAGCTCCGCGTCGGTTCGCTCGCGCTCGGCGTCGAAGCGCTTGGCCATCTTCACGAGCGTGAACTCGAGGCTCAGCTGAACGATCGTCTGCGCCTGCGAGAGCGCCTCGGGCGAGGCGTTCAACTCCGCGGCGCTCTCCTGCAAGACCTGGACCACCGAGTCGCGCCACCACACGCAGCGTTTTGTCAGCTGGTTCAGCGATGCGGCCCGATGAGCCGCCAATTCGCCGTAGATGAACCAGGTGTCCTTGCCGGCCTCGATCGCCACCTCGGCGCCCTCACCGGCCATCCAGCGGGCGACCGCCATCGTGGCGCCCCGGTTGATACGTTCGAAGCGGTCCTTGACGATCGGATCGACGTCGTCGGCGCGGCCGCGACTACGCACTTCCGTGAGCGCGAGCACGTCGTCCGCACGCGCCTTCAGCGCCTCGCCGAGCGGGCCAACGCCCTCCGCGAGATCGGACATCGGCGACGGCGGCAGCGGCAACGCCGGCGCTGGAACGGGTCCTGTAGTTGTGGATCGCCGATTCGCGGCCATCAACAACTCGTCGGCGTTCGGGGCCCGCTCCTTGAGTCCCCGCAGGCTCCGTGCGCGGCCCCCTCCCGGCAGGCCGGCATCCCGCGAACCGACAGCGCAAGTGGGGGCAACCGATTTAGCGGGAGCTAAAGGGCTCCCGGGATAGCTGGCGAGGTCGCAATACTGAGAGGAGATGGCGGAGATCGTCTTCGATACGGCTGCGCTGACGAGGGTGCGCTTCGCGATCTCGCCGACGATCGAGATGGTCAGAAGCGTCGGTGTGCTCGGGGATCCGGGTCGTCAGGCGGTGCACATGCCGTGGGCGGTTCGGGCCGCCGCGGCGGTTGGCCCGCTCGACCTGTCGGTCTTACGCGCGCTGCAGGGGTCGGGGATGTACAACCCCGACTTCATCCACCCGCTGCCCGCGGGACCGTTCACGAGTATCGAGGACGACCTCGCAACGGTGCTCGCGACACCCCCGCAGCAGGTCCAAGCGGAGGTGCTGGAGGCGTACTCCGGCGAGCGTATGCCGCCCGTGCTCGATGGGTTCCTCGAGGAACCCCGCGCAGCCGTCGGCCGGCTCCACGCGCTCATGGGCGTGTACTGGGAGCGTGCCCTCGCGCCGTACTGGGAGCGGGTGCGCGCATTGCTCGAGCACGACATCCGCTACCGCGCACGCCAGATGGCCGACGGCGGCCTGGAGGCGCTGTTCGCAGACCTCGACCCGCAGGTGCGCTGGTCCGACGGCGTCCTGCGTCTCGAAAACCGGCGCGACGGGGACGGCGCCGTACCGGCATGCGCGACGCGTGTGCTCGAGCTGGACGAGCGCGGACTGCTCCTGATTCCCAGCGTGTTCACGTGGCCGAAGGTGATGCTCGTCAGCGCAGAGCCGTGGCAACCCACGGTGATCTACCCCGCCCGCGGCGTGGGCATGCTCTGGGACCAGGACGCCCTCGCTCCACCGGACGCGCTCGCCAAGCTGCTCGGACGCAACCGCGCCGCGGTGCTGCTTGCACTCGACTCGCCGCGTTCGACCAGCGAGCTTGCGGGGCTGCTCGGGGTCACCGGCGGTGGAGTCTCCCAGCAGCTATCGGTGCTGACCCAGGCCGGGCTCGTCACGCGCCAGCGGGTCAGACGCCATGTCCTGTACCTACGCACGTCCGGCGGAGACACGCTCGTCCAGGTGACCTCCAGCGCCGAGGCGCTCGAACAGCCCGCGGCGTGACGTCCCGCGCCCGGGGCGCAGCCGACGCCATAGCCCTCGCTAAATCTCTTGGCGCGGCGCCGAAGCTCGGCGATGCTGCCGGAATGGCCACACTCAACAGCCACACCGCACGGGCGCTGGCCGACGAGCGGGTGCGTGAGCTCACGGAGGATCGCGTTGGCGCGCGCCGGAGACATCGAGCGCCCGCCGAGCACGCGCCTGCGAAGACCGCCAGAAAGCGCACCCCACGCGTAAGCGCGAAGCCCCGCGTCGACGCCGCGTTCGCACTCGCGGCCACCATGCGCCATCTGCGCCGGCGCGTCGACCCCGATCAGAGCTAGCGTCGCGAGCCGCGACGCGCAACCCCGGGCCGAGGAGGCCCGGCGTGAGGGCAAGCCGGCATAGGTGGCCAGGTGGCGAGGATCGCCGGCACGACGCCGGCGGAAAGGGTCATCGACCGCGCCGGGGGTGTACGGTCCGGCTGTCGGCGAGCCCCTTCGCCAGGTGCTCAAACGCTGGAGCGGACTGAAGCGAAACGAGAAGTCAGGTGCCCTACAACGCCGAGCTGGGTCCCACCAGGTACGTGGCGGCCGATGACCGTTACGAGCAGATCCCCTACCGCCGCTGCGGCCGCAGCGGACTGAAGCTCCCGGCGATCTCGCTCGGCCTGTGGCAGAACTTCGGCGACGACCGCCCACTCGAGAACAGCCGCCGGATGCTGCGTCGGGCGTTCGACCTGGGCATCACGCACTTCGACCTCGCCAACAACTACGGACCGCCGTACGGCAGCGCCGAGAGCAACTTCGGACGCATCCTCGACGAGGACCTTCGACCCTACCGGGACGAGCTCGTGATCTCGACCAAGGCCGGATACGACATGTGGGCCGGCCCATACGGTGAGTTCGGGTCGCGCAAGTACCTCCTCTCCAGCCTCGATCAGAGCCTGCGACGCCTGCGGCTCGATCACGTCGACATCTTCTACTCCCACAGGTTCGACCCCGAGACGCCGCTCGAGGAGACGATGGGGGCGCTCGACAGGGCCGTCCGCGCGGGGAAGGCGCGCTACGTCGGGATCTCTTCCTACGGACCCGAGATGACCGAACGCGCGGCCGACATCCTGCGCACGCTCGGCACGCCGTTGCTGATCCACCAGCCGTCCTACTCGATGCTCAACCGCTGGATCGAGCATGGGCTGCTCGAGGTGCTGGCCCGCGATGGGATCGGCGCGATCATCTTCTCACCGCTCGCCCAAGGCCTCTTGACCGACCGCTATCTGAGTGGCATCGAGGAGGACTCCCGCGTGCGCCGCGGACACTACTTCTCCGAGGAGTTCGTCACCCCGCAGAACCTCGAGCGCGTGCGGGCGCTCAACGAGATCGCGCAGCGACGCGGGCAGACGCTCGCCCAGCTGGCGATCGCCTGGGCGTTACGCGATCCTCGGGTGACCTCCGTCCTACTCGGCGCAAGCCGCGTCGAGCAGCTCGAGCAGAACGTCGCCGCGCTGGCAGGCCTCGACTTCGACGCCGATGTGCTCGAGGAGATCGACCGCTACGCCCAGGAGAGCGGCATCAACCTCTGGCCCCCCTCCCCGTAAGGACCGTCGTCAAGCTGTCTTCCGCTTCTCGGAGCGGCGGCGCGCCCCCTACGGTTCGACCGTGAGCGTCGCAGGCGTCGTTTCGGCTCGCCCTTCGGGATTCGTGAAGACGGCGCGGTATTGCTGGCCGCTCTGCCCAGCCGTCACGTTCGAGAGCGTCAGCGAGGAGGTCGTCGCGCCGGCCACCGGGCTCCAGCTTGCGCCCCCGTTGCTCGAGACCTCCCATTCAACCGTCGGCCTCGGCCCCCCGGAGGCGCTCGCACGGAAGCTGACGCCTTCGCCTTCTGTGACCGTCACGCTCACCGGATTGCTCGTGACCGCCGGAGGTCCATCGGGCACCACGATCATGAGCCGGATCTTGCCGTCGCGGTGTTCTTCTGGCGATACCAGCTTGACTTCGTACGGTTCGGCGAGCAGCGCGACTTCTTCTTCGACGGGTTTCTTCTGGCCTTCCGGTTTGTATTTGTGGATCGCGTA
Organism: uncultured Solirubrobacteraceae bacterium; assembly: GCA_963846255.1. Lineage (GTDB taxonomy): Bacteria > Actinomycetota > Thermoleophilia > Solirubrobacterales > Solirubrobacteraceae > Palsa-744. The sequence goes on from CAWJVE010000003.1 coordinate 117,973, forward strand.
GCCGATCAGGTCGGGGTCCGCGCATCGCTGCGGTTCCTTTTCGCAGTTCAGCGTGGTCGTGATCCGGGCCCCGCTTTCTTCCTGTTCTTCCGCTTCTTCTGAGGTCTTGAACACCTTCCCCGTCGGGAGCGAGACAGCACTAACGCCTTCTTCGGCTTCCGCGTTGGTCGCTAGGACTTCCCCACGGAGGGTGTGCCCCACGTCGGCTTCACTGACCGTATGGCCGGGGAAGTTCTCCGACGCTTCCAGGATTTCTGCGCTCGAGCCGTATTTTTCCGCCAGTTCTGTGCGGAGTTTCGCGAGTTCTTCCGCCGTGACTTCGACGCCTTCCTTTTTTGTTTCCCGGGCTTCGTGGATGCGTATTTCCCACTTGCTGAGCTGCTTGCATTCTTCTTCGCCGCCGCTCCCTTCGCAGCGGAGCCAGCGGTAGAAGAATTTCGCCCGTTCGCCGGTCCACGTCCCCGTCGTCACCTTTAGCTTCTCGCCGACCACGGGTGCTTCTTCCAGCGGTTCCCCTTCGAGTTCGATCGACGGCGCGACCAGGTTGACCGGCGGCCCTTCGCCGCCTTCCCCTTCGCCTTCTTCGGCCACGGGTTCTTCTCCCGTGCGCTCCGACAGCTTGTAGACGATTTTCTTCGGGGTGATCGTTTCGAAGCCGTTGGTCGGCTGCCATTCGAGCTTGAACGCGGGTCGCTGTAGCATGTTCCACGCCCGCTCGCGCTCCTTCGATCGTGACCGGGGGCGGCGGCGGGGTGTCGCCCGCGGCGAGCAGGACCGTTGAATGGGTTTCCGCCGCGTACACCGATACCGCGCGTTCAACGCTTTTGACTTCGGCCAGCGGGTAGCCGGTTTCTGCGGTGGGTTCTCCCGTTTCGGGGTTTTCGCCTTCGCCGGGGGTCTTGCCGTTGCCCTGCTGTCCGTGCCCGTTGGAACCCCAGGCAAACACCTTTCCACTCTGCAGCGCGAGGCCGTAATGGGCGCCGGCGGAGACCTGTTCCGCGGGCCTCTTCTGCGGCCCCAGTTCGTTGAGCGCCGGCAGCGGGGTGGCCTTCTTCAGGCAGTACGTGTAGGGAGCCGGTTCGGTCAGTTGCCGTTCGGCGATTTCGATTTTTTTCTTGTCTCTTCGAATCTTTTCCTTGGCGGTCTTGATGGCCTTTTCTTCCTTCGCTTCTTCCGCGCTCTTCAATTCGGCTTCTGCGGCCGCGAGTTCACCCTTCTCACGTTCGATTTTGCCCTTCAGCCCGTGTTCTCTGTTCGCTTCCTGTTTTGGCGTCCGGGGTTTCTTGCAGTCCTCGGCGGCGTATGCCCCACCGAATTTGAATTCGGACGCCTTCGGCTGCGGAAGCGTCAGGGCGTAGTTTTCCGCTTCTCCCCAGCCGAGGATTTCGCCGCTTTCCAGGCGTGCGAGCGCCGCGTCGTAACCGCCCGCGATTTCCACGACGCCGGTCAGCACTTCGCTCTTACCCGGTTCGGTCGGGCTCACCCGTTCGACGTAGCCGGGCGGGATCTCGCTTTTCCTTTTCGGTTTCTTCTTTGTCCCCGAGCTGGCCCTCGTTGTCCAATCCCCACGCCACCAGCTTTTTCACGCCCGGCTGCGGTTCGCGGATCGCATAGCCCGCCCAAGCTCCGGCCGCGATCGTGGTGACATGGTCGAGTGGTTCCCACTTTTCGCTGTGTGTTTCCGGGTTGAGCCACACCACCTTGCGCGGGATCTCGCTGCAGGCTTCAAACGTCCCGGCGTGGGTCGTTTCGGTGTGACATTCTTCCGGCTTTTCTTGGTGGGAGGTGTACCTCACACCCAGCTGGCCGGCGGTGTCGTTCCCCCAGGCCCAGACTTCGCCGCTCTTGGTCAGCGCGTAGTCCGAGCCTCCCCCGGCGGCCACTGCACTGATCTGTGTCAGTTCCGTCTGCTGCTTGGTTTCTGGGTCGATCCAGCGGACGCTTCTGGCGACGTTCTGGTTGATGTTCGTCTCGATTTCCCTGCCCTGGACCCCGTCGCCGAGCTGCCCGTACCCGTTCGCGCCCCACGCCTTGACCGTGCCGTCCTCCATCGCCGCGAGCGCGTGCTCGTTAGCGGTGGCCAGCTGCTTGACGCCCGTGAGTTCGACGGGCTGGTTGGGGTTTTCGCCCTTGAGTTCGTCCACCGTCACGTGGCCCTTGCCCTGTTCCCACGCCGCCAACCTGTTGTCGTCGCCGTCCTGACCGGAGTCGTTGCCCCCCCATGCCACGATCTTCCCTGTGTCCAGGAGCGCGTAGTCATCGGATCCGCCCGCCGCAAGCTGTGCGATTCCGCTGACGCCCCCCACCGTGACGGGGCTGAGCTCGAAGCCGTCACGGAAGACCTGTCCGAGCTGGCCGTGGAAGTTTTCGCCCCAGCCGACAGCGGTGCCGTTTCCCTGCACCGAGGCCGTTGCGCTCGACGGAGCGGACTTCGCCGACCCCGCGGAGTTCGTCGCGGTCACCGTCACGCGCAGAGTGCCGCCGACATCGGCATGGGTGAGCGCGTAGGTCGCGCCCGCCGGCGAGGTCGTTTCGCACGAGCCCCCGTGGCAGCGTTCCCACTGATAGGAGAAGCTCAGTGGCCGAGCTCCCCTCCAGCCACCTTCGCTCGCGGTCAAGGTGTCGCCTTCGAGCGGTTCGCCTGAGATCGACGGCGGCGCGACGCTTTCGGGTGCGGCGCCTTCCACGAGCGGCGTCTGCGCTGAGGTGGCGCTCGCGGGGGGCCCGGCCGAGTTGCCCGCGGTGACGGTCACCCGGATCGCGGCGCCGACGTCGGCGGCTCCGAGGCGGTAGGTGTCGGTGTTGCCTGCGCCTTCGATCGCCTGGCAGGCCGCATGCGGCTCACAGCGTTCCCAGACGTAGGAGTAGGTGATCGGCTGCGTGCCGGTCCAGGTTCCTTCACTCGCGGCGAGGGTTGCACCTTCACGCGCTTCGCCGGAGATCGCCGGCGCCACCGTATTGTGCGGAGGTGCCGTCACGGGTTCCGTCGCCGGCGCACTGGCGCGCGAGCCGCCGAGCCGGTTTTTCGCGATCACCGTGACCTCGATCGTGTCACCGACCTGTTCGGGGCCCGGCGTGTAGCTCGCGCCGGTGGCGCCAACGGGCATGCAGCCCGTGAGCGCACCGCAGCTCATCCATTCGTATCCGAACTGGATCGGCAACGAGCCGTACCAGCTCCCCGTTTCGGCCGTGAGGGGCTGACCTTCGCGAGCTGCGCCCACAATCGACGGCGCTTGTTCGTCGCCCGGGCGGACCGGCTTTGACGGCGGCCGTCGACGCCGATTTCGCCGATTTCGACCCGGCCGGGTTTTCGTCGGTGACGGTGACCCGGAAGGTCGAACCGGATTCCTCGGGAGCGCGGTAGCTGTCGCTTTCTCGTGTGGTCTGGTGTGTCGCGACCACGGCGCATTTTTTCGAGCAGCTTTCCCATTCGTAGACGTACTCGCTGGCGGGCGTGCCTTCCCATTTGCCGGCCTTCGCCGTCAGCAGCTGCCCTTCGACCGGTTCGGCCGGGCTGATCGACGGGGCTTCGTGGTTTTTCGGCGGAGCCGCCGCCACCGGTTCGGTGGGGGCCGTCGTGGCGGAGGTTTCGCCGGCGCTGTTGCTCGCGAGCACTCGCGCGCGGATCTGCTGGCCGACGTACGGGGCCGTCGGGGCGAATTTGCTCTCCGCGGCGCCTTCGATCGCCTTCCATTGGCCCGCTTCGTCGTGTTCCCAGAGATACGTGTAAGACAGCGGCGTGGCGCCCGTCCAGGAGCCGTTTTTCGCGGTCAGGGTGGTTCCTTCTTTGGCCTGTCCCGAGATTGAGGGTGCAACCGTGTTGACAGGCGGTCCCGACCCGCCTGCCCACGCACCCGCGGCCGGCACCAGTGCGGCGAGGACAGCAAGTGTCGCGGTCGCCGACATCCGCGCACGCATCACGCACCCCAGCCGACGGACCCCCGCCGCGCGGCGCGTGCCTGTTGTGCGGACCGTCCTCCCTCCCCGCATCGCCAGCCCCTCCTCGGTCGCCGATGTCGCTTTAGCGCGACCCTAGTGCAAACCAGATCGTCGCGTCAACCGGCTGCTTCGGCGCTCTGCGCTTCCAGTAGCGTTCCGGCGATGGAGAGCAGTCTCTCTCGTTCTGCGCTGCCCGCGCCCCGCCCGTCGGGGTCCTGAGCCGATGGCCCCCGCGCTCGTCCTACACGCGTTGCCTCCATCACATCCGTGCATGACGGTCGAGGCCGCCCTCCGCCTGAAGCGCCTTCCCTATGAGCGGATCGACCTGCCGATGAACGGTGAACACCCCGCGCGCATGCAGGAGATCTACGGCGCGGGCAACTCCACCGTGCCTGGGCTGCTGATCGACGGAGATCCCGTGCACGGCTCGCGGGCGATCCTCGGGCGGCTGGAGGAGATCGCGCCCGAGCCGGTCCTGTTTCCCTCCGAGGAGGTTCGCGAGGCCGAGCGGTGGGGCGACGAGCAGCTTCAGGACCTCGGCCGGCGCCTGCCGTGGGGAGCGCTGCATTTCCGACCCGAGCTGCTGGCCGCGATCGGCGGCGGGGAGCCGCTCGATGGGCCGGGCACCGACTACGCGATCCGCTACATCCACAGCGCCTGGGGTTACCACCGCATCACGGCCGAGCGCCTCGCTGAGGATCTCGCCGGGCTGCCGGCGAAGCTCGAGCACATCGAGTCCCTCGCGCAAGCCGGTGTGATCGGCGGCCAGACACCGAACGCCGCCGACCTGCAGATCGGCGCGACAATTCGTGTCCTGCTCCCGATCGAGGACCTGGGGCCGCTGCTGGCTGAGACCGCCGCGGAGACGATCGCCCGACGTCACTTCGCCGCCTTTCGAGGTGGCCTACCGGCGGGTGCCTATCCGGCAGGTTGGGTGCCGAGGCGCACCTAGCAGCCGCCGCGTGGGCGCCGGACGATCGCCGCGGTCAGCCGCCGATCGTCCTATCGAGCAGCGCCGAAAGCTCGCTGAAATGCCGCTCGGCCGCCGCCTCGTCGTAGGCGGCCGTGTCGCTCATCGTGTAGCCGTGGGCGGCCCCCTCGTAGAGATCTGAGCGATAACGCACGCCGGCGTCCTCGAGGGCCTGCTCGAGCGCCGCTATGTGCTCGGAGGTCATGCTCGGGTCGTTGTCCGCGGGGCCGAGGTAGAGCTCGGCCGAGAGAGCGCCGGCGCTCAGGTGCGGGCTGTCCTCGTCCTCGCTCACGAGCCCACCGGCGTGGAAGGCAGCGAGCGCCGCGACCCGCTCCGGATAGGCGACGGCGATCCGCCAGCCGACGCGCCCACCCAGGCAATAGCCGGTGATGGCGAACGGCGGGCTTGCGAGCTCGCCGAGATAGTCGAGGTAAGCCGCGCCGTCGCTCTTGATCCGCGCAGGCGTCAGCTCGGCCATGGCCGGTCTCAGGCGCGCGAAGAACGGTTCCCGCTGTGCGGGGTCCTCCAGATCGGGCATCCCCGTGGTCGACGCCCGGCCGCTGCGATAGAGGACGTTCGGGGCGAGTACGACGAACCCCCACGCTGCGATGCGGTCGACCATCTCCTCGATCCGGGGGCGCAGGCCGAAGGCGTCCATGAGGAACAGCACGCCTTGGCCACTCCCACCCTGCCCGGGTGGCCGCGACAGGTAGGCGTCCGCCACGCCGTCCTCGGTCCTGATGTCGACCGTCTCGCCGTTCATCGATGCGCGCTCCAATCTTCGCTGGTCGAAGGGGCGCAGCTTAGTCGCCTCAGCCGTGTAGCGGCTCAATCGGGAGCCCTCTACGAGAGGGCGTGGTACTCAACGGAAGGATCCGCTCGTATACGGCGTCTTCCTGAGTATGAACGGACTTTCGACAAACCGAAGGTCACACTCCGAAAGGCATGCGCGGCGACCAGGACGCGGCAAAGGCCAGGTCATGTCTCACCCGAAGATCCGCCCCCTTCTCGTCACGATCGGCGTCCTCCTGTTCGCCACCCTCGGCGGGGGGCTCGTCGTGGGTATCCGCGACGAAAGTGTGAACGTTCACTCCGCTGCCCCCTACCACGTACCCGCCCTCGCGGCGCCCCGCCGAGGAGCGAGCACGAAGACGCCAACGGGAGGGAACAACCACGGCCCCCACAACCGTAACAGTGAGATCGAAGACGACCGCCGGCGCACCCCGACCTTGTGAACACCACGAGCCCCGGAAAGGAGCCCTTAGATGAACTTTGCCAAATCCCCCCGAACCAGCATCGCGCTGCGTGTGCTGGGAGCGACGCTGCTGCTATTTGTCGGCGCCGATCATTACTTCGAGTACGCGGCGCGCGAATATTCGGTGCTTCCGACGATCGGGACGCTGTTCCTGCTGAATTTTGTCTCGGCGACGGTCGTGGGTCTGCTCCTGCTGACGCCGTTCGAGCGTGCCTTCCGGCGTTTCGGGAAGATCGCGCTGGCGCTGGTAGCGGCGAGCGGAGTCGCCATCGCAGCCGGCTCGCTGCTGGCGTTGCTGGTGAGCGAGCAGACCACGCTGTTCGGGTTCATGGAGCTCAACTACCGACCTGAAATAGTCGTGGCGCTCGCCTCCGAGGCCGGGGCGATGCTTGTCCTCGCGCTGTTCACCTGGCTTACGGTGAGCGCCGCACACCCTCTTTTCAAGCCGCCCGTCCGTTTGCGGCGCGGGCCCAGGGCGGGCATGCATACCACGTGAAAGCTCTCTATGTGTGCGGAGCATCCACTCGACTCGAGGAGGTCGCGCCGCCCGTGGGGTAACACTCTGTTACGCTCGATTGAAGACATCCTCGAGACTCCCGGTCGTTGATCGGCAGCCGATCGGGGGTCGATGATCGGGGATCGGGATGACCACCACGCGTGGTCGCGACCGTGCGGCGAGCGGCGGCGCCGGAGGCAGTACCGAGCCAGACTCGAGCCTCCTGGTCAGGAATGATGCAGCGCCCACCCCGACCGTCGCCTGGTCGCGGCGAGTGCGGCGCGTGGGTGGGCTGATTCAGACCGCCTTTGCTGCGTTCTGGCTGATACGCGGCTCGCACGCGATCGGGGGCACGGTCGGGGCGTTTCTGATCGCGCTGTCCGTAGCCGCCGCGGTGGCGAGCTTTGCTTATGCCGCGAGGGTCACGGCCGGCACCGCGCCGCGCCCCCGCAGCGTGGATGGCAGACGGATCGAGCGTTTGGTCACGCTCGCGACCGTGATCGAGCTCCTCGCCGCCTTCGTATTCCCGGTGATCGTGAGCGCTGCCGGGCACTCCGACTGGGTGCTCCCGTCGATCGCCATCACCATCGGGCCGTTGTTGCTGTATCTCGACCGACTCGTCCAGATCCCGCGCTACCGGCCCGTCGGTTGGGCGCTGACCATCGGTCCGGTGATCCTGGTGGCCGTGCTCTCCGGGGCGGCGCTGGTCGCGACGACCGGAATCGCTGCCGGCGTGCTGATGCTCGGCACCGCTGTCGCCGGCTTCCGGGATCTCGCGACCGTGCGGCGCGGGAGCCGGCAGGCGGCTGCCGCGAAGCTCGCCCTCGCAGCCGGCGCGGTGACGCGGCCGTGAGCGAGAACGGTCTGCACGTCGTGTTTGGTGCTGGGCAGGTGGGGCGCGTGCTGAGCGCACGGCTCGCCGCCGCCGGGCTCGTTGTGAGGCTGCTCTCGCGAAACCGGCCCGACGTGCTGGCGGCAGGCGTCGAGTGGCGTGCCGTGGACGCGAGCGATCCCGAGCTCGCCGTGGACGCGGCGAAGGGCGCGCGGGTGATCTACCAGTGCCTGGGCGCGCCGTATACGCAGTGGCCGCAACTGTTCCCGCCGCTGCAGAGAGGCGTGCTCGGCGCGGCCGAGCGCAACGACGCGCTCTTGGTGAGCCTCGAGAACCTGTACGGGTACGGCCCGACCGCAGGCGTCCCGATGACCGAGGACCTTCCGCTCGCGGCGACCACGGCGAAGGGCCGCACCCGCGCCGCGATGACCGAAGAGCTCCTGGCGGCGTCGAGCGCCGGGCGGGTTCGGATAGCGATCGGTCGTGCGTCGGACTTCTTCGGTGCCGGGGTCACCGAGACGACGCTCGGCGAGCGGGTGTTTGCCAACGCGCTCCTCGGCAAGCGGGCAGACTTCATCGGCAATCCCGAGCTGCCGCACACCTACAGCTACGTCCCGGACGTCGCGGCGGGCCTGGCGACGCTCGGCACCGACGAACGTGCCGTGGGTGGTGTCTGGCACCTGCCCGGCCCCGAGACCGTCACGACTCGGGCCGTGCTCGACCTGCTCGCTGGCGAGGTGGGGCACCCCGTAAAGGTCCGCTCGGTCCCCAAACCGGTCATGCGCGTGCTGGGCGTCTTCAATCCGCTGATGCGCGAGCTCGCCGAGATGGCCTACCAGGCCGAGGAACGGTTCGTGCTCGACACGACCAAGTACCAGAGCGTGTTCGGCAACGGCGGCACCCCACTCGCAACCGCGATCGCCGCCACGGTCGCCTGGTACCGAGACCCCACGAGCCCACCCCATGCACAGGAAGGATCGGCCCCATGGCTGACACAGCCAGGCACCCCAGCACCGTTGACGGCCGTCAACGCGAGCCCTCCGTCGCCGGCTACCGGACGCTCGTAAACCCCGCGACCGGCGAGCGGATTCAGTTCATCGCCCCGATCGAGGGAGACGGGGACGTAGTTCGCTTCCACTGGTCGAACATCCCCGGCGGGGCGATCCCCGAGCACGCCCACCCACACCAGGAGGAGACCTTCATCATCACAGCGGGCCAGGCGTGCTTCACGCTGAACGGGGAGCAACGCGTGGTCGGGGCAGGCGAAACGATCACCGTGCCCCTGGGGGTTCCTCACGCCGAGACGAACTCCGGCACAGTTCCGGTCCAAGGCACCGTGGAGCTACGCCCGGCATTGCACACGCGGCAGATGCACGAGGCCTTTGCGGGGCTGGCGGCTGAAGGCAAGGCCACCGAGCGCGGCGCCCCGAAGAACCCACTCCAGCTCGGCGCAACGCTCTGGTACTTCCGCCGCGAGAGCCGCGTCACCTCGCCCCCCGTCTGGGTGCAGAACCTGATCCTCCCGCCACTGTCAGCGTTAGCGAAGCTGTTCGGCGTGCGCGCCTACCGCCAACACTGGGACAGCGAGTGCTCAGACCAAGCCGTGCGCCTGCGGAGCCCGAAGACCTAGCAGCCGGCGGGAACAGCCCCAAACGATCACGGCACGGCGCTGTGTACCTGGAGACGCTCCAGCTCGTCGGCCATGACCGTCGCACCGTCGCTGCGGCCAAGGGCGCCGGCCATCGCACGGGCACCCCGCTTGATCGACTGGTCTTCGAGCGCCCGTGAGATCACGCGGCGCAGCTTCTCGGGAGAGCTCTTCTTACTTGCCCTCACGCCGGCGTGCGCGACAACCACGCGGGCCGCGTTGTCAGGCTGGAAGCAACTTCGACTCGACATGCAGCTCAGCCGCCCCCGCGCCGAAAAGATCGTCCTGGAGATGATCGGGTCCTACTCGGGTCGGTCGACCTGAGAGATCGACGGCGGCCGGTACCCGAAGCGGGCATCAGCCGAACGTGAACACGTAGGCGCGCACGCCGGGGTCGAGGAACGTGATCTCAAAGTCGCGCTCGGCAACTGCCGTTCGCTGGCGGATGAGCTGGTACATCCGCGGCTCCGCGACGGTGCCCTCGCCGGCAGCGTCGACGTCGACGCCATGTGCATCGCCAGGCGACTGCCCGTCGAGGCGCACGGAGAAGCGGACCGGAGTGCCAGCCGCCGGGGGAGCCAACACAAGGTTGACGTCGCGGGCCCGGAAGCGATAGCTGAGCGAGCCGGCGGCCGAGTCGAGTACGGCTGCCTCGGCCGCGACCGACCACCCACCCTCAAGCGCCCAATGGTTCAGCTCAAGACCGTTCCCGGGCTGCTGGCTGCGGCGTTCGCCGCGGGCAGACCCCAGGTAGGTCTCTGGGGATCCGATCGTGGCCAGGTCGGCAGGCTCCGCGAATCCGCTGGGGGCGACATCTACGGTGTCCTCCTCGACGCCGAGCAGTTGCTGGATCGCTCGCTCGGTCTCCTCGTAGGCACCCTCCCCGAAATGGTGGAAGCGGACCTCTCCTTCGGGATCTATCAGGTACACCGCCGGCCAGTAGTGGTTCCCGAATGACCGCCAGATCGTGAACTCGTTGTCGATCACGACCGGGTAGCCGACTCCGAGCTCGCGCGTCGCACGTCGCACGTTCTCGAGCTCGTGCTCGAAGCCGAACTCCGGGGCATGGGCGCCGACGAGCACGAACCCGCGGTCGCGATACCTCTCCTCCCACGCCCTGATGTACGGCAGGGTCCGCAGCCAGTTGACACACGAGTACGTCCAGAAGTCGACGAGCACGACTCGCGCGCGCAGTCCCTCCGCTGTGAGTGGCGCGGAGTTGAGCCAGACTGTCTCCGTGTCCAACGCCGACAGAGCGCTTCTGGCGGAGTGCGGGGTGGACATGTGTGCCTCGAGTCAGTCTGCTGGTGCGCGTCGGTGCACGATCAGCACGGACTGCGTGCAGTGCTGCGCGACGGCCGCGGCGACGCTGCCGAAGATGCGTCCGGCGAACCCGTGGCGGCCGTGCGAACCGAGCACGATCAGACTGGCGTCCTGCTCGTCGGCGACCTTCGCGATCCCCTGCCAGGTAGGTGCCGATTCGGCCGCCATGCTTCGCGCGCGAAAGCCGGCTTTCTCGGCGAGCTCGGCGCCGTGCGCAGCGGTCTCCTCCGCGGCCTGCTTCACCTCGCTCGCCTGAGCGGCGTTGAGATGCAGCTCGCCGGCGGGCACGAAGCCGACGTCCGCCGGCTGCCAGACGCAGAGGACGAGCGCGTCACGCCCAAGGGGGAGCTGCCGGGCCGCCTCGTCGATCGCGAGCTTCGCTAGCTCGGTACCGTCGTAGGCGAACAGGACCAAGCCCGAGTCCGCGGGTGTCGTCTGCGCCGAGGTCGCGCTCGAGTTCATGTCCGCTCAGAGCTCTCGACGGCCGTCTCCGCCGGTCTGTCCTCGCGCACGACGCCCGGACGTGCACGAATGCCGCCCGCGTCGTCAAGGATCGGAGCGGGCGGCGGCGCCGGCTCGACCCGATCCGTCACCCCGCGAACGCGCGCCAGGAGCGGCGGCGAGTACCAGGCTGGATCGTCGCCCTCCAGAAATCTGTCGATGTCCGGGGTCTGCGGGCGCGCGCCCCCGAGTGCGTAGATCGCGACGCCCAGCACGGCGCCTCCGAGCGCCAGACCGAAGCCGATCCAGAGCGCGATTTCCGTGCCGGCTTCGAGTCCTCCGCCCACCGTCACCGCGAAGTGGGCGAGGATCGGCGCGATCATGAACGCGGCCACCGCGCGCAGCAGCTCGACGATCGCAAACACGCGCTGGAGGTTGGCCGACGGTAGCGAGAAGCCGGCGACGAAGAGGGCGGGCGCGACCGTCGCGCCGAGGCCGATGCCGGTGAGCCCCGAGCCGATCAGCGTGAGCGCTTCGCTCGGTGGCATTTGTATGCCGAAGACCGCGATGCCGGCTGCGAGGAACAGCATCCCGGCGAGCGGCAGGTAGTGGATCGAGCGGCGCCTGAAGACGACGCCGAGAAGGACCGCCGTGATCACCGCTCCCGCGACCTCGGGCAGGTAGAGGAGACCGACGTGAAGTGGGTTGTAGTGCTGGAGCAGCACCACTGCGGTGAGGGCGGTCGCCGAGACCGACGCGGCCGCCGCAAAGAGCGCGACGGTCACTCCTGCGACGGGCATCGTGCTCGTCAGCATCGTGCGGATCGTGAGCAGCGGGCGCTTTGCACGGTACTGATAGACGATGAGCGTGACGATCAACGCGAGCCCCCCGAGCAGTGGCACGATCGTCGTCGGGCCGACGAAGCGGTGGGTGAGGAGCTGCGAAGCGCCGTAGAACGCGGCGGTGCAGCCGACGGCCGCGAGCGCGATCGCCGGCAGGTCGCGGGGCGAGTCGGGGTCGGCCGGGGGCGCGTCGTCGAACGTGAGCACCGACAGGATGAGCGCGCATGCCGCGATCGCCGCGACGATCCAGAAGAGCGGGCGCCAGCCGCCCGAGTTGGCCTGCAGCCCGCCGATCGTCGGTCCGAGCGCCACGGCCCCGAAGATGCACAGGTTCATGATCACCGCGGTGATGCGCAGCTTGCTCGCGGGATATCCGATCGCGAGCGGCGGCACCGCCGCGATCAGCAGCAGGCTCGTACACAGCCCCTGGAGCACGCGGCCCGCGATGTACATGTCGGAGCTCTGGGCGGAGGCCGCGAGCACCGACCCGGTGAGGAGCAACGCCGCGTAGACGACAAGCATTCGCCGCTGCGGCAGGTGCTGTGCGAACTGGACTGCGAGCACCGTTCCGATCGCGTAGGCGGCGTTCGCGAGGCCGGAGCCGAGGCTCATCGTCTGAAGGCTCGCGTGCAGGTCCTTCGCGATGATCGGCGTGAGCGGCAGGAGGGCGGCGGAGAGCGCGAGGTAGGGGACGAGCGCGAACAACACCATCGCTGCAACGGCGGCATAGCGACCGGCGAGCGGTCCCTGGCGCATCAGCCGCTTCCCTCCGCCTCGGCGCCGGGGTCCCGACGGCGCCCAAGGCGCGGGGCGGGCGGACCGGAGCTCAGTCTCTTCGTGGCGCGGACGGCGATCGGTTCGTTATAGCCAACACGCGCCTCATCTCCGTCGCGTCCAGCAGCTCCGTCGGGCAGCCCCGGCTCCGTCGTCTGACCCGTCATCTCCCAGCTCGCCGCTGTAGGTCCTCCACGAACGAGCTGAGCGTTTCCGTGGCGGCCGACAGCGCCTCAAGCTCCGGGTCGGATAGCTCCTGCAGGTCCGCTCGCATCGCGGCGAGAAACCGCGCACGGAACTGCTCCTGCGCCGTTCGGCCAGCCGGCGTGATCCTGACCATGACGACGCGTCCGTCGTCCGGCAACCCTTCGCGCTCGACCCAGCCCTTGTCCTCCAGGCGCCTCACGAGCAGCGTCATCGTGGGCTGCGCGGTCCCCTCGAGCTCGCTGAGCTCCGTGATTCGTCGCGGCCCTTCCCTGATGATGCCCAGAACCTCCATTTCGGTGCGGGAGATCTCCCGGTTGCGCACCTGCCTGACGAGCAGTCGCACAAGGACGGCGGCACGCGAGAGCAGCTGCTCGGCGATGTAGTCCACCCTCTCCCCCCGCTGCGTCCCTTCGGCGCCATTCGTCATAGTCATATTGCCAACTATATAACTATCTCTATATCTGTCAAGGCAGCGGTATGTGAGCGTCCCTCGCCGAGGGGGTGGTGGCCGCCGCCATTCCGTGCTGAGGTCTCGGCGTGGTTCGCGCGGCGCTACCGCCGGCCTTCGGGGTCGATTTCGACCGTCACGAGACCATCACCATGGCGAGGGATCACCTTCCAGGCGCCGTCCTCTCGGCGGTAGATCGACGTGGCCCGGAGGCTCATTTCCTCTGGCTCGCCGTCGATTTGGCGGGTCAGCCGCTCGAGCTCGACCGTGAAGCCGAGCTCATCGCCGAAGCTCGCTGCAAGGGTCTCTGCGTCCCACGTCTCGTAGTTGAGCGTCCTGGCTGCGGCCGTCAGCAGCTCGCTGACCGCGTCGATGCCGACCTGGTGGCCTCCGACGCCCCCCATCAGCGAAACGTCCTCAGCCCGTGACCACAGCTCGAGAAATGGCCCAGGGTTACCACTCGTGTGCTGCCGGAGGGCCGCATGACACCGCTGCATGAACTCGGCGGCGTCGGTATCCAGTGTCGGTCTTGCAGCCTGCATCGCTTTGCTCCTATTCCGTCGGTTTGGGCCAACCTACGGCACAGAGGGCGAGCCGGATCGCCGACTTCAGAGACCCAGAACGAACAGCCGATGAGGGAGCACCTCGTCGTGTCCGTCGGACCCGCGACGAGATGACCCCGGAAATTTATGTTCGCCCAGGCGTAGCCTGTGGTAGGAACGTCACGGCGTCCAACACGCGGAGGTTCGTCCGATGACCGCTGAAACGAAGCTCGGCTTCGTGGGACTCGGGAACATGGGTGGCAACATGGCCTCGCGCCTGCTGGCCGCCGGCTACACCGTGTACGGAGAGGCACGGAGCCGTGCAGGCGCCGAGCCCTTGCTCGAGAAAGGGCTGCAATGGGAGGACAGCCCGCGAGCGGTGGCCGAGGCCGCGGACGTGATCTTCACGTCGCTGCCCGATGACCAGGTGATCGAACAGGTCGCCTCACAAGCGGACGGCATCCTCGCCGGCATCGGCGAGGGAAAGGTGTGGGTCGATGTGAGCACCGTCAGCCCGCAGGTGAGCCGGCGGGTCGCCGAGCGGGTCCGTGAGCGTGGCGCAGCGATGCTCGACGCGCCGGTGTCGGGCAGCGTCCCGCAGGTGCAGTCGGGCACCCTGACGATCATGGTGGGCGGCGACAAGCAGGCCTACGAGCGAGTCGAGCCGATCCTGCGGGAGCTCGGCACGCCGGCGCACGTGGGCGACAACGGCCAGGGCCTGGCTCTGAAGCTCGCGATCAACATCAGCCTCGCGGTCCAGATGCTGGCCTTCGCCGAGGGCCTGCAGCTCGCCGCGCACTCGGGCGTCGACCCGCAGCGTGCGCTGGAGGTGATGGAGTCGAGCCCGATCGGATCGCCGATGCTCCGCGCGCGCTCCTCGCTGATCCTGGATCCCCCGGCCGATGGCGCCTGGTTCGACCTCGCGTTCATGCGCAAGGACATCGAGCTCGCGCTGGAAGCCGCAAAGCTCCTGGGCCTCACACTGCCCACCGCCGAGGCCGCCGACGAGGTACTGGAGCGCGCACACGAGCTCGGCTACGACCATCGAGACCTCGCCGCCCTCTACCAGTTGCTCGAGCGGCTCGCCGATCGCAAGCAGCAACGAGTGCCATGAGCGACGGGACGCTCAGGAGTCACGGCAGCTCAGGGCAGTAGCACGATCTTTCCGTGAGTGTGGCGTCTTTCCAGCTCGCGGTAGGCGTCGCGAACCTGCTCCAGCGGGAAGGTGTCCGCGATCGGTATCTCAAGGCTTCCGTCCGCCACCATCCGGACGAGCTCTCCCAGCAGCTCCGCGGTGGCGATCGCGTGGGTGCCCTGCCCGTGGACGCCGAGTCGCTGCACCGCGTCGAAGTCCGCGATCGTGTTGATGCGCTGCGGAGCGACACCCAGCTCGATCGCCAGGTCCACGTAGCCGCCGCCGAAGGTGTCGATGAACGCGTCGATACCGCCGCCGGCCGCCTCGCGGATCCGCTCGGCCTGCCCCTCGCCGTAGCTCACGGGGACGATGTCGTGACGGCGCAACCAGTCGTGGTTGCCCTCGCCCGCCAACCCGATCACCCGCGCTCCGGTGCGCCGCGCGAGCTGCACGGCGACCGACCCCACCCCGCCCGCGGCGGCTGAGACCACGACGGTCTCGCCGGCTGCAGGAGCGACCGCCTGAACGGAAGCGTAGGCAGCGAGTCCAACCACGAACAGCGAGCCCGCCACCTCCCACGAAACAGACTCCGGCTTGGCCGTCAGCTGATCGACCGGGACCGCCACCAGCTGGGCATGGCTTGCGCGCTTTTCGGTCCAGCCAAGGACCTCGTCACCGACCGCCGGCGTGCTCACGCCGGCGGCGACGGCCCGAACGACGCCGGCAAAATCAGATCCCTCGCCCGAGGGAAACGTCGCCGGGAACCGCTCGCGCAGACGGCCCTCACGGATCGCGACCTCGCCGGGATTGGTCCCGGCCGCCTTGACTGCCACCAGTGCTTCTCCAGGACCGGCCACTGGATCCTCGACCTCCCGTACCTCGAGCACATCGACCCCGCCGTATTCGTCGAATCGCACGGCCCTCATGTCACCTCCTCGGTCATGACGCCGATTGCACCGCGTCGCGCCGCGGTTCAACCCAACGTACCGTGCCGAGGACAGCGGAGAGCGCGCGGACTAAGCGACCGCCCCGGGCGTCGCCTCCGCGTCGTCGAGCTCCTGGATGACCGCGTCGACGACTCGAGGGTCGAGTTGGGTCCCGGCGACCCGGCGCAACTCCGAGCGCGCCTGCAGTGGCGAGCGTGCGCGACGGTAGGGCCGATCGGTGACGATCGCGTCATACGTGTCGCAGGCGGCGATGATTCGCGCGGCGAGCGGGATCCGCTCGGCGGCGAGACCGTCCGGGTAGCCCTCGCCGTCCCATCGCTCGTGGCTCGCGCGGACCGCGGGGGCGAGGTGGGCGAAGGCGTCGATGCGTGCCACGAGCTCGCCGCCAATGGCGGCGTGGCCGCGCATCACCACCCACTCCTCCTCTGTCAGGGGACCGGGCTTCAGCAGAATCTCGCTCGGTACCCCGATCTTGCCGATGTCGTGCAGCAGGGCGGCATAGCGGGCGTCGCGTGCTTCGGCATGGGACAGTGACATGCGCAGCGCGACCCGCTCAACGAGCTCTGCGACATCCTCGCCGTGGCAGGCGGTGTAGTTGTCCTTGGCCTCAACGGTGCTCGCCAATGCGGCCAGGGTCGTCGTGAAGGCGCTCTCGAGATCGGCCATCAGCTTCGCGCGGTGAGCCGCGCTTCCGAAGCTTGCGGCGATCGCCTCGACGAGCACCGCGTCGGTCTCGCTCAAGGCGCCGGGCTCGGTCTCCTCGATGTTCAGAACACCCCAGACCGAGCCGTCCACGACGATGGCAACAGTCAGCTCGGAGCGTGGGTCGGTCCGAGGATCGCGGACTATGTAGTCGCGGTCCTCGCGAGTGTCGGTGACCAGCGCCGTAACGCCCGACCGGGCGACCCTTCCGTTGATGCCCTCTGACACCGGCTGCTCGGTGAGCAGGAACTCCTTCATGACCTCGCCGAGCAGTCCGCGAGCTGCCAAGAGCCGCAGGACCCCGCCGTCGTCGAGACGCTGTACCGCCGCGAGATAGAAGTCGAACGTCTCGTGAAGCTCGTCGACCACGAGCTGGGCCATCTCCTCGATGTCGCTCTTGGCTGCCAATCTCGCGGTGAGCCTCGCGCCGAGGCGTAACTGCTCACGCAGGTAGGCGATCTCCCCGGCGGCGTCCAGGCGCCGCGCACGGATGTCGCCTCTATGCCGCTCGAGTGCCTCGGCGCGCCGCCGACGCTCGTCGGCACCGGGCCGATGGGGCTGCTTCGCTGTCAGTTCCGTCACGTTGCGGCAGGTATCGGCGCGACGAGCGCGATCCTGAAGCAAAAAACCCCGCGGTTGCGGGGCTTTTCAGTCGGGGCGCCGAGATTCGAACTCGGGACCTCACCGACCCGAATTAGGGGGACCGATGAGCATCCGCGTGGGCTTAAGTCCTGCATATCTCGCGGTTTCGGGTCCAAAGCGATGATTCGGCGTTTGCTCCGATTCCGGCAGATTTCGCTGGTTTGGGCACTGGGTCGGGTCGTGTGCCTCAACGAGATCGCGGTTGGGCTCGACCCTCGGTCACGCGGTCAGCTGGCCCTGAGGACCCTGGCGTACCGGCATGGGCCTGCTTCTCCCTTCCGTGTGCGCGAATACCAGCTATCGCCCAGTGCTCGCGCGACGGAAGTTCGCCCGGGCAGCTCGTCAGCAGCTGAGCCGGGTCTGCGGATAAACCCCTACCCACCCCACGGACGCACGCGGATGACTGCGTGAGCGCAACCGAGTTGACTCGTAGCTGTGGATATACCGACGCGGCGACCCGAAGGTAGGTGACGAGATGCATCACCCAGAGCCGGACAAAGAGACAGAGGTCCGCGACCAAGCCGACTTCGACAAGGCAGTGGCTCGAGACGGCAAGGTCGTACTCGAGTGGCTCGCGGGCTTCGGAGTCGTCGCGGCGCTGTTGCTGTCGATCATCGCCATCAGCCAGAGCAGCCAACACAACACCGTCACGGTCACGAGTGGCGTCGCTCAGGGAACCACGAGCTCGGCAGCGGCCAGTGCTCCCGCCGACCTGCCTACCAAGACGATCAGTCTGGAGGTCGTCCCGGGCGGCAAGTTGGGGCCCGACAAAATCAAGCACGACTACTTCACGAAGACGGAATTCGCCGTAAAGGTCGGACAAAGACTAGATCTCCGCATCGACAACACCGACGAAGGCGAACACAGCATCACCTCTCCCGAGATCGGCGTGAATCTCATCGTCAAGCCGGGCGTCCACACCTACCAGATCGTGGTCAAAGAAAAGGGTCGCTTCTCTTGGTTCTGCGTGATCCCCTGCGACGATCAAGCCAACGGCTGGGCAATGCAGCACGCCGGTTACATGAGCGGCTTCATAACCGCAACCTGAGAGCCGAGGCGTGATGCGTGCTCACCTCTCTGGCGCAGAGGGCACGCGAGCCCGGTGAGCGGTGCCGGCCCACTCCACCGGCGTCCGGGGCTCTATTTTGAGTCACCCGGCGTGCCTCGAGCACGACTCACGCTCGTACATGCCAGAGCACCCGAGACGCCCCGAGCGTCTCGTGGACGCGACGGGCCAGAGGAGCGCCTTGAGTTCCCCACCTCGGGCTGGCGTCTCGCGCACGTGCTCACCGGTCGACGGTGTCGATGATCGAAGTCGATCAGCTCTTGGCGTCGGTGCTGATGAGCCCGCGTTCGAGCGCGTAGCCGACGAGCTCGGCGCGGGTGGAGAGCCTGAGCTTCTGTTGGATGTGCGAGCGATGGGTCTCGACCGTGCGCACCGACAGGTAGAGCTGCTGTGCGATCTCGGCGTTGGTGTGCCCGAGCGCGATCAGCCGCAGCACGTCGAGCTCGCGGCTTGAAAGGTCATCCGGTGGGCCGGGTGGCGGCTCGGATGCGATGCGGGCGCCAAGCCTCGGATTGAGGTAGCTCTCACCCACGGCAGCCAGCCGCACGGCTTCGACGAGCTCGTCGTCCGCGGCCTCCTTGAGAACGTAACCGAGAGCTCCCGCACCGAGCGCCTCGCGTGCGAACGCGGGCTCCTGCTGCATGGTCAGCACCACGATCTGGGTGCCGGGCGACTCCTCGCGAATGAGTGGAATCGCCTCAAGGCTCGAGCCGCCGGGCATGTTCAGGTCGAGCACAAGCACCCCAGGATGATGGCCACGGACGTAGCGCCGAGCACTTTCGATGTCGCTGGCCTCGGCGACCACCTCGAAGTCGCCTTCGCTGTCGAGCAGCATCCGCAGCCCGCTGCGCACAACGGCGTGATCGTCGGCGAGGACTATGCGGATCATCTCCGCGGAAGCCAGGGCGTCGTCGCTCGGGGTTGCGTCGTCGGGGCTCATCGCCATGACCGTATCGACTGTTCCCTACGCCTAGCTGCGGAAGGCGATCAGGGGCTCGCCGGCGCTCATCGGGTCGGGGGCTCGGGCGGTGTCCGCGCGGGCCAGCACGAGCAGCGATCAGCGAGCGTGGCGCTCCAGGTAGTTGGAGGTGCTGCCGCTGACGAGACGTCGCAGCGGGCCGTATTCGCGCGAGCCGACCACGAGGACGCCCAGCTCGTCGTGGGTGACGGCGATCAGTGTTTTGCCGTGGACGATCGGAGTGTTTCCACGCTGGTTGACATGGGCCCTTGACGTCTAGCGTGACGACATGGCCTCGCATTTGCACCTGGCCCGCAGCCCTCGGGAAAGCGAGACCGCGGCGGAACATGGGCCTATCCGGGTGCTGCTGGCCGACGATCATGAGCTGATGCGCCGCAGCCTGCGGCTGCTACTCGACGGCGAGGATGGGATGGAAGTGATCGCAGAGGCAAACGACCTGGCGGCGGTCACTCGCCATGTACAGGCCGACGGGCCGCACGTGCTCGTCCTCGACCTGAGCATGCCCGACGGTTCGAGCATCGAGGCCATCGGCCGCTTGCGTGAGCAGGCGCCTGACACCCAGATCCTCGTGATGACGATGGACGAGAACCCGGTGTTCGCCCAGCGTGCGTTCGCCGCGGGAGCGGTCGGGTTCGTAGCCAAGGATCTGGCCGACGCCGAGCTTCCGCAGGCCATGCGCGCGGCCGCACGAGGCGAGGAGTTCGTCAGCCCACGAATCGCTACACGGCTGGATGCGTTGCAACGCTCCCTGACCGGTGACGCCCTCCCACCCCGCGAGGTGCAAGTTCTGCGCCTGATCGCGCTCGGGCACACGAGTGTCGAGATAGCCCGGAAGCTGCATCTCTCTCCTCGCACAGTCGAGACGCACCGCGCCAACGTCCACCGCAAGCTCGGCCTCTCCACACGGGCCGAACTGGTCCGCTACTCGCTAAGACGCGGCCTGCTCGGCCGCTGACCGTCCTGCCTGCGCTCCCTGGGACGTTGGCAGACGCGCGCTCAGCAGTGTGCCCTGCTCGCCGGAGTCGATGCTCAGTGTCCCCCCGGCGAGAACCACCCGCTCGCGTATCCCTGAAAGGCCGAAGCCGTCGCGTGCGAGATCGGAGTCAAAGCCCGCGCCGTCGTCCTGCACCTCGATCAGCAGCTCGCCCTCGGATTCCTCGACCGCCACGCGGACCCGGCTGGCGCGTGCGTGCTTGGCGACGTTGGTGAGCGCCTCCTGCACGAGCCGATAGACGGCAGTCTCGAGGTCCTCGCTGAGGCGCGGCTCCTCCTTGGAAGAGCCGCGCAGCGAAAGCTCGCCGTCGATCTCAAATCCGCTCTGCTCGCGATGGCGGTCGAGGAGCGCCTCGATCGCCGTGCGCAGCCCTAGCTCGTCCAGCGCGGCGGGGCGCAGCTCGGTGATGATCGAGCGCAGGTTCGAGATCTCGCGCTCGATGTGCTCGATGGCCTCGCCCATCGCTGTTTGAGCCCGTCCAAGGTCGTCGCCTCGCCGCGCGGAGGCGAGCAGCAGGCGCAGGCCCCCGAGGCCCTGCAGGGTCTCGTCGTGGAGCTCCCGCGCCCAGCGCCGGCGCTCGGCGTCCGCGGCGGCCAGGGAGCTGCGCAGCCGATCGCTCTGCACGCTCTGCGCGAGCGCGACTGCGGTCGCGGCGCTGGCCGCGAATGTGCGCAGTATCTGCTCGTCGTCCTCGCTGAACATGCTTCCCTGCTCGCCGCGGTCGAACGCGGCCAGGATGCCCACCCCCTCGCCGCGGTAGAGCATCGGCACCAGCAGAGCGGTCTGCGGCTCTGCCACGCCGAACTGCGCAGGCGCGATCCGCAGGCGCGCGGCGACGTCGGTGATCCGCTCGGGACGACGGCGTTCGAGCACCTGTCCGGAGGTGGACTCGGCGATCGGCAGCCGCGCACCGTTCATCTCCTCAACGTGACCGGCGCTGGCCTGCACGACCAGCTCGTGGCCCTCGCGCAGCATGATCACCAGGCTGCGCGCGTCCACGAGAGCGCGTCCGCGCTTGACGATCAGCTCGAGTACGTGCTCGAGTGCGATCTCTCCGCCGATCGCGACGGCGACATCGCGGGTGGCCTCCAGTCCTCGGATTGCCGTCTCAGCCTCTTGGCGGCGGCGCTCGCTGGCCTCATACAGGCGCGCGTTGTCGATCGCGACCGCAGCCCAGTCGGCGAGGATCACCGCCGCCTCCTCGTCGCGCTCTGAGAACTCGCCGTCCTTCTCGGTGAGATAGAGGTTGCCCCAGGCCTGTCCGCGGATGCGAACGGGCACACCCAGGAAGCTGCGCATGACGGGATGCCCTGCCGGAAAACCATAGCTCGAGGGGTGCTGTCCCACTTCCGCGAGGCGCAGCGGCTGCTGATGCTCGATCAGCGTGCCGAGCACCCCACGCCCGCGCGGCAGATCGCCGATTGCGCGCTTTGTGTCCTCGTCGACGCCGGAGGTCAGGAACTGCTCGAGCTCGGTGCGCTGCTCGTTCAAGACCCCGAGCGCCGCGTAGCGCGCCCCGGTGAGTTCCCGTGCTGTCTGCAACACCCCGTCGAGAACCTTACTGAGGTCGAGCTCGGTCACGAGCTCACGCCCGACGTCGAGGAGGCGGCGCATCCACAGTTCCTCCGAGGGGGCGATGGTCATCTTTGTACGAGCTTATTCCTGCCAGAAGGGCTTGCGTGGACCGCCGAAGGGCTTGCGTGTATCGCCGCTGGGTAGAAACCCCCTAGGTACTCAGCCGCACCGATGTCGCGGCGGATCCCGGAGTTCCGCGCGCGGCACGCGATCTACGTTGTCTGCGGCGCTTCATGAACATCTCCGACCGCAGCACCCGAGCATCCATCGACCCGTGCGCGGCCGGGCGCGGATGAGCAAGTCGCTGCGCTGTGAGGATTGCGGCGAGGCGATCGGCGTCTACGAGCCGCTGGTCAGGGTCCTCGACGGACGCGCCTACGAAAGCTCTCGGGCGCGTGAGCCTGCCTGCTCGGAGCCAGGTGGCGGGCACTACCACCGCGCCTGCTACGAGCGTCTCAGTAAGGATCCCCCGCTCGTCGGCTGATCGCGTGCCGACGCGCGCGACTCGACCGGCTCCGTAGTTTTCCGGTTGCGACGGCGGATTTCTTCGGCTGGCGCTGCTCGCAGCGAGAGCTAGCTTCAAGCCATGACAAAACATGGCTCTGACCCCAAGCTTCGCGTTGTGATCGTGGGCGGTGGAGTCGCTGCTCTGGAGACGGTGCTGGCCCTACGGGAGCTTGCGCCCGAGCAGACCACCACGACCGTGATCGCGCCCAACGAGGAGTTCGTCTACCGCCCGATGACGGTGGCCGAACCCTTCGCATACCAAGCCGCGCGTCGCTACCCGCTCGCTCAGATCGTCCGCGACGCAGGCGCCGAGGTACTCGCCGACGAGCTGGACTGGGTCGAGCGCGACGAGCACACCGTGCACACGAAGGCCGGCGACGGCGCTCGGGTACGACGCGCTCGTATTGGCTCTCGGCGGGCGCGCAGTCCCCCGCTATCAGCACGCGATCACGATCGACGACCGTCGCATGGACGAGACGCTGCACGGGCTGATCCAGGACATAGAGGGCGGCTACGTGGACAGCCTCGCGTTCGTCGTACCGGCGCGCATGGCCTGGCAACTGCCGCTGTACGAGCTCGCGCTGATGACCGCTGGGCGTGCCTATGACATGAACATCGACCTCTCTACGACGATCATCACCCCCGAGGAGAGCCCGTTGGCGGTCTTCGGCTCGACGGCGAGCAGCGCGGTCGCGGAGCGGCTCGAGCGGGCGCGTATCAAGACGATCAACTCTGCCTATGTAGAGGTCCCGAGCTCCGGCGAGGTCGTGATCAACCCTGGTGAGCGTCATCTGCACGTCAAGCGCGTGATCGCCCTACCCGAGCTCTACGGCCCCGAGATTCGCGGCATCCCGCTGGGCGAGCACGGCTTCATCCCCGTCGACCCATACGGCCGGGTGCGCGACGCGGAGGGTGTCTACGCGGCCGGTGACGCCGTCGACTTCCCGATCAAGCACGGTGGGATCAGCTCACAACAGGCCGACGTGGTCGCGCAGTCGATCGCGGCGCTTGCCGGTGCATCCGTCACACCCGAGCCGTTCAATCCCGTGATCCACGGGATGCTGCTCACCGACGCCAAGCCGCTGTACCTGACAGCGAAGATCACCGGTGGCCACGGCTTCAGCTCGGAGATCTCAGACGCTCCGATGTGGCCCTCCGGACACAAGATCGCCGCGAGGTACCTCGCGCCGCACCTGGATCAGCTTGACCGCGACGCTTTGCCGGCACGATGAGCGGCACCGGCGCAGCGGACGGCGAGACGCGTTGCCTGGTTGTCGGGTATGACCGCACGGACAGCGCGCGGGGCGCGGTGACGTGGGCGGCGGCCGAGCTCTCGGGCGCCGGGAAGCTCGTGCTGGTCCACTCTTCTCGCGGCCTACACACTCCGCCGTCGCCACTGGCGACCGGCCCGGAGCGCCGCGAGCTGGGCCTCGCCCTGATCGACGAGTTGCTGCTCGGCGGCGAGGACTCGTTGTTCGACCTCGATGTCGAGGCCGAGATCTCAGACCACGATCCTGTAACCGCACTGATCGACGCCGCGGCACGTCACCACGCCCGGCTCATCGTCGTCGGCTGTGAGCAGCATTCGCCATTGCACAAAGCCTTCGGAACGGTCACCGGCGAACTGCTGGGCCGCTCCCAAGTCCCCATCACGGTGGTTGGACCTCATGCGGCGCCGCGTGACTCGACACCGTCGACGGCGGCTCGCGGTGCTCAGGCCGGCGACCCGGCCTGAGCACTACCCCTTTCGTAGAGGTTCGCTCGCCCGCGCAGTCGTCTCGCGCGGTGTCAATGACGCTGGCGGCTGCGGAGAACCGCGCAGCAGGTGAGCGCGTTTCTCGTGATGTTGTGACGTTGCCCCCACTGGCACGCGCCTGCAAAAAAGCCCCGCGTCGCGGGGCTTTTTGTAATCGGGGCGCCGAGATTCGAACTCGGGACCTCACCGACCCGAACGGTGCGCGCTACCAGGCTGCGCCACGCCCCGAAGAGCCCAAGTATCACACACGGCCGTGGGCCCGGAGGGGTTCCGGGCGCCCCCACCCAGCGTGCGCCGGCCACTGCACCTCGTGGCACCGCACGTCGATAAGGTCGGCCGGTGCCAGCGCCCGTCGCCGAGCTGATCGCCGAGGCCGACCGGATCCTCGAGCCGCAGCGCTTTGAGGACTACTGCGTCAACGGCCTGCAGGTTCCCGGCCCCGAGCGCGCGACGAGGATCCTCAGCGGGGTGTCCGCCCACGCGGAGCTGTTCGAGCTGGCGGCCGCCGAGCAGGCCCAGCTGGTGCTCGTCCACCACGGCCTCTTCTGGGGCCCCGGGGTGCGGGCGGTGGACGACACGCTCAAGCGCCGCCTGCAGATCCTGTTCGACGGGGGCATCGCCCTGGCCGCCTACCACCTGCCCCTCGACGCCCACCCTGAGCTCGGCAACAACGCCCTGCTGGGCAGACGCCTCGGGGCGGCCGAGCTCGAGCCGTTCGCCCGTCACGGTGGCACCACGATCGGGTTCATCGCGCGCCTGCCCGAGGGCGGCCTCGCGGGCGAGGAGCTGGGCGAGCGGGTGCGGGCTCTCACCGGCCGCGAGCCGCTGTGGTTCGACTTCGGGCCCGAGCGGATCGAGCGCCTGGCGATCGTGTCCGGCGCGGGCGGCGACTACATCTCCGAGGCACTCGCAGCCGGGGCCGACGGGCTGCTGACCGGCGAAACCCCCGAGCGCTCGATGGCCGACGCCCGCGAGGCGGGGATCCACCTGTTCGCCGCCGGCCACTACGCAACCGAGACGTTCGGCGTCCGGGCTCTCGGCGAGCACCTCGCCGAGCGCTTCTCGCTTCAGCACGTGTTCATCGACGTCCCCAATCCGCTGTAGCGGACAGGCCGCGGGCGCGAGCAGCCTCTAACATCCGAAACAAGCAGTTCTGCTTGTTTTTTCTAGAGGAGAGGAGTCCCAATGGAGGCCACGGCCACCGAGTCCGCGACCGCGTCGCTGACGATCGCTGATCTGATCCCGAGCGCGGCTGCCCGGCATGGCGAGCGCGTGGCTGTGCGCTACAAGCGCGATGGCGACTGGCACGACCTGAGCTACGCGCAGCTGGCCGAGATCGTGGACGAGGTGGGGCTCGGACTGCTCGACCTGGGGGTCCAGGCGGGCGAGCGGGTGTGCATCCTCTCCAACACGAGGCCGGACTGGTCCTACGCCGACATGGGTGCGACCAGCGCCGGGGCGATCGTGGTGCCGATCTACCAGACCAACTCGCCCGAGGAGTGCCTGTGGGTGATCTCCGACTCGGGAGCCAGCGCGATCTTCGTGGAGGACGAGCAGCAGCTTGCCAAGATCGTGGAGATCCGCGAGCAGATCCCGAACATCCGCTCGGTGATCATGTTCGACCCGCCCGCCCAGGCGAGCACCAACGGGTCCGGAGCGCAGGCGCTCCCGCTCGACGCCATCACCCTCGAGCAGCTGCGCGAGCGCGGTCGCGGGCGCCCCGTCGAGGAGCTCGAAGCCCGCCGCGCCGGCGTCCGCCCCGACGACCCCTTCACCTTCATCTACACCTCGGGCACCACCGGCCCGCCGAAGGGCTGCGTGCTCAGCCACGGCAACTACCGGGCGATGATCAAATCGGTCGAGGAAGGCGGCGGGGTCCAGAGCGACGAGGTCTGTTACCTGTACCTCCCCCTCGCCCACTCCTACGCGCTGCTGATCCAGCTGCTGACGTTCGACCTCGGCGGCACGCTGGCGTACTTCGGCGGGGACACCAAACAGATCGTCCCCGAGCTGCTGGAGGTCAAACCGAGCTACCTGCCGTCGGTGCCGCGGGTGTTCGAGAAGATCTACACGATCGCCCACGGCGCGATCGAAGCCAAACCGCCGGAGGAGCGCGAGCAGGCCGAGCAGGCGATCAAGCTCGGCATGAAGGTCCGCATGATGATGCTCCACGACGAAGAGGTGCCGGAGGCGGAGCGCAAGGCCTTCGAGGCGGCCGACGAGGAGCTGTTCAAAAACGTGCGCGCGATCTTCGGCGGCAACGTGCGCCAGGCCACCAGCGGAGCCGCTCCGATCGCGAGGGAGATCCTCGAGTTCTTCTTCGCCTGCGGGGTGCCCGTGCTCGAGGGCTACGGGATGACCGAGACCTCCACCGCCGCCACCTTCTCCACGCCCGCCAACCACAAGTTCGGCACCGTCGGGCGGGCACTGCCCGGCGTCGAGATCAAGATCGCCGACGACGGCGAGATCCTGATCAAAGGCGCCAACATCTTCCACGGCTACCACAACCGCGCCAACTCGGGCTTCGGGGACGTGGAGGACGGGTGGCTGCACACCGGCGACCTCGGGTCCCTCGACGAGGACGGCTACCTGTCGATCACCGGGCGCAAGAAGGACATCATCATCACCGCCGGGGGCAAGAACCTGACGCCCGCGAACATCGAGAACGAGCTCAAGCAGTCGCGCTGGATCTCCCAGGCCGTGATGCACGGCGACCAGCGCCCCTACCCGGTGATCCTGATCACCCTCGACGAGGAAGAGATGCCGGGCTGGGCGGGTGAGCACGGCCTGCCCGAGGACATCCCTTCGCTCTCCCAGGCCCCCGAGGTGCACGAGCTGATCCAGGCCGAAGTGGACAAGGTCAACGCCAAATACGCCCAGGTGGAGCAGGTCAAGAAGTTCGCGATCCTCGACCACGACCTGTCCCAGCCGACCGGTGAGCTCACGCCCACGCTGAAGGTCAAGCGCAACGTCGTCAACGAGAAGTACTCGGACATCTTCGACGCGCTGTACGCGAGCTGACGGGCCGGCGCCCGCCAGCTGCGAGAATCCAGGGAAGCGTGCGCACCGATCCAACCGAAAACGGGGGCCTGTTCGTCGGGCGCCGCCCCGGGACCGCCCCGGTGCGCTTCCGCACGCTGCCCAAACGGGGCAGCGAGGCCCGCCAGCGGATCGACGGCTCGCTGGCCACCATCCTGCTTGTCGCGATGACCGTCCTGTGCCTGTTGTGCTGGGGGCCGATCCCGGTGGCCTGCCTGTGGCTGGGCTCGGAGACCCAGTACATCACCGGCAGCGTCAGCCTCGGCATCCTGATCGCCTTCGTGGCGCTGTTCGCGCTCCTGTTCGGGACGCTGATATTGCTGCGCCGGATGGACACGACGTGGGTGCTGGTGCGGCGCGCCGCCGGGCACGACCAGCGCACGGGAGTGCTCGGGAGGATCTTCGCGATCACGGCGGTCGTCTGCGTGGCCGCCTTCCTGGCCTGGTTCCTGGTCATCCACGGGCCGGGCAACCTCAACAACCGCGGGGGCTGAGCCTGACGCGGGGCGCGCCCGCGGGCTGTGAAGGCCACCCGCAAGCGGGGGGCGCGTGCCCGGGGCGCTGCTAGAAAAGGCGATGTCGTGGGGTTACTCGACTACTACCGCCAGTTCGAAGGGATGTCCGAGGAGGAGGTCAACGCGGGACTGCGCGAGCAGGCGGCCGAGCGCAAGCGCAACGCGCTCGCCAAGATCCAGACCCTCGACCTCTCCCACACGACCTGGCCCGAGCTCCCCCACCCACGGGTCGTGGGCGCGATCACCTACGTCGCCCGCCGCGGCCTCTACCGCTACCCACACCTCACCGGCACGGAGCTGCGGGGCGAGCTGGCCGAGCGCCACGGGGTGCCCCCGGGCCGGCTGATCCTCGGAAACGGCGCCGCCGAGCTGCTGAGCTCGGCCACCCGCGCCCTGATCGAGCCCGGCCAGCGGCTGCTCACGCTGTGGCCCTCCTACCCGCTGTTTCCGCTCATGGCCCGCCGCGCCCACGGGCGCCCGGAGCGGGTCACCGGGGGGGTCGACGAGCTGCTGGCGGCCGCCCACGAGGGCGACGTGCGGGTGATCGCGCTCGCCAGCCCCAACGACCCCACGGGGGAGCTGGTGGCCACCGCCGAGCTGCGCCGGCTGCTCGAGGGTCTGCCCCAGGGGGTTGGTGTGCTGCTCGACGAGGCGCTGGTGGACTTTGCCGACGCCCAGCCCCTGGACTCCTCGCTGGCGCTGCTGGAGGAGTTCCCCCAGCTGCTGGTGTTCCGCAGCTTCTCCAAGGCCTGGGGCCTGGCGGGCCTGCGGATCGGCTACGCGATCGGGGGACCGGGATCGGAGGAGCTGCTGGCCGAGCTCGACCCCGACCTCGGCGTCTCGGAGGTCTCCCAGGCCGGGGCCCTGGAGGCGATCCGCTCCACCACCGAGCTGATCGAAGCCCGTACCGGCGCCGTCTGCGAGCGCCGTAAGGAGTTGACGCGGGCGCTGCGCAGCCGCGGCTTCGAGGTCGCCGAGAGCCAGGCCAACTTCGTGTGGGTCTCCCACCCCGAGGTCTCCGGCGGTGACCTCGCTTCGCGACTGGGGATCCGGGGGATCGTGGTGGCGGCCGGCGACGCCCTCGGGGAGCCCGGCCACGTGCGCATCACGCTGCCGGTCGTGAGCGCCGTGGGGCGGTTGGTGGACGCCCTCGATGAAGCCGTCGAGCAGGACTAAGGGGTAAGGGCGCCGGCGGCGATGGCCGGACCAGCGAGGTACAGCTAACCGGCGGCCGAGCCCGACTGGCGCAGCAGCGCCGAGGTGGTGCCTTCGAGGATCTTGCGCCAGGAGCGGACCTCTTCGTCCTCGTTGTCGAAGTGCTCCACCACCTGGCGTAGGCGCTTGGGCGAGATCTTGAAGCCGTGGCGCTCGGCGATCTCCTGGTAGCGGTCGTATTCGCCCGCCAGCTGCTTGGTGACCGACTCGAACCCGTGGCGGGCGATCTCGACCCGCGAGGTGAAGCTCATCATCGAGGTCTGGAACATCAGTTCGTCGTCGGGTTCGGGCTCGATCAGGACGATGTCCACACCCGGGTAGCGCTGCTCCCAGCCCTTGGCCAGTTCGTGCAGGCGCTGGTGGGCGACGAGCTTGAAGACCTGGTAGCCGATCTGGGCGAAGCCCATGTCGGAGATCCGCCGCGGGCGCACCCCCCGCATGGTCCGCACGCGACCGGTGAAGTCGTTTACGAACGGGACGATCGGGTTGATCACGACGACCAACTTGGCCCCGGCCTGGATGGCGAGGTCGAGGTTGGTGGTGGACACGATGCCGCCGTCGATCAGCTCGCGGTCGTGGACCTTGACCGGGGCGTAGACCATCGGCAGCGCCCCGGAGGCCCGCACGGCGGTCGAGATCGGCACGGCCTCGACGCCGCCGACGCCGCGGACCCCGAACACGACCCGCTCGCAGGTGTCGAGGTCGGTGGCCGTCAGGTAGAGCTCGCAGTCGAGCTCATCGAAGTCGTCGGTGCGGCCGGGCTCGGTGAGGACGTTGTGGAGGTAGCTCTCGATCCCGGACCCGTTGTAGATCCCCGACGGCAGCCCGTCGGCCAGCCCCATGACCACGTCCATCAGCGACATCCCGCCGGGCTGGGAGAGCATCGAGCGTGCAATCTCGATTGCACGGAGGGGCATCGTGGCCCCCGTGCGGAGGTAGTCGATGAAGTTGGGCCGCAGGAGGTCTCCGAGGCTGATGTCCTTGAAGGGGAGCTTCCCCTGGCGGGTCACCACCTGCATCATCTCCTCGGGGGTCACGCCGTTGGCGCAGAGGGCGGCGATGAAGGAGCCCGCGGAGGTCCCGACGTAGACGTCGAAGTTGTTGACGGTGCTGTTTACGGCCAGCAAATCCAGGGCTCTGAGGGCCCCGATCTCGTAAACGCCCCCGGTGAAGCCGCCTCCGCCGAGGACCAGGGCGGTCTTGTCGCGTCGCCGGCGCCGGCGACGCTCGGTCGACGCGGGGCGACCAACCCCACGTGCTGCCAGCGGCTTCCCTGCCCTAGAGGGTCGGCGCTTGGCTGTCGGTTCCAGCTTGACAACCTTCCCCATGCATGGACATTCTACGTGCGCGTGCAACTTTCCTGGGCGGCAAAGCTCACGTCGTTGCTCTGTTTTGCGGCGATCCTGTTGCTGGGATCGGCCTCTGCGGCCCCCGCCGCGGACGATCTGGCGGCCCTGCAGCGCGATATCGCGGGCCAGCTGCGGGCGGCCGGGCCCCACGACGGCGCCTACGTCTATGACCTCAGCGCCCACCAGGTGCTGTTCTCCGAGCGGGCCACCGCGATGCGCCCGCCGGCCTCGGTGGAGAAGCTCTACACGGCCACCACCGCGCTCGAGCGCCTGGGCCCGGAATACCGGCTCAGCACGACCGTCTACGGGAGCGGGCCACATGGCCGCCGGGGGCGTCTGGGAAGGCAACCTCTACCTGTACGGCGGGGGCGACCCGACGTTCGGCTCCAGCGGCTTCATCGCCAGCCACTACGGCGGCGTCGGCAGCCCCGTATCGGCGCTGGCCGCGGCAGCTGAGGGCCGTCGGCCTGCGCCGCGTCAGCGGCCAGGTGATGGGCGACGAAGCGGCGTTCGACAGCCTCCGTGGCGAGCCCTCCAGCGACTACGCCCCCGACCCCTTCCTGGAAGGGTCCCTCAGCGCGCTGGCGTTCAACCGCGGCGAAAGCGGCAGCGAACGCGGGAGCCACGCCCCGGCCGCCTACGCGGCCCGTCAGCTGCGGGCGGCGCTGCGGAGCGACGGCATCCACGTGAGCGGCTCGGGCGGAGCCGTGACGGCGTTGCCCTCCGGCGCGATCCAGCTGGCCACGCTGCCCTCCCCCACGATCGCCCAGCTCGTCGGGCTGATGCTGCCCGCCCTCGGACAACTTCTTCGCCGAGATGCTCGTGAAGGCGATCGGGGCCCGGCTCGGCGGCGCGGGGACGACCCCGGCCGGGGTCAGGGTTGTGTCCTCCACGATCGCTTCGCTGCTCGGGATCCACCCGCTGATCTATGACGGCTCCGGTCTCTCAGAAGCCGACCGCACCTCCCCCTACCAGGTGGGCGACATGCTGGTGGCGCTGTATCCGACCCCGCATCGGGGCGCTGCTGCGGGCGCGGATGGCGGTGGCCGGGCGCAGCGGGACACTGGAAACGCGGATGCGCAAGACCGCCGCCGCCGGGCGCTGCGTGGGCAAGACCGGGACCCTGACGGGGGTCTCCAACCTGGTCGGCTACTGCCCCTCCAGCAACGGCCACATGCTGGCCTTCGCGATCTTCACCGACGGGATCGAAACCGGCGCCGCCCACATCTTCCAGGACCACATCGCGATCACCCTCGCGGGCTCGGCCCCCTAGCTCCCTCCGAGCAGCTCCTCCAGGCCGGCTTCGTCGAGCACGGCCACTCCCAGCCGCTGGGCCTTCTCGAGCTTCGAGCCCGGGGCTCTCGCCCGCCACCAGGTAGTCGGTCTTGCCCGATACCGAGCCCGTCACGCGACCCCCGGCGGCCATGATCCGCTCGGTGGCCTGCTCGCGGGAGAGCACCGGCAGGGTCCCCGTCAGCACCAGCGACTTGCCGGCCAGGGGACCCTCGGAGGGCGCCGGGCCGCTCTCGGCGAAGCTCAGCCCCGGCCTCGCGCAGCTCGGCAGATCAGCTTGCGCATGCGCTCGTCCTGCAGCTGGGAGTGGATCGAGACGCGCCATCTTCTCCCCCACCCCCGGGGTCTCGGCGATCTGCTCCGGCGTGGCGGCCATCAGCGTGTCGATGTCGCGCATACGCTGCACGAGGTTGCGGGCGGTGACCTCGCCCACCTCCTCGATCCCGAGCGCGAACAGCACCCTCGCGAAGGGGCGCTGCTTGGAGGCCTCGATCGCCGCCAGCTCCTTGCGGGCGGAGATCTCGGCGAAGCCCTCGAGCGCCAGCAGCTGCTCCTCGGTGAGGCGGTAGAAGTCGGCCGCGGTGTGCAGCAGCCCCCGTTCCTGCAGCAGCGCCACGTGCTTCTCCCCGAGCCCCTCGATGTCCATCGCCCCCCGCGAGACGAAGTGCTTGAGCAGCTGCCACTGGCGCCCGGGACAGACGGGGTTGGGGCAGTAGGTGAAGACCCCCTCCTCGGGCTTGACGGTGGGGGTGTCGCAGTACGGACAGCGGGCGGGGGGATGGGGATGGGGCGGTCGCTCGGAGTGCTCGGCCACGTGGGGGGCCGGGGAGACGACCTGCGGGATCACGTCCCCCGCGCGCACCACGATCACCTCCTCGCCCTCGCGCAGGTCCTTGCGGACCAGGTCCTCCTCGTTGTGGAGCGTGGCGAGCTTGATCGTGACGCCCCCGACGGCGACCGGGGCGAGCACCGCGTAGGGACGCAGGTCGCCGAACTTGCCGACGTTCCACATCACCCGCTCGAGCGTCGTCACGGCGGTGGTGGGCGGGAACTTCCAGGCGATCGCCCAGCGCGGCTCTCGCCCGACGGTTCCCAGCCGCCGGTGCAGGGCGAGGTCGTCGACCTTCACCACCGCCCCGTCGATCTCGAAGTCGAGCTCCCCGCGGCGGCTCTCCCATTCGCGGCACTGGGCGATCACCTGCTCCTCGGTGGCGAGCGTGCGGATGCCGGGGTTGACGCGGAAGCCGTGCTCGGAGAGCCACTGCAGGGCCTGCGAGTGGCGCTCGAAGTGCAGGCCCTCGGTGACCCCCACCTGGTAGCACCAGATCGACAGGGGGCGCTTGGCGGCATCGTGGGGGTCGAGCTGGCGGACCGTCCCCGCGGCCGAGTTGCGGGGGTTCATGAAGGTCGATTCGCCGGCTTGCGCGCGGCGCTCGTTGAGCGCCGTGAAGTCCTTCAGCGACATGTACACCTCGCCCCGCACCTCCAGCAGGCTGGGGGCGTCGCGGACGCGCAGGGGAACCGCTCCGATCGTGCGCAGGTTGTGGGTGACGTCCTCGCCGATCTCGCCGTTGCCGCGGGTGGCGCCCCGCTCGAGCACGCCGTCGCGGTACAGCAGGCTGATCGCGAGGCCGTCGATCTTGGGCTCGACCACGTACTCGAAGTCCTTCTGCTCGATGCCCTCGCGGGCGAGGTGGTTGCGCATCCGCTCCACCCACGCCCGCAGCTCCTCCTCGGTACGGGCGTTGGCGAGCGACAGCATCGGCTCGAGGTGGCGGACCTTCTCCAGGCGCCCGACCGGCTCCCCACCGACGCGCTGGGTGGGCGAGTCGGGCGTCGCCAGCGCCGGGAAGCGAGCCTCGATCGCGCGCAGCTCGTCGAGCAGGCGGTCGTACTCGTCGTCGCCGATCTCGGGGTCGTCGAGGACGTAGTAGCGGTGGGAGTGATATTCGAGCTGCTCGCGCAGCTCGCGGGCGCGCTCGCTGACCTCCCGTGGCGGCTTCGCCGCCACGCCGGCGGCGCCGGAGCCTGGGCTCACGGCATCGCTTCCCGCACCGCCGGGTCGAGCAGGGCCTGCAGGTCAAAGCCGGCGAGCGCCTCGATGCTCGGGCGGTCGGTCAGGTCGAAGTGGATCGGGGTGATCGCGATGCGCCCCGCCGCGACGGCGGCCAGGTCGGTCCCCGGGACGTCGTGGAAGCCCGGATCCGAGCCGTAGATCCAGTAGCGGCGGCCGCGCTTCTCCTCGCTCTCGAGCTTGAGCTCGTCGCGGTAGATGCGGTTGCCGAGGCTCGTCACCTCGACCCCCACGGGAGGGGCAGCCGGGACGTTGATGTTCAAGAGGCTCTTCTTCGGCAGCGGGATGTCCTCGATGCGCTCGACCAGGCGTGCCACGAAGGCAGCCGCCACCTCGAAGCCGAAGCCCCCGTCGAAGCGGTAGTCCAGTGCGCCCGCGCGCGACTGCTGGGAGACGGCGATCGCGGGCAGCCCGAGCACGACCCCCTCCAGCGCCGCCGCCACGGTCCCGGAGTAGGTGATGTCGTCGCCGAGGTTGGCGCCGTGGTTGATGCCGGCGACGACCAGGTCGGCGGCGAAGCCTTCGACCAGGCCGAGGCTCGCCAGGCGCACGCAGTCCACCGGCGTGCCGTCGGTGGCATAGCCGCTGCTGCCGTCGGCGAACGGGACCTCGGCCACCCACAGCGGCCGCCGGGTGGTGATCGAGCGGGCCATCGCCGAGCGGTTGCCGTCGGGGGCGATCACGGCCAGGCGGACACCCTCGAGGCCGACCAGCGCCCGGCGCAGGGCCTGCAGGCCTTCGGCCTCGATGCCGTCGTCGTTGGTCAGCAGCACGTTCAGCATGTCCTGTCAGCATAGGCGCCGCTGCGGCCCGGCTGTTGAACAGCCGGTGAAGCCGCGGGGCCCCGTCAGGGCCCGTAGGAGACGCCCGCCAGCGCCAGCCCGTGGGCCGGGGCGGTGCGCCCGGCGGCGCTGCGGGGAGCGCCCTCCAGCAGGCTCACGAACTGCTCGAACTCGCGTCTTCCGGAGGCCACCTCGAGCATCGTGCCGACGAGCACGCGGTTCATGTGGCGCACGAAGGAGTTGGCCTCGATCCAGAACTCCAGCAGCTCGCCCTCCCCCTCCCATGCGGCGCGCGTCACGTCGCGCACGAAGCGCACGTGCTCGGTGTCGGTGGGGGTGAAGGCGGTGAAGTCGTGGCGCCCCACGAGGGCGGCGGCGCACTCCGCCAGCGCCCCCCGGTCGACCTGTCCGAACCACCAGTAGGCACGGCCGCGCTCGAACGCGCTGCGGGTGCGCCGGGCCAGCACGCGGTAGCAGTAGGTGCGGCTGAGGGCATCACGGCGGGCGTCGAAACCGGGCGCAGCCGGGTCGCTGGCGAGCACCGCCACGTCCTCGGGCAGCAGGCCGTTGAGGCGCGCCGGGTCCACCGCCTCGTGCTTGTAGCTGGCGACCTGGGCCCAGGCGTGGACGCCCCGATCGGTGCGGCCGGCGACCGTCAGGCGCAGCGGCCGGCCCTCGCCGTCACGCTCGCCCAGGATCGTCTGCAGGGCCCGCTCCAGCTCCTCTTCGACGCTGCGCTCGCCGGGCTGGCGGGCCCAGCCGCAGAAGCCTGCGCCGTCGTACTCGATCGTGAGCTTCGTGACCATCCAACGACGCCCGCGGCGGCGCCCGGTGGCCCTAGACCAGCTCGATGAAGACCATCTCGGTCGCGTCGCTGCGGCGCGGGCCGAGCTTGAGGATGCGCGTGTAGCCCCCCGGACGCTCGGCGTAGCGGGGGGCCAGCTCGGCGAACAGCTTGTGGACCGCGAACTTGTCCTGGGAGAGGGTCGAGAGGGCCTGGCGGCGGGCGTGCAGGTCCCCGCGCTTGGCGAGCGTGATCAGTTTCTCGACCTCCGGGCGGACGGCCTTGGCCTTCGCCTGGGTGGTTTCGATCCGCTCGTGATCGATCAGCTCCTTGGACAGGTTCATCAGCAGCGCCCTACGGTGGGCCGAGTCGCGGCTGAGCTTGTTGCGTGTCTTCTGGTGGCGCATCGGGCGGTTGCTGGGTGGTGGGGTCGGTGCGGCGCCGGGGACTAGTCCTGGCGCAGGTTGAGGCCGCGCGAGTGCAGTGTTTCGATGACCTCGTCGATCGACTTTTTACCGAAGTTGGGGATCGCGTTGAGCTCCGCCTCGGACTTCGAGATCAGGTCGCCGACGGTCTGGATGCCGGCCCGCTTGAGGCAGTTGTAGGAGCGCACGCCGAGCTCGAGCTCCTCGATCAGGATCCCGTACTCCTCGCCCTGCAGGGCCGGCGCCGCGCCACCCGGGCCGACAGTCAGGCCGTGGCCGTCGAGCTGGCCGCCGGGGGCCGCACGCAGCTCCTGGATGCGGTCGGCGTCGGTGAAGATCGCCAGCTGGCTGATCAGCAGCTCGGCCGCCTCACGCAGCGCCGCCTGGGGGTCGATCGAGCCGTCGGTCTCGATGTCGAGGGTGAGCTTGTCGAAGTCCGTCTTCTGCCCGACACGGGCCTGCTCGACGGCGTAGGCGACGCGCCGCACTGGCGAGAAGATCGAGTCGATCGGGATCACCCCGATCGGCTGGTCGGCCGACTTGTTCTCCTCGGCGGGGCGGTAGCCGCGGCCGCGACCGATCGTCATGTACAGCTCGAGCTTGGTTTTTTTCTCGAGCGTGGCGATGTGCAGGTCGGGGTTGAGGATCTCAACGCCGGCGGGCAGGTCGATGTCCTTGGCGGTGATCTCGCCCGGGCCGGTGACGACCAGGGGAGCCTCCACCTCGCTCGCGTCGGAGTGCATGCGGCAGACGACGCCCTTCAGGTTCAGGACGATGTCGGTCACGTCCTCCTTGACGCCGGCGATGGTCGAGAACTCGTGGGCCACGCCCTCGATGCGAACGCTGGTGACGGCCGCGCCGGCGAGCGAGGACAGCAGCACGCGCCGGAGGGAGTTGCCGAACGTGTAGCCGAAGCCGCGGTCGAGCGGCTCGATCGTGAACGTGCCGCGGTTCTGCTCCACCGACTCGCTTGTGATCCGGGGGATTTGGAAGTCGAGCATGAGAGTCCTAACGTCGTTGTGTCGTCTGCCGGCCGTCTGTGGCACGCCGCCGGCGGCTGTTGCGTGGGCCCGCGTCCCTCGGGCCGCGAGCCGTGGTACTGCTACTTCGAGTACAGCTCGACGATGAGCTGCTCCTGCACCGGGGCGGCGACCTCGCGCCGCTCCGGCTTGCGAAGCACCTTGGCCGACAGCGACTCGTGGTCGGCCTGGAGCCACGCCGGTATCTGACCGGTGAGCTCGGTTGCGTCCCGGATCACCTGGGTGGCCGGCGTGTCCGCCTTGATCGCGATCACGTCGCCCGGGCGTACTTGGTAGCTGGGGATGTCCACCCGCCTGCCGTTGACGGTCCAGTGGCCGTGGCGGACGAGCTGGCGCGCCTGGCGGCGGGAGGCCGCGAAGCCGAGGCGTACGAGCACGTTGTCCAGCCGGCACTCGAGCATCGCAAGCAGGTTCTCGCCCGTGATCCCGGGCTGGCGCGAGGCCTTCACGTAGTAGCCGTGGAACTGCTTCTCCAGCACGCCGTAGTAGCGGCGGGCCTTCTGCTTCTCGCGCAGCTGGACGCGGTACTCGCTCTGTTTGAGCCGCCCGCGACCGTGCTCCCCGGGCGGGTAGGAGCGGCGCTCCACGCCACACTTGTCGGTCAGGCAGCGCTCGCCCTTCAGGAACAGCTTCTGCCCCTCTCGGCGGCACTGCTTGCACTGTGGGCCGGTGTCGCGGGCCACGCTCTAGACCCTCCGCCGCTTGCGGGGGCGGCAGCCGTTGTGGGCCTGTGGGGTGACGTCCTTGACGCCGGTGACCTCGAGTCCGGCGGCCTGCAGCGAGCGGATCGCGGTCTCGCGCCCGGAGCCAGGGCCCTTGACGTAGACCTCGACCTTCTGGAGCCCCTGCTCGAGGCCCTTGCGGGCGGCGGCGTCGGCGGTCACCTGGGCGGCGAAGGGGGTTGACTTGCGCGAGCCCTTGAAGCCGGCGCCGCCGGCCGACTCCCACGCGATCACGTTGCCGGAGGTGTCGGTCAGGGACACGATCGTGTTGTTGAAGGACGTCTTGATGTGCGCCTGTCCGACCGGGATGTTCTTTTTCGGCTTGCGCCTTCCGCGCGCGCGTTTCGGTGCTGCCGGCATTACTTCTTGCCGGCTTTCTTCTTGCCGGCCACCTGCATCCGCTTGGGACCCTTGCGGGTGCGCGCGTTGGTCTTCGTCTTCTGTCCCCGCACGGGCAGGCCGCGGCGGTGGCGCAGGCCCCGGTAGGAGCCGATGTCCTGAAGTCGTTTGATGTCCTGGGAGCGCTCGCGGCGCAGGTCGCCCTCGACGGTGAGCTGGTCGTCGATGACGTCGCGCAGTTTGGCGACCTCCTCCTCGGTCAGGTCCCG
Source organism: uncultured Solirubrobacteraceae bacterium (assembly GCA_963846255.1). Classification (GTDB taxonomy): domain Bacteria; phylum Actinomycetota; class Thermoleophilia; order Solirubrobacterales; family Solirubrobacteraceae; genus Palsa-744. The sequence goes on from CAWJVE010000003.1 coordinate 155,839, forward strand.
GACGTAGGTGTCGGGGCTGACCCCCACGTTCGGCGAGGACCTTGTTGGCGGTCGGGCGCCCGATCCCGTAGATATAGGTGAGGCCGATCTCCGAGCGCTTGTTGAGCGGCAGGTTCACACCAGCAATACGTGCCATCTCGCCCTCCTAGCCCTGGCGCTGCTTGTGGCGCTTGTTCTGGCAGATCACCAGCACCACACCATGGCGGCGGATGATCTTGCATTTCTCGCACATCGGCTTGACCGACGGTCTGACCTTCATGTTCCCTTTCGGCGCTTGTGTTCCGGCGGCACGGCTCTGGCTGCCGTTGCGGCAGCCGCTACCGAACCGAGGATGCGCCCTCCTCCGACGTCCACGCCGCGGACTCGGGCACGACCCCAGATGGTAGCAACCGGTCCGCCGGGAAGGGTCCTCCTCAGCCCGCGCTGGCGAGCTCTTCGGCCAGCGGCTCGGCCGGAGCGCTCCTGCCGGGGGAAGGTGCCAGGGGGTCAGCACCCTGCGGGCCCTCGGCGGTGACCGCCACGGTGAACTCGAAGTGGGCCGCCAGCGACCCGTCTTCGGTGTTGATCGCCCAGTTGTCGGAGGCGATTCCGCACCCCCGGGCGCCCGGCGGTGGTCATCGGCTCGACCGCCAGCACCATCCCCTCCTCCAGCAGCGGACCCCTGCCGGCCCTGCCGTAGTTGGGGACCTGGGGGTCCTCGTGCATGTTGCGTCCCACGCCGTGGCCCACCAGCGAGCGCACGACCGACAGGCCGGAGGCCTCGACGACCTTCTGGATCGCGTGGGAGATGTCGCCCACGCGCTTGCCGGGAACGCACTGGGCGGTGCCGGCGTGCAGCGACCGGGCGGTGGCCTCGAGCAGGCCCTCGGCGGTGCTGGTCGATCTGCCCCACGGGGAACGTGCGGGCGGCGTCGGCCACCCAGCCGTCGAGGGTCACGCCGACGTCCACGGAGATGATGTCGCCGCCCTGCAGGCGGTAGGGCCCCGGGAATGCCGTGGACGATCATCGCGTTCGGAGAGGCGCAGATCGAGGCGGGAAAGCCGCGATAGCCCTTGAATGTGGGGGTCGCTCCGTGGGAGCGGATGAAGCGCTCGGCGATCTCGTCCAGCTCGGCGGTGCTGACGCCCGCGCGGATCGAGGCCTCGAGCGTTTCCAGGGTGGCCACCAGGACCAGCCCGGCATGGGCCATCTTCTCGATCTCGGCTGGGGACTTCCGGATGATCACCGGATCGAGCTTAGTGGGTGTTCAGAGCTCCTCCTCCAGTCGCAGCGTGGCGACCGTGGCGCGCATGTGGGCGTGGACCTCGTCGGCGCTACGGCGGCCGTCGATGCGGCGTAGCAGCCGCCGCATGGTCGTAGAAGCCGACCAGGGGCTCGGTCTGGGCGTGGTAGACCTCCAGGCGCCGGCGGATCGTCTCCTCGCGGTCGTCGTCGCGCTGGATCAGCCGCGACCCATCCTGGTCGCAGACGTCCTCGTGCTTGGGCGGGTCGAACTCGACGTGGTAGATGTGGGTCGGGTTCTTGACGCACACCCGCCGGCCCGCGAGGCGGCGCACGACCTCCTCGTCGGGCGACCTCGACCAGCAGCGCAGCCGTCAGCTGCCGATCGCCGCCGCTCAGCGCCTGCGTCGAGCGCCGCGGCCTGCTGCTCGTTGCGGGGGAAGCCGTCGAGCAGGAATCCGTCGGCGGCGTCCGACCTCGCCGATCCGCTCGAGGATCATGCCGATGATGACCTCGTCGGGGACCAGGTCGCCGGCGTCCATGTAGCCCTTGGCCCGCTCACCGAGCTCGCTGCCGGCCGCCACCTGGGCGCGGAGCATGTCGCCGGTGGAGATGTGGGGCAGGCCGAAGTCTTCGACCAGCCGCTCGGCCTGGGTGCCCTTGCCGGCACCGGGAGGACCGAGGAGGATGAGGTTCAGGTCCGCCACGAGCAAGGCAGAGAGTACCCCCCTGCTGCCGGCGGGGCCGTCCTGCCGACGGAGCAGCTGCAACGGCGGATGCGGGCAGCGGCGCACGCTCCCCGCCGCCCGCGGGGCTACTTCAGGAAGCCCTCGTAACTTCGCATCATCAGCTGGGCCTCGAGCTGCTTCATCGTTTCCAGCGCCACGCCGATGACGATCAGGATCGAGGTCCCGCCGAAGTAGAAGTTCTGGTGGGTGCGGGCGATCAGGATCGCCGGCAGCGCCGCCACCGAGGCCAGGAACAGCGCTCCCGGGAACGTCAGGCGGGCGAGGATGCGGTCGAGGAATTCGGCCGTCGGGCGGCCCGGGCCGCACGCCGGGGATGAAGCCGCCGTACTTCTTCAGGTTCTCGGCCTGGTCCACGGGGTTGAAGGTGACCGCCGTGTAGAAGTAGGTGAAGACGATGATCAGGAGCGACTCGCCGAGCACGTAGTGCCAGCCGTTGGGGGTGAAGAAGTCCGACACGTGCTGGCCCCAGCGGGTTTTCACGAGCTGCCCGACGGTGGGCGGGAAGGCCATCAGGCTGGCGGCGAAGATCACCGGGATCACGCCCGCCATGTTGATGCGCAGGGGCAGGTAGGTCTGGCCGCCCTCGGACATCCGCCGCCCGATCACGCGCTTCGCGTACTGGACGGGGATCCGCCGCTGGCCTTCCTGGACGAACACGATGCCGGCGACGACCGCCAGCACGAGGAACGGCATCATCACCTTGAAGACCTGGTCGTTGGTCGTCCACCAGGACTGGATGCCGCTCGGCAGGCGGGACACGATCGAGGCGAAGATCAGCAGCGAGATGCCGTTGCCGATCCCCCGCTGGGTGATCAGCTCGCCGATCCACATCAGCAGCATGCAGCCGGTGGTCAGGCACACCACGATCAGGAAGATGTGGGGGGCGTTGAAGTCGCGGACCACCGATTCGCCGGCTTTGGCCTGCAGCGTGTGGAACAGGAACACGTAGCCGATCGACTGGGCGAAGGCCAGGCCGACGGTCAGGTAGCGCGTGTACTGGGTGATCCTGGCCTGGCCGACCTCGCCTTCCTTGGAGAGCTTCTCCAGCGAGGGCACCGCCACCTGCAGCAGCTGCAGGATGATCGAGGAGGTGATGTAGGGCATGATCCCCAGCGCGAAGATCGCCAGTTTCGAGAGGCCTGCCGCCGGAGAACAGGTTCAGCAGGCCGAGGATGTTCGAGCCGCCGAACTCCTTCTGGATGTTGTTGACGGCCGACAGGTTCACGCCCGGGACCGGCACGTGGGACCCGAAGCGGTAGATCAGAAGCATCAGGGCCGTGAAGCCGATCTTCTTCCGGATGTCGGCGACCGTGAAGGCGTTGAGGATCGTGGCGAGCATGGCCGGGTTCAGGAGCGCGCTGGGAGCGTGTTCCGGGGCGGAATGCCCGATTCTAGAGGATGGGGCGGTAGGCCCGGAGGGACTACTCGACGACCGTGCAGGTGCCGCCGGCGGCCTCGATGCGCTGCACGGGCGCCGGCGCTGAAGGCGTTGGCCTGGACGTTCAGCGCCTTCGTCAGCTCGCCCTTGGCCAGGATCTTCACCGGTATCCCCTTGCGGGTGGCCAGGCCGTTGGCGCGGAGCAGCTCGAGGGTCACCTCGGTCCCGGCGTCGAAACGGTCCTCCAGCGAGGACACGTTGACCGGCTGGGTGTGGGTGCGGAAGGGCTCGAACGGCATCGACTTCTTCATGTGCGGGCCGCGGAGCTTTCGCATCCGCATGTGGATCGGCATCTGGCCGCCCTCGAAGTTCGCCCGGCTCTTGCTTCCCGAGCGGGAGCCGGCGCCCTTCTGGCCGCGGCCGGAGGTCTTGCCTTTGCCTGACCCTTCACCGCGTCCGACGCGCTTGCGTGCGCGGCGGCTGCCGGGCAGGCCGGAGCGAGGTTGTGCAGCCCGATCTGCTCCTCGCGCTCCTCGCTCTCCTTCGGCGGCGGGGCTCATCAGCGCTCCTTGACCTCGACCAGGTGGCGGACCGCGTGCAGCATGCCGCGCGCCTGAGGGGTGTCGTTGACCTGCACGGTGTGGCCGATCCGGCGCAGGCCGAGCGAGCGCAGGGTGTCCAGTCTGTTTGGCGTTGGCGCCGTTGCGGGAGCGCAGCTGGGTCACGGTGAGGGAGGCCATCACGCCCCCTGCGGTGCCCTCGGGCTGGACCTCCGGCGCCTGCTCGCCGGCGCCGTTGGTCGGCGGGCGGGTCGACCTCGAGCGCCTGCACCGTCGGCGGCCTCGCCGCCGATCAGCGCCCTCCGCCGCGGCGGCGGAGCCTCCGAGGCCGAGGACCTGGTTGATCGTCAGACCCCGCAGGGCGCCCACCTCCTCGGGGGTGCGCAGGCCGCGCAGGCCGGCGACGGTGGCCTTGACGAGGTTGATCGGGTTCTGGGTGCCGAGGCTCTTGGAGAGGATGTCGTGGATCCCGGCGAGCTCGAGCACGGCGCGCACGCCACCGCCGGCGATCACGCCGGTACCGGGGGCGGCCGGCTTCAGCAGCACCCGGCCGGAGCCGAATATCGCCGGTCGTCTGGTGGGTGATCGTGGACCCGTGGCGGGGCACGCGGAAGAGGTCCTTCTTGGCCCGCTCGACGCCCTTCTGGATCGCGAGCGGGACCTCGTTGGCCTTGCCGTAGCCGACGCCCACGACATCACGTTCGTCGCCGACGACGACCAGCGCGGTGAAGGAGAAGCGGCGGCCGCCCTTGACGACCTTGGCGACGCGGTTGATCTCCACGACGCGCTCCTGGAGGTCCAGGCCGGCCTGGTTGACGGTTCTGTCTACGGAAGGGGACATGGCAAGAGGTGGGAGGGTAGCGTCCGTGGCCCGCGGACGGGCCGCCTAGACCTCGACCCCGGCCTCTCGGATCGCGTCGGCGAAGGCGGCCACATGGCCGTGGTAGCGGTACCCGCCGCGGTCGAACACGGCGCGCGAGACCCCCGCCGCCTTGGCGCGCTCGGCGAGCAGGGCCCCGGCGCGGCGGGCGGAGTCGCCTTTGCCCGAGCTTGCGCAGCTCGGGCTCGTACCAGTTGACGGCCGCCAGCGTGTTCCCGGCGACGTCGTCCACGAGCTGGGCACAGATGCCGCGGTTGGAGCGGAACACCGAGATCCGCGGGCGCTCGGTGGTGCCCGAGATCTTCGCCCGCACGCGGCGGCGACGGGAGAGGCGGCGGTTCTCCTTGGTTTTGACGGTCATGCCCGCTTGCCCACCTTGCGGGGCACGTGCTCGCCCTCGTAGCGGATGCCCTTGCCCTTGTAGGGCTCGGGTGGGCGCTGCTTGCGGATGATCGCGGCGGTCTCGCCCACGAGCTGCTTGGAGATCCCTTTGACGACGACGCGGGTCGGCTGGGGGACCTCGAATTCGATGCCCTCGGGAGCAGGGATCGGGACCGGGTGCGAGTAGCCCACGGCGAGCTCCAGGTTCTTGCCTTTCATCGTCGCCCTGTAGCCGACGCCCTGGATCTCCAGACGCTTCTCATAGCCGGCGGTGACGCCCTGGACCATGTTCGCGACCAGCGTTCTGGTGAGGCCGTGGAGCGCGCGGTGTTCGCCGCGGTCGGTGGGCCGGCGGACGAGCACCTGCTCGCCCTCCTGGACGACCTCGATGTCGCGGTTGACGCGCTCGCTGAGTTCGCCTTTGGGCCCGTTCACGCGCACGCTCTCGGGCTCGATCGAGACCGTCACGCCCGCGGGCACAGGGATCGGCTGTCTTCCGATTCTCGACATCGCTCGCCGGCTACCAGACCTGTGCCAGGACCTCGCCGCCGACGCCCGCGGCGCGGGCGTCGTGGCCGGTCATCACGCCGCTGGAAGTGGAGATGATGGAGGTGCCCATGCCGCCGAGGACCTTGGGTATGTGGCGAGCGTCGCAGTAGGTCCGCCGGCCGGGCCGCGAGACGCGCCTCAGCCCCGAGATCGCCGAGCGGCGGTCGTCGGTGTACTTCAGGCGGATCTGGATCAGCTGGCCCGCCCCCTCGTCGGGGGCGGGGATCAGCGTCCAGGAATCGATGTAGCCCTGCTCGTCGAGGATCCTCGCGAGCTCGCTCTTGAGTTTCGAGGCCGGGACCTCGACCGTCTCGTGAGCGGCACGGATCGCGTTGCGCACGCGCGTGAGGAAGTCGGCTATCGGATCGGTCATGGACATGGCTGCTTGAAAGCTCTCTAACTGGTTGGGCCTACCACGAGGACTTCGTCATCCCGGGGATCTGGCCTTCGTGGGCCAGCTCGCGAAGGCAGATGCGGCAGATCCCGAACTTCTTGTAGACCGCACGGGGGCGCCCGCAGCGGGTGCAGCGAGTATAGGCCTGGGTTTTGTACTTGGGGGGGCGCGCCTGTTTGACGCGCTGGGACGTCTTTGCCATCAGTCGCTGCTCTCCTCTTGTGTTGTCTGCCCGTCCTCGGGCTCCGTCTCCTGCGCCTGGTCCTGCTCGCCGGGCTCGGCCTGGGCCTCCGCCTCGGGCGCCTCGGCCTCGCCGGCCTGCTCCGCGGACTCCTCGGCCTGCGGCTGCTCCTCGGCCTCGGCCGCGGGCTCCTCGGCGTCGGCCTGCGGCTCCTGCGCGGCCTCCTCGGCCTGCGGCTGCTCCTCAACGTCTTGCGCCTCGGCGTCCGCGGGCGGCTGCTCGTCCTCGGTCTGGACGGCCTCGGCCGCGGCCTCCTCGGGAGCCGTTGCCTCTCCTGCAGCTGGCGCCTGCTCGGAAGCCGGCGCCTCCTCTGCAGCCGGAGTTTCCTCAGCGGCCGGCGTCTCCTCGGCGGCCGGCTCCTCCTCCTCGGCGGCCGGTGCCTGCTGGGCGGCCGGGGTCGGGTGCCCCGAGCCTCCCTCGACCGTGCCGGAGACGTCGAGCGTGTCGAACCCGCGCGGGCGGCGGTCGGCGGCGAAGGGCATTCCGAACGCGTGCAGGAGGGCGAAGGCCTCGGGGTCGGAGTGGGCGGAGGTGGTGATCGTGATGTCCATGCCGCGGACCGCGTCGATCGCGTCGTAGTCGATCTCGGGGAAGATGATCTGCTCGCGGACGCCCAGCGAGTAGTTGCCGCGGCCGTCGAAGGAGCGCGGGTTGAGCCCGCGGAAGTCCCTGATCCGGGGGATCGCGATCGAGATCAGACGGTCGAGGAACTCGTAGCCGCGGTCCCCGCGGAGCGTGACGGCGACCCCGACGGGGTTGCCCTCGCGCAGTTTGAAGGCCGCGATCGACTTGCGGGCGCGGCGGACGCTGGGCTGCTGCCCGGCGATGGTCGCCAGCTGCTCGGTAGCGGCACGGAGGACTTTCGAGTCCGTCTTGGCCAGGCCGACGCCCATGTTGACGGTGATCTTCTGGAGCTTCGGCGCCTGCATCACCGAGGAGTAGCCGAAGCGGTCGATCAGGGCCGGGCGGATCTCCTCCAGGTAGCGGGTCTTCAGACGCGCCGGAGGTGCGGTTTGGGTGGCTGCCATCCGTCCCCTACTCCAGCCGTGCTCCGCTGGCCTTGGCGACCCGCACGCGTTGTCCGTCGACACGCTGGATGGCGACCCTCGTGGGGTTGCCTTTGGCGTCGAGCAGCATCACGTTGGAGACGTGAATCGGGCCCTCGCGCTCGATCACGCCGCCGATCTGCTGTTCGGTGTGGGCACCGGCGACCTGGTGGGGTTTGGTGTGGCGCTTGATCATGTTCAGGCCCTCGACGAACACCCGGTTCTTGCGCGGCTCGACGCGGAGCACGCGGCCGGTCTTGCCGCGGTCCTTGCCGCTGATCACCTTCACGCGGTCGCCCGTGCGGATCTTCAGCCCGTGGCGAGACTCCCTGGCCTTGGCGGTGCTCACAGGACCTCCGGGGCGAGGGAGACGATCTTCATGAAGTTGCGGTCGCGCAGTTCGCGGGCGACGGGACCGAAGACACGGGTTCCGCGGGGGTTGTTCTGGTCGTCGATGATCACGGCGGCGTTCTCATCGAAGGCGATGTAGGTGCCGTCCTCGCGCCCGATCGGCTTCTTGGTGCGCACCACGACGGCCGTCACGACCTCGCCCTTTTTGACGGCGCCCTGGGGGTTGGCCTGCTTGACGGTGGCGGTGATCACGTCGCCGACGAAGGCGTAGCGGCGCCGGGAGCCGCCCTTGACGCGGATGCAGAGGATTTCGCGGGCGCCGGAGTTGTCGGCCACGCGCAGCCGGGTCTCGTTCTGGATCATCGAGCCCGCTCCAGGACGTCAACGAGCGCCCAGCGCTTTGTCCGCGACAGGGGCCTGCTCTCCACCACCCGCACGACGTCGCCCTCGTGGGCGTCGTTGTTCTCGTCGTGAGCGTGGACGGTGCTCGAGCTGCGCACGATCTTCTCGTAGCGGCGGTGGCGGCGGGCGATGTCGATCCGGACGGTGATCGTCTTCTCGGCCTTGTCGGAGACGACGATCCCCTGACGCATGCGGCGGGTGCCTTCGGACGGGGCGTGTACCGGCGGGAGCTCCTCGGCGGCCGGGGCGCTCTTGCGGCGCTCGGCTGCTTTGGCCCGTTCCTGGATGCGGCGGGTACGCCGGCGGGTGGCCTTGCGACGGCGCTCCTCCAGGCGCTCGGCGTGACGCTCCTCGGGACTGCGGGGAGTCCTGGCCTGCCCGCTGTGCTGGGAGCGCGCGCGCCGGCGGCGCTCCTTGGGAGGCAGCTGCTCCTCGGGTGGGGCGGGCTCACCCGCGTCCGCGGCGGCGGGCTCGGCGTCGCCACCGGCCTGCGTGTCGTCGGCATCCTGGGCGGCCTCGGGGGCGTCCTCCGCCGGGGCGTCCGCGGCGGGAGCCTCGGCCTGGGGAGTCTCCTCGGAGGCGTCCTGGGGCTGCTCGGGCTCGGGCGTGTCCGGCTCGTCTGGGGTGTCTGGTTCGTCAGCCATGTTGATCTGGGTTTCCTATCGGGCTTTTATCGTTGGTCGGCCGCGTCGAGCTCGCGCTCGCGCGTGACGGTCAGGGCGCGAGCCAGGTCCCGCTTGGCGCGGCTGAGGCCGGCGGTGTCGTCGAGTTCGCCGGTGGCGTTCGCAAAGCGCAGCCCGAAGATCTCTTTCGAGAGCTCCGCCACCCGCTTGTGGAGTTCGTTGTCGTCGAGATCCCGCAGCTCGCTCGCCTTCATCGCCACAGGCTCCTAGTCCTCGCGCAACACGAACTTGGTCTTGACGGGGAGCTTGTGGGCCGCCAGGCGGATCGCTTCGCGGGCCAGCGGCTCGGAGACGCCGGCGAGCTCGAACATCACGCGGCCGGGCTTGACGACCGCGACCCAGCCTTCGGGAGAGCCCTTGCCCGATCCCATGCGGGTCTCGGCGGGCTTCTTGGTCACGGGCTTGTCGGGGAACACGTTGATCCAGACCTTCCCGCCACGCTTGATCTTGCGGGTCATGGCGACACGGGCGGCCTCGATCTGGCGGTTGGTGAGCCAGCCGCCCTCGAGCGCCTTCAGCCCGTACTCGCCGAACTGCACGTGCAGCTGGCCGCGCGAGGTTCCGGCCCGGCGACCACGGTGCTGCTTGCGGTGCTTGACGCGCTTGGGCGAGAGCATCAGCGTCCACCCCCTCCAGGGCCGCCTGGACGTCCCCGTCCGCCGCCGCCTGGCCCGCCACGTCCGCCACCGCCGGGTCCGCCACCGCCTGGCCCGCCACGTCCGCCACCGCCGGGTCCGCCACCGCCTGGCCCGCCGCGTCCGCCACCGCCTGGCCCGCCGCGTCCGCCACCGCCGGGTCCACCACGACCGCCACCGCCTGGTCCACCACGACCGCCACCGCCTGGCCCGCCGCGTCCGCCACCGCCTGGCCCGCCGCCGCCCCGGCCACGGCCATCGCCCCGGCCACGCCCATCGCCGCCGCGGCCGCGGCCGTCGCGATCGGAGCTCGGGGGTGCGGGCGCGGACATGTCGGTGAGGTCGGCGCCGGTGTAGCCCTCGGGCATGATCTCGCCCTTGTTGACCCAGCACTTGACGCCGATCCGCCCGAAGGTGGTGCGGGCCTCGTAGAAGCCGTAGTCGATGTCGGCACGCATCGTGTGCAGGGGGACGCGCCCGTCGGAGTAGCTTTCGGTGCGCGCCATCTCGGCGCCGCCGAGGCGGCCGGCGACCTGGATCTTCACGCCCTTGGCGCCGGAGCGCATGGCGCTGGTGAGCGCCCGCTTCATCGCGCGGCGGAAGGCAACCCGGTTCTGGAGCTGCTCGGCGATCGACTGGGCGACGAGCTTGGCGTCGAGCTCGGGCCGCTTGATCTCGAGGATGTTGACCTTGATCTGCTTTTTGGTCATGCGGTGCAGGTCGCGCCGCAGGGCGTCCACTTCGGTGCCCGACTTGCCGATCACGATCCCGGGACGGGCCGTGTGGATGTTGACCTCTAGTTCGTTGGCGTCCTTGCGGATCGTGATTTCCGAGAGCCCCGCATGGGCGAGCTTGTTGACGATGTGCTCACGGACGCGGACGTCCTCGGCGAGGAACTCGGCGAAGTGGCGCTCGTTGAACCAGTTGGACTTCCAGTCGTGGATGTAACCCACGCGCATCGCCTCTGGATGAACCTTCTGTCCCATCTGCAGTCTCAGTCTTTCTTTCGTTTTCTCGAGTTGGCGGCGACCGGCTCCGCTCTGATCGCCAGCGCGATCGTGAGGTGGCTCGTGCGCTTGGCGATCGGTGTCGCCCGACCCATGGCCCGCGGCCGGAAGCGCTTGATCGTGGGCCCTTCGTCGGCGTAGGCCTCCCGCACGAACAGGTCTTCCTCGAGCAACTCGTGGTTGCTTTCGGCGTTGGCCACCGCCGACTCCAGCAGCTTGCTCCAGTCGCGGGCGGCCTCGCGCGGGGTGAAGGCGAGGATAGCGCGAGCCTCCGGGACGCTCTTGCCGCGCAGGTGCCCGCACACCATCCGGGCCTTGCGGGCGGAGGTGCGCACGTAACGAGCGCGGGCCCGGACCACGCGCCGGCGGGGCCCCGTGCCCGGTTTGCGCCGCGGCGCGGCGGCCGGAGCTTTGTCTTTGGCGGCTTTCTCGGCCGGAGCTTTCTCGGCGGCTGCTTTGCCACGGGCTTTTTTCGCAGCGGGCTGCTCCTCGGAGTCCTCCTCGCCGGCCTGTTTGCGACGCGGCCGGCGCACGCCGCGTTTGCGGGGCGCCTGCTCGGCGGCCGGCTCGTCCTCCCCGTCGGCCGCCTGCTCCTCGGCCGTGGGCTGCTCGGCGTCGGCGTCGGCCTGCTCAGCCTCGGCGGCGGGCGCGGGCTGCTCGGCCGGGGCCTCGGAGGCGGGCTGCTCGGCGCCCTCGGCGGGCGCGTCCTCGCTGCGCTCGTCGGGCTGCTCGTCGTCGGCGGTCATCTCACCCTTCCGGAGCCGGCGTGGCCGCGGAACACGCGCGTGGGGGCGAACTCCCCCAGCTTGTGGCCGACCATCGCCTCGCTGACGAAGACGGGGACGTGGCGCTTGCCGTCGTGGACGGCGATCGTGTGGCCGACCATCTCCGGGAAGATGGTCGAGGCGCGCGACCATGTGCGCAGCATTTTTTTGTTGTTCTCGGCGTTCAGGGCCTCGATGCGGCGCATCAGCCGCTCTTCGACCCAGGGGCCCTTCTTGCTCGAACGGCTCATCGGCAACCCCTAACAGGCTGGTGGCTCATCGTCCCTTGCCCTTCCCGCGGCGGCGGCCACGGACGATGTAGCGGTCGGAGGACTTGTTGCGCTTGCGGGTGCGGTAGCCGAGCGTGGGCACGCCCCAGGGCGTGACCGGGTGGCGACCGGCGGTGGTCGACCCCTCGCCCCCGCCGTGGGGGTGGTCGACCGGGTTCATGGCCGTGCCCCGCGTCTGGGGGCGGACGCCCATGTGGCGCTTGCGGCCGGCCTTGCCGACCTTCACGTTCTGGTGCTCGGGGTTGCCGAGCGTGCCGACGGTGGCACGGCACTCGGCGCGGACCATGCGCATCTCCCCGGAGGGAAGGCGCAGCGTGGCCATGCCGGCGTCCTTGGCCATCAGCTGGGCGGAGGCCCCGGCGGAGCGGGCCATCTGCCCTCCGCGGCCGGGCTGCAGCTCGATGTTGTGGACCACGGTGCCGACCGGCATGCGCGCCAGCTCCATGCAGTTGCCGACGGCGATTTCGGCCTCCTCACCGGAGCTGACCATCATGCCCACCGCCAGCCGCTGGGGGGCGAGGATGTAGCGCTTCTCGCCGTCGATGTAGTGCAGCAGGGCGATGTAGGCGGAGCGGTTGGGGTCGTACTCGATCGCGGCGACCTTCGCCTCGACGCCGTCCTTCTTGCGCTTGAAGTCGATCCTGCGGTAGGCACGCTTGGCGCCGCCGCCGCGGTGACGGGAGGTCTTGCGTCCGTGGGCGTTGCGCCCACCGCTCTTGTTGAGGCCTTCGGTGAGGCTCTTCTCGGGCTTGGAACGGGTGACCTCGGCGAAGTCCGGGTAGGACACGAACCGCATTCCGGGGCTGGTGGGCTTGGGCTTTCTGATCGGCATCGGCGGGCGCTCCTACTCGTCGAGGGCCGCCAGGCCCTGGAACACGGGGATGTTTTCGCCGGCGCGGATCTGCACGATCGCCTTCTTCCAGCGGCGGGTGCTGCCGCGGGGGGTTGTGCCCCGGCGCTTGGGCTTGCCCTTGACGCTCATCGTGCGGACGTCTACCACGTGGACGTCGAAGAGGCTCTCGACGGCCTGGCGGATGTGGGTCTTGTGGGCGTCGGCGTGCACCCGGAAGGTGTAGCGGTCGAGCGCGGCGAGCACGTAGCTCTTCTCCGAGACGACGGGACGGATGATGACCTGGGTGGCGTCCATCAGGCCTCCTTCGCCCCCGCGCCGCGACGGGTGGCTCCGGTGCGTGACACGAGCCCCTCGATGGCCGGCTGGGAGACGAGCAGCGTTGCCGCCTGCAGGAGGTCGCTGACGCCGACGTCCTGGGGGGTCAGCACGGCCACGCGGGCGAGGTTGCGAAACGACAGTGCCGCGTCGCCCTCCTCCGCGGTCAGCACCACCAGCGTGGGGCGCTCGCGGGGGACCGTCGGCTCCCAGTCCTCCAGCAGCTCGGCCGCACGGGCCGTGCGGGGCGCGGTGAAGGCGCCCTCGGCGAGGATCGCCAGCGAGCCCCGCCCGGCGTGCATGGAGAGGGCGCTGCGCAGCGCCCGGCGCTGCTCCTTGCGGTTGACCTTGAAGGTGTAGGAGCGGGGCTGGGGACCGAACGCGGCGCCTCCCCCGGTCCACAGCGGCGAGCGGCTCGAGCCCGCACGGGCGCGGCCGGTGCCCTTCTGGCGCCACGGCTTGGCGCCGCCGCCGGAGACCTGGGCGCGGTTCTTGGTGGCGGCTGTGCCGCGGCGCCGGGCGGCCTGCTCGGCGCGCACGCTCTGGTGGACGAGGCCGCGCGTGAAGCCCTCGCCGAAGGCCTCCTCGGGCAGCTGGGCCTTGGCCGAAGCGGTGCCGCCGAGGACGGGGGCATCAGCCATCGGAGCGCACCTCAACGACCGAGCCGCGAGGGCCGGGGACCGAGCCCCGCACGAGCAGCAGGTTTTCGGCTGCGTCCACCCGCACGACCTCCAGGCCCTTCTGGGTGACGCGCTTGTTGCCCATCTGGCCTGGCCCGCGGATGCCTTTGAGCACGCGCGAGGGGGTGGCCGAGGCGCCGATCGAGCCGGGCGCCCGCACGTTGTGGGAGCCGTGGCTCTTGGGGCCGCTCCTGAAGTTGTGGCGCTTGATCGTGCCCTGGAAGCCCTTGCCCTTGGAGGTGCCGCGGATCTTGACCCGTTCGCCGGGGCTGAAGACCTCGACCGTGACCGTCTGGCCGAGTTCGGCGGGGGCCTCCTCGCCCTCCCGCAGGCGGAACTCGGCGAGCGCCCTCATCGGCGGCGCGTCGGCCTTGCGCAGGTGTCCGAGGCGGGCTTTCGTGAGGTGCTTCTCCTTGGTCGCGCCGAAGGCGAGCTGGATCGCCGCGTAGCCGTCGCGTTCGGTGGTGCGCACGGCCGTGACCGGGCAGGGACCGGCCTCGAGCACGGTCACGCGGGCGACGTTGCCGTCCTCGCCGAAGACCTGGGTCATTCCGAGCTTTCTGGCGAGGATCGAGGGCATGGCGTTCGAGGGCTGGCGGGACGCGGGCTTCAGGTTGCCAGGCGGATCTCGATGTCCACGCCCGCCGGGAGGTGATCCAGGCGCTGCAGCGAGTCGACCGTCTTGGGGGTCGGCTGGTGGATGTCGATCAGGCGCTTGTGGGTGCGGATCTCGAAGTGCTCGCGGGAGTCCTTGTCCTTGAAGGGGGAGCGGATCACGCAGTAGACGTTCTTTTCGGTGGGCAGGGGCACGGGCCCGGAGACGCTCGCGCCGGTGCGGGTCGCCGTCTCGACGATCTCCTTCGCGGCGGACTCGATCGCGGAGGTGTCGTACGCCTTCAGGCGGATACGGATCTTGTTCTGGGTAGCTGCGGCCACTGTCTGTCTGGGCTTCTCGTTTGTGTGGGTTTTGAAGTTGTGTTGCTGGGTCTGCTTGCGCTACCGCGGGAGGCTCTGGCCGAGCGCCGCCCACCCGCTGGGCAAGCGGCCACCGGCGCACGGTGGCGGCGGGGGCCTAAAGGGCGGCGTCGCGGCCACACCGCATCCGGCGGGCTTTCGCGAACTGTCGTATCGGACTCTCAGTATGCGCGCAGACCGGCTCTCCGCCCTGCGCGCGGGGTGCTATTTGATGATCTCGGTGACCACGCCGGAGCCAACCGTGCGACCGCCCTCCCTGATCGCGAACCGTAGGCCCTGGTCCATGGCGATCGGCTGGATCAGCTCGATCTCCATCTGCACGTTGTCTCCCGGCATCACCATCTCGACTCCGTCGGGGAGCTTGGCGAGGCCGGTCACGTCGGTGGTACGGAAGTAGAACTGTGGCCGGTAGCCGGTGAAGAACGGGGTGTGACGACCACCCTCCTCCTTCTTCAGCACGTACACCTCGGCCTTGTAGGTGGTGTGAGGGGTGATCGATCCGGGCTTGCAGAGGACCTGACCGCGCTCGATCTCCTCGCGCTTGGTCCCGCGCAGCAGGCAGCCGACGTTGTCGCCGGCCTGGCCCTCGTCCAGGATCTTGCGGAACATCTCCACGCCGGTGACAACCGTGCTGGTCGACTCGTGGATACCCACGATTTCGACCGTGTCGCCGGTGTTGACCACACCCTGCTCGATACGGCCGGTGGCGACGGTGCCACGGCCGGTGATCGAGAAGACGTCCTCGATCGGCATCAGGAACGGCTTGTCGAGCTCCCTGACGGGCTCGGGAATGTAGGTGTCCAGCGCGGCGGCGAGCTCGAGGATCTTCTCCTTGGCGCCGTCGTCGCCTTCGAGCGCCTTCAGCGCCGAGCCGACGATGAAGGGGATGTCGTCGCCGGGGAAGTCATATTCGCTGAGCAGCTCGCGGACCTCGACCTCGACCAGCTCGAGCAGCTCCTCGTCGTCGACCATGTCGGCCTTGTTGAGGAACACGACGATGTAGGGGACGCCCACCTGGCGGGCCAGCAGGATGTGCTCGCGCGTCTGGGGCATCGGACCGTCGGCGGCCGAGACGACCAGGATCGCGCCGTCCATCTGGGCGGCGCCGGTGATCATGTTCTTGACGTAGTCGGCGTGCCCGGGGCAGTCGACGTGGGCGTAGTGGCGGTTCTCGGTCTGATACTCGACGTGCGAGGTCGCGATCGTGATCCCGCGTTCCTTCTCCTCGGGGGCGTTGTCGATCTCCTCGAAGCTGCGGGCTTCGGCGCCACCCTTCTCGGCCAGGACCGTCGTGATGGCAGCCGTCAGGGTCGTCTTGCCGTGATCGATGTGACCGATCGTGCCGACGTTGACGTGAGGCTTGTCGCGCTCGAACTTCTCCTTAGCCACTTTCTGTCTCGCTCCTGTATCGACTTGTAGGTCCGCCCCGAGAGGGCGAACCACGGAAATCTATCTAAATCCTGCCCTACCTTGAATGCTCCCTGGACGCCCCTACCGTCGGGGGCCGTCCGCGGCCGCGGCCTCTATGCCGGGACCGGCTCGCCGGTGCGCTGCTCGACGATCTTCTCGGCGATGTTCGCGGGGACCTCTTCGTAGGCCTCGAACTGCATGGTGTAGGTGGCCCTGCCCTGCGTTTCGGAGCGCAGGTCGGTCGCGTAGCCGAACATCTCGCTCAGCGGCACCCGCGCGTTCACCACGAGCGCGTTGCCGCGACGCTCCTGGCCCTCCACGCGCCCGCGGCGGCGACTGAGGTCGCCGATCACGTGGCCGAGGAACTCCTCCGGCGTGACCACCTCGACGCTGAAGATCGGCTCCAGCAGCACCGGTTTGGCGCGTTTGGCCGCCTCCTTGAAGGCGTAGGAGCCCGCCACTTTGAAGGCGATCTCCGACGAGTCCACGTCGTGGTACTTGCCGTCGACGAGCGTCGCGCGCACGTCCACCATCGGGTAGCCGGCCTTGACGCCGTTCTCCAGCGCCTCCTCGATGCCCTTCTTGACGGCGGGGATGTACTCGGAGGGCACGGCGCCGCCCTTGATCTTGTTGACGAATTCGAAACCCTCCCCGGGTGCCGGCTCGAGGTCGATGAAGACGACCCCGAACTGTCCCGAGCCGCCGGTCTGGCGCACGAACCGGCCTTCGATCTTGTGCACGTGACCGCGCACGGTCTCGCGGTAGGAGACCTGCGGGCGCCCGACGTTGGCCTCGACGCCGAACTCGCGCTTCATGCGGTCGACGAGCACCTCGAGGTGCAGCTCGCCCATGCCGGAGATCTCGGTCTGGCCGGTCTCCTCGTTGCTGCGGACCTGGAAGGTGGGGTCCTCCTCGGCCAGGCGGCCGAGGGCGATGGACATCTTCTCCTGGTCGACCTTCGTCTTGGGCTCGACCGCGACCTTGATCACGGGCTCCGGGAAGATGATGTTCTCGAGGTGGATCGGCGCGTCGGGAGCGGCGAGCGTGTCGCCGGTCATGACCTGCTTGATGCCCACGGCGGCGGCGATGTCGCCCGCGTAGACCTCCTCGACCTCCTCGCGGTCGTTGGCGTGCATCATCAGGATGCGCCCGACGCGCTCGGTGCGCCCGGTGCCGACGTTGAGCACGCGCGAGCCCGACCCGAGGCGCCCGGAGTAGACGCGGAAGTAGGTGAGCTTGCCGACGTATGGGTCGGCGGCGATCTTGAACGCGAGCGCGGCGAACGGCTCGGAGTCATCAGCCTTGCGGACGACCTCGCGCTCCTGCTCCTCGCCCTTGATCAGTTCGGTGCCCACGACCGGCGGCACGTCCAGCGGCGAGGGGAGGTAGTCGATGACGGCGTCGAGCAGCGGCTGCACGCCCTTGTTCTTGAAGGAGGAGCCGCACAGCACGGGGGTCAGTTTGGTCGACAGCGTGGCCTTGCGGATGGCGGCCTTGAGGGTCTCCTCGGGGACCTCCGCTTCCTCGAGCAGCAGCTCGAGCAGCGCGTCGTCGTAGTGGGAGACCTCCTCCAGCAGGTGTTCGCGACCCGCGGCAGCCGCTTCGGCGAGGTGCTCGGGGATCTCGAGCTCTTCCTGTTCCTTGCCGAGATCGTCCTTGTAGACGATCGCCTTCATCGCGACCAGGTCGATGACGCCGAGGAAGTCTCCCTCCGAGCCGATCGGCAGCTGGATCGGCACCGGGTGTGCTGCCAGGCGGTCGATCATCGTCTGCACACCCTGCTCGAAGTTGGCCCCGATGCGGTCCATCTTGTTGATGTAGGCGATCCGCGGGACGTGGTACTTGTCGGCCTGGCGCCAGACGGTCTCGGACTGCGGCTCGACGCCGGCCACCGAGTCGAACAGCGCGATGGCGCCGTCGAGCACCCGCAGCGAGCGCTCCACCTCGACCGTGAAGTCGACGTGGCCGGGGGTGTCGATGATGTTGATCCGGTGGCCCTTCCACTGTGCGGTGGTGGCGGCCGAGGTGATCGTGATGCCCCGCTCCTGCTCCTGCTCCATCCAGTCCATCACGGCAGCGCCCTCGTGGACCTCACCGATCTTGTAGGTGCGGCCCGTGTAGTAGAGGATGCGCTCGGTCGTCGTCGTCTTACCGGCGTCGATGTGAGCCATGATCCCGATGTTGCGGGTGTTTTCTAGAGAGAACTGTCGTGCCATCTGGATGGTGTGAGTGGGGATTTGGGCGGGGAAGCGGGTTTCCGGTGAGCGGGCAAAAAAAGGGGCCCCTCGGGCCCACGCGCGCAGAACGTCTGCCTGGACTCGTTCCGCGTCGTTATCGTCGGGAAATCTCCATTGCTTGAGCGGCGCGAACTGCGGGTTCAGCACCAGCTTCGACCGTCCCCGCGTCGCAGAGCGAATATAGCAGAGGGGATGCGCGCCTCCGGCGCCTGCAGGCCCACTGTCGCAGGCTTTTAACAGGTCTCGGAGGGAGCGCGCGCGGCTATGCGCCGAGCGGCTCGATGCCCGTCTCTCCAGCGGCCGCAGCCCGCTCGGCGGCGCCCTCCTCGGCGCGCATGCGCGGGCGCTCGGCGCGCATCAGCAGCACGCACGGGATCAAGGCCAGCGCCGACAGGGCGAGCGACCACGTGTACGCGGTGCCGAACGCGGCGGCGAGTTTCGTGGGCGTGTGGATGGCGCCGCTGGAGCGCTGCAGCACGACCGCCAACACGGTCGTGCCGATCGCCCCGCCGAGTCGCTGCACGACGTTCAGCTGGGGGCTGGCGTCGGAGAGCTGATCGGGGCGCATGGCCGCGAAGGCGACCGACATCGCGGGCACGAACGCCAGGCCGATGCCGACCCCGCGGACCACGAGCACGATCGAGATCCCGAGGATCGAGGTGGTCGTGCTGATGAAGCACAACGGGATCGTCGAGAGGCACAGCACGATCACGCCCGCTAGCGCCAGACGTCCGCCCCCGAGACGTTCGGTGAGCCGCCCCGTGAAGGGCATCACCAACAGCATCCCGACACCCTGCGGGCCGACCAGCAGGCCGGTCACGAGCACGCTCTCCCCGCGCACCTCCTGGTAGTAGAGCGGCACCAGGATCATCGCGCCGAACAGCGCCGCGCCGAGCCAGAAGGTGGTCGAGGACGCGGCCGCGAAGACCCTGTTGCCATACAGCCGCACGTCCAGCAGCGGCCGCTCGACGCGCAGCGCGTGCAGGCAGAAGACCACCGACAGCACGACACCGAGGACGATCGGGACGAGCACGCTCGGCGAGCCCAGGCTCGCGCCGCTGCCGAGCTCGCTGAGGCCGTAGACGGTCGCCGCCGAGCCGGCCGGCAGCAGCACCAGGCCGAGCACGTCGAGCTTGCCGGCGGGACCGGATTCGGTGTGGGGGATGATGCGCCAGCCCGCGATGAAGGCGATCAAGCCGATCGGGACGTTCACGAGGAAGATCCAGGACCAGTGCAGGTTCTCCAGGATCAGGCCACCGACCACGGGCCCCAGGATCGGAGCGAGCATGGCCGGCATCGAGACGATCGGCATCACCCGCCCGATCCGCTCAGACCCCGCGACCTGGGCCATGATCAGCATCGCCAGGGGCATGATCATGCCCCCGCCCGCGCCCTGGAGGATGCGGAACAGCACCAGCTCGGGCGTCGTGGTGGCCGTCGCACACAGCGCCGAGCCCGCGGTGAAGAGCACGAGCGAGGTCATGTACACGCGCTTGGCGCCGAAGCGCCGCGCCGCCCAGCCGGTCACCGGAATCACCGCGGCCAGCGAAAGCAGATAGCCGGTGATCACCCACTGGATTTCGGAGACCGTGCTGTGCAGGTCGTGCCCGAGGGTGTCCAACGCGACGTTGACGATCGTCGTGTCGAGGATCGACATCACCATGCCGAGGATCACCACGCCGGCGATCTTCCACACGTACGGCTCGATCGGCGCCCGCTCGGCCTCCGCCGGGGCGCTCGGCTGGCTGGCGACGCTCACCCCGGCGACGTTAGTCGCCGTGAACCGGTTCTTGAAGTCCCGGGCGCGCCGGGACTACCAGCGGTAGTGGGCGAACGCCTTGTTCGCCTGGGCCATGCGGTAGATGTCGTCCTTGCGCTTGTACGCGGCCCCCTGCTGGGAGACGGCGTCGAGCAGCTCGTTGGCGAGCCGCTGGGCCATCGTCTTCTCGCGCCGCTGGCGGGCGAACTCGACCAGCCAGCGGACCGCCAGCGTGCGGGCACGGCGGGCGGGGACCTCGACCGGGACCTGGTAGGTGGCCCCGCCGACGCGGCGGGAGCGGACCTCGAGCGAGGGCGTGAGCGACTTGACCGAGGCCTCGAGGGTCTCGATCGGGTCTTTCTCGCTGCGCTCCCCGATCAGCGCGAGGGCGTCGTAGACGATCCGCTCGGCGACGGACTTCTTGCCGTCGAGCATCACCTTGTTGATGACCTGCTGGACGAGTTTGGAGCGGTGGATCGGGTCGGCCTCTACGGGGCGGACCTGGGCGGCTGCGCGTCGGGGCATCTACTTTTTCTTGACGCCGTACTGCGAGCGAGCCTTTTTGCGGTCGCTCACCCCGGCCGCGTCGAGCGTGCCGCGGACGACCTTGTAGCGCACCCCCGGGAGGTCCTTGACGCGGCCTCCACGGACGAGCACCACGGAGTGCTCCTGCAGGTTGTGGCCCTCGCCGGGAATGTAGGCGGTGACCTCGATCGAGCCCGAGATGCGCACACGGGCGACCTTGCGCAGGGCGGAGTTGGGCTTCTTCGGGGTGGTCGTGTACACGCGCGTGCACACGCCCCGGCGCTGTGGCGCGGCGACCTTGCGCTTGCGGCCCTTGCCGGACTTCAGTCCGGGCGTGGCAAGCTTCTTCTTCGGGGCCACCCGTCCGTTGCGGACGAGCTGCGAGGTGGTGGGCATCGGGAGCGATGCTATCAACGCCACGCCGCGCGGGCGGCGGGGTCTCGGCGCTAGGCGGTCTTGGAGGCGGCCGTCACGCGCAGCGGCGCCGGCATCAGCGCCGAGGCCACGATCACGAGCACGAAGGCCAGCGCCTGGAGCACCACGCCGGTCGGACTGGCGGCGATCGGGTCGCCGAAGACGGCGATCCCGCCGGCGATCCCGGCGATGTTGGCCGCCGTTCCCGTGACGGCGATGACCGGCACGGCCTCGCCGTCCTGCAGCGCCCTGGCGGAGCTGTAGAAGGCCACGATCGAGGCGAGCACCGCGACGGCCAGCCAGGGGCTGGTGGCGAGGCCGACGAAGCCGTGGGCGCCGGTGATGCCGGTGAGGGCCTTGATGGCCGTGTCGGAGACCCCGAAGAGGACGCCGGAGGCCGCTCCGAGCATGACCCCGTGGTGCTCGACGGGGCCGCCCATGCGGGGGCCCATGATCAGCAGGCCGCCGATTGCGAACAGGCCGGCCTCGAAGCAGATCATGGCGAGCTCGGAGAACTGGGAGTGGGAGCCGTGCATGGCCGGCAGGGTGACCCCGAGCAGGATCAGACCGCCCGCCATGGCGAACAGGCCGAGCCACTGCCTGCGGCCGACCTTGAAGCCGAACATCCGCTCCGCCATCACGGCGATGAACACCATCCCGGCGGCGAGGGCGACCTGGACGACGGACATCGGCGCCAGCGACAGTGCAGCCACGTGCAGACCCCAGCTGGCGACCGCGATCAACATGCCGATCGCGAACCACTTCGAGGAGTACAGCTGCCGGGCCGAGCGCAGCGGGTGGGTGACCTGGACCTTGGGCACCGAGTTGGCGCCGCGGTACTTGTAGAAGAACCCGAGGTTCGCCACGAAGGCGCACGCGAGCGCAAGGAAGATGCCGAGATCTAGGTTCATAGGGAGGGCCGTGAGTGGGCGGGGGGTGAAGCTCGGTTGACCCATCGGCCCGACACGCCTACTGCTTTACTGCCCGAGGGCGGCCTCAGCGGATCAACTTCCGGCGGTAGGGTACCCGACGCAACCTCTGTGCAACCTAAAACTGGCGAAAAGGCCCAAATCACAAGGGTTTCTGCCAGCTCGCCGGCTCCGGCGGGGAGCGTGAGCAGCGGCGCCCGGCCACTCTTGATGGTGGATATCGACGGGGTCATCTCGCTGTTCGGGGTGCCCGAGAAGGACGACACTCCCGACTCGCCGCGGGGGAGCCTGCACGCGGTCGACGGCACGGTCCATTTTCTTTCGGCCACAGCGGCCGCACACCTGCTTGAGCTGGCCCAGCTTTACGACCTCGTTTGGGCCAGCGGCTGGGAGGAGCGGGCCGAGGAACACCTGCCGAGACTGCTGGGCCTGCCCGCCGGGCTGCCGTATCTGAGCTTCGGCCGGGAGCCCGGAAACGCCGGCGCGCACTGGAAGCTCGAGGCGATCGAGCGCTTCGCCGAGGGCCGGCCGCTGGCGTGGGTGGACGACTGCTTCAACGACGCCTGTCACGGCTGGGCCGCCGCCAGGAGGAGCCCCACGCTGCTGGTGGCGACCGAGCCCCGGGACGGGCTCACCGAGCGCGAGTATGTGTTGCTGCGCGAGTGGGCGGCGGAGCTGGCAGGCACGCTCGAAGAGCACGGGCGGGCGGGCGCCGCCGGCGAGGCTCAGGGCGCGCCCGCCGGGGCCGGCGGAACCGCGGCAGCCGCCGGCGCCAGTCGCGCCGGGATCGCTTCGGAGACCGCCGCCCCGTAGGGAGCGGCGCCGGCGAAGACGGCGCGCAGCCACCGCGCGGGCGCGGCCGCGGGAGCGGCGGGCAGCGTCCACTCCCCTTCCGGGCCCGTCAGCACCTGCGCCACGGCGTTCTCGGCGACGACTTCGCCGCGGTGACTGACCGAGCGCGCCTGCACGGTCACCGGCTGGCCGCCCAGCGGGGTGCCGTCGAGCAGCGTGAGCGTGCCCAGCAGCCCTCCGGCGAAGGTCGTGATCGTGGCCACCGTGGGGGTGCCGGCGAGCGCGTGGGCGCGGGTTCGGATCGCGGGCAGCTCGCCGTAGAGGGCGTCACCGGGGCAGTCGGTGGAGTCGGCGTCGCGGTGTCCCGCGATGCGCGGCAGCGAGACTTCGCTGCCGGCCGGGTAGCGGCTGTAGGCGGCTCCCGCGGGATCAACGGTGACCAGCACCCGGCCGAGGACCCCGACGCCGTGCAGCGAGAGCTTCCACGACAGCAGCTGCTCCAGCCAGGCCCGGGCGGCGAGCGAGATCGGGCGGCTGCTGTAGGTGCCGAGCACCGCCACGCCGGTGGAGCAGGCGTTGTAGCCGCCGGCGTGGGCGCCGGTGACCGCCTCGTCGATGCCCCCGGCGCGGGCCTCGAACAGGCGCCCGAAGCGGTCGAGCGCGAAGTTGTAGCCGATGTCGTGCCAGCCGCGAACCTGGCGGTGGAAGACGTAGATCGCGCGCAGCATGCTGGGCACCTCGCCGCGGGAGTAGCCGTTGAGGCCGTCGGTGTGGTGCACGAAGCCGAGTTCCACGGTCCCGTAGGCGGGGGCCTGGCTCGGCGGGCAGCGCCCCTGGGCCCAGAACTCGCGAGCGATGATGGGCGGCTGCCCCGGCCCGGCGGCCAGCACCGGCGCGGCCAGCGGCGGTGTGGCGGCGCTCTCGGCTCCAGGCGCGCGGGCGGCCAGCCGCGCGGCGCCGGCCCCGTCGCTGACGTCGACCGTGTACAGGCGCGCGCCGCGCACGGCGTGGGCGCTGCGCAGCTGGAGGAGCCTCGTGCCCCCCGTCCACAGCGGCTCCCCGACCACCCCCTGGGCGGCCGCAGCCGAGTCCTCGTGGCCGGCGGGAGCGGCGCACACCCAGCGGCTGAAGGAGCCGTCGGGGGTCTGGAAGCGAAGCTCCGGACGGGCCCTGGGCGGATCGCTCCAGCCCAGCGCCAGCAGGTCCCCCGAGCCCTCGAGGGCGACGGTGCGGGCGCCCGGGCCGAGCAGCCCGAGGGCCTGTTCGCGCAGCAGGCCGGCAGGCCCCGGCTGCGTCGCCTGAGCCGCCCGAGGCGGCTGCGGGCGCAGCGGCCCCGTGCGCGGCGGCGGCGAGCGCGCGGGGCGTGTGGGCGAGCGCTGCCAGGGAGCCTCCGGCGGCTCCCAGCAGGCTCCTGCGTGTCAGCCCGCGATGACCCATCGCGGGCTATAGACACCGGGGGGCGCGAAAGGTCGCGCCCCCCGGCATGAGAGCTTCCTACTCCTCGCTGGGCGGGAGCGTTTCGGGAACTTCCAGCTCCGCGAGTTCCTCGGCGAAGCCGGGGTCGGTGCCGCCGGCGCCGATCTTCTCCAGCGAGGCCAGGTCGGCGTCGAACTCCTGGCCGTAGCCGCCGTCGAGCTCGTCGCCCACCGACAGGCCGAGCTCGGCCGCGATCTCGTCCTGGTCGAGCAGCCCGACGTCGTCGATCACGCGGGGCAGCGGCTCGGCCGGTTCGATCTCGATCCGCCGGTAGCGCTTGAGGCCGGTGGCGGCCGGGATCAGCTTGCCGATGATGACGTTCTCCTTGAGCCCGTTGAGGCGGTCGATCTTGCCTTCCAGGGCCGCGTCGGTGAGCACCTTGGTGGTCTCCTGGAAGGAGGCCGCCGAGAGGAACGAGTCGGTGTTCAGAGAGGCCTTCGTGATCCCGAGGATGATGTCCTCGAACTGGGCGGCTTCGCCCTTCCCGTCGATCACCGCGGCGTTCGCCTTGGCGAACTCGAAGCGGTCCACGAACTGGCCGGGAAGGTAGTCGGTGTCGCCCTTCTGGTCGACCCGCACCTTCTTGAGCATCTGACGGACGATCAGCTCGATGTGCTTGTCGTCGATGTCCACGCCCTGGGACTTGTAGACCTCCTGGACCTCGCGCACGAGGTACTGCTCGGTCTCGGTGCGCCCGCGGATCGCCAGCAGCTCGTGGGGGTAGACCGACCCCTCGTTGAGCTGGGTGCCCGCGCCGATCTTCTCGCCGGCGCCCACGAACAGGCGGGTGCGGCGGGGGAAGGCGTGGCGGTGCTCCTCGCCGGCCTCGTCGGTGATCACCACGGTCAGGGCCTTGTCGGTCTCCTCGATCGAGACGACCCCGTCCTGCTCGGCGATCTTGGCCAGACCCTTCGGGCGGCGGGCCTCGAACAGCTCGACCACGCGGGGCAGGCCGTGGGTGATGTCGGCTCCAGCGACGCCCCCGGTGTGGAACGTACGCATGGTCAGCTGGGTGCCGGGCTCGCCGATCGACTGGGCCGCCACGATGCCGACGGCGTCGCCGATCTGGGCGAGTGCGCCGGTGGCCATGGCGCGCCCGTAACAGGCCTGGCAGACCCCGCTGGGAGCCTCGCACTTCAGCACCGAGCGGACCGGCACGCGTACCTCGCTGCCCTTCTCGTGCTCCTCGCCGAAGGCCGCCACGATCTCGGCCAGCTCCGCGCGCCCGATTTCGGCGCGCTGCTCGGCGAGCATGCGGTTGCGCTTGGTCGTGATCGGCTGGGCGGCGATACGCCCGACGAGCCCGTCGTTCGGCTCGCCGTCGGCCTTGAACACCGACATCTCGATGTAGTCCTCGGTGCCGCAGTCGGCCTCGCGGATGATCACGTCCTGGGCGACGTCGACCAGGCGGCGGGTCAGGTAGCCGGAGTCGGCGGTCCTCAGGGCCGTGTCAGCCAGGCCCTTTCGAGCGCCGTGGGTGGAGATGAAGTACTCCAGCACCGACAGGCCCTCCATGAAGTTGGCCTTGATCGGGCGCTCGATGATTTCACCCTTCGGGTTGGCCATCAGGCCGCGCATCCCCGCGAGCTGGCGGATCTGCTTGAAGGACCCGCGGGCACCCGAGTTGGCCATCATGAAGATCGGGTTCAGCGTGTCGAGGTTGGCGATCATCGCGTCGGCGACCTCATCGGTGGCGGCGTTCCACTGCTCCACGACGGCCTCGTGGCGCTCCTCCTGGGTGATCAGCCCGTCGTCGTACTGGCCGGTGATCTCACCCACCAGGTGGTCGTACTTGTCGAGGATCTGCTGCTTCTCGGGCGGCACCACGACGTCGTTCTTGGAGATCGTGATCCCCGCCTGGGTGGCGTACTTGAAGCCCAGGTCCTTGAAGGCGTCGAGCACCAGCGAGATCGTGGTGGCGCCGTAGTTCTGCACCAGCAGGTCGATCAGGCGCGTGGTGTCACGCTTCTTCATCGACTGGTTGACGAAGGTGTACTTGGAGGGGTCGAACTCGTCCCCGAGGGCCTCCGCGAGTGCCCGCTCGATGCGGTCGTTGTAGATGATCCGCCCGATCGTGGTGAGCACGTGGCCGCCCTCCCGCCCGTAGGGGCGGAACTCGGCAATGTCGTGCAGCTTTACCACGCCACCCTCGTAGGAGAGCTCGGCCTCCTGGGCGGTGCGGAACACGTGCGGGCGCGGCTCGTAGGTGGCGCGGTCGATCTTCGACAGCTCCTCCGCCTCGAGCCCGTAGGTGAGGTAATAGGCCCCCAGGATCATGTCCTGGGTGGGGGTCGCCAACGGCGAGCCGTGGGCCGGGCTGAGGATGTTGTTGGAGGACAGCATCAGGATCCGGGCCTCGGCCTGGGCCTCCGCCGACAGCGGCAGGTGGACGGCCATCTGGTCGCCGTCGAAGTCCGCGTTGAAGGCGTGACAGACGAGCGGGTGGACCTGGATCGCCTTGCCCTCGACGAGCAGCGGCTCGAACGCCTGGATACCCAGCCTGTGCAGGGTGGGGGCGCGGTTGAGCAGCACCGGGTGCTCGTGGATGACCTCCTCGAGCACGTCCCACACCTCGGCGATCATCGAGTCGACCATCTTCTTGGCCGCCTTGATGTTCTGGGCGGACTTGCGCTCGACCAGACGGGCCATGATGAACGGCTTGAAGAGCTCCAGGGCCATGATCTTCGGCAGCCCGCACTGGTGGAGCTTGAGGTAGGGGCCGGCCACGATCACCGAGCGCCCGGAGTAGTCCACGCGCTTGCCCAGCAGGTTCTGGCGGAAGCGTCCCTGCTTGCCCTTGAGCATGTCCGAGAGGGACTTCAGGGGGCGGTTGCCGGGGCCCGTTACCGGACGCCCGCGGCGGCCGTTGTCGAACAGCGCGTCGACGGCCTCCTGGAGCATGCGCTTCTCGTTGTTGACGATGATCTCGGGGGCGCCCAGGTCGAGCAGCCGCTTGAGGCGGTTGTTGCGGTTGATCACCCTCCGGTAGAGGTCGTTGAGGTCGGAGGTGGCGAAGCGGCCGCCGTCGAGCTGGACCATCGGGCGCAGCTCCGGTGGGATCACCGGGACCGCGTCGAGGACCATCATCTCGGGTTTGTTGCCGGACTGGATGAAGGCCGAGACGACCTTCAGGCGCTTGACCGCGCGGGCCTGCTTCTGGCCTTTGCCGGTCTTGACTTCGTCCTCGAGTTTCTCCCGTTCGTCGTCCAGGTCGACCTGCTGGAGCAGGTCGCGGATCGCTTCCGCGCCCATGCCGCCGCGGAAGTACTCGCCGAAGCCGTAGGGGGAGCCGAAGCGCTCCTTCAGCTCACGGAAGGTGGTCTCGTCGTGCTCGATCTGCTTGGGCTCCATCGTCTTGAAGAGCTCCCACACGATCCGCATCCGTTCGGCGGCGTCCTCGATGTAGGCCTCGGTGTCGGCGATGTCGGCCTCGAAGGCCTTGTTCAGGTCCTTGACGTGTTTCTGGCGGTCCTCGTCGGACAATTTGGCGACGTTGATGTCGAGCGCGTCGGCCCACATGTGGTCTTCGTCGTTGAAGTTGGTCTGTTTGCCGTTCGTCAGGTACTTCTCCCGGCGGGCCAGGGACTCGCGCAGTTCGAGCACCCGCTCCTCGCGCTCGGCGGCGTAGGCGTCGAGGACCTTGTTGACCTCCTTCTCGAGGTTGTCCAGGTCCTTCGCACGGGCCTCGTCGTCGACCCAGGTGACGATCGAGGCGGCGAAGTAGAGGACCTTCTCGAGTTCCTTGGGGGCCATGTCGAGCAGGTAGCCGATGCGACTGGGGACGCCCTTGAAGAACCAGATGTGGCTCACGGGGGCGGCCAGGTCGACGTGGCCCATGCGCTCGCGGCGGACCTTCGAGCGGGTCACCTCGACCCCGCAGCGCTCGCACACGATGCCCTTGTAGCGCACGCGCTTGTACTTGCCGCAGTAGCACTCCCAGTCCTTGGTGGGGCCGAAGATGCGCTCGCAGAAGAGCCCGTCCTTCTCCGGCTTCAGGGTCCGGTAGTTGATCGTCTCGGGCTTGGTGACCTCGCCCGAGGACCAACTGCGGATCTGCTTGGAGGAGGCGAGGCTGATCTCGATGGCGTCGAAGTTGTTGATGTCGATCATGTGTGGTGCTTTCCTCGCGTGTTGAAAGGTGTTCAGATGGCGGTGGTTGGGGGACTGCGCCTACTCGGCGCGCCGGCTCCTCGGCCGGCTCCTCGGTGACCAGGCTCTCGAGGTCGACGTCGCCGTCCACGTCGATCAGGGTCTCCTCGCCGGTGTCGTCGTCGTCGTTCTGGGGATCGGAGGCGGCATCGTCCTCGGGGGGATCACCGGCGCCGGCGTCGGTGTTGTCGGCGCCCGCGAGCTCCTCGTCGCTGGCGTCGGTGGCCAGGGCACGGACGCCCGAGAGGTCGATCCCGAGCTCCTCCGCGGCTCTCAGCAGGTCGTCGTCCTCGTCGCGCATTTCGGCGCGCTGGCCCTCCTCGGAGACGACGTTGACGTCGAGTGCGAGCGACTGCATCTCCTTCAGCAGCACCTTGAAGGACTCGGGGATCGAGGGCTCGGCGATGTTCTCGCCCTTGACGATCGCCTCGTAGGCCTTCACGCGCCCGACGGTGTCGTCGGACTTGATCGTGAGCATCTCCTGCAGGGTGTAGGCGGCGCCGAAGGCCTCCAGCGCCCAGACCTCCATCTCGCCGAAGCGCTGGCCGCCGAACTGGGCCTTGCCGCCGAGCGGCTGCTGGGTGACCAGCGAGTAGGGCCCGGTGGAGCGGGCGTGGATCTTGTCGTCCACCAGGTGCAGCAGCTTCAGGATGTACATGTAGCCGACCGTCACCTGCTCCTCGAAGGGCTCCCCGCTGCGGCCGTTGAAGAGGGTCATCTTCCCGGACGCCCGCTCGCCCTCGCGACGGGACTTGTCGACGTCCATGCGGATGCGGCCCTGGTGGGCGTCCTGCCACTTCACCAGCGCGGTGTCCACGTCCTGGACGGTGGCCCCGTCGAACACCGGGGTGGACACGTACACGCGCCCGTTCCCGCCGCCGGCGTGGGCGCCCTTGTAGGCCTCGGTGCCGTCGTCGTACCAGCCCTGGGCCGCGGCCCACCCGAGGTGCGTCTCGAGGATCTGGCCGACGTTCATGCGGGAGGGGACGCCGAGCGGGTTGAGGATCACGTCCACGGGGGTCCCGTCCTCGAGGAACGGCATGTCCTGCTCCTCGACGATCTTCGAGATCACACCCTTGTTGCCGTGACGGCCCGCGAGCTTGTCGCCCTCGGAGATCTTGCGCTTCTTGGCGACGAACACGCGCACGAGGTCGTTGACCCCGGGCGGCAGGTCATCGCCGTCGTCGCGGCGGAAGGTCTTCACGTCGATCACGACGCCGCCCTCTCCGTGGGGCACCTTCAGGGAGGTGTCGCGGACCTCGCGGGCCTTCTCCTTGAAGATCGCCCGGATCAGCTTCTCCTCGGCCGTGAGCTCGGTCTCGCCCTTGGGCGTGACCTTGCCGACCAGCAGGTCGCCGGACTGGACCTCGGCGCCGATTCGCACGATCCCGCGATCGTCGAGGTTGCGCAGCGACTCCTCGGAGCGGTTGGGGATGTCGCGGGTGATCTCCTCCTCGCCGAGCTTGGTCGTGCGGGCGTCGATCTCGTACTCCTCGATGTGGATCGAGGTGAGCTCGTCGTCCTTGACCAGGCGGCGGGACAGGATGATGGCGTCCTCGAAGTTGTAGCCCTCCCAGGACATGAAGGCGACCATCAGGTTCTTGCCGAGCGCCATTTCGCCGCGGTCGGTGGAGGAGCCGTCGGCGAGCACGTCGCCGGCCTTGATCTTCTGGCCGGTGGTGACGAGCGGCTTCTGGTGGATCAGGGTGCCCTGGTTTGAGCGCATGTACTTCTGCAGCTCGTACTCCTCCTTCTTGCCGTCGCTGGTCTGCACCACGATCTGGTCGGCATCGGTGTAGTCGACCGTGCCGGGGCTGAGGGCGAGCAGCACGTCGCCGGTGTCGAGCGCCGCGCGGCGCTCCATGCCGGTGCCCACCAGGGGGGCGTCGGCGGTCAGCAGGGGCACGGCCTGGCGCTGCATGTTCGAGCCCATCAGGGCGCGGTTGGCGTCGTCGTGCTCGAGGAACGGGATCATGGCCGTGGCCACCGACCAGATCTGCTCGGGAGAGACGTCCACGAGGTCCACGTCCTTTGGGCCGACCGTGACGTACTGACCGGCCTGCGTGCGGCAGAGGATCTCGGTGCCCTTCAGGCGGCCGGTCTTGGCGTCCACCGGCGTGTTCGCCTGGGCGATCAGCAGCTCCTCTTCCTGGGTGGCGTCGAGGTGACGGACCTCGCTCGTCACGACCCCGTCCTTGACCACCCGGTAGGGGGTGGTGACGAAGCCGTACTCGGAGACCTCCGCGAACGAGGACAGCGAGCCGATCAGGCCGATGTTCGGACCCTCGGGAGTCTCGATCGGGCACATGCGGCCGTAGTGGGTGGGGTGCACGTCGCGGACCTCGATCGGGGCCCGCTCACGGGTCAGCCCCCCGGCCCCGAGGGCCGACAGGCGGCGGCGGTGGGTGAGCCCGGCCAGCGAGTTGGTCTGGTCCATGAACTGGCTCAGCTGGGAGGATCCGAAGAACTCCTTCAGGGCCGCCACCACGGGACGGATGTTGATGATCGTCTGCGGCGTGATGGTGTCGGCGTCCTCGGTCGTGAGGCGCTCGCGGACCACCCGCTCCATGCGGTAGAGGCCGATCCGGAAGGCCTCCTGGATCAGCTCGCCGACGGTCCGCAGGCGACGGTTGCCGAAGTGCTCGTACTCGTCGAGACGGTCGGCCACCGGCTCGCGGGGCATGCTGATGGCCTCGGCTGCGTAATCCTTGATCTCGATCTCCCCGTCCTCGGGCAGGCCGAGGCGCTTGGGCAGCGAGACGAGCTCGCGGACGAGCGCCAGGATGTCGTCCTGGGTGAGCGTGCGGGTGTCGATGTCGACGTCCAGCCCGAGGCGGGAGTTGAGCTTGTAGCGGCCCACCCGCGTGAGGTCGTAGCGCTTGGGGTCGAAGAACAACTGGTTCAGCAGCGCCCTGGCGTTGTCGACGCTCGGCGGCTCCCCGGGACGCTGCTTCTTGAACAGCTCGATCAGGGCGCCCTCTTCGGTGCGGGTGACGTCGGTGTCGGAGTCGATCGTGTTGCGGATGTACAGCGAGTTGTCGAACAGCCGCAGGATCTCCTCGTCGCTGGCGTAGCCCATCGCCCGCAGCAGCACCGTCACCGGCAGCTTGCGCTTGCGGTCGATGCGTACGAAGACCTTGCCCTTCTTGTCGATCTCGAGCTCCAGCCAGGAGCCACGGGCGGGCATCAGGTTGGCGATGAAGACCTGCTTCTCGCGATCCTTGGGTTCCATCAGGTAGGCACCCGGGGAGCGCACCAGCTGCGTCACCACGACGCGCTCGGTGCCGTTGATCACGAAGGTGCCGCGCTCCGTCATCCAGGGGAAGTCGCCCATGAACACCGACTGCTCGCGGATCTCGCCCGTCTCGCGGTTGATGAAGGCGACCGTCACGGTGAGCGGTCGCGCGTAGGTCATGTCCTTCTCCCGGCACTGCTCCAGCGAGGCGACGGGTTCGTCGAAGGTGAACTCCCCGAACTGCACGGCAAGGTTGCCGGTGTAGTCCTCGATCGGGGAGATGTCGTCGATCGTCTCCCGCAGGCCACCGGCCTGGGGATCAGTCAGCCAGGCGAACGACCGACGCTGGATGTCGATCAGGTTCGGGACGTCAACTGTCTTGTCGAGACGCGCGAAGCTACGGCGCGTACGGAGAGCGTCTGCAGCAGCCAAGAAATGACTCCTTCGGAGGGCGATACACGGGCAGAGGAGGGCGCCGAAGCGCGACTATCCAAGATAGCACAGGCTATCCGCGCCCCGAAGGGCCACCGGCGCTCACGGACCCCACCCGGACGCTCGCGTATGTGGCGCGACGTCCCTCACGGGCGGCTGCGGCTATTGGCCAGCGGGTGGGACTTTACCGGAAAGCGCGCACAATTGGGGCATCCGGGACAAATCTCCCGAACGCCCCAGAACGCGTGGCGCCGGCCCTGGAGCCGGCGCCGCCAACGTCTGGAGCCTCGCCACGGGCGGGCGGGCTACTTCAGCTCGACGGTGGCTCCTGCCTCCTCGAGTTCCTGCTTGAGTTTGTCGGCCTCCTCGCGCTCAATGCCCTCCTTGACCGGCTTGGGAGCCTCGTCGACGAGCGCCTTGGCCTCTTTCAGGCCCAGGCCGGTGGCCGCGCGGACGACCTTGATGACCTGGATCTTCTTGTCGCCGGAGCCCGTCAGCAGGACGTCGACGGTGCTCGATTCTTCGGCGTCAGCGCCGCCGTCGCCAGCGCCCGCCCCGCCGGCCGGTGCGGCGGCCGGGGCCGCCACCGCGGCGGCCGATACCCCGAACTCCTCCTCGAGCGCCTTGATCCGCTCGGCGAGCTCGAGCACCGAGATGCCCTTGAGCTCCTCGATCCAATCCTGTGTGCTTGTAGCCATCGGCTGTCAGTCCTCCTTGGTGTCGTCCGCGGCGGCGTCCTCCGGGCCGGACTCGGCCTCCGCGTCCACTTCGTTGTCGTCTTTTTGCTCCGGCTCCTGCGCCGGCTCAGCCTGTGTGTCCTGCGCGGGCTCCTCGCTCGCCTCGGGCTCGGGCTCGGCGGCCTCCGCCTCCGGCGCCTGCTCCTCGACGGGGGCCTCCGCCTCCGGCGCCTGCTCCTCGGCCTCGGCGGGGGCCTCCGCCTCCGCCTCCGGCGCCTGCTCCTCGGCCTCGGCGGGGGCCTCCGCCTCCGCCTCCGGCGCCTGCTCCTCGGCCTCGGCGGGGGCCTCGGCCTCCGCAGCGGGGGCGGGTGCCTCGCCGGCCGGGATCTCGCCTGACTCCTTCTTTGTCTGGACCTGGCCGAGGGCTACGGCAAGACCGCCCACCAGCGCCGAGAGGGTTCTCACCAGCCCGCTCACGGGCGAGGCGACGATCCCTACGAGCTGTCCATAGAGGACTTCGCGGGCGGGCAGTTTGGAGAGCGCCCGGATCTGTTCCACGTCCAGGGGCGAGCCGTCCATGATGCCGCCCTTGAAGGGCAGCAGCTGGATCGTGCGGGCATAGTCGGCGATTGCCTTGGCCGCGACGGCGGCGTCGCCGCGAACGAAGGTGAGGGCGGTGGGACCGGCGAGGAAGCCCTTCAGGCCCTCGGCGCCGACCTGATCGGCGGCGCGCTCGGTGAGGGAGTTCTTGACCACGGTGAAGGTGGCGTCGGCGGCGCGGAGGTTGCTTCGCAGCTCCGCGATCTGAGCCACGGTGATGCCCCGGTAATCGACGGCGAAGATCGCCTGGCTGTCACCGATGTGCTCCGCTATGTCGGCGATCGCGGTCGCCTTCTGATCTCTGTTCACGG
Source organism: uncultured Solirubrobacteraceae bacterium (assembly GCA_963846255.1). Classification (GTDB taxonomy): domain Bacteria; phylum Actinomycetota; class Thermoleophilia; order Solirubrobacterales; family Solirubrobacteraceae; genus Palsa-744. The sequence goes on from CAWJVE010000003.1 coordinate 189,140, forward strand.
GTCTCGTTCGCTGTCGGAGGAAGCTCGTCGGCCCGGGAGGAGCTCAGGCGGACGAGTGACAGCGGCCGGAGGCCGCGTGCTCCTCGCCAGTGCCTGTCCCGGTCTTCTCCTGCTCGGTGCCGGGGGTCTCGGGCGCGGCGAACGCTTGCAGTTCGCGTGGAGTGTAGAGGCTCGGCGGTCCGGGCCGCGACGCCGTCCCCTGACGCCGGCTGAGTGGACCTAAGCGGCGGCGGGAGCGGCTTCGGCGATTTCCCGTGTGCGGCTGGGGTCGACTTTGACCCCGGGGCCCATCGTCGTGGCGACGGTGATCGAGCGCAGGTAGCGGCCTTTGGCGGCCGCGGGCTTGGCCCGCACGAGCTCTTCGATGACGGCCGCGTAGTTCTCCAACAGCTGGCGCTCCTCGAAGCTCGCCTTGCCGATCACGAGGTGAACGATGGCGCTGCGGTCGGTCCGGTATTCGACCTTCCCCGACTTCGATTCCCCAACCGCTTTGGCGACGTCCGTGGTCACGGTCCCCACTTTCGGGTTGGGCATCTTGCCGGCGGGCCCGAGGATCCGCCCGAGCTGGCCGACGATGGACATCATGTCCGGCGTCGCGATCGTCATGTCGAAGTCGTCGAAGCCCTCGCGGATCTGCTTGGCGAGGTCCTCTCCGCCGACGTGGTCGGCGCCGGCCTCTTCGGCTTCGCGGGCGGCGTCTCCCTGGGCGAAGACGGCGATCTTGACGTCTTTGCCGATCCCGTTGGGCAGGGCGATGGTCCCGCGCAGCTGCTCGTCGGCATGGCGGACGTTGAGCCCGGTGCGGACGTGCACCTCGACCGTCTCGTCGAACTTCGCGCTGGCCAGCTGGGAGATGAGCGAGATCGCCTCAGCGGGCTCGTACTCGCGGTCGCGGTCGACCTTGCCCAGCTGGTCGGAGTAGCGGCGTCCGTGGCTCACGAGGCCACCTCCACGCCCATCGAGCGGGCGGTGCCGGCGATGATCTTGGCGGCCTGGTCGACGTCGTGGGCGTTCAGGTCCGGGAGCTTGCGCTCGGCGATCTCGCGCAGCTGCTGCTGGGTGATGGTTCCGACCTTGTTGCGGTTCGGCTCGGCCGAGCCCTTGTTGATTTTGATCGCCTGGCGGATCAGCACGGCGGCCGGCGGGGTCTTGGTGATGAACGTGAACGAGCGGTCCTCGTAGACCGTGATGACGACCGGGATGATGGTGCCGGTTTCGCTCTGGGTCTGGGCGTTGAAGGCCTTGCAGAACTCCATGATGTTGATCCCGTGCTGGCCCAGGGCAGGGCCCACCGGGGGTGCCGGACTGGCCTGCCCGGCGTTCGCCTGCAGCTTGATCGTGGTTAGGACCTTCTTGGCCATCGTCTAGAGCTTTTTCACCTGGTCGAAACCTACCTCGACGGGGGTCTCCCGGCCGAAGATGGATACCAGCACCTTCAGGCGGGCGGCGTCCTCGTTGATCTCGGAGATCTCGCCGGAGAAGTCCGACAGCGGCCCGGAGACGACCTTGACCGACTCGCCGATGGCGAACTGGGCGCGTGTGCGGGTGGCGGTCGCGACCTCCTTGTGCAGGAGGCGGTCGACCTCGACCTGGGTCAGCGGCACCGGCTCCTGGGAGGCACCGACGAAGCCGGTGACCCCGGGCGTGCCCTTGACGACGCCCCACGAGTCCTCGTTGAGCTCCATGTTCACGAGCACGTAGCCGGGCATCGTGCGCTTTTCCACGGTCACCTTCTGGTTGTCCTTCATCTCCGACACGGCTTCGGTCGGGACGACCACGTTGCGGACGGCGCCCTGCTGTCCCAGCGAGATCAGCCGGTGCTCAAGGTTGTGCTTGACCTTGTTCTCGTGCCCGGAGTATGTGTTGACGACGTACCAGCGAAACATCTAGGACTTCCTCAGAGAATGAATTCGACGATTTCCTTGGCTACCAGGTCGGCGAGCCCAAGGTAGAGACCTGCGATGGCGACGAACCCTATGACCACGGCCGTCGCCTGTGACACCTGCCGGCGGTCCGGCCACTGGACCCGCTGGAGCTCGGCCCAGCTGGCGCGTAAGAACCCTACCGCGCGGCCGCCGGTGTGCGCGATCGCGTTCCCGGAGCGCTGCGGGGCGAGCTCCCCGCCGCCGCCACCGACGGGCCCTTCGCCTTCCCCGCGTCCGCCGCCGCCCGGCGGCCGGCGAGGGGGCTCGGAGGGCGGTTCGCCGGGAGGGGCGCCTCCGTCTGAGGCCTCGGCCCCGTCAAGCTCACCGTCGGCACCCAGGGCCTCCTGCTCGAGCCGCTCCTCCTCGCTCGGGGCGAGCGGAACACCGCCGGCACCCGCGACCAGGGCGGCGTCGAACTCGTCGACCTCCGCACCGGCGTGGTCAAGTGAGCCGGGAAGGTCGCTGCGGACGGTCTGGCCGGGCGGCGGCTTGGGTGCACCGTCGGCGGCCTCACGCCGGGCCAGCGCGGCCGCGCCGCGGCGCCCACGGCGCTGCTTGGCGCGTTTGCGGTCACGGGCCATGGGGGTGGTCCCGGTTTAGCGGGTCTCCCGGTGACTGGTGTGCTTGCGGCAGAAGCGGCAGTACTTGCGCAAGGTCATCCGGTCCGGGTTGTTTCGCTTGCTCTTGTTCGTCTGGTAATTGCGATGCTTGCAATCCTCGCAGGCGAGGGTGACAGCGATTCGCACGTCTCCACGAGCCATAGGTCAGTAGTCCTGCGTCGTCGGTGTTTTGGCCCAGGGCGAAGAAAAACCCCGCCCAGGCGCGAGGTCAAGATCAAGTCTAGCGTGCCCGAGGGGCCGTGTGGACGGCCCTCGGTCCCACCCGCCAGGGGGCGGCACCGGGAGCGCGAACGGGAAGGCGACGATCGCCCGGCGGCACGCCGCCGGCCCGGTCAGTGGCTTTTCAGGACGCGATCGACGATGCCGTACTCGAGCGCCTGCTGGGCCGTGAAGAAGCGGTCGCGCTCCATGTCGGCGCGCACCTCCTCGGTGCTGCGGCCGGTGTGCTCGGCGTAGATTTCGTCGATCCTGACGCGCAGGTTGAGAATCTCGCGCGCGTGTATCTCGATGTCGGTGGACTGGCCTTCGAAGCCGGCCGACGGCTGGTGGATGAGGATGCGCGAGTTGGGCAGGGCGGCGCGCTTGCCTTTGGCCCCGGCGGCCAGCAGCAACGAGCCCATCGACATCGCCACCCCTACGCACATCGTCTGTACGTCGGGCCTGATGAATTTCATCGTGTCGTAGATCGCCAGGCCCGAGTAGATGCTCCCACCCGGCGAGTTGATGTACAGCGAGATGTCCTTTTCCGGGTCGTCGCTCTCGAGGTGCAGCAGCTGGGCCACCACGAGGTTGGCGACCTGGTCGTCGATCGGGGTGCCGAGGAAGATGATCCGCTCGTCGAGCAGGCGCGAGTAGATGTCGAACTCGCGTTCGCCGCGGGCGGTGCGCTCGATGACCATCGGGATCAGGGGCATGGCCCCCACCCTACTAGCGGTCTCGACGTTCCCGCGGGGGCGGTCTCGACGTAGCAGCGCAGATGGTTCGGCGCTGCCACCGCCGGCAGCCCCGAGGTGCCGAGCGCCGGCGGGTGCGCCGGCGCTCGTGACGGCCTCAGATGTTGACCGTGCGCATGCCTTCCGGGTCGTAACGATCGCCGGCCGCCGGTGGCAGCGCGTCGGCGATCTCGCTCACCTTGGCCTGGTCCAGAACGACCTCGGCGGCGGCGACGTTCTCCTCGAGATAGCCCACCCGCTTGGTGCCGGGAATCGGCACGATGTGCTCGCCGCGGGCGAGCACCCACGCGAGGGCCAGCTGGCCGGGGGTGATCTCGAGGTCGGCGGCCAGCTCCTTGACGCGCTCGGCGAGCTGCAGGTTCTGGCGCAGGTTGTCGCCGTTGAAGCGGGGGCCGTGGCGGCGGAAGTCGCCCTCGTCGAGCTCCTCGGGGGAGCTGAAGCGCCCCGACAGAAAGCCCCGCCCGAGCGGCGAGTAGGCGACCAGACCGATCCCCAGCTCCGCGAGCGTTCCCATCACGTCCTGCTCGATGTCGCGGGTCCACAGCGAGTACTCGCTCTGGACGGCCGTGATCGGGTGGACGGCGTGGGCGCGGCGGATCGTCTCCGCCGAGGCCTCCGAGAGGCCGAGGTAGCGGACCTTGCCCTCCTGCACCAGCTCGGCCATCGCGCCAACGGTGTCCTCGATCGGAGTGCGGGGGTCGACCCGGTGCTGGTAGTAGAGGTCGATGTAGTCGCAGCCGAGGCGCTGGAGGGACGCCTCGCAGGCCGAGCGGACGTACACGGGGCTGCCGTCGATGCTGCGGCGGGGCGGATCGGCCTCGAGCTTGATCCCGAACTTGCTGGCAACGAAGAACTGCTCGCGGCGTCCCGACAGGGCACGGCTGAGGAGTTCCTCGTTGGTGTGGGGCCCGTACATGTCGGAGGTGTCAAGGAAGTTGCATCCGAGCTCCAGGGCGCGATCGATCGTGCGCAGGGACTCGGCTTCGTCGGTGCTGCCGTAGAAGGCGGACATGCCCATGCAACCGAGGCCGATGGCCGATACCTGGGGTCCGTCGGGTCCGAGGGTGCGTTGCTTCATGGCCCTCCTCTCAGGGTCGCCTCTCACCGGGGGCGGATCGGTATAGCACCTTCCCGGCGACCCCAGATCCGACCCCACCGTGACGCCGGTTGACCGGCGCCGGACGCGCAACTGCGGCGCGCCCCATAATGGGCCTCGAGGCGCTCCTTGTTCCCGCTCAACCTCCCCAACCTGCTGACGGTGCTGAGGATCATGCTCGTGCCGGTGCTGGTGGTGGCCCTGCTCGGCAACACACCCGAGGGTGACGTGCTCGCAGCGATCGTGTTCGCGGCGGCCTCGGCCACCGACTTCGTCGACGGTTACCTGGCGCGGTCGCGCAACTCGGTGACGAACTTCGGCAAGCTGATGGACCCACTCGCCGACAAGCTGCTGATCATCGCGGCGCTGATCTCGCTGGTGTCCCTGCACCGCCTGGCGGCGTGGGTGGCGATGGTGATCATCACCCGTGAGCTGGCGGTGACGGTGCTGCGGATGGGGGCCACTCAGGCCGGCGTGGTGATCCCCGCCAGCATGTCCGGGAAGGTCAAGACCTGCCTGCAGATCGCCACCATCCTGGTGATCATCGCCGTGCACGGCAAACCCCTGTGGGTGGGGGCGCTGCTGTACACGACCGTGCTGGTCACGGTGCTCTCGGGCCTGGACTTCTTCTTCGGCCTGCGCCGGCGGATGCAGCAGGTACAGGCTCAGGCCGGCGGCTGAGGGGCGGAGCGCCCGTCCAGCCACTCCTCGAGGCTGGTCTGGTGGGCGGCCGGTGAGCCCGAGGCGAGCTCTCCCCGCAGCTCGCCGAGCAGTCCACTGCGCTCGGCCACCACGCTGTGCTGGTGGATGGTCTCGAGGTTCTCCTGGCGGGCCAGCACGAAGCTGGCGTCGTCGAGCTCCTCGAAGCGGGCGACGACCCCCGCGATCATCTCGCGGACGCAGTCCTCGACGAAGCGGGGACGGCGATGGGCCTTTTCCACGACCTCGACCTCGTCGGAGCGCTTCATCAGCTCGTAGATCTCCGAGGACATGCTCGACTCGGCGATCTCCAGCAGGGTGGAGGCCTCGATCTCGGCGGCGCAGCCCTCCAGGCAGCCGATGTGGAGCGTGGCCAGCCCGCGCTGGTTGTGGGTGGCCACCGGCACGGTTTCCATCACCACGTCGATCTGCTCGGGGGTGAGCTCCTCGGCGAGGCGCTCACGGGCGCGGGCGGCGATCAGTTCCTGGGCACACGGGCACGCGGTCATGCCGGTGGCCGAGACGCCGACCACGCGCCGGGTGCCGTGGGCGAAGGCAACCGCGCGTCCGTGGAGGGTGTAGATCTCCTGGGTCTGCACCCCGGACACGGGGGCCGGCTTGTTCTCGGGGTAGCGGGCGGCGACGGTCACTTCCGCACGCGCGGCTCCTTGGCGCTCGCGGACGAGCTCGGCGATGTCCTCGGCGAGCGTCTCCGCGCGAAAGGGAGCCTCGCTGAGGACGACCTCGCCGATGGCCCCGTTGACGACCTCGTCGAAGCGGGACATGTGGGCGCCCTTCTGGACCGCGCTGAGGTCGACGTAGCAGTCGAAGCGCGCCAGGAAGAGCTCTTCGCGGATGCGCACCACCTTCTCCACGCCCGTGACCCCGACACGGGAGAGGCCGACCGCGATCGCGGGGGTGCGCGCCTGCACGTCCCCTCCGGTTCCAAGCGTCGGGAGCTGCGGCGTATGCGTGACACCCGCGTGCATACGAGCCCAGCGTAGCGAGGCGTGATCGCCCCAGGCGGGAGGGTTCGCCCGAGCGGACAGCGCGAATCTGAAGCGTCAGCTACCGTAGGCGGCCGCACACGCGCCGGGGAGTGGCCGGCGCGAGGGGAGAGGATGGTCGTTGGTGCGATGACCGACAATGTGGATGTCGTGGTGGGGCCGACGTCGGGGGCGACGGTTGAAATCGAGGAGCTGCAGAGCCTGATCGGGGAAGCCCACGATCAGGGAGCGGTGTCCGCGGTGGCACTGGGCGCGGCCGTCGAGGAGGCCGAGCTGTCGGTGCAACAGACCGGCGAGCTGATGAGCTACTTCGAGGAGCACGGCATCGAGGTCCTGGACCCGGGCGCCGGGCCGTTGGAGCTGGCCTCGGCGGACGGGGAGCGCGGCTCCTCATCCCGCGAGCAGCCCACGGCCGGGTCGCTGGACGGGGAGCAGGAGATGGGCGGGCAGGACGGGGAGCGCGAGCACCCCGAGCAGGCCACGCCCGTCCAGCTGCGACTGCGGGAGCTGCGCCGGCGCGAGGTCGACCTCACGATCGAGGCGAGCCTCGACTCGCTGCGCCTGTACCTGCGGACGATCGGGCGTGTTGCCCTACTCAGCGCCGGGGAGGAGGTCGCCCTGGCCAAGCGGATCGAGCGGGGCGACATGGCCGCCAAGCAGCACATGGTCGAGGCCAACCTGCGCCTGGTCGTGTCGATCGCCAAGGGCTACGTGGGGCGTGGCCTGACGCTGCTCGACCTGATCCAGGAGGGGTCGCTCGGGCTCATCAGGGCGGTGGAGAAGTTCGACTACCGCCGGGGGTACAAGTTCTCGACCTACGCCACCTGGTGGATCCGCCAGGCGGTCACCCGCTCGCTCGCCGACAAGGCCCGCACGATCCGTATCCCCGTGCACATGGTGGAGCGGCTGAACAAGTTGATCCACGCCGAACGGCGGCTGGTCCAGCAGCTGGGTCGTGACCCGAACGCCGCCGAGCTGGCGGCCGAGCTGGAATGCACCGTGCCCGACGTGAGAGAGGTGATGCGCATCACCCAGCAGCCGGTGTCGCTCGAGAAGCCGGTCGGCGAGGAGGACGACTCGGCGCTGGCGGACTTCATCGAGGACGACTCCGCCGAGTCGCCCTTCGAGATCGCCTCCGAGGCCCTGCGCAAGGAGAACGTCAACCGCGTGCTCGCCTCGCTGCCGGCACGCGAGCGGGAGGTGATCGAGCTGCGCTACGGCATCGTCGGGGGACGCCCGCGCACGCTCGAGGAAGTGGGCCGGGCGTTCAACATCACCCGCGAGCGTGTGCGCCAGATCGAGAACCGCACGCTGAAGAAGCTGCAGTCGCTGCCGGACGCGCAACAGCTGCGCGAGGCTTCCTGACTCCCGGCGCCTAAACTGACGGGCCCCGGCGGGGTTCCCGAGCGGTCAAAGGGGACGCGCTGTAAACGCGTTGGCTCAGCCTTCGCAGGTTCGAATCCTGCCCCCGCCATGGCTCTCCTCGCCGGCCGAGGCCCGCGACCGAGCCTCTCCCCTCTCTGGGCTGGTCGGGTCCCGGGGTGGGACCGTCCCCGAGCCCGTGACGCCCTCGGCGTTAGGACGCTCGGGGAACGGGTAGCGGTCAATGGAACGGTCACGCGCACGGCTGGATCGTGTTGGGGTGGTGGAGGCCGGGAGTTCGGCGACGAAGGAGGGGAATCATGATCGGGATCAGAGGGCAGCTGGGCCCAACGGCGACGGTGGTCCGGAGAGTTCTGGCGGCAGGACTTGGAGGCGCACTTTTCGCGCTGGCGATCGTTGCGGCGCCGGCCGCGCAGGCGAAGCCCGCGCCGAATCCCGAATTCGAGCCCTTCGCGGACTGCCCGGTGGCGGTCAAGCACGTGTTCGAGTGCGTCGTGGCCACGACCACCAGCGGGGAGTTCCAGCTGGCCAACAAGACGGTGCCGATCACCAAGCCGATCGTCCTCCAGGGCGGCACCATCGAAGGCACCCACGTGCTCGTCCCGGCGGCGGACGGGAACACGCTCTCACGCACCCCCCTGACCGTCCCGGGTGGCCTCACAGGGATCGAAGGGCTTCCCCTGGGCGGGGAAGTGATCGCCGTCACCGAACTTGCGGGACCGGTCGAACTGTTCGCGGAAAACCTCACCGGGCTGGGACCCGCCGTAAAGCTCCCCGTGAAGGTGAAGCTCGAAAACCCGATCCTCGGGGAAGCCTGCTACGTCGGCTCGGAAGCCGAACCGATCCTCCTGCAGCTCACCACCGGGACGACCAACCCGCCGCCGCCGGAGAAACCGATCACGCGGCAACCCGGGGACGGCCAGCCTCAACCCGGCGCTGACCATCATCACGATCAACGGCACGTCCCTGGTCGACAACACGTTCGCGGCACCGGCGGTGAGCGGGTGCGGAGGCGCGCTGCTGAGCCCGTTGCTCGACACGGCCGTCGACCTCCAGGTCGGTCTGCCGGCCGCCGCGGGGGCCAGCACGGCGGTGCTGAACGGAACCCTTCAGGAGACCTCCGCGAAGGAAGTCAAGAAAGCGAAAGTGGTGCCCAAAAAGGCGAAAGCGGCGCCAGCCGGCTGAGGCCCGCGACGCCGTAATTGCACGGGTGCGGCGTTGCGGGTAGAACTCGAGGGCAGGGCCCCGGGGAGCCCGACACTCGGGCGCCCCGGGACAACCACCCAGCAGAAGGGAGCGTCCATGGAGTCTTCCCAGCCCGCGAGGGTCCTCGTCGTCGCCCATCAGACCGCTGCCACCCAGCCGCTGCTGGACGCGGTCCGGGAGCGAGCCCAGCAGGGACCGAGCATCTTCACGCTGCTCGTTCCGAATCCCGCCCACGGCCTGCACAAGGTGGTGGACGCCCAGGACCAGGGCCCGGCCGAGGCGCAGGGCGTCCTGGATGTGGCGCTGCCGAAGCTCAGCGAGTCCGCCGGCAGCCAGGTGGAGGGGATCATCGGCGACCCCGACCCGGTGGCCGCGGTCCACGACGCCATCAACCTCCGGGGCTTCGACGAGATCATCATCTCCACCCTCCCCCACCGGATCTCCCGCTGGCTGAAGCTGGACCTTCCCAGCAAGGTCTCGGGGATGGGATTGCCCGTTCGAACGGTGACCCCCGCGGACGAGTAGGGCAGCGGACAGCCGGCGCAAGCGGCGCTCCACCCCCGGGCGGCGCCCGCGCTACGATCGGTCGCTACCTGCCCAGCTAGCTCAGTTGGTAGAGCACTTCCATGGTAAGGAAGGGGTCATCGGTTCGAGTCCGATGCTGGGCTTGGCGTCGAAGTGGCTGATTTGCAGGCTGTTTCGCGTGACGGCGATGGCGCGCTGCCGACTCACCAGCTCGCGCGGGTACACAGCGGGTACAAGTGGCGTAACCGGAGCCGTCAGGCGCCGTTGCGCTGCTGAACGGCGAACCGTACGAGCGCGAGGATGTCCCGCGACGCGTTGACGATCTGGATCCGTGGCCGCTGAGGCTCGGCTGCGAGCTTCCCGAACACCTCGTCGGCGAACGACGGGGACATCGAGTCAACGCCGGCACAGTCGAAGACGACTTCTCCGGCCGCCACGTCAACGGAGAGGCGCACGGCTTCACCGCGTTCCCGCCCGCTGATATCGGGCCCCAAGTTTTCTGCAAGACGGATCGTCTGCACGGCGTCAGAAGCCGAAGGTGGCGTCGCTGTCGTTGTCATCTGGGAAGTGCTCGCTGTCGTAGACCGCTGTGGTGTTTATCGGCTGGTCCGTACGAAACTCTATAGCGACCAGCGTTCCAGGCCAATAGTGCTCGTGGACGTCATGGTCGCCGTCTGCGTCGATTTTGATGCCTCCGTCCTTCGAGAGGATCAGTAGTTCGCCTTCATTGCGGCGGATCACCTCAGAGGCGACCCACAGGCCGATCCCGCGCTTGACGTCGCCGGTGTTCGTCACGTTCTTCTCGAGGGCCAAGCGAATCGCGCTGCAGTCGTTCGCCGCCTGCTCACGGTACTCAGGGACCTCGGAGAGTGCGGCGCGAATGCCGCGGCCAGTGTCGGCGATGACCATCTCGGTCACCTTCTTCTTCTTGTACGCCTGGGCACAAACAAGGGCGTCGATCGGGGACCGCGCGTGGTAGAAGACGTTCTCGACCACCTCGTTCAGGCAGCTCTTGAGGGCGCCGAGCGACTCCTTGTCGAGCTTCGCGTGCTCTTGAACGGCTTCTGCGAGGGCGACGGTGGCGGCCGGCGAGGCCTTCTCGTCTTCGACGTGGCTGATCGGGTAAAAGCCTTTCGGCTCCTTGCGTGTGAAGTCCTCGGGGGCGGGCATCTTCACTTTCAGCTCGCTGAAGAAGTCCATCCGTTCGAGGTATCTGACGAGCAACGGGCTCCGGGGGAAGTAGATCTCGCCCCCCTTGAGTTCTCCCCGCATCGCGAGGGTCTCTATCGCGGCGGCGAGGATCGTGATGCCGGTCGGCGTGCAGAACGCGACCGACCTCATGTCGAGCACCAGGCTGCGAGCCTCCGCGCTCGGCTCGCCGGCATCCCCAGCGCGAAGAGCTGGCTCGAGATCTCCGAGCACCTTGCCGATCGTCGCGAACGTGACTTTGTTCGGCGCCTTGATGTGGAGGACGTCCGGGGAGTCGGGGTCGAGGGCCATCTGCCTGATGTTGCCATCCCAAGGCCGCTCGCCGCGTCGACGCTCGCTGCCCGCCTCGCGGCCACGGGCGCCCCCGTGCCTCAGATGTCGAGGAGTTGCTCCAGCCCCTCCAACGTGCCCCTAGCCGGCCACGGCACCTGGGCGGCCCTCGTCCTCGCGCTGCTCCGGAGCCGCTGGTCGGTCCGGCTTGACCCAGCCGAGCGACAGGCCATCAAGAAGGTGCATCGTTTCCTCAGGCAGGTCGCCATCGTCGACCCAATACGGGATCAGGTTCCTCAGCGGGCGGAGAAAGACGCCCTCCTCGTCAAAGCCGACCGCCTCCGTGAGGTTAAGGCGTGTGTCGGCTACGTAGTCCGCAAGCGCCACCGCAAGCTCGCCGGCACCATCGACCCACTCGAGCACCTCGCGAGGAGTCGCATGCTCCGTATGGAGGACGCCGTCCTTCCGCGTTTCCCAGGCCATCAACGCTTCAGGCGCGACCGAACCGTCGGCGCCCACTGCCTCGGCGTGGGCCGACGGTACGAGCAACAGACCATGCTCGTAAGCACCTCCATAGCTGCGAAGCAGCGACCAACGCGAGGCGAGATATTCGAACTGCCTGCGCATTCGGCGAGTTGTGGCCGCCTCGGCTTCGGCGAAGACACGATCGAAACGGTCGTCCTCGAACCCCGTCTGCCGAAGCACGTCGAGGACGGAAGTGCCAAAGGGATCGTCGAACCTGTGGCCCGACACATTCGCGAAGCGCTCGTCGGTCCAGTTGTGGCTCGACTCGTAGAAGCGGTTGGCCCGCGAGGGGTCGTAGCGCGTCATCTCAGCCCATCGGCCGTGAGGGAGATCACCCATCTGCCGGTCCACCCACGGCGCCGTGACGTTCGCCGCGAGCTCCAGGCACGAGACGGACTCCCACATCACGCCGAAAATGGCAGCTGCGATCTCGTCGCGGGGACGTCCGCGAGCAAGCGTCTGGCGAGCGCTCGCGAGCGCATCCGCGAGCGCGACTCGCCGTGACGGACACAGCACGTCACGGACGCTCAGGAGAAGTGCCCTAGTGGGGAGAAAGTTGAGCTCGATGTCGACCATTCCCTCTGGCGCTGGGATTCGCTCGCTCAAAGCGCGTGTTCCGTCAACGTCCTGCGTAGGTCCGAGGGCAAGGTCTGGACGACGTTGCGGGGCACGGCCCACTTCGAGGACGTTTGCACTCGATGAACGTGTGCCTCGGCGAGCCCCTTGGCCAGTGCTATCCCGTCGAGAACAGCAGCGTCGGCCCGTCGCAAGGTCGTCTCCGATAGGTCTGCTTGGACCCAGTCGGTAGTGAACCTCGGCACGCCTCCGTCCAAGTGTTCGACCGTCCTGGTCACGAGCACCCATCTACCGAATCGATCGGGTGTGCCCTTGCCCAAGGCCCCCGAACCCGGAGGTTCGATGACGATCTCCCGCGGCAGCAGGGGAGCGCCGTGGCGAGCACCCTTCGCTATGCGCCGTAGGAGCGGCCAGCCGGCGGCACACGAGCGCCACTCTTTCGACCATTTGCGGGCCATTACATCGCTTGCGGCGCGCAGCGCAGGCTGGAGCTCTTGCGGGAGTTGGGCGATGTCAGGGGAGCTTGCCACGCCAAGGGCGCGCCGAAGGGCCGGTTCGCCGCAAAGCCGCTCGAACACGGCGTCGATCTCGTTCAGGTTCGCCTGCCGCAACGCGTCGAAAGCGTCGCCCTGCCCAATGGCCTCCAGGCCCATCGCGAGCCGACCGAGATCCTCCAACGCTACGCCCATACGTTGTGCGTAGAACAGCGCTACGGGATAAGGGTCTGCCCCGATCTTTTCGGCTCGTCCGAGGGCATTCGCCGCCCGTTTGATCGAGTTGCGTCGGTTCCTCGCTCTGGCATCAGCGGTGAGGCAGTAGGCAACGAATCGAGCGCCGCCAGCGAACGGCGCTTCGATCGCTCCAGGGATCGTGAGCCTGATGCCCGCCCCCTGCGGTTCCTGCGCCGCTTCCACCGCTGCCAGACCGTACACCTCGAGCGGCCACGCCGTGGAAAAGACTGGGGCGCCCTAGCTGGAGCCGCCGGCGCTGAGGCCCGGAGCGGTCGGCTCCGAGACGGGACCGGCCGGAGCGACACCGCTCCCGTCCCGCCGATAGGCTGCGCCCGCGATGACCCCGCCGAGCGCTCCGGTAGGTCCCCGCGGTTCCGAGCCCGAAGGGTGGCGGCACGCGCGTCTGATCCCCACCTACGGAACCCGCTCTCAGCAGGAGCAGGAGAAGCGCGCCACCTCCTCGCTGCTCGCCGTCATGCACGGCGTGCCGGACTTCGGCCACGCGCTGCTACGGGAGCTCGGCGCGCCCAAGGCGCCGATGATCGAGACGTTCGCCGAGGTCCGTCTCAAGGACGCCGACGGCAAGACGGTGATCCCCGATGGGGCGATCCGCTGCCAGCGCGCGGGACGGGCGTGGACGTGCCTCGTGGAGGTCAAGACCGGCTCGGCTCGCCTGCGCGATGAGCAGGTCGCGAGCTATCTCGACGTCGCCCGCGAAAACGGGTTCGACGGGGTGCTCACCATCTCCCCGCAGATCACCTCCCAGCCCGACGAGTCACCAGTCGCGATCGATCGGCGCAAGCTCAAATCCGCCTCCCTCTGGCACCTGTCCTGGTGGCGCATCCTCACGATCGCCGTCGTGCAACAGCGCTACCACAAGATCAACGACCCCGACCAAGAGTGGGTGCTGCGAGAGCTCATCCACTACCTCAGCAGCGAAGCGTCGGGCGCAGTCGGGTTCGAGGACATGGGACCGAGCTGGGTGCCGGTCGTAAGGCCGCGCACGACGGCACGCTGCGCGCCGGCGACGCGGCCTCTCGCGACGTCGTGGAACGGTGGGACCAGTTCACCGACTACCTCGCGCTCAGCCTCTCCCAGGAGCTCGGAGCGAATGTCGCCGTGCAACGAGGACGCACACAGTCAGCCCACGCCCGGCTCGCGGACGGCGCCAAGTCGCTCGCCGAAATGGGAAGGCTCAGCTCGACGCTGCGAGTCCCTGACGCGGTGGGTGACCTCGACATCTGTGCGGACCTCCGTACCCGGCAGACGATCACCAGCGTCGGGGTCGAAGCGCCCGGGAAGGGCCACGCGAAGTCCCGCATCCGCTGGCTGCTGCGGCAGCTCAGCGACGACGTGTCGAACGATCTGATCATCGAAGCCGCGTTCCCGAAAGTTCGCACCACGACCGCGGCGACCCTCGGCGCAGGTCCGCGAGGACGTGGCGGTCCTCGCCTACCCTGCAGAACCGAAACGCGAGCCGCGCGCGTTCGTGCTCGCACGGCACCGTCCGATGGGCCAGAAGCGCGGCCGAGCGGAGGGGTCGTTCGTGCGGGAAACCGCAGCCCAGACCCTCGACTTCTACCGCGACCTGGTGCAGAACCTCAAAGCCTGGCAGCCCCCCGCGCCAAAGCTGCGCTCGGAGACCGCCGACGCGCCGCCGGACGCCGGCGGAGCCGACGGCGCCGGGGTCGTGCCTCCATGGGTCGGCAAGTCGGACAGCCCGGCGGGGCCGGACACCGAGGGTCCTCCGGCGTCGGAGCCCGATGGCTTTGGGTCGGTGCCAGAGCTCCCCGAGCTCCCGCGATTTGGCAAGTCGCCGGCCGAGGACTAGCCACCAGACACCGGGACGATGTTCGCTTCGATGCCGAGCTTGCCCGACATCGTGCAGCCGAAACCGCCGGCGCCGCTCGCGCACGTCCAGCCGTCCACCCGCGTGGAGGTTTCGGCTGCGTCAGCGCCTTCATGGCGTTCTCCTCTGTTCGCGAAGAAGTCGCTCATTACTTGGAGGGCCGTCGCACAGCTGAGCCCGGGGCCAGCGGTGACGTCGTAGAGGCCGACCTGGCCTTTGAGCGTTTCGGCAGTCGGTGCCGACGAGTCCTCCACTCTGAGGAGCCGTCGACTGTTCGCCGGAGCTCGGCGGGGATGCCGAGGTGGCTGCCGTTTGTGCTTCGAGTGCAGTGACTGCAGCGTTGTAGGTGGAGACGCTGCCGGCCTCGAATCTGATGGTCGTGAGCGCATGGAGCACCCCCGGGAAGGTCATTGTGAACCCAGCTCCGCCCATCTTCCCCACGAGAGCCTTGGTCGAACCGAGGCCTTCGTTCAGCGTGAGGGTGAGTCCGTCGCCGTCAATCGTGCCGCTGAAAGCACGCGAGGAAGATTCCACTTCTGATTCGTCTTTGCTCGAGATCGAGTCGCCTTCCTTCACGATGGCCTCTTGCAGCGACCCCGAGAGACTGTTGCCCGTGCGAGTCCATTGGATGAAGACCGTCGCGTTGCTCGCCCGGCCGATGAACGATGCCTCTCCGGTCGAGCTGGCTGACCCCCCGCTACTCCCACATCCGGCGAGCGCAAACGCGACGGCGAGCGCCCCTGTCGCGAGCATCGCCAGCTGCTTGCAGGCCATACCCGGGCATGATCGGCCGAACCTATGCGTCCCGCTACTCGCGCAAGCATCCCGTCAGCGATCCGCGGCGCCGGTCTTCGGTGATCTCTTGGCTTCAGCACCAAGACGATTGTCAGGCGACTACTTCGATACGCGACGACGGGCGGCTGCGCACCACCTCGGGCGGCTGCGCTCCCACGACGGTAACTGCCTGGCGAGCGGCCCTGATCGCGGCCTCGGCGTCGACCTGGCCGCGGCCGTCGAAGTCAGCGAACAGGTGGCCGTAGGTGTCGAGCGACAGGCTCGCTTTGTGACCGGCCTGCTGAGCGACGTCAAGCACGTTGCGACCCTCGGCAAGCAGTAGCGACACAAACGAGTGGCGCAGGCTGTACGGCGTCGCATCGGGGACACCAGCGGCTTCCGCGGCCCGGCGGAAAGCGTGCCGCGCCCAACTCTTGTAGGCCTCGTCCGTCCAGCGGGTGCCATCGCCGCTCGGGAACACAAGCGCCCGCTGCGGCGGTCTGCCGCTCGCCATGCGCCATGCACCGAGATCGATAGCGAGCGGACGCAGCATCCGCACGTTGCGGCGCCTTCCGGTCTTGGGCGCGGTGACGACGATTGTCTGCTCGAGCACGTCGCCCCATCGCAGGTCGAGCGCCTCGCCCGGACGCAGCCCGGCGTACGCGAGCAGCGAGACGAGCACCGCATCACGCTCGCGCGTCTGAGGCGTCCCCGGATCCGGCAGTCGATACGCGCTGCGTGAGCGCCTGAGGCCCGAGGACGCCGCGACCTCGCGCGCCGGCGGCTCGAGCATCGCCTGACGGATTCTCTCGACCGTCGCCGGTGACAGCGGATCCACGGCCTGCGACGCGGGCACCTTCGCCTTGCGCGCCACCCTTGCCGGGTTGAACGGGATGCGCTGCGCCTCTGCCGCTCTCTGGAGGACCCCGCTGAGCAGCGTCAGAGCCTTACGCACAGCGTGCGGGCCTACGCCCGCCGAGATCCGTCGCGCCTGCCACTCCGCGATCGTCTCCGGCGAGATCTCCCGGAGCGGCATCGCGCCAAGGTGCGGCGAGATGTGACGGTCGTATAGCAACGCGTACACCTCGCGGGTGCGCAGCGCGAGCCCAACGCCATGAACGGGCGTCCACGTCTCCGAGACGTACTCGTCCAGCGTCTCGGTGCCGGTCTCCAGCTGCGCAAGCGTCCCGAGCTGGCGCCGGCGGCGAACGTCGCCCTCGAACAGCTCGGCGTCTTTGCGCTTGTCGAACGTCTCGGCACGGTTGCGGCCGTGTTCGCGTCAGCGGACGCGGTAGCGCACGGTGCCGCTTTTGCGGGTGACGCGCTCGACGCTCATGCCGACGCCCCCTTACTCCGATGCGACTCCAAGGCTGCGGCGATACGGTGCTCGTGCATCAGGAACTAACCTCCTGGTGTCGGGCCCGGGGCGCTCCAACGCTGCCGGGCCGCTTTCGTTGTCGGATTCACTCTAACGTTCCTCGTCAAGCCGGGCAAGCGCCGCCGTCATCACCCGGCGCCGCGGGCGACCCGAGGACAATCCGGCACCGCCACGCGGTCGACCGACGTCGGGGGCTGCCCACGCTTCGACAGCCTCACGGGTGAGCAGGTAAGTGCGGCCACGCTTCGTGGCGTCAAGCTCGCCGCGGTGGATCGCTGCGCGGATCTGCCGCTCCGTCAGCTCGAGCTCCCGCGCGAGCGTGGCCGTCGTGTAAACGACGGGCGCGGCGCCAGCCGCGTTGCCTTCGCCAAGCCGGGTACCGAGTCGCTCTGCGAGCAGTTCGAGTGCCTGATCGTCAAGCGCCTCGACCAGCGCGGCAGCAAGCCGAGACTCGGTAGACCGATTCACGTCCACTCTGACGTCAAGTCGTAGGGTGACGCCGGCCCTTCGGAGAGTTCGAGCTCCATCTGCCCGGCCCGGGTCTCCTGGTCGGCCTTGCTGTCTCTGTCGAGGAGCGACGCGCGCGCTACGTCGCTAAGCGTCACGGGCACCCCTCTAACCGTCACGGGTGACCGGGTGAGGATGCGCGCCCGTGCCGACGCCTCGGCGGCCTCTCGTGCCGCTTTGCGCACCCTGTACGCGGCTGTGCGACATCGATCCGAGCACGTTTTTCTGTTGACGCGCATCCCGGCGAGCGATTTGCCGCAGTGCACACACAAGCGCTGCTCCGTGTTCATGGCAGCCTCGCGCGTCATAGTGGTGCTTCGGCTTCACTGAGGTGAGAACGCTTGGGCGACACGAGCGCTTGAGGTTGTCCATCAGCGCCGTTGTTGTCTTCTTCTCCTTGAGCGTCTTCTTTGTCGGAAGCAGGTTGCTGGTCAAGACCGGAAGTGAGCTTCCGATCGACGACGAGAAGCGGCCGCGTCTCACTCGATTCACAGCGACTACGCCGTCGGCGTACGACGAGGTCAGCCGACTTGAGCTCGCCAAACAGATCCTGGACTCGGCGCGGCGAGAGCTCGAGGAGCCCCGCGAACGTCTCGAGGTCCACGAAGCACGGCTGCGTGCCGTTTCGGGAGAAGTGCAGGACGAGCGCGAACAGGACTCGCGCGGGAAGACTCAGGCGATCGCCGTCTGGCATGTAGGACTCGCCGAGGAGCACGACGTTTGGCACCTGCGTAAACCCGCGCGTCATGCTCGCCGACCCTTGCTGAGCCGGGCCGCGACCGGCAGCTCGGTACGCGGGGCTGCCGGGGTCGACTTTGGCGGGACATGTAGCCGGGCTTCCCCGGCTCGGACGAATCGGAGCCGTCGCTAGGCGACGAGCGCCCGCCAGTTCGCCGCGCAGGCGGCCGACAAGCGCGAGTACGGCGCCCGCGGCCGCGCTGGCGGATCTGCGGGCTCCGACCCGCCAATAGTCCCCGCGTGCGACGAGCCTGCATGTGCTGACGCATGCGCTGCCGCTTGCCGGCGTTTACGAACATGTTCAGCCTTCTCTGGCCCTGCGCGCTCAGGGGTTCGCGCTCACCGCGTGCCGCCCGCTCGCGCGCCTCTCTACCCCGCGCCTTCATGAACTCGAGACCCCCGGCGCCTGTGACGATCGCGGCCACCCGAGGCGACATTTCCGCCAGACGCCCGAGAACGTCGAAGCGCTCGAAGGCGCACAGCATCAGCACAACGTTGATCGGGTCGAGCGTGGTTGTCCCGGCGACGGGGTCGCTCGCCTCTAAGGAGCCGGCCCGAACCGCGGGTTGGTAGGCGTTAGGGCTTAGCCCCGACGATCCCATTGCCTCGACCGACGACGGATTTCACGCTGCGCAGTGTGACGCCGGCACCGGAGGGCAAGGGGCGTCTCAACCGCCGCGACCCCGGAGCCGAAGCGTCCGAGGTCGCAGAGGGTGAAATCTTCGGCGCGAAGCCGAGTCGGTGAAGCAGGCCGGAGTCTCGCAGCAGCGGACGACAGTAGCGGCGCGTTATCGCTCCACTGCGGCGGGCACGCAGGGCTGCCGGACGAACGCCGCTGCGTCATGCGGCGCGCGCGCATACATGCGAGTCAGGTCATTCGTGGCCTCACTTCGCCGATATCCAGTGTTTGCGGGCGTTTTCCACCCGTCGTAGGCACCGAGGCCATCGCCGCGCCCTCAGGCGCGTTGCGTGTCATTGCACCAGGCTGCGTGTGTTCGCCGCGAGGCTGCGCGCGCGATGACGACGACTCGACGCGGGTGGCGGGCGATGCGTCGTGTGCGCCTAGGGGCTGTAGTGCGCGGTGAGTATGCGGCCCGCGAGCCCTCCGCGTGTCTCCCCACCTCGCCTCACACCATCGAGCTTTGCGCCTGGCGGCGGGGGGCGTCGCTCCTCGGGGCCCGGGATCCATGCGAGCTCGCGGATCGCCCGGGCAATCTGGCGGAGCTGCTCGCCGGTGACTGCTCGGCCGTGCGCCTGCTCGACCTCGATCCGGCGCAGCTCGAGTTCGAGGGCGTCGGCGAGTTCGCATCGCATTCGCTCCAAGCCGACCCGCGGGGGCAGCTCCGATACTCTAGCCGTAGCGGCGTGACGCTGCCATCGCAGACGTGCACGGCGCGCCTCGGAGCGCACCGTGCTCTGCGTCGTGGCGAAGGCGCCAAGTCTTGCGCCCGAGGGATGCACCAGCTTGCCGGCAGCGGCGAGCTCGACAACGTCCGATGCGCGCCGGTGCGGCTCCGCAAACGCCGCTGCGATGGCCTCACGCTGCGGCCGCGTATACCGGCGGGCGGGCACAGCGATCAGACTCCCGAGCGGCCCGGACGGCGAACGCAAGGGCAGAGGTCGTCGCACGGCCCTTAGCGTCACAGACGCCCCTCTAACCGTCACAGAACCGCGCCGAGACCAGCCCTATGCGCGAGCAAAAAGCTACGCGGCTACGAGGAGCCGCTGGCGCCGTCGAACGATGCGCTAGCAGCGGCGAGTAGCCCGGCAGCGAGCGTGTCCCGCGCCGGCCCGTCCGCCTTGGCTTGCCCGCCGTCTGGCGGCCTTCTCTCCTCCAGTTCGACGTTCAGGCGCTCAACCTCTCGCATAGCGCGTGCGAGCTTGCGGACCTGCTCCCAGTCGAAGTCGAGCAACTTCCTGTCGCGTTTTCTCAGCTGACGCTCCAAGCGCCCGAGCTCGGAATCGAGAATGGCGGCTAACCGGCATGCCATGCCGTACGCGGATTGATTGTCGTCCATGGCCATCGCCCGTACGTCAGGCTCTAAGACGGCTCGGACGGCGTGGGACCCCGACTGTTCCCGAACCAACACGACTTGGCGCAAGGCGTTCTGACGGCGCCACTGCCGCCTAATGCCGTTGCCGAGGTCCTCGCCACGGTTGCCGGGCGCCGGAACCGACTACCCCGATTCGCCTTCGCCGGTATCCCCGAGGCGCCGATTCTTCTGCGGCTTCGAGATTGGGATCCGGAGCGAGCTCGGATCATAGCCCTCGGCCTTCAGGCGCGCGACGGTCCCGCTCGTCACGTAGCCGTCTTCGGCCCAATCGAGCGCGGCGCTCATCAGCGCGTTCGGCGCGTACGCGTTGCGCGCCGGCAGTTTCAGGGTCTGCCCGTGGGCGCCCCTCACGCTCTCCTCCGGTTCACCTTCGCTCAGCACCTTCACACGTTCGGCACGCGTGCCCCTCATCTCGCCCGCGTACTGACGAATCGCCTGGATCGTCGCAACGTCGGCGTCCTGTTTCGTCTCGGGGCTCGTGCCGGTCGACCGCTTGTCGGCGCTTTAGCCTCCAGGGTCGTCCGTTGATTGTTGGCTTCGCTCCCGCCTTCGCGTTCTTCATCGACGCAGAAAGGCCCCGCCGTTGGGCCACAGGCGTCGGTTAGTCCCCGCGCATAACGAGCGGCTTCCGTGCTGCGCTGCTTGATGCTGGCGTCGGTTACATGGTCGAGGCAGCCTTTCAGCTGTGCCCGGCTGACCGAGCCATAGATGCAGTACCTGCGGAGAAGTTGTTCCTTACGGTCCAAGTAGCCCCCGTACGTGCCGAGTATGACTGCGCCACCGACGAGCACGACGGCGGCGTTCCACCACGTCACATTCTTGAGCGTCAGCTTTTTCTTGGTCCGGAGATACGCGCGTCCGAGGAGGAGTCCGACTAGAGCGATTGGCACGACAGACCAGGGTTCGTTGGCCTGTCGTTGGTGCGTCGCACGGTAGACAGCCACGACTGCCACGACTACGAGCACGCTGAAGGCAAAGCGGCGTCCGTAGCTCATGACCGTCGACGCTTTTCCGTGCGGTGTGGCGCCCATGCTGCTGTGCCTTTCCTCCCAGATCGCCACGCCGACTAGCGCTGCTGCGAGCAAGAGGCCTCGCACAACGTCTTTGGCGGGCCAGTCGACGACGGCGTGCGTCCCGCCCAGCACGAGCCCGACGACGGCCAAGACAGCGATAACTGCGGCCATCGAGGCCGCGACCAATCCAAGCGCACCGCCTACCAGCGCCCCAAGAGCGACCACCGGCCACATGACGATCGCAACGATCCACCGGAGCGGAGTCGGTAGGTCCACAGCCGGGAGGAACGGCTCGAACCGCCCCCTAGGCGGTGTCGACTCATTCTCCGACCCGCCGCCACCCCCCGCTGTCATAGAGAAACGAACGCCCCTGGCGACTGGAATCTTCTATCCGTGGGATCCCTGCCAGGCGCCCGTTGGCGTCGGTGTACGCGATGCGACTGTCACGCCCATACGCGACCGAGGCTCATTCTGCATTTGAGTCCCGGCGCATCTCAGGGGGTGGCGGGGGTCCTCGGAATCTGATCGAGGCGGCGGGTACCAGGCGGGTACGGCCGCATCTGGCGCAAGGTCGCCAGCCGTCAGTGATGGCAGCCCTCCAGGCCGTCGGAGCTCGGACGAGCGACCGTCATCGACGCTCGTCGCGCCCCGTGAGTCCATGGTAAGGAAGGGGTCATCGGTTCGAGTCCGATGCTGGGCTTGGCAAAAGCCGCTGCTCGTCGCTGCTCCTTGAGGCGGGGCGCACCGGCCCTCGTACCGCCGCCGCCAAGGCCGCGGCCAAGTCGCCGGCACTATGCCGCGCCGGCGGCGGCATTCCCCACGGCGACCGGCTGGTGCCGGTCTAGTGTGAGCGTTCGCTCTTCTTCTTCAAGTTGGCGAGCATCCTTTCGACGCGTTCACGTTGCTTCTTAGAGGCGGCGTGTTGCTTGGCTCGCTTAGTGCTTTCCTTTTCGATCAAGGCTTTGTGGGTCTGCTCTTCTGGGCCGAGGGCGCCCGGCGTTTCGAAGCCTTCATAGCCCGACCAGTTCCCGGCGTTTGTCGGAACCTCGGGTGCGTTCGCTTCTTCCCCTTCCCCGTAGGTACCGACGTTGAGTTCGTAGAGCTTTGCGGGCTGTAGGGGAGATTCGAATAGAGGTCCGGGAACAGGTACATCAATCTCGACGATTTCATAAGGACTTTTCTGGACGATGGTGCCCTGCCGTTCGTCCTTTTCCGGGGGCACGAAGTTCGCATCGCAGCGTTCAGGTTCTCGGCTGCAGAGGCCGAATGTGCGTTCTTGGTCTTCGGGCGTACTGACGAAAAGCTTGTAGTGCGTGATAGGCCAGCGAGGGTGGACATACACGGCGATAGTGGCGCTCGTTTCTGTGACTTCCTCGGCTTCCACCCACTCGGGCCAAACGAACGCGCTCGCACCCGCGGGGACCAACAGCAGCATGACCACGGCCAGACACCCAACCATCGGGGCTATCCACGCCCTAAACCCGCGCGACTCTCCCTGCACGTCCCCCACCTCCTGTCGATGCTCACCCGGCCAGCAGCCCAGGCTAACCAAGGAGGCCCGCCGTCGTCAACCAAGTTCAGACCGACAACCGCCCGTCAGTCCGTCGCCGACTGTGGCCTGCGTCATGATCGGGAGTTGATCATGGGCCAGAAGGCCAAGTCGGCGGATGACCGCTTTACTCAGGATCGGAACGCGTTGGCGCGCGCGGGAAGCCGTCGACCGCTTGGACGCATCCAGGTGACGCGCAAGATCACCGGAGGCGAGCTCCACGCGATGCTCCTCTCCGGCGAGCAGTGACCCGCGAGCGCGCCCTCTGCCTCCGGGCAGGGACTGCCTACCGGCGCTGGTGCCGATGAGCGCGATCTTCGCCCTCTGCTCGGCGTTCTCCAACGCGCTGTACCTGACCGCGCAGCATGTCGCGAGCACCAGCGGGCGCGTGGGCAAGGCGTCGGGACGGCGGCTCGTCGCCTTACTCTTCCGCAGCCCGCTGTGGCTGTTCGGCTGGACGGCCGCGCTCGGAGCGTTTGCCTTTCAGGCAGCGGCGCTGAAGAACGGCCAGTTGTCGATTGTGCAAGCGCTGCTCGTAACCGAGCTCGTCTTCGGTCTGCTGCTGCGCAAGCTCTGGATCGGCCAGGCGGTACGTCCGGCGGCGTGGCTCTGGGCCGTCGTTACCTGCGTCGGCCTGTTCGTGTTCGTGCTGGTCGACCAGCCGGAGGGGGGCACCCCCACACCGAGCGGGCACGCATGGGCCGGGGCGCTGGCAGCATTCGGCGGCGCAGTGGCTGTTATGACTTTGGCGGCCCGCTGGGGGCCGCCACGGCGTCGTGCCGCGCTCTACGCCTCCGCCGCGGCCATCGTGTGGGCGCTCGTGGCGACGTTCATCAAGACCGCCACCGAGACCCTCACCAGCTCAGGGGTCGCGGCGGTGTTCACCGACTGGCCGGTCTATGCGCTGGCCGCCGGCGGAGCCGTGGGCGTGATTCTCGTGCAGGCGGCCCTTCACGTCGGTCCCCTGAGCGTCTCCCAGCCGCTACTCGTGATCGTCGACCCCTCCGTGAGCGTCGTGCTCAGCATCTGGCTCTTCCAGGAGAGCTACACGCGAGGTCCGGGCGCGATCGCCGGCACCTTGCTCGGGTTCGCCGTCATGTGTGTCGGGGTGGTGGCGCTCACCAGGACCGCCCCGCCGACGATGCAGCCCGTGGGCACCGACGCACCCGGGGAGTGAGCCCAATCTTCGGTCGGCTCAAGGTGTCGTCAGTCGCCGCGCGCGGGCTGCGTGCCCTGGAACTGGCGGGCGAGTGCATAGATACGTCCGGCGAGGACCGCGGGTACCACCGCGCCGCCGCGGGCCGCGCCCTCCTCGTCGATCACGCGCTGGATCATCGCCTCGGGGACGCCCGCGGCCTGTGCCTGCGCGACTGCCCGTCCGATTATCGCCTGGTCGCCCGGTCCCATCAGCCTCATGGCGTCACCGCCCGCAGTCACGGGGCGAGGCCCGAGTGTCGGTGTCCGCGCGCATGCCTTGCCAGCTTACGCCCCGGGATCTCCATCGCGGCGGGCACTGTGCGGGCGCAAGGATCGTCGGCTTCCCGGCCGGCACCGTCGCGCGGACGACACCCGAAGGTACCCCGGAGCAGCCCCCCGGCTGACCGTTCGTCCACTTCGAGCCCAGCCACCCGAGGCTCACACTCCGGGACGCCGATTCGTCCGTGGTGGGCGTTTCGGATCGGACCCGGGCAGAGAGTGGCGACGTCGCAGTCTCCGAGGGGGTCCCGGCCGCGGTCGCGGTGCTCGCTGAGAGCGGAGCGGTCGAGCGCGCCACCAGTGCCTTCGTGGAGCGGTTCGAGGTGCGCGACGGGTCGTTGACCGACTGCCCGGACGAGGTCGGGCTGATCGCGGCGGGCGAGACCGACCACGCGAGCGTGATGCTCGACGGGGTCGAGGGCGACGTGGTCGCCGTGGTGGATGTCCACGGCCGGCGCACGGCCGTGCTGACGATCCCGATCGCGCGCGGGCTGGAGGACCTCGAGCCGACGGCTCAGGTGCTCGAGGAGCCGGTGGACGAGAGCCCCGCGATCGTGTGGCTGAAGGACCTGGACGGTCGCTACCTGCACGTCAACAGCCGCTACATCGAACAGCTCGGGACCGAGACCGAGCTCGTGTACGGCCACACCGACGCCGAACTCACGGCCTCCTCGTCGATCGAAGGACTGCGGCTGGAGGAAACGGACACCGCCGGGCAGGAGCCCCTGGAGCTCGAGTACATGATCGGCGCCTTCGAAGAGCGCCCGGCGTTCGCGGCGCTGCGCTTTGCCCTGCGTGACGCCGACGGTCGGCCGACGGCGATCTGCGGCGTTGCGGCCCCGCTCTCGGAGGCCTCGCTGGCGCGCTCGGAGTGCGAGCGCCTGATGAGGATCGACCGCTGGCGGCGCTTGGATGCGCTGGCGATCCGCCAGGACCTGCTCGACGAGTGGGGCCTCACGCTGGCCGACGGAAGCTCGGGCCCTCCCCTCGACCGCGACGACCGCGTGGCGGCGGTCCTCGCCGAGCGCGACCAGGCGCTGGCGAGTGCCGCGAGACTCGAGCGGGAGCTGGCCGGCGAGCGCGAGCAGCTGGACGAGCTTCGCGCCGAGTCACACCGCGCCACGCGGCGCACGGAAGAGCTCGACGGCACGGTGGCGGCCGAGCAGGCGCGAGCGTCGGAGCTCGAGCAGTCCCTCGCCCGCTCGGAGGGCCGCGTCGGTGAGCTGGAGACCGAGCTGACGGCCGCCCGCACGGCGCTCGAGGAACGCGTTCAGCAGGCACAGGAGCTCGAAGCCGATGAGACGGCCCCGGACAACGAAGACGTCCACTGGAGCACCGCCTCCCAACGCGCCTTCTCGGCCGCGCTCGGTGGCCTGACGGAGTGGCGCTCGGTGCTCGAGCACGCGGCCGAGACGCTCGGCGCGGAGGGCGGGTGGAACGCCGCCGTGGCCTGGTGCCGGGACGAACCGCGCTGGTCGATGCGCTGCGGCGCGATCTGGATGCGCGAACCGGAGGATCTGGCGGCGTTCGAGAACCGCACCTGGCACCACCGCAAGGACGCCTCGACGGGTGAGTTCGGTCGCGCTCGCAGCCGCATGGCGACCGCCTGCGTGCTCGATCTGCGTTCGGCGGAGGACCCACTCCTGAGAGCGGCGGCGGAGGACGGCATGGGCTCGGCGCTGCTTGTGCCGATCAACGACGGCGCAGAAACGATCGCGATGCTCGAGCTGCTGTCACGGAGCACCACCGCGCCCAACGCGGAGCTGATGGTCTCCCTGGAAGCCGTCGCCCTGCAGCTCGGGGTGATCGCACAGTTGATGAAGCTCGCGGACGTTCCCCGCTGGCGACTGGGGCGTCTGTAGGCGTTGGCGCCGGCGCGCTCGGCCCGCCTAGCGCCGCGCGCTGCGGCACTCCTCACCGCACAGCGATAATCCGACGATGCACCCCGCCCTCGTGGGGTTCGGCTTGGGGTTCCTCGTGGCGCTCCAGCTCGGGCCCATGTCGCTGTTCCTGATTCGCAGCACGTTGCGCGCCGGCTGGCGCGTGGGTCTGGCGATCGGTGCCGGTATCGCGGCGGTGGACGGGATCTATGCGGCCTGCGGTGCGGCCGGGGCGGCGCCGCTGCTCGACGTCGAGCCTGTTCGACTGGCGCTCGGAATCGCCGGCGGCGCGCTCCTGATCGTGATCGGCGTTCGCACCCTGCACGCGGCCTTCCGGGTGAGGCTCGGCCTCGAGGCAGCCGACGAGGTGGCGGACCCCAGACGGGCGTTTCTCACCTCCGTCGCCGGGACCGCCTCCAACCCGGCCACGATCGCTTCGTGGGCGGCGATCTTTGCCGCGGCGAGCACGGCGGGGGCCGCGCCCACGACCAGTGCAGCGGTGTTGTTGATCGTGGGCGTGGCCCTCGGCAGCCTCGCCTGGGTCAGCGCGCTGGCGAGCGCCGTGGCGATCGCCCGCCGCGGGCTGGGGGCGCGGGCGATGCGGCTGGCGGACGCCGTCGCGGGCCTCGGGATGCTCGGCTGCGGCGGCGCCCTCGTGTACTCCGCGACCCGCGAGCGCTAGGCCCGCGGGCCGGTCCGGCGGTTGGCTCAGCCGCGGCCGTAGCCGTGAGGCCCGGATCCCTCGGAGCCGGGGCCGCCGTGCCCGGAACCGGTGTAGCCAGGGCCCGCGTGACCGGGGCCGACCGGGCCCGTTCCGGGCAGCTCGGGGCCACCGGGGCCCGGCGCGGGCTGGAAGTGGTGTTCGGATTCACCAGCCTCGATCGCAGCCACAATCGCTTTCGTGGCTTCTTCGAATTCGGTCAGGGCGGCGTGGAACGTCTTGCACGCTTCCTGGACGGCTGTGCGGTAGGCCTTGCCGGCTTCGTGGGCGGACGCCCAGTAGCTCTTCAGCGCTTCCTGGCAGGCCGGGCTGAGTTCGGTCTGCTCCCAGAAGCCGTGTTCGTGGTGTTCGGTCAGCGCGGGACAGGCTTCCTGCAGCTTCGTACGGTCCGCCTTCAGCGCTTCCCAGAAGGTCTTCGAAGCGCCCTCAACGGCCTTGTGCTTGACGGCGAAGGCACCGGCCAGCTTTTCGCACGCCGCCACCAGTTCCTTGGTCTGCGTTTCGCTGAGGCTGCTCACGCCCGGGTCCTGCACCTCGTCGAGACGCTTGAAGGCATGCACGTGATCGCTGACGGCGACGCCCGCCTGAGCGCACACGCCGCTCACCTGCTTGGACTGGAACACATCGTGGCGATGGAGGTGCCGGGCGCCTCGATGTGCCTGCGCCGCACTCGCGAGGGTCATCGGGGCCAGCACGCACAGCGCCGCGCACACGGCCATCACTCGGGGTCGGATCAACATCGAGAACCTCCTAACGGCTCGTCACGCCCTCCGGACCCGAACCTAGTCGGCATCGAATCCGGCGAGCTTTACACGGTCTACGCGGACCACCCCCGGACGTCCAGAGGCCCCGCACTCAGGGGACTCCGGGCACCTGTGGCGTGGTCCGGGCTTGGGCGGAAGTACCCGGCTGCCGCGCCCCTAACCACCGCCCTACGACGTACGTCCGAGGCCCCGCTTGGATCGGACCCCCGCCGGCCGCCCGCGATGGACGAACCGCTCAGGCGAACAAACGCCTAGCTGCGACCGGCGGCGCGTGTCAGCTCGGACATTCCTGACCGCCGGCGGTGAAGCCGCTTTCCAGGCACGGTTCGATCAGAGGTGTCTGCCAGCTCCCGGTCCCTTCCAGGATCGGTTCGATGTCCTGCGGTTCGGTGGCATACAGACGGATCACGACGTGGAATTCGCCGGCCGGGGCGGGCAGCCAGTTCTGCTTCTGCTGTTCGCTCGTCGGTTCGCCGCTCTGCATGTAGATGTTCAGCGATCCGTCTTCGTTGTAGTGCACCTGGGAGCGGTTGCCGAGCGCGTAGCGTTCGAGCGGGTTGCTGACGAAGAAGCCGCTGGCTTCGTACATCGTCAACGACCAGAAGGCTTTCACCGGGAACGGGAAGTCGCTCGCGGGGAAGTGCACCACGTAGCGTTTGCTCTGTCCGTTGAGGTTCGAGCGTGTGTCGTCGGTCAGCGCGACCGGGTAGATCGAGACGTTGGGCGCGAGGGCGCCGACGCCCAGCCGGTCGACCTCGGCGCGCAGCAGGTAGTTGGTGCCGTATTTGCCCGCGCCCACGACGAGCCAGCCGTTGTGCTGGGCGAAACCGCTCGAATACGCTTCTTTGATCGCCAGCTGGATCTTGATGGGACCGGCGGCGACGGCTTCTTCAAGGCCGCGGATCACTCCCTTGCCGTCGTTGCCCTTGCTCGGCGTTTTGCCGGGGCCGATGTTGACGGCGGCGAGTTCTTCGAGGATCGCTTTGTCCGCTTCCGGTGGAGTGAACCTCTTCAGCGCCTTCCCCAGAGCCCTGTAGTACGGCAGCCGCTTTTCGTTTTCGCCGGTTCCCGGTACCTGGGCGACCGTCGGTTCGGTCACTTCCTTGCGGGGTGGCTTCGGTTTGTATGCGAATTTTTCCTTCAGCCAGCTCTTGAACGGAACGATCTGCATCTGTTCCTCGATCGGCAGCGCTTCGGTGTCGCTCGGGCCTTCCACAACGACACGCCCGATCAGCCAGACGCGGTCGTAGGGGGCGTGGATCACCTTCAGGCCGTCGACTTCTTCCAGCCCTTCGTCGCTGCCCGGCCCCGCCACGACGTAGTCACCGGGCGGGAGCACGCCGCTGGCCTCGGTTCCGACGTTGGCGAAGTTTTCGGTATACGGCGAGACCATCTCGACGACGTCGAAGCGGTTGGCGGTCGGCACGTGCAGCACCATCGGCTGCTTCTTCAGTTCCAGCCAGCCGGTCGCGTAGAGGGTGTCGTCGTTGGGTGCCACCACCACGCTCTCGTTGGTCGTCACCAGGTGCTTGAAATGAGAGAACTGGTTGACGGGCGCGTAGCCGTTTTCGGTGGCCACCGTCACGCTCGTAGAGGTGTGGAAGATCCGTTCGGTGTCCAGCAGGGGTTGGCCATAGAGGTAGGCCTTGCTGCCGAGCTCGTGGCCGCGTTCGAGTTCCTGGGTTTCGGTTTCCGCCATCGCGCCGCTCGCGAACACCGCGCACCAGCCGCAGGCAACCGCCAGCAGCACGCCAAGCACCACCATCCTGCGCATGACCCCTCCCCGCTCGAACTTCTTCCGGCGCCATCTCCCCCCTTGGCAGATGCCGCGTCGGCACGCCCCCATCGTACTAGACGGGTTCCGACCCGACGGCCCGTCCGCGCGCCCGCCGGCGCCGGCACGTGCCTGACTCGAGGCCCGCCCGGGACCGTCAGTAGAGGGCGGCCGCCAGCCTCCGGCGGGTGGCGCTTGCGAGCGGATCCTGGGGATCGAGCGCGTCGAGCTCGCCGAGGATCAGGCGGCGTACCTCATCGCGCTGGGGCTGCCCTGATGGCAGCGCCTGCAGCAGCAGCTCCAAGCCCTGCTCGAGCTCACCCCGGTCCAGGGCCGCGAACGCGTCGTCGAACAGCCCCTGGCCCTGCAGACGCAGGCGCGCCGCCAGACCGTCCGCCCGCAGACTCCCCTCGACGGTCTCCAGCAGCTCGAGCGCCGGCTCTCGCTCACCGCGGTCGATCAGCAGCCCCGCGAGCGCCAGGGCCGCGTCCGGGCGTCCCGGTTGCAGCTCCAGGGCGCGGCGCAGGTCCTCCTCGCTGCCGTCCTCCACGAGCTCGTCGGCCTGCGAGGGAAGCAGGCCGTCGAAGAACCGCTCGACCGCCTCGCGGTCCTGCGCGCCGACGAACTCATCCACCACCCGGGCGTCCTTGAAGGCCTTCACCGCGGGGATCCCGCGGATCTGAAAGGCCTGCGCCAGGGGCTGGTTGGCGTCGGTGTCGAGCTTGGCCAGGACGACCTTCCCCTCGCGCTCGGCGGCGGCCCGCTCGAGCAGCGGTCCCAGCTGCCGGCAGGGGCCGCACCACTCGGCCCAGAAGTCCACCACCACCGGAAGGCTGCGCGAGCGATCGATTACCTCGCGCTCGAAATCCCGTTCGCCGACGTCCAACACGGTCACGGCCGCCAGCTTAGAAGCGACCGGGGCTCGCGCCGGCGAGGCGCTCAGCCGCTGGCCAACTCCTCGAGCGCCCAGGGCGTGAGCGCCTCCCTCAACCATGACGGGATCGGCGTCTTCTGCAGCGACTCGCGATCCACGATCACGTGTCGCATGTCGCCCTCCACCAGTGCCTCCTCGCCCCGCAGGACGCGGTGGCGGGTCACACAGGAGGTGTTGCCGAGACGCGAGATCACGACCTCGAGCACCAGCTCGTCGTCGAATCGAGCCGCCCCCAAGAAGCGCGCCGAGGCTTCAGCCACGACCATGTCGACGCCACGGTCGAGCATCGCCCCGTAGCTACCGGCGGCCGCCCGCCAGAGCTCGGTCATCGCGATGTCGAAGTACGCGAAGTAGTTGGCGTTGAAGACGATCTGCTGCGGGTCGCACTCGGCATACCGGACCCGCAGCGGGTGGGTGAAGGGGGCGCGCGGCACCACGGCAGATTACGTCAAGCACTAGCATCGCCGCTCGTGGAGGACTACCGCTCTGCCTCGCTCAACGCCTGGTCGACGGTGGCGCCCGATTGGGCGCAGCTGACCGACAGGATCGACCGCCAGCTGGGCCCGGCCGCCGATTGGATCATCCAGGCGCTCGCCCTGCAGCCCGGCGAGAGCGTGCTCGAGCTGGCCGGCGGTCCCGGCACGCTCAGCATGATGGCCGCCCGCGCGGTGGGCTCTGCGGGCCACGTCCTGTACAGCGACTTCGCCGAGCCGATGGTCGACGCCGCCCGCGAGCGGCTCACCGCCGAGGGGCTCACGTGGGTGGACTGCCGGCGCGTGGACGCCGAAGCGATCGACCTCCCGCAGGACTCGGTGGACGCCGTGGCCTGCCGGATGGGCTACATGCTGATGGCCGAACCCCCGGTCGCACTGAGGGAGACCGCGCGTGTCCTGAAGGGCGGCGGCCGGCTGGCGCTGGCGGTGTGGGGCGACGCGGCCTCCAATCCGTGGGCCGCGGTGCCGATCCGCGAAATCGCCAGCCACCTGTCCCTGCCCGCCCCACCACCCGACGCCCCCGGGCTGTGGAGCCTCTCCGGCGAGGGTCGCCTCGGCGCCGCGCTCGAGGGCGCCGGCTTCGTCTCGGTGCAGATCGAGACCCTCGACGGCACCACCGAATTCGACTCCGCCGATCACTGGATCGAGATGACACGACGGCTGGCCGGTCCGCTGCGCACGCTGTGGGAAAACCTCGACGAGCCCACCCGCGCCGCCGTGGAGGCGCTGATCCGCGCCGCGGCCGGACCCTACGAAGGCGACGACGGCCGTCTGGCGGTCCCCGAGCGGATGCTCGTCGCCAGCGCGGTGGCTCCCGCCGCCGGCACTTCCTAGCAATGGCGGCGCGGGCGGCGGAGTGGCTCGAGGACGGAGCTTTCTTTCAGTGGACGGCACCCGACGGCGGCCGGACGCCGCTGCAGATCTTCCACGCCGAGCTCGGAGACGCCGACGCGCCGACGATGCTGCTGGTACACGGCTTTCCGACGAGCAGCATCGACTGGTATGACGTGGCCGGGCTGCTCGCCCGCGAGCATCGGGTGTGCATGCTCGACTTCCCGGGCTTCGGCTTCTCCGACAAGCCCCGAGACGGCGGCTACACGCTGCTGGGCGACTGCCGGCTGCTCGAGCACTACGTCGGCGAGGTCCTGGGGGCGGACTCCGGGACCGTGATCGCCCACGACCGCGGCGACAGCGTGGCGCTGACCTTCGCGCAGCGCTGTGGCTCCGGCGAGGCCGGCTTCGAGCTGCGCCGGCTCGTGCTGAGCAACGGGAACATGTTCCTGCCGCTCTCGAGCCTGACCCAGTTCCAGCGTCTGATCCTCGACCCGACCTCGGCTCCGGCGGTGCTCGAGGCCCTCACGCCCGAGATGCTCGCGGCGGGGATGGGCCAGAGCACCTATACACCCGCCCGCTCGCCCCAGGACCCGGAGGTCGTCGCGCTGGCGGACACCTTCGCCCACAACGACGGCATCGCCGTGCTCCACGAAACGATCCAGTACCTCGTCGAGCGCTCCCAGAACGAGCGCGCCTGGCTCGACGCGCTCGCCGCCTCGGAGCTGCCGACAACGCTGGTGTGGGGTTTGTACGACACCGTCGCTCCCCTGCGCGTTGCGGCCCACGTCTGGAACTCGTTCCTGGTGGAAAAGCCCGGGGCGAACGAGTTCTGGCTGCTGCCCAGGGCCAACCACTACCTTCAGAGCGACCAGCCGAAGGAGTTCGTGGAGGTCATCGAGAGGTCTCTCGCGGGAAACCCCCCGGAGCCCGGCGCGCTCAGCGACGCCCCCGGGGCACCGCTGTTCCTCGACCGCTCCCGCAGCGGACTGCCGTCGGCCGCAGAGGTGCTCGCCCAGCCCGCCTCGCTGGAGACACTCGAACAGGACGCCGCCCGCCTGGAGGGCTAGAGCCCTCTCGCGGCTGGCCGGCGCTCGCCCCGGCGCCGCCACGGCCTTCCATGAGCCCGCAGGACGGCGCCCTCCCTCCTCCCTACGCGGCCAGCGCCCGCTTCTTGATCTGCTCGAACTCCGCCTGGTTGATGGCGCCCGCTTTCAGCAGCTCCTCGCCCTTGGCGATCTGCTGGGTCGGGTCGCTGCTGCCGGCCACCGAGCGGACGTACTGATCCATTTCCCGCTTGGCGCCTTCCTGCTGGCGGATCGAGCGTTCGCTGATGCCCTTGTGCTGGGCGATCAGATACACGAACACCCCCAGGAACGGGAAGATGACAACGAACACGATCCACGCCGTCTTCGTCCACCCGCCGATGTCCTGACGGCGGAACAGGTCACCGAACATGGTGAACAGGATCCAGATCCACACGACGAAGCCGAAGAAGATCACGATCGTCCACAGGACTTCGAGGAGCGGATAGCTGGTGGCGAGCGACATGTGGCCTCTCCTTCTCGATTTGGGGCTCCGCCGCGGTCCGGCCCTCCGGGGGTCGCCGTCGGCCTTCCGCGCCGCGGATTCTACGGCCCGGTGAAGCCCCCGGCGAAGCAGGCTTTTTCTTCGCAGTCGTCTTCGGCCTTGATCGCCCCTTCGAAGAAGTCGGAAACCGTTTTCTCCTCCGTCCCCGGCTCACCACGGGGGGCGCCGTGGGGGTCCTCGCCGGCGAAGTTCGGGATGTTCGCGTAGGGGGGCGGACTGGTCCCGATCGATTCCCCGGAACCAACCGGGCTTTCGCGTATCGGGCCGATGTCGTAGTAGTAGATGGCGGAGCCGGAGTACGGCAGCGGGCGCATCTTCTTGACGCCCCACAGCACCGACGTGCGCGGCCAGCGGCCGGGATACAGGACCGGCTTGTGCGCCTCCGCGCCGATCGTGCGGGCCTCCACATCGGACTCGAAGTTGGTCACCTGGTGATCCCCGAGCGCCACGTTCATCAGCACCTGGTGCGCGGGAGTGTCGGGCAGCGGGTCGGAGGTCATCCGCTCGGCGTAGCCGTCGGGCTCGCCCCGGTCCCACAGCATCTGCATCAGGTCCAGCACGAGCGGCTGGGCGGCTTCGTTCGGATAGGAGGACCTGAACGCGCTCGCGAACGGCAGGAAGTCCACCGAGCGCGGCAGCAGCACCGAGTAGTTCATCGCCGGGACCCCGAGCTCGGCGCGGGTGAAGTCGGGCGAGACGGCAGTGAGGGCGCCTCCCATGATCCCGCCCTGGCTGTTGCCGTTGTAGTACAGGTGGCTGATGTTGAGGACCGAGCCGCTGGCGAGCGTGCCGTCCTGGTGGAAGGCGGGATCGATCGTGAAGCCGCTCGAGCTGATCATCGCCCGCCCGAGGAAGAGCTCGTCCAGCAGCCCCTGCTGGAGGCGGTCGGGGATGGCCGGGAACTCCGAGACGTTCTGCAGCGCTGCGATCACGGTCGGGATGTCCGATTCGGCCATCCCGATCTCGTCGGTCGCACAGTGCACGATCTTGTAGTCCTCCGAAAGGCTCCGCTGGGGACTCGCGGCGACCTCATCGGCGTTGCCGAGCAGCCCATGCCCGTAGACCGTGGGACGACCCTGTTCGGGCGCGCCGGTGGTCACCGACAGGGGGATGATGCAGTCGAAGTTGGCCGTCCACGTGCCGTTCTGGACCGGCGCCCCTTCGCTGTCGAGCACCATCCGCCCGCCCGTTTCGCACGACGGGAACAGGAAGCAGGGGACTTCGAAGGTCCCTTTCACCCGCCGCGCGATTTCCCCCGGGAAGGGTTCGTTTTCGACGTTTGTGACCTGGAAGCTGGGCGACACGCCCTCGGGGATGCCATCGGCGAGGTTGGTGTCGCCGAGCTGGGCGAAGGCGTCGTTGCGCATGTCGAGCTCGCGTTCGGTGTTGTTCGCGTCGCTGGCAACGGTGAAATCCCATGTCAGGTACAGGCTCGAGCGCTGGACGCCCGCCCCTTCGAGCTTTGAGAAGAGTTCTTCGAAGTGGGACCGTCGGGCGTTGACGGCTTCCTGTTCGCTGGGGACGTCGTCGCGGTAGTAGCGAAAGCCGACGGGCGCTTCGAGCGCTTCGTGGTCGGCGTTCTTGAGGTTGCGCAGGGCCACGATGTAGCGGTCACCCGAGGTGAAGTTGACCGCCGGATGGATCTCCAGCACCCGGCCTTCGTTGGTGGCGGCCTGCGAGTTGATCTCGACCCAGATCGGCCAGCGCTGCCCGGTCCGGGCGTCGATCACGACCACCGGAGCGTTGGGCCGTTTGTACTCGCCGATACGGTTGATCGGCACCGCCTTGCTGGCCCGGACGTCTTCGGCCGAGTCCAGGCCCGGCACCCGCACGAGGATCACCGATCCCGGGCTGAAGCCGTCGGAGGCGTTGTAGGGGTCGGCTTCGATGTGTTCGCTTTCCGCGTTCGCGGGCATTCCCTGGTCGCTGAAGTGCACGCGGCGCCCGGTGTCGCTGGTCGGGTCTTCGACCGTGTAGTAGTCGTCCGGGAAGGGGAGCATGCAGACGCCGGTTCCCGGTTCCTCGATGAACTCACAGCCGTCTTCGGTGTTGACCGGCGGCAGCGTGTCGTTGCGCGTAGAACCGCCGCTGCCACGGAGCGGCCCGGCCTGCGCTGCCGGGGCCACCAGCACCACCAGCACGAGCGCCATGGCCGCCAGTGCGGCCGTCGCAGCCGCCGCGGACCGGATCGAACCGCTGCCGCCACATCCCTTGCCTGCCATCGTCGCATCCCCTCCCGGCCACCGCTCCCGGCTACGAGCGCGGCGGCGTCGCCCCAGACGTCGGGCGAACCTTATCGCGCCTCCCACCAACCTTCTCTCACGGAGGGCGTTGTTTGTTGTAGAACACGTAGTGCACGCAACCTGGGAGGCTGGCTTCGTGCTGAGGTGGGGCGTAGGGGGATGTGTGGGGGTGCTGGCGGTGCTGGCGGCCTGGCTTCCCACGCCCGCGGCGGCGGCCGGCGAAGGCTGCCCCAAAACGCACGGCGGGCCGGCGGCGCTGGATTGGGGCATGAACGCCTCCGAACAGCTCGGCTCGGGCTTCTCCAGCGGCCTCGAGAACTCCGCTCAGCCAGTCGCGGGGCTGACGGGGGCGACACCAGATCAAGGCCGGCTTCAAGTTCGGCCTGGCGGTGCTGGGCGACTGCACCGTGCGCTCCTGGGGCACGGGCAACAAGGGCCAGCTCGGCAACGGCTCCCAGCAGACAGAGATCCATCCCGGTGACGGTCAGCGGGGCTGAGCGAAATCAAGGAAATCGCGGTCGCCAACGCGCACGCCATCGCGCTGCGCTACAACGGCACGGTCTCGACCTGGGGCGCCTCGGAATTCGGCGAGCGCGGGACCACCGAAAAGGGCTTCGAACGGTCCGCCCGCCAAACCGAATCTTCGGTCTTCGTGCCCCGCGACCGCCCCACCGAAGTTCCCGCCTCAAAAACGTCACGCAGATCGCGGCCGGGGGTACCCGCGACTACGCGCTGCTGGCCAACGGCGAGGTGATGGCCTGGGGCGACGACCAGAAGGGCCAGCTCGGGGTCGAAGAGAGCCACTCCGAAGAAGAACAGTGCTACGGCGAAACCCACGCCATCGCGCCGATCCAGTGCAGCACGCTGCCCCGCCCGGTGAAGGTCGCCGGGCTGGGGGTGCTGACGGGCGTGGAACGGATCGGGGCAGGCGAAGAAGCCGCCTACGCCGTGCGCGGCTCGGGGCCGCGAAGTGCTGGCCTGGGGCGGGGGCGGCAAAGGCCAGCTCGGCAACGGGGAAGACAACGAAAGCGCCTCGCCGGTGAAGGCCGCCTTCGAACCGCCCGCCGCGGTGGTCGGAAATCGCCGGGCGGCTCACAGCACGTGCTGGCATTGCTGGCCAACGGCGAGGTCTACTCCTGGGGAGCCGACGGCCTCGGTCAGCTGGGGTTCGAAACAGGTAGCGAAGCCATCGAAACCTGCGGGCGCCAGAAATGCAGCATGGCCCCCCAACCGGTGGGCGAACTCGGCCACGTGGTGGCCGTGGCGGCAGGCGGCGAAGGCGTCAGCTTCGCGCTCAAAGAAGAAGAAAACGCCAGCAAGGTGATCTACTCCTTCGGAGCCGGCGGCTTCTTCGAACTGCTCGGGCTCGGCAACCAGCCGTTCACCAACACCCCCACTCCCACCCCGATCGAAGGCATCGCCTCGGTGCGGGGCGTGTCCGCGAGCGGCACCACGGCGGTCGCGCTGCTGCAGAGCGGTACAGCGGTCCCCCCGCGCATCTCGCTGAGCCCCGCCGAAGGGTCGCTCACGGTGACCTGGAAAGTGTCAACCGAACCGTACAAGCTGCGCTACGTGCCGGTGGGCACGCGCGAATTCAGCAAAAGCCAGGAAAGCAGCTGCAAAGGTGAATGCAGCGTGCAGTTCACGGGGCTGAAACCGGAGCCCTACCAGGTGATCCTGAAAAGCCCCGAAGCCAGGGAAGGGCGCGAAAGGACCAGGCGCATCATCGGCACGCCGGTGGCGCCGAAATCGTGGCCGAGCGAACTCTCGCCGCCCACGATCAGCGGCAAACCGGCGACGGAAACGACGAAAAAACTGCGCCTCGGCCAGACGCTGACCGCCGCGCACGGCGAATGGTCGAACGAACCCACGTTCACGTATCAGTGGCTGCGCTGCGAGGGCAACGGCGAAGCGGGTGCCAGCGAAGAACTCGGCAGCGAATGTGAACCCATCACGACCGGCAAAGGCCCGGCGACAGGGCGAAACCTATGAAGTCCAGGCCCAGGACGTCTCGCGCACGATCGCGGTCAAAGTGGAAGCCAAAAACGCCTCCGGGTCAGAGCGTGGCGGTGTCGCAGCCGGAACTGATCCTGGCGCCGAAAACGAAGAATCCGAACCCTCCTTCCCCACCCCGATCTCGCCGCCGGCGCTGAGCGGCACGGCCGTGGAAGGCCACACGCTGACCGTGCAGCAGGGCTCCTGGGAAAGCTCGCCGACGGCGCTCGAAGACAAGTGGTACCGCTGCAAAGGGGCCAACAAAGAAGGAGTCGGCGCCACCTGCGCAGCGATCACGGTGCTGAACGCGAAAAGCGAAAAAGAACCCGTGACCGGTGAAACCTACGTCGCCAAAAAAGAAGACGTGGGACAGTGGCTCGAGGTGCAGGAGCGCGCCGAAAACCCCGGCGGCTTTGAAGTCATCGCCTCCCACGCCCTCCAGATCGCGCCGCCGGCCGCGCCGGTCAACAGCACTCCGCCGACGATCACGGGCACCGTCGAACAGGGCCAGACGCTGACGGCCGTGGAAGGCACCTGGACGAACGCCGCCAATCGGCGTATGTGGCAGTGGCTGCGCTGCGACAGCGCCGGACAGAACTGCAAACCGATTTCGGGCGCCGAAAAAACGACCTACAAGATCACCCCCGAAGACGTGGGCCACAAGCTCGAGTTCAGCGAAACCGCTTACAACGACGTGGGTGCGAGCCAGTCCGTCGCCTCCGACCCGACCGAACTTGTGCCCAACCCGCCGCCGGCCCCGCCGGAAGAGCAGACCCTGCCGACCATCACCGGCACGCTCGAACAGAGCGCCAGACGCTGACGGCACATCCCGGCACGTGGTCGGGCGAAGTCAAGCAGCTCGTCTACCAGTGGAAGCGCTGTGACAACAAAGGTGTGAACTGCAACCCGATCGGGGGAGCCACCGAAACCACCTACGTGCTGCGCGGGGTCGACGTCGGTCACAAGATAGCGTTCAAGGAAACGGCCACCAACGCGGCCGGCTCGAGCGTCACCAACTCGACCGCCACCGAACTGGTGACCGGCGTGGTGCCCACCTCACTGGCCGCCCCGACGCTCAAGGGCATCGCCCAACCCGGACAGACGCTGCGGGCCTTCAAAGGCAGCTGGAGTGAGGAACCGACCGGCTACGAATACCGTTGGACCCAGTGCGACAGCGCCGGTGAACACTGCGCAGCGATCGGGGGCGCGACCGGCAAAAGCTACGTCCCCGCGGCCTCGGACGTCGGACACCGGCTGCGGGTCGAAGAGATCGCCCGCAACGCCACCGGCGCAGGCTTGCCGGCGAGCTCGGCTGCCAGCTCCCAGGTGCTGCCGGAAGCGCCCGTCGTGCAAACGCCGCCCACGATCACGGGGACGGCCCACCAGGGAGAAACGCTGACCGCCCACGCGGGCGAATGGACCAACTCCCCCACCGGGCACTCGCTGCAGTGGCTGCGCTGCGAAACGGATGAATGCGTACCGATCCCAGGTGCCACCAGCTCCAAATACACGCTCACCTCGGGCGACACGAATCTTCTTGTCGCGGTCAGGGAAACCGCCAGGAACGCCGGCGGCTTCGGCGCCGCGGTCTCCGAACAGGACCCGGTCGGGGAAGCCCCGGTCCCGTTCGTCGCCGGACTGGAACCGTCCAGCGGCCCCACCGAAGGCGGCACCGTCGTGAAGATCACCGGAGGCAACTTTGCGGGGACCACGTCGGTCGCCTTCGGGTTCGCCGCCGCCACCCAGTTCACGATCGAAGGGCCCAACACGATCACGGCCACGGCGCCCGCCGGCAGCGCCGGCACGGTGGACGTGACGGTCACCACCCCTGAAGGCACGAGCCCGGTGAGCTCGCACTCGCACTTCACCTACGGCGCTCCCCCCTCCTCACCCACATCGAACCGAAGGAAGGCTCGCAGGGAGGCGGCACCAGCGTGACGATCACCGGCTCGAACCTCAGCGAAACCACCGCCGTCAGGTTCGGCGCGGCTCCCGCTCAGAGCTTCGGCGTGCAGTCCTCCACCTCGATCACGGCGGTCTCCCCGCCCGGGACGGGGACCGTGGGCGTCACCCTCAGCACCCCCTACGGCAGCACCACCGCCGGCGCCCACGAGCAGTTCAGCTACCTCCACACGGGCGTCGTACCGGTCGTGAAAAAGCTCTCGGCGAAAAAGGGCCCGGCGGCCGGCGGCACACTGCTGACGATCTCCGGATCGACCTTCACCGGGGCCACCGGCGTCCTCTTCGGCCAGACGCCGGCGACCGAATTCGAAGTCCAGTCCGACCAGTCGATCTCCGTCGTCTCGCCCCCGGGCATCAGCGGCACCGCCGAAGTCACCGTCACCAACCAGTTCGGCTCGAGTGCCCCGGTGAGCGGCGATCGCTTCAAGTACGGCAAACCGACGATCTCCTCGATCAGCCCGTCGAGCGGGCCCAAAGGCGGGGGGACGCCCCTGACGGTGATCGGCAGCGGCTACGCCCCGGGCGAAGGGATCACCGGCTTCGTGTTCGGCAAAGGCCTCGCCACCGACGTCGAATGCCCCTCCACGACCGAATGCACGCTGCTCACCCCGAGCGACACGAAAGTCCAGACGGTGAAGGTGAAGGCGGTCGTGGGCGCCAACAAGGGCACCGCCAAAGAACCCGCCGCCGTGTACGCCTACCACTAGCGCGGCCGGCGTCCCTGGGAAGACCCCGTTGGTGGAGGCCGGGCAAGGCCCAGCCGCTCCGGCTAACTGGGTGCGGGCGGAGGCGGGCCCGGCTGCCCGGCCGAGCGCGTCTGCTCGTCCTGGAAGGGCGGGTATGTCTCGGTCAGCAGCATCAGGTAGGCGTCCGAGCGGGCGATGTAGGAGTTGGCGAGCACCATCAGGTCGAACAGGCCGCGGGGCATGCCCCCGGTCACGAGGATCACGAACCACGCCGCGACCGCTCCGATCTCGAGCATCAGTTGCATCACGTAGCGGACGACCAGGATCGGGATCGCGAGGATGATCCTGAACCCCGTCTTCAGGCGGCTGTAGCGCTCGAGCTCCTGAAACTGCATCCGCACCGGGTATGAGGGGTCCTCGGAGCCCACGAACGAGGGATAGCCGTCGCACAGCAGCGCGACGTAGGCGGTCAGCCGCGCGAGAAACCGCACCCACCCGGCCTCGAATTCGTACAGTCCGCGCGGGTAGCGGCCGGTGATGACGATCGCAAACCACGCGATGATCACGACGATGGTCGCGGCGATCGCGTACACGTATGCCCAGATCAGGAGCGGGATCGCGAGGATCAGCCGGAAGAAGGTGCTCAGCCGCGAGCGCCTGTCCGCGTAGTCGACCGAGAACTCGACCGGGTACCCCACGAACTCAGGGTAGGAGAGCCGGCGGACGACGCCCCGTGGCCGTGCTCACTCGTCGATTCGCTCGCCCTCGGGAGCCTCGAAGAACTCGCGGATCGCCCGATGGGTCCGGCGTGGACGCTCGATCTGCGGGACGTGGCCGCAGTCGAGCTCGAGGTGGCGAGCACCCGGAAGCACCTCCTCGACGTAGCGGGCGAAGGCGATCGGGACGAGCCGGTCGCGCTGACCCCAGACGAACAGCGCCTCGGGCCCGCAGCTCAGCCAGCCGTGGCCAGAAGCCCTTGCGCCCATGGGGCTCGTCGAGGTAGATGTGGCGGGCGGCCGCGTAGAAGGCCGCGCGGCCGGCGGGCGTCAGGTAGGCGCGCAGGAACTCGTCCACGCCGGCCGCCGTCCAGCCCTGCTCCGCGCCCGGGATCACGCGCCTCACGATCGCCTCCACCAGCGGCCGGGGTGCGATCTGGAGAAGTCCCAGCTCAGGACGGGTGAGCCGCATCAGTGGCACCAGCGGCCGCTCCCTGCGCCAGGCAAGTGCCGGGCACAGCAGCACCATGCGCCCGACCCGCTCGGGGTGGCTCATCCCCAGCTCGAGCGCCACGCGGCCGCCCAGGCTGTTCCCGACCAGGTGCGCCCGCTCCAGCGCCAGCGCGTCCATCAGGGCGATGATCGAGCGCGCGAAGTAGGCGGGGTCATAGAGGCCCCCAACGGCTTGGCCGAGTCGCCGAAACCGGGGAGGTCGGCGGCGATCACCCGGAAGTGCGGTGCCAGTTCGGTCACCGTCGGCAGGAAGGAGGTCTTCGTGCCGCCGAGACCGTGGATCGCGATCACGGGCTCCCCGCTGCCGGCCTGGATCGTGGAGATGCGCGGCCCGCGGGTACGGACCATCTCGAAACGAAGCCTGGAGGACCCGGTGCGGCCACTGGTGGCGGCCAGGAAGCCGATGCCGAGGTGCATGTTGCGCCTCACCGACAGGTGCCCGGCGCGGAACTCCCCGAGGCCGCGACCGCGGGTCGGCGCCGATCAGCTCCCAGGTGGCGGGCCGTGCGCTGGATCAGAGCGTCGGCGGGGCTCCGCGCCGGCGTGATGCGGGCGCGGCCGTCCTCGAGCACGGCATCCCACTCCCCCACCCCCTCCACCCCCAGCCGTACCCGCGCGCGCCGGCTCTGGAGCGGCTCGAAGATGCCCGCGTCGTAGCGGCCCGCGAGCTCCTGCAGGTACCGCGGGGCGAGCTGCTGCAGCGTCTGCGTCCTGGGACGCCATCAGCGACCGCGCCAGTTCACAGCGTCCGCCGACACGCTAGCCTCGGCCCGCCGATGGTCATCCACCCGCTGAGCACTGGGAGCGTGAGGGTCAAGCACGCGTTCCTGTTTCCGAGCACCGGGCGTGCGCCGCCAGCTCGACCTGTTCCTGCCGGGGCCGTGGTCGGATCCGCTGCCGATCCACTGCTGGGCCGTCGAGCACGACGGCCGGGTGCTGCTCGTGGACACCGGCGAGACGGCCGACGTCCGCAATGTGCCCTTCGCCCGCTTTCAGCTGACCGGCGAGCAGGAGCTTCCCGCGGCCCTGGCCGGGGCCGGGAATCGAGCCCGGCGGCGATCTCCGAGGTGGTGCTCACCCACCACCACGGCGACCACGTGGACGGGCTCGTCCACGTCCGTGCTCCCGTGTCGATCGGCGAGGGCGAACTGGGCTTCATCGGCCGAGCCCTTTTCGCGCCTGATGCGGCGCGTGCTTCGTCAGCCGCTGCCGGCGGGCTTCGCGCCGGCCGCCCTGACGCTCGGCGACGGGCCCTTCGGGGCGTTCGCGAGCAGCCGTAGGTTGAGCGCCGACGGGCGCATCGTGGCGGTTCCGACGCCGGGCCACACGCCGGGACACATCTCGGTGATCTGCGTGGACGATCAGGACGTCACGTGATGCTGGCGGGCGACGTCACGGACACGCTCGAGCAGCTGCACGCCCGCCGGGCGGACGCCATCGGTCCGGATCCCAACGTCCACCGGGCCACACTCGAGCTGATCCTCGAGCACTGCCGGCAGCATCCCACGATCTTCCTGCCCTCCCACGATCCCGGATCGACCGCGCGCCTGGCGAGCGGCGAGACGGTGCTCGCCTGAGGCCGCGGGCGCGCGCCGGGAACCGGTAGTCGCCTGGGCCGCGCCGCTTGCCTGGGCCCGGCCGCCGGCGCACCGCGCCCGCCGCTCAGTCGAGCTGTTCGACGATCTCGTTGGCACGTGACCACTGTCCCGGCGCCACCACCAGGTAGATGTCGCCGCGTCCGTAGGAGTCCAGCGGATGGTCGGCCACGCAGGCGGCCTCGACGTCGAGGCCGCGCAGCTGGTCGCGCCACGCCAGCGCCGTGTCGCGGTCCTCGAAGGTCGTGATCGTCTCCCAGTCCTCGAAGCGGGGGTCGGCGATGGCCACCTGCGGTTCCCGCGATGCGCGCCTGTTGAGGCGGTGGAGCCGCACG
The DNA here is from genome assembly GCA_963846255.1 of uncultured Solirubrobacteraceae bacterium. Classification (GTDB taxonomy): domain Bacteria; phylum Actinomycetota; class Thermoleophilia; order Solirubrobacterales; family Solirubrobacteraceae; genus Palsa-744. The sequence continues at coordinate 232,236 of CAWJVE010000003.1, forward strand.
GCGACCGTCCTCAGTGGGCCTTGAATTTCTTCGTCTTGCCGGTGCTGGTACCGGCAGACGTGGTGGCGCTGAGGCGGTAGTGGTAGGCGCTCTTGGGCGTGAGGCCCGTGACGTGGGCCGAGACCGCGACGGGTTCCCCGCCCGCGCCCGGCGAGGGAGCGCACGGAGCGCTCTGGGTGAGGGTCGCGCCGGTCCCGTATTCGAACACGCAAGAGGTCGCTTCGGCGCTACCGGGGTTGACCGTACCGTTGAGAACCGCCGCCCCGCCTTCGACTTCGGTGGCGTGCCCGGTGACGGCGCTCGGCGGCACGATGACGCCGGGCCCACCGAACGCGCTCAGCCCGATCGGCGCGCCCACGCCGGACGGCCCGTCGTAGCCGGTGGCGGCATCGCAGGCGGTCGTCCCGATGCAGTCGACGTCTCCGTCTTCTTCGTTGACCCCCGGCTCGCCGCACGCGCTCGCCGCCTCGGCGTCGCAGTAGCCGTTGCCGCCCTGGGTGACATCGAACAGGGCGCCCGAGTTGCCGAGGTGTTCGTAGAGCGTCTGGGCCGGGTAGCTCACGCCGTGGCTGCCCCCGGCGAGCGCGTACAGGGCGCCGATCAGCGGCGAGGACAGCGAGGTGCCGCCGATCGTCATCCAGCCGGTTTCGGCGAAGGCTTCGTATTTGTAGCTGCTGTAGATGTCAAAGCCCGTGTAGGGGTCGGCGACCGCCGAGACGTCGGCCGAGAGCCTGTGCGTGCCGCAGCCGCTGGCCGCCCACCCGGCCGCCTGCTGCTGCCAGGCGGGGGCCGTGAACAGCGAGCTGCAGCCGCCACCGGTGGCGGAGAACTGTTTGGCGTGTTTGAAGGTGCCGTTGGAGCCGGGCTGGCCGCTGTCGTTCCAGACCGACTCGCTCTTGCGGGCGCCGCGCCCGGTGAGCTTCAGCGCGGTCCCCCCGGCGGCCACGACCGTGGGGTAGATCGCGGGGGCGTCAGGGCGTTCGGGGGCCGGTTCCAGTTCCGCGATTTCATCCCAGTCGAAGTAGCCGGAGTCGCCCGAGGAGGCCACGATCGCGACCCCGGGGTGGTCGTAGGCGGCGATGTCCTGGGGGCTTTCTTCTTCTTCTCCTTCGAAGGAGCCATAGGAGTTGGAGACCTCGTCGGCGCCCAGCGCCACGGCCTCGTTGACCGCCGCGGCGAGGTCACCGTCGCTTTCGGAGTTGGCCTCGACCAGCAGGATCTTGCAGTTCTGGCAGACGCTGTGCACGGTCTCCACGTCGAGGCTGATCTCGACCGACCAGCCGGAGTTGTCGGCCGGCGCGAGCGCGCTGGTGCTGCCGGTCTGGCCGACCTTGGTGAAGCAGCCGTTGCCGGCCGTGCAGGCGGGCAGGGCGTAGTTGGAGTCGAACGTGGCGAGGTCTTTTTCGATCTTCGGGTCGTCGAAGGCATCGACGATCGCGACCGTCTGCCCGCTGCCCGTGGCGGTGGGCGAGAAGGAGTAGGCGCTGGCCAGGTCGGCCGGAGTGAGGCCGCCCGCGGGGCCCTTCGAGCGGGCCCCGGCCGCCACCACGTAGGGGAGCGCGCCCGCGGAGCCCGGGCTGGCGGCCTTCAGCTTCAGTGCCAGACACCCCGCGCGCCCGCGGCTCGGCGCGCGGCACAGCCTGCGTACCTTCGCGTAGCGGATCTGGGGCTTTTCGGCGGCCGCGACACGCGACGCCGCGCCCGCGGCACTCGCCCACACGGCCAGGCCGAGAAGACCGCAAAGAAGCACTGCAAGGCCGCATCGGGCCGGATGTCTCACGAGCTTGGTCCTACCCTCCCTCGACTACCCTCACGCCTACTCTAGAGGGCCCGGGCGCCCCCGGCGAGGGTTGAATGCGGGTTCGCAGCCCTGCGGGTACCCGCCCGCCCGGCTGGGGCGCGATCGTCGGTGCCGCTAGCGCTCGATCGTGAGCATCAACACCCGGCTCGGGCTCACCGCGAGCGTGATCGAGCCGCCCTTCGCGCGCACCCCCGCGAGGTTCGTGGGCTGGGTCCAGGTGCCGTCGGCAGCCACCGCCGTGCCGGCCAGGCGGACCCCTGAGAGCGAGGTCTGCGCCGGGGCCGTCAGCGGCAGAATCCGCGCGTAGCGGAAGGCGCTTCCCACCTGCAGGCGCACGTAGGCGCGGCGCGTGCCGGGCGGGTCGTCGTCGACGATCACGGCCCGCAGCGAGCCGTCGGGGGCCAGGTAGGTGTTGACCTGGAGGTTGTGGCCGTGCAACGCGCTCACTTCGGTGGACAACGGGCGGTCTCCGATCAGCCCACTCAGCATCAGCAGCGCGTACCACTCGGGCTGCGGGACCAGCGCTCCGGTTTCGATCGCCTGCTGGCTGGGGGCGCACAACGGGGTGTAGCCGAGGCAGTTGTTCGGGCTGCCGTGGAGGTTGATGCCCTGCACCCCGAGGCTCATCGCCTGGGTTACGTAGGCCGCCGCCCACAGGGCTCCCGCGAAGGTGTTGCTGACACCGGCCACACCTCCGCAGGAGACCGTGTTGGCCTCGTCCAGGCGGAAGGGGATTTCGCCGGCCTGGGCGATCGACAGGTAGCGCTGCAGCGAGAGCACCTCGAGCGCCCGGATCTGGGGGCTCAGCAGGCGCCCGATCGTGGGCGGTGGCGGCCCCTGGCAGCTGAGCGGGTAGTGGTGTCCGGTCAGCAGCGCCGGCGGCTGGTTGACGACCGCGCCCAGGCCCCAGGTTTCGAACGCGCTCGAGCCCGACACGTCGGGGCCGGCGATCGGGATGCCGGGGGCCACGGCTTCGATCGCGGCCCGGTAGGCCGCAACCTGGGCGTCGTACTGCAGGAAGGTCCACGGTTCTTCGCGCAGCCCCTGGTGCCCGTAGGAGTTCGGCTCGTTGCCGAGCTCCAGCGCCTCCAGCGATTCTCCCAGCGCGGCCTTGGCCACGGCGGCCTCTCGTGCCGCGCGTTCCGGTTCGAAGTGCCCGAAGTTGAGGGTCAGCAGGACGCGCCAGCCGCTGCGGGCGGCGAGCACCCCGAGGCCGCGCAGGTCGCCTTCGCCGATCGTCGCCGTGGCCCACGCGGGCCGGGGATCCTGGGCGTCCACCCAGGCCACGTTTTTGTCGGCCGTCACACCGCCGAACCGCAACACTCCCGGACCGAGCGAGCGCAGCAGCGTGACGAGGTCGCCGCTGTCGGCGTAGCCCGCCAGCTGGCTGAGGCTGCCGACCTCGAAGGACAGCCCGAGGAAGCCGGTGGGGACCGCCGGCCCAGGAAAGGAGCGTTCGATCGCAACGGTCGTCAGCGGTGGCCCCGGCTTGCGGTGGGGGCGCTTGTGCTTGGCCGCAACGGCGGGCGCGGCGCCCACTAGGAGCGCGAGCAGCGGCGCCAGGGCGAGCAGCAACAGCCGGCGGCGGGGGGACCGCGGGGCCTTCGTGTGGGGCGCTTGCATCCGCGGGTCATTATCGACTTGGGCCAGCCGGCCCGCGCCGGATGGCCCGGACCGCCCTGCCTGGCGCGCCCGGGTGACGGCGGGTCGTCCCGCGGCCAGCGGACCCCGGGACGACCCGGCCGGGCGTCGGCGCGCCGCGAACGCGGTTAGGATGCCCTGCCATCGGGGTCGAGATGAGCTCTGCCGAGATGGACGCGACGGTCAGACGGGCGCTCCCGGCGGTGGCCGGGGAGCTTCAGCAGACCATGGCCTCGGTGCCCGGGTGGGCGCTCGCGGAGGGGTCCTCCGGCGTGCGCGCGGGCGACCTGCAGCGGGCCGTGTGCAATGCACTGCAGGCACAGCTGGGTTCGGTCGCGATCATCGACGGGCCCCTTCCGGAGGGCGTCAAGGACTGCTGGGCGGGGTGGCTCGGGCGGGTGGACGTCCTCGCCAGGCCCGACGAGGACTTGCAGGTCTGCTTCGAGACCCAGCTCTGCGGGGCGGAGAAGCTCTATGAATCGCTGTGGGACGCGCTCAAGCTGGCGCTGTTCACGGCGCTGCACGAGTCGCTCAGCGGCTATCTCGTGTACGCGGCTCCCGAGAGCGGCTGGGCGCGCGAGGGCCAGCACCCGGAAGTGCTCTTCGAGGACGAGACGATCGGAGTCGCCGAGCTGTTGCACGTGCGCTATCCGGAGCTGTGGACCGCCTGTCTCAGGGGTACGCGGACGACCCGCCCGGTGAGCCTCCCGTTCGAGATCCGCACCGAGCCGATCGTCGCGGCCGCGATCAGCGCCCCCAGCTCCGACTGGGAGCTGCGCTGCGTGCGCATCCAGGGCCAGGCCGGATACGGCTGGACGACCTTCGACGGCGATGGCTGGCCGATGCTCGCCCAGGCCGACCAGCCCGCCGCGCCGGCCTGAGCCCGCGCCCTACGCCGGGGCGCCCGGGCCGCTGGAGAAACGCAGCCCCGCGCGGGCGAAGCGCTGCAGGCACTGCGTCCCGAGCGCGGCCGACGGCGTCAGACAGCCCCCCAGCGAGGGGGTGGAGCCGTCCTCGGCGAGCAGGATCCCGGCCTCGCCCAGCAGCCTTGCGGTGGCCAGGTAGCCGGGATGGCCGTCGGCATCGAGGATCGCGTGCAGCTCCCGCCCTCCGCGGGTGAGTCCGGAAGCGGTCATCCGCCACCGCCAGTGCTCCAGGCGTGCCCCCGTGGGGCCGAACCCGGAGCTCGGGCCGAGCTTCGCCATCGCACCCGCGAGCGGCCGCCGCACGGACCCGCCCGAGCGCGCGAGCAGGCGCATCCCCGCCATCGTCGCGCCGAGCGTCGCTCCCGCCAGCCAGCGCGCGGGGAACGTGACCGGACGGCCGCCGATGGCGATGCCCTCGCGATAGCGGAAGGGCTCGAACGTCTGCCCCCGCTCCTGCGCCCGCAACACGGCGCTGCGGTGGATGACACCGGGGTTGATGAAGGGCGCGGGCGCCATCGGGGCGATCACCGAGCCGTCGTGTCCCCGCCGCGGGGCGAGCCCGATCGGGCTGCGGGCACGGACCGAGGCCGCGGCGGCCTCGTCGGGGATCAGCACCGCGGGATCGAGGGCGAGCGCGGCGTTGTCCTCGCCGGTCAGGATGGCCATGCTCTGGAAGGTGCCTCCGGACACCATGTCGGAGGCGTGGGGCCTGCCGGGCGGGGAGGTCATCTCGACCTCGAGGTCCACGCTGCGCAGGCCGTCCCCCGGCTCGGCTCCCGCCAGCTCGGCCAGCTCGGCCACGAGCAGGTCCGCGGGAAGGGCCTCGAACCCGCACACCTGCACGAGCTTGACCCCGGCCTTCCCGGCCCGCTCGTGGTGGTCGTCGATGATCTGGCGTACGAACGGCAGCTCGCCCGTGAGGTCGGCGTAGTGGGCGTCCCCGGCCACACAGGCGTCGATCACGGGGCGGCCATAGCGCGTGTACGGGCCGACGAGGTCGAGCACGACGCGGGTCCGCGAGGCCATCGCCGCGAGGCTGTCCGGGTCGGACACGTCGGCGCTGAGGATCTCGGGCGCGGTGACCCCGAGCTCGTCGAGGACGCGCTGCACCTTCTGCGGGTCGCGCCCCGCCGCGGCCCACTTCAGCGAGCCCTCCCCCGCCCGTTGCGCGAGGTAGGCGGCGACGTTGCGGCCCGTGACCCCGCCGGCGCCGAAAACCACCAGATCCAGCTCGGCGGCCATCAGCTCGAGACGTTCTCGAAGATCGCGCACATCCCCTGCCCACCGCCGATGCACATCGTCTCCAGCCCGTAGCGTGCACCGCGACGGCGCATCTCCCGCAGCAGGGTGCAGAGGATGCGCCCGCCGGTGGCGCCGATCGGGTGTCCGAGCGAGATCCCCGAGCCGTGGACGTTGAGGCGCTCGAACCCGTCGGGCAGCTGCCACTCGCGCAGCACCGCCAGCACCTGGGCGGCGAACGCCTCGTTGAGCTCGATCAGGTCGATGTCGTCCATCTTCAGGCCCGCCCGGTCCAGCGCCTTCGCGGTCGCCGGGACGGGCCCGATCCCCATCGTCTCCGGCGGAACGCCCGCCACGGCCCAGGACACCAGCCGCGCAAAGGGCTGCAGGCCGAGCTCGCGGGCACGGTCGGGGTGGGTCACGAGGCACACCGCGCCACCGTCGTTCTGGCCGCTGGAGTTGCCGGCCGTGACGGTCGCATCGGGGTCGCTCCGGGACATCAGCGGTTTCAGCCGCGCGAGCTTCTCGAGCGAGGTGTCCGCGCGCGGGTGCTCGTCGCGGTCGATGACGCGCGGCCCGTCCCGGGAGGGCACCTCGACCGGCACGATCTCCTCGGCGAAGATGCCCTCCTCTTGGGCGGCGACCGCCCGGGTGTGGGAGCGCAGCGCAAACTCGTCCTGCTCGGAGCGGGCGATGCCGTATTGGCGGCGCAGGTTCTCGGCCGTTTCGATCATCCCGCCGGGAACTTCGTGGTGGACCCCGCCGGCCGTGACACGCGGGCGGGCGAGCCGGTCCTCGAGCGCCACGCGCCCGCCCTTCACGCCCCAGCGCATGCCGGTGGCGTAGAACTCGGCCTGGCTCATGCTCTCGGCCCCGCCGGCGAGGACGACGTCGGCCACGCCCGTCTGGACCTCCATGCATGCCAGCGTCAGCGCCTGCAGGCCGGCTCCGCAGCGGCGGTCGATCTGCAGCCCGGGTACCTCCACCGGCAGGCCCGCGTCGAGCGCCGCCACGCGTCCCAGGGCGGGCGCCTCTCCGTTCGGGTAGCCCTGGCCGAAGACGACGTCGTCGACGGCGTCCCCGGGCAGCGATGTGCGCTGCAGCAGCTCCTCGATCACCCGCGAGGCCAGCACGCCGACCGGGACGTCCCGGTAGACGCCGCCAAAGCCTCCCACGGCGGTCCTCAGGGGTTCACAGATGACCGCCTCGCGCATGCGCGGCCCAGCCTGTCACAAATCCGGCACGAACCGGGCCCGGCTGGGGCCCCTGCGGCACACCTCTCCTAAGGCGCGACCGCGGCGGGCAGGGCGAATTCCCCGCGCGCGACGGCCACCACCGCGCCCCCGACCTCGACCGCCTGCAGCACCCGCTCGTCTCCGATCGCGCACGCCTGCAGCAGCGAGGGGCGCCCGATCTCCGCTCCCTGCTCGATCTCGATGCGCTGGCCGAAGGCGATCAGGCCGTGGCGCGCGAGATGGACCGCCAGCGGGCCCGCGGCCGAGCCGGTGGCTGGATCCTCCGGCACGCCGATGGCGGGAGCGAACATGCGGGTCTTCCAGCGCTCCCCCGAAGGGGCGAAGCAGCTGATGTTGAGCTTGCCCAACGCGGCGACGCGGGCCAGGTCGGGCCTCAGGCGAGCGACCTCCTGCGCCGTCGCCAGCGCCACCAACACGTGCCGGGGACCATTCTCGTAGCACTCCACCGGCAGTTGCGAGCCCTCCACGCCGAGCGCCTCCAGCAGCGGCCCCGCGTCGGCGAACGCGCTCCAGGACGGGATCGGCTGCTCGACGGTCCCGCTCAGCGACCCCCGCTCGCCCCGGTGGACGCGGGCGCGCACGAGTCCCATCCCGGTCTCGAGCCCGATCGCCTCGCGCTCGAGGGCGAGGCCCACCAGCACGGCCGTGCCGAGCGTGGGATGACCGGCGAAGGGCAGCTCGGCCGTGGGCGTGAAGATGCGCAGGTGGGCATCCCCGCCCCCGCGCGGGGGCAGCACGAAGACCGTCTCACTCAGCGCTAACTCGCGCGCCATGCGCTGCATCTCGGTCCCGTCCAGCTGCCGTCCGTCGATGAAGACGGCCAGCTGGTTGCCCTCCAGCGGGGTCGCGCTGAAGACGTCCAGCACCACGTAGCGCAGCCGCCGGGCGGGCGCGACGCCACCGGCGGGCTCGGCCAGCGGGTCGAGGGCGTGTAGGCGGCTGATGAGCTCCTCGCCCCCAGCGGGCGGACCGGCGGCCCCGGCACCCGCCGGGTGGCTCACGAAGCGGCGTCTCGCAGCCGTACGCCGCCGACCTCGGCCTCGGAGGCACCTCCGGGCAGGCCGTCCGGGAGCTCGACGGCGATCTCTGTCAGCCCTTCCGAGGTCGCGTCCGCGGTGTGCTCGAAGGCGACCCGCGAGCCGCCCATGAGCAGCTGCGTCCCCCCGTCTGCGTCCACGGGGACGCCGAGCACGCCGCCCCAGCGGGCGGCGGTCGCCTCGGGGTCGCTCACGGCCAGCGTCACCCCGGCGAGCCGGCCCGGCGCCCCGCTCCCGGTCTTCCCGGTCCAGTCGGGGCCTCCCCAGCGCCAGGTTCCATAGGGCCGGGAGCTGTCGATCGAGACGATCGCCGCCGTCATGTCGGCCGGGTGCAGGTGGGTGCCGGAGATGTCCGGCAGGTCCATCTCCCAGACGGTGCGGATGCCCATTGCGCCGGCTCGGGCACGGGCGCCATCGAGATCCTCGAGGTCGAACATCACCATGTAGCCGGCGTCGCCGCCGTGCCGCTGCAGGTAGCGTCCCGCAGCCGTATCGGGCTGGGTAGGAGAGACCACCTCGAGAAAGCAGTCGCCGAGCGCGAACACCGTGTTCGCGAGCCCGAACAGGCCGACACCCGGATCGCGGAAGGGCTCCCCCAGACCGAGGGTCTCGCGCAGGCCGCCTGCCACGACCTCGAGATCGCCCGCCGCCAGAACCGCCTGGCGCAGCCTCACACCGCCCGCTGGGGCTCCCCCGCTCATCGTGCCGAGCAGGCTACCGGGCGGGCCCCGCCGCGGGCCGCCCGGCGGGGAGGTGGCTTGAAGCGCACGCCGGTGGGGTACTCTCGCCATAGATGGTCCGCTCTCGCGCCCGAGCAACCGCAATCGTCGTCGGCCTACTGCTGCTGTTCTGCCTCGCTGGGCCACAGGCGGGCCTGGCGGCCGCTCCCCAGGCGCACACCGATGCCGCCTCGAGCGTGAGCTACTCCTCGGCGGTCCTGAACGGCTCCGTGACCAACGACGGGCAGGGCGGCGCCTACTTCTTCCAGTACGGACCGACGAGCAAATTCGGCTTGACCACCCCGATCCAACCGCTCGCCCCGTCGACCGCCAAGGTGCACATCAGCCAGGCGATCACCGGCCTGCAGGCCTTCACCACCTACCACTACCGGCTCGTGGTTACCGGCGCCGCGGCTGCCAACACGGTCACCTTCACGACCCCGAAGATCCCCCTGTCGGTGGCGATCGTGGCGGTGCCCAACCCCGTCACCTACGGATCGTCCTTCACGGTCGAGGGCACCCTCTCGGGCACCGGCAACGGCAACCGCCAGGTGGCGCTGCAGTTCACCCCGTTCCCGTACACGGCCGCCTTCTCCCAGTCCGGCAACGCGCTCGTCACGAGCCTCACGGGCGGATTCGTGTTCCCGGGGCTGGGGGCCACTGAGAACACAAAGCTTCAGGTCTCCACCGTCGGCCTGGCCCCGGTGATCAGCCCGCCCGTGATCGAGGAAGTTGCGGTGCGGGTGACGATCCACGCCCACAGCACCCGCCGGCGCGGCTTCGCACGCCTGTACGGGACCGTCGAACCCGCCGAGGCCGGCGCCCTGATCGGCTACCAGCGCGTGATCCCCGGTCACCGCACGAAGAACGTCGGCGGCACCGTCGTCAAGACGCAGTCAGCTACAAAATCCGTCTTCAGCCGCGTGGTGAAGGTCAAAAAGGGCCTCTACCAGGCGCTCGTCAAGGTCTCCGACGGCGCCCACGTGTCGGCCACCAGCCGGCCGGTCCTGGTTCGCTAGTCGCCGCTCTTCTGCCGTTTGCGGCGCGACAGGCGTCCCCCGAGATGGCCGAGCACCATCCCCACCAGCAGCGTGATCAGGATCACGATGATCAGCGGCGCGCTGCCGGAGCCGACGATCCAGTTGACCTTGACCTGATTGAGGTTTTTGACCGCGAACAGGATCACCGCCAGGACGAGCACGAGGATCGCGATCGTGCGCGAGAGCTCGCCCCGGCTGCGGCGCTTGGCCTGCCGGTCGCCCTTCGGCTCGGGGCTCGGCTGTCCCGTGGTTCCGGCCATCCCGTGGTGATGGTACCCGCGGCCCGCGTGCCCGACGCAGCCGACCATGCGCGCCTCACGAGCACACGGGGGCGCGGCGGGAGCCGCGTTGCAAGCGACGCGACGCCCTCACCGCCGCCAATACCATCTCCGCGATGAGGACACGCTCGATCGCGGCGCTTGCCCTGGCGCTGCTTGCCGGAACGGCGCTGACCGCCTGCGGCGGCTCGACGAAGACCGTCACAGCCGAAAGCCAGAGCAGCCTCAACCCGTCGACGACCCCCACGAGCTCGACCGGCGCCACCGGCGCCACGGCGCCCTCGGGCAGCGGTGCCGGGGGCGAAAGCGGCTCCGGCTCGGCCGGCCAGAGCACGACCCCGAGCCAAACCCGAACCGCCACCGAGCCGCAGTTCGACGAGAGTCAGGGCCAGAGCGCCCCCGCGGAAGCCCAGGCGGCCGGGAGCGTCGTGCGCGCCCACGGCTACACCCCCGACAACCTCTCCGAATACCACCCCGGCCAGACCCTCAGGGCCCTTGTGGGAACCCGCAGCGGCTCGGCCGACGGCTACGGCCAGCAGGTCTTCTTCTTCGTCGACGGCCGTTTCATCGGGACCGACACGAAGGAACCGAGCGCGTCGGTGAAGGTGGTCTCACAGAGCGACACAGAAACCGTCGTGGCGTACCGGCTGTACCGCCCCGGCGACCCCCTGAGCTCCCCCTCCGGAGGCCAGACCGTCGTGCACTTCCAGCTCAACAACGGCATGCTCGTGCCGCTCGGCACGATCCCGCCGGTCCACTCCTCCAGCGCCCCCAGCAGGCTCTAGGGGCGACGCAGCAGGCGCCGCCACAGCGCAGGGGGGCGCGGCTGGGTGGCGAGCCACTCCTCTCGCAGCGGAAGCTCACCGCGCTCGCGTGCCCGCATCACGCAGCGGGTGTGGGCGTGCCGGCGCCGTCGAGTGTCTCCTTCGGGCGCAATCAGCATATGCTCGCTTAGAGCAGGAAGATGCTGGGAACAGAACGGACAGCGATAGGTCGCGGGCTTGCGGTTGGCCGCGGGTCGTACGGTCCACCATGGCGCCGCCGGAAGCCGTTGCACGTGCCAATTGTGGCGCCGCTGACAGCGACCCTGGCGGCCGGCGCGGCGGTGGGCCTGGGCCTGACGCTGGCGCGGGTGGGACGCGAGCGCCGCGAGGCGCGTGAGCGAGAACGCAGCCGTCGCCTGGGCGTGTTCGCCGACGAGCCGCTGTCCGCTGGGCTCCAGCGGATGGCCACCGAGCAGCTCGACCTGGCGATCGAACAGCTCTCGGCCGGCAACGGCGCCGGACCCCCGGAAGCGGCGATCCACGAAACCCGCAAGGCGCTCAAGCGCCTGCGCACGATGACGAGGATGCTCGAAGCGGCGCACGGCGAGGAGGCCATCGCCCAGGAGACGGCGGCTCTCAAGGACGTGGCGGCCCAGCTGTCGGCGGCACGCGACGCCGAGGTGATGCTGGCGACGCTCGATTCGCTCGTCGAGCGCCAGCCGCGCAAGCTCGACCGGCGTGGAGTGCGCCGGCTGCGCGCCCGCCTCGCCGAGGAGCGTGACGCGGCCCGGGCGCAGACGCTCGGAGACCCGGTGCGCATGGCGCTGGTGATCGCTGACCTGAGCGCTTGCCGGCTGCGGGTGCAGACCTGGCAGCACCCCAAGCGCCGCGAGCGCGAGGTGCTCGAGCCGGGCCTCAGGCGCCTGTACGGCGAGGGGCGCCGGCGTTACAAGCGGGCCAGGGGCGCCAAGCGCAAACGCGCCGTGGCGATGCACGAGTGGCGAAAAAGCGTCAAGGACCTGCGCTACCTCGGCGAAATCCTGCAACGCCGGCCCTCTTCCCCGCCGGGCTTCGCGGGCTCCCTGCCGGGCGCACCGGCGGCGCGCAAGGGGCGCCCGGACCGTGCCTCCGAGCCCCTGCGCAAGCTTGCCCGCCAGGCCGACGGGCTGGGCGAAATGCTGGGCGAGGAGCACGACCTCGCGGTCCTGGCAGCGCGCGTGCGACGCTCGCAGGGCAAGGGTGCGATCGAGCCTCGGCTGGGACCGGAGGACACGCACGCAGCTGCTGAAGGCGATCGCCAAGCGCCGTCGCAGGCTGCAGCGCCGGGCCTTGAAGCAGGGCGGGAGGCTGTACGCGACGCCGACGAAGAAGTTCGTCCGCCGCGGCGGCGATCTCTACATGCGCGCCCGGCGCAGGGCGCTGCGGCGTACCGAGAAGTCGCTCAGCTGACCGACAGGATCGTCAGCGAGCGCGTCCCCCGGGGCAGCGACACCGCGACCTGATCGCCGCTGGCGCGCCCATCAGCGCCGTCGCCATCGGCGATTCGGCCGACACCCGCCCCTCCCCGGGCGCGGCGTCGCGTGAGCTGACGATCTGCCAGGTCTTCTCGCTGCCGTCCTCGTTGCGGACCACGACCGTGGAGCCGAAGCCGACCACGCCGCCGGTGGGGGCCTCGTCCTCGACGACCACCGCGCTGGCGATCTTCTCCCGCAGCCGCTGGATGCGGGTCTCGAGGTGGGCCTGCTCGTTCTTGGCGTCGTGGTACTCGCTGTTCTCCTTCAGATCGCCCCATTCGCGGGCGGTCTTGATGCGAGCGGCGATCTCGCGGCGGCCATCGCCCTCGAGCTCCGCCAGTTCGGCGTGGAGGGCCTCAGGCCCGCTGCCGTGGTGAGGTTGGCCGGCTCGTTCACGAGCCCCACCCTAACCGCACGCGCTCACGCACACCGGCTCGGCGCGCGCTGCCCCGGATCAGAAATACGTACTCGGGGGGGACGACAGCAGGGCGTAGATCTGGACGATGGCGCTCTGCACGAGCAGCTGGGCGCTCGGCGGGGAGCCGGCCACGAAGACGTTGTTCTGCAGGCGCAGGTGGGCCCAGGCGTAGTCCACATAGGCCTGGGCGATGCGGGGCCCGGGCGGGTCGTGGGTGACCGAGTCGAGATACAGCAGGTTGCGGAAGTAGACGGCGGCGAAGAAGGGGATTTCTTCGCCCAGCAGCTGGGGCGTGAAGTGGCTCAGCGCGGCCTGCGCGGTCTGGCGGGCCTGGTAGAGGTAGCCGCCGTTGTGGGTCGCCTGGTAGAGCAGCGTCCCGGCCCCGATCATGCTGCCCTGGTTGTAGCTCCAGAGCCTCGGTTCGACCACGCCGCGCCGGCCGATGTGGTCCGCGTACAGGCCCGCCGGGGTCAGCAGGCAGGTCCTCACCCACGTGTACGCCTTTTCAGCGAAGCGCAGGTATTCGACGTTGCCGGTGAGCCTGTAGAGCTGGGTGGCCAGCTCCGCCGCGGGAGCCGTCGTGACGGTGTTGCGTTCGCCGTTTTCGGCCAGGTTGGAGAACGGCAGGCCGCCCGGGCAGCCGAGGTTCGGGGCTTCCTGCCAGCCGGCCATCTCAAAGGCCATGATCCCTTCTGCGCTCCCCAGCAGGGCCTTCGAGCGGGTCATCTCGAACAGGCGCACCAGCTCCAGGCCGATCCAGTCGTTGTCGTCGTAGTACTTGGCGCCGCCCGGGCCGGCGGGCGGCGCGACGGTCCCGTCGAAGCCCGGCAGGGTGCTCGTGAAGGTCCCTTCCGGGGCGCCTGCGTTGTCGATGTCGAGGTAGCTGTTCAGCCCCTGCAGGCGGGAGTGCAGTTCCGGGGACAGGTTCACCCCCAGATGGGGGATGAAGGCCATGCTGACGGTGGCCGCGAGCGCCTGCGAGAAGGGCCACAGGAAGGAGAAGGGTTCGCCCGCGTACAGCCCCGAGCCCTTTATGTAGTAAGCCTTCTGCATCGCCTGGAAGCTCACCAGCGCGCGAGCCGGGTCGCCGTGGAGGACCGGCTTCGGCGTCTTCTTCGCTGTGCCCGCGGCGCGCATGCGCGCGGCCTGCCGCGCCTGCGCGGGGGGCGAACGCGGGCCGTGTGGCACCGGCCGGGTACGGCGAGCGCGCCACGGGCGCCCGGTGCGCTCCGGTCGCGTAGGGCGTGCGGGCGGCGGAGGGGCCGGCGTGGCCATCGCCAGAGTGCGGCGGACCCGGCCAGGGCCGCCGCGAGGCGGGCGCCAAAGGCGGGTTGGTCTCATCGAGAAGCCCAAACAGCCGGCGAGAGCATTCGATTTGGTCCCTTCCCTCCCGGCGGGGAGATCCCTGCCGCGTGGCGGCCGCTCCGCGCCCGTCGGGCCGGGAAGCTGAGCGAAGGCCGTGGCCTTCGACTACGCGGCCGTCGGCCACGTGACGGTGGACATCCTCCCGGGGGGCGAGCGCCGGGTCGGTGGCACGGCCCTTTACAGCGCCATCCAGGCCGCCAGGCTGGGCCTGAGGGCGGTGATCGTGACGAGCGGGGTGCCAGACGAGCTGGAGCGACTTTTGTTCCCTACGAGCGCGAGCTGGAGCTGAGGGTGGGCGCGGCCGGCCAGGACCACGAGCTCGAGACGAGCGGCGTGGGTGCGGCTCGCCGCCAGCACATCGTGGCGCTGGGCCGAGGAGATCTCGCCGCGAGCTGCGTGCCGGACGCCGGGATCCTGCACCTGGCTCCGGTGGCGAGGGAGATCTCCTCCGGGCCTTGGGGTCGGGCGAGGTTCGTGGGACTGACCCCGCAGGGGCTCGTGCGCCGCTGGGATCGGCCGGGTTCGCCGTCGAGCTTGGACCCGCCACGCCCGAGCAGGAGACCCTCGGCGCCCGCTGTGATGCGATCGTGCTGAGCGCCGAGGAGCGCGAAGCCTGCGCGGGGCTGATCGCCGGCGGCCTCGGCGCCGGCGCCATGGTGGCGGTCACCGCGGGGGCCGCGGGCGGGCGGTTGATGCTGCCCGACGGAGCGAGAGCTGCCGATCGGTGGCCCAGGGTGTCCGATCCGTCCGACGACCTCGGCGCCGGCGACGTGTTCGCGGCCGCGCTGTTCGTCGAGCTCCACCGAGGCGGCTGCCGCCGCGACCGGGCGGCGGCGTTCGCGGCCGCCGCGGCTGCGGTGAGGCTCGACGGGAAGGGGCCCGGCGCGATCGGCGACCGCGCCGCGATCGAGCGACGCCTGGCGGGCTCGGAGCGCTGAGCAGCCGCGCCGGGAGTCGCTGCCCGGGAGCCGCCGCCGGGGGCCGCGGGCTCCTCCTCTAGCGTCCCGCCGGGGCGCTGGCGGCCGTCAGCAGCTCCTCGAGCCGCCCGAGGTCGACCTGCTCGGGACGACCGGCCACCCGCGCCGCCAGCAACAGGCTGCCGGCCACCGGGGGAGCGGCCGCGCCGGAGATGCGGCGCACCCGGGGCGACCTTGCAACCTGTCGCCGCAGCGGGCCGGTGACCACCTCGCCGGAGTGGAACACGCTGCCGATCAGCCCCAGCGGGAACTCCTGATCGGCGAGACCGGTGCGCTCGACGACCGCCGCCACCTGCTGCCCGAGCTCCCGGGCGCCGCGCTCGTAGATCTCGCGTGCGACCTCGTCGCCGGCGTCGGCGATGCTTGCCGCGCGCACGGCAAAGGCCGCAATTTCCGACTTGGTCAGAGGCCTGGAGTACACCAGGCTGGCGAGCGCCTCGATGCTCGGCACCTCGAAGAACTCGACCAGCGCAGCGCTCAGCGCCGTCGGCGGACCGGAGGCCTCGCGGTCGCGCAGGGCGGCCTTGATCGACTGGATGCCCAGCCAGATGGCCCCGCCCTCGTCCCCGAGCAGGTGGCCCCAGCCGCCGGCGCGCCACGGGCCCTTCGGGCCGACGCCGAACACGTTCGAGCCCGTGCCCGCGATCACCGCGACGCCGTCGGCGGCACCGGTCGCGACGGCCCAGGCGCCCACCACGTCGTTGACGAGCGTCCAGGACTCCGTGCGGGTGCGGCGCAGGTGATCGGCGACGGCGGGGTGTCGGTGCCCGCGACTGCCAGCACGGCCCCGCCGAGGTCCTCGTCCGCGATGCCGGCGCTGCGCATCGCCTCCCCGGCGGCGCTCAACAGGGCCCGCACGGCGGCCTCCGGCGCCGATCGCATCCTCGTTGCTGGGCCCGGCGTGACCGAGGTGGATGGTGTCCCGAGTCGAGGTCGAGCACCGCGGCCAGCGTCTTGGTGGCTCCGCCATCGATGCCGAGCAGGAAGCCTCCCGCCGCGCGGGGGGCCGTGCCGGTCAGCTCGGGGGCAGGACGACGAGCGATTGGCGCTCCATGACGGGCCATCCTGCCACGCTCAGGGGCCGTCCTCAGCCGGTCGAATCCAAACCGGCGAGGATCCGGGAGCGGCGCTGTAGTGTGCTCCGGCGGGATCCCGGCGATGGGTGGCAAGCGGACAAGGATCGTGATGGGCGGCAGTCGCGTTCGTGGCTGTAGTGATCGGGATCGTGCTGGCCGTGAGCGGGAGGCTCGTGGCACAAGACGAGCCGACAGACGGCCGCGTGGAACTCGCCGGCGGGGGATGCGGAGCGCTCGGAAGGTGCCCGCGCTCCGGCCCCGCGCGCCGTCAGGAGGCGTGAGCGGCGGGACTGCGCCGGCGGCGGCGAGGCGGGCGAACCGGCGGGGCGATTCGGAGCCGCGTCGGCGTATGTCGGGTCAGCAAGGCCAAGCTGCGCAAGGAGCTCGAGCTCGGGTCGCTCGCTGGCGGCGTTGCCGCCTCCAGCCCGGGTCACTCGGCGCTCGGCCTGGTGGAAGCGATCATGCGCCCGCGGGTGAGGCAGGATCGAAGCCCAGGTGGCGGCCAAACGGCTGTCAAGGCGCAAGCGCAGCGGCGCATCCAGCGGATCCGCAAACGGGTCGAGGCGAGGTTGGCGCGCTCGGCGACCTACAAGCCGACGGCGGCCGATCGCGGGGCGGTATCTGGGGCTGTCGGCGAGCGAGCTGCGCACCCGGCTGCACGGCGGCAGCAGCCTCGAGCAGTTGGCAGAACGGAACCCCGGGCAAGTCGGCCGAGGGGCTGTCTCGGCTGTGATGGCGGTGCGTGATGAGCGAACTGGTACACGGTGCCGGTGCGAACCTCGGAAGCCAGCTGCGCCACGAAACGCCTTTGCTGAAGGCGCTCGAAGCCAGGGTCAAGCAGGAAGTACGCGAAGGCGGGCCGGCGGCGTGGCGCTGGCACAGCGGCTGAACGACCTCGGGAGGATTGCGCGCCGAGGGGTAACGTGATGGTCGTGCTCGCGGCGCGAGCAGGAGCCCACTGATGGCAACGTGTACCCACCTCGACACGATCACCGTGTGGGAGCTTCCCGAGCGGGTGGCGGGCTGCGAGGACTGCCTGCGTGAAGGGACCGAGTGGCTGCACCTGCGCATCTGCCTCGAGCTGCGGTCACGTCGGCTGCTGCGACAACTCGCCACGGAAACACGCGACCGCCCATTACCACGCCGACGGCCACCCGCTGATCCGCTCGCTCGAGCCGGGTGAGGACTGGAGCTGGTGCTACATCGACAAGCTGGCGATGGTGATCCCCGAGGTCCAGGGCCACACCGAGATCCCGCCCTCGCCGATGCTCAACGGCTGAAGCGGCGGAGGATGAGCAGCGACTACGACGTGATCGTGCTCGGCGGTGGCTCGCCGGGCGAGCACTGCGCCGGCGCGCTCGCCGAGGGTGGACTGCGGGTCGCGGTGGTGGAGCGGGAACTGGTCGGAGGAGAGTGCTCCTACTGGGCCTGCATCCCCTCGAAGACGCTGTTGCGACCCGGGCGAGGCGGTCCACGGCGCACGCGAGGCGGCGGCCAGCGCCGAAGTGGATGTCGAGGCGGCGTTCGCATGGCGTGACTTCATGGTCTCCGGCTGGTCCGACGCCGGGCAGGAGCGATGGCTGTCCGAGAACGGCATCGACCTGATCCGGGGCAGCGGTCGGCTGGCGGGTCCCGGGGTCGTGGAGGTGGACGGGGTCCAGCACACGGCCGAGAACGTCGTGCTGGCCAACGGGGCCGATCCCGTGATCCCGCCGATCCCCGGCATGCGCGACCTCGACGGGCTGTGGGGCAGCCGCGAGGCGACCTCGATGAAGGCCGTCCCGCGGCGGCTGCTGATCCTCGGGGGAGGGCCGGTGGGGGTGGAGATGGCGCAGGTGGTGCGCCGGCTGGGCGGAGAGGCGGTCGTGATCGAGATGTCCGAGCGCTGCTCTCGCACGAACCGGCGCCGCTCGGCGAGGCGCTCGGCGAGGCGCTCACCCACGACGGCGTCGAGCTCGATGCTGTCGACCAACGTGACGGCCGCCCGGCGCGAGGGCGAGGAGTGCGTGCTCGAGCTCGACGACGGCAGCAGCTGCGCGGAGACAAGTGCTGGCTGCCACCGGCCGGCGGCCACGAGTGCGCGGGATCGGCCTGGAGACGGTCGGCGTGGAGCCCGACGCCCACGGCGTGCCGGTGGACGCCCACCTGAAGGCCGGCGAGCGCCTGTGGGCGATCGGCGACGTCAACGGCGTGTGGCCGCTGACCCACGTCGGCAAGTACGAGGGAGAGGTGGTGGCGGCGAACATCCTCGGCGACCCGAGACGGGCCAACTACGAGGCCGTCCCGCGGGTCGTCTACACCGACCCCCAGGCGGCCGCCGTGGGTGCCTCCGCCGGAATGTTCACCGCGATGGTCCCGCTCTCTCGAGTCGCCAAGACGGCCGCCTACACGCGCAAGTACGCCGACCAGACCGGCTTTCTGACGCTGCTCAGCGACGGCAGCGACTCACCGGCGCGTACGCGCTCGGGCCCGAGGCGGGCGAGTGGTTGCAGCAGGCGACCCTCGCGATCCGCTCCCACGCACCGCTGGACGTGCTGACCGACACGATCCAGCCGTTCCCGACCTTCTCGGAGATCTTCGTCTCGGCCCTGAAGAGGCTCGCGGGCGAACATCGCGGCGATGCCCAAGGAGCGTCGGGGCGGAACCACCGACGATGGGCTGAGCGTCGAAGCGGGCCGCGCTGAAGCGCCAACGGGCGTAGTTTGGAAAGCCCACAGCTAGCCAGAGGAGAAGAGGATGGCAACCACGGAGAAGCACACCGCCGCCACCAGCGACGACTACGCGGCGATCGTCGAGCTCCAAGAGATCGTCGAGCGCCAGCGCGCCGCCTTCCTGGCCGACCCCTTCCCGACGTTGGAGGAGCGCCAGGAACTGCTCGGGGCGCTGGCGGGGATGCTGATCAGCCACCGCACCCAGGTCCAGGAGGCGTTGAGCAGCGACTTCGGTGTCCACCCGCCGGTGGCGGCCGACCTGATCGAAGTGCTCGGTCCCGCGGGCCGCGCCGTGTACGCCGCCGAACAGCTCGGTGGCTGGATGGCGAGCGAGCCCCGCCAGACGGACCCGGCGCTGTACGGGTCAGGGCGGGCCTTTGTCCAGCCGCAGCCCAAGGGCGTGATCGGCAACATCGTTCCGTGGAACTTCCCCTTCGACCTGTCCGTGGGGCCACTGATCGAGATGCTCGCCGCGGGGAACCGAGTCGTGATCAAGCCCTCGGAGTACACGCCGGCCTGCGCTGAGCTCCTACGCGAGATGGTCCACGCCACCTTCGACCGCGACCGCGTCGACGTCGTCGTCGGGGGCCTGGAGCTCGCCCGTGCCTTCACGCGCGTGCGCTGGGACCACCTGCTCTACACCGGCAGCCCGGCGATCGGGAGGGAGATCGCCAAGGCGGCCGCCGAGCAGCTCGTGCCGGTGACACTGGAGCTGGGCGGCAAGTGCCCGGCGATCCTGACCGCGGACAGCGTCGATGCGGAGTCGATCAAGCAGGTGCTTGCGACCAAGGCGATCAAGAACGGCCAGATGTGCATCTCGGTCGATTACTGCCTCGTCCCGCGCGCCCAGGTGGAGGACTTCGCACGCCTGGCGGCCGACCACTTCCGCGAGTCGATGCCGGGCTACTGCTCCTCGGACAGCTGCACTGGGGTCATCTCCAGCCGCCACCTCGAGCGGATCGAGGGACTGCTCGAGGACGCGCGGGCCCAAGGCTGCGACGTGCGTCCGCTGGAACAGGCTCCGGCCGCCGATCCGCAGGCCCGCCAGCTGCCGATCTCGCTCGTGATCGACCCGCCCGACGACCTCGCCCTGATGCAGGAGGAGATCTTCGGCCCGATCCTGCCGATCAAGGCCTACGACACGCTGGAGGAGGCGATCGGCCACGTCAACGCGGGCGAGCGGCCGCTGGCGCTGTATGTGTTCGCGAAGGACGAGGGCGAGGCGGATGAGGTGCTGCGTCGCACGACCTCCGGCGGTGCGTGCGTGAACTCCGCCGCCGTCCACGGGGCGCTGCCCACGCTGCCCTTCGGCGGCATCGGCCAGAGCGGCTCCGGGCGCCACCACGGCATCGAGGGCTTCCGCGAGTTCTCCAATCTCCGAGGGGTCTTCATCCGCGGCGAGGGCGACATGATCGAGGCCTTCGCCCCCCCGTACGGGCCGGCGGCACAGGCCGTGGTCGACGCGGCCTTCGGCTAGCCGCCCGACGGAAGCGGAGGATCGGTGTCGTCGTAGATGCGGGCGGCGGCGAGCCTGCCGTCAGCGCCGCGCTCGTACACGGCGACCCCGGCCTGGGGGGTCAGCTCGGTGGCGCCCCAACGGACCACGTTGTACTCCAGGGCGCAGCAGTGGCCGTCGTCGATGACCGTGCAGTGCTCGAGTGGGATGCCGCCGCCGTTGGAGAACAGCAGCGCATAGAAGGCGCGCAGGCCGTCGCCACCATGGTGGACATGGGGCTCGCCGGCGGGCTCGCGGGCGTACCCATCGGCTTCGAAGGTTCCGAGAATCGCCTCGGTCTCGCCCGCCGCCAGGGCCCGCTGGTACTCACCCACGACGTCGGCCAGCTGCAGCCGCGGGTCGGCCTGGAGCAGCGGGGGGCGGTTGAGGTGGTGCCCGGACAGGGCCCAGCTGCTGAAGTAGATCCGCACCTCCACCATCCGCCCGTCCGGCGTGAGGTCGGAGACGACCGCGAAGGGAAGCTCGATCCCGTCACCGGGGCCCGCGAGGCGCAGGACGAACTCTTCGAACCCGTGCCCTCCGGCGACGGCGTGTTCGAGGAACTCGGCGGTGAAGCCCCGCTCCCGCAGCCACGAGCTCGTCTCGGACACGAAGGCGGCAAACGCATCTCTGCCCCGGACGCGCCCTCTTAAGGGGTCGTGGAGCTGGGGCTCGCCGGCGAAGGAGTCGACCAGCGCGTCGAGCTCCCCCGACATCAGGCCGGAGAAGTAGGGCACCCTCGGAGGCAGATCCCGGAGCCTCTCCTCCAGCCGCTCGCGCGCCGGCGCCGAGAACAGCTCGGGGCTCCAGGGCATCAGGCGGCAGTGTACGGGCCGGGCGCCGGGCCACGCGGGAGCGCTAGTCAGCCCACCAGTCCCGCTGACCCTCGACGTCCTCGCGCGGATTGTCGCCGAGCCTGGGCGCACCGAAGACGAGGATCTCGAGACCGTCGAGCCCCGCCTCGTAGCCTCGCCACGTGCCGGGTGGGACCCGCACCACGTCCCACTCCTTGACCGCGACGATCTCCTCGTCGAGCTTCATCCGCCCGCTCCCGCGTACGACCACGAAGACCTCCTCCTGCTCATGGTGCGTGTGGCCGTACGGGAAGCGATAGTCGGGTGGGATGCGCTGGTAGCTGAGGCCCGAATGCTCGAGCTCGAGCGCGCTCCCGGCGGCACGAAACTCAAGACCCGGGGCGCCGTTGAAGTTGGACCCGAGGTCCTCAAGGTCTGCCCTTAGGTTCGTGAGGCTGAACGGCACGGCCCGCGCGATTCTATGTCCAACCTTCGGCCGCCCGGGCCCGGCATAACGCCTGTCGCCCTGGTCTGTCGGGTCAATACAACGGGGCCAACGATCTGGAAAACTCCGGCCGTCGTTTTTAGAGAGGGAGGGCGTCGCGATGGCAGCAGGGCCTGGTTCCGTGTCCCCTGGCGTTCAGGTGCAGGGCCTGATCGCCCATTACGAGCAGGAGTTCGTCGACCGGGTCAACGATTTCAAGGACCCTCGCCAGGAGTGGCGGCGTCTCGTCTCGGAGGCGCTCGGCACGTTCTTTCTGGTGCTGGCGGCGGCCGGCGGGGGCATGATGGGCCATGCCTTCCCCGGTGTGATCACCCATACGGACGCTGTCGTCGCGCCGGGGCTGACGGTGCTGGCGATCATCCTCTTCATGGGCAAGGTCTCCGGCGCGCACCTGAACCCGGCGGTCAGCATCGCGTTCGCCCTGCGCCGAGACTTCCCGTGGCGGCGAGTGCCGGGCTACATCGTCGTGCAGCTGATCGGCGCGACGCTCGCCGCGCTCTTCCTGCACGCGGTCATCAACGTCTCAGCTACGTATGGGTCGAACTATCCGGCCGCCTCCTTCTCGGCGGGCGCGGCGTTCTGGATGGAGTTCATCCTGACCGTGGGCCTCGTCAGCGTGATCCTGGGCACCGCGTCGGGCGCTCAGAACGTGGGCCTGTTCGGCGCGTTCGGTGTCGGCGGCTACGTCGCTCTCGCCGGGCTCTGGGGCAGCCCGATCTCGGGCGCTTCGATGAACCCGGCCCGCACATTTGGCCCGGACCTGGTCGGAGGGAACTTCTCGCACTACTTCGTATATGTGGCGGGGCCGATCGCCGGGGCTGCCGTCGCGGTCGGCATCGCGTTCGTCCTGCGCGGCCGAGGTGGTGGCGCCTCGGGCTCGGGAGCGGGGCAGGGCGCGCTGTTCACCGAGAGCCAGGAGCCAGGGACAAACCCACCACCCACCAAAGGAGACGCCCGATGGCCCTGATCGCTCGCACGCATCCAGAGCGCGCCCGAGAGGATTCGAAACGTCTTACCTTCGTCCGGTGAACCCGTTCGACGGGTGATGGAGGTGTTAGGCGCCGGCGGCTGACTCCGTCTCGACGAGGGCTGCCGCTCGGGGCTCGAAGGCGCCGTATCGGTGCTCGCGGGAGAGCTCGAGTGCGCGGGCGGCGTGGTCGCGTGCTGCGGCCGCATCGCCTCGCGCGGCGAGCGCTTCGGCCCAGCCGAGCTGCCCGCGGGCCGCCCACAGGGGCACGTCATTGGTCTCGTGAAACTCGTCTGCGAACTGCAGGTGCTCGTCCGCCCGCTGGTGCTCTCCGAGGGCAGCGGCGAGCAGGCCTAGGTACATGCGCACGTGTCCGTAGCCTGAAGCGCCGTTCCAAACGACCTGGTCGGCGAACGGCTCCAGGAGTTCGTACAGGATCGCGGCTATTCGAGCGTCGGACGTCTGGAAGGCGACCTCGGCGTGCAGGGCCAGCGCCGTGAGTGTCGCTGACGTCGACCCGACGTGCTCGAAGCGGTCGCCGGCCGCCCGCTCGAGGATCGCCCGCGCCTCATCGTGGAGGTCGAGCCAGCACAGATTCACAGCAAGGTCTGCGCGGAACGCAGGTACGCCGGCGAAGACGCTCGCGCTCTGCCTGAGTAACTCGATGATCTCGCCCCCGCGGCCCTGATAGAGCCTGATGATCGAGATGTGGGCGCCGTAGATCAGGACTGCGTCGGGCTCACCCGCGTCCGTGCCCAGCTGGAATGCCTGCTCGGCGAGTCGCTCCCCAGCCACCAGATCGCCATGCAGAAGCTCCAGGCCGGCGCGCATGAAACAGCCCGACCATTGCCGCGTGGGTTGGCCGAGCTCATCAGCGAGTGCCTGGGTGTGCTCGGCCGCGTCGCGGGCCCGGGTCAGGTCGCCGCGTTCAATGGAGGCATGGAACAACCCGCCCTGCGCCCAGAACGCCATGGCCGGGTCTCCGAGTGTCGCTGCGCAGTCTGCGAGCTCCGCTGCGAGGCCGCGACACTGCTCAAGCGTCTCGGGCGAGCGGATCGCGTAGAAGGCTTGCTGGAGCACTGCCGCCAAGGCGCCGATGTCTGCGGAGCTGCGTGCAAGCGCCAGTGCCTCCTCAGCGAGCGCTTTGCGTCGCGCAAAGTCCGGGTCCCAGCTCAGTTCCATCGACTCGAGCGCGAGTAGCTGGGCGCGGCGGGCGGGGTTTGGAGGCTGATCGAGCTCGATCGCGCGAGCGATTGCGGCCAGCCGCTCCCCGTCGCGCTCTCCGGTCACGCTGAAACCCCGGCTGTTTGCCAGCGCGGCCCGAGCCGCGAGCTCCGCGTCGCCCAGCTCCGAGGCGATGCGCGAGGCCTCGAGCAGCGAGTCGCGGAAGGCCGCGACACCGGTCTGAAACTGCGCCTTGCCGAGCCCGATCAGCGCCTCGCCGCGCTCGCGGCTGTCCGCGCCGCCGGTCTGCTCGACCGCGTCTGCGAAATACTTCGCCGCCTCGGCCGGAGCGAGGTTCTCCAGCGCCTGCTGTCCGGCCTTCAGCGCATAGCCGGCAGCCTTGGCCCTCTCCACGGACACCGCGGCCAGGCGCCAGTGCAGCGCAAGCTCCCCCAGGTGCTCGGCCGGGTCGGCCCCGTGGAGCAGCTCGAGCGCTTCCGCGACCCGCTGGTGCATCCGCGTCCTGCGCGTGGCACCGAGCCCGTCATAGAGCGTCTGGTTGACGAGCGCGTGCGCGAAACGAAAGCGCCCGACGTGATCTGAGGATTCGGCCAGCAGCGAGGCTGCCACGGCCGCCTCGAGCTGATCCAGCAGTCGCTCCTCGTCCATCTCGACAACAGCCGCGAGCAGCTCGAGGTCGAACTCACGCCCGACTACCGCGGCGAGCCGCAGCGCCTCCAGAGACTCCTCGCCGAGGCGCTCGACCCGGCGCTCGATCACCTCGCGCACGCTCTCCGGCAGCGCGATCCCGGCCGAGGTATCAATGCTCCATCGTTGTGCGTCCTCGTCGAACACGAGTCCGCCGGACTCCGACAGGCCCCTGAGGATCTCCCCCACGAAGAACGGGTTACCGTCGGTCTCGGCCGCGATCTGGCCGGCCAGTTCGAGCGCGTCCGCTTCGAGCTCATGCCCCGCGACCGCCGTCATGATCTCCGCCACCTCGTCCGCTCCGAGGCCCCGCAGGGCGATGCGCTGCACGCCCTGTAGCGAGCGCAGGTCGGCGAGCACCGCGGTGAGCGGATGGTCCTTTCCGAGGTCCGAGTCCCGATAGGTGACGATCACCTGCAGCGACCTCTGCTCGCTTGAACGCAGCAGGTGCTTCAGCAACCCCAGCGACTGCGCATCGGCCCAGTGCAGATCGTCGAGCACCACGCACAGGGGCACAGTCCCGGCCACTTCTGCCAGTAGTCCAGCGACGGCGTTGAACAGCAGGTAGCGCTCCGTCTCGGGATCAGAGGACTGGGGCGCCGGCGCCTCCTTGCAGCGCGTGGTGAGATTGCGCGCCAGGCGCGAGAGCTCCCCGCCGTGGCGCTCGAGGTGCCCGGCCAGCAGCTCAGCCGGTGCATGCTCCACGAGCTGCGAGCACACCCCGATCCACGGCTCATACGGGACCGCGAGCTCCTCGGTGCACGCACCCCACGCAATAGCGAATCCCTCGGCGGCCGCATCGTGGGCGGCATAGCTGGCGAGTCGCGTCTTGCCGATGCCCGGCTCCCCACTCAGCAAGACCACCTGGCGCTGCCCCGAGCGCGCCAGCTTCATCGCTTCCTCGAGCGCCGCACGCTCTTCAACCCGACCGACGTACTTCACCGGCGGGACAGACCGCAGCAGCGCGGGCAACGGCCAACGACCCGAAGGCTCGCCTGCCTCCTCGGCAAGCGGCGCCCACGACACCGAAAACGCCTCCACCGGGTCAGGGAAGCCCTTCAGCTCCAGCTCGCCAAGAGAGGAGAAGTCGACGCCATCGCAGCGGCCCGCGAACATCTTCACTCCCAGTGAGACCAGAATCCCGTCCGCCGGGGCCGCAGCGCACAATCGCGCCGCCTCGATCGACGGCATCCCGAAGTAGTCGCCATCCTTGACCGTCGACTCGCCCGCACCAAGCCCGATGCGAACATGCAGCGCCTGCTCGGCATCGCGGTAGCGGCGCTCGAAAAGCTGCTGCATCGTCACGGCACACTGCACCGCCGCCGATGCAGAGCCGAAGGCGATCATCAGGCCGTCGCCGGTGTTCTTGACCTCCCGGCCACCGGAGGAGACGATCGCGTCGCGCAGCAACTCGAAATGCTCCTCGCGCAACTCATCTGCCCGCACGGGACCGACCGACGTGGCCAGCCGTGTAGAACCGACCAGATCGGTCAGCAGGATCGTCGCAAGCTCAACCGATTCCGCGACCACAACCCCTGAAGCTACTCGGAGAGGCCCACCGCGCGCAAATCCCTCGGCTAACCCTCCAGGCCCACGGCTTTGAGGACGTCGTTACGGTCGAGGAAGATGCGAACGTGGGCTGATCTTGCCATCGATGAGGTTGTACGCGTTGGAGAGAGGCATTGCCATGCGAATGCCGCTGGCGCGGCCCGTGGAGC
The DNA here is from genome assembly GCA_963846255.1 of uncultured Solirubrobacteraceae bacterium. Classification (GTDB taxonomy): domain Bacteria; phylum Actinomycetota; class Thermoleophilia; order Solirubrobacterales; family Solirubrobacteraceae; genus Palsa-744. The sequence goes on from CAWJVE010000003.1 coordinate 258,349, forward strand.
TAATGCGCATGAACGCGAGCACCCGCTTACCATCGACCTCTTCCACGCCGTCAAGCTCGATCCGGAAATCAGGTGCGGCGTCCTCGATGTCCCTGAAGTAACGCCTGATGCCGTCGATTCCCTCGTACACCCCTCCAACGGCGACCATTGGCGTGTCCAGCTTGACGTTCTCGGTGCAGCAGGCGAGATAGCCCTCGATGTCCCTTGCGTTGATCGCGGCGATCGCGCGCTCAACCAAGCTCACGTTCTCTTGCGACATCGCCTGCTCCCGTTCCTCGGCGAGGCGTTCGGCGGCCGCACGGGCCTCGTCGATGTCGTCGGTCGCAAGTCGCGCGATCAAGCCTGCCACCCAGACGTAGACCCACCCCTCGCGTTGTCGAACGTGACCTCCGCTGCCAACGGGACGACCGTTCTGCGTGACCACGGCAAACACAACTCCCTTGCCGAGGTCGCGGACTTCCTCAAGCCCAAACTCCAACTCCTCATACGTTCCAAACCAGTCCTCAATGAAGCTGCGAATGGCCCGCCCGCCCCTCGAAGTTTCGCGCAGCCGGGGGGACGTCGCCCTCAGACATGTCCAGCGGCCGCCTGGACAATCAGCCCGGCGGCTGCTTCGGACGGGAGCTTGTCCGTGTTTATGACGAGGTCGTAGTGCGTCGGCAGCTCGGCTCTGATGTCGTAGAACCGTTGTAGGTAGTCCGCGCGTCCTGCATCGGACCGCTTGACAGTTCGCGCAGCCTCCTTCTCGCTGATCCCGAGACCGGCTGAAAGTCGCTTCACGCGCACCTGCGGCGACGCCGTGACGAACACTCTCAGGACATCCTCTCGCTGTCCGAGCGCCAGCGAGGCGGCGTGCGCGACGATCACCGCGCTCCCCGCGGCAGCGACCTCCTCGATGACCGACTGAATCAGTCCCCTGAGCTGCTCGCTCGCGGGTTGATCGTCCCCGACGATGTTTGGCGCCGGGACGTAGCCCATCGGCGTGCCCGACGACCCTAGACCCTCCAGCAATCTCACCACGCGTGACCTCCGCCGCTCGACATCGGCGACGACCTCCTGCTCGACCCCCGCCTCGACGGCTACGCGCGTGAGGATGTCCTCGTCGATGAGACGAAAGCCAAGCTCGCTCGCCACGAGCTGCGCAACCTCCTGCGCGCGAGCGCCGTCTTGGCGAGAGATACAAACCACGGCGTGCTCCATGTGGCAAGCGTATTGCCTTTGATGTTCGACGAGCAGGCGACCGACGTCGATACGGCGCTCGCAGCGGGCCGTGGTGCGCTCGACTCGTAGGTAGAACCACGCCTCGCTCGCGAGCCGGCCCGGAAGCCATCGATCGGGTGTAGACACCGCGAGCGAGACAGGAGATATTTGGGACACGGTTACTTTTCGTAAGTGTCCCGGCGGGAGCCGATTTGACTCTGTGACTGGCGTGTCGAAGCGCGCCCGAGAGGATTCGAACCTCTGACCTTCGGTTCCGTAGACCGACGCTCTATCCAGCTGAGCTACGGGCGCAGGGTTCCGAAGTGTAGTTGGCTGCCACGACCCGCCGCCGGCCGCGTGGGGTCACGTCGCGACGGCAGGGTCAGGCCTCTACACAACCGCGGCCCGCCTACTTCAGAGGATCGGTGACCGGACCGGGCAGGCGCTTGTAGACGGCGAAGAAGTCACGGTCGTCGGGAGAGAGGTAGCGGTCGGGCGACTGATTCGGCTGGGGCTCGACCAGCCTCGGGACGAGCCCATCGTGGTGGGTGTAGGTGATCAGCGTGTGCCAGTCGGGGTTGATGTCCAGCTCCATCGCCCGCACGGCGCCGGCGTGCCGGAGGGTCCTCGCGATGCTGATCACCGTCTGGCCGTCGGCAGCGACGAAGATCAGGTTGCCGCGACGATCGATGCCCAAGCCGGTCCGCCAGACCCGCGTGACCCCACCGAGCGTGAACCCCCACGCCTGACTGTTCGGGTCTTCGTTCAGCTCGGGGTTCAGACGTCCGTTCCAGACGATCGGAGCGAGGCTCTGGCGAGCCCAAGCCACATCCGGTCCGGCGTTTGGCCCGCCGCTCCACTTGACGATGTCGACGCGACCGTCGCGGTATCCAACCACCGTGGCTTTGCCGTCCTTGAGCGGCTCGTTCACGTGGCCGTTGACGTTGGAGCCGTTTTCGCCATCTTCGTAGGTGAAGCCGCCGTTGAAGGTTGCGAGCAGGCGCCAGCGCTGGCCGTAGGGCACCATCATCGGACCCCGGCTGGAGGCGTTCGGTGGCTCGTAGCGCCCCGGGTAGTAGCCGATGGCGGTGCGGGTGTGGTCGAACCAGGCCACGTAGGCGAGCAACTCCGGATATTCGACTTCCGGGCGGTAGGTCGTCACGAGCACCGGCGGACCGCCTTCGAGCGACGGCCCGCTCGCTCGCCAGATCCCTTCGCCGGGCAGCGGGTGGGCGAACACCGACTTGATCGGCGGCGGCAGAACTGCCAGCTTCGTGTGCCGCGGCAGGCTCTCGCCCACGGCCGGCAGGCTCTTGGGCGCCCGCCCGTCCTTCTTTGGTGCGTTCGCGGTGTAGTAGATGTGCTCGACCTCGTCGACCAGTGAGTTGCCGAACGGCACATCGGCCCTGATCCACTCGACGCTGCGCGCGGTGAACCTCTCGCTCGTCGGCTTCAGCATCCAGCTCGCGTACGAGATTGCGGCCCAGCAGAACAGGCCGAGGACGGGCGCCGCGATCAGCAGTCGTCGCCGGCGTCGCCGACGCCGGGCCACAGCGTCGCGCCGGCGCTCGCGGCGCGCCTCCAGGTCGGCACCGGGGGCGTGCTGTCGCGCCGGCACGACACAACGTTCCCCCGGATCCATAAGGGTGCCGTTAGCGAGCGGTGAGAATGCCTTCATCGGCGCCCCCGGCTAGTTCGCTGTCGTACCTTCTCGGGCCTGCTTCAGGTTCGACTGGTGCGGGCCCGATAGCCAGTTCGCATCGGGCCCCAGACGCGGGTCGAGGGGCTCCTCTCCTCGCCCCAGAGCGTCGATGTAGGCACGATCGGCGGCGAGCCGGGCGGCCACCTCGGGACCGTTCGCAACGGCGCCGTGGCCGGGGACCGCGACATCTACGTCGCTGGCAGCCTCCCCCAGCCGCTCGAGTGCCGTCTCGTAGGCCCCCACCTGATCGGGGCGGCGAGAGTCCAGGAGCGGGATCAGGACATCGGAGAGCATGTCGCCGGCCAGCAGGACGCGACGGTCCGCAAGGAGGACCGCGGCGTGGCCGATTGCGTGCGCCTGATGCTCGACGATCTCACCCGGCACGGGTCCGCCGTCCGCGGGCAGCGGGGTGACGAGTCCGATCAGCTCCAGAGGGACACCCGACGCGCTCTCGGCCGCCATCGCCTGCGCCCGCTCGCGGGCTTCACCGGCAGCCCGGGCACCGGCGGGGGTGGCGTAGCGCGGCACCTCGCCGAACCGGGAATGCCAGAGCAGGTGGTCCCAGTGGGGATGGGTGGAGAACCCGGCGACCACCGGGATGCCGAGCCCGTCCAGGTCATCGGCGAGCTGGTTCAGCTCCGAACCGTCGATCCCGGGATCGACCAGGATCAACCCGTCCTCCCCGCGCACCGCGATGGTGTTGGTCCAGACCCACGCACTCTGGCGGACCCAGACGCCGTCGGCAACCTCAGTCAGCATCTTCGACGGAGAGGGAGGGATTCGAACCCTCGAACGAGGTTAACCCCCGTTACGCGATTTCCAGTCGCGCCCGTTCAACCGCTCCGGCACCTCTCCAGTGGGCCGTCGCCCGGCTGACATCGCCGGCGCGGGCCTCGAAGGCTACGACACCCACCCGCGGGAGGTGGTTGCTAGGCTCCCAGCGATGGTCCTCGCCGCCAGCGAAGCCTTCGCCAAGACCTTCGGTCTCGCGGCCACGTTCCTCGGGATCCAGGTGATCGTCACGATCATCATCATCTACATCGCCGTCCAGATCCGGGGCGAGCGGGCCCAGAACCGGGAGTACATGGCCTCCCGCAAAGCGCCCCCCGGACCCTGAGCACCCTGTGGGGACCGCGCCGGTGGCCCCGTCGGCACGACGACAGCCCTACCCCGTAGCCGCTCGCGAGCTGCTCCGCACCAGCCTGCTCGACGCCGCCCTGGAGGAGCTCCGCCAGCGCCGCTGGGCCGACGTCACGATGGCCGACGTGGCGCTCGCGGCCGGGGTCAGCCGGCAGACGCTCTACAAGGAGTTCGGCTCCCGCGAGGAGTTCGCCCAGGCGCTCGTCCTGCGTGAAGCCGACAGCCTGCTGGACGCGGTCGAGCAGGCCATGCACGACAACCGCGAGCAGCCCGCCGAGGCCCTGGCGGCCGCCTTCGACGTCTACCTCACCGCCGCCGCCGAGAACCCGCTCCTGCGAGCGGTGGTCAGCGCCGACGGTGCGGCCGAGCTGCTGACGCTCCTGACCACGCACGGCGAACCCCTCCTGGAGCGCTCCTCCGAGCGCCTGAAGCGCCTGCTCCGGGCGGGCTGGCCGCTGATGCACGACGACGACGCGGAGCTGCTGAGTGAGTGTCTGGTGCGGTTGGCGATCAGCTACACCGCCCTCCCAAAAGGGCCCGCGAGCATGAGCGCCACGTCCGTGGCCCGGCTGCTCGGGCCGTACGTCGAGAGCCTCGGCCGCACCACCGCCGCCTGAGCCCCGAATCGGGGCACGAGGCTCTCGGCAGGGAGCTTCCCGCGTCAGGCCGCGGGAGCTTCTCCGTGGGCTTCCTGGCGAGCGCGCTTGTACTCGTTGACGACGATGTCGGTGAGCTCCTCCACCGATGTCTCGGAGGTCGGCTTGTCCAGAGCGATCACGCCGTCTTGGATCATGCTCACCCGGTCGCATGCCTGGAGCACGTGCACGTAGTTGTGGAGGATCATGATGATCGAGACCCTCCCCTCCTCCTTCAGGCGCGCCACCAGGTCGAGGATCTGCGCCCCCTCCTTCGCCCCCATCGCCGCCAACGGCTCGTCGAGCAGGATGATGTCGGCGTCGGAGTTCACCGTCCGGGCAACGGCGATCGCCTGGCGTTGGCCCCCTGAGAGCCGCGCGACGGCCACGTCGATGCGGGGGATGTTGATGCCGATCTCATCCAGCGCGACACGGGCTTCCTGCTTCATCTGGCGGTTGGCAAGCAGCGGCACCGGGTGGTGCACGCGCTCGCGACGCAGGAACAGGTTGTGGTAGACGGACAGTTCGTCGATCAGGGCCAGGTCCTGGTAGACGGCCTCGACTCCAAGGGCCCGCGCTTCGTCGACGCTTTTCGGTTCGTAGGGCTCGCCGTGGAGCAGCATCTTCCCGGAGTCCTGCTTCTGGAAGCCGCAGATGATCTTGATCAGCGTGGACTTGCCGGCGCCGTTGTCGCCGAGCAGGCCGAGCACCTCGCCCTTGCGCAGGTGCAGGCTCACGTCGCGCAGGGCCGTCACCGGACCGAAGCGCTTGGCGATGTGTTCGACACGCAGGACGTCGTCGGGCGCCGAGCGCGGCTCGACGACCCCGATCGGTGGCGGTGCCTGGTCAGCCACTATGGCCTCTGCGGGCCCGCTGGACGAACACGTTGGCGGTCATCGCCACGATGATCGCAAGGCCCAGGTAGAACAGCAGGTAGTCGGCGTTGACCCCCTGCAAGGTGAGGCCGTCTTTGAGGATGCCGAGGAACAGGGCGCCGATCAGGGCGCCGACCACGGTTCCCGAGCCGCCCGCGAGCAGCGTGCCGCCGATCACCGCCGCGGCGATCGCCAGGAACAGGATTTCGTTTGCGGCCGAGGTGCCGGGCGTGATGGTGCTCGAGCGCACGGCCTCGAGGATGCCGACGAAGCCGGCCGTCAGCGCGCACAGGACGAAGTTGCGGATCGTCAGCAGGCGCACGCTGACCCCCGCCTCGGCCGCGCCCAGCTTGTTCGAGCCGATCGAGACGGTGTAGAGGCCCCAGCGGGTGAACGTGAGCACGACCTGCAGCACGACGACGATCACGAGCGCCCAGATCAGCTCCGAATAGGTCCCGCCGCCGAAGATTTTCGCGAACGTACTGATGTGATTGACCCCGTTGACCACGTGCACTTCCGACCCCGGGGTGGTCACGGGCTCTCCGTGGGAGATGATCAGGGCCAGCCCCTCGAAGGCGAACAGCGTTCCCAGCGTGACGACGAACGAGGCGATCCCGACGATGGCCACGAAGAAGCCGTTGATCAGCCCCACCGCCCCGCACACGAGCAGCGCGAGAATCAAGCTGGGCACCAACCCGAGCCCCGCCGCGTCGAACTTGTAGAAGACGAACGGGGTGAACACGTACATCGCGCCGATCGAGAGGTCGATCTCGCCGAGGATCATCACGAACACCTCCCCGGCCGCGATGATCGCGAAGGGTGCGAAGTAGGGCAGGAGGGTCTTGAAGTTGTCCCCGGTCAGGAACGTGCTCGTGTTGACCGAGAAGTAGACCGCCGCGATCAGCGTCACGACGATGATGCTCCCCTCGCGGAGCGTCAGCGCCCGCTCGAAGACCTGCCGCGCCACGGAGCCCCGGCGCGACTGCGCCGGGGCTCCGGCCGAGGATCCTCCGGAGGTGGCTGCTCCCTCCACGCCCGTCGCTACTGCTACGCGGCGGTCCCGGCCGGGATCGGGATGACCTTGGCTTCGCTCGAGGTGCCCTCGTAACGGGATTTGCTCGACACGTACGGCCCGACCGTTTCTTTGGTCACGAACTTCAGGCCCGTGTCCACGTTGGCGGGCCCGCTCAGCGACCCGGAGACGTGCCAGAAGAACAGCTGCAGGGCCGGCAGGAAGCCCTGCTGGTAGGGCTGCTGGTCGATCGTGAATTCAAGGAAGCCTTCCTTGATCAGTTTCTGCGTTGCTTCCGTGAGGTCGAACCCACCAGCCTTGACTCCCTTCGCCGGCAGGCCGTGCTTCTGCATCACTTTCGCGAGCGCTTCGGTGCTGCCGCCACCGACGGCGTACATGCCCTTCGTGCTTTCGTGGCCTACCCAGTAGGAGTTGATCACGGTTTCTTCGCCCGAGGTGCCGGTCGCGACCGTGTGGATCGTGATCGCCGCACCCGAGGCCCTGATCGCCTTTTCGGCGCCTTCGATTCGTGGCTGCAGGTTGGCCGAGCCGGGCGTTTCGATGAACAGCGCCACGTCGCCCGAGCCGACTTCTTTGACGATCCGGGCGCCCATCAGTTCGCCGGCCAGTTTCAGTTCCTGGCCGATGTAGGACAGGCGCTTGTTGAGCGGCGCGTCGGCGTTGTAGGAGACCACCGGGATCCCCTTCTTCAGCGCTTCTTCGGTGGGCGCGTTGAAGGCGTGCAGGTCGATCAGCGCGACAGCGATCCCGTCGGCGCCGCTGGTGATGGCGGTGTTCATGGCGTTGACCATCTGCGGGACGTTGCTGCTTTCCGAGCCGGTCCATTGGTAGGAGCAGCCGAGCAGTTTGCACGCGTCCTGGATCCCGTACTGGGTGGGGACGAAGAACGGGTTGGTGGTGACGTGGTTGACGAACACGAATTTGTATTCCGGGTGCGAGCCGAACACGCTCCCGGAGCCACCGCTGCTCGATGCGCTCGAGCCGCACGCGCTCAGGATGGCCCCCACGGAGCCCGCAGCCGCTCCCGTTAGGGCCGTCCGCGTCAGGAACGACCGCCGGTCGATCTCCGGCCAGCTGAAGCGAGCCTTCCCCTCGCTCGCATGCTGGTAATCGAGGGCCTCCTGCGCCTGATCAGTCTCCGACATCAGATCCTCCTCTCGACTTGAATGTGCCTTTAAGGGACCTTACCCCCTCGCGCGGGGACATAGGCGTTTCGTACACCGCGGCCTCGGCAACCGTTGCTCTGAAGCCACGTCGTGGCACGCCGGATGGTTCGTCCGGGTCGCCACGCGCGGCGCGAGCGTGTATACGTGGGTCGGGCATGTCGCCCGCCGCACCCGGGACGCCCCCACCCGAGCCCGCTCGCGGCGAGGACGGCGAGCGCGCCGAGGACGAGCGCTTCGGACCGCTCGAGCTGCGCCGCACTCGCAAAGACGACGGCCGCGAACTGATCTTCTTCGCCGACACGCGGGAGCCCGCGTGAGCGAGCTGCGCTTCAACGAGCTCCGGGGCGAGGAGGTCGCTTACGCGATCCATCGCCAGGAGCGCACCTTCCTGCCGACCCGCGAGCACTGCCCCCTGTGTCCCACCCGACCCGGCGGGCCGGCCACCGAGATCCCCGCCGCGAGCTTCGAGATCGTCGTCTTCGAGAACCGCTTCCCCGCCTTCGAGGAGCCCAACGGGACCGCCGAGGTTGTGGTCTACACCGACGACCACGACCTCTCGCTGGGCAGCCTGCCCGCGCCCCGGGCCGAGGCGCTGATGTGGGTCTGGCGCCAGCGCTACGAGGAGCTCGGGGCGCGCGAGGAGATCGACTACGTGTACGTGTTCGAAAACCGGGGCGTGGAGGTCGGGGTCACGCTCCACCATCCCCACGGTCAGATCTACGGCTACCCGTTCCTGCCGCCGGTGCCCGCCCTCGAGCTGGCGGCGGACGCGCGTCTGGGCGGCTGCGCGGTGTGCAGGCTCAACGACGCGGAGCTCGCCGACGGACGACGCGTGCTCCACGAGGATGAGTACGTCCTCACGTACATCCCCCGGGCCGCCCGCTGGCCCTATGAAGCGCACGTCTGCATGCGCGCGCACCGCCGCAGCCTGTCCGAGTGCGAGCCCCGCGAGCTGAAGGCGCTGGCGGGCTCCCTGCAGCGCCTGGTGCGGGGCTTCGACGCTTTGTTCTCGCGCCCGTTCCCGTACGTGATGGCCGTCCACCAGGAGCCCACCCGCTCCGGGGAGAGGCTCGGCGGGCACCTGCACGCGGAGTTCTATCCGCCCCTGCGCACGGCCGAGAAGCTCAAGTACCCGGCCGGCTCCGAGCAGGGCGCAGGGACGTTCATCTCCGACGTCCTGCCCGAGGAGTCGGCGGAGCATCTGCGGGCGGCGCTCGCCCGCGCCGGTTGAGCGAGCCCGTGCCGGCTGAGCAGGTCCGCGCCTTCGCCCCCGGACGGGTCAACCTGATCGGCGAGCACACCGACTACAACGGCGGCCTCGCGCTCCCTTTCGCAATCGCCCAGGGGGTCACGGTCAGCGCCGGCGCCCGTGCGAGCCCGGGTGCCGCACGGATCGAGGCGCACGCCGAGGACCTCGGCGAGCGCGACGAGTTCGCCGTCGGGGAACGGGCTCCGGACGGCGGCTGGCGGGCCTTCGTGCGCGGCGCCGCGGGCGAGCTGCGCCGCGAGGGCTGGGTGCTCCCGTCCACCGAGCTGCAGATCGCCGCCGACCTGCCGCGCGGCGCCGGCCTGTCCTCTTCGGCGGCGCTCGAGGTTGCGCTGTGCCTGGCGCTGATCGAGCTCGCCCGCGAGCCGCTTCCCCCCGCCCGGTCCCGCTCGAGCTGGCCCGCCTGTGCGCCCGCGTGGAGAACGATTGGGTCGGAGCGCGAACCGGGCTGCTGGACCAGCTCGCGAGCCTGTGCGGGGAGCCCGACCACGCCGTCCTGATCGACTTCCGCAGCTTGGAGGTGCGGCTCATCCCGCTCGCGCTCGGCGCCTGGCGGCTGCTGGTCCTGGACTCGGGCGACCGTCACGAGCTCGCGAGCTCCGGCTACAACAGCAGGCGCGAGGAATGCGCTCGCGCGTGCGAGCTGCTCGGCATCGAGCACCTCAGCGAAGCCGACGGGCGCGCACTCGTCGCACTGCCGGAGCCGCTGCGGATGCGAGCCCGGCACGTGCTCGGCGAGGACGCCCGCGTGCTCGCGGCCGTGTCCGCCCTGCAGGGCGGCGAGCTCGAGCGTCTCGGAGCCCTGCTCGACGCCTCCCACGAAAGCCTGCGGGAGCTGTACGAGGTCTCCACGCCCGCCGTGGACGCCGCCGCCACGCTCCTGCGCGACGCCGGCGCCGCCGGAGCACGCATGATCGGCGGCGGCTTCGGCGGCAGCGTGCTCGGGTTGTTCCCACCAGACGTGGAGCCCCCGGCCGGGACGCTGGAGGTCCGCCCCGCCGCGGGGGCACGCGTGTTGGAGACCGGTACCCAAGCTCCCTGACGGCCTCTCCACGCGTGGCAGCCGGGCCGCGGCGCGCCGTCACTACTCGCTGCCGGCGGACCGGAGCTCCTTGCGCGCGCTCATCACCACGCCCGCGCCGAAGCTCATCCTGCGCAGGGCGACGTGCTCGAAGCCGGCCTCGCGCCAGTAGCCGATCACACGCTCCGCCGGATGTCGCTCGTAGAAGCCGCGGATGCTGGGTCCGAGGAAGTGGCCCACCTGCTCCCACTCGCGGGAGAACGCCCGCCCGAGCAGCGGCAGGCCGATTTCCGTGAACAGCCGCCAGGCGCCCCTCGCCGGCGCGAACGGAGGCACGCCGAACTCGACCATGCCGATGGCCCCGCCGGGGCGCAGGACCCGGGCCAGCTCGCGCATCGTGGCGGGCGGATCGTCGACGTAGCGCAACAGGTAGGTGAAGCTCACCACGTCGAAGCTCTCGTCGGCGAAGGGCAGACGCTCGGCCTCCGCCTGTACGAGCTCCATCTTCGCTCCAGGCACGGCAGCGAAGCGGGCGCGGGCCGCGGCCAGCATCGCCGGGCTCTGGTCGACGCCCACGATCGAGCAGTCGGCCCGTGCGCGCAGCTCGGCCGCCACCAGGCCGGTGCCCGTGGCCACGTCCAGCACCCTCTCGCCGCCGCGCAGCCCGAGCCCGTCGACCATCGCCGAGCGCCAGCGCGGGTCCTGCCAGAAGCTGAACGCCGCCGACAGCGCGTCGTAGCGGCGCTCGAGCCCGTCGAAAAGCTCGAGCGCCTCGAGCTTGCGGGGCGACCGCGACGCTTGCGGACCGTCCCCGATCCCGGTGGACACCGCGTGTGGGCTGTTGGGCTCGGCGATTTCTGAAAGGCTAACCACCCTCGCTCGTGGCAGACCGACCGACGACAACATCCCGCGTGATGCTCATCACCGGCGCCTCCAGCGGCATCGGGGAGGCGACGGCGCGGCGGCTCGCCCGTGAGCCCGGCGCCGAGCTGGTGCTGGTCGCCCGCCGCGAGGAGCGGCTGCGCCGCCTGGCCGAGGAGCTCGGCCAGGAGCGTGTCAGCTACGTGGCCGTCGACCTGCTCGACGAGGACGCCCCCGAGCGCGTGCGCGACCACGTGCTCGAACGCCACGGCCGCCTCGAGCTGCTCGTCAACAACGCCGGCGCCGCCTGGCGGGGGCACTTCGCCGACGGCGGCTACGAGAACGTCAGCCGCACGATGGCGATCAACTTCGACGCCCCCGTCCGCCTCACCGAGGCGCTGCTGCCGTTGCTGCGGGCCGGGGCCCCGAGCGCGATCGTGAACGTCGCCTCGACCGCCGGGCGCGTCGCCCGACCCGGCACCGGCGCCTACAGCGCCTCGAAGTTCGCGCTCGCCGGGTGGTCGGACTCGCTGTGGGCCGAGGAGCGCCGGCACGGCGTGCACGTCGGTCTCGTGCTGCCCGGCTTCATCGTCACCGAGGGCTTCCCCCAGGCCGAGCTCACCGGACGCGCGGCCACCCGCTGGGCCGTGTCCACGCCCGAGAAGGCTGCCGAGGCGATCGTGCGCGCGGGACTCGGACGGCGTCCTGAGGTCTACGTGCCGTGGCCGTATGCGATCGTGGCGGCCCTGCGCGTGCTGGCGCCGGCGCTCGTGCGCCGGGTGCTCGGGGGCGGGCAGGGCAGCGCGTTCGTGCCCCGCACCGCCGCCCAGGAGGCCGAACACAGCACCAACGGGGCGCGCGCGACCCCCTGATCCTGGGCCGAGGATCGGTGCCGGGAGCGCCCGAGCTCTAACCGAGGCGCGCGACGATCAGCGCGGGCAGCGTCGGGGTGCGGCTGCCGCCCAACGGCTCGGCGGTGACCAGCACCGTCCTGACCCCCGCGATGCTCCCGGGAACCGCGACCGTGGCGCCGCCGGAGCCGCTGACGCTGAACAGCGCATCGGTGGGCTGGGGTGCGCCACCTCGCTGCACCCACACCTGGTAGGTCCGCCGTGCCGGCACCTGGGGCATGCCGTTGACGAGCAGCTCGGCCCTGCCGCCGCTGACCCGCAAAGAAGCGCTGGCACCGGGGGCGAGCACCTGGGCGCGAACCAGCCTGGAACCCCCGCCCCCGCCCGAGCCGGCGAGCGCGATCACCGCCAGCACGATCGCGGCCGCCGCCACTGCACCGACGGCGCCCAAGGTCCAACGGCGAGGCGAGCCGTGTGCCGAGCGCCGCGCTCCTCGGGGGCGCCGCACGCGGGGTTCGGCCGCGCCCGTAGGGACTTCGCCCCCGTCGCGGGCTTCGCCGACTGCAGCGGCCTCGGGCTCGCCGGCGACGCCCCCGACGGCGACCATGACGCGCCGCTTGAGCTCCGGCGGGGCGGTCATCTGGGGGGCTGCGAGCGGCAGCGCGTCGGCCGCCACCTGCAGCCGGGCGACCTCCTCGCGGCAGTCACTACAGCCCTCGAGGTGGACCGTGAAGCGCTCGTGCTCTTCTCCGGTGAGCGCCCCCAGCACGTACGCGGCCGAGTCGTCGTAGAAGGGGTCGTGCCCGTCCGCGCCCGTGACCGAGCTCATCGGAGCGCCCCCGCGGGTTGTGCGAGCGTCGATCGCATCTTCGCCAGGCCGAGGCGCATGCGGCCCTTGACGGTGCCGACCGGCGTGTTGAGCATCGATGCGATCTCGACGTGGGTCAGCCCCCCGAAGTAGGCGAGCTCGATGACGCGGCTCTGCTCCTTCGGGAGCCGACCGAGCGCGTCCCGGACTTCGCGGGCCTCCTCGCGGCGGGCGACCTCGAGGTCGGTGCGCTCGGGGGCCTGCAGCTGCGCTTCGATGCCCTCGTCGAGGACCACACCGCGATCGCGCACACCGCGGCGGCGGATCGCGTCGATCGCGCGGTTGTGGACGATGCCCAGGACCCAGTTGCGCACGCTGCCGCGGCCACGGTCGTAGCGGGCCCGCGAACGCCACAGCGACAGAAAGGCCTCCTGGGTGACGTCTTCGGCCAGCGCCCGCTGCCCGCAGATCCTCAGGGCGAGCGAGAACGCGGCCTCGGAGTGGCGGTCGTAGATCACCTCAAAGGCGTGGGCGGCACCTTTGTAGACGAGCTGCATCAGCTCCTCGTCGGCCAGCACCCCGAGGGGCTCGGCCGCGGCTTCAGCGCCCGAGGGACGCAGCGACTTGAACATCACACAATTCTTACGCTGCAGGCGCCCGGCGGGATCACCCGCTAGCGCGGGTCTCGCCACATCTTCCACATCGGCGGCCCGGCCGTCAGGCGGATCTCCTCGGTCACCTGGAAGCCGTGACGAGAGTAGAAGGCGATGTTGCTCTCCTTGGAGGACTCGAGGTATGCGCCCACGCCGTCGGTGTCACAGCGTTCGAGCACCGGTCCCATGACGGCCGACCCGAGCCCCTGGCCCTGGGCGCCCGGATCGGTACCGAGCACGGCGAGATACCAGTGGGGCGGATCGTGGGGATGGCGCTGCTCGAGTTTCTCCCAGCCGATCGCCGCGATCGGCATCTGCGTGATCAGGCGCGGGTGCATGAAGGCGGGGACCATCGCCGCGACTTCCCGCAGCGACATCTTCCAGCGCCCCGGGGGCGCCCACAGCGCCGCGCACCGGCGCTCGCTGTCGGTCCACACCTCCTGTTCGCCCAGCAGCTGGTACATGCGGGTCCCCTGGAAGCGTTCGAGCGCCTTCAGTCGCAGCTTGTCTACCCGAAAGGCCCAGCCGGCGACCGGGTCGTCGAGGAAGGCCCGGGCGAGCACGGTGGCCAGCGCCGGCACGTCGTCCTTGGTCACTCGTCGCAGCTCGGGTGCGGAAACGGCCATCGCCATATTCTCCCCGGCCGCGACTCAAGATGTCTGGACGCTAGGCTTCGGCGCCCATGAGCGACTCGACCACGCCGCCGGAAGCGGCATACCACCTGCTGCTGGACCCCGCGGAGGTGCCCGTGACCGCGAGCTCGCTGCGCCTGCTGATCTCCGACGAGGCCCACCAGCCCGAGATACGAGGCCTCGCGCGAGACGTGCTCGCAGAGCTCGAGGCCGAACCGGACGAGTTCGGTGTCCTGTCGGTCGCACTCACGGCGGGACAGCTGAAGATCACGCACACAGCCGTGCACCTGCTGCTGGACGACCTCCAGGCCGAGCAGAAGGACGAGCGCCAGGTCCTGCACTCGATTCTCGGCAAGCTCCCCGACGAGCACGCGATCCGCGCGATCCAGCTCTAGCCCCGTGCCCGAGCCCGAGCCCGAGCGCAGCGGCGGGCCCGCTCGTTCGGCACGGTGGTGCAGGAGTACCAGCGCGGGCGCCCCACCTACCCCCGCGCTGCGATCGACTGGGTGCTGGGACAGCGGCCGCTGACGGTGCTCGACCTGGGCGCCGGGACCGGCAAGCTCAGCGCGGCCGTGCTCGCCGCCGGGCACACCGTGATCGCCGTCGAGCCGCTGGCCGAGATGCGCGAGGTCCTGTGCGCGGCACTGCCACAGGTACAGACCCTGGACGGGCGCGCGGAGCGTCTGCCGCTCGCGGCCGGCAGCGTTGACGCGGTCGTGGCCGGCGCCGCCTTCCACTGGTTCGAGCAGGGCCCGGCGCTGGCGCAGATCGGACGGGTGCTACGCAAGCCGGGGATCCTGGGCCTGCTGGGCAACTCCTTCGACACCTCGCTGCCGTGGGCGGCAGAGCTGCGCCAGATCCTCGGGCCGCCGGCGATCGAGCGCCCGCGGCACTGGCCGCCCATCGAGACGCTGCAGGAACGCTTTTCCGAGGTGGAGGACCGTCGCTTCCCGCACACGCAGCTGGTCGACCTCGCCCGCCTGCGCGACCTCGCCCTGTCGCGGAGCTCGCTGGCGATCCAGGATCCGGACACGCGGGAACTCACGCTGGCACGGGTGGACGAGCTGTGGGAGCACAACCCCGAACTCGCGGGGCGAGAGGAGGCGGGTCTGCGCTGGCTGGCGAGGGTCAGGCGCTGCCGGACGCTGCGCTGACGCCCGCGCCAGCGCTCGGGCTCGGGGCCGCCGGCACGTGCTGGGTGATGCAGTGGATGTTGCCGCCGCCGAGCAGGATCTCCCGTGAGGGGATCCCGACCACGTCGCGCTCCGGGAAGCACGCGCCCAGCACCTCGGCCGCCTGCTCGTCGTAGCGCTCGTCCAGGAGCGGGTACACGATGCGGCCGGCGGCGGGATAGAAGTTGACGTAGGAGGCGGCCAGTCGCTCTCCGGGGCTGCGGGGGCGCACCCCGGGGCTGCGCCGCAGGCTCAGCGCCTCCTCCCGCTCCAGGTACAGGGGGCCGGGCGAGGGGACGTGCACGATCTCGAGCGCGCGCCCGCGAGCGTCGGTGGCGGCTTCGAGCCGCGCGTGGGCGTCGCGGGACACCTCGGTCATCGGCTCCTCCGGATCCTCGGCCCAGCTCAGCAGCACGCGGCCGGGCGCGAGAAAGCAGGCGAGGTTGTCGACGTGGCCGTCGGTCTCGTCGCCGGGAAGCCCGCGACCGAGCCACACGACACGCTCGGCTCCGAGGTACTCGAGCAGCAGACGCTCGATCTCACCCCGGGACAGCTCCGGGTTGCGGTTCGGGTTCAGCAGGCACTCTTCGGTCGTGAGGACGGTCCCCTCGCCGTCGCAGTGGATCGAGCCACCCTCGAGCACCAGCGGCGCGCGGTAGCGGTCGGCCCGCTCGACCTCGAGCACCTTGGCGGCGACGCGCTCGTCACGGTCCCACGGCGAGTAGAGGCCGCCCTGCAAGCCCCCCCAGGCGTTGAAGTGCCAGTCCACCCCTCTCCGCCGGCCGTGCTCGTCGAGCACGAAGGTCGGCCCGGCGTCGCGCAGCCAGGCGTCGTCCGTGGACAGCTCGATGACCCGAATCGACGGCTCCAGCACCGCCCGACAGCTCTCGAACAGGTGGTCCGAGACGCCCATCGTGACGGGCTCGCAGGCGCTGATCGCCGCCGCCACCTCGGCGAACGCCTCCTGCGCGGGCCCCGCCTGGAGTCTCCAGAAGTCCCCTCGCTCCGGCCAGGCCATCCAGCAGCCCGAGTGCGCCAGAAACTCGCCGGGCATGCGAAAGCCGTCGGCCGCGGGGGTGCTCCCGAGCGTGACGCTCATCCCAGCCTGTATACCGAGATCCGGGGCCCCGTACCCGTCCGAAAGATCGGGCAAACGTCCGCTTTTCGGCCATCAAGTGCGTATTCGGGCTGCAGTTGCCCGAAAAGGACGCCAAAGACAACGCCCCGCATTCCGCGACAGGGCTCCAGATCCCCAACCCGAATGCGCCATCCGCGATGGTCGACTGCCCCATACCGCCCAACCCCCGTCGTCGTGAGCCGCATCCCGCCCGATGCTCGGACGCCTGAGATCAATCAGCTTCGGCCGCAAGGCCGTCTGGAGCGCTGTCGCCGTGACGCTCGCGGTGGCCGGGACGATCGCGGCGGTACTCGGCGCGCGCGCCGTGGCGCACTCCGACGCGGGTCACGCGCGAGACGCGTTCCGCATGGGCTCGAGCGAGGTCGCCTCGACCCTCGAGCTCGCCATCCAGCACGAGCAGGACCTGGTCGCCGACACCAGCGCGTTCGTCGCCGGTGACCCGGACGTCTCTCCGGCCGGGTTCGACCGCTGGTCGGAAGCCGCGGGAGCGATGCACCGCTACCCGGAGCTGCAGGACCTCGGGATCGTCGCGCTCGTGCCGGCCTCGCACCTGAAGGCCTTCGAAGCGCACCTGGCCGCCAACCCGATCAGGCCCCTCGGCCCCAACTCGCTGGGCCCGAAGGAACGCTTCGAGATCCTGCCCGCCGGAAAGCGCCCGTACTACTGCTTCGCGACCGCGGGGCTGGAACGTACGCTCGCGACCTACCTCCCGGACGGCGTCGACTTCTGTGCCCTGGCCCCCGAACTGATCGCCGCGCGCGACTCCGGGAGGGCCACCTACGCGCCGGTCCTCGACGGAAACAAGAACGAGCTCGGGGTCCAGACGCCGGTGTACGCGGGCGGCGGCGTACCCACGACGGTCGCCGCTCGTCGGCGGGCGTTCGTGGGCTGGCTCGGCGAGCTGCTCGAACCCGGCGTCGTGCTGGCGCGGGCGCTGCAGACCCACCCCAACCTCGCCGTCGCCTTCCACTACAACCAGTCAGGTTCGAAGATCGCCTTCAGCAGCGGATACCGACCCCAACACCCGCAGACCACCACGATCGACCTGCACAACGGCTGGTCGGTGCAGACGTTCGCGCCGGCGCCGTCCGCCAGCATCTTCGCCCACTCGAACGCGCTCACGATGCTGCTCGGCGGCATCCTCCTGAGCGTCGTCATCGGCCTGCTGGTGCTGGTGCTCGCGACCGGCCGCAGGCGCGCGCTGTCGCTCGTGCACGAGAAGACCCACGAGCTGTCGGAGAAGAACCGCGAGCTCGCCCACCAGGCGCTGCACGACCCTCTCACCGGGCTCCCCAACCGCGCGCTGGTCCTGGACCGGGCCGAACAGCTGATCGAGCGCACGGCACCCCAGCTGGGTACCGTCGCCGGAGCCCTGTTCATCGACGTCGACGGCTTCAAGCACGTCAACGACAACTACGGCCACGCGGCCGGGGATCAGTTGCTGAGGACCGTCGGAGAACGGCTGCGGCGGTCGGTCCGCGAGGGGGACACGGTCGGCCGGCTCGGCGGCGACGAGTTCGTCGTGCTGAGCGAACTGAGACACGGCGAGGCGACGCTGAACCTGCTCGCCGACCGCCTCACCGAGGTCCTGCGCGAGCCGGTCGAGCTCGACGACGGGCGCAAGATCTCCTCGCGTACGGTCAGCATCGGGGTCGCGATCGGTGCCTACGCCGACCCCGACTCGCTGCTGCGCGACGCCGACCTCGCCCTCTACGCCGCCAAGGCCGCCGGCAAGGACCGTTTCGTGCTCTACGACGCGAGCATGAGCGTGGGCGAAGAAGACCGGCCCCAGCTGGAAGCCGACCTGCGCACCGCGGTTCAGGATCCGCGCGGACAGTTCAAGCTCCTCTATCAGCCGATCTACGAGCTCAAGAGCGCCAAGGTGGTTGGGGTCGAGGCGCTGATCCGCTGGCATCTCCCGGACCGCCGGATCGTGACTCCCGACAGGTTCATCCCGCTGGCCGAGGACACCGGACTGATCGTTCCGATCGGGCGTTGGGTGCTCGAGGAGGCGTGCCGCCAGGCGGCGACCTGGCACGAGGAAGGCTTCAGGACTCGGCATCGCCGTCAACGTGTCCGCCTACCAGCTCGGGCGCAGGGAGTTCGTCGACGACGTCCGCCGGGCGCTCGTGGAATCGGGCATCGAACCATCGCTGCTGACGCTCGAGATCACCGAGACGATGCTGATGTTCGACCTCGAGGCAACGAGGGAGAACCTGACCCTGATCAAGGCGCTCGGCGTGCGCATCGCGATCGACGACTTCGGCACGGGGTACGCGTCCCTCTCACAGCTGCGCCGGCTGCCCGTGGACATCCTCAAGATCGACAGGAGCTTCATCGCCGCCCTCGACAACGGCGGCTGGAGCCGCGAGCTGTTGCGTGCCAGCGAGCTGCTGCACGCGATCCTCGGTGTCAGCCAGGCCCTCTCGCTGTCGGTCGTCGCCGAGGGGATCGAGGAGGAGAGCCAGCTCTCAAGGCTGGGGGCGATGGGCTGCGAGATGGGTCAGGGCTTCTTCCTCGGCCGGCCGACCTCGCCCGAGGACATCAAGGGCCTGCTGAACCCCGGCCCGGGACGGCCGTCGGGCATCCCCGAGATCCAGGTCGCCGAGCGCCGCAGGCGCACGCTCGTCCCGTAGCTCTCAGAGGGCGATCCGCATCAGGTCCTCGGCGACGAGCAGCTCGCCGTCGTAGGAGTCGCGTACGAGCGCGACCGCTTCGTCGAGCTCGCCCTCGAGCGTGGGGAACACGTGCGTGAGCAGCAGGCGCTTGCAGCCCGAGTCGCGCGCCACCCGGCCGACCGCACTCGGCTTCGCGAACAGGTGGCCGTTCTCGGTTTCGCGCTCGGGCAGGGCGAGCGGATGGATCAGCAGATCGCAGCCGTCTGCAAGCTCGACCAGCGGCGGGTGGGCACTCTGGACGTCGCCGCTGTGCACGATCGTGTGGCCGTCGCACTCGACCCGGTAGGCGACTGCGGGCATTTCCCCGTGGGGCACCGCCACCGAGACCACTGACACGCCGGCGTGATCGATCACGGCCCGCGCCGTGGCCCCCTCGAGCTCGCTGGAGGTCTCCACGGGCCTGATGCCGAAGCCGTCGAACGAGTGCAGGTAGCTCCACGCGCCGTCGGCGCCGAACAGGGCCTCGCAGAAGCGCCCCACTCCCGGGAGACCGCCTCTCGGCGTCGGGCCGACCACCGTCAGAGTCTCGGTGCGGCCCTCCAGGAAGGCCGAGAAGACGACCGGAGCGAGCCCGCCGCTGTGATCGATGTGCAGGTGGGTGAGCAGCACCAGGTCGAGCTGCGAGGCGCCGATGCCCGAGCGTCCGAGGCGCTCGAAGGCGCCGCCCCCGGCGTCCAACAGCACACGCGAACCGGTGTCGGTGCTCAGCACGTAGCCCGAGGAGGCGCGCCGCGGGTTGACGAGCGGACCGCCGCTCCCGAGCACCAGGAGCTCGGTCATGGGGCCACCCTAACCGCGGACCGCGAACTTCACCGTCGAGCGGTTCCCGGCGGTCGGCGTAAAGGTCACGTGCGCGGTCAGCCTGCGCTTGCCGCCGGCCCCACTGAAGGGCACCGCAAGGGTCATGTCCCCTTCGCCGCGAACGCGCTTGTGGGTCACCGCCGTGCCCGGGAGGCTGACGCTAACGCGTCCCGAACGGGGAGCCCAGATGTGCAGGATCAGGTGCCCTCCCTTGCGCTTGTGTGACAGCACCAGCACCGGGCAGCCGCTCACCGCCAGCTTCGTGTTGGGGGTGAGCTTGGCGCCGTTCTGAGCGATGATCGTGGTCGGTGCCAGCAGCCGCGTGCCGCACAGACGGCCGTTGGGTGCGAGCGCCGAGTTGGGACCCGTGGGCAGGTCCACGCTGACGCTCGTGATCGGGACGTCGGGCAGGCTTTCGAAGGTCGAGGTGGTGACGCTCGAGCGGGCGATGTGGGTGTGGCCGACGAGCACCACCTCGAGGTTGTCGCCCTTCAGCACGAGGTCGAGGTCCGGGAACTGGGCGTTGCCGTGTGAGACCAGCCACGCGGTGCCGGTGAGGGGAGTGGGCAGAACGGGCGTCTTCACCGTGACCATGCCGACACGAGCGGTCGACTGGCAGCTGCCCGGCGGCGGGCCGCTTTCGAAGCTCGCGGCCAGGCACGCTTTCTGGAGCGTCGACCCGCGCGCCACCAGCCGGCTCGGGAGCTGCAGCTGCAGCTCCCGGATGTTCGCCTCGCCGGCCGGCTGCGTAACCGTCACCTCGATGCTCGCGCCGCCGGCTTTCGAGGTCTTCGCCCCGCTGCTCGCGTGCAGTTGCGGCTTGAACGCCAGCGCACCGCAGTCGCTTGCCTGGAAGGGGCTCGTGAGGGCGTCCTTGGCGCCGAAGGTGGAGAGCGCGAGCGATTCGGTGGACAGCGGCGCACAGCTCGTCGGGTTCGACGCGAACCGCGCCCGGTTGACGTCCACGCTGATGTGCTTCAGGCGCAGAGGCACGCCGCCGACGACGCTCGGCAGCGTGGTGGCGACGCTCACGCGCCCGTTGTAGAGGCCGACCGAGATCGCCGAGCGCGTGACCACCTCGCCGAGGTCATACGGCCCCGCGACGGCGGGCACGACCACCGATAGCCCGTAGGGGGCGCCGCCGTAGGGACCTGTCAGATAGACCTGACCTCCGAGCGCGTACGGTTCGCCTCCGGCGCCGACCGCCACTCCGACGGCGCCGATCTGACTCGCGACGGGACACGTGCCGGCGTTGGCCTGCGCGTCGCCGCACAAGGGCACGGAGGGGATCGCACCCACGAGCCCCGGAGGCAGCGTGACCGTGACGCTCGAGAGGTACTGCTGGGCGTCCACTCGCGCGAGGTTGAAGGTGAACGGGCTGAACGCACCGGCACGCGGGTTTTCGGGCGTGAGCGTCTGTCCCAGCGAGAACGGCAGCGACGGCGGGCATCCGCTGACGGAGAAGCCACCGGCGGCGGCTTCGGTGGCGCTCTGCCCTGTGTACGGCAGGATCTGCGCGCTCGGGGTCGCCGGGCCGCACGCGAGCGGATTGGCCAGCGGCGCGCGGGCACCCCCACGCAGGTGGATCACGAAGTCTTCGAACGGCACCTGCGGCGCGCCCGAGAAGCTCGCGAGGAGACGGCCGGTCTGTGCGTTGGCGCTGACGCGCCCTTCGAGGCGCACCCCGACCCCATACTGCGGCGCCGTGGCGATCAGGAACATGCGGTACTCGCCGCCCGATTCCGGCCCCGCCCCGGCTTCGGGGGAGCCCACGTACACGCCCCCGGTCAGCGAGCCGTCGGGGATTCCGGGAGCGTTGACGAGCACCGAGCCGACGTTGGAGGCTTCGGGACAGCTGCCTGCGGCGTACTGGGCGTCGCTGCAGGCGACGAGCCCGTTTGCGCCCGACGGGTCGAGCGTGAGGCCTTCCGGCAGCGTCACCTGGGCGCTCTGCACGTCGGGTGAGTTGGGCTTCGACGGTTCGTCGGTGAGCTGCGGCACGTGCAGGTCGGCCGTGACGCCGTCGGGCTGGTCGGAGCCGGTGTCTTCGGCGCCCAGCGACAGCGAGGGGTTGAAGGCGAGCTGGTTGCAGCCGGTGGCCGTCACGGGCGTTTCGTTGCTGTAGGCGGCGAACGCGCCCGGCGCTTCGTAGGAGTCGACGTGCAGGTAGGTCACCGGCTTGCTCGTGCACGTGCTCGGCAGCGTGATGAAGGCGGCGGGGGAACCGACGTGCGTGTGCTGCTGCGGGATGCCCCAGAAGATCAGCTTGGACTCGATCACTTCGGGTTCGTGGGGGAGGTTCTGGATCTTGAAGAACTCGTGGTAGTCGCCCGTGGGCACACCGCTGCTTTCGCTCGTTTCCGCTTCGTGCTGCCAGCTGAGGCCGCCTTCGAGGTAGATCTGCCCGCGCAGGTCGTGACCCGCCGTGGCGAGCAGTTCGAGCGTCGGGCTGTTCACTTCGACGCCGAAGCGGGCGGGCTCGCCGGGACGGCGCTGCATGTTGTAGACCGGGAAGTGTTCGGTCACCGTGAGACCGAGGTGCAGCAGTTCCAAGGCGGTGGCGGTGCCGACGGCTTCGTCTTCACCGACCTGGCTGCCGGCCGGGCATTTGAACTGCTGGAGCTGGGCTTCGGTGCACTGTTCGGTGGCTTCCGGGTTGACCGCCAGCCCGGGTGGCAGATCGACGCGCACGTCCTTGACTTTGCCCGTGCGGCGCTTCGTGGCCGGGGCCGACTTTGGCGGTGGCGAAACGGAAGTCGGTGATGCCGAAGTCGGGATGGCCGGCGGCCTGGGTGTAGAAGCGCGACGTCGGGCCCGAGTCTTCGCAGTTGACTTCCCTGCAGGTGCCCGCTTCCCACTTGGAGATCGTGAGCGCAGCCAGCGCCGAGCCGCTGGACATGACCGCCACCGCCGCTGTCGCGAGCGCCACCGCGAGCGCCACGCGCGCCAGCAGTCGCCTCGCCCTGGGGGCGGTCTTCACGCCGGCCACTTCCGGGTTGCGTGCCTGCACCACGACGAGCCCTTCAGGAGTTCGCGGCCGAGGTCCGGTGTCGCTGCTCGAAACGAAGGCCGCCGCGGCCGACACCGAATATCAACCTCGCCGCCAGCGCTCCGGCCAGCAGGTAAACGATCGCTGCGATACCCCAGTCGACGCTGATCGCCCGCTTGGGATGGCCGCCGAAGCGGATCAGGTCCGTGAACGAGCCCGCGAACAGGTTGGCGCTCTCGTGGATGCCCTTGGCGATCGTGTTACCTGGGTTGGCGTTCACGTCCGCCAGCAGGATCGCCAGCGCGAGCACGAGCGCGATCGTCACCGCCGCCGTGATCAGGACCAGCGCGAGCATCACCGCTCCCGCGCTCACGCCGCCGACCGCGGCCGCTCCCGCGTTGCGCATGCGCCTCTTGAGGTGTGGGTTTCGCAACTCCATCTCCTCTGCGTTACCCGCAGGTCGCCTCGCTACGCCCGCTTCTCGTCCAACGGGGCTCTCGGCAACGTTCGTTGCAGACGCCACGAACCCGGCTATCCGCCACCGCGCCCGGTCCGGGATCGCTCCGCCAGGTACCGAGCGAGCTCGTCGATCACCTCGCGCGCATCGTCCTCGATCCCGTACAGGAACGTGGACTTGCGCCGCCGCAGCACCGGCAGGCCGAGGGCGTACAGGCCGGGGTGATCGACCACGCCACCGTCGTGACGGAGGTGACCCTTGGCGTCGAGGACCGGCACCTCGAGCCAGCGGTAGTCGGGCCGGAAGCCGGTGGCCCACACGATCGTGCCGATCTCACCGCTGCGCAGATCGAGCTGCCAGCGCGGCGAGGATGGTGCCGCGGTCGGGGCGAAGCGCTCCTGAGGGTCGACCTCCCCGTCGATCCCGGAGATCGCGGCCCACTCGTCGAATCCACCCAGGAGCCGGTTCATCTTCAGGTCCGCGAGCGAGCAGACGTTGCGGATCCCGCCGGAGAACAAGGCGACGCCGTCGCGGACCGACGCCCAGCGGCCGACCAGCTCGACGCCGAGCGCCACCAGCGCGTTGAGGTCGAGCGTGACGCGCTCGGGGGTACCGACGAGCTGCGGCGAGGGCAGGCTTCGCGCCCGCGTGAGGTCTTCGACCTGGTCGTATCGCTCATCCCATACTCCCGCGGCGTCCATCCACCACAGGACGTCTCGGCCGCGGTAGACGCGCGGCAGCCGGACGTGCTCGCCGACCGACATCGTCACCGCTCGCCCCGAGCTGGAGATCTCGGCGGCCAGCTGCAAGCCCGTCGCCGACGCCCCCACGACCAGCACCCCGCCGTCGGGGAGGCCGTCCGGGCTGCGGTAGCGCAACGGCGTGATCTGCTCGACCTGTGCGGGCACGGCACCAGCAAACGCCGGCACCGCAGGGAGGTTGCAGGCTCCGCTGGCGATGACCACGGTGCGGGCCTCGATCTCGCCCCGGTTGGTGCTCACCCGGTGGCCGTCGCCGCCTCCGGTCCGCAGCGAGACGACGTCGGTCTCGGTGCGTACAGGTGCCCGGCATCGCTCCGCGAACTGCTCGATCAGCCCAGCGACCTCGCCCGCGGTCATGTAGCCCCCGGGATCGTCGCCCTGGTAGGGAACGCCCGGCAGCCCGTTCTGCCAGTTCGGGGTCAGCAGCCGCAGCGAGTCCCAGCGCTCCCGCCGCCAGGACCTCGCGATCTCGCCGCGCTCGAGCACGACGTGGTCGATCGACCGTTCGCCGAGAAAATGGCTCGCCGCCAGGCCGGCGTGCCCCGCGCCTATGACGACGGTGGTGAGGCGCTCGATCGTGCTGCTCTCAGACGACCGCGACCGCGACCTCTGTCGGGTTCGTGAGGGCGTCGAACACGGCCGAGCGCTTCTGGGACTGGGCGACGAGGGCCTCGATTTCCTCGGCCGAGGCGTCGGCGTCGATGTCGAAGGTCACCTTGATGTCGTTGAAGCCGTTGCGAACGTCGGCGTCACCGAGGATCCCGCGGATGTCGTGGTTGCCCTCGACCGTGGCCTCGACCGAGCGCAGCTGGATGCCGCGGTTCTGCGCCACCGACGCCACGCCGGCGGTCAGGCAGCTCGTCAGCCCCACGAGCAGGTACTCGATCGGCGTGATGCCGTTGTCCTCGGCGGCGAAGACCTCCGGGTGATCGGCGTCGAGGACCGTCTCGCGCTTGTGGCTCTGCTCCTCACCGAGGCCGAAGTAGTTCTGGATCGTGGTGGTGCTGTGGACCCCGTTCTGCCACTTCGAGGATGCCCGCCAGGTGAACTGCGCGCCCGCGGGCGCTCCCGACAGGGCCTCTCGCGCGTCGAGCAGCGCCTGGACGTTTACTCCGTTGTCGATGGCTGTGGACATGGCCCACCACGCCCCTTTCTCTGCCTATAGGCTGATTTCTCGATCGGAAAGCAAGACAATATACGGCGGGTGGCTTGCGAGATGGAGAAATGAGGGTGACCGGAACGCCGGCGGCGGGCTCGGTGGGGACCGTCGAAACGTGCTTCCTCGACCTCCCGAGTCCGGTTCCGCTCGACTGCGGGCGCGAACTGCACCCGATCCGGGTCGCGTATGAGACCTATGGCGAGCTCTCCCCCCGGAGAGACAACGCAATCCTCGTCTGCCACGCGCTGAGCGGCGACGCTCACGCGGCCGGCTTCTCCAAGCGGGCGCCGGCCCTGAGCGCCCGCGACGGGTTCGGAGCCGAGGACCGCGACCAGGAGGCGGGCAAGAGGGGGCTCGGCTGGTGGGACGGGATGATCGGACCCGGCAAGGCATTCGACACGGACCGCTACCACGTCATCTCCACGAACCTGCTCGGCGGCTGCCGCGGGACCACTGGACCATCTTCGCTGGACCCCGCCACGGGGCGCCCATACGGAACGGACTTCCCGGTCATCACGGTCGCGGACATGGTCAGGACCGAGCGCGCGTTCCTCGACGAGCTGGGGATCGAGAGGCTCGCCGCCGTGGCGGGCGGCTCGCTCGGCGGGATGCAGGCGTTCGAGTGGGCGATCATGCTCGCCGACCAGGTCGACGCGGTCGTGGCGATCGCCAGCACGCACGCCCTGCAGCCGCAGGGGGTGGCGTGGAACGCGATCGCCCGCGAGGCGATCATGCGCGACCCGGACTGGCGGGAGGGCCACTACTACGACACCGCCGACACGCCTGATGCCGGCATGAGCATCGCGCGTATGATCGGCCACATCACCTACCTCTCGGCCGGCGCGCTGCGTGACAAGTTCGGCCGCCGTCTGCAGTTCGCCGAGGACCTCCGCTACACGATCACCGATCCGGAGTTCGAGGTCGAGAGCTATCTCCGCCACCAGGCCGACTCGTTCGTGAAGCGCTTCGACGCGAACACCTACCTGTACACGTCGCGGGCGTTGACCTACTTCGACCTCGCGCGGGAGCATGGGGACGGCTCGCTCTTGCGCGCGCTCGAGGGCATCACGGCACGCACCCTGCTGATCGCCTTCAGCTCCGACTGGCTCTACCCGCCGTCCGGATCGCAGGACATCGAGGCGGCGCTGCGGGCGCTGGGCAAGCCGGTCGAGCTACACGTGATCGACGCCCCCTACGGCCACGACTGCTTCCTGCTCGAGGAGGCGCAGCAGACGCCGATCGTGCGTCGCTTCCTGGAAGGGCCCGGATGAGCGGCGAGCGACCCCGCGTGCAGGACACGCCCGAGTTCGGGTTCGAGACCCGCCAGCTCCACGCGGGTCAGCGCCCGGACCCCAACACCGGCGCCCGCGCGATGCCCATCTTCCAGACGACCAGCTACGTCTTCGAGGACCCCGAGTCGGCGGCCGCCTACTTCAACCTGCAGGAGTACGGCAACACCTACTCCCGAATCATGAACCCCACCGTGGCGGCCTTCGAGGAGCGGGTCGCGAATCTCGAGGGCGGGGCTGGGGCGGTGGCGTTCGCAAGCGGTATCGCCGCGCAGGCGGCGGCCCTGTTCACGCTGCTGGAGCCGGGCGACCACGTCGTCTCGTCTTCCGCGCTGTACGGAGGCTCGGTGAACCAGTTCAAGCACCTGCTGCGCAAGATGAACGTCGAGCTGACGTGGATCGATCCCGACGATCCACGCGCCTGGCAGGGGGCTGTGCGGGCGAACACCAAGGCGTTCTTCGGCGAGACGATCGGCAACCCGGCCGGCAACGTGCTCGACATCGAGGCGCTCGCGTCCATCGCCCACGAGCACGAGCTGCCGCTGATCGTGGACAACACGTTCGCCACGCCATACCTGTGCCGCCCGATCGAGTGGGGCGCCGACATCGTGATCCACTCGGCCACCAAGTTCATCGGCGGCCACGGCACCAGCATCGGCGGTGTCGTCGTCGAGTCGGGCGAGTTCGACTGGTCCAACGGCCGTTTCCCGGTCGTCGCAGACCCGTCGCCCGCCTACCACGGGCTGCAGTTCCACGAGACGTTCGGCACCTACGGCTACCTGATGAAGCTGCGGGCGGAGACGCTCCGCGACCTCGGGGCCGCGCTGTCGCCGTTCAACGCCTTCCTGTTCCTGCAGGGCCTCGAGACGCTCTCGCTGCGTCTCGAGCGCCACGTCGAGAACGCTCGCGCGGTCGCCGCCTTCCTCGAGTCCCACGAGCTGGTCTCCAACGTGGCCTACCCGGGACTGCCGGGCAGCCGATACGAGCCACTGGTGGCGAAGTACCTGCCGCGCGGCGCGGGCGCGGTGTTCTCGTTCGAGTGCGTCGGCGGTCGGGCCGCGGGCGAGGAGCTGATCCGGTCTGTGACGCTCTGGTCGCATCTCGCGAACGTCGGCGACGCGAAGAGCCTGATCATCCATCCCGCCAGCACGACCCACCGTCAGCTGAGCGACGCCGAGCTCGAGTCGGCGGGCGTCGGACCCGGGACCATCAGGCTGTCCGTCGGCCTGGAGTCGGTGGATGACCTGATCTGGGACCTCGACCAGGGCCTGGCCCGCGCGAGGTGAGCGACCTGGACGTCGCCCGCTACCAGGACCCGCTGACGATCCAGCGCGTGCTCCACACAGCGCACACGGTCGCGATCGTGGGCCTGTCCGCGAACCCGCTGCGTGCCAGCAACTTCGTCGGCTTCTACCTCAAGCGACACGGCTACCGGATCGTGCCGGTCAACCCGCGCGAGAGCGAGATCCTCGGAGAGGTGAGCCACCCCAGCCTTGCTGATGTGCCCGAGCCGGTGGACATCGTGAACGTGTTCCGCGCCCCGGAGGCGCTGCCGGCGATCGCCCGTGAAGCGGTGGCGATCGACGCCGGCGCCCTGTGGTGCCAGTTCGGCGTGATCAACGAGGAGGGCGCTCGAATCGCCGCCGAGGGCGGACTGGACGTGATCGTCGATCGCTGCCTGAAGATCGAGCACGCGCGCTACGTGGGCCGCATGCACTGGCTGGGGTTCAACACACAGCTCGTGACCTCGGTGCGAGGACCACTCGAGTAACCGTGCAGACCGGCTCGGCGCCCCGCGCACTGCTTCCGGCACGGAGACGCAAACGACGAAGGCCGCCCTTACGGACGGCCTTCGGGTCTCGGTCGGCCGGTTTGCAGGGCTTCTGCAAGTCCTACGCCCTGGTCGGCCTCGATTTTCGGAGCGACGGTCTCGGACCGGAACCCCAGACGTCAAGCGTACCACGATCTCGTGGCATACGCAACTATCTCGTCGCGGCCTCCTGCGGCCTAGCTCTCGCACTCCGGGCCCAGGCCCTCGTCGGATGCGCGTAGGGCTGCTTCTTCCTGCAGGATGCGCCAGCCCTCCATGAAGTGCTCACGTGCTTGCGGTGAGAGTCGCTGGAGGGTGTTTCGAACCGGCGCCAGCGCTCCTTCGAGCCAGACCCTCATGGCGTCGCGGTAGTCCTCGTGGACGCGCACGATCGTGCGCCGGCGATCCTGGTCGTCCTCCCGGCGCTCGATCAGACCCGCCCGGCTCAGCTCTCCCACCATCGTGCTGGTACTCGAGAGCAACAGGCCAAGGCGCTTGGCCAGTTCACTGACGCCAACGGGTTCGACCGCCGCGATCGCCAGGAGCGCGCTCGCGTGACGCTTTCCGAGCGAGGCTCGTTCCATCGCATCTCGCATCGGCATGGGCGCCGGGACTGCGCTCTTAAGGTCCTGGAGCGTCACGGGTAGCATCGCGGTGAGCTCAGCGAGGTCGTCCTCGACGCCCGGCCGCGGTTCGGTTTCCGGATCGCTCCTGACGCTCATGGTCCCTATGCTAGCCTAGTTCGATCTGCGAACTATTCGCAAAACGGACTGTTTGCTACCCCGCGGCATGCCTGGAGGTCTGACATGAGCCCTACGACGGCACCGGAGCGCAAGCTGGGACTCGTGGCCCGGACCGGCAGCTGGGCGGCGCACCACCGCCGCGTGGTGCTGGTCGGCTGGGTCGTGCTGCTGCTCGGCTCGCTGACCATCTCCAGCGCGGTCGGGACCAACTACAGCACCAACTTCTCGCTCCCGGGCACCGAATCCCAGCGGGCGACGGACCTGCTCAAACGCGACTTTCCGGCCCAGTCCGGCGATTCCGACCAGATCGTGGTGCGGGCGCGCGAGGGACGGATCACCGACGCGGCGACGCGCGCGCACGTCGAACGGATGCTGAAAGAGGTCGCAGCACTCCCCCACGTGACGAGCGTGGTCAGTCCCTACTCGCCTGCGGGCGCCCATGCGGTGTCCGCCGACGGGCAGATCGCCTTCGCCACGCTCAACTTCGACCAACGCGCCAACGTCCTGCCCAAAACGTCGATCGAAAACGTCATCGCGACGGCCGAGCGAGCTCGTTCGAACGAGCTCGAAGTGCAGCTCGGCGGGGAGGCGATCGAACAGGCGCAGAAACCATCGCTCGGCACGGCCACCGCCGTGGGCCTGCTGGCGGCGATGATCATCCTGTTCATCACCTTCGGCTCGTTCGTGGCGATGGGGCTGCCGATCGTGACCGCGCTGCTCGGGCTCGGCACCGGCATCGGATTGGCGGGGCTGGCCTCGCAGGTCATCGGCATGCCGAGTTTCGCAATCGAGCTCGCGGCCATGATCGGGCTCGGTGTCGGTATCGACTACGCGCTCTTCATCGTGACGCGCTTCCGTGAGAACTTCCGGGCAGGCGCCGAGCTCCAGTCCGCGATCGAGGACGCGATGGACTCGGCCGGGCGGGCGGTGGTGTTCGCGGGCGTAACCGTGATCATCGCGCTGCTCGGACAGTTCCTGCTTGGCGTGAGCTTCCTCTATGGGCTCGCGGTGGCATCAGCGCTGGCGGTGCTGATGACGATGCTCGCCGCCCTCACGGTTCTCCCGGCCGCACTCTCGCGCGTCGGTGCTCGCATCGGGCGCCCGAGCCGCCGCGAGCGGGCGCACCCGCCGCAGCCCGGTGCCGCCCGGCACGGCTTCTGGGCCTCGTGGGCCAACGCGATCCAGCGCCACCCCTGGCCGGGGGCGGTCGCGGGATTGGCGATCATGCTCGTGTTGGCGGCGCCCGTGACGGCGATGCGCCTGGGCAACAGCGATGCGGGCAACAACCCGCCCAGCGACACCACCAGGCAGGCCTACGACCTGATCGCCAAGGGCTTCGGCCCCGGCTCGAACGGCCCCCTGGCGGTCGTCGCGAGCCTGCCCCATGCCGGCGACGGCGCGGCCCTGGCGAGCATCGCGGACGGCCTCAAGGCGACGGCCAACGTGGCGAGCGTGTCACCCCCGCGCCTTAGCCCCAGTGGCCAGACGGCGGTGTTCAACGTCTACCCGCACAGCTCGCCGCAGTCGCTGGCCACAACCGAACTCGTGCACTCGCTGCGGGGGACCGTGCTGCCACCTCTCGCCCACAGCACCAACTCGACCCTGCTCGTCGGGGGCCAACAGGCCACCACGATCGACTTCACGAGCGTGCTTTCCAGCAAGCTGCCCCTGTTCATCGGCATCGTCGTGCTGCTCTCCGCGCTGTTGTTGCTGGTGGTGTTCCGCTCGCTGGTGATCCCGGTGCAGGCCGCGGTCATGAACCTGCTCTCGATCGGCGCCTCACTTGGCGTGGTGGTGGCGATCTTCCAATGGGGCTGGCTGGGTAGCTTCTTCAACGTCAAGGGGGGGCCGATCGAGGTGTTCATCCCGGTGATGTTGTTCGCGATCGTGTTTGGCCTGTCGATGGATTACGAGGTCTTCCTGGTCTCGCGCATACACGAGGAATGGGGCCGCAGCAAAGACGCCTCCTACGCCGTCAACCGGGGGCTGGCGTCGACCGGCCGCGTGATCACCGCTGCCGCCGCGATCATGATCTGCGTGTTCGCCTCGTTCGCGCTCGGCGACGAACGCGTCTTGAAGCTGTTCGGACTCAGCCTTGCGACGGCCGTGTTCCTCGATGCGTTCATCGTGCGCAGCCTTCTGCTTCCCTCGGTCCTCGAGCTGCTGGGCCGGCGCACCTGGGTCTTCCCCGCCTCGCTGGAGCGCCACCTGCCGAAACTGGCAATCGACCGCTCACCGGCGGGGGCCGGGGCACAGGTCAAGAAGGGTGGGCCGGCGCTGGAAGGGGGCGCGTGAGCGCCCCGGCCGCCTAGGTCCGGCGAAGCAGTAGGGTCGAGTCCTCGTGACTCGAAAGCACCCACCTCGACCACCACCATCGCTATACGGCGGAGGCCATCCTCTCCCACCCGGTCAGCCACAACGTCGAGTGGCGTGACGTCCTCTCCCTGCTGGAGGCGATCGGCGAGGTGACCGATGAGCACAACGGCAAGTTCAAGGTCGTTGTAGGTGGCGCGACCGAGACCCTCCAGCGCCCGAGCGGGAAGGATGTCGGCGAGCAGATGGTCGTCGACCTCAGGCGCATGCTCGCCGCCGCCGGCATCACCTGAGGCGAGAACCAGCTCGGGACGACGGGCCGGGGCTGACAGACCACCGGCCGGCCCGCCCGGCCGGCCGGCCGGTGCTCATTGTCCGGTGTGCTCGCCTCGCGGCGCTCCGGGGCCGGGGAGCAGTTCGATCTGGCCAGGCCCCGCCTGTTTGCCACAGCGGTCGCAGCGGAGGTCTTGGCCGATGCTGCCCCCGCAGCCGGCGTGGAGCGTGAGTCGGGGCGGGCCGTCCGGTGTCGGATAGTGACGGTCGCCCCACTTCATCAGCACGATCAGGGCGGGGGCTAGCTCGCGTCCCTTGTCGGTGAGGACATACTTGGGCCGGCCGGGACGCTGCGGGTCCGGAACGCGCTCGAGCACCTGCTCCTCGCACAGCAGCTTGAGGCGGTTGGTGAGCACGTTGGAGGCGATCCCGAGCTTCTCCTGGAAGTCCTCGAAGCGAGTTATGCCGAGAACGGCGTCGCGCAGGATCAGCAGGGTCCAGCGCTCGCCGACGATCTCGAGCGAGCGGGCGATCGAGCAGACCTGGTCGGGATAGTCGCGTTGGAGCACGGTCGAAGCCTAGCTGACTTGCTTGACAAAAGCCAGACTCCTGGCTAGGTTGCCTTGCGTGACGCAAGCTAGCCCTCCAGGAGGAGCCATGAACCGCAAGCCCGCAATCCTGATCTCGCTGCTGCTGGCGGCGTTTGTGATCAATCTCGACACCACGATCGTCAACGTGGCATTGCCGTCACTCGTGCGCCAGCTGCACGCATCCGACTCGCAGCTGCAGTGGGTGGTGGACGCTTTCAACTTGGTGTTCGCCGCCTCGGTGCTGGTCGCGGGAAGTCTTTCCGACCGCTTCGGGCGCAAGGGGATGCTGCTCGCCGGCCTAACGGTGTTCGGCCTGGCGAGCCTGGTAGGCGGGCTTCTGCGCAGTCCCGGCCAGCTGATCGCCGCCCGTGCCGTGATGGGCGTGGGCGCGGCGATGGTGTTCCCTTCGACGCTGTCGCTGATCACAAACGTGTTCACCGAGCGCGGCGAGCGCGCCCAGGCGATCGGCTTGTGGGGCGCGATCACGGGCGCTGCGATCGCGCTCGGGCCGATCGTCGGCGGCTGGCTGCTCGAGAGTATCGGACTGGCGCAGCATCTTCTTCGCGATGGCGCCGATCGCCGCCATCGCCGGCGTCCTGGCGGCGCGCTACGTACCGGCCTCGCGCGACCCGCACGCGCCGCGGACCGACCGCGCGGGCTTCGCGCTGTCGACCGCGACGGTTGCGCTGCTCGTCTACACGGTCATCGAGGCTCCGAGCCACGGCTGGGGAAGCCCGCGGACGCTCGGCAGCTTCGCGGTGACGGCAGTGCTGGCGGCGGCCTTCGTCGCCTGGGAGCGCCGCACGCGAGCAGCCGATGCTCGATGTGAGCCTGTTCCGTAACCCGCGGTTCACGGCCGCGAGCGCTTCGGTCGCGATCTCCTTCTTCGCGTTGTCCGGGTTCATTTTCCTCGTCACCCAGATGTTCCAGTTCGTCAAGGCCTACTCCCCGTTGTCGACCGGCGTGCGGCTGCTCCCGGTCGCGTCATTCGTCGCGATCTCCTCGATCGTCGGTACCAAGCTGGCCGTCCGGTTCGGTACGAAGCTGATCGTTGCCTGCGGACTGTTCCTGATGACCGGCTTCTACCTGTGGGTTTCGACTTCATCAGCCACAACCGGCTACGGGACGATCGCCGCTCAGATGGTCATTCTGGGGACGGGCATGGGGCTCACCAGCGCCCCCGCCACCGAGGCAATCATGGGCGTCGTGCCGAAGGCGAAGGCGGGCGTGGGATCGGCGGTCAACGACGCCACGCGGCTGCTCGGCGGCACGCTCGGTGTCGCCATCATCGGCAGCATCTACGCCTCGTTGTACGCCAGCCGCCTGGCGAGCGCACTCCCCGCCGGATTGCCGGCCACCATCGGCCGGAACGCGCACGCATCAGTCGGTGCCGCGCTGATAGTCGCGGGGAAGCTGACCCATGCCGGGCAGCCGCTGCTCGGATCGGCCATCCAAAACGCCGCCAACGCGGCCTTCTTCCACGGCTTCAGCACCGCCAACTACCTCGCCGCGGGGGTCGCTGCGGCGGGCGCCGTGATGGCGCTGGCGTTGCTGCCCGCCCAGCCCACGACAAGCGACGACGACGCGCCGGCGGTGCGACGCACTCCCCTCGCCCGTCACGGCCGCGGCGCGTAGCTGACGCTCCCCAAGAGAAGGACACGAACATCATGAACAGCCAGCAATCCAAGGCGCGCACGACCGCCGCCGGCTCTGACGTAGGGCGAGCGAGCGGGTTCGACCTCGCCAATCCCGGCCAGCCGGTTGTGGGGAACATCGAGGCAGCGCTGGGACGCAACCGCGCCTTCGCAGCCGCCGGCGGCCACCAGGGTGCGGTCGTGTTCCCCAACCTGCGCCTGTTCGTGATCACGTGCCTCGATCCGCGTGTCGACCCTGCGCACTTCCTCGGCCTCGACCTCAGCGACGCGATGGTCGTCCGCAACGTCGGCGGGCGGGTCACCCCGGAGGTCATCAACGACGTCGCCTTCATCGGCCAGCTCGCCGAGACCGTACTGCTCGACGGCCCGCTGTTCGAGGTCGCCGTAATCCACCACACCCAGTGCGGAAGCGGAGCGCTCGCCGACGACACCTTCCGCCACCGATACGCCGAGCGGATCGGCGCCGACGAGTCGACCCTGCGCGAGCACGCAGTCCTGGACCCCGCAGAGACCGTCACCCGCGATGTCGGGCGTCTGGAGTCCGCATCCGCGATACCGCCGCGCGTCACCGTCTCCGGGCACGTCTACGACGTCGTCACAGGCTTGGTGGAAACAGTCGTCCCCGTGAGCTGAGGGTCTCGGTCGCTGGTCGTGCTCGCCTAAGGCACATTGTGAACTATATAGCTATCTGCTATACACGTCAAGACGCACTACTGAGCTCCGCAATCCGAAAGGAGCCGACCATGTTCCAGAACATCCTCGTCGCCATCGACGGCTCGCCAGATGCCGAGCAGGCGCTCACGCAGGCGATCGACCTGGCCGAGTCAGAGCACGCCCGCTTGACACTCTTCAGCGCCGTCGTGGCGCCTCCCGCCGCGGCCTACTTCGGTGGCGGCGGTGGTCCGGCAGCAACCGTCGCCCGCGACGCCGAGACCGAGACCGAGACGATCCTGCGAGATGCCGTCGACCGGATCCCCGACGGGATCTCGCTCATCACCGTGCAGAGCAGCGAGCCGGTGAGACCCGCGCTCATCCACCAGATCAAGGCCGGCCATCATGATCTGGTCGTCATGGGCTCCCGTGGGCGCGGCGAGCTACGCTCGATACTGCTCGGCAGCGTAAGCCACTACGTCCTGCACCACAGTCCGGTCCCCGTGCTGATCGTGCACTCCGACCGCGCGCGAGGAGTCGAATCCCCGGTCTCCGCCCGGCGCGATCGAGCGGACAGCAGATGAGAGGGCAGTTCATGCAGGAACGTGAGCTACAGCCTGCGGTCGCTCCGACGGCGCTGGTGGACGGAGGCGCAGCTGAAGCGACCCTCGGAGAGAGGATCCCGCAGTTGAGAGCGATCCTCGGCGGGGCGGAGGAGACCGCCCGCGGCATCCTTCAGGCCGAGGAGGCACTCGATCTCCTGCGGCAATCCTTCGAGCGCACCGAGGATCCGGAATTGCGGGGAGCTCTCGCGGCCGAGGCGCTCGAGCACGTCGAACGCCAGCTACAGCTGATCCGCCAGCGGCGCCAACAACTGGACAGCACCGAAGCGAAGCTGTGGGGCAGACGAAACCGCCTCGAGGGGTTCCTCATACGGACACGAGGAAGTGCCTGGTGGCACGCGCGTCGCCACGCCGCGCGCACCCAGACGCCCGCCGCGTGAAATCAGCGCTCCGTGGCGAGGCGGGCGTGAACCGATCGCACCGCGCTGGATCCCTCGCCGACCGCAGCGGCGACCCGCTTGAGGGAGTCGTGGCGGACGTCGCCGGCGGCAAACACACCCGGCACAGACGTCTCGAATGGCAGAGGATCAGGCGTACCGGGCGCGCTTTCAGGCAGCTGGCGATCGGTGAGCACGAAGCCGTGCGCGTCGCGCAGCACGTCGTCTCCCAACCAGGACGTCGCTGGAAGTGCGCCGATGAAGCTGAACAGGCCCGCGCAGCCGATCATCCTCTGCTCGCCCGTGGCGATGTCGCGGAGCGTCACCTGCTCGAGATGGTCCTGGCCGCCGAGTGCTTGAACTTCGACGCCGGTCAGGAGCTCGACTTTCGGGTCGGCCTCGATCCGCTCGATCAGGTATTGCGACATGCTCTGGGCGAGGTCGCCGCGGCGGATGGCGAGCGTGACCTTGCACTGGTGCTGGGCGAGGTACATCGCGGCCTGCCCGGCGGAGTTGCCCCCTCCCACCACCAGCACCGACGTCCCGTCACATACCCTCGCCTCCATGTCGGTCGCGGCGTAGTACACGCCGGCGCCCTCGAAGCGCTCGAGGTCATCGACGGCCAAGCGCCGATAGCGGGCGCCGGAGGCGACGATCACCGCGCGTGTCGGGATCTCGCTGCCGTCGCCGAGGACGACCGCGTGGAAGCCGGCCTCGACTCGCAGACCCACGACCTCACAGGGGGCGTTCAGCCGCGCTCCGAGCCGCATCGCCTGGACCGCGGCCCGCGCCGTGAGGTCCTCGCCGGAGACGCCGTTTGGGAAGCCGGCGTAGTTCTCGATCCGCGAGCTCGCCCCCGCCTGGCCGCCGACTGCCACGGCGTCGAGCGACACGGTGCGCAAGCCCTCTGAGGCGCCATAGACGGCCGCCGCCAGACCGGCCGGGCCACTGCCAACGACGACGAGGTCGAAGACGTAGCCGGGCGTCGGGCTGAATGTCAGCCCGAGATGTTCTGCGAACGTCGCCGTCGAGGGATGACGCAGAATCTCCGTAGGGGTGATCACGACGGGGGTGTCCTGCGGACGGACGCCGATCGCCTCGAGCAGCGCGTCGACGTCATCGGCATCCTCGACGTCGATCCAGGTGTGGGGCAGTCGCGAGTGCTCGGCGAAGGAGCGTAGGCTCATCGCCTCGGCCGAGTACCTCGACCCTATGATCCGGATCGCTTGGGCCCCCGGTCCGGATCGCAGAATCTCCCGCCGCGCGACGAGCGCGGTGAAGATCGTGTCCGCGAGCGCCGGGCGAAGGCTCATGAGTCGACGGAACTGGGGTTGCTCAATCACGAGCACTCGGCCGGGCCGGGTGACACGGCCGGTGAGGAAGCGAAGCTGACCGGTCAAAAGCGTCAACTCGCCAACGAAGCCGCCCGGTCCATATGTGGCCACGATGTCGTCGTGAGCGTCATCGGATCGCACGACCTCGACCTCGCCGTCGAGAACGACGAACAGATCGAAGGACGCGTCTCCAGCCTCGAACAGGAACTCTCCGGCGGCGACTGGCTTCTCGCTTCCAAACGGAGCAATTTCCGCGAGCTGGGAGCGACTCAATACGGGAAAGGCACGGTCCTCACCGGGTCTGCTCATCGCCCCCCGTTTCCGCTTGCAGAGCGCTCGATGCGGGTGCGGTGGCCGCGCTCACGACGCGCGCTCGCGGACTACCTCGTCGGGGTCCTTGTCGTCGCGCAGGCCGAGGAAGCGCGCCTGGCGCAGGCGACCGTCGGTGGTCCACTCCGCGAAGCCGATCTGAGCGACGAGCTGTGGGCGGGTCCAATGCGTGCCGCGCGGGATCGGTCGAGCGTCGAGAAACGGTGACTCGGACGTCTCAAGCGCGCGCAGCCTGCGGCCGAGGTCTCGGAGGGTCGCCCCGCTATAGCCGGTGCCGACCTTACCGGCGTAGCGGAGCTGGCCGTCCTCGTGGTAGCCGACGAGAAGAGCACCGAAGTCGGTGCGACTGCCGGCGGGGTCCGTGAAGCCTCCGATCACGAGCTCCTGCTCCCATGCGCACTTCAGCTTCAGCCAATCCCCTGAGCGGCCCCTCGTGTAGGGCGCATCCGCACGCTTGGCGATGAGCCCCTCCCAGCCGGACCTGCACGCCTCGGCGAAGCGTCGCTCAGAGTCGCCCCGCGCCGCGTCGATCAGCTCCAGCGCGCCGCCCGGGCGAAGCACTTGCGTCAGCCGTGCGCGGCGCTCCAGCAGAGGCCGGGCCGTGAGATCCTCGCCGTCGAGCTCGAGGAGATCGAACACGCAGTAGACGACGGGATATGAACCCAGCAGCTGTGGGGACGGCCGGGCGACTCCGAGGCGCTGCTGGAGGCGGCCGAAGGAAGTCTGCTCGCCGTCGTAGGCGACCACCTCGCCGTCGAGCAGCATGCGCCGCCCGGCCTGCGCCACCAGGGCGGCGCGGACCTCCGGGTAGGTGCCCGTGAGGTCTTTCCCGGTGCGCGACTGCAGCCGCACATCGGAGCCGTCCTTGCGCGCAACACAGCGCTCTCCGTCGAGCTTTCGCTCCAGCAGCCAGCCCTCGCCGAAGTCTCGGCGGTCGGTCAGGGTTGCCAGCATCAGCGGGATCGACATGAATGGTCAGGCGGGACTCTGTTCGGTGATCGCCTCGACGCGCTCGGGATAGAACGCGACGTGCCCTTTGATCTCCGCGACAGCTGCAAAGGGCGCCTCATAGGTCCAGACCGCGTTCACGGACTTCACGCCGCCGAGCGGAACGCTGTAGTAGCTGGCGTCGCCCTTGTACGGGCAGTACGTAGCGTTGTCGGTCGGCTCCAGCAGCGAGGCGTCGACATCGCTGAACGGGATGTACTGGACGGGCGCGTAGCTCGCCTCGCGGAGCGTGAGGGCGTGCGTGCTGTCAGCGACGACTCGCCCCGCGACCGTGACGAGGACCCGCGCCGGGTTCGGCTCGATCGTGATCGGATGATCGGGTCCGGGATGCTTTGCCTGCCTGCGTGCCATCGCTGGGTCTGACATCGAGGGGTCCCTTCGGTCGGAGTTTGGCGGGTATCAGCCGCCAATCTAGACAGAACGCCGACGCGGGCCTAGCGGACGCCGCGTGCCGCCCAAGCCCGGGCCGGGAGCACGAACGGCGCCGCCGGCAGCGCCTCCCGGCAGCGTTCGCGGAGCTGTATTTGTCGCCCGGTGTCGAGAGCGGCCGTATAGCTGCCGGCCGGTCCCACGCCAAGGGTGAATGGCTCCCACCAATCGTCAAAGCTCGGATGCTCGAGGCTGACCGTGAGCGCCGTCTCGTCGATCTCCCGCAGCCCGGCGGCATGGAACAGCCGCGGGAGGTCGCCCTCGCGGGCCCCGGCACGCCGGGACTCATCCTCGACTTCGGGATCGAGCCGGCGCGCCGCGTCCCAGAACAGGCTGAGCGGGGCCTGGCCGCCGGCGTGATCCCACACGCACGCCGCCACGACACCGCCTGGGCGAATGACGCGCGCTCCTCGGCGCGGGTGTCTCGCCGCGCCGCCGTCACGCGACCTGCTCGCGGGCCTGCATCGGCAGCCGGAGGATGAGCCCAAAGGCGGCGGCGACCGGTACCAGGCACGCCCAGGCGGTGATCGCGAGTGCGCGCGTCGGGGGACCGCTGGCGAAGGCTGAGAAGAAGATCGTTCCGAGGGCGGCGACGCCGATCGCGCTCGACAGTTGCTGCACCGCCTCGAGCACGCCGGAGGCGGAGCCGATTTCATCCATTCCGACGCCGGCGAGGATGAACTCGAACAGCTGCCCCATCGACATGCCGGCGCCGGCGCCGATCAGGAACAGCCCGGGAGCGAGGTCCAGCGTGGATGCCGTGTTGGCGCCGCTCGCGGTCAGCGCCAGAACAACGGCCCCCGCACCGACGGCTGCGACGCCGACGAGCAGCAAATGACGGCCCAGGCGTCCGACGAGCGCCATCCCCGCGCCCATCCCGACGATCAGTCCGACGACCATCGCCAATAGCGTCAGGCCCGCGTGGATCGGAGAGAATCCCTCGCCGAGCTGACCGAACAGTGACACGCACAGCAGCAGTCCGCTGAAGGCGCCGAAGAAGGCGAGCGCGACGAGGATCCCGCTTGTGTAGGTGCGGTTGGCAAGCAGTCCCGGCTCGATCAGAGGGTCGCCGTCGTAATGGCGCTCCCACATCACGAACGCGCCGAGCAGTGCTACTCCGGCGCCGAGCACGATGAACGTCCAGGCCGGCCAGCCGGCCGCGCGACCCTGAATCAGCGGGTAGATGATCGTGGTCAGCGCGAGTCCGACGAGGATCATCCCGCCGGTGTCCAATCGAATTCCGGGGTGGGCGACGGTCCTCGGCAGGACTCGCACGGCCGCGGCGAACGTGGCGATGCCGATCGGGACGTTGATCAGGAACACCAGCCGCCAGCCGATCCCCCACAGATTCGCCTCGACCAGGGCGCCCGCGAGGATCGGTGCAGCAAGCATTGACAGCCCCATCATCGGCCCGAAGGCGCCGAATACCTTGCTCATCTCCTCCTCGGCGAAGCACTCCTTCAGCATCCCGAACCCTTGGGGGATCATCAGGGCTCCGAACGTGCCCTGGAGCACGCGGAAGCCGATCAGCACCGACGGTGAGGGGGCGGCCGCGCAGGCCGCGGACATCACGGTGAACCCGGCGGATCCGACCAGGAACAACCGGCGGCGACCGAACATGTCCCCGAGCCGCGCCCCCGTGATCAGGAACACGGCGAACGCGAGCGTGTAGCCGGCGCTCAGCCACAGCAAGGTGGAGGCACTGCCGCCGAGAGCGTGCCGGATCGAGGGACCGGCGACGTTGACGATCGTTGCGTCCATCAGGTCCATCACGTTCGCCGCGAGGACGACCGCGAACACCCACCAGCGCAGTGGATTGGCCGCGACGGACTCGGTGGTCGTGGTCGTGGTGGTGCTGGGGTGAGGGGGCGCGATGGTTTCGGGCATCGGGTGGGCTCCTGAGGTGACGAACAACGTTTGTCCCGAACACTGTACGTTGCGAACACCGTTCGTGTCAAGTAGGATCTCCCGACATGGACGCTCCGGCCCGCCCGCGCTCCACCCGTGACCGTCCGGCCAAGGCCCCGCTGAGCGAGAACGCGATCGTCGATGCTGCCCTCGCGATCAACGGCGCCGAGGGACTGGACGCGGTGACGATGCGGCGAGTCGCGGCCGAGCTCGACACCGGCGCCGCCTCGCTGTACGTCTACGTGCGCAATCGCGACGAGCTGCTGCGCGCGATGATCGACCGCGTGGCCGCCACGGTGCCGCGGGTCGCGCCCGAGCCCGAGCGCTGGCGCGAGCAGGTTCACAACCTCATGCGCGAATTTCGCGAAGCGCTGGAGGCCTACCCCGGGCTGGCGTCGGTCCTCACGGGCGAGGCCCCGACCACCGAGAACGTACTTGCCGGCGCCGAGAGCCTGCTCGGGATCCTGCTCGCAGGCGGCATCACCTCTCAGGATGCCTCGTGGGCCGTCGACATCCTGATGCTGATCATGACCGCGACGGCGACCGAGGCCGACGTCCGCCGCGCCGCCGGGCACACCACCGAAGCGGACCGCGACGATGCCGTCGCCCGGATCCGTGACATCTTCACCGGGCTTTCGGCCACGCGCTTCCCGCTCCTCGTGGGCCACGCCTCCGAGCTCGTCAGTGGTGTCGGCGACGAGCGATTCCGCTTCGCCATCGACACCTTCCTCGACGGCCTCGTCGCCCGCGCCGCCCGGGCCTGATCGGGGTCCTACGCGGGCCGCCTAGCCGATCTTCGCTCCCGGCCGGGCTCGACCGCTGAACCGCTCGATCACGTCCTTGGTCACCGGCGTGAAGAGGTTGGCGAGGTTGCCGTCGGGATCGCGGAACAGGCAAGGAAGCGTTCGATGTCCGCAATCTCGCGGGCGAGCGCCGGAGCGGGCGTAGGCTGCGCGAACCACGCCGGCTCGGGACGGCCCTTCTTGATGGACCATGTACCCGTTGCTGCTCCGCGACTGAGTACGACGGGTTTGAGCATCCCACCGCCCCTCAGGATGTGATGGTCGTCCTCGGCGAGGACGAATGGCTCGCGAGTGCGGTAGCCCAGCATGAGCGTGTCGAAGGCGGCGAGCAGCAGACAGGGCGGTGTGTCATCGACGGGCAACACGTCAACGTCGCTCGGCGGTCCGGCGGCTTCGAGCGCCCGGCGCGCCTGTGTGATGGGCAGCGAGGACCACTTCGCGAGGTCGGTTGCGTCGCAGGGGCCGTAGCCTGCGCGGTAGCGGGCGCCAAGGATCGTGAGTGCCTCGTCGGGGTCGACCGCCGGGGGCGGATCGGCCGCGTGCAGCAGGCCGGCACTGTCGGTGACGATGAGCCCCTGCGTCGAGAGCCAGGGAACGAATGTGTTGATCGGACCCTGCTCGAGCGACGGGTGGCCGCGCTCGACCAGCGCGCGCAGCAGCGACGGCCGGTCGCGGGGACGCTCGCCGCAGAGCTCAACGACGTCCCCGCGCATGGCGTTTACCTCCTCCACGATGCCGAAGCGCGCAAAGCGCGCGCCGAACACGCGGGCATTTCGCCCGGCCAACAGCGCGTGCAGCCAGGGGCGATCGGACGCCGCAATCAGGTGCACCGTGCCGCGGACCGTCCACGTACGCAGGAGCGGCGCGGCGCCCACGGCGCTCCGGGTGAGGCCGGGCACGCGCGAGCGCAGCGCAAGAGCCGCGGCGCGCAGATCCTGAGCCTGGACGCCGATTACAGCCAACGCCGCCTCCTCGGCGCTCTTGCACGCCGTCGCCGGCGTCAGCCGCTGCGCCGCCAGACGGCCAGCACGCAGTCGCGCATCAGCGTCCATCCGACAATCCTCGCATTCAGGCCAGTAGCGAGCGTCTCGCCGGCCCATCGGAGACTCCTCCTGTCGCGGCCGTCTCGCAGACTCGCGAGGGAGCGGCCGGCAAAGACGCGGTTCTTTCTCGAGGAGCTGCTCGGAGGCTAACCCACTCGCGCGGCGACGCCTAACCGGGGTTGCCCCAAATAGCGCACGGCACCGACGAGTCCGAGAACCCCGCACTGCGCTGGGGTTCGCTGTCGTTCCGGGCACACTTCTCGCGAGAACTTCCTTACCCGGACGCTCGCACGGGCGTCCGAGGCTCTGATCGACGAGCTACCTCGCGGCGGCTCCTGTGGTCCGGGTCACTTCGCTTGGTATGTGAACTGGTCAGCGGGCACGCCGGCTTGAGCGTTACCCGGTCCTCATTGGACTGGCTCGACACCGCCAGCCTCAAGGAGAACCGGATGAACAACGTACTCATTTTCCACACCTAAGAAAACGTTTTCGTGATCCTCCCTACCTGAATCGCCTGGATCCGGATTTCGTCGAGTTTGACTTCTGGATTTTCCGTGCTGCACTGGAATTCCCAGGTTCCACCGGACGGCAGCTCGGCGCTCGCAGAGAGCGCGACGGTGCCGACCGCGCGAAAAACCCCCGAGCTGAGCGTTACGACGTCCACATCCAATTCGCGGGTCGGTGGAGCGACGAGCTCGCAGACGATCTGCGCTTCCATTTCCAGCGCGTGGTTTTCGGCGGTCGCCTTAGCGGTCACGGCATACGTGCCCGGCGGGACGTTCAGCGTTGCGATCGTTTTCAGAGCGAAGCCGTTACTTTTCGCAAGGATGCCCGCACTTTCACGGATCACTTCATAGGCGTCGCTCGGACCGATCGGTCCCTGCGTCCCCACCGCGCCCGCCGCGCCGGGGGAGCCCGCCCCACCGGGGGAGCCCGTCGCGCCTTTGGCGCCTTGCGGCCCGGTCTGGCTCCAGGAAACAGACTTCTGGCCTTTGTGACAACGCTTCCCGGCCTTCAACAGCCTCACGCCACCTTCTTCGTTAACACACGCACGTATCGTGCCCCCGGTGGTGAACCCGCCGGTGGCTGCGTATCCCGTGCCTCCAAGCGCAATAAACAACGCCAATGTTCCGATCGCGTTGCTTCGCAGGTATCGCAATCCTTTGACTATCAACCTCGCCTCCTCAGGCTCGCTTTGAAGCGCACAGACTAGCCGTGCGCCGGCTCGCCCGCCCGATGCTGCACGCGAGCACGCGCGACTCAGCGAGGCTCGGGCGCAGGTACTTGCCTTCACTTTGCGCGTTGGTTGTTTGTTCATGCCGTCAGGCGGCCTGCCTAACGCTCGTCGTCCGCCTACTCGGATCGATGGGCGCCTCAGCGCGAGCGCCTAGTCACAATGGACCGGGGCATAGGTGGTTGCAAAATTCAGCGCCCGGGTCGCGCTTGCCGCGCCGACACTCCCGCCGGCCTCGGCACGAGCGACGACCGTCATGTCGGGACCAGCGCCACCGAATCAGTCGCGGGCGTCGTGCCGGTTTCCTCAGGGACCGAGCGGCATTCCGACGCACTGCAGCCTGAGTGGCGGTTGGGTCCGGCGGTGAGCCCGGCAATCTGTGCGACGGCACATCCAACCGTGGAACAACCCGGAAGGGATTCGGCCGAGCCTCCGCGTATTCGGTCAGATCACACAGTGCATTGTTGACCTTGAGCCAGCAACCTTGCGGAGAAACTGTATTAATCCCTGCTCGTGGGCGACCCGGCTTCAGCTTTCAGACGCGCCTCGGGCCTGGCGTTCGCCGCCTCCGGGCTGTTCGGGCTGTTCGTGGCCAGCGCGCCGGCCACGACGGTGCAACTCGGGCCGTCGATCGTGGAACCCACCAACTCACTGACATGCTTTGCAGAACTCAGCTGCGCAAGCCAGACGTATGTCCAGCGCTCCGCCTCCGGAGTGACGCTCGTGGCGCCCGGCGACGGGCTGATCACCAGCTGGAGCGCCAAGGGACGCGGTCCGATGAAGCTGCGCGTGTTGCGGCCCGAAGGCGAACAGCTGATCAGCGAAGGCACGAGCGCGGCCGTTGTTGGCCCCCAGACGGGCGAAGCGCATGCAGTGAGCATGCCGATCCGCGCTGGTGATGTGGTCGGCGCCGACGTCGGCCCGAACGGAGACCTCAGCGTCGTGAATCTTGAAGGTGCGACCTACGGCGTGGCGGAACCCGCGCTTTCCGAAGACGGCGCCGCTCACAGCATCCCCGCGGGCCCCCACCCGCTCGAGCTGCTGGTCAATGCGTCAGTCGTGCTGGCGCCGAACCTCGCCGGCGTCGTTCCGACCTCTGGGTCCGTCGTCGGCGGCGAGGCGATCAAGCTCGTCGGCAACTACCTCGACGGCGCCACCA
Organism: uncultured Solirubrobacteraceae bacterium; assembly: GCA_963846255.1. GTDB lineage: Bacteria > Actinomycetota > Thermoleophilia > Solirubrobacterales > Solirubrobacteraceae > Palsa-744. Next base: position 302,920 of record CAWJVE010000003.1, read on the forward strand.
GCGTGCTGTTCGGCAGCGTCCCGGCGGTGTTCACCGTCAACTCGGCCAATCAGATCACGGCAACTGCGCCAGCCGTCGCCGCGGGCACCGTCCCCGTCCGCGTGATAGGGCCGGGAGGAACGAGCGCCGTGACCGCAGGCGATCAATACACGTTCGTGAACAGCCCACCCGCCGGCGGAGGCGAAGAAACCAAAGGCGGAGGCTCACCGCCGGCCCCAGGAAACACAGGGGGCGGAGGAGGCCCTCAGCCGGGCACCGCCGGTGCCGGCGCGTCGGCCGCCCCGCCGGCGCTGAGCGCGGTAGCGCAGTCGGCGAGTCGCTGGCGCCGCGGACAGAAGCTGCCGACTCTCAGCCACGCCGCAGCCGCACCGGTCGGCACGACGTTCAGCTTCACGCTCAGCGAGGCCGCCACCGTGCAGCTGCGCTTCGTGCGCCACGTGGTTGGCCGCACGGTCGACGACAGTTGCCGTGCTCCGAACGAGCACGACGCGGCGAAGCCTCATTGCACGCGTACGGTTGCCGCCGGAACACTGAGCATGCCGGCCACGGCAGGCCCGAACAAGCTCAGCTTCCAGGGACATCTGACGCACAGTCAGAGCCTTGAACCAGGGCGCTACACAGTCACTGTCAGCGCCCGTGACGCTGCCGGTTTGAAGTCGAGCGGCGATTCGCTCAACTTCACGATCGTCAGCTAGCGCGCAGCAGGGCCGGCGCACTTGCGCCTCCAGGCCGATGCTCTCCGAGCTTTGGTGAGAGCCTCGTCGGGGAGCAGTTGCGCGACCACGCTGAAATGGCCGGCAATTGCCAGCGGGTGTCAATCGCCTGGTAGCTTGCCTGCTCCTCGAAAACGACATGGGGGGTGATGTCATGCTCTCGCGAGCCTGGAGATTCTTCGCGAACAACGCCATCGCACTTGTGGCCCTGTTCCTCGCGCTCGGCGGCGCCAGCTACGCCGCCACTGACGCCTTCAGGGCGTCGAACGACACCGTCTACAAGGCCTGCGTCGGCGAAAGCCATGTCGTGGTGCTGAAATCGGGCGACAAGTCGTGCCACAAAGGCCAGCGGACGATCGTCTGGAACCGGCAAGGGTCGGCCGGGCCGAAAGGGGCCACCGGCGCCAACGGGAGCGCGGGCGCGAAGGGGAGCGCGGGCGCGAAGGGGAGCGCGGGCGCCACGGGCGCCAGCGGCACGAACGGGTTCTCGGCGCTCTCGACGCTACCCTCGGGGGCCTCGGAGAGCGGGGACTACAACGTCTCTTCCGGCGACATCAGTCAGGAATACCTGAGCGGGTCCTACACGTTCCCGATCCCGCTCGCAGCTCCGATCGACGGAAGCCACGTCGAGTACACGGGTTCACAAAACACGACCCCTGAATGCCCCGGGATCGGCAAAGCCGCCAACGGGTGGCTGTGTGTCTATACCGTGGAACGCAAGAGCATCGAACTCGAGCTGATCTTTAGCGACGACAGCGGGACCTTCACTCACGGCACCGGCCGGTACGGATTCGACTTGCGCTGGCAGCCCCAAGCCACCGAAGCCTTTGACGTCGGCAGCTGGACCGTGAACGCGCCGTGACCCTGTAGGGGGCGTCAGTATGCGCTAGAGGCTCACCGGTTGCGCGTGCCCGCTCGCGGAGCGCCATCAGTTCGCGCACGATCTCCATGTTCTCAGCCGACATCGCCTACCCCGGTTCCTCGGCGAGGCGTTCGGCGACAGCGCGGGCGTCGTCGATGTCCGGGTACATCGTTAGGCCCGCGATCACGCGGTCGACCCATATAACGACGCACCTTCTCCGTTTCGCCTGCGACATCGCCTACTTCTCCAGGCCGAGGTCGGCGAACGCCCGTTCGCGGTCTAGGTAGAGAACGAGCTTCGTCACTTTGCCCTCTCGGATCTCGAACACGCGTGCTCCCTGCGTATGCATCGTGGCGAGATCCAGCCCGGTCGCCTTGCTGCGACCGCTGCGACGGTCGAGCACGAGGATGCGCCCGTCGTCCAGTTCCCTGTACTCCTCGGCCGTGATGCGGAAGTCCTCCCAGGCGCTGAGGAACTCGCGGATTCCTGCCACCGTTCCGGCCAATCCGGTGCTGCCGGTTTCGGGGCCATCAGCGGCCACGATCTCGAACTCGGGGTCCGTCCACTCAAGCGACTTGAAGTCGCCACGTTCCCAGTTGGCGTAGATCGAGCGCACGAGGTCTGCGTTCTCGGACATCGCCTACCCCCGTCCCGCCGCGAGGCGTTCGTCGAGGGTTGTGGACTCTTCGGACATTGCGCAGGCGAGTATCCCGCCCGCCCGTCACCGCCGCATTGTGAAGCTGAGCGAGCGTCCGAAGAAGCGGACCCGGGCACTATCGCTGACGAGCGCCGGGCGAGATGGGTCCGCCCTCGCTTCCCAGCCGGCGGCCCTCGCATGTCCGGCAGGAAGCGTGGCGGGCTCGTCGCTCAGGCCAGCGGGCTGCGGGCGCAATCCTCGATCGAGTCCTCGATCGGCCGTGGCTCCCAACCAAGCGGTCCTCGGCCACGCGGCTTGCCCGCTGGCAGGATCATGACCGTCTTGCGGCACGGCGGCTACTCGGGTTCTTGACTTGCATCGCCCGTGAGATCAGCGCGAAGTCTTCTTGTGGGATCTTGAATAGGCCGACCCGGAACATGTATCCCCAGCGGCGCTTGTCCTTGATGAAGCTGAGCTGGTCGATCAGCGGTCTGATCGGCGCCTCAATGCTCTTGACGAACTCGATGTTGCGGCGCCACGGTGCGAACCCCGGCGCCTGTTTCACCTGGTAGAGCTCTTCGTCGAGGACCCGACCTATTGCCGTGAAGGCCTGCAGTGGCTCGCCGTCTCGCAGGCTGGTCTTGGGCGAGTAGTAGACCAGCCAGTCATCAGTCTGCAGCCGCTTGAGTCCCGAAGCCTTGCCATGGCCTGCCTGGGTGAATCCGCCCTCTACGCTCAGCCGCACGTGATCACGGCTGATCGTGCTCACCCAGTACGTTGGTAGGTCGGGCGAGTCGAGCGCGGTCGCGCAGATGCTTAGTTGGCGGTGCAGCTGCTCGCGCTCGGCGCGACTGAGCGTCGCGATCATGCGTTGCTCGATTGCAGCGACGGTCGAAGAAGCCGCGCGTAGGCGGGTGCGCCCCTCGGCCGTGAGGGCATAGCGTTGGCTGCGACCTTGGCCGACGGCGGTCACGAGTCCGGTAGCTCTTAGGCCGGTGAGGAGCTGGTGCATCGCTTGTCGGCTGACGAACGCGTCGCGCGCCAGGTCTGCGTTTGAGATGCGCGGGCGCGAGGCGAGGATCTCAAGACATGCGTACTGCGACACACTGAGTTCGTAGTCGCGCAGCTCCCCGTCCATCGTTGAGTGCAGGGCGTGTTGGGCGCGCTTGAGGGCGTAGCCCACGGATTGATCGACATCTACCTGGGGCACGTCAAGATCTTGACATAGTACAGTACGTCAAGACCTTGACAATGCTAAAGGAAGGATCTCCTCGTGTCTACCGTTGCAGGCCCCGATTTCATTGCCCTGCAGGTCCGCGATGTTGAGCGTGCCGCCGGGTTCTACGAACGTGAGCTGGGGCTCAGGCGCGCACCAGGACCCCCGCACGCCGTCGTGTTCGCCACCCAGCCAATCGCGTTTGCGGTCAGAGACCCGCTGCCAGGAACCGATCTCGACAGTGGACAGCCCGGCCTCGGCGTGGCGCTGTGGCTGCGGGCCCAGGACGCGCAAGCCCTTCATGACCAACTCGTCCAGCACGGCGTGACGATCCTGACTGAGCCGGTCGATGGTCCCTTCGGCCGGACGTTCACGCTCAGGGATCCGGACGGCTACGCCATCACGATCCACGATGCAGGCTAACGATCAGTCGACCAGCAGCACGGGCCTCCCCCACGTGACCGCCCTCACTCACGCCGGCGCGCCTCGGCCACCTGTGCGAGCGGAAAGGTCGGCCACGACCTAGAGCCTCGCCGTCCCTGGGCGAAACTTTATCCGTGCCCTTGACTTCAAGCGCTTGAGGTGTGTTTTGCTGCTCGCATGACAACTCTCACTATCCAAGATGTCTCCCGGCGCAGCGGGCTGAGCGGCCCGACGCTGCGTTACTACGAGGAGGTCGGGTTGATTGGTCCGATCGAGCGCGACCCGAGCAGCAGACACCGCCGCTATCGCGAGGAGGATCTAGACACGTTGCAGGTTCTGGCGTGTCTGCGCGCGATGGGCGTAGGGATCGAGGAGATGCGTACCTACCAGGCCAACCGCGAGCTTGGGCACGCCAAGGCGGGTGAGCAGCGCGATCTGCTGCTGCAGCACGCCAAGCGCGTCGAGGCCGAGATCAGGACGCTGCGCATGCACCTCGACTACCTACGGGCGAAGGCGGCGCTCTGGGACGCCCGCAGCCGTGAGGATGCGGACGCGGAAGCCGAGGCGAACTCGCAGGTGCAGAAAGTGCTCCCACGACTGGAGGAGGTGGTGCTCGGATGAGCTCTGAGGTGTTGGTAACAGGCGGGTCCGGATATCTGGGCACGCAACTGATCGCGGCGTTGCTGCGTGATGGCCGTGATGTGCGCGCGACGGTCCGTTCCCTGGATGGTGAGGCAGGTGTCCGTGCGGCCGTGCGCCGCGGTGGTGTGGACGACACCGGCCTTGAGCTGGTGGCAGCAGATCTGAGCTCCGACGAGGGCTGGCCGGCCGCGCTTGAGGGTGTGGAGGAGGTCCACCACGTCGCCTCGCCGATCCCTTCCGCGCAGCCCAAGGACCCGGACGAGCTGATCGTCCCCGCCCGCGAGGGCACGGTGCGCGTGCTGAAGGCAGCGCGGGACGCCGGAGCGCGCAGGGTGGTGCTGACCTCCTCGTTCGCGGCGGTTGGATACTCGCCCAAGGCAGTCCGCGACTACACCGAGGAGGACTGGACCGACCCCGACACGCCAGGCCTGGCCCCATACCCGCGCTCCAAGGCGATCGCCGAGCGCGCCGCGTGGGACCTCATCAGGACTGAGGGAGGCGACACCCAGCTGGTGGTGGTGAACCCGACCTTCATCGCCGGCCCGTCGCTGGTGGTGGCACTGCGCTCGACGCTGACCCACTTCAAGGCGATCATCGAGGGCACGATGCCGGCGCTGCCACGCCAGCGCTTCGGCGTCGTGGACGTGCGCGATGTCGCCGACGCGCACATCACGGCGATGGCCACTCCTGCCGCCGCCGGGAAGCGCTACCTGCTGTTGGCGGACGGCCCGACGATCACCTGGCTGGGACTGGCACATATCCTCCGCGAGCACCTCGGGCCTGCAGGCGAGCACATCACAACCGACGAGGCGCCCGGCGAAGACCCCCCGCCGCTGACGATCCACAACGACCGCGCCAAGCGAGAGCTCGGCTGGCGCCCACGCCCGGCCGAGACCACGATCGTCGAGACCGCCGAGAGCCTGCGCGACCTCGGCCTACTGGAGAAACGATGAGTCTGTACGTCGCCCCGGCATGTCGCCAAAAACAGGCACGTTGTCGGGCGAAGACGAGATGCATGCTGTGGACGAGGACCGCCGCGGGCCGTCCGAGGGTGTCCGACGCTCACCAGTTCCACCACGCGTCGTCCTCGCCGGTCGCCGACTGCTCGATCTGCTCGAGTGCAACATCGGTGCGGCGATCGTCGACCATGATCTGCAGCGCCTCGCCGATGGTCGGCGCCCAGACCCGCCGCGCGACCGCCACCCGTCCGGAGTCCTCCTCGAACTCCTTCCATTCCAACTCGACCAGCGGCGCCCGCGAGGGAGGGGCGTCGTCGGGCACAGGGGCACCCCACCCATAGAGCGTGATCTGGGCCTGCCAGCCGTGGGGACACAGCTCGCCCATCACGGCGAGCGCTTGCCACTGGTCGGTCACCGGCCTGGGCCGGCGACGGCGCCGGGCCAGGTGAACGGAGATCACCACGCAAACGAACACCATCGCTGCCAGGGAGAGCGCGATGAGGAGCGTTTCGTACCCAGGGGCCCGAGCGTGGCCACCCTGTACCCCGCTTGCGATCACGAACCCACTCACCAGGGCGTTCACGGCATGTCGGCCAATCGGCCTGATCCGGCCCGAGGAAGCAGACGCGGCCCGCTCGCTCTCATTGTCCCCTCGCAGTATGCATGTTGGCGCTCCCTGGCCAGCCAGCTGGCGATCTTCGGCCGCGATTCGCGGGGCCTTTCGTAGGGGGGCGGGGATTCCATGAGCTTGCCTTGACACGCAGCCGTGCGGCTGCCTATACTCATGCAGCCAAATGACTGCCTTTCCTTCTGAGATCCCCCAGACGCAGACGATGGACGCGGTGTTCCGGGCGCTCGCCGACCCGGGACGCCGGCAGTTGCTCGACAGCCTCAACGCGCGCAACGGCCAGACGCTTCGCGACCTCAGCGCGGACATGCACATGACCCGCCAGTCCGTAAGCAAGCACCTCTCCGTGCTCGAGGAGGCGAACCTCGTGAGCACCCTGCGGCGGGGCCGGGAGAAGCTGCACTACCTCAACGCCGCGCCGATCAACGACATCTCCGAGCGCTGGATCGACCGCTACGAGAAGCGGCGAGTACAAGCGCTCTCCGACCTCAAGCGAGCCCTGGAGACAGACACGATGGACAACCCCTCATTCGTTTACACGACATACATCCGGACGACGCCCCAGCGCCTATGGGAGGCGCTGACGAGCCCGGCCTTTACAGAGCGCTACTGGAACGCGAGCTTCGAGACCGACTGGAAGGCGGGCTCGGAGATGGTCTGGAACAACCGCGGCATCCGGATCACCGACCCGGGCCAGGTCGTACTGGAGGCCGAGCCCTACCGGCGGCTCTCCTACACCTGGCACAGCTTCACCCCCGAGCTCGCACAGGCCATCGGGGCGAGCGACGAGGTCTTTGCGCTCGCGGCGAGCGAGCCGCGCTCGAAGGTGACCTTCGAGATCGAGCCCGCGGGCGACGCGGTACAGCTGAGGGTGATCCACGATGGTCTCGCCCCCGGGGGCAAGGTGGCGGAGCTGATCGGCGGCGGCTGGCCGCGCGTGCTCTCGGCTCTGAAGACGCTGCTCGAGACGGGCGAGAACCTGCGGATCGAGAGCGGGGCGCGCACCACGGAGGACCAGGACTGACACCCGCAGTACGCGCGAGATCGACGAACCACTCAACCGATGGAAAAGGAGAACGGAATGACCGCCGAGAGGACTGCCACCCACGAGCAATGGCTCGCCACGCGCGAAAAGCTGCTGGTGCGGGAGAAGGAACACACGCGGCTCGGAGACGAGCTCGCCCGCGAGCGGCGCGAACTGCCCTGGGTTCGGATCGAGAAGGAGTACACCCTCGAGACGGAGGAAGGCCCGAAGACGCTCGCGGAGCTGTTCGCGGGCCGCTCTCAGCTCGTGATCTACAACTTCATGTTCGGCCCCGACTACGACGCGGGCTGCCCGGTCTGCTCGTCGATCGCAGACAGCTTCAACGGCGTGCTGGCCCAGCTTCGGGCGCGCGACGTGACGATGATCTGCATCTCGAAGGCCCCGATCGAGAAGCTGCTCGCCTACCGCGGGCGCATGGGCTGGGAGTTCGAGTGGGCATCGAGCTTCGAGAGCAACTTCAACGAGGACTTCGAACGCTCGCGACCGCGCGACGAAGCGAGCGCGCGGAACCTGCCGCCAGTCGTCGCCCAGTTCGCCACCTCAGCGGGGACGGACGCGGCGGGGTATGTCGCGCAGAGACCGGGCCTACTCGTCTTCGCGCTCTCGGATGGCGAGGTCTACCTCACCTACTCGACCACCGCGCGGGGGCTCGAGCCGGTGATGACGTACTACGAGATCCTTGATCGCGTTCCCCGCGGCCGCAACGAGGGCGAGCCCGCGTTCCCCACGTGGATACGCAGACACGACGAGTTCGCGGCGGCCTGAACGATGGCCGAGATCGCCATCAGGCGCGAGAGCGATTCCCTGCTCGAGCCGGCCGCGGTCATTACCGCGATCCTCGCCGCGAGCGCCGCCGCCTGGATCGTGCTCGTCGTGCGCATGTCGGAGATGGACGGCGGGCCGGGCGGCGACCCCGGCGCGCTCGGCTGGTTCACGGTCTCCTGGGCGGTGATGACGGCGGCGATGATGCTCCCCGCCGCCGCGCCCGCCGTCCTCCGCGCGGTCCGTCTAGCACACTCGAAGACGGGCGCCGCCCTGCCCTTCCTCGCAGGCTATGGCGCGGTCTGGATGGTCGCAGGGCTCGCGGGCTACGCGGTCGTCGTCGCGGTGCGCTCGGCGCACCCCGGCGCGATCGGATGGTCGGCGGAGGGCCGCTACCTCGCCGGTGGCGTCGTCGCAGCCGCCGGGCTCTACCAGCTCAGCGGCCCCAAGCGCCACTGGCTTACGCGCTGCACGACGCCCGGGCGGAAGCTTCGGCGCAGCGGCGCGACGGGCGCCCTGCTCGCGGGCCTCGAGCACGGTGGCTGCTGCGTGGCCTGCTGCTGGAATCTGATGGTGGCGCTCTACGCGCTGGGGATGATGAACATCCTCTGGATGGTGCTGCTCACCATCCTCATCGCCGCCGAGCGGTTCCTGCCTCGCCGCGGGCTCACCGTCGCCGGCGCGGCCGCCCTGCTCCTCCTGCTCGGCACGGCCGTCGCCGCTCTACCGGAGCTCACCACGCCGGCAGCGGGGATGAGGATGGGCGACGGGATGCAGATGGGAAAAACGACGGAGATGAAGTCGAAGTCGACGATGGATGCTGCGCCGGGAAGCTCGGTGCGCCAGTGGCCACCGGCCGTGAGTCACAGCACCCATAGGCCTGGCGGCCACGCTCTCGGTCTCGGATCGGCGGCCCAATAAGCTCTCGATCTGTGCGGTTCGCGATCTCGATCCCGCAGTACGCTCGCGAAAGTCGTTTCGATGAGCAGGCCTTCCGCTCCCACCTTCGTCAGGTCGAGGATTTCGGGATGTTCGAGAGCGGCTGGGTGCAGGAGCAGGTGATCGGCGCCGCCGGTGTCCTGGGGGCACTCCAGACGCTCACCTACGCCGCGGCGTGCACCGAACGGCTGCGCCTCGGCTGCGCCGTCTTCGTCCTGCCACTGCACAATCCGCTGCACCTTGCGAAGGCGATCAGCTCGCTGGACTGCCTCAGCCGTGGCCGCGTGGAGGTCGGCGTCGCCACGGGCGGCCGGGAGCGACCGTTCGCCGCCTTCGGCGTTGACCCTGACAAACCCGTCACGCGCTTCAACGAGGCACTCGCGTTGATGAAGAGCTGCTGGACCGATTCGCAGATCGACTTCGAGGGGCGCTTCTGGACGCTCCACGGAGCGACCATGGAGCCGAAGCCGGTGCAGAAGCCGTACCCGCCGGTGTGGTTCGGCGGAAATGCGCCCGCCGGGATGCGCCGCGCCGCGCGGTACGGCGACGGGTTCATGGGCGCGGGGTCCCAGACGACCAGCAGTTACGCCGAGCAGGTCGCATTGGTGAAGGATGAGCTGGCCGTGCAGAGCCGCGATCCCGAGACGTTCCGGTTCGGCAAGCGTGTCTACGTCCATGTCGAGGATGACCCGACGGTTGCCCGAACGCGGCTCGGCGAAGCGCTCAGACATCACTACGGCGGCGGCGACTGGGCAGAGCAAATGCTTGCCGGCACCGCGGAGGAGTGCGTCGCGGGTATCCGCGCGGTCGCTGATGCCGGCGCCGAGCTGATCCTCCTCAATCCGCTCGTGGACGATCAGCACCAGCTGGAGCGGCTCGCGGGTGAAGTGATCCCGGCTCTTGTCTAAGCGCCCGACCGCACGGTAGACCCGCCCCACGAAAAAGCCCCGCCTGAGCGGGGCTTTTCCTTATAGCGGGGGCGGGATTCGAACCCGCGACCTCGGGTTATGAGCAGGCTGGATCGGGGCGCGGTGAGGCATATCTGGCTTTCTTAGGCCAAATCACGTCCAACAATCCGCCGGATTCGCTCAGATTGGTACCGAATTGGTACACGACCAAGCCGGTGAGGAATCCAACCAGCGCGTTGATAGTCGCTCATCCCGCGCCTGCGCCGTCAAGGACGGTCGTCGTCGCCGCCGACCCCCGCGGCAGGTGGCTCGCCGAGGGAAAGCGAGCGCCGCCCTGCTATTGGCGAGGAGCGAGACGGACGCCGTCTACCTTGCTGAGACTTGCTTTCGCGGGGCCAGCTCCAAATCCGTTCCTGGTCGGACTGGCGGTCCTCGGCCTGCGTGCCCAGCGCCCCAGCCACGCCCATATCCCTACTTCACCCAGCTCTGTAGGCCCAGCAGTTCAGTCGGTCCGACCGCCTGGATGCCGACGCGTCTCGCGCCAGCCGGGATCGGCACTTCCTGCGTCTCGCCCGCGGGCACGGTCGCCGCAACCGCCGTGGTGGTGTCCTGCGGTTCCACCGTCACGCGGTAGGAGGACGGTGTTCCTTCGTACCACGTTGAGCCCGGTGCCACGAACGTCGCTTTCGTAGAGCCCCTCTTCCAGCGGGCGTTGCGGATCGCCCCCGGCGGGCGCGTCACGGCCTCGTAGTTGCTGGTGTTCCATTCGTCGTGGGAGTAGCGCCACCACTGGTCGTTGGCGCTCTCCGCCCCCTTAGTAGCCCACGCCATTAGGTAGCCCTCGCGCGTGACGCCCACGATGTCGGTGTGGCCATTGGAGAGCAGATCGCCGGCGCTCGGCGAGAACACGGTCCAGCCCGTCGTCCACTTCGGGAATTCCGCCGCCATCGAGCCGCCGGCGCCGTAGGCCTGCAGCGCGTTGGAGTCCCCGCCGTCGATGACCGAGGCGCCGCCTTCGGCGGTCACCGGTGCGATTATCGGCTCGCCGAGGAAGTCGAGCCCTTGGCGCTTGGCGGGGAATCCGGGCGAGTCCGCTCCGCCGGCGGCCGGATAGGACGTCTCTTCGTCTTCGATCGGTTCCCCGCTGGCCGCCCCCGGCTCGTCGAGCGCGACCGCCAGCGAGGTGGCGTTGATGTCGGCGACGGACAGACTCATCACTTCGCCGACCTTGCCGAACGCGGCCGAGGTGGTGAATGTGGTCGGCGCGCCTTTGCCGGTCGGTCCATAGGTGCTGAGGATGTGCCCTTCGCCGCTGATCAGATACGGAGGACTGAAGATCGGCGCGACAGCCACGTCGTCGGGCGCGAGGCCCGTCCCGGTCGGGTCGGCCGCCACCGGCGTGGAGGTGCCCTCGGTGACGAACTCCTGGGCTGATCCGTAGTACTCGATCGTGCCCGGCAGTTTCACCGGCCAGCCGCTCATCGGCGTTCCGTTGGCGTGATAGGCGAACACGAACGCGTACGGCAGCTCCTGCACGCCGGCGCCCTTGGTCTCGGTGTACTCCGGGCGCACGACGAGATCGGGTGGGCTCGATTTGCCTTCGAGGTAGGCGATCGCCGGCGCGCTGTCGAGCTTCTGGTCGTCGATGATGTCGTATTCGAATTCCGGTCTGGTGCCTTCGGGCAGCTCTACCTTGACCGGCCAGCCCGCGAGGTTCGAGCCATCCGGTTCCCAGACGTGTATGTAGCCGTCCCAGCCGTCCTCGATCACGTCAAGCTTGCCCGATCCCGTCAGGTCGTGGAGCACGGGTGTGCTGATCGACCCCTGGATCGGCAGGCGCGTGTAGGGCAGCGCCGGTCGCGGGATCGGCAGCGGCGCGACGCCGGTGTCCAACGCCTGCGGCCACCCGGACTCGCGTTCGCCTTTGGCGTTCCAGACGAACACGTTGCCTGCCTCGGTCGCGGCGACCACCGAAAGCTCGCCGGTGTGATCGAGGTCGCCGACGGCGACGTCGGCGAAGATCGCTTCATAGCCGGGGTCAACGCCTTCGTGCGCCACGACGGCTGACACTGAGTCGGTGTGGACCGGCCAGCCCGGCAGCTCCTTGCCGGTGGCCGGGTCGATCGCGTCCACGTAGCCGTCGGTGGTGCCGAACACGGCGTCGAGCCTGCCCGTCCCCTGCAGGTCCACGAGCGCCGGCTGACTCTCGCCGCTGGAGGAGAGCTTCAGCGGGAAGCCGCGCAGCCACGAGGCGTCGTGCACCGCGCTGATGACGCGGCGGTCGACGCCGCCGCGACCGTTGGCATCGGTCACTTTCAGGCGCAGCGTCACCGAGTACTGTTCTGCGGTTTCGAGCTCCTTCGTGCTCGACAGCGCGAACGCCGCGCGCCAGAAGCTTTCCGGGACGCTCGACAGCTGGAGCTTGCCGAGTTTGCCGGAGCGTGAGCCGTGGCCCTTGCCCTTGCCGATCTTGAACCAGCTCTGGGGATTGCCGCCCAGCCCGGCTTCAAGGACGTAGGTGAAGGACTTGCTGCGCGGCGCGAGGATCGTGCCTGTGACCGACACCTTCTTCTGCGTCGTGGGGTCAAACACCGAATACCATTCGGGCGATTCGATTCGTGCGACCGGGGGCACGCTGTTTTCAGCGACCTTTTTCATGGCGTCGTACACGTTCGGGATCCCGTAGCCGTACTGCGGGTTCCATTCACCGGGCGCGCCGGGCCACGCGAGGCTTTCGCTGGTGATCCGTTTGGCGGTGGCGATCAGCTCCTGCACGGCTTCCGGCCCCGTCAGCGGCGAGGAGATCAGGCCTTTTTCGGCGGCTTCGCGGCTGTAGGACTGAAGCAGGGCGATCACGCCTCCGACCGTGGGCGTGGATTCCGACGTCGTGCCGCCGCCGGCCGGATCGGCACCGGTGAGGATGTTGTGCGCCCCCCAGGAGGTGTAGTCAGAGCGCGTCCATTCTTCTTCTCCCACTAGGCTAGGCACGGCGCCGTTGCCGGGCAGGACGTCCTGGTGGAACATGCCGCCCTGGTGGTCGGTCGAGTCGAAGTCATTAGAGGCCTCGACCATCGCCACACCCTTGGACTCGATGTAGTTGATGGCCTCGCGCATGAACGACGAGTAGCCGAGGTCGGCGGTGACCGACACGATCACGCTCGCGCCGGCGTCGGCGGCATACATCCACGCCTGGGCGAGGTCGTCGGTGCGGTCGAGCGCCTCGTTGCCGGCCCTGACCGGCATGATCATGCACTTCGGGCACTCGCGGTGGATGACCCCCATCTGGTTATCGGAGTGTTCGTAGGTCGCGTCTTCGGTCGCCGGGTCGTTCTGTTTGTCGTAGAAGTCCCAGCCCGAGATGTCGTTCAGATAGCTGGAGCCGTCGTGGTTGACGGTGTTGGTGGGAGAGAACGCGGCGATCAGATCCTCGGGATCCAGGTAACCGCTGCCGCTCACCTCGTGCACGCGAGGATCTTCTGCCCAGTCCTGCACGTTGACGACGCCGTCGTGTTTGACGTCGTAGTCGGCGAAGTTAGTCGAGTAGACCGTGTGGCAGGATTCGGTCGCGCCGCCGACGACCATCGTCGCTTCTGCCACCGTTGCGCCTTTACACGGGACCGGCGTTTCGTGCCAGTTGACGTAGATGCTGTCGACCAGTTCTTTGGCCTGCGGGACGTGCCAGTTGATGCCGCCCTCGATGTAGGCGACGATCTCCTCGGGGTCGCCGGTCGTGTAGTGCGAATACGCTTCTTCGAGGTCCATCCCGCAAGGGCCGTCGGCCGTCACCTTGCCGGCGCATTCGCCGGCGCGCGCCGGCGCAGGCACAGACATTGCCAGCAGCGCCAGTCCCGCCAGCAGCGCCGCCATCAGCGTGGCCTTCCCCGTTCGGCCCATGACCGGCAGCGCGCGTGCCCCCTTCCTCATCTGCTCATCCCCTTTTGTGGCCAATTAAGCTACGAGCCGCGCACTACCCGTCGGAGGCTTCGATGAAACAGGAGTTGTTTAGCAGTGCAGCCAGCTGGGTAGGGCCGTGCTGCACGTGTCCTGTGGCGGGCCGATGGGGGAGCGCGGGTTTCTATGGCCAGGTGGGTGAATGCCTGGGGAAGGTTTCCTAGTAGCTCACCGCTGGCCCCGATCTGCTCTGAGTAGAGGCCGAGGTGGTTGGCGTAGGTGAGCATCTTCCCGAACGCGAGCTGCGCCTCGAGATACCCGCCCTGCGCGAGGCACTCGATGTACCAAAAGCTGCACATCGAGAACGCCCCCTCCTCGCAGGGAGGCCCGTCGGGTGCTGCCACGGCTCCGCTCGAGCTGGGGGTGAGATGTCACGCCTGGTCAATCGTGAATGGACTGCATACAGGTACGCTTTCAGCTCGGAGACCACGCCGCGGAAGTTGCGCAGCTTGCCGCTGCGGAGTGCGGCGCTTTCCGCGGTCGTAGCGGAGCCGTTCGGCGCGCGTCAAGCGGAGCTCGGGGTGTGCCGACGCTCCGCGGATCCCATCGCTTGCTGGTCCTTTGCCCGCTTGAGCCGGGCTTCGGCCCCGCTGAAGGGCGCTCACGTCGGCCAGGGGCTGACAATGGGCCAAAGACAGACGCTTGCCCGCCCTCGGATTCACCCCCAAATGGCGAGGAGGCCCTCTGTTTGGTGGCTCCCACAAACGGGTACCGCTCCGCCGACGAGAGAGGGCCGATGCAACAGGAGGCAGGGGATGACGTGGAAGCCGTGGCAGATTGCAACTGCGACGTGCGTCGCGCTGGCGATGACGGCGGGTTCAGCGCAGGCGAGCGGCTTCGAAGCGGGCGCGGCCAAGGTGAACATCACGCCGCCTGCGTACACGACCGAATCCGACTCGGCGTTCGTGCCGGAGTGCGGGACCACCGCCGCCCAGGTCGGCGAACTGTGGCCGGGACCGCGGCCGTATCAGTTCGAGAAGCCCTACCGCGACATTTACGGCATCGGCAAATACGCCCCCGGCGACCCCTTCTGCGAATCCGATAGCACGGGCCGCTACGAGGCGCCATATCTCGCGGGCGGCAGCGGCGAGAACCGCTGGCCGACCTCCGTGGACCCCGGAAACCCGGTCGAAGCGCGCGCGGTCGTGTTCTCCGTCGGCTCGAGCAAGGTGGCGGTCGTGTCAGTGGACTCGATCGGACTGTTCAACGTGACAATGCAGCGCATCCGCGAAGAAGTCGCCAAGCTCGACCCGTCGCTGACCCAGCTCTTCATCTCCAGCACCCACGACGAGTCGGCGCCGGACCCGATCGGGCTGTGGGGGCCTGACACCGGCGAAGAAGGAACTCCCGAAGGACCGACCGCCGTCAGCAGCGGCGTCGATGAGTACTACTTCAATTGGATGGTGCCGCACGTGGCCAAAGCGGTCGTCGCCGCCGATGAAGCGCGCAAGCCGGCCAAGCTCGATGTGGCGATCGGCTCGATGCCGTCCAACGTGCAGACCTGCTGGTCCTCCTACCCGTTCATCGAAGACGACGCCATGCCGGTGCTGCAGGCCAAGGCGAAGAACGGCCAGGTGATCTTCACGCTCGTTGACGTCAGCACACACGACGAGACGCTGTCGTTCTCGGGCGTGAAGAGCTATGTCGATGAGCTGTCGGCCGACTGGGCGGGCAGGATGCGCGAGGCGCTGGAAGCTCGCTGGCCGGGCAGCACCGGGATCGAGCTCGCGGGCATGGTGGGAAGCGTCGAGACGCCGACCGTGTACGAGCCCGAAAGCACGCAGGTGTTGCGCGTGCCGGGGGCGCTGCACGGAGTGCCCGGCAACCCCAACGGCTGCTCGAGCGTGTATCCCGATCCGACGTCCGGCAAGCCCGTCGAAGACGCCGAGGAATTCCTGGCGGCTTACGGCGACAGCGTCGCCAACACGGCTGCCGCGGCGCTCAAACACGAGGGACACAGAGTCACGCCCAAGACGCTCGAGGTACAGCAGCAGTCGCTGTGCGTGGAACTCGAAAACAACCTGTTCAAGGCGGCCTTCGCGGGCAACCTGTTGCCCGACCGGCCGGAGTATCCGACCTCCGAATGCACGGTCGAAGTCAAAAAACCCTCGGGGGTGAGCGTCGCCGGGACGCGGGCGCGCACGGACTCGGCGGTGCCGGCCTCCTCACCGGAACCCGAAGAGCCGCTGTTCCTGAAATCGGGCGTCGGCGCGCTTACGCTGGGGCCAATCCAGTTCGCCTACTCGCCCGGCGAGGTGTTCCCGTTCACCGAGGTCGGCGGCCCGATCGACGAAGCGCAGATGCCGTTCCCGACGAACTGCTACGAACCGACGACGGAAAACTTCTACTGCGGCGCGCCGCTTCCAATGACGCCGTACACCGCAGCCGAGATGACCGGTCGCTATCGCTTCCTCGTCGGCCTGGGCGAAGACATGCTCGGCTACATGTTCCCGCCGGGCAACTTCGTCGGCACCGAAGGAGAGGTCACCAAGGAACCGTGGGCGTCCTACGAGGACACCAAGAAACCCGGCCCCGACCGCTTCGGCTACGGCCACGCCGACGACGCCGAGAGCGTGGGACCGTACGTCGGCCTGGAGGTGACGGATGCGCTGCAGGGCCTGCTGGCCGGTGACGGCCAGGGCCAGACCGTCGTGCCGGGGCTGTTTGTGGACGCCGCGGGCCAACTCTCCGACAGTCCATTCGCCAGCGGCGCGTTCACCGGGGCGGTCGGCGTGGAGATACTCGAACCGGGGCAGACGAAGCCGACCAAGCTGCTGATCGGCAAGCAGGCGCGCGGCTGGGCGAACTTCTACGGCGAACCGGACCCGGGCACGGCGGGCACTTCGCTGCCCTACTCGGTGAGCTCGCGCGGCGTGATCCTCAAAAAGCAACACAAGCCGTTGCTGATAGAAGTGTTCGCCGGCGCCAGCGAGCCTTGGGCTGTGACCGGATGAAGCGGTCAGGCTGACATCCGGGCGCGGTAGGAGGCGAAGTCGGACGCGACTCGACAGTCCGAGGCGCCCGGGCTCAGACTGTTCCTCTCCCCGGCGGCAGCGCACGCCCCTCCAGCGGCCACAGCGACGGGATTCGAACCCGCGACCTTCGGGTTATGAGCAGGCTGGATGGGGTTTCGGTGAGGCATATGTGGCGTTCTAGAGCCAAATCACGCCCAGCAGAATTCACCAGCTTTGCTCAAATTGGGTACCGAATTGGTATCCGACCGCGCGGGTCAGGAATCCCCCGCTGCTTGGTGCTTCCTCTCCCTCTCCCGCTCCTGCACCGTTCAACGACACGTCGCGTTGCCGCCGAGAATCAATTCGCGTGCCGGCGCATCGAACTCACGGGTCGCGCCGACCTCTTCGCGGGCGTGCTTGGCGAGGTCGGGCCGGATGTAGGGGAAGTCGGTTCCGAACACGACCTGCCGGGGACCTGCAATCGCGCCGAGGGCGTGCAGGACGGGATCGCCCCACGCCAGCGCCGTGTCGTAGTAGATCCTGCTGAACGGTGGCCCGGACTCAGCGACTCGAAAGCGGTGCTGCCAGTCGGGCCCCAGTCGACGCTATTTCACCGTGTCGTCCGCTTTGAGATCACAGGTAGTTGTACCGGTCCGCCGGGCTCTTCGCGCTGGTGACTTTGTCGACCGTCGCTGTCACGTCGACGGTGCCCGCAGCGTGCTTCGGCGTGATCACCGTGCAGCTGGTGGTCGTGGTGCAGGTGACCGACTTCACCTTGGCGCCGAACTTGAATGCCGTCCCGGTGCTGCCGGTCACGAACCCGCTGCCCGTGACCGTGACTTCGCTGCCGCCGGATGTCGGCCCTTCGCCGGGGCTCACACCCGTCACCGTCACCGTCGGCGTGACGCTGAAGAGGTCTTTGGAAGACGCAGCGCTCGTGCCGTTGGGTGTGGAGACGGTCACGTCCACCGGCCCGGCGCTCTGCGCGGGAGACACGGCGACCAGGGACTTCGCCGATGAGACCGTGTAGGAGACGGCGCTGACGGACCCGAAGTAGACGGCGGTGGCGCCGGTGAGGTTTGTGCCCTTGACGGTGACGTTCGTGCCGGCCGGCCCCTTCTTCGGCGCGACCTTCGTCACGGTCGGAGGTATGACGACCGAGAACGTCTGCTGCGCCTGAGGTGCAGCTTCATAGTCGCCGTCGCCGGCTTGGTTGGCGTCGATCGTGCAGGTTCCGGCCGCTCTGAAGCTGACGTTCGAGCCGGCGATCGCGCACACCGAGCTGCTCGTGCCGTCGATCGAGAACGACACGGGCAGCCCCGAGCCGACTTCGGCTGAGACGCTGTAGGGCGCCCCGCCGACGTCGGCCGGTTTCGGCGGCGAGGACGTGAAGGTGATCGTCTGTGCTCCCTTGGCGACCTGGAACGCCTGCTGAGTCTGGGGAGCGGGTTCGTATTCGCCGTTGCCGGGCTGGTTGGCGTCGACCGTGCAGGTCCCCGCGCCGATGAAGCTGACCCTCGAGCCGGAGATCGCGCACACCGAGCTGCTCGTGCCGTCGATCGTGAACGACACGGGCAACTCCGAGCCGGCTTCTGCCGCCACTTCGTACGCCGCCCCGCCGACCGTCGCATCGATCGGCGCGAACGACGTGAAGCTGATGCTCTGAGCGATCTTTCCCGGTGTCGTGAACGTCTGATCCGCGCCGCTCCTGGAGCCGCTGATGCTCGCCGCCGTGACCCTGAAGTGGTATTCGGTGCTGGCCACCAGGCCGGTCACCGACGCGGACACGGCCACGGGGGCTCCGCCGGTCCCGGGCATCGGAGCGCAAGGCACGCTTGAGCCGTACGCTGTCGTCTTCCCATATTCGATCGTGCATTCACTGGGTTCACGACCGTTTGGGTTGACGGAGCCGTTCAGCGTGGCGGAGGTAGGTTTGACCGCGGTGGCGGGCTTGGTTTCAACCGCCGGCGCTTCAGTGGTCACGGCGACCGAGCGGCCCCTCGTGCCGGGTTCCGAGCCCCGTAGCCACCCTCCCGTCGATTCCATGCCTTCGAGGGTGTACTTGCTAAGCCAAGCAATTTCCGTGCCCCCCGCGAGCGCGGTAAAGGAAACGTACAGGTGTTCGGCGTCGAGCGCGACTCCTCCCGGCGCTATCCCTCCGATAAGCGTAATGAATTTGTTGTTCAAGCCCGTGCCGTCGAGGTTCGCTCGCCCGATCGTATTCAAGTTGTGGTTGGCCCAGTAGATGTGCGCGTCGTTGACGGCCAGCCGATACGGGTCCGGTTCTTCTGGGTATTTTGTCGGTAGTTTGATGAATTCGTCGTTCACCGACGTCCCGTCGAGGTTCGCACGCCCGATGCTCTGGCGCGACACGCTTGTCCAATAGATGTGTTCCCGATTGACCGCCACGCCGTATGGGGAGCCTCCCGTGCCGATGAAGTAGGGTTCGACGTCGGTGCCGTCGAGGTTCGCCCGCCCGATGCTTCCCTCCCGGTAATCGGCCCAGTAGACGTGGTGCCGGTCGACCGCCAGCGCTACCGGGTTAGCTTCAGCGGGTAGTTTGATGAATTCCCAGACGAAGTTGGTTCCGTCCAGGTTCATTCGGCCGATGGTCGAGCCGTTGTCGAGGCCGAGCCAGACGTGTTCGCTGTCGACGGCGACGCCGATCGGCTGCGAACCGTAGGTAGGCGGTTCCATCACACATTCGCAACGACTGCCGAAAATCTTGCCAATTCCCGTGTTCAGCAAGAAGTCCCAGTACACCTGGGACTGTGCGCTTGCGGCGTCAGCGGACGCCAGCGCGATGAGCACGGCGAGCAGGCAAGCAGAGAAGACCGACGCGATTCCCAGCCGTGTGCGGGCGATCTTCATGGTGCCCCCTCGACGTTCGAAGTACCGCTGTGTCCCGACAGAAGGTCCGCCCGTGAGCGAACCGTCTTGCACATGATCCCTGGCCCGCATCCCCGCCAAGGTCCGCGGGCCGGTTACGAGGAAGGCTAAGTGAGCTCACCCGAGCAAACATCGGCCACCTGGCCATTCCTCGCTACCCGGCATATCGCGGCGCGTCGCTAGGTGGCCGGTGAGTCACGCGCCGCGACGGCTGCGAGCTGCGTGCGGTTGGCGATCCCGAGCTTCCCGTAGACCGCCGATAGATGCGCCTTTACGGTGCGCGCGCGACATGAACAGGCGCGCGCCGATCTCCGGATTGGACAGCCCGGTGGCGGCGAGCCACGCGACCTCCGCCTCGGTCGGGGTCAACGCGTCCCAGCCCGACCGCGAGCGGTTGCGTGAGCCTCGTGCCCGCCGCGCGTACGCGGCCGCCTCGGCAATCGTCATCGCTTCGCCCTCGCGCCACGCGTCGTCCCAGGTCCTCTCGCCGTACCGGGCGGTGAAACGTCCGCGGGCCGCCTCCACGCGCTCGAGCGTCGCCGCGGGCGGCGGACAGCCGATCTCGTTCCTTGCGTGCACGGCAGCGGCGGCGAGCCGCGGGCGCCGTCGCGGCTCGTTGCCGAGCGGCGTGACCAGAGCCAGCTCCTCCAGCGTCTCCGCCGCAGCGCGCTGATGCCCGGCATCGGCCTGCAGCGCGAGCGCTGCCTGCAGCAGCGTTCTCGCGCGCGTGGCATCGTCCGCCTGTGCCGCGACGCGACCGCCCAGGTACTTGCAGAGCGCCGTCAGGCGGGTGCTCCCGGTCCTCTCGGCGAGCGCTTCGACCGCGACGAGCCGTGTGGCGGCCTGCAGATGCTCGCCCCGCTCCAGCGCGATCCTGACGAGGAGCTCGCTCATCAGCGCTCTCGTGTGCAGTTGCGGCATCTCCAGCAGGTCCGTCGCGAGCACTTCAGCGGAGTCGAGGTCGCCCGCCGCAGCGTGGGCCACCGCGAGCGCCAATGAGATTGCGGGCACCGCCATTCCGACGCGGGCGGCGCGCGCGCGCTCCATGGCCTGTGCCCCCTGAGCGAGTGCTTCTTCGGCACGGCCGAGCAATGCGAGCGCCTGTAGGCGGTGGCACATCGCCACGAAATGAGTCATCGAGGTGGAGTTGGCCTCCAGCGCCAGCGCGAGCTCGGCGTGCTCGAGCGCCCTGGCTGGAGAGCCGGTTATCAGCTCCGCCCACGCGATCGACACCTCCGCCCAAGTGCGCAGTCGCGGATGCTCCGAAGCATCTGTCTGCAGGAACTCCTCGTATGCCGCGCGAACGCCGTCGAAGCGCTCGCACAAGCCCTCTGCCTGCGCGATGTTCGCGAGCGCCATGGCGAGTCCGAGCTGGTCTCCGGCGACGCGCGTGAGGAGGGCCGCGCGGTGGGCGCTGGCGACGCCAGCGATGAGGTCGCTGCCGCTGAGGATCTGAACCATGCTCGCCATCTGCAGGCAGCGCCCCTCGGTTCCCTCCTCGCCGCGGGCGGAGAGGGGCAGCCCGAGCCCGAGCTGGGTCAGCGCCTCCGAGTAGTTCTCCCCGAGCACCGCGATCAGCGCCGCTGCGCAGTGCAGCGTCGCCCGTGCCCGCGTGTCGGCGACGCGGTCCGCGATGGGCATTACGGCCGCGCACGCCGCTCGACCCTCCTCCAAGCGCTCCGCGAGGATCCAGTGGCGCGCCAAGCCCGCCACGATCGCGAGCGCCGCATCGGGGTCGTGCGCCACGGCGTGGTCGAGCGCGGACGCCAGGTTCGCCCTGTCACGGTCGATCGCGTCGCGCCCCTCCGGCGTCAGTTGCAGCTGGTCCGCACGCTCGGCCAGATCTCGTGCCCAATCGTAGTGGCGTCGTCGCGCGGTCGTTTCTTCGCCGGCCGCGGACAGCTGCTCTCGTGCGTACTCGCCGATGGTCGAGAGGAACGTCCAGCGAGGCATGGCCCCCTGCGCCTGCGCCACGATCAAGCCGGCCGCCTCGAGCCGGGCAAGCTGCTCGTCGACGTCCGTCTCCTCGGCGCCCGGCGCACACACCGCGCGCGCCGCCGCGGCGTCCCACCCTCCGGTGAACGCGGCGAGCCGCCGGAACAGGCAGCGATCGTGCGGCTCGAGTAGCTCGGAGCTCCACTCCAGGGACGCACGCAGAGAGGCGTGTCGGCGCTGCGCATCGCCGCCCGGCTGGTCAGTGAGGGGTCCATGCTCGGACAGGCTATGCGCGATCTCGCTAACCGTCATCTCCCCCGCGCGGGCGCCGGCCAACGCCAGCGCGAGGGGCAGTCCGTCGAGCCTGCGGGAGATCCATGCAACGGCGCGAGCGGTCGAGCGATCGAGCTCGAGGCCCGGGCGTGCGACAGAAGCGACCTCGAGGAACATTCGCGCCGCGTCGGAGCGCAGCACGTCCAGCAAACCGTCATCCTGCGGCGGCGACAGCGGCGAGAGCACGAAACGTCGCTCGGCGTCGATCCCGAGGGGAACCCGGCTCGTGACAAGGATCCTGCCAGGGGTGCCGGCGATCAGCTCCTCGGCGAGGCGCGCCGCGTCCTCCGCGACGTGCTCGCAGTCGTCCAGGACGAGCAGCGTCTCAGCCTCGCTCAGCCGCTCGAGGATCAGCTCCACCGCAGCTGTGCCTGGGCGCTCGCGCAGGCCGAGTGCGCGCCGGCATGCCTCGGGTAACACCCCATCCTGGTCGAGGTCCGCGAGCTCGACGAAGGCCACGCAGGGAAGGCGCACGGTCGCCGCCTGCTTCACCAGCTCTCGCGCAAGCCGCGTCTTCCCGCAGCCCCCCGCGCCGATGATGGTTACAACGCGAGCCTCTCGCAGCAACTGGCCGAGTTCGGCGAGCTCGCGCTCGCGACCGATCAGAGGGCCCTCCCGCTCCGTCACGACGAGGTGTTCATTGCGGCCGCCACGCACAGAACGTAATGGATCAGGACGCGCAGGTCTGGGGGCGTTGGACGCTCGGAACGCTGCCGAATCATCCCGTGTCCGTGTACGGGACTGAGGACGTTACGAGCGATTATTTCTCGCGGGCAAGGCATGTCTCCGGTAGCGACTCGTTCGGCTGGGGGGCGAGCCTCGTCGGCCTCCAACAAAAAACCCCCGGGTTACCAG
>CAWJVE010000004.1:0-16689 GCA_963846255.1 uncultured Solirubrobacteraceae bacterium
CGACGAGCAGGTCGGGCAGCTCTTCTGCGAGGCCACCGTCTTCATCCAGACCTCCACGCACGAGGGCTTTGCCCTTCCCCCGCTCGAGGCGATGGCCCGCGGGACGCCGGTCCGTCCGCACCGACGCCAACGGCAACCGGGACTTCTGCGTGGACGGTGTCAACTGCCTGATGCCGCCGGCCACCCCGCGAGCCGTCAGCGACGCGCTCGCGAAGCTGCTCGCCGACGCCGAGCTGCGGGCCTCGCTGGCGCGGGAGGGGATCCGCACGGCCCAGCAGTACGCCTGGGAGCGACGGATCGACGCCCTCGAGGACTTCTTCCGGGCGGTGGCCGGCGCCCGGCGGATGGCGCTCGGCGGGAGGCGCTGACGCCTACAGATCCTCGGCGATGCGCGGCGCCTCGCGGTCTAAGTACCAGAAGCCCAGCGCGAACGTGGCAACACACGACCCGACCGGCGCCAGCAGCCTACAGCCAGCTGCCCATCACCTGGCCCGCGCTCCAGGACGTCGTGTTGATCATCGCGTGACGGAACTGCTGGAAGATCGCGCGACGAGGGATTCAACGTGTAGACCTCCGGTATCAGGACTCTGGTCCCACCACCGCCGTGCGCGAGTTCTGCGGTGCAGGACGCTCGGCGGGAAGGATCACCGGCGAGGCGTAAAAGAGGATCTGGCTGGCCACTTCCCAGATCGGCGGAGATGTCGCGGAAGCGCACGAACATGGCGAAAAGCAGCATCGCCACCCCCGCGGAGACCAGCAAGCAGCATCCCCAGGATCAGCGGCAGTCGAGCCAGCTCACCATCGGGCGCACCCCTTCGATGCTCGCGAAGATGAGCACCACGACCAGATTCAGGACCAGGTTGAAGGGCGGCCACGAGGACAATCGAGGTGGGGATCGCCAGGCGGGGGAACTGGATCTTGCGGACCAGCGTCTCGCGATCCACGACGTCCGCACCGAGCCACTCGTGGCTTCGGCGAAGAACGTGAACAGCACGATCGAGCTGAGCAGCTGGGCGCCGTAGAAGCGGCCGGCCGCGCCCGGAGCCTTGTCGACATGCCACGACTTCGACAAAGAAGATGTACAGCACGCCGAACAGCAGCAGCGGCCGCATCACCTGCCACAGGTAGCCGAGGGCCGAGCCGAAGAACTTGAGTTTGAATTCGCTGCGGGCGATGTGGTAGCTCAGCTGCCAGAACCGCCTCCAGCTCTCGTCGAGCGCGCGCGGGCCAAGGATCGGCTGGCCGAGCGGCTCGGCGGCCGCGGAGACGCCCGCCGGGGGTGCTCATGAGGCCCTCGCGCGCAGGCTGCACGTAGTCAGAGGGCAGAATCCCCCAGCGACTGACGGCGGTCTCCACGGGTAGCTCCACCATCCCCCCGCTCGCGGCCAGGCCCGTGACGACGAACGACATGTCGCGGGTGAAACGGTCGATCACGTCGAGACCCTCGCCGCGGTGGGTGATCGTCACGATCGGGTGATAGCGCCCCGGAGCGAGCATGTTGTGCATCGAGAAGCTGAACACCGCCAGTTCGCCGGCCTGGAAGCCGCCGGATTCCTCGTTGTCTTCGCTCGTGGTGGCGACGACCACGGGCTGGCGGTGTTCGTTGAGCAACGTCACGCTGACGGCCGGATCGAGGATCGCCTCGTTGAACTTGACCAGCACGTTGAGCGTCAGCGGCTCGGACTGGCGCGCGATCGTCTGGCGTTCGGAGCGATCGTCACCCAGCCAGACCTCGCTCACGCGAGCCGCGCCGTCGCCCATCCGCGCACTGGCGAGCTCGTACTCCTCATAACCCACGTTGCGGCCGAAGGCGATCTCCAGGTAACGGTCTGCGACGTCGTCGGGCTCGCCGATCATCACCATCTCGCCCCGCTCCAGGAGCATCGCCCGGTGGCAGAAGCGGGTCACCGCGCCCATGTCGTGGGTGACGAAGATGATCGTGCGTCCTTCGTCGCGCATGCGACTGAACACGTCGAAGCACTTCTGCTGGAAGGCCGCGTCGCCGACCGCCAGCACCTCGTCGATCACGAGGATGTCGGCGTCGACCTGGATCGCGACCGAGAAGGCGAGCCGCACGTGCATCCCGGAGGAGTAGTTCTTGAGCTTCAGCTCCTGGAACTCCTCGAGTTCGGCGAACTCGATCACGCGCTCATAGCGAGCCCGTGCCTCGCGCGAGGAAAGGCCGAGCATGACCCCGTTGAGGGCGACGTTGTCGTAGGCCGCGAGATCGGGATTGAAGCCCACCCCCAGCTCGATGAACGTGGACATGCGCCCGTTCGCCCAGATCTTCCCGGAGTCCAGGCCGTAGATGCCCGCCATGCACTTCAGCAGCGTGCTCTTGCCGCTGCCGTTGCGCCCCACGATGCCGAAGAACTCGCCCGGCGCGACCGAGAAGTTGATGTCCTTCAGCGCCACCAGGCGCTCGTAGCGGGTGCGCCGCAGTGGGTGCAGCGCACGCTCCTTGAGCGTGTGGCTGCGCTCCTCGGGAATCCGAAAGAGCTTGTTGACGCCCTGCGCGGCCAAGGCGGGGCGGTCCTGTGCTGTCGTCGCCGACACTGCGCCAAGGGTAGAGCGGGCGCGGGCGCCGCTCAGCCGCCACCGCCGCCGGGACCGCGACCGAGACGGGCGAGCCTCCGGCCGAGAAGGAAGATCGCCGCGAGGACCCCGAACACGGGTCGTCCCACAGCGGGCCTCGCGCTGAGCGCCAGGAGCGCCCGCTGGAGACCGTCCGGGAGGGACCCGTGGGGTCCGATCAAGCTGAGACCGGAGCCGACCTCGCGGTTCAGCGAGTCGTACATCCGCCGCGCGTGTTCGCGCTCGCCGACGAGCCGTGCGAGCTCCTGGCGGCTCTGCACGCTCAAGCGGGCTTCGCGGCGGACGAGATCGCGACTGAGGGTGGCCTCCTGGCGCACGGGTGCGACAGCGCCGCCCGGTAGCTGTCCACGATCGCAACCGCGGCCGCATCCCAGGTCAGCGCCCTCGCGCGCTCGGCCAGGGTGCTGATGTGGCGCTCCCGGGCTTCGCCGTCGCTGAGCAGTTCGTGCGCGGACTCGGCGCTCGCCTTCGGCTTCCAGGGAACGATCGTCGCGGCGTCCGGCGCGGACTCGGCGAGCGAGGCCTGCGGGGCGAACACGCACGGGACCCCTGCCAGGGCGGACTCGAAGGGCACCAGGCCGAAGCCCTCATAGACGGACGGATACACCGTTGCCAGCGAGTGCTCGAGCAGCCACGCCTTCCCGCCCTCGTCCACGGCCCCGAGCGAGCGCACGCAGGCGCGCAGCTCCGGGTGCTCGGCCAGGTAGGCGTCCTCGAGCTCGAGTGAGGAGCCCCGTGGGACGTGCGTCCCGGCGAACACGAGCTCGCCGCGGAAGTCGTGGTGCTCGCGCAGCTCGCGCAGAAGGCGCAACGCGAACAGCCTGTTCTTGTGGCGAAAGTCCGTCCCGAGGCACAGCAGGTAGGGCACCACGCCGCCCTCGGAGGGCAGAGCGCCGTCCTCCGCGGCGAGCGCCTGCGGACGGACCGGCGCCGCAGCCAGGCTGTGGTCGAGCCCGGGGGGCACGACCCGGATGCGGGCCTCCTCCACCAGTGCGTCCGCGAGCAGCTCGTGGCGGGTGTGCTGTGAGAAGACGATCACGCGCTCGGCGGCGGACAGGCCGTGGCGGCTGGCGGCGCGGTAGTCCTCCCACGTGGCCGCGTCCTCGAAGTAGCCCGGGTTGCGATACGCGATCAGGTCGAGCTGGCTGAGCACGAAGCGCTCGCCGAGCTCGAGGGCGAGCGTGACGTCCCCCGGCGAAAAGGTCTGCAGGGGCCGGTGAAAGACGGGCGTCCGCGCCGTCGAGGGCCCGACCTGCTCGGCGGCCAGCAGCTCGCAATGCGACTGCCTGCTGAGGGCGTTCCTGGTCTCAGTGTCGAGCCGCGCAGCGCGTACGAGCACGCGCAGCTCGAGCGTATCGGTGCGCGCGAGCGCCAGGATCAGCTCGAGGATGTGCACGTGAGTGCCGGTGACCGTGCCCTCCAGCGAGCGGGCGTCGATGGTCACCGGCAGGCGCACCGGGGGCTCGCGCACGACCCTGAGCGCCTGGGCGAGAACCTCGGAGTCCGCCAACGGCGTCTGCTCGAGGTAGGGGTAACGGTCGCGCAGCTCGGCCGGCAGGGGCGGTGGTTCGCGATCGCTGCCCGGCTCGGAGGTGCCGCCGGCGGCCACCAACCCCACCACCACGTCATCGGCGGCCACGTGGCTGAGGCCCGAAAGCACGCACCGCTGTGCGAGATCGAGCTCCACCGCCGGGCCGAGTTGGAGTCGCTCGTCGAGTCCGCCGACCAGCTCCAGCGCCTCACGCCGCAGGTACACACACGGGCCGACAGCCCGGCTGATGCGCGGACGCAGCCGCATGGAACGCGCCGCAACGCGTTCGGAGAGCTCGGCGAAACGGGCCGCCGTGGCGGGATCGCCTGACACCGCCAGGACGGTTCCGCCGTCGGCGAGGGCGCTGGCGGAGGCGATGTTGGTGTCGCCGTGGGCAGCCTCCCGCAGGCGCTCGATCCAGCCAGCGGTGACCGTGCACGGTCGGCTGAGGAGGATCACGTCCGCGGGAGCGGCGGTCCGGATCGCGTCGTTGACGGCGGACGACTCGGGGGCGACCTCGATCAACGACGTCCCCTCCGAGAGGCTCGCGAGCAGAGGCTCCCGCCACGAGCCCGGGTCCTCGGAGGTAGAAGCGGCGGCGAGGATCACGACCGGACCGGGCCGATCCTCGCAAGCGTGGCTCCGCGGCAACTCGTTCATCTCCTCTTCACCGGGCCGGGCAGGCAGCGTAGAGGTTCGGGCGGCGCCGCAACCCCGGGTGGCGGAGGTTTGGGAGGGGATGCCTGGGGCATAATCGGCGGGCACCACGTCGATGAGTACCACCGATCAGAACGGGAGTCCGGGCCCCGGGGCGCCGGCCGACCGACGAGCTGCACGGGCCTTTGCGCGCCGTGCCCTATGGCGCGTGGCGCCCGCTTATGCGCGCAGGCGGTCGCGCAGGGGCGCACTGGCCGGGCGGCTCGACGCGCTCGAGAGCGAGGTCCGGCGTGTCGGCGAACGCCACGGCGAACAGATCGAGCGTCTGGAGGATCTCGCTCGTGAGCTGATCCTTGCGGTCGAGGCGCTGCGCCGGCAGCTCCCCGCACGGGAGCCCTCAGACAGAGCCTGATGCGGGTAGTGACGATCGCAACGATGCGGACGCTGGCGCGCGCCCGCGCTCTGGCGAGCTCGCTTGCCCGCCACCAGCCGGACTGGAGCACCGAGATCATGCTCGTCGGCGGCGAGCGCGCGGTCGCCGCCGCAGCTGCGGCAGAACCCCGCGTCGCCATGCGGTCGGTCTCGGGGCTGCTGGATCTGGACGTCGAGGCGCTGCTGGCCCGTCACGAGGAGCAGAACCTGACGGTCCTGTTGCTTCCGCACGTGCTCGCCCACAAGCTGGCCGAGGATCCACAGCCGGTCGTGCACCTTCCGAGCAGCGCGTGGATCCTTGCGGGCCTGGAGCCGCTGCAGGACCTCGTCGAGCGGCGCGGCGTGGTGCTGGCCCCCCGCGCTGCCGTCGATGTTCCGCGAGACGGACTCGAACCCTCGCTCGAGCAGCTCGAGTCGGCCGGCCGCATCGACCCCACGTTGATCGGGGTCGACGCCGGTGCCGCTGCTGCGGAGTTCCTGGCGTGGTGGGACGGACACACGCGGCAGGCGCTCGGGTCGCTGGATGGGATCAGCGTGGGCTACCGCCCCGAGGATCTCCCCTGGCTCGGGCGCTTCTTGGAGCTGGCTCCAGCCCGTTTCGGGACCGGCGTGCTCGACGAGGCCGCGTTCGACCTCAGCCTGTGGAACCTCGATCGCCACATCCCGGCGAGGGCTCACGATCGCGTCGTCGCCGACGGCAATACGACGGTCCGGCTGCTCAACCTGCCGGGCTTCGACCCCGACAGGCCCTACCGGCTGGCCGCCAATGCGAGCCGTGCCCGGGTGAGCCGCTCACCGGTGCTGCGCGGACTGTCTGAGAGCTATGCCCGGGAGCTGCGCGAGGCCGGCTGGAACGATGACGAACATCGCCACGAGGTCGGCCGGCGACTCGCCGGCGGCCTCGTCTTCGACGACGCGATGCGCGCGATCTACGGCCGGGCGCTGGCGCTGGGAGAGCAGTTCGGAGACATCTTCGGCGAGCCGGGCGGCGAGGCCTTCCTCTCCTGGCTGCAACAACCCGGCCCGAGGGGCGCCGTTCACGGGGTCAACCGCTACCTCTTCTACAGGGTCTCCCGGGAGCGACCGGACGTGCTGCGCAGCTACCCGGACCTCGACGGTGAGGACGGCGCCGGCTTTGTGAGGTGGTGCTGGTCCTTCGGGGCGCACGAGCTCGGCATCCCCGCCCGCTTCATGCCACCGGCTCCCGGCGGCGCGCCCGCCGCCGCGGCGTCCCCGACGAGCGCCCCGGCAGCGGTGCCCGCGACACCCCCGGCAGGCGTGCCCGAGACGGCTCGGGTGAGCGCCCGTGCCGCGGTTTCATCCGGCGCTCAGCTCGGGGTGCGGCTGACGGGCTACATGGGTCACACCCTGGGCCTCGGGGCGGCCGCCCGCGGCTACGTGGAGGCGCTACGGGCGGCCGATGTCCCGGTGAGCACCGTCACGGTGCCCCTGCACCACCTCCCGCTCCCCGTCAGCCTCGAGGACTCGTATGGGCGGCACGGCTTCCAGGACCGGGGCGACGGGGACCGCCACGGGTTCGAGATCGTGGCCGTCAACGCCGATGAGCTCCCCGACTTCGTGGAGCGGCTCGGACCGGCCTACTTCGAGGGTCCCCGGATCGGGATCTGGGGGTGGGAGACCAACACCGTCCCGGCTCGCTGGCAGCGGGCCTTCGCGCTGGTGGATGAGATCTGGGTGTACTCGAGCTTCATGGCGGAGAACATCGGCGCCCACGCGCCGGTGCCCGTGATCGCACTTCCCCCGCCCGTTCAGCGTCCACCCGAACCGGTGGAGCCCACGCGCCTGGGCGTGCCGGAGGGCTTCCTGTTCCTGTTCGTGTTCGACTACCTGAGCACCATCCAGCGCAAGAACCCGGTGGGGCTGGTCGAGGCGTTCAAGCTCGCCTTCGCCCCCGGCGAAGGGCCGCAGCTGCTGATCAAGACGATCAACGGGCCGCTGCGCCCGCTCTCGGAGGAGGAGCTCCTGTGGGCCGCGGACGACCGTTCCGACGTCCACGTGATCGACTGCTCACTCGACCCGCGCGAGCTGAACGGCCTGATGGCGGGTTGTGACTGCTACGTGTCGCTGCATCGCGCCGAGGGTCTGGGTCTGACGATCGCCGAGGCGATGGCGATCGGCAAGCCGGCGATCGCGACCGGCTACTCGGGCAACCTCGACTTCATGACCACGGAGAACAGCTACCTCGTCGACCACACGATCGGTCGTGTGGGCCCGGAATGCGAGATCTACCCGCCCGAGGGCGAATGGGCGGAGCCCAGCCTCGAGCACGCGGCGAGGCTGATGCGCGAGGTCTACGGCGACAGCGAGGAGGCCGCGCGGCGCGGGGCCCGGGCGCAGGAGGACATCGCGCGGCTGCTGTCCCCGGCCTCCACCGGGCGGCGGATGCGCGAGCGGCTGGAGCACCTCGCCGCTCAGGGCGGCGCGCGTCGCGGGCTGGCAGTGGCGCGAGGATGATCGGGATCTACCTCTTCGCGTGGGTCGTGTTCCCGGCCCTGATGCTCGTGCTTTCCCTGGGCGCGGGGCTGCTCGTCCGGGCGGCCACGGGGCCGTCGAGCGTGCCCGGCATCCTGATCGTGCCACTCGGCCTGGCGGTGCTGGTGATCGTGGCGGGGATCTTCTGCGACGCCTCGGCCACGGCGCCGCTCGCTGCCCCGGCGCTGGCCATCGTGGGGGTCGCGGGGCTGCTGGTGGGCCGAAGGTCGATCGCCCGCGCGATCAGAGACCGGGCGCGGGGGATCAACGTGTGGGCGCTCGTCGCCGCTATCGGCGCGTGGGCGCTGGTGGCAGCCCCGATCGTCCTGACGGGCAAGCCCGGCTTCACGGGCTACGGGCGCATCGTCGACATCTCCTACGAGTTCGACCTCGCCGTCCACTTCGCCCACAGCGGGCGCCACATCCCCGCGGCAGGCACCTCCGGCTATCAGGTTGCGCTGAAAAAGTACCTCGAAGCCGGGTACCCGGGCGGCGGGCCGTGGACGCTCGGTGCGCTCTCCAACCTGACCCCGGTCGATCTCACCTGGCTGTACCAGTCGTTCCTCGCGTTCCTCGCCGGGATGAGCGCGCTGTCGATCTACTTCCTGCTCGGGCGGCTGCTCGCCGGACGGGCCCTGCGTGCGGTCGCGGCGATCGTGGCCGCACTCCCGAACGTGCTCTATGCGTACGTGCTCGAGGGAGGCATCAAGGAGCTCTCGACGAGCTGCTTCCTGCTGCTCACAGCCGCCGTCCTGGGTCCCGTGATGGCGCGGCTTCGCCCCGGCCGGAGCCTGCTCGCGGTGCCGGTCGCCCTCGCCGCAACGGTCGCTTCGTTCTCCCTGACCACCCTGCCGTGGGTGGGGGTGTTGTGCGTGGGCACCTGCGCCACGGCCGTGGTCTTCTCGCGGGCGCGCGTGATGGCCCTGCTCGGCTGCCTGCAGATGGCGGTGATCGGCTTCGTGCTGGCGCTTCCGACCCTGGGGGCGGCGTTCAAGCTCCTGCCGATCGTCAGCGGAGCGGGTCCGGTGGACCTCGGCAACCTGTCCGCGCCCGTGCCGGGCATCTCGGCCGCCGGCGTGTGGATCTCGGACGACGTGCGCTTCCCCCAGCACGCTCACCAGGGGCTGAGCGAAGCCGTGGCCATCGTCGTGCTCGTACTCGCCGCGTGCGGGCTCGTGTGGGCGGTTCGTCGCCGCCAGTGGAACGTCGCCTGGCTCGGGGCGGCCGGCGCGGTCACGCTCTACTACGTCGCCCACCGCTACGGACCATGGATCCAGTTCAAGGCGGACTGCATCACCTCGCCGATCGCGCTGCTGCTGGCGTTCGCCGGCGTGGGCGGCCTCGTGCGAGCCTTCAAGGCCCGCAGTGGCGGGCGTGCCGGACGCCTGCGGCTCGCGACCGTCGTTCGCGTGGTCGGGCTGCTCGCCGGCGCGGTCGTCGTCGCGGCTGTGCTCGGCGGCAACGCCCTCACCTACCACGACACGTCGCTGGCTCCGTACGCGCGGCTTCGCGACCTCCAGCAGATCGGTGAACGCTTCGCCGGCCAGGGACCGACGCTGACGCCCGATTTCGAGGAGTACGCGGAGTACTACCTGCGCGACGACGACCAGGACAGCATGGTCAACGGACCGGCTCTGAGTCTGCGGGCGGGCGTCAACCGCGAAACCGAACCCGGCGGCATCTTCGCCTACGACCTCGACGAGTACACGCCCGGGTTCGTCGAGAGCTTCCGCACGATCGTGATGCGGCGCAACCCCCTCGCCAGCCGCCCGCCGAGCAACTACAGGCTCGTGTACAGCTCGCCCTACTACCTCGTCTGGCAGCGCACCGCGCTGGCCTCGACCATCGTGGCGCACCTGCATTTCGCCGACCAGCCTGCGGATAAGGAGCGAAGCCTGTGCCGAGAAGCGCTCGTGGCCGCCCGCAAGGCCGGACCCCGGGCGAGCGTCGCCTACACCCTTCCTCCCCACGGCTACATCCAGGTGGACGGCAGCAACATGGTCACCACCCGCTACCTGCCCGGAGGGAGCGGCACGATCTTCGCCACCGGGCCCGGGACGGCGGTACGGGAGCAGCCGGTCCC
Organism: uncultured Solirubrobacteraceae bacterium; assembly: GCA_963846255.1. Taxonomy (GTDB): domain Bacteria; phylum Actinomycetota; class Thermoleophilia; order Solirubrobacterales; family Solirubrobacteraceae; genus Palsa-744. Next base: position 9,792 of record CAWJVE010000004.1, read on the forward strand.
GAAGGCGGGCCGCTACGAACTCTTCTTCAACGGCTCCTTCGGCCGGCCCGTGGACGTGTACGTCGACGGACGGCACGTGGCCACCGCGGCCTACCTGGAGAGCTATCCGGACCAGTGGGACCTCGTCGGCTCGGTGTATCTGAGCCGCGGCGTCCACAGGATCGAATTCAGGCGCGGAGGCATCAGCCTGCATCCGGGCAACGGGAACGGCCTCGACGCCTTCAGCCGCACCATCGGGCCGCTCGTGATCTACCCCAGTGGGACCTCGATACAGGCGGTCCGTGACGCTCCGCTCACCGCGCTCCCGCAGCTCTGCAAGTCCTCGCGACGCCTGCGCTGGCTGGAGATCGTCCGCCCTGCGTAGAGAGGAGTGGAGAGAGGCCCAGGCGCGGATCCGGGCCGCAGCGCGCGATAGCCGGCAGCGCGCCGGATCGGAGGAGGCGCGAGGCGAGCCGGACGCGCTGGCGTCGGTGATCGTCGTCTGCTGGAACGCCGAGGGCGTGCTTGGTCGCTGCCTTGAGCACCTCTTCGCGCAGGACCATCCGGACTACGAGGTGATCGTCGTCGACGATGGCTCCGAGGACGACACCGCAGCGGTGGCTGAGGCGGCGGCGTCCGCGCGCCCGCTAAAGCTGCTCAGGAGCGGGAGCAACCGAGGATGCCCGGCGGCACGCAACCTGGGCCTCGAGCACGCGCGCGGGGAGATAATGGCCTTCATCGACGCCGACGGCTTCGCCGCGCCGGACTGGCTCCGGCGCGTGTGCGCTCCGTTCGCCGGCGACGAGCGCGTCGGCGCGGTCGCCTCGACGGTCTTCTACGCCGACAACCCGCTCGTGCTGAACGGGGCGGGCGGCACCGTCAACCGCCAGGGGTGGGCCGCGGACCTCTCGATGAACCGCTCCTACGAGGGCGCCGAGATCGCCTCCGAGGCGCTGTACCCGATGGGCTGTGGAATGGCGATCAGCCGCGCGGCGCTGGCGCGCGTGGGCTCCTTCGACGACCGCATCCGCAACTACTACGACGACGTCGATTACGGCGTGCGCGTGTGGCGCGCCGGCCTACGGGTCGTGGTGGCGCCGGACGCGTGGATCGACCATGGCGCCGTGCCGGGCGACGGAGCCGATCAGCCGCCGCCGGACGGCGGGGGCGCGGACAGTCCCTCTGCGCCGGCCGGCGCCGGCGAGAAGGCCCTTCTGTGCGAGCGACACCGCGCGCGGGTGGTACTCAAGCACGCCCCCAAGGGGACGCTGCGCGAGTGGTGGGCCCACGAGCTGAGGTCGTGGCGGGCGGCCCCGCGCCCGGAGCGGGCGAGGAAGCTGCGGGCGTTCGCCTGGAACGCGCGTCACCTGCCGAGCGTGCTCGCCTACCGGCGTTCCCACTCGGGCGCTCCTCCGCTGCCCGACGGCCTCGTCGAGGACTCCTGGGGTGACGCCTTCCCCGCCGGAGTGCCGCCGCGCATGCACCCGCGCGTGGAGTTCGCCTCCGGGCGCTTGGAGATGGCCGCGCCGACGGCTGAGTGGGTCCTTCCCTACGGATGGTTTCCGCTCGAGCGCCGCGAGGGACATAGCTATCGCTGGGCGAGCACCCGCGCGGCGGTGGTCCTGAAGCTGGAGCATCCGGCGAGGGTGATGCGGATCGACTTCAGGCACGTGCCGGTCGACCTCGGCGGCGTGGAGCTCGAGCTGAGGAGACTGTCCGCCCCCGACCCTGCGGCGATCGCGTGGCGCACCCGCCTGCACTGGCAGTTCATCGAGCGCTCGGTCGAGAACCACCCGCTCGAGCTCCCGGCGGGGATCTATGAACTGGTGCTGATCGCCACCCAGGGATTCTCGGACCCGCCGAGCGAGACCCGCGGGCTGGCGCTGGCGCTGGAGGGCGTCGCATTCAAGGAGCAGGCCGAGCTGCCCGCCGGCGGACTCGACATGGCCGAGCCCGCCGCCGAGGAGCAGCTCGTGAGCGGCTGGTTCGAAGCCGAGCGCGGCGAAGACCGAAGCTACCGCTGGGCGGGAGCGCACGCGAGCGCGCTCGTGGCGCTCGAGCGGCGCGCGCAGGGGGCGCGGATCGTCTGGCGCGAACCGCCGGGCGGGGCGGGCATCGTGAGCGTCGAGGTGCAGGCGCGCGACGGGCACAGGACGCTATTCGGTGCGAACCTCCAGCCGGGCGAGCGGAATGGCGGCTGGCGCGAGCAGACCCTCGAGTTTGACCTCGGCCCCGGCGAGTACCTGCTCTCGATTCGGGCGCGGCGCACGTGGTCGAACCCCCGCAGCGAGCACCCCGGCCTGTGGGCGGAGGCGCGAACGCTTGGATTTGCGCTCTCGGCGTTCACCTTCATCGCGGCACGCTAGGTTGCTCACCGCGCATGCAGCCGACGGTGTGTCTCGTCTCATCCAGCTTCCAGAACGTCTTCTTCGGCGAGCTGCTCGGCGCGCTCGCGAACGCACTTCAGGAACACGGGCTGACGGTGGAGCGCGCGGTCGACCACTTCCCCGAGCTGCGAGAGGAGCTCGTGTACGCATATGTCCCGCACGAGCTGATGCCGCTCCTGATGCCGGACGCGCACCCGGATGAGCACCAGCTGCGCCGCAGCGTCGCGATCTGCACCGAGCAGCCGGGGACCCAGTGGTTCGAGCAGACCGTGCAGATCGCCCGTCGTACCGGCCGTAGCGTCGACATCAATCCGCTCGGCGTCGCAGAGCAGCGCAAGCTCGGGATCGCGTGCGAGCGCCTGCAGCTCGGCTACACGCCGCTGTGGGATCGCTGGCGCGGCGAGCCCCAGGCGCCCCGCCCGGTCGACGTGGCGGTGCTGGCCGGATCTACCTCCCGCCGGCTGCGGGCGCTGGCGCGCGCGGCGCGCGAGCTTGCCGGACGCCGGGTGGAGCTTCACCTTCCCGAGGCGTTCGTGCCGCATCGGGCGGACTCCCAGCACTTCATCGCCGGCGAGCGCAAGTGGGAGCTCCTCGCCGGATGCAAGGTGCTCATCAATGTTCACCGCAGTGAGCTCGGGTACTTCGAGTGGCAGCGCGCGATCGAGACGCTCTCCAATGGCTGCGTGCTGCTCAGCGAGCACTCGCTCGGCTTCGAACCGCTCGTGCCCGGGGAGCACTTCGCGAGCGTCACCTACGACAGCCTCGACGTGGCGCTCGGCGCGCTGCTCGCCGACGAGGAGCTGCTCGCGCGGACGCGCAACGCGGCTTACGAGTACCTACGCTCGGAGCTGCCGCTCGCGCGCACGATCGAGGTTCTCGCCGAAGCGGTGACGGACGCGGCGCGCACGCCCGCCGGTCCGTCCCGGGCTCGTGCGCGCGAGTGCCTACCGCGTCCGAAGCCGCCCGTGGCGCCGCCCACCGAGTTCGAGCGGATCGCGGGCGCGAGGAGCGAGCTGGACGTCCTGCGGATGGCGACCAAGCAGCTGCTGCTCGACCAGCGCGAGATGCGCAAAGCGCTTGGCAACATCGAGGTCGCGCTGCAGGGTGCCACGCGCACGGACACCGTCGAGGAGTTCGGCCCGCAGGTGGCAAAGCCGTTGGTGTCGGTCGTGCTGAGCGTCTACAACTACGAGTCACTCGTCGCCAAAGCGATCGACAGCGTCGCCGCCAGCGAGTTCGCCGACTACGAGCTCGTGATCGTAGATGACGCCTCGAGCGACGCCTCCAACGAACGCATTCGTGAGACGCTCGAGTTCGCCCGCTGGGTGCCGTCGAAGCTCCTGACCCGGGCCCGCAACGAAGGCCTCGCGCGCGCCCGCAACAAGGGGATCGAGCTCGCGCGGGGCGACCTCGTGTTCATGCTCGACGCCGACAATGTCATCTATCCCCACGCGCTGGGCAGCCTCGCAAAGGCGCTTCGCGAGGATCCCGACGCCTCGTTCGCGTACGGGATCATCGAGCAGTTCGGGATGGATGGCCCGGTCGGCCTGCTCAGCTACCTGGCGTGGGACCCGGCGCGGCTTCGTTACGGCAACTACATCGACGCGATGGCGATGATGCGCCGCGAGCACGTTCTCGACATCGGCGGCTACGTTACCGACCCGCGCCTGCATGGATGGGAGGACTTCGCGATGTGGTGCGCGCTCGCCGCCCGCGGCTCCTACGGGATCCACGTGCCCGAGATCGTCGCTCGCTACCGCGTCGCGGCGCATTCGATGATCTCGATCACGAACATCGACACCAGCGTCGCATGGACGCTGCTGCTCGAAAGCTTCGAGTTCCTCGCCGGCTAAGGCTGGACCAGCTCCGCGGGCCTGCCTAGGGCTCGCCGGCTAGGCTCGCCCGCGCCCCTTGAGCGCACGCAGCGGAGCCGTCAGCCGCCAGCTGAGCGACGCCCGCATAGCCGCGTGCACGCGGTCGGCGCGCTCGATCCGCTCCTGCAGCTGCGCGAGCTGGCGCCTGCGGGCGTCGTCGGCCTCCTCGAGCGCGGCCACGCGCGCCTGCGCGTCGGCGAGCAGCGCCTCGACCTCGAGCACGCGGCGCGCGCTCGCGAGCTCTTTCTCTCGGGCGGTCGCCGTAGCCTGCCTCAGCGTCGCGGCTTCGCGCGCTGCCACGAGCTCCAGCTCGGACAGGCGCCGTGCATCTTCCCGCACGGAGAGCACGTCCGCCCGCGCATCGCGCGCGTCGCCTCGCGCCGAGTTCAGCTGCTCGTGCCACCAGCGGAGCTCGAACGGCTTGCCCATCAGCGCGATCGCGTCCGCGGGAGGCAGCTCGGCGTCCGATGCGAGCGCCACCGTGAACATCTCCTCGCCGGGCTGTATGGCAGCCAGCTTGACGACGGTCGGGCGCAGCGGATGCTCGCGGCCGGCCTGCATGGCCTGCTCGGTGTCGAGGATTGTGGAGGCCAGCCACGGCGACTGGCGATACAGCCGCACGTTTGCGAACTGCTCGCCCAGCGCGCGCTCGAGCTCATCCGGTACGAACTCGTGCACATGGTGGGGATTGCCGGGGGGGTACACCTCGCGGTTGGGGGATGAGATGGCGAGCACGCCCGAGTCCTTCAAGACACGGCGCAACTCGGACAGGGCCTTCGCCTGCTCATCGACATGCTCGATCACCTCGAAGCACACAGCAAGATCGAAGCGGCCGTCCTCGTAGGGAAGCTCATGCACGCTGCCGATTCGAAACTCGCAGGCGGGATGTGTGCATGCCGACCGCGCCCCCTCGATCGCGTCGGCCGCGATGTCCACGCCTATGACGCTGCGCGCACCGGCATCGGCGAGCATCTCGCTTCCGTAGCCCGTCCCACAACCCGCGTCGAGCACGTCGCGGCCAGCCGCCAGGGCGGCCGCCCAGAGGTAGCGCCCGCGGTGCTCTGACTCCATCAGCCCGCCGTCCATGTCATTGGGCGACGCGCGCTCAGGAGCACCGCTTGCGACGCGCTGCTCGTCAGGAGCGTCGCGCTCTTCCACTGGCACGCAAGCAGTCTAGCCATGGCATAGGATCAGCGGCCCCAAAAGGCCTTCAGCGCTGCGGACGTATCCACTGTCGGCCTTCGGGGACAGCCAACACATGCCACTGGACGAGGCCGATCCGATAGTCCGCTTCAAGGTCGAGCTGCTGCGGGCCGCGATGCCCGCGAGCTCCGCCGCGGTCTTCGGGGACATCTTCAAAGTTGACGGCGGATACACCGAGAAGTGCTACGAGCTCGGGTGCGAGCGCGTGCTGCTCGTCGACTCCGTCGAGACGCCGGCGTGGCTCGAGCGGCGTCTCGCCGATCACCGGCTCGACTTCTACAAGGGTGACTTCTCCGACCCGCTGTTCATGGCGAGCATCCGTGAGTCGTTCGCTGTCAGCGTGTCCTTCGACATCCTGCTTCACCAACCCCCGCTGCTCTCGACGCTGCACCTGATCCTGTCGAAAACGACTGAGGCGGCGATCATCGCCCAGCCCGTGCTGAAGGAGCGAGAACTGCCGAATTCGCTCATCTACCTGCCCGGCCTTCCGGCGGACAGCGGGCTCTATCCGCTTGCGGAAAGGTCCGACCTGTTCAGAGTCTTCGACGTCACCGAGGTCAACCAGTCCCATTGGATCTGGGCGATGACACCGTCGTTCGTGCGGTCGGTGCTCGCCGGCGAGGGATTTGAGATAACTCAAGTCGCCGAGGCTGGCGAGCTCGAGAATTCAGAATGGATGTGGTGGGGATGTGTAGCTCGTCGGACGCGGGTGCCTGACCGCCACTGGAGCCGCACCCGTCCGACCCCCGGGGTCTACGAGCCAACATGGTGAGGCCGTGCGGCCACCTGCTGACCTCCGCCGGCCCCCGGTTATGTGTGAGTTATCCATGATCTTCACCCCGTCGCCGACCGTGACGTCGTAGTTCAACGTGACGCAGCGAGAGACGATGCATCGTTCGCCGATTCGGCAGCCCTCCCTGATGGACGCGCAGTCGCCGACCAGCGTGAGCGGGCCGATCTCGACGTCGTAGTAGAGGGTGGCATGCGCGCCGATCGCACAGCCGCCCCCCACCGAGAGCCGACGCGCGAAGGTGGGCGTGCGGGCCGTCGCACCGGCTCCGCCCGGCTCACGACCGACCACCGCGCCGGAGTGCACCTCGACGTCATCGCCGATGACCGCACCCTCCGCGACAACCGAGTGGGGGTGAAGAACGCAGCGGTTCCCGAGCCGTGCGCCCGAACCGACGACGGCGTGGCTGAGGACTCGGCAATACGCTCCGAGCGTGGCGTCCGCTCCGACGACGGCGAACGCCTCCAAGCTGCATCCCGGTCCCAGCTCGCCCTCCATGACCGCCCGAGGATCGAGCTGATTTCGACGCGCCATCGAGCCGGGGAGCCTACCTCGGCCCGCGAGCGGGCCGCCATCTCGATTGGTGCGGACCTGATCGCTCGCACGCCTGATCTTCCACCGGGGACGGGCATTCGTCGCCGTCTAACGCGGGCCGCCCCGCGTCC
>CAWJVE010000005.1:0-314276 GCA_963846255.1 uncultured Solirubrobacteraceae bacterium
GTCGTTGGTGGAGGTGCTGGCCGACGCGGGGGTGACGCTGCTGCCCAACACCGCCGGCTGCCACACCGCCCGCGACGCGGTGCTGACGGCGCGGATGGCGCGCGAGGCGTTCGAAACCGACTGGGTCAAGCTCGAGGTGATCGGCGACGAGGACACGCTCATGCCCGACGCCCCCGAGCTGTTGCGCGCCGCCGAGGAGCTGCTCGCGGACGGCTTCGTGGTGCTCGCCTACACCACCGACGACCCGGTCCTGGCCCGCCGCCTGGCGGACCTCGGGTGCGCGGCGGTGATGCCGCTGGGCTCGCCGATCGGCAGCGGCATGGGGATCCGCAACCCGTACAACATCTCCCTGATCCGCGAGTCGGTGAGCGTGCCGGTGGTGCTCGACGCCGGCATCGGCACCGCCTCCGACGCTGCCCTCGCGATGGAGCTGGGGTGCGACGCCGTGATGGCCGCCTCGGCGATCTCGCGAGCGGGGGATCCGGTTCGCATGGCGCGGGCGATGCGCGACGCCGTCAGCGCGGGGCGCCTGGCGTACGGGGCGGGGCGGATCACGCGGCGCAACTACGCAACGCCCTCCACCACCCACACAGGCCTGGCCGAGTTCTGAGCCGCTACGCGCCCGCGCCTGTCAGCCGACGATTTCGATCGTGGCGTTCATGGTCGTCGGGTAGTTGGTGCACACGTAGTGCAGGACACCCGGCTTGCTCAGGACCACCTGGAAGGTGCCGCCCTGGCCGAAGTTGCCCGAACGCACCTGCTGGGGACCGCTGATGCTCGTCACGTTGTATTGGAGCGCGTCGTAGTTGGTCCACTTCACGGTCGTACCCGCCTTGACCCGGATCGCATCGGGGGCGATCGAGACGTTGCGCATCGCGATCTGCACGGTCCCGCTGCGCACCGGCGCGCCGGCGGGGGGCGAGGCGAACTTGGGGGTCGTGTCGATGTGGATCGACGCCGGTGAGCTGGAGCCCGTCGAGCCGGAGCCGCTGGAGCTGGAGCCCGTGGATGTCGAGCCCGTGGAGGAGCCGCCGCCGCTCGAGGAGCCGGCGCCGCTCGCGCTGGTCGCGGCGCTCGAGGTGGTCGTGGCGCTCGAGCTGCCGCCGCTCCCCGAGGAGCCGCAGCCGGCGAGGGCGAGGACCAGACACGCGAGTGCTCCCGCCACCGCCACAGCTCTCATCTGAAGCGATGCTACCGGCGGGTGGTGCATCCCGGGGCACCACCGGCGGCGCGCTCCGGAGGGTTGGCGGGTAGCACCTACACTCACCGCTCTCAGCCATGACACCTCACTTCCTGACCGGCGCCGAGCTGACCGCCGCGGAGCTCGAAGAGCTCCTCGCCCGTGCCGAGGAGCTCAAGCGCGAGCCGCTGCGGTCCAACGCGCTGGAGGGACGCAGCGTGGCGCTGATCTTCCAGAAGCCCTCCACGCGCACGCGCCTGTCGTTCGAGGTCGGCGTTCACGAGCTCGGCGGCCAGCCGCTGATCCTGCGCAGCGACGAGATGCAGCTCTCGCGCGGGGAGGCCCTGCGCGACACGGCGACCGTGCTCGGCCGCCACGTCGCGGCCGTGGGCCTGAGGACGGGCTCGGAGGAGACCCTCCAGGAGCTGGCTCGCTGGAGCCCCGTACCCGTCGTCAACATGCTCAGCCCCGAGCACCACCCGTGCCAGGCGCTCGCGGACCTGCTGACGCTGCGCGAGGCCTATGGGACGCTCGCCGGCCTGCGGATCGCCTACGTCGGCGACGGCAACAACGTGGCCCGCTCGCTGGCGGTGCTGGGGACGCTCGCGGGCGTGAACGTGGCCATCGCCTCACCGCCCGGCTACTCGCTGGCGCAGGACCTTCCCCTGTCGCCCGAAGCGACCGGGACCGTGACGCTGAACGAGGATCCGCGTGACGCCGTCCGGGAGGCCAACGCGGTCTACACCGACGTGTGGGTGAGCATGGGCGACGAGCTCGAGGCCGATGAGCGCCGCAGCGCGCTGGCCGACTACAAGCTCGACGACGAGCTGCTGGACGAGGCCGCCGAGGGCGCCTTCGCGATGCACGACCTGCCGGCCCACCCCGGTGAGGAGATCTCGGCCGAGGTCCTCTACGGCGAGCGCCAGCGGATCTGGGACCAGGCCGAGAACCGCCGCCACGCACAGAAGGCGCTGCTGGAGCTGCTGATCGCACGCGCGCAGCGAGCGGGCGCGGGCGCCGGTGGGTCATCGTGAGCGAGACGCCGCAGGACGGAGCGCTGGCGGCGCCCCCACGGCCGCGGCCCGGCGACGAGCTCGAGCTGGAGGTGCAGTCGCTCGCCTTCGGCGGCGAGGGCGTGGCGCGCCTCGGCGAGGGCGGCTACGTGGTGTTCGTGGCGGGGGCCATCCCGGGCGACCGCGTCCGCGCGGTGGTGCACAAGCGCAAGCGCTCCTACGCCCACGCCCGCACGCTCGAGGTGCTCCGCCCGAGCCCCGAACGGATCGCCCCGAAGGCACACCACCCGGGGGTTCCCTGGCAGGTGCTCCCCTACGAGCGCCAGCTCGAGGTCAAGCGCGAGCAGGTCGGCGAGGCGCTGCGTCGTATCGGGGGTCTGGAGGGCTTCGAGCTCGAGCCGATCATGCCCGCGTCCGCGCAGTGGCGTTACCGCAACAAGCTCGAGTACTCGTTCGGGAGCGATCCCGCGGGCGAGCTGATCTGCGGCTTCCACGACTCCGCCGGAGCGCGCAGCGTGAGCTCGATCGACGACTGCCTGCTGGCATCCGAGCGCGGCAACCGTGCGCGCGAGCTGGTGCTGGGGTGGTGTCGCGAACAGGGGCTCCAGGCGTGGGAGCGAGGGCGCTCCGAACGCCGCGGCGAGCCGGTCGGCCCGTCCGCCGACGGGCGGGTGCGGCTGCGCAACGTGGTCGTCCGCGAAGGACGCCGCAGCGGCACGCTGCAGGTGCGCCTGGTGACCACCGACGGGGAGCTCGAACCCTCTCCCCTCGCCGGAGTGCTCGCGGAGGGTCTCGGCGCGGAGCTGGCGGGGGTGCTGTGGACGCGCTCGGGCAGGCCGGCCGAGACGACCGCCGGGGGCGACACCGAGCTCCTCTGGGGCGAGGCCGAGCTGGCAGAGCAGCTCTGTGGTCTGGACCTGCGCATCTCCGCGGAGGCCTTCTTCCAGACCAACACCGAGATGGCCGAGGTGCTCTACGGCGTGATCTGCGAGTTCGCGGCCCTGAAGAGCTGGGAGCGGGTGTACGACCTGTACTGCGGCATCGGCTCGATCGGCCTCACGCTCGCCCCCCACGCCGGCGAGCTGTGGGGGATCGAGCTGCTCGAACCCGCGGTCGCCGACGCGATCGCCGGCGCCCGCCGCAACGGGATCACCAACGCCCACTTCTTCGCCGGCGACACCCGCGCGGCGCTGCCCGAGCTGGTGCAGCGCGCCGGCCGTCCCGACCTCGTGGTCGTCGATCCGCCCCGGGCCGGGCTCTCGAAGAAGGTCGTCCAGCGGATCATCGAGTCGGCTCCCAAGCGGATCGTGTACGTCTCCTGCAACCCCACCACGCTGGCCCCCAATGCGGCTGAACTGGGGGCCGCCGGGTTCTCGCTGCAGAGGGTTCGCCCGGTCGACATGTTTCCCCAGACCCACCACATCGAGAGCGTCGCGCTGCTCGAGCGCAAGTAGGGTTCGCGGACGATGCGGGCCGCCACGATCCGGGACCAGGAGATCCTCATCGAGGACCATCCCGACCCCGTCGCGGGCGCCGGTGAGGTGCTCGTGCGTGTCCACGCGGCCGGCTTGAACGGGGCCGACATGATGCAGAAGCGCGGGCTCTACCCGGCGCCGCCGGGCTCACCGCAGGACATCCCCGGGATGGAGCTGGCGGGCGAGGTCGTCTCGCCGGGGGCGGGCGCCGAACGCTTTGCGCCCGGCGGGCGTGTGATGGCGATCGTCGGCGGGGGGGCCCAGGCCGAGCTGATCGTCGTGCCCGAGCGCGTGCTGATGCCCGTCCCCGACTCGCTGGACTGGGTCGCCGCGGGCGGGTTGCCGGAGGTGTTCACGACCGCCCACGACGCGCTCTTCACCCAGGCCGGGCTGCTCTCCGGCGAGCGCCTCCTGGTCCACGGGGGCGCCGGTGGAGTGGGCACCGCCGCGATCCAGCTGGGGCGTGCGGCCGGCGCCGAGGTGACAGCCACCGTTCGCCGCCCCGAGCTGCGCGATCAGGTCGCCGAGTTGGGCGCCGAGGCGATCGACTGCGAGGGGTTCGCCGAGCACGGCCCCTTCGACGTGATCCTCGAGCTCGTCGGCGCTCCCAATATGCCCGAGAACCTGCAGGCGCTCGCCACCGGCGGACGGATCGCCGTGATCGGCGTGGGGGCGGGGGCCAAGGCCGAGCTGAACCTGCTGGCGCTGATGGGCAAGCGGGCCCGCATCCACGGCTCGACGCTCCGCGCCCGGCCGCTGGAGGAGAAAGCGATCACCGCCAGGCGCCTGGAACACGCGGTGCTGCCGTTGTTCGACCGTGGTCTGCTGCGGGTGCCGGTGGCCGACACCTTCCCGCTGGACCGCGCGGCGGAGGCCTACGAGCGCTTCGCCGCGGGGGCCAAGCTGGGCAAGGTCGTCATCGAGATCTGAAGCTCGCGCGGGTCGCGCTGCTCGCGCGGCCTAGCGATGCAAGCCGGTCAGCTCGATCACGCGGTAGGGGCTGTGGATGCAGAAGCCGCCCGGGTCCTCATTCGCCTCGCGGAGCACCGCGAGCGCCCGCTCGCAGGTGGCCTCGTAGGTGCCCGCCCGTTCGAGCGTCTCCCGGCGGGCGGGGCTCAGCGGGTGGTCGCGCTCGCCGAGCTGCAGGTACGCCTCCGGCGAGGAAGCGGTGATCCGCAGCCGCTCCTCGTGTGCAAGCACCCGGGCGCCGCGCGCGGCTGCGAGGCCGGCGACCGCTTGCGGTTCGTGCCAGGGGAAGCGCTCCGGCAGTGGCCCCCCGGTCGCCTCGGCGACCGCCCGCGCGAACACGGCGAGGTCCGCGTGGATCGGGCCCTGCGGGAGCCATGCCGTCAACAGCGCGCGGCCCGTCGGCTTCAAAGCCCGCGCGATCGCGTCGAGGGCCCGCTCGGGCTCGGACGTGAAGATCACCCCGAAGGAGGACAGGACGAGGTCGCAGGACCCCGCCGGCACGGGCGGGTCGAGCATCTCACCGGAAACGAACTCGACCTCCAGCCCCTCGGCCGTGGCCCGCGAGCGGGCGACCTCGAGCAGGCGTGTCGCGGAGTCGACGCCGATCACCGACGCACCGCCCCGTGCCGCCGCCAGCGCGACGTTGCCGGTGCCGGTCGCGAGGTCCAGCACGCGCTCCGCCGGAGCCGGTGCGGCCAGCTCGACGAGGCGCTGCGCCGCCGGCTCGAGCTCGTCCGCGAAGGTCTCGTAGCGGCCGGCACTCCAGTCGGGCGGCGGGCCCGCGCTCACGGGCGAAGCCCGGGCACGCCGCACGCACGCTGTGCCCGGCGCGCCGTCAATAGGGCGGCAGCGACTGGTACCAGCTGCCGAGCACCCGGAAGGCCGACCAGAACTCGCGCTTGGCGTCCTGCTCGTCGAGCGACTCATCGAGGTTGGGGACGTACAGCGCGTCGATCGAGGGCGTCAGCTGCTGGACCACCCCGAGCTGGGGCTCGAGCTCGCGCGCCAGCGGGATCTCGATCTCGCCGAGCGTGGTCAGCGCGTCGGGGCCCATCGCGACGATGATCTTGGGCTGCACGATCGCGATCTCCTCCGCCAATCGCGAGACACAGGCGAAGTCCGCCAGCGAGGCGTCGCTGAGCGGGCACTTCACGCACAGCGTCCCGTACACCGCCAGCGGGTCGATCGTCAGGCGCTTGAGCGACTTCATGATCGCGCTGCCGGCGCGACCGTAGAAGGCGACTCCCTCCTCGATCTCCGACGGCATCGCCGAGTACTTGAGCAGCATGATGTCCGCCTGCGGATGACCGGAGCCGAGCACCGGCATCAGGTTGCCGCGGGGGCAGTGCTCGCAGCTCTGCAACTCGCGTGTGAGCTGGTTGAGCTCGCGTATCGCCCGCTCCAGATACTTCTCGCGGATCTCGTCGTCGGTCACCGGCATCGCCGCGGAGGGATTTGACGGGGCGGCTGCTTGTCCTTGACGGTGCATCGCCCGTTGCGCGCGATCAGCGGGCACGACGGTCGCCCGCGCGGCTCAAACGACGCAGCCGCCGGGCCCTGCTCGCCCGTCGCGCGGAGGGCGGCGTGGCACGCGTCTGCAGGAACTTCAGCGCCTGCACGTACAGCAGCGACGACGGCCTGGTGAGGATCTCGGCGTCGCGCAGCGACCCCAGGAACTCACGCGGACCGTCGAAGTCGGCCATCCGCACGCGCACCGAGCCGAGTCCCTGGGGGACGTGGGCGTCCGAGCCCGCCCCGGCGGGGATGCGGTACTTGGCCGCGAAGCGGTCGGCCTCTTCGTTGAAGGCGCTGATCGCAACCCGCGGGTTGAAGATCTCGATCGCGTCGACCTGGTCGAGCACCGTCATCAGGTGCTCGTAGTCGGGCACGGAGTGCATGCGGTCGAAAGGGTGGGGCACGTACACGACCCCGTCCTGGCGGCGGATTCGCTCGATCGTCTCCGCCAGGCTCAGCCCGCGCGGGATCTTCTCCTTCAGGAACAGTCCGATCACCTCACCCTGGCCGTCGGTCTTGACCTCCTCTCCGACGATCACCTGCACGCCGAACTGCGACGCCTTCGCCTGCGCCTCGAACGCGCCGGAGATCTCGTTGTGGTCGGTCACGGCGATCGCGCCGAGGCCGGCGTCACGGGCGCTCGCCAGCAGCACCTCCGCGGGGGTGGCGCAGTCGTAGGAGTGGTCGGTGTGCATGTGCAGGTCGACCTCGATCCGCGGGCGCCCGGCGAGCGCCTGCGCGAGCTCCGGGTCTCCCGGGCCGTGCCGGCGGGCCGCCACGCGCTGATAGATCTGCTCGAAGCGCGCCGCCGCCTGCTCGTCGTCCGCGACCAGCTCGTAGTCGGCCGGGAAGGCACGTCCCATCAACTCGACCGTGGCCGGCAGCGTCGCGGTGCGCGCGTCCAGACGCCCGAAGAAGCTCTCCACGAAGCGGCGTGCGAGCAGCGTCGAGAGCAGTCGCTCGCTGGAGGAGTGAAACGAGCCCACGTTCAGGGAGCGCGAGTGGCGCAGCGCCGCGTTGGACGTGGACGGGGCGAACGGCTCGTGCACGTGCACGAAGTCCAGCGGCACCCGCGTGAGCACTTCCTCCACGGTCCGTGCCACGTCGATCGGCAACGCCGGGGCGCGACGGCGTGTGCCGGGGGCGACCTCGAGCACCTCTCCCACCGCGATCACCCGCGGGGTCCCGCCATCGGCTCCGTCGAGCAGGCGCTCCGGAGCGCCCCGCGCGGCACGCAGCTGCTTGCGCGACTCGCGCACCCGCTCCTGCGAGCGCGAGGGGGCGAGCACCAGCACGCGGTGCCCCCGTCGCGAGAGCTCGTCCGCCGCGCGCGCGACGTGGCGGTTGACCTCGTTCTCAACCTCCCACGGATACGGCGTGACGTGGGCGATCGCGAAGGTGGGGTCCATCGGCTTCTGATTATCGCGCCCCCGCGCCGGCGCGGCGCTCCTCAACGGCTCGGGGCCGCGCTGCTCAGCGGCCCGCGGCCGTCGCCGTCAGCGGCTGGTGCGGCTCGCTGCGGTGCGGCTGCGGGTACCGGACGCGCGGGCTTTGGTGCGGGTTTTGGTAGCGGCTTTGGTGGCACGTTTCGCAGCCGCCTTCGGCTGCGTCCCGGGGCGCTTGGAGTAGGTCTCGATGAAGGCCTCCGTGTCGAGCCGGGCCTGCTCGTCGGGGCGCTGGCGGTGGGGCGACTTCATCAGGTAGGAGGAGGGCCCGTCGAGCTGTCCGCCGACGCCGTGGTTGAGCGCGAGCTTGCAGCAGCGCACGGCGTCGATCACGATCCCGGCCGAGTTGGGCGAGTCCCACACCTCGAGCTTGACCTCCATGTTCAGCGGCACGTCCCCGAAGGCCTGGCCCTCGATGCGGATGTGGGCCCACTTGCGGTCCGTCAGCCAGGGCACGTAGTCGGACGGGCCCACGTGGACGTCGCCGGCTGGCAGCTCGTGGTCCATGACCGAGGTCACCGCGTTGGTCTTGGAGATCTTCTTCGACTCCAGGCGCTCGCGCTCGAGCATGTTGAAGAAGTCCATGTTGCCGCCGACGTTGAGCTGTGAGGTGCGCTCCACCTCCACGCCCCGCTCGGCGAACAGGCGGGCGAGCGTGCGGTGCACGATCGTGGCCCCGACCTGGGACTTGATGTCGTCGCCCACGATCGGCAGCCGGGCGGCTTTGAAGCGCCGGTCCCAGTAGTCCTCGCGGGCGATGAACACGGGGATGCAGTTGACGAACCCGCAGCCCGCCTCGAGCACCTGCTCGACGTACCACTTGGTGGCCTGCTCGGAGCCCACCGGCAGGTAGGAGACGACCACGTCGGTGTGGGTGTCGCGCAGGATCTTGACGATGTCGGCGGTCTCGCCGGGCGCCTTCTTGATCTTCTGTTTGAGGTACTTGCCGAGCCCGTCGTGGGTCATCCCGCGTTGGACCGGCACGCCGAGGCGCTTGGGGACCTTGGCGAACTTCATGGTGTTGTTCTGCCCGGCCCAGATCGCGGTCCCGAGGTCCTTGCCGACCTTCGAGGCGTCGATGTCGAAGGCGGCCGTGAACTCGATGTCACGGACGTGGTAGCCACCGAGGTCCACGTGCATCAGGCCGGGGACCCGCTCGGCGGGGTCGGCGTCGCGGTAGTAGTGGATGCCCTGGACGAAGGCCGACGCGCAGTTGCCGACGCCGATGATCGCCACCCGTACCTTGTCGGACTGGTAGCGCGCCGCCCCGTTGGTGGAGGCCGAGCCGTTGGAATGGGTGTTGCCGTTGGTGCGCTGCTTGATCACAGATCCGATCCTTCGTGTGGCGAGAGGGCAGGACGGGGACCGCGTTGGGGCCCGGGCGCCCGGGCGCAGCGGCCCAGGCGACGGAAGAGACTACTCCGCAGGGCGTGGAAGGTCACACCGCCGGCTAGGACGTGAGGACGCTGCGGACGTGCCAGATGCGCTGCAGCACGGTGACCACGCTGAGCACGGCGAGCACGTACACGGCCGGCTTCAGCAGCTCGAAGTTCCCGAGCGACGCGCCCTTGGCGAAGATCAGGCCGATCGCGAGGATCACCACGCGCACCGGCCGGGTGGCGATCCCGACCTTGCATTCCACGCCCAGCGCCTCCGCCCGGGCGCGGGTGTAGCTGACCATCAGCGAGGCCAGCACGGCGACCACGACCGCGGCCGTGGCCACGCGCTCGCCCTGCAGCGCGAAGTACCCGGCGACGGCGGCCAGCACGATCCCCTCCTCGATCCGGTCCAGCGTGGAGTCCAGGAAGGCTCCGAAGGGGCTGCCCTTGCCCGACATGCGCGAGTAGCGCCCGTCGAGGGTGTCCATCACCGAGCCGACCACGAACGCCACGCCGCCGAGGAAGAACTGCTGTTCCCACACCAGCGCCGCCGCCACCAGGTTCAGGGCGAAGCCCGTGAGCGAGATCGCGTTGGGGGTCAGGCGCGACTCGATCAGGCGGTTGCGGACCAGCTCCCGGCGCGCTCCGGAGCCGATCGGCGGTCGCGTGCGAACACGCCCCGCGCGGTGTGAGCCGCGGCCGCGGCGGGCTGGCGCACGCTGGCGGGGAGCCATCGGGTCCGGGCGCCCTACGCGCTCGCCCCGAGGCGGGTGCTGGGCACGCCCGAGAAGCGCCAGGCGTTGGGTCTCGCCCGCGCCAGCCACAGGGCCCCGTAGGCGGACACGCCCGCCGTCACGGCCCCCAGCAGCGCGTCGAAGATGAAGTGGTTGGCGGTGACCACGATCACGAACGCCATCAGGAACGGATACAGCACCCAGAGCACCCTCACGACCTTCGGTTTTACCAGCCGTGCGAGCGTCCACCCGGTCATCAGTGCGAACGCCACGTGCATCGACGGCACGGCCGCGTACATGTTCACCATCGCCGTCATCGAGCCGCTCTTGGCCGACACGTGCATGCCGGTGAAGTCCGAGACGGTGTCGATGAAGCCCCACTCGGGGAAGAAGCGCGGCGGTGCGGTGGGGAACACGAGATAGCCGACCAGCGCGATCGCCATCGCGATCATGAACATGTTGCGCACGAAGTAGAAGCTGCGGTTGTGGCGCAGGTAGAGGTACACGAGCGCGGCCACCGTGACCGTCGTCTGGGCGTTCACGTACACCCAGCTGGCGCCCACGATCAGGGCGTGGCTGCCCGAGGCCCAGGCCTGGATCGAGGGCTCCACGAACACGTGCAGTCCGCGCTCCAGCGAGATCAGGTCGCGGGCGTGGGCGAAGGCCTCGTTGGCCTCGCCCTCCACGAGCCCCCGCACGAACCGGTAGGCGAGGTACGCGCCGAAGAACAACAGCAGCTGCCTTAGCGCGTCGAGCCATCCCCGCGGCAACAGGCGCGCTTGCATCACACGAGCGCGGGCGAGCATCGCCGCGAAGCCTAGTGGATGGTCAGGTGCAACGAGGGCCCTTGCTCAGGACGCGCCCGAGCGAGAAGCCGATGCCCAGCTCGAACGGCCCCGCTGCCCGCGCGCGCACCCGGGTCCAGTCCCCGGGTGCGCGTTCCACGCAGCCGTTCCCGGACTTGATCTGCCAGTAGGGCGTGAAGTGGAGACGCAGCAGGTAGCCGCCGGCACGCGGCAGGAGGAGGTCCGCGCGATCGGTGGAGACGCTCCTGAGGATCCCGGGGCTCGACAGCAGTCGGCTCGGGTCGGTGACCGCGAACAGGCGCCAGCGTGGCGAGCGCCAGATTTGGCGCAGGTACGAGGGCGGCCCCCGGCGCAGCAGCCGTCCCTCGGTCGTGCCGGAGTAGTCGAGCGTGGCGTCCGGCAGCGCCACCAGCGAGACGCCCTGTTGCGACAGCCAGGCGTGCAGTTCGGCGGCATCGGGGCCTGCGGATTCGTAGAACAGCCCGTTGCGCTCCCTGTCCAGCTGGCGCTCCCAGCCGCGGGCCAGCATCACGTGGGGTGCGACCCAGCGGGCTTCCCAGTGGGCCGCCGTCGGCACGATCTCGATGCGCGCCGGACGAGCCCCGTAGCCGACGTCCAGACGGCGCAGCTCACCCAGCAGGGGGGCGTAGAAGGAGGCGTTCACAGACGGGTTGTCCTGGACGGCCCGGAAGTCCGCCAGCGGCGCCTTCACCTGCCAGTAGACCATCAGCGGCGCCAGCCCCGCCAGCAGCCACAGCCGCCCGCGGGCGAAGTGGGCGCCGTCGCGCCGCAGCAGGATCAGCGCGGCCAGCGGGCCGCCGAGCAGCGCACCGAGGCGACCGGCGTTGCCTCCGACCGCGCTCGGCGCCACGAAGGCCGCGATCAGCAGCAGCGCGTACAGCACGGCGCCGGTGCGCAGCAGGCGCTGCTCGCGGCCGGCCATCAGGGCCAGCAGCACCACCGCCCCCAGGGGAGCCCAGAAGGCCGACGGCACGAACGGCTGGGTGCCGCCTTCGGGGAACAGCAGCGCGAGTGCCCCGATCGGGACCAGCGCCGCCAGTGCCATCCACGCCGCCCGTCGCCGCTGCGAGCCCTCGATCGCCCAGGCGACGAGCGCCAGCGCCAGGAAGGCTCCCGCCACCGGGCTCGCCAGCGAGCACAGCACGCACAGCACGAGCGCCACGACCGGGCGGGGGCGGGCCAGCAGCAGTGCCCCGAGCCCGATGGCCAGGCCGAGGTCGTAGGGCACGCGGCTGGACAGCAGCGCGAAGCCGGCCCCGAAGGCGAACCACAGCGACGCCACGCGGGCGGGCGTGGCGGGCGTCTCGCGGGCCAGCAGCCGTTCGAAGATCACCGCCTGCGCCACCACCGCGAGCGCCACCAGCAGCCGCGGGCCCAGCAGCGCGCCGAGCGCCGGCGCGAGCAGCGAGTAGGCGGGCAGGTGGTGGCCCCCGTACCAGGAGTTGTCCCACAGCGAGAAGCCCACCCGGGAGAAGAGGTCGCTGCGATAGCTGGCCGCCGCCAGGTCGGGGCTCGAGGGCGCCAGGATCAGATAGGCGACGGCCATCGTCGCCGCCAGCAGCCAGGCCGGCGGACGTCCCAGCCAGCCGGCCGCGCCCTCTGAGGGGGTGGGTGCCCGCGGTGTACCCCGGCTTCGGGGGCCGTGGTCCGCGAGCGGCTCGCCGAGCGCGGCGCCGCTCATCGAAGGGGTGTTGCCGCCCATGCGGGGACGCCGAGGCTCATCCGTGGGCCAGGAACTCGTGCACGCGGGCCGGCAGGTCGGGGCGGTCGAGCCAGGGCCAGTGGCCGGCATCGGGCAGCTCGAGCAGCTCGGCGTCCGGGAGCGCGTGGGCGTACTCGCGGCCGAAGCGCGCGGGGATGTAGGGGTCGCGGGTGCCCCAGGCGACGAGGGTCGGCGCCCGCACGTCGCCCAGGTGGGCCCCGGCGGCGGCCAGGCGCTCGGGCGGGGAGCTCCGGTACAGGCGCAGGATGGCCCGCTCGGTGCCCTGGTCGAAATGGTCGATGATCGAGCGGCGCATGTCCTCCGGGAGGGGTCCGGGGGTGACGTTGGCCTCGCGCGAGACCCACTTCAGGGTGAACCCCACGGTGACGCCCATCGCCATCTCTCCAAACCCCGGCGTGCGCCAGATGCGGGCCGTGCGGTGCCAGTGGTAGCCGGGGAGGAAGGGCACCAGGTTGATCAGCGCCATCCGCTGCACGCGCTCGGGGTGGCGCTGGGCGAAGGCGAGGCCGACGCCGCCCCAGTCGTGCATCACCAGCCGCACCCGCTCGATCCCCCGCCAGTCCAGGAAGCGCTCGATGAAGGCGTCGTACTCCTCGATCGTGTAGTTGAGCGAGCCGGGCTTGCCGGAGCGCCCGAAGCCGGGCAGGTCGACGGCCAGGCCGCCGGTCAGCCCCAGCCACGAGGTCCAGTCGTCGGAGTTGGTCGGTACCCCGTGCAGGTAGAGCACCGGCGCGAGCTCGGTCTCGGGCCCGGGAGCCGGGGCTTCTCGCCAGAAGATCGGCAGGCCCTCGAGATACTCGGTGTGCTCGCTCGGCTCGGGCACGCCGGGCGAGGTTACCGAGCAGCCACGGCCCGCACGGGAGCAGGTCACGGCCCCGACGCGGATACCGTGCTCGGCGTGCGCGCCCCTCGCCAGCTCGCCGAGCCGCCGAGCCGCCGGCGTGTGGCCGGCATCCGCCGGCGCCTGCGTCGCGTCTACGGGATCCCGGCGATGGCCCCCCACGGGCATCCGATCGCCGAGCTGGTCCTGACCGTGCTCTCCCAGTCCACCAACGACCGCAACCGCGACGTCGCCTACCTGCGGCTGCGCGAGCGCCTGCCGAGCTGGGAGCGGGTCAGGGACGCGCCGCTGGCGGAGGTCGAGGAGGCGATCCGCCCGGGGGGTATCTCGAAGGTCAAGTCGGGCCGCCTGCAGGCGATCCTGCGGGCGATCGCCGCCGACGCCCGCGACCCCGGCCAGGAGCTGTCGCTGGACTGGATGGCCACGGCCCCGATCGGTGAGAGTCGTGACTACCTCGTCGGTCTCCCCGGCGTGGGACGCAAGACGGCCGCCTGCGTGCTGCTGTTCGCGCTCGGCAAGCGGGAGGTCCCCGTGGACACCCACGTCTCCCGCGTCGGCACCCGCCTCGGGCTGTTGCCCGCGGGGGCACCCTTCGAGGTGCTGCACGACCGCATGCTCGCCCTCACCCCCCGCGGAGCCGAGCTCGAGCTGCATGTCAACCTGCTCCGCCACGGGCGCCGCACCTGCTACGCCCGCCGTCCCCACTGCGAGCGCTGCGCGCTCGAGCCGATCTGCCCCAGCAGCCTGCTGCGCGCCTAGCGAAGGGGCCGAGCGAAGACGCGAGTCGTGCCGCTCCCGGCGCGGCTGTCGTGCGCCGCCGACGTGATACTGGGGCGACGCGATGTCGCGCGAGAACGTAGAGCTGGTAATGGCGGTGAACACGGCCTTCGCCGACGAGGGCGATGCCGTCGCGCTGTTCCACGACGAAGACAGGATCGACAGGCTGTTCGCGGCGGGGTCGTCGCTCTTCCACGAGGACTTCGAGACGGTCGTGCGTGGTTGGCCGGAGGGAGAGAGGTCCTATCACGGGCTCCTCGAGCACCGGCGCTTCTGGGAGGACTGGCTCGCTCCCTGGGTCGAATATCGACAGGAAGTGTGGAAGGCGACCGACCTTGGAGACCGCGTGCTCGTGCTCTTCCACGATTACGGACGCCGTCAGGACAGCACGCGGGAGATCACCGGCCAGACCGCCGGTATCTGGACCGTCCGGGATGGGCGGGTCGCCCTGGCCGAGTTCTTCCTCAGCCCGGAGGAGGCCCTCAGAGCCGCGGGACTGGAGCAGTAGGGCGAGGACTCAGCCGTGGGGCAGGACCGCGAAGGCGATCACCGCGTACTGCAGGGCCGCGGCGGCGACCACGAGCGCGTGGAAGACCTCGTGATAGCCGAACACCTTCGGCCACGGATTCGGCCGACCGCTCGCATACACGACCGCCCCCAACAGGTACAGCAGCCCTCCAGTGGCGAGGCCCGCCACGCCCAGCCAGCCGATCGCCGCGGGCAGTTCCCCGAACACGGCCGCGGTCACCAGCCCGAGCGCGACGTAGACGCCCGCGAACAGCCACTTGGGGGCGTCGATCCACAGCAGCTTGAACAGCACCCCTCCGAGCGCCCCCGCCCACAGCACGATCAGGATCGCCCTCCCCAGCGACCCCTTCAGCGCCAGCAGGGCCACCGGGGTGTATGTCCCGGCGATCAGCACGAAGATCATCGAGTGGTCCAGGCGCCTCATCCAGCGCCGAGCCTTGGGCCGCCAGGTGACGCGGTGATAGAGGGCACTGGTGCCGAGCAGCCCCGAGACGGCGACCGCGTAGATCACCGCCGCCACCCGCGCCCTGCCGTCGGAGGCGGCCAGGATCAGGGCGATGCCACAGCCGAGGGAGACGAAGAAGGCGTACTCGTGCAGGACCCCCCGCAGCTTCGGCTTCAGCGGCGGCAGGTTGGGTTTGGTCAGCACCCCCAGCTCGTTCATCGATCTCACTACAGAAGGTAGCGCCGTGGGATGATGCGCGCGTGCGTACCGGCGTATCGATCCCGCTCAGTGCTGGCGGGGAGCTAAAGGGCGTGCTGGCCCTCCCCGCTGCGGACACGCCGCAGCCGCTCCCCGGAGTGATCGTGCTGCACGAGATCTTCGGCGAGCAGCCCGAGATCCTCGAGGTGGCCGACCGCTTCGCCCAGCAGGGCTACGGGGCCCTGGCGCCCGACCTGTTCAGCTCGGGGATCCGCCTGGCGTGCCTGACCCGCGCGATGGTCGAGTCCAGTCGCGGCGGGGAGGGCACCATCTCCCGGGCGATCGAGGACTCCCGCTCGTGGCTGGCCTCCCGGCCGGAGATCGACGCGGAGCGCCTGGCGGTGATCGGCTTCTGCCTCGGCGGCGGCTTCGCGCTCACCTTCGCCGCCTCTCACCCGCCCGGGCTGCGCGCGGCGGCCGTCAACTACGGCGACGTCCCGGCCAAGGCTGAGGCGCTCGCCGGCAGCTGCCCGATCGTGGCCTCCTACGGCGGTCGCGACCGCATGATGGGCTCCGGCGGGGAGCGCCTGCGCGGCCACCTCGAGCAGCTCGGGATCGAGCACGACGTGAAGGTCTACGACCAGGCCGGCCACTCGTTCATGACCGACGGCCACCACCCGGTCGGCAAGATGGTGTTCCTGCCGATGCGGATCGGCTACGAACCGCGCGCCGCCGAGGACGCCTACGCCCGCGTGTTCGACTTCTTCGAGCGTCAGCTCGCCCCGCAGGGCACCCCTGCGCCCTCGCCCGCCTGAGGCGCGCCCCGCCCGATCCGGAGTCTCGGCGGGGAGCGCAGGACCGCCCCGGGGGATCGGCACGGTCCCCGGGACCCCGATGCGGCGCCCGCCGCTGATCTCGCGGCCCCACAAGGCCCTTTTGACAGCCTCCTTCGGGCGGCCGCGGGCTCTCCAGACCTACCAAAACCTACGCAAAATGCGGGAAAACTAGCCTTGAAGGGCGGCAGGAAATCTGCCACAATACGACTTAGATTTACACAGCGTATCCATAGAAAGGTTCACAGTAATGGCCAAGACCATAGGCATCGACCTCGGCACGACGAACTCGTGCATGGCCGTGCTCGAGGGTGGCGAGCCGACCGTGATCGAGAACGCCGAGGGCGGTCGCACGACGCCGTCGGTGGTCGCCTTCACGGCCTCCGGTGAGCGCCTCGTGGGCACGGTGGCCAAGCGCCAGGCAGTCACCAACCCCCAAAACACGATCTTCTCGATCAAGCGCTTCATGGGCCGCAAGGAGGGCGAGGTCCGCGAGGAGGAGTCGATCGTCCCCTACAAGGTCGTCGCCGGACCCAACGGCGACGCGCGCGTTGAAGCCACCGGCAAGCAGTACTCCCCGCCCGAGATCTCCGCGATGATCCTGCAGAAGCTGAAGGCGGACGCGGAAGCGTACCTGGGCGAGGCCGTCGATTCGGCCGTCATCACCGTCCCGGCCTACTTCAACGACGACCAGCGCCAGGCGACCAAGGACGCCGGCAAGATCGCCGGCCTCGACGTCAAGCGCATCATCAACGAGCCCACCGCGGCCTCGCTGGCGTACGGGCTCGACAAGGAGTCCGACCAGACGATCCTCGTGTTCGACCTCGGCGGAGGCACCTTCGACGTGTCCGTGCTCGAGATCGGCGACGGGGTCTTCGAGGTCAAGTCCACGGCCGGGGACAACCACCTCGGCGGCGACAACTTCGACAAGGCGATCGTGGATTGGCTGGTGGCCGAGTTCAAGAAGTCCCAGGGCATCGACCTGTCCGCCGACCCGATGGCCCTCCAGCGCCTCTACGAGGCCGCCGAGAAGGCCAAGATCGAGCTCTCCACGACCCAGGAGACGCAGATCAACCTGCCGTTCATCACCGCTGACGCCTCCGGGCCCAAGCACCTCGACACGCGCCTCACACGGGCGAAGCTGGCGGAGCTCACCTCCGCCCTGCTCGACCGCGTGGTGGGACCGGTCAACCAGGCCATCGACGACGCCAAGGGCAAGGGCGTCAAGGAGATCGACCACATCGTGCTCGTGGGCGGCATGACCCGCTCGCCCGCGGTCCAGGAGAAGGTCAAGGAGCTGACCGGCAAAGAGCCCCATCGGGGGGTCAACCCCGACGAGGTCGTGGCCGTCGGCGCCGCCATCCAGGCGGGTGTCCTGGCCGGTGACGTGAAGGACGTGCTACTGCTCGACGTGACCCCCCTGACGCTCGGCATCGAGACCAAGGGCGGCGTGATGACGAAGCTGATCGAGCGCAACACCACGATCCCGACCCGCAAGGGCGAGGTCTTCTCGACGGCCGAGGACAACCAGCCGTCGGTCGAGATCCACGTCCTGCAGGGCGAGCGCGAGATGGCTCAGTACAACAAGTCGCTGGGCAAGTTCCAGCTCACCGGCATACCGCCGGCTCCCCGCGGGATCCCGCAGATCGAGGTCGCCTTCGACATCGACGCCAACGGCATCCTCAACGTCTCCGCGAAGGACCTGGGGACCGGCAAGGAGCAGAAGATCGAGATCAAGGCCGGCTCCGGCCTCGCCGAGGACGAGATCAAGAACATGGTGGCCGACGCCGAGACGCACGCCGACGAGGACCGCCGCGCGCGGGCCCTCGCTGAAGCGCGCAACAACGGCGAGAACGCGGCCTACCAGGCCGAGAAACAGCTCGTCGACCTGGGCGACCAGGTCGACGCGGACTCCAAGTCGCGCATCGAAGAGGCCGTCAAGGCGGTCCGGGAGACGCTCGAGTCCGACAACGCAGAGGAGATCAACGCCAAGTCCGAGGAGCTGCAGAACGCCTTCCACGCGGTCTCCGAGGCGATGTACCAGCGGGCCCAGGAGCAGGCGTCCGGCGCCGGCACCAACGGGGCTGCGGACGGCGACGCCGGCGGCTCGTCCGAGGACGAGGACGTCGTCGACGCCGAGGTCGTCGACGAGCCGAAGGTCTAGGCGATGACCGACACCGAGGGCACAGTCACCCCCGCGGGCGACCCCCGCGCCGCCGACCACGAGGGCGCCGGCGAGCCCGGCGAGCGTGACCTCTTCCCCGACCAGAAGGTGTCGGGGGAGGGGCCCGCGGTGCCGGCCGACGCCGGCACCGCCGCCGACGGCGACGAGGCCTCCGAGCTCGCGGGCGACCTCGACGAGCTGGTTCGCACGGCGGCCCAGCGCGACGAGTACCTCGCGCTCGCCCAGCGCACCCAGGCCGACTTCGAGAACTACCGCAAGCGCGTGGCCCGTGAGGCCGCCGCGGCACAGGAGCGGGGCTGCGCGACGCTGGCCAAGGAGCTGTTGCCGGCACTCGACAACCTCGACCGGGCGCTCGGGGCGGCAGCCGCCGACGATCCTCTCCTGGAAGGGGTGAGGCTCGTCAGATCGGAGCTCAACGCCGCCCTCGCGCGGGCGGGCATCGAGTCCTTCTCGCCGCTGGGCGAGGTGTTCGACCCGTCCCTCCACGAGGCCATGGCGACACTCCCCCAGCCGCCCGAGGGCAAGCCCAGCGGGACCGTGGTCGAGGTCTACCAGCCCGGCTACCGGCTCGGCAAGAACATCATCCGCCCGGCTCGCGTGGTCGTGGCGGCCTAGGGAGCAGACGGATGGCGGCACGTTCCGAC
This sequence comes from uncultured Solirubrobacteraceae bacterium, assembly GCA_963846255.1. Taxonomy (GTDB): domain Bacteria; phylum Actinomycetota; class Thermoleophilia; order Solirubrobacterales; family Solirubrobacteraceae; genus Palsa-744. The sequence continues at coordinate 18,712 of CAWJVE010000005.1, forward strand.
TACTACAAGGCCCTGGGCGTCGACAAGAAGGCCAGCGCCGCGGAGATCAAGAAGGCCTACCGCAAGCTGGCTCGCGAGTACCACCCGGACCGCAACCCCGGGGACGACAAGGCCGAGGAACGCTTCAAGGAGATCTCCCAGGCCTACGACGTGCTCGGGGACCCCGAGAAGCGCAAGCAGTACGACAGCGGCAGCGGCCCGTTCGCCCAGGCGGGCGGCCCCGGTGGCGGCTTCGGCGGGTTCGGCAACTTCGACTTCGACGCCTCCTCGATGGGGGACATCCTGTCGAACCTGTTCGGCGGCGCCGGCGGCGCCGGCGGTGCCCGGCGAGGACGTGGCGCGCCCGGAGCCGAACGCGGTGGCGACCTCGAGGCGCAGGTGTCGATCACCTTCGACCAGGCCGTCTCCGGTGCCCAGGTGCCGCTGCAGGTGCCGATGCGGGCCACCTGCGACACCTGCCACGGGACCGGCGCGGCCCCCGGCACCTCTCCCACCATCTGCCCCCGCTGCGAAGGCCGCGGCATCGAGACCGAGGGCCAGGGGATGTTCTCGATCTCCCAGCCGTGCTCCCAGTGCGGCGGGTCGGGCACGATCATCCAGAGCCCCTGTGCGACGTGTGGCGGCTCCGGCACGGTGCGGACCGTCAAGCGCCTGCGCGTGAACATCCCGGCCGGGGTCCGCGACGGCAGTCGCATCCGCCTGGCCGGAAAGGGCGAGCCCGGACTGCGGGGCGGGCCACCGGGAGACCTGTATCTGATCACGAAGGTGACCTCCTCGCCGGTGTTCAAGCGCAAGGGCGACAACCTCGAGGTGGAGGTCCCCCTGAGCATCCCCGAGGCGCTGCTCGGCGCCGAGGTCCAGGTGCCCACGCTGACCGGCACCAAGACCTTGCGGGTACGTCCCGGCACCGCCCACGGGACCGTCCAGCGTCTGCGCGGCGAGGGCCCGCCGAAGCTCGGCACCTCGCCCCCCAAGCACGGCGACATCCACTACCGCTTCGTGATCGACGTCCCGAAGCAGCTCAACGACGAGCAGGAGAAGGCCGTCGAGCAGCTCTCGAAGACCCTCGGCTCGGACAGCCTCAGGGAGAGCCTGTTCGCCAACGGAGCCGGTCCCCGTCCCCGCGCGGGGACGGCCAGCGGGAAGGCGTCTGAGAACTGATGGCCGGCTCGAGTGGTGAAACCAGGAGGACGGTCACGCGGGTGAAGCTGGCGACCGACCGCGGCGTGTTCATGATCTCCGTGGCGGCTGAGCTGGCCAACCTGCACCCCCAGACGCTGCGGGTGTACGAGGCGAGGGGGCTGATCGAGCCCCAGCGCTCCTCCAAGGGCACCCGCCTGTACTCCCACGAGGACGTCGACAAGCTCAGGCGCATCCAGGAGATGACCGCGGAGCTGGGTCTGAACCTCGCGGGGGTCGAGCGGGTGCTCCACCTGGAGCAGGAAATCGACGACATGCAGGCCCGCATCGAGGAGATCGAGCTCGAGGCCCTGCAGGCGCAGGTGCGCCTCGCCGAGGAGATCGAGGAGGTGCGCCGCTCCTTCCGCGCCGAGCTGGTCCCCTACAAGGGCAGCCGGGAGCTCGTGCGGGTGGCCGACCTCATGAAGTCCTTCAACCGGCCCGTGAACCTCAACAGACCTCGAAAGGGGAACGCCGATGTCACCTAACGGAACCCCGCCGGCGGGCGCCCAGCCCGTCCAGCCCGAGGAGCAGCAGGCTCCCCTGGAGCGCTTCGGGCGCGACCTCACAGAGATCGCCGAGCAGGGCAAGCTCGACCCGGTCATCGGCCGCGACGACGAGATCCGCCGGGTGATCCAGGTCCTCAGCCGGCGCACCAAGAACAACCCCGTCCTGATCGGCGAGCCCGGCGTGGGCAAGACGGCGATCGTCGAGGGCCTGGCCCAGCGGATCGTCGGCGGCGACGTACCGGAGTCGCTCCGCGACCGCCGCGTGATCGCCCTCGACATGGGCGGCCTGATCGCGGGGGCCGCCTACCGGGGCGAGTTCGAGGAACGGTTGAAGGCCGTCCTGAAGGAAGTCGCCGACGCCCAGGGGGCGATCATCCTGTTCCTCGACGAGCTCCACACGATCGTCGGTGCGGGCGCCGCCCAGGGGGCCGTGGACGCCGCCAACCTGCTCAAGCCGATGCTGGCCCGCGGAGAACTGCGGGCCGTCGGCGCCACCACGCTCGACGAGTACCGCCAGCACATCGAGAAGGACGCCGCCCTGGAGCGGCGCTTCCAGCCCGTGTACGTCGGCGAGCCCACCGTCCAGGACACGATCGCGATCCTGAGAGGGCTCAAGGAACGCTACGAGGTGCACCACAAAGTCACGATCCAGGACAGCGCCCTGATCGCGGCCGCCACGCTCTCCCACCGCTACATCGCCGACCGCTTCCTGCCCGACAAGGCGATCGACCTGATCGACGAGGCCGCCTCCAAGATCCGCATCGAGATCGACTCCCTGCCGACGGAGATCGACGAGGTGGACCGCCGCATCATGCAGCTCGAGATCGAGCTCACCTCCCTGCGCAAGGACAAGAGCGACGCCGCCAAGGAGCGCCGTGAGGCGCTCGAGGGGGAGCTCGAGGAGCTGAAGGCCCGCTCCGCCTCGATGAAGGAGCAGTGGCAGCGGGAGAAGGACGCCATCCAGGGCGTCTCCGAACTGAAGGAACGCCTCGAGCAGGCCCGCATGGAAGTCGAACGGGCCCAGCGTGAATCGAACCTGGAGCGGGCCGCGGAACTGCAGTACCGCGACATCCCCGAGCTCGAGAAGGAGCTCACCGAGCGCGAAGCGGCGGCCCGGGAGACCGAGGACGAGGGCCCCGTGTTCCTCAAAGAGGAGGTCGACGCGGACGACGTCGGAGAGGTGGTGGCCCGCTGGACCGGGATTCCCGTGAGCCGGCTGCTGGAGGGCGAAACCGAGAAGCTGCTGCACATGGAGGACCGCCTCCACGAACGGGTCGTCGGCCAGGACGAGGCGATCGAGGCGGTGGCCACCGCCCTGCGCCGCTCCCGGGCCGGCCTGTCGGACCCCGACCGCCCGATCGGCACCTTCCTGTTCCTCGGCCCCACTGGGGTCGGCAAGACCGAGCTGGCGAGGGCCCTGGCGGAGTTCATGTTCGACACCCAGGAGGCCATGATCCGGATCGACATGTCCGAGTACATGGAGAAACACTCCGTCTCCCGGCTGGTGGGCGCACCCCCCGGCTACGTCGGCTACGAAGAGGGCGGTCAGCTGACCGAGGCGGTCCGCCGTCGGCCCTACTCGGTGGTCCTCCTGGATGAGATCGAGAAGGCCCACGGGGACGTGTTCAACACGCTCCTGCAGGTGATGGACGACGGGCGCCTCACCGACGGCCAGGGACGGACCGTGGACTTCAAGAACACGGTCCTGATCATGACCTCGAACATCCCCGTTCCCGAGGGGCTGGACGACGCCGAGCTGCGCAGCGCCCTGCTGGAGTACTTCAAGCCCGAGTTCATCAACCGCCTCGACGACGTGGTCCGCTTCCACGCCCTCGACCGGGAGCAGCTGAGCGAGATCGTCGACCTCCAGGTCGCCCTCGTGATCGAGCGGGTGGCCGAGCGGGGCATCAAGGTGACCCTGACCGATACCGCCCGGGTGCTGCTGGCGAACCTCGGCTACGACCCCAGCTACGGAGCCCGGCCCCTGCGCCGCGTGATCCAGAAGCAGCTCACCGACCGCCTCGCGCTGGCCCTGCTGGAGGGCGAGATCCACAGCGGGGAAGCCGTCACGGTGGATGCCCCGACGGTGCACTGGTGCTGGAGAAGGGCCCCGTCGCCACCGCCGCGGCGGCCTGAGAAACCGCGCCCGGTGGGGCCCGGCGGCTCGTCGAGCCCCGCCCCGCGAGGCCGGGCGCCGGGGCCGGCTGGGCGCTCCCGGCCGTCTGGACGCCCCTCGGTTGACCCCGCAATCTAGTCAGGGTCGATGCCCGTCGCTGGCGCTGCGGGCAACGTACGACGAGGAAAAGTCTTCCGGGGTCGAACTAAAAGTCCTGTAGCGCCCGATTCCCGGGCCCGGCGTCGTTGCCGGTCTAGGCGGACGCACTCGGCCACGGACGGCCTTGACAGATCGAAAAACAAAGGCCCGTTCCGCAGCGGCGGGCCACCTTGGAGGAGCTGCATGCGCAGAGCATCCGAACGCCGAGCACAATGGGCAATGATCATCCTCGCGCTTTTCTTTGCGCTGGGAGGCAGTGCGATTGCCGCCAAAACCTTCCTGATCACGAGCACCAGCCAGATCAAGCCGAGCGTCCTGGCGAAGCTCAAAGGCAAAAACGGCAAAAACGGCAAAAACGGCGGTCAGGGGCCTGAAGGTCACCCGGGCGTCGCGGAGCCACCGGCCCGGCCGGAGCGAACGGCTCAAACGGCTCAAACGGCACCGGGCAAGAAGGGCCCACCGGTACAAACGGCCCTACGGGTGCCGAAGGTGCCACGGGTAAAGAAGGAGCCACCGGTAAAGAAGGCGCCACGGGCGCCACCGGCGTCGGCGTGACGGGCCCGACCGGCCCGAGCGGCGGTCCGACAGGGCCGACGGGCGCGACCGGCGCGACCGGGGCGACCGGCGCTTCGGGCGTGACCGGCGCGACCGGCCCGGCAGGGGCCACGGGCGCGACCGGCGCGACCGGCGAAGAAGGCGAAGAAGGTGAAGGCGAACAGGGCGCTACCGGCGAAAAAGGCGCTGCCGGTGCCACCGGGGCTACCGGCGGAAACGGCGCCACGGCGGGACCGGGCGACAGTCACGGAGCAGACGGCGTAAAAAGGCGCGACCGGCGTAAAGAAGGCGCCACCGGAAAAACGGCGCCACCGGTGCGACCGGCGCGACGGCGTCCGACTGGAGCCACCGGCGTCACCGGTGCGACCGGGCCGACCGGTGCCACAGGTGCACGGGTGCAACCGGAGGTACCGGAGCCACGGGGTCACCGGGGCCACTGGGCCGACGGGTAAAGAAGGCGCAACCGGTAAAAAGGCGCGACCGGAGCACCGAAGGCGCGACCGGCAACGACGGTGCGACCGGTAACGAAGGCGCAACCGGCAACAAAGGCTGCAACCGGCGCGACCGGCGTGACCGGCTCAACAGGCGCCACGGGAGCGACCGGAGCTACCGGACCGACCGGCGAAGGAGCCACTGGAGCGACAGGGCCGAGTGGTGACAACGGCGCCGTGGCTGGGTTTAGTGCGACACAGACGCCGCCGGGCTGGACATCACTACCGACGGGGCCTTCACCGAACTGCCCGGTATGAAGAAAATGCTGACGCCCGGGTCATTCATGGCGACAGCGATGGTCGAGATCGAATGCGTCGAGCGCAAAAGGCGCGTCCGAACCAGCGGGTGCAGAATGTCAACTCGTCGACGAACCCGAAGGCGGCGGACCGACCACCGCTAGGCTGGTTGGACTGCGACCACGAGCGAAACGCGGCCTGGCTACCGAGGCTGCCGCGGGCGAGATCCCGCTCAAGCTCGCCATCACCAGTGCCGAAAGCGAGCTCGAATCGTGCTCGAATGCAGGACGACGATCCGCGGCGCAGGAGTGACAGTGAAGCGAGAATGGCTCGCTCGTCGCCGTCCAGACGAGCGGAACACTAGTCATCCGACACCACCAGCGGCCGGCCTCTTCGACGGGGCCGGCCGCTGCGGTTAACGCCCTCGCGCGCTGTCGCTCACTGCGCCGAGCAGGCCCCCGGAAATAATTCCCGCCCGCGTCGGTCAGTTCACCACAAGAAAAAAGCCCTGGGGACTTCTTCTTCTTCAGGGTTCCACCGCTTACTCCGCTGACGGCAGGTCTGGACGGTGACGTGCGTTTTTTCCGGGCAGACTTTGTCGGCTCCTCCATGCCGGTGGCGGCGCGGATGATCGGAGAGCTGGAACGATTGGCTTCGGTCGCGTCGATCGTCGCGTCCACGTTATGGATGGTCCCGCGATCCCCGTCGAGGCAGAAGACTCCCGGGTTGCTTTCGAACACGTTCCCGACGTTCTTGGTTTCCGCGAGGACGCCTTCTTTGCTCACGTGGGCGTAGGCGAGGGCGTCTCCGCTTTCTCCGGTCGGTCCGGTCGTTCCAGCTCCCGTGGCTGCCCGTTCCCCGGTGGCGCCCGTCTCGCCCGTGGGCCCCTGTTTGCCTTCTGCACCTGCTTTGCCTTCGGACGCCTTTTTCGCCGGTTGCCCCTTTGGGCCCCGTAACACCCTGGGGTCCGGTCGTGCCCGTCGCGCCCGGTTGCGCCGGTTTCGCCCGGGTCAGGCCGTTGCGACCGTTCAGCCCTCCGGGGCCCCGTCTCCCGTCGAGACCGGTCGCCCCCGCGTCGCTCGGCCATCCGCCGGGCTGGGTCCGGCCGGCACCGGCTGCACCGGTCGCCCCCTTGGGCCCCTTCGCTCCCTCGAGGGCCTTGAGCACCTTGGGGTTGATCTGCTGGTCGGAGTTGACCAGGTAGTGGCCCGCCGCAAGTGCACCCCCGCTCATCGAGAAGACGAGCGCGAGCGTGGCGGCGACGTTGGCGTACGTGAACTTGCGGGCTGAGCTTGGGCATGCGGGCAATATATGGTGGCGACCCGACCACCTCGCGAGGGGTCGAGGTTCGCGCCGAGGGCCCCGATCCGGTAGAACCGCTGGTGCGCCCTGCGCGACGCACCTGCCACTTACGCCCGGAGAGGAGCCAAGCGTTGCCCACATACATCATGCTCACGACCCTCACACCCGAGGGGGTTTCAGACGGTCAAGAACAACCCCGAGCGGATCAAGGAGGTCAACAAGCGAGGTCGAACAGCTCGGGGCGAGCGTGAAAGCGCAGTGGGCCACCCTCGGCCACATCGACTTCATCTCCGTCGTGGAGGCTCCCGACGAGGGCGCGATGGCGAGGATCTCCCTCGAGCTCGGCTCCCGCGGCACCGCCCGCTACGAGACCCTCGCGGCGATCCCGATCGATGACTTCATCTCCTCGTTGTAACGTCCGTCCCGTCTCCGCCTCTGCCCGCCCACCCGACCACATGACCGCGATTCGAGGCCGACGGAGCCGCCGGCGGAACCGGGGGTACCCGTGGAGAGGGCGAGGGCTCCAGCCGAGCGACCGACCCTCGGGTGCTCCGGGCATATCGCTGGTGCCCGAGCCGCTTGGAGGAGTCCGAGGTGGAGGCCGAGCTCGAGGGCCTCGACGTGGACGCTCCCCGGGTGGGGATCGTGATGGGCTCCAAGAGCGACCTCGAGAAGATGGAGAAAGCCGCCGACGAGCTCAAAGAGCGGGGCATCCTCCACGAGATGCGGGTCATGTCCGCCCACCGCGAACCGGACATCGTCGCCGAATACGCCAAGAACGCCCGCATGCGGGGACTGAGGGTGATCATCGCCGGCGCCGGCATCTCCGCGGCCCTCCCGGGAGCCGTGCGCGGCGCACACCGACCTGCCGGTGATCGGGGTCCCGTTGTCCGGTCGCCTGACCGCGGCCGGCGGACTGGATGCCATCCTGTCAATCGTGCAGATGCCTCCCGGGGTGCCGGTCGCGTGCGTGGGTCTCGACAACCCCCGCAACGCCGCCATCCTCGCCGCCCAGATCCTCCAGGCATGATCGCCCGCTACACGCGGCCGGAGCTCGGCCGCCAGTGGAGCGACGAGGCGCGCATGCAGGCATGGCGGCGAGTGGAGGTGGCGGCCGCCGAGGAGCTTCCGTTCCTGCTCGGCTCCGACGGGCCCACCGAGGCCGAGCTCGAGGCGATCCGCAGGCGCGAGCTTCACCGTCGAGGACGGTCGAGGAGCGCGAGCGGGTCACCGATCACGACGTGGCCGCCTTCGTGGACGTGCTGTCGCGTCCGCCGGGGAGGCCGGGCGCTGGATCCACTTCGGGCTCACCTCCTCGGACGTGCTCGACACCGCCCTCGGGCTGCAGCTGAGCGATGCCGGGGAGCTGATCCTGGCCGGCGCCGAAGGGCTCGTGCAGGCGCTGGCCGGCTCGGGCCCGGGAGCAGATCGGCACCTTGGCCGTGGGCAGGACCCACGGCGTCCACGCCGAGCCCACGAGCTTCGGCCTGCGGCTCGCCGGCTTCGCCTTCGAGGCGCATCGCAACCGCGGGCCGTCTGGAACGGGCGTTCAAGCAGGTCAGCGTCGGCGCCGATGTCGGGCGCGGTCGGGACCTACGCGGCCACCAGCCCCGGGTACGAGTCCCGCGTCCTGGCCCGTCTCGACCTCGCCCCCGAGGACGTCTCCACGCAGGTCGTCCCCCGCGATCGCCACGCCGAGCTGCTGACTGCCATCGCCCTCGCCGGGACCGGCCTGGAGCGCCTGGCGACCGAGCTGCGCAACCTCCAGCGAACCGAGGTGCGGGAGGTCCAGGAGCCCTTCCGGGCAGGGCCAGAAGGGGTCCTCCGCCATGCCCCACAAGCGCAACCCGATCAAGAGCGAGCAGATCGTCGGGCTCGCGCGGGTGCTGCGCGGCAACGCCGTCGCCGCTCTCGAGAACGTCGCCCTCTGGCACGAGCGCGACATCTCCCACTCATCGGCCGAGCGGGTGATCCTGCCGGACTCCACGATCCTGCTCGACTACCTCCAGCAGCGCGCCATCGCGCTGGTGACGGACATGCGCATCGACGAGGGCCGCATGCGGGAGAACCTCGAGCTGACCTACGGGGCTCTGTTCTCCCAGCGGGTCCTGCTGGCGCTGGTGGAGGCCGGGGAGCACCCGCGACGACGCCTATCGCGTCGTCCAGGAGCTGGCCCAGCGGGCCTGGGATGAGGGGATCCCGCTACGCGAGCTCCTGGCCGCCGACGACCGCGCCGCCGGGCTCGACCTGGACGAGATCTTCGACGCCGATCACTACCTCCGGTACGTGCCCGAGGTCCTCGCCCGCCTGGACCGGATCGCCTGATCTGGACCACCTCCGCCCCCCGGGGGCGCTGGTAGCATCGCCCTACGTGAGCCCCCTCGCCGACCTGCCCCTCATCGCCAGCGGGAAGGTCCGCGAGATGTACGCGCTGGGGCCCGGGCGAGGACGGCTCTCCGCGGCTGCTGATGGTCGCCAGCGACCGCATCTCCACCTACGACGCGGTCCACCCGACGCCGATCCCCGACAAGGGCAAGGTGCTCGCCGGGCTATCGGTGTTCTGGTTCCAGAAGACCAGCCACATCGTCGCCAACCATCTGTCGTCCGCCACCGACGACGTCCCCGAGTCCGAGCGCGGGCGTGCGCTGGTGGTGCGGGAGTTGCAGATGCTCCCGGTCGAGTGCGTCGTGCGCGGCTACATCACGGGATCGGGCTGGAAGGACTACCAGGCCACCGGCAGCGTGTCGGGGATCAAGCTGCCCGAGGGACTGCGCGAGTCCGAGCAGCTTCCCGAGCCGATCTTCACGCCCAGTACAAAGGCCACCGAGGGCCACGACGAGACGATCGACTTCGATCGCGCCGCCGAGCTCGTGGGTGACCGGCAGCTGATGCGCCGGGTGGCCGACGTGGCCGTGGAGCTGTACTCGTTCGCCGCCGACCACGCCCGCGCCGCCGGGGTGATCCTGGCCGACACGAAGTTCGAGTTCGGGCTCGGCGGGAACGGCGAGCTGGTGATCGGCGACGAGGTGCTGACGCCCGACTCCTCCCGCTACTGGCCGGCGGATGGCTACGAGGTCGGCCGCGGTCAGCCGAGCTTCGACAAGCAGTACGTCCGTGACTGGGCCTCGGCCCAGGGCTGGGACAAGAAGCCGCCCGCCCCCCCGATTCCCGACGACGTCGTCGCCGGCACCCGCGCCCGCTACGTCGAGGCCTACGAGCGCATCACCGGCGAGCCCTTCGAGGCGTGGCTGCGCAGGAGCTCCGAATTGAGGGCACGGGTCCTGGTCCGGCCCAAGGCCGGCATCCTCGACCCGCAGGGTGCGGCCGTCGAGCGCGCCCTGCCGGCGCTCGGGTTCGCCGGCGCCGCCAACGTCCACGTCGGGCGCCTGATCGAGCTCGACGTGGCCGACCCCGAGCAGCTCGGCCCGATGTGCGAGAAGCTCCTCGCCAACCCCCTGGTCGAGGACTACGAGGTCCAACTGCTGGACGCGCCCGCTTGACGCGCACCTGGTGAAGTTCGCCGTCATCCAGTTCCCGGGCTCCTGCGACGACCGGGACGCCGCCCACGCGGCCGGCCTGGTGGGGGAGGCGGAGCTCGGTGTGGCACGCCGAACGTGACCTGCGCGGGGCCGACGCGGTCATCGTTCCGGGCGGCTTCTCCTACGGGGACTACCTCCGCGCCGGTGCCATCGCGCGCTTCTCTGCGGCCATGGAGGCGGTGATCGACTTCGCCGCCGCCGGCGGCCTCGTGCTGGGCATATGCAACGGCTTTCAGGTGCTGTGCGAGGCCCATCTGCTCCCCGGCGCCCTGCTCGTCAACGCAAATCGCCGCTTCACCTCCCGCGAGGTCTCCCTCGAGGTGGCTCGTGGGGACACCGCCTTCACCCACGGGATGGCGGCGGGCGAGCTGCTGAGGATCCCCGCCAAGCACTCGTGGGGGCGCTACCACGCCGACGCCGAGACGCTCCAGGGGCTCGAGCAGAACGGTCAGGTGCTGCTCCGCTACGCGCCCGGCCACAACTTCAACGGTTCGCTGCAGGACATCGCCGGGGTCTGCAACGAGGCCGGCAACGTGTTCGGGCTGATGCCCCACCCCGAGCACGCGGTGAGCGAGCTGACGGGCGGCTCGACCGACGGGCTGAGGATCTTCCAGTCGATTCGTCTGGCCAAGGAGGGTGCTGTTGCCTGAGAGCACCGCGGTGCGCCCCCCGGCCGGGATCCCCACCCTGCGGGACGCCCTCGCGCTCGGTCTCACGAGCAGCGAGTACGAGCTCGTGTGCGAGAAGCAGGGCCGCCCTCCCAACCAGGTCGAGCTGGCGGTGTACTCGCTGATGTGGAGCGAGCACTGTGCCTACAAGCACTCCAAGCTGCTGCTCCGCACGCTCCCCACCGAGGGCGAGCACGTGGCCCTCGGGCCCGGCGAGAACGCCGGCGCCGTGAACCTCCCCGGCGGGCTCGTGTGCGCGTTCAAGGTCGAGTCCCACAACCACCCCAGCGCAGTCGAGCCGTTCCAGGGAGCGGCCACGGGTGTGGGGGGGATCCTGCGCGACATCTTCGCCCTCGGCGCCCGCCCGATCGCGGTGCTCGACTCGCTGCGCTTCGGGGAGCCGTCGGCCGCGGTCGGCGACCGCGGCCGCTACCTGCTCGACGGGGCCGTCGGCGGGATCGGCCACTACGGCAACTCGATCGGCGTCCCCACGATCGGCGGAGAGGTGTACTTCGAGGCGCCCTACGAGCACAACTGCCTGGTCAACGCGATGGCCCTCGGGCTCGCCCGCGGCGAGCGGCTGATCCGCAGCGCCGCCAGCGGCCCCGGCAACCTCGTCGTGCTGTTCGGCGCCTCCACCGGACGCGACGGGATCGGCGGCGCCTCGGTGCTCGCCTCGGCCGAGCTCGCCGGCGAGGAAGGGGCCGCGCCCGACATGCGCCCCACCGTGCAGGTGGGGGACCCCTTCGAGGAGAAGAAGCTGCTCGAGTGCTCGCTGGAGCTGCTCGAGGCGGGGCTGCTCGTCGCCCTCCAGGACCTCGGCGCCGCCGGTCTCACCTCCTCGGCCTCGGAGATGGCCTCCAAGGGAGGCGTCGGCATCGACATCGACGTCGCCGCGGTGCCGTTGCGCGAGCCGGGGCTGGAGCCGTTCGAGATCATGGTCTCCGAGTCCCAGGAGCGGATGCTGTGCGTGGTGGAGCCCTCCGCCCTGGATCAGGTCGCGGCGGTGTGTGCGCGCTGGGAGCTCGCCTGCTCGGCGATCGGCCGGGTCACCGACTCCGGCCGCCTGCGGGTCCTGAGCGGCGAGGAGCTGCTCGGCGACATGCCCGTCGAGGGCCTCGTCGATGACTGCCCCCTCTACGAGCTGGCGCCGCGCCGCCCGCAGGCCGGCATCTACCCGGCGCCGGTCGGCACCCTCGCTCCCGAGTCCGATCCTGCCGAGACGCTGCTGGCGCTGCTGGCGAGCCCCAACCTCGCCTCCCGCCGGCCGCTGTTCGAGCAGTACGACTCGATCGTCCAGTCGCGCACCGTCCGTCGCCCCGGGGAGTCCGACGCGGCGGTCCTCGCCCTGCCCGACGGCTCGGCCCTGGCCGTCAGCATCGACTGCAACGGCCGCCGCGTCGCGGCCGACCCCTACCGCGGCACCGTGGAGGCGGTCCTGGAGTGCGCCTCCAACCTCGCCTGCGCCGGCGCCGAGCCGCTGGGGACGACCAACAACCTCAACTTCGGCAACCCCGAGAAGCAGCACATCGCCTGGCAGCTGACCGAGTCCGTGAGGGGACTCGGCGATGCCTGCCGGGCGCTGCGGGCGCCGATCGTGGGCGGCAACGTCTCGCTCTACAACGAGGGCCCGAGCGGCCCCATCTACCCGACGCCCGTGATCGGGATGGTGGGCCTGCTCCCGGCCGCCTCCCGCGCCGGGCGCCTCGGCTTCCAGCACGAGGGGGACGCGATCGCCCTGCTCGGTCCCTTCGCCCCTTCGCTGGCGGCCTCCGAGCTCGAGAAGCTGCACGGACGCCCGCTCCCCGAGGGGCTGCCCGCGTTCGAGCTGGACGCCGTCCGGCTCGCCCAGAAGGCCGTCCGCTACGCGGTCCGAGAGGGCCTCGTCTCGAGCGCCCACGACATCGCCGAGGGCGGCCTCGCCGTGGCCCTGGCGGAGTGCTGCCTGGCGGGAGGTATCGGAGCCGACGTCACGATGCCCGCCGAGCAGGAGCTCACGAGCGGCCTCTTCGGCGAGGGCCCCGGCGGCTTTCTGGTGAGCATTCCGCCGCAGCTGGTGGGGCGCGTGGTCGAGTGCACCGGCGCTCGCGTGATCGGCGCGGTGGGCGGGGCCGTACTGCGCATCGGGCTCGCCGGGCCGGCTCCCGGCGAGGCACAGGAGGTACTGCGAGTCGGTCTGCAGGAGCTGAGCGACGCCAGCAAGAGTCTCAGCGACCTGTTTCCTTGATGCTAGCTTTAGGTCATATGCGTGAGGGACCGCGCGACGAGTGCGGAGTGTTCGGCCTGTACGCGCCCGGTCACGAGGTGTCGAGGCTGTCCTACTTCGCTCTATATGCGTTGCAGCATCGAGGGCAGGAGTCGGCGGGGATCGCCGCTGCCGACCGCGGCGGGAACATCGTCACCCGGCGCGAGCTGGGCCTGGTCAGCCAGGTGTTCAGCGAGAACGACCTCCGCACCCTCGCCGGCGACCTCGCGATCGGCCACGTGCGCTACTCGACCACCGGCTCCAACGCCTGGGAGAACTCCCAGCCGGTGCAGCGCTCGGAGGGCACCAACGGGTCTCGGCGCGAGGTGGCCCTGGCCCACAACGGCAACCTCATCAACGCGCTCGAGCTCCACGACGAGCTGATGGACAAGGGCGTCACCTTCAGCTCCAGCTCCGACTCGGAGATCATCGCCGCGATGATCGCCACCCACCCCGCCGAGCAGGTCGAGGACGCGATCGCGGATGTCCTTCCCCGCCTGCGGGGGGCGTTCTCGATCGTCGTCATGACCAAGGACCGCGTGGTCGCCTTCCGCGACCCCCTCGGTCTGCGCCCGCTCGCCCTCGGCACGCTCCCCGGCGAGGGTCAGGAGCGCCACTGCGTGGCCAGCGAGTCGTGTGCCTTCGACATCATCGGCGCCAAATACGTGCGCGACGTCGAGCCCGGGGAGATCGTGACGCTGTCGGAGGAGGGGCTGCAGAGCCGCACCACCGTCGCCGCGCCGCGCCGCGCCTTCTGCGTGTTCGAGTACATCTACTTCGCCCGCCCGGACTCGCGCATGAACGGCCAGGTGCTGCAGGTGGCCCGCGGGCGGATGGGCGAGATCCTGTGGAAGGAGGCTCCGGTCGAGGCCGACGTGGTGATCGCCGTGCCCGACTCCGGCAACCCGGCCGCCCGCGGGCTCGCCCGGGCGGCGGGGCTCCCCCAGGACGACGGCTTCGTCAAGAACCGCTACGTGGCCCGCACCTTCATCCAGCCCGGACAGGAGCTGCGCAAGCACGGCCTACGGCTGAAGTTCAACCCCCTCCCGGAGGTGGTCGCGGGCAAGCGCCTGGTGGTCGTCGACGACTCCATCGTGCGCGGCAACACCACCCGTCAGATCGTCCAGATGCTGCGCGACGCGGGCGCTGCGGAGATCCACATGCGGATCTCCGCCCCGCCCATCAAGCACCCCTGCCACTACGGCATCGACATGTCCTCGCGTGAGGAGATGATCGCCCACGGGCGCACCACCGAGCAGATCGCCGCCGAGCTGGGCTGTGACACGCTGCACTACCTGTCGCTCGAGGGCGTCTACGAGGCCGTCAGGGGCACGCGCTCGAACCACTGCGACGCCTGCTTCACCGGCGAGTACCCGCTTGCGGGCAGCCAGTCCGCGGCCGGGAAGTACTCGCTCGAGCAGCCCGCCGAGACCCCCGGCACCGCGGCCGACACGCCCGCCGCCGACACGCCCGCCCCGGGCGTCGGCGAGGAGCCGGTCGTCCCGGTGCTCAGCGTCCCCTAGGCCGGAGCCTCAGCGCTCGAGGTCTCCCTCGCGGGCGCCGGTGGCGTCGTTGTAGAGGTTGTTGTAGGGGTGACGGACGATCAGCTGGCTGTCGCGCTCCGGGCGGAATCCGTAGCCGAGAGCAACGATGATGATCAACGTCACGAGGATGGCTAGCAGCATTTCTTCGTCCTTTTGCTGTGGGGGATCTGTAGCTCCCCTCCACCCTCACTTTGATTGAAGAAGGTCCGGCCGGCCGTCTGTGTGACGTGGGTCACAGCTATGTTCCGGGCGCGTGCCCGAGCAACTCCCCATCGCGGTCCTCGTCTCGGGCACGGGGACGAACCTGCAGGCCCTGCTCGACACCGTCCACGAGCGCGAGGCGCGGATCGTGGCCGTGGCCTCGAGCACTCCCGACGCTCCCGCCCTGAACCGCGCGCGCGAACGGGGCGTGGCCAGCGAGGTCTTCCCCCGCGATGCCTATGCCGACCGCGGCGCCCGCGACGACGCCCTGGCGCAGTGGCTGCTCGAGCGTGGCGCCCGCCTGGTCGTGCTGGCCGGCTACATGGAGCTCCTGGGGGCCGCCTTCCTCGATCGCTTCCCCCGCGCGGTCATCAACGTCCACCCGTCATTGCTGCCGGCGTTTCCGGGCCTGCACGCGGTCGAGCAGGCGCTCGCCTACGGCGTCAAGGTGTTCGGCGTCACCGTCCACTTCGTCGACGCCGGCGTGGACACCGGGCCGGTGATCCTGCAGGCGGCCGTGGAGCTGCCGGACGCGGCCGACCCCGACGAGGTCCTGGCGGCGCTGCGACCCCTGGAGCACTCGCTGCTGCCCGCGGCCGTCAGCTTGTTGGCCCACGGTGCGGTCCGGGCCGACCAGCAGAACCCGCGCCGCGTGCTGGTCGATCGCGCCGGCGGGATAGGCTCTGCCGGTGGCCTCATCGGGTGAGCTCATCGGCGAGAACACGGGCGTGATGGAGCGCACGGCTCCCAACGAGGTACGCGTTCGGCGGGCGCTGCTGTCGGTCTCCGACAAGGGCGGCCTGCTCGACTTCGCCCGCGGCCTGCGGGAGCTGGACGTCGAGCTCGTGTCCACCGGGGGCACGGCCCGCGAGCTCGCTCGGGCCGACATCGCCGCCCGCCCGATCGAGGATTTCACCGGCTTCCCGGAGATCATGGACGGGCGCGTCAAGACGCTGCACCCCAGGCTCTATGCGGGGCTGCTGGCCCGCCGCGACGAGGACTCCCATCTGCAGGCGGCCGAGGAACAGGGGATCGAGCCCGTGGACCTCGTGATCGTGAACCTGTACCCGTTCGAGCAGACCCTCGCCCGCGGGGATGCCTCCGAGCAGGAGATCATCGAGAACATCGACATCGGCGGCCCCACGATGATTCGCGCGGCGGCCAAGAACGCCGCCTTCGCCGCGGTCGTCGTGGACCCGAGCGACTACCCCGCCGTGCTGGCGGAGCTGCGCGAGCACGACGGGCGCCTGTCGGGCGCCACCCGCTCGGAGCTGGCCCGTAAGGCGTTCGCCACCACCGCCCGTTACGACGCCGCCATCTCCGGGTGGTTCTCACGCTCCTCCGAGGGCTTCCCCCCGAGCTGGTCGGAGGCCTACGAGAAGGTCCTCGACCTGCGCTACGGCGAGAACCCTCACCAGCAGGGCGCCTTCTACTCTCGCGCCGGTGCCGGCCCCCACCTGCTGGAGGGCGTCAACCAGCTTCACGGCAAGGAGCTGTCGTACAACAACCTGCTCGACCTCAGCTCCGCCCGCGAGCTGGTCGAAGACTTCGACGAGCCGGCCTGCGCGATCGTCAAGCACAACAACCCCTGCGGCTGCGCGGTCGCCGGCAGCGCCGAGCTGGCCTACGCCCGTGCCTTCGCCTCCGACCCCCAGAGCGCATACGGCGGGGTGATCGCGCTCAACAGGCCCGTCGATCTCCTCGCCGCCGAGAAGCTGTCCGGCCAGTTCATCGAGGTGCTGCTCGCGCCATCCTTCGAGCCCGCCGCGCTGGAGATCCTGCAGACAAGGAAAAACGTCCGCCTGCTCGAGCTGCCCGACTGGCCCGCGCGCAGCGAGCGCGTCGAGGGTCGCGCCGTGCTCGGCGGCCAGCTCGTCCAGACACACGACGAGGTCGCCGAGACGCGCGAGCAGATGCACGCCATGACCGCTGCGGAGCCGGACGAGCAGCAGTGGCAGGACCTCCTGTTCGCGTGGCGGGTTTGCCGTCACGTGCGCTCCAACGCGATCGTCATCGCCCGCGGCCGGGCCACGATCGGAATCGGCGCCGGCCAGATGAGCAGGGTGGATGCCGTCCGCATGGCGGTCGAGAAGGCACAGGCCTTCCAGCCCGAGCTGCTGGCGGGCTCGAGCCTCGCCTCCGACGCCTACTTCCCGTTCGCCGACGGTCCCGAGCTCGCCCTGCGGGCCGGGGTCACCGGGATCATCCAGCCGGGCGGCTCGGTCCGCGACGAGGAGGTCGTGGCCGCCGTCAACGCCGCCGGGGCCTCGATGGTCGCCACCGGCACGCGCCACTTCCGCCACTGAGAGGCACGTCTGCGAACGCCCGTCCGGCGCGGCCGGGGGACTTCGTACGCGAGCTGTTACGATATATCGCGTAGTTACTCAGATAGCTCACGATAGGAGTTCAGAATGTTTGGAAGTGATTCAACGGGGGCCCGGCCTGGGTGCCGAGGTTCCCACCACGACAGAGGCCCTCGCCACGGAGGCGAGCGCGGACGCGGCTACGGCTACGGAGGGCGCGGGGACTGGGGCGGCTTCGGCCCGGGACCGCGCGGACCACGGGGTCGCGGACGCAAGGCCCGCCGCGGGGACATCCGCACCGCCGCCCTGCTGTTGCTGGCCGAGGAGCCCCGCAACGGCTACCAGATCATGCAGGAGGTGGAGGAGCGCAGCGAGGGCGTCTGGAGCCCCAGCCCGGGATCGGTTTACCCGGCGCTCGCCCAGCTCGAGGACGAGGGCCTGATTCGCTCCGAGGAGATCGACGGGCGCAAGCTGTTCGCGATCACCGACGCCGGGACCTCGGTGCTGGCGGAGCGGCCCGAGGACCGGCCGGCTCCGTGGGAGGAGATGAGCGGCTCGGTCAGCGACCGCGCCCACGAGCTCGGACGGCTGATGCGCGAGGTCGCCTACGCCTTCGTACAGGTCATGAAGACCGGCAACGAGGCCCAGGTGGCCGCCGCCCGCGAGGTGCTCGTCCGCACCCGCAAAGACCTGTACACGATTCTGGCCGACGGCGACGGTGGTGCCGATACGGTGAGTGAGGACGCTTGAGCCAGCAGGCCACGACAACCGGCGACGTACAGGCGGCGCCCGCTCCGGCGGGCGCCTCCGGCGCCGTGTCCGTGACCGGTCTGACCAAGCAGTACGGCGACCTGGAAGCCGTGCGCGGCGTGGACTTCGATGTCCGGGTCGGGGAGACGTTCGGCTTCCTCGGCCCCAACGGCGCCGGCAAGTCCACCACCATCAGCATGCTCTGCACGCTGGTGAAACCGACCGCGGGCTCGGCCCGGGTGGCCGGCCACGACGTGGTCGGCGAACGCGACGAGGTGCGCCGCAACATCGGGCTGGTCTTCCAGGACACCACCCTCGACGGCTACCTCACTGCCGCACAGAACCTGCGCCTGCACGCCGAGCTCTACGGGGTGCCCAAGCAACTGGTCGCCAAGCGCATGCAGCAGGTGATGGAGATGGTCGGCCTGTGGGACCGTCGCGACAGTCTTGTCAACCAGTTCTCGGGCGGGATGAAGCGCCGTCTGGAGATCGCCCGCGGGCTGCTCCATTCACCGCGCGTGCTGTTCCTCGACGAGCCCACTGTGGGCCTCGACCCGCAGACCCGCAGCTCGATCTGGGGCTACATCCGCCAGCTCAAGACCCAGGAGCAGATCACGATCTTCCTAACCACCCATTACATGGATGAGGCTGAGTACTGTGATCGCATCGCGATCATGGATCAGGGACAGATCATCGTGCTCGACACTCCGGAGGCACTGAAGGCGCAGGTGGGCAAGGACCGGGTCCAAATCGAGGCCGAGGACTCCGACGCTGTGATCGCCGCGCTGAAAGATCGCTTCGAGATCGAGGCCGTGATGTCGGAGGGCAAGGTCTCCTTCGGAGTGACCGACGGCGAGCGCTTCCTGCCCCGCCTGTTCGCCGAGCTCGGCCAGCCGATCCAGGGCGTCAGCGTCGCGCGGCCCTCGCTCGACGACGTCTTCATGGCCCACACCGGGACTACGATCCGCGACGCCGAGGCCTCCCAGAACGACCACATGCGCAACCTCGCCCGCATGATGGGCCGCTGATGGCAGCCACCCGAGCCCCATCCGAATTGAGTGCGCCCGCCGGCGCCGTGCTGGATCTTCCGGAGGTCGCGGGAGTACGCGTGCCCACCCGTAGTGCTCGCGGCGAGCTGCGCGCGATCAAGGTCGTCTGGAAGCGCGAGCTGATCCGCTTCAGCCGCGACCGCCTGCGCATCCTGACGGCCCTGATGCAGCCGTTCCTGTTCCTGTTCGTGCTCGGCACCGGACTCTCGCGGATCGCCTCCGCCGGCACCCACGGGGTCAGCCTGCGCACGTTCGTGTACCCCGGTGTGCTGTGCATGGCGGTCATGTTCACCGCCATGTTCTCGGCCGCCTCGCTGGTCTGGGACCGCGAGTTCGGCTTCCTGCGCGAGATGATGGTGGCGCCGGTCCGCCGCAGCTCGCTGGTGCTCGGCAAGTGCTTCGGCGGAGCCACCGTGGCCGCCTTTCAGGGCGTGATCGTGCTCCTGCTCGCCGGCCTCGTGGGCATCCCCTACGCCCCGCTGCTGCTGCTCGAGATCTGCCTGCTGATGGTGATGCTGGCCTTCACGATCACCGCCTTCGGGGTCATGGTGGCCGCGCGTGTGACCCAGATCCAGTCCTTCATGGCGCTGATGCAGATGGCGATCATGCCGATGTTCTTCCTCTCCGGTGCTCTCTTCCCCGTGATCGGTCTGCCGCTGTGGCTGTCGATCCTCAACCGCCTGGACCCCCTCACCTATGCCGTCGATCCGATGCGCCGGGCGATCTTCAACCACCTGCACGTGAGCGCCGCCGCTCGCCACGCCCTGGTCCCCGGCGTTACGTGGTTCGGCTGGCACGTGCCCGGTGCGCTGGAGGCCGCGGTGGTGGGGCTGCTGGGAGCGGTGATGCTGGGCGTCGCGATCTTCCAGTTCAGCAAGACCGACTAGCCCGGTCGGCGCGCCGCCGGCGGCGGGATTGCGTCGCGGCCACCCGGCGGGGTACCTTCAAGCTATGAGTTCCCGGTCTCGCAAGTGGGCCTTCGGGACAGCCGGACTGGTGGTCGTGGCCGGGGCCTGCTGTGCGGCCTTCGTGTCGGGGATCGCCGGGGAAGTCTTGACCATCGTGCTGATCTCCGGCGGCCTGTGCGCGGCCCTGCTGCTGCTGTTCCTGGAAGTGGGCCTGGACGAGGAACGCGAGCTCGAACGCGAACGCCGCGGCCGCGAGGCCAAGGACCGGCGTACGCTCGGGCTGCGCCGGCGCTCGCGGCTGCCCCAGCGCCCGCGCCGGCCGCAGTGACGAGCCGCTAGCGTTGGCGCCCGTGCTGCTGGGGGACGTCCAGGTCGTGGAGTCGGTGCTGCGTACGCCCCACGGGCTGCTGGAGGCGCCGCGCATCGGGCCGGGGGGTGAGCTGGTGTTCAGCGACGTGATCGCCGGCGGCCTGTGGGAGTACTCGCCCGACGACGGGACCACCCGCGAGCTGCTGCCCAAGCGCCGCGGCATCGGCGGCGCGGTGCCCCACGCCGGCGGCGGCTGGGTCATCAGCGGGCGCACCGTGCTCCACCTCGGGCCCACCGGTGAGCAGCGCGAGCTGCTCGGGGCCGAGGGGGTGTGCGGCTACAACGACCTCGGCACCACCCCCGACGGCCGGCTGCTGGCAGGCGCACTGCGCTATCGGGCGCTGGCCGGCGAGGACCCCCGGCCCGGGCAGCTGCTGGTGCTCGAACCAGACGGGCCGCGGGTGCTCAGCGAGCAGGTGACCTGGCCCAACGGGATCGGCTGCTCGCCCGACGGCGAGACGATCTACCTCAGCGACTACGCCCGCCGCGTCGTGCTCGCGATCCCCCTCGAGGGCGGCGAGGCGGTGGAGTTCTGCAGCTCTCCCGGCGGCTCCGTCGACGGCCTCGCGGTGGACGTCGAGGGCGGCGTATGGGTGGCGCTCGCGGAGGGAGGAGGGGTGGCGCGCTTCCACGCCGACGGCAGCCTCGACGGGCTCGTCGACCTGCCCTCGACGCTCGTCTCGAGCCTCTCCTTCGGCGGCCCCGACATGCGCGACGTGCTCATCACCACCGCCGACAACGAGGTCGACCCGCAGCTGGGGGGAACCCTGTTACGGGCCCGCAGCGAGGTGGCCGGCCTGGCCGTCGCCCCGGTCCGGAGTGACGGGTGAGCTCGCCGACACCCGGGAAGCGGGGGGCCCGGTGGCGCGATACGCTGGCCCGCCGATGAGCACCGAGCTGAGGATCGTCGCCACCGCCGCCAACGAGTTCGAGGCGGAGCTGATCAGCGGGGCGCTCAGCGAAGCCGGCATCGAGTCCACCATGGAGCTCGCCAACACGGGCATGGGCGGGCGCTTCGGGGGCGGCGGCGCCCGCGACATCTACGTCCGCGAGGAGGACGTGGAGCGCGCCAAGGAGGCGCTCAAGGAGGCCGAAGATTCCGGCGACGAGGGCGGGGACGACGAGCAAGGCGCAGAGCGGGCCTTTTTCGCCTTCGGAGCCGACGCCCTAGAAGTTGTTTTCCAACGCCACGGTCGCGCCGCCCGGACCGACCTCGACACGCCGCGCCCGGGAGCAATACCCTGCCCGCCGGGGGCCGGCCGACCCGACCGATGGATGCGCTGGGTGGTCACCCGCGCATGGCCTGCCGCTCACCGCTGCTCTCGGGGGTCCGAGCGCGACGCTCGCTCCCCGCAACCATTCAACGAAAGGCAAGAATCGTGGCAATCCGTATCAATGGCCGCCTGCTCCTCGGCTCAGCCGCCGTGGCACTGCTGGCCTCGGCTGTCTGCGCGCTGGGGGCGTCGGCAACCACCCTGCCGACCATGTCGATCGCCGTCACCCCGACATCGGCGACCATCACGGGCACGCCGTCGACGGCGGGCGCCATCAACGTGGTCGTGTCCGACAAGGGCCTCAAGGAAGGCACGGCGATCCTGTTCCGCCTCAACCCGGGCAAGACCGTCGCCGAAGTCGAACAGTTCCTGAAAGAAAAAAAGGCCGAAAAGGACCCGAACACCACCGTCGAACTGGGATCGATCGTGTTTGACGCCGAAGCGGAATCCGGTGTGACGAACGAAGCCCAGACGGACCTGAAGCCGGCGACGTACGTGGTGCTGGTCGGTGGCGACCACGGCGAACCGGCCCTGCGTGAGACCTTCACGGTCGCTGCCGGTGGCGCCGCGGCGCTCGCGCTGCCCGCCCCGCAGGCGACCGAGCGGACGATCGAGTTCGGCTTCAAGGGCCCCAAGACGCTGCACGACGGGGAGCTCGTCAACTTCGAAAACGAAGGCTTCGTGGTGCACATGGACATCGCCTTCCCGGTCAAGAACATGAAGACCGCGAACAAGGCCGTGAAGCTCCTGAAGGCAGGCAACGAAAGGGCCGTCGGGAAGCTGATCGCCGGCCCGCCGGTGGGCTTCTACGGCCCGCTCTCCCACGGCGGCGCGATGCAGGAGACGATCACGGCGAAGCCGGGGATCTACGTCCAGGTGTGCTTCATGGAAACCCAGGACGGCCGCAGCCACGCCAGCCTGGGGATGGAGCGGATCATCAAGATCACGAAGTAGCCGCAAGGCTTGCCGGAGCCGGCCCGTCCCCGGTGCACTGCGGGGGCGGGCCCCCGGCGGCCGATCGGATTCCGGGCGCTCAGGCGCCGGCGAGCTGGGCCGCCTTGACGATCAGGATGATCACCGACACGATCAGGTAGGCCTGCAGCCCGAGCATCGCGACTTTGCGGCCCATCGACCACTCGGGTCTGCGCAGCAGAGCCAGCGGAGGCATCGTCCACTGCTCGCGGGGGACGTCGTCCGTGTCCGGCGTCGCTGACACAGGCCGCGGCTGCTCGCGGCGACGGCGGCGGCGGCGCAGGCTGACGAGCCCGAAGGCGAGCAGCCCGGTCGCCAGGACGGCGCCTCCGATCAGCGCGACTTTGATCACGTCGACGCTCGGGAACACCGTGGTGATCATCAGGATCAGCGAGAGCAGCACGAGCACCGACACGATCACGCTCGCCACCGCGTTGAGCCACGGCCGGTTGCGCCACGGCCCGAGCACCTCCGGGTCGTTGCACAGCAGCAGCAGGAACACGCTGGCGGAAGGCAGCAGCACGCCGGCCAGCGCCTGGACGGCCTCCGTGATCACGCCGAGTGGGGCGCCGGGGACCAACACGATCGCCGCCGCCCCGGCGATCATGCCGGCGAAGATCGCGTAGAAGAGCTTCGCGTCGCTGAAGCGGCGGTGCAGGGAGGACCGCAGGCCGAACACGTCGCCGAAGGCGTAGGAGGTGGAGAGCGTCAGCGCGCCGGCCCCGATCAGCGATGCGTTCAGCAGGATCACGGCGTAGAAGGCGCCGGCGGTCGACCCGAGTGTGTGGTCCAGCGCTTCGGCTGTGGCCCCGGCGTCGGTGAAGTGGCCGAAGTAGGGCGTTCCCGCGAAGGCGAAAGCGGACACGCACAGCAGCGCGCCGGCTCCGAGCACGACCACGGCGGCGCCGATCAAGGTGTCGATGCGCTCGTAGTTGATCCAGCGCGGGGTGATGCGCTTGTCGATCACGTTCGACTGCTGGAAGAACAGCTGCCAGGGGGCGACCGTGGTTCCGACCATCGCGATGATCAGCAGCACCGAGGTGGAGCTGGCGCCGCCCTGGATGCCCGGCACGACGAAGTCGCGGGCCACGGTGCTGCCGTGGGGGTGCGCCATGAAGAACAGCGGGATCACCAGCAGGTTGGCGAACACGAAGGCGAACATCGCGCGCTCCCAGGCCCGGAAGCTGCCACTGACGGTGATCGCGACCAGCGCCACCGCGGCGATCGGGACGGCGACGTAATCCGACACGCCGAGATACCCGAGCGAGAGGCTGACGCCGATGAACTCGGTGACGATCGTGAGGAAGTTCAGGACGAACAGGTCGCCGACCGAGAACCAGCCCCAGAAGCGCCCGAAGCGCTCGTTGATCAGCCGTGCGTGACCGACGCCGGTGACCGCCCCCAGGCGGACCACCATCTCCTGGTTGACGATCAGCACCGGTACCAGCAGCAGCAGCACCCACAGCAGGCTCGTGCCGTAGTTCTGGCCCGCCTGCGAGTAGGTGGCGACGCCGCCGGCGTCGTTGTCGCCGACCATCACGATCAGGCCCGGGCCGATGATCGCCAGCAGGGCCAGCATCCTCGAGCGCAGCCCGTGCCGGCCCTCCTCGTGCTGGCCGATCGTGCCGAAGGCGCCGCGGATGTCGCCCACGTGCGCGGAGTCGAGCACGAAGCGCTCGCGCGCCGCCGCCGACTCCTTCGTAGGGTTGCCAGCCATCTGCTCGACCTCCTTTCAGCGCGCAGCCGGGCCGCGGCCGCCGATGGAGGCCCTCAGCCGGCTAGGTCAAGCAGCCGGCGAGCGAGGGCGCGCCCAGAACGGCAGCCGCGGTCCCACTACTTCGCGGCAGCTCTGGATCTTGATGTCTCGTTTGGTCGCCCATCGCGTGAAAACCGTGTAACACCGCCCTTTGTAGGCAGCGTCTCAAGGGTATCAGCGGGGGACCGTCCGTCCCGGTCTCCCGGGGACCGCGCGGGGGCGTTTAATCCCGCGCCAGCCCGTAGCGCCGGCGCCAGTCCTCGGGCAGCATCAGCTCGAGTACGTCGTCCACGGTCAGTACGCCGATCGGCCTCCCGTCGACGTCCACCACCGGCAGGGCGGTGAGGTTGTAGTCGGTCATCACCCGGGCCACTTCGGGCACGTCGGTCTCCGGGGGCACGGACGGGCTGTTCTGCTCCGGCAGGCTGCCGACGGGTTCGTGCAGGGGGGCTTTCACGAGCGCCGCCACCGACACCGGGCCGGCCAGCCGCCCCTCCTCATCCACGACCACGACGTGCTGGGTGCGCTCGGGCGGGGTGTCGCTGCGGCGTACCAACTCGAGCGCCTGCTCGACGGTCGAGCGCTCCTGCACCAGGACGAAGTCAGGGTTCATCAGCCCGCCGGCCGTCTGCGGGTTGTAGCCGAGCAGCCGCTGGACCTTGATGCGCCTGGGAGCGGGGAGCCGTTCGAGCACGGGGAGGCGGCGGTCCTGGTCGAGCTCCATCAGCAGGTCCGCGGCGTCGTCGGACTCCATCCGGGCCAGCACGGCGGCGACCTGCTCGTCGGAGCGCTCGCGCAGGAACTCGAGCTGGTGCTCCTCGTCGAGCTCCTCGAAGATGTCCGCCTCGAGCTCCTTGTCGGCTGCCACGGCGTTCATGATCTCCTCGCCCTCCTCGTGGGAGGCGGCCTCGACGAGGTCGGCGATCTGGGCGGCGTGCAGCCGTCCCAGGCGACGGTGGGTCAGGCGCAGGCGCGAGCTCGGTACGTGCCCCACGAACGGCTCCAGGTGGGTCCACTCGACGAGCTCCCCTTCCGCTCCCGGGTGCCCGCGGAAGCGACGCGGCAGCAGCCGTCGCAGCCTGGCCGCGAAGCTGGGGTCGATCCCGGCCACGCGCCAGACGCCGTCGTTGCAGCTCAGCTCGACCTCCCGCGCCACCACCAGCCGGGCCGTGTCGACGTTGATCAGGCTGTGGCCGAGGACGTCGGCCTTCAGCAGCACCTCCCCGGGGCGGCGCTCGAACTGGGCCAGGTTGAGCTTGGTCGTGGAGGTTCTGGCGGCGGCGGGCTCCAGTCGGTCGATGCGCGCGGCGGGGACGAACAGTTCGCGGCCGCCGATGCGCGCCTTCAGACCGGACACGAGCGGGAGCACGTCGCGCCCGTCCAGGCGCACGACAACATCCTGGACTCGCCCCAGCTTCGCCCCCGACGAATCCAGCAGCGGACTCCCAGCCACGGAGGAAAGATGCACGACCGCATCGGACATGGCCCTGCCACAGGCTATCTCACCGCTCCCCGGCTCCGGTCAGGCCGGCCGCCGCGCCGCATCCTCCCGGGCTCCCGGGGGACGCGACGCGCCGGCTGGGAGAGCGCTTGCTAGCCGAGGCCGTTGGCCGAGAGGAACTGTTTGGCGACGGCGGCGGGCGTCTGCTTTTCGACCGAGACCGCCTTGTTCATCTGCTGGATCGCCGGGATCGTCAGCAGCTTGGAGACCCTGTTGAGCGTTTCTTCGAACGCCGGGCCCTGCTGGGTGAGCACGCTCGGCTTGACGATCGGGGCAACGTTCTGGAACCCGAACACGTGCTTCGGATCGCTCAGCACCTTGAACTTGCCGCCCAGTAGCTGGCCATCGGTCGTGAACACCACCTGGACGTGGACCTGGCCGCTTTCGAGGGCGTTGTAGCTGGCTTCGATCGCCACCGGCTTGAACGTCGGTTTGACGCCGTATTCCTTGGCGATGCCCGACAGGCCCTCTTCGCGGGTGGCGAATTCGGGCGGCCCACCGAGCGTCACGGACTTGCCCAGGGGCGCCAGGTCGCCGATGCTGGAGAGGTTGTGAGCGCCGGCGAAGCTGGGCAGCGTCGCGAGCGCATCGGTGTCGTAGAAGGGGGTCTTTTCGAGCAGCGTGAAGCCTTCTTTTTCGGCGAACGCCTTGGCTTGTTCGTAGGCCTGCTGTTCGCTCTTCGGCGACGTCGTCTGTTCGGCCACCGCACTCAGCAGGGTGCCGGTGTACTCCGGGTACATCTGGATGCGCCCGGCCTTCAGCGCCTTGAAGATGATCTCCGAGGAGCCGATGTTTTCGGTCAGGTTGACGTTGAAGCCTTTGGCTTTGAGTGCCTGCGCGTAGAGGTTGCCGAGGATGTTCGACTCGGCGAAGTTCTTCGCGCCGATCGTGACTGCCGGCTTGCCCGACGCCGACGAGCTCGCCGCCGTCGATCCGGTCGATGACGATTTGCTGCTACCGCAGGCGGCCAGGAGGACCGCCACCGCCGCCAGCGCCGCCAGCCCGCCGGCGATCCTCGGGAGCGGCCGCTGGGGCAGCCATCGGCTTCGTGTCATGTGTCTCCTGCCTTCCTGTTTGTTCAGGCGATCGATGAGAAACAGCTTATGGGACCTTGCGAGCGTGCGTCAGGCGACCGCCACGGTGTCCGCCATCGCGCCCCGGGAGCGCCGTTCGAGCTTTACCCCCCGCGGCGTCAGTGCACGCTGGAGGGACGCCAGCGCCCCCTCGACGGCAAGGGCGAGCGCCGCCACGCAGATGGCGGCGCCGAGCACGCCGGAGAAGTGGTAGCTGGTCTCGTTGGCGATCACGTCGCCGAGCGTGCCGCTGAACCCGGCGAGCGAGGCGATCGTGGCCGTCGAGATCACGAACAGCGCCGCCGTGCGGATGCCGGCGAAGATCAGCGGGACCGCGAGCGGCAGCTCTATGCGGCGCAGGATTTCGAACTCGCCCATGCCCATCCCCCGGGCGGCGTCGACGAGCTCGGGATCGACCTCGACCACGCCCAGATACGCGTTCGTCACGATCGGGGCGAAAGCGAGCACCACGAGCGCCAGCTCGACGACCCCGAGACCGAGTCCGAAGAAGGCGTCGCCGATCGCGAGCACCGCAAGGCTGGGGAGCGCGCGGCCGATGTTGCCGGTGTTGATCGCAAAGAACGATCCGCGATGGATGTGGCCGAGCCATACGCCGAGTGGTGCCGCCAGGACGATCGAGATCGCGATCCCGATCGCGCCCACCTTGAGCGTCTCGAGCGCCAGATGGACGAGGCTGGGAAGCTGCGGATAACCCGGGACTTCCCCGTTTCGCAAGATGAATTCGAAGGCTTCGCCGAATTCGCTCATCGCTCGGCGCTCGTCCCGACGCGGGCCCACGGTGTCAGCAGGCGTTGGATCGCCACGAGCAGCCCGTCCGCGAGCAGCGCGAGCAGGATCGCCATGCCGCCGGCCACGATCAGCTCGGTCTTGAACGGTCCCTCGCCGAGGGCGTTGTGGATCGGCACCCCCAAGCCGCGGTCGTAGATCGTGTAGACGATCGTGGCGAGGGCGATGATCGTCACAACCGCGATGCGTAGGCCGGCCACGATCGAGGGCAGCGCGAGCGGCAACTCGACGCGCACGAGTGCCTGGCGGGGACTCATGCCCATCCCCTCCGCGGCCTCGAGCACGTCCGGGGGCACCGAGCGCAGGCCGGTGAGGGTGTTGCGGAACAGGATCAGGAGGGTGTAGGAGACGAGCGCGATCTCGGCGGCGTAGATGTTCGCCCCGACTGGAGCGACCAGCAGCTCGAACAGCGCCAGCGAGGGAATCGTGTACAGGAACGTCGTGACCAGCAGCGTCGGGCGCTCGGCCCAGCGGTGGCGGTGGGCGAGCAGCGCCAGCGTCAGCGCGATTGCGAACCCGATCGACACGGCGATGGCGGTCAGCACGACGTGCTGGCGCAACGCCGGCCACAGCACGGGGCTCCAGTTCGATTTCACCCAGTCCAGGCAGAACAGCCGGTTGTGGACGGCGCAGCTGGAGCTGTGCTGGGCGAAGTTGGGGATCACCGGCCCGCCGGCGGCCGCCAGCTGTCCGATCATCGCCCCCGCTCCCCTGCGGCCGGGGCTGTCGGCTCGGGTGCAGCGGGGGGCGTCGGCTCCAGCGCCGCGGGGGCGTCCTCGCCGGCCTCGAGGTCGTCCTCCTCGGCGATCAGCCGCTCCAGGTGTGAGAGCGTCAGCAATCCTGCGACTCCGCCGTCGCCGTCCACGACGGCGAGCGGCTGGCCGTGGTCGGTGAGCAACACCGACAGGGCGTCCTTGACGCTCGCCTGCTCGGACAGGCGCCTGGCGCCGTCGAGCGAGTGGCCGTCGGGAGCGAGCAGCTCGAGCTCTCCGAGGGTCGTCAGCGACAGCCGCTTGATGCCGCGGTCGGCGCCGACGAACTGGGCGACGAAATCATCCGCGGGGCGGGCGAGGATCTCCTTAGGTGTCGCGTACTGCGCGAGCACGCCGCCCTCCCGCAGGATCGCGATGCGATCGCCCATCTTGATCGCCTCGTCGATGTCGTGGGTGACGAACACGACGGTCTTGCGGACTTTCTCCTGCAGGGCCAGGAACTCGTCCTGCAGCTTGGCGCGGTTGATCGGGTCGATCGCGCCGAAGGGCTCGTCCATCAGCATCACCGGCGGGTCCGCGGCCAGCGCACGGGCGACGCCGACCCGCTGGCGCTGGCCACCCGAGAGCTGGACCGGGTAGCGCGGGCCCATCTCCTCGGCGTCGAGGCCGATCAGCCCGAGCAGCTCCTCCACGCGTGCGTGCGTGCGCTGCTTCGGCCAGCCGAGCAGGCGCGGCACGGTGGCGATGTTCTCGGCCACGGTCTGGTGTGGGAAGAGGCCGATCTGCTGGATCACGTAGCCGATCTCGCGGCGCAGCTCGCGGGGCTTGCGGTCCAGCACGCTGCGCCCCCCGAGCAGGATGTCGCCGCCGCTCAGCGGGACCATCCTGTTGATCAGCCGCATCGCCGTCGTCTTACCCGACCCGGAAGGCCCGACGAGCACGCACACCTCGCCGGCTCCGACCGTCAAGGAGAGGTCCTCGATCGCCGGTATGCGCTGGCCCTCGTAGCGCTTACTGACGTGGCGCAGCTCCAGCTCTGCCGCCTCAGCGTAGGCGGACGGCCCCTCCGGCTGGGCGGTGTCGTACCTGGTCAAGGAAGCTCCCGGCGGGATCGCCGTTGACGGACAGGGTACCCGGAGGCGCTCGGTTAGAAGACCGGGTTGCCCGGGTCCCCGATCAGCACCGCCTCGGCCTCCCGGTAGCGGTCGTTCATGGCGGGGGTCTCCAAGAAGGTCATGAACAGCCTCGACACGGGCACGCGCTGGCGGGCGAGCAGGGCAGCGTCGGTGTCGCTGTCGAAGTGGGACATGGCGACCTCGCGCGAGAAGGTCGCGGCGAGCAGAGACGCCGGGCGACGGTGCTCGAGCAGGCCGGTGATCGCGGTCCCCCGGTAGAGGTCGACCGCGGTCAGGCCGAGCAGCGAGGCCAGCTCCTGCAGGAACGCCAGCCGCAACAGGATGTGCCGGCGGCGGTGGTCCCTGGCGCCGTCGCCGTCGAAGATGGACTCGTCGCGGACCGCCTTGCCGGCGTAGGGGCACAACCCCATCTCGGCGATCACGATCGCGTGGCCCTTCACGATCTCCCCGGAGTTGGGGTTGGAGACGTAGGTCGCCGACAGGGTCCGCTCGAGGCCCGCCAGTCCCGTCTCCTCGAGCAGTCCCTCCAGCAGCGCCGCTGCGGCGGTCGAGCCCGAGCGTTCCTCCACGCAGCGAGCGGGCACGAGCTCCCGCAGGGCCGGCTCGCCGGCGATCGCGGGGCGAACGGACTCGCGCTCGCGGGCGAGGTCCAGCAGCGTCTGCTCCCGGGCCTCCACCGCCACCGGGATCGTGATGCGGCGGGCGAGCGTCGCAACACTCCGCTCGAGCTCCTGCACCTCGTCCCCGGGGAGCGTCTCGCTCGCGAGCGGGAACTGGAAGCGGACAACCTCCTCGATCGGTAGGTGCCAACGGGCTCCGGCGTCCTCGAACGCTCCGACCTCGACCTCGAACTCACCCCGCTTCGGGTCCACGGCGAGCACCTTCACGGGCGTGCGCCGGGGGTCGAGCATGCGGGCCGCGGTCCCGGCGACCAGATGCGCAAGGGTCCCCGGCTCGAAGTCCTCGTCTCCGGGGGAATCGGGATCGTGCTGGTAGACGGGGCCGGCGGTGGGCACCTGCGCAGTATGGGGCCACCGGGGGCGGCAGCCCGCAGGCGCTCAGCCGTCCTGCAGACGCTGCTCGCCGGTGTAGACGTTGACGCTCCCCCGTCGGGCGAAGCCGGCAAGCGTGATCCCGCGGTCGGCCGCCAACTCGATCGCCAGCGAACTCGGTGCGCCGACGCCGACGAGGATCGGGGCCCCCGCCATGGCCGCCTTCTGGACCAGCTCGAAGCACAGCCGCCCGCTGACACAGAGGATCCCGTGCCCGAGCGGAAGCAGGCCGTCGAGCAGGGCCCGCCCGACCACCTTGTCCATGGCGTTGTGGCGGCCCACGTCCTCGCGTACGAGCAGCAGCTCGCCCTCGGCGTCGAAGAGCCCGGTGGCGTGCAGTCCTCCGGTGCGCTCGAAGGTGGGCTGGCGCAGGCGGTCGGGCAGTTCCGCCAGCAGCTCACGGGTGATCGACGGCCCCGCTCCCACGACCGGGGCGAGCACGCTCAGCTCCTCGAGGGCCCCCTTCCCGCACACGCCGCACGACGAGGTCGCGTAGAAGCGCCGGGCGGCGGGATCGCGCAGCAGCGGCCCGCCGACCTCGACGATGTTGGCGGCGAAGTCCGCGGTCGGGCCCGCGGCCCGCGGCCCGTCGATCAGGCCCTCGCCGTAGAGGAACCCGAGCGCCAGCTCCTCGTCGTGGGCGGGCGTGCGCATCGTGATCGCCAGCGGGGCGCCGTCGACACGAATCTCCAACGGCTCCTCGACCACGACCTCATCACGGCGGCCGTCGTGGGTGACGGTGACCAGCGTCCGCGCGGTGAGCGCGTCCGTCGGCTCGCTCACGCCTCGGCCAAGGCGGGGGTTTCGGCGCTGCGCTCCGGCATCGGCCGCACGTCCACGGCCACGACCTTGTACTCCGGGCAGGAGGTGTTGACGTCGGCGGAGGATCCGACGAGCAGGTTCGTCCGGGCCTCGGGGAAGTGGAAGCTGGTGAACACGTGGCCCGGCTCGATGCGGTCGGTGACGCGACCGTAGAGCTCGACCCGTCCCACGCGGCTGCGAACGGCCACCAGCTCGCCGTCCTCGATCCACAGGCGGGCGGCGTCGTCGGGGTGGATCTCCAGCCAGTCGCGGTCGACCAGCTCCGCGTTTCCCGTCCGCCGCGTCATCGTGCCCGCGTTGTAGTGCTCGAGCACCCGCCCCGTGACGAGGATCAGCGGGAACTCCCCGTCGGCGGCGTCGCCGGGCGGCTTGAAGGGCAGGGCGGCGAACCTGCCACGCCCGCTCGGCTGGGCGAAGTGCTCCCGGTAGAGGACTTCGCTGTCGCTGCCGTCGGGGGCGACGGGCCACTGCAGGCCACCGACGCCGAGCCGCTCGAAGCTGACGCCGGCGAATTCGGGGGTCAGGGCGGCGATCTCGTCCATCACGTCGCTCGCGCCGGCGTAGCCCATCTCGTGGCCGAGCGCCCGCGACACGGAGGTGATGATCTGCAGGTCGGTCCTCGCCTCGCCCGGGGGCTCGAGCACGGGCCGCACGAGCTGGATCCGCCGCTCGGCGTTCGTGAACGTGCCTTCCTTTTCGAGGAAGGCCGACGCCGGCAGGATCACGTCCGCGTAGGCGGTGGTCTCGTTGGGGAAGATGTCCTGGCAGACGAGGAAGTCGAGCGACTGCAGCGCCTTGGCCACGTGCGCGCTGTCGGGGTCGGTCTGGGCGACGTCCTCGCCGAAGATGTACATCGCCTTCAGCTCGCCGGCAACGGCGGCGTCGAACATCTCCGGGACCTTGTAGCCGGGGAGTCGCGGCAGCTGCACGCCCCAGGCCGCCTCGAAGCTGCGGGCCACCTGCTCGTCGCCCACGGGGCGGTAGCCGCTGTGGGTGTCCGGCAGCGCGCCCATGTCGGAGGAGCCCTGGACGTTGTTCTGGCCGCGCAGCGGAAGCAGCGCCGAGCCGCGCCGGCCGACCTTGCCGGTGAGCATGGCGAGGTTGCAGATCAGCTGTACGACCTCCGAGCCGTACTTGTGCTCGGTGACCCCCAGGCCCCAGATGATCGACGCCTCGGCGGCCTCGCCGTAGATGCGGGCCGCGTGCTCGATGTCGGCGGCGGCGATGCCGCTGATCTCCTGGACCGCCTCGCGGCGTGTACTGGTCGAGCAGCTCGAGCGTCGCCGCGCTGCCCTCGGTGCGCTCGGCGATGAAGCGCTCGTCGAGCAGGCCGTCGGCCACCAGCACGTGTCGCCAGCCCGAGCATCACGGCCGCGTTCGTGCCCGGCCGCGGCGCCAGGTGCAGCTCCCCGTAGTCGGCGAGCTCGATCCGCCGCGGGTCGATCGTCACGAGCTTCAGGCCCCGCAGGGCGGCCTGCTTGATCCTTGCTCCGACGACCGGGTGGGCCTGGGTCGGGTTGGCGCCGATGATGATCGCGGCGTCGGCCGCGTCGATGTCCGAGAACGACCCGGTCGCCCCGGAGAGGCCGAACGAGCGGCGCAGCGCGAAGGAGGTGGGGGAGTGGCACACACGGGAGCAGTTGTCGATGTTGTTGGTGCCGATCGCGGCCCGCATCAGGCGCGCCATCGCGAAGCAGTCCTCGTTGGTCGCCCGGGACGAGGCCAGGCCCGCGATCGCGTCGGGGCCGTGCTCGGCGCCGGATCGCTCCCAGGCGCTGGCGATCGTCTCGATCGCCTCCTCCCAGCTGGCCTCGCGCATCCCGGAACCGGAGCGGATCAGCGGCCGTGGTGAGGCGATCCGGTGAGGACGCGAAGCGGTGGGCGAAGCGGCCCTTCAGGCAGGCGTGGCCGCTGTTGGCCGGCCCGTCCTTGGGGGGCGTGATCGAGACCAGCTCGCCGTCCGCCACGTGGGCCTCCAGGCGGCATCCGACGCCGCAGTACCCGCACGTGGTCGCTACCGGGGATTCAGGCCGCTGACCCATCTTCTCGCTCCCGCTCAAGTGTAAGAAGCCGCCGCTCGATGATCGCCCCCGTGGGGCAGGTGTCCGCGCAGGCGCCACAGGAGACGCAGCTGGAGTCCCGAAAGCCGCTGTCCAGGCCGGCGGTCACGTTGCTGTGAAACCCCCGGCCGGTGACCGTCAGCGCAAAGGCTCCCTGGACCTCGTCGCAGGCCCGCACGCAGCGCCCGCAGGAGATGCACAGCTCGTGCTGGAAGGCGAGGTAGGGGTGTCGTTCGTCGAAGCGAGACCTCGTGGGTGGCGCCCTCGAAGCGGCCGCCCTCGCCGCGGCCGGCGTCGAGCCCGAGCGAGGCGGCCACCCGGGCCAGCTCGGTGGTCGGAGCCCGGGCGGCCGGTCGAGCTCCGAGAGCACCAGCTCGACGACCGTCCGCACGACCCTGGCGGCGGTCGCGTCGTCGGGTGTCGATGCCCATGCCCTCCCGGCAATAGGTGGTGCAGGCCGGCACCGGAGCGCCGGCGCCCCCTCCAGTCCCACCAGACACGTGCGGCAGGCCCCGAACGGCGCCAGGCGGTCGTCGTAGCAGAGCGTCGGCAGCCGGCCACCGGCCTGCTCGACCGCCTCCAGCACGCTCGCGCCCGCCGGCACCTCGAGCTCGACACCGTCCACGGTCACGCGCATCAGCCCAGCCCCAGCTCCTCGGGGAAGTGCTCCAGCAGGCTGCGGATCGGCGCCGGCATGCCGCCGCCGTGGGCGCACAGGCTCGCCACCTCGAGGGTCTCCAGCAGGCCCTCGAGCAACTCCGATCGACGGGTGCGTCGGCCTCGAACATCTCGTGTGCCCGTCGCAGGCCGATGCGGCAGGGGAAGCACTTGCCGCAGCTCTCGTGGGCGCCGAAGCGCAGCAGGTGGCGGGCCAGGGCACGCATGTCGGTGCGCTGGTCGAAGCCGACGATGCTGCCGTGCCCGACCATGCAGCCCTCGGCCGCGAGCGCGTCGAAGTCGAACGCCGTGTCGAGCTTCCACGACGGCAGGATCCCGCCGAGCGGGCCGCCGATCTGGACCGCCTTGATGCCGCCGCCGATGCCTCCCGCGAGGCCCTCGCAGAGCTCGCTCAGGGGCACCCCGAAGCGGACCTCGTACACGCCCGGGGAGGCGAAGCGCTCGTTGAAGCAGACCAGCTTGGAGCCGGCCGAGGCGCCCGGGCTCAGGTCCCGGTAGGCGTCGGCCCCCCGCATCGCGATGAACGGGATGTTGGCCAGCGTCTCGACGTTGTTGACGACCGTCGGCGCGCCGTACAGGCCGCGCTCGGCCGGAAACGGCGGCCGTGCCGACACCGTCCCCCGCAGCCCCTCCAGGCACGCCAGCAGCGCCGTCTCCTCGCCGACCACGTACGAGCCCGCCCCCTCGAGCACCGTCACGTCGAAGTCGAAGCCGCTGCCGGCGATGTCTTCCCCGAGGTGCCCTTCACGGCGGGCGGACTCGCGGCTCGCTCCAGCGCGGGCTTCGAGCGGGGGTACTCCGAGCGGGTGAGGATGAAGCCGTGGTCGGCGCCCACGGCGTACCCCGCCAGCGCCATCCCCTCGAGCACGAGCTCGGGGTTGCGCTCCATCAGGTACTTGTCGATGTAGGAGCCGGGATCGCCCTCGTCGCCGTTGGCCACCACGAACTTCTGCTCGCCCGCGGCCGAGGCGGCGAAGCGCCACTTCTCGCCGGCCGGGAAGGCGGCCCCGCCGCGGCCCCGCACCTCGCCGGCGAGCACCGCGTCGAGGAGCTGCTCGGGAGTCATCTCCGCGAGCGCGCGGGTGAGCCCGAGCCACCGTCCCCGGCTCGGTCAGGACCGGCTCGGCCAGGGTGCTCCGCCAGTCGGGCTCCGGCGCCTCGCTCGTGCTCGCCGTCAGTGCCCGTTCGACCACACCGGCGCCGGCATCCACACGATCCCCCTCGCGCACGGCGGGCGAGGAGTGGCAGAAGCCCAGGCACACCGTCTCGGCCAGCGAGATCGAGCCGTCGGCGCTGCGCTCCCCGAGCTCCACCCCGAGACCGCCCTCGAGCTCCCGGATGTGGCGATCGCCGTCCGAGGCGAAGCAGGCCGTGCCGGTGCAGACCCTCAGGTGCCGGCGGCCCCGGGGCGCCAGCAGGTCGTCGTAGAAGGTCGAGACCCCGTACACGGACGCCTCGGGGAGCCCGGAGACCTCCGCCGCCCGCAGCCGGTCCGCGTCGGTGATCTCGCCGTGGTCCTGCGACCGCCTCCTTGAGCACCTCCAGAGCCGTCCGAGCGACCGGCCCGTGATGGCGGCGGATCAGCTCGACGAGGTTGCTCGACATCGTGTCCGCAGCCTACTTCCGGGGGGCTGTCGGCCGGCCGGAAGGTCCGGCGCCGAGCCCGGCTGCAGCGCGGCGCGGCTAACCGTCCAGAAGCTCGTGTAGGAAGCGCTCGCGAGCCTCGAGGAAGCTGCGGGTGAGGCGCACCGGCTCCGCGTCCTCGTAGTCGATGGCCTCGACGCCGGTATCGCTGCACTCGAGGATCGTCGCGTCGGGGTAGGCGAGCACGATCGGGGAGTGGGTTGCGATCACGAACTGAGATCCCTCGCAGACGAGCTCGTGGATGCGTCGCAGCAGCGTCAGGCAGTTCTGGGTCGAGAGCGCCGCCTCCGGCTCGTCGAGCAGATAGAAGCCGTTGGGGCCGAAGCGGTTCACGACCAGTGCGAGGAACGACTCGCCGTGCGACTGCTCGTGCAACGACCGCCCGCCGTAGGGCGCGAGCATTTCCTCCTTGGTCTCCGGGGGCACGTCCTCGAGATAGGTGGCCGCGGTGAAGAAGCTCTCGGCGCGCAGGAAGAAGTCGCTCCGCGGGCGCCTGGTGCCGCGTACGAGCCTGACGCTCTCCGACAGCCCCGAATGGGAAGCGCGGGTGCTGAAGGTGAAATGACGGGAGCCGCCCTCCGGGTTCATGCCCGCGGCGACCGCGATCGCCTCGACCAGGGTCGACTTCCCGGCTCCGTTCTCCCCGATCAGGTAGGTGACCTTGGGGTCGAGCGCGATCCCGTGCGCGAGCGCCGCCACCGCCGGCAGCTCCCACGGATAGCCCGTGCGTTCCTCACCATCGCGCGGCTCGGTCACAGATACCGATCTCACAAACCCTTCGGCCACTGCGAGAACGTACCCGGATCGCCGGCGAGTGATCTCGCGGCCGAGTCATGCGGACGCCTCACATTCACCGCCGCGCCGTGTCTATGTCTGCTGCTGCGAAACGATGTAGTTGGCCTGAAAGCGGCAGAGGGGGCCTTCCGTGCTGGCCGCGACATTGATGGTCGCGAACGTCTGCGTGTGCGTCGTCACTCCCGCCGACGCTTGGATGATCATCTGCCCGTTCGCGTCCGGCGGTCCGAAGGTCTGTTCGAAGGATGGAAGTTCGCCTTCCTGCACTTCGGCCGTGTCGACTTTGACCGGTGCGGTGTCGTGGTAGCTGGCCCAGTTCACGAACACCACGGTCCCTGGCGTGCCTGGCATGGCAGTCAGTCTTACGCCTGTGACCTTCGCGCTCGGTTCGGTGCTGCATTTGACGGCGAGCTGGCCGATCCCCGGCACGAACAGGAATTCGAGGTCGGACTGTCCGTTGACGAGCTCCTGCCAACGTCCCCCCTGGCTGCCTTCTCCGGCCGTGAAGTTCGAGGGCGGCAGGCCGCCGAGCTTGACGGCGTTGGCCGCCGTTTCGGTCTTGCCGAGATAGCGCCCGTCGCTTTCGGTCTTGTTGAAGAAGTCTGCGCTGCTGGGGCCCGCTGCGCCTGTCGCGCCCACTGCGCCTGCTGGACCGGTCGCACCCCGTGTCCCCTGCTTGCCTTTGAGCTTCTTTAGCACGCTTGGCTTGATCTGCTTGGTCGAGGTGATCACGAAATGCGATGCGGCCAGGCTCGTTCCACCCAAGGCGACGAACAGAGCGAGCCACGCGACGAGATTGCCACGGATGGCCCCGATGATCCGGCTACCCATACTGCCTCCCCGGTCGAGATTGAGCACCCGATCATGACGGCCCGGCAGTGCGCTCGTGATCCCGCAACCCGGCCGACGCTGGCTGAGCTGTGGATTTCCAGCAGGTACAGGTGGGCTCTTACAGCTTGTGTTCGACTGCTCGGTGGTAGAGCAGCGAGAGCAGCCTGCGCTCGACGGTAGATGGGAGCGGCTGCGGATCGCCCGTCGTGTGAAGCATGATCAGCGCTCGACCGATCACGAATCCGAGGGTGTCTTCGTAGTAGTTGGAGCGCCCGGTGGCGCCGGGAACGTTGATTGCCAAGCGAGTTGTAGCGCGAAGCGAGTAGGACCGAACGCCCGGCAAGGGCGCGGGCAACTGATCGATCGCGACGTTTGTCATCAGCGGTTCCTTGGTTTCTGTGCTTGCTCCGAAAAAGTCGCGCCTGAAGCATGCGTGGGCGCGGCCGCTTTCGATCGCGGACATCTCCTTCGACGCCAGGGATGCCGTTTCCGTCAGGTAGACCGTGGAGTGGACGCTTTCGATTGGGAGCAGCGAATCGGAAAAAGCACTGCCTTCGTGGCGCGCGTTGTCGCGCTGGAATCGCTGCGATTCGATCCCGATAATCTGGCCTTCTCCCACGGCACCACCATCGCAACGGCCTAGTGGTCCAAATTTGATTTCGCGGGTGCGGTGGAGGCGCTCTCCCACAAGCCCAGGGAGATCGGCCGAACGAAGATTTACGGCGCTCGCGTAGGCCGTGGCCTCCCTCTTTGTTGCTGGGCTGACCGAGCGGCCACCCCCGCATCCCACGAGTAGCGCGATCCCACAGACTGCCACGGCTGTGGCAGGTCGACCCACGGAGGGGATCATCCCACCGGCTTCGGCGAGGGTTGCTCAGCTCGTCCGATATGGGCGCAGCACGGACGTCTGACGCCGCTCACAGGGCCGGCCTGATTTCCAGGCCTTCTGAAGATGCCCCGTGCGAGACTCGAACTCGCCCCACCGGATTAAAGAGGTTGCGCGAGGGGGCTTCTCTCAACTGAAGGGCCGCATTTCATGGGCCATCACGTGTGCTGAGATCACGTCAAAGATGCTGATCTCGCGACCATTTCGCGACCAATTTCGGGCGCCTTAGGGGTCTGGTGCGGTCCATGTGATCGCTTCGTCGCCGTCCCAGACGGCGCTGTCGAACTCTGCCGCCTCGTACCCTTCGGTTTCGCTGCCGTCGAGCGGAATGACCATGCGGACGCCGTTGCAAAATCGAGCACCAGGCCCTGGTCGAGCAGCTCGTCCACCGACTTCAAGACCACGCCGATCTGGCCTACGAGGGCGTCGGCGTAGCCGGTTTGATCGCGCCCGAGGATCATCTCGTCCTGGTGGATGGAAGGTCGGAGATAGATGTTGAAGCGCTGGTCATCGAAGCCCAGCTGGACCATCCAGTCGCGCACGAACTCGACGAGCTCGAGCTCGTGACCCACCAGACGGGCGAGCGGATGGTCACGCTCGCGCTGTTCGGGCGGATCTATCGGCTCAACGTCTCAGCTGACGTAACCACTTCTCGACGAACTTGGTGCGCGCGCCCTCGCTCTCAAATCGGCGCCGCTTGAGCGCCGAGCCTCCGACTGCCTGTTTGTCGGCTCCGAAACGGGTGGAGCCTTCGGTGACGTGGCCGGCGTCAGGGTCTTTCGGGCGATCAAGCCAGCCGCTGAGTGCCTGCTGTTCGTGCTCGATGCGCTTGGCCTCGGTCTCGAACGTCCGGTAGCCGCCGGCCGGATCCCAATCGAGCAGGTCGAAACAGGTGGTCGACCGAGATAGGCTGGCGTCCGAAGTCGTTCGCGTTACCACGTTACGCACCAGCTCTACGTCGTACTCGCTCTCGCCCCACGTGCCTCGTCCGCGGGCGGTGATGTGGTCGATGTCGTGCACCAGTCGAGCGTACCGGCGTTGTTGCGACAACTCAGCCGCGTCGGAAGCAGCCTTTAGCTCGCCGGCGACCGAGGCCGGCACGAAGTGCTCGATCGCCACGTCGTCGCGTTCGAGAGCGAAGCGAACGCCCTCCTCGGCGAGGCGGTGAGCTTCCTCGTAGGTGTCCGCGGCGGCGAACCACTCGGGGACGTCGGGGGACTCAGCCCACCAGCTGCCGTCCTCGTGATGATGGATCACGCGTATGCGCTCCATGGTATGGCCTCAGAGTAGCCGCCGCGCTTCGTCTTCGCGAGAGGCCGACCGTGGCGCACGAGGATCTGGCGGACGAGTCCCGGGAGCGATCGTCGCCGGTCGTGGAAGGCGAACGTGATTCGTGGGCGCCCGGTGCTTCCAGGGTGCGATGCGAGCCCGCTGACGGAACGACTCGGTAGTTCAAGGGCTTCGCTTCAAGGACTCTTGAGCAGCTGACGCGCCTTCAGCGAGGGGAACTGGGTCACCTCGGTCTGGGATCGCGTCGTGTGCGGTCTGCCGGGAGCAGCAGTTCCTCCTGCTGGGGACGGAACGCCTGTGCGAGACGTTTCGCGGCGTTGGCCTTGGACTTGTAGTGCAGGTAGCGCATCGTGGTCTGCACGTTGGCGTGGCCCATCCACTCCTTCAGCTCGAGGATCGAGTCGGCCTGCTCGACGGCAAGCGTTCCGAAGGTGTGCCTGAGGTCGTGGAATCGCAGCTCGACGTAGGCCGGCGTCTGCCAGCGCGGTCTTGAAGGCGGCGCGGACGTCTTTGGAGTCGAGGTGCCGCCCGTGACGCCGGCGAAGACCAGGTCCTCGTCGTCGACGAACCGCTCGCGTTGACCCAGTCGAGCGAGCGCTGCCGCGACTCGTCGATCATCGGGACCGAGCGGGGCTTGCCCGACTTCGGGCTGGACTCACCGCCGATCGTGAAGCTCCGCACGACGCGGATCGTCTGGGCCGGAAAGTCGACATCGCTCCAGCGCAGTGCGAGGAGCTCGCCCATGCGCAGCCCGGCGAACGCGGCCGTCAGGACGGATCGCCCTCTGCATCTCGTCCGGTGTGGCCCGTAGGAGGGCACGGATCTCCGGTGCCGACAGCACGTCAATGTCGCTGCGCTGACGCACGCGTGGCCGCTCAACGAGGCGTCATCGGGTTGGCCGGCAGTCCGTACACCTTCATCGCCCGCTTGAAGACCCCGTTGAGCACGATCAGGTACTTGTGGACTGTCCGGTTCGAGCAGGACGAGGCCGGCGCGCCACCGTTCGATCCGCTCACCGTGATCAGCTCGAGGCGTGTCTCGCCCAGCTCCCGGTCCAGGCGCCGGACCATGTGCCGGTAGTCGGAGAGGGTGCTCGGCTTGACGTCGCGATCGTGCTCCACGTACCGCAGCCACTCCGCCGAGGCGTCGGCGAAGGTTGTACCCGGTGACGGTCATGCCCGCGAGCGTGCCGCGGCGGGCATCGGTCAGGGTCGCCTCCAAGGCGTCGCGCGCCATGCGTGCGGTGTAGTAGCCGGCCGGGGGACGCCCGCGCCCGGTCCACTCCTTGCCGAGCTGGCGTTTCACGTGGCGGCCGTCTGCGAGGCGGTACCGCAGGTAGTACGACGCCGCCGCGCTGCCCGCGGCGCAGGACCACATGCCCGCTCACCTGCGCAGTCAAGGGCACCGGCTTCAACGCAGGCCTCTCCGGACGGAGCTGGGCTGTTATCGGTGCCGATGCGGTTCGCGTCAAGCCAGTCACGAAGGTCCCCGGCACGGAAGCGCACGTAATGACCGAGCCGGTGATGGGGTATCCGGCCGACACGCGCCTGGGCCAACAGCCAGGTCGGCGGAACGCCGAGTAGCTCGCGCTGCCGCCTTGGCGTCGAGGAGCGGCTCGAACGCTGCCTCTCTCGGCACCGCGACCACGGCGCAGCAGACGACCAACTCCGGCTCGGACCCGGCCGCTGCGACGCGGCGATCTCGGCCTGGAGATCAGAGACGGGCTCATCCTGAGTTCTCGCCGGTTCGTCGGCAGGGCTCTCCCTGCCGACCTGATCGACTCTCAGCGCGGGAGACGGCGGCTGTCAAGCCGGTTCGCCACAGCGCCCGCAATCGTGGTAGGCAGGGCTTTACTGACGACGTCTCCCGGGCTAATCCCGGCGTTGCCAGGCCTGCCGCTGGCTCGCTAGCTTGCCTGCTGTGTTGCACGTGTCGTCGTGATCGCCTCCAACCCACGCGCGGCCCGCCTGAACGAGACATCTTTGCTCTCCTCCGACGAGTCCCTGTCCTCTGGGACACCCTCCCGCATCTCGTCGGCCGCCCTCCCCATCACCTCGCGCTCGCACCACCTGCTTTCTTGCCGATTTCATCTCCCGACTTTGCTTCACCTCCTAAACAACCTCGTATCAATTTCCACACCCTCCATCCGTTCCACCCTCCGCTTTGCCGCTCTGCCCTCGTCTCCCTCTGACCTTGGTTTGGGCATTGACCACCCGCATCGAAAGCAAAGCTGAGAGGGGGGTGGTCAATGCCCGATCCTGCCCCCTCCGAGTCTGCATCGACGAGGGCCGAGCGGCTCTGCAGAGCCGAAAACCGCCGGCTACCGGCGCCGAGAACGTGTCGGAGCACCTGACGGCGCCATGGACGACGCTGCCGTCAGATCACGGACGGACGGTAGCCTCCGCCGTCTCGTCGTAAAGGCGGGGCCTTCGGCCCGCGCTTCGCGCGCCTCTGTCGAGGCCGCCTTGACTGCGAGTCGGCTCCGGCTGGTTCAGCTCTCAGGTCGGCTGACGCCGAGGAGATGGCAGACGGTCCTGTCTTGGGCCACCTTGACATGATCCTTCGCGTGCGTCGCGTTGTTGGGAGCTGGGTTGTGCTCAGCGTCGCAGCTGGGGTGCTCGCGGGCTGTGGGAGCCAGTCTCCACGCGCGGCGGCGAGCTCGATCAACCTTCGGGGCCGCGACGCCCCGAACTTCGCCGCAAGTACCGTGCCCGGACGCCGCGTGACGTACGGGCCCATCGGCCGGTGTGACGGCGGAATCGCCGCGTCGCACGGAGTACCTGGATACCCCTCGCGGCGACTGAGCTACATCTACGGGAAGGCGCCTCCCAAGCCCGGACGCCTGGAGTGACGGAATTCGACGGCGGATCGGATCGGGAAACTCACCACGGCCCACTCGGTCGTGTACGTGTTCGACAGCCGATCTGCTGCGCTGCGCGAGCTCGGCGCGCTCGGCAGCGCCCACGCGCAGGCGTGCATCCTGAGCCAGATCCCAGCGGCCCGGCGCGAAGGAAACATCGCAGAGGGCGTTGCGGGACACCCCAACGAACACCATCGCCCATCGATCGCCGTCGAAAAAGACGTGCGAGTCTTTCCGAGCTCGACCGGCCCTGCCGGAAGGGCCGTCGGGTTCCGCGATACGAGCAGGAACTCGCCCCTCCCAGGCCACCCGAGCCGCGTCTACGAAGAATCCCTTGGCTTCGTGGTCGGACGAACCCTGGTCATGCTCAACACCCTCGCGATACCTCAGCCATTTCCACGTAGGACCCAGGAACATCTGCTCTCCCGCCTTGACCGCCGGGCCGAGGAACACGCTCTCTAATTCGCCCGCTCCCATTGCTCTCGCATACCGCGTGGCGATGTTGAGAAGCTTGCCCGCGTGTCTCGGTTCGCGACCAATTCGCGACCAATTTCGTTCCGCAGCCCCGGAGGCCACCGCGAAAGGTGGCGATTTCCAGGCTTTCTGTACATGCCCCGTGCGAGACTCGAACTCGCCCCACCGGATTAAAAGTCCGGCGCTCTGCCAGATGAGCTAACGGGGCCCAACCGGCGAACAGTCTAGGGCTGTTCGCCCGAGGCCACCTCGAGCAGCTGCTCGATCCGCGTCAGCTTGACGCGGGGGCGGCCCGCCGGCTCTCCGAGCGCGCGCTCGTGGCGGTCGATGGCCTCCCAGCCGCGAGTAGGTGATCAGCTCGGGGCGGCGTGAGCGGAGCAGCTGCTCGACCTCCTCGGCCGCGGCCCGTTTGGGAACGTGGGGGTCGGCCCCGCTGCCGTTGCTGGAGGCGGAGTCGATCAGGGGCGCAAGGTCGGCCAGGATCGCGTCCACGGTCTCCTGGGCGTCCTTCTTGTTGGTCCCGATCACCCCCGTCGGTCCCCGCTTGATCCAGCCCACGACGAACTCTCCCGGGACCGGCCGGCCGGTGTCAGGGTCCACCACCCGCCCGCCCTCGTTGGGGATCACGGCCGTGCGCTCGTCGAAGGGCACGCCCGGCAGGGCGATGCCGCGGTAGCCGATCGCCCGGAACACCAGACCCGCCTTGAGCGTCTCGTGCTCCTCGGTGGCGCGTGCCCGCAGCCGACCCTCGTCGTCGGCGACCAGCTCGTTTCGCACCAGCTCGACCGCCCCCACGCGGCCGGACTCGTCGGCGGTCAGTCTCGGTGGGGGAGAGCAGGAAGCGCAGCACGATCCGCTTGGGCCGTCCGTGCGGCTCTTTGGAGGCGTAGTCGCGCAGGATCTCCACGTTGCGCCTGGCGGTCGTTTCGACGTTGGGGTCCTCCACCGCGAGGGCCCGCTCGAGTTCGGCCTGATCGACGATCACGTCGGCTTCCTTCAGGTCGGCGAGCTCGATCAGCTCGGGGTTGGTGAAGGCCGCCTGCGCGGGTCCCCGCCGTCCGAGGACCTGGACCTCGCGCACGCTGCTGCGGGCGAGAACCTCGAGGGCGTGGTCGGCGGTGTCGGTCGGTGCCAGCTCCTCGGGGGCCAGCACCAGCATCCGCGCCACGTCGAGCGCCACGTTCCCGTTGCCGATGATCACCGCGCGCTCGGCCGAGAGCAGGTCGACCTCGAGGTCGGTGAAGTCGGGGTGGCCGTTGTACCAGCCCACGAACTCCGTGGCCGCGTGCGAGCCGGGCAGGTCTTCGCCGGGGATCCCCAGGGCGCGGTCCGAGGGCGAGCCGGTCGCGTACACGACCGCGTGGTAGCGCTCGAGCATCTCCTCGCGGGATACGTGCTCGCCGAAGGTGACGTTGCCGAAGTAGCGGAAGCGGGGGTGGGCGGCGG
The DNA here is from genome assembly GCA_963846255.1 of uncultured Solirubrobacteraceae bacterium. Taxonomy (GTDB): domain Bacteria; phylum Actinomycetota; class Thermoleophilia; order Solirubrobacterales; family Solirubrobacteraceae; genus Palsa-744. Next base: position 62,906 of record CAWJVE010000005.1, read on the forward strand.
TCTTCTCGTACACGCGCGTCACCGACTTGATCTTCGGGTGGTCGGGCGCGACCCCCGAGCGGACCAGTCCCCACGGGGTCGGGAGGCGCTCGATCATGTCCACCTCGAGGCGATCGCCGGAGGCCTTCAGCAGGTGCCCGGCGGCGTAGAACCCGGCGGGGCCGGATCCGATGACCGCGACGCGGATGGGTGTGTCAGTGCTCATGTGACGGCGTGGGGAGGTGGGCGCGGCCCGACTCGAACGGGCGACCCCCTCGGTGTAAGCGAGGTGCTCTAGCCAGCTGAGCTACGCGCCCTGGCGGGGCTAAGGCTAGCGACAGGCCGCCTCTCTGCCGCGTACCTTCCGAGCCGCGATGACCCGCCGGCGCCACCTCAGCCTGCCGTGGCTGCTCCTCTACCTGGCGGTGGCGGTTGTGGTCGTGCTCGCCCTCGCCCAGCTCTTGCTGCCCCGTATCGCCGAGAGCCGTATCCGCTCCCGCCTGGACCCCTACGGCCAGGTCCACAGTGTGAAGGTGAGCGCCTGGCCCGCGATCGAGCTGCTGTGGGGGGATGCCGACACGGTGCACGTCCAGGCCGGGGCCCTCGCCCTCAGCGCCTCCCGGGCGACGACGCTGCTGCACGAAGCAAAGGGCATCTCCCAGATCTCCTTCACGGCCTCCAGTGTCCGCCTGGGCAAGCTCCGGATCACCCGTGCGGCGCTCCACAAGAGCGCCGACAGGCTCACCGCCGCCGGGCTCGTGAGCGGCGCCGACGTGACGTGCGGCGCTCCCCCCGGGGGTGACGCTGCAGCTGCTCGGCAGCGAGAACGGGAAGGTGATGGTGCGGGCCACCGGCGCCCTGTTCGGGTTCGGGGCCTCGCTCGACGCAGTTGCGGAACCCAGCTCCGGGCGCCTCGTCGTGCGCCCCGCGGCCCCGATGTTCGGCACCGTGCGCCTGACGCTCTACTCGGATCCCCGGATCTACGTGCTCGGCGTCTCGGCGAGGGAGGTGTCCGGCGGTCCACCCAGCTACCGCGTGGGCCTCGCCGCCCTGCTGCGCTGAGCGCCCGACTTGCGCCGCAGACGGTTCCTCGCCCGGGCCGCTGTCGCCGGGCGTCCCCCTCAGGCGGCCGCGGGAACGTCCGGCGCGGAGGTCGCGGTCGTGGCCGCTGCGACGCGCATCGGCACGCCCTCCCGCGGGCTGATCGTCGGCATCTGGCGGATCGTGAGCCTGAAGTCCGCCGGCAGCGAGAGCGCCACCCGGCTCACCAGCATCGTCGCGATGGCCCGCACCTCGAGCTGGCCGAAGCGCATCCCGATGCACGTCCTCGAGCCGCCGCCGAAGGGGACGTAGGCGCCCTTCGGGAGTGCCGCCTTGGCCTCCGCGGTGAAGCGCTCGGGGCGGAAGGCGTCGGGGTCATCGAACACGTCCGGGAGGTGGTGTGAGGCCCACGAGCTGTAGTTCACGAACGCCCGCGCGGGAACCGTGTGGCCTTCGAACTCGAACTGCTCCACCGCCCGCCGCGGTCCCACCCAGGCGGGCGGGTACTTGCGCAGCGTCTCGTCGATGACCATCTCCAGCTCGGGGAGCTCCCCGCCCAGCAGCTGGGAGGCGCTCGGCCGGCCGCCGTCCAGCAGGCACTCCTGCTCGGCCATCAGCCGGCCGCGGATCTCGGGCTGGCGGGCGAGCTCGTAGAACATGAACGACACCGTCGAGGTCGTGGTGTCGTGGCCCGCGAACAGGAGCGTCATCACCTCATCGCGGATCTGGACGTCGCTGAGCGTGTTGCCGTCCTCGTCCTGTGCGTCCAGCAGCAGGCTGAGGATGTCGTGCCCGCGCCGGCCGTCCCGCCTCCGCGAGGAGATCTCGCCGTAGATCATCGCGTCGAGCTTGCGGGCGGCCCGCTGCATACGCGCCCACGGGCTACGCCTGTCGCGGCGCACCCGCAGCAGATACTCGCTGGCGTAGAAGGCAAGCGCCTCCTCGAAGGTCGCCGCGGCGTCGATCGAGCGGGCGGTCTCGCCATCGGGGTCCACTCCGAACAGCGCCCGCATCGCGACCCTCATCGCCAGGTGCCTGGTCCAGCTGTAGAGGTCCACCGTGGTGCCCGGCACGAGCTCGCCCACGGCACGCTCGGTCTCCTCCAGGACCGTCTCGACCGAGGCCTCGAGGTGCTCCCGATGGAAGGCCGGGAGCATGATGCGCCGGGAGTTGCGGTGGAAGTCGCCGTCGATCGTCAGCAGCCCGTCTCCCATCAGGCCGATCAGGTCGCGGAAGTGACCCTCCCGCCAGAGGAAGTTGGAGGCGTGGGAGACCAGCATGTAGTGGTTCGCGGCGGGCCCGAGCATGAACACCACGTTGCTGTGGAACAGCCGCACGGTGAAGATCGGGCCGTAGCGCTCGTAGCACTCGAGCAGGATCTCCAGCGGTTCGTCGGCGAAGCGTTTGGTCCTCGACAGCGACAGCCGCGTCTCGCCCGCCGGGAACGGCACTCGCGCCCGGCGCTCGTCGCGGAGGTCTTCGAGCAGCACCCCGAACGGGTTGACGTCCACCATCGGCGGAGGACCCTGAAGCTGCATCGCTCCTACCCTAGAGCAGCGACTGGCTGCCTGGCCAGTCGGTCGGCAGCGGACGGGTTCACGGACCTCACCGGCTGGCCTGCGTAGCTCCCCCCGACGCCGCTACGATGGCCTGGCAACGCGACGCCCGCGGGGGCGTAGCTCAGCAGGTTAGAGCGCTGCCCTGTCACGGCAGAGGTCGCGGGTTCGAGTCCCGTCGCTCCCGCTTTCGGCACCGAACATTCGAATGTCAGCTGTAGCGACGGCCGGCCCCGTACGGCCTCACTTGATCACCAGGAAGAGGTACCGGTTGAGGCTGAAGAAATAGTCGCTGCCGAGGGCGATCAGTTCACCGGCCCACGCGCTCGCGTCGGAATCGGTGACGCCCCGGCGGCCGGGGACGAACGACGCGATCAGGTCGATCAGGCCGGCGCTGAACGTGTTCTGGTCGTAGCCCGCGTTGAGCAAGGGATGCGTCATCCGCCCAGCCACGGCGAAGTCGGCATCCTCGAGTAGCCGGTTCAGGCGTCGCGGTAGGTGAGGGTCGACAACGTGCTCCTCCCAGGCCGTGAGCACGCGCTGCATGCGCTCACGGTCGCTGGAGTGCCAGACGATGGAGTCCCAGTCGGTGTCGAGGATCAGCAGCCGTCCTCCCGGTCGCAGCACGCGGTGGGCCTCCCCGAGCGCGGCGGGCATGTCCGCGACGTACTCGTACACCTGTGTGGCGGCTGCGGCGTCGAAGCTGTCGTCGGGGAACGGCAGCGTGCAGGCGTCACCGGCCGTCAGCGTGACAGGGGCCGAGCCGGAGACACGCTCGCGCCGGTGGCCGATCGCGAGCATGCTGTCGCTCGGGTCGATGCCATGAACCGACCCGCCGACGCCAACGTCTGCAGCCATCTCGCACGCGAGCAGCCCCGGGCCGGAGCCGATGTCGAGCACGTCCTCTCCCGGCTTCAGGTCGAGCGCTGCGCGCACGACACTTCGCTGCCGAACGAGGTCGGGCGTTGCGTACTGCGCCTCGACCCGACCCGAAGCTCTGTCGTCGAACCTCAGAACCGCGCCCATCGCGTGCTCCCTCCGTTGTGCGAGCAGGGCGATCGTTGGGCGGCAAGCCAAGCCGCGCCATCCTGCGTCCGCGGGAGTCTCTCACAAGGTTTCCAGGTTCCTGAAGCGAGCATGACGTCGCGCTACGGGCTTGCTCTAGCCGCGTCGGCTGGGACGCTGCATGGGCCACGTCGGGCTGCGATCGGGCAGGGGATAGAGTGGAGGTTGTGAGCACAGATGCGACAGGCGCGCTCGTGAGGCGTCTTGCCCGTCCCCATGAGTCTGGGGGCATGGTGATCGAGCGGTCGGTAATCCTCGCCGAGGGCGCCGACTCGGCAGCGATCCTGACGTGGATCTTCGACCACGATGGTGTCCCTGATTCGGTTGCGCCGGCCACGCCGAGCAGCGGCCTTCACGGGTCGCGAACAACTGTCAGCAGCTCAGCGGGCCCGGCACGCCGGTACGTTTTGCCGGCTCGCGCGTTTACGTCGGTCTGAAGGGTCGAAGGGCTGCCACACCGTCCCTCTGGAGGTAGACCCGATGGAGATTGAGTGGTACGGCCAGTCGGCCTTTCGCCTCAGCACACCCGAGCAGACCGTCGTAATCGACCCCTTCGGGGATCTCTCGGTGTTTCGTGAGCGGGGGATCAGGTGGGACTACCCCGCGATCGAGACGGACGCCGACCTGCTGCTCATCACCCACGAGCACGGCGACCACAACGGAGTCGAGGCGGTAGTGGGCGAGCCCGCGATCCTGCGCTCGACGGCCGGCACGTTCGACTCGCCCGTCGGCGAGGTGGTCGCGATCGCCTCCGAGCACGACGAGTCCGCCGGCACCGAACGCGGGCCCAACACGGTGTTCGTTTTCGAGCTCGACGGCCTGCGCGTGTGCCATTTCGGCGACTTCGGCCAACGCGAACTACGCGACGAGCAGGCGGCCGCGATCGGCAGCGTGGATCTGCTGATGCTGCCCGTCGGAGGAGGGCCCACGATCGGCGCCGAGCAGGCACACGAGATCGTCAACCGCCTGGACCCTCGATGGGTGGTGCCGATGCACTACCGCACCGAGCGCATCGAGTTCCTCGAGCCCGTTGACGAGTTCCAGGCCCGCGCGACCCACGCCCATCGTGTCGAGCGCCCAGCCTTCGAGGTAGCGCAGCTGCCCGCCCAGGACGCGCCTGTGGTCGTCGTCCCCGCCGCGCCCTAGCTTTGCGCGACTCGGCGGGGGAGAGCGGCCATGCCCGCCCTCCCCCGCCCACGCGCCGTCGCCGTCAGACGGCGCAGTCCCGGGAGCGGAGCACCCGAGGTCAGGGGCCCGCTACTTGATGACCTTGCCCTTGGCGTTCTGGGCGTACCATTTGCCGCCGAAGGCCGCGAAGCCGACGTAGCCGGTTTCGCCCGGCCCGGCGTCTTTGCTGTAGGTGTACAGCGGGTGTTTTTTGTAGGTGACCTGTTTGGCCCCGCTCGGCAACGTGGTCGTGCCCAGGAGCTTCGACTTCAGGCCCGGTCCGACGGTCGGCGTTTCGCCTTCGCCGACCAGAAGCGGCGGCCAGACGGTCGTGCATTTCGTCGGGGCGCCGATGTAACCAACTTCTTCGATGTTGACGCAGTGGTCCTGATGTTTCTTGTCGGCGGTGAAGTTGTAGAGCGTGAAGCCCGCTTCGTTGACGATGATCGGGCCCAGCATCGTTTCCCGCAGTTCGACCGTGGCGGCCTGGGAGGCCACCGGTGCGACGGCCAGCGCCAGGAGGACGGCTCCCGTTGCCAGCGCCAGGCCGGCCAGCATCTTGATTCGCTTCATGTGGTGTCTCCCGTCGCTTTGGTTTTACGGCCGCGAGCGCCCCGCGCGCGGCCGTCCACCCCTTGTGGCAGAGGCTACTTGACCATTTTGCCTTTGGCGGTCAGGCCGTACCAGTAGCCGGTGAAGGCCAGTGCGCCGATGTAGTCGGTCTGGCCGGGCATCGAGTCGCCGGCGTACGTGTACAGCGGTTTCTTTTTGAAGGTGACCTGTTTGCCGCCGCCGGGCAGCGTGGTCGTGCCGAGGTACTTGGCCTTGATGCCCGTCCCGGCCGTGGGCGTGCCCATGACTTCCAGCGCGGGCCAGAAGCTGGAGCATTTCTCGCCCATCACTTCGATGTTCACGCAGTGGTCCTGGTGTTTCTTGTCGGCCGTGAACATGTACAGCGTGAACCCGGCTTCGTCCACCAGGATCTGTCCGCGTTCTGTCATCCGGAGTTCGACCGTGGCGGCCTGGGAGGCCATCGGTGCGGCGGCCAGCACCGCCAGGCTCGCTGCCGTGAGAACCGTGCTCGCCACCAGCATCTGGATTCGCTTCATCTGTCTCCTCCGGTGTTTTCGGTTTGAGCCCGGACTGCCCCCCCGGGCGGCGGACACAAGGCCCTCCTAGGACCACGAGGACTCCGCCGGCGCGCAAAACTTCCCGCCCGTCGATCCGGCCTGCTTCTCGCCCCTCGATCAGGCCCGCGTCCCGCCCGTCGATCCGGTCGCGCGTCGGCCGCATTTTGCGGGCCCAGGCGGCCGGCGCGGCCCGCAACGGTTGACGGCCGGTTCGCCGCCCTCGTAGATTGGCCGCCTGGCGTCCGGGGGGCGGGCGTGACGCGCGGTGCCCTGCCCCACGGGCGAAATCGCACTCGAGGGGAGAACCACACGATGGGAAGCACAAAGGGCATCATCGCGACGCTCGTATTCGGCCTGGGGCTGCTGCTGCCGGCCGCCGCGGCCGTGGCCGCACCCCAGTACGTCGCGCTCGGGGACTCGTACTCCTCCGGCGTGGGCACCCGTGTCTTCTACGAAGAATCAGGCGAATGCGACCGCAGCCCCGATGCGTACGGGCCGAAGATCGCCGCCGCCAAGGGCTACTCGCTCAACTTCGAAGCCTGTAGCGGGGCCAAGACGCCCGAAGTCAACTCCAAACAGCTGGGCCACCTGAGCGCCACCACGAGCCTCGTGACGATCACGATCGGCGGCAACGACGCCGGCTTCAGCAACGTGATCATCAACTGCGCCCTCTACTACTTCACGTGCGGGAGCGCGATCGGCGAAGCCAACGAATTCATCAAGAACAAACTCCCCGGGCTGCTGGAAACGACCTACAAGGACATCCGCGCGAAGGCCACGACCGCGAAAGTCGTCGTGCTGGGCTACCCGAAGCTGTTCACGGCCGAAGGCAAGACCTGCAACGTCAACTTCCTCACCTCGGGCAACGAGAAGAAAATGAACGAATCGGCGGTGCTACTCGACAGCGTCATCAAGGCGCGTGCCGAAGCCGCCAAATTCACCTTCGTAAACCCGACCAGCGCCTTCGAATCGCACGAGGTCTGTTCCTCCTCGGAATGGCTCAACGGCCAGTCGAATCCGCTGTCGGAAAGCTACCACCCGAATGTCTCCGGGCAGGCCGAGTTCACCACTCTGGTCGAGGGCGCCCTCTAGGAGAGAAATCGGGGCGTCGCGCCCGCGGGACCGAGCGTCTCGCGGGCGGGCGCGCCCTAGGTTTCGATCGAGACCAGCGTCCCGATCGGCGTGTATTTCCAGATGTGCGCGGCGGCTTCCAGGGGAAGCTCCACGCAGCCGAGGCTCTGCGGGGTGCCGAAGGAGGAGCGGTCGAAGTTGTGCAGCGCGTCCCCTCCGTTGAAGTAGCTGATCCATTTGATCCCCGGGTCTTCGTAGTGGGACCCGTCCGGGTTGGTCCCGCTCATCGTCCCTTCGGGGATGTGCTCGAACACCGGGTAGGTACCGAGCGCGGTTTCGGCCCCGGAGATGCCCGTGTTGGCCGCCGAGACGAGGACCGTGTGGCCGGCGGACCAGAGGGTGGCGGTCTCCGGGATTTCGCGGTGCACGTATACGTAGCTGTAGCCTTCGGACAGGCGCTTGTGGGCCAGCGAGTCGGCGATCAGCCGCCGCCAGACGGTGGCCCCGGCGATGCCGTCGGTGGTCATTTCGTTGACGCTCTCGAACTTCATCACGGCGCCCCGCACGATCGTGTTCGCCTGACCGGGCGCCCACAGCGCCTCCAGCTGGTGGGGGGTGTTGGAGTAGCGCCAGTGGAAGCTCCCCGCCGGCGGTTCCACGGCGGCCTGCACCTGTGCAGCGGGCGGTGTGCGCCACATGGTGGTGGCCCGACGGCGTCCACGTCAGCGGCAGGTATCCCTGCTCGGCCAGGAGCTGCTGCAGGCGCAGCATCGACCCCGGCGGGACGGTCCACTGGATCTGGCTCGTGTCTTCCAGGCCGGAGCCCGAGCCCGCGGTGACGCTGACGCGGTGGGGGATGTTCATCGTCAGCTGGGCGCCCAGCGGCGCCCCGAAGCCGGCCGGCCTGAACACGAGCGTGTGCGAGTCGGGTTCGCTCCAGCTGCCGGGGGTGTAGGGGGACAGGGTGGGGTGGTGGCCGCCGAGCACTTCCGAGACCGGCTTGGAGAAGGTCAGGTAGATGGCTCCGGCCGGCGTGATCCTGCTCGATGGAGACGGATAGGTGGCCATCACCGGGTAGTGAGACGGCGGAAACCAGCTGACCGCGGTCGGAGCGCCAACCGACTCCCACGAGCGCGGCGCGGCCGCCACCTGGGCGGTTCCGGTGGGCGGCTGTGCGCCGAGGGAGACCGAGCGCGCTCCGCCGGGAATGGTGCGTCGCCTGAGGCCGCCGGGCCCGCGGTAGACGACTTCGCTGACGGGTTCCTGGAAGGCGACCCTCACGTCCGACCCTCCGTGGACGGTCATCCACTGCTGGTTGACGGTCGCCACCGGGGTGGTGAGCGTCAGATGGACGGTGTGTCGCTTCCCGAGTGCCCAGCCGATCCAGCCTGGCCGCTGGACGGTCACCAGCACCGTCAGAGGTGTCCCCGGGGCCAGCTTGCGCAACGGCGTCAAGCGTCCGTCCTTGACGGCGATCGGGATGTGTCCGCCGTGGGGGCCGAGCGCTTCGAGGTGCTCGATGGTGCCACCGAGCGGCTTCACGTCTACGCGTGCCAGGGCCGACGCGTCGCGCGCCAGCGTCACTCCGGAGAGCAGGAACACAACCACCACCAGCGCGATCACGAGCGCCAGAACCGTCAGCAGCGCCGCGATCAGCGTGCGCCGCGGACTGCGGGTGGGGGCTGAGTGGCGCTCTGGGGATGCGACCGCCATCGGCAGGAAGGATACGACCGCCGCGCCCGGACTCACGCTGACAGACCGGGCCGCCGCGGGTTTGCGGCGGCCCGGACGGTCATTTCGCCCAGCGGCGTGCGCGGTGGCGGGCGGTTACGCCGACCGTGTCCCGGGCGCGCCGCCGCACCGTCAGGCGCTCGGCGGAGCGCCTGCCCGGCGGCGGGCCTCCGTGGCCCGGACCTTCCGGGTGGAAGGAGGAATCGGCCGCGAACACGCTTGTCCCTTCCGAGGAGGAGGACACGCTCACGTGGTCTCCGGCGGCGAGGCCTTCGAGTGAGCTGGTCTTGCCGTCGAGCATCACGCTCGACCCCGACGGGATCGTGAGCGTCACCGTCTTGTAGGTGACGGAGTTGGCTTCCTCGGTGACTTCGATCGTGCCCGCGCCGGCGTCGATCGACTTGATCTTGCCGCTGTCGGTGGTGACTGTGATGAAGGCGTCACCTTTCTTGTTGAGCACGACGCTTTCGGAGTGAACGCCACCGCGCCCACCTCCGGGCCCGCCGCCGGGGCCGGGCGGGCCACCCGGCCCCGGGCCTTCACCGGTCCCGCTGGCCGTTCCGTGGCGGATGGCATGGTGGGTGGTGCTCTTGGATTTCGAGCTCCCCGCCGCGAGCGCGGTGGCGACCACGGCCAACGCACACGCTCCGGTCACTGCGACAACGAGGATCAACCTTCTCGGCATGTCTACCTCCGTCTGGTTGTGGAGCGGGGCCGTCGGCCTCCGCCGTCTGCCCACCAGGCTGGGGCCACGGCCTCACACGAGCGTCCGAGGAGTCTGTGAGTTGTGCGCGAGCCGGCGGCGACGACCGGTGAAGCCCCGCCGGCGCGCTAAGGCAACTTTCAGGCTTCGTGTAGGAAGCGCTTAGGGAGACCCCTCACGATGTGACTCGTGTCAGTCCCCGCGACCGGTTCCCTCTCCGAAAGCGCACCCGCCGTCGCCGGCGCACCCGTTCCGGCGCCGCGACGGCGGGCGGCGCACAACGGCGCCAACCTGAGCCTGGTCCCGGCGCCCGCGGGCGTGGCCGTCGAGGTCGTGATCCCCGTCTACAACGAGGAGCACGTCCTGGCCGCATCGGTCCTCGCGCTCCACGAACACATGGCGCGGGAGTTCAACTTCCCCTTCCGGATCACGATCGCGGACAACGCGAGCGTCGATGCCACCCCGGCGATCGCCCGTTCGCTGGCCGACCGGCTCGAGCAGGTCCACAGCCTGCGCCTCGAGCGCAAGGGCCGCGGGCACGCGCTGCGGGCGGCCTGGAGCGCGAGCGAGGCGGACGTGCTCGCCTACATGGACGTCGACCTGTCAACCGACCTCAGCGCGCTCGGCGACCTGCTCGCCCCGCTGTTGGAAGGCCGCGCGGACGTGACGATCGGCTCCCGCCTGGCACCAGGCGCCGAGGTCACCCGGGGCCTGCGCCGGGAGGTCATCTCGCGCTCCTACAACATCCTCCTGCGGGCCTCCCTCGGGCTCGGCATCTCCGACGCCCAGTGTGGTTTCAAGGCCATCCGCAGGGAGGTCCTGACACCGCTGCTGGACCTCGTGCAGGACGACTCCTGGTTCTTCGACACCGAGCTCCTCTACCACGCCCGCCGCAGCCGCCTCGCCATCCACGAGGTTCCTGTGCGGTGGGTCGAGGACACGGATTCCCGCGTTCAGATCCTCGCCACCGTGCGCGAGGACCTGCAGGGCATCCACCGTCTGCGCCGCGCGCGTCGCCGTCCCCCCTCGGTGGCGCGCGCGGCCAGCCCGCTCACAGCGGCGCTGGCTCGACCCAGTCGAAGGACCGCGTGACCGCCTTCTTCCAGCGCGCGTAGCGGCGTTCGCGCTCGGCCACATCCAGCTGGGGCTTCCAGCGGCGGTCCTCCCGCCAGCGCTCCCGTAGCTCGTCGAGGTCCTTCCAGAAGCCCACCGCCAGGCCGGCCGCAAAGGCCGCCCCCAGGGCTGTCGTCTCGCTGACCATCGGCCGCACCACCGGCACCCCCAGGAAATCCGCCTGCAGTTGCATCAGCAGCGAGTTGGCCGTCATCCCCCCGTCCACCCGCAGCTCGGCCAGCGGAGCGGCCGCCGCCGCATTGGCCTCGTCGACCACCTCCCGGCTCTGCCAGGCGGCTGCCTCCAGCGCCGCCCGGGCGATGTGGCCGCGGTTGGCATAGGCGGTCAGCCCCACGATCACGCCGCGCGCGTCTTCGCGCCAGTAGGGGGCGAACAGGCCCGAGAAGGCGGGGACGATGTACACGTCCCCGGTGTCCTCCACGCTCAGCGCCAGCTCTTCCACGTCGGCCGCGCTCGGGATCAGGCCGAGCCGGTCGCGCAGCCACTGGATCAGGGCTCCCGTGACGGCGATCGAGCCCTCCAGGGCGTAGTGGGCCGGCTCCTCGCCGAGCCGGTAGGCGACGGTGCTCAGCAGCGTCTCCGAGGAGGCCCGCTGCGTGCCGGTGTTCAGCAGCACGAAGGAACCGGTCCCGTAGGTGTTCTTCGCCTCTCCGGCCGCGAAGCAGCACTGCCCGAACAGCGCCGCCTGCTGGTCGCCGAGGATGCCCCCCAGGGGGCGGCCGGCCAGGGCGCCCTCGCGGATCTCGCCATAGATCTCGCTGGAGGAACGGATCTGCGGCAGCAGCCCGCGGGGCACCCCCATCAGCTCGAGGCTCGGCTCGTGCCAGTCGAGACCCTCGAGGTCCATCAGCAGGGTCCGGCTGGCGTTGGTCACGTCGGTCAGGTGGATCCCTCCCCGGGGCCCGCCGGTCAGCTTCCACACCAGCCAGCTGTCGATCGTCCCGAACGCCAGCTCCCCCCGCTCGGCGCGCTCGCGCGCCCCCGGCACATGTTCGAGCAGCCACGTCAGCTTGGTCCCGGAGAAGTAGCCGGCCAGCGGCAGACCTACCCGCGCCCGCAGCCGATCCGGACCACCCTCGGCGGCCAGCCGCCGCACGATCGGCTCGGTGCGGGTGTCCTGCCAGACGATCGCGTTGTGGATCGGCTCGCCGCTGTCGCGGTCCCACACCACGGTCGTCTCGCGCTGGTTGGTGATGCCCACCGCCTCCACGTCCTCGGCGTCCACCCCGGCGCGCGCCAGCCCGGCCTCGATCACCTCACACGTCCGCTGCCAGATCTCCAGCGGGTCGTGCTCCACCCAGCCGGCCCGCGGGTTGATCTGCTCGTGCTCACGCTGGTCGCTGGCGACGAGACCGCCGTCGCGGTCGAAGAGCATGAAGCGGGAGCTGGTGGTGCCCTGGTCGATCGCCCCGACGTAGCCCGACATCGGCCTGCGCCCGCCTCCTAGGAGCCGTCGCTGCCGGCGGGCCCGCCGGCGCTCGCCGGGTCTCGACCGGCGCCTCCAGTCAGCCGCGTCCACGGGTTGGGCAGCGGCGCCCGCGGCTCGACCGCCCAGTCCGCGTAGGCCTCGGCGGGGTCGTCGGTGGGCGCTCTGCACGGAGGCGTCGTAGGTGGCGGCCAGCTCGTTGACCGGGTAGTGCGCGCGGTCCTCGCGGCGCGAGCCGATCATCAGCACCGCCGACGGCCCGTCCCCGGCTCCCACGAAGACGTGCTCGGTCCCCGCCGGGCAGTGCACGAAGTCCCACTGCCGCAGCAGGCGCTCCTCGCCTTCGAGGATCACCCTGCACTCACCGAACAGGACCAGGAAATCCTCCTGGACCGGCTCGGAGTGGTAGCGGCAGTTGGGCCGGCCCGGCTCCATCACCTGGATGTTGACGCCCATGTCCGGCCACGCTGCGCGCGTTCCTCCTCGAAGTCGATCATCGCCCCCGCCGGGAGTGTCCGACCGCCGGGGCCTCGGACACGTTGACGACGAACGCTTCATCCACGCCGCCAAACATACCGGCGCCGAAGCGGCGAGATAGAGTCGCCCTCCGATGGACTTCGGCATCGGCTACTTCCCCACCCACGACGGCGTCGATCCGGCCACCTTCGCCCGGCTCGTCGAGGAGCGGGGGCACCGCTCGCTGTTCTTTCCGGAGCACACCCACATCCCGGCCAGCCGCGAGACGCCCTACCCGGCGGGCGGGGAGCTGCCCCGCGTCTACTCCCACACCTACGACCTGTTCGTGTCGCTGGCCGCGGCCGCCACGGCCACCAGCAGGCTGCGAATCGCCAGCGGCATCTGCCTCGTGATCGAGCGCGACCCGATCGTCACCGCCAAGGAGGTCGCGAGCGTCGACCACCTCTCCGGCGGTCGCCTGGACTTCGGCGTGGGGGCCGGCTGGAACCGCGAGGAGATGCGCAACCACGGCACCGACCCCCGCACCCGCATGGAGCTGATGGCCGAGCGGGTGGAGGCGATGAAGGCGATCTGGACCCAGGACGAGGCCAGCTACCAGGGGCAGTACGTGAACTTCGAGCGGATCTGGAGCTGGCCCAAGCCCGTCCAGCGCCCGCACCCGCCCGTGCTCGTCGGCGGCAACGGCCCGACGGTGCTCGACCGCGTGCTGCGCTTCGGCGACGGCTGGATGCCCAACAACACCGGTGAAGACCTGATCGGGCGCGCCGAGGAGCTGTGGGCGCGCGCCGATCGTCCGCTCGAGGTGATCGTGATGGGAGCCCCCGCGAAGGCCGAGCAGCTCGAGCAGTTCGAGCGGGCCGGGATCGGCCGCGCCGTGCGCTGGATCCCCTCGACGGCCCTCGGCCCGGCCGAGCAGGCGCTCGAGCGCTGGGAGCTCGCGCTGGCCGAGTTCCAGGGCACCTAGGCGCCCCCGCGGACCAGTCGGATTCCGTCGGCGCCCGGCTGGGCCGCCGTGAACGCCCGTACCGCCTTCGGCGCCCGGCTGGACGCCCGGATCGTCGTGCCGTAGCCGCTATAATGCTTGCTGGCAAGCAAGTAATTTTGGGAGCGATCAAGACGGCAGCGACACGATGACCAACGGCAGCACATCCTCCGCTGCGAAGCGGACTCCCGCGGGACCGCGCCGGCAGGAGCGCAGCGACCGGCTGCGAGCCGTGATCGGCCGGCTCTCACGGCGCCTGAGGGGCACCTCCGCCGGTGCCGGCCTGACCCCCTCGCAGACCTCGATCCTGTTCACGGTCGTGCGCAAAGGGCCGATCGGGCTGTCCGAGCTGGCCGAGCTCGAGAGCATCAACCCGACGATGCTCTCCCGCATCACCGCCCACCTGGCCGAGGAGGGCCTGCTGCTGCGCACCGTCGACCCCGCCGACCGGCGCGCCGCGAGGGTCGCCGCGACGGCAGCGGGGCGGCGCCTGCGCGAGCGCATCCACCGCGAGCGCACCGAGGCGCTGGCATCGCATCTGCAGGAGCTCGACCGCGACGAGCGGGAGCTGCTGTGGCGGGCGCTGCCGGTGCTCGAGGAGCTCGCCGAGCGGCTCGGGGAGGTGGGCTCATGAACCGTGCCCGTGCGGCCGGCCGCACGACCTTCGCGGCGCTGTCGGTGCCCAACTACCGGCGCTACATCTCCGGTCAGGCCATCTCGCTGAGCGGCACCTGGATGCAGATGGCGGCCCAGTCGTGGCTGGTGCTCACGCTCAGCGGCTCGGCCACGACGCTCGGTGTGATCGTGGCTCTGCAGACCCTGCCGGTGCTGCTGCTCGGCCCCTACGGCGGGGTCGTAGCCGACCGCGTCGACAAGCGCCGCCTGATGGTCGCCCTGCAGGCCGCGATGGGGCTGCAGGCGCTGATACTGGGCCTGCTCACGATCACCGGCGCCGTCACTCTCTGGGAGGTCGGCCTGCTGGCGGCGCTGCTCGGGCTCAACAACGCCTTCGAGTCCCCCGCGCGCCAGGCCTTCATGCTCGAGATGGTCGGCCCGGGAACGCTGCGCAACGCGGTCAGCCTCAACTCCGTGCTCGTCAACGTCGCCCGCGTCGTCGGCCCCGCGCTGGCCGGGATCCTGATCGCGCTGAGCGGCGAGGGGGTCTGCTTCCTGATCAACGCCGCCAGCTTCGCGGCCGTGATCGCCTCGCTGCTGACGCTCGACCGTGCCGCCATCAACCCGACCGAGCCGAGCCCGAGGAGCCCCGGGCAGCTGCGGGAGGGCCTGCGCTACGTCGCCGGCATCCGCGACCTCGCGGTGCCGCTGGCGATGATGGCGCTGGCGGGCGCGCTGGCCTACGAGTTCCAGGTCACGCTGCCGGTGATGGCGAGGGCGCTGCACGCCGGGCCCGGCGGCTTTGGCTTCATGACCGCCGCGATGGGGTTGGGGGCGGTGGCCGGCGGGCTGGTCGTAGCCGCCCGCGGGCGCACGGGCCTGCTCCCGCTGACGCTCGCCGCGGCCGCTTTCGGGGTGCTGCTGCTGGGCGCCGCGGCCGCGCCGTCGCTGGAGCTCGAGCTGGTGGCGCTGGCCCTCGTGGGGGGCGCGAGCATCTCCTTCATGTCGACCGGCAACTCCACCCTTCAGCTCGGCTGCGCCCCGAACATGCGCGGCCGGGTGATGTCGCTGTGGTTCGTCGCCTTCCAGGGCTCGACGCCGATCGGTGGCCCGATCGTGGGCTGGGTGATGGCCCAGGCCGGTGCCCGCGCGGGCCTCGGCCTCGGGGCGATGACCTGCCTGCTGGTGGCCGGCGTGGGGGTCCTGGCGATGCGCCGCGGCCGCCCCGCGAAGCTCGCCCCCGAGCTCGCCGCCGGCGGATACTAGCCCGGTGCACGCGCCCGGGCCGAGCATCTGCTGGACCGACGCGGAGCCGCTCCTGCAGGCGGCCTTTGCGCTGCGCGAAGAGGTCTTCTGCGACGAGCAGGGCGTCCCGCGCGAGCTGGAGCTCGACGGATACGACGCCGGCGCTCGCCACCTGGTCGCGGTGGACGGGGAGTCCGGCGAGGTGATCGGGACGCTGCGGCTGCTGCGCGACGGGGAGACGGCGAAAGTCGGCCGCGTAGCCGTGCGGGCCAGCTTCCGGCGACGCGGCGTGGCGTCGCAGATGCTGCAGATGGCCGTCGAGCGGGCCGCCGCGGAAGGCTGCACCCGCGCGCGCCTGGCGGCTCAGACGCAGGCCACCCTCGTCTACGAGGGGGCCGGCTTCGCGGTCGAGTCCGAGCCCTTCCAGGAGGCGGGGATCGAGCACGTCTGGATGGGCCGCGAGCTGGCGGGTCGCGCCTCTCGCTGAACGGCTCTCGGGGCGCCCATCGCGCCGCTAAGCTCGGGCGCCGTGGACGGCCCGGAATGGATCGCGCAGTTTGCCGCCGAGGCGGGCGTCAGCGCGCCGACCGAGGAGGAGGTCCAGCAGCTGCTCGCGCTGGCGGGCATCGCGGCCCACGCATCCGAGCGCACGGCGGCTCCGATCTCATGCTGGATCGCCGCCCGGGCCGACCTCAGTCCGGCCGACGCCCGCGCCCTCGCCGCCCGCCTCGCGGACGCGGCGGGCGAGCAGTAGCGCCGCGCGCTGCAGCTCCTCGGGGCGGTTGACGTTGAAGCACAGCTCCTGAGGGGCGCCGAAGGCCTCGAGGTCTCGCTCGTCCACGATCCGCGGTTCGAGTGCCACGATCGCTTCCGTCAGCGACCGCTGCGAGAGCAGCGACTCGCGCAGCTCTGGCAGTTGCGAGCAGCGCACCCGAGCGAGCGCCGGCTGGGGGCGGCCCTGCAGCTGCACCATCGCGGTCCCCGGCAGCTCTGCCAGCCAGCGCAGCAGGCCGGGCGTGAGGAGCGGCATGTCGCAGGCGATCACCAGGGCGGCCCGCGCGCCCCGTTCGCGGGCGTACTCGAGGCCCCGCACGATCCCGCACAGGGGGTGCTCCGGGAGCTCGGGCTCGTAGCGGACCCGGCCCGCCAGCGAGGGCAGCCGCGAGCTGCGCTTGGCCACCACGATCGCCTCCAGCCCGGCCTCGCGGGCGGCGGCGAGCGGGTAGCTGATGAGCGCCTGCCCGCCCAGCACGGCCAGGGCCTTGTCTCCGCCGAGCCGCGAGCCGCGCCCACCGGCGAGCACGGCGACGATCGCCGCACGCTCGTTCATCGCCTTCAGTCTGGCACTCAGCGCGTGGCGCGGGTGAGCGCTTCCAGCGGCTCCAGCTGCCACGGTTCGCTCGGCCCCGGCGGCGCGTCCAGCCAGGCCCGTGCGTCGCGGCGTCCCATCTCCACCAGCCCGTTGATGAACTCGGGGTCGAAGAACAGGTAGCTGAGCAGCTCCCCGTGGGTCGGGCTGTTGCGGCCGAGCAGCCGGCTGAGCGCCGTCAGGTCGAGCGAGCGCAGTGCCTTGATACCGCCGTAGCGGGAGTTGAAGCAGTCCATCGCCAGCTCGGCGATCGCGGTCGCGTGGGACGGGCCCACGAAGATGTAGGGGATCGCGCGGTACCCGGGGCGTCCGCGGGACTCGCGGTGACGCAGCGCGGCGGGGGAGCTGGAGCCGTTGGCGTAGAAGGTGTTGATGTCGCCGAGTTTGCGCAGGTCCTCCACCAGCGGGTCGCCGAGCGCCCCCTCGAGCAGGTGCAGGGCGCTGACCCCGAAGTCGGGCGCCGGTGCGTCGTGGCGGCCCTCGTGCTTGGAGACGGGGGTCACCGAGCCGGTGCCGATCACGACCACGCGCTTGGCCCCGAGGTCGATCGCGGGCTTGATCGGCGTGTTCAGGCGAGTACCGCCGTCCACATACCAACCGGCGGCGGCCGTGGGACTCGTCACCCGCACCGGCGGGAACAGGATCGGGATCGCGGCCGACGCGCGCACGTGCGTCTGCCCGATCTTGGCGGCCACGTAGTCGATCACCTGCGAGTTGCGCGCTTGCCGGCTCAGCTCGCCCTCGACGAACGCCACCGGCCGCCCGCTGCCGGCGGCCGTCGCCACCACCCCGAGCGAACGGACGGTGCCGCCGGTCACGTTGCGGTGGAGCCTGGGCCAGTTGATCCAGGTCTTGAGGTTGTGCTCCAGCGGGGAGGGGTCGAGCAGGCTCTGCAGGCGCACACCGGGGATGCCCAGCATGCCCCCGGCGAAGCGCAGCGCCGTCAGCGGCAGGCGCTGGATCACCGGGCGGATCACCGCCGCGCGGTTGATCTGGCTCCAGCGATCGAGCTCGCGTTCGATCGCCCGCTCGGCCGGAAGGTGCGCGGCGGACGCGAGCGCCGCGGCGTTGATCGCCCCCACGCTCGTGCCGACCAGGATCGAGGGTCGCTCCCCGCGGGCCTCGAGCACCGGCAGCAGAACCGAGAGCACGCCCACCTCGTAGGCCCCCCGCGCCCCGCCCCCCGAGAGGACGAGCGCGGTCCGGTCGCTGGCGCTCATCGGCTCAATTCAAGCGGACGGCCAGGCGGGGCTCGCAACCCTATCCTCGCGCCGTGAGCTTCGGAATCCTCGCCGTGGTCGTGCTGGCGGGCCTCGGCGGGCCGCTGCTGGGGATGTCCGAACGCCACTTCGTGCCGATCGTGGTGGGCGAGATCCTCGCCGGGATCCTCGTCGGCCCGGCCGTGCTGGGGGTCGTGGACCCGCACCAGCCGACGATCCTGTTCCTCTCGGAAGTGGGCTTCGCGATGCTGATGCTGACTGTCGGGATGCACCTGCCGCTGCGCGACAGCCGGCTGACGGGCGCGCTGCGGGGAGGCGGACTGCTGGCGGTGCTGGTGGGCGTGCTGGCCGTCCCGGCGGGCCTGCTGGCCGGGGCGATCTCCGGCGACGGGCACGCGGCGATCTACGCCGTCGTGCTCGCCTCGGGCTCGGCCGCCGTGCTGCTGCCCGCGATCCAGGAGAGCGGCCTCGGCGGAACCGAGGTGCTGACCGTGATGGCGCAGGTGACGATCGCCGACGTGGTCACGATCGTCTCGGTTCCGATCGTCCTGCAGCCCTCCCGCGCCTGGCACGCGGTGCTCGGGACCGCGCTCGTCGCGGGCGCCGTCGTGGCCCTGCGCTTCGCGGCCCTGCCCCTGCGCGGGCGGAGTTGGGTGGACCGCGCGCGGGGCCTGTCCAAGAAGCGACACTGGTCGCTCGATCTGAGGCTGTCGCTGCTGATCCTGTTCGGGCTCGCGTGGCTGGCCCAGAAGGGCGGGACGAGCATCCTGATTGCCGGCTTCGGGGCGGGTGTGACGGTGGCTCTGATCGGCGGCCCGAAACGCCTCTCCACCCAGGTCCGGGGTGTCGCCGACGGGTTCTTCGTGCCGCTGTTCTTCGTCGTGCTCGGCGCGGAGCTCGATCTCTCTGGCCTGTTCGACGAACCGGCGATGATCGGCCTGGCGGCGGCCCTCGTGGGCCTCAACGTCCTCATCCACCTGCTCGCCGGCCTGGCGACCCGCAAATCGGTGCCGGCCGCGCTCGCCGCCACCGCCCAGCTCGGGGTGCCCGCCGCGGTCGCCGCGCTGGGGCTCTCCCAGCACGTGATCTCATCCGTGGTCGCGACCGCGATCGTCGCCTCGGCGCTTCTGAGCCTGGCCGTCTGCACCGTCGGCGTGCAGCGGCTCGGCAGACGCGGCGACGCCGGTGCGGCGGCGCCCGCCGCGCCTCAGACGGTCGCCGGCGCGGGGGCCGCGCCCGGCAGCGGGACTTCGGCCGCGCTGTAGGCGTCGGGCGCGTCGAGCGTCTCCTTCTCCAGCAGCGCGCGGGCCAGGCGCTCGAGCTGCTCGCGGTGCTCGCCCAGCAGCTCGGTGACTTCGTGGTGGGCCGTTTCGATCATCCGCCGGACCTCTTCGTCGACCAGCCGGTGGGTGTGCTCGGAGGTTTCGCTGGCTCCGGGGAGCAGCGGTCCAGCGCCGTCCTGGGGCAGGACGGCAACGGGGCCGACGGCATCGCTCATGCCCCAGCGACCGACCATCTGGCGGGCGATCAGGGTCAGCTGCTGGATGTCCGACTCGGCGCCCGTGGTGAATGTCCCGTACACGACTTCCTCCGCCACGCGGCCGCCGAGGGCGACCTTGATCTTGGCCTGCAGTTCCTGCAGCGTGATCGACACGCGGTCGCTCTCGGGGGTCGAGAGCGTGACCCCGAGCGCCATCCCGCGGGGGATGATCGAGATCTTGCGCACGGGGTCGGCACCGGCCGTGAGCATGCCGACGAGTGCGTGCCCGGACTCGTGGTAGGCGGTGCGCTCGCGGTCGGCGGGCGTGAGCACGATCCCCCGCGGCGCGCCGAGCAGCAGCTTTTCCAGCGAGTCGGTGAAGTCGCTCATCTTGACCGTGTCGTGTTCGCGCCGGGCCGCCAGCAGGGCGGCCTCGTTGGCGAGGTTGGCGAGGTCGGCGCCCACCATCCCCGGCGTGGTCGAGGCGAGCGCCTCGAGGTCCACGTCGGGATCGAGCGGCAACGAGCGCGTGTGGACGCGCAGGATTTCCACGCGCCCTTTCTGGTCCGGGGCCTGCACGGTGACGCGACGGTCGAAGCGCCCGGCGCGCAGCAGCGCCGGATCGAGCACGTCCGGCCGGTTGGTGGCGGCCAGCACCACGACCGCCTGTGAGGATTCGAAGCCGTCGATTTCGGTCAGGATCTGGTCGAGTGTCTGCTCGCGCTCGTCGTTGGCGCCGGTGACCGAAACCGACCCCTGGCGGGAACGGCCGATCGCGTCGAGCTCGTCGATGAAGATGATCGCCGGGGCCTCCTCCTTGGCCTTGGCGAACAGGTCGCGCACGCGCGCCGCGCCGACGCCGACGATCGCCTCGATGAACTCCGAGGCGGAGATCGAGAAGAAGGCGGCGTGGGCCTCGCCGGCGACCGCCCGCGCGAGCAGCGTCTTGCCGGTGCCGGGCGCCCCTGACAGCAACACCCCGTGGGGCATGCGCCCGCCCAGGCGCCCGTAGCGCTCGGGGTTCTTGAGAAAGTCGACGATCTCGGAGAGTTCTGCCTTGGCCTCGTCGATCCCGGCCACGTCGGCGAACGTCACCCGGATGGTCTCGGGGTCGACCTTGCGCGCTCGGCTTTTGCCGAAGTTGCCCAGCGCTCCCATTCCCCCACCCGCTTTTGCCGCCCGTTTTGCGAGCAGCACGAACAGCCCGATTATCAGGAGCGTGGGGCCGAAGCCGAGCAGCAGCTCGGCCAGCAGCGGAGGTTTTCGTGGAGGTCGCTTCGGCGTTGATCTGGACGTGCTTTTCCTGCAGCAGGGCAGACAGCTGGCCGCCGTTCCAGAAGGTCGGCACCTCGGTCGCGAACAGTTTGGTCGAGGTCGCCTTCTGGTCGTTGGGCGGGAAGCGGAGCTTGACGTTGTAACTGCCCTCGACGGTGTTGCCCTTGGTGTTGATGTTTTTGACGTGCCCGGTCTTCACCTGTTCGAGGAAGTAGGGGCTGAACGGCACGGTGACCCGCTTTTCGCCTTTTTCCTGCATGCCGAAGACGAGCACCAGCAGCCAGTTGAAGGCCAGCAGGCCGATGACGAACCACAGGAAGCCCCGCGTTCGGTGGGCCGGCGGGGGCGTGTCCGCGTGCTCTGGCATGCCGCGGCCGTCGGGCGAGGGGGACACCTGCCACCCGCGCTTGTCCCGCGGCAGCGGCGGATGGGGATCGCTGCGGTCGGTGTTGGCGGCCTGCGCCTGCCCCTGCGGCTGCGGCTCTGGGGGCTGCCCCGGCTGGGGCTGCGGGGACTGGCCGTCGTCGGACATCGCCACCATGCTACGGCTCGCGAGCGCTCCGAACCGCCCGGGTGCCGGCGCCGGGTGTCGCCTTGGCGGCCCCCGGGAACGCCACCCGTCGGTGGCCCGCAGGCCGTGGAGCGGGCGAGACCCGCTATACGATGGCCCGCAGCGAGCCAAGGAGAGCGACCGTGTTCGAGAAGGTGCTGGTTGGGGTCGACGGCAGTGCATCGGGCCAGGACGCCGTAGCGCTGGCGGCGGCGCTGCTCGGAGACGGGGGCCGTCTGACACTCGTGCACGTCCACCACGGCGGCCTGCACCCGCTGCACGTGATCAGGGGTGGTGGTGGCGAGCAGGAGCGCGAGGCATCCGAGAAGCTGCTCGCGGCCGAGGCCGAGCGTGCCGGCGTGCAGGCCGAGCTGCTCAGCGCCGCGGGAGGCTCGCCGGCCGGGACGCTGCACGAGCAGGCCGAAGAGCGGGGGGCCGACCTGCTGGTGGTGGGCTCCTCGCGCCGCAGCGTGCTCGGACGGGTGATGCTGGGCGACGACGCGCGCAGGGCGCTGAACGGGGCTCCGTGCGCGGTGGCGGTCGCGGCCGCGGCGTACGCCCAGAAGCCGAAGCCGCTCGCCCGCGTCGGGGTGGGCTTCAACGAAAGCCCCGAGAGCCATGCCGCGCTGGAGGTCACCCGCTCGATCGCCGCGCGTGCCGGGGCCCAGGCCCGGGCGCTCGAAGTCATCTCGGTCCCCGCCTACGCCTACACCGGCATGATGTCGCCGGCGGTCGGAGAGGAGATCGACACGGTCATGCAGGAGGCCAACGAGCGCATGCGGGCGCTCGACGGCGCCGAGGGCCGGGCGGTCTATGGGCTCACCGGCGAGGAGCTGGCGGCATTCAGCGACGAACTGGACCTGCTCGTGGTCGGCTCGCGCAGCTATGGCCCGGTCAAGCGCCTGGTGCTGGGAAGCACCTCCGACTACCTCGAGCGCCACGCCCGCTGCTCGCTGCTGGTGCTGCCTCGCTCCGCAGCCCAGGGCGGGTCGTGAGCCGCCCGGCAGCCGCCGTGGGTTGAAAAGACCGCTCCGGCGGAGACGTTTGTTGCAGGAGTGGCCCACGAAGACCCTCCTGCGGTTCGCATCGTGCTGGCGGACGAACACCCTGTGGTCCGCAGCGGCCTGCGCACGCTGCTCGACGGCGAGGAGGAGTTCGAGGTGGTGGCGGAGGCCGGTGACCTGGAGGGCGCCCTGGGCCAGGCACGGGGCCAGCAGCCGGACGTGTTGGTGCTCGACCTGAACCTGCCCGGTGCAGCGAGCGTCGACGCGATCCTCCGGATCCGGGGCGCGTCGCCCGACACCCGCATCGTGGTGCTGGCGACCCAGCTCGAGGCGGCGTTTGCCGGCCGGGCGCTCGCGGCGGGGGCGCTCGGGTACGTACTGAGGGAGGCCGCCGCCGAGGAGCTGGTGGAGGCCGTCCGGCGGGCGGCGGCCGGGGACACCTACCTGAACCCGCGCTTGGACGCGGAGCTCGCCGCCGAGCCGCCCGCGGGAGACCCGGGCGAGCTCTCAAACCGCGAGCTGGAGGTGCTGCGCCTGATCGCCCTCGGGCACACCAACACGGAGGTCGCCGAACGGCTGCTCGTGTCCATACGAACGGTCGAGACCGACCGCTCCCACGTCCAGCAGAAGCTCGGCCTCTCCAGCCGCTCAGAGCTCGTCGCCTACGCGCTCGAGCGGGGGCTGGTGGCGCGCTAGGCTGCCTGGCGATGCGCGCGATGCCCACAGCGCCGGTCGCGGCGGGCGCCCTGATCGCCGGCTACGCGGTCGCCGCCTCTAGCGGGTCGCGGCCGCTCGGGGGCCTCGTGCTGGCCGCCGGCGGACTGTGGTGCCTGCGCGCCTGGGACCGGCGCAACGGCCGGCGCACCGCGCTCACGCTGGGCTCAGTGGGCACGGCGGCGTTCGTGCTCTCGCACGTGCTCGCACCGCAGATCGGCGCCTGGCCCTCGGTGCTGACGGTGGCCGCGGCCACCGCGCTGGCGGCCGCGCTGCTGTCCGACCGGCGCATGCCGGCGGCGACCGCGTAGCCGCCGAGAACCGCTCCAGCACAGCCTTCGAGCGCCGGCGGGCGCACACCGTGATAATGCCGCCGATGCGCGCCGTGCAGATCGTCAACGAAACGGGGCCCGACGGCGCCCTCGAGCTGGTCGACCTGCCCGAGCCGGAGCCGTCGCACATGCTCACGCCCGGCGAAGGCGTGGTGGTCGAGGTCCACGCCGCGGGCGTGTCCTTCCCCGAGGTCCTGCAGACCCGCGGCCAGTACCAGATGAAACCACCGATGCCGTTCGTCCCCGGCAGCGAGGTGGCGGGCGTGGTGCTCAGCGCCCCGGCGGGCGCGGCGGTGAAGGAGGGCGACCGGGTTGCCGCCTTCTGCGCCCTCGGGGGCTTCGCCGAGACGGCCGTGGCGCCGGAGTTCTTCACCTTCGAGCTCTCGGACCAGCTCGACTTCGCGCAGGGCGCGGCGCTGATCCTCAACTACCACACCGCCTACTTCTCGCTGGTCATGCGCGGCCGGCTCAAACGCGGCGAGACGGTGCTCGTGCACGGCGCCGCCGGCGGGGTCGGGACCGCCTCGCTGCAGGTCGCGAAGGCCTCCGGGGCGCACACGATCGCGCTTGTCTCCACCGAGGAGAAGGCGCGGGTCGCCGAAAAAGCAGGCGCCGAGCGCACGCTGGTGATCAGCGACCACTGGAAGGACCAGGTCAAGGAGCTCTCCGGCGGCGGCGTGGACGTCGTGCTCGACCCCGTCGGGGGCGATCGCTTCACCGACAGCCTGCGCTCGCTGCGCGAGGACGGGCGGCTGATCGTGGTCGGCTTCACCGGCGGCTCGATCCCCGAGGTCAAGGTCAACCGGCTGCTGCTAGGCAACACCGAGGTGGTGGGGGCGGGCTGGGGCGCCTACGTGATGGGCAAGCCCGAGCTCAACCGGCGCGTGGGGGCCGCGATCGGGGCGATGGTCAGCGACGGCTACATACGCCCGCCGGTGGGCGGCAGGTTCCCGCTGGAGCGGGTGGCGGAGGCCCTCAAGATGATCGACGAGCGCCGCGCCACCGGCAAGGTCGTGCTCGACGTGCGCCCCCCTCAGTAGTCGCCGACCCCAAGCTGGCACCGCGCCGGCGGGGTCCCGCGAGCGCGCGCAACCGCGACCGCGGCTGGGCGGGTTGTTAGCCCTTCAGCGTGCCCGAGGTGCCGAGCACGTTGCCGCTGCCGTCGATCGCCTGCACGGCCACGTAGGGCGGCTGGCTGGAGACGTTGATCGTCGTCTCGAAACCCGTCTTGGGGACCATCGTCAGCGGCGTGAGCGCGTTCGGGGAGGAACCGCCGAGCAGCCGCCAGCTGGCCGTGCGGGTGTCGCCGTTCCAGCTCGCGTAGGCGGCCAGCGTGGTCGGCGAAGGGGCCGTCACCGCCAGCGCCGGGCCGTGGGGCGGAGCGCCCGTCCACTGGAAGCGGTAGCTGCGGTAGGACTGGTAGGAGCCGTGCCAGTGGGCGTCGTAGACCAGCTGGCCGGCGGCGTTGAATTCGGAGAAGTACGGCTGCGCGCCCCAGCCGATGAAGAGGTTGCCGTTCGACAGCGGCTGGGCGTCGCCCTGGCTGCCCGACGACAGTGGCTGGGGGTGGACGTACTGTGCCTGCACCGACTCGGTGTTGGTCTTGGCGTTGACCGACAGCAGCAGCGCGCGCGACTGCTTGTGCACGACGGGCACGGCGCCGTTGTCGAACACGCTGATCAGCCCGTTGCCGGCCGAGCTGGCGTCGTGCTGGAAGGCGGTTGCGGCCCCGCTCGTGAGTTTGACCGTCGAGTGCCTGCCCCCGAGGCGGCTGATCACCTGACCGGTGAGCGTGTTCAGTTCGTACATCGCCCAGGTGTTGCGGGCCGAGATCAGCGTGCGTCCGTTGGGGAGTTCCGCGATCGAGTTCAGATGGAAGTAGTCGAAGGGCCATTCGGGATCCGCGTGGGTGGCCGTCGAATACGATTCGCTGAGGCCGACGTGGTCGATGCTCGACCATTCGCGGCGCACCAGGCCGGTGGCGATGTCCACTTCCTGGAAGGCGGTGTTGGTGACCGCCCCGCGGTGGGGACCGCCGACCGAGGCGAGGTCGCATTCGATCGGCTCGAAGACGGTGAACAGGGCCGTGCCGTGGTCGGTGATTTTGAATTCGTGCAGGTCGGCCAGGTAGCCGTTGCCCGCGTGCACCCGCCCGACCTGCTGGTAGGCGTTGTTGACGATCACCTCTTCGCCCTGGCCGAAGCCCTGGGGTGTGACCATCCCCTGCCACCACGTCAGCACCTGTCCCGGCCCGTACTGCTGGACCTGCAGGTTGGTGGCGTCGAGCTGCCACGGCAGCGGGTGGAACCACACGAGGTTGCCGCTTTCGTCGAAGATCATCGGCCCCGACGCCCCCGGTCCGGCGTAGGGGGCGCTGAACAGGTAGCCCGGGGCGGTGCCTTCGTTGTGGACCGTCACTTCCAGGACCGGTGGGGTGATGTTGATGGCCGAGTGGAAGTGCTGCATCTCGGAGAGGTCTTCGTGGGGCTTGACCGGGGTCGACCGGAACAGCCCCTCGTCGGGGTGGGAGACCACGAAGTGGAAGGCGAAGCTGTGGGGAGCCACGTGGAGCTTGGCCTTGACCCACACCGTCTCGCCCGGGTCGAAGGCGCGGCCGGGGACGAAGCTCGCCCCGTCGCCCTGGGAGTAGGCCCGCAGCGATCCCCCGTGGGTTCCGCTGGAGGAGCCGCTGACGCTGATCGAGGCGATCGCCTGGCGGGGCACGCCGACGATGCTGATCTGGGTGTAGGGAGAGGCGTCGTAGGAGTCCGGCAGCGGCGAGACCGCGATGTGGCTGCCGGGCAGCACGTCGGAGACGTTGAAGGAGTTGGGCTCGCAGCGGGGGACGGTCGGGGAGGCCCCGAATGCCGCCTGCTCGGCTTCGATCCGGTGCGAGGCGATCGACAGGGTCGTGACGCTCGCGAGCACGACGATCAGGCCCCCGAAGAGCAGGGACTTGTGTAGGAGCGACAGCGACACTCGTGGCCAGAAACGGCGGCCGGGGGCCGATTTGGAGCGGCGGGTCATCTGATCCCTTCTAGCGGCACCGTTAGGTGTTGACGCAGCAGCATCCTAGAAGTTGCGCGCCACGGAACCGCGGCTGAGCGCGCGCTGAGAACCCGCTGAGAGCGTGCTCAGAAGACCGGCGACTCGGTGTAGTCCCCGAATACCTGCTGCAGGGAGGCCACGATCTCGCCCTCGCTGGCGTCCGCGCGGGCGCACTCGATCAGCGCGTCCATCAGGTTGCGTCCCTCCTCGCCGGCGTCCTCGCGCAGACGCGAGAGCGAGGCCTCCACGGCCTGGGTGTCGCGGGCCGAGCGGGCCGACTGCAGTCTGCCGAGCTGCTTGCGCTCGAGCTCCGGGTCGACCCGCAGGGTCGGGATCTCGTCCTCGTCGGTGGCCTGGAAGCTGTTGACCCCCACGACGGTGCGTTCGCCGGAGTCGATCTCCTGCTGCAACTCGAAGGCGGCGTTGGCGATCTCGCGCTGGGGATAGTTGCGCTTGACCGCTTCCACCATCCCCCCGAGCTCGTCGATCTTGGCGAAGTACTCGTACGCGCTGCGCTCCATCTCGTCCGTCAGGGCCTCGACGAAGTAGGAGCCTCCGAGCGGGTCCACGGTGTTCGTCACACCGGTCTCGCCGGCCAGCACCTGCTGGGTGCGAAGGGCGATGGTGACGGCCTTCTCGGTGGGCAGTGCGAGCGCCTCGTCGTAGGAGTTGGTGTGCAGCGACTGGGTTCCTCCGAGGACCGCTGCGAGCGCCTCGACGGCGGTGCGGACGATGTTGTTCAGCGGCTGCTGGGCGGTCAGGCTCACGCCCGCCGTCTGGGCGTGGAAACGCATCTGCCAGGAGCGCGGGTTGCGGGCGCCGAAGGTCTCGCGCATCTCCCGCGCCCAGATCCGACGCGCCGCCCGGTACTTGGCGATCTCCTCGAAGAAGTCGATCTGGGCGTTGAAGAAGAACGACAGCCGCGGGGCGAAGTCGTCGACGTCCAGGCCCCGTTCGACTGCCTGCTCGACGTATGTGAGCCCGTCCTTGAGCGTGAAGGCGAGCTCCTGCTGGGCGGTCGAGCCGGCCTCGCGGATGTGGTAGCCGGAGATCGAGATCGGATGCCAGCGGGGCATGCGGTGGGAGCACCACTCGATCATGTCCCCGCACAGGCGCATCCCCGGGTCCACCGGGAAGCACCACTCCTTCTGGGCGATGTACTCCTTCAGGATGTCCGCCTGGATCGTCCCCGACAGCTGCTCGGGGGGCGTGGGATGGGCGGGGTCGCTCTCGGCGGCCACGACGTAGAAGGCGAGCATGATCGCGGCCGGTGCGTTGATCGTCATCGAGACCGACACCTCGCCGAGATCGATTCCGCCAAACAGCGTGCGCATGTCCTGGGGCGTGTCCACGGCCACGCCCTCGCGCCCCACCTCACCCAGCGAGCGCGGGTGGTCGGAGTCGTGGCCCATCAGTGAGGGCATGTCAAAGGCCGTCGAGAGCCCCGTCTGGCCGTGGTCGAGCAGGTAGTGGAAGCGGGCGTTGGTCTCCTCGCTGGTGCCGAAGCCGGCGAACTGGCGCATCGTCCACAGCCGCCCGCGGTACATGCTGGCGTGGATCCCGCGCGTGAAGGGGTACTCACCGGGGAGGCCGATCGGGTCCTCGGGACCAGCGGCGCCCGCGGGCAGATCGGTGGCCGTGTACAGCTCCTTGATCGGTGCGCCGGAGAGCGTGCGGAAGCGATCGTTCCCGTCCTGGGCGTCGTCGTCCTGCCCGGAGGCGGGTTTGGCGGTCACTGCCATGGCCGCGGTCAATGCTACCCCCAGCTCGGAGGCCGGCCCGATGGTGGTGGCCTCCACTAGCCTCGCGGGCAGAGACATGCCAGCTGCAGCCCACCGGGTCGTGCCGAGGGGACTCGTGCGCGAGCTCTCCGCTCTGATCGGACCCGAGTACGTGCTCGAGGTGCCGGCCGGGTCGGAGTACAACCGTGACCTCTCCCGCCGGCGCGGCGTCGAGGGTCGCGCCGACGCGGTGGCCCTGCCCGGCAGCCCCGGGGAGGTGCGGGCGTTGCTGGCGTGGTGCTACGAGCACGACGTCCCGATCACCCCGCGGGGCGGGGGCACGGGCCTGACGGGTGGCGCGGCCCCGGTGGAGGGCGGCGTGGTGTGCTCGCTGGAGCGCCTGCGGCGGGTGCGGGAGATCGAGCCGTCGCTGTGGCGGATATTCCCCGAGGCCGGCGTCCGGACCCGCGAGGTGCAGCGCCTGGCCCGTGAGCACGGCCTCTTCTTCGCTCCCGATCCTGGCGCGGCCGAGCAGTCGCAGATCGGTGGGAACGTGGCCACCAACGCTGGCGGACCGCACGCGGTCAAGTACGGCGTGACGGGCTCGTGGGTGGCCGGGATGGAGGTCGTGCTGGCGCCCGGGGAGCTCGTGGACATCGGCGGTTGGGCGGCCAAGGACGTGTCCGGCTACGACCTGCGCAGCCTCCTGATCGGCTCTGAGGGCACGCTTGGGATCGTGACCGCCGTAAGGCTGCGGCTGCTGCCGGCGCCGGCAGCGGCCCTGCCGCTGGTGCTGTTCCTCGACAGCCGCGAGGAGGGTTGTGCGGCGGTCGACCAGATCCTCGGGTCCGGCCTGCGCCCGTCGGTGCTCGACTTCCTCGAGGGTGAGGCGGTGACGCTGCTCGCCCCGTCCTATCCCGGGAGCTCCGGCGTCGGCGGGGAAGCCGTTCCGGCCGGCGCGCGCTTCGCGCTGATCGTGGAGGTGGACGGCAGCCGCGAGGAGGTACAGGCCCAGCGGGGAGAGCTGCTCGCGGCGCTCGACGGTCTTCTAGTCCAGGTGGACGAGCCCCCCGACGCGGGCGCCCTGTGGCGCTGGCGGGACGGGGTCAACGGCGTGCTCACGGGCGTCCGGGGGGCGAAGGTGAGCGAGGACGTCGTGTTCCCCCGCGAGCGCCTCGCCGAGGGACTCGAGCGCTTCGAGCGGATCGCCCAAGCCCACGGCCTTCGGAGCTGCTCGTTCGGTCACGCGGGGGACGGAAACGTCCACGCCACCGTGCTCGTGGACCCCGCCCGGGGAGAGGAGCTCGATGCGGCGGACGCCGCCGGGGAGGAGCTGTTCGAGCTCGTCGTGGAGCTCGGCGGCTCGATCGCCGGGGAGCACGGGGTGGGCTGGTCCAAGCGGGGTCGCTTAGAGTCCCAATGGCCGCGGCGGGCGGTGGAGCTTCATGAACAGATCAAGGGGGCCTTCGACCCGAAGGGACTCTTGAACCCGGGGAAGAAGCTGGCAAGGTACCCTGCGCGCTCGCCGCTACACAAAGCGAGAAAGGAAGGCAGATGAACAAGTCGCAGTTGATCGAGGCGCTCGCGGCCGACAGCGGGCTCAGCAAGGCTGATTCCTCGCGGGCTCTCGAGTCGCTCATCGGGACGGTCACCAAGACGCTGAAAAAAGGCGACGAGGTGAGCATCACGGGGTTCGGGAAGTTCTCCGTCGTCAAAAGGGCAGCCCGCCAGGGCGTCAACCCACGCACTGGTGAGCGGGTCAAAATCAAAGCCTCGAAGGCGCCCAAGTTCTCGGCCGGCGCGTCGCTGAAGCAGGCCGTCAGCCCGAAGAAATAGCTTGACCCTCCCGCTGAACTGACGGCTCGCTGCGGGGATGGCGCTCGTCAGCGAGCTGGATCTGCCCACCTTCGACGGCACAGAGCCGTCGATGAGGGGCGAGCGCTTTCACGAGGCGATGGGCGAGCTGCGCGAGCATGGCTGGCTCGCGCAAGCCCCGTTGGGCTACGTCGTGCTCGACCGTGAGTCGGCCGAGTTCTTCCTCCGTACGAAGGCGGCGATCTTCCCCGGCATGAAGATCGCCGAGATCTTCGGTGTCTCCGAGGGCCCCCTGTACGAGCAGATGGAGCACAACATCCTCCAGGTCAACGGGGCCGACCACTCGCGCCTGCGGGGTCTGGTGAACCCGGCGCTCTCCCCCCGTGCAGTGGAGCGCTACCGGCCGGCGATGAAGAGCTTCCTCGAGGACCTGCTCGAACAGTCGGTCGCCACCGGCGGAGATGGACCGAGCGTCTCCTGCGAGTTCGTGGAGGCCTTCGCCAAGCCGTACCCGTCCCAGGTGATCGCCGACGTGATGGGCGCTCCACTCGAGGACGCTCCCCGTCTCCACCACTGGTCGAACTGGATCCAGCGCCAGTTCGACGCCGTCAGCATGGCCACCGAGGTCGAGCTGATCGAGCAGGCAGTGGATGAGTTCTACGAGTACGCCCGTGCGCTCCTGGCGGCACGCCGAGAGACCCCCGGGGACGACCTCATCTCCAAGCTGATCACCGCCGAGCAGGAGGGGGACAGGCTGTCGGAGAGCGAGTGCATCAACCTCGTCTTCAACGTCCTCGTCGGCGGCGTGGACACCAGCCAGAGCCAGCTCGCGCACACGATCAGGCTGCTCGCCGAAGACCCCGAGCAGTGGTCAGCCCTGCGAGCCGACCCGGCCCTCGCCTCGGCGGCCGTGGAGGAGTCGCTGCGCTACGAGCCCATCACCCCCTTCACGGCCCGCATCCTCACGGAGGAGGTCGTGCACCGCGGCGTGACCTTCCCCGAGGGGTCGGTTGTGATCGTCTGCGCCTTCACCGGCAACCGCGACCTCGACGACGAATCGAGCGCCGAACGCTTCGACATCACCGCCGGCGAGCGGACCGCCGAGGGCCGTACCGCCCGCCCCCTCACCTTCGGGGCGGGGATCCATTACTGCCTCGGAGCCAACCTCGCCCGGGCGGAGCTGAACGAGGCGCTGGAGTTCTTCGCCCGCCGCCTGGACCACCTCGAGCTCGACGGCGAGCCCGTCTTCGAAGGGCCCAACGGCATCTACGGCCTGGCCTCGCTGCCGTTGCGCTTCACCCTCGCCTCCGGCGGGTAACCGGAAGCCGGGCCCGCGCCGGCCGCCCGTCCCTGGAAGAATCCGGGGAGGGTCGTCACTCGCCTCCACTCGACACAGGGGTAGGAGATGCTGTCGTTCGAACGGAGATCGAACAAGCCGACGCAGCCGGGATGGCTCGCGCTCCCGGTGCTGCCGCTGGTGCTCGCCCTTGCCGTCGTGGGCGCCTTCGCCGCCGCGTCGGCGTCGCCGGCGTGGGCCGGCCGCTTTCACGTGTACTCGTGCCGGACTCCGGCCGGGGCGCCGATCCCGGCGGAAGGGTGGAAAGGATCGGAAACCGGCGCCGAAGTCGTCCTGTCCGACACCTGCTCCGAGGGCGGAGCGCTCGTGGCGGCGCTGCGTAGAAGTCCCGGGCCGGGCGGCGAACACGACCAGCGCGACATGGGAATTCTCGCCGCCCATGGGGGACGAACTCGTCGGCGCGACGCTGTTGTGGGCTGGGGACGCGGACGGTGGAGCGAATCGTCGGCGCCTCGGATGTCGCGTGGCTGGCGGGTCCGGACGCCGAATTCAACTTCGACTTGTGCGGCCCGCGGCAGCTGTCTGGGAGGCGGAGCGTCGGACCGATTCCGCCGTTTCCCGCCGTCAACATGGTGCAGGTCAGTCCCGCCAACCTCGGTGGCAGTCTCTACGTCACCGCCGCCTGCCTAGGGCTCCAGAGCCAAGCCCTGCGCCGAAACCGGCAGCGACGCCAACGGCTACGCCGCGGCCATCTACCTGTACGCCGCCGACCTCGTGCTCGAACAGCAGGCCGGCCCGTCCGCCGGTGGTGTGGCGGGCGAGCTGGCCAGCGCCGCCACCGTCGGCGGGCAGTCTCCGATCACCTTCACGGCGAGCGACCCGCTGTCGGGCATCTACGAGGTCGTCTTCTCGGTGGACGGCCAGGTGGTGCAGAGCACCGTTCCGGACGAAAACGGGGGCCGTTGCCGGAACCTGGGGCAGACGAGCGACGGCCTGCCGGCCTTCCTGTCCCCCCAGCCCTGCCCCCAGGCCGAGAACGTCCAGGCCGCCCTCGACACCACCAAGATCCCCAACGGCACCCACCAGCTCGCGGTCAGCGTGCTCGACGCCGCGGGCAACTCGGCCCCGGTGCTCGAACGCTCGATCACCGTCCACAACGTGGTCCCCGGCCCCCCGAACGGGACCAACGCCACCGCCGCAGGCCGCCCTCTCGGTGAGGTGGGCAAGCACCCCCAAGCGCCGGCTGGTGGCCGGCTTCGGTCATGCCGTCGAGGTCCAGGGACGGCTCACGACGGCGGGTGGCGTGCCGATCGCGGGGGCGAGCATCGACGTCTCGGCGGTGCCCACCGCGACCGGCGCGCGGACGGCGGCGATGCCGGCGGCCAGGACGAATTCCTCCGGCCGGTTCACGGTGACGGTGCCCGGTGGTGTCTCCTCGCGGACGCTGCGCTTCGCCTACCGCACCCGCCTCGACGAAGAAGGTCCCGCCGCCTCGGCGAACCTCACGCTGGTCGTGCGAGCCGGTATCAGCATGCACGTCTCGCCGGCGGTGACCAGCGTCGGGCAGAGCATCCACTTCAGCGGACGCCTGCGCGGTGGGCCGGTCCCCGCCGACGGCAAGCAACTCGTGCTCGAGGCCCGCTCTCCGGGAGGTCCCTGGATCCAGTTCGAGGACATCCGCAGTGGCCGCCGGGGACGCTTCCGCGCGGGCTATCGCTTCAAGTTCCCGGGACCGGCCCACTACCAGTTCCGGGCCCTGTCCGAACCGGAGTCCGACTACCCCTACGGCGAGGGCGCCTCGAACGTGGTTGGAGTGTTCGAGCGCTGACGGTCGCTGCGCGCCGCTGCGCGCCCGGTGCCGGAGCGAGCCGCTACGCGCTCAGTGCCGCGGTCGAGCGCCTGGTCCGCTCCACCTCGTGCTGGAGCCGCTCGAGCACGCGCACCACGCGCAGGCCGCTGTGGCCGTCCGAGCGGGGCGTGGCGCCGGTCCTGACCGCCTCGAGGAAGTGTTCGCACTCCAGCCGCAGCGGCTCGACGCTCGGCACCCGCGGACTGAACATGTCGCCGCTGCGGGCGATGTACTCGCCGTAGGAGCGGGTGTCCTCGTCGAAGCCCTTGTCGTAGACCGTCAGCTTGCCCTCCAGGGCCATGTCGTCGAAGGTCGCCATCCGCTTGGAGCCCACGATCGTGAAGCGCCGTTCCTTGTGGGGATCGAGCCAGGAGAGATGGAGGTGGGCGGCCACCCCCGAGGGGAAGCGCAGGATAGCAGAACACGACGTCCTCGACCCCCTCGCGTACATACGACTCGCCGTGGGCGGAGACCTCGTATGGCTCCTCCTCGACGATGTGCAGGAGCACCGACACGTCGTGGGCTCCGAGGCTCCAGAGCGCGTTCTCGTCGCTGCGGATCTGGCCCAGGTTGACGCGGTTGCCGTACACGCAGTAGATCTCCCCGAGCTCCCCCTGCTCCACCAGCGCCTTCAGCATCCGCACGCCCGGGTGGTACTCGAGCAGGTGGCC
Source organism: uncultured Solirubrobacteraceae bacterium (assembly GCA_963846255.1). Classification (GTDB taxonomy): domain Bacteria; phylum Actinomycetota; class Thermoleophilia; order Solirubrobacterales; family Solirubrobacteraceae; genus Palsa-744. The sequence goes on from CAWJVE010000005.1 coordinate 96,573, forward strand.
CACCATCAGCGTGAGCCCCGTCCGCTCGGCGGCCGCGACCGCCCGTTCGGCGTCGGCCACCGACTGCGCCAGCGGCTTCTCCACGAAGCAGTGCTTGCCCGCCTCCAGCACCCGTACCGCGAGCTCCGCGTGGGTGGGGACGGGCGTGGCCAGCACGACCGCGTCGAGCTGGTCGTCCTCGAGCAGGTCCTCCAGGCGGCCGGTCATCCGCGTTCCGGGCACGAGCGGGGCGAGGCGCTCGCGAGCCTCCTCCGAGGCGTCGCAGCACCACGTGAGCTCGGCGCCGGGCAGGGAGCGGAAGTTGCGGGCCAGGTTGGGACCCCAATAGCCGAGGCCCACCACCCCGAGCCGGACGGCGTCGGTCATGCGGACGGATGATATCCGCGCTCCCGGCCCCCCTGCTCGGAGGGGCGGCCCCCCTATCCCGTGGCGATCACGAGCACGTTCGCGTGCATTCGCCGGAAGTCGTATGCGGCGTCGGGGACCTCACCGATGTCCACCTCGAGCCACCCGTTGTCGGACCCCGTTCGTCTCATCACTTTCACGTGTCTGAAGGGCAGCCGGCCCTCGCGCACCAGCTCGTCCAGCGCGGGGTTGTAGCCCAGGGGGAAGGTGACGAGCACCTCACCGCCCGCCTTCAGCAGCCCCGTGAGATGCGCGATCGCGCGGCCCACCTTTTCGGGGTCTCCCACACGGTCTCGCCCGACCCGCATGTCCTCGTCCCAGCCGATGTGCTCCACCGTTGAGACGCTGACGATGAAGTCGTACGGGTCGGCGGTGTAGTCGACGATGTCCACCGCTTTCACCGACTCGTCGAACTTGTCGACGATGTCGTGCTCGACGGGTGTGTAAAGGCCGAGGACGTTGCCCACCTCGAGGATCCGCTCTCCTCGATGGCGCTCGAGCGCGCGCAGCGCGATCGGGACCTCGATCGTGCGCTCGTTCCTCCAGGTGCGGTTCCCCGGATGGATCAGGTACTCGTAACTGGCTCCGTCGTAGGTGAAGTGACGCGACCCGCGCCGCCGGCGCACGACGGACGCCACGAGCGTCCGCCACCAAGACTGAACGCGGATCCTGACGCGAAACCACAGCACCGCCGGCCCGGTGCGCAGGACGTATCCGACACCCTTCTCGCGAATCATTCCCACCGGCCTCACGGTTCGGCGCAGCCTAGATCACGTTTCGGCCGGCCGGTGGATGCGTCCCGGTCTGCTCGGCGAGCAGCTGGTCGAACCTGGAGGCACAGCGAGCCCAGCCCCACTCCCGCACGGCGCTCTCACGGCCGGCGGCGCCGAGACGAGCAGCCAGCGCGCCCTCGGAGAGCACGCGCGAGATCGCCCCCCCGAGCTCGCCGCTGTCACGCTCCACGAGCAGGCCGGTGCGGCCGTCCTGCACGGTCTCGCAGAACCCGCCTTCGCGCACCGCGACGACCGGCGTGGCACAGGCCATCGCCTCCAGCGGCACCAGGCCGAACGGCTCGCGGATCTGAGCACAGGCCACCACGCCGGCGCGCTGGTAGCAGGACACGACCTCTGCCAGCGGGAGCCTGCTCAAGACCTCGAGCTGGACCCCCGACGCCCCGGCCAGCTCCCGCAGCTGCACCTCGGAGCGGCCGCGGTCGCCGATCACCACCAGGCGCGGGCGCGGGGCCGGCAGCGTCGCGAGCGCCCTGATCAGCTGGTCGTGGCCCTTCAGGGGATGCAGCGCCCCCACCGACAGCACGAAGTCCTCGCGCCGGCCCTCGCCCGGAGTGAAGGTCTCCCAGTCGACGCCGAGCGGGACCACCTCGCTCGACACGCCGTAGATCTCGCGCAGCGTTCCCTGCGTGAAGCGCGAGTGCGTCACGATGCGCTGCGCCGAGCGCAGGTAGCGGCGGTCCAGCTGGCGGCGGCGCAGCTCGATCGGGTTCAGGCCACGACGGGTGAGCGCGCCCCGCCAGCCGCCGGGCAACTCGCGCAGCTCTGGCGGCTCGTATGCCGAGCGCAACGGCTCGGGGGCGTAGAAGATGTTCGGCGTCTTCAGGAACGGCAGCACGTCGATCGCCTGCGTGAGCGAGCTCGCGAAGCAGAACACCGCGTCATGGCCCGCGCGATCGATCTCCCCGGCGAGCCGCGCTCCGTCACGGGGAGAGCGCGCGAGGCGGATGATCTCGTCGAGGGCGCCCTCTCCCCGGTGCAGGGGACGCTCGATCACCTCGACGCGGTCCGGCAGCGGTGCGAACCCGTGCACCGACGCGTCTCGCGTGTAGAGCGTCAGCTCGGAGGCTTCGGTTCGCCCCAGCCACTCGGCCATCACGCGGATCGCGCCCCCGGAGGGGAGGTTATGGACGACCCCCACCCTCATGACTTGCGGGGGGCGAGCAGCCGCCGCAGCGGCAGCACCGCCCACAGCTCGGAGGGCAGGGTGCGCAGGGCGCTCGCCGCTCCCAGCGAGACGACCACCGTGCCGATGGCCTGCAGCACGGGTCCGGTGCTCGACAGCGCGGCCGCGGTCCCGCCGCCGAGGACGACAACGAGTGCGATCCGCACACAGGTGCTCCGCTTGGGGGCGAAGCCCGGTGAGACCCGCGCCAGCAGCGCGGTCGAGGAGAGCGCCACGAGCGTCTCGCAGATCGCCAGCGAGAGCGCCGCGCCGCGCGCCCCGCCACTCGTTGCCAGCAGCAACGTCAGCGCCACGTTTGCCACCAGCGCGCCGACGTTGACGAGCAGGATCGCCCGATGCTCGCGAAGCGCCAGCAGCGCGAACTGGGAGGTGGCGCCCAGAAACGAGAAGCCCAGCCCGACGCTGAGGATCGACAGCGCTTCCACAGCCGGCGTCGCTTTCGCGCCCACCAGGATCCGGATGGCCAGCGGCGCTGCGCCGATCATGCAGACGGCCGTCAGCGTGCCGGCCGCGAGCGCACCCTCGAAGGTCTGCCGCAGCCCGGACCGCAGCCGCTCCCGATCCGTCGCCGCCGCGCGGGCGAGCACCGGGAACAGCGCGCCGACCATCAGCACGGGCACGCCCATCAGCACTTCGGTCACCCTGAAGGCGGCCCCGAAGTACCCCGTCTGCAGAGCGCCCGCGACCAGCGAGGTGATGATCACGGTGGTCCGCAGGTACACGACCCCGATCGCCGATGCGGCCGCGAACGGGAGCGTGTCACGGAGCAGGTCCCACCATGCCCGGGGGTGCACCGACGGGCGCACGAGGCCCTGGGAGGAGGCGCTCACCACGACGGCTGCGGCGCACAGTCCGGCCGGGATCGCCGTCGCGAGGAACGGGACGAGCCCCGCGCCGGCCGCGATCAGCAGCAGGATCAGCGCCACCTGGACGGCCTGGCGCGTCAGTTCGGCCGCAGCCACCCGACCCTGTCGCAGTTCGGCCTGCAGCGGGACGGCCAACGCCTCGTAGGAGGCGGTCGCGATCAGGCCGACGCACGCCACGGCGGTGCCTGCCAGCCGCGTGGGGCCGTATCCGGCGATGAGCGCGAACGCGAACGCCGCCAGACAGCCTGCGAGGGTGAGCGTCAGTCGCGCGCCCCACAGGTTCGCGAGCAGCGCCCGGCGCTCGATCGCCGGCCGGATCGCCCACTCGCGGACCCCGACGGAGGTGATGCCGATGTCGGAGACGCCGGCGGCGACGGTGACCAGCGCCGTGATCGTGACGTATACGCCGTAGCTGGCGACGCCGAGGTGGCGGATCAGCAGTGGCGCGGAGAGCAGCGACAGCCCGATCGCGGCGACATACCCTCCCGAACGCAGGGCACTGCCCCGCACGGCCGTGGCTCCGGCCTCGGGTGCATCCAGCACATCGGGCTCGGCCGAAGCTCCAGACATCCGCTCTAGGATGGCGGATCGCGGTGGACGGAAAGGCCGACCAGGAGCGCCCGGACGTATCTGTCGTGGTCGTCAACTACCGCAGCGCAGAGCTGACCGTCAGGGCCCTGGAGGCGGCGGCGCGCGCCGCCGGGGGACTGGCGCTCGAGGAGATCGTGGCGGACGCGGATTCTCCCCCGGAGGAACTCGAGCTCCTGCGCGCGCGCCGACCTCAGGCCCGGATCCTCGAGCTGCGCGCCAACCGCGGGTTCGCGGCCGGCAACAACGCCGCCATCGCCGTCGCCGGCGGCCGCTATCTGCTGCTGCTCAATCCGGACGCGTTTGCCCAAGACGACGCGGTCGTGCGGCTGGTCGCACGCCTCGACGAGCAGCCCGGCACGGGCCTGCTCGCGCCGCTGCTGCTCAACGAGGACGGCTCCCCGCAGGACAACGTCCACCGGCGCTTCCCTTCGCTGCTGACGCTGTTCGTGGACTTCTGCGCGCCGGTCGCGTTCCTGGTGCGCGGAGGCCCGCTGGACCTCCATCACATCCCGCGCTCCCGGCTCAGCGGCCCGCAGCCGATCGCTCACGCGACGGGAGCGGCGCTGATGGTCAGAGCCGGCGCTGCCGCGGCCGCTGGCACCCTCGACGAGGGCTTCTTCATGTACCTCGAGGAGACCGAGTGGCAGCGGCGGATGGCGCGGGCCGGCTGGGCCCGGGAAGTGCTTCCGGGCGCCCGCTTCGTGCACCTCGGCGGCGCCAGCAGCGACGGCCACGCGCTGGCCTCGCCCCACTACCTGGCGAGCATCCGTCGCTACTACCCCCATCCCCGTCTCGCCCTCGCCGTCGTCGCGCTCGCCTCCGCGATCTCGCTGGTGTCGCTTCGCCTGGCCGTGCTCCTCGGAGCGGGCTCGCCGCGCACGCGCGGACTCGCCGATGCGTTCAACTCGGTGCTGCGCCAGCTCTGGCGCCCGCCGCGCGGTCCAGCGACGCCAGGGTGACGTCCCCGAAGCGCTCCCACGAGAACCGCTGCGAGCGCTCCAGCGCCAGGCGCGAGAGCCGGGCGCGGTGGGCCTCGTCCGACAGCGCCCGCTCCAGCGCCGCCGCGATCTGCTCCGTGGAGCGCGGATCGACGTAATCGACGGCGTCGCCCCCCACCTCCGGCAGGGAGGAGAGATCTGAGGTGATCACAGGCGCCCCGGCGGACATCGCCTCGAGCACCGGGAGACCGAAGCCCTCCCCGAGCGACGGGTAACAGAACACGGCGCAGCGCCGGTACAGCTCCGCCAGCTGAGCGTCCTCGACGAAGCCGAGCACCAAGCAGCGGTCTCCGAGCGAGCGCAGCGCGTCCATCGTCTCGCCGGTCTCCCACCCGATCCTGCCAACCACGACGAGCGGGTGGCGGGCCTGCAGTTGCTCGTCCAGGCGCGCGTATGCCTCCACCAGCCGGGGCAGGTTCTTACGCGGCTCGAGCGTCCCGACGGCGAGCACGAAGCCCGCGGGCGGCAGCGAGGCCGCCTGCTCGGGGGCCAGCCGCGCCTCCAACGGGGTCACTCCGAGCGGGGCCACGATCGTCTTGCCGGCGGCGGCGGGGAAATGCTGTTCGAGCGCCGTAGCGGTCGCCTGTGAGATCGCGAGCAGCACCGCCGAGCGCCGCACCGCGGGGCCGAGGGTGGCCCGCTCGATCGCCACCGAGCGGCGCTTCGGGCGCATCTCGGGTACGAAGGTGGCGAGGTCATAGACCACGGTCACGGAGGGGATCCGCAGGAACAGCACCGTCAGGTAGGAGTTGCTCGACAGGAACACGTCGCAGCTGCGGCTGGCTGCGAGGGCCGTGCGTAGGTGCCACAGGGGATCGGGCGCCGAGATCAGCCGCCAGCTGAAGCGGCCATCAAGGTTTCCCTCGCTCCAGCGCTCGCGCGCGAACAGGACGAAGCGCCGTCCGTCGTCGGGGCGCTGGGAGAGCGTCCGCAACAGCTCCCGCACCACGCGGCCCCGCCCGGCTCCCTCCTCGGCTGCGGCGCGTGCGTCGATCCCGATAACCGGTGCTGGGGGCTGGCTCAAGCGCCAGCAGGGTTGCACATCTGCACTACCCTCCCCGCTCGCCGTGCATGTGGGACTGAACCTGATCTTCCTCGTTCCCGGCGAGACCGGTGGGATGGAGATCGCCGCCCAGGAGCTGATCGCGGCGATGCTCGAGCAGGCCCCGGCGGGCCACAGGTTCACGGCCTTCATCAACAGCGAGACGGCCGCCAGCCGGGACTGGCCGCTGCGCGGTGCGCTGCCGACGGTCCGTGTTCCCGTGCGGGCACGCCGGCGCGCCCAGTGGGTGCTCGGCGAGCAGGCGCTGCTGGCCCCGCTGGCGATGCGCGAAGGGGTGGAGCTCGTTCACAGCCTCGCCAGCACGGCGCCGGTGTGGGGTCGCTTTCGCCGCGTGGTGACCGTTCACGACCTCATCTACGCGCGCTTCCCGGAGGCCCACAGCGGCATCCGCGACAAGGGCATGAGGCTGCTCGTGCCCGCCGCGGCCCGGCGCTCGGACCGCGTGATCGCGATCTCGGAGTCGACCCGCGACGACCTCGTCGATCTCCTCGGGATCGACCGCGGGCTTATCGACGTGGTCCCGAACGGGCTGGGAGCCGTGCGCCGCAGCGAGCCCCTGGCAGAGCCGGAGGTCCGCCGCCGCTTCGGCCTGGGCGAGCGCCGCGTGGTGCTCTCGCTGTCGGCCAAGCGCCCCCACAAGAACCTCGAGCTGCTGATCGGCGCGCTCGCGGCGATCCCTCGCGAGCGCCGGCCGCTGCTCGTCCTGCCGGGCTACCCGACGCCTTATGAGGCGAGGCTGCGCGAGTGCGTGGCGGCCTCCGGTGTGGAGGAGGACGTGCTGCTGCTCGGCTGGATCGGCGGCTCGGAGCTCGAGGGCCTGTGGGAGGTCGCTGAGGCGTTCGTGTTCCCGTCGTTGTACGAGGGCTTCGGGCTGCCCGTGCTGGAGGCGATGGCCAGGGGCGTGCCGGTGGCCGTGTCCAACGCCTCCTCGTTGCCGGAGGTCGCCGGCGACGCCGCCATCCTGTTCGATCCGCGGGAGGAAGGCGCGATCGCTGCAGCCATCGAGCGGCTGCTCGGGGACTCGCCGGAGTCGGCCACGGCTGACGCGGCTCGGGCTCGAGCGGGCGGCCGCGTACACGTGGGAGCGCACGGCGAGGCTTACGCTCGAGGTCTACGAGCGCGCGTGTACCGGCTGATGCTCCATTCCGTGCTCGCGTGTTGAACTGGCTGGTTCGCTACGCGCCCGTCGCGGCGGACGTCGAGATCGCCAGGTCAAGCGTGCTGGACGTGGGATCGGGGCCGATCGGGTTGAGTTGCGTGTTCCCCGAGGCTCGGTTTGCCGGGCAGGATGTGGCATTCCCCGCGCCGGTCGCCCGCGAGATGTTTGCCGTGCGCACCGACCCCGGCCGGTTCCCGTGGGCGGACGGCGCGTTCGACACGGTTGTGTGCCTGGATGTCCTCGAGCACGTCCCGGCGCAGGAACGGTCCTCGCTCGTGGCGGAATGCGCGCGCGTCGCGGCGCGCCGCGTCCTACTCGCGTGCCCGACCGATACTGCCGTCAACGCCGACGAGTTCTTCGTTCAGCTGTACCGCTCGAGGGGCGAAGAGCCGCCCGCCTGGCTGAACGAGCATATGGAGCTCGGGCTCCCGACCGTCGCGGAACTCGAGGCGGCATGTGCCGTACCCCGTTTCCGCCCCAAGCGCTGGCCCCAGGTGAACGGGCTCCTCGCGAGTCTCCTGGTGGTCGGTGACCTGCACCCGTTCTTCGCCCCCGGCGCGGCCACCGAATACAGCACAAGGCAGCCCGAGTGGATCGCCGCGCTCCAGGCTTGCCGTTTTGGCGACGGTGTCCGCCAGGGCATGGAGCTAGAGCGAATCGATGCGCGTGAGCCGATCGTGGATTCGCGCCGCTTCGACGAGACAATCGCGCAGGCGCTGGAGTGCGCCGTGTGTCGTGGGTCCTTGCGCCCCGATGCGTCGGCTGCGCTCTCGTGCTCGAGTTGCGGACGCATCGCAACACATGACGGGGCCAGAGCGCTTGACCTGCGCCCCGACGCCCTCACCTCGCCCGGGCACCTCTGGCGGACGCGCAACCGGCTACGGCGTGGCTGACCGTGGGTCCCCCGGCCGTTCACTCGCTGTCGTCGGACGCGGAGGCTTCGCGCCGCAGCTGCTCGAGGTGTAGAGCGGTGCTCTCGTTTCGGGCGTAGAAGTAGTAGTCGCCAACGACACGGTCGAGGAAGGCGAACCGCACGCCGGCCTCCCACAGCCGTCGGCCAAGGTTCCAGTCGCCGGGCTCGCCGGCGAACCGGGCCCGCTCGTCGTAGGGAAAACGCGTGAGGCCGCGGTGGTAGAGCGAGGCCTGCCAGACGAACTCGCTGAGGCGTGGGGGCCATTCGCCGATCGACCCCAGCACCGAACCATCCTTTCCGTCGAGCAGGCGCACTCGTCCGTAGACGACCTCGGCGCGAGTGCGGCGCGCCTCTGCCAGCAGGACCTCGATATGGTCGTGCGTGAAGGTGTCGTCGTGGTCGAGCGGCGCGATCCAGTCGCCGCGTGCCTCTGCCAGCCCACGGTTTGCGGGCGCTGTCCCCGCTATCAACCAGCGCGCACTCGGCGCATCCGGGTAAGGCCCGCGGAACGAAAGGTTCACGAAGCGAATGCGATTGTCTCCGAGTTCGGCTACTCGCGCCTCGGTGTCGTCCGTCACGGCGTCGCCGACGACGATTGCCTCCCACCTCTCATACGTTTGCGCGAGGACTGACGGTAGCGTCCGCTCGCACAGGATCTGTGCGTTGTCGTAGGTGGCGATCCGCACCGTAACGAGCGGTTCACGCTCCTCCCACGGTTGCTCGTAGTCCTGCGCCGCCCGCAGCTCATCGAGCTCGGCCGGCCACCTGAGCGCTGCCTCATAGGCACGAGCTGACATCGCCTGGACGTCCACAAGCCGCTGGTTGAGAGCGTCGAGGGATGCCCGCATGGCGGCGAGCTCACCGAACGAAGCCGGCAGTGCGGCGAGCTCATCGACTGACGCTCGCAGGGCGGCGAGCTCATCGACGGATGCTCGCAGTGCGGCGAGCTCGCCCATCGATGCCTGGAACTTCGCGTCGATGTCGGAGCGGACGCTATCGAGCGCAGCGTCGACGTCCTCCCGCAGCGCCGGGTTGCGGCCGCGCGCCCTTTCGACACGGTCCGCCAGCGCAGCCGAGCCCGCGACGATGCGCTTCCCTGTCGCGTCACGCAGCCTGCGGGCGAGACTCATCAGTCGTCCCGCGCCTCGTCCTCCAACAGCTCTCGCTCCCACGCGAGGATGCGCTCGCTCGGCCGCGTGCGGACCGGCTGGGCGGGGGATCCGAGCGCGATCGTCCACGGCTCGATGTCCTCAAGGACGAGGGAGTTGGACCCAACGATCGCGCCGTCGCCGATCGTCACGTTCTGATGGACAACGACGTTGGTGCCGAGAACTGCGTGTCGGCCGATGTTGATGTGCCCCCGCTCGACCGAGCGCCAGCGTGCCGGGATCGTCGGCCCGGTGAGTCCCGAGCCGTCGAATCGGTCGCTGCCGCTGACCAAGCGGCTGCCGGCCGATATGCCTGCGAAGTCGCCGACGACGATCTTCCCACCGCCCATCAGGCTCGCGTACGCGGCGATGTGGACGTGTGAGCCGATCTCCACGCCGTCGCCGCCGTCGATGAACACGAAGTCGTCGATCACGACGTGCGAGCCGACCGTAATCCGCTCCGGCTCGACGATTCTGACCCACTCGTAGATCGTGACGTCAGCGCCGCACGCGCCGAACGCAAAGCGGCCCCCCGAAACCGTCAAGGCGACCCTTTCGAACCGGTCAGCGCCCGCTCGGCTGTGGCCGCGCCGAGGCACGCGACAATCCTGTCCCGCGCCTCGTCGGCGAGGTCATTTGCCATCGGCAGCGACAGGATGCGCGCCGCGAGCGTCTCGGTCGTCCCGAGACCGCCCGCGACCTCATGGCGTGCGAACCCGGGCATGGTGTGGAGCGGTGGATCGAAGTACGTCCGCAGCTCCACGGCCCGAATCCGCGCCGCCGCGAGCGCACGCTCACGCACCTCCGGCCGCTCGGCGAGGACCGGCAGGAACTGTCCCGCGGCGGTCTCGGCCCCGGATTGAAAGGTGTATCCGTGCCCCGCAAGGGACTCCCGCATCGCCGCGAGATGACCGCGTCTCGCCGCGAGCACGTCGTTGAGCCGATCCAGCGCGGCGAGCGCGGTCGCGGCGTGCCACTCGTCGAGCTTGGCGTTGATCCCGGGCTCGCCGCCGACCACGCGATCTTTGTCAAATCCGAAGTTGGAAAGCTGCGTGATCCGCGCCGCGATGGTGGGGTCGCGCGTCGTCAGGAGTCCTCCCTCCCCAACCGCGAGCGGCTTCGTGGCATGGAACGAGAACAGCTCGGCGGCGCCCTGGCGGCCCAGCGGGCGGCCGTCCTCGTCGATCGACCCGAAGCCCGCCGCGGAGTCGACCAGCAACGGGACACCACCGTCGCTCGTGATCCGCTCCCAGGCAAGGGTCGTGGCTCGCGGAGGAGCAGTGCCGAACGTCGAGCAGGCGATCACGGCCGCGAGGCGGTCTCCACGTTCGGAAATCACGTGTTCCAGCGCCTCCGGGTCGAGGTGCCAACCGTCGCCGTCAACGTCCACGAACACGGGCTCGAACCCGGCCCAGACGACGGCCGACGCTGTCGCCGCGAAGGTGAACGAGGGCATGATTACCTCGTTGCGGTCGCGATCCGGCCGTCCGGCGAGGGCGCGCAGCGCGAGCATCAGACCGAGCGTGCCGTTTGCGACGGGAACTGCGGTGACCCCGCCCCCTACATACGCTGCGGCGCGCTCAGCGAGCTCGCGGTGGCACGGCCCGCCGTTGGAGAACCAGTGCGCGTCGCGAGAACGAGCGAAGTAGCGCTCAATCGCCGACACGGGTGGCAATTGCGGCGTGAGGAAGCGAATCACGGTGGCAGTACGATAGGCGACGCGTGTGCCCTAGGCCGCCGGCTGGGCCAACCGGTGGACGGTGCGCTCGGTGTCCCGACGTGCGCCACCGGACAACGCTACCCTCGGCGCGATGCGGATCGATGACCTGGTTGGGCAACTGGCGCCACAGATGGCGCGCATGCGCGCCGCGCGTGCCGAGATCGGCGACGGCATCCCCTGGTACCCGTATGACAGCCTGGGCAACGTTGTGCACCTCAACAACCTGCTCTCGGGTGACCATCGCGACCTGGACCTGCTCGCGGACGACATGCCTGTTGCCGACATCGGCGCAGCGGACGGGGATCTCGCGTTCGTGCTCGAGGACGTCGGTGGCTGGCAGGCGACATCCTCGACACGCCGGCATCGAACATGAACGGACTGCGCGGCGCACAGGCCCTGCGGGATCACCTGAGCTCGAAGGTCGAGATCCACGACATCGACCTGGACCGTCAGTTTCGGCTTCCGCGTGAACGCTATGGGCTGGTGTTCATGCTGGGAATCCTCTACCACCTGCAAAACCCGTACTACACCATGCGAGAACTCGCGGCACACGCGACGCATTGCCTGTTGAGCACCAAGGTGGCGCGCTTCGCAGGGCCCACGAAAACACCGATCGCAGACCTGCCCGTGGCGTATCTGGTGGGACCCCAGGAGACCAACAACGACCCCACCAACTACTGGATGTTCTCGCCCGCCGGGCTGGGGAGGCTCGTCGAGCGCGCCGGCTGGAGTGTTCTGGATGTCCTCAACGTGGGTGACACGGTCGAATCCGACCCGTCCAGCGCGGAGCACGACGAGCGCATGCTGATGCTCCTCCGCAACGAGGCGCGCTGAGCGCGTCAGCGGCGCTTCCGCAGCAGGACCAACCCGTCCCGGATCGTCATCGACTCGATCTCGAGTGTCTCGCCGGCGGCGTCCGGCTGCACCGCACGGATTGTTCCTGCCCCGGTGTGATCGACGAGCCTCTTGACGAGCCCCACCATGCCGAGGTCGTGGCTGGGCAAGGGGATCGGCGTGGCGCCCTCGCGGGGCGAGACCGGCGAGTCGGCGAGCGTTTCGGTCGAAACGGCGGAGGCGATCTTCCCGCCGTCGTGCCAGGTCGGCATGTATCCCGTGCCCCAGTCCTCGACGAAATAGAGGCCTCCGGGTCTCAGGTACTCGGCGAAGAGAGCCTTCAACGACAGCGCTGTGGTCACGCCGAGGTGTGACGCGTCATCCACGATGACCTCAAAGCCGTCCGGCGCGTAGCGGCGATGTAGGTCACGCATCAGCTCGGCGTCTGACTGATCACCCTCCAGGATGTGCACGCGGGCGCCCAGGTCCAACCGCGGCGGCGAGATGTCGACTCCGACGATGACTGCGCGGGGAAAGGCTTCGCGCCACATTCTTAGCGACTCTCCGCTCCACACTCCGAGCTCGAGCAGCGTAAATCGCCGCCGCCGCAGGTGCCGGAGGCTGGCTTCGTAGATCGGTAGATAAGGTGCCGGCTTGACGACCGGATCTGCCGCGGAGCCGTGTGGCAACTGCAACCAGGGTCGGCTTCCGAACCAGCGCCTGGGAAGACCGCCGGTCACTGCGACCGAGCACCGGCGGGCGCCGGGATCTCGCTCCGATCCGGTGGCGCCGGCGAGACAAAAGCGGCAAGGCGCTCGGTGATCACCCGGGGCGAGCACGTCTCCTCAACGAGCAGCTGTCCGGATCGCGACGACGCGTTCCACGCCTCCTGGTCGCGATGCAGCTTGACGGCGAGCGCCGCGAGTCCTTCGTTGTCGTCGGCAACGAGGATCTCGGGTGTGAACCCTCGATGCCCTCGGCTCCCACGCCTGTCGTGACCACGGGTAGCCCTGCTGCGAGACACTGCACCACTTTGCCCTTCATGCCCGCGCCAAAGCTGAGCGGCGCCAGCATCAGCCTGTGCCGTGCGAGCACCGGGTCCAGATCCTCGACCCAGCCGGCGATCTCGACGCGCGACGAGGCGAGCTCGCGTATGTCGGAGGGAGGCTCGGCGCCGACGATCGTCACGTGCACGTCTCCGAGTTCCTGCAAGACGAGCGGCAGGATCTCTGACACGAGCCGTTTCGCCGCGTCCACATTGGGGGCGCGCTCGAACCCGCCGAGAAAGAGGATGCCGTCACGGCTGGCGAAGGGCGGCACGTGGGCAGCGACGTCGTAGACGGTCGGCAGGACGAGGACGGCCGCGCCCGGCACTTCTTCTTCGACGATTGCCTGCTCGCGCTCCGTCGTGGTGATCGTGATGTCGGTCGCGCGGATCATGGCGAGCTCGAGCTCACGCAAAGCATGTGACTTCTGCTCGATCGCCGCGGCCGGCGCCGCACTTGCTCCGTGCGATTCTGCTGCCGCTGCGGCCACGGATGCGCGCCTGGATTCCCGCAGCCAGTGTAGGTCAACCGTGTCGTAGGCGACCGTCGCACGCGGGGCATGCTCGCGAACGGTGTCGAGCCAGCGGCTCGCGGGATGGGGCCGCGAGAGGATTACGAAGTCGATGCTCGCGCCCGTTTCTGCGAGTTCGCGATCCACGTCGCAGGGTGCATACATGATCTCGATGCCCATCCGCTCGAGGTCAGTCGTGTACGGATCGCAGCGTGACACGTTGTCCGGCAGCAGCGTCACCCGCGCACCCAGCGAGATGAGCGATTCCATCATGCGCAGCGTGCGGAGGGAGCCTGCGTCGCGGTCCCACATGGGCGTCCTGTGGTCCACCACCAACACGTGCTTGCGGCGGTTGCGGTCGGCGGCGAACCGTCTGGAGGCGACGCTTGCCACCAGGTGATCTCTGTCGAGAGTCGTCTTCCACTTGCGTACAAACTTGTGTCTGTTCTCCTCCTGGTGGCGCTTGTGTCCCGAGGTGGGGTCTGTACCGGCCGATGCCCCCTCGATGTGTACGATCGTCGCCTTCGGTTCGTAGAGCACTCTCAGCCCGCGCTCGCGGCTTGAAAGCACAAGTCGACGTCCTCGTAGTACATCGGCACGAACCGCTCATCGAAGCCGCCGACCGACCGCCAAAGCTCGGCCTTGACCATCAGCGCAGCCGCGGAGCCGTAGTCGACCTCGCGGCGGAACTCGTAGGGGTACAGGGTCGCTCCGATCGCCGCGCCCGTAGTTGACTCCGGTACCGTCGCGCCAGATGATCCCGCCTGCCTCGTTGAGGTGCCTCTCGGATAGAGGTACTTCGGGGTGACGACGCGCGACGTCCGGCGCTGATCGCGCACAGTCGAGCATCGCGCCCAGCCAGCCGCGCGTGACCTCGATGTCGTTGTTGCACAGCACGATCCAATCGCCGCGCGCGACCGCGGCGCCGCGATTCACGCTGCGCAGATAGCCGATGTTCGTATCATTGACGAAGAACGGTCGCGCCGCGCACACGTTCGAGGAGCGCTTTCGTGTCCGGCGTCCGCAGCGTCGTCAACGAGGATCACCTCGTAGCGTCCTTGTGTCGTGTTGTCGCGGATCGAGCTGAGGCAGGCCGTTGTCAGATCTGCGCGCGCATAGAGCGGGATGATCAGCGAGACCTCCGGATGTTCGGCGCTCCGCATATCGAGGACCTCGGCCGCCGGCGCGTGCTGCGCGCGCCGCCCGCCGGGGTGCCACGCCCGATACCCGTCAACAACCGTCCCGAAAGTCGAAGGCCAGCGTGCAGAGCATTCGCCAGCAGCGAGCGCTCGCCGATGGCGCCGTACATGCGGCCGCGTAGCTTCTGAAATGCCTGCCACGTGACCGACTCCTCTACGCGTTTGTTCGCTAACTGCGCCGCGTGCAGCTGCTGTTCGAGCTCGGACAACCTCGCGCGCAATGCTGTGAGTGCCTGCTCTCGGCGCTCAACGGCCTCGTACTGCCGCGCGAGATCGCTGTCGCGCTGCTCGAGCTCACTTCTGAGACTCGCCTCGGCGTGTTCCGCATCGGCGAGGGAACGCTCCAGCCCGAGCGGCGGCGCGCCGGCTCGTCGCCTGAGGCTCATCGCCGGCTGCCCGGGCCGCTTGCGGGCACGACGGAGGAGACGGTGGGCTTGGCCATCGGCGGCATGATAGGCCGAGCCTCGCGTGACGGCCGCAACGGCGGGGATCTTCCTTTCCCTACGCTGACGCACCGATGCACATCTGCTTTGTGAGCACGAGCCGCGGCAGCCCGTTCATGACGGAGCTGCTGCAGGCGGTCTCGGACGCAGCCGCTGCGGCGGGGCATTCTGTGGAGCTCGTTGCTGACGCGTTTCCGCCGCTGCGAGCTGACGGTGTGTACATCGTCATCCCGCACGAGTTCCTCGCCTGGGCCGATCCAGGAGGCTTCCCTGACCGTTCCCAGCGGCGCGCACGATCGCGCTCTGCACCGAGAATCCAGGCACTCCCTGGTTCGAGGAGACGTGCGCGCTGCTGCCGGAGCTCGCCGCGGCGATCTCGATCAACCTGTCGAGCGCGCAGGAGCTTCGCCGCCGCGGCATTCCCTGTGAGCACATCCAGCTCGGCTACGCGCCGTCGTGGGACAGCTGGGAGGGGCGGGAGCGTCCGCGGCCGATCGACGTGCTCTATCTCGCCGCCGCCGATCCGCGCCGGGATCCGCTGCTGGCCGGCATCGGCACCGAGCTGTGGCACCGGCACTGCGAGTTTCTCGTGCCTCCGCTCGAGCCACGCACGGCCCCGCGCCCGGATTTCATCCTCGGCGCCGAGAAGTACCAGCGCCTGCGCAGCGCGAAGGTCCTGCTGAACCTCCACCGCACGACATCCCGCGCATTCGAGTGGATGCGCTTCCTGGAGGCCATCTGCAACGGCTGTGTCGTGGTCTCCGAGCCGTGCCTCGACAGCGAGCCGCTGATGGTGGGCGAGCATTTCCTGACGGCTGAGGTGGCCGCCCTGCCGCAGCTCGCCGAGAGGTTGCTGAACGACCCGCAAGAGCTCGCGCGCATCCGCTCGAGGTCCTACGCGTTCGTCAAGGAGTCCCTGCCGATGAAGGATGCCGTTGAGCGCCTCGTGGTGCTCGCCTCCACGCTGCCCCGAGAGCCGCAGAGGCCTGAAGCCTCGATGCTCGCCTCGCGATCGAGGCCGCCGTCCACCGGCGCAGCCGAGCGTGCTCCTGACGCTTCACCTGCGCGAACTGGCCACTCCGGGCAGCGAACCGGGCGGCCGCGCGGGCTGTTGCGCACCCTCCAGCTTTACGCCGCGAACGGGGCCTGGCCGGTGCGCCATCGCCGCCCGTGGGTGAGCTCCCCTTCGTTTGCCCGTGCGCAGCCGGAGATCTCCTTGCTATCGGTGCCGGACCGCGGCGACGGCGGCGCACTCGGGCAGGTGATCGCCGACTCCTCCGAACTGCAATTGGATCGGCCGCACGAGCTCCTCGTGGCCGGCACCGTCGAGCTTGAAGAGGAGTGTCTTGCCCGCGCCGGGGAGGCCTCTTTTCCGGTCGGCGTCTTCGGTGAATCGGCTGGCTCTCCGCACGCAGCGCTGAACCGGCTGCTCGTGCATGCGCGTGCCGAGCTCGTACTCGTGCTCGACGCCGCGTGGGGGCTGTATCCGTTCGCGCCCGCACGCCTTGCGGCGCCGCTCGAGGACGACCCCGGTGCGACGTTCGCCTACCCGATGGCCGCCCGCCTCGACGAGGCCCGCGTGGTAGGCCTCGCGGGCTCGCTCCCGTGGGAGCCGGCACGGCTTCGCACGGGCAACTACATCGGCCCGGTGGCACTGATCCGGCGACGGCACCTCGTGCGGCTCGGCGGCTTCTCAACGGACCCGCGGCTCGCGGGCTGGGAGTTCTTCGATCTGTGGTGCACCTGCGCAGAAACAGGCCGCCACGGAGTTCACGTGCCCCAGGTCCTCGCGTGGCGAGGTTCCAGCGAGGGCGCGGTGACGCCCGAGGCATGGCGGCTCTTGCTCAAGCGTCACCCACGTCTGCTCGGCGTCACGCCGACGCCCTCCTGAGCGGGTGGATTGCACTTTGCCGGCTCCGCCCGGGCCTAAGCGCGGGCAGAGCACCCGCGTCCGACGCTACCGAGCGACGCCGAGACGATGCGCCCGCCGGCGACCGGGCTGATCGTCACCTGAGCGGCGACGGTGCCCGGTGGCGCTGTCGCATAGATGCGTTCACGGGAGCCCGGTAGGGCTTCTCCGAGTTGAATGCTCGTCGCTGGGTTGCCGCCGATGAAGTGGATCGACAGCGGCGTCGGCGGTCCTCCGGGCGCCTGCTTGACGCTCAGCGCGACCAACTCCCCCGGACAAGCGCTGACGGTGCGCGTCACACCTGTGGTGAGGGCAGGCCCCGCCGGCACACCCCAGCAGCCGCCGATGCCGAACGCTGCACGTCGCATGCAGACAGCGCGCGCGGGGTCGCTGGGCTGGGCACCAGACGGTAGAGGTCCCAGCCCTCCTCGCTGACCACCGGCTGCCCGTGCGCAGTCAGCAGTTCGGAGAGGTAGCCGGGCTGGAAGAGGTGGCGGTCCACTCCCGTCACATGCGCCCATTCGATTCCGAGTTTGCGCAGGGCCGTGAAGGCCTGCGCCCCATTCAGCGACGCACCCTGCAGTTTGATCAGCGTGGGCACTTCGAAGTGAAGGCTGTAGAGGTCGCGTTCCGGCCTGAGCCAAACGCGCTCATATGCGTCAGAGATCATCCTCGCATGCCTCGGGCTCAGGCGGTTGAAGGCGAGGATCGTCGGCCTTTCGGTAAAGCCGTCGCTGAGATAGCTTTCTTCACTCCAATGGCCCACCGCTGCGTACACCGGCGGCTTGCGTGTGGGTACGTTCCAGTACTGAGCGACCGCCACGGGGAACGCCGCGACGGCCAATATCGCGACCGCCGCGAGGAGAAGCCCGCTGGTGCGCCTGCCCAGACGCACACCGGAGGTCAGCATCACCATCAGCACGATCGCCACAAAGCAGGCGGGAAGCAGGTAGCGCAGGTAACGGAAGTCCACCCACCAAAAAATGGCAGCGCCGATCAGCGCGATCCACAGCACCCGGGTGGCACGCGCGCGGTCCCTCCCCATCCACCCGAAGAGCAGTGCGAGCACCACGGCGGCGATCAGCAGGCCGTAGGCTCCCGGCGGGACCACCTCTGCCATCAGCTGCGGTTCCAACACGGCCTTCCAGATCGCCCGCAGAGGACCGAACGTGCCCGGGTGCATCCAAAAAGGGAAGTTGAACGTTTCGTTGACGGGCGCCCAGGACTTGCTGCGAAAGATGTTGTTGTAGGCCGGGAGTACAGGATTGCCGGCATCTATCCAGCGCAACAGGAGCGGCGGAGCCGCGGCCACGACGGCCCCGATCAGCGCGTAGCCGAGTCTCTTGCCCGCCGTCCTGGTGCTGCGACCCGTCACGATCCAGCCAAGCGAGCAGCGTGAAAAGCGGGATCAGATGGAGCTTGAGCGACGCTCCCGTACCCCCCATCAACCCGAGCGCGAAGGCGGTCCCCTTCTCGCTTGCAGCGCTCCCCGCTTTCAGTGACTCGGTAATCGCTACCGCAAATGCGAATGCGGCGAGGGCGAGCAGAAGATCATCATCCGCGGTGCTCGCCTGCCAGAACAGGATCGGGGTAAGTGCCACCGCCGCGGCCGCGACTGGTCCGAGCGCACCGTGGCGCCGTCCCCACCACCAAACCGTGCACACCGCCATGATCAGTCCGACGAACTGCATGTAGCGACCGACGGCTGTCGCACCAAACAGATCGCCGGGTGTTGCGAGTATCTGAAACCAGCCGACGACCGAGAACTGGACGTGCGTGAGGATCGTCGAGATGTCACCGGTGCGCGCCCACAGTTCGGGCAGGTACGCCTTCCCGTACAGGGCGTCGAACTGGATCTCGGGCGCGGCTGTGTAGATCGCGATCCAACTGAGATTCAGCAACGCCACGCCGCCACACACGAGCGTGAGGGGCGACGCTGTCACGGCAGCCACGACGATGACGCGACGGTCGGCCACGCGCCTGCCGAGCCGAACCGCGCCGACGACACCGACGATCAAGAAGACGATGCCGAGTGTCCACCACTTGACGAGCGACAAACGCCCGAGGATCGTGATACCGATTGCCCAGGGCGCGATCCCGGCGAGCCACGCCACGATCGCGATCTGCGACAGATGGGAGGCACCCAGGACGCGCAGCAGGCGCTCGCCGGTGTCCCAGAGCGCCGTCATCAACAGCGCAGCAAGCACAATCGAGAGGAACTGGCCGCCTGGTATGGCTGTCGCGATCAGCACCGCGAGCAGCACGGCGGCGGGGGCGAGAACCGCAAGGCGGCGCAGGCGAGGCGGCGCAACCGTCGCAACCAGGACGATCAGACCCACGCCGACCGCGTTGAGCCACACATAGTGCTTCGCGGCGAGCGCCGAATACAAACCGGCCGAGTGAAGGACATTCCACCCCGATTCGGCCTCGGCGATCACGATGGCGATGGCTGCCAGCGCCAGCAGGTGCGAGCAGCCAGTTCGGCCTCGCGAAGCTGCGCGCGTCCGCATCCGCGACGGCTCCGGGAGCACCGTGCCCTGCCGACCGTTCAGCGGTCATGTTCGCGACTCAAGCTAGCGCCCCGGACAGAAGGTGAAGGACGACAGTGCAAAGCCGAGCGTGCGCGCCTCGGCCCACAGGCCCGGGTCGCTCCCGTCGGGATTCGACCACGTGCGCTCGGCCCTGATCGCGAGCATGTACTCGCCCGGGCCGAGATCGAGCTCGAGCCGGTGCTCCTCCCAATCGCCGCTACCGAGCTGCAGGCTCGCACTCGAGAGGGTTCTTGCCCGTCGCGTGGGTGCACCGCGATGCTCACCGCACGCGCTTCGCCGGGCGGCCTGCGGCACACGATTCGGGCCGCCTGCACCCGCTGCTCGGCTCTCACCAGCGCCTTCGCTTCCGCTCCCGCCCAGCGGTAGCTGCGCCCCTCGCTCTGCTCTGCTTCGAACCAGCCGCTGACGAGCTGCCCCTCGGCGCCCGGGTGGTCCATGTCGAGTCCGCCCCGCGGCAGCTCGACACGCTCGAGGAACGCGACGCTCGCCAGCGCGAGCGCCAGCGAGCGGGTCTCGGCCGGCGGGTGCGACCATCCGCGAATGGCGCTGAACAGGAGTTCGTAGTCCCCCGGCGGGAGCTCCAGCGGGTGGTTCTCGACCGAGCGAGCGATGTATTGCCAGCCAAGCCTGGCGCGCCACACGGCTTCTGCCGGGTCGGCGTTGCCGAGACTCCGTAGCTCGACCTCGACCCCGCCGAGGTCGACCGGGACGTGCCTGAAGTCGAGGCGCAGGAGCCTCGCCGGCCGTTGGAGGCACACCAGCACGGCCGCGCGGGTCGTCGCCCAGCGGTAGCTGCGCCCGTCGCTGTCCTCCGGCGGAAACCAGCCGTAGGGCAGCAGCCCATCTGCGGCCTGGCCGGACGAGTCGAGGCGCTCGCCGGCGAGCTCCGGCTGTGGGTGCACGCGCGGGGGCACACCCGCCGGGAAGGCGTCCCCCCACGAGTCCTCGACCAGCCGCTCCGGCACGGGCAGGGCGCCGGCATGGGCCCGCCGGTAGGCGAGCACGCTCAGCAGATGACCCACGTCCAGCCCGGGTCCGCAGCTTTCGCCCCCGCACCGCCCGCGCGGCTCGCCGCGCCGAGTGGAGCTCGTGACGCCCGGCGCGCAACTCGCTCGCCCGGGCGTGCTTGAGCACGACCCGGCGCGCGGTGGCGCTCGCAGAGCAGGGACGCTCCGCCCAGCCGACACGCTCGAGTGGAGAGCCGCCCCCGCAGGGCGCCGTCGCCGAGCGCGCCGCTTGCGAGTGCGCTGCCCGCGACGCCGCGGTCGATCCACGCGTCCGGTGCTCGACCACGCGCAGTCCCGCCCTCCACACCCGTATGCCGTAGTCGACATCGTCGTAGTAGTTGCGGATGCGGTCGTCGAACGGGCCGACGAGCTCGAGCGCATGGCGGCTGATCGCCATCCCGCAGCCCATCGGGTATAGCGCCTCGGTCGCGATCTCTGTGTCCTCGTAGGAGCGGTTCATCGACAGGTCCGCGGCCCAGCCCTGGCGGTTGACCGTCCCGCCGGCGCCGTTCAGCACCAGCGGGTTGTCACCGTAGAAGACCGTCGAGGCGACCGCCCCGACGCTCGGGTCGCCCTCGAACGGTGCGCACACGCGTCCCAGCCAGTCGCTCGCGGCGAAGCCGTCGTCGTCGATGAACGCCACGATCTCCCCGCGGGCGTGCTCGAGCCCGAGGTTGCGCGCCGCTGGGCACCCTCGGTTGCGGGCGCTTCTGAGGAGCGTCAGGGGGTGTTCCGCCGCGGCCGCCTCGGCGATCGCCGCGTGTCCCGCCCGTGGAGCCGTCGTCGACGACGATCACCTCGTAGTCGGGGTGGTCCTGCGCGAACAGGTGCTCCAGGCAGCGCCCGAGCACCTTCTCGGAGTTCCAACAAACGACCACAACCGACACGAGAGCAGCGCTTCGTCCTCCTGCACCGCCGTCCGCGGGGTCGCGGCGCCGCTCGCCGGCGAGCTCCCGGATGCGCCCCGGTGCGCTGGGCGCGCTCTCCAGTCCTCTCTACGCAGGACGGACGATCTCCAGCCAGCGCAGGCGTCGCGAGGACTTGCAGAGCTGCGGCAGCGCGGCCAGCGGAGCATCATGGACCGGCTGTATCGAGGTCCCGCTCGGGTAGATCACGAGCGGCCCGATGGTGCGGCTGAAGGCGTCGAGGCCGTTCCCGTTGCCCGGATGCAGGCTGATGCCTCCGCGCCTGAATTCGATCCTGTGGACGCCGCGGCTCAGATACACCGAGCCGACGAGGTCCCACTGGTCCGGATAGCTCTCCAGGTAGGCCGCGGTGGCCACGTGCCGTCCGTCGACGTACACGTCCACGGGTCGGCCGAAGGAGCCGTTGAAGAAGAAGTTCGTAGCGGCCCGCCTTCGGGACCGGCTGCTCGCGTACCGCCGTCCCGGGCCCGGTGGCGAAGATCGTGCCGCTCCCTCCGGGCAGGTAGCGGGTGGTGACCATGTTGCTGCCGTCCACCTGGATGTAGCCGTGGGGAGGAAGGGTGTAGGCGACGCTCGCCCGGGGTCCGGCCTTGCGGGCGGCCACGAGCGCTTCTCGGCACAGGCTTCGCTCCTTATCCGCGGGCTGGTCGGCGAAATGCAGGTGCGCCACGATGGTCGAGGCCGGCGCGGTGCGCTGCCAGACGAGGTAGTAGGGCGAGCTGTACACGAGCCTGTAGTTGCTCGGCGGGCGGCTGGCGAGGGGGTTGCGCCGCATCACGATCGTGCGGAAGCTCTCGACGAACCCGGGCGTGTACTCGTCGAGGTCGTAGGCGAAGATGCCGCCGGGTTCGGTTTCGCGGTTGACGCCCGCCCGCAGACTCAGAGCCGGTCCGTTGACCATGCTGTCCTGGTCGTCGTCGCGCAGGTAGTACTCCGCGTACTCCTCGAAGTCGGGCGTCAGCGTCGGTCCCTGGCCGGCGAAGCGTTCACCGATCTGCTGGAGGTCGCGAAGCCGCGCGTACGGAGCCAGCGACGTGTCGTGGTAGGTGAGCGCGTTGCCGCCGAGCACAGCCGCAACGATGACCGCGCCGGCGACCAGCCCGACCACGCGAACGACGGTCGCGAGCCGCAGGCGTCCGGCACGCCCGCCACGGCGGGCCTTGAAGGCTCGCGCGAGGCCACCCACGCCGGCGAACGCCAGCAGCAGCGCGATCGGCGAGGTGATGCAGTCCGCCTTGAACTGGATCCATGGTCCGTAGCGGTGGGCGACGTAGTAGAGCGTGACCGCGCCGGCAGCCCCGAGCCAGGCGACGTTCCACTGTCGCCGGCGCAGCGCGTGGAGGACCCCGCCGACGGCGAGCACGATCACGAGCACCGCGATCGCTTCGCTGAGGCCCCTGTGAGCGTGCTGGGGGAAGCGCACGTCGTCCGAGATCCACACGCCGGCGGCCGAGATGCCGGGAACGGGCGCGGAGAGGTTGCCGAGGTCCACGGGACCCGCTCCGCTGACGATCGGCAGGAGCTTGAACGCCGCCCCCAGGGTCGGAAGCGCCAGCACGAAGCCGATCACCGCCATCTGCAGGCAGCCGAGCAGGGCCATCACGCGTGCCCGCGAGAAGACCACGGCCGTGGCGCAGGTGCCCACGCACAACACCCCCACCCACGGCAGGGTGGTCAGGGAGAACGAAGCGACCGTTGCGGCGAGGGCGACCGGCACCGCGAGTAGGCCCCGGCCGGGGCGAAGTCGCGCCATCACGGGACCCAGGACGGCGGCTGTGAGCAGCAGGAAGCAGCTCGTGGAGAGCTCCTTGATGCCTCCCTCGAGCACGTACGCATAGAGCACGTTCGGGAGCGCGGCCACGATCGCCGCGACCGCACGCAGGGCCCGTCCGGCAAGCAGCCGCCCGAGCAGGAAGTAGATCGACAGCGCGCTCATCCCGGCGAGGAACGCGAGGAACGACTGGTACAGCCAGGTGAGATCGACCGGGGTCAGGTTCGAGAGCGCACCGAGCGTCCACGGCCCGCCGCCCGGGTACCCGGCTTCGAGGTACTTTTTCAGCGCAACCTGATAGCCGGAGCTGCCTGCCGCGGGGATGTGGCGCCCGCTGTGGGCGAAGTGGACGGCGAGGTCGAACTCGTAGGAGATGTCGACGATGCGCCCGTAGCCCGTGAAGCCGGGCTTGCCCGTCAGGACGATCGGGGCTGCCACCAGCGCCCACGCGCCGATAGCGGCGACGAGCGCCCACACGTTGATCCCCCGCGCCCGGTCTCTGATCGCGCGGGCGATCGACCTTCGGCCCACCAGCAGCCCCGCGACCCCCACGACGGCCAGCGCCGGGGCAGCGAGCGGCGCCGTGGCCGAGGCGTCGCAGAAGATCCCCGCCACGATCACCAGCACCGCCAGGCCGAGTGGCACGATCAGGATGCCGGGCACGCTCGACGGCCCCGTCGCCGCCCGAACGGCAGCCCCGCGCCGAGGGAAAGCACGAGCATCAGGGCCGGGAACACGACCCACGCGAAGAGGTAGATCCCGATCATCCGCGCGACACTGCCGGCCCGCGACGCGCGCCGCCCTGAGCGGCGAGGTGCTCCAGCCGCTCGCGCATCCGCCGCCCGGTGGAGGCCGGTGACAGCAGCCGCGCGATGTCCTCCCTCGCCCGAGCTCCCCGCCGTGCGGCCTCCTCGCCGTCGCCGTAGACCTCGCGCATCAGCCTCGCCGCGTGCTCGAGGCTGGGCTCCGCCCATTCGCCCTCGGGCGGGTAGATCTCGCATTCCGGGCCCACACGACCGATCGTGTGCTCGACGAGGTAGCTGTTCTCCGTGGTCATGAAGTCGAGGTTGCCCGAGTAGCCGGTCGCGATCGCCGGCTTGCCGATCGCCATCGCCTCGGCGATCGTCAGGCCCGAAGCCCTCGGCGCGATGCAGCGACACGTAGCAGTCACAACCCGCCATCAGGCCGTTGAGCTCGCGCGTCTGCAGCGAGCGGTCGATCACGTGGATGTCGGGGCGGCCGTCCGCGGCCCACAGCAGCTCCTCCTCCGAGAGCGGCCGCAGCGGCCCGTTGATCGTCTTGATCAGCAGCTGCGGCCCCTCCTCCGCTCCGAAGGCCAGCTTGAACGCTTCGATCAGCCCCACCGGGTTCTTGCGCTGGACGGTGCTCAGATAGTCGAACACGAACAGGAACAGAAAGCCGCCGGGCACTCCCAGGCGGGTGGGGACCACGTCTTCCTGGGGCGGCTCCACGGGCGGAGGCAGCGCGATCACCGGCACCTGGGCGTGAGCCCCGATGTTCTCCGCCATGAAGCGCGAGTACACCCAGATCTCCTCCACCAGCGCGAATGCCCGCTGCCAGCGGTCGGGGATCGAGTTCGTCTCCCACCCCCATATCCCGATCCTGGGACCGTGGAAGTAGTCCGGTCCGAGCCGCTCGACGAAATCAGGGAGCTCGTCTGCGTTGACGGCCACGATCTCGAACCCGTGGCGGGCGCCGCTGACGAGGTCCTCGAAGCCGTGTCGCCCGTATGTGTCCTCGAGGCTCACCGGCAGGGGCAGGTGGTGCAGCGGAACCGTGACCGTGCTCACCGGGACCCCCGCTGCTCGCAGCGCCTCGACATAGGCACGCGCCGCCGCCCCAAGCCCCAACGTGTGACCCATGTAGCCGGTCAGGCGCACCCCGAGCTCGGGCCCGGCGCCTGCCTGCTGGTGGCTATCGGCAGGCTCCGCGGAAGGCTCCCGAGGAGGCACGGTGGGGCCGTCGGGGGCGTCCTCGGGAGGTGCAACTGCCGGCTCGGACGCGGGCGGGCCCGCCTCGGCACGCTCCCACACCGCCGCGCGCGCGGGCGTGGCGCCCGCGGCAGGCGGCATGAATTTGGCGGGGATGCCGAGCTCCTGCCGGCCGAACCCCCAACACCAGCGCACGAAGTCCGGGCCGTCCTCGCCGTCGAGGTCCGGATAGGTGCGCAGGACGTCGGGTCGCTCCCGGGAGACCCTGTAGAGGAGGTAGCGGTTGATGCCATAGCCCGCACCCCTCGGGCTCGGCTCTCCCAGCCACGACAGGAAGGCCGCGCCGCCCTGCTCGCTGAAGATGTCGCCGAATTGCTCCCCCAGCGCCAGCGCGCGGCCATAGATCGAGCTCAGGGCGTCGTCGTAGACGAGTCCCCCGGCGAGCCGGCGGCCGACGTCGTGGCGGTGCTCGTCGTCGTTCCAACCGGCCTCCCGGAGCTCCTGGGCGTACGCCTCGCACAACGGCCGCAGCAGCGGCGAGCGGCTCACCCGCGCACGGCTCGCGTTGGCCGCCAGGCGATAGGGCCGGTCGGGGTCGAAGCCGGGGAGGTTGAGGAGTCTGACGGTCCTGTCCCCGTCGGCGATCAGGCGCCCGTGCTCCTGCGTCAGGACGTGACGATCGAGGTTCCACAGGCTGAGGTCGAACTCGGCCTCGTCGAGCACCCCGGTTCCGAAACGGGCTGGGGCCAGTTCCAGGAAGCGCGCCAGCCAAGGTTGGTCCTCCGGCCGGTAGCCGACGCTCATACCGTCGAGGGAGCCGAGCGCCTCCAGCGTGTGCCCGCCCCACCAGGTCAGGAACCCCGCCGCCGCGAGCCCGCCGTCGACCCCGATCAGGGTCGGGTCGATGCGCCCGGCGCGCTCGAGCTGCTCCACCGAGGGTTCGAGTCCGTCCCGAGGCAGCGCCTGGACCCTGCGGGGGGCCAGCACCACGCCGTGGAGCTCGAGCAGACCCTGCAAGGGCTCCAGCTCGGCGAGGATCCAGGCGCTGCTCGGAAGATGGATGACCGGTTGCGGAGCCTCGGCCAACAGGCTAGTCAGCACGTGCGGAAGCAGGAGGACCGTGAGCGCCTCCTCCTCGTGACGGGCCAGCAGTGCCTCCACGTCGATATCCAGCAACGTCGAGACGGATCGCACGGCCAGCTCGGGTTCCGCCTCGGCGGCGGCGTCGACGGCACGCCGCCCGCCGACTAGCATGATCTCGATGGTCCACTGCGGCTCCCGACGGGCCAGTGAGCGGGCCAGCGCGCGGGCACGCGCCAGCGTCCGCATCGTCGCGATCGTTGCGACCCGCATCAAGCTCTGTCGAAGGGCTCTTGTGCCGGGAGTTGCCGGCGCAGCGCCTCGACGGCGAGTACCAGCTCACGGACCAGATCCTCGAGGCGCTCGATCTGCTCGCCGTGCCGTTCCCGCAGTCGCTCGAGCTCCCGCTCCATGCGTTCGAGCTGTCCGCTTGCCGCGATCCTCTCCGAACGCCGGCCCGCGTACCCGGGCGCGAGTCGCCACAGGGCACGGCGCGCGAGGGCTCGCACTGCTCGTCGGTCGGCCGGCGCCCCGGCGCTCGGCGTCCCGGTGTGATCGGTGGTGCTCATCGAGGTGATGCCTTGCCCGATTATGCCCCAGACGACCCCCGTAAACCCCCGGCTGGCGGCCGGATGCGGCCGCCCGAGCCTCTACCCTGCCAGCCCGGCCCGGTGATGAGGAGATGAACGAGTTGCCGAGCAGCGAGCCTGCCGATCGCCGGTCCGGTCCGGTCGTGATCCTCGCGATCGCCGCCATAGGCGAGCTCTCGAGCGCGTCCAGGGAGTCGCTGCTCGCGAGTCTGCCGGACGGGGACTCGTTGCTGGAGGTGGCCGCCCAGGCGTCCGCCGTGAACGGCGCGATCCGCCAGGCCGGCCGTGCGGACGTGGTCGTCGTCGATGAGCCCTGTGTGGTTGCCGCCGGATGGATCGAGCGCCTGCGAGACGCTGCCCACGCCGATACGAACATCGCCTCCGCGAGTGCCCTCGCCGATCGCGGCACGGCGCTCGCGGTGTCCGGTGATGCGGCGAGGCAGACGGGGCTCGACGCTCTCGCTGCCCATGTGGCGGGCAGCTCGGGGCGCTTGCGTCCACGCATCACCCGGGCCGTCGGACCGTGCGTGTACCTGCGGCGCGACGCGCTCGACCTGGTGGGCGGCCTCGACGAGCAGTTGGAGCTCGGCTCGGCGCTCGAGTTCGATCTCTCGCAGCGTTGTGTCTCTCAGGACTCACCCACGTCGCTGCCGACGACGTGGTCGTGGGGGTGGCGGGCGGGACCCGCCCCCGCACCTGTGGGCGCGACCGGGAGCCTGTGGCGCTTGCAGCCCGGCTGCGCGAGCGCTATCCGTATCTGGAGCAGCTGCCACTGGCGGACTCGGCCGTGCTGGGCCAGGCGCTCGAGATCGTTCGTGAACCTGCGCAGCGCATAGCGGTCACCGTCGATGCGCGCCCGCTCGAGGGCGCGGTCACCGGCACCCACGTGAACATCCTCGAGCTGACCCAGGCGCTCGCGCGCACGCGGGCGCTCGAGCTGCGTGTGCTCGTCCGCGCCGCCCGGCTCGACCGCAACACCACGGACCTGCTCAGCAGGCTGCCCCATTGCGAGCTGCTGGCCGCCGAGCAGGTCGGGCCCGCGACCGAGCGCACGACCGTCTTTCACCGGCCGCTGCAGACCTTTTCGCCGGAAGACGTCTCGCTGGCGCTCCAGCTCGGGGACCGCTTTGTGCTCAGCCAGCTCGACCTGATCGCCTATCGCAACCCCGCCTACTTCGAGGACGGGGCCGGCTGGGAGGACTACCGCGCCGCCAGCCGCCACGGCCTCGCGGCCGCCGAGCGGGTCATCGTCTTCTCGCAACACACCCGCCGCGAGCTGCTCGCGGACGCGCTCGTGGAGGAGGCCCGCATCCGGGTCATACCCCCCGGCCTCGATCACGGCGCGATCGCGGCGCCCGCCCGTCCGTCCGGGCTCGCAGAGGACCCCCCTCCCGAGCCGTACCTGCTCTGCCTGGGGACGGACTTCCGCCACAAGAACAGGCTCTTCGCACTACGCCTGCTGCGGGGAGCTGCGCGAGCGTCACGACTTTCGGGGCGGGCTCCTGTTCGCCGGGACGCACGTCCCGCGCGGCTCCTCGCGGGAGCTGGAGGACGCCTACCTCGACGAGCACCCGCAGCTGCGGGAGAGCGTGCGCTCGCTGGGCGCCGTCGAGGAGAGCGGCAAGCGCTGGCTTCTGGAGCACGCCCTGGCCACCGTGTACCCCTCGGTCTACGAGGGCTTTGGGCTGGTGCCCTTCGAGGCCGCCCTGGCGGGGGTGCCGTGCGTGTTCGCCGCCGCAGGCCTCACTCGCGGAGATCGCGCCGGGCGCGGCCACGATCGTGCCCTGGGAGCCACGGATGAGTGCCCAGCTCGCGCACACGCTGCTCACCGACCGGGAGACCCGGGAGCGTCATCTGAGCAAGCTTGCCGAGCAGGCGCGCGCGCTGACATGGGACGCAACGGCGAGCGCGATGGTCGACGCCTACAGGGAGGCCGTCCGTGCGCCGGTGCGCGAGGCGGCGACCCTCAGTCGGGATCTCGTCCGCCGTGAAGCCCGGCTGAGCGTGCAGAGCCGCCAGCAGATCCAGGGTCTCATCGGCGAGCGCGAACACGCGCGGCAGATGTACGACTCGCTGAACGCGGGAGGTCGGCTCCGGGCTGAGCCTGATCGGGCCCAACGGTTCGCTTCCCGACGGGCTCCAGCGGGCCCTGCTGGCGCTCAGCGCAAGCCTGCGCCTGGGCCGGCCCGCTGTCGGATGCTCTCGAGCACGTTCCTGCTGGCTCGATCGCTTGCCCGTCTCGGCCGTCGTCCCGGCGGTGGCAGCGGCTCGAGGCGCCTCCGCGCCCGCTCTACTCTTGACACGAAGTCAGCACCGAGCGACACCGCCGGACGCCCTGCCCTGGCTGCAAAGGGCGTCAACAAGGTCTTCCGGATTCCGGAGGAGCGCAGCCACACGCTCAAGGAGCGTGCTCTGCATCCCCTGCGGCGCACCCGCTATGAGCAGCTGCACGCCCTCAAGGACATCAACTTCTCCGTCGCGCCGGGTGAATTCTTCGGCATCGTGGGACGCAACGGCAGCGGCAAGAGCACGCTGCTGAAGTGCATGGCCGGAATCTACGGCCTGGACTCCGGACAGATCTGGGCGAACGGGCGCATGTCCACCTTCATCGAGCTGGGGGTCGGCTTCAATGCCGATCTGGCGGCCTACGACAACGTCGTGCTGAACGGCGTGATGCTCGGCCTCTCCTCGCGGGAGACGCGTGCGCGTTACGAGCGCGTGATCGAGTTCGCGGAACTCGAGGAGTTCCAGGAGCTGAAGCTCAAGAACTACTCCTCGGGGATGCACGTGCGGCTCGCATTCTCGGTCGCGATCCAGGTCGACGCGGACATCCTGATCATCGACGAGGTGCTGGCGGTCGGCGACGCAGCCTTCCAGCAGAAGTGCTTCGACGTGTTCACGCGCATGCGCGAAGAAGGACGCACGATCATCTTCGTCACACACGACATGGGAGCTGTGACCCGCTTCTGCCACCGTGCGTTGCTGCTGGAGCGCGGCGAGAAGGTGATGATCGGCGAGCCGGACGACGTCGCCGACCGTTACCTGGAGATCGCCTTCGGCCGCGATGTCGGGTATGAGGAGTACGAGGTCGCCACGCCGCGGATGGGCGATGGCGCGGCGCGCGTGAGCGAGGTCTGGCTCGGTGACGATCGCTCCGAAGGGCGGACGATCGCGCGCCAGTCCGAGCCGCTGACGCTCAACGTGCTGGTGAAATTCAACGAGCAGACTCGTCGATCCCGCTGTGAGCGTGACGCTGCTCAACGAACACCGCCAGCCCGTGGTGGTCGCCACCACCAGCGAAGACCACGAGGAATCCGGCGGCTTCCAGGCGGACGAGCTCGCGGTGTTCAGCTTCTCGATGCACAACATGCTCGCCCCGGGGCGCTACCACCCGATCGTGACGATCACTCACCGCGGCGAGGGCCTCGACGTGATCGACCGCTTCACCCGCGACATGTCGTTCGTCGTCACGGGCCTGGCCGCGAGCGGAGGGATGGTGGAGATACCGGTGGAGACCGCCGTGAATCGCTGGGGGGTTCTGCCCTCTGACTACGTGCAGCCGGCGCGCGACGGCTCATGAGCGCCCCGACGGGCGTCTCCGCGGCCGCCGAGCCGCTCGGCCAGCCGATCCTGGGCCCGCGCGCGCTCGACGAGAGCTGGAGGCGGTTCTGGCGGCTCAGCTACCACATCGCCCGCAGCGAATTCAAACTCAAGTTCTTCGGCTCGGCGCTCGGCTACCTGTGGCAGGTGATGCGGCCGCTGCTGCTGTTCGGCGTGCTGTACATGTTCTTCGTCGTCGTCGTCCATGTCGACAAGGCCCGGGCGCCGCGGGCCGCTTCTACGGCGCCCAGCTGCTCGGCTCGATCGTGCTGTTCACGTTCTTCGCCGAAGCCACGAGCGGTTCGGTGCGCAGCGTCGTGGACCGCGAGACGTTGGTCCGCAAGATCCAGTTCCCCCGCCTGGCGATCCCGTCTCGGTCGTCCTGCTGGCCGCGTTCAACCTGGTCCTGAATCTGGTCGTGGTGCTCATCTTCGCGAGCATCGAAGGCGTGCGCCCGATGGTGAGCTGGCTGGAGCTGCCGCTGATCCTGGGGATGCTGGCGCTGGTCTCCGCGGGCGTGGCGATGCTGCTGTCCGCCCTGTTCGTGCGCTTCCGCGACATCTCGCCGATCTGGGAAGTGGCCAGCCAGATCCTCTTTTACGCCTCGCCGGTGATCCTTCCCGCCGAAGCCGTGCACCGCGAACTCGCGCACGGCGCTGTAGACCAGATCCTGTACCGCATCTACACGTTGAATCCGCTGGTCGACGATCTTCCAGCAGTTCCGCCACGCGATGATCAACAACGCGACATCTGGAGCGCGGGCCAGGTGATGGGCAGCTGGCTGTGGCTGCTGGCGCCGGTCGGCGATCGTGTGCGCACGTTCGTGCTGGGCTTCTGGTACTTCAACCGCGAGGCGCCGCGCATCGCCGAGGATCTGTAGGCGCCGGCGCCTCGCCCGCCGAGCGCCATCCGCCGGGCGCCGGCCACCGCCCGGAAGAAGTCCTCGAGGGCGTCGATCCGCCGCTCCCAGGCGTAGTCGCTGGGCCGTGCTGGATCCCCTCCCGCGCCGAGCGAGGCCCGCAGCTCGGCGTCGGCGAGCAGCCTCGCGAGCGCGTCGCTGACGGCTCGCGGCGTGGCCGGCGGCATCAGGCAGTTGACGCCGTCCACGCAGAAGTCCCGGTTGCCGTTGGCGTCGGTGCAGACGACCGGCGTCCCGCACGCCATCGCCTCGAGCGGGGGAAGCGCAAAGCCCTCGTGCGTGGAGGTCTGGATGAAGACGGTGGCCTCGCAGAAGAGCTTCCCGACCTGCTCGTCGCTGGGCGAGTCCACGTAGCGAATGCCCTCGCCCCCGAGCTCGGGCTCGATCCCGAACAGGCACAGCTCCGGGTCGCGGTGCCGCCAGCGCGCGCCACGCCGCCAGCGTCAGCGGCAGGTTCTTCAGCGGGTTCGTGCGACCCAACGCGAGCACCATGTCCTCGCGGCGGCGAACGTCATCGCGCGGGCGGAACGTCCGCAGGTCGATCCCCGGCGGGATCAGCTCCGCTTCCAGATCGAGCTCCCGCAGGCGCTCGCGGTTCCAGCTCGAGATCGTCATGTAGCGGAACTCCGGGCGGTAGGAGTCGAGCACCGCGTGGCGGGCACGCTCGTGGTCGGGGTAGTAGGACGTCTCGATGTCCTGTACGAAGTAGACCGGCAGCCCGCGAGGGATTGAGGCCCTCCATACCGGCCCCGCCGTCATCCACCAGGTGGCGACCTTGATCGCCTCCTGCTCCGCCAACGCGTCTCCCAGCGCGCGATAGTCCTCGAAGCTCCGAACCGGCGCCTGCAGCGGGAACCACTCTGGCGGGTCCCCGAGCGTGTACAGGGAGACCTCGTGCCCGCGGCGAGGCGAGCCGGTTCAGGTGCTCGAAGACGTCTCGGTGCCCACCTCCGACGCCGGTGTCCTCGGTCACATAGACGATCCGCAGCGGGCCAGCGGCGACGGCGGACCGTGACGAATCGGCGGCGGGCGGGGTCTCGCCGCCAGGTGGCGCGCCGGCGGGCTGGGCCTGGGCCGACCCGTTCTCTGGGGTCGACACGGAGCGGTCCTCGAAGAAGGCCGACCAGCAGCTCCCAGAAGCGGCGCTGGGACTCGCGCTCGCGCACGCCGAGGTCGGTGCCCCGCGTCTGCGCCTCGTGGTGGACGAGCTGGGCGGAGGGGAAGTAGAGGACGTGCTCGCCGGCCAGCCACGCCCGCAGGCAGAGGTCCACGTCCTCGTAGGCCATCGGGTAGGTCTCGTCGAACGCGCCGAGCCGCACGAGTGCGTCCCGGCGCAGGTACATGCACGCTCCGGTGACGGCAAGCGCCGGACTCGGAACCCCGGCCGGCCCCCAGTCGAAGGGCTTGAAGCGGTAGCGGTGGTCGAACCACTGCGGCTGATCGCGGTTGCGGATCGTCCCGCCGAACTGGATCCTGCCGTCCGGGTACTGGAGCTGGGCGCCGACGATCCCCGCTCCCCCTTCGAATGCGTGGGCCCCGTACTGCAGGCACTCGAGCCACCCCGGGAGCGCCTCCACGTCTGAGTTCAGGACCACCACGTCGCGCTCGGGGTCGCTGGCTGCGATCCCGTGATCGGCGTTGGCCGCGAAGCCGCCGTTGCGCTCGGACTCCACCACCAGGTCGATGTCGCCGATCGCGCGCAGGGCCGCGAGGTGCTCGGGACCGCTGCAGTCATCGGCCACGATCACGCGCACTGCGGCGGGCGGCCCCGTCTTGCGGATGCTGCGCACGAGCCGGGCCACATGGGTGGCGTCGCGGTAGCTGGGGATCACCACGTCGACCGGCCGCCCGTGCTCGCGATACCACTCACGCGCCCGTCGCAGGTCCTGGTCGCGGGCGTGCGTCCGCAGGCGCATGCGCCGCTCCAGCGGCGTGAACCGCAGCGGGAGGGTGAGCGCTCGGAACACGAGCGTGCGCAGGCCGAAGTGCGTGTAGGTGAGGTAGATCCGCCGGCGGAGATTGCCCAGAGGCCCCTGCGAGCGCCCCTCGAGGGGGTCGCGTGGTGCGCTCATGTGGGCTCGGCTCGATCGGCGCCGCGCGGGTCCTCCGGCGCGAGCGGCGAGAAGCCCGCGCTGCCCATCAGGGACAGCCTCCGGCGGATTCCGGCGGGGAGCCTGTCGGCGCGCGACCCCAGCACCGCACCGGACAGGCCCGCGAGCTGGTGCCCGGCGACGCCGGCCAGCGCCGCGGCTCGCCGCAGCGGTGAGAGCTGCTCCCCGGCCAGCTGCGCCCGGGCGCTCCCGAGCGCTCCCCGCAGGCGTCCAACGAGGTGGCGGGTATCGGCCGGCTCGCGCAGGCCATAGACCTCCAGCAGCCCACGCCACTCGTCGAAGCTGCGCCGCAGCTGCTCCACGGGCGTGTATGCGTGGGAGTGGACCACGGCTGCCTGCGGCATGAACGCCTTTGCATAGCCGGCCCTCAACATGTCCATCGCCAGCGCCCTGTCCTCGGCGTATGCAACCGGGCGGTAGGGCACCTGCTCCCACGCCGCCCGCAGCACGCACCCGTTCGCGTCGCTGAAGAACCCCCGCCGGCCGGCGAGCTCGGCCGCCGTCACGGTGAGGCGCTCGCGCTCGTCGAGGCGCTCGACCGTCGGCAGGCCGCCGGGTGAAAGGGACTGGAACCACCCCTCCAGCTCGATCCGCACCGCCAGCGAAGCATCGGCCCGGGGACGGTAGGGGCCGAAGGCGATCGCCACCTCGGGCGCGAGCGAGAATCCCTCCAGCAGGTGCTCGAGCCAGTGCTGGTCGGCTGGGATCGCATCCTGTGTGAGCAGGGCCACATACGGCGAAGCGGACTCGCCCACCAGCAGGTTGCGAACGCCTCCGTGGGAGAACTGCTCCGGAGCGAGCCCCACGACCCGGGCACCGTGCGCGCGTGCGAGCTCGGCCGAGCCGTCGCTCGAACCGGAGTCGCACACGAGCAGCTCGTGCTCCACCGTCTGCAGGGAGAGCGCATCCAGCAGCTCCGCGAACAGAGGACCGCCGTCGCGCACCGGGATCGCCACCGTGACGGAGCTCACGCGTAGTACCTCGCCACCGTCAGCACCTGGCCGTAGATGTCGTGTCCCAAGGCGAGCACCACGAACGCCACCGCCAGCGCCGGCGCCCAACGGCGGCCCCCGGCGCGGACCGCGAGCGCGATCACCGCCCCGTAGAGCCCCAGCAGCGGGAGCAGGTAGCGGGGCTGCTCGAACACCGCGCCGTTGCCGACGACCGCGTCATAGGACTGCACGCCGATCACGACAGCGAGCCCGAGCGGCACGAGTCCGTACACGGCGGCCTCGGCGATGCGCGCGATCAGGGCACGGCGACGGCGCACCAGCTCGACCGACGCGAGCACGACAACGACGACCGCCAGCGCCAGCGCGAGGTCGTCCAGCCACAGGGGGAATTCGTAGTCGAGCCACCCGAACCGCCCGACCACGCCGATGAACCACGTCTTCCACAGCGGCATGTAGGTGGGGAACTGCCGGTGCATCCACAGGTCGGGCAGGAACAGCTGCCAGATGTGGCTGAGCTCTTCAAGGCGGCTGAAATGGCGCCCGATGCTGCTGGACGCCGCACTCAGACCGCCGACGACGGTGCTGCGGTGCCACACGAAGCGGTTGATCACGTAGTACGCGACGATCGGCCCCCCACCGAGTCCCACCGCCCAACCCGCGCCGGCGAGGACGCCGGGCTGGTGGCGGCGCAGCCCACGCCACAGGAGGATCGCGACGGCGGCCGCGGCGGCCGGCACGAACGCCAGCAGCGTCAGCTTGGCGAGCAGCCCGATGCCCAGGAACGCTCCCAGGATGGCGCCGTTGGCGGGCGTCAGGCCTCGTTTGAAGACCCGCGCGATGCCCCACAGCACACCGGTGGCGGCGAGATACAGCAGCGCGTCGTTGTTCACGCCCGAGGAGATGAACGCGAACAGCGGCTGCAGTGCCGCGACCAGCGTGCCCGCACAGCACGCCAGCGGTGAGCCCGGCAGCAGCTCCGACAGGAACAGGTACACGAGCAGCACAGTCACGGCGGCCATCAGCACCGAGACGATTCGCATCGCAGCGAGGCGGTCCAGCACCGACCCGCCGGCCCAGCCGGCGAGCTTGTAGGGCACGGCCTGGATCGCGTAGTACAGCGGCGGGTTGTTCGTGGCGGTGAAGGCGCTGCCGCTGCCGGTGGTCCGCAGGTGCAGGTGTTCGACTTTTTCGACCCCCTGCTGCTGGAGCGCGGAGAAGGGCGCGGGGTCGTGCGGGCGGCCGATGATCAGGTAGAGGCCGATCGCGCCCAGCGTGCCGTCCTCGGCCGGCGAGAAGAAGCCTTCCGGGGCCGCGGCGCGGGGCAGTTTCCCGCGTTCGGCGAGCTCCTGGACGTAGGCGTAGTGGGCGTTCTCGTCGGGGACCTGGAAGGGCGGCGTTATCAGCGACCACGCCAGCCCGTTCAGCAGTGCGACCGCCGCGCAGGCCCAGGCGACGCGGGGCACCCGTGCCAGCGGTCCCCCGCGCGGGAGCCGTGCTCGCCACGACGGGCGCTTCATGCCCGCCGTTCAGACGCCTCGACGCTACGCAGCGCGGTGCGGATCGCCAGGAACGCGGTGGCGAGCACGAGCGCCAGCGCCGCCAACCACTCCCAGTCACGCAGGAAGCCGGCCTTCGCGATCGAGAACCGATGGACGATCGTGGGCAGCAGCTCGTACCACGATTCGCGTCCCGGCCGCATGTAGTCGAGCCGCACGCGCACACCGGGCAGTGTCTGCCCGGCGATTTCCATCGCGTAGCCCGGCGCAGAGTTGCCGGCCAGCGCGATCGCGGTGGCGTGCGGACCGGCGGGTACAGCCAGGCAAACACGCGCGCCTTCGGTCGCCGAGCGAACCCTCCGCACGGGAACCCGGACAGTCCCCTGGCGCCACCCCGCCGGCAGCCCTCCCTCCGTGAGGGCACGGCCATCGGGCCCCGTCGCCGCCAGCGTGAGCCGCGGCCCCGGGCGTCCGAAGGTGTCGATGGTCACCTGCACCGCGGCGGTATCGGCCGGCAGGTCCTCTCCTCCCTGGCAGGCCTGCTGTCCGGGACCGAGGCCCGAGATGAACGTCGCCGGAGCCGTGTAGTTGGTTCCCGACAGCCGCGGTCCGCGCGCCAGCAGCACGATCCCGAGCGTCACAAGCAGGGCGAGCACGCCCACCGCGGCCACCCAGCGGGCAGCTCTCACTAGCGGCGGCGCAGCCCGAGTATCGACAAAAGGAAGGAGGAGAAGAAGATCTGGATCCCGACGATGAACAGGGAGGCAGCGACGACCGCCATGTATTCGTGGGCCAGTGAGCCGAAGCCGTGGTCGATCCAGGTGATGATGATGTAGGCGCCCAGCCCGATGCCCGCGAGGGCGAAGGCCCCGCCGAGCAGGAGTCCGTGCTCGAGTCTGAAGCGGGCACGCATGCGGTCGAACCAGGGGTCCCTCTCGCCCATGAAGTACGTGCCGAAGGCGTGCGCACAGAGCCCCAGGGCCAGCACCTGCGTGCCGACGATCATCAGCAGCGCGCCACCGATCAGGGCGTGCATCCCCCAGACGCGACCGAACAGGTCGAGCCCCGAGACCACGAGCGTGACGATGAAGGTCCCGAGCCCCGCGAGCACGGCGCCGGGGAGGATGAAGAGGTGGTTGGGGCTGTGGACGAGCAGGAAGCGCAGGTGCCGCCAGCCGTCGCGGAAGGTAGAGAGTTTGCTCTCGCCGCTTCGGGGGTGGTATTCGATCGGGAACTCGGCGATCCGCAGCCGCTCCTTGGAGGCTCTGATCACCATCTCGGAGGCGAACTCCATCCCCGTCGTGCGCAGGTCCAGCCGCGGCAGCACGTCACGCCGCAGGGCCCGCATGCCGCAGTGGGCGTCGCTGATGCCGGTACGGAAGAAGAGGTTCAGCAGGCCCGTCAGGATCGGGTTGCCGACGTACTGGTGCAGCCACGGCATCGCGCCCGGCTGGATGTTGTCCATGCGGTCGCCGATCACCATCTCGGCGCCGTCTTCGAGGGCGGCCACGAAGCGGGGGATCTCGCCGAAGTCGTAGGTCAGGTCGGCGTCGGCCATCACGATGTAGCGGCCGCGCGAGGCGGCGAAACCCGCCAGATAGGCGCTGCCGTAGCCACGCCGGGGTTCGACGATCACGCGGGCGCCCGCCTGTTCGGCCAGGCGCGCGGAGTCGTCCTCGGAGTTGTTGTCGGCGACGACCACCTCGCCCGTGACGTCCATCGCCTTGATCGCTTCGAGCGCGGCGCGCACGCAGGCCTCGATGTTCTCGGCCTCGTTCAGGCAGGGGATCACGACGGACACCAGCGGAGTCTGTCGCTGCAGTTCGGGCGTCGCGACGGGCGTGCTTGTTTGCGCGAGTGTGCTGATGAGAATGCTCCTGGCAGGGATTCAGGCTTGGTGCCCTACGGCACGCCCTTTTGGGATCTGTGCCCTACGACACGTCCCTTATAACTCGTGGACGGGCGGAAAGTGGCGCTCTCGAGTGGCGCACGAGCGAGATGAGATCCTAGCGGCATGCGCATCTGCATCGTCTACGACTGCCTGTACCCCTACACCATCGGAGGGGGAGAGCGCTGGTATCGCGACCTCTCCGAGAGGCTCGCCGCCGAGGGCCATCAGGTGACATACCTCACCCTCCGCCAATGGTCTCGCGGAGAGCGCGTGGAGATCGATCCGCGCGTCGAGGTGATCGCGGTCGGACCTCGGATGCGGCTCTACACCGATGGCGAGGGGGGCCGCCGGCGGATCCTGCCCCCGCTCGTGTTCGGCATCGGTGTGCTGTTCCACCTGCTTCGCCACCCCCGCCGCTACGAGGTGCTGCACACCTGCGCGTTCCCGTACTTCTCGCTGCTCGCCGCCGCGCTCGTGCGCCCGCTCGCGAGCTATGAGCTCGAGACCGACTGGTTCGAGGTGTGGAGCCGGCATTACTGGCTGGACTACCTCGGTGGGCCACGGGGTCGAATCGGGGCGTTCGTGCAGCGGCTTTGCGCGAGGGTGCCGCAGCGGGCCTACTGCTTCTCGGAGCTGCACGCCCGGCGCCTGCGCGAAGAGGGGCTGAACGGGGAGGTGACGGTGCTCCGAGGCCTGTACGACGGGGCCCGGGACGGCGTCGGTGCCGTGCGGCCCGGACCTGCCGCGAGCGTCCTCGAGGGCCGCCCGCTGGTCTTATTCGCCGGGCGGCTGATCGCCGAGAAGCAGGCCACCCTCGGCGTCGCCGCGATCGCCCTCGCGCGCGAGCGGGTGCCGAATCTGGAGGGGCTGTTCCTGGGCGACGGTCCCGAGCGCGGAGCGCTGCTGGAGGCGATCGCCGCGAACGATCTCGAGGGGATCGTGCGCGCTCCGGGCTTCGCCGACAGCGAGACGGTCGATCGCGAGATGCGGCGGGCCCTCTGCCTGCTGCTGCCCTCGCGCCGGGAGGGCTACGGGCTCGTCGTCGTCGAGGCGGGCGCCCGTGGAACCCCGAGCGTGGTGGTGGCGGGGGAGGACAATGCCGCCACAGAGCTGATCGAGGAGGGGGTCAACGGGGCAGTCGCGCCCCGGGCGGACACACGGGCCGTGGCGGACGCGATCGAGCGCGTCGAGGCCGCCGGAGAGGGCCTGCGCGAGCGCACCGCGGGGTGGTTCGCGGCCAACGCGCAACGTCTCTCACTGGAGTCCTCGCTGCGGACGGTCCTTACGAGATACGGCCACTCGTGACATCAACTTCGCCATCTCGTCGGTTCTCGCCTGTACGGTGAGGACCAACATGAAGCAGACGAACACCCTGCCGGGAACGCCAGCCCACGTGCGGGCGCGGGCGCTCGTCGTCCTGTTCGCCGCGTGTGTGGCGGCCCTGCTCTGCCAGGGCACGGCGTCTGGCGCGATCACCACGATCGGCAGCCCTCTGTCGGTGCCCGCCACGCTCAACACCGCCAAGAACCTGGGCTATGAAGGGGTCAACACCTCGGTCCCGCCGGGTCCGGAAGCTCCCAACGGCGTCTACCACACCTACCACTCCGGGGCCGACACCGCGCTCTGGAACGTGGCCCTCGCCAACGGTGCCCCGAGCGCGCCCGAAGAAGGGCAGGCGCTGAAGGTGAAGCTCGAGGGCTGCGCCGAAGCCGCGTCCGGCGGACCCGATCCGCTCACCCAGATCCACTTGCAGGACATCACTCCTCTCGCCGGAGGTGGCGCCAAGGTCAACCTCACCTCCCAGCCGTTCGAAATCCCCGTCTGCGGCAGGGGCACTGCCAGCGGATCGACCGTCACCACCTACGAACCGATCAACCTCTGCATGGCGAAGGGCGATTACATCGACTTCAACGACGAGGGCGGCTACGTTCCCAACGCGTACCAGAACGGGGTCCCGTATCGGGTCCTGGGCGCGGTCGCCGGTTCGAAGCTCGACTCCTTCATCAGGGGCGGCGGGACCAACAACGGCGCCACCATGTCGAGCAGCGACCTATCGCCGGCGGAAGGGTTCTCCTCGGTCTCGAACGAGGAGCTGATGCTCCAGGTCGAATTCGGCTCCGGTGCCAACGCCACCCACATCTGCGGCGGTGGCACCAAGGGGCTCCCCCCTCCGCTTCCGGCGATGCGGATCAGCGCCCAGAAGGACGGCGTCAACCACTCACGCATCACCAAGCTGGCGATCTTCTGCAGGCAGAAGCCGCAGTGCAAGGGCACCGCGACGCTGACCTACAAGGGCAAGGCGGTCGGCAAGAGCGGCTTCGCGCTGACGGCCGGGACCACCTCGCATGTGCCGATCAGGCTCAGCTCCAAGTTCGTGAAGTTCTTACGCAAGCATCACAGCGTGTCCGTAGTCCTGACGGCGGTCGACGAAGGCGCGACCTTCACGCAGACGGTCACCGTCGGCATCCTCTGAGCCGGGCTCGGCGGGCTCCGGACACCAGCTCCACAGGCGCACGCCGGCCGGGGCGGCGTCGAGCGCCAGCGTCGCCGCCTCCTCCTCCCCGGTGGGCAGCTCCAGCGTCCACAGCGCTCTGCCCGGGTTGCCGGCGGCTGGGAGACCCGTGCCCGCGCACTTCAACTCGGCCTCGAGGCGCGTCCAGAGGCGCAGGAAGGCGGCCTCCCTCAGCGGGCGGGGGAGGTCCTCGAGCTCGCGCGCTCGCTCAGCGCCGAAGGCCCGCCGCGCGAGCGCGGACACCCGTGGCAGCGCCCGCGGGAGCTCGAGATCCACGCCCACCCGTCGCTCGCTGGCGACCGCCAGCAGGGCGGTGCCACGGCAATGGGAGAGGCTGAAGCCGAAGTCGGGCGCGAGCGGGCCCGCGGCTCGGGGCCGACCCGGCTCGAGGCCGGCATCGAGGGCGAGACACGGCTTGCCGTGCGGCCCGGTCTCGAGCTCTACGCGGCCGGGCTCGACGCCCAGGTAGCGTCCGAGCAGCAGCCGCAGCAGCGTGCGTGAGGCGGCCCAGCGCAGGCGCCGGGAGGGAGCGAGGATCCGCTCGGCGCGAGCCCACTCGGACGGGCTCAGCACGTCGGTAGCGGACCGGCCGACGTCGTCCAGCTGAGCCCACCAGACGTGGACCGCTCCCGCCTGCAGGACCGGATTCCGCGGACCCGGTCTCCAGTGTCGGCGCTCGGCGCTCACGTGCCCCCAACCTAGCCGCCGCGGCAGTCGCCCGTGCTGCGCACAGCTAGGCTCCCGCATCGGATGCAGATCCGACCCACAGCCGTGCCGGGCCTCGTCGCGATCGAGCCCGACCGCTACGCCGACGAGCGGGGCTTCTTCGTTGAGACCTACCGCCGCAGCTGGCACGAGCAGGCCGGGATCCCCCCGCCGAGGCGTTCGTCCAGGACAACCACTCGCGCTCGACCCGCGGGGTGCTGCGTGGACTGCACCTGCAGCTCGGCGAGGGCGTGGCCAAGCTCGTGCGCTGCGCGCGGGGGCGGATCTTCGACGTGGGGGTGGACCTGCGGCGGGGCTCGCCGACCTACGGGCAGTGGGCCGGTGTGGAGCTCGACGACGAAGGCCTGCGCGAGCTGTACGTCCCCGT
The DNA here is from genome assembly GCA_963846255.1 of uncultured Solirubrobacteraceae bacterium. GTDB lineage: Bacteria > Actinomycetota > Thermoleophilia > Solirubrobacterales > Solirubrobacteraceae > Palsa-744. Next base: position 137,808 of record CAWJVE010000005.1, read on the forward strand.
CGGCTTCGCCCACGGCTTCTGCGTGCTCAGCGAGGTGGCGGACGTGGCCTACAAGCAGAGCGGCTACTACGACGCGGAGCTCGAGCGGGCGATCGCCTGGAACGATCCCGAGATCGCGATCAGCTGGCCCCTGCCGGCCCAGGAGCTGATCGTCTCAGCCCGCGACCAGGCCGCCCCGCGACTCGCCGAGGTGGCCGGAGAGCTGCCCTTCAGCTGGCATCCTTAGGGCGCGATGCACGAGCTCATCGAGCGGGCGCGGGTGCGCACCGATGGCTTCACCGTCACGCCCTCCCAGTACCTGACGATCGCCTACGTGGCGCTCGCGGCGCTCACCCTGATCGTGTGGACCGGGGCCGCCGTGAGGCTCTCGGGTTCGGGCCTGGGCTGTCCCACCTGGCCCAAGTGCTACGGCAGCTACTACCCGCCGCTGAACTCCCACGCCGTGATCGAGTTCTCGAACCGGCTGATCACGGTGCCCGTCGTGATCGCCGCCGGGCTGGCCTGGGTGGGGGCGCTGCGGCGCCGCCCCTACCGGCGCGACCTGGTGTGGCTCGCGGGTGTGCTGCCGCTGGGCGTGATCGGCCAGGCGGTGCTGGGAGGCTTCACCGTCAAAGGATCGCTCGACTACGGCTGGGTGATGGGTCACTTCGGGCTCTCGATGCTGATCCTGGTGGCGGCCGTGCTGCTGGTCTTCAGGGCCTCTCGCGAGCGCGAGTCGGCGGCCGACGCGGGGCAGGGAGATCGCACGCTGGTGCGCTCGCTCCGCGGCCTGGTGGCCCTGGGCGCGCTGGCGATCTTCGCCGGCACCGCGGCCACCGCCTCCGGCCCCCACGCGGGGGGCTCGCCCGGGCAGAAGATCAACCGCCTGAACCTCGACGGCCGCGGGACGATGGACTTCGTGATCCATCGCCACGCCGAGATAGCCCTCGTATTCAGCCTCCTGACCGTGGGCATCTGGTGGCTGGCCCGCCGGCGGGGCGCCGGGCCGGCCGTCCAGCGCCCGCTGACGGTGCTGTGCGTGCTGCTGGCGGTGCAGGGTGCGGTCGGGCTCGACCAGTACGAGACCCACCTCCCGACCGAGCTCGTCTGGGTCCACGTGGTGCTCGCCTCCTGCGCCTGGGTGGCCGCGATCTGGTCCGCCGCGGCCGCCGGGGCGCTCCTGCCGAGGAGGGCCTCCGAGCCGGCCCAGCGGCCCCTCGAACGGCCCCTCGTGCCCTCCGAGCCGCTGCGCTTCCCCGGAAATTAGGGCGCTTGCGGGCCCACGTGGGCCCACGTGGCGGGCGCGTTGTCCTGGCGAGCGGCTAGCCTGCAGCGCAGCAATGACACGCAAGAAGGGAGTCGCATGACCAAGAACGATCTCGCCGACGTGGTCGCCGAGCGCGCCGGACTCTCCGGCAGCCAGGCTCGCCAGGTCGTCGAGGCAACGATCGACGCGGTCTCCGACGAGCTCGCCCGAGGGGGAGAGGTCTCGCTGGCCGGGTTCGGGAAGTTCAGCGTCAGCCAGCGTGCTGCGCGGGAGGGTCGCAACCCTGCCACCGGTGCAACGATCAAAATCGCCGCATCGAAAGCCGCCAAATTCTCGGCTGCCTCGGCGCTGAAGAAGCGACTGAACCCCTGACCGCTCCCGGCTTCCGGCCGGGGCTCACATCACGATGATCGACTAGGAACGGGTGCCCTTGTGGCGCTCTAGGCCGTCGTCGTCCGGTATCCGCTCCCAGAGCGCCGCCGAGGCCACGAACTGCCGGAACTGGGGTCGGATCCCGGGATCGCCGTCGAGTGTGCCCAGGCGCACGGCGACCTCGGGGTCCCTCAGCGGCTCTCCGCTGAACAACGCAGACCCACACACCGTGCAGAACAGCTTCGGCACGCCCGTCGGGGGCTGATACGGGCGCAGCTGGCCCTGTCCGCTGAGCAGCCGGAATCCGGCCTGGGGGACGCGGGCGTTGGCCGAGGAGCCCGTGCCCGTTCGGCGCTGGCAATGGGTGCAGTGGCAATAGCCCGCCGAGAGAAACGGCGCCGTGATCTCATAGCGGACCGCCCCGCATAGGCAGCCGCCCTGCAGGGGCTTCTCGGGGGAAGGTGCTGACGCGGCCTCGGACATGTCTTCGGCCAGCTTAGGCGGGCCGCCGCACTCCCTTCCGCGCGCGGTCTCGGCGCTCCGGGTGAGGGTCGGGCGCGCAGCCGGTCGTACTAGGTCGTTCGAGCCGCCGTGCCTTTTCAGCAAATACCGTGTCTTGACGCCTTTTTCAAGCTCTGGTAGCGTCGCGCCAACATGAGTTGGGGGCCGCCAAGGGGGGCTGGCGTGAAATTGTGCGCGAGCGCTTGAGACGAGCCATCCGGGCGGTCGGTCAACCGGCCGCCGCTGATTGCCTCGCAGCGTCGCCTGGCTCGAATCTCAATGGCAAGGAGAGTCCATATGATCGACCCAGCAACGTTGGTGTCGCGTAGCTCTCGCTCGAGCACCGGACTTGTTGGCACCGCCCGCACCTCGCTCGTGGGCGCGTTGCTCGTGGCGCTCTTCCTGATGCTGATCGGAGCAACCGCCGCCTCGGCGACGCCGGTCTGCATCAAGGAAGGCAAGCCCGTCAAATCCCCGAAAAGCGGAGTCTGCCCGAACGGCTACACGAAAACCGAAGTCGGAGAAGGCAAAGAAGGCCCCACGGGTAAAACGGGCGCCACGGGCGCTACCGGCGCTCAGGGCGTGAAAGGCGAAACCGGGCCGAAAGGCGAAACCGGTGCCAAAGGCGAAACCGGCGCTACCGGCTCCAAAGGCGAAACCGGCGAAACGGGCGCCAAAGGCGAAACGGGCGCCAAAGGCGAAACCGGTGAAACGGGCGCCCAGGGCGAAACCGGCGCAACCGGCGCCCAGGGCGAAACCGGCGCAACCGGCGCCCAGGGCGAAACCGGCGCAACCGGCGCCCAGGGCGAAACCGGCGCCGAAGGCGTGAAAGGCGAAACCGGGGCCAAAGGCGAAACCGGCTCGCAGGGCGAACAGGGCCTGAAAGGCGAAACCGGCGCGAAAGGCGAAACCGGCGCGACCGGCGAAACCGGCGCGACAGGCGAAACCGGCGCGACGGGCGAAACCGGGGCCAAAGGTGAAACCGGTCCGGCCGGAGCCACCGGGGCGACGGGAGCCGGAGAAACCGGGGCGACCGGGGCGACCGGCAGCGAAGGTGCCACCGGTCCGACCGGACCCGCCGGCGCCAAAGGCGAAACCGGAGTCAAAGGCGAAACCGGAGCCAAAGGCGAAACCGGAACCAAAGGCGAAACCGGTCCGACCGGAGCAACCGGAGCCGAAGGTGCCTCGAAAACGGTTGTCGAGGTGTCTGGCACGGCGACAGCGAAAGAGACCGTCCAGTGCCCGGTCGGATTCACCGCCGTCGGCGGCGGGGGAACCAACTCGTCCAGTGCGTTCAAAGCAAGCGTGCCGCTGACCAAAACCAGCGCGATCGCGAAAACCGGCGAAGAAGCCACGGGCTGGGAGCTCGAAAGCAACGGCAACGGCACCGTCCAGGCCTACGTCGTGTGCACCAAATAGCAGTTCGTAGGTAGCTGAAGGCAGGTACCAAGAAGAGCAGGGGGAGGTCCATTGGACCTCCCCCTCTTTTTGCCCCGAGCCGGCCCTCTCGGCGCGTCGGTGAGCGGTTCCGGTCGCGTCCGCCTCAGGCGAGCTGGGCAGAGGCCACCTCGCCCCGCTCGAGCTCCCGGCTGCGCCACTGCAGATAGCCGGGCCCGGTGTTCAGCAGGTAGGCAGGCATAACAGGTGTGGCGGCCCGCAGCGCGCCGGCCAGGGCTCGCAGCTCGAGCTCCCGGCCCCGGCCCCAGCGGATGCCGAAGCGCTCCCGCAGCCCCGCGGGCAACAGCCCGGCGGTGGCCAGGGAGGTGACGTGGCTGAGCTGTCTGGACGTGAGTGACCACAGCGGGCGGTGGGCGCGCGAGAGCTCCGGAGGGGCCGGGTCGGCCAGCGCGTCGAGCACTTCCCCGACGGCCGCTGTCGGCTGAAGTGTGTGCTCGACGGTCCGCAGGAAGTAGGAGCGAAACTCCCTCCACGTGGGTGGAAGGTCGCGATCGCGGATCCCGAGCAGGCGTCCGAGCGAGCGCCACTCCGCCCACAGCTGCTCCCGGTCGGATCCCGAGAGGCGCAGGCCGAAGCGCTCGTGGGCCTGCACGATCCCGGCGGCGAGGGTGGCGTGGACCCAGGCGTAGGCCTCGGGCTCGAGCGCGTTGTAGGGAACGCCGTCTGGCCTCACGCCGCGGATCTGCTTGTGGAACGCGCGGATCCGCTGGCCCATCTCCCCGGCCTGCTCGGGTCCGGCGTAGACCATCGTGCAGGAGTAGTCGAGCGTCCGCAGCAGCCGCCCCCAGGGGTCGGTGCGAAAGCGGGAGTGCTCGCTCACGCCGGCTCCCACGGTGGGGTGGGAGACCTGCAGCAGCAACGCGTAGCCGGCTGCCAGCAGCACGCGGACGTCTCCCGCCCGGCGCCAGGTGACGGTCGCGCTGCCGGGCACCAGCGAGTCCCACTCGCTGGGTGGCGGCATGAGCTGCTCGCCCATGCCCTGAACATTAGGTGGACCTCCGCGGGCGACTAGCATCTGCGCCCGTGAGCGTCGGGGATCAGCCGGGTGTGCGCTGCGGGGAGCGCTTCAGCAGCTACGAGGAGGTCTTCTCCGGGGCGCTGCGTGCCGCCACCGGGCTGGCGGCGCTGGGCGTCGGCGCGGGCGACCGTGTGGCGCTGCTGCTGCGCAACTCGATCGAGTTCCTGCAGTCCTCCGTGGCCACGGTGCCGCTCGGAGCGAGCGCCGTACCGATCAACTGGCACTGGCGCGGAGAGGAGGTCTCCCACGTGCTCAGCGACAGCCGCGCGAAGGTGCTGATCGTGCACGAGGACCTCTGGCCCCAGGTGGCCGACGCCGTTCCCGAGGCGCTGACGGTTGTGCTCGTTCCGCCCCCGGACGCGGCCTCGCCCGCGCCCGTGCCGTCGATCGACGGCCGTCGCCTCGAGAGCTGGCCGGAGTGGATCGCCGCCCAGGAGCCCTGGTCGCAGGCGCCCGAGACGGGGCCGGTGAGCATCATCTACACGTCCGGTACGACGGGCCGGCCGAAGGGCGTCGTGCGCAGCCCGTCGACCGAGGAGCAGCGCGCCGGCGCCTCGGAGCTGCTCGCCGAGCTGTTCCAGCTGCGGGACGGAGAGCGCACGCTGATCCCGGCGCCGATGTACCACACGGCCCCGAACGTCTACGCCCTCTCGAGCGCGGTGCGGGGGCTCGACATGACGATCATGACGGGCTTCGACCCGGAGGAGTTCCTGCGCCTCGTGGAGGCCCACCGGGTGTCGGTGGTGCAGATGGTGCCGACCATGTTCGTGCGCTTGCTGGCACTCCCCGAGGAGGTCCGCGAGCGCTACGACCTGTCCTCGCTGCGGTGGCTGGTTCACGCGGCCGCCCCCTGTCCGGCGGACGTCAAGCGGGCGATGATCGAGTGGATGGGGCCGATCGTGGCCGAGTACTACGGCGGCACCGAGACCGGCCCGGTTACGTACTGCACCAGCGAGCAGTGGCTGGCGCACCCGGGCAGCGTCGGGCACGCGCTCCCGGGAGCGGTCGTGAAGGTGTTCGGCGAGGACGGCGAGGAGCTCCCGCCGGGCCAGTCGGGTGAGGTCTACATGTGGCACAGCGCGTGGCCCGACTTCACCTACGAAGGCGACGAGGAGAAGCGCCGCTCGGTCGAGCGGGACGGCCTCGTCAGCTGCGGGGACATCGGCTACCTGGACGAGGACGGGTACCTGTACCTCAACGACCGTGCCAGCGACATGGTGATCAGCGGCGGCGTCAACATCTACCCGGCGGAGATCGAGGCCTGCCTGCTGTCGATGCCCGGCGTGCGCGACTGCGCCGTGTTCGGGGTCCCCGACGACGAGTTCGGGGAGGCCCTGGCGGCCCACGTCGAACCGGACGAGGGACACGAGCTGGGCGAGGACGAGGTGCGCGACTACGTACGCGAGCACCTCGCCTCCTACAAGACGCCCCGGGTGGTCGAGTTCAGCGACTCGCTGCCGCGCGAGGACTCCGGCAAGATCTTCAAGCGCCGTCTGCGCGAGCCCTACTGGGAGGGACGCGAGCGGGCGATCTGAGCGGCGTGGCGTATCGTTGGCCGCAGAGCGATCCGGGAGGCGCCGCATGACCCAGACGATCAACCGCCAGTGCACGCTCTGCGAGGCGCACTGCGGAATCCGAGTCGAGGTGGACGGGGGGCGGGTCCTTCGCATCACCGGCGACCCCGACGACGTGCTCTCGCGGGGCTACATCTGCCCCAAGGCGGCCGCCCTGGCCGACCTGCAGAGCGATCCCGACCGCCTGCGCCGGCCGGTGAAGAAGGTCGGCGGGCGTTTCGTGGAGATCGGCTGGAAGGAGGCGCTGTCGCTGGCCGCGGACGGCCTGCCGGGGCGTCCGCGATCGCCACGGCGCCGACGCGGTTGCGAACTACCTCGGCAACCCCGGGGCGCACTCCTCGGGGATCCTGATGGCGGTGCTGGTGCGCAAGCTGCTCGGGTCGCGCAACAACTACTCGGCCACCTCTGTGGACCAGCTCCCGCAGTACCTCAGCTCGCTGGAGATGTTCGGCCACTACGCGGTGCTGCCGATCCCCGACGTCGAACGTACCCAGCACCTGCTCGTGATCGGCGCCAACCCGGCCGTGTCGAACGGCTCGATCATGACCGCCCCCGCGATGCGGGAGAAGATCAGGACGATCCGCGCCAGGGGCGGAAAGGTGGTCGTGATCGACCCCCGCCGCACGGAGACCGCGAGGCACGCCTCCGAGCACGTCGCCGTCCGCCCCGGGGGCGACGCCTACCTGCTGCTGGGGATGCTCAACGTGATCTTCGCCGAGGGCCGGGTGCGCCTCGGCCGGCTCGATGGGCGCTGCGACGGCCTGGCCGAGCTTCGCGGCCTCGCCGGGCAGTGGTCCCCGGAGCGCGCCGCCGCCCACGCGGGCGTCGAGGCCGGCGAGATCGAGCGCCTCGCCCGGGAGTTCGCCGATGCTCCCAGCGCGGTGGCCTACGGGCGCGTGGGGGTGTGCCATCAGCAGACGGGATCGCTCACGCACTGGCTGATCAACGCCCTCAACACCGTCACGGGCAACATGGACAACGTCGGCGGCGCGATGTTCCCCTCCTCGCCCTTCGACCTCGTGACGATCACCGAACGGCTGGACGGCAAACCCGGCCGGGGCGCCTACCACCAGCGTGTGAGCGGCCTGCCCGAGCTCGCCGGCGAGCTCCCAGTGGCCGGGCTGGCGGACGAGATCCTCACCCCCGGCGCCGGCCAGGTGCGGGGCATGTTCATCTACGCCGGCAACCCGGTGCTCTCGACGCCCGCCGGCTCACGGCTGGACGAGGCCATGGAGCAGCTCGAGTGGTGTGTGGCCGTGGACATGTACGTCACCGAGACGACCAGGCACGCCGACGTGATCCTCCCGCCGGTGGCACAGCTCGAGCGCTCGGACGTTGACTTCGTGTTCCCGTCCTTCTCGGTCCGCAACCAGGTCCGCTACAACCCGGCCGCACTGCCCAAGCCGGTGGGCGGCAAGACCGACTGGGAGATCCTGCGGGAGCTGGCGGCCCGCCTCGGGTGCGGGCGCACCGGAGCGGTCACGAACGCGCTTCCTGCGCGCGGCTCGGCCCTCTGGTGACACCCGAGCGGGTCGCCGACCTGGTGATGCGGATCGGTCCCTACGGCCGGCTGCGCTCATCGCGGCAGCCTGGACATGGGCAAGGTCCGGCGCTCTGCTCACGGGATCGACCTCGGGCCGCTGAGGCCGAACCTCGTGCGACGGCTGCGTACGAAGGGCAAGCGGGTGCAAGTTGGCCCCGCCCGTGCTGGTGGAGGAGGCCGGGCGCCTGGCTGAGCTCGCCGCCGAACGCGAGGCGGCGCGCAGTGAAGGCTTCGACCTGACCCTGATCGGGCGCCGCTCGCTGCGGTCGAACAACTCGTGGATGCACAACAGCGCCCGCCTGATGAAGGGCGCCGACCGCTGCACCGCGATGCTCCATCCCGACGACGCGGACGGACGCGGGCCTGAGCGACGGCCAGCTCGTGAAGGTGGCATCGGCGGTGGGGACGATCGAGGTGCCGCTGGAGGTCAGCGACCAGATGCGCCCGGGGGTGGTGTCGATCCCCCACGGCTTCGGCCACGGCCGCTCGGGCGTCGGCTGGAAGCTCGCGGCCGCCCATCCAGGGGCGAGCGTCAACGACATCACCGACCCCTCGATCGTGGATCGCCTGACGGGCAACGCCGCCCTCAACGACGTGCCCGTGAAGGTCGAGGCGGTGCCGGCAGCGGCGCACGCCGAGCCCGCCGCGGCGCTGGCCGTCGGGGTTTAGCCGCAGCCGGTGTTGTTGCCGCAGCTCGAGCACGTGTAGCACGAGCCCGTGCGCTGCATCATCCCGCCGCACTGGCTGCAGGCGGGACCGAGGTCCAGGCCCTGGAGCCTGGCCGGGACGACCGGAGGCGTTTCCGTGAACGACGCCGTTGCGGGAGCGTTCCCGCCGTTCCCGCCGTTGCCACCGTTTCCGCCCTTGCCCTGCGGCTTGTCCTCGGCCTGCGACTCGCCCCCGACGCCGGAGTCGCCCTCGGCGCCCGTCTCGGTCGACGGTCCGGCGGTGTCGGTGGCGGAGACGGCAAGGACCGCGTCCTGGGCGGCTTTGCGGGCCCGAACGGCTGGGGTGAGGATGCCGAGATCCTCCTGGGCGTCCACGTCCAGGAAGCGGGAGGCCAGCCAGCGCATGATGTAGTCGGGCATCGACTTGGCGAACGGGATCTCCGGGTTGCCGGTGATCCCCTCGGGCTCGAAGCGCATGTAGCTGAACTTGCGCACCAGCGTCTCCAGCGGCACGCCGTACTGAAGCGCGATCGAGATCGCGGTGGCGAAGGAGTTCATCATCCCCCGCAGCGTCGAGCCCTCCTTGCCGATGTCGGTGAGGAAGATCTCCCCGACGGAGCCGTCCTCGTACATGCCCGCGGTGATGTAGCCCTCGTGGCCCGCGATCGAGAACTTGTGCGTGATCGACTGGCGCTCACGCGGCATCCGCTTGCGCTGCGGGCCGACTTCGGCGATCGCCTTCGCGACCGCCTGCTCGACGATCGCGTCGACGTCGGCCGGCTCCGCCTTTTCCTTCTGGGCGTCGGTACGCAGCGCCTGGGCGGTCTTCGACCCGTCCCTGTAGATCGCCAGCGCCTTGATCCCGAGCCTCCAGGCCTCGAGGAAGGCCTCCGCGATGTCCTCGACGCTCGCCTGCTCGGGGAGGTTGACGGTCTTCGAGATCGCGCCCGAGATGAACGGCTGTACCGCTCCCATCATCTTGATGTGGCCCATGTGTGAGATCGCGCGCTCGCCGACCGCGACGTCGAACACCTCGAGGTGCTCCTCGGCCAGGCCGGGAGCCCCCACGACGTGCCGTGCTCGGCCAGGTGGGCCTCGATCTGCTCGACCTGCTGCTCGGAGTAGCCGAGGTTGGCGAGCGCCAGCGGGACGGTGCGGTTGACGATCGTCATCTGCCCCCCGCCGACGAGCTCCTTGAACTTCACCAGCGAGAAGTCGGGCTCCACGCCGGTGGTGTCGCAATCCATCAAGAAACATATGGTCCCCGTGGGCGCCAAAACCGTGGCCTGCGCATTGCGGTAGCCGTGGCGCTCGCCCAGTTCGACCGCCTCATTCCACGAGCGACGGGCGGCTGACAGCAGCTCGGAGTCCTCGCAGGTCGTCATCGGCGATCGCGTAGTGAGGCGTCACGGTGCATGCGCATCACGCGGTTGTGGGGCTCGCGGTTCTCCGCGTAGCGCTCGTAGGGTCCGATCGCCCCGGCGATCTCGGCCGAGCGCCGGTAGGCGCGGCCGGTCATCAGCGCGGTGATCGCTGCGGCCGTCCCGCGGCCGGAGTCGGAGTCGTAGGGGACGCCGTCGGCCATCAGGTAGGCGCCGAGGTTGGCGTACCCGAGCCCGAGCTGGCGGAAGGCGCGGGCGTTGCGGCCGATCTCCTCCGTGGGGTAGCTCGACGGGCCGACGACGATCTCCTGCGCGAGCAGCATCACGTCGACGGCGTGCTCGAAGGACTCGACGTCGAGCGTCCCATCAGAGCGGCGGAACTTCATCAGGTTCAGCGAGGCGAGGTTGCAGGCCGAGTCGTCGACGTGCATGTACTCGGAGCAATTAGCCACCACGATGCCGTCCACGATGTAGGAGTGGTGGAGCGGCTCGGTCAGGTTGTAGACCATCTCCTGGCCGTCGGGCTCGCGCGCGACGAGGTTCGTGGCGGCCGGGGTCGCGCGGCGGGTGGTCTCAGCTATCAATCGCTCGAGCGCTGCCTGCTTGCGTGGGCATGAGAAACCGATCTCCTCGGCGAAGGGCCGAGGTCGCCGCCCGTGATGCGCAGGTCGAAGCCCTGACGCGACTGATAGTTGGACGGTGGTGCCGTCCTTTCGGGTGTAGGAGAAGTTGCTGCCCTCGCCGTTGCCGACCCGGTAGATCTGCGCGCGGATGCCCCATGCCGACAACAGCCGCTGTGCGTCCTTCAGCAACGCTTCGCTGCGGCTCCCGAGGCCGGCATATCGATAGCCTTGTTGCCGCTTTTCGTGGATAGACATCCATCTGCCCCGAACAGGCCTCGTAGAAAGGCCGCCTGCACCTCGCGTGGTGCCACGAAGATCGAGGCAGGCACCCGCTTGTCGTGCGCACGGGCGGCGTGGACGCCGATACCGCGGAAGAGCTCCCGTACGGCACCGCTGCCGGCCCGCAACTGGATCGTTTCGTTGGGCATCTCTTGACGGCTGATCCCGCCGATCAGCTCGGCCAGCAGGCCCTCGTGGGCGTCGAGCAGGCCGTCCTCGATGTCATCGCCGCCGTAGACCCAGCCAGTCTGCACGTCGGTCAGCCAGCCGTCGCCGACAAGGTGCCCCGTCAGCTCGGCGAGCCCCTCACTCCAGCGCTCCGGCAGCCCCTGATAGGTGACGCTGCCCCCTCTGCTGAAGGACTTGGCAGCGGCCGCCACTTTGACAGGCAGCTCCCAGGACGCGTCGCTCGCCGGTGTCGGGCTGTCGTTGAGCAGCACCTGGTCCTGGTCGGTCAGCTCCTCGGCGCGCACGTAGCCGCGGTTGGTCGTCCAGACGCGGTGGTTGGGCGTGCAGCGCAGCTCGCCGCCATTCGCGAAGCGCAGGCGCACGATCGGCTTGACTCCGTTGCGCATCAGGGCGATCGGCTGGGTGGCCGCCACGCCCTCACCGGGCTCCGCTGCGGTGGCGCGGTGGGTGTAGACCTCGAACTCCTCGCCCGCCTCACCGCGATCGACCAGCTCGCCGATCGGCAGCAAGCCGAGCGTCGTGTGCACACGCGCGTCCGCCGGGAAGCACGGGTTAGACGCGTTGATGCGCCCGCTGTTGGGCGCCGTGTGCCAGCGGTTGATGGTCGTGTCGTACTGAACGCCCGGGTCCGCGCAGCGCCAGGCCGCTTCGGCGATCTCCTGCATAAGCTGCCGCGCCGGGATCGGCTCGCCGATCGGCTGTCCGGTGGCGCGGGCCAATAGGTGCCAGTCCTCGTCCTTCTCCACCGCGCCCATGAAGTCGTCGGTCAGGCGCACCGAGTTGTTGGCGTTCTGGTACTGGATCGACTTGAAGCCCTCGCCGTCGATCGACATGTCGAAGCCGGCGTCCCGCAGCGCCTCCGCCTTGTCCTCCTCCTTGGCCTTGCACCAGATGAACTCGCGGATGTCGGGATGGTCGACGTCGAGCACGACCATCTTCGCCGCCCGGCGGGTCTTGCCGCCGGACTTGATCGTGCCCGCCCAGGAGTCGGCCCCGCGCATGAAGGACACGGGTCCGGAGGCCGTGCCGCCCTTCGCCAGCGGCTCCATCGAGCCGCGGATGTTCGACAGGTTGATCCCCGACCCGGACCCGCCGCGGAAGATCATGCCCTCCTTGGTGTTCCAGTCGAGGATCGACTCCATCGTGTCCTGGACGCTGAGGATGAAGCAGTTGTGGACGGCGACGTTGTTGGTCAGGAACTCGCCCGACTCGGTCTGGATGTCGTACACATCCATCGTCCCCGCGGGCTCGATCGAGACGATCTCCTCCTCGCGCAGGTCGCTGCAGTGCTTGGGGTGGCGCAGGCACAGCGAGCTCAGCAGCTTGCGCTGCTTCTCGTGGGAGACGAAGCCGACGAGCTCGGCGAAGCGGGCCCGCTCGGAGCCGATCGCGAGCCAGACCTCGAACATCTCATTGCGACCATCGCGCTTCTCGCGCCTGGGGTTACGCCGCGAGTAGATCCCGAGCGTGCCCAGCAGCAGCTGCACGTCCTCGCTCCAGCGGCCGCTGATCGTGGCCACGCCCACGCGCGCGCTTTCGTAGCCGCCGGAATGGCGCAGCGAGACGTAGCCGCCGGCCTGGAAGACGCTGCGCAGGTAGGCGGTGATCTCCTCGTGGGAGGCCGTGTAGAGCCGCTCCGGAACCCGCGCCTCGGTGCCGGACGCGAGCAGGCCCCAGCGCTCGGCGTAGCCGCGAAGGGCGTCACCGTGGAGGCTGATCCGTCCGCACCTGGGTGCTTTCCAGGCTGGCCTCCGCGACCTTGCGGGAGACGTGCGGGAAGGCCACGTCGAGGTGGCTGCTGACCCAGTCGTACTCCTCCGCTCCGGCGACCTCGAATTCGAGCGCCGGCGTGCAGCCCTCCGTGCTCTGGCGCTCGCCGACGAAGCCATCGGCCTGCAGCCAACCGGCCAGGGCCGCCTCGGCGACCGCCGTGCGGTCGGTCTCGTCGATCAGCTCGAGCGCCGACTCGCCCCCGGGGCCGCCCACCGTTACGCGTACGGGGTCGGCCACCTTCGCCTTGTGGGGGTGCAGGTGCATGCGCATACCGGGCTGTAGCTGATCGACCCGCAGCCACGGTCGGCCGGCTGCGGCGCTCGGCGCTCGCCTTGACGACGTGGTCGGCGGTGGCCTCGACGAAGCTGCCGTTGCGCAGGCCCACCCGCCACACCGGCCGGCGACCGTTGTGCTTGACCGCCACCACGCGCGTGGAGCCGCCCGAGTCGTAGACCTCGGTGCCGATCATTTCGCCCTCCACGAGCTCGCCGATCGGGACCATCCCGGCGGGCGTCGAGACGAGCGCGTGGCCGGGCAGGCAGGCCGAGCACTGCGGCTGCTCCTCGAAGCCCACGTTGAACCACACGGGCGAGTTGAAGGCCGCCATCTGGTGCAGCAGGATGTGGGTGAGCTCGTGCTCGAAGGTCTGCGCGTCGGGCTCCGCGTCGAAGTAGCCGCCCTCCCGGCCCCAGCGCGTGATGGTGCCCGCCACACGTCCGATCATCTGCCTGACCGAGTGCTCGCGCTCGGGCGAGCCGAGCTGGCCGCGGAAGTACTTCTGGGCGACGATGTTGGTCGCGTTCTGGGACCAGCTCGCGGGGAACTCCACGCCCGGCTGTTCGAAGGCCACGCGCTCGCCGTGGCCGATGCGGGCGTCGCGCACCTCCCACTCGACGGCGTCGAACGGATGGGTCTCGCCATCGGTAAAGAAGCGGGCGATTTTCAGCGCCTGGCCACGGGCTGCGTCCTGCGGGGCGATGGGGTTCATGGGCGGGTTCATCGGACCTTCCTCCTCTGCTGCGCCGGCGCCGTGACGCTATGGAAATGAGCTCTTCTCGGGCCGGTTATCCTCGCGCTCAGATCGGATGCGAAAGACACCCTCAATTTTAGTGCCCAACGAGCGTCTTTCCGGGCCCTCGAAGGGGCCTCGTCGGGCTAGCGCCCGAGCCTCGCCCAGTCGCTCGAATTCGCGCCACGTGGCGGAGGCCCGGAAGCCCGCCTCGGCGATCGCGTGGCGTAGCGCCAGCGACCACTTCGGCTCCCACGCCCGCGCCTGGGCAAAGCCCCCACACCGCGCACGCGAGCAGCAACAGGCCAGCGAGCACGATCAGCACCACGGCGGCCGCCGGGAGCCCGCCGGACGAGGTCCGTGGACCGTCGTCACGCCGGCTGCGAGGAAGCTCGTCATGGGCCCAATGCTAGGCCCCTGGCTGGGCGCCCGAGCTAGGCCGCCCGCGGCGGGTCCCCGAGCAGTTCCGTGACCGCCTCGAGGGCCTCGGCGAGAACCTCTTCGGCGCGAGCGTCCGGCGTCGATCACGCGTACGCGGCCCGGGCTCCGACGAGGCGATCTGCTCGTAGGCGGCGGCGACGCGCTCGAAGAAGTCCTCGTCTTCGCGCTCGAGCCGGTCCGGGTCCTCCGCTGCGACCCTGCTGGCGCGCACGCCCAGACGGCGGGTCGATCCTCAGCAGCAGCGTGAGGTCGGGCGCCAGGCCGCCGGTGGCGAAGGCGTTGATCTCGGCCACCCGCTCGACCCCCAGGCCGCGGGCGCCCCCCTGGTAGGCCAGGGAGGAGTCCACGAAGCGGTCCAGCAGCACGACCACGCCGCGCTCAGCAGCGGCGTCAGCAGCTCCTCCACGAGCTGGGCCCGGGCGGCCGCGTACAGCAGCGCCTCCGCCCGCGGGAGCACCTCGAGGCCGCGGGTCCTGCACCAGCTCCCGGATCCGCTCGGACGCCTCCACGCCGCCCGGCTCGCGCAGCAGCTCAACCTCGGTCCCACGGGCGGCGAGCTCGCGGGCCAGGCCCTCGCGCCAGCGTCGACTTGCCGGCCCCGTCGAGCCCCTCGATGGTGATCAGAGCGCCCGCCACGAACGGCCACCGTACACGCGCCGTGCGGCGGCCGTACGGTTGCCCTCGTCGCTCTCGGCGAGCCGCCGCGGGGGTTGCGCGATACTCGGCCCTCGATGTCACAGGCCCCCGCAGCGCTCGAGGAGGTTCTCCGCACACAGCCCCACGCCCGCGCCGTGCTCGGGCCGCTGACGGAGAACCCCGCAGCCGCCTCCCACGCCTACCTCCTGTACGGGCCGCCGGGGACGGGCAAGCGGGCGGCCGCCCGGGCGCTCGCGGTGAGCCTGCTGCAGCAGCGGGGCCCGCAGCCCGGACACCGTGGCTGAGCGGGTCGCCCGCGACGCCCATCCCGACCTCACCTGGGTGTCCCCCTCGGGGGCCTCGGAAATGCTGGTGGCCGACATCGAGGAGCCGGTCGTCGCCGCGGCGGCCCGCACCCCGTTCGAGTCGACCCGGCGGGTGTTCGTGATCGAGTCCGTGGAGGCGATGAACGACCAGTCGGCGAACCGCATGCTGAAGACGCTCGAGGAGCCGCACGACTTCGTCCACCTGCTGCTGCTCAGCGACCGCCTCGACGACGTGTTGCCGACGATCGCCTCACGCTGTCAGCTGGTGCGCTTCGACCCGCTCGGGGCGGATCGCGTGGCGGCGACCCTGACGGGTGTCGACGAGCATCGTGCCCGGGCCTGCGCACGGCTCGCGCTCGGAGACGCGGGCCTGGCCGCCTGGCTGGCGGGCGAGGAGGGCGATCGGCTGAGGCGGGCTTCCGAGGCGTTCATACGCGGGGCGATCTCTCAGAGCAGCGCCTCGCGGGCCTGGCTGGTGCTGATCGAGCAGGCCGCGGCGGCCGGCGCCGGCACCTCCGAGGCCCTCGCGGCGGCTGCCGAGCAGGACCTCGAGCTGCTCCCCGCCCGGGAGCGCAAACGCGCCGAACGTGAACTGCTGGAGTCTCGCCGGCGCAGCGAGCGCCGCGCCAGGACCCGCATGCTCGACCTCTCACTGCGGCTGGCGGAGCTGTGGCTGCGGGACCTGATGTGCGCGTGCGAAGGGGCACCCGAGCTGCTGCACGCCGTCGATCGCCGCGACCTGATCGAAGCCGAAGCCCAGGGCCGTGACGGGCGCGCGCTCAGGGACGCTCTCGAGCTCGTCGCCGAGACCCGCCTGAGCCTGTCGGCGAACGTCTCCGAGGAGCTCGCCCTGGAGGCGCTCAGCTATCGCCTCGAGGCGACGCTCGCTCGGGGCTGACCCGGGGTCAGTGCCGAGGACGCGGGCGTCGTGACCCCTTGAAAACGACGACGGCCCCCGCGTTCACGGGGGCCGTCATCCGCCGATCAGGTGGGCCGGCGGGGTTACCGGGCTGACACCTTCGCGGTGCTGACCTTTGCCGTTTCCTGTTTGACACGAACCTGCGTGAAGGCGACCAGCCGCAGGTGCCCGAGGACGGTCGTGAACTGCCCTTTGATCGAGGGCGGCACGGTGTGGGCCGGGGCGGCGACGCTGCAGCCCCATTCGAAGGCGGAGAGGTCGGCGGCGTGGACGGCCGCTTCGGCGTCTTCGACCTGTTCCTGGGCTTCCTTCGGGGTCATTTCCGGGTGGACCTTGTCGGGGAGTTCTTTCTGGTTCTGGAGCGCTTCCAGCAGCCCGCCGTAGGCCTTGTCGTAGCTCGAGCTCACGCCGGCGCACGGACTGACGCCGCCGATCGTGAAGTTCGTGTGGGTGATGCAGTGGCCGCCGATGCAGTAGTTGTGCCACTGGGCCTGGGCGGCGGTGGGCACGAGTGCCGCGCCGGCGAAGCTGAGGACCGCGGCGAGTGAGACGGCGATCGTTGTGATCTTGGTGCGTAGCATTTCTGTTGCCTCCTGATGGGCGAGTTGGTTTGTAAGACCATCCTCGCCCCGTCCGGAGCCGCCGGAAAGCGACCCTGGGGTGCGACTTCCCTTACCTCGGCCGGGCCCCGACGGGTCCAGCCGAACCCTGGTGGGTCTAGGAAGCCCCGATCGGACCGAGGTTCGGCTCGAGCCCGTAGGTGTCGAACGCCAGGAAGCTGTGGAACTGAAGGTTCTCGGGACCGTGGTAGTCGGCTGAGCCCGTCTGCAGCAGCCCGAGCTCCGAGCAGCGGCCGGCGAGCAGCTCGGTCTGCTCACGGGTGTGGGTGATGTAGAAGACCTCCACACCGTCCATCCCGAGCGCCCTGAAGCGCTCGATGGTTTCCAGGACCTCGTCCGGATCGGAGATGTCCCAGAAGGGGTGGGCCCACACGGCCACTCCGTCGGCTTCGTGGATCGCCTCGACCGCTTGGGCCACGGTCGGGGTCTCGCGCATGCGGAAGGCGGGCTTGCCCTCGATCAGATAGCCGCGGATCAGGGCCCCGATGTCGCCGATCTCCTCCGCCTGCAGGCGGGTGGCGTTGGCGGGCGCCGACAGGACCGCCTGCGCGAGGTGGGGACGGCCGATCGGCTGCTCGGCGGCGATCCGCTGCTGGATCTCGGTTTCGTCGAGCTCGAAGCCGGCTTCCTTCAGCGCCGCGGCCATCCGCAGGGTGCGCTGCTCGCGGTCGCCGAGAAACTCGCGTCAGGCGCTGCACCAGCCGGGGACGGGTGTAGTCGATGTTGTAGCCGAGGATGTGCAGTTCCCGTGGCGTGGACGCCCCGTCGTCCACCGCGGAGATCTCCACGGCCGTGACCACCTGCACGCCCACACGCTCACCGGCGGCCAGAGCCTCGGGGACACCGCTGATGGTGTCGTGGTCGGACAGCGCCAGCAGCTCCACGCCGGCCTCCGCCGCCCGCGCGACCACCTCTGCGGCCGGGAGCGCCCCGTCGGAGTGGGTCGAGTGCGACTGCAGGTCGAATCGTGGCGCCATCGGCGCCGGAGCCTAAGCGATGGGCTCAGAGACCGGCGCGCTCGCGTGGCGAGGGGGGCGAGCCGAGGTGGGTGATACGCCGCACCCGCTCCTCCACCGAAGCTCTCAGGCGCCGCACGGCCGCGTTGTAGCGCCGCGCCCGTTCGGAGAGCACCGGGGATGCGCAGCCCGTGACGCCGAGCGCCTCGAGGGCGGCGTCGGTCTCGGCTGCCCGCCGGCGGGCATCCACCCAAAGGACCTCCAGATAGGCGAGCGCGGCTCCGAGCTGCTCTTCGGGGATCTGGTCGGGGGACTCGAGCTCCCGTACCACGGGCAACAGCTCGCTGGTGATCCAACGCTGCTCGGCGTAGGCCCGCAGCAGCAGGCACATGTCGGAGGGGTGGGAGAGGCTCGGGGGGTGGTTCATCGGTTCGGACCGTGCTGGGGGAGGCGGTCCAGGGCTTTTGGCTTCGGCCGGCCTCCGGGCGTGCTTTAGACGCCCCCCGTCCAGCTCCACCTTTGGCCGGTCAAGGCGTGGAAGGTTTTGCCAGCACCCTCAAGGAAAGGCTGCCTTTGAGCCGATGCGGTACTCACCAGACCAAGGACCGCCCAATGCAGAGAGAAGCGAAGGATCCGACACGACGCACCCCCGGACAGTACGCGCGTGCGACAGTCCGGCGGTTGCGCATGCGCACGCTCGTGTGGCTCGGCGCGCTGGCCGTGGCCACAGCCGCGCTCGGTCGCACCTTCGGCCTGCACGACTGGCGTTTCCTGGCCGCGGAGATCGTGCTGCTGGCGAGCATGTTCGTGATCTCCCACTACGTGCTGCCGCTCCTGGCCCGTCGCGACCGGGGGGCCAGCGGGGAGGAGCATGTGGGGGGGCTGCTGGACTGCTTCTGCGAGAACCGCTGGCTGGTGATCCACGACGGGACCGTGGGCCGCGGGAACATCGACCACATCGTGATCGGCCCTGCGGGGGTCTTCACGGTCGAGACCAAGAGCCATCCCGGGCCCGTGCGGGTGTCGCGGGTGCACGGCGCCACGATCGAGCAGGCCCGGGCCCAGCGACGGGCGGTCGAACGGATCACCGGGATCGAGGTGGAGCCGCTGATCGTCTACAGCCGGGCCTGGGTGGACAGGCCGCTGGCGCGGCGCAAGGGCGTTCGCCTGCTGCCCGCGAGGATGCTGCTCGGGTACCTCACCAAGTGTCCGAGGAGGCTCTCCGGGGAGGAGATCGACGCGGCCCACGAGCAGCTCACCCAAGCCCTCCTGCAGGAGCACGAACACGGCCTCATGCGGGAGCTCTGGCACGTCGCCAACGAACCCGCCCTGACGGTGCTCGCCGAGGTTGCGCGGCGTCCCGTCACGCTGCCGGGCTCCTCGCCGCGGCGCTCGGAGTCACGAGCGTCCCGGTAGGGGTAGCGTTCAGGGCGTGGCCACCGCTGCGCAGCTGAACGGACGCGAGCTCGAGATCGAGCCGTCGGCCGGGCCCCGGCACGGGTCCTGCCATCCCGGCCGGGCCCTCGCTGCCGCCGCTCGCCCAGACGCTTCTGTGGACACTGGCTCCGACCTGGGTGATGGAGCAGTGCGCGCGCAGGCTCGGGTCGGCGTTCACGATCACCTTCGCCCCCAGCGGCCGCCAGCTCGTGTTCGTGAGCGACCCGCAGGCGGTGAAGGACGTGATGACCGCTCCCGGGGATGTGGCCCCCTCGGCCGCCGGTCAATCCCCGGTCGTGCCGATCATGGGCCGCAACTCCGTGATCGTGCTCACAGGCCCAGAGCACATGCGCCAGCGCAAGCTCCTGCTGCCGCCCTTCCACGGCGAGCGGATGCGCGAGTACTCCTCGACGATCGTGGCGGCCACGCGCCAGGAGATGGCCGGATGGACGCTCGGCCGGCCCATGCGCCTGCACCCGGCAACCCGGCGGATCACGCTCGAGGTGATCCTGAGCGCCATCTTCGGCGTCGACGCCGAGCGTATGGATCCGCTGCGACGGGCGATCGGGAACCTGCTCAACCCGGGACAGACGCTGATGCTGCTGAAGGTCGCACTCTCGAGCCCGAACTTCGACACACCGCCCCGCGCGCTGGCCGACACCCTGGCGCAACTCGACCGGCTCGTGTACGCGGAGATCGCCCTGCGCCGCGGCCAGCCCGACCTGGACGAGCGCACCGACATCCTCTCGCTGCTCTTGCAGGCCCGCGACGAGGACGGGGAGGCGATGAGCGACGAGGAGCTGCGGGATGAGCTCGTGACGCTGCTGCTGGCGGGCCACGAGACCACGGCCACCTCCGTCGCGTGGGCGATCGAGCGCCTGGTGCGCCACCCCGACAAGCTCGAGCGGCTGTTGGGAGAGCTCGACGAGGGCGGCGAGGAGTACCTGGAAGCGACCGTCAACGAGACCCTGCGGGTGAGGCCGGTGGTGCCGATCGTGGTGCGCGTGCTGCAGCAGGATCTGGAGGTGGGCGACATGCTGCTCCCGGCCGGCACGAGGGTGGCCCCGTGCATCTACCTCACCAACCGCAACCCGGAGGTCTATGAGCAGCCGCAGGCGTTCCGTCCCGAGCGCTTCCTGGGCACCGGCCCCGACACCTTCGCCTGGATCCCGTTCGGGGGCGGAATCCGCCGCTGCATCGGCGCCTCCTTCGCGCAGTTGGAGATGAAGGTGATGCTGCGGACGATGCTGGGCGAGCTGCGCCCCCGGCGGGCTGGGGCACGCTGTGGCGAAACGGCGAGTGGACGCGTCGGCGGGCGATCACGTTCGTGCCCGCAGCCGGTGCGAGAGTGACGTGGGAGCGGAGGGGCGACAGCCGCAGCGGGGGATAGCTTCCCGGCGGAGATGTCCAGTGGATCAGCCGCGGCGATGACGCTGCCCAGCGTCAGCGCCCCAGACCCCGAGGCGCTGCTGGAGGGCTTCGGCCTATCCTCGTTCCGCCCCGGCCAGCGGGACGCCGTGGTGGCGGCGCTCGAGGGCAGGGACAGCCTGGTGGTGATGCCGACCGGGGGCGGCAAGTCGCTCTGCTACCAGCTCCCGGCGCTCGCCGGCGGCGGGCTGGTGCTGGTCGTGAGCCCTCTGATCGCCCTGATGGCCGATCAGCTCAGGCGCCTGCAGGAGGTGGGGGTGCCCGCATGCATGCTCGCCTCCGGGATGGGCGAGGGCCACAACGAGCGCAGCCTCGCGGAGATCCGCGAGGGTCGCGTCCGGCTCGCCCTGGTGGCGCCCGAGCGCTTCTCCTCGGCGGCCTTCCGGGCCGCGCTGGCGGACACGAGGGTGGGGCTTTTCGTCGTCGACGAGGCGCACTGCGTGACGGAGTGGGGCCACGACTTCCGCCCCGACTACCTGCGTCTGCACGACGCCATCGCGGCACTGGGCCGCCCGCCGGTGATGGCCCTCACGGCGACGGCGACGCCACGCGTGGCGGAGGAGATCGAGGGCCGGCTCGGGCTGAGCCGGCCCGTCTCGGTGCGCTCCGGCTTCGACCGCCCCAACCTCGCCTTCGACGTCGTGGGGGTGGAGGGGAAGGGCGCGATGGCGCGCAAGCGTGCCGCTCTGATGCACGTTCTCCGGGGCGACGGGTGCAGGCCCGCGATCGTCTACTGCGGCACGCGCAAGGACACCGAGTCCGTGGCCGAGCTGATCACGGGCGGGCGGGATCACCGCCGGCGCCTACCACGCCGGCATGTCCCCGCAGCAGCGGACGGACAGCCAGAAGGCGTTCATGGACGGCCGCGCGGAGGTGATCGTGGCCACCAACGCGTTCGGCATGGGCGTCGACAAGGCCGACGTGCATACCGTGGTGCACTGGGCGCTGCCGACCAGCCTGGAGGCCTACTACCAGGAGGCGGGCAGGGCCGGGCGCGACGGGCAGCCCGCGCGGGCCGTGCTGCTGGCGGCCCGCGTGGACCTCGGCCGGCTGATCCGCTTCATCAAGGAGCGGGAGACGAGCGTCGAGGACGTGAAGCGGTTCGTGGGCTCGCTGCGGGCCGGGTCCGATGACGGCAGGGTGATGCTGGCCCACGGGGAACTCGACGAACGTTCGCGGGTGTTGCTGTCGATCGCCGAGCGCGCCGGGGCCGCCGAGTTGGCCCCCGGTATGGGCGGCGGGCTGCATGTGACGCTCACCGGTCGGGGGAGTACCCGCGAGGCTCAGGTGGCGATCCAGGTCGCTCGTAACCGGGTGTGGGAGGCCTACCACTCGATCGAGCGCTACAGCTCGTCGTCCGCCGTCTGCCGTCGTCTCGGCAGATCCTCGAGCACTTCGGAGATCGCGAGGGAGGCTCCCCACTGGGTCGCTGCTGCGACGTCTGCGACCCCGACCCAGCACTCGTCGGGGCGCTCGATGAGGACCCGCTGCCACGACGCCGGGCCCGGGCCTCCCGCGCTGGACGCGCGCAGCTCCCGTCGGGCATGCGGCCCGCGTCGGGAACGCAGGCGATGTCGGGCGAGGAGGACGAGGATCCCGTGGACGAGACCCAGTTCGACGAGCTCCGCGCCTGGCGTCTCGGGCGGGCCGAGGGCAAGCCCGCCTACACGGTCGCAACCGACTCCGCCCTGCGCGGGGTCCTGCGGCGACGCCCCCGAGAGCTGGGGGAGGTGATCGAGGTCAGGGGTCTCGGCAGGGCCTTCTGCGAGAAGCATGGGGAATCCCTGCTTCAGCAGCTCGCGGGCATGAGGCTAGGATGACGTTCTCGCGCCGACGTAGCTCAGCTGGTAGAGCACTTCACTCGTAATGAAGGGGTCCCCGGTTCGAGTCCGGGCGTCGGCTTGGCGTTGTGCCTGCAAATCGGCGGGTTCTCAGAGCGGCGGACCGCTTACGAAAAGTAAGCGTGTCCCGAATATGTCCCGAGCATCGGCGGTTCGTCGGAGGTTCGGGGCATGCAGGAGCGCGGTCTCCCTGCCGCTACTGACACTGGGCTGAGCCTTACTCGCGCGCGGCCGGCGCTGCCCGTCAGCGGGCACGTGTTTCGCGTCGAGCGCAAGCGGGGACCGGTCTGGTACGCGAAGTACCGGCTGCCCGATGGGCGACAGGTGCAGCGCAAGCTCGGGCCCGCCTGGACCGGACGTGGCCGGCCAGCCGGCGGCTATCTGACCAGGCGACTCGCCCAGGAGCTGCTCGAAGACACGCTCGCCCAGGCTCGCAAGGGGACGCTCCCGGGCCTGATCAGGACCGAAACCACGGTTCGGGAGGCGGCGGCCGAGTACCTGCGCTACATCGAGCACGACCGCGAACGCAAGCCCTCGACCGTGAAGGGCTACCGCTGGCTGATCAACGCCCAGATCCTGCCCTCGCTCGGCGAGCTCCAGATCGAGGACGTCACGACCGAGAAGGTCGAGGCGTGGCTGGCCTCGCTGGGTGGGCGCGCGAGCAGCCGCAGAAAGACCGTGGTGCTGCTGCACGGGATCTTCAAACGAGCTCGCAAGCTCCACAAGCTGCCGGTCAACCCGGTCGCGGACGTCGAGAAGCCGAGCCAGTCTCGCGGAGGGGAGATCGAGGTGCTGAGCCCCGAGGAGGTCTGGGCGCTGGTGCGCCACGCGGCGTCCGAGCAGGACGCCGCGATCTTCCTCACCGCGGCCTTCACCGGCTTGCGGATGGGTGAGCTGCTGGCGCTGCGCTGGCGCGACGTCGACTTCGCAGGGTTTGCCCTGCGGGTGCGCGCGAGCTACTACGCCGGCGCACTCACGAGCCCAAAGTCGGGCAAGGTCCGCTCGGTACCGCTCGCCCCGGAGGTCGCCAGTGCGCTTGCGCGGCTCTCCCAGCGCGAGATGTTCATCGGCGAGGACGACCTGGTGTTCGTGGGCGACCTCGGCAGCTTCCTCGACGGCTCGGCGATGCGGCGCCGCTACAAGGCCGCGCTCGCGGGGGCGGGGCTGCGTCAGCTGCGATTCCACGACCTGCGCCACACCTTCGGCACGCGCATGATCGCCAAGGCCGACATCCGCCGCGTGCAGGAGTGGATGGGCCACGCCGACATCCAGACGACGATGCGCTACCTGCACTACGCGCCGCGCGAGGAGGACGCACGACTAGTCGCGGAAGCGTTCGAGGTCGCCGAGCCCGTGGACGCGCCGCCCGTCCCCGATCCGGCAGGGCATGCCGAAGGAGCACCGCGACGTCCCTAGCATGAAGCGGGCGAGCGGTTTGGAGCAGCTGCGATGAGCGAGTACGTCGTTATCTACGAGCAGGCCGAGGACGGAGGCTGGGGGGCATACCTTCCAGATCTACCCGGCGTCGTCGCCCTGGGTGACACGCGCTCGGAGGTGTCCGAGCGCATCCAAGAGGCGCTGAGCGCCTTTTCGGAGGAGCTCGGCCGGAGAGGCGAGAGTCTGCCGGCGCCCCACCACGCCGCCGGCATCGTCGGGTCGTGACGTTGCCCGTGGCGTGAGATCGCCTTGGGCATCAACCTACAGAGCGTGTCAGCCTTCTAGCGTCGTTTCAAGTGGGAACCCGCCGTTGTCGGCGAGCGTCAGCGTGAAGGTGATGGTCTCCTTCTTCGGGCACGTCTTGTTCTGGTGGCTTCCCACGCTGTGCATGGTGCCTTTCACGACTGCTTCACTGGCCTTTCCGGGCGCGGGAAGCTGGATGGTGCCTTTGGCGTTCGTGAGGGAGTTGAAGCTGTAGCCGCACTCCTTTTCCGACCCGTAGGGTCCCCAAATGATGATAATGAGGGATCCCTTGATCTTCTTCACGGTGCCCTTGGAAGACAGCGGAACTTCTTGGAGGAGGAGGCTCATTTCGTCCTTGATGCCTTCGTATTCATCGGCGCAAGAAGTTTCCGCTTCCTGTTTGCCTCCACCGGGCGAGGTGTAGAACGCCACCAGGGGCGAGCTGTTCGCCTTCATTTCTCCGACGATGGGTTTCGTGGTCTCGCAAGCCCCCAAGGGGGTTTGAAAACTGGCTTCGATAGGGGCACCGTCCGCGAGAACCGGGTCCAGGCCTTCGTAGAGGTGTTCGCCGCCTTCCCTGAGCACGAGGTTTGCTTTCGCGGCGTCCGCCGAGGTCGCAGACAGCGCCCCAACCGCCAGCACGACGGCGAGCGCCAACCCCATGATCTTGAATCGCCCCATCCCTGCCCCTCCGTTCGAGAACGCCCTCTTGGTCGGGGCAAGACTACTCGGATCGCGGCCGCGCGTCGAGTCTAAGGACGGCCGCGAGCGCGACAGCCCCGCCCCCGATTGCTGCTGCTTCTCGCGACGCTTCGGCTCCGCTTCCTCGCTCGCGCCCTCGCCCCTTCCCGATCGCTTCTTTCCTCTCCTTTTGTCGCCTTCTGTTGCGCCGCGACCGCCGTCGTCCTTTCTTTCTTTCTTTCTTTCTTTCGTTCGTTCTTCGTCTCTGTCTCTTGCCTGCTCTCGTTCCCTCTCTTGTGGTTTCTAGTCTTGTTGCTTGCTTGCTTGCTTATTGCTGGCTTACTGCCCGACCCCGAGCACACGAAGTGGGGGTGGGGTCGGGCAGCAAGCCAGCCCACCCACCCAGGTACTGCGGCCCCGTCCCCGGATTCGGGATCCGGGGTTAAATCCGGCGGCGGTTCGAGCCGTTCAGCCGGGTCGGCGCTTCCGAGCCGAGCGCATAGGTGGGATCGACCCTCGGCTCGGAAGCTCCCCGGCTGCGGAGGTGGTGGCATGTAGCCTTGCTCGCCGGGGAGGATGGTGTGATTGCCGATCCCTCCGTACGTCGTGCCCGATGACCAGATCGACGTTCGCTCGAAGATCTCTGTTCCAGTCGAGCGGCAGGACGGACACGCGCGTTTGCGGTGCCTATCGTCCGCGAGCGACGAAGCGGTTGCGCGAGGATTCACAGGCACCGATCCTTGACCTCCGCAGACCGGACAAGGCTCTGGATGGGCTACGCACCGGCTAAGGACCTCACTGGGCGCGGCGCCGAAGGCCGACCGCCACTTCTCGCCAGCAAACGCTGTCGCCCGAGCCGCCGATTCGGCTTCCCCGGCCCAGATCAGGCTCCGTCTGGCCAACGCCCAGCGAGGAAGACTTCGCCACATTGGCTCCAGCATCTTGACTTCGTAGCGGCGCATCATCTCGAGCGTAGCCTCTACCCCCCGTAAGGACCGTATTCAAGCGGAGCGGGTAGCGAGGTTCTGTGCAACGTCGTTTTGCAGCAGCAGCCGTCTCGGTGGTCTTGCTCGCTGAGGCGGGCGGGTGCGGGGCGGCGAGTTCGCTGCATCAGCCGCATCATCTGCCTGCTAGACCGGTCGCGGGAGCGCTGAACGTCCTCCCGGGGGGCGCGAGGCCGGCACGGCCGTTTGTGCTCGGAGACGTGCTTCGCCTCGCCGCCGGCAGCCGGTCCTATCGCCTGGGCGGCTACAGGTTGGGAGGCTGTGATTCGCTCGTCGGCTCCCCGGACGGCCGGTACGTGCTGTACGGCACTTCCCACGAGGGCTGGCCGGCGCTGGATGCGCTCGATCTCCGGACGGGAATGCACTTCGTGTTTCGCACCCATGCCTGCGAACCCGCCTGGGGCAAGGATGGTGGGATCGCCTACATCCACTATCTGGTCAAGCCCGGCCCGATCCGCGCATACTCCACCCAAGTGCTCACCCAGCGCGGGCTAGCCGGGACTCCGCATGCTTGGACAGGTAGCGGCCCGTGGGCGGAACCTATCTGGGCTGGCACGGACCTTCTGCTGGAACGCGGCCGGCGTGCTCTAGAAAAGCCTCAGGCAGAGGCCGGTGTCGTGGTGTTGTATGGGCCCGCCCGACAGCGCGGCGTCGGCGGGTATCCGCCGGGGCCGCTGGGCCCCTATTCCAGGGTGGTTGCTGTCAACCCGCGCGGGACTGAGGCGCTGCTCGATACGCAACGGTTGGGCCCGGGCGGCGGCGGCGTAGGCGCCAAAGACCTGGCCACGCTAGTGCGCGTTAGCGATGGGCGGACCCTGTCCCAGGTCACGAGCGTAGACGTGGCGGCGCTCGCCGCCGAAGGATCCTGGCAAGGCGAGGAGATCATCACCACAGGCGGGCGCTTCGTCGGCGGCTCACCCCACCCGGCAGCGGCCCTCGTCACGCTCACCGTCACCGAAAACCGCGTCCGAGCGCTCCCCGGCAGGGAATTCCTCGAAGATGGCCGGCCGATCCTCGGCCAAGCGCAGGCCGAGGCAACCGAAGCGCGCTTCCTTGACTCAAACGGCCAGCACGTCGCACTCTGGTTTCACAACGGCGGCGCAGGGCTCCGCTACGTCGTCTGCAACACACACACCGCCGACTGCACCAGCAGCCGCGACTACGAGCAACAAGCCACCGAAGCACGTTTCGTGGCCAACCCGAGCCGGCCCTAACCGACCAGCACGCCCGCGCGCACGATGCCACGCTCGGCGGGTCGGAGCCGAGAAATGCCGCCACGTTGTCAATGCCTCCACGCGCATATGCCCGGAGCCGGGTGGGTACTTCAAGCTCATGCTCAAGTACCTCGCGTTAGGCGTATTTGCCCTCGCGATGTGGTCGCGGGTCTCGTGCTCGTGGCCCTCGGCGTGTCGGCCGGAGCGTGGATCGCGTTCGCGGGCCTAGTCTTGGTGTTCCTGGTCGGCCTTGCCTCGCCGTGGCCGTGGAGCGCCCGCTGGACGATTCGCAAGATGCGCGAATGACGACCGACGACAAGCGCCGCGGGCCTGAAAGGCCCAGATGGACGGACTGAGACGCCGAGCCGCAAGCGGATGCCGACAGGTAGACAGGCTCGGCGCGGCTGGAGTGACGATCAGCGAGCGTGGTTGACCGCGTTCGCGATTCGCAGTGCCGAAGACCTGCTGCGGGTCGGGCCGTGACGCCACCGCGAGTCGCTCGCGTTCGCTCGGGTTCAGCACTGAGGGGTGCGCGCGTGGTAGCGAGGCTGAGCGCTGGTTGGTCGCTGCTGAGGCAATCCGCTGCGCGGAGGCATAGCGGCGCTCCCGACGGGCGTTGCCGAACCGTTAACGAGCGGTTTGGGTTGGGCCTCGAGCCGTCAGTTGGAGCGGGTCGGGCTCCCGACCTGATCGATCCATGCCGGAGCCGACGCGGTCAGTCAAGCGGCCGCAGGCCGCGACCCCGAAGGGGTTGACGGGCCGTGGTGGCGTAGGCACCCGCCGCGTGTTCGTGTCCCGAAACGTGTCCCCGACTCCGCAAATCGGTATCGTCCTAGCCCTGTTCAGCTCGGGTGAATTTCGCTCAACCATGCCGAATTCGGCCTCCAGGGCGCGCCTCGTAATGAAGGGGTCCCCGGTTCGAGTCCGGGCGTCGGCTTGGCGTCGTACCTGCAAACGCCAGGTTCGGCGGGCAGGGCCAGCCATCAGGCTGTCTCCGCTTGAGCGATGCACCGGCCCGCTCGAAGAAGCCCGGGTCCGCGCCGCGGTCGTTCGTTCGTCCAAGGCAGGCATGAAGCGATGCTGGCGCCGACCGCGCCGACCGACGAGATGGGCGATGATGATGAAGGGCCCCACATACGCGGGCGGCTTCATCGGGAGCCTCGTGGGTAGCTTCGTCCCGAGCATCTGGGGTGCCGGGCAGCTCTCGATGACCTCGATGCTGTTCTTCGTCCTCGGTGGTTTCGCCGGCATCTGGCTCGCCTACCGTCTGACGGCCTGAACAGGGGCAGAAGGCACCCGCCCCGGCGCCATCGTCTCGGCAAAAAAGCAGTCGGCCCCTCCCTAGGGGCTTCACGCTTTTCGGTTGTGCCAGACAGCAGAAAGCCCCCGCATGGCGGAGGCTCCTGTTGCTCTCGCTGGCTGTCGTCGTGCTATGCCGCCCAGTCACATCCCTGCTCGTAGGCTTCCTGATAGCGGTCGTTGGCAGCTTCTCGGAAGGTTTCGATCCCCACCTTGTTCTTCGTTTCGTGGGCGGCGGCCAGTTCCCTGACGTCGGCGTTGTAGATGTTGGCGAGGCTGCCGCACTCGTCGGTGACCGGCGCCTTGTTCATCTGCTGTTTCGCGTATGCGTTGCGGTAGGGATCACTTTTCGCGGCCTGCGAGACGGCCGGCGCCACCGTCGCGGAGGCGACGCTGACCGATGCGGCGAGGGCGATGATCACGTTGCGGGTCTTGGTGCTGAGCATTTTCGGTTGCCTCCTGGAGTGGTGGATTCGGTTGATGAATCCATCCTCGCCCCGGCACCCGCTGCCCGGTAGACACCCAAGGGGGAGGAACCGCTTACCGCCCGGGGGCAGGTCGGCCGCACCGGGAGTCAGCCATACTCTGATGCGATCGAATGTGTACACGCGCACTCGTCTGGGCGGCTGGGCATCTTGAGACTGGCATCCGGGATCCGCGAGAGCAGAGCAGCCTGATCTTGGTGGCACCAACCGCACCGGATTGAGGTCGCGCGAGGGAGAAAGGGGTTGGCCGTGTCACGAGACAATGTCGAGGTCGTCCGGCGCGGACAGGAGGCCCGTTCCGAGGGCAGGGTCCACGAGTGGATCGACACGCTCGATCCAGATATCGAGTGGGACATCTCCGGGTATCCGCTGCCTGACTTCCCGGAACGTGGGACCGGCCGCGGCGCGTTCGTCGCGCACGTCACCAAGTACTGGTCGCGCTGGAACGACTACGGGCAGACCGTCGAGAGGACGATCGAGGTGGGAGACGACGTCGTCGTGATCCTCCGCGAGCGGGCACGGAGGCGAAACAGCGACGCGCTCGTCGACCGCGAAGTCGGGACGATCTGGACCGTCCGCGACGGCGTGCGCGTCCGGTTTCGGGCGTTCGAGCGCCCCGCCGACGCGTTGAAGGCGGCGGGCATCGAGGAGTAGCCGGCCGGCGACGGTCATCCACACGACCCGCTCGGCTGCGCCTACGTCGACCTGCGGGAGACGGGCGTCGCCGGTGACGGGGCCGCGTGCACCGGGCGCACTGCCGGGGAAGTCCCTGCATGCAGCGGCAGCGCCCGCGGTGCTATAAGCCGTGCTGCCCGGCCAGGACAAGCGCTGGGCCCGGAGAGCGCGGGGTTTGCGCCGACCGGCCACCATCGAGAGGAGGATCGATGAGGAAGTTTCTACCGTGCTTGGTGCTGGTCGCAGCTATGGCAGTCGGGAGCTCGACCGCCGTCGCCGACCCCACGGTCGGGCCGCCGATCTGCTCGAGCGCAGGGATGCCCCTGTCGGGCACCGTCGGCAACCTGACCATTACCGGCAACACCTACGTCCCCGCCGGCTCGACGCTCACCGTGCGGGGCAACCTGACGCTCGCCCCGGGATCGTGCCTGGACGCCTTCACGGTCGCGACCGTGAACGTGACGGGTAGCGTGAACGTCGGCAGGGGAGCAATCCTGGGGCTCGGTTGCAGCCCGGGTGCGATCGGACCGGAACCGCCGTGCGGGACGACCACGACCGACGACGTCGTCGGCAACGGCATCTCTGCCAGGGAACCGCTGACGATGTACCTCACGGCCGTGACGGTGCACGGCAACGTGACCTCGATCGGCGGGGGCCCCGGACCGACGCTGAACCCCTACATCAACTTCCCGATCAAGGAAAACACGATCACCCGCAACCTGGACATTCAGGGCTGGCATGGAGCCTGGTTCGGGGTGCTACGGAACACGATCCACGGCAGCGTCGCCCTGTACAACAACGTGGGTGTGACGATCGGCGACCTCGGCACGCCGGACTCTTCGGAGATCGTCACGAACACGATCTGGGGCTCCCTGGCCTGCTACGGCAACTGGCCGGCGCCGCAGGTCGGCGACTCCGAAGGCCTGCCGAACACGGTGCTCGGCGGGAAGCTCGGTCAGTGCACGGCCGTATGAGCGAGCGCTCGGCGCAGACGCGCTGAGAGCGACCCTGGCGGGGGGCTCGCAGGAGGCTCCCCGCCGCCGCTGTTGAGGAGGCCGCCACGATCCGGACGCCATGCGCGGATTCGTAGGTCCCGTTAGACTCCACCCATATACCGGCGCGCGGGACTGAGGGGTTTCCGCGCCGCCGTCACAGAGGTGGCCGCCAGCCTTGGCGACGGCCCAGAGGACAGGGGAGAGCGATGACCTTGTTGAGGCTTGCCGGACGGCAGTTCGCTTTCGATGCGGGGTCGCGCCGTTCCCACACGCTGTCGCGGTGGGGGATTCTCGCCGCGGCGCTGCTGGCCGGTGCCGGCGCGATTGCCGCCACGCGCGGGCAATGGTCCTCGCCGAGTCAAGCCGGGCGCGCTTCGGCGACCGCCCAGGGCTGGGCACACCTGCCGGTTAGCCTGCAGCCGCTCGCCTCGGAGAACGCCGGCGCGGGCGACCATGCCTACGCGATCGACTCGGGTACCGGGGCGCTGTCGGCGTCCAACCCCGCGCAGGGCCTGAAGGAGAGCTTCTCCTCCTCCGGGGTCCAGGTGTCCGGCGAGGGGTCGCACGTCGGCCTCGAGCTGGGTGCGATCGGGCTCGGCTCCGCGCTAACTCCGGTAGGACCCGCGCAACCTCACGCGAGCGCCAACCGCGTGAGCTACCAGCGGCCGCTGGTCGGCGAGTGGTACGCCAACGGACCCCTCGGCCTCGAGCAGGGCTTCACCGTCCCCCGCTCGCCGCTCCCCCGCGCGACCGGTGCGCTGACGCTCGCCCTCAAGGTGTCGGGCAACGTGGCCCCGCAGCTCAGCCGGGATGGCCTCAGCCTGGTCCTCAGTCGGGGCGGCAGCCCTGCTCTGCGCTACGCGGGCCTGTTCGTGACCGACGCGACAGGTCGCCCGCTGCACGCGTGGCTGTCCTTGCAGCCCGGCCAGATCCTGATCCACGCGCAGACGGCCAACGCGCGCTACCCGATCCACATCGACCCGTGGGTGAACTTCGCGCCGCTGGGCGCCGGCGGAGAGACCGCCCACGGCTCCTTCGGGGGGAGCGCTGCGATCTCGGCCGACGGCAACACGGCGATCGTGGGCGGACTGAACGACAGCGAATCCAAGGGCGCCGTCTGGGTGTACACGCGCACCGGCCGTAGCTGGGCCCAGCAGGGGAGCAAGCTGACGGGCACCGGCTCGGCCGCCGGAAGCACGTTCGGCGCCTCCGTCGCGCTCTCCGGAGACGGCAACACGGCGCTGGTCGGCGGGTGGGGCGACAGTAAAAACACGGGCGCCGCCTGGGTGTTCACGCGCTCGGGCGGGAAATGGACCCAGCAGGGGGAAAAGCTCACCGGGGCCGGTGAGAGCGGCGAAGGTCTGTTCGGGTTTCACGTCGCCCTCTCCGCGGACGGCAACACGGCGCTGATCGGCGGTCCCAACGACCACAAGGGCACCGGCGCGGCGTGGGTGTTCACACGCTCCGGCGGCAGCTGGACCGAGCAGGGGAAAAAGCTGACCGGGGCCGGCTCCGTGGGCGAAGCGGCCTTCGGCGACGACGTCGCGCTGTCCGGCGACGGCAACACGGCCCTCATCGGGGGGCCTCGCAACAACGGGCAGGTGGGCGCCGCCTGGGTGTTCACGCGCAGTCAGGAAAAGTGGTCGCAGGCGGGAGAAAAGCTGACCGGCGCGGGTGAGACCGGCGAAGGCGGCTTCGGCGCCGGCGTGGCCCTGTCGGGCGACGGCAGCACGGCGCTCGTGGGCGGCGGCTCCGACAACGGAAGCGTGGGGGCCGCGTGGGTCTTCACTCAGAGCGAAGGCAGCTGGTCCCAGCAGGGCTCCAAGCTCACGGCCGGCACAGAGATCGGAGACGCCGCCTTCGGCGACAGCGTCTCGCTGTCCTCCGACGGCGACAAAGCCCTCATCGGGGGCTTCCTCGACGAATCCGCGGAAGGCGCCGCCTGGGCCTTCGTCCGTGCCGAAGGCCAGTGGTCGGAAGTGGCGAAGCTGACCGACGAATTCGAAACCGAGGAAGGAGAGTTCGGCGAAGCCGTGGCCCTCAGCGGCAACGGCTCGATCGCGCTCATCGCCGGCGGCCACGGCAACTTCCAGGAGGGCGAGGCGCGGACCTTCTTCGACCTGGAGCCTCCGACCGTGACCACGGAAGCGCCCGCGGAAATCACGACCAGCGCAGCGATCCTGAAGGGCACCGTCAACCCCGACTACGAAGAAGCCACCGAATGCGAGCTGGAATACGGCACCACTACCGCATATGGATCGAGCCTTCCCTGCTCGCCCGCAACACCAGGTGGCGAAAACGGAGAACCTGTGCCGGTGTCCGCGTCGATCGAAGGGCTGACCTCCAACACGACCTACCACTTCCGCCTCACCGCCGGGTCGTTCCAGGGAACGAGCCACAGCGCCGACCGCACCTTCAGCACCCTGCAGGTGATCGCGACCGGGAAGAGCAAAGCCCCTGCGGAACCTGCGGAAGCCGCCACCGGCGGGCTGTCCGTGAAGGCGACCGGTGGGACCGGCGAAGTCAGCATCGGCCGCTACGGCGCCGCGATCGGCGGGCCGCCCCTGGCGCGTGCGAAGGGCGCCTACTTCCAGGTCTACAAGCACGAAGAATCGAGCTTCACGAAGATCGAATACAAGGACTGCGAACTCGGTGGCGCGAAGACGATCTGGTGGGACAACGCCAAGGCGGGCTGGGAGCCGATCCGCGAACCGACGGCCGCCTACTCGGAAGCCGAAAAATGCGTCACCGTGACGGCCACCGAAGCGACCACACCGGACATCGCGCAGCTGGCGGACCCGCGGCATGTCGGCGGTCCCTCGGCGGGCGAGCAGTTCGGCAAATGCGTCGCCTTCAAGCACGGCCTCTACAGCGACAGCGGGTGCCTCACCGAAGACACCAAGAACGGCCTGCCGAAGGGCAAGTTCGAATTCGTCACGCTCCCCTCGCGCTGCTACGCGCTCAAGCACGGCCGCTACGCCGACACTGCCTGCACCGGGCTGGACGAAAAGAAGGGGGCTCCGAAGGGCAAGTACGAAGCGGCCTCCTATGGCGCCACGAGCACTGGGGGAGCGGCCGTCCTCAGCGTTCAGGGATCACCGTCGATCGAATGCAAAGCCAGCACCGCCACCAGCGAACTGCTGGCCCCGAACCTCTACGAACAGACGATGACCTTCAGCGAATGCCTGCGCGAAGGCGTCAAATGCTCGAGCCCCGGCGCCGCCGCCGGCACGATCGCCAGCGAAGCGCTCGAAAGCTACACCTACGAAGAAGGCACGGGCGCGTATGCGAGTGGCCTCGCGGGGAGGCAGGGCGCGATGATGCGCTTCAGCTGCTCATCCGCCGGCTTCGTCCTCAGCGGCCTTGCCGCGGGGTCGTTCAAAGCCACCTTCAACGCGACCGTCACCTCGACCGAAGCGGTCTTCGGGGAAGGCGTGGGGTTCCAGGAACTCGAACTCGAAGAAACGAAAACAGCGACTCGCCACGCCGCCACGCTGACGACGAAAGTGATCGCCAAACCGAATCAGCCGATGGAGATCCGGGCCAAAAGCTAGGCGGCCGCCGGTGGCACGGGGCCCCGGCGGGGCCGGCCGGGGCGCGCGGGACGGGGCGGGTTCCGCGTCCGCGCTAACCGGTGGCCAGCGGCGCTGCGCTGGAGTCCGCCGGGGGGACCTCGTCGGGCAGGTCGGCGGGCGGCAGTGCCTGCCACGGGAAGCCGCGGCGGCGGTGGCGCAGAGCGTAGAAGAGCGCGCCCGTGGCGTTCATCCAGTGCCACGCCGCTTTGGTCATCAGCGACATCTCCGGGATCCAGAAGCGGTCGAGGATCTCATCCGCGGGAGCCGGCGCCGAGGTGACGTCGATGTCGGCGGCGACGTGGCCCTCGCCCTGCTCGAGCGTCAGGCGGGCCAGGATCGAGCCGTCGCGGTCGCAGATCTGTGACTCGCCGATCATCACCGTCGACCACGCGACCCCCGGCATGAGCGGCGTTTCGCCCGTGATCGGCCCCACGTGCGAGGCGTGCGCCACGGGCACTCCCGTGAGGCGGGCCACCTGGCCGGGCAGGGCCGCGGCCTGCTCGCGCCAGCGGGCGTGCTCGGTCTGGTTCAGCCGCCCGGCCGCTCCCGGCCAGTCGGTTGGCACCGAGGGCCAGCACATGCCCCCGATCACGACCCGTGCTCCGGCGTTCCTGACCCTGGCGCTGGTGCGGTAGCGCGCCCACTCCCAGCCCGACATCAGGCCCACCGTGCAGCCCAGCCTTCCGCACCGGACCGTGCCCGGATCATCGCCGCCGCGGTAGAAGTACTGCTCCCAGGCCGTCGGTATGTCCTTGTCATGCAGGTGCAGCGATCCGTCGGGCTCCGCCAGCACGTAGGTCCCGAACGTGTTCCGGCCTCGGACCGCGACGAAGCCTCCCGCCAGCACACAGTCGAGCTCGCGCGCCAGGCGGGCGAGCAGGTGTAGGGGCTGCCCGTCGATCGGCCCCGGCGTGGACCGCAGCAGCTTCGCGTACACGTTCGGGCTCGCCATCGCCTCGGGCAGCACGATCACCTCGGGGCCGTGCTCGCGGTGGGCGTCGCGGACGAGGTCCTCGACGCGGGCGAGGTTTGCCTGGACCTCACCGAGCGCCAGCGCCGGCTGGATCACCGCCACGCGGGTCATACGGCGATTGCGAGCTGGTTCATACCGCGATCGTCTCACGCGCGGGTTCGGAGAAGGGCGCTGCCGGGGGTGGGCTGGGCCACTCCACGCCCGGATGCTCGGATCCGCGCACCAGCGTTGTGGAGCGAAAACGTCTCGAGCGCAGCTCCGCTCGGATCCGAAGCTCGGTCGCGAGGTCTGCGAGACCGTTGCGTAGCTCCTCGGCCCGTCGCCCTTGAGCGGTGGCGAGGGTGCGCGCGAAGTTGCGCCCCAGCCTCGGCAGCGTCGCGATCTCTTGGAGCGTCCGAGCACGCCCGAACAGGTCCGTGATGTCGGGCTCTTCGTTGCGCCCCGCTTCGCGGACCAGCTCGCGCAGGACGAGCGGCTGACGGCGAACGATCGTGTCGGTGTTGGCGAAGTGATAGGCCGGCAGGCACTCGAGATCGCGCTCGAACTCCCATACGCGCGTGGCCCGGTCGGTTGCGCCCGGGTCGTCGAGGTGGGCCACCAGCGCCTCCCCCAGCGTGCGACCCGCGAACATCGCGTCGCGCATCCCCTGTCCGGTGACGGGATCCTTGAAGTGGCCCGCGTCGCCCGCGAGCACCCAGCCGGGACCTGAGGAGGCGCGGAAGAAGGCGGGTGTGTCGGCGGTCGAGCGCAGCTTGCCGAGATCCGCCGCCCCGGCGGTTCGGCGACTCAGATCCGGATGCTGCTCGAGCTTCGCCCGCCAGTAGGCCTCGGGATCCCCTCGCGCTTCGCTGACCTCGCGGCGGTCTCCCATGATCAGGATCAACAGACGGCCTTCGGGTGTGGTGGGGAAGGCGAACGCCATCGAGTCGCCCTCTCGCCACTGGATGTACGTCGCCGCCTCCTCGCTGCCCACGAGCGGGTCGTCCATGTAGCGGAACACGAGGCCCCGGCCGTTGCGCGAGCTGCGGTATGGCCGCCACGCTCCCGTCAGCGCCGAGACCGTCGAGCGGCGCCCGTCGGCGCCGACCACGAGCTCGCAGGCGACCTCGTGTGTTTCGCCCTCGACGTCCCGGTAGCGCACGCCGCAGACCCGGCCGCCGCGCCACTGGAGCCCCTCCACCGAACACCGCTCACGGACCTCGGCCCCCTGTTCGCGCACGCTCGCAACGAGCTCTCCGTCGAGCAGGTCCCGCGGCACGCAGACGCCGTAGTCGATCCCGCGATCCGGGCGAACGCGCTCGCGGCAGATCGCGCCGTCGACCGCGACGAGGACGTGGCGCACGCGCGTCGGACGAAGGGCGAGGACCCGCCCCAGCGCCCCCATCGCCGCGAGCTCGGCCGTCCCGGCGGGGAGCAGGACGTGGGTCGAAAGCTGGTCGGAGGGGAACGCCATGCGGTCGAGCACCAGCACCCGCCTGCCGTTGCGCACCAGCGGGGCTGTCGTTGCACACCCCGCCAAGCGCGCTCCCACCACCACGACATCGAACCGCTCCACAGAGAAGGACTCTACGACCAGTCGGACGCCCGCGCGAGCGCGACACCCCAGCGCGAGCGGGTTTAGAACGCGTGCGTTGCGGGGTATTCATCCGTCGCTCCCGCGCGCGCCGCGCCGCGGTTTCCCTCGTCTCTGGAGAATGGATATGTCAAGGCAACTCCGGCTGCTGTCTGCTGCAGCCTGCGCGACCCTCATCACCCTGCTCGCCACCTGCACCGGCGCCATGGCCCTCAGCGGCGCCGCACCCGTGCTCGGCCAGGGCTCCACGTCGCTGGGCCCCGCCCAGGGCGAACGGTCGGTCGTGCTCACGCTGACCCCCCGCCACGGCGCCGCGCTGCAGGGGTTGGCTGCCGGCGGAGCCGCGGGGCGTCTCAGCAGTGAGAAGTTCCTGAGCACCTACGCGCCCACGGCAGCCACCGTCAGCGCCGTCTCCAAGTGGGCCGCGAAGAGCGGGCTGACCGTTTCCTCGGTGTCGCCCGACCGCCTCCTGGTGAGGCTCAGCGGGCCGGCCTCGGCTCTCGGGGCGGCACTCGGCACCAGCTTTGAGCGCTATCGCGCGTCCGCGGGCAGTGAATACGTCGCGGCCGCCACGACAGCCGTCCTGCCGGCGTCGATCGCGAGCGACGTGACGGCGGTCACCGGCCTTTCCGGCCTCGAGCGCGTCCAGGGCTCGCTCGCCCGGCCGTCGGCGACGGAAGCGCCCGGGGCGATCGAATACCCGAGCAGCTACGACCCCCAGCAGCTCTGGTCCCTCTACCACGCCCCCAGCAGCCAGGCCGGGGCCGGTCAGCAGGTGTCGGTGATCACCGCCGGGAACATCTCGGGTGTGGAATCGGACCTGCGCACCTTCGAGCACTCGTTCAACCTGCCCGAAGTGCCGTGGCGGCAGATCACCGTGGGCGCCCCGGGCACCGAAACCGAAGGTGACGACGAGTGGGACCTCGACACCCAGTACTCCACCGGCATGGCGCCGGACGTGAGCCAGCTGAACGTGTACGTCGGCAGCTCGATGGAAGACAGCTCGATCGTCGAAACGATCGACCGCTGGGTCACCGAAGGCGCCAGCTCCCAGGCCAGCTTCTCCGCCGGCGAGTGCGAGCTGCTGTCCGACGCGGCCGGCTTCACGAGCTCCCTGGACACCGTTCTGGCCGAGGCCGCCGCGGAGGGCAAGACGCTGTTCACCTCGGCTGGTGACACAGGCTCGCAGTGCCCCGTGCTGATCGGCGAGAACGGCCTGCCGCTGGGGATCCCGGGCGACAACTACCCGGCCTCCAGCCCCTACGCGATCGGCGTCGGCGGAACCAGCGTGCTCGGCGGCGAAACCGAAATCGGCTGGTACTCGGGCGGCGGCGGGACGAGCATCGTCGAGTCGGCGCCGGCCTGGCAGTCATCCGCCGGAGGCAGCTACCTCGGCACCATGCGCGGGGTGCCTGACGTGGCCTTCGACGCCGACCCGAACAGTGGCGTGGTCGTCGTCATCGCCGGCAAACAGGAAACGATCGGCGGCACCAGCGTCGGCGCCCCGGCCTGGCAGGGCGTGTGGGCGCGTGTCGAGGGCGGCAACGCCGGCGCGATCCCGTTCGCCGGCCCGGCCATCTATGGCGAGCCCGAAGGCGCGTTCAAAGACATCATCATCGGCGACAACACGATCTACCCGTGCACGCCCGGCTGGGACTACGTCACCGGCAGGGGCACGCCTCAGATCGAAGCCCTGATCGCCGGCGCATAGACCGATCCTCGGGTCGCGCGGGTCCTGGCCTCGGCCACCGCGCGACCCTATGATCGCGGCCGTGTTGCTGTACGACTCCCGCGTCTCGGGCAACTGCTACAAGGTCAGGCTGCTGCTCGCCCAGCTCGGCGCCGACTACGAGCGCCGCGAGGTGGACGTGGTCGACCGCTCCGGCCGGCTCGAGCTGCTGGGAGACCTCAACCCGGGTCTGCGGGTGCCCACCCTCGTGCTCGACGACGGTCGCTCGCTGGGGGAGTCGAACGCGATCCTGTGGTACCTGGCACGAGGCACGCGCTACCTGCCCCAGGATCCGTTCGAGCTGGCCAAGGTGCTGCAGTGGATGTTCTTCGAGCAGTACAGCCACGAGCCCAACATCGCGGTCGTCAGATTCTGGGTCGCGATCGCCCAGGCTCCCCCGCCCGCGGGCGAGGTGGATGCCCGGCGCAGGGCCGGCTACCTGGCGCTCGATGCGATGGAGCGCGAGCTCGCGGTGCGCGAGTTCCTGGTCTCCGACCGTTACACGATCGCCGACATCGCCCTCTATGCCTACACGCACGTCGCGGGCGAGGGCGGCTTCGATCTTGCGGGCTATCCGGCGATCCTCGACTGGCTCGAGCGCGTCGACGCCGAGCCGGGCCACGTCTCGATCAACGCGTGAGCGCCCCGCGTGGCTCGCGGGGTGCGATCGGCGCCCAACGGCCGCGTCAGTCCCCGGGCAGAGGCACCTGGCGCCCGGCGGCGTCGGTGCTTTCCCTGACGACCCAACGCCGCTCGAGGATGTCCCGGCGGTATTCGCCGTCGGGTCCGATCCAGCGGCGGACACATTCTTCATCGCCAGGGTTGGTGACAACGAATGAGCCGTCGTCCGTGCTGACTTCAACCCCCGTCTTGAGGGCCAGGGTCAACATCCGCACCAGCTCGTTCGTCACCTGGGAGGCGTCGGTGTCCTCAAACTCGATAGCCATCTTCATGGGTCCTATTTCGGCACCGATCCCGCGAGCCTTGAGAACTCGCGCGCAATGCTGCGATTATCGCCCCCGTCCCGAGTTCAGCGAGCATTGGAGGTCCGCGCCGTGAGTACCGACACCAGCAGCGCCCGCACGGCGGTCATAACGGGGGCGTCCTCGGGCATCGGCGCTGCCACTGCCCGGGCCCTGACCGCCGAAGGTCACCGTGTCGCCCTGCTCGCCCGCCGGGCGCAGCGCATCGAGGCTCTCGCCGAGGAGCTCGGTGAGGGCGCGCTGGCGATCGAGGCCGACGTCACCGACCGCGACTCGCTGGTGGCCGCCGCAGAGCGCGTGCAGGGTGAGCTCGGGGGTGCCGACATCCTCGTCAACAACGCGGGTGTGATGCTGCTGGCGCCGTTCTCCTCCGCCCAGCGGGCCGAGATGCAGCAGATGCTCGAGGTCAACCTCCAGGGTGCCATCACGGCGACCGAGGTGTTCCTCGACCAGCTCCGGGATGGGGGCGGAGATCTGGTGAACATCTCCTCGGTGGCAGGGCGCACCGCGCGGGCCGGGAACGCCGTCTACGCCGCCACCAAGTGGGGCATGAACGGGTGGTCGGAGGGGCTGCGCCAGGAGCTGCTGCCGGACGTCCGCGTGATCGTGATCGAGCCGGGGGCCGTGGCGACCGAGCTGACCGACCACATCACCGACCAGGAGACCAAGCGCCTCACCAAGGAGTTCGTCGAGGGCCTCGCGATCACCGCCGAGGACATCGCGGAGGTGATCTCCTTCGCCGTCTCCCGCCCGCGGAGGATGACGTTGAACGAGATCCTCGTGCGCCCCACCGCCCAGCGCGCGTAGCGGTGGACGCAGACAGCGCGAGCAGCGCGGAGGCGATCCGGGCGCTCGCGAGCGAGCGCTTCGGATTCTCCCGACTGCGCCCAGGTCAGCTGAGAGCGGTCGAGTCGATACTGGCCGGGCGTGACGTGCTCGCCGTGTTGCCCACCGGGGCGGGCAAGTCGGCGATCTACGAGCTCGCCGGCCTGCTCACGGGTGGGCCGACCGTGGTCGTCACTCCCCTGATCGCACTCGAGAACGACCAACAGGCGCACCTGATCGCCGCTGGTCTCCCCACCACGGTCCTGAACTCGAGCCTCTCCAGGAGGGCGTGGTCGGCGGCGCTCGAGGCCGCCCGGCGTCCCGACGCGTTCGTGTTCGTCTCACCCGAGGAGCTCGTCAACGTCGAGGTCGCTGGAGCCCTGCGCGGCGCCCGGCCGGGGCTGTTCGTCGTGGACGAGGCGCACCTCGTCAGCCAGTGGGGTCAGGACTTCCGTCCCGACTACCTGCGGCTCGGTGCCCAGGCC
The DNA here is from genome assembly GCA_963846255.1 of uncultured Solirubrobacteraceae bacterium. Classification (GTDB taxonomy): domain Bacteria; phylum Actinomycetota; class Thermoleophilia; order Solirubrobacterales; family Solirubrobacteraceae; genus Palsa-744. Next base: position 178,223 of record CAWJVE010000005.1, read on the forward strand.
GACGCGCTCGGCGAGCCGGTGCGTGTGGCGCTGACCGCGACCGCAGCCCCGCCGGTCAGGGCCGAGATCTCACGGCGTCTGGGGCTGCGCGACCCCGACGTGGTCGTGGGGGACTTCGATCGCCCGCGCATCGAGCTGTCCGTGCAGCGCCTCGCGACGGCCTCCGACAAGGGCCGGGAGCTACAAGCGTCCGCCGCGGAGCTCGCCGGGCCGGGGATCGTGTATGCGGCCACGCGCGCCGGCGCCGGGCAGGCACGGGACATCCTGCTCGCGGCCGGACACGCCGCCACCCTCTACCACGCAGGCCTCTCCGCCTCCGAGCGCAGGGAGGCGATGGCGGCGTTCCTCGACGGCTCGGCTCGGATCGTGTGCGCCACCGTCGCCTTCGGGATGGGCATCGACAAGCCGGACGTGCGCTGGGTCCTGCACTCCGACATACCGAGCTCGCTGGACGCCTACTACCAGGAGTTCGGCCGCGCCGGCCGCGACGGGGAGCCGGCCCACGCCCGGCTGCTGTATCGCCCCGCCGACCTCGCCCAGGCCCGCCATCTGACGGCCCGCCCCGTCCCCGAGAAGGCGCTCGCGGCGGTCGCTCGCCGGCTCGAGGGCGCCCCGGATGAGACGGACCCGTCCGGGCTCCCGCATGCGCTGGGGCTGAGTCCGCGGGCGGTGACGCTCGCGCTCGAACGCCTCACCGATCTGGGAGCCGTTCGCCGGGGCCAGGAGGGGAGCCTCGGCTGGAGCGGGGCGCAGAGCGTCCCCGAGGTCGTCGCTGCCTCGGGTGAGGAGAACGAGCGCGGCCAGGAGGTCGAGCGCTCGCGGCTGGAGATGATGCGCCGCTATGCCGAGACGACGGGCTGCCGGCGCTCGTTCCTGCTGACCTACTTCGGCCAGCATTTTCAAGGGCCGTGCGGGGCGTGCGACAACGACCTCCGGCGCGCGCCCTCGCCGCCGGCCGCAGAACCGTTCGGCCTCGGTGAACGGGTCACGAGCGAGCGCTGGGGGGAGGGGACCGTGCAGCGCTACGACGGCGACCAGCTGACCGTTCTGTTCGACGACCACGGCTACCGCGACCTGCTGGTCGGGCTCGTCCTCGAGCGGCAGCTGCTGCGTCCGGTCCGCTAGCTTTTCCTCGTAGATGACCCCCATCTCGCGTGGCTTCTCGGGTCGCAGGCGCGCGGGCGCCGATTCGTCACGCCTGCCGCCCGGTCAGTACCTCACCCCAGACTTCCCGGTCCTCTCGGCGGGACCCACCCCGCACACCTCGCCCGAGCAGTGGAGCTTCACGATCGAGGGCGAGCTGCAGCAGCCCGCCTCCTGGACCTGGCGGGAGTTCCTGTCGCTGCCGGCGGAGGTCGTGACCAAGGACATCCACTGCGTCACCAAGTGGTCCAAGTTCGACACCCACTGGCGGGGGGTGTCGCTGGACACCCTGCTCGCATCCGTGCAGAGCACGGCCCGCTACCTGACGGCCTGGTGCGACGGGGGCTACACGACGAACCTGGCCGTCGAGGACGTGTCCGGCGGCAGGGCTTGGGTCGTGTACGAATACGAGGACGAGCCGCTCGAGCCCGAGCACGGGGGACCCGCACGGCTGCTGGTGCCCCACCTGTACTTCTGGAAGAGCGCCAAGTGGCTGCGGGGGCTGCGGCTCACCCTCCAGGACCAGCCCGGGTTCTGGGAGACCTACGGCTACCACGACCACGGTGACCCATGGCTCGAGCAGCGCTACCAGGGAGACTGACCTGGCAGCTGGGGACGGTGGTGGACATCGTCCGGGAGACCGAGCGGGTGCGGAGCATCGTGCTGGAGATGCCCGACTGGCCCGGCCACCTTTCGGGCCAGCACGTGGACGTACGCCTCACCGCCGAGGACGGCTACCAGGCCCAGCGCAGCTACTCGATCGCGTCGGCCCCCGAGGATGCCCACCTGATGCTCACGGTCGAGCGCCTCGACGACGGCGAGGTCTCCGGCTACCTCGTCGGCGAGCTTCGCGTGGGAGACGAACTGGAGCTGCGGGGCCCGATCGGCGGGTACTTCGTGTGGGAGGCAACGGCTCCCGACCCGCTGCTGCTGGTGGCGGGCGGCTCCGGGATCGTTCCCTTCCACGCGATCCTCCGCCACCGGGCCGCGGCCAACAGCGACGCGCCCGTGCGGCTGCTGTACTCCGCGCGCTCGCAGGAGGAAATCATCTACTCCGGCGAGCTGAGCGAGCTGGCCGAACAGGAGGGCGTTGACATCCGCTACACGCTCACGCGTCGCCCGCCGCCGGGATGGGCGGGCTACACCGGACGCATCGATCGGCGACTGATCGCCGAGCTCGCATGGCCGCTGAGCGAGAGCCCCCTGAACCTGGTCTGCGGTCCCAACGGCTTCGTGGAGACGGCTGCGGGCGTGCTCGCCGACATCGGCCATCCCCAGGGGCGAGTCCGTACCGAGCGCTTCGGGCCAACCGGGTGACGGTTGCGCCGCCGCTCGCCGCCGGCCGCACTAGCCGCCCGACAGTCGCGCCGAGCCGGCCACGCCGCATCCACTCCAGCCCGCCCGCAGCTGGGCGCGGCTCGGGGGATCGTCGCTCAGCAGCTGCGGCACGCTGACAGCGCGCAGGTGCCGGCGCTGCAGGGCCGCGAAGATCGCGAGCATCGCCCTGACCGTCTGACCGTGGTTCTCGTGCATGAGGATGATCGCCCCCGGCTTCATCCCCGCGATCACGTTGCGGGCGATCTTCGCGTAGTTGGCGCCGAGTGAGTCTTCGCTGTCCACCGTCCACAGGATCTCGAGCAGGCCGTGGCGCCTGGCGATCTCATCGACGGCCGCGTCGTGAGCCCCGTAGGGAGGTCGGAACAGGAACACGGGCCCACCCGAGGCCCGCTCCAGCGCCCTCTGGGTGCGCACGATCTGCGCTTCGGCGGCGGCCGGCGTCAGCGCGGTGAGCAGTGGATGGGTGAACGTGTGGTCCCCCACCGCGCCGATCCTCCGCTCCGCTCGGACGGCCCCGGGGACGAGCGGGATGTTCCGCCCGACGACGAAGAACGTCGCCCGCAGGTGGTGCTTGCGCAGCTTGGCCAGCATCAGGCGGGTGTACGGCCCCGGCCCGTCGTCGAACGTGAGCGCCAGCTCGTCTCCCCGGTGCCCCGCGCAGTAGATCGGGCTGCCCGTGGCGATCAGCCGGCCCACCTCCGGCGGTGGCCCGCTCGCGCCCGCCGCCGACGCTGGGACGGGTGCCGCAGCGGGCCGGGACGGCGCCCGCCCCGCAGTTACGGGCGCCGCTGCGTGCGCCTGGTGTCGCGCACCCGAGCCGCCCAGGACGACCGCCAGACATGCCCCCAACACGGCGAGTGCCAGCACGGCGAGGAGCACCCGCCGGTGTCTCCTCACCGCACGCCCGCGCTGCTCGGCGACGTGCGGGGTCCCCTTCGGGGTCGGCCGCGGCGGTCTGCTCGCACCGCTGAGGGACGCTAGCGAACCGCGCCTGTGGTAGCTTGCGGCCGCTCCTCGGCGCGGGCTGCGAGCAGCCGGGCGCGCCGGGTACTCGGCACAAAGGGCAACGGATTTGCAGGCTCACGCAAGGAACGCCAGCAACGGACCCGGGAGGGCGGCCCGGCGGGGCGCCCGTCGGCGCCCGAGGCCGTCCGCGCGGCGAGGAGCGCCCGCCGCCGCGCTCCTGTTGGCGGGCGCCATGCTCGGCGGCGGAGGGGTGGGCGTCGCCGGTGGCGCAACGGCACCGCCCTCGGGTGCGGCCGCGCCGTGTGTCTTCTGGGGTGAAGCACATAGCTGTCAGAGCACCGATCCCACCGTGACCCTGGAAGTGATCAACGAGCACGAAACCTCGCAGTGCGAGTTCCACGAAAGCTGGACCTGGGGCGACGGAGGTACCGGCGGCGAAGCGACGCTGAGGGGCAGCATCGAAGGCAGCACCCAGCTCCTCGAAGCTCATACCTACGCCCAGCCCGGTAGCTACAGGATCAGCGTCACCGGCAACGTCGTCTCAGAAGAACCGGGCCTGGACTTCACCTGCGAAGCGCCGCCGGTCGAATACGCCTTCACGCTGCTGCCCGGCCCACCGGGATCGGGCGTGCTCGGCGTGAAGGAAGTCAAGGAAGCCTCTGCGCCGCCGGTCGTCAGCGGCTTCACCCAGAGCCACCCCTCCTGGCGCGCCGGCACCGCGCTCGCCCGGCTCGCCGCCTCCGGCGGGCATGCGGGAGGCCCGGTGGGAACGACGTTCTCGTTCAACCTCAACCAGAAGGCGGCCGTCAGGCTGTCGTTCGCTCGCGAAACCGCGGGCCGCCGGGTCGGCGGTCACTGTGCTTCCGCCACCCACGGCAATCGGGCGCGCCCCCACTGCCGCCTGTCGAGGCCCGCCGGAGCGCTCTCCTTCACCGCCCATCCAGGCCAGAACCGGGCCTACTTCGACGGACGCATCTCCGTCTCGCAGGCGCTTGTGCCGGCGGTCTACAGCCTCACCCTTACGGCCACGAACGCCGCCGGCCGGCACTCCGTGCCCCGCGCGCTGCACTTCACGATTCTCCGGTAGGGCTCGGCCCGACGCCGGGGGGTAGTGTTCTCCCGGCAGGAACGCAGAGGAAATCGAGTCATGAACAGGATCCGCGGCGCCGCTGTGCTCGGGCTGATGGCCGGACTGGCCCTCCGGCCACTGCTGCGCCGGGTCCTGATGGTGCGCCTGGGCCGGGACGTGGGGCGCATCAACGAGGGCGACTATCAACCGTTCCTCGACGCCTACGCCGAGGATGCCGTCCTGCACTTCAACGACGGCCAGCATCGCTGGGCCGGCGACCACCGTGGCAAGCCGGCCATCGAGGGCTTCCTGCGCGACTTCGTGGCGGCCGGCCTGAAGGTCGAGCTGAAGGACCTGTGGCTCAGCGGGCCGCCCTGGAACATGACCGTGATCGGCCGCGTCGACGACGAGGCCAGAGCGCCCGACGGCGAGCTCCTCTACTCCAACCGCGTGGTGCTCGTACTGCGGACCCGCTGGGGCAAGATCGTCCGCCACGACGACTTCTACGAGGACACCTCGCAGATGGCGGCCTTCGATGCCGCCCTGCGCGATCTCGGCATCGATCCGGTGGCCAAGGCGGGGCAGCTGTGAACGGCGTGTTTCTGCTGTAGCCGGGGCCTCGACGCTGGGGTACACTGAGGCTCCCAAATACGGACGACGGGAGTGGGAGGGGTTTGATGCGAGGGGTCTTGGAGGCAGTTGGCGTGCGCGCAAACGGGCGCGTGTGGAGTAGGCGCAGCGCGAGCGCGCGCTGGCTGCTGTTGGGTGCGGCGCTGGTGTCGCTGGCCCTCGGCCTCGCCGTCAGGGAGCTCGCAGGTACACGAGCGGCCAGCCCGCCAGCGCCCGGCACGCACGTGCTCCCGGCCCGTGCCATGGCGACCCTTCCGACCGCGCTTCGCGGTCCGGTGTCCGCGGCCATGGGGGCCGATGACCCGAGCTATCACGTCACGACCGGCAGCGCCGGCGGCCTCACCGCCCGCACGCCCGCCGCGCGTCTGAGCACCACCTTCGGGGCAGCCGGGGTCACGGTTGCCTCCGCCGGGCAGCACCTGTCTCTCGGACTGCGCGCGGTCGGCTTCGGCGCCGCGCTGGCGCCGGTGGCGCCGGTGGCGCCGCGCGGGCAGGCCAACCGCGTCGTGTTCTCCCACGCCGGTCTCAGCGAGTGGTACCTGAACGGCCCGCTCGGGCTCGAGCAGGGCTTCACGATCGGGCACGCTCCCGCCGGCACCCAGGGGGGAGCGCTGACGCTCGCGCTGAACCTCTCGAGCAGTGCGCCGGCCAGGCTCGCGCCCGGTCACAAAGGCTTCACGGTCGGCGGTTCCGGCCCGGGCTCGATCGCTTACACCGGCCTCAGCGCCGTGGACGCGGCTGGACGCGTGCTCCCGAGCCGCCTGCAGATCAGCGGCGGCCAGCTGCTGATCAGCGTTGACGCCGGCGGAGCGAGCTACCCCGTGAAGGTCGACCCGTTCGTCGAGCAGGCCGCCCTCACGGGCACCGGCGCGAGCGGCAACGCCCGCTTCGGCGCCAGCGTGGCCCTTTCGGCCGACGGCAACACCGCCCTCGTCGGCGGCTGGCGCGACAACAACGAAGAAGGCGCCGCCTGGGTCTTCACCCGCTCCGGCGAAACCTGGACCCAGCAGGGCGCGAAGCTGACCGGCTCCGGGGAGACCGGCCCCAAAGGGCGCTTCGGCGCCAGCGTGGCCCTCTCCGACGACGGCAACACGGCCCTGATCGGCGGCTACGGCGACAGCGCCAGCGCCGGCGCGGCGTGGGTCTTCACCCGCTCCGCCGGCAGCTGGACCCAGCAGGGCGCGAAGCTCACGGGCTCCGGCGAGACCGGTGCCGGGCGCTTCGGAATGAGCGTGGCGCTCTCGGACAGCGGCAACACAGCCCTGATCGGGGCCAACCGCGACAGCGTCGACAGCGGCGCCGCCTTTGTCTTCACCCGTTCCGTGGAAACCTGGACCCAGCAGGGCTCGAAGCTGACGGGTAGCGGTGAGAGCGGCGAAGGCGGCTTCGGCACCAGCGTCGCGCTCTCCGGCGAAGGCAACACGGCGCTGATCGGCGCTCCCGGCGACAACAGCGTCGGCGCGGCCTTCGCCTTTGTACGCTCCGAAGGCGTCTGGGCCCAGCAGGGCTCGAAGCTGACCGGAAGCGGCGGCGTCAAATTCCCCGAATTCGGTGCCAGCGTGGCCCTGTCCGACGATGGCAACACGGCCCTCATCGGTGGCTCCAACGACAACGGAGGGGTCGGGGCGGCGTGGCCGTTTACCCGCTCCGGAGAAGTCTGGAGCCAGCAGGGAGGGAAGCTCCTGGCCTCCGACGAGGCCGGCGACGGGCGCTTCGGCGAAAGCGTGGCCCTTTCCAGCAACGGCAACGCCGCGATCATCGGCGGCAGCGGCGACCACGGTGAAAGCGGCGCCATCTGGTCCTTCGCGCGCTCCGGTACAAACTGGGTGCAGTCCGGGCCGAAGGTGCTCGGCGGCGAAGGCTCCGAAGAAGAAGTCGGGGACAGCGTCGCGATCTCCGCGAGCGGCACCACGGTGCTGGCGGGAGCGCGCTTCGCGCACTCGGGCGTGGGCACGGCGTACGTGTACCAGACCGGTCCCCACTCGCCCAGCGTCGTGACTGGCCTCGCCTCCTCGGTGGGCCCGACCTCGGCCACCCTGGAAGCGACGGTCAACCCGAACGGCGAGGAAGTGACCGAATGCAAGTTCGAATGGGGGACCACGGTCTCCTACGAAAACAGCCTTCCCTGCAGCTCCTCGCCGGGCGCCGGAGAAGCACCGGTTGAAGTATCCGCGAGCCTGTCGGGGCTGACGACCGGCCAGCACTACCACTTCAGGATCTCGGCGACCAACATCACGGGCACCGCCCACGGCAACGACCGCGAATTCACGCCGGAACTCGGCGTCGCGCCGACGGTCACGAAGATCTCGGCCAAGAAGGGTCCCGCGTCGGGCGGGACCTCGGTGGTCATCACCGGCACCGGCTTCGGTGCCCCCTTCACGGTCGACTTCGGGAGCGTTCAGGCGACGACCACGACCCTGAACTCGCCGACCTCGATCACCGTCCTGGCGCCCCCCAACACCTCGGGGACGGTCCCGGTGACCGTCACGACGTCGACCGGGGGCACGAGCGCGCCGAACTCGAAGGCGGAGTTCAAATACGAAAACCCGAAGGTCACAAGCGTCACCCCGGCGCACGGACCGCTGGCCGGCGGGACCTCGGTCACGGTCACCGGCAGCGGCTTCGCGCTCGGAAGCGGCACCAAGCTGCTGTTCAAGACGACGCCGGGGACGGCGGTGAGCTGCCCCTCGAGCAGCGAATGCACGGTCACCTCACCGGCGACCACCGCGAAGCCCAAGAACGGCGTCGTCGTGGTCGACGTGGTCGCCGAGATCGGCAAGGCCAAGAGCAAGAAGTCCAAACCCGCCGACACGTTCACATACGAATGAGCTAGTCGGTACGGGCCCCCTCGGGCGATCCCGGGGGGCTCGCACTGATCGTCGAAGGCAGCGCCCGCGACCGCCGAGCACGGCGCCGGAGATGGTGCTAGCTTCAGCCGGGCGTTCGGACCCTCGCGCCAGGGGAACGGCTCGGGGGGATGATCTGGGTGCCGCTGCGGAGCAGAGGCACCCGACCCAGACCGCTGCAGCGGTCGCCAACCGAGATAGCCAGCTGGAGGAACCCATGGCGCGTGTTATGGAAAGACGCAATCTTCTGGCAGTAGTCGCGGTCTTCGCCCTCAGCCTGTTTCTGCTGAGCGGGACCGCCGCTGCCCACACCACCCGCCACAAGCGGGCCAAGACGCCCACCGAGGCACCGGTCGGAACACCCTCGCCGGAAACGTGCGTGATCAACACCTTGCCCGACTCCTTCATGGACCAGGGCGAGTTCGGCAACTCTTCGAGCGTCGCCGACGTCATCGAAGTCGAGTGCGAACCCGTGTACGCGGAGAAGATGGTCAGGATCAGCGCCACCGAGCTCTACAGCCGTTGTGACGACAAGCTCTATTGGACGATTCCGACGAAACCGTTCGACCTGTTGACCACGAAAAGCGGACCGAGCTTCTCGGTCGAACTCGACAACGACGGCAACGCCACCGCGGTCGTGCTGGGCGGGCCCTCGTGTGCGGCCGGGGAAAGCCTTGTGTCCGCCCACCTCGAAGTCGCGCCGTTTACGACCGTGACGACCGGGTTCACGGTGCTGGCACCACGGGTCACGGAAACGGGCGTGCGGGCGACTCCGGAAAGCAAGGTCGAGGGCGAGGAGTACAGCGACGTCGCCACGATCGTTCAGGTCGAGTTCCCGCCCGTGTTCGCGGAGGAACCCGTCAACATCAACGCCGCGCAACTGTACGCGCGCTGTAAAGAAGACTACCGTCTGGACTGGATCGTGATGGGCCCCGACGGGCCCAAGGCGCTCGCGTCGCACGCCGAAGAAGCGAGCGTGTCGCTCGACGACGACGGCAACGCCTTTGCGGTGCTGTTCGGCAACTACTCGTGCGCTTCGGGCACGAGCATGATCGAAGCCAGCCTCGAAAACGCTCCGTACACGACCGTGACGACCGACTTCACGGTGGAAGCTCCGAGGCCGACGTTCCCCGAAGCCCCCCCGGAAGACTGAAGATCAGCCGTCAGAGGCTCGGGGGAGACCCCGGGCCTCTCCCGTCTCAGAGGCTCGGGGGAGACCCCGGGCCTCGCTCGTCTCGGGCGCCGCGCCGTCCCTCGGAGGACGTTGCCGGGCGGGTGGGGCCGTACCGGGGTCATGCGTTTGGGGTGACCTCCGAAGTCCGCGCCAGGCACTATCCTCGCCGCGGACCGCCACTCGGCGGGCTCACTCACCAAGGAGGCAGACCCCGTGCTCGCGACCAGCTACCCGCTACTCGAAGTGTTCTGGACGATGTTGATCTTCTTCGCGTTCTTCATCTGGATCTGGTTGCTGATCACCGTCTTCATGGACATCTTCCGCCGCCAGGACATCGGCGGATGGGGCAAGACGGGATGGATCATCTTCGTGATCATCCTGCCCTACCTCGGCGTGTTCGTGTACCTGATCGCCGAGCACAAGGGGATGACCGAACGGGCCATCCAGGGTCAGCAGGAAGCCAAGTCCCAGATGGACGACTACGTCCGCTCGGTGGCCACCCAGAATGACCCGGCCTCCCAGATCGCCAGCGCCAAGGACCTCCTCGACAAGGGCGCGATCACGCAGGCCGAGTTCGAAACGATGAAGCAGAAGGCGCTCGCCGCCGCCTAGCGGCGAGCACGCGCTGCCACGCTGCCCGGGGCGCCGCCGAGACGGTGGCGCCGCGGAGCCGCGGTGAACCTGCGGCCGGCCGGCCTCCGCACGCCGGCCGGGCTCCGCCCCCGCCGGCCAGCCGGGCCCGGACGTGCTGTAGCAGCCAACCTTGGCGGCCCCGGTGCGTTATAAGGGTGTCCGGCAATTCTGGGAGGAGGGGGAACACAGTCGTGCGGGGGTTGGTTGCAGGGTGCCTGTTGGCGCTCGCACTGTCGGCATGGGCCGTTCCGGCTGCATCGGCGGCTGAAGAACAGTGTCCCGGGCTACACGGAGGCACGGCCGTTCTCGACTGGGGCTTCAACGCCTCCGAACAGATCGGCGCGGGCTTCTCCAGCAACTACGAGAACTCCCCCCAGAGCGTCTCCGGGCTGACGGGGGTCACGCAGGTCAAGGCGGGCTTCAAGTTCGGGCTCGCACTCCTGTCCAACTGCAGCGTGGAGGCTTGGGGGACGGGCAACAAGGGCCAGCTCGGCAACGGCGAGCAGCTCTCCGAGAGCCATCCGGTAGCGGTTCTGGAACTGTCTGAAATAAAGGAAATCGCGGTCGGCAACGCCCACGCGCTGGCGCTCGGCTACGACGGCACCGTGTGGACCTGGGGAGCCTCCGAATTCGGGGAGCGGGGCAACAAAGAAAAGGGCTTCGAACGCGTCGCCCGGCAGACCGAATCGTGGTTCAAGGCGCGCGACAAGCCCACCAGGGTTCCGGGCCTGACCGGCGTCAAGCAGATCGCAGCCGGCGGCAAACGCGACTACGCCCTGCTCTCCGACGGAGAGGTGATGGCGTGGGGTGAAGACCGCGACGGGGATCTCGGCGTCGAAGAGAACGGGTCCGAAGAAGAACTCTGCCTCGGGGAAGTCCACGCCATCACGCCGGTGCAGTGCAGCACGATCCCTCGAGCGGTGAAGGTCAAGAACCTGGGCAAGCTCTCCGGCGTCGAACGGATAGGGGCGGGCGAAGAAACCGCCTACGCGATCGGCTCCGGCGGCAAAAAGGTCGCCGCCTGGGGCTCGGGCGGCAAAGGCCAGCTCGGCGACGGTGAAGCGGAAGACAGCCCCTCACCGGTCCGTACGCAGCTCGAACCGGCATCTCCGGTGGTCGAAATCGTGGGCGGGGCCACGCACGCGCTGGCGCGGCTCGCGAACGGCGAACTGTACGCCTGGGGATCGGACGGATCCGGGCAGCTGGGCTTCGAAACCGGGCCCGAACCCGATGAACAATGCGGCCACGATGCCTGCAGCTTGGTACCCGAACCGGTTCCCTCGCTCGAGCACGTGGTGGCGCTGGGCGCCGGCGAAGGGACGAGCTTCGCCGTCGAGGAAGAAGAAAACGCGTCCAAGGTGATCTACTCGTTCGGCGGCAACGGACCGTATGAACTGCTCGGTCTGGGCAACGTCAACCTCACGACCACGGCGACGCCCACCCCGATCGCCGGTCTCGGCCCGGTCCACTCCGTCGCCGCCAGCACCACCACCGCCGTGGCGATCCTCGAAAGCGGCGCCGAGCGCGTGCCTCCGATAACGCTCGCGTCCTTCGAAGAAGCACTCACGCCCGAATGGAACGTCGGCGTCGAAGCCTACAAGCTGCGTGACCGGCCGGTGGGAACCAGAGAATTCGGGAAAACCCTGGAAGGGAACTGCAAAAGCCCCTGCAGCCTGCCCCTCGCCGCCCTCAAAGCACAGCCCTACGAAGTCGTTCTCAAGAATCCCGAAGGCAAAGAAGGCCGCGAAAAGATCCGCAAGATCATCGGCACACCAAAGTCCGGTAAAGGCTGGCCCAGCAACACCTCAGCGCCCACCATCAGCGGCAGCCCAGGCATCGAAACGGGCAAACTTCGCCTCGGCCAGACGCTCACCGTAACCCAGGGCACGTGGACGAACAGCCCCAACCAGTTCTCCTACCAATGGCTGCGCTGTGAAGGCTACGGCGAAGCCGGGGCCTCCGAAGAACTCGGCACCGAATGTGAACCGATCACGGTCGGAAAAGAACTGGCCACGCACCAAACCTACGAACTGCAATCCCAGGATGTGGCCCGCACGATCATCGCGACCGTGGAAGCGCGCAACGCATCCGGGGTCAGCACCGCGGTGACCACGCCCGAAGTGATCCTCGCGTCAGGCGAAGAAAGTGAACCGCCCTACCCGACCTTCGCGCAGCGGCCCACGATCACGGGAGCGGCGGTCCAGGGCGACACGCTCACGGTCCACAGGGGAGTGTGGGAAAACTCGCCCACGAGCTTCCAGGACAAGTGGTTCCGCTGCCACGGCCAGAACGAAGAAGGGATCGGTGCCACCTGTGCCCCCATCATGGTCAAAAACGGGATGGGTGAAAACGAACCCTATACCGGAGAAGCCTACGTTCCGAGCGCCGAAGACGTCGGCTTCTGGATCGAGGTGCAGGAGCGGGCGACAAACCCGGGCGGCTTTGAACTGGTGCCCTCGCTGGCTGAGCAGATCGCCACGCCGGTGCCCCCGGGCAACGTCTCGCCGCCGACGATCACGGGCTCGATCGAACAGGGACAGACGCTGACGGTCGACGAAGGCTCGTGGACCAACGCCCCGTCCGACCCTCACTGGCAGTGGCTGCGCTGCTCGGCCTCGGGCCAGGAATGCGCCCCGATGTCGAAAGCGACCAAGCAAACCCTCAACATCACCGCAAAGGACGTGGGCCATACGCTGATGGTGTCCGAATCGGTCGAAAACGGCTTCGCCCGCAGCCAGGCGGTGGACTCCATCGCGACCGTGGTGGTGCCCATCCCGCCGCCCGAACCGCCGTCGACGAAAAGCCCGCCGACGATCACGGGGGCCGACGAACAGGCACGCTTCCTGACGAGTCACGCTGCTCCCTGGGTCGGCGAACCGAAGAGCTTCGAATACCAGTGGCGGCGCTGCGAAAGCGGAGGCCTCAACTGTCACCCGATCAACGGCGCCAACAGCAGTAAATACCTGCTCGTCGGCAATGACGTGGGCAAGGTCCTCGAGCTGCGGGAAACGGCCACCAACGCGGCGGGCTCGGGAGTTTCGGTCTCGGCCGCCACCGCCACCATCGTGGCGGCGTTGCCGGTGAACCAGAAGCCGCCCAGCATCAGCGGCGCCCCGGAGTCGGGTCACGGCCTGCGCGAGTTCCACGGCGAATGGAGCAACGAACCAAACGAATTCTCCTATCAGTGGGAGCGTTGCGACGGGTTCGGCAACAACTGTGTGGGTATCTCAGGCGCCAACTCCCGCAACTACGCGCCCCGGAGCAACGAAGTGGGGGACACGCTGAGGGTCCAGGAGCAGGCCAGCAACGCGGCGGGAACGTCGGCTATGGCGACCTCTGCAGCGACCGGCCAGATCGAGTTCACGCCTCCACAGAACCTGAAACCACCGACCGTGACCGGGACCCCGCAGAAAGGCGAAACGCTGACCGCCCACGAAGGCAGCTGGAAACCCACTCCCAGCCACAAAGCCCTCCAGTGGCTGCGCTGCGAAACCAGCGAATGCAGCCCGATCGAAGGCGCCACCAAACCCACATACGTGGTCACGCTCGCCGACGTCGGCTTCTCGGTCGCGGTCAGGGAAGCGGCCGCCAACAGCAGCGGATGGGAAGCCGCCGACTCCGAAGGCCTCGCGGTGGGGGGCAGCCCGACGCCCTTCATCACCTCGCTGGAACCCGCCACCGGATCGGTGAACGGCGGCACCTCGGTGATCATCGGCGGCGGGAACTTCGCCGAAGCCAGCGCGGTGTCCTTCGGCGGGGTCAAAGCCGGCTCCTTCGAAGTGCTCTCCGCGAGTGAGATCAAAGCCGTGGCCCCGGAACACGCGGGCGGGGCCGTGGCGGTCACGGTCACGACCCCGAAAGGGACCAGCGTCGCCGGGCGGCGCTCGCAGTTCACCTACGGCGCGCCGCCGTCGCTAACCGAGATCGAACCCGACGAAGGGCCCGAACAGGGTGGCGCGGTCGTCACGATCACGGGCACTCAGCTCGAACTGGCCAGCGAAGTGAAATTCGGTGCCGTACCGGCGGAAAGCTTCGGTGTGCAGTCCTCCGGCACGATCATCGCCGTTGCGCCGCCGGGTACCGGCACGGTCGCGATCACCGTGAAGACGCCCTTCGGGATCACCTCCCCGGGCTCCGCGAGCCAGTTCACGTACGTCAAAACGGGCCTCCCGCCGGAAGTCAAGAAGCTGTCCGTCAAGAAGGGGCCGGCCAGCGGCGGGACGCAGCTGACGATCACCGGCACCTTCTTCACCTACGCAAATGCGGTCAGCTTCGGGCAGGTGCCGGCAGCCAGCTTCAAAGTCATCTCCCAGACGGAAATATCGGCTACCTCGCCGCCCAACGCGGCGGGCCTGATGGACGTCACGGTGACGAGCCCGTACGGCACGAGCGAACTTTCGGGCAGGGATCGCTTCCGCTATGAAAACCCCATCATCACGGCCGTCTCGCCCGAATCGGGCCCGCTCGCCGGAGGCACGAAGGTTACGATCACGGGCAGCGGGTTCGCTCCCGGAGAAGGGTCCACGGCGTTCAAGTTCAAGAGGGAACCCGCCGCCTTCGTCGAATGCTCCTCGACCACCGAATGCACGATGATCGCTCCGCCCGACACCAAAGAACAGACGGTCAAAATCAAAGCCACCGCCGACGGCCGCAACAGCTCGGCCAAAGACCCGGGCGACGAATACACCTACGACGAATAGGCGCACCCGCCCTGGCCTTGGCGGTCAGCGTGGCTGCCGTGGCGGTGCTCGCGACAGGGGTCGCCGGCTCGCCGGCCGCGGGCGCCGCCGAACCGCCGCTGCACGTGCACGTGGCGGTCTCGGTCGAAGGCCTGCCCGGGGCGCTGAACCGCATCACCACGACGGTCACCTCGGCCCCCGGCGCGCGCTGCGGGCTGCACGTCAACGAAGCCCGGCGCCCGCGCTCGTTCGCCAGCTCGCGGCCGGGCTCGGCGGTGTGGCGCTGGATCAGCTCGGTCGCCGGGAACAGGGGCCCGTGGGTCTTCCTGGCGACCTGCCGCCAGGGGTCTCGCTGGGCCGGGTGGCGGTACCGCGCCGAACCGGGCCTGCCCCGGATCGGGGGAGCCTTCGTGAGCGCCCCCGGGATCGCCGGCGCGCAGCCGGAGACACCGATCGCGCCAGGGACCGGAACCTGCGACGAGCAGGGGATCTGCTTCACCGCCAACCCGAACCCGGTCGGCCAGTGCACCTGGTACGCGCTCGGCCGGCGCCCCGACCTCGCGGGGATCGTGAGGGGGAACGCCTCGCAGTGGCTCCAAGCGGCGGGGGGCAGGGCCCTCGAGGGCACCCGTCCGGCTGTCGGCGCGATCGCCGTGTGGGCGCCCGACACCGGCCCGATCGGGCCGGAGGGTCACGTCGCCTACGTCGCCGCCGTGCAGGGCGCGAGGCTGCTGATCGACGACTCGAACTGGCGACCCACGCCTCAGAGCCCCCTGCTCCAGGTGCACGAACACTGGGTCCCGGCGGCCCCGGTCGAGGGCTACATCTATCCGCCCGCCGGCTAGAAGAGGCTGCTGACGCCGTGCACGACGGCGCTCCCCAGCACGATCTCGAGCACCACCCCGGCGCTGGCCACCAGGACTCCGGCGATCGCCACCAGCGCGTCTTCGAGGATCACCCCGAGCGAGAGCACGACCACGCCCAGCGACGGGAGCGTGTCAAGGCCGGTGAAGGGTGGGGCCAGGAAGGCGCCGAGGGACCCCACGAGCACCAGCAGGCCGAACACGACGTTGCCGGCGCGTCCCCGGAACAGGAACCGCCCACGCGGCCGGGACAGCCGCTCGAGACGGCGAATCAGGCGCATCAGCCGCTCGATGAAGCGCTGCTGACGCTCGCCCGCGAGCTCCATGCGCTGGAATCGCTGCGGTAGCCATACTTCCTCGCGCCCGGCCACCAGCT
Source organism: uncultured Solirubrobacteraceae bacterium (assembly GCA_963846255.1). Lineage (GTDB taxonomy): Bacteria > Actinomycetota > Thermoleophilia > Solirubrobacterales > Solirubrobacteraceae > Palsa-744. The sequence continues at coordinate 193,940 of CAWJVE010000005.1, forward strand.
GCAGCGCGAGCAGCATCGCGATCACCTCGAACACGTGGGTCGCGCCGCCGGTGGGCAACGGCAGCGCCGGCACGGCCAGCAGCAGCACGAACGCCAGCGCGAAGGCGCCCCGCCCGAAGCAGTCGTTGAGACTGCCGAGCGTCCTCGCGCCCTCGTCGGCAAACCACCGTTCGAGCAGCTCGCTCGCCCTGGGGGGCTTATCGGGTGCGTCGCCCATCGGCAGGACGTGGCACGGTAGTGCCCGCGCCAGGCGCGGGCAGGTCCTCCCGCACTAGTGCAGGAGGTTGATCTCGAGCTTTTCCTTGGTGGCGAGTTCGAACGTGAAGAGCATCGCAGCCTGTTCCAGCGGGCCGGCTCCGATTTTGGCCGACAGCACATCCTTCGGTTCGTTTTCAAACGATTCGATGCTCTGCAGGCCTTTGTCCTCGAAGAATTTGAGCTTCGTCTTCTTCAGCAGCCGGTCGGTGAGTTTGAAGGGTAGGATCGCGGCGCCGTGGAACACGTACGTCGTTCCGCTGCATTCGAATTCCATGAAGGTCCCGTCGCCAGGAGCTCCCACGGCGAGGCCGACCTGGTCTTCTTCGGGTTTCGGTTCGGTTTTGACGATCCCGATCTGGCCGGTCAAGGACTTGGTCGTGATGTTGCCCGATGTTACGCCCGCGTTCTGGCAGGTGCTGGGATTGCCGTTCTTGCAACCGATGAAGTGGATCGAGACGTTCGAGATCGTCTTCGCGTCCGCGATCTGGCCGGTCAGCTTGCCGCCCTTCGTCGCACATTCGAGGAATTTGCCGCCGGCGGTTTCGAACTTGACCTGTTCGCCCGCGACGGCCTTGCCCTTGACTTCGGTCTTCGGGCCCGGGCCCGGCAGCCATTCGAACTTGCCCTTTGATTCGGGTTCTGGCTGCAGGCACACGTTGTCGACGAACTTGCCGGTGCCCTGTCCCGCTTTCTTGGACACCTTCGCGCAGCGTCCGATCTCGGGCGGCGAGGCGTCGTAGGTGAACTGGTCTGCGGGCGTCTTCACGCTGGTCCCGCCCGGGCCGACGAGCGTCACGTCCACTGTGCCCACCCCAGCCGGTGACACGAGGGTGACTTCGGTCGGCGATTCGACTTTGACGTTGGTGGCCGCGTTGTTGGCGAACTTGGCCCCCGTCACGCCTTCGAAGTTGGTCCCGTGGATGGCCACTTTGGTGCCGCCTTCCTGGGACCCGGTCGCAGGGCTGACACCAGTGACGATGGGGACGTAGCTGAAGTCGCTCGCGGGGGTCGCAGCGCTCGTCCCGCCGGGGATCGTCACGGTGACGGGCACGACGCCGGCGCCGGCGGGACTCACGGCGTGGATCGTGGTCGCCGATTCGATCGTGAATTCGGTGGCGCTGTTGGCGCCGAAGTACACCGCGGTGGCGCTACTGAAGTTGGTTCCCGTGACGGTCACGTGGGTGGCGCCGGTGGGGGGTCCCTGGACCGGGGTCACGCCGGTGACCGTCGGCAGCTGCGGGCCGGCGACGATCATGTGGGCGCCGTGGGCGCTGATCTGGTTGACCTGGTGGATGTCCGTCACCTGCACGGGGCTGAGGATGCGGGGTTCTTCGCTGCCGGTCCCGGACTGCCCTTCGGCGTTGGCGCCCCAGGTCCACACGTTGCCGCTGGTCTGCAGCGCGACGCTGGTGTTCGTCCCTGCCGCCAGCGAGGAGACTTCGGTGAGGCCGCTGATCAGGACCGGGACGTTGCTGGGGGTCTGGCTGCCGTTGCCCAGCTCGCCGGATTTGTTGGAACCCCAGGCATACACTTCGCCGCCGGTCAGCGCCGCCAGGCTGTGCGTTTCGCCGGCGGCGATGGCGTGTACGCCGATCAGACCCTGGACGCCGACGGGCTCGTCGGCCGTTTCAACTTCGGTGCCGTTGCCGAGCTGGCCCTGCTTGCCGGCGCCCCACGCCTCGACGGTCCCGCTCGTGAGCAGCGCCATGCTGTGGAAGCCGCCCGCGGCGATCGCGGTGACGCCACCGAGTTCTTTCACTTCTACGGGCGTCTCCTCGCCGTTGTTGACTTCGCCGTTGCCGAGCTGCCCTTTCTTGTTCGAGCCCCAGGCTTTGACCCTGCCGTCGCTCTGCAGCGCGAGGGCGTGTTTGCCGCCGGCCGAGATGGCCGTCACTTCGCTGAGTCCGGTGACTTCCACGGGCACGTTGGAGTTGTTGATGCTGCCGTCGCCCAGTTTGCCTTCTTCGCCCTGTCCCCAGGCCATCACGTGACCGTCGCTGAGCAGGGCGAGGCTGAATTCGCCGCCGGCTGCGATCGCCGTGACGCCGCTGAGGCCGCTGACCGGCACCGGCACGCTGCTGGAAGTGTTGTTCCCGTCGCCGAGCTGGCCGGCGGCGTCGGCGCCCCAGGCCATGACGGTGCCGTTGGAGAGCAGCGCCAGCGAGTGGTTCGTGCCGGCCGCCACCGAGAGGACTCCGGTGAGGCCGTCGGCGAGGATCGGCGCAGGGCTGTTTTCGGTCGTGCCGTCGCCGAGCTGCCCGGAGCTGTTCTGGCCCCATCCGGAGACGCCCGGAGAGGCGGCCGATGCGCCCGTGGCGCCGAATACCGCGGCGCCGAGCACGCAGAGCAGGCAGAGAGCCAAGATCCTGATCCGTCGCATGCTTGCTACCCCTCCTCCGATTCCGGCCTAATCCCTTCGGTCGAGCCACGATAACGCCCCCCAGGCGCCATCGCAAACACGAACGAGATCGACCACAGCTCCGCCCGGCGAGCGTCCTGGAGGGCGATTCGCGGGCGTCCGTGGCCCTCCGCCTGCAGATGCTAGCGGCTATCCGTGCCCGCGTGGGACGGATCGGCCCGGTCGCGCCCCGAGGGCCGGGCCGCCCGCTGCTCCAGCCAGCGCCTCAATCCCGCCGCGCTTGGGCGGGCCAGCGCCACGAACATGTAGTCCTCCACCGCCTGCTCGGGCAGGCGCTCGCGCAGGTAGGACTCCAGCGTGGACATGAAGGCCTCCTCGCCCTCCGCCGCCCAGCGCTCGTGGCGGTCCAGCGCCTCGCGCATCGCGTCGACGTGCTCGGCAGGACCCTCGACGAGGCCGTAGTGGGCGAGCGCGAGCGCGCTGGGTTGCCATTGCACGAGCCGCGCGAGCGAGTCCCGCCAGGCGTCCAGGTCCACCTCGGGCGGGGGCGTGGGGGGAACGACCACGTCCCCCTCCAGGCGCACGCCCGCCAGGTCGCCACAGAACGCCACACCGCTGCCGGTTTCGAGGAAGGCGACGTGATGGGAGGCGTGTCCCGGGGTCCACGCGCACCGCAGCGCGTCGATCTGTTCGCCGTCGGCGATCGTCCGCAGGTTGGCCTCGGGGACGGGCAGGACCTCCCCGAGCAGCTCCTCCAGGCGCTCACCGAACACCCTCCTCGCGCTGGCCACGAGCCGGCTGGGGTCGGCCAGGTGGGTGGCCCCGCGGGGGTGGATGTAGACCGGTAGCCGGGGCCAGCGCTCCACCAGGGCGCCGGCCGCGCCGGCGTGGTCGAGGTGCACGTGGGTCAGGAGCAGCGCCCGCGGCGCGCGATCGCCGAGGCCCTCCAGCAGCTGCGGGAGGCCGGACCCCGGTCCGCAGTCGATCAGCACGTCCCCGCACAGCCACGCCCCCACCGTCCGCGGGCGGCCGTCGTAGCCCAGGTCGATGATGCGCGCGTCCATCTTGCTCACGGCCGCGGTCGCGGCCGGCTCACCCTACCGGCCTACCGACCGGCGTTTGGCAGCGGCCACGGAAGCTATCGTGACGGCCGCTCCGTAGAGCCCCCGCCGCCGCGCATGACGCCCCGCCGAGCATGAAACCCCGCCGACAGATCGCCGCCCCGGTGCTCGCCTGCGCGAGCGCCGCCGCCCTGCTCGGGGCTTGCGGGAGCGGCTCCTCGCCCGCCACCGGTCTGCTCGTGAGCGCCACCGGTCGTGAGGCGTCCAGCAACCCGGTTGCCGTCTCGCCGCAGCCCGGAACCCCGGACGCTTCGCCCTTCACCCAGATCAGCTTCCTCGGGGCGGCGGGGACGACGGTCGCGAGCGTGCGCGCAGTGGGCTCGAGCACGGGTGCCCACACGGGCGTCCTGAGGGACTACTCGACCGGCACCGGAGAGAGCTTCCTGCCGAGCCGGCCCTTCAGGTCGGGGGAGCACGTCACCGTAAGCGCCCAGGTCACCAGCGGCGGGCACACGGGCACTGCCGTCACGAGCTTCACCGTCGCCCACCAGGCGAGCGTCAGCCAGAAACAGTTCCCGACCAACCCGGGCGATCCGCGGGCGGTCCAGCACTACCTCTCAGCGCCGTCGCTGACCCCCTCCACGGTGGACATCACCACCCCGGCCCGTGCGGGTGCCGCGCCGGGGGATCTGTTCCTGGCTCCGTACCAGGGCCAGGGTTCGCCGGGCCCGATGATCACCAACCAGCAGGGGGGGCTGGTGTGGTTCCACCGGCTGGGGGCCGGTGAGTCCGCGACCAACTTCCACATCCAGCAGTACCAGGGACAGCAGGTGCTGACGTGGTGGCAGGGGCGCATCCTGGAGGTCGGCTTCGGGCAGGGCGAAGACGAGATCTTCAACGGCTCCTACCAGCACGTCGCAACGGTGAGGGCGGGCAACGGCTACCACGCCGACCTGCACGAAATCCGCCTGACCCCTGAAGGCACCGCCTGGATCGACGCCTTCGACCCGATCAAAATGAACCTCTCGAAGGTGCACGGCGTCGCCAACGGCGTGCTGACCGACTCGGTCGTGCAGGAGATCGACGTCAAGACCGGCCTGGTGATGTGGGAGTGGCACGCGCTAGGCCACGTTCCGATCGGCGAATCGTTCAACGCCGTTCCCAAGATCGCCTACCCCTGGGACTACATCCACATCAACTCGGTGAGCCCCGGGACCTCGGGCGACGTGCTGCTCTCGGCCCGCAACATGTGGACGCTGTACGACGTGGACCTGCAGAGCGGGACGATCCGCTGGCGCCTGGGCGGGCCCCACAGCAGCTTCAAGCTCGGACCGGGGGTCCCCTTCTATTGGCAGCACGACGCCGAATTCCAGCCGGGCGGGCTGATCTCGGTGTTCGACAACGGCTCTACCCCACCGAAGGAGAAGCAGTCCCGTGGCCTGCTGCTGAGCGTCAACGAAGCCGGCCACTCGGTGAGCCTCGTGAAAGCCTTCACCAACCCCTCGAAAACGTTGCTCGCCTCCAGCCAGGGCAACACCCTGAGCCTGCCCGCGGGCAACTGGCTGATGGGCTACGGGGGCCTGCCGAACTTCACCGAGTACGACGCCGCCGGCCATGTGCTGCTGGACGGAACGCTGGGGCGCAACGTCCAGGACTTCAGGACCTACCTGGCACCTTGGAGCGCCCACGGCGAAGGCTCCCCGGCCGTCGCCGCGCGGGCCGGCTCAGGGGGCACGCTGTCGGTGTCGGCGAGCTGGAACGGCGCCACCAACGTGGCCAGCTGGCGCGTCCTCGCGGGTGCCGGCCCGGCCTCGCTGACGGCCGCCGCCACGGCCCCGAGCAGCGGCTTCGAGACGACGATCTCGGTCCCGGCGGCCGCGGGCCCATACGTCGCCGCGCAGGCGCTGGACTCCTCCGGGACGTTGATCGGCACCTCGGCGCCGGTCAAGGGCTGAGAGCGAGGAAACTGGGTCGATGCCGCGGCTGGGCCGGGCGTGGGTCGCGGCACCCGGTGGCTTGCTGGCCGCGCTGATCCTGCTCACCGGTGGGGTCGCTCACGGCGCCGACGGCGTGGCCTCGAGCGTCGCCGCTCCGGTCTCGAGCGCCGCTGCCCGGGCCTCGAGCTCCGCCGGCGTGTCCTGCGTGCCCGCCAAGCTGAACGTGTCCGCCTCGCTCGCGGGCGGGCGCCTCACCGTCTCACCGGCACCCGAAAGCCGCGACGCCTCCGCGACCACCCAGATCAGCCTGCTGGGGCAGCCCGCGGCCGATATCCAGCAGCTCGTCGTGCGCGGCTCGCGCACGGGTGTCCACGCCGGCGGGCTGGCGCCCTTCTCGCAGGGGGACGGCGCCAGCTTCGTGCCCTCGCGGGCCTTCGCCGAAGGCGAGACGGTCAGCGTCTCGGCCCGCCTGGCGGTCGGCCCGGGCGCCGGCCCGGTCCCGGTCTCCTGGAGTTTCACGGTCGCCGTCAGGGACGTGCCGGGCACCGGCGCGGGCAGCACCTTCCCCGCCCTCGGACGCGGCCTGCACCAGAGCTTCGTCTCGCGCCCGGATCTGCGCCCGCCGACGGTGACGGTGACCCGGGGGGCCAGCCAGGCCAGCGGGGATCTGTTCATCGCCCCCTACTCCGGAGCGGGCCAGTACGGCCCGATGATCCTCGACCAACACGGTGGGCTGATCTGGTTCGACCCCTTGGCCCCGGGGGCGCGGGCCGGCGACCTGCGTGTGCAGAGCTACCGCGGCCAGCCGGTGCTCACCTGGTGGCAGGACCCGCTCGTGGCGGGCGGCAGCCGCTCGGCCGGCGGGGTGATCGCCGACAGCTCATACAGGCAGATCGCGGTGGTACGGGCCGGCAACGGCTACCAGGCCGACCTGCACGAATTCCAGCTGACGCCCGACAACACGGCCGTGGTCACGGTGTACGACGCGATTCGCTGTGAACTGAGCGCGATCGGGGGGCCGCGCGGAGGGGCCGTCGCGGACACCCTGTTCCAGGAAATCGACCTCGCCACCGGCCTTGTCCGCCGCGAGTGGCACTTCCTCGACCACGTGCCGATGTCGAGCTCCTACTACTCCGGGACCGGAGCCACCCTCGACGCGCCCTATGACCCCTTTCACATCAACTCCGTGGAAGTGGCCCGCGATGGCAGCTTCCTGGTGGACGCACGCAACACGTGGGCCGCCTACGACGTCGATCCGCACAGCGGCCAGATCCGCTGGGAGCTCGGGGGAAAGCACAGCAGCTTCAAACTCGGCCCCGGCGCCGGCACCGCCTGGCAGCACGACGCCCGCGAACAGCCCGACGGAGCGATCACCTTCTTCGACAACGGCGCCTCCCCCCAGGTTCACTCGGCCTCGCGGGCGATCGAAGTCGCGCTCGACCCCGCCCACGGGACGGCGAGACTGGTGCGCTCCTACCTGCACCCCACACCGCTGGTGGCCGACAGCCAGGGCAATGTGCAGGCGCTTGCCGACGGAGACTGGATGATCGGCTGGGGGCAGGCGGGTTACTTCTCGGAGGTCGAACCGTCGGGCAAGCTGCTGTTCGACGCTCATCTGCCGTCCGGGTGGGAGACCTATCGCGCCTACGCGCTGCCCTGGAGCGGCCGCCCGCTGGTGGCGCCCAGCCTGGCTCTGCGACGGGGGCGCTTCGGCGGCGTGGTCGCCTACGCGAGCTGGAACGGGGCCACGGGCGTGGCCTCCTGGCGGGTGCTGGGCGGCGCCTCCCCGAGTGCCCTGGCGCCACTGGCGAGCGGGCCGCGGGCGGGCTTCGAGACCAGCATCGCCCTGCCGGTGAGTGCCGCGGGCGTGCACTACGTCGAGGTGCAGGCCCTCAACGACGAAGGGGGCGTGCTCGCCGGCTCCAAGCCCGTGAAGGTCCCCGGCCCCTAGCGAGCGGAGCGGGCCCCGCGTTTCAGGGCCGCGGTGGCACCTGGCCCTATTGGTCGGTCAGCGGCGGGTGCTTGAGGCTGGAGATCCCCGCCAGCCCCGCTTCGGCCCGGCGCTGGCGGCGTTCCACGGCGACCGTGGCGGCGTGCTTCGCCGTCAGGAAGTAGTCGGCGAAACCGCCGGAGTGGGCCGGCTGCAGGCGCCCCGGGAGGGGCTCGCGGAGCTCGTGCCTGAAGGCGTGCTCGTAGAGGGCTCGCATGCGATCTTCGAGGTCGTTGCGTTCCGCGCTGTTCTCGATCTCCAGGCGCCCGTTCTGGGATCGGTAGTCATACAGCTCGGTTTCCCGGCCCTGCTCGCTGGGCGCGATCCCCTCCTGGGGCCAGTTCGAGTAGGTCGCGTACTTGGCTTCCGGGGTCCGGATCGCGATCACGTGCATGGGGGCGTTGGCGGCGTAGGTCTCGACCGCGTACTCGGTCACGATCTCGTCGGTCGCGTGCATGACGTATTCGCGTCCCGGGGCGCCGGGGTCCTTCAGCAGCTCGACCAGGTCAAGTCGTTTGGCCAGGTGCGCATAGTGCTTTTCGTGGCGCCAGGCCGAGGATCCGCTGGCGATCGTGAGCAGCATCGGCGCCACGTCCACGCTCGAGGTCAGCTGGGTGCGGGTCTGGGCGGGGGCCGCGGTCAGCTGTTCGCGCGGATCCTTGACGATCAGGGGAACCCGCAGGGCCTCCTCGTAGGCGCTCGCGCCCTTGCCCCTGAGCCCGTGTGAGGCGCCGTACTCGCCGTGGTCGGAGGTGAACACGATGACGGTGTTGGCCGCCACCTCCGGGCGGCTGTGGAGCGTCCGCAGCACGCGTCCGATGTGGCTGTCGACCTCTCGCTGGAGCTTGATGTAGAGGTCCAGGAATTCCAGCCATTTCCCGGGCACTTCGGGCCCCGTGAAGGGGACCGCGCCGAAGGACGCGGCCGCCGTTTCCTGGAAGGAGCGCTGCAGCCGGGGCTTGCGGCGCTGGGCCAGCAGCTCGGGCGTCTCGAAGTTGGGCGGCAGGCGCGTGGTGAGCGGCTTGGATGCGGCCTCGGCGGGGACGCGATCGCTCCACAGGTACCACCAAGCGATGTCGTGGGGGTTGACGAACGACACGGTCGTGCACCACGGCTGGACGTGGTTGGCGTCCTTCAACCATTCCGCGAACACGTCGGCGATGTGGGGGTCGCGCTTCCAGCCCTGACCGGGGGCTCCGTCCGGGGACGGGTACACACCTCCGCCGAACCCGTATTCCTCCAGCGCCGCGCTGCCCGTCAGCGGCGTCCAGCGGTTGTCGCGGTGGGTGAGGTGCCACTTGCCGAACCAGTGGGTGTCGTAGCCGTGGTCGCGGAGCATCGTGCCCCAGGTGGGAAATTCGGGATCGAGGGTGCTGCCGCCGGTGATCATGCAGCCCGTCTGGTGGGTGTAGAGGCCCGTCAACAGCGTCGAGCGGGCGGGGGTGCAGTCATTCGACGCCGTGTAGTGGTGGGCGAAGCTGACGCCTCCTTCGCGCAGCTTCTGCAGGTTCGGGGTGAAGCCGAGCCCGAACGAGCCCGCCGATACCCACTGCGGGTAGCGCAGCTGGTCCACCACGATCACGAGGATGTTGGGGCGTCCCGAGGGCCGGATCGGGGTGGTCCGCCCGATCGGCACGCCCTGCGGCTTGGGCGTGGGCGGGAACGTGCCGGAGGAGTCGCTGCTGGCGTCGGCCAGCGTCCGGATCGCGACGCCGGCCCCGGCGACCGCGCCGCCGGCGATCAGCCCGCGTCGCAGAAACGTCCGGCGGTCGACGCGCTTGCCCTGTTTCTCGTCGTTGCTCGCCATTGGCCCGGTGGCTCTGCTCTGCTCGGCCCTGTGTCGGCCGAGCGCGATCCGAGCTTAGCGACCGCGTCGGTAGATCTGCATCATGTAGGGCATGGGTCCGAGGGCTGGGGGGATTCGCCCGCCGTGGGCGAGCCGGAACTCCCGCAAGCAGGGGGCGAACTGCGCCCTCGCGGGAGCGCTCGTTGCGCTTGCCACGATCACGGCCGGAACGTTCGCACCCCTCGCCACGGCGCAGCCGACCCGGACCAGCGTCTCCGCGGGCTACGAATTCCTGGACGAGATGATGGACCGCTACGCCGCGGGCCCCGAACTGCGGCTGGTGCAGAGCTACAGCTCCGGGACGCTCGAACGTCAGGGCGTGGACGACTCCTTCAGCTACGACGACGCGCTGATCATCGACGCCCTGCTGGCGCGGGGAGAACCCGAAGACCTCGCCCGCGCGCAGATCCTTGGCCAGTCGCTGCTGTACGTCCAGGAACACGACCCCGCCGGGGACGGGCGTATAAGGGCCGCCTACGCGCCCACGCCGCTCGCCTCGCCCGCCGACGTGAGCGCCACCGATGCCACCAGCGACGTCGGCAACATGGCCTGGGTGGGCCAGGCATTCGTCCACCTCTACGAACGCACCGGCACCCCGTCCTTCCTAACGGGCGCCCAGGAGCTCGCGCGCTGGATCCAGACCGAGGCCTACGACGAACGCGGCCCAGGCGGCTACACGGGCGGCGAGGAAGCCGACGGCAGCCGCATCGCCTGGAAGTCCACTGAGCACAACATCGACCTGTACGCCTTCTTCAGCCTGCTGGCGGCCGCCGGCGGGGAAGTCGCCTGGAGCCAGGCCGCCGCCCACGCCAGGGCCTTCGTGGAAGCCATGTGGGCGCCTCCGAAGGGCAAGAAACACGGGATGTTCTGGGTGGGGACCGGCGAAGACGGGGCGACCCCCAACCGCCAGCCACAGGTCGAGGACGTCAACAGCTGGTCCTACCTGGCCCTGAGGGACGGCGCCTTCGCCTCATCGCTGGACTGGGTCGCGAAGTACCTGGCCGTCAGCAAGAAGGGCTTCAGCGGCGTGAGCTTCTGCCGGCGCTCGCGCAAGGGGGTGTGGTTCGAGGGCACCGCCCACATCGCCGACGCGCTGCTGGCGCGGGGCGGCCCGGGCGACGAAGAAGCGGCCGAGCGCTACCTGTCGGACATCGAACACGCCCAGCTGGCAGGGCCCAACAACGACGGGAAGGGCATCATCGCGGCATCCCGGGACGGGGTCGGCGACTGCGAAGGGGAAGCCTATTTCGCCTCCCTGCACACGGGCGCCACGGCCTGGTATCTGCTGGCGGCCCAGGGCGTGGACCCGTTCGATGCGCTCCCGGGCCCCTAGGGCCATCGGCTGACATGGGAGCCGCTGTACTCACGCGTGCGCCTGAGGGGTCGATAAGGCCCATAAACAAATGGTTGGAAACCTCAATATCGAAGAGCAGGAGTCCCTCGCGGACACGTTCCGGCGCGCCGGAACGGAGTTCACGCTGCGCGAACGGCTGATCGAGCTGCCCGTGGCGGTGGGGTTCTTCGCCGCCGTGGCGGTGATCTGGGCCGCTTGGCCCCCACACGACTTCCAGCTGCTCCCCTGCCTGCTGTGCCTGCTGGTGATGGCGGTCGCCTCGGTCGTGCGCTTCGACACCCCGCTCGGCTTCACGGCCGCGACCCAGCTCGCCTTCGTCCCGCTGCTGTTCGCGATGCCGGTGGCGGTGGTGCCGCTGGCGGTCCTGCTGGCGCTGCTGCTGGCCGGCGGCTTCGAGGTCTGGCGCGGAAACCTGCGGCCCCTGCGGCTGCTGCTGACCCCCGGCAACTCCTGGTTTGCGATCGGTCCCGTGGCGGTGTTCGCGGTCGCCCACACCGAGCCCCGCTATGCGACCGCCGGCCTCCTGCTGATCGCACTCGCGGCCCAGTTCGCGGTCGACTTCAGCATCTCCACGCTGCGCTTCGCAGAGGCCCGCGGAGCGGGCCTGGTGACCCAGCTGCGCGAATCGTGGGTGTACCTGATCGACATCGCCCTCACCGGAATGGGCCTGGTGGTGGCCGAGCAGGTCCACGAACACCCGCTCGTGGCGCTCGCCCCGCTGCCCCTGTTGGGGCTGCTGGCCTGGTTCGCCGGCGAGCGCCGCCAGCGCCTGGTGAGCCTGCTCGAGCTGAACAGCGCCTACCGCGGCACGGCACTCGTGCTGGGAGACGTCGTCGAGGCCGACGACGGCTACACGGGCGTCCACTGCCGAGGTGTCCTCGGCCTCGCCCTGGCGGTCGCAGAGGAGCTGAAGCTGAACGCCGAGCAGCGGCGGAACCTCGAATTCGGGGCCCTCCTGCACGACGTGGGCAAGATCGCGATCCCCAAGGAGATCGTCAACAAGCCCGGCAAGCTCGACCCGGACGAGTGGCAGCTGATCAAGACCCACACGGTCGAGGGGCAGAACATGCTCGACCGGATCGGGGGTTTCATGCAAGAGGTGGGCCTGATCGTGCGCTCCCACCACGAGCGCTGGGACGGGGGCGGCTACCCGGACGGCCTGGCCGGCGAGGAGATCCCGCTCGAGGCCCGGATCGTGACCTGCTGCGACTCGTGGAACGCGATGCGCACCGACCGGGCCTACCGCAAGGCGCTGGCGCCGGAGGTGGCACTGGAGGAGCTGAGGGCCAACGCCGGGGGCCAGTTCGACCCCTACATCGTCGAGGTGGTCACGGCGATCGTGGGCCAGACGGCTGAGAGCTCCGAGCCGGCCCCCGCGGCCGCCGCGATGCATCAGCCGAGCCCCAGCCTCGTCGCAGGCTGAGGTCCGGGCGCCCGCCGGGCGGCCGGTGGGGCGTGTGGCCCGCGCGGCCCAGGGTCGCACGGTTACCTGCAGCCGCAGCGCCGGAGTGGCTCTATCCTGGCCCGAGAGGGTAGAGACGAGGTTCTGTGAGGGACGAGTTGCGGCGAGGATGGATGCACGGACGCGGGCCGAGGCTGGGCATGGGAGCCCTCCTGCTGCTGGCCGTGCTGATGGCGCTGCCGTGGGCATCCAGCGCGCTCGCCAGCAGCGGCGTCAACCCGCCCGTGGTGACGAAAGGCGTGGCGCTCAACGTCACCAAAACCACCGCGGAACTGACCGCCACGGTCGATGCGACGGGCCCGATGCCCGTGACCGAATGCAAGTTCGAATACGGGATCTCGCCCGGGTCCACCGAAGCGAGCGTCCCCTGCAGCTCGCTTCCGGGCACGGGCGGTGGTCCGGTGCCGGTGTCCGCCGTCGCGACGAACCTCAACCCCGACACCAGCTACTCCTTCAAAATCGTCGCCACGACGGAAGAAGGAACCGGCGACGGCGAACCGGAATCGTTCACGACGATTGCCAACGCACCCGCGGCAACGACCGGGAAAGCGGGCGAAGTCAAGCTCACGAGCGCGTTGCTGGAAGGAACCGTGAACCCCGAAGGCGTGCCCGCGACGTGCGAATTCGAGTGGGGGACAAGCCACGGCTCGCTCACGAAAATCGCGCAATGCTCCACCCCGCCGGGATCGGGAAACTCAGCCCAACCGGTTACCGCCGAGCTCACCGGACTGGCTCCGGACACGCCCTACTACTTCAAGCTCCTCGCCCACGGCGCAGGCGGGAACGGCGAAGGCACCGAAGAAGAATTCACGACCCCGGCCAACGAACTCACGGTGGCAACCGGCGCAGCCTCCGGCGTGGGCAAGAGCAGCGCGACCCTGAACGGCACGGTGAACCCGGGCGGCAGCGCCGTCACGAAATGCAAGTTCGATTACGGGACGGCAAAAGGGACGCTGACCTCGACCGCCGAATGCTCGGCCTCGCCCGGCGCGGGCGGCACACCCGTCGACGTGTCAGCCAACGTGACCGGTCTGGCGGCGAACACGCCCTACTACTTCAAGCTGGTGGCCGAAAACGAAGCCGGTGCGTCCCCGCTGCCGGCCGCCGAAGTCCCATTCACCACCTCCCGCAACCCACCCGTAGTTACGACCGGCGGAGCGACCGCCGTCACTCAGACCTCAGCCACGTTGCCCGGCACGGTCAATCCGGAGGAAGAAGAAGTCACCGGCTGCGCGGTGGAATACGGCACCACCCCCTCGCTGGGCTCCAGCGCAGCGTGCGCGTCGCTGCCGCCGGTCGGGAAAAGCCCGGCCGAAGTCTCGGTCCAGGTGACGGGCCTGTCGCCCGGCACGACCTACTCCTACCGCGTGGTGGCCAAGAGCGCCGGCGGCGAAGAAGTGGGGAGCGTGGCCACGTTCACCACGCTGCCCGCCACGCAGCCACCTCCCCCTCCGCCGCCGCCACCGACTGGGCCGACGACACCCAAAGGCCCTGAACCGGCCCGGCCTCCGGTCATCAGCTCGCTGAGCGAGAGCAACTCCGTGTTCCGGGTCGGGCGCTCCTCGACCGCGCCCGCTGGTCGGATCAGCCGCGTGTCGCCGACGGGGACCGTGTTCTCGTTCGTGCTCGACCAGCCGGCGGTGGTGACGATCGCCTTCGTCAGGGAAGAAAGCGGCCACCTCATCGGCAAGAGCTGCGTGGTGGGCCGCCGCGGCGCCGGCAAGCCGGCGTGCGTCCACTCCTACGTGGCGATGATGCTCGGCCGCCGGGCCCGCAACGGCCTCAACAGGCTGCTGTTCACCGGCCGCGTCAGGGGCAGGGCCCTACGGCCCGGCGCCTACCGCGCGACCTTCATCGGCGAAAGCCTCGCCGGCAGCTCCACGCCTAGCACGATCTCCTTCCGGGTCGTCGCTCACTGACACGCGCAACGGCACCGCGCCGGCGGTGTAGCCCTGGCGTCGTCCCATAGTTTGGCCGACCGGAGGATAGACGTGAACGCGCCCCTCGGAGAGGATGCCCAGGGGCGTCGCCAGGGAGAGGCCGGCAGACCGCCTCACGTCGAAACCAAACGCAAACAGCGGGGCTTCGTCCAGGCGCAGCGCTCAGGCGGTGCCAGGAGCGCCCCGAATGTCGTCACTCAGGCCCGGGCCAAAGCGCGGGCGCCGATCCAAGAAGGGGGTACGGGATGAGTAGTGAGCTCGACCGTGGTCGACCTAGCGAAAGGTCGATCCTTCATCCAGCAGCTCGGAGGCTGGCACGGGTAGCATCGAGGGCCATTTGGGCCGCGAGGGGAGGCAGCTTGCGCTGTGGGCAGCTTGCGCTCCTAACGGTGGGTGTGACGTTGGCGGTCCCGGCGTTTGCGTCGGCCAGCGGCGTCGAACCGGAAACCTACAGCAATGCGCTGTCACCCGGCTCGAGCGTGACAATCACCAAGACCGTCAACACTCCGGCGGTACCGGCCAACCCGGACATCGTGTTCCTGTCGGACACGACCGGCTCGATGGGTGAAGCGATCGCGAACGTTCGTTCGAACGTGGGGACGATCATGAACACGATCGCCTCCGCCCAGCCGACGGCCGAGTTCGCGGCTGCCGACTACAAGGACGGCAGGCATGCGGATGAAGAAAACGAAGGATGTGAAAGCGATCCATACGCGTTCAACCTCGATCAGACGCTGACATCGACGGTCGCCAACGTAGAAGCCGGGGTCAACACCTGGTCCGCGGAAGGGGGCTGCGACGATCCCGAGTCGCAGGTCAACGCGTTGTACGAACTCGCGACGAATCCGAGCGTCGGCTTCCGCACCGGCTCGACGCGTATCGTCGTCTGGTTCGGTGACGCGCCGGGGCACGACCCTGACCTGGGGCACACCCTGAAAGAAGCGATCGCCGCTCTGGTGGCGGCGAACATCCACGTGATCGCGGTGCCTGTCACGGACGCCGACACCGGCCTTGACTCGACGGGCCAGGCCACCGAAGTTGCGAAAGAAACGGGTGGCGAGATCCTGCCGTCCGCCACGCCGGAAGAAGTCTCCAGCGCGATCCTCAGCGGGCTGAAAAGCCTCCCGGTCACGATCAAGCCGACTCCGACATGTGAATCGGGACTGACGGCCACCTACGACGCAACGGAAAAGACGGTGACCGGCGGGTCCTCCGCGACGTTCCAAGAGACCTTGACCGTCTCACCGGGCGCCAGCGGCGTCCTCAAATGCACCGTAGACTTTCTGCTGAACGGGGTCCACGTCGCGGGCTTCCAGCAGACCGTCACGATCACTGTGCCCACAGCCACGGGCCCCGAAGTCGATGAATCGGTCCAGGGCCAGGGCCCGAACAAAAAGACGGTCGAACTTTCGACCCACGGGTCGAAAGACCTGATCGTCGCGTTCGTCCAGGCGGATGGCCCGTACAACGGTGGCGCGCTCCAGACGCTGAAAGTCAGCGGCGGAGGATTGACCTGGAAACAGGCCGGATTCGAAAACAAGGGTCTCGGCGACGCCGAGATCTGGGTCGCGGAGGCCAGCAGTGCGCTGACGAAAGCGCAAATCACGGTGGCAGCCAACGTGACCACGCCCGGCTCGCCCAAAGGCAAGGGCTATGAAACCGCCATCACGGTGGTGGCGTTCAAGAACGCCAGCGGCTACGAAGTAGCCAAGGCAGGGAGCAAGTTCAGCAGCGAACCCCGTGCTTCACTCACGACCAAGAACGCGAACTCGTGGGTGTGGGCGTCGGGCAACGACTGGCTGAACGCGATCGCGCACGTTCCAGGCTCCGGTCAGGAAATATTCGCGTCGCAGCTCTTCGACTCCGTCGGCGACACCTACTGGGTGCAGCGCGAGCACGGACTCACGCCGTCAGCGGGAACGAAGGTCACGATCAACGACACCTCTCCCACGACCGACGTGTGGAACCTGGTGCTGATCGAAATCCACTAACGCCGGCGAGCCTCGCACCGGCGAGGCAGCGCAGCGCCTGAGGGAGAACGGCCCCGCCAGCGATGGCGGGGCCGTTCAGAACTGGTCATCGGCAGCTGGCATAACGGTCCTGCCCCGAGCGTTTGCGACGCATCAAGCGGAAGGGCCGGGATTCGAACCCGGGAGACCGCTCACGCGGCCTAACGGTTTTCAAGACCGCCGCATTCAACCGCTCTGCCACCCTTCCACGGGCGCCTTCGGTGGACTGCTCGGGCTCTCCGCCTCAAGCCCGTTCGCCGCGCCGACGGTCGGCTCATGGTAGATCAGCCGCCGGAACCGATCGTGAGCCGCCGGGGGCCCTACGATCGTGGCGCCCACCGCGGCTCGGGGCGTTCCCGCCCACCGCCTCCGCCGCGCCCCTTCCACGCTCTAGACTCCATGCCTCTGGCTCGGGAGAGGTGGCCGAGTGGCTGAAGGCACTCGCCTGCTAAGCGAGTATGGGGTTTATCACTCCATCGCGGGTTCGAATCCCGCCCTCTCCGTCTCCTGGAACGCCCGCTCTCAGGCGAGGGCTGCTCAGGCCGGCTCGGGCGCGGCGACCGCGAAGATGACGTGCCGGCGGGCAAGGCTCATGTACGCGTGCAGCTCGACGGGGCCGCCCTCGAGTGGTTCGACGGTCACGTCCGTGAGCGTGATGAAGTCCCGCTCGGAGGCGTTGAGGACGTCGGAGACGCGGCTGCGGTAGCCGTCGCGGGCGAGCGTCAGCAGGCCCTCGATGCGGTGGCGCCCCGTCTCCAGGCGGACGCGCTCGCGCCGGTGGTTGATACCGGGCAGATCCTCCTCGGCGAAAAGCTCGTCGCTGGCCACGCCGCCATTATCGACGTTTCGGGCCCACGCCGGGCGCCCTGCAACTAGCGGGTCAGGTGGAAGGTGCGGCTGAGCAGCGTACGCCGGCCGGTGGGGCCCGCTGCGATCACGCTCACCGCCGCCCTCAGGCCCCGGCGCCGGCCGAGCTCGTGGAGCAGGCGCCGCAGCGTGCGGGGCCCGACGCGCAGTTGCACGTGCACCGTCTGGGCGGCGGCCAGGGGCGTGGCCACCGACACCAGGGGCAGGGCGCGGTGGCCCGGTGGCCCCACCCTGGCGCTGATGAGGATCTTGCAGGCCCGCTGGCAGCCCACCGTCAACGTCAGTACCCGTCGCGAGAGGACCCCCTTTGCGCGCGCGAGGCTGACGTGCAGGACGGGGGCCACGTCCAGCGGCGGCGGCCACGAGCTCGCCGGCACGCAGCCCCCGGCGGCGGGCGCCAGGGGCATGAAGCTCTGGACACGGTTGTTGTGGGTGTCGGCGACGTACACGGCCCCGCTGCAGCCGACCGCGAGCGCCGTCGGCTGGGCGAATTCCCCCGGTCCGACCCCGCGCTCGCCCCACTTGGCGAGGAAGGTCCCCATGGAGGAGAACTCCTCGATGCGGTCGTTTTCGCGGTCCGCGACGAACACCCGGCCGGCGGCGTCGACGGCGATCCCGTCGGGCGTGCGCAGGTGCCCGTTGGCCATCCCCCGCTCGCCCCAGGTGGCCTGCACGGCACCGGCGGGGGACAGGGCGACCACGCGGTCGTTGCCGGTGTCGGCCACGAACACCTCGCCGCCGGGCCCTACCGCGACCGCCGCGGGGAGCACGAACTGACCGGCTCCGCTGCCCGCGGCGCCGTCGCCTTCGCCCGCTCCCCAACGTGCCAGCAGGGAGCCGTCGGGGGCGAACACGAGCACCCGGTTGTGAAGCGTGTCGGCCACGTAGGTGTCGCCGCTGGCCGGATCGACCGCGACCGAGCCGGGTGAGGACAGCTGTGCGCCACCCAGCTGCAGCGGTCCGCCGAGTTCGCTGAGGAAGGTCCCGTCGCCCCAGATGCGGGTCACACGGCCGTTGCCGCGGTCGGCCACGTACACCGCCCCGCGGGGGTCCACGGCGATCCCCGCGGGGGCGTTGAAGGAGTTGAAATGACCCCCGGCGCCGCCCCACTGGCCGAGGTAGACGCCGGCTCCGGAGAAGCGCTCGAGGCGGTTGTCCGCCGTGTCGGAGACGAACAGCGACCCGGTGGGATCGACGGCCAGGCCTTCGGGGGCCACCAGCTGGCCGGGACCCCGTCCGGAGGTGCCGATCGTGCGCAGGAGGTTGCCGTTGGGGTCGAACACCTCGACCCGCCCGTTGGCGGTGTCGGTCACGTATGTGTCCCCCGCGGGGTCCGCCGCGATCCCCCGCGGGAAGGCGAGCTGGCCGGGTTTCGACCCCGGTCCGCCCCAGGCGCCGAGGAAGGCGAGGCTCGGCGACAGCTTCACCACGCGGGCGTTGATGTTGTCGGCCACGAATACGTCGCCGGCCGCGTCGAGGGCCACCCCGTAGGGGAAGCTGAACTGGCCCGGCCCGCGGCCGGGTTCGCCGGCTTCCGCCTCCCATGCGCCTTCGGGGCTGAACCTCTGGATGCGGTGGTTGTCATCGTCGGCAACCACGACCTCGCCTTCGTTGGCCGCCACCCCGCGAGGATCGGCGAACAGGCCCGGGGAGTCGCCGTGGCTACCCCATTGCGTGGCTTCGCCGCCTTCGAGGTTGAAGCGCTCGATGCGGTTGTTGAGGGTGTCGGCCACGAACACGTGGCTGCCGGCCACGGCGATCCCCCCGCCCGGCGGCTGGGTCGGGTTCTGGGAAGAGCCGAAGTGGAATTCCGCGAGTCCGGTGCCGCGGTGTCCCCAGGCGCCGATGAAGGCCCCGCTGGGGGCGAACTTCTCGACCCGGTCGTGGCTGGAGTCCACGACGTAGACGTTGCCGGCGGGGTCCACGGCGATAGCTCCGATCGGGCCGAACTGGCCCGGGCCCGCCCCGTAGGAGCCCCACTCGGCCAGGAAGGTGCCGGCCGGGCTGAACTTCTGCACCACGTAGCTGAGCTGGTCGGCCACGTACACGTTGCCTTCGCCGTCCACGGCGACGGCCTCGGGAAAGCGCAGGACCCCCTCCGCCCGCTGGCCGATCACGGTCACCGAGGTGTACGGGCAGGCTCCCGGGCCCTGGCCCGGGCAGCCGGCGGCCGCCGCGGGGCCGGCCGCCGTGCACCACAGCGCGACCGCGCCCAGGGCGGCCAGCAGCACGCCCCTCGTGCGAGCCAGCCGGCGCCGGCGGTGCAAGCCGGTGTTCATCTGCAAGCCGGGGTCCATGTGCGCCGGAACACACCCCCGCCGCCGGTGGAGCGGTCGATCGTCCGATTGGGCCCGGCCGCCGGTCACCGGCGTGTGGTCTCTGTGTCGGGTCGCTTCGCTATCGGGTCCGGCGGGCGCTGGCGGGCGCCGCCCGGGGCGCTTCAGCCGATCGGCTCGCGGGCGCGGGCCGGCAGCCCGGCGCGGACGCCTTCGGTCGTGCGTATCCGGGAGGGCCCGGAGGGACGGTTGAGCTCCTCGCGCACGATGTACAGGGGGCGGTGCTTGACCTCGTCGTAGATGCGGCCCACGTACTCGCCGATCACGCCCAGCGCGATCAGCTGGATTCCGCCCAGCAGCAGGATCGCGATCGTCAGCGACCCGAACCCGGGCAGGTAGGACCCCGCCAGCTTCAGGATCACCACGACCGGGATCGCGATGAACGCCACCCCCGCCGAGATGATGCCGGCGTAGGTCGCCAGCTGCAGGGGCAGGTGCGAGAAGGAGGTGATCGCGTCGAGCGAGAAGCGCAGCATGCGCCGCACCGTGTACTTGGTCTCGCCCGCCGCCCGCGCGTCGCGCTCATAGGAGACGGCCGTCTGGTTGAAGCCCACCCAGACGGTCATCCCGCGCAGGAAGCGGGAGCGCTCGGTCATCGTCAGCAGCGCGTCCAGAGCGCTGCGGTCGAGCAGCCGGAAGTCACCGCTGTTGGGCTCGAGGTCCACCTGGGCGAGCTTGTCGAAGAGTTTGTAGAACCACTTCGCCGTGGCCAGCTTGAAGGCCGTCTCGCCGTCGCGCTGGTCGCGGACCGCGTACACCACGTCAGCTCCCTGGCTCCACTGGGCGACCATGTCGGGGATCAGCTCTGGGGGGTCCTGGAGGTCGGCGTCGATCATTGCCACGGCGTCTCCGGCGGCGTGCTCGAGGCCCGCCGTGAGGGCGGCCTGGTGGCCGAAGTTGCGCGACAGGTGGATCACCCGCACACGCGGGTCTCCGTGTGCGAGGCGGTCCAGGATCTCGGCACTGGCGTCGGAGCTGCCGTCGTTGACGAGCACCAGCTCGTACTCGAAGTCGGCGACGGCCGCACGGGTGCGGTCCACGAACTCCTCGACGAGCTCCTGCTCGTTGTAGATGGGGGCCACCACGCTCAGCAACGTGGGGGTCCGGAGTGGTCGGTTTGACATCTCGGGCTGGGGCGAAGGGCGGTCTGTAGGACGGACCTTATGACGATTCTCGGTCAAAACCCTAAGCCGGGGCTCAATCTATCGTTCATGCTGTAAGCCATGTCCTCCAGTCACACCGATCAGCAGGCCGGAGGGACGGCAAGGAGGCTCCTCCAATCCCGTTACCCGCTGTTCGTCCAGTTCATGAAGTTTGCGCTCGTCGGCGTGTCCAACACGCTGATCACGCTGCTCGTCTACACCTTCCTGCTGAAGGTCGTCGGCATGTGGTACCTGGCGGCGTCGGCGATCGGCTTCATCGTCGGGGCCACCAACGGCTTCCTGCTCAATCGCCGCTGGACCTTCCGTGAGCACGTCGGCGACGCCCTCACGCCCGTGCGCTGGGCGGTCGTGCAGGGCTGCGGCCTGGCCGTCAACGAGGGGATGCTCTACGTGCTCGTCCACGACGCCCACCTGGAGAAGGTCCTGGCCCAGGTGGCGGCCACCGTGATCGTGACGATCACGACCTTCCTCGCAAACCGCGCGTGGACCTTCCGCGCGCACACTCCCGTGGCGGTCGCCGGCGGCTCCTCCGCCGGCAGCGACGCCTAGGCGCGGAACACCGCCAACAGCGACAGCCCCGCGGGGATGCTCCCGCCGCGGGCGATCACCGCGGCCTCGATCGAGAGGGGCCGCTCGAGCAGCCAGTTGAAGGGCGCCGGCGGCACCCACAGGTCCAGGCTCGACTCGGTGGCTTTGCGGTTGAAGCGATCCAGCACCCGCAGCAGGATCGCGACCGGGAGCAGCAGCGAGTTGAAATAGGTGGCGCGCACCTGCCGCCAGCCGGCCGCCTCGGCCACCCGTTTGAGCGATCGGCGGGTATAGCGGCGGCGGTGGTGGTTGAGCTCGTCGTGGCCGCTCCACAGCCACCCGTAGGCGGGCACCGTCACCAGCAGCGCGCCACCGGGCGCCACCACGCGGCGCAGCTCCTGCAGGGCCGCGAGGTCGTCGTCGAGGTGCTCGATCACGTCGAGGCTGACGGCGAGGTCGAAGCTGTCGTCGGCGAAGGGCATCTCCAGCACCGAGCCGGTGACCACTTCGCCGGCGTCTCGCTCGCGGGCCAGCGCAGCGCTGGTGGCTGACAGCTCCACGCCGGTCACGTCCCCGTGGTGGCGGAGCTCGAGCATGTTGCGCCCGCTGCCGCAGCCGGCGTCGAGGATCCGCGCCCGCGGGGGCAGCTCGACGCCGCACAGGACGCGGTCGATCACGGTCCTGCGCCCGCGGTACCACCAGTGGCGGTCCTCGGCCCTGTGGGTCTGCAGCTCGTAGTCGCGGTCCACCGAGGGGATCCTTTCCTAAGACGCGCCCGCCCCGCCTGCGGCGGCGCCTCCGCCCGCGGTCCCCGAGGGGCCCGGGCGGCTCGCCGGCCGGCGGGGGAGCCTCAGCCGCCCAGCGCCTCGCGGAGGAAGCTCAGGGTCCGCTCCCACGCCAGCTCGGCCGCCTCTGCGTCATACGTGCCGAGGCGGTTGGTGTCGTTGAAGAAGGCGTGGCCGGCGTTCTCGTAGAACTGGAAGCTGGCCCGCACGCCCGCCCCGCGGAGCTCCTCTTCGAGCGCCTTGGCTTCGTCCACCGAGACGAATTCGTCGGCGGTCCCGAAGTGGCCCAGGAGGGGCCCGGAGATGTTCGAGAAGTCGGGCTTGCCGTGGGGCATCACGTAGTAGAAGGTGACCGCCGCTCCGATGTTCGGGCAGCTTGCCGCGGCCCACACCGACAGGCCGCCTCCGAGGCAGAAGCCGACCGCCCCCACCTGCGGTCCCTGCACGCCGGGCTGCGCGGCCAGGTACTCGGCGGCCCCGCACATGTCCCGCTCGGCCTCCTCCATCGACAAGGCCATCATCTTCTGCTGGGCTTCGTCCGGGCCCTCGGCCGTCTCGCCGCGGTAGAGGTCGGGGGCCAGCGCGAAGAAGCCGGCGGCCGCGAAGCGGTCGCAGATCGAGCGGATGTGCGAGTCGAGCCCCCACCACTCCTGCAGGACGATCGTGGCCGGCCCCTGCTCGCCGGCCGGCGATGCGAGGTAGCCGGGCGTGGAGCCGTGGCTGGTCGGGAACTCGATGTCTGGCATGTGGCGCTCCTTGTGGTTCGGCACTGCCCGGGGGCCTTGGCGTGAGGCGACATCCTCTCACGGCGCCGAGCGGCGCGCCGCCGGGCCGGGACGGGGAGGCCGGCCCGACGGTTCCGCAGCGCGCTCAGGTGGTGGGCAGCGAGACCGACAGGTCGCTGAGCTGGACCGTGAAGGGGACGTTGCCGGCCCGGTAGTAGGGCTCGTCGCGGCCCAGCAGTTCGAGCTTGACGGTGTCCCCGGCCGCGAACAGATAGCCGTTGCCGTGCAGCTGGAAGGTGATCGGACCGGTCTGGTTTTCGCCCAGGCGGTAGACCCCGCGGCTGATCAGGCGCTCCTGCCCGCTGGGCAGGACGTCCCATAGGCGCGCGTCGATCTGCCCGTAGGGACCCGTGGCTGACACGGTGGCGGTGACCGTCGGCAGGCCCAGCAGCGTGAAGCCCGGGCTGGTCATGGTGTAGGTCGCGCTGTCGGGTTCCATGGCGGCCGTGGCTTCCTTGCAGACATTGCCGCCGCTTTCGGTCTCGCTCTCGGCGATCGGGTCGAATTCCGCGGCGATCGTGGGGCTCGCGCCCACCGACGTGAAGCTCTGGGCCGAGGCGCCGCCGAAGGTGACGGTGTGGGGGGCGAGGCTGCTCCAGCGCTTGGCCGTGAAGGGGCCTTCCGCCGGGGCGCTCTTGGGGCAGGTCTGGGTGTACGCCGTGACGCTCCCGTTCCGCGGCGGTCTGCCGTGGTGCTGGAGCTTGGCGGCGAAGAAGGTGGCGCCCTCTTCGTTGAAGGCACGGTCGGTGTTCTGCTTGTTGGAGGCCGGTCCGTGGCCGAGGTCGCCCACCATCAGCGCGGCGTAGCCCCCCTCGTGGCGCACCTGGTTGTAGGCCCGCAGCGACTGTGCGACCGGGAACAGGTCGTCCGTCCAGCCGCTCTCGAGCAGCATCGGGGCCGGCTTGCCGGACGGCGTGATCCCGTAGCCCTGGTGGTAGTCGTAGATCTGGTGGGCGATTTCTTCGTCTTCGGGGGTCACCGGTTCGCCCGCGTTGACGGCCACGAACCATTTCGTGAGGTCCGCTTCGGGGTCCTTGCCGAGGGGCGCGTAGTAGCCGTCGGAGGCGAGACCGTCGGCGTACAGCCCGGTCTCATAGCTCTGGATCTCGACCCCGATCGGTTCGTAGCTCTGGCCGGCGGGCGCGACTTCGGTGTCGAGGAAGCGGCCGTTGGGCTCGAGTGCGTTGACCAGGTCCGACCACGGCCAGCGGGGGTACGCGGCCTTGACTTCCATGCTCTTGCCGTCGGGGCTCTTCCACGGCGCGTATTCGCCGTTCGGCAGGCGGATGCGGTTCTTCAGGTAGGCGAGCTCGATGCTCTGCCCGCCGCCGTAGGAGATGCCGGTGACGCCGATCCCGCGCGGCTTGGCCAGCCCTTCGTCGGCGAGCAGGCCGAGCAGGTACTGCGTGTCGCGGGCCTCGTAGCGCTGGTCGGCGAGGCGGATGAAGCCTTCTTCACAGGCCGGTGTTTCCTTGCGCGATTCTTCGCTGCCGCACGAGTTGGCCCATCCGCGGGCGCTGTAGTTGACCACGGCGAATCCGTGTTCGGCGTAGAAGACGTTGTTGTAGTCGAAGGTTTCGTTGCCGTTGCCTTCCGCCGAGGCGGCCTCGAAGGAGGTCTTGCTGCCGCCCCAGCCGTGGAGCATCACGATCACCGGGAAGGGGCCGCTGCCGGTGGCCGGCAGCGTCACGTCCACGTCCAGGGGAACGCCGTCGAAGGAGGGAATGCGCTGCGAGAGGCCTTCGGTGGGGCAGAAGCGCACCCCATCCTGGGCTTTGCAGGCGTGTCCGAACGGCGCCGGTTCGCCGCCCTTGCGCGCGGCGGCCGCACCGTCGGGCGCCGACAGGCCGCACAGCCACACCGCCACCAGGGCACCGGTCAGCACCCGCCTGCACCGCACGCTGTTCACCCCGGCTCCCCTTGACTCCCCTTGCACATCGACTCCCGGCGGTTACCCGCGGGGGCCCATGGCCAAACGAGTCTGCCCGCTGTGTGACACTGGCCGTCCGTGCACGCAGCAGCTCCCCGGATGGCCGTCGTCGGTCACGTCGAGTGGGTCCAGTTCGCCCGCGTGGAGCACGTCCCGACGGCGGGGGAGGTGGTGCACGCGAGCGACCCCTTTGAGGAGCCGGCCGGGGGAGGCGCCGTGGCGGCGGTCCAGCTCGCGCGCCTGGCGGGGGCGGCGACCCTGATTACGGCCCTCGGCGACGACCTCCCCGGGAGAAGCTCGCGAGAGCGCCTGGCCGAGCTCGGCGTGGAGGTGCACGCGGCCACCGTCAAGCTCCCGACGCGCCGCGCGGTGACGCTGCTGGACGAGCGGGGGGAGCGGACGATCATGACCCTCGGTGAGCGGCTGGACCCGCCCGCCGAGCTGGTGCAGGAGGCGCTCGGCGGGGGCGCCCACTTCGATGGCATCTACTTCACCGCCGGCGGACCCGAGGCGCTGCGCCTCGCACGTGCGGCCTCCGGTGTCCTCACCGCCAGCCCGCGGGCCGTCCACGCGCTCGGGCACGGCGTGGCGCTCGACGCCCTGATCCTCAGCAACCGCGACGAGTACGAGGTCGGCGTGGC
Organism: uncultured Solirubrobacteraceae bacterium; assembly: GCA_963846255.1. Taxonomy (GTDB): domain Bacteria; phylum Actinomycetota; class Thermoleophilia; order Solirubrobacterales; family Solirubrobacteraceae; genus Palsa-744. The sequence goes on from CAWJVE010000005.1 coordinate 219,191, forward strand.
CGCCGGCGTGGAACACGAGGCGGCAATGGTGGTGCGCACCGAAGGGTCACAGGGGGGGAGCTGTCAACGGCGCGGGGCGGACCCCCAGCGGTGGCAGGGGAGTCCTCCTCCGGGGCCGGTGGTGGACGGCTACGGCTGCGGGGACTCGTTCGCCGCCGGGCTCACCTTCGGGCTGGCCCGCGGCCTGGAGCTCGGCGCCGCGCTGGCCCTCGCCGCCCGCTGCGGGGCCGTGTGCGCGACCGGTCACGGCCCCTACGAGCGGCAGTTGCGCGGCCAAGATCTCTAGGCTCCCGACCCACATGAGCTTCGAGCAGATCATCTACGACCTCGACGGGGGCATCCTCACGATCACCCTCAACCGGCCCGATCGCCTCAACGCCTGGACGGGGCAGATGGGGCTCGAGCTGAGGGAGGCCTTCGACCGCGCCGACGCCGACGACGAGGTCCACGCCGTGATCGTCACGGGGGCCGGCCGGGGCTTCTGCGCCGGCGCCGACCTCGGCGGCGGGGGCGAGACCTTCGACTACCGCAAGCGCGGCGAGTCCGACCCGGTTCCGCGCGACAACGGCGGAGAAATGACGTTGCGGGTCTTCAACTGCACCAAGCCGGTGATCGCGGCCATCAACGGCCCCGCGGTCGGCGTGGGGGCCACGATGACGCTGCCGATGGACGTGCGGCTGGCCTCCGAGGAGGCCCGCATGGGCTTCGTGTTCGCCCGCCGGGGGATCATCCCGGAGGCCTGCTCGAGCTGGTTCCTCCCGCGCGTGGTGGGCATCAGCCAGGCGATGGAATGGGTCGCCACCGGCCGCGTGTTCTCCGCCCAGGAGGCGCTCGAGGGCGGCCTCGTGCGCAGCCTCCACCCGCCCGGGGAGCTGCTCGGCGCGGCCCGCGCGCTGGCGCAGGAGATCGCCGAGAACGCCGCACCCGTGTCGGTGGCGCTGGCCCGCCGGCTGATGTGGAGGATGCTCGGGGCCGAGCATCCGATGATCGCCCACCGGGCGGACTCGCGCGGCATGCTCGCCCGCGGGCAGTCGGCGGACGCGGTCGAGGGCGTCACGGCCTTCCTGGAGAAGCGCCCGGCGAGCTTCCCCGACCACGTCAGCGCCGGGCTTCCCGACGTCATGCCCTGGTGGCAGGAGCCCGACTTCTCCTGACCGGCTAGACGCTCGGCAGCTCCTGCACGAGCGACAGCACGCCGGCGAACAGGTCACCCAGGCGCCCGATCCGCTCGAGCGCCTGCTCGGGCGTGAAGATCAGCCGCTCCGGCTCGCCGCTGTCGAGCGCCCCTGAAACCTCGTCCCATTCCAGCGGGGTGGACGCCGCCGGCTGCTCGATGGCCCGCAGCGAGTAGACGCACACGGTCGTCTTGCGGGCATCGTTCTGGCTCCAGTCGATCAGCACCTTGCCCTCGCGGCGGGACTTGGTCATGCGCGCCACCACCAGCTCCGGCTCGCTCTGCTGGAGCAGCTCGGCGACCGTGCGGGCGAAGGCCTTGGTCAGCTGGTAGGTCGCCTCGGGCCGGTTCAGCGGCACGTACACCTGCAGACCCTTGGAGCCGGACGTCTTGGCGAAGCTCTGCAGCCCGAGGCGCTCGAAGGTCCCGTGCAGGGTCAGCGCCACCCGGCAGCACTCGATGACGGTGGCGGGGGCGCCAGGGTCGAGGTCGAAGACCATGCACGTCGGGCGTCCCATCTCCGGAGCCCGCGCGAGCGGCGTGTGCAGCTCGATGGCAGCCAGGTTGGCGAGCCACACGAGCGTCGCCAGGTCCTCGGCCAGCACGTAGTCGATCGGCTTGCGCTCGCTGGCGACCCTCGCCGTGGCCACCCACGGCGGCCGGTGAGCCGGGGCCTGCTTCTGGAAGAAGGACTTGCCCTGCACCCCGTCGGGCCACCGGGTCACCGTCAGGGGACGCCCGGCGAGGTGGCTCAGCAGCACCGGCGCCGCGGCCACGTAGTAGTCGATCAGCCCGCCCTTGGTGAGACCGCTGTCGGGGTACAGCACCTTGTCGAGGTTGGAGAGCTTCAGCTCGTGGCCTTCGACGTGGGCGACGGGGGCTCCGGAGCGCGTGTGCTCGACCTCCAGCCCGGCCGGCGCCGTGGGGTCAGCGTCCGTTCCGGCGCGGGCGTGGCCGGCCGGCGCCCGCGCCGGGGTGTCCGCCGGCTCCCTCACGGGCTCGTCCTCGCGCACGACCTCCCGTGCCGGCTTGTCCTCGCGCAGGCCGAGGTAGACGGGGTGGCGCAGGCTCCCGTCCGGGGTCCACTCGCTGAACGACACCTCGGCCACCAGCCGGGGCTCGCAGAAGACCGACCCGCGCGGGGGGCCGGCGCCGGCGAAGGGGGAGCTCTCGCGCACCAGCGGCTCGAGCAGGGCACCCAGGCGGTCGAGCTCGCGCTCGCGGAAGCCGCTGCCCGCGCGCCCCACGTAGCGCAGCGAGCCGTCGGCCTCATACACCCCGAGCAGCAACGCGCCGATGCGCCGGCTGCGGTTGCCCCGGCCGGGGACCCACCCCCCGACGACGAACTCCTGGCGGCCGGGACGCTTGATCTTCAGCCACTCGCCGGTGCGCCCGCCGGGCTTGTAGGGGGAGCTCATGCGCTTGGCCAGGACACCCTCGAGGCCCTGCTCGGTGGCGGCCTTCAGCAGCTCCGAGCCGTGGCCCTCGAGGTATTCGGGGACCTGCAGGCTCGAGCCCGCGAGCTCGAGCCCGGCCAGCCGCTCGCGCCGGGCGCTGTAGGGCTCCTCGGTCAGCGAGTGCCCTTCCAGCCACAGCAGGTCGAAGATCACATAGGTGACGGGTGTGGCCTTCATCCTGCGGCGCGCCTGTGCGGAGCCGGACACCTGCATGCGCTGCTGAAGGGCGGAGAAGCTCGGCCGCCCGTCGGCGTCGAAGGCGACGATCTCCCCGTCGAGGATCGCGCTACGCGACCCGAGCACCCGCGAGAGCTCGGTCAGCTCCGGGTACTTGTCGGTGATCTCGATCAGGTTGCGGCTCTCCAGTCGCAGCCGGCCGGGCTGGCAGTAGGCCAGCGCGCGCACCCCGTCCCACTTGATCTCATACGCCCACCCACGGTCCGGGCGCGGGAGCTCGCCGGCGCGGGCGAGCATCGGCACGATCCCTTCGGGCATCGGCTCGCGGGCCGGGTCCGAGGGTGGGTCCATGCGGTGGATCATCCAGTCCTTGGGCGAGTCCCCCGGCTCGATCGGGAACAGCGCGTAGCGGCCCTCCACGCGACTGCCGTGGAGCGCCACCTCGACCTTGCGCGGCTCCCACTTCAGACACTCGTAGGTGCCGGTGTCCCAGACGGTCATGCGCCCCGCCCCGTACTGGCCGCGCGGTATCTCGCCCTCGAACTCGAGGTACTCCAGCGGGTGGTCCTCGGTGGCGGCCGCGAAGCGGTTCTCGCCGGGCGCCTCCGGCAAGCCCTTCGGCAGCGCCCAGCTGGCGAGTCCCCCGTCGCGCTCGAGACGCAGATCCCAATGCAGACGCCGGGCGTGATGCTCCTGGATCACGAAGCGCGCCGGCGGTCGCTCACCGTCCCCGTCGGGCGCGTTCGATTCCTCCCCCGGGAGCGGCTCGGGGGTCGCGGCGAAGTCGCGTTTGGCCTCGTAGCGGCGCAGCCGCTCGGCGCCGGCGCTCGCTTTGCCCCGCGCGCGCCCTTGTGGCACGCCCGACCCGGCGGCTAGCGCCGCGAAGACGCGGCTTTTTTGGCGCGCGGTTTGGCGGCGGCTTTCTTGGGGGCCGCCTTGCGCGCGGGTTTGGAGGGGGCGGCGGCTTTGCCGTCCTCGTCCTCGTCGCGGGCGCGGACCGCGTCGAGGCTCGCCTTCAGCGCGCTCATCAGGTCGGGCGCCGGTGCGGCGACCTCTTCGGGAGCCGGCTGGACGGCGATCTCCTCGCCCTGCGCCTTGCGGTCGATCAGGTCGAGGACTTCCTTGCGATAGGTGTCGTGGTACTTCTGCGGTTCGAACTTGGCGGCCAGCGAGTCGACCAGCTGGATCGCGATCTCGAGCTCGCGCTTGGTCGTCTTCACCTCCGTCGTCTCGGTGACCTCCTCGAGCCGATCGGGCGAGGTGACTTCGTCGGCGAAGATCATGGTCGCCATCCCGAGCGCGTCGCCGATCGGCCGGATCGCGACCAGCGACTCCTTCGAGCGGATCACGACGCGGGCGATGGCCACTTTGCCTGCCTCCCGCATGGCCTCGTGCAGCAGGCGGTAGGGCTTGGCGCCACCGGGACCGGGCGCGAGGTAGTAGGGGTGGTCGTAGTAGACGGGGTCGATCTCCCCGAGGTCGACGAACTCCTCGATCTCGATCGTGCGCGACTTCTTGGGCGCGAGCGCATCGAGCTCGCCGGGCTCGATCACCACGTAGCGTTCGGGCGTGATCTCGAAGCCCTTGACGATGTCCTCGTAGGGAACCTCTTCGCCGGACTGGGGATCGACCCGCTTCTGGGAGATGCGCACGCCGCTCTTGGAGGACAGCTGGTGAAAGCGCACGCTCTTGCGGTCGAGGGCGCTGTAGAGCTTCACGGGGACGCTGACCAGGCCGAAGCTGATCGCGCCTGTCCACATCGCGCGGGGCATAGACGCAAGTAGTACCACGACGGCGCAAACAGCCCTGCAAATCGGACCCCCCTGCAATCCGGCCTGCCGCGCCGCCGCCGCCTGCCGGCCGCGGATCGACCCGAGGGACGCCGGGCGGCGGGGGTCTGCGGGCGCACGTTCCGAGGACGGCCGGCAAAACTGGCCAGCCGGCCAGTACTCTGTCTGCAGGCAGGCCATGTGGCGAGCAACTACGGAGGTGCCGGGCTGATGGCAACCGTTGGACGGGACATCAAGAGCGTCGAACTCACCGAGAAAGAGCTGTGGGAGGACGGTCCGCCCCACGAGACGTTCGAGCGGATGCGCGAGGAATGCCCCATCCACTGGACCGAGAGCTTCGAGATGTTCCCCGAGGAGGCCGGCTTCTGGTCGGTGACCACGTGGGATGACATCCACGCGGTCAGCCGCGACTGGCAGACCTACTCCTCCGAAGAGGGGGGCGTGATCCTGGCCGCGGGGGGCTTTCCGATCGAGCTCGCGCGGGCGATGTTCATCGGCATGGACCCGCCCAAGCACGACCGCCTGAAGGCCCTCTTCCAGGCGGGCTTCACGCCGCGGCGGATCGCCGACCACGAGGAGCGGATCCGCCAGATCACGATCGAGGTCCTCGACCGCCTCGAGGGTCGCGAGCAGGCCGACCTCGTCACCGACGTCGCCCAGCCGGTGGTGGCGCGCGTGATCGGCAGCTTCATGGGCATCTCCGAGGATGAAGACGAGGGCTGGGCGAAACTCATGAACTCGGTGCTGGGGGCGATGGACCCCGACCTCAATCCCGGGGGCGTGGAGGGCGCCGTCGAGAAGGACGTGCCGGAGATCTTCGAGCGCTGCCAGCAGCTGATCGCGGAGCGTCGCGAGCGCCCCACCGACGACCTGACGAGCGTGTTGGTGAACGCGGAAGTCGACGGCAGCCGCCTGGAGGAGCACGAGATCGTGATGGGCTTCTTCCTCTTGATGGCCGCCGGCAACGACTCCACCAAGGCCACCTATTGCAGCGGGATGCGGGCGCTGATGGAAGACCGCGAGCAGCTGCAGCTGCTGCTGGACGACCCCTCCCGGATCCCGGCCGCCGTCGAGGAGTCGCTGCGGATGTTCCCGGCGTTCGCCCATTTCCGCCGTACGGCCACGTGCGACACGGAGCTCCACGGGCAGAAGATCAAGGAGGGGGACAAGGTCGTGATGTGGTACGTGTCCTCCAACCGCGACGGCTCCCGGTATGAGGATTCCGAGCGCTTCGACCTGCGCCGCGACGGCGAGCACCAGGCCTTCGGGGCCGGGGGACGGCACTTCTGCCTCGGGACCGCCTTGGCTCGGCTGGAGCTGAAGATCCTGCTCGAGGAGACCCTGCGTCGCTACCCGCAGATCAGGCTGGCCGGCGATCCGGTGTACGTCCAGAGCCTGTTCATCAACCAGCTCAAGACGCTGCCGGTCGCCCTGGGCGGCTGAGCTCAGATCACCCGTCTGGCCCAGGCGAAGCTGTCGGCCAGCCAGCCTGAGTTCAGCGGCAGCACGTACACCCCCTGGCCGGAGGAGTGGATCGCCCATTCGTTGCTGAGGGCGATGCCCTCGTGGATCACGTTGGCCTCGGTGGCCGTCGAGCTGAAGTGGGCCGACCCGAAGAACAGCAGGTCCGCGCCCTGGACACGGCTCAGCGGGATGCGCCGCGCCTTGGGGATTTCGCCGGCCTGTTCGGCGGCGGTGCGCCCGATGATCTTCGTGCCCCAGCTGAGGCCGCTGACCTTGTAGACCCTCCAGGCGAAGCCGGAGCAGTCATAGCCACCGTGTTCCAGGCCGTCTTCGCGGCCATCGGTGGTGCCGCCCCACACGTAGGGCATGCCGATCTTCGAGACCGCGATCCGCAGCACCGCCAGCTGGGCGCTGCTGTACCGGGGCAGGGAGAAGCGTGTCAGCTGTTCGCGGGCCGCGGCGAGCTGCCAGGCGCCGGACTGGAGCAGCTCCGCCAGCGAGTAGGCGGCTTCCGAGCGGGTGATCGGATCCGATGGGTACAGGTCCAGAACCTGTTCTCCTGGGGGATGCTCGTAGCGGAGCTGCAGGTAGCGCGCCACGACCTCGCTGCCGAAGTACCACGGCGGTGCCAGGCCGGCGCCCTGTGCGGTGCTCTCGATGTGCGCTGCCACGTCCCCGAGGCCAAGCTGTGTCACGAGGGTGGCGTCGAAGCCGACCACCGAGACGCTCGCGCCAGAGACGGCCGGCAGCGGGGGGAGCTGCTCCCGGCTCGCCAGCACAACCAACGCCGCCGACAGTTCACTTCCCGAGAGCTTCTGCGCACCTCCGAAGCCGGCGCCGGCGGGGTCGCCGATCAGGCCTTCGCGCACAACCACGCGCTGGGCGGCCAGGTCCCAGTTCCCGGCGTTGAAGCTCTTCGCCGCTGCCTGCACGGGAACGGCTAGAGCCATCGTGGCGGCTGACGCGAGGGCGATCAGCAAGCCCACGATGGCCGCCCGCGTGACGGCCGCCGGCCCGCCGGATCTGCATACGCCTCTGGCCACGCCCTTGGATCGACGGTGCGCCCGACTCCATTACCACTGGGTCCTCGTGGCGGACACGTGTCCAGCGGCAGCGGCCGTCTGTCCAGAAGCGGACGCCGGGACGTCCGAGAGTGGCTGGAAGGCAGCTCTCGGCGCGGTTAGAAAGTACCTACAGCGTGACCGTCAACAGGCCGCCTAGCCGATCCGCTTCCGTCTCCGTGGGTCGGTCGGGCGGGCATACAAGGGGGCCACGCCGTCGCCCGGGGATCCGCAAGGGGTTGCGGAGGTGCGTGGAGGCAGGGAGCTTCCACGCACCTCTGTCGATGGCGGGCTCGGCCGGGGAGCGGTCAACCGCCCGGAAGAGGGCTCCGTCCCGGTCTGGGCCTCACCGCAGGACCGCGGTCAGGCTGCGGTCCGGCTGGACCACCTCCGCCACGGTGAACTCCTCGAGCTCGGGCAGGTCGGGTATCGAGCCCGCCGGGAAGGCCCGCGAGGCGGCGAACCGCTCGAAGGCGTCGTGTGTCTCCCATACATCGAAGACGGCCCAGCCTCCCTCGACCGGGCCGGAGGCATGGAGGATCAGGCCGTCCGGCGGATCGGTGCGGACGTTCAGATGGGCGTCGATGGATTGGTGCTGGCGGTGGGTGCCGCCGTCGAACCTGAGCCGGGTGCAGACTGCCATGGCAAACCTCCCATCGAGGTTGATCGCGCAGCGTTTGGGGTGTCATCGCAGTGTGCCACTTCTCGAGCCCCCTGAAACCCGAATCGGAAATCCGTCGGATTGCGGGGCCCGGCGCCGCCGGGCGTCCTAGCCCGAGTAGCAGACGAACTCGACCAGGGAGCCGTCGGGGTCCCGGAAGTACACGCTCCGGGCCGTCCCCCGGGCCGCCTGCACCTCGGCGGGGCCGTGCTCGATCTGGACGCCGTGAGCACGCAGATGCTCGGCGGCCTGCTCGACCGAGCCGGGCCACGTCAGTGCCACGTGGGAGCTGCCCGGAGGTACCTTTCCCGGCGGACTCGGCGTTGCTCCCGGGCCGTGAACGGTGACCTGCTGGTCGCCGAACCTGTAGGCCCACAGGCCGCGCGGGAGCTCCACCAGCTCGCCGCCGACGACCTCGCTCCAGAAGCGGTTCGCCGCCTCCCAGTCAGACACGCCGATGGCGCAATGGTCGAGCCGCACGCTCCTCACGGGTGGGCTCCGTGCACGAACAAGGTTCCCTGCTGGCGCCCGCTGAGCCCGAGCTCCTCCACGGCCTCCCTCACCCCCGGGAAGTCGGGATGGGTGAAGTCGTCGAGAATCACCAGCGCGTCCGGCGCCAGCGTCGGCTGCCAGGCGTGCAGCTCCTCGACCGTCTCGCGGTGTCCATGGGCGCTGTCCACGTACAGCAGGTCCGTCTCCCGTTCGTCCAGCGGCCCGCGCGAGCCCGGGGCCTGCACGAACGTGACGCGCTCGCGCACGCCCGCATCGACCAGTTCCAGGTAGCGCTCGCGCTCGGCCCGGTAGACGGGGTCGTAGGTGACGACCTCGCGCTCGGGGTCCTGCAGCGCCAGTGCCAGCGCGGTCCAGCCGGTGCCCGTGCCCAGCTCGACCACGCGACGGCGGCCACGGGCGAGCCTCAGCAGCAGACCGAGATCTCGTGGGCGTGTGGCGGAGACGAGACTGAACTCGTCGCCGATCTGCGCCGCCAGGCGGTGGGCGCGCCAGTCGAACCACGCCACGCGCCGGGGCAGCACGCGCAGGCCGACCAGATAGCGCAGTTCGCGTCTCACAGGTGACCCGCTCCGGGAAGTCGCCGAATGGGCCGCCATCTGTAAGGAGCATCGTATGTCAAGCCGACGCGGGCCGGCGACCGCGACGCGAGCTGGCGCGAACGGGCTCGTGTCGGGCCCGACCGCGGCCCGTCCGCGCCCTATCGCGCCGCCCACGGGCTGTCGTCGGGGCGGAGCTGGCCGGCGGCCGTGTGTGGGGCCGGAACCTGGCGGCCCTGCACACACGACCGCGGCGATCTACAGCCGGGTCATCTCCGGGTTACCTACGGGTTTTTGGCTTCTATCAGCGACGGCGCCAGGTTGTCGAAGCCCGTCACCGGGACACCACTCAGCGTGCCTGTTGCCAAGGTGAATTCGAGCTGGTTCGGATTCACCCAAGGGGACAATGTTCCCGAGAGGGTGAACAGAGGTCCTGTTTTTTTGCAGGTGAATTCCAACGCGATCCCCGAGATTTCATCCGCGATCGGCGGCACTTCGACCAGCCGCGACGCCCAAGGGAGTCCGAGCGAATTCACTTTCAGTGCACCCGCCACGCCGGCCGAGTTGACGGGGCAGGGATTGGGCCCGCACGAGGTGACTTTGAAGGCTTTCATGAGATCAACGCCGGGGCCACCTGAGGCCGGGTTTTCGATCGTCTCGGCGTCCTTGACCTTGCAGGACACCGTGATCGTGGTCCCGGGGATCGGCCCAATGGTGAGGCCGCCTAGGGTTTTGACGTTCTTTTTTTTGACCAGCGGTTTGCCGTTGAAGTACCAGTGTGGTTCGGCCTGAGCCGCTGCTGGAATCGCCGCGAATGCGACGAGGGCGAGCAGCGGTACGAGCGCAGACAGAAGCCGCCTGTTCATAACGTCCTCCCTTTCTTGGCGAGCACAGGCGAGGCGCGCAGCACCCCTCCAGCTTTGAGAGCGCACCCCACCTGCAGAGAGCGCCACGCTAGTCCCCGGCAGCGCGGCGTGTCAAGAGGTTGTAAAGAGCCAGATGGCGGTTGACGGCGCCAGTGCACGGTTATTCGCCGACCGCCTCCATCTGCCGCAGCCCAGCCTCCCGGGCCGAGCTAACCAAACGGCGGTCGGGATGGACTAGGGGCTACTGCGGAGCTCTCAGCCGGGCTTCTGGCAGCGGAGCGAGAGGTTGGCGTCACCGCGGATCGCGTGTCTCCACCAGAACCGGGCAACGCGGTACCGGCGGAGCGCCGCTCGCCCGCCCCGGGACCTCCTCAGCCGGCCCCGCAGCCTGTCGCGAGCCGATCGTGGATCGGGTGCCGCCGCCGGCTGGGGGACAGCGCGGGCGTCGGTGAGCCCCGTCAGCTCGACCTCGAAGCCGGCGGCGCGGACGGCGCGCCGGTACTGGTGCAGGAAGTAGACGTGCTCGTTGCCCTCGAAGTCCGACACCTCACTGGCGTGCCGGCGCTTGGGCCGGAGCGGGAAGCGCAAGGGCTCGTTGAGGACGAGCAGCACGCCTCCCGGCCGCAGCACGCGGTAGATCTCGGCCAGGGCCCGGTCCATGCCGCGACGATCGTTGTGGTGGAGAACCTCGCAGCAGAAGACCCAGTCGAGCGACTCGCTCGCCAGTGGCAGCTCGAGCATCGAACCGAGCACACGCTCGAAGTAGACCTCCCCATTGATGAAGTGCTCGGCGGTGCGCAGGCCCTGCAGTTCGGTCGCCGTGATGTCGAGCGCGATCACCTCCAGTCCGCGGGCGGCGAAGATGTTGCTCGCCCAACAGGTGTTACTGCCGACGTCGAGCAGGCGCTGGCCTGGTTGGAAGGCCGTGGTCTCCAGCAGCCGGCGCATGCTGTTCGCCTGACCGATCCAGTACGGGAGCTCGATGTCCGGGAGTTCGCGGATCCGCTCCCCGTCCCACCCGTCCCGGCGCATCACCTCGGCGAACCGCTCCAGTCCCGCGGCCTCGCGCAGGATCACCGGCGACGGCTCGTACAGAAGGTCCACGATCCCCTCGCTCACGCCACGGCGCAGTCCGCAGCGAGGGCAGCCGAGCGTACCCTCCCGCAGCTCCGTGCCGTCGCGCGCACCGGCCTCGACCGCGAAGCTTCCTTCCGCGTGGCAGCCGGGGCACCGCAGCAGTGGCAATAACGCCTCTTGCACTCCCAGTGGGCGCGGCGGGTTTCGAACCTGCGACCTCTCGCGTGTGAAGCGAGCGCTCTCCCACTGAGCTACGCGCCCTGGACGGCCGAGTTTAAAGGACGCCCAGCCCGGCTGCTCGACCACGTCCGTGGAGCCGGCCGAATCTGCAGACGTTCTGACCGCCTGAGCTGCCGGAAACGCCGCTGGGCGGCGCAGACCCTATTCGGTGTGCGGCGCGGTTTTGCCCGCGGTCTCCGGGGACGGCGCGACCACGTACACCCGTACCTGCGGGGCCGCCAACCACGAGAACACCCAGCGTCTCTGCCCGCCGATCCGAACACTGCCTTCCTGGGGGAGGTGGCGGGGCGGACTGCCGCCGGCCAGCAGGTGCCCGCCGAAGAGCACGAATACCGACGCGCCGCCGGTCGCTCTCACGACCCGGACGAGTTCGTCATAGCCGGCCGAATGCAGCGCCAGGCGGGCCGCGATGTGCATCGCCACCGAGCCCCAGGTGTCGGCCCGCAGCTGCCCGCAGCTGAGCGCGGCAAGGGCCCGCGTGGGTTGGGGCACCAGCAGGGCGACGTTGAGCGTGCCGGCCGGGAAGCTGCCGGCCGCGAAGACGCGGGCCAGGTATGTGCTGTGGTCGGCCGCCACGCTCGCTTCCGTGTGCGGCAGCGCCGGCGGCGGCTGCAGGGTGCCCATCAGGTAGGAGTGGCCGCGGTAGAGCTCGACGGGCACGTCCATGAAGCGGCTGACGAGCTTCACGTAGCCGGTGTCGTCCTGGACCGACATCAGGTAGCGCCCGAGCGTGTGGCCGTGCTGCTCGAGCGTGCCGGTGACCGGGGCGATCACGTAGGGGCCGCCGACGTCGGCGAGCACCCGCGTGCCCTGCATCACCCGCAGCCGCACGATGTGCCAGTGGGGCGTGTAGACGATCGCCGCCACAGCCGCGTGGATCGCGGCGGCGTTCCCCGAGGAGAGGGCGTTCAGCAGCGCCTGCGAATGGCGCACGCGAGCCTCGTCGGTGACCGTCTCACGACCCGAGAGCTCGTCGGCGTAGATGCGCTGGGCCACCTGTTCCTCGACGTCGGCCACGTTGGCGGCGCTCTGGACCCCGCACGCCCGTGTCGTGCCGGCCGCGCCCGGCCGCGCCGGTCGGCAGGCGCTACGGCTGCTCCGACGAGCACGAGCGCGGTGGCTGCGCCGATCGCCCGTCGGACGCGCCGGCTCCACGGCAATCCCATGCGGCGAAGTATCAGCCGCGACGACACGCGCTGCGTCAGCAGGGGGTGAGAGCCCTCACAGGGGCAGCTCGTCAGCCGCCCTCGCCGAGCGCCGGCGAGGGCTCAGGCAGCGGCCAGCTGCACGGCCAGCAGTGCGGCGATCGAGCCGAAGCAGAACAGGTGCTGGCGGCAGACCGCGCGGGCCAGATCGCTCTGGCGGGCCGGCGGATCGGCCCTCGCGCCGAGGCGCACGGCGCTCGGGACGGTGCGCGCGCCGGCCACCCCGATCGGCGCTGCGGCGAGCGCCAGCGAAGCCCACCCGACCCACGCGGGGCCCTGGCCGGCGGCGATCTGGGCGATGATCGCCGCGAGCGTCGCCAGCATCACGGCGGCCACCAGCCGGTTCATCGGCGCCGCCGTGGTGGTGACGCGCCGGTAGTAGGCGGCGATCGAGGCGAGCACCGGCTCCTGCAGCTCGCCCGCGGGCCGGCGCAGGACCTGCACGTCGAACATCAGGTCGAACCACAGCACCGCGAGTAGAAAGCCCGCGCCGGCACATACGAACGGCTTCACGACCCGAGCTTCACCCGCTCCTTCGGGGAGAGCTCGTTGCGTTCCTTCGAGTACCGCGCCGCGAGCTGCTGGAGCTGCGAGGTCGTCAGGGAGCCGCCGAAGGTGTTCGCGCCTCCCAGCTTCTTGTAGGCCGCCAGCAGCTGCTTGCCCGTTTCCGCCAGCGTGAACTGGGAGTCGTAGATGCCCTCGATGTACAGGGGCAGGTTCCGGCGGGCGAACTCGGCCTGTGAGCGCGAGCCGTGTTCGATCTCATCGAGCGAGCTTTCCAGCAGCTGCCAGCTACGCGAGCCGAGTGTCTGGAAGGAGCGAAACCGGCTCGCCAGGGGAGAGGCGGGGCCCGTCAGCTGGGCCGAGCCTTCTTCGGTCATGAGCGTCGGCAGCCGCAGCGCGGCGGCCCGCTGGGCGGCGAGCAGGACCTTCGTCCGCGTAGCCGCCGTCGGGCGACCCTTGACGCCTCCGAGGATCGCCGGCCAGGCGCCCTTCGTGGCCGCCACCTCGGCTTCCACCTGGGGGGCCGCCGCGGCGAGGGCGGCCGTCACGGCGACGAAGTCTTCGTGCTCGAGCTTCGCCTCGGCGGGCGTGGCCACCCTGTGCCTGCCGCAGCCCGCCAGCGCCACGGCAGCGCCAAGCGTGAGCGCCAGCGCGAGCAACAGGCGCGAGCACGGTCTGGCGGAATGGGCGGGCGGCGGAGGGCCGCCGTGGCCGTGAGGGCTCGTGGCGCTAGGTGCCGAGGAGGTCCACGACGAACACGAGTGTTTCGTTCGGCGGGATGCTCCCGGAGCCGGCCGTGCCGTACCCGAGCGCGGGCGGGATCACCAGTTCGCGGCGACCGCCCACCTTCATCCCAGGGATGCCTTTTTCCCATCCGGGGATCACGGATTTCTTGCCGAGCGTGAAGCTGAAGGGTTCGTTGCGCTTCCACGAAGAGTCGAATTCCTTGCCGCTCTTGAAGTCCACGCCGACGTAGTTCATCGTCACCGTCTGGCCCGCTTTGGCTTCGGCGCCGGTGCCCACGATCAGGTCTTTGATGACCTCTTTCTTCGGCGCCGGCGGCGGCGGCGGCGTGACGACGGGCTTTTTCGACAGCGGCCCGCTGGTCGGCGTCTTCGCCTCGTTCGAGCTGGTTTCGCTCGGTTCGGTTTTGCTCGATGACTTCAGCAGCGCGCTGTCGGCCTTGTTCTCGTTGCCGACGGTGATCGTCGAAGAGCCTCCCGAGCCGCAGCCCGCGAGCAGCGCGGCCACGAGCAGGCCCGCCAGGAGCAGGGCGATTGGGAAGCGACGGGGCGTGTAGGAGAGCGTCTTGAGCTTGATCACGGTGGGGCAGCCTAGCGGAAGTGCAGGCGGCGGGCGCTCGTTGTTAGGATCGACGCGGACCGTGCTAGGCGGGGAGGTAGCGGTGCCCTGTAACCCGCAATCCGCTCTAGCGGGGCTGAAGTCCCTCTCGAGGGGCACCGGCCCCGGTCGCTCCCTCGCCAGGGGCGTTGATGGTTCGGGTCCCGCGCGATGTCGGCTCGCGAACCAGGTCAGATCCGGAAGGAAGCAGCCTTAAGCGATCACCGCCAGGCGCAGCGGGAGCTCCCGGGTCGGAGTTCCTGGTGAAGGTAGGCGCCGGGTGTCGAGCGTCCCGGAGGAGGGTGCACGGTCCATCATCGCGGGCAGCGCTCGAGCACCCGCCACGAGGGGTCGGCGCGGATCTCGACGAAGCCGGCGGGCGGGCGTCCCGCCGAATGTGGGTCGTGGGGGTCCAGCACGTAGTCGCGCAGCGCCCGTGGGCTCGCCGCCAGGAACACCCCACGGCTGATCTGGCCGGCCTCGGGGCTGACGATCCTCGCCGGGCTGGTCTTCAGGTACAGCGCCAACAGCGGGATCGGGGCGTGGTTGGGCACCCCCACCGGTCCGCACAGGAGCGTCACCGCGTCCTGTTTGACGAGCGTCAGGAGTTCGTCTTCGACGCCGTGCTGAGCTGCCAGTTCGTCGAGTTGGCGATGGGCCGATTTGACGGTCGCGGGAACGTAGGCCACGAGCGCAACCGCAACCACCAGGGCCGCGATCTGCCAGCTGCGCCGATGCGGGTCGGAGCGCGCCAGCAGTTGCCAGCCGAACACGCCGGCCCCGCAGAAGATGCACAGGAGCGCGTCCGCGAGGAAGCCGTAGCGGGTGTTGATCGGCAGCCCGACCGTGGCCAGGGCGGCGAACACGAGCACCGCGAGCACTCCCGCGCCGGCCGCCAGGGCCGCTCGCCGGCGTAGCCACAGCAGCGACAGCACTCCCCCCACGGCGGCCCCCAGCAGGACCGGTGGGCGCAGGACTTCGCCGATCCTCCTCGGGATCCACTGGGGTACGTTCGCGATCCCCGTGACCCGCTGCAGCGTGCTGGCGGTATTGCGGGTGTTGGTGAGCGACCACAGCGGGTTGCCCGTCACGGCGAGGTCGCCGATCAGCCACACCAGCGGCGCGCTCAACGCGAGCGCCACGAGCCCGGTCAGCTCCCGCCGGCCACGGCGCGGGCGCCCCTGGGCGGCGCGAGCGCTCGGCGAGGACCAGGTAGATCACGTACAGCCCCGAGAAGACCCACGCCTCCGGACGCAGCAGCCCGGCCACCGCCAGCAGCACCAGCACCGGCGCCCCCGCCCGGCGCCGGCGGGTCTCCACCAGCAGGGCTCCGAGCACCGCCAGCAGGTAGGGGATGTCGACGTAGGCCCGCACGCCGTAGGAGATCACCGGCACCCGCGTGAGGAAGATCAGCGCCGCGAGGGCGCCCGCCGCACGGGTGAACCATTCCCGCCCCAGCAGGTAGATCACCCAGCCGCATGCCGACAGGGCAAGGAAGCCCAGCGCCACCGTCACGTCCTCCACCGCGTGCGGCCCGAGCGGGTAGAGGACGAGACCCACCAGCTCCACCAGCGGGTGCGGGGTGGGCGCGATCGGGACCCCATAGGCAGGTGTTTCGCCCCGCGCCAGCTGGCCTCCCCAGGCCAGCGCATAGAGCGTGTCGTAGTTGGCGAAGGCGACGCCGTAGATCACCCTCAGCAGCAGCGCCCCGCCGACGATCGCCCCCGCGGGGGCCGCCACGCGCCCGGCCGTACGCTTCGTCGCGGCCCACATGGGCGCGGACGCTACCCCCTCGCGCAGCACACCCGCGCAGCCCTTCGGGGCTGCCTACCGGCGTGGGTAGACTCACGCCAGGGTGTCGCCAGCGGAGCTCTCACTGCCCGGACAGTCGCTTTATCGCAGGCATCGGCCGCGTACGTTCGCCGAGGTCGTGGGTCAGGAGCCGGTCACCAGGACGCTCCGCAACGCGGTCGAGCGGGACAAGGTCCACCACGCGTACCTGCTCGTCGGCTCCCGCGGCACCGGCAAGACTTCGATGGCGAAGATCCTCGCCGCCAGCCTCAACTGCGCCGAGGGCCCCACGACCGAGCCCTGCGGGCGTTGCGAGTCGTGTGTATCGATCGCCCGTGCGAGCTCGCTGGACGTGCTCGAGATGGACGCGGCCTCGAACAACTCCGTCGAGGACATCCGTGAGCTGCGGGAGAGCGTGGCCTACGCGCCCGTCAGCGGACGCCGCAAGATCTACATCCTCGACGAGGCCCACATGCTCTCGACGGCGGCCTGGAACGCGTTCCTGAAGACCCTCGAGGAGCCTCCGCCGAACACCGTGTTCGTGCTCGCCACGACCGAGGCGGGCAAGGTCCCGGCCACCGTCGTGGACCGCTGTCACCGCTTCGACTTCCAGCGCCCCACGGTCGAGCAGATCAGCACGGTGCTGCGCCGGGTGTCCGAGGCGGAGTCGATCCGGATTCCCCCGGAGGCGCTCGCCGCGATCGCTCGCTCGGCCACCGGCAGCTTCCGCAACGCGCTCGGGACGCTCGAGCAGCTCGTCACCTACAGCGGCAGCGAGATCGCCCTCGAGGACGCACTGGCGGTGCTCGGCGTGGCAGACGCCGGCTTCCTGCTCGAGACGATCGACGCCGTCGCCCGTGGCGACGCGCCGGGGGCGTTGCGAGCCCTCGAGCAGCGTGCCCAGCAGGGCAACGACCCGGCCTCGCTGGCCCGCGACCTCGAGGCGCGTGCCCGCGAGCTGTTGCTCGTGCAGGCACTCGAGGAGGTCCCGCCCGAGCTGTCCCTCACCGCCGAGGCCGATCAGGCGCTGCGCGAGCAGGCGGCCCGGGTCGGTCACGACCAGGTGCTGCGCCTACTGGAGCTACTGGGCGAGGCGATGGAGGGCATCCGTGCCGGCGCCGACGCCCGTACGCGGCTGGAGCTCGCGCTGGTGAAGGCCGCCCGTCCCGAACTCGACGGCTCGCTGAAGGCGCTCCTGTCCCGCATCGAGCGCCTGGAGGCGGGTGGTTCGCCGGCGTCCACTGCGGCCCCGGCCACGGCGACGCCACCGGCGGCTGCGGCGACTCCACCGGCGGCCACGGCGACTCCGCCCGCGGCCGCGGCAGCTCCCCCCGAGGTCGCCCCCGAGCCGCGCGCGATCGAGCCCGCGGAGGACGTCCCCTCGGACTCCGAAGCCCCCGCTGCCGCGAGCGACCCGCCAGCGGCCGCGGCGGCTGTCTCGGCGCCGGACGGCGCCGACCCCGGACAGCGAGGCGTTCGCGGGCGATCTGGACTCCCTGCTGGAGATCTGGCCGGCCGTGGTGGAGCTCGTGCGGGGCGAGCACGCGATGCTGGGTGCGGTGATCAAGGACGCCCGCCCGGTGGCGCTGGACGGCTTCGACCTCACGCTCGCCTTCTCCTCCACCGCGCAGTTCCTGCGCAAGAAGGCCGAGGACCCCGCCAACCGGGCGATCGTCGGCGAGGCTCTGCGTTCGCTCGCGCCGGGCCGCTGGCGGCTGTCCTACGAGCTGCGCGACGTGCCCGGCGGCGAGGGCGATGACGGCGCCGAGGAGCTCACCGAGGACGAGCTCGTGCGCCGCTTCATCGAGGAGTTCGACGCCGAGGAGGTCCCTTCCGACTGGCTCCCGGACGGTGAGGCCGCCGAGCAGAGCTCCGACGCCCTGGCCGCGGGCGAGCTGGGAGCGTGATGGCCAAGCAGCCGCGGGAAGCCCAACATGCAGCAGATGATGGCCCAGGTCCAGAAGATGCAGCGGGACATGGAGCTGGCCCAGGAGGAGTTGCGCCAGGAGGTCGTCGACGCGACCGCGGGCGGCGGGGCGGTGCTCGTCAAGGTGAGCGGAGACCTGCAGGTCCGAGGGAGGTGCGGATCGACCCCGCCGCGCTCGATCCCGAGGACGCCGAGATCCTCGGCGAGATGGTGTTGACGGCGATGAACGACGCCCTGCGCAAGGCCCAGGAGCTGGCCGAGCAGAAGATGGGCGGTGCCACCGCGGGGCTCGACCTGGGCGCCCTCGGTGGACTGGGCCTGCCGGGTCTGTGAGCGACGCCTCCTACGCGCCGCCCGTGCGGCGCCTGATGACGGAGCTGGCCAAGCTTCCGGGGGTCGGGCACCGGACCGCGCAACGGCTGGCCTTCCACATCCTGCGCGCCTCGCCGGAGGAGGCGGCCGGGCTGGCCGAGGCGATCGTCGAGGTCAAGCAGAAGATCACCCTCTGCGAGCGCTGCTTCAACCTCACCGACGAACCCCACTGCCGGATCTGCGCCGACGCGCGCCGCGACCAGGCCCTGATCTGCGTCGTTGAGGAGCCCAGCGACGTGATCCCGATGGAGCGCACGCATGAGTACCACGGCGTCTACCACGTGCTCGGCGGCGCCCTCTCGCCGATCGACGGCGTCGACCCCGAGGACCTGAAGATCGCCGAGCTGCTCGACCGCGTCACCACGGCGGCCGCCGACGGCAGCCCGGTGCGGGAAGTGGTGCTGGCCACCAATCCCACGACCACCGGCGAGGCGACGGCGCTCTACATCGCCGAGGAGCTGCGCTCGCGGGCGCCCCAGGTGAGCGTCACCCGGCTGGCCAGCGGACTGCCGGTCGGCTCCGACCTGGAGTACGCCGACGAGGTCACGCTCGGCAAGGCGTTCGCCGGGAGGAGGGAGCTGTGAGCGAGCCGCTGGTGGTGATGAAGTTCGGTGGCACCTCGGTGGCGGACGCCGAGCGGATCAAGCGGGCCGCCCGCCGGATCGTGGCGACGCGGGAACGAGGCCACCCGGTCGTCGCGGTGCTGTCCGCCCGCGGCAAGACCACCGACGAGCTGATCGCGATGGCGGAGGAGGTCTCGGCGGCGCCCGAGCCCCGCGAGATGGACATGCTGCTGTCCTCGGGCGAGCGCATCTCCTGCGCCCTGTGCGCGATGGCGATCCACGACCTCGGCCATCAGGCGATCTCGCTGACGGGCTCCCAGGCCGGCATCGTCACCGACGAGTCCCACACCAAGGCGATGATCCTCGACGTCCGCGCGGATCGCATCCAGGCGGCGCTGGAAGAGGACAACATCGTGCTCGTGGCCGGCTTCCAGGGGGTGTCGGCCGACGCCCGCAACGTCACCACGCTCGGTCGTGGCGGATCGGACACCAGCGCCGTGGCCCTGGCGGCCGCGCTCGGCGCCGACGTGTGCGAAATCTACACCGACGTCTCAGGCGTCTTCTCGGCCGACCCGAGGATCGTTCCCGACGCCCGCATGCTGCCGGTCGTGTCCTTCGAGGAGGTGCTCGAGATGGCCGCCTCGGGCGCCGGCGTGCTGCAGCTGCGCTCGCTCGAGTACGCCCGCAACCACGGCGTGCGCATCCATTGCCGCTCGTCGTTCGACGACCGGCCAGGTACCTTTGTGGTCGCCGAAGGAGAAGCCATGGAGCAACCCCTCATCACCGCCGTCACCCACACCACCAGCGAGGCTCGCGTCACGCTCACGGGCGTGCCCGACGCGCCGGGGGCGGCGGCCCGTATCTTCGGCGCCCTCGCCGAGCGCGAACGTGAACGTCGACATGATCGTCCAGAACGAGCCCGCCTCCGCCGCCGGGGCCGCCGAGATCTCCTTCACCGTCCCCCGCGAGGACCTGCGGACCGCCGGTCGCCGCCCTGGTGCCGCTCGGCGGCGAGGCCTTCGAGGCTCTCAAAACCTACGAGGAGATGGGGAAGGTCTCGATCGTGGGGGCCGGGATGCGCTCCCATCCGGGGGTGGCGGCGAAGGTCTTCAGCGTGCTCGCCGAGGAGGGCGTGAACATCGACATGATCTCCACCTCGCCGATCAAGATCTCGTGCGTGATCGACCGCGACCGGGTCGAGCGCGCCGTCCTCGCTCTGCACAGCGCCTTCGAGCTGGCCGGCGAGGGCACCGTCGGCGTCGAGCAGCCGTTCGGCTGATCACAGCCCGAGGATCGCCTCCACGCAGCGCTCGGCGGCGTGGCCGTCCCCGTACAGGGGCGGGTGCTCGGCCGGGGGCCGACGCTCCAGCGCCGACAGCGCCGCGCCCGCGTCGAGGTCCACGAGCGTGTTCCAGCCGCTGCTCACCGTCTCCACCCACTCGGTATTGGCGCGCAGGGTCACGCATGGCACGCCGGCCAGGTAGGCCTCCTTCTGGATACCGCCCGAGTCGGTCAGCACGGCGCTCGCATGAATCAGGAGCGAAGCGAACTCCAGATACCCCAGCGGCTCTGTCAGCGTGAGGCCGTGCCGGCGGCGAAGGCGCTCGATCAGGCCGCTCGCCTGCAGCCGCTCGCGCGTACGGGGATGCACCGGAAACAGCACCCTTCCCGGGAGCGCCTCGACCAGCTCGACCAGCCGCTCCAGCCGCTCGGGGGGGTCGACGTTGCCGGCCCGGTGCGCGGTCAGCAGCAGGTAATCGCCGGGCTGCACACCGTAGGCGTCCAGCGCCACCCGCTCGGCCCGGGCGTGCTCCTGCCAGCGCAGCGACACGTCAACCATCACGTCGCCCACCACCTCGATCCGCCCCGCGACCGACTCGGCCCGCAGGTTCTCCGCCGCCGTGTCGCTCGGGCACAGCAGCAAGTCGGCGAGGTGATCGCTGAGCACGCGGTTGAGCTCCTCCGGCATCGAGCGGTCGAACGAGCGCATGCCCGCCTCCACGTGCACCACCGTCCACGCCCGCCTGGGCGCCCGCCGAGCGCGCCCGCGCGAGTGTCGAGTTGGTGTCGCCGTAGACGAGCACCGCATCCGGGTGCTCCTGCGCCACCAGCGGCTCCAGCGCGGCGAGCATCCGTGACAGCTGGGAGGTGTTGCTGTCGCCGGAGATGCCGAGCTCGCGGTCCGGCTTCGCCAGCCCCAGCTCGCGGAAGAAGATCCCCGAGAGGGCGTCGTCGTGGTGCTGGCCGGTATGGATCAGCAGCTCCTCGGCCCGCTCACGCAGCGGTCCTGAGACGGCGGCCGCCTTGATGAACTGGGGGCGGTTGCCGACTACGGTGAGGACGCGCACCGGCGAAGGCTACGGTCGCCCGGCGGGCATCGCCCCGGCCGGGTCGATCAGGCGGCCGCGGCGACGACCGCGGCGGACCAGTCGATCACGGAGCTCGGGCGCACCACGTGGCGGCTCATCCCGAGCTCGTGCGGCTCGAGCCCGAGCGCCAGGCCCACGAGCTGGGGCAGGTGCAACACCGGCATCTCCAGCTCCCGGCCCACGGCCCGTTCTGCCAGCGGCTGCTGGAGGTCGAGGTTCAGATGGCAGAGCGGGCAGGGGGTTACGAGGCAGTCGGCGTCCGCGTCGACGGCGTCGCCGAGGTGGCGCCCGGCCTGCTTCAGCGAGGCTTCCTTGTTCATGGTGATGATCGGAAAGCCGCAGCACTTGCGCATCCCGGCGTACTTGATGACCGTTCCTCCGAGTGCGTCGATCAGCATCTCGAGGTAGTGATCGCGGGGGTGCTCCTCGTCGATCCCCAGTCGCGTGCGCGGGCGGACGATGTAACAGCCGTAGAAGGGGCCCACCTTGAGGTTCGTGAGCGGACGCTTGACGAGCCCTCGCAGGCGCTCCAGGCCGATCTCCTCCACCAGCAGCCAGAGGAAGTTCTTGTTGGTCAGCCCCCGCTCGTAGCTGAGGCTCTCGCCCGCGAGGGTCGAGTTGACCTGGGAGCGGTACTCGGCGTTCGCGTCGAGCCGTTCCTGGCACTCGCTCTGTGCTCCCTGGCAGGTCGAGCAGATGTTCATCATCATCTGCGCGCCGTCCACCTGCTGGGCCAGCGCGAAGGTACGCGCGTTGAGCGTGTCGGCGAGCTCCTGGTTGTGCTCGGCGATCACCCCGGCGCCGCAGCACGCGGCACGATCCAGTTCCACCAGCTCGATGTCCAGCAGCGGGGCCACCTTCGCCATCGAGCCGTGCAGCTCCGGGGTGAAGCCGCGACTGACGCAGCCGGGCCAGTAGGCGACCTTCATGAGCTCGTCTCCACTTCAGGACTGGACGCGGTGTCCTCCTCGCGCGTGGTCTCGGCCGCTTCGGCGCCAACCGCATCCGGTTTCGGCTCTTCGTCCTCGCCGACGATGTACAGGTTCAGCTCTACCCGCTGTTCGCGGCCCTCGACGGTGTCGTAGATCGCCTGCACGGCCTTGCGATCGGCGGCGGCCAGCCGGTGGGGCGGTTTCAGCGGCGCGGTCAGGTTGACCTTGCGCCGCAGCACTCCCCTGATGATCGCCGGCAACGAGCTCAGCAGCTCTTTGCCCGCCGCCGGATGGAGTTTCCCGAACCACGAGTTGCCGCCGTAGGAGCGCGGCAGCAGCTCCGCCTCCCACAGCAGACCGTTGTCGCGCACCAGGGTGGTCATGGCTTCCTCGTGGCGCTTGCCGTTGTTGGGGTCCTTGATGTGGAAATCGCCGGTCGCGATGCGGCGCTGACGCATGATCTGGCCCATCGGGTTGACGTCCTTGGGGCACGCCTCCACGCACTTGAAGCAGTGCGTGCAGTCGAAGATCCCGAGGGGGTCCTGGGCGAGGTCGTTGAGGCGCTCGCGGTGCTCGTCGTCGCGGGGGTCGCCGACGAAGCGGTAGCTCTTGGCGAGCGCGGCCGGGCCGATGAAGCCGGGGTCCACTTCCATCGACAGGCAGTCCGAGACGCACGCTCCGCACTGGATGCAGGCCATCGACTGGGTCACGTCGACCATCGCGTCGCGGGGCACCAGGTACTCGCGCTCCGGTACCGGCTGCTTGGGCAGCAGCCACGGGGTGACGCGGCGGATCTTCTTCCAGTGGACCGCGTCCATGTCCACGATCAGGTCCTTCAGCACGGGCATGTTGCCCATCGGTTCGACCTCGATCACGCCGTCCCGGCCCGAACCCTTGGCCGCGTCGAGGTGGGTGTGGCAGGCGAGCGCCGGTTCGCCGTTGATGCGCACCCCGCAGGAGCCGCAGATCGCCTGGCGGCAGGAGCAGCGGATCCCGATCGAGCCGTCGAAGCGGTCGCGGGCCTGCAGGATCGCCTCCAGCACCGAGCGGTGGGGCTCGAGCTCGACCGTGTGCTCATCCCAGTAGGGGGCCTCGCCGGAGGACGGGTCGTAGCGGCGCAGGCGCAGCGTGAAGGGCTCGGGGGGACGCTCGCGGATCTCCGCCATCAACGCAGCTCCCCGCGCGCGCCTGAGAGCCCGCGCGTCTGCCCAGCTCGGTCGTCCATCAGTATTTGCGCTCCTCTGGTTGCCATTGGGTGATCGTGACAGGCGAGTAGCTGACCTCTGGCTTGCCGTCGCTCAGCGTGAGGTCGATGTGCTTGAGCCACTGCTCGTCGTTGCGCTCGGGGAAGTCGGTCCTGAACTGGGCCCCCCGGGACTCCTTGCGCTCGATCGCCGCCACGACGGTGGTTTCGGCGCAGTCGACCATGAAGCCGAGCTCGATCGCCCCCAGCACGTCCTGGTTGAAGACGGCGCCGCGGTCGTCGATCCAGGCCTTCTCGGTCTCCTCGCGCAGCCGCCCGACGGTCTCGAGCGCCTCCTGGAGCCCTTGTTCGTCGCGGAACACGGCCGCCTTGCTGTTCATCAGCTCGCCGAGCTCGTTCTTGATCTCCGACACGCGCCGGCCCTCGCGGGGGCGGGCGATGATCTCGGCGATGCGGTCGGCGTCCTCGCGCAGGTGGGCCTTGCCGTTGGCCGCGGGCATGCCCATGCGGGCGGACCGCTCGGCGGCGTGTTCGCCGGCCCGGCGGCCGAAGATGAGCGTGTCGAGCAGCGAGTTGGCGCCGAGGCGGTTGCCGCCGTGGACCGACACGCAGGCCACCTCGCCGGCGGCGTACAGGCCCTCGATCGGCGTGCGCCCGTCGACGTCGGTCTTGACGCCGCCCATGATGTAGTGCTGGCCGGGGCGGATCATGATCGGTTCGCGGGTGATGTCCACGCCGGCGAAGTCGCGGCCGAGGTTGACGATCTCGCGCAGCGCCTCGAGCGTGCGCCGGCGCGGGACGACGGTCACGTCGAGGAAGATGCCGGACCCGTGGGGGCCCACCCCGCGGCCCTCGTTGATCTCGATCTGCTCGGCCCGGGAGACCACGTCGCGGGAGGCCAGCTCCATCTTGTTGGGGGCGGATTTCTCCATGAAGCGTTCGCCCTGGGCGTTGAGCAGGTGGGCGCCCTCGCCGCGGGCCCCCTCGGTGATCAGAATGCCGGTCTCCACCAGACAGGTGGGGTGGTACTGGACCATCTCCATGTCCATCAGCGGGGCGCCTACGCGATACGCCAGTGCGATCCCGTCGCCGGTCACGATCAGGCCGTTGGTGGTGGGCTTGTAGGCCTGCCCGGCGCCCCCGCAGGCGAGGATCACGTTCTTGGCAGTGAAGACTTCCATGTGCCCGCTGCGGATCTCGCGGGCGATCACCCCGCAGCAGCGGCCCTCGGCGTCGGTCATCAGCGAGGTCGTGAACCACTCCTCGAGGCGCTCGACGGTCTCGTGGTGCTTCATCAGCTGCTCGTAGAGCACGTGCAGCAGCGCCTGGCCGGTGATGTCGGCCACGTAGGCGGTCCGCTTCAGCGACGCTCCCCCGAAGGCCCGCAGGTCCATTTCGCCCTCGTCGTTGCGGTGGAAGGGGACGCCCATGTGCTCGAGGTGCATGACCTCGTGCGGAGCTTCCGAGCACATGATTTCGATCGCGTCCTGGTCGCCGAGGAAGTCCGAGCCCTTGACGGTGTCGTAGGCGTGCGAGCGCCAGTCGTCGTCGACGCTGATGGCGGCGTTGATCCCGCCCGCGGCGGCAACCGAGTGGGAGCGCACGGGGTGGACCTTGCTCATGATCGCCACGCTGGCCCCCCGCTCGGCGGCGGCCAGGGCGGCGCGCTGACCGGCCAGGCCCGCGCCGATGATCAGAACGTCGTGTGAGGGCACCGCGCGAGGGCGCTCCGCTGGTTGCTCCAGGCCATTGCGGCGGAGAGTCTATTACGCGCCGTCGGCCTCACGGCCGCCCCGATCCCGGAGCACTGGCGCCTCGCCCACTCGCGCGAGCGCCCCGCCGGAGGGCGCGGCTCAGCCGGCCGGATGGGCGGGCCGCAGCGCCCGCCGCACGTGGGCGAGCGTGACCACGCCCTGCAGAACGCCCTCGCTGTCGACCGCCATCATCGCCCCGAGCTGGCCCATGCCGTCGGACCCCAGCAGCGATTCCAGGGGCGCCTGGGGGCCGATCTGCACGGGCAGGTCGGGCTCCAGCACATCCGCTACGGAAAGCGCCGGGCGCCCGGCGGCGATCTCGGCGGCGACCCGCTGCTCGCGGACCACCCCGAGGAAGTGCCGACCCGCGTCCACGACCGCGAACCAGGGCCAGCGATAGCGCAGGAAGAACTGCTCCTGGGCGTCCAGCAGCGTCACCTGGGAGGGGATCGTGACGGGCTCCCGATCCATGATGTCCCCCACCGTGACGTGCTCGATCCGCTTGGCGAGCTCGCCCTGGACCACGGCCTGGGCGGCCGCCTGGTAGAGGAAGAACGCCAGTAGGAGCGTGAGCGCCGCAAGCACGAACCCATGCTTGCTGGGCAGGTTGACGAGGCCGTACAGGCCCAGCAGCACCGCGAACCCTTGGCCCGTGCGACCCGTGAGCAATGTGGCCCTGTTGCGGTCGCCGGTGCGCCACCAGATCGCCGCCCGGGCGATCCGCCCGCCGTCGAGGGGAAAGGCGGGGATGATGTTGAAGACCAGCAGGGCTCCGTTGATGAACGCCAGCCACCCCACCAGGGCGAGCGCCGGGGTGGTCTTCGCACCTTCCCGGATCAGGGCCGCGTCGCCGAAGTTCGAGCCGCCCGCGAACACCACCCCGAGAGCGACGCTCAGGACGAGGAGCCCGAGCGTGACCAGCGGCCCAGCGACGGCGACCTTGAACTCCTCGGAGGCGCTCTGGGGCTGGCGGCGCATGTGCAGCAGCCCGCCGAAGAACCACAGGTCGATGCCCACCACGGGGATCCCGACCCGGCGCGCGGCGAAGGCGTGGCCGAGCTCGTGCAGGACCAGCGAGAGGAAGTACCCCACCGCGCCCGCGACGGCGATCACGTAGGCGGTCGTCTGCGACCCGTCGATGATCGTGCGGAACTGTTCCGAAAGCCAGTAGATCAGGAAGAACAGGACGAACAGCCAGCTTCCGCCCGCTCCCACGCGGATTCCGAAGATACGCGCGAGCTGCAGGTTCCCTCGCCCCGGCATGAGTTGAATGGTAGGCCGGAGGGCCGGGCGCCCGCGGCGGCTATGCGACCGCGCGGCTGCGCTCGATGATGGCCTCGAAGTCGGTGTCCGCGGGAAGCGTCCCGTACTCCAGGCCGCCCTCGCCGGCCAGCCGCGAGGCACAGAAGGCGTCGGCCACGGCCGCGTGGCCGTTGCGTACCAGTAGCGAGCCCTCCAGGCACAGGGCCATCGATTCGACCACCCGCCGGGCGCGCGACTCCAGCGTGGCGGCGTCCTCGAACTGCGTCTTCAGGTCCTCGACGCGGGCGTCCAGGCGGCGGTCGCCGCCGCGAGCCAGTTCGACCTCGGCGAAGTACACCTCGAGCGAGCGCGGCGAGCTCCTCAGGGCCCGCAGCACGTCGAGGCTGATGACGTTGCCCGAGCCCTCCCAGATCGATGCCAGCGGGGCCTCGCGGTACATGCGCGGCATCCCGGACTCCTCGACGTAGCCGGCCCCGCCGAGGCACTCCAGCGCCTCGAAGCAGTGGTTGGGGGCGCGCTTGCAGGCCCAGTACTTGCCCACCGCCGTGGCGAGGCGCTTGAGCAACTGGGCGTCGCTGTCGTTGATGCCGTCGTGCGCGTCGGCGTGGGCTTCGTCGTAGGCACGCGAGAGGCGCATCGCGAGCGCCGTGCTGGCCTCGGACTCCACGCACAGGTCGGCGAGCACGTTGCGCATCAGGGGCTGGTCGATCAGGAGCTTCCCGAACGCCTGCCGGTGGGCCGTGTGGTGGGTGGCGTTGACGACCGCCGCCCGCATGCCCGCCGCCGCCCCGATCACGCAGTCCAGCCGCGTGTGCCCGACCATCTCGATGATCGTCGGCACGCCCCGTCCGGGCTCGCCCACCATGCGCGCCCAGGCGCCGTGCAGCTCGATCTCCGAGGAGGCGTTGGAGTGGTTGCCGAGCTTGTCCTTCAGGCGCTGGATGTGGAACTCGTTGCGGCTTCCGTCGGGCAGGATCCGGGGCAGCAGGAAGCACGACAGCGCTGGCGGATCGCAGTCGGTGGCCTGCGCCAGGACCAGGAAGAAGTCCGACATCGGGGCCGAGCAGAACCACTTGTGGCCGACCAGTTCGTACTCGCCTCCGCCGCCGCCCTCTCCGAGCGGGATCGCCCTCGTGGTGTTGGCGCGGACGTCCGAGCCGCCCTGCTTCTCGGTCATCGCCATCCCCGCGATCGCCGAGCCCTTCTCGGCCGCGGGCAGCGAGCGCGGGTCATAGGTGGTGGCTGTGACCAGCGCCTCCCACTCCGCCGCCAGCTCGGGCTGGGCACGCAGTGCCGGCACGACCGCGTAGGTCATCGTGATCGGACAGCAATAGCCGGCCTCGGCCTGCATCGCGGTCATGTACAGGGCGGCCCTGGCCGTGTGCGCGAAGGGACGGTCGGTGTTCCACGGCAGGGAGTGCAGTTCGTGCTCCACCCCCATCTTCATCAGCTGATGCCAGGCGGGGTGAAACTCGACCTCGTCGATGCGGTTGCCGTAGCGGTCGTGGGTACGCAGCACCGGCTTGTTCTCGTTGGCCAGGCGACCCCACTGCTGCTGAGGCTCGCCGCCCACGAACTCGCCGAGCTCCGAGGCCCGCTCCAGCACCCACTCGGCGCCCTCGCGCTGGGTCGCCTCGACCAGCGGGCGGTTGCTGGTGAAGACGTTCACGTCCACCAGTGGGGGCACCTGGTTGGCCACCGTGTGCGTCTTGAACGGCGCCCGTCCCCCGAGTTGCTGCGTCACCGTGCTGGCCATCGCTTCCCCACCAAGTGAAGCAGAGTTTGGCGGCGGGACGGTGCCCGCAGGGTCAGAAGCCGGGTCCCCGCGTTCAAGCGCCCGCCCGCCGGGACCGATGAGAGCGATGGATGCCGACAGGCGATCCGGGTAGGGGGCGGCGGCGGAAGCACCCCACGGGGAGCTTCCGCCCCGCCCCGGCATCCGGCCCAAGCAGCCGCGCGGCGCTCCCGCGTCGATAGCATCGGCGGCTCCCCGTGCCGGGCGCGTGCTCCCGCACCGCTCCCACCGGACCGTGCAGACGCGTGGAAGGATGGCCTCCGGGCCACACCCGTGTGCGGGAACCGAGCCCCCGCGGCGCGCAACCAGGAAGGACAGATGACAAAGATCAAGGTGAAGAACCCGGTCGTCGAGCTCGACGGTGACGAGATGACGAGGATCATCTGGTCATTCATCAAGCAGCAGCTGATCCTTCCCTACCTCGACGTCGACCTGAAGTACTACGACCTCGCGATCGAGAACCGCGACGCGACCGGAGACGGTGTCACGGTCGAGGCGGCGGAGGCGATCCTGCGCTACGGCGTGGGCGTCAAGTGCGCCACCATCACCCCGGACGAGGCGAGGGTCGCCGAGTTCGGGCTGAAGGAGATGTACCGCTCGCCCAACGGCACGATCCGCAACATCCTCGGCGGGGTCATCTTCCGCGAGCCGATCGTGATCTCCAACATCCCGCGGCTGGTGCCCGGCTGGACCAAGCCGATCGTGATCGGTCGTCACGCCTTCGGTGACCAGTACCGCGCCACCGACCTGGTGGTCCCGGGCGAGGGGACCCTGACGCTCACCTACACGCCCACCGCCGGCGGCGATCCGATCGAGCTCGAGGTGTACGACTTCCCCGGCCCGGGCATCGCGCTGGCGATGTACAACCTCGATGCCTCGATCCGCGACTTCGCCCGTGCGTCGCTGCGCTACGGGCTCGAGCGCGGGATGCCCGTCTACCTCTCGACCAAGAACACGATCCTCAAGCGCTACGACGGGCGCTTCAAGGACATCTTCGCCGAGGTCTTCGAGGCTGAGTTCGCGGCTGACTTCGCGAGCGCGGGGCTGACCTACGAACATCGCCTGATCGACGACATGGTGGCGGCCGCCCTGAAGTGGGAGGGGGGTTACGTGTGGGCTTGCAAGAACTACGACGGCGACGTGCAGTCGGACACCGTCGCCCAGGGCTTCGGCTCGCTCGGGCTGATGACCAGCGTCCTGATGAGTGCCGACGGCAAGACCGTCGAGGCCGAGGCGGCCCACGGCACCGTCACCCGCCACTACCGCCTTCACCAGCAGGGCAAGCCCACCTCGACCAACCCGATCGCCTCCATCTTCGCCTGGACCAGGGGGCTGTCGGCGAGGGCGCGCATGGACGGCACGCCCGAGCTCTCAGAATTCGCCGAGACGCTCGAGCGCGTGTGTGTCGAGACGGTCGAGAGCGGCAAGATGACAAAGGACCTGGCCCTGTTGGTGGGGCCGGATCAGCCGTGGCAGACCACCGAGGAGTTCCTCGGCTCGGTCGAGGAGAACCTCCGCGTCGCCCGCGCCTGAGGAGGGCCGGGCTCCCGTCAAACGAACATCACCGAGGAGAAGACAGCTCGTGAGCAACCCCGTACGTGTCACCGTCACCGGAGCGGCAGGCCAGATCGGTTACAGCATCGTGTTCCGCATCGCCGCCGGCGAGCTGCTCGGACAGGACCAGCCGATCGACCTGCGCCTGCTCGAGATTCCACCGGCCATGGGGGCGCTGGAGGGGGTGGCGATGGAGTTGATCGACTGCGCCTTCCCGCTGCTGAAGGGACTCGACCTCCACGACCAGCCCGCCGACGCCTTCGCGGGCACGAACATCGCCCTCCTGGTCGGCTCCCGTCCGCGCACAAAGGGCATGGAGCGGGCCGAGCTGCTGAGCGCCAACGGCGAGATCTTCACGGTCCAGGGCAAGGCCCTGAACTCGGTCGCGGCCGCCGACGTGAAGGTCCTGGTGGTGGGCAACCCCGCCAACACCAACTGCCTGATCGCGATGAACAACGCGCCCGACATCCCGCGCGAGCGTTTCACCTCGATGATGCGCCTCGACCACAACCGGGCCCTGGCCCAGCTCTCCTCCAAGCTTGCCGTGGGAGTCGACGAGGTCACCCAGATGGGGGTATGGGGAAACCACTCGCCGACCATGTACCCGGACCTCTACAACGCGCTCGTGAGCGGGACCCCGGCGGTCGAGGTCGTCGACGACGACGAATGGATCGAGAACGACTTTCTTCCCAATGTCGGCAAACGCGGTGCCGCGGTGATCGAGGCGCGTGGCGCCTCCTCGGCGGCCTCGGCGGCCAACGCCGCGATCGAACACGCTCGCGACTGGGTCGCCGGCACGACCGGTGAATGGGTCTCGATGGGCGTCCCCTCCGACGGCTCCTACGGGATTCCCGAGGGTCTCATCTGCGGCTTCCCGTGCACGTGTGCCGGTGGCGAGTACCGGATCGTGGAGGGGCTCGAGATTAACGAGTTCTCACGTTCCAGGATCGACGCCTCGGTCGCCGAGCTCACCGGCGAGCGCGACACGGTCGCCGGCGCCGGGATGATCTGAGCGACCGCGGATGACCTGAGCGACGCATCGGCGCCGGCATCACCCGCGGTCGGGGAGCGCTCGAGCCCAGCCGCCGGTTGAGAAACAAAAGGGGGCCCTCCTGACGGAGTGCCCCCTTTGAGTCAGGCTGGTGTGCGACCGGCGGCGCCGGGCACACTGAGCGCCGAGTGCGTCAGCCCCGCGGGTACCAGCCGCGGTCTCTCTTCTCCACCTTTTTTTCGGACTCCAGACCGGGGAGCACGCGGTAGAGGTAGTTCTGCTTGATACCCATCTTGGCGGCCAGCTCGGGAATCGTGATGCCGGGCTGACCCTGCACGAATGACAGTGCCTCGGCCGCGCGCGTGCCGCTGCCTTTGCGGCGCCCGGCGCGACGTTTGGCGGGCCGGCCCGGTTTGCGGGCGGTGGCGGTCGCTTTCGGTTTTGCGGCTGCTCTTTTGGCTTTCCGGCGGGTCGGAGCGGCGCGCGTGGCGGCGACGGTGGCGGTGGCGGTGGTCCGGGCGGTTGCTTTTTTGCGGCCACCTTTGCCCCGCGGGCGACCGGGTCCGCGCCGCCGCGTGATCGCGGCACCGGCGCCCGAGGCCGCCGATCCGACGACGCCAGCGAGGGCGGACGCGGCCTCCTCGAGACGGTTGAACTCGTCCACGAATGGCTTGAGCTCTTTCAGCCTCTCGGAGATTTCTCGGCGCCTGTCGTCAAGAAAATCGTTCACTGGTAGTCCTCTTCGCTCGTGGTGTCGCGAATCTTCGCTGCACGGTGCCGCGAATTAACGCATGGCAAAACGGCACGCCGACCTTACACTAATTCTCCGTGCGTGCCCGTTGGAAGTGAGCGCATAGCTTATCCAGTGTGCGATGTGCCTCACGCTCGGGCATTCCCCCGACCAACGCACGGCTGACGAGTGTGCCGATCGGACCAAGTGGGGGACGGAACTCGTTCTTGTAGTCGAACCGGGTTCCTCCGTCCTCGGCTGAGAGCAGGTACTCGGTGCGGGCCCGCGAGCGCGCGGGCCCCCGTCCCTCCCACACCGCCAGCTCACACGGGCGGCACTCCGCCAGGCGCCAGTGAACCTCGAGGTGCACACCCCGCAACTGGAGCTGCTGATCCATCGTGAAGCCGACCTTGGGTGGGCCGTCGTCCGCGCGTACGAGCCTGCGGTGAATGGTGACCCACTCCGCCAGGCAGTTGGGATCCATCACCGTCTTCCAAACCTGCGCTGGCGTTGCATCGATCCGGATTGAGGCGGTGACGAAGCTCATCTGATCGGGGCGCGGGTGCAGTGGCGCCCGCCACACCGTAGCCGCTGGCGTCTAGCGTGCCGCCAGCGGTTCGCGCAGCTCCCACTCCCGCAGGGCGTGCTCGACGGCGCCGTCAAAGGAGTGCAGGCGCACCTGCAGGAGCTCGTCGGCGTGGTCCTCACGCGCGATCAGGTCGCCCTGCAGGCCGGCCATCAGCGCGCTCACCAGCTCGGGGTCCTCGCCGGCGATCGCCGCCGCGACGCGGGATGTTAAACCCGTCAGGTTCACACCCAGGCCAACCGACGGGCGCCCGAGGATCATCAACTCCGCGATCCGGGACAGCATCTCGCCGTAGGTGAGAATCTCCGGCCCACCCAGCTCGAGCGTGTTCGAAGGCAGGCGTGCCTGAGCACACGCGGCCAGCATCTCGATCACGTCGCGCTCGTCGATCGGCTGGGTCCTGTACCTCCGCCACGCCGGCAGGGTCAGTACGGGCATGCGCTCCACCAGCCGCACCAGCAGCCTGAACGAGCGCGAGCGTGCACCGATCACGATCGAGGCCCGCAGCGCGACCGAGTCCGGGACCGCGGAGAGCAGCACCCGCTCGACCTGCTCGCGGCTGGCCAGGTGGCGGGAGGCGGCGGCCCGGCGACCGCGCCCGGTCGCCTCCCACCGGGGCACGAGCCCGCCGAGGTACACGATCCGACCGACCCCCTCCGCGGCGGCGGCGCGGGCGAAGTTCTGGGCCGCCCACAGCTCCCGCACCTCGAATCCCGGCGTGCCCCGCGGCACCGTCTCCATCGAGTGGATCAGGTAGTAGGCGACGTCGATTCCCTCCAGCGCCTCACGCAACCCGGAGCCAGCGACCGCATCGCCGACCGCGAGCTGCACGTCGTCGGCCGCCGCGCCCATCGTCAGCTCGAGCGCTTCCCGCAGGCGGGGCCCGTGCCGTCCGAGGGCGCGCAGCGAGTGCCCGTCGCCGGCCAGCCGTGCGGCCAGCTCCGAGCCCACGAAGCCGCTGGCGCCGCTGACGAGGATCTGCACCCGAGGATGATTGCGCGGCGATGGCCGGATGCCCGGGGAGTTCCGCAAAATGCCCGCTGAAATCGGACATCGTCACACGGAAGTAACTCCTCGACGGCTATTTCCGGCGAGCCATCGGTTTTCGCTGCGATTTGCGCCATGGCGCTTGAGCGGCTCCCGGCGGGTGCCTATGATCGCTGCCGTCCCGACCGCAGTAACAAACCTCTAACACGAGCGGGGGTAGCAATTGCAGGTGGCCAGCAGGCAGAGCGAGCGTGCGCCCAAACGCGCCGCCGGGAAGGTGAGCTGTGAGGACTGCTTCTTTCGGGCCAACCTCCTGTGCGCGCTCGCCCTCGAGGAGCCGTGCGCGACCTTCCGCCCGAAGGACGCCCAGCTGAAACCGCCGCGCCAGCTGCGCCTCGTCTTCCGCCAGGAGCGACGCACCCGCGCGGCCTGGTCGTTCCCCTCCGCCCAGGAACAGGCCGCGCTGCACGTGTAGGCCCCCGCCCGGGGTCGCATCGACCGGGCGTCCACCTCCCGCCGGGGCGCAAGCGTCACGAGGCGCCGGTGCGGGTATATTGGTCGCCGGACAGCAACCTTTCGGAGGGCGGTGCCAGATGTCAGCGAAGGGCAGGTTGAGCAGGGCCGAAGAAGCCGCTCGGGCGGCTCGCAGCAATCAGTACCTGCAGCGGCTCGTCGAAGACGAGCAGCTGCGTTCGAACTTGATGTCGGCCTACGGGTCGGCGCGGAGCGCCTACGGGCGCATGAGCAACGGCAAGCCCGCCGGGCGCGCCCTGCTCGAGGACCGGAAGCTCCAGCGGGAGCTCTCCGACGCGGTGACGTCGCTTCGCGATGTGACCTCCTCGCTGCGCGAACCACCTCGCCGCCGGCGCCGCCGGCGGGGAATGGTGCGGATGCTCACCGTGCTCGCCGTCGGCGGAATGCTCGCGGTGGTCCTCAGCGAGGGTCTGCGCTCCAAGGTGCTCGACATGATGTTCGGGGCCGAGGAGGAATTCGACTACAGCTCCACCACCGCCCCGGCGACGCCGGCACCGGCGCCGGTGAGCTAGCCGCAGCTGCGCCGAGGGGGCTGCAGTGAGCGCCCCAGACGGCGCGGCCGGGGGGGTCGCGCAGGAGCAGAACGGATCGGGCGACGCCGGATCGGGTACGACCCGCTCCGGAGGTCGCTCGCTGGAAGGTGAGAAGGCCCAGCGGATCATCGACGCGATGCGCTCGAGCGTGGCTCGTCGCGGCAGCGCCGGATCGACCTTCGACCACGTCTCGCGGGAGGCCGGCGTCTCCCGCGGGCTGCTGCACTACTACTTCGGCACCAAGGAGCAGTTGCTCGCGGAGACCGTCCGGCGCGATTGCGAGCTGCGCCTGGAGCGCCTCGAGCACCAGCTCTCCACGGCCAGGACCTCTGATGACTTCATCAGCCTGATGGCCCAGACGCTGAAGGCGACGATCTCCGAGGACGCGGAGTTCATCACCCTGATCTTCGAGCTGTTCACACTTTCACGGCGCAACCCGGAGATAGCCGCCGAGTACGAGGATCTCATCCGGCGGACCCGCGAGCACGTCACGCGGATGCTCGCGGCGGCCGAGCGTGATGGCGTCCTGAGGTTGCACGAGGAGCCCGAAGCGGTGGCCGAGATCCTGTTCTCACTCGGGGACGGGATCGCCCTGCGGATGCTCAGCGAGCCGGGGCGGGATTACACCGCCACGATGCGTGCCGCGGTCACCTGTGCGCGTGCCCTGCTGAGCGATTAACCCTCTCAGAGCCCGCTCGGCACCCCCCTATAATCGGCGGCCGATGCCGATCTATGAGTACAGGCGACCCGACGGGAGCACCTTCGAGCTACAGCAGTCCTTCAGCGACGCCGCGCTGACGGCCGACCCGGACACCGGCGTGCCGGTCGAACGCGTGCTGCACGCGCCGGCTGTTCACTTCAAGGGCAAAGGCTTCTACAACACCGACTACGGCAAGCGCAACCGGGGTCGCTCCAGCAGCGACGGCGACTCGTCCGAGAGCGGCGGCGAGAGCTCCTCGTCCTCATCGTCCTCGGACGCCAGCTCCAAGGACGGCCCTTCAAAGGACGGCAAGGCGGCCAAGGACGGCAAGGGCGGCTCCTCCAAGGATCAGAAAACGGTCGCCACCGGCAGCTCCGGCAGCTCGGGCGACTAACCGGCGAGGAAGCGGGCGACCGCTGCCCGGCGGGCCGCTTCGGACACCGTCAGGCCGTCTTCGCCGGAGGGCAGCGTGATCGTGCCGCTCGGGTACAGGACCCTCGTGGGAGGCGTCCCGCCGATCGACAGGGCCGCGAACAGG
Organism: uncultured Solirubrobacteraceae bacterium; assembly: GCA_963846255.1. Lineage (GTDB taxonomy): Bacteria > Actinomycetota > Thermoleophilia > Solirubrobacterales > Solirubrobacteraceae > Palsa-744. The sequence goes on from CAWJVE010000005.1 coordinate 254,380, forward strand.
CCGAGCAGTTCCGTGCCGCTCATGTCGGAGATGATCGCCGGCGGGGCGTTCCACGCGATCAGCGGCAGGCGCAGGAAGCTCGACGGTGACATCAGCCGCGACTTCATGTCGTTGAACAGCGCCTGCTGGTGCTGCTCGCGCTGGATGTCGGTCTCGTTGGGCTCACACAGGTTCTCCCGCGTGCGCGCCAGCGCCAGCGCCTGCTTGCCGTTGAGCTGGTGGGTCCCGGCGGGCAGCCGCAGCGTGTAGCCGCCGTTGCTGGAGCCCCCGTCGAGCCGCGAGACGATGCAGCCGCCCGTGTAGCTGACGCCGCCCATGGCGTCGATCAGCTGGGGGAAGTTTTCGAAGTTCACTTCGACCAGGTGGTTGATCGGGATCCCGAGCCAGTGCGAGATCACCGAGATCGACTCCGCCGGCCCGCCGAAGGCGTGGGCCGCGTTGATCTTCTGCAGGCCGTGTCCCGGGATTTCCACGACCGTGTCGCGGGGGATCGACAAGCGCGCGGAGTGACCCGCACCGGTACGGATCAGCATGATCGTGTCCGACCGCCCCGGGCCGGTCGTTTCGGCTCCCGGTTCCTTGCTGTTCTTCTGCCGGCGGTCGGATCCGAGCACGAGGATGTTGCTGGCGGAGGTGAGCGGGAAGCCCGACGGCGCCAGCACCGCGCCGACGTCCGACGGCGGGGACGTGCGCTCGAAGTGGGAGCTCAGCAGGAACAGGATCACCGACAGCGCCAGCCATGCGAGGACCAGGGCGCCCAGCGCGAGCAGGATCCGTTTCGGCTTCGTCCAGCGGCGCCAGCCCTCCCGCTCGGGGTCGCCACCCGAGCCCCGCCGAGAGCGGGGAGCCGGCAGCACGCGTGGGTCCCCGGGAGCCGGCTGCGCCCCTCGTTCCGGGATCAGCCTGCGGCGGCTGCGGTAGCGCGTGTACCGCGGTGGTTCTTCGTCGTGCTCTTCAGGCATCCCGGGGGCGAACAGCCGCAGCCTATATTTGCGCGATGACCCAACCCGGGGCGCCAGTTGGGCGGCTGGTCGTGTGTCCGACCCCGATCGGCAACCTCGACGACGTGACGATTCGCGTCCTGGCGACGCTCGCCGGCGCGGACCTGGTGGCGTGCGAGGACACCCGCCGCACCGGGCGGCTGCTCGAGCGCCACGGGATCCGCCGGCCGCTGGTCAGCTACCACGAGCACAACGAAGCCTCCCGCGCGAAGGAGCTGATCGGGCGGATCGCCGAAGGCCGGGTTCTCGCGCTCGTCAGCGACGCCGGCACGCCCCTGATCGCCGACCCCGGTCACGTGCTCGTGCAGGCGTGCATCCGCGAGGGCCTGCCGCTGGAGGTGCTGCCGGGGGCCAGCGCCGTGGTGACCGCGCTGGTGGTCTCAGGGCTGCCCGCCGCGAGCTGGCGGTTCGTCGGCTTCCTGCCGCGCAGGCGGACCGAGCGCGAGCGCCTGCTGGTGGGCACGACCGAGACGGTCGTGGCCTTCGAGTCCCCGCAACGGCTCGCGTCCACGCTGGAGCTCCTCGCGGGGCGCGAACCGGGGCGGGCACTCGCCGTCTGCCGTGAGCTCTCCAAGCTGCACGAGGAAGTCGCCCGCGGGAGCGCAGCCGAGCTGGCGCAGCGCTTCGGCGGCGAGGCTCCCCGAGGGGAGATCGTGCTCGTCTGCGGGCCCGCCGAGCAGCGCGCCGGAGTGGAGCACGAGACCGCGGTGCAGGCGCTGAGGGAGCTGATCGACGCCGGGGCGCGCCCGCGGGCGGCGGCGGGGGCGCTGGCGCGCGTGACCGGGGTGCCGGCGAACGAGCTCTACCGCGCGCTCACCCGCGAGGGCGGGGACGCGGGATAGCCTGCAACGCACGGAGCCGCGATGTCCTTCTACGTCACAACCCCGATCTACTACGTCAACGCCGAGCCCCACCTCGGTCACGCCTACACCACGATCGCGGCCGACGTGCTGGCCCGCCACCACCGCCAGCGCGGCGAGGAGGTCTTCTTCCTCACCGGCACCGACGAGCACGGAGAGCCGGTCGCCGACGCCGCCCACGCGCTCGGGGTGAGCCCCCAGGAGCTCGCCGACCGCAACGCCGAGCGCTTCCGCGCGCTGGCCCCTCGCCTGTCGGCGAGCAACGACTTCTTCATCCGCACGACCGATCCCCAGCACGAAGCCAAGGTCCAGGAGATCCTCAGCCGGGTGCGCGACAACGGCTTCGTCTACGAGGGCACCTACGAAGGCTGGTACTGCCCCCGCTGCGCGGACTTCAAGGCCGACAACGAGATCGACCCCGGCAACCTCTGTCCGATCCACCACATCGAGCTCACCCGCGAGCGCGAGGACAACTACTTCTTCAAGCTGTCCGCCTTCCAGCAGCCGCTGGAACGGCTGTACGCCGAACGGGACTCGTTCGTGAGCCCGGTGACGCGCCGCAACGAGGCGCTCTCGTTCATTCGCTCGGGGCTACGCGACGTGCCGCTCACGCGCAAGCGCCTGACCTGGGGCGTTCAGGTTCCCTGGGACCACGAGCACGTCTTCTACGTGTGGTTCGACGCGCTGCTCAACTACGTCTCCGCGCTCTCCTATGCGCGCGAGGGCGAAGACCTGTTCGAGCGCCTGTGGCCGGCCAGCTACCACCTGATCGCCAAGGACATCCTGCGCTTCCACGCCGTCTACTGGCCGGCGCTGCTGATGGCGGCCGAGATCGAGCTGCCCGAACACATCTTCGTCCACGGCTACCTGCTGATGGACGGGGAGAAGATGAGCAAGTCGCTGGGCAACGTGCTCGACCCGTTCGTGGTGATCGACCGCTTCGGGGCAGACGCGCTGCGCTTCTACCTCTTGCGGGAGGTCCCGTTCGGGCAGGACGGGTCGGTCTCCACCGCCTCCTTCGAGGTGCGCTACGAGACCGAGCTGGCGAACGAGCTCGGCAACCTCGCCTCGCGGACGATGGGGATGCTGTGGCGCTATCGCGACGGGCAGGTGTCCGAGGGGGAGCTCGATCCCGTCTTGGCCGCGGACTTCGAGGGCCTGACCGAGCAGTTATGCGCCCAGCTCGATCGCGCCGAGCTGACTCCGGCGCTCGACCTCATCTGGCAGCGCGTCAGGAGGCTCAACCGCTACGTCGAGGAGAGTGCCCCCTGGACGCTGGCCAAGGACCCCGAGCGGGCGCAGGAGCTCGACCGGGTGCTGCGCACGCTGGTCGAGGCCCTGCGCTCGGTGACGGTGCTGCTGTGGCCCTTCATCCCCGACAGCGCCGAGCGTCTGCTGGCGGCGCTCGAGGCCCCCGAGCGGGCGCTCTCGCAGGCGCCCCTGAGCGCCGGCCACGTGCGCCGGGTACAGGAGCTCGGGCCGCTGTTCCCCAAGGACGTGCAGCCCGCCCAGGCCTGAGCCGCAGGCGGGGCCGGGGCGCAGCGATGATCGACTCACACACCCACCTCGACCTCTGCGAGCCCCCCAACGCCGAGCTCGTGGCGGCGGCCGAGCAGGCCGGCGTGAGGCGCATCCTCACGGTCGGCATCGACGGCGCCTCCTGCCGCGCGGCGCTGGCCGCCGCCGAAGACTTCCCTCAGGTCTACGCCGCCGTCGGACGCCACCCGAACTCCGCCCGCGGCTTCGACGACGCCGACCTCGCCGAGCTGCGGGCGCTGGCGGCCCACGCGCCGCTGCCTGGCGATCGGCGAGACCGGGCTCGACTTCTATCGCGACTATGCCCCCCACAGCGACCAGCAGCGCGCCTTCGCCGCCCAGATCGCGCTGGCCGCGGAGCTCGGCAAGCCGCTGGTGATCCACACGCGGGAGGCCTCCCGGGAGACGCTCGAGCAGCTCGCCGCCGAAGCCGACGGGGTGGAGGTGGTGATGCACTGCTTCTCGATGCCCGAGCAGCTCGAGGAGTGCCTGCGGCGCGGCTACTGGATCTCCTTCGCCGGCAACGTCACCTACCCGAGCGCCCGCGAGCTCGCGGCGGCCGCGGCGCGCGTGCCCGAGGATCGCATGCTGGTCGAGACCGACGCTCCCTACCTGACCCCCCAGGTCGTCCGCAAGCACCGTAACCAACCCGCCTTCGTGGCCCACACGGTGAGCTTCCTGGCGCAGCTGCGCGGCGTGGACGAGGCGCTGCTCGGGCAGGCGCTCGAGCAGAACGCCGCCCGCCTGTTCGGCTGGGCATGAGCCCTTCCGGGGCGGCGCCGGCCCAGCCGAGCCTGCGGCGACTGCAGCGCTTCGGCGTTCGCCCCGACCGCGAGCTGGGGCAGAACTTCCTGATCGACTCCAACATCCTCGGGGTGATCGGGCGCGAGGCCGCGCCGGGCCCCTCGGACGTCGTGCTCGAGGTGGGCGGGGGCCTGGGCGTGCTGAGCGAGTACCTGGCCGAGCGCGTGGCCCACCTGCACGTGGTCGAGGTCGACGAGCGGCTGCGGGAGGCCTTGGAAGACGCCCTCGCCGGGCGCGAGAACGTCTCGCTGTGGTGGGCCGACGCGATGCGGCTCGACCTGGGCGCCTTGGAGCCCGCACCCGTCAAGGTCGTGGCCAACCTTCCGTACGGGATCGCGGCCGGCTTCGTCCTGCGCTCGGTGCAGGAGCTCCCGTCGGCGGCGCTGTGGGTGGTGATGGTCCAGCGCGAGGTGGGCGAGCGGCTGGCCGCCAGTCCGGGCAGTGGCGCCTACGGGCTGCCCTCCGTGCTCGCCCAGCTCGCCTGCGAGGTGCGCGTCGTGCGGGCCATTCCCCGCACCGTCTTCTACCCCGTGCCGAAGGTCGACTCGGTGCTCGTGCGACTGACCCGCCGCTCTGCAACGGGCGGCGCCGAGGGCCAGGGCCCGGAGCCGGGGACGCTGCGCGCGCTGGTGGCGGCGAGCTTTGCCCACCGGCGCAAGACGCTGGTCGGCTCGCTGCGCCTGGCGGCCGGCGAGGACTCGCAGCGGTGGGAGCGCGAGCGGGTGCGGGCGGCGCTGGGCTCACTCGGGCTGGCCGCCGACGTACGCGCGGAGCGCCTCTCGCCGCAGGAGTTCCTGGCGCTCGCTCGGGAGCTCGAGCGGTGAGCCCGCCGTGGGCCGATCGCGACGGCACCCGTCTGCGCACGCTGGCGCCGGCGAAGGTGAATCTCGGGCTGTTCGTGGGGCCCGTGCGCAGCAGCGACGGGCGCCACGAGCTGGTCACCGTGATGCAGTCCGTGTCGCTGGCCGACGAGCTCAGCCTGGAGCCCTCGCCACACGGCCAGGACGGGGGCGACGAGGTCATCTGCCCCGGGGTGCCGGGCCCCGCGGAGGACAATCTCGCCGCCCGGGCGCTGGCCGCCTTCCGGCGGGCGAGTGGCTGGCAGGGAGCACCGCTTCGCCTGCACGTGCACAAGCGCATCCCGCTGGCGGCGGGGCTGGCGGGGGGCTCGGCCGACGCGGCGGCCGCGCTGAGGCTCGTCGCCCGCGCCTCCGCGGTCGAAGACCCCGCGCTGATGCTCGAGCTGGCCGCGTCGCTCGGAGCCGACGTCAGCGCCCAGCTGCGCCCGGGAAGGTGGCTGGCCACCGGCGCCGGGGAGCTGCTGCAGGAGCTGCCCGCGCCCGCGGGCGAGCTGGCGCTGCTGCTGGTGCCCTTCGCGGAGGGGCTCGCCACCGCTCGCGTCTACCAGGAGGCGGACAGGCTCGGCGCGCCGCGGACGCCGGCCGAGCTCCAGCAGCTAGGGCGGGCACTCAGCAACCAGCTCGGGTGGGGCGCGGCGCTGCCGAGCGACCCGCGGCTGCTGGGCAACGACCTCCAGGAGGCCGCGGTCTCGCTGTGTCCGGCGATCGAGCGCGCGCTGACCGAGGTCCGTGAGGCCGGCGCACAGCACTCCTTCGTCAGCGGTTCGGGGCCGACCGTGGTGGGGCTCTTCGACGGAACCGGAGCTCAGCCGGCGGTCGAGCGGGCCGCGCGGGCGCTGGGCTCCCGGCGCCCGCAGGTGATCGCCTGCGCGCCCGTCGACGAGCAGGCGGGCGCGGTGCTCGAGAGCCGCTGAGGCCGACCGCGAGCCGACGCCCGGGCTCGGGCGCGACGGCTCCGTGCGCAACAATCTGGCGCGGAAGGCCGCATGAGTAGATCGACCATCAACGACCTCGTTCTGGGCGCCGCGGGATTTCTCGGGCTCTGCCTGTACCTGGCGTACATCCTGGTGCCGGCCTGGACGTCCTACTCGCGCGTGTGGGAGCGCGTGGCCGCCACGGTGCTGTCCCTGTACGTGCTCGGGGTGCTGATCGGCGTCGGAGCCGGCGCTGCCCTTGCGGCCGTCTACTTCTGGGGCTGACCCAGACGCCGTGTCGGACCTCGCGGCGCTCGAGGCGATCACCGAGGCGGTCGAGTCCGGAGCGGGTCTGCCGGAGGTCGTCCGCGCGGCCGCCCGCGCCCTGGATGCGAGCCTGGCGGTGACCGACGCCACCGGCGCGACGCTGGCGGTCGCGGCCCGCTCGCCGGCCGAGGAGCGCACCCTGCTGACCCAGGGCGACGGCGTCGAGAGCGCCCCCCTGAGGGTTGCCGACAGCGTCGTGGGCACCCTCCACATGCGCGCCAAGAGCGAGCCCAGCGCCCCCATGCGCCGGCTGCTGCTGACGATGATCGCCTCCGAGGTCGAGCGCGTGCGGGCGCCCGAGCGGATCTCCGAAACGGCCTCGGCGGACTTCCTCAGGGCCGTACTCGCGAGGGGGCTGAGCGGCGAGGAGATCACGGCCCGCGCCGGCGAGCTGTCGCTTTCGATCGAGGAGGGGGCCTGCATGATCGTCGCTCGTGCCCATCCCCAGGCGCCGACCGAGGAGGGCTGGCGCGGACGCGTGCGGGCGGTCGCCGAGCGGGGCGCCCGGGCGGTCGCGAGCCACTCGATCGCGGCCCTCTCGGACCGGGACGGGGTGGTCGGCGCGGAGGTCCTGCTGCTGGTCCCCGGTAGCGAGGACGCGCTCGCCGAGCGGGCCGGGGACGCCGTCCTGCGCGAGCTCCAGGCCACCCTGCCGGGCTACACCTTCGCCCTCGGGCGCAGCCGCGTCACCCACGAGGGGGGCGATCTGCCCCGCGCGGCCAGCGAGGCGCTGCTCGCCGCCAACGTCGCCCAGGGCTCGCGCGAGGACGCCGCCCTCGCATTCGAGCAGACCGGGGCCTACCGGCTGCTGCTCTCGACGATGAGCGAGAACCCCTCCGAGCTGCAGCGCTTCTACGAAGAGACCGTCGAGCCGCTCGTCGCCTATGACGAGCAGTACGAGACCGATCTCGTGCTGACGCTGGAGACGTTCCTCGAGGCCGACGGCAACGTGGCCGGCACCGCCCAGCGCCTGTTCACCCACCGCCACACGATCTACTACCGCCTCGAGCGGGTCCGCGAGCTGTGCGGGCTGGACGTGAGCTCGAGTGACGGCCGCGAGAAGCTGAGCCTCGGTCTGAAGGCGATGCGCGTGCTCGGTATCGCCTCCTCCGGGGGCCCGGCCTCGGAGGCCGGCGCCGAAGGCGGGCGCGTCCCTCGCCGCCAGGGCCGGCGCCCGTAGCCCTCGCCGGCGCCGGAGCCCGGTGCCGGTGGCCGTCCCTGCGAGGATGGTGCCGCGCTTGGGGAGTGGGGTAATGGCAGCCCGGGAGACTTTGGCTCTTCAAGTCCTGGTTCGAGTCCAGGCTCCCCAGTAGCGCGGACCCCGCGGTGCGGCGTGCGGGCACCTGGGCCGTGGCCCGCCCGCTGCGTCCAGACGCTGTCGGGCTCCGGCGCGGCGCTCCAATACCATCGTCGGCAGCTGTGGCCGCCCCCACCGTCCTGATCCTCGCCGCCGGCCAGGGCACGCGCATGCACTCGCGCACGCCGAAGGTCCTGCACGATCTGTGCGGCATCCCGATGCTGCTGTGGCCCGTGCGGGCCGCCCGCGAAGCGGGCGCCGAGCGGGTGATCGTGGTCGACTCGCCGGCGCGGGCGCTCGAGCCCATGCTTCCCGACGGCGTGCAGCTGGCGATCCAGCCGACGGCGAACGGAACCGGAGGGGCGGTCAGCGCCGCGATGGAGGTCCTCGACGGCTCGCCGGCCGATCTCCAGGGCGCTGTCGTGATCCTCTCCGGGGACGTCCCGCTCGTCAGCGCCGCCGCGATCGCCGGGCTGGTGGGCGCCCACGAAGCCTCGGGGGCCGCCGCCACGATGGCCAGCACTGTGCTCGAGGACGCCAGCGGTTACGGCCGCGTGGTGCGGGCCGCCGACGGCTCCGTGGAGCGGGTCGTCGAGACCAAGCGCCCCGGCGACGCCAGCGAGGCCGAGCTCCAGATCCGGGAGGTCAACACCGGCATCTTCGCCTTCTCGCCGCAGGCCCTGCACGAGGCGCTCCCGCAGCTGACCGCCGACAACGCCCAGGGCGAGCTGTACCTGCCCCAGGTGCTCACGCTGCTGAGGGACGCCGGCGAGCGGATCGAGGCGAGCATCGTGCAGGACGACCGCCTGGTGCAGGGAGTCAACGACCGCGTGGCCCTCGCACGGGTGCGAAAGCTCGCCCAGGCCGCGATCCACGAGCGCCACATGCTCGCCGGGGTCTCGATCGTCGACCCCGACACCACGGTCATCGACGTCGACGTGGAGATCGGCCAGGACACGGTGGTCGAGCCCTTCACGACGATTCGCGGGTCCACCCGCATCGGCCGCGAGTGCACGATCCGGCACTCCTACCTGATCGACTGCGTGCTCGAGGACGGTGTCAACGTGGGCCCGTTCGGCTACCTGCGGCCCGGCGCGATGCTGCGGCGGGGGTCCAAGGCGGGGACGTTCGTCGAGATCAAGAACTCCGACATCGGCGAGGGCGCCAAAATCCCGCATCTGTCCTACATCGGCGACGCCAGCGTGGGCGAGCGCTCGAACCTCGGGGCGGCGACGATCACCGCCAACTACGACGGGCACGCCAAGCACCGCACGACGATCGGCGCCGACGTGCGCACCGGGGTCGACACCACGCTGGTGGCCCCCGTCGAGGTCGCTGACGGGGCCTACACCGGGGCCGGGTCGGTGATCACCGAGGACGTCCCAGGAGGGGCCCTCGGCATCGCCCGTGAGCGCCAGCGCAACGTCGAGGGCTACGCCGAGCGCCGCCGCCGGGAGTGAGGCTCCGGGCGGACCGCCCAGGGCGGCCTTTCCGGCCGGCCGGCGGCGAACCGATCGGGCGCAGGTGAACGTGGGGAATGGGCTTTACACTCCGTCCTGAGATGAGCGCGATGGACACGCGGGCCCAGTCGCGAGCGAGCCTCCCGATCGATTACAACAAGCGCCTGATGCTGTTCAGCGGGCGCGCGAACCCGCAGCTCGCGGTCGCGATCTCCGACAGGCTGGGGGTCGAGCTCGGGCCCGTGACGCTGAAGACCTTCTCCAACGGAGAGGCCTACTGCCGCTACGAGGACTCGATCCGGGGAGCGGATGTGTTCATCGTTCAGTCCACCTGCGGCAATCCGGAGACGGGAGTCACCGCCAACGACTCCCTGATGGAGCTGATGCTGATGATCGACGCCGCCGTGGGCGCCTCCGCCCACCGCGTGATCGCCGTCACGCCGTGGTTCGGCTACTCCCGCCAGGACAAGAAGTCCTCGCCCCGCGAGCCGATCTCGGCGCGGCTGGTGGCGCGCATGCTCGAGGCGGCGGGCGTCGACCGGGTGCTGACGATGGACCTCCACGCCGGACAGATCCAGGGCTTCTTCCAGAAGCCGGTGGACCACATGACGGCGCTGTTCATGCTGACCCAGTACTTCCTGGACCTCGGCCTGCCGGACCTCGTGGTGGTGGCGCCCGACGCCGGCCGGGTGAAGCTGAACAAGAACTTCGCCAACAAGGTGGGCGCCGAGCTGGCGATCCTGGACAAGGAGCGCCCCGCCCAGCAGGTCGCCGAGATCGGCTACGTGATCGGGGACGTACGCGGCAAGACGGCCGTGATCGTGGACGACATGATCGACACCGGGGGCACGCTCGCGGCGGCCGCCAAAACGGTCAAGGAGGAGGGCGCCGCGCGTGTCTACGCGGCAGCCACCCACGCCGTCTTCTCGGGTGACGCGTTCGCCACCCTGCGCTCCTCCGAGCTCGAGGAGATCGTCGTCACCGACACGATCCCGGTGGGCGCCGACCGGCCCGAGAACGTGCGTGTGCTGCCCTGCGCCGAGCTGCTCACCGACTCGATCCGCCGGATCTTCGTGGACGACTCCGTCAGCGAGGTCTTCGGCGGCGAGAACCAGCTGTTCTAGTCGCCGGCCCAGTCGCGACCGGGGCCACGCGCGTCGGCTGCGGCGTCGCTAGCCCGACGCGCCGTCGGTCCGCGGCACGACGCCGTCCACCACATCCTGGAGTTTCCGCTTGACGTCCTCCATGTCGGCGTCCTGGGTGATCTCCAGGCGGATGTGAGAGTGGCTGAGCTTCGCGTCTTCGATCGGGCCGCCCACCATCTCGATCGCGACCAGTGCCGAGGCGAGCGAGTGTCTGATGTTCTCCTCGAGCTGCTCGGGAAACGGCACGTTCATCTGGCGCGTGCGGTCGTCCACGGGGTGGAACGACGCCCGCTCCCAGTCGAGCGTCAGCGACACGAGGGTGTGGTGGCCGCGGTGTGCACGCGGCCAGAGGCTAACGGCTGGCGCCTTCGCGCGGAGGGCGCTCGGCCGCTAGGGCTTCAGCGCGGCAAACCCGATCAGCACGTGGGCGGGCATCAGCTCCGGCGTGGTCCCGCTCTCGATCAGCGCGGCCACTCGCGCGAGCGTGGCGGCCCGTTCCGGTTCCTCCAGGGCTGCGATCCAGCTCATCGAGCCCACGTGGGCCACCATCCGCTCGGGGGTGGCCTCCCGCCACCAGGTGATGCGCAGCTCGCGAGGCTCCGCGAAGTGGCCGCTGTCGCGCAGCAGTTGCTGCCACGGGGGGCCCTCGAAATGCGGATGGGCGGGACGCAGCTCGGCGAGCAGGCCGCCCACCTCCTCGGCCCAGGAGGCTCCGCTCCAGTCGGGAATCGTGGTCAGCACGGCGAGGCTCCCCCCGTCCGTGAGCACGCGCGCGATCTCCGCCAGCGCCGGGGTGTGGTCGAACCAGTGGATCGCGTCGGCCACCGTCACCGCCGCCGCCGAGCCGTCGGCCAGCGGGATCGACTCCGCCAGGCCCGCTCGGGCCCGCTCCGCGCCCACGCTCGCCGCCAGTCGCTCGCGCAGCGCCTGCTGCGGCTCGACCGCGACCACGTCGAGGCCGGCGGCGAGCAGCGCCCGGCTCAGCTTCCCGGTTCCCGCGGCCAGGTCGAGCACGGTGGCTCCCGCCCGCAGACCGAGTTCGGCCGCCAGCGCTCCCACGACCCCGGCCGGGTACTCCGGGCGCCCGAGCTCGTACTCGTCGGCCACGGAGGCGAAGCGGTCGGCGAGCGGGTGGAGCGTCATCTCGCCGCAGTCTAGGTCCGCGACACCCGCCGCGGCCTATCGTCTGGGCCGTGACGGAAGCCTCTCCACCAGAGCCGGCGAGCCACGCGCCCAACTCCAACGGCACGCCGCCGGGCGGATCCGGCACGCCCGCCTGGGCGCCTCAATCGCCGCTGAGCCCCGATGTGTCACCGCGCTCCAAGAGCCCCTGGCTGCGCCCAAAACGCGTGCTGCTGATCGCCCTCGGCGTGATCGTGTTCCTGGCGATCAGCACGGTGCTGGCGCGGTTCTTCTCGGTCGACGACCTCGAACGCGACGACGACCTCGAGCTGATCCAGGCGGAGGCCCGCGGCGACGTGGCGGGGATGGCCTCGCGTCTCAGCGGCTGCTCGCAGCGGCCCGTGTGCGTGGCCCGGCTGCGCAAGATCGACTCCAACCCGCGCGTACGGCGGCCCGGGAGCATCAAGATCCTCGACCTCGAATCGGCGACCGGCGACACGCTCACCGCCAAGACCGGACCGAGCCGGGTCGCCTGGACGGTGATCGGGACGCTCCCGGTGATCCAGTGCGTGCAGGTCAGGCGCACCGGCAACTTCCTCACCGGGATCGACGTGCAACTGGTCTCGATCAGCCCGCCGATCCAGAACGAAGCCGAATGCTAGAGTCGATCGGTCCCTGCCGATGGCCTCTTCGACCACCAAACTGAACGTCACCAGCCGCGCCGCCGAAGGCTCGCGGGCGGCCCGCCGGCTGCGGCGCAGCGGTCGGGTTCCCGGGATCGTTTACGGCGGGGGGGCCGAGGCGATCGGGATCGAGGTCGACGCCCGCGAGCTGCGCCACGCCCTGGCCGGGGCCGGAGCCGTCCTCGACCTGTCTGTCGACGGTGGCAAAGCCACGCCGGTCGTGCTCAAGGACACCCAGCGCAATCCGGTGCGCGGCGAGACCACCCACGTGGATCTGATCCGGGTCCGCCTGGACGAGAAGATCCGCTCGGTCGTGCCGATCGAGCTGTCGGGCGTGGACGAGTCTCCAGGCGTCAAGGCGGGCGGTGTGCTCGAGCAGATCACCCGCGAGCTCGAAGTCGAAGCTCTCCCCACCGCGATCCCCGAGTCGATCGTGCACGAGGTCGGCGAGCTGGACATCGGCGACACGATCACGCTCTCCGCGCTGGCCGCACCCGAGGGCGTGACGCTCCTCGGCGACCTCGAGGAGACCGTGCTGGCCACCCTGTCCCCGCCCAAACTGCAGACCGAAGTCGAAGAGGAAATCGAGTCCGAGACGGAGGTCGTGGGCGAGGCGGAGGGCGGCGAGGCGGCCGAGGAGGGTGCCTCGGAGGGCTCCTCCAGCGAGGAGTAGCGGCCGCTGCGGCGCCCCTTCGGCGGTGGCGGCGGGACGGTCGACTGGCTGATCGTCGGACTCGGCAACCCGGGTCGCGAGCACGCCGGGACCCGCCACAACGTGGGCTTCCTGGTGGCCGATGAGCTCGCCCGGCGCTGGCAGCTCCCGCCCGGCAGGGAACGTTTTCGGGGACGCCTGCGTCAGGGGCGCCCGCCCGGGCCACTGGCGGATGGCAGCCGCCCGCCGGCGGTCGCGATCCTGTCTCCGCAGACCTACATGAACGACGCCGGGCGCTCGGTCGGCCCGGCCCGCGGGGCGCTGAAGGTTCCCCTCGAGCGCGTGCTCGTGATCCACGACGAGATCGACCTGCCGTTCGGGCAGCTGCAGACCCGCATCGGCGGGGGCCTCGCCGGCCACAACGGCCTGAAGTCGCTCAAGCGCGAGCTCGGAAGCCCCGAGTTCCGGCGCCTGCGGGTCGGCGTCGGACGCCCGCAGTCCACCGATCCGGAGGTCGTCTCGTCGTGGGTGCTGGGCCGCTTCGCAGAGAGTGACGCCGAAGTCCAGGCGCTGGTGGGCGCGGCCGCGGACGAGGTCGAACGCACGCTGCTCGACACCCCGGCCGGCGAGCGGGTGGAGGCCTGATGGCCGTCGCCGGGGGCTCGCTGCGCTCCGTCCTCAGGCTCGCGGCCGACGACGCGCAGGTGCTGGCACTCGCGCGTGACGGCGGCCACGCCTTCGTCTCCTCGGCGCTTCGACCCTACGCCGTGGCGGCCCTCGTGGACGTCGACGAGCGTGCCCGGGCGCGGCCGACGCTGGTGGTGGTGGGCGACGACCGTGCGGCCCGCGACCTGGCGGCTGACCTGCGCTCCTGGCTCGCTCCCCGGCGGGTGCGTCTGTATCCCTCACGCGGGGTCGCATACGAGTCCCATCTGGCGCCCCCGCCGCACCTCGTCGGCCTGCGCGTCGCGGCGCTCGACGCGCTGCTCGGCGCCGGCACCCCGGCCCAAGGGCCCGAGGGCGATGGGCCGGTCGTCGTGATCAGCGCCGTGGCCCTGTCGGAGAAGGTCCCCGACCCGGAGCTGAGGCCTCACTCCTTCACGCTGCGGGTGGGCGAGCTGATCGACCTCGACGAGTGCGCCTCGGCGCTCGTCGACGCCGGCTACGAGCGCGTGGAGCAGGTCGAGGAGCGCGGGCAGTTCGCGCTTCGCGGGGGGATCCTCGACATCTTCGGAGCGACCGAGGAGCGGGCCGTGCGGGTGGACACCTTCGACGTCGAGATCGAGTCGCTGCGGTGGTTCTCGACCTTCACCCAACGCTCGCTCGGGGAGGTCGCCGAAGTCGAGCTCGCGCCCGCCGCCGAGCTCGCCGTCGAGCATCGCGAGCTGGCCGAGATCGCTGCCGCCACGGGCGCCTTCCCCGGCGGCCAGGCGGGGGAGTCCGAGCGCGTCGACATCGCCGAGCTGCTGCCGCTCGAGCGCTTCGGCGCCCTGCTCGATCTGCTGGGCGAGCGAGCCGAGGTGGTGATCGCCGCCGAGGAGGAGCTCGAGCCGGCCCTCGGGGATCACTGGAGCGACGTCTGTGCTGCCTTCGGCGACGAGGACGCCGGGCATCTGTATGTCCCCCCGGAGCGGATCCGCGAGGCGCTCTCCCAGCGCACCCGGATCTGGCTGTCGGCGCTGTCGTCCGGGCAGGAGATCGAGCTGCGGGCCCAGGCCGCCGACTCTGCCGCCCGCTCGCTGGCGGAGGCCGAGCCGGAGCTCGAGCGCCTGGTGCGCTCCGGCTACAGCACCGTGGTCACGTTCCCGCGCCGCGGCGAGGGAGAGCGCGCCGCCTACAACCTCGCCCGCCTGAAAGCGGACTGGGTCGAGGACCGGCCGGCGTCGAACGGCTCGGCCGCTGCGGCCGCACCGAGGGGCGAGCTCAGCTTCGCGGCGGCCTCGCTGCGAGAGGGCTTCATCGCGCCCAGCCTGAAGCTGGCGGTGTATCCCGAGCAGCGCCTGCTGCGACGGCGCCGCGCCGAGCGTCCGGCAGACGGAGGACGCTCCCGACGCGGCGCCCTGCGCTCGTTCACGGAGCTGCGCACGGGCGACATCGTCGTCCACGAGGACCACGGCGTCGCCCGCTTCGCCGGCTTTGAGACGCGCACGGTGGCGGAGGTCACGCGCGACTACCTGTACCTCGAATACGAGGGCGACGACCGCGTCTTCGTCCCCACCGACCAGCTCGCCAAGATCTCTCGCTACGTCGGCGCCGGTGGCGCCCATCCGCCGCTCAGCAAGCTCGGCGGGAGCCGCTGGGACACGCTCAAGGCGCGCGCCCGGCGGGCCGCCCAGGAGCTGGCCGGGGAGCTGCTCGAGCTGTACGCCCAGCGCCGCGTCCGCAGCGGCCACGCCTTCGGGCCCGACGGCGACTGGCAACGGGAGTTCGAGGAGCGCTTCCCGTTCACCGAGACGCCCGACCAGCGCGAGGCGATCGAGCTCGTCAAGAGCGACATGGAGTCCGAGCGCCCGATGGACCGCCTGGTGTGCGGCGACGTCGGCTACGGCAAGACCGAGGTCGCGCTGCGGGCCGCCTTCAAGGCCGCCGCCGAGGGCAAACAGGTGCTGATGCTGGTCCCCACCACGATCCTCGCCCAGCAGCACTACGGGACCTTCAAGGAACGCCTGGCCGACTACCCGTTCACGCTCGACCACGTCTCCCGCTTCCGCACCCAGGCCGAGCAGAAAGAGGCCGTGCGCGGCTTTGCAGAGGGCCGCGTCGACATCCTCATCGGCACCCACCGCGTGCTCTCGCGGGACGTCCGCGCGAAGGAGCTCGGCCTACTGGTGATCGACGAGGAGCAGCGCTTCGGCGTCAAGCAGAAGGAGCTGCTGCGCCAGCTGAAGCTGAAGGTGGACGTGATCTCGATGTCCGCCACGCCGATCCCGCGGACGCTGCAGATGTCGCTGGCCGGCCTGCGGGACATCTCCGTGATCGAGACCCCTCCGGAGGGCCGCCGTCCGGTGAGGACGTTCGTGGGGGAGTACGAGGAGGAGCTGGTCAAGCAACGCGATCGAGCGCGAGCACGGCCGCGGCGGGCAGGCCTTCTTCCTGCACAACCGCGTGGAGTCGATCGAGCAGACCGCCGAGCGCCTGCGCGCGCTGTGCCCAGGTGTGCGCTTCGCGGTGGCCCATGGCCAGATGGGCGAGGGCGAGCTCGAGGAGGTGATGATGGACTACCTCCGCGGCGGGCGCGGACGTGCTCGTGTGCACGTCGATCATCGAGTCGGGGATCGACATCCCGCAGGCGAACACCCTGATCGTCGAGCACGCCGACGCCTTCGGGCTGGCGCAGCTCTACCAGATACGTGGTCGCGTCGGGCGCAGCCGCGAGCGCGCCTACGCGTACCTGCTGTACGACTCGGCGGCGGCGCTGGCGACCGAGGCGGCCCAGCGGCTGGCCGCGCTGTCGGACTACACCGAGCTCGGTGCCGGCTTCAAGATCGCGATGCGCGACCTCGAGATCCGTGGCGCCGGAAACCTGCTCGGCGACGAGCAGTCGGGGCACCTGGCGGCGCTCGGCTTCGAGCTGTACATGCAGATGATCGACGAGGCCGTCCGCGCGGCCGAGCCCGAGCTCGACGGCGAGGAGCCGCGCGATCCGGTGCGCCTGGACGTCAACGTCGACGCCTACATCCCCGCCGACTACGTCCCCTACGAGCAGGCCAAGATCGAGATCCACCGGCGCATCGCGGGCGCGGTCGAGATCGCCGAGCTCGAGGAACTGCGCGAGGAGCTCGCCGATCGCTTCGGCGAGCCGCCCGTCCCGGTCGAGAACCTGCTCGCGCTGCAGCGCGCCCGCATCAAGTTCGGCCAGGCCGGCGCCCAGACCGTGAGCTTCAGGGGCGAGCGCCTGGCGGTGGTCCCGATCGAGCTGGACTCCCGGCGCGCCCGTCGCCTGCGCGAGGAGCTGCCCGGGGCCTCCTATGAATCGGGCCGCTCACAGGTGTCCGTACGCGTGCCGCGCGACGCCGAGGAGCGCTTTCCCACCGTGGTCAGGGCCGCCGACGCGCTGCTGGCGATCATGCGCGAGGCCGCTTAGCCCGCGGGCGCAGGACCGGCGAGGCGCGCAATCCCTTTGCCCGTGCCGTCCCCGGCATGGCTCGCCCCGGGAGCGCGCAACCGCTTATCAACTCTTAAGCGGTTCTTTGCTGAAACCGTAATCTCCATACGCTACAGTCCCCGCGTCGTGCACAAACTGTTCCGTCCTTTCGCGGCGCTCGGCGCCGTTTTGTTTGTAGCCGTTGGCGTGTCCGCCTGCGGCGGCATCCCCAGCAACGCCGTCGTCCAGGTTGGTGGCACGCCGATCACCAACGAAGCCTTCAAGCACTGGCTGGGCGTCGCCGCGGCGTCCTCGCGGGTCGGTGGGACGGGCACACCGGTGCTCCCCGAACCGCCCCACTACACGGCCTGCATCAAACACCTCGAAGAAGAAGAAGCGAAAACCGCCACCAAAGGCAAGAAACGCACGGCGGCCGAACTGAAGACCCAGTGCGAACAGCAGTTCAAAACCCTGAAGACCGAGGTGCTGGGTTTCCTGATCTCCTCCAACTGGGTGATCAAGGAAGGCGAATCGCTCGGAGTCAAAGTGTCCGACGCGGAAGTCAAGAAGCAGTTCAACAAAATCAAGACCGAGCAGTTCCCGAAGGCGGCGGAATTCGAAAAGTTCCTCGCCAGCTCCGGCCAGACGATCTCCGACCTGCTCCTGCGCGTGAAGCTGAACCTGCTCTCCCAGAAGATCCAGTCGAAGATCTCCAAAGAGAACCCGAACGTCAGCAAAGCCGACATCGAAAAGTACTACAAAGAAAACAGCTCCCGATTCGGCACTCCGGAAAAGCGCGACGTGCGGATCGTGCTCACCAAAGACCAGGCCACGGCTGAAAAGGCCAAAAAGGAAATCGAATCCGGAAAGAGCTTCGCCAGCGTCGCCCAGGCCCGCTCGACGGACCCCGCGAGCAAGGCCAACGGCGGCCTTCTGAAAGGCGTCATCAAGGGCGAGGAGGAGAAGGCCCTCGACGAAGCCATCTTCTCCGCCAAGCCCCACCAACTGGGCGGTCCGGTGAAGACGCCGTTCGGCTACTACGTCTACCAGGTGGAAGGCACGACGCCCGGAAACCAGACGCCGCTGAAATCCGTCGAAGCGTCCGTCAAGCAGCAGCTGGTCGCGACGCAGCGCCAGAAAGCGCTGACGGAATTCATCAAAAAGTTCAAAACCAAGTGGCAGGGCCAAACCGAATGTCGCGGGGAATACGTGGTGCCGGACTGCAAGGAGTACAAAGCTCCGAAGGGCAGCACCGGGGCCACGGGCGCGACGCCGTAGCGAGAGCGCGGCCCGCACTCGGCACGTGAGCGCGATCGAGCGCGTCCGGGCGCGCCAGATACTCGACAGTCGCGGCAATCCCACCATCGAGGTGGACATCGCCCTCAGCTCCGGCGCACGCGGCCGGGCCGCGGTCCCGTCGGGCGCCTCCACGGGCGAGTTCGAGGCGACCGAGCTGCGCGACGGCGGCAGCGCCTGGGGAGGGAAGGGCGTCACCCGCGCGGTGGCCAACGTCAACGGCGAGATAGCGAGCGCCCTGGAGGGCCTGCAGGCGGCCGACCAGCCGGGGCTCGACAGGACCCTGATCGAGCTCGACGGCACGCCCAACAAGTCCCGGCTGGGGGCCAACGCGATCCTCGGAGCCTCGTTGGCCGCCGCCCAGGCCCAGGCCGCCGAGGAGGGCCTGGCGCTATGGCGGCACCTCGGGGGCGAGGGCGCCCGCACGCTGCCCGTGCCGATGATGAACGTGCTCAACGGCGGAGCCCACGCCGACAACCGGGTCGACTTCCAGGAGTTCATGGTCGTGCCGCTGGGGGCTGACAGCTTCTCCCGCGCGCCTGCAGATGGGCGCCGAGGTGTACCACGCCCTGAAAGGCACCCTGCATGCGCGCGGCCTGGCCACCGCGGTCGGCGACGAGGGCGGCTTCGCGCCGGACCTCGACTCCAACGAGGCGGCCCTCCAGATGCTGATGGAGGGCATCACGGCGGCCGGATACGAGCCCGGCGTGGACCTCGCGATCGCGCTCGACCCGGCCACCAGCGAGCTCTACTCCGAGGGCGCCTACCGCCTCCAGCACGAGGGCCGCACGCTGAGCGCCGCCGAGTTGACCGCCTACTGGGCCGAGCTCGCCGGCCGCTACCCGATCGTGTCGATCGAGGACGGGATGGACGAGGAGGACTGGGACGGCTGGAAGCAGCTCACCGAGCAGCTCGGGGGCGACGTCCAGCTGGTGGGGGACGACCTGTTCGTCACCAACACCGAGCGCCTGGGCAGGGGAATCGAGGCCGGCGTTGCCAACTCGATCCTGATCAAGGTCAACCAGATCGGGACCCTCACCGAGACGCTGGCGGCGATCGAGCTGGCCCACCGCAGCGGCTACACGGCCGTCATCAGCCACCGCTCGGGCGAGACCGAGGACGTGATGATCGCCGACCTCGCGGTGGCGACCGGATGCGGCCAGATCAAGACCGGGGCTCCCTCCCGGACCGACCGCGTGGCGAAGTACAACCAGCTGCTTCGCATCGAGGAACAGCTCGGCGACGAGGCCGTGTTCCCGGGTCGCAGCGCCTTCCGCGCGCTCTAGAGAGCGGACCGCCGGCGGCAGGAACTTCCGCGGCGGGGACGAATGCCGGGCTTATGCCCTCGGTGGCCTCCCCTCGCGTCGGCCGGCGCGCTGCACCGCGCCCGTCCCCGCGGCGGGTCTCGGGGCCGCGAACGGGCGCCCGCTCGGGCTCCGTCGGGCCGTTCGGGGCCGCCGTCTCGAGGCTGCGCTGGGAGCAGCTCGGGCGCCCGGCGATGCTGGCCGTGATGGTCGCGCTCGCCTACCTCTACCTCAGCGCCGGGGTGCACATGTTCTCGACCTGGCGCCAGGCCCGCCACGACCAGGCGACCGTGCACGTGATGCAGGCCGAACACCGGCGCCTGGTGGCCCAGCACGAGCTGCTGTCGAACCCCGAAAGCGTCGAAGGCGAGGCCCGGCAGCAGGGGCTCGCCAGGCTCGGCGAGCGCCAGTATGTGGTCAGCGGGCTCCCGGGCAACTAGGCCAGTGGCGGTGCTAGCCTCGGCGCGTGAGCTTCGAGACCGCCCTGTACCAGTGGCAACAGGGCGAGCGGCGACTGAACACGTCCCCGCCGGAGCACACGCGGACGCTCGAGCGGGTCGTGGAGGCGCTCGTGTCGGAGCTCAGGCGCCGGCTCGGCGGGCGCTTCACCGCACAGGAACTGGTCGACCTCTACGAAACCGGCACCAGCTGGTCCCTGCAGGTCGCCATGAGGGTCGCGCCCGAGGCTCCGTGGGCGTGGGATGCCGCCGTGGTCGTGGACGCGGCCTTTGCGCGCTACCTGCGCCAGGCCGCCGACTTCGCCGGTGGCCGGCGGGAGGTTGGCGAGGTCGCCTAGTCGTCCTCGCCGACGACCCGGCGGATCACGATCCGGTCCTCCTCCACGGCGACCTCCACGGGCCGGTGTCCGGCCCAGTGCTCGGCGTAGACGGGGTTGTCCTGGATCGCGGGGTCGAGCCACAGCCCGTACCCCTCCTCGCCGTGGTCGAAGGTGCCCTCCAGCGGAGGTGCGCTGCGCGTGGAGCGCCGCCGCCCGCCACGCCGGCTCCTGCGGGCCCGGGCCGGTGTCTCCTCCTCGGCGTCGTCCTCCTCGCCGGCGACGCCGGCGGCGTCGGACTCTTCGCGGATGCGCTGCGCTTCTGCTTCGGCGGCTTCGAGCTCCGCCGCGATCAGCGCGTCGTCCTCGGCCCTGAGGTCGATCTCCTCGGGGTAGTCGCCCGCGGGCGAGCCCTCGCCCGGCTCCTCCTCGCCGAGCAGGTCGTTCTGGCGCTTGAACTGTTCGATCTCCTTGACGCTCACCTCGAGTTGGTGGGCAACCCAGGCGTCAGTTCTCCCCTGGCGCACCCAGGTGCGGATCTGATTGAGGTGCGGACGCAGGGATTTCCGGGCCATCGACGGGTCGTGAGACTACCGCAAAGATCCCCGCGCCCCGGCGGGGGCCCCACGCGGGCCACCGGGAACACGAGCCAACCCCCAACGTGGGAGCCAAATCGCCGAGCGGGATGGCTTTCCACCGCGCCTCGGTCTATGCTTGCGCGATCCGGCGGATGGGGCTCGCGCCGGAGCGCAGGTGGCCAGAGAGGAAGGTATACCCAATGCTGGTTCTGACGCGAAAGTCCAACCAGAGCATCATGATCGGGGACGACATCGAGGTCTCGGTGCTCTCGGTGATGGGCGAGAAGGTCCGGATCGGCATCCAGGCGCCGCAGTCCATTCCGGTCTTCCGCAAGGAGATCTACCTCGAGATCCATCGCGAAGCGGCCGCCGCGGCGGCCGACGGCGACGGCCAGCCCGCCGCGAGCGTCGAGACTGCGCTCAGCGAACGACGCCAGCGCAGGAAATAGACCCCGCCGCCGGCGTCAGCCGAGCAGCAGATACAGCGTGCGGAACATGATCACCGTCACGATCACGGCGGTGAGGATCAGCGTGAACACCAGCGCGAGGAAGCGCAGCGACCCCTGTTTCTGGCGCTTGTGCGCTTCGCGCTTGGCTTCACGCCTTTCGGCCGTACGGCGCAGCGAGTCGCGCCGGTAGCGGTCCAGCGAGATCTCTTTGACGAAAGCCCGCTCCCACTCGGCGAGGCTCTGGCGCATCCGCATCGCTGGCGAGGACCTCCGCCGGCTAGACCGGGGTCTTGGCGCGCTCGTACACGGATACGAAGCGCAGGTAGTTCTCCGCGATCCGCCGGGCGCCGGCCGCACGCTCGATCTTGCCCTCGACGTAGGCTTTCAGCGGGTCCCACCAGATCGAACGCCCGATCGCGAATCCGACGAAGCCCTCCACCGGGGCGGCCTCGGTCAGCCAGTGGTCGACCTTGGCGTCGTCGGCGCCCCTGCCGAGGACCACGCAGGTGACCTCGTCGCGCCCGCCCGTGCGGGCCTGGGCCACGAGCATGCTGCAGTCCGACCGCTCGTCCACGCCCTCGATCTTCCACACGTCCGCCTCCACGCCGCCGTCCTGCAGCTCTGCGATCGCCCGCCGCATCAGCTCGGGGCGCAGCTCCGCGTCGTAGCGGTCGCTGTCGCCGCCGACCTCCTGCAGCTGCTCGTCCTCGGCCGGCACCAGCAGCTCGAACAGGAATCGGCGCTCGTTGTCGTGCAGCCAGTCGCTCAGACGCCTGAGCTTTTCGCGCTGCTCGCGGTTGGCCTCGCCGTCGCCGTCGGGGTTGTAACGGACCAGGACCTTCGTGAAGTCGGGGTCGAAGCGTTCGATGTGGGCGGGGAAGTCATCGCCGTACTGGAAGTCGAAGTACGGCTGCCCCGAGCGCTCCGCGGGCATCGCCAACTTGAGGCCGGCCTCACGAGCCTCCTCGGGCACCGTCGAGCCGAACTGCTCGTCGACGAGCACGCCGGTGACGGCCGGGTCGGCGCCCGCGCTGACGGCCTGCAGGAGCCCCTCGAAGATCAGGTGCTTGGCGTCGGCGATGATCGCGGTCTGCTCGGCGTCGGGGTCGCCCTCGATACCGAAGAAGCGCTTCTGGAAGGACCCGCGGTGGTCGAACGCGAGAATGTAGAGGGTTCCCTCGTAGCCCAGGTTCATGCTCGCCAGTATTACCAGAGAGGGAGTGGGACGTGGTTCGGCAGGTCCTTAGAATGGGAACCTAGATGAGCTCGGGCGCAGACCTCTTCGTCGTCTGCAAACAGTGCGGGTCGGAGGTGAGTCCGTACATCACCGAGTGCCCCTACTGCGGCAGCCGCCTGCGCCGGCGAGCTCCCAAGCTGCCGCGTGTCGGTGCCCCCAAGCGTCCTCGGCGACGCTCGCGGCTGACGGCCCTGCTGCGCCGCCCGGCCGAGGCGGCGAGGACACATGCGGCGCCCTCGAGCGCGGCCCACAGCGACCGCTGGTCGCTCACGCGCCCGTACGCGACGATCACGCTGGTGGTGCTCAGCTGCGCGGCCTACATCCTGTTCCACGCCGAACCGCTCGCCTTCGGGAAAATGGCGATCGCCGGGCCGATCAACGGCGACTGGTGGAGGCTGTTCAGCAACGCTTTCGCCTATGGACCCCGCGCCATCCCGGCGTTCGTGATCGTCACCACGGTGGCCATCTTCGGCTGGCTGCTGGAGCGCCGCAACGGGCCGTTCATCGTGCTGATGGTGTTCTTCGGAGCCACCGTGACCGGGGCACTGGCCGCCCTCGCCGTGTATGAACTCCCGGTCGTCACGACCGCCAACGCCGGCGCCCTGGCGCTGCTCGGGGCGTGGGCGTTGCCCGACCTGGCGGCCGCCCGCTCACGCTCCTACTACGAGGGCGATCTGATCGGCGCCACGGTCATCGCCGCCCTGCTGCTGGTGCTCCCGTTCGCCTACACCTTCTCGCTGATCAGCTGGCTGGCCGGCGTCGTCGGCCTGGCCTTCGGGCTGCTGGTCGGCCTCGCACTGCAGCTGCGCGAGCCCGCGCTGCCCTAGGTCCAGGAAGCTACGGGCGTCCCGGAGGCTGGTCGGGGATCCGGTCGAGCTCCGGCCCGCCGGTGCGGAAGGCCAGGTTTACGAGGCCCGCCACGATCCCGCCCGCGAGCGGTGCCACCACGTAGATCCACTGGTTGGTCCAGGTGCCGTCCACGATCGCCGGTGCGAGCGAGCGGGCGGGGTTGAACGAGCCGCCGCTGATCGGGCCCGCGGTGGTGGCCGCGGTGAAGATGAACAGGCCGATCCCGAAGGGCGCGAAGACCCCGTTCCAGGGGGCGCGCCTGTCGGCGGCGAGGGTGGCGATCACGAGCAGGAACAGGCCCGTGAAGATCGCCTCCAGCCAGAACGCCTGGCCGGTGCTGACGCCGTGCCCCGGCATCGTCAGGGTCGCGTGCAGGATCTTGGAGTTGAAGATCACCCGGATGGCTGCAGCCGCCACGATCCCGCCCACCAACTGGGCCGCCCAGTAGGCGGGCACCTCGGCTACCGGGAAGCGTTTGGCGGCCGCCAGGCCGGCGCTCACGGCGGGGTTGTAGTGGCCCCCGGAGATGTGCCCGAAGGCGAAGATCATGGCCGCCAGGCCGAAGCCGAAGCCGGCCGCCACGCCCACGGCTTCGATCGCGCCGGAGCCCTGGGTGGTCAGCGCGGCGATGCCGGTGAAGCCGACGAAGAAGAAGCCGAAGGTGCCGACCACCTCGGCGAGCAGACGGCGTGGCAGATCGACGGGCATCGAGCAAACACCTCCCCGGAGGGCTTGGGAGCACTGGCGGGGCGAAGATACGGTCCCCGCCGGACGGTCAGGCCCCTGGCGGCGCCCCTGCGGCCGCGAACGGAGCCCGCCTGGGCTATAAAGAGGTGGATGACGCACGCCGTCGTGCTGATCGAGGCCGAGCGCGACACGCTGTCGACCCTCGGCGGCGAGTTGGCGGACATCGAGGGCGTGGCGGAGGCCTATTCGGTGACCGGCGAGTGGGACTTCGTGGCGATCGTGCGGGTGCCCCACCACGAGCAGCTGGCCGACGTCGTGACGGGCAAGATCGGAGGACTGCCGGGCGTCGTGCGCACGCAGACGATGGTCGCCTTCACGGCCTACTCCCGCCACGACCTCGAGGCGATGTTCTCGCTCGGCGAGTAGCCCCCGGCCGTGCCCAGCATCCCGATCAGGCCCGAGTACGGGCCGACCCTCCCGGGCCTGCTCGCGCCCTCCTGGCGGCGCGCCTCGAGCGCGGTCCGCGTGCGGCGGTCGCCGGCGGGGTGCTGGTGGTGGCGATCCTCGCCGGCGCCGTGCTGGCGCTCCTGAACTCGACCTACGGTCACGGCGGCGGGCGGCCGTTCCACTTCAGCTACCGCGGCCTGTACCGCACCGCGCCGGAAGCCGGCGGCTTCGTCAGGGTGCAGTCACACAGCTCCGCGGGCAGGCTCGAGTACTCGTTCGCCGTCAACCCCTTGCAGCTGCCGCCCTACAGAGGGTCGGTGCTGGCCGAGGTGCGCCTGTATGCCAGCGCCTACATCCGGGAGCTGTCCCGCCGCTACCCGGGCTTCGTCCTGCGCGGGGAGGGCAAGACGCGCCTGAACAGCAAACTGGGCGGCTACCAGGTGGCCTACACGACGATCATCGCCGGCCGCCGGATGCTCGGCCGCAACATGCTGCTGCTGCACGAACGGAGCCGGCTCAGCGCAGCGGCGTGGAAATCGTGATGCTGACGGCCCCGGGGGCCAACCCGCAGATCACCGAACCGCTCGAAGTCGGCTCCACCGGCTCCTGCTGAGACCCCTGAAGACGTTCGCGTTCGGTGGTAGCCCCGCCGGGCGGCGCGCGGGGGCTGCGAAGCCCCCGGTCGCGCGGCGGCAGGCGCGCGTCGGTCGCCGGCTGCGTCGCCGGGATCGCGCCGGTGGCCGGTGGGCCGGTGGCGCCGATGGCGCCGGTGGCGACGCTCGTCGCCACCGGTCGCGCCCGTCGCCGCCCGTTTCGATGACGGGCGGCGCGGGGTCGGCGGGGTCTTCGCCGGCCGGCGGGGTCGCCGGGGTTTCGCGCGGGCACCGGCGTGGTGACGGGCGGGGCGGAGGGTCGTGGCGGGGTCGGGGACGGCCGTGGCCGACGGCGGCAGTTGGGTGGTCTGGGTGGTGACCTCGGTCGGCTTCCTGGTGGCCGGCGCGACGGCGGCCCCGGGGTCGGGAGGCGGAGCCGCCGGTGGCGGCCGGGTGTCGACGGGTGGCGGCTTCGGTGGTCTCGGCGGCGGTTCCCCGCCGGGGCCGCTCGGGGGCGGGGTGCCGGCCGCCGGCGGGCGATGTGCGCGCGGTGCCGGGGCGCGCTCGGGCTGGAGGGCTGGGCCTGCTGGTGCACGACGATCGTGTGCGTCCGTGGAGCGACGGCGGCGAGTGCGCCGCAGCGCGAGCCGTGGGTGGTGCGCCGCGAGGCCGAGCCGTGGTCGACGGCGACGGCGCCGGCCGTGACGATCGCGGCGGCGGCGAGCCCGGCGACGGCCTTGGTGGCGATCGCACCGGCGCCGGCGGTCATGACGCCGCTGGCCAGGCCGGCGCCTCCGCCGGCGGCAGCTCCCGCACCGGCGCTCGCGCCGCGCGCCGGCACCGATTCCCGCTCCGGCGCCGCCGGCGACGTGGGCGCCGCCGGCGGAGGCGGTGGAGCCGAGCTTGGCGAGCAGAAGCTTCTTGGCCAGGAACAGCGGCGCCACGGGCAAGATCGCGGCGAGCGCCTTGTTGTTGTCCTTGAGGTGCTTGCGGAACGAGCGGCAGCGTTCGCAGCTGCGGACGTGCCGGCGGGCGCGGCGTGCTGATCTTCGTCAGGCCCTCGGCGGCCTCGCCCAGCTCCAGGCGGACTTCCTCGCAGCTCAGCTTGCGCGCCTCGGCGGCCTCGGCGAGCGAGATCCGGGCGCGCACGAGCAGCGACTTGACCGAGGGGACGGTCGTCTCCATCGCCTGCGCGATCTGTTCGTAGGAGAGGGCGTCGATCTCGCGCAGCAGCAGCGCCGTGCGCTGCGTCTCGGGGAGCTCCTGAACGTCGGCGATCAGCTCGCGGAAGTTCTCCCGGCGCATGACCTTGTCGGTCGTCGAGAGGCCGCCCTCGGCGAAGTGGACGTCCATCGTGTCGACGCCGATCGAGGTGGTCCGGCGAAGGTGGTTCAGCGAGCGGTTGCGGGCGATCCGGTACAGCCACGGGCGCACGTTGATCTCGCGCTCGTCGGCCAGGACCGCGTTGAAGGCGGCCGCGAAGACCTCCTGCAGCACGTCCTCGGCGTCCTCCTTGGAGCTCAGCATGTGCCGGCAGAAGGCGAGCAGGCGCGACTGGTAGCGCGTGCAGAGCACCTCGAAGGCGGCGTGGTTGCCGCTGCGGGTGAGGGCGATCAGACGCTCGTCGGACTGCAGGCGCAGCAACGCGGACGGGCCTCGCAGGCCCGGCATGCTGCTTGTATGTGTTAGTGCGGAAGCCTCCATGTGAACCCTACAACGTCCTTCCCGTCTCAGGGAGTACGTACACGGTAGCGGTGGCCGAGTTGCGCTCCTTAAACGTTCGATTTGGCGTTTCTAAAGATCTGGGCCCGCTGGCGCGGCGGTACGATCGCCGTGCCCGGGTGGACAAACTGGCAAAGTCAGCGGACTTAAAATCTGCCGCCCGCAAGGGCATACGGGTTCGAATCCCGTCCCGGGCACCTCGCCTGACGGCGACCCGGGGATGCCGGGGCGGATAGAGTCGGCCGCGCAGTGGCCAGCGAGACCGCCCAGGACAGGACACGCGCACCTTCCACGGCGGCCGGCTCGTCGCCCGGCGGCTGAAGGCGCACGGCGTGAGCAAGCTGTTCACGCTCTCCGGCGGCCACCTGTTCTCGATCTACGACGGCTGCCGCGAGGAGGGGATCGCGATCGTCGACGTCCGCCACGAGTCCACCGCCGCGTTCGCCGCCGAGGGCTGGGCCAAGGTCACGCGCGAGCCCGGCGTGTGCGCGCTGACGGCCGGGCCCGGGGTCACCAACGGGATGAGCGCGATGGCCTCCGCCCAGGCCAACCACTCGCCGATGGTCGTGCTCGGAGGGCGCGCTCCGGCGATGCGCTGGGGCCAGGGCTCGCTGCAGGAGATCGACCACGTGCCGTTCGTGCGGCCGCTCACCAAGCTCGCCGCCACCGCCGGCGCCACGGAGGAGATCCCAGGGCTGCTCGACGACGCCTTCACGGCCGCGCTCAGCCCCCACTGCGGCCCGGCGTTCGTGGACTTCCCGCTCGACCACGTGTTCATGGAGGCGCGAGGAGCCGAGCTGGCTGCGCCGCGCGCTGCCCCGAGCAGGGCGCCGGCCGCCGAGGACGCCGATCGGCGCGCGCCGCGGCGAGCTGCTCGCCGCCGCCGAGCGGCCGGTGATCATGGCCGGGACCGACCTGTACTGGGGGCGCGGCGAGCAGGCGCTGCTCGAGCTGGCGGAGGCGCTGCGGATCCCGGTCTTCCTCAACGGGCTGGCGCGCGGCTGCCTGCCGGCCGACCACGAGCTGTTCTTCTCGCGTGCCCGCTCGCAAGGGCCTGAAGGAGGCCGACGTGGCGCTCGTGATCGGGGTGCCGATGGACTTCCGGCTCGGGCTTCGGCGGCGGCCTTCGGCGAGGACACCGAGATCGTCGTCGATGGACGCGCGCCGAGCCCGAGCGCAGCCATCCGCGGGCGGTGGCCGCGGAGTGCTACGGGGCGATCGGCCCGACGCTCTCGGCGATCGCCGCGGCCGCCGGCGGGCAGGCCTGCCGGACGGCGGCTGGATCTCCGATCTGCGCGGCGCCGAGAGCGAGAGGCGGGCCTCCGAGCAGGCCGAGCTGCACGACGACCGCGCCCCGCTTCACCCGATGCGGATCTACGCCGAGCTCGCCGAGGTGCTCGACCGGGACGCGATCGTGATCGGCGACGGCGGGCGACTTCGTCTCCTACGCGGGCCGCCTCGTGGACAGCTACGAGCCGGGCTGCTGGCTCGACCCGGGGCCCTTCGGGTGCCTGGGAACGGGCCCCGGGCTACGCGCTGGCGGCGAAGCTCGCGCGGCCCGACCGCCAGGTCGTGCTGCTGCTCGGCGACGGGGCGTTCGGGTTCGCCGGCATGGAGTTCGACACGCTCGCCCGCCACGGCGTCGAACGTCGTCGGGGTGGTCGGGAACAACGGCATCTGGGCGCTCGAGAAGCACCCGATGGAGTTCCTCTACGGCTACTCCGTGGCGGCCGACCTGAGGCCGGGCACCCGCTACGACGAGGTGGTCGAGGCGCTCGGCTGCCAGGGCGAGCTGGTCGAGCGCCCGGAGGAGCTGCGGGGCGCCCTCGAGCGGGCCTTCGCCGCGGACCGGCCGGCGCTCGTGAACGTGCTGACGGATCCCGCGGTCGCCTACCCGCGGCGCTCGAACCTCGCCTAGCTAACCGTCTACGCCCGCGGCCAGCAGCGCGGCCCCGTAGAGGATGTCGTGCTCGGAGACCTCGACCAGTCCAGGCCGAACATGCGCATGGCCTCGCCGAGGATGATCATCCCCGCCACGATCGTGGGCGCCCGGTCGGGGTGCAGGCCCACCACCGCGCGGCGCTGCGGTTCGTCCATCCGGGACAGCCGCCCGAGCAGCGACTCGACCGTGGAGCGGGCAGCGGGATAGCCGTTGACCCGTTCGGGGTCGTAGGGGTCGAGCTGCTGGTCGATCGACGCCGCCGAGGTGGCGGTGCCGGCGACCGCGATGCCGGCGGCGACCTCCCGGCGCACGTCGGCCGGGAGGCCCGCGGTGAAGACCGAGCGGACGTCCGCGGCAGCTCCTCGAGCTCCTCGGTGGCGGGCGGGTCGGCGTGGATGTGGCGCTCGCTCATGCGCACCACCCCGGCGTTCAGGGACACGTGGAAGCCGACTTTGCGGTCCTCGCCGACGACGAACTCGGTGGAGCCGCCGCCGACGTCGATCACGACCGTCGGGCCGCGGTCCGGGCTCGCGTCCCGACATCGCCCCCAGGAACGTCAGCTGGGCCTCCTGCTCGCCGGCCAGGACCCGCGCGTCGAGCCCGTAGTCCTCGCGCACCCGGGTCGGCGAACTCCGCCCCGTTGGAGGCGTCACGGACCGCCGAGGTGAGCACGGCGACGTTGCGCTCGCAGTCGGTGGCGGTCGATCTCGGCGCGGTACTCCGACAGCGTCGCGAAGACCCGCTCCATCGCCTCCTGGGAGAGCTGTCCGGAGGCGTCCACGCCGGCGCCGAGGCGCGTGACCTGCGAGCGCCTGGAGAGCTCCCCGCACGCTCGCTCCCTCAGGGTCCACGTCGGCGATCAGCAGCCGGGTGGAGTTGGTGCCGATGTCCACCGAGGCGACGTTCATCGCGCGATCCTAGTGCCGCATGGCTCTGCTCGCCGGGCTCGCCCGTCGTCCGCATACCGGAGCCTCTGCGGACTGCCGGGAACGGCTGGGTTTGCTACAACGTAAGTACCGCCGCGGGGTGGAGCAGTCTGGTAGCTCGTCGGGCTCATAACCCGAAGGTCGCGGGTTCGAATCCCGCCCCCGCTATGAAGGAAAAGCCCCGCTCAGGCGGGGTTTTTTCGTGGGCGCATGCGGCCAGCGCGGCTGGTGGCGGGGGCCGACTACACACGTGTCGCGCTCGATGCACCGCTGGGGAAGGGACTATCGTGTGCGGTCTTGCGCGACGCGTCCGGGGCTCGAGCGCGGAGCAGGGCACCGGCCGGATGCGCACCCAGAAAGGGGATCGGATGACTCTCGATGAAACCCCGTTCGCTTCGGAGCCGCCGCTCGAAGACGTGGGAGGCAAGCCGATCGACGAGCACTCGACCGTCGATGACCGCGCGGCCGTGGCCGATACGATCGACCGGGTCGCGAACGTGGTGGTGACGGTTCTGCCGGTGGTGCTTGTGGGCGTGGCCGCATGGCTGGCGTGGGGTGGAGCCTTGCACTGGCCCGACCTGGTCGTGCTGGCGCTCACCTACCTGCTGGCCGGGTTGGGCGTGACGGTCGGCTTTCACCGCCTGTTCACCCACCGCAGCTTCAAGACGAGCTCTTCGATGCGGCTGCTGCTGGGCGCACTCGGGTCGGCGGCAGTCGAGGGCCCGTTGATCGAGTGGGTCTCCAACCACCGCAAGCATCATCAGTTCTCCGACCAGCCGGGGGACCCACACAGCCCCCACGTCGACCGCGGCCGCGGATGGCGCGGCGCACTGGGTGGGCTATTTCACGCGCACGTAGGATGGATCTTCAACGGCGACGCGATGGCGAGTGAGGAGCGCTATGCGAAGGACCTCCTCGCCGACCCAGTCGCGCGTTTTATCGATCGCACGTTTCTGCTGTGGGTACTTGCGGGACTCGCGTTCCCTTTCGCGTTCGGGGTCGCACTCACGGGTACGATCGCCGGAGGTCTGACCGGTCTGCTGTGGGGTGGGGCGGTGCGGTTGTTCTTCGTTCACCACGCCACCTTCTCGATCAACTCCTTGTGTCACTTCTTCGGCCGCCGGCGATTTGTGACCCACGACGAGTCGCGGAACCTGCTCTGGTTGGCGCTGCCGACGCTCGGTGAGGCGTGGCACAACAATCATCATGCTTTCCCGACCTCCGCTCGGCACGGTCTACGCTGGTGGCAGCTTGATCCGTCAGCGTGGTTGATCGCCGGTCTTGAGCGCTTCGGCCTCGTGTGGGACGTCATTCGGGTCAGTCACGAGCGCGAGCTAGCCAAGAGAGCCGGCGGCAGGCGGTCATCCCTTCGCGTGTAGCCGCTGACCACCACGCTCAAAGAAAGCCATGCACGCTGGGGCGAGAAACCCGACGCCAGTGGGAACCCCCAGCTCAGCCGCCGCCTACCGTGCCGGTGCGCCAAGGAGCCGAGCCCGGCGTGTGGATTCGACGGCGCGGAGTTAGGCCCCCCAACCAATCCGGGGCGTCCCGTCCGCCCGAGGCGAGATCAGGCATCGGTCGGCCCTACGCTCGCTGCAGGTGCAGGTCGAATTCCATGGTCGCTTTTTCGGTCACGTTGACGAAGCCGCCGACGCTCGGAGCGGTCATGCCGAATTCGCTCCAAGGGAACGTGAGCGAGCCAACGGTCTCCAGTGTGGATCCCGCCAAAGTGAATTCGACCGGCAGGGTCTCGCGCTTGGAGGTGCCGTGGATGTTGAAGACGCCGGTCACCGGCACCCGCACTACACGGCCAGTGGGTGCGCCCTTGGTAAGCGTGACGGGAGCCGAGAGCACGAACGTGGCCGTCGGATAGCGGTTGCTTTCAAGCCCAATTTCATGGATTTTTTCATCCCGCATCGTGCGGTCGCTTTTCAGGGTGTTCACTGCGACGTCGAAGGAGGCCGCGGTGATCGTGATCGTGTCTTTCGACTCGGTTAGCGCCGCTGCGCCAGTGATTGAAGAGGTGCGCCCGACCGCGTCGCTCTGCGCGGGCAGGAACCCGAGCTTCTCGCGCACGCGGTAGCCGGCCTCCGAGCCGGTGACGACGCTCCAGTGCCCGCCCGCGCTCACGGCCGCGGTAGACGCGGAACTCGTGCTGGCGGTCGAGCCGGAGGTGGAAGTGGAGGTGGCGAGTTTGAACGGCTTGGGCGAGGAGGTGGGGAAGACCACGAAATAGATGAGGAGGAAGGCGACGAGGATCAGCGTGAAGCCTCCGCCGACGGCGAGCAGTGCCACGCGCCTCTTGCTCGGGTTTCCAGGTAGCTTGACCATCGTTCTCGAATCCTCCCACTACGAAGTGCGGTCCATCTCACCGCCGGCCACCCCCAATCACACGGCAATGGCGCGTGGACGGCGTTAGGACTTGCTGGGAGCTTGCTGAAAGAAGGCGCGACGATCCCTGCCGGCTCACGCACCGTAGGGCATGGCGGATGGGGCAACCGCTCGGGTAACGGAGGATTCAGGCGGACCACGGGGCGCCCCCGTCAAGGACGCAGCTAGTGCACTATTCCTAAGTGGCTTGCTCTCTCACGCTGGCTTTGCTGCCAGCAGGTGGTTCGAGATCGAGGAAGCGGGACGAACCCGCCCTCTCTGCAGCTCGGGCGACTGACCAGCGTCGGGTGAGGTGACCCGGACGGTC
This sequence comes from uncultured Solirubrobacteraceae bacterium, assembly GCA_963846255.1. Classification (GTDB taxonomy): domain Bacteria; phylum Actinomycetota; class Thermoleophilia; order Solirubrobacterales; family Solirubrobacteraceae; genus Palsa-744. Next base: position 286,628 of record CAWJVE010000005.1, read on the forward strand.
TCTTTCGACTCGAAGGAGGCATCTCCGGGCCAGGGGCGGTGGGCTGGTGCTCCTCGTCCGGAGCTGTGGCGCGAGGTCAGGCCCGCGACACGCTCGCCTAGCTCCGAAAGCAGCGGTCGGGGATAATCCGCGGACGATGCCCGAGGAGCGCCCTCAATGACGGACTGGGCGGCGTGGGGAACTGCAGCCGGCACACTCGTGCTGGCAGGCGCGACGTTTGCCGCGGTGCGCTCGGGCAGCCGCTCCGCCCGGATCGCCGAGCGGACGCTACTGGTCGGCATGCGTCCGCTTCTAGTGACCTCCCGAGCCCAAGACCCTCCCGAGCAGGTCCAGTTCGCCGACGGCCGCACGTTCGAGGTGAGAGCAGGACGGGCGATGGTTCGCCGGGAGAACGATGTCGTCTATCTCGCTATTCCGCTACGCAACGTCGGCTCCGGCATCGCGGTGCTGCACGGCTATCACCTCGAGCCCGAGGCCGCTCAGCGCGTGGCGCAGGACCCGTTGGGCCCGGCGCGACATAGAAGAGGAGACCATGCTCCAGACCGATCGGCCTTTTTCGAGCAGCAGCGTGACCTGTATGTTCCGTCGGCAGACGGAGGCTTCTGGCAGGCGGCGCTGCGCGACCCTGATACGGAGCTGCATGCCGCCATGACCGAAGCGATCGAGACGGCTGGCCGCATCACAGTTGACCTGCTCTATCGGGATCACGAGGGCAGCCAACCGACGATCACCAGATTCGTGCTGCTGCCGGACGAGGACGAGCGCTGGCGGTGTGACGTGACACGCCACTGGAACCTCGAGTCCCCCCGCTGACGCGAGAGCTACTGGATAATGCGACGGCGTTTCACAGTGGCAGAGCATCACGATCATCGCGCGCAGCCCGAAGCCGTGAGGGTCGCTCGACAGCATCTGCCGTCGCCTCGACCAGGTCGAGAGCCAGCAACAAAGACATGTGGCCGCGTCGCCTGACCGTGCGCGCTGCGCGATTTGGCATCATCCTCCAGAACCCGCCAGCCGGTCTGGCTTGATGAATTCCGAGTTCGCGGTTTGACACGCGCGTCCTTCTGTGGTACTCCCCAACTGGAGGCGTTCTTTCACCGACTCGCTGCCGAGTTGGGCCAGCTCGTGTCCCGTTAGAAGTTACACGCGATCAAGAGGGGCACATTATGCGACGCATCCGGATGCTTGGAGTTACGCTCGTCGCTGCGCTGATCAGCGCTGCGATGGGAGCTAGCATGGCATCGGCGAGCCCAAAAGTGCAGCTTGTCGAAGAAGGGCACATTGTGAGCGCCGGCACCGAAGTGAAACTAAATCCCGACGAGAGCGGTTTCGAACTTGTCACGACTGGGGGCAGGTTGGGCTGTGACGACTTTCTTAGCGGCACCTTGGGTGCCAACGATGCTAAGACGCTTCACATTACTTATAGCGAGCATGATGTCGAATTTGCATGCCATGGTCCCGTCGTGTTTGAAAGTCTTGGCGGCGTGTACATAACCAGCCTAAATGCGAAGGGGGATGCAAGCGTCGGCGTGACCCTGCCCGTACCCTGGCCGGCTCCGTTCGCGCAGTGTGTGTATACCGGCAAATCGACCAAGGCGCCATTTCCCTTTGCCCCACAGCAGCTCACCATTTTTGCTGGCTACGGGTTTGGCAAGCCAATCAAGCTAAAAGGTAAAGGCTGCCCACAGAAGAAGGCCACTGTAGAAATTGCATTCCAACTACTGGGTGCTCATAGTCCGTTATTCGCCGAAGTTCTCTAGGCGCATATTTACTGAACGGCGGGATTTGCGAAGGGCGGGCTCACCACGCGTTTCCCATTCCCCGTCGGCTCCAAGCTGGTCTTCAACAACAGCCAGGAGCCACAGCCGGGCCAGGGCCCCACGTGTTTGTGCTGCTCCTCACACATCTAAGCCATTCCGGAGAGTAGCCTCCCGGGCCACGCGGGCGACGCTCAAGTTCATCCGCTATTCATGCAGGGGGTGTTGGCCTTGAGGAGGTTCGAGGTTCTTGGGAGCATCGGCGTGTCGGTGAGGGGGAGGTTGATGCACGTCGGTCTGGTTGCCGGGCTTGGGGTGCTTGCAGCGGTCGGCGTGTCCTGTGCGGCCGGTTCCTCGGCGGGAGCCGCGGAAGTCATCAACACGATTCCCGTCGGCAGCGTCCCCCTCGCCGTGTCCTCGGATGGGACTCACGTCTGGGTCGCGGACTACGACGAAGATGCGGTCAGCGAGATCGAAGCCGCGAGCGGGAAAGTCATCAAGACGATTCCCAGCGCCTGCTGCTACCCAGCCGGCGTGTCCTCGGATGGCACCCACGTCTGGGTCGTGAACCACAATAATGCTTCGGCCAGCGAGATCGACGCCGCGAGCGGGGAAGTCATCAAGACGATTACAGTCGGTGGGGGAAACGAAGCAGTGTCCTCGGACGGGACCCACGTCTGGATCGCGAGCGACGGCCAAGGCAACGCAGAAGGCTTCGCAGCCTTCGTCAACGAGATCGACGCCGCGAGCGGGGAAGTCATCAGGAACCACCCGTTTCCCCTTAGGTACCATCCCGACGCAGTTTCCTCGGATGGGATCCACGTCTGGGTCGCGAACTACGGCGAAAATACGGTCAGCGAGTTCGAAGCCGGGAACGGCGAAGTCATCAAGACGATTCCCGTCGGCGAAAAGCCCCGCGGCGTGTCCTCGGATGGGACTCACGTCTGGGTCGCGAACGGGGGTGAACCTACGGTCACCGAGATCGACGCCGCGAGCGGGGAAGCCATCAGGACGATTCAAGACGTCGGCCTCGAACCCCTCGGCATCTCCTCGGATGGGACTCACGTCTGGGTCGCGAACGCGGGCGAAGACACGGTCACCGAGATCGAAGCCGCGAGCGGGAAAGTCATCGAAAATATTCCCGTCGGCAGGGAGCCCGTCGGCGTGTCCTCGGATGGGACCCACGTCTGGGTCGCGAACGTCGAAGAAGATACGGTCAGCGAGATCCTGATCGCAAATCGGCCTTCCTGCACCACTGACAGCGGTACGCTCAAGCTCTCACCGGGCCTGTCGGACACACCGGCAGTCGAGACGATCAAGCTCAAGGGGACGCTCGCGGGATGCATAGGCGAGCCGTTCACCGAGACGCAATACACAGCGACGCTCAAAACAGGCGGTCCGGTGTCGTGCGCGGAGCTGAAAGCAGTGGGCGATGTGTCAACCGGCACGATGAAGTACAAATGGGCGCCGAAAGCGAAAGCCTCGAAGGGGAAGCTGAAGATGGTCCTGACCGAAGTGCCGGGAGTCGCCTTCTCAGGCGAAGTGACGAGCGGCTCCTACTCGCCGCTCACGTTCTCAGGCACCGCCACCGAGAGCTATAACGGCGGGGCGACCTGCGGCGCGAGCAAGGTCAAGAAGGGTAAGTTCAGCGGATCAGCGGTTCACTTCGACTAGGCCGTCACGAAGTGGCAGGGCGATGGTGGCCGTTCTCAACGGCACGGCCACCATCACGGCGGGCTTGTGCTTTGCGGCCTGAGCGGGCGTCTGAACAAGGGCCACGCTCACGCTCGCCGCGACGTCCGGAGCAGTCGTCTCCGACCGCGATCGCGAGAGTGCTGCTCTTCGCGCATTGCGCAACTGATTGACGAGCGGATACGAGTGCGTCAGGCCTCGGCTGCTGACTCCGCCTCGACCAAGGCCGCCGCGCGGGGCTCGAAGAGGCCATAGCCATGCTCGCGCGAGAGCTCCAGCGCACGGGTCGCGTGCTCGTGCACCGCGGCTGTGTCACCCCGCGTCGCGAGTGCTTCCGCCCACCCGAGGTACCCGCGCGCGGCCCACAAGGGGATGTCGTTCGCTTCGTGGAACTCGCACGCGAACGCCAGGTGCTCGTCGGCGCGCTGACTCTCTCCGAGGCAGGCGGCCAGCAGGCCGAGGAACAAACGTACGTGTCCGTAGCCTTGATTGCTGCTCCACACGACTTGTCCGGCGAACGGCTCAAGGCGCTCATACAGCAACGCGGCTGCTCCAACGTCGGATGCTTGGAAGGCGGCCTCGGCGTACTCCGCCAGCGTAGTGAGCGTCGCTGCCGTCGACCCGACGTGCTCGAAGCGATCGCTCGCCGCCTGCTCGAGGATGGGCCGCGCCTCATCGTGGAGGTCGAGCCAACACAGAAGCGACGCAAGTCCCGCACGGAACGCCGGTACGCCAGCAAATGCGCTGGCGCTCTGTCTGAACATCTCGAGGATCTCGTCCCCGCGGCCCTGGTAGCGCCTGAAGAAGCCGACCTGGCCGCCGTAGACCAGGACCGCGTCGGGCTGCCCCGCCCCTTGACCAAGCTGGAATGCCTGCTCGGCGAGCAGCTCCCCGGCCGCCAGATCGCCCTGCAGAAGTTCGAGCCCGGCGCGGTTGAAACCCTCGAACCACTGAAGCGTGGGTTGGCCGAGCTCGTCGGCGAGTGCGTGAGCACGCCCGGCGGCGTCGCGGGCCTCAGTGAATTCGCCGTGTTCGACGAAGCAGTGAAGTAGCGCGAACTGCGACCAGTAGTCGAGAGCCGGGTCGCCCAGTGTGGCTGCGCAGTCGGCGAAGTCCGCCGCGAGGCTGCGACGCAGCTCGAGCGTCTCGGGAGACCAGATCGCGAAGTAGACCAACTGGAGCACCGCCGCCAAGGCCCGCGCATCCGCAGCGCCGCGTGCGAGCGCCAAAGCCTCCTCAGCGAGCGCTGTGCGCCGCGCAAAGTCAAGGTCCCAGCTCAGCTCCATCGCCTCGAGCGCGAGTAGCTGTGCGCGCCGTGCGGGGTTTGGAGGCTCGTCGAGCTCGAGTGCCCGAGCGATCGCGGCAAGCCGCTCCTCGTCGCGCTCTCCAACCACGCTCGCATATCCGCGGCTATTTGCAAGCGCGGCCCGAGCTGCGAGCTCCGCGTCGCCCGGCTCCGAGGCGATGCGCGATGCCTCGAGCAGCGTCTCGCGGAATGCGGCAACACCCGTCTGAAGCTGCGCCCGGCCGAGTCCGATCAGCGCCTCGCAGCGCTCACGGTTGTTGGCGTCGCCTGTCTGCTGGACCGCATCGGCGAAGTACCTCGCCGCCTCGGCCGGAGCCAGTTGCTCCAGAGCGCGTTGCCCGGCTTTCAGCGCGTAGACCGCTGCCTTGGCCTTGTCCAGTGACACGGCCGCTAGCCGCCAATGGAGTGCAAGCTCCCCAAGATGCTCCCCCGGGTCGGCTCCGTAGAGCTGCTCGAGCGCCTGCGCCACCCGCTGGTGCATGCGCGCCCTGCGCGTGGCGCCGAGCCCGTCGTACAACGTCTGGTTGATGAGCGCGTGCGCGAAGCGAAAGCGGCCCACGTGATCGGAGGACTCGGCCAGTACCGAGGCAGCCACCGCTGTCTCTAGCTGGTCGAGCAGGCGAGCCTCGTCCATCTCGAGGACTGCCGACAGCAGCTCGAGGTCGAACTCACGACCGATCACCGCCGCGAGCCGCAGCCCCTCCAGTGACTCCTCGCCGAGGCGCTCCACGCGGCGCTCGATTACCTCGCGCACGCTCTCGGGCAGCGCGATCCCGGCCGCAGTATCAATGCTCCAGCGAGCACTGGCCTCATCGAACACGAGCGCGCCGGACTCAGACAGCCCCCGCAGGATCTCCCCCACAAAGAATGGGTTGCCGTCGGTCTCGGCGGCGATCTGACCGGCCAGCTCGATCGCGTCTGCTTCGAGCTCGTGGCCTGCGACCGCAGTCATGATCTCCGCCACCTCGTCTGCGCCGAGGCCGTGCAGGGCGGTGCGCTGCACGCCCTGAAGCGAGCGCAGGTCGGCCAGCACGGCGGTGAGCGGATGGTCCTTGCCGAGGTCCGAGTCGCGGTAGGTCACGATCACCTGCAGGGAGCGTTGCTCGCCGGCGCGCAGCAGGTGCTTGAGCAGCGCCAGCGACTGCGCGTCAGCCCAGTGCAGGTCATCCAGCACCACGCACAGCGGCACCGCCTCGGCTACCTCTGCCAACAGGCCGGCGACGGCGTTGAACAGCAGGTAGCGCTCGGTCTCGGGATCGGAGGACCGGGGTTCAGGTAGGTCGCTCACGCGACCCTCGAGGTTGCCTGCGATACGGCCAAGCTCGCCCTTGTGCTTCTGAACATGCAGCCCAAGCAGCTCGACCGGGGCGCTTTCGACAAGTTGTGAGCACACCCCGATCCACGGCTCATAGGGCACCGCAAGCTCCTCCGTGCACGCGCCCCACGCAACGGCGAAGCCCTCGGCGTGAGCGTCGTGGGCGGCGTAGCTTGCAAGGCGCGTCTTGCCGATCCCCGGCTCGCCGCTCAGCAGCACGACTTGGCGCTGCCCCGCGCGCACGAGCTTCATCGCTTCCTCGAGTGCCGCGCGCTCCTCGACCCGCCCCACGTACCTCACCGGCGGAACCGACCGCAGTAGCGCCGGCAGCGGCCAGCGGCTCGGGGCGCCGGTCTCCTCCTCGAGCGGGGCCCACGAAACCGAGAACGTCTCCACCGGCTCTTCAAACCCCTTCAGCTCAAAGTTACCAGCGGAGCTGAACTCGATCCCTTCGCAGCGGCCAGCCAGCGCCTTGGCCATGGCCGAGATCAGAATCCCGTCCGCGGGGGCCTGGGCGCAGAGACGTGCCGCCTCGATCGAGGGCATCCCGAAGTAGTCCCCGTCCTTGACCGTCGACTCGCCTGCGCTCAAGCCGATCCGCACATGCAGGGCTTGCTCGGCCTGCCGGTAGCGGCGCTCAAAGCCCTGCTGCATCGCCACCGAGCAGCGCACCGCCGAAGACGCCGAGGCGAAGGCCACCATCAGCCCGTCGCCGGTGTTCTTTACCTCCTGCCCGCCCGAGGAGGCGATCGCGTCGCGCAGGAGCTCGAAGTGCTCTTCGCGCAGCTCATCGGCGCGTACCGGCCCTACCGAGTTCGCAAGCCGCGTCGAGCCGACCAGGTCGGTCAGCAGGATCGTCGCGAGCTCAACAGACTCCGCCACAGAATTCCCCCGTCAGGACGCCTGTTTGGGAGGCTACCAGTGGGCGTAATGCGGAGGTTCCGAACCCGACGCGTGCGTGCCCGCTCGCTCGTGCTTTCGCGTGAAAGCGAGAGCGTCAGCGGACGCCGCTCGCGCTCCTGCCCGGGACGATGAGGAGCAGTCTCGGATGGGTCCACTGCGGACGCCTCCTTCGTCGACAAAACAGGCGTCCCGGCGCGCATCAGGAAAGCTAGAGATGGACAAGCTACGTCAGGAACACTGCGCTAGCAACGACGCGCCGGGGCGTGTATCGACGCCCCCGGACCCCGTGATCTATGGCGTGAAGGAGCCGGACGACCACTCATGAGACGTCTCGTCGAGTGCATGGCCGGCCGGTCCTCTCTGCGGGCTCGATGCGGACCGTCGATAGCCACGTCGTGTGGCGCGTCGGCTACCGGCTGCGTCGAGGGGACGCCTTAGCGTCGATCCGGGCTCGCCTCAAGCTCGAACACGCTTCCCGCGACGGCCAGAACGTGCTCGACAAAAGGTTGGGAACCTGCAAATCAAAACCCCCGTGGGACCCAGCCCGGCTCGCCTATGCCTTTTCCTCACCGGTTCGGTCGTGTACCAATCCGGTACCAATTTGAGCAAATCTGACCGAATCCGGTGGACCTGATTTGGCTTCAGAAAGCCAAATATGCCCCACCGCACGTCCAGCCAGCCTGCTCATAACCCGAAGGTCGCGGGTTCGAATCCCGCCCCCGCTATCGAAGAAGCCCCTGGTAATCCGGGGGTTTTTTCGTTGATGGGCCGCATCGCGCAGGGTAAGCAGGCGTCTCGCTCGCGGCGGGCGCTTCTCGCCCGGCACAGCCGCAGGGGGCAGGAGCACTGTGGCGCCAAGGTACGCAAGCCCTACCCCTAGGGTGCCTTTCCGGCGGCGCTGTCCCGGGCGAGGATGGTCTTACAAACCAACTCGCCCTAGGAGGCAGACGAAATGCTCACCAAGACCCGCGCAACCATCATCGCTCTCATCGCATCAGCCGGCTTCGCGACCGCCGCCATCGCTCCCGCGGTCTCCTCAGCCCAGAAAGTCGAAACGGGCACCCACGCAGCGACATGCGAAGTTCGCCGGCTCACCTATGAACTATGGGATGAACTCCAGCAAACCGCATTCGAAAACGGGCAGTACGACCTGGCCGAATACTACGCCTCACAGGAGAAGGCCGCGAAGGACGCCGCGACGAGTGAAGGCTGCAGCTGGCCCACGGCCGCCGTCGCCAAAACCGTGAAACTGCCGAAAAACGTGAAGCTGCCAAAGACGGTTCTCAAGCCGATCGCGCTCAAGTCGGCTGCGCGCTGAGGCTGCCGGAACGCTCTCCTGGGGCGCCGCACGATCAAAGGGGGTCTCGGTTCACGCCGAGGCCCCCTTTGCGAACTTGTGGTTTGGTCTGCACGGCACCCAAGCCGCTTGCCGACACCGCCGGAACGCCTCAAATCGCCACCTCGGCCCGTGGTACCGTCTGAAGGAACAGCGACGGTTCGGCAGACTTCCGCTTCCCCATGGCTAAGGAGGCGTCTCCGTCGAGCACCCCGCGGCTGCTCGTCCTCGTCCGCAGCGATCGTCTCCCACGGCTATCGCGAGAGTGCTGCTATCGCGAGACTGCTGCTTTTCACGCATTGCGCAAGCGCGCGTTCTGCCGATATGGGTGGTGTGTCAGGTCCCGGCCGCGGACTCCGTCTCGAGGAGGGCCGCCGCGCGTGGCTCGATGGCGCCCTAGCCGTGCTCGCGTGAGAGCTTGAGTGCGCGGGCGGCGTGGTTGCGCGCTGCGGCTGGGTCACCTCGCGCGGCTTGCGCTTCGGCCCAACCGAGCTGCCCGCGTGCCTCCCACAGGGGCATGTCGTTGGTCTCGTGAAACTCGCACGCGAACTGCAGGTGCTCGTCCGCCCGCTGGTGCTCTTCGAGGGCGGCGGCGAGTAGGCCGAGCCACATGCGCACGTGCCCGTAGCCTTGAGAGCCGGTCGAAACGACCTGTTCGGCGAACGGCTCGAGACGCTCATACAGGATCGCGGCTGCTCGAGGGTCGGATGCTTGGAACGCTGCGTCGGCGTACAGCGGCCACCGGCCTCATCGAACACGAGCGCACCGGACTCAGAGAGCCCCAGAAGGATCTCCCCCACGAAAAACGGGTTACCGTCGGTCTCGGCCGCGATCTGCCCGGCGAGCTCGATCCCGTCCGCTTCCAGCTCGTGGCCCGCGACGGCGGTCATGATCTCTGCCACCTCGTCCGCGCCGAGGCCATGCAGACCGATCCGCTGCACTCCTGAAAGCGAGCGTAGGTCGGCCAGCACCGCGGTCAGCGGATGGTCCTTGCCGAGGTCCGAGTCGCGATACGTGACGATCACCTGCAACGCACCCTGCTCAGTGGAACGAAGTAGGTGCTTCAGCAGCCCAAGCGACTGCGCATCAGCCCAATGGAGGTCATCCAGCACCACGCACAGCGGCACCGCCTCCGCCACCTCCCCCAGCAGCCCGGCGACGGCGTTGAACAGCAGATAGCGCTCGGTCTCGGGATCGGACGACTGTGGCTCCGGCAGCCCGCTGACGCGTCTGCGCAGATTGCGCACGAGGCGGGCAAGCTCCCCGCCGTGGCGCTCCACATGGCTGACGAGCAAGGGCTCCGGGGCGCTCTCGACCAGCTGCGAGCAGACCCCGATCCACGGCTCATACGGCACCGCGAGCTCCTCCGTGCACGCGCCCCAGGCAACGGCGAAGCCCTCGGCGTGAGCGTCATGCGCGGCGTAGCTTGAAAGGCGCGTCTTGCCGATCCCCGGCTCCCCCGACAGCAACACCACCTGACGTTGGCCCGAACGCGCGAGCTTCATCGCTTCCTCAAGCCCGGCGCGCTCTTCCACCCGGCCCGCGTACTTCACCGGCGGAACCGACCGCAGCAACGCCGGCAGCGGCCAACGACCCGAAAGGCTCGCCCGCTTCCTGCACAAGCGGCACCCACGACACCGAGAACGCCTCAACCGGATCCGGGAACCCCTTGAGCTCGAGCTCGCCCGCGGAGGAGAACTCGATCCCCTCACAGCGCCCCGCAAGATGCTTGACCCACCCAGAGATGAGGATCCCGTCCGACGGGGCCTCCGCACACAAACGCGCCGCCTCGATCGAGGGCATCCCGAAATAGTCCCCGTCCTTGACCGTCGACTCCCCCGCCGCGAGGCCGACGCGCACATGCAAAGCCTGCTCGGCATCCCGATAGCGGCGCTCAAACAACTGTTGCATCGCCACTGCACACTCCACCGCGGCAGAAGCCGAGGAGAACGCGACCATCAACCCATCGCCGGTGTTCTTCACCTCTCTTCCACCGGAGGAGACGATCGCGTCGCGCAGCAACTCGAAATGCTCCTCGCGCAACTCATCCGCCCGCACCGGCCCGACCGAGGTGGCCAGCCGTGTGGAGCCGACCAGATCGGTCAGCAGGATCGTCGCAAGCTCAACAGACTCCGCCACCACAACCCCCGAGCAGCTAGCTCAAACGGACCAGCAAACTACCACTCGACGTCGTCCGGGCCGCTTGCGCTACCGCGTGAAAGGGAGTCGTCTCCGCCCCCGCCCGTCACGCGCCCCCTCGGACGAGACGCAGCCGCCCGATGGACTCACAGCTCGCGCCCGCCTAGCTTGGGATAGCAAGCGTGACATCGACACCCACGCATTCCCCCCTTGGCCATGCTCATAACCCGAAGGTCGCGGGTTCGAATCCCGCCCCGCTATCGAAGAAGCCGCTGGTGATCCGAGGGTTTTTCGTTGGAGGCCGCCGGTTGGGAGATGGGTGTGGGAGAGCTGAGCCGGGCGGGCCTGATCGAGCGCACGGAGGACGACCAGGACCGCAGGCGCACGATCGCGCGCGTGCACGAGGACGAACTGCGATGCCATGGAGGAATGGCTCGAGGGAGCGCTGGCACCGGCCGGTTCGAGACAACCTCGAGCGACTCTCACCGCAAGCACGTGCGCACTTCATGGAGGGCTGGCGCATCCTGCAGGAAGAGGTAGCCCCTACTCCGTGTGCCGCGGCCAGTAGGTTTGCGGCCAATCGATCAACAGCACCGACTGGGGGACACGTGAGAAAAGGATTGATCATCGCGGCACTTGTGGCACTGACCATGGCCGGATGCGGATCGTCGAAAAGCAGCACGTCCGGAGGATCGACGGCGAGCCCAGCGCCCGAAGGGACAACAGCGAGCCAGACGTCCGGCGGATCGCCGGCGGGTCACACCTCCGAATGGAGTCAGGCGCAGACCCAGGAAGCTGAAAGCGACTTGGCCAAGGAAAGCCAGGGAGAGGGCCTCTCGGCGGCGTTCAAGCAATGCCTCCTCAAGGGCGTCGAGGAAACCTTCTCGCCCACTGAATACAAGAAGGACAACGCCGAAGACAAGGGAGCGAACAAGGCCAAGGGTGTGGCTGAAGCCTGCGCGAAGAAATACCCGCCGACGGGCAGCAAATAGGCGGCTACTCCTTCGTCAGGGCACGGCGCGCAAGCGGTAGCCCTCCGGGCAGGCCTAGTTGCGTGCCGACCCCTGCGGAGGCTCGAGCAGCTGATCACGGCCCTCGCCGCTGAGCTATGAGTTCAGATCGAACTCGAACCCAGCGGCGAGCCGAAACGCACGCCGGAGCAGGTCCGTCCCCGGCGCCCGACACAAGCCGTTCGGGCGGCCATCGGCACGTTGCCCTTGTCCGTCAAGATCCTCTGACGAGGATCTTGACGGGGTGGCCGATCGACGCCGTCGTTTCCGGGTCGGTTCCATCGGTTGAGAGTTCGGCCGTCAGGTGCCCGTGGTGGTGTGCGAGGAAGTGACGGGCGTAGCGGTCAAGGCGCATGTGCACGGCACCTGACCCGGCCGGAAGCGCGAATTCCCCCATTGCCAAGCCCTGGAATCCCTGGTGGTCGAGCAGGCGCGCGAGTTCGCGACGTGTCGCGGCGGGAGCCGAGACTTCCAGGCTCAAACGTCCCTTGCACCCGAGGGGGCAGCTGACGCGCACTGCGGCTCGGCCCCTGGGGCCGACGGTGATCTTGTTCGATGTGATGCTCATCGGGCAGCCGTCTGCGGCGGAGCCGGCCGGCCCAGTGGCCGGCAGCGTCAGCACGGTCACCTCGGCTGCGCCGATACATGTACTGCTGGTGAAGACGGCCTGTTCGCCGTTGAACGCGAGCAGCGTATGAGTACCGCTCACGCCCGGAGCCCCGACCGGCCCCAGCCGTTGTCCCGATTCGGAGGCAAGCGCCAGATCGGGGTAGCCGCCCGGGTCGAGCAGGAGCCGTTCGCCGCCGGCGAGCACGGTGACGGTTTCATGAAAGAGGAGCCCCGTCAGCGGCCGTAGGACGCTCTGACCGGGGTCCACCTCGAAAACGGATGCGGGGTCCGCCTGACTCTCGCTCTCGTTCGTGAACACCGTCCCGGTGGCGAACACCGTCCCGTCGGCTCGTGCAGCGAGGCTCGTGATCGCGCCGAACACAGGGTCGATCTCCCGATGGACGCCAGACGCTAGATCATCGATGCCGATCAGCGGAAGTTCGTGGGCATCGCTGGCGGTGTACGCGAGCGTGCTCCCGGCGAGCGTCAGGTTGACGTGCTCGACTTCGTGTTCTTCGGAGTTGAACGTGAAACGAGGAGCGTGCGGCACTGCCGTCACAGTGCCTTGCGTTGTGACTGTATCGAGCGACGCGGGCGCGCCGCACGCGACCCCGGCGAACGCGAACAGCTGATCTCCGGCCGCAGTGGCAACAGGGGGAAATTCGCCTTCGCGGCTGGCCTTCCCGGGATGGCAGCGCAAGATCGTGTGAAGCGATCCGTCAAAGCCTCCGACCGCGACGACTTCGCCTTCGAAGATCTGGCCGCCGTACGGGTCGCTGTTGATGCTGCTGCTGTCGCGCAGGCTGACGATGTAACCGGCTGGGCCGACCGCGAGCGAGACGGTCAAGGCGGCGTCGGGCCGCTCGCGGGGGACGCTGGCGAGCAGCCGCGGCGTGCCTTCTCCCGGGCTCGCGCTGAAGATCCGGACGGGCCCGGACGCTGGGCTTGTCGCCCAGACGATGCGTCCGCCACCGTACGCGATGGCGCCAAGTTCGCCCTTCGGAAGCGCCACCTCGAGCGGAGCTTCAGCCGCGAGCGCTACCGGAGCACGGAGGAGCACGCACAGGACGGCGAGCACCCCTATGAGCCGAACCGCGCCCCCAGTCATCGTGCCAGGATACGCCACCCGCCCGCGGCCACGGGGGTTGTCGCGGCGAAGGTAAGGACGCCGTACCCCTAGGTTGCCTTTCCGGCGGCGCTGTCCGGGGCGAGGATGGTCTCACAAACCAACTTCGTCCAGGAGGCACCAATGTTCAGCAAGACACGCACCATGATCGTCACCGCCGTCGCTTCGGTGAGCTTCGCGACCGCGGCCGTAGCCCCAGCGGTCTCACAGGCCCAGAAGAACATCAACCCCAAAACCAAAGCGGCGGCCTGCGAACTCTTCAAGCAGGCCGCGGGGATATGGCAGGAACAGGGCGAACTGGCCGAATCAAAAGGCGAAACGGACAACGCGGCCTACTACTTCTCCATGCGTGACAAAGTCGAAGGTGAAGCGGGAAACATGGGCTGCTTGTGGGAGATCGAAATCGACGCCACGAAAGTCGCCGTCAAAGTGAAAGCAATCAAAGTCCCGGGAGCAACGGTGCCGGTCCAAGGCACGACGAAAACATCCACGTCCACCACCACCGTTTCCCCCGTTTCCGCCAAGTAGCCCTCAGCCGTAGAACGCAGAGAACCCTGCCGTGCGCGGGGTTCTCTGTCGTTAAGGGGCTGCGAGGTGGCGCTCAGTGTGAGCCGAGCACCGGTGTTGGGGCCGCGCTCGAGCGCCCCTGCGGCGGTCTGGCTGTTACGCGCGGCGATGACACACGCGATCACGCCCAGCGGCTTGCGCAGCGCTGGCTCCGGGAGCCGACTCTGCAGGCGAGCTCCGATGTAGCTGCCAACGAAGCCCCAAGCCCTATCGAGGCGCCCAAGATCCACTCGGGGGCCACGCTGCCACCGTGGGTTAGCTGCAGGGCCTCGTAGGCCGCTCTTGACCCGAAGGTCGCGGGTTCGAATCCCGCCCCCGCTATGAAGGAAAAGCCCCGCTCAGGCGGGGCTTTTTCGTGGGCTCGCACGTGGAGAGCCGCGGGTACGGGGCGACGATCATCGCGGCCGACGCCCCTGGTGATCGCCCACGGGGTGCTCGTCTGCCAGCAGAGACCTCGAGTGTGCTCAACACGCTCGCGGTGCTCGCCAACGAGCCGCCGGGAGAGCTCTCCCGCGTGCTCGCCCGGTGCGTGCGCACCGGGCGAGTCGTGCTCGATGGTCGCCGCCCTGCTCTGCGCCGTCCGAATCAGCGTTTCGTGCGCGGTGCTTTCGCGCTCCTTCGCGGGGATTTGGGGCTCGTGCGCGTTGATTTGGTGCTTCCACGCGCCGAGGCACCCCTGCTCTTGGTGGCGGCGGGCGTGTGTGGGCTCCGCGCGGTAGAGTTGCGCCCCCGCCGAGATGTGGACCCGTTCTGACGCTGGGAGAGCGGCACCTCGGCCTGTAGGACGGCCTTGGTCAACGCCGGGATCTGGCGCTCGAGAAAGCGCGCCATCCGCTCCTCCTCGCGACGGATCTCGCGGGCAAGCTTGGCGACATCCGCGTCTCCAAGTCCCTCGGCGAGCGTCTCGATAGCGGTATAGGTGGCGATCTCCTCGTGCTCGTCGGCGTACTCGCTCTTGGCGTTCTTGAGCATCTTCTCCTGCTCGCCGGTACCACGGATCGCGTGTAGGGGACCCTGCACGGCGGCAGCTGCGCGGCCCGCGAGCCCGACCGCCGTGCTCGCGCCTTTGGCGATCGGGTCAAATCCCTCGATGGGCACGGTCTGGGGCGTCCCTCCGAGCTTCTTCACCCGTTTTTCGAGCTCACGGGCGTGGCGCTTGGTCTCGGTGAGGTGTTCCCGAAGCCGCTTGCGGTAGGGCGCCCGCGTGGTCATCTCGATGTGCGCCGCGAGCGCCGTCTCCAGCTCCTTCTCCTTTCCGTATGCCTCGTTCAGGTATTGCACGAGCTTGCTCTCACCCGCAGTCAGCTCAGCCATCTCATGCTCCTTTCTGGTTCGTGGGCCGGAGAATCGCTTACGGCTGGTCTGTCGCGGCCCTACCCACTCCGCTCATGTGAAAACGATCTAGCCCTATTCGGGACGTGCGTCGCCGCGATGACCCCGCTCGCCCCGACACGGGGATCGCACGACGCTGCGTCACGTGAGGCCGGACTGATCAGCCGGAGCGTTCATTGATCGCGAGCGCCTCGTCTTGGCCGCTGTCGCTCACGTCCGGGTCGATCGCACGTGCCTGTGCGTGCTGATCGCGGGCAGACTCGGTCAAATGCTCGGCCTCGACCGCCCGCCGCTCGGCGGCGGCATGTCCCTGCCGCGCCTGGGCGGCGCGTTCTTCGGCTTCAGCCGAAGCCCGCTTGGCTTCGGCGGCCTGCTCATCAGCCGAGGCGCGCGCACTTTCGGCTTGGATCGAACGGCTTCTGGCCTGCTGGCGAAGCTCGCCCGCCTGCTCACGACGACGTTCGTCACGCCTGCGGCTCGCGGCGCGAGCCACGATGACGACGAGCATTAGCACCACGACGGCGCCAACAGCAATTGCAATAATCGTTCCGGTGCTCACGGTTTCCTCCTGTAGGAAGCTTCGGTTGGGTGCCGGGCGGCCTCCGTGGCTAGCGCGAAGAGGTCTAGCCAGGGAGGCGCGCCGTGAGTTCTGGTGCCGCTAGAGCAAAAGGCCGCGGAGTTCGCGCGTCTCTCGCCGAGCCCGCCGCCCGTCAGCAGCAGGGCGAGGCGACCGGACGGGCTCGCTCCCTTGCGGCGGCGGTTGCTCGCAGCGATCCCTCGGACACTAGAGGCCCCGTTCTTCGTAAGGACCGCCCACTACGCGGCCCCGCGCAGTGACCATATGGATCAGCGACAGCACTACGCCGGCGATGCCGGCGATGATGAGGATCAAGCCGATCACTGGACGCGAGACGCCCGCCACATGAAATGTCAGGGCGTAGCGGATGATCGCGCCGACAGCGATCAGGAAGATCGATGTGCCGAGAGTCATACCTAGACCCTCCCGCCTCTGCGGTAGCCGAACCCCCCGCCCGTGAAGAAAACGACGAGGGCCACCACCAGCAGCAGCCAAAGCAACGGGCTTACACCAATCCCACCCGCGACGGCGGCGATTACTAGGATAATCAAAAGCAGCTCTATGAGCCCCACAGGGCCCTCCTTTCCCTTGGAATGTTGCTCAGCAGACCCCTCAAAGAGAGAGAACGTTCTTGCTATAACGAGCGTTCTTGTTTGTTGTTACCCTTCTGAGGAGTGCTTGAAACCTCCCGCCAACCGGCCGAGATGGGACGCAGTGCGCGCGAGCGGATTCTGGATGCCGCCTACGAGCTGTTCTCGCGACGCGGCATCCAAGCAGTTGGGGTCGACGAGGTGACTAAGCGCGCGGACGTCGCGACCGCGACGCTCTACCGGCACTTCCCCTCCAAGGACAAGCTCGTGCTCGCGTTCCTCGACCTCCGCGAACAGCGCTGGACGAAAGACCTCATTGAGGCCGGGGCCATGCGTCGCGGCTCGAACCCTGAGGAGCGGCTACTCGCCATCTTCGATGTACTCGACGAGTGGTTCCGTCGCGACGACTTCGAGGCGGGCTCGTTCATCAAGGTGCTGCTCGAACTCGGCCCCGAGCATCCCGCAGGCGGCGCCAGCGTTCTGCATCTCGAGCAGATCCGCGCGATCGTACGGCGCTTAGCCAAGGAAGCCGGCCTGCGCAAAATCGATTCGTTCGCGCGCTCGTGGCACATCCTCATGGAGGGCTCGATCGTCGTAGCAGCCGAGGGCGATGCGCAAGCCGCGCGGCGCGGCAAGGCGATGGCGCGCCGGCTCATAGATCAATACCGATAGCGCTTCCCCGCTTGAGGAAATGATTCCCGCAGTTGGGCGCTCGACGCAAACTCAGGGCAGTCCGCAGCGCAAGTCGGAGCAGTCCGGCCCGCGGACTCTTTGGACTAGATTTGACCTGCAGCGCGGCGCGGCCCTTCGTTGCCCCGTGCCGACCTGCCAGTCCCGCGCAGCGATCAGCTGAGCCCCAGCGCCTCCGGGACGCTCGCGCGCCGATGACGCTCGAGTTCGCCCAGTTGACGCTCGGCGCGTTGACTGAGAAAGGCGAGGTCGGTCTTCGCCAGCCTTGGCTCGCCGGCTTGAATCACCTCTAGCGCTTGCCACAGAGCGAGCTTGCCGCGCACCCCGAGTACGAGGCCCTCGAGCTCAACCAGACGGCTCAGAGGCGAGTAGCTGAGCAGCCGTCCATTTAGCTTCAGCCGCCCGAGCTTCTCTGCCGTCCAGCCACCGAGCACCTTGATGCGATCCGTGCCGACGCCGAGGGCGCTCATCACGCTAAGCAGCGCATCGCGATCCTCGTCGATCTCTCCTGCGAGGTCGACGAGAAAACGCCCGAGATCGGAGCCCCGGTTGCTTGCGGCCGAGCGACGAGCCAGTTCGCGGCCCGCTGTGGCGCCTGCCAGGTGATCGTTGAGATAGGTCGCGAGCAGCATCGGCCGTCTAGCTCACCGTTTCGCTCAGTGTCGTATCGCCGAGGTGGCTGCGAAGGTGCTCAACCGAGTCAAACACAATGCTCGCGCCGGCCTCCGTGAGCTCCTGCTCTGAGAATCCCCCGGTTAGCACGGCGATGCTCGGGACGCTCGCCCGCGCGGCCGCGAGACAGTCCCACGTGCTGTCGCCGATCATGACGGCAGACCCGCCGCCTGCCTTTTCGATCGCGGCGTTGACGATGTCGGGCTCGGGCTTGCTGGCTTTGACATCGGCCGAGGTCGTGTAGGCGTCAACGAAGCGATTTGCCTGGAGCATCTCGATGTAACGCTCGGCGTCGGCTTGCACTGCTGAGCTGGCGAGAATGATCGGATGCCCGCTCTGCTTGAGCTCGCCGAGTAGCTCGTGGGCGCCCTTCATCGGCTCGACTTCGGCGATCAGCTTCTGGTACTCGGATCCCTCCGCGTCGCGCAACTCGTTTCCGATGTCGCTCTCTGCGTGCTCGCCAGCGAGCGCGCTGACGACGCGGTCGCTGCCCATCCCGATCGCGCGGTGGATCCGCCAGATGGGCACGATGATGCCCTTCGCACGAAAGGCTCGATACCAGGAAAGCGCGTGTTGATAGTTGGTGTCCACCAGCGTGCCGTCAATGTCGAAGACGGCCACCATCTGGTTGTTCTCCACGTTCACGTATACCTCTCGGGGTTGCGTGCAGCGAGCCGACGCGTGGCGCTAGGGCTGTAGCGGGATCTTGAAGGCTCCATCTTCCTTCTTTTGGAAGATCTCGTAGGCGTGTGGTGCTCGAGCGGCAGGTGATGCGTAGCGAAGTCATCGACTCCGAGCGGGTCGTCATCGCCGCTTAGCAGCGGCAGGATGTCCTCGGTCCAGCGCTTGACGTTCGCCTGTCCCATGCGCACGTTGAGCTGCTTGTCGAACATCTGAATCAGTGGCATCGGGCTTGCCGCTCCCCCGTATACGCCTCGTGCGGTTCCCCCTCCTGTGTACCTGAGACCGATTCGATGCCGGGCGTCGCGGCAAGCATCGGCGCGGCCGCGCCGACGAGAGGTGCGGCCGCACCTGCGTCACCGTGACGCGAAGAGTCCCGCCTGCTCGGACAATGGCCGGAGGGGTAGGGCCGGCGTCCAAGTTCAGATCGGGCCATTGGCGCAGCCGGGCCCGTGCGTCGTGCGCACTGTCTCATGCCAGAACCCCGCCGTCCTCTGCTTGGACGAGGCGTATCGCGGACACCGAGTGGGCGGCCGTTGGAATGATCTCGCTGCCATAGCGGACACCACCGAAGCGCAGCTTCTGGGCGACGGCGAGCCACGAGCAGACGCCTCGCTCGAGCACCCAGAGGGGAGCGAGGAGGGAGGAGATGGGCGGGAACACTGATGCGCCCCCCGCACGGCGGCGGCCCCGCTCCGCGAGAAGAGCGAGTGCTGCCGCGGCCAGGCAGCCCCGGGCTGGACGCCTGCTCCAGACCGTGGCGAGCAGAAGCGGGGCCACAGACAGCCAGCATGCCATCCGCAGCGGGCACGCAAAGTCGTCGTAGGCTTGGCGCGTCCGCTGTCCCCAGAAATGCGACGCCGTCGGCGGGAGCCGCCGCACGAATAGGTCCAGTGGCGAGACGATCGCACCACCGCTCGCCTGAACCGACCGAATCAGCTCGAGGTTCTCGAAGATCACGTCGCCGTCATAACCACCCATGCCCACGAACCGCGACCGGCGGATCCCGAGCGTGCCGGGATAGTCAGTCCCGAACGCTCGATTGAGAAGCGTTCTCGCTGTATCCCAGCGAGCGTGCCAAGGCAGTGGATCGAAGAAGTTCTGGGGCCGGACGAGGTCGTGATCGCCCAGGAGCTCGACAAGCCGTTTTAGCCCCGCGCGCTCGTAGCGAACGTCATCATCGGCGATCACAACAGCCTCGAATTGGGCGCGCCTGACTCCGGTGGTCACGCCCGCGACCTTCCCCATCTTGCAATAGGTGTCCGGATCCGGAGCAAGGTGCGTAGCCCACGGGCCCCAAGCCTCGGCGTTGGCGGCGAAGACGTCCGGGGCCGAGCCGTCGACGATGAGGATCTCCGCGCAAAGCGGGCGAAGCGCTCGCAGGTACTCGGTGAGCTCCTCACGGCCCGAGGTCTCAGTCCAACGTAGCGGCAGCAAGTATGAAAGCTGAAGCGGCTCGCTCATGAAGTGCTCACCAACGCCGGAGATCTGAGCGAGCTTTCACCGGCGCGCCAGGCGTCCATTACGTGCTGTGCCCAGCGCCCGTCGAGCGCGAGGAGTGCCCGGGCGCCCATGAGGACGTCCGGTGCGAGCGTTGGCTCGGTCCGGGCCAGCCCGTGCGCCAGATCCCAGGCTGCGATGTTCTCGTGCACCGCGTCGGCCTCGACGTGCTCGTCGTAGAACTCGGTCGCCGGCGGGCCGTGACCTAGGCGTCGCAGGCCGTTGGCGTAGCGTCGGTTAGGGATCGAAGAGGTCATCTCAAACACCGCCAGGTGACCCACAAGCGCGCCACGGAGCCTCCGATGCATTCCGAAGTAGGACATCAGGTTCACCGTCGCGAGGGTTATGCCTGGCAGTTGGGAGATGTAGTGGCCGTAGCTTGGATCGAGGCCCAAGGCGGCCATCGTGTTCGCGAACAGCACCGAGTGCATGCGCTCGACGTTTCCCCCTCCGTACTCATCGGACTGGACCTCGAGCAGGGCGACCTTGGGTTCGCCGGTCAGGCGGGGTATCGCCCAGGAGTGGGGGTCGGCCTCCTTCAGCTGATAGGCGGACCGGTGAACGACCAACTCGAGGAACTCCTCTTCCGACGCACGCGTCTCGACATAGCGAGCGAGCGGGGGCCCGGAATCCACTGCGACGAGGCGCTGTAGTGAGCCACCAACATCCTCACATTCCTCGCGAGAAGAAGCCGAGACGAGCGCGTCAAGTCCCGCTTGCAGCTCTGCCTCGAGCAGCGCACGAAAGGCGAGCAGCGACGGCGCCCACTCCCAGCGTTCGTCGACACCCTCCCACTCGGCATAGTGCAACTCGTAGCAAATGTAGAGAGCGAGCTGGAGATCGTCATCGGCAAGCGGGTCATCGGCCAGCGCCCCGAGACTCCGCGGCAATGGCGCTCCCGGTGCCTGGAGCAACCCCCCGAGCAGCTTGCTCGTGAGTGGGCCCCGAGGGTCAGGCAGGGCGAGGCGCCTAATGTCCCGGGCCTGCTCGCTGTGTCTGCCGGCGTGAGCGCTCACGCTGAGCCTCCCGACATCGCTACACCCGAGCGAGGCTCAGGAGCGCTCGGAGCACGAAAGTCCACTCGTCGATGCGTGCCGTCGCAAAACGGGCGGGTGCGTGACTTTCCACAACGGCAGAGGGCAACGACATTGCGATCGTTGGGAATAGCCGCTCCATCTTGGTCTCTGAGGACGAAGGGACCGCGCACCAGATAGGGACCGTCGCGATAGGGCGTGATAGTCACTACCGCCATCGACTGAGCCGACGGTCGTCGATGATCGGCGTGGCCGGAAATCGGGTCCTCCGTGGGTGCCGATTTACGGAGCGCGACGGTGGCGTTCGAGATCGAGCCGCGTGCACGCTGGCGTCGCGCACGGAGCGCGATTCGTGTAGCGGAGAGCAGCGACACTAGTCCCCCACATCGCTCTCGTAGGCAGAGATCCACCCAAGCCCACTCTGGTCACTGTCCCCTAGCCCGGTCCCCACGCCTCCCACTTCAAAACTGACTGCTCGCCTGACGAGCGCATCAGCCGAGCCGACGAGACTCTGGAAAAAACGGTTGCAGCGGTCCGTCACCTCCGCGACTGCCTGCAGCCCATCACAGGCGGTGCGAGCAATCGGCGATAGATCGGAGTTCTCGTCAGGCCCGCGAACCCGCTCATGCGTGGCCGACGTCGCGTCGCTCCCGCGATCAGCGCTCTCGCCGGCCCGCGTTCCGAGCGGGCATTCCTCGATCCGACGTGCGACGCGCCTACCTCGTGGTGGCGACGGCGCAGCACCAGCGCTCCGCTGCCGAGCCGCGTGGACAACGAGTTTTACGGGCAGCGGGCGGATCACTCGGCGACCTCGTTCGGGTCTTCGCGCTCGGCTAGGTCGAGCGCCCCCTTCAACACGAGACTCAGGTGCTCCTCCTGGACGGGCAGCGCCCACTCGGCGAGTTCCGCCACGGCATCGATGCCGGCTCGCTCATTGAACTTCTTCACGATCGCCCAATGGCCGACCTCTCCCGCCTCGGCCATCGCCAGGAACTCGAAGCCATCGAGCGCATCATCCTCGCCCTCGAGGTATGTCTTCATCATCTCGGTCGCCTCTTGCTTCGTTTCCCGGGCCGCCTCAACGATCGCGGTCTTCTTGCCTTCGAAGCCCCCTGCGACGTCGATACACCGCTCCGCCGTCTCACTCGCCTCATCCTGCATGCGCTCGAGCGTGCTCGCGAGATCCTGCTCATCCTCGTCGAGCATGCCCTTGACGGTCTCGGCCGCCCCCTTCGAGGCTTCTGCCAGCCCGAGCACCTCTGCGAGCTTGCTCTCCAGGTTCGTGAGTTCAGCCATAGTTGCCTCCTAGGTAGTGATTTCGACTGGTCCGCCTCGGCGCTAAATTCAGCGCCGAGGCGGGTCCCCAGTCGTCACCGAGGTGCCATCCGCTCGTGGGATCGTTCTCGCGGCCTGCGCTCAAACCGGCAGCGAGACGGGTAGCGCGGTGACGTCTAGCTGATCGCATCCTTGACCTTCTTCACTACGCCATCGGCTTCGGCGCGACCATTGGACTTGTCGCCTGTGTCTTGGGCGACAACGCCCGTAGGATCTTTTGGTAGCCCGGCGGCGGAGCGCAGTTTGGCAGCGATCTCTTCGATCTCGGCGGGCTCGGGACCGGGCGCGAACACTGCCGGCTGGGACGGAAGATCGAACGCCGGCGCACCCTCGGGGTGAATCTCCTCGGCAATCGTGAGAGGCTCACCGGTTTCCGGGTGCAGGCCGTTGAACACAGCCGCAAGCTCTCGGAAGTCGTCCGGCGAGAAGCGGTAGAGCTTCAGGTGTTCCCCGCGCTTTATGTGCGGCTGGCACTCGGGGATCTTGTCGGTCGGGATCCTCGGCGAGGGGAACAGCTTTATCATGTCCGCGCCGGTCAGGTTCTCCAGGGCTCTTGCGTAGGCAACCTGGTGCACGCCGCCCCGCACGAGCAGGTAGCCGGTCAGCGCTCGCGCGGCCGGGTGGACGACCATCTCGTAGACCTTCAGCTTGTTGTTGCGCGCGCCCGTCTCCAGGAAGAAGTTGTGCGTGAGGTCCCCGATCAGGTCGCCGGTGGCGGTGACGTAGTCCCCGCTCCACGGCTTGCCCATCGAGTCCTGTACGAGCGCCGATGCCCCGCCGGCGATGAACTGCTGGGTGTTGGGTGCACCCTTCACGTCCGCGAGCGGGGTACCCTCGCCAGCTTCGCCGGCGGCAGCGGGGGTGAGCATCGTGTTGATCGCCGTAGAAACGAGTTCGATGTGGCCGAACTCCTCGGCGGCGATCGAGGCGAGCAGATCGTAGAAAGGCCGCGCGCCCTGGCGGTTTCGGAAATTGAAAGATTGGTAGGTGTAGTTCATGAAGGTCGACATCTCGCCGAACTTGCCGCCGAGCAGCTCTTGGACGACCGATGCGCCGACCGGGTCTGGGTCCGAAGGCGGAGGGATTGTGGTTTGCAGCCGGTCGATGCGGATGATCACGGGAGGCTCCTGAGGCGGTTCTTAGGACAATGTCCTAAGAACCATACCCCATGAGAGAATCTTCGAACCCTCGAAGCCGCAGCCTGCGCCAGAATGAGCCGATGAACGGCCGACGCGCTCAGCTGGAGGAGGTCCTCCGCGAACATGGGCTTCGCAGCACGGTGCAACGCCGGGTGATCTTGGAGGTGCTCCACGACGCGGTCGGCGAGCACCTCTCCGCCGATGAAGTGCACGCGCGCGCGCTTGCGTCGCTGCCGTCGCTCGCGCGCGGCACCGTCTATGCGACGCTCGTCGAGATGACCGAACTCGGCGCCCTCGGTGCTGTTGGGTTGCCCGAACCGGTGCGCTATGAGGCAAACACCCGGTCACACGGGCACTTTCGCTGCCGGCTGTGTTCGCGGCTGTTCGATCTCGACGGCGAACTGATCGAGCTGGCCGATCTGGGCGTCGGATTTGCAGTTGAGAGCGTGACGGCCCGCGCCGAAGGCGAATGCGCCGACTGCACTCACTACCGCGCGGGCTTGCTCAGCGGTATCGCGGCGATCGCGGGTTCTGGAAGCCTCCCTTGGATCGGCCCGCTGCAGCAGCCCGGTCTCGGCTGCTCGCGGGCCGGTGGTCCGCTCGGCGACGTCGTGCTCGCCGCGACTTCCTCCGGACTCGTGCGGTTGGCGTTCGAGGGACACTCCGACTACGAGGAGCTACACCGGCGCTCGACGCGCTCAGGCGGCGCGCGCGCCGCGCGTAAGCACCTGAGCCAGGCCAAGCGGGCGCTCGAGCAACTCCTGGCAGGGGAGACCGAAGCGCTCGAGTGCGAGGTCGATCTCGATGTGCTCGGCGCGGCGGACGGCGCGCTGTCGCCTACGCAGTCGATCCCCTGGGACTCGCATCGCTCGTACCTCGAACTCGGTCTGGCTATGGACGCGCAAGAGATCGGGCTGTGGATGGGCGCCAACCCGATGCCCGTTGTTTTCCCATGCCATCGCGTTTCGCGCGGTCGGGAAGTGCCGACGGATTTCGTCGGCGGCGGCGCGCGCCGGCAGTGGCTTGAAAGTTTCGAACACGAGCATGTGCGCTCTCGCCCGCGGATGTGAGCGCCGTGTAGGGCAGCTGCAAGCCGAGGCTTGAACGTGGCCGGTTGCTTTGTTAATCTCGCCGTGTCCTCGAGCTGCTGACCCGGCGCGGGGTTTCTCTTGCGTCTGTGGCAGGCGGTCCCGCCCAGGAGTGAGGATGCCGAGGCAATCGACTTCGCCTGCGGCGCTTTGTGCCGCATCTGGTTTTTGCGTGTTTGACGAGCGTGGAGATCGAGATGTCAAGGGAAAAGCCGAGTTTCACCATCGAGGAGATCGTCTCGCCGGAGAGTCATCGCCTCGTGCTTCGTGGCGCGATGCGGTTGAGCGACGCAGGCGAGCTGCAGAACGCCGTTGCGCGGCTCTGCGGCGCGCCGAGAACACGCGTGACGCTAGATCTGCAGGGTCTGACCGCGATCGGCTCCGCCGGGATGCATTGTCTCATGGCGGCATACGAGAGCGCCCGCGAGCACGGGCACGAACTGGCCGTTGCACCGGCACAGCGAATCGAGGATGCCCACCAGCTGATCGAAATCCTTGCGGAGCTGCCGCTGCTGCCCTCTAACGGCTCGATGTCCAGTGGCTCTGCTTAGGCGTTCTCCTCCCTCAGCTTTGTTGACCCTGCTGCGCGCCACCCCGTCGGGCGCGAAGGTAGGGCGGTCGCGGCCCACCAAGCCATGGTATGCTAGCCAGGACATTGTCCTACCAAGTTTTCGCGGGCGCCTAGACGAGGCGGATCGGATCGTCAACGAATAGGAGGGACAAAGCGATGGCCGGCGTGACATTCGAAGAGCGGGCGCGATCGAGCAGCGTTGCGGACGAGGAAGGCGGCGAGCGCAGCGCTCGGCGGGAGCGAGCGAGGCAGGACGCTCTGTTCGCGCGGCTTCGTCGCACCGGCGATCAGGCGGCGCTCAATGCGCTCGTGGAGAGCTTCACCCCGCTCGCGCGGGCGCTGGCGCGGCGCTACTACAACACCTCCGAGCCCTACGAGGACCTCTGCCAAGTAGCTCAGCTGGGGCTGATCAAAGCGATCCAGTGCTTTGACCTCAGCAAGGGCTTTCCCTTCCAGGCCTACGCGATCCCGACGATCCTCGGTGAGCTGCGCCGCTACTTTCGCAACTCAAGCTGGGCGGTGCACGTGCCTCGCGGCGTGCAGGAGCGCGCGCTTGAGGTGCGCGACGCCGAGCGCGCGTTGGCCGACGAGCGCGGACGCGCGCCCACCGTCTCTCAGCTGGCCCAGTTCATGGAGCTCTCGATCGAGCAGGTGCTCGACGCGCTGCACGCCCTGCGCGGCTACTCCACGGTCTCACTCGACGCGCCGCGTGCGAATGACTCTTACGATGAGGACAGCACCTACGCCGAGACGATCGGGGACGAGGACGCACGCTTTGAGCTCATCGAGCTCAGCGCGAGCGTCGAGCTTGCGTTGCGGCT
The DNA here is from genome assembly GCA_963846255.1 of uncultured Solirubrobacteraceae bacterium. GTDB lineage: Bacteria > Actinomycetota > Thermoleophilia > Solirubrobacterales > Solirubrobacteraceae > Palsa-744. Next base: position 312,418 of record CAWJVE010000005.1, read on the forward strand.
CCTGGAGCCTAGCCAGCGCGAGATGCTGCGGCTCCGCTACGTACAGGAAATGACCCAGTCGCAGATCGCCGAGCACTTCGGGATCTCACAGATGCAGGTGTCTCGGCTGCTGCGGCGCTGCCTTGAGCAGCTACGCGAGCTGACCGGTGTGACGCCGAGGCCCGACTACAGCGTGTCCTCGACATCCTTGTAGGCGAGTTGCGGCTTTCGAGGAGCGTCGCGAGGAGAACGTCTCGGCTGTCAAACGCATCCTGTTGTTCTTACCATGGGCGCTCGCCTGCGACCCCACCGACGCCGCCGAAGTCGGGCTCCGCCCCCAGCTGCCCCAGACGATCTTCACCCTCGAGAACACAGCCTGTCGCGGATTCCTGCATCGACGTGGAGCCGACGACGTGACCGCGCCTCGTGAGGTGACGGAGGGGGCCTGAGTCGCGAGCTCTGGCGATCCCCTGGCTAAACCCTATGTCGGTTAGCCCGGGGGTTGACTGACATAGGGTCTAGCCCGCGTGGGCGGTGGCGCCGGCCGGGGCTGTTTCGTGGCGACCCTCGGCGAACTCCTCGACGATCTTCGCGCAGAACGCCGGCAGGTCGTCCGGCTTGCGGCTTGAGACGAGCCCCTGGTCGACGACCACTTGCTCGTCGACCCATTCCCCGCCGGCGTTGCGGATGTCGGTTTGCAGGGACGGCCAAGAGGTGAGCTTGCGTCCGCGCACGAGGTCTGCCTCGACGAGTGTCCAGGGGCCGTGGCAGATGACGCCGACTGGCTTGCCCGCGGCGAAGATCTGCTGCACGAACTGGATGGCGCGCTCGTCGGTGCGCAGCTGGTCGGGGTTGGCCACGCCACCGGGGAGCACCAGCGCGTCGTAGTCGTCGGGGTCGGCGTCCTCGAGGGACTGATCGACAGTGTATGTCGAGCTCTTGTCGAGATGGTTGAAGGCCTGGATCTCGCCGCTTTCGGGGGCGATCAGCTTGGGCGTGCCGCCAGCGTCTTTGACGGCGCTCCAGGGCTCTGTGAGCTCGACCTCCTCGATGCCCTCTTGGGCGGTGAGAAAGGCCACTGTCTTTCCGTCTAGCCGTGTGGATGCCATTTCGCTGCTACCTCCCTCTGTCTCGTTGGCGGGCTTTTGCGGTCTGTCGGTCGTCTACCCGGGTCCCTGGGGGGTAAAACTGGCCCTAGCCGAGCGGCACTGCCGGCTCATCCTTCCGGGGCAAGTCACCGAGTGCATCCTCTCTCGGGCTGTAGCGTGGGGGATCGCAGTGACGTCTCACGAGGAGATCCGGCGACTGGCAACAGCGCTTCCGGAGGTGGTCGAGCAGGACCATCACGGGCGCCCGTCGTTTCGCGTCGCTGGCCGGATAATCGCGACCTTGTGGGACGAGGGGCACATAAACGTAATGCTCGATGAGCCGGGCGTCCGCACCGCGGTACATGCGCACCCGGGTGTGTGCCGGGAGTTCTGGTGGGGCAAGAAGCTACGTGCCGTGCAAGTCGACCTGGCGGTCGCCGACGGGGCACTGATGCGGGAACTGCTGACCGACGCATGGGAGCAGAAGGCTCCGCGGCGGCTGTTGCCGAACGCCGCAGATGAGCCCAGTGCTGTTGGACCAACCACATGACCGCGCCCCGCCACGCGACTGGAAGGGCCTAAACAGGCAGCGTCTCACCCGGAACAACTGCGCCCGCGAGGACTCCAACTACCACGAATCGGTCAAGCAAACCAACGCGGGCCCTCACGAAGTCGGGCTGGTACCACTTCGGTACCAATCTGAGCAAATCTGACCGAGTCCTGTGGGCCTGATCTGGCTTTAGAAAGCCAGATGTGCCCCAGCCCACCCCCGGCCACCCTGCTCATAACCCG